>CP126124.1:0-2400000 GCA_030123545.1 Burkholderiaceae bacterium | reverse complement strand
AGGTGTTCAAGAAGACGGCGCAGGCCAAGGGCCTGAAGATGGTCGACCAGCAGTACACCACCGACAAGGCGACCGACTTCATGGCGATCCTGACCTCGATCAAGGCCAAGAAGCCGGACGCGATCTTCTACGGCGGCATGGACGCCCAGGCCGGCGCGATGCTGCGCCAGATGGACCAGCTCGGCATGGACAACGTCAAGTACTTTGGCGGCGACGGCATCTGCACGCCTGAACTGGCGAAGATCTCGGCCGGCGCGAAGAGCCTCTCCAACGTGGTCTGCGCCACCGGCGGCGCGTCGCTGGAAAAGCGGCCCGCGGGTGTGGCCTGGAGAAAGCGCTATGACGCCGAGTTCCCGGGCCAGTTCCAGATCTACAGCCCGTACACCTACGACGCGACGATGGTGCTGGCAGACGCGATGAAGCGCGCCAACTCCGTCGATCCCAAGGTCTACACGCCGTTCATCCACAAGACGGACTACAAGGGCGTGACCGCCGACATCCAGTTCGAGCCGAACGGCGAACTGCGCAACCCGGCGATTACGCTGTCGGTGTACAAGGACGGCAAGAAGGTTGACCTGAACTGATCACCTGGCCGTAACTGAAAAAGCCACCGCAAGGTGGCTTTTTCTTTTGCACTCGCGTCAAAGGCTTTCGATGTACGCGACCATCCGTTGCCGCTCGCCGGCGTCGGGCAGCGCCCCGCGCATCGCGCCGAGGTTGTCGGTCATGTGTCTCGCGTCGGCGGTTCCCGGGATCACCGCAGTGACCCGGTCGTCGGCGATCAGGTATTTCAGGAAGAACTGCGCCCAGCTGGCGGCGAAGCCCTGCGCCCAGTCCGGAATCGCACGCCCGCGCACCGCGCGGAACAATCTGCCGCGGCCGAACGGCAGCGCGGTCAGCACTCCGGCGCCGACGTCTGCCGCGCGCGAGAGGGTGCGCTGCTGCGCGTCATGGTTGTCGAGCGAGTAGTCGACCTGCACGAAATCCGGCTTCTCCCGGCCGAGCACGGCCTCGAGCGCCGCGAAGTCGCCGTGGTAAGTGGACGTGATGCCGATATAGCGGCAGCGGCCTTGCGCCTTCCAGTCCCTGAATTGCGCGAGCGACTGGCGCGGATCGCGCACGTTGTGCAGTTGCAGCAGGTCGACCCGGGCCACGCCGAGCCGTTTCAACGAGCGATCGAGTTCCGACGTGTCGGCGGCTTCGAGCTTGGTGGCAATAAAGGTGCGCTCGCGCAGTCCGGTCGCGGCGAGCACGCGGCCCAGCACCTGCTCGGCGTCACCGTATGACGACGCGGTGTCGACCAGCCGGCCACCGCCGTCAACCAGCGCGCGCAGCACCTCGGTCGCGGCGCGCAGCGTGGCCGCATCGTCGCTGTCGAACACGCGCGCCGTGCCCAGGCCGACGGATGGCAGGCGCTCGCCCGAGCTCGGGATCGCACGCGTGACGATGGGCTCCGCACTGCGCTGGGCGAAGGCTGGCGTCACCAGCGTAGCGGCGGCGCATGTGGCGAACGCGCGGCGATTGCATCCATTCATCGTCGATCTCCCAGTGTTGCGGTCGGAACCGCGCGCGCGGCGCGGCGCTCCTGCGAGCGGCCCAGCGCCAGCGACAGCGCGAACCACGCCGCGGCTGCCGGCAACGCGCACAGCGCGATCGCGCCGAGCTTCAGGCCGAGTACCTGCAGGCTGTCGTAGACCCAGCCGTAGAGCGCATCCGAGCCGCGGTAGATCACCACGTCGATCAGGTTCTTTGCCTTGTACTTTTCCTCGCGCGCGAGGACCGTGAAGAACACCTGCCGCGCCGGGTTCGCGATCGCGAAATTCATCCAGCGCTGCACCACCTGCAGCACCAGCACCACGCCCAGCACCGGCGCCGCCGCCAGTACCGCGAAGCCCACGATGTACACGGCCGGCAGCGCGGCAGCCGCGACGCCGGTGCCAAAGCGCTCGAGCAGCCGACCGGTGGCGAACACCTGCGTGGCCAGCGTCAGCAGCCCGACCGCGAGGTCGATGCTCGCGAAGATCCGCGTCTGCGCACCGGCACCATGCACGGTGGCAGCCACCAGATGGGCCTGCATGAAATAGAGCATCGTCGCCCCGAACGACAGCAGGCTGACCCAGGCGCCGACGCCCAGCAGATACGGCGACCGGATGAGTTCGGGCAGCGCGGCGAACGCGCTGCCGCCGATGCGGGCCGTGTGTTCGGTGCCCGCTGAACTGATGCCGCCGGGTTTCGGCCCTGCCACGCTGCCGCGCTCCAGCCGCCACACGCAGAGCACCGAGAGTTCGAGAAACACGATCGCGACGAGCAGCAGGTTCCCGGGGCCGAGCCGCACCGAAAGTGCAATCGTGATCGCCGGCCCGAGCAGGCCACCAGCGGTGCCTCCAGCGCCGATGAAGCCGAACAGCCGCTTGCCCTGTTCGCTCGTGAACAGATCGGCCATGAACGACCAGAATACCGCGACCGCGAACAGGTTGAACACGCTGACCCAGACGAAGAACACGCGCGCGACCGCGACCGGCGCAACGTCCAGCGTCAGCAACAGCCAGAACAGCGCGAGGTTGGCCGCGAAGAAGTGGTAGACGACGGGAATGAAGCGCGCACGCGACAGCCGTGCGACCAGCGCGCCGTACAGCGGCTGCGCGACCAGCAGCGTGACGAAGGTCGCGGTGAACATCCACGGCAGCGCGCGTACGCCGCCGGCGATGCCCATGCGATCGCGCAGCGGCCGCAGCACGTAGTAGCCGGCGAGCAGCGCGAAGAAGTAGGCGAACGACCACAGCGCGGCGGCGCGTTCCGCGGGCGTGGCCGGGACGACTCGCTGCAGCCGCTGCGCAAGCAGCATCATGGTGGCAGCGACAGCGCACGCCTCAGTTCGGGGGTGGTCACCGACTGACCGTAGCCCGGTCCGCCGCGCTGAAAGCGCCGCGCGTCGGCCAGCGTGCCGACCACGACCGGCTCGAATCCGGCGTCGCGGACCAGTTGCGCCGCGACGGACACGGCATCCGCGTCATCACCGGCGATCGGGATCGCCATCCTCGGCGCGGGGCGGTTCGCCTCGCGCGCCAGGATCGTGGATGACATCGTGTTGAACGCACGCACGAGCCTTGTTCCCGCCAGGTATTTCTGCGAAGTGACGCCGATGCCGTCCTGCTCGACCTCGTCGGCAATGGCGCCGTCGCGCGCCGCTATCGCATTACAAGCGTCGAGCACGATCTTGCCGCGCAGCATCGGTGCGTAGTCCTGGCCGAGCTGCGGCAGCGCCTTGTACGGCACCGCGACCAGCAGCGCGTCGCCGAAAGCGATCGCCTGTTCCACCGTGCCGGCGCGTGCAAGCGGCCCGAGGCGTCGGACCAGATCGCCGAGTTCCTCCGGATGGCGCGACGAGAACAGCACCGGATGGCCATCTTGGGCCCAGAGCCCACCGACCGTCCCGCCGATATGGCCGGAGCCGATCACGCCGATCGGAATCTTGTCGGCGCCGGCTGCGCGCCGCGGTGCCAGCGCCGCGACCAGAGCGGTGACGCCGCCGGCCAGCAGCAGCCTGCGGCGGCGCAGATCGAAGAAGCGATCTACCCGCATGGCGATCTCCTCGAACGCGGCAAGGTTCCCGGCAGCGGAGCGGGATCCGCGTCATCCCGGCCTGCGTCGGCGATCATGCTCCGGGCCACAGGCGCGCGCAAGCGGGGTCAGGAGGGCCGAGAATGGGCGGCCCACACTTGGCCCGTCCTTGGCGCGGCGGCGACCGCCGCGGCCCGGATTCGGGCGCGGATGGTAAGCTCGATCGGCGCCGGTCGATGCCGCGGACTCGCGCAAACCGCTGCTTCGGTTGCCGGCAGGGCAGGTGAATCGGTCGCCCGGACCCGGGCTCCGGCTCGCCGGTTCGGGCCGGTGCGGCGACCCTGCACCCATCCATGCCGTTCGAACCGCCTACTTCGCCCCAGATCCTGCGCAACAGGCTCCAGCTGTTGAACGAACGCATCGGCGGGCGGCACTGGTTTCCGCACGTGCCGCTGGCGCTGCTGCTGGGTTTGGGCGGATTCTGGCTGCTGCAAGTCGATCTCGGCCGGCAGTGGCGGCACATCGTCGACCAGCTGCTGAACGGCGGCCAGGGCCTGCATCCCGCGCTGCTGCCGCCGCTGCTGATCGGCCTGGGCATGGTGATCATGGCGTTCGGCCTGCTGCTGCGCTCGCGCCTGGCCTGGGCGATGGCGCTGCTGCTGGCGGCGACCGCGGCGGTCAGCATGTTCTTCGGCCGGCACCCTCACGCGCACCTGCTGGTCGGCTACTTCGTGCTGATGCTGGCGCTGCTCGCGTTCGCCTGGCGGCGGTTCGATCGCAGCAGCATCGCCGCCAGCACGCTGTTCGCGCTGACCTCGGTGGCGATGCTGATCGTGTACGCCACGTTCGGCACGTTCTATCTCGGTGCGGACTTCAGGCCGCCGGTGACCGACCTCGTCACCGCGCTCTATTACGCGATGGTCACGATGAGCACGGTCGGCTACGGCGACATCATCCCGCAGACTCCCGAGACGAAACTGTTCGCGGTGTCGATCATCGTGCTCGGCGTCGCGGTGTTCGCGACCTCGCTGACCGCGGTGATCGCGCCGATGGTGACCCGCAGCCTGCAACGCATCGTCGAACGAAAGGGCCCCCGCATGCCACGCGAAAACCACTTCGTCGTGATCGGCAACACGCCGCTCGCGCTCAACACCTGGCGCGAGCTTGCGCGCCGTGGCCTGCCGGTGACCCGGCTGCTGCGCCAGGCGCCGGACCCGGGCCTGCCCGAGGGCGTGGATGCGGTCTTCGGCGACCCGAGCGACGCCGACGTGTTGCGCAAGGCCGGCGCCGACAAGGCCCAGGCGGTGTTAGCGATGCTGGATGACGACTCCGAGAATGCATTCGTCGTGCTCGCGGTGCGCGAACTCGCCGGCAAGGCGCGCACCGTCGCTGCCGTGAACGACGCGCACCACCTGGGCCGCGTCAAGCTGGTGCAACCCGACGTCGTGATCGCGCCGCAGATCCTCGGCGGCGAGCTGGCCGCGATGTTGCTGAGCGGCGAGCAGGTCACCGCCGACTTCGTGCTGCAGCGTGTGTTCCAGCAGCACGCGCGACCCTGAGCTCGAGCCCCGATCATGGAAAACCTCGCCCACGAACCGATGGTCGCCAACTGCGCTGCCTACGGCGGCGACGGCCGCAAGATCCGCGATATCACGCTGGAAGAGATCAGTGACTTCCTGGCCCAGCCTCATGGCTTCGTCTGGGTCGGCCTGGTCGAACCCGACGAGCCGTTGCTGGAAAAGCTTCAGGCCGAATTCGGGCTGCACGAACTCGCGGTCGAGGACGCGCACAACGCGCACCAGCGGCCGAAGATCGAGGCCTACGGCGACTCGCTGTTCATCGTCGCGCAGACCGCGCAGATGACCGAAGGAACCATCGCATTTGGCGAAACCCATTTGTTCATCGGCAAGCGCTACCTGCTGTCGGTGCGCCACGGCGCCTCGCGCTCGTACACCCCGGCGCGCCGAAGCTGCGAGCAGACGCCCGAATACCTCGCGTACGGGCCGAGCTACGCGCTCTATGCGGTCCTGGACTTCATCGTCGACAACTACCTGCCGATCGTGCAGGAATTCAGGCAGGAGTTGCAGGAACTGGAGCAGGACGTGTTTGGCGACGCTTCCAACCGCGACGTCACGCGCCGCCTGTACGGCATGCAACGCGAACTGCTGACGCTCAAGCTCGCGGCGACGCCGTTGCAGGACATCCTCGGCCAGCTGGTGCGGCTGCACCCCGAGGTGATCCGAGACGAGGTGCGGCCGTACTTCCGCGACGTGCAGGACCACGTGACCCGGGTCAGCGACGCGATCAATTCGATGCGCGAGATGCTGGGCGTCGCGATGAACGTCAACCTGTCGCTGATCACAGTGCGCCAGAACGAGGTCGTCAAGCGCCTCGCCGGCTGGGCCGCGCTGCTGGCCGCGCCCACGCTGGTGGCGAGCTGGTACGGCATGAACTTCCACGACATGCCGGAACTCGCCAAGCCATATGCCTACCCGACCATCATCGGCATCACCGGCGCGGTCTGCGTCACGCTGTACGTCGTGCTGAAGCGGGCGAAATGGCTTTGACCAGCGCCGAATGGCAGGGAGTCTGGGCCTTGTGGCGGGTTTGTCGGAAAAGTACCTCGGGATCCATATGGAATCTAGGTCCCTGGCGGAGAGGGCGGGATTCGAACCCGCGGAGGGTGTTACCCCTCACACGCTTTCCAGGCGTGCGACTTAAACCGCTCATCCACCTCTCCGCAAGCGAACGATTCTAAGGCAGCGGCGGCGCGCCGCCCGGCCGCAGTTCGCACGGGCGCCGGTTAGAAAGCCTCGACTAGCGGGCGGCTACTGCGCCGCCCGTTGCGGCGCGGTCGGCGGCGCGGTCTGCGCCTGGATCATCTTCATCGCCGAGGTGATCAGCGTCCCGACCTCGGTCATATGGCTTGGCACGATCAGCGTCGTGGTTGCGTCGGCGGCGACCTTGCCGTAGGCGTCGAGCGCGCGCTCGGCGACCTTGAGCTGCACCGCCTGCTCGCCGCCGGGCTGGCGAATCGCGTTCGCGACGACCTCGATCGCCTGCGCGGTGGCGTCGGCGACCGCGGTAATCGCGCCGGCCTGGCCTTGCGCGATGTTGATGGCCGATTGCTTCTCGCCTTCGGATTTGGCGATGAAGGCCTGCTTCATCCCCTCGGCCAGGTTGATTTCTTCCTGGCGTTTGCCTTCCGACGTGGCGATGACGGCGCGCTTCTCGCGCTCGGCCGTGATCTGCGCCTGCATCGCGCGCAGGATCTCGGCCGGTGGCGTCAGGTCCTTGATCTCGTAGCGCAGCACCTTCACGCCCCAGTTCAACGCGGCCTCGTCGATCGCCGCGACGACCTGGGCATTGATGATGTCGCGCTCCTCGAAGGTCTTGTCGAGTTCGAGCTTGCCGATCACCGAGCGCAGCGAGGTCTGCGCGAGCTGCGTGATCGCGAGGACGTAGTTCGATGAGCCGTAGCTGGCCCGCATCGCGTCGGTCACCTGGAAGTACAGCACGCCGTCGACCTGCAACTGCGTGTTGTCACGCGTGATGCAGACCTGGCTCGCGACATCCATCGGGATTTCCTTCAGCACATGCTTGTACGCCACCCTGTCGATGAACGGCAGCAGGAAATTCAACCCCGGCGCCAGCGTGCCGTGGTACTTGCCGAGACGCTCGACGACCCAGGCGTGCTGCTGCGGCACGACCTTGATCGACCGCGTGATGAAGATGATCGCGATGACGACGATGACGACGGCGACTTCCATGCTTGTTCTCTCCAGACGGTTCTTTGGGGGTCGGTTGACGGATGGGCGAGCGTAGCAGGCCGGGGCCAAGTGAGCAGGGCGGGGCAGCGAGCATCGGCGCCGGGGCAGTGCGAGTGCGGCCGGGCGGATGCGCGGGATTCAGATTTTCTCGACCAGCAGCCGGCTACCGATGACCTCGGCCACGCGGTGCAGCCCGCCTGTCGGCGCATCTTCCGGGCGGTGCACCACGGTCCAGGTCGCACCGCGGAACTTCACGGTGGCGGTGCCGTCCGGTTTCCAGGCTTCGACGTTGACGGTCTCGCCGATATCCAGGTTCACGTCGCGGTTCGCGGCCGCCGGCGCGGCGCGCGGCCGGCGCGAGCGCACCAGGTAGCAGGCCAGCACGGCGCCGCCGCCGACCACGGCCGCCGCGACCAGTTGACCCGGCATAGTGGCGCCCAGATGCGCCGCGATGGCTCCGGCCGCCAGCCCGAGCGCGACCATCAGCAGATAGAAGGTTCCGCTGGCCAGTTCCGCCACCACCGCGGCGCCGCTCAGCAGCCACCAGAGGGTCGTCTCGGACATTAATTCGGCTCCCGTTCGATGTGCGTGATCGGCGATATGTCAGTGATTTTGGGCTAAATGCCGCCGGCGCAAGATCGCCGCGCATTATTTACTTAAACTTCGCGCTGGCCGATTCGGGAGTCCTCTCGTCGCTGTTCGGCCGCCCGCTGCCTTTTCCCTGCCATCCGCACCGAGGTCCGCATGAAGTTTCGCTTCCCGATCGTCATCATCGACGAGGACTTCCGCTCCGAGAACACTTCGGGCCTGGGGATACGCGCGCTGGCGCAGGCGATCGAGAACGAGGGCTTCGAGGTGCTGGGCGTGACCCGCTACGGCGACCTGTCGCAGTTCGCGCAGCAGCAAAGCCGCGCCAGCGCGTTCATTCTGTCGATCGACGACGAGGAGTTCTCGCTCGGGCCCGATCTGGACCCGGCGGTGCTCGCGCTGCGCGAGTTCATCGAGGAGGTGCGGCGCAAGAACGCCGACGTGCCGATCTACGTGTACGGCGAGACCAAGACCTCGCGCCACATCCCGAACGACATCCTGCGCGAGCTGCACGGCTTCATCCACATGTTCGAGGACACGCCCGAATTCGTCGCCAAGCACATCACGCGCGAGGCCAGGAGCTACCTCGAGGGCTTGCAGCCGCCGTTCTTCAAGGCGCTGCTCGACTACGCCGAGGACGGTTCGTACTCCTGGCACTGCCCCGGGCATTCGGGCGGCGTCGCGTTCTTGAAGAGTCCGGTCGGGCAGATGTACCACCAGTTCTACGGCGAGAACATGCTGCGCGCCGACGTCTGCAACGCGGTCGAGGAACTGGGCC
The DNA here is from genome assembly GCA_030123545.1 of Burkholderiaceae bacterium. NCBI lineage: Bacteria > Pseudomonadati > Pseudomonadota > Betaproteobacteria > Burkholderiales > Burkholderiaceae > Burkholderiaceae bacterium. Next base: position 2,391,303 of record CP126124.1, on the reverse strand, counting down.
AGCTGCTGGATCACGACGGCGCGATCGGCGAGAGCGAGCGCAACGCCGCGCGCATCTTCAACGCCGACCACTGCTTCTTCGTCACCAACGGCACCTCCACCAGCAACAAGATCGTGTGGCACCACACGGTCGCGCCGGGCGACGTGGTGGTGGTGGATCGCAACTGCCACAAGTCGATCCTGCACTGCATCGTGATGACCGGCGCGATTCCGGTGTTCCTCAAGCCCACGCGCAACCACTACGGCATCATCGGCCCGATCGCGCAGGCGGAATTCGAGCCGGCGTCGATCAGGGCCAAGATCCGCGCGAACCCGCTGCTCGCCGACGTCGACCCGAACCGCGTCAAGCCGCGCATCCTCGCGCTGACCCAGTCGACCTACGACGGGGTGCTGTACAACACCGAGACCATCAAGCGCATGCTCGACGGCTATGTCGAGAACCTGCATTTCGACGAGGCCTGGCTGCCGCACGCGGCGTTCCATCCGTTCTATGGCAGCTACCACGCGATGGGCAAGAAGCGCACGCGGCCGCGCAAATCGATGGTGTATTCGACGCAGTCGATCCACAAGCTGCTGGCCGGCATCAGCCAGGCGAGCCACGTGCTGGTGCAGAACGCGCAGAACATCCAGCTCGACTGGCACCTGTTCAACGAGGCGTACCTGATGCACACCTCGACCTCGCCGCAGTACAGCATCATCGCCAGCTGCGACGTCGCGGCGGCGATGATGGAGCCGCCCGGCGGCACCGCGCTGGTCGAGGAGAGCATCGCCGAGGCGCTGGATTTTCGCCGCGCGATGCGCAAGATCGACGCCGAATACGGCGACGACTGGTGGTTCAAGGTCTGGGGGCCGGAGAAACTCGCGGACGAGGGCATAGGCCGCGCCGACGACTGGATCATCAAGGGCGAGGTCAAGAAGGCGAAGAACGGCACCAACTGGCACGGCTTCGGCCGGATCGCGACCGGCTTCAACATGCTGGATCCGATCAAGTCGACCATCGTCACGCCGGGGATCGACCTGAATGGGCGCTTCGCGAAGACCGGCATTCCGGCCGCGGTGGTCACCAAGTACCTGGCCGAGCATGGCGTGGTGGTCGAGAAGACCGGGCTCTACAGCTTCTTCATCATGTTCACGATCGGCATCACCAAGGGCCGCTGGAACTCGATGGTGACCGCGCTGCAGCAGTTCAAGGACGACTACGACAAGAACCACGCGATGTGGCGCATCCTGCCCGAGTTCTGCCGCAAGTACCCGCAGTACGAACGCATGGGCCTGGCGGACCTGTGCCAGCACCTGCACACGCTGTATGCGCGGCACGACATCGCGCGGCTCACCACCGACATGTACCGCAGCGACCTGACGCCCGCGATGAAGCCGAGCGACGCCTACGCGCACATCGCGCTGCGCCGGACCGAACGGGTCGAGATCGACGAACTCGAAGGCCGCGTCACCGTCGGGCTGGTCACGCCGTACCCGCCCGGGATTCCGCTGTTGATCCCGGGCGAGGTGTTCAACCGCAAGATCGTCGACTACCTGAAGTTCGCGCGCGAATTCAATGCGCGCTGTCCCGGCTTCGAGACCGACATCCACGGCCTGGTCGAACTGGTCGGGCCGGACGGCGTGCGGCACTACTACGCCGACTGCGTGGCGTAGAGGTCGTTGAGGGTCGAGTTGCTCCTCTATTGATAGCTTTTAGTGCACGTCACATAAGGGCTAGTGGCCATTTTCATTGTGAATTCGGCGCGGGCGGCGTGTCCCGTCGCACGCGCCAGAAGCGCGCGAAGCGCGGCAGGCCGCTCGCATGCAGGCCGTTGTATCGGTAGGTCACCACGGTGCCTGTCGGCGGTGGCGTGCGCCGCAGCGCGTCGGTGAGGCCGCTGCCCAGCGCAAAACGCCGGCCGTCCTCCGTCTCCACCAGCAGCGCGCCGGTCTGGCCCGCGTACTTGCCCTTGCCGGGCAGATGGCCCACGATCCGGCCTTCCGCGTCTTCGAAACTTTTCAGCTTGAGCAGATCGCCGCTGCGCCCGCCCCGGTACGGCGCGTCGCCCTTGCGCAGCATCAGGCCCTCGGCGCCGGCCTTGTCGTGCTCGCGCAGTTGCTGCATCAGCGCGTCATGGCTGGCCACGCGCCACTGCGGCACCGCCTGCACCCAGGGTTGGCGGAGGGCGGCCACGGCCTGCTTCAGATGCGGCAGGCGCTGATCGAAGCCGCCGGGCTGATTCGGCGCATCGAACACCATGTAGCGCAGCGTGCGCCACTGCGCATCTTGCGGCTGACTTTGGGCCACGGCGGTCTGCACCTGCTCGAACCGGCCGCGTCCGGCCCACAGCTCGCCGTCCAGCGCCGTGGCGGGCCAGCCTGCGGTGAACCAGGCCGGCACCCGGATCGGCAGCCCCTGGCGCGACAGCAGTTCGCGCCCCGTCCACAGCGCGCGCACGCCGTCGTATTTCTCGCTGACCCGGTAGGCGCTGACGTCCACGCCCTTTTCGTAGCGCAGCGCCAGCGTGGGGGAGGGCGGGGCCGCGTGCGCGCAGCCCAGGGCCAGCCAGAACGATGCCGCGACGCCCAGCAAGCACCTGCGCATGAGCGTGCGAAACATGGGTGCGGCGAACTCCAAACTACTCGTTCACTTCGAAGCGAAGGTAGTCGGCAAGCCGCTTGGACTCATTGATCTCGTCGTGCGGCACCAGCAGGTACTTCCACGGCTTGCTGCCAACACTCGCGGCGTGCTCGGAGGCGAGCTTGCACCAGCGGGTGGCTGCCGCAGCCTTGGCTTTCACTTCGTCGGTTTTCAGGTCGTCGTGCTTCTTGGTCTCGGCCATGAGGATGAACGCATCCGTCTCCACCACGAAATCGGGAACGTATTCCGGCTGCTCGGTGCCGAGCTTGTAGTAGATCTGGAACTGCCCCTTCGCGGGCTTGAACCACTTGCCGGCGTCGCGTTCGAGGATGACGGCGAAGCGGCGCTCCGTGTCCGAGTCGAACTTCTGCAGCGGGTACAGGCACTTCGTGAATCCGCCGAACAGCATCTGGCGGATAGCGCCCACGTCATCCACCGTTTCGCGGAAATGGCGCGGCGCTTGTCCCGCCGTAGCCGTGTAGTTGCAGGCTTTCAGTTCCGTGAAGCCGCGACTAACTTGCACCTCGAACTCGGTCGCCTCCTCGAAGAAGTGCGCCATCATCTGTGCGTGGATTTCCCGCGCGATCAGGCGGCGATCCCGATCCAGCACACTGACCGCCTCCGATTCCGAGAGGTAGCTCTGCAGGTGCCTCACCATCTGGCCCGCCAGGTCGTAGAGCAGATCGGCGTGGGTGAAGTAGTCGATGTCGTCGAAGTCCACCAACGCGTGGACGATGTAGTCCTCCGGGCGCTGCTCCTTCAGGCCGATTTCCGCCGCCAGCGTGAACTGCTCGTTGGAGCGCAGCATCTGACCGACGATCTCGCGCTCGCCCGGTTGCAGGCGAAGCTGGCTCACATCCAGCGAGAACGAGCGAAAGCCGGTCGTGACCTCGCCCTTGGGCACCACGGCAATGCGCGGGATGTCGATGGTCTGCTGCACCACGATCTCAGTCGTCTTCGTCACCACGGCGGCCAGATCGAGCGCAGGAGCCGACTCATCCGCATCCGCCAGCAGGCTGCCCTGCATCGGCTTGAGCCGCTCCGCCACCTCCGCCAGAATTGCCGTCTGCACTTCCGGCTTGAGCAGCGCACCGCTGGTCGGCACCAGATCCCGCCTGACCTCGTATTTGCCGATGACGTCCATCACCATGCGGGCGGCCTGCTTCTCCGCTTCGGTGGTGAAGACAGGCGGCGGCGCTGCTTTGGCCTCGCCGCCATGGGCTGCCGCCGAAGCCAGATTGACTGCGGGCGTGGCCTCCGTCAGCCCAAGCCGTGTCGCCGCTCCCGATCCGACCTGCACGCTCACCTTCGTGTCGTCGGCGCTGGGCGCGTCCAGGATGACCTGCTTCAGGCGGATCGGCGAATCACCACGGTTGGCCTCGTCGATGATCTCCTGGAACTTGTCGTGGGCGACGATGTTCAGGCGATCCACCGCCGCTACGCCGGTACGCTTGCCGTAGGGCAGCCGCAGGCCGCGCCCGATGCTCTGCTCGATCAGCGTGCGGGCGTTGGCGGCGCGCAGCGGGACGATGGTGTAGAGGTTGGTCACGTCCCAGCCCTCCTTGAGCATGTTGACGTGAATCACGATCTCGGTCGGCTCATCCACACTCTCCACGGCCAGCAGGCGCGTGATCATCTCTTCCTCTTCTGCGCCGGTTCGGCTGGAATCAACCTGAATCACCTTGCCCGCGTAGCGCCCTTCGTAAAACGCTTGCGATTCCAAAAGCGCCAAAAGTTGCCCCGCGTGCGTGGTATCGCGCGCGATGATGAGCATGAACGGCTTCACCGGCTTGACGCCGTTCTCGCGGGCGTAGGTGAGTAGTTCGACCTTCGTGGTCTCATGCAGGCGCACGCCGTCTTCCAGCTTGGTCTTCTCGACTTCCTCCGGGGTATGGGCCGCAGCAACGAAGTTGCGCTGGGTGACAACCGCAGGTTCCTTGACGAAACCATCCTCCATTGCCCGCGCCAGCGGGTAGTCCATCACCACGTTCTTGAATGGCACCGGCCCCTTGCTGGATTCCACGAAGGGCGTTGCCGTCACTTCCAGGCCGAACAGCGGCTTCAGATCATTGATGGCGCGCACGCCCGCGCTCGCGCGGTAGCGGTGCGATTCGTCCATCAACAGCACGAGGTCGGGCAGGTTCGCCAGATGGTTGAAGTAGCTGTCGCCCAACACCTCGCGCATGCGCTTGATGCGTGGTTCCTTGCCGCCGCGCACCTCGGAGTTGATCTTGGAGATGTTGAAGATGTTGACGCGCACGTCGTGGGCGAAGCCCTGCGGCTGATCGTCCACTGCTGCGCCGGTCTGGTCGTAGTTGTCGCCCGTGATGATCAGCGGCGGCTGCTGCGCGAACTCGGCGATACCCTTGAACACGTACTTGGGTGTGTTGCGCGTGAAATCCGTGATCAGCTTGTTGTAGATCGTCAGGTTGGGCGCGAGCACGAAGAAGTTGTTGATGCCGCGTGCCAGATGCAGGTAGGCGATGAACGCGCCCATCAACCGCGTTTTGCCCACGCCCGTGGCCAGCGCGAAGCACAGCGAAGGGAACTCGCGCTCGAAGTCCTCCAGCGTGGCGAACTGCGCCTTGAGCGTGGCCAAAACGGCGACCACATCGCGCTCGTGTTTCAGCATTTCCGGCGCGGCGTCGAGCGCGCGCGTCAACCGCGCCAGCGATTCCGCCTGCGGCGGGCGCAAGGACAAGCGCCCCGACACATGGTTCTGGACCCGCGCGTTCATTCATCACCGCCTTCTGGCTCTTCTTCGACGGCCCTGAGTTCGCTTTCCAGCTCCTCCACCGTTGGCAAGCTGGTAACGAGCGATTCCGGCAAGGCCCGCACCAGTTGGTATTCGGCGACGCCTATGGGCTTGTCGATGCCGGACAGCGCGTATTCCGCCACCAGCCGGTCTTTCGTCTTGCACAGCAAGAGGCCGATGGTGGGCGCGTCGTCCGGCGCTTTCACTTGCCGGTCCACCGCAGTGAGATAGAAGTTCAGTTGCCCGGCGTGTTCGGGCTTGAACTCCGTCGCCTTCAACTCCACCACCACATGGCACTTGAGCCGCGCGTGGTAGAAAAGTAAGTCGATGAAGAACTCCTTGCCGCTCACCTCCAGCCGGAACTGACGCCCCATGAACGCAAAGCCGCTGCCCAGTTCCAGCAGGAACCTGGTGATGTGCCGCACCAACGAGTTTTCGATCTCCCGCTCGTGGGCGTCGTCGCCCAAGCCAAGGAAGTCGAACAGGTACGGGTCTTTCAGCGTTTCCTGCGCCAGTTCAGATTGCGGTGCGGCGAGGCGCGCCTGAAAGTTGGTGACGGCCCTGCCCTGGCGCTCGTGCAAGCGGTTGCGCAGGTTGACCTCAAGCGTTGCGCGCGACCAGCCCTCGGCAACGGCTCGTTCGGCGTAGTACAGGCGCTGCGCCGTATCTTTCAGCTTGGTCAGCAGCATCACGTTGTGGCCCCATGGCAATTGGCTAACAACTTGTTGGCCAATTGCGGCATCCGGCCAAGCCTGCGCAAACGCACGCATGAACTTCAAGTTGGCAAGGGAGAAACCCTTCATTTCCGGGAAGGCTGCGCGCAGGTCGCTGGCCAGCCGCTCAAGCACCTTGTCGCCCCATTGCGCCGCTTGTTGCCGCTGCAACAGCTCACCGCCGATCTGCCAATACAGCGCCACCAGCTCCGCGTTGGCCGCCAGTGCCGCGCGACTGCGGGCGGCCTGCACGCGCGCCTTGATGTCACTCAGCCAGTCAACATAGTCCGGCGGAAGGGCCGCAATCTTGCTGCTCATGGCGCGCCCTCCTGATCACCAAACAGGTCTGGGCCAGAAACTGCCTTGCCTTTTCTCCCTCTCCCGCTTGCGGGAGAGGGTTGGGGTGAGGGCGCTTCCGGCTCCGGCTTGGCCATCGGCAGGTTTGCCACGTTCAAGCTGTAATCGTCGTGGCCCCATTCGCAGCGGGCCAGCACCATCTTCGGGATCTTCTTCAGCGTCAGATTCGACCAGCGTTGCGATGCCTGCGCCGCCGTGACGCCCCGGAAGGCCGAGCAGCACACCAGCAGGCTCCGGTCGGAACCGACCTCTTCGGACAGCGCCTGCAACTGCTCGGCGGACAGGTTCTGCGTGGTGACGTAGATGAAGTCGCGCTCGCTGGAATGGCCGTGCTGCCACCAGCGCACCTCGGACGGTGCGTAGTTGAAGCCTTCCAGCTTGGCCAACGCCTCGGCCAGTTGCGCGGCGTTGTATTCGGGGTTGATGACCGGGTTGCCCCAGCGGTCGTTGACGATCAGACTGGGTGCGAGATAGTGGTAGCGGAAGCCGCCGCCGCCTTGCCAGCCCATGTTTTCCGTGACGCCGCCCTTGTCTTCGCCATCGATGACCTTCTTCAAGCGTGGAATGATGTGCGTGTGGCAGTGCTCGCCGAGTTCCACCATGATCCAGCGGCGGCCCATCTTGTGGGCGACTGCGCCAGTAGTTCCGGAGCCGGCGAAGGAGTCCAGCACCCAATCGCCTCGGTTTGATGCGATCTCCAGACAGCGACGAATCAACTTTTCCGGTTTTTTCCCGTTCTTGAACTCAACCCCACCCTCGCTGGCAATTCCATTCCACGGAATGTCGGTCCACAGGTTTGTTAGCGGCTTTGCTGGGACAGATTCACCATCGATCTCTCGAACCTTCGACGAGTAAAAATACACCTGCCGTCCATTCAGGACGTAGACGTCTTCGTATCCATCCCGTTCTACACAGATAACCTTGTCGGTACTGCGTTTGGATTGCTCGCGGGCATCGACGATGCTACGTCCTGCCGCATCGCTGATGGCAACGGCCTGGAAGACGCTATCTTTATGTTCTAACGCATGACCTGCGACTGCGGCATCGAAGGTCATGCGCCCCATCGCCTTTCGTGCTGCACGGGTGTTCTCGTGGCCAAGGGACGAGGCGACCAGTTCGTTCAGACCGCCGATTTTCCATTTAGTGTAGTGCTCATTACGGTTCAATACAACCTTCCCGTACCCTGAGTCATAAGAGCTTTCAACATAGATTTGTTCGTACTTGTACGATGTTCTGTCTTTCGCGTACATCAAGACATACTCCGTCTGCGAGTACGGAGATGGATTGACGGTCTTGTGACCAGACGGATCAGAGGTCTTGGCAACGATCATGTTGAGGAATTGACTTCTGCCGAACACCTCGTCGCACACAACTTTCAAGTAGGCCATTTCCTTGTCGTCGATATGGACGAAGAGAACGCCGTCATTTGTCAACAATCGCTTGAAAATTTCCAAACGATCTCGCATTAGACCGAGCCAAATAGAGTGCTCTACAGCATCGTCGTAGTGTTCAAATGCCGCGCCGGTGTTAAATGGTGGATCGATATAGATACACTTCACCTTCCCCGTGAACTCCTGCTCCAGCGCCTTCAGCGCCAGCAGGTTGTCGCCGAAGATCAGCCGGTTGTCGAAGATGTCGTTCTCGGTCACACGCTGCTTGGCGTGGTAGGACTTCTTCGGGTCTTCGAGCAGGATGCGCGGCTCCAGCTTGGGGCGCTTCTCCTTGCCGATCCATGTCAGTTCTAGTTTTTGCTTGCTCATGCTGCTGCCTTGCCGCCACTGACGCGGGCTTTGGCTGCCGCATCGAATGTTTCACCGTTGATGAGGGAGCGCAAGCGGTCGTTGTTAAGCAGCTTCAACAGCAGGTCGATCGTTCCTTCTTCGACCACGACTTGACCATTCTCCACTTTAAGTTCCCAGCCCTCGGCCTTACTGACCTCAATCATGCGCTGGATGTAGTCGGCCTTCTGGTAGTAACCGGCCTTGAGGATGGATGCCATCTTGCGCAAGTGGTGCAGGTTGTCGCCCACGTGCTTCTGAATGAGGTCAATGTTCTTAAAATAGCCGCTTTCATTGAAGTTTTGGATGACCTCCGCAGCCTTGGCCTTCATGCCCTCGCGGAAGTTCATGGAAACCTCGAACTCCTTCTTGTTGGCAATGAAGATCATGCCGTCATGCACGAAGAAGTCGAAACGCGGATCGATCAGAAAGACGTCCTTCTCTTCCACGTCCACAAGCTTATGTTCGACGAAGAAAGTTGCCTGGCGCGATTGAACTTTCTTGGGCTGGTTCAATGTGCTGATCTTGCGCCAGGCATAGAGGCGGTCATTGCCCTGCTCAAGCTGGACGACATACGACCAAGAGTTGAGCAATTCCTTATAGTCCTTGGCTATGGCATTGTCAAAACCTGTGCTGATCGCCTGCTCGACTTGAGGGAAGTCGGTGGCATCAGTCGTAATCGTGAACAGCGTGTCATCGCCGTCGGCATTGTTGAAATCGTATTCGTCCAGGTGAAAATTCTTGCCCTGCAACTGATTGGTCACATAGCCCTTCAGCCGCTTCTGTAGCTTGGTGTCGGTGTTGACACGCAGCACCGAATAATGCGCTGCGTGGTTGGCCATGTAGCGTTTGACGAGCCAGAAGGTTGCCGTCCATTTGCTCAATTCGAATGCCTTAATCGCTTTCAGGCTTGCTTTGTGCGATTTGCTGCTCATTCTTTTGCGCCCTTCTCATCCTGGTTGTCATTGTTTCTTACGGCCACATACAAGTAATGCGATAGCCGTTCCATGCGACAGGTGTCGCCTACGGCCAGCGGTTGCCGTGTCACGACCATCGCCTGAATTTCCTTGTCACCGCGCTTGAATGTGCAGTCGATCAGCAGATAACCGGCAAGCGCGAGTATTGGGTTCACGAAAACCGTCTGGGTACGGTAGGCCATGATGAAAAGGATGGCGAGAAACAGGGCTAGACTCGCAATGACCTGCCAGTCTCCCAGATCCACCTTCATGAACGACAGCATGTAGGGGATCGTGTAGCCAAACATATCCCCCGACTTGTTGGACGCTTTGGTGACCGTCACCGTCAGCCCACCATCGATTTCTCTGACGGAACGAAGCACAGCCAAGCTGCTGCACACTGCGACTAACAAAAGGACGCCGCTGAATACCGGATTCTGAGGGAGTAAACCGGGGCTGGTCGTGTCGTAATCCTTGATTATCAGGATTAGCATCAGTGGCGAATAGGCGCTTAGAAAGAGCACCAGCGATGCCCATGGGCGTAGCCGTAGTGAGGGATCTCGCACTTCCGCGCGGCTCATCTCAGTTCCCATTCGATGGTGAACAGCGTGCGCTCTTCCACCTGCTGCTGGAGCTGCACTTCCAACTGGTTGATGAGGTCGCTGCGCTGGGCTTCGACCTCATCTTGCCGGGTGAACAGTTCGCGGCGCAGCTTGCTGCGCTTGCCTTCCAGGTCGCGCTGCTTCTTCTGCCATGACAGCTTTTCTTCCAGCGTGGGCGACGTCGCCGCCGTGCGACGTACCTCCTTGATCTCGCGGTCGATCTCCTTGATTTCCTGCTCAAGGCCCAGCTTCAGGTCATCCGCCCAGGCATCCAGCTTCTGCACTTCCTGCTCAAAGTAGCCTAGGTTGCGCTGATTGATGTCCCGCAGCAGTTTCGTCTTGCGGGTGGTCACGTCGGCCACCAGCGTGGCGTCGCCCGCGTTATTGAACAGGCCCGCCGCCCGTGAGGTGGCAGGCAGGCGCAACAGCTTCTCCGGATCATCCTCGGCCAGCGCGACGCCATCGGCGGTACTGGCCGCGACCAGCAGGTGCTGCTCTTGGTTGCCCAAGGCTTCGACCGACACGAGCTTCAGGGTGAGCCACCCGGCGTTCCCGCGATACGGCTCTAGCGTACTGATCTTGGTGCCATAGCCGTCGTAGTCGAACACCAGCTTGGCTCCATCGAGCGCGCGGGTCTTGGCTTGGTGCGTGATCCACAATGCCAGTGGATGATTGATGCGATACAGGTGCGCGTCGCCCGATCGGCGTGGTAGTTCATAGCGCCCCAGTTCGATGCCAGTGAGTCCGCTGGCATCGATGCCGTCCGGCGCTCGCCGCAGATGAAAGCCATCGTCATCGAAGTTGGCGCAGCCGCCCAATTCCGCCAGGCTCAAATCCATCAGCATCCGCTCGAAGCGGCTGCGGGCGCTGCGGCTGTCTTCGGCGCGGACACGGAGTTTGTCCTGCACTTCCTCGTCGAAGTTCTCCAGCAGCACTTGGCGCGTCTTGACCATCGCCTCATTGATCTCGCCAGAGAGGTCGAGTTGGAGTTGCTCGAAGCTGGCCTTGATCTCGCTTGGGTTGCGGCAGTTCTGGTAGATGTCGGCGATACGGCGCTCGAAATCGACACCGGAGCCGATGGCGCCGAGCACTTCGTCGCTGGCTCCGAACACGCCTTCGAAAAGCTGGAACTTCTGTGCCAGCAGTTCGTACACGCGGGCATCGGCCTCGTTGCTGCGATCCACGAAGTTGACCACGACCACATCGTGTTTTTGCCCATAGCGGTGGCAGCGGCCGATGCGCTGCTCGATGCGTTGCGGGTTCCACGGCAGGTCGTAGTTGATGACCAGTGAGCAGAACTGGAGGTTGATGCCTTCCGCGCCCGCCTCGGTGGCGAGCATCATCGTGCCGCGCTCCTTGAAGTGCTCGACCAGTGCGGCGCGGGTGTCGGCAGTCTTGGAGCCGGTGATGCGGTCGGTGCCTTCGTGGCGCTTGATCCAGTCCTTGTAGATGGCCTGCGCGCGCGCATCGCTGTTGGTGCCATTGAACAGGACGATGTCGTCGCCGTAGGGCGTGTCGGCCAGCAGACTCAGGAGGTAATCCTGCGTGCGCCTGGATTCGGTGAAGATGATGGCCTTCTTGGCCGCGCCCAGCCGATCCAGTTCCGCGAACGCTCGGTCGAGGGCGATGAGCAACGCCTTGCCCTTGGAGTTGTCGCGGATGCTGGTGGCCAGCGTCTTGAAGTGGCGCAGCTCGTCGATCTCGTTCGAGATGGCGGTGCGCTCCTCCTTGCTGGGCCCGGCCGCATCCAGTGCGGAGTCGTCCTCGCCATCGACGAATTCCTCGGCGGTTTCATCCAGCGACTCGTAGTCTTCGTCCAGTTCCTCCGTCAGATCGACCACGGGAGATGCGTCGAGCACGCCTTGCAGGCGCTTGGCCATCGTTTCCAGCGCGCCCGCAATCGCGTGCGTGCTGGACGCCAGCAATTTCCACAGAACGAGCGAGATCAGCTGACGCTGACTCTGCGGCAACGCCTGCAGGTTGGGGCGGCGCAGGTACTCGGCGACGAGGCGGGAAAGCTCCTGCTCCTCGTTCGACGGGGTGAACTCCTGCACGATGGCCTTGCGCGCCGTGTAGGACACGTAGGGCTGCACCTGCTTGCGCAGGGTGCGTTTGCAGACGGCGGACAGTCGTTCGCGCAATGCGCCGAAGGCTTGGTCGCGGCCATTGGCGGTGAACTGCGCGCGGAAGCTGTCGAGATCGCCGAAGACGCGGTCGTCGATGATGCTGACGAGGCCGTAGAGTTCCAGCAGCGAATTCTGCAAGGGCGTGGCGGTGAGCAGCACCTTGGAATGGACGTGCGCCATTGCCTCCTTGAGCGTCTTGGCAATGACGTTGCTGGTCTTGTAGACGTTGCGCAGGCGATGGGCTTCGTCAAGAACGACCAAGTCCCACGCGATCTCCTTGATGTCGTTGGCCTTGGCCTTGGCGAACTGGTAGGAGCAGATGATCGGGCCCGACGTCATCAGGAACGGGTTCTGCCGCTCCTGCTTGCCGGAACCGGATTTCTTGAGGGCGTTGTAGCTCTTGGCTTCGAGGATCAGCCCCTGCAGGTTGAATTTGTCCTGCAGCTCTTGGTGCCATTGCTTGCGTAGGTTGGCCGGGACGATGATGAGAATCCTGCGCCGTCGCTCCGCCCAGCGCTGCGAGATCACCAAGCCCGCCTCGATGGTCTTGCCGAGACCTACTTCGTCGGCAAGGATGACGCCGCGCGAAAGTGGGTTGCGGCAGGCGAAGAGGGCCGCATCGACCTGATGCGGGTTGAGATCGACCTGCGAATCGACCAGCGTGGAGGCCAGCGACTCCACGGTGTCGCCCGCCGCGCGGCGGGTGAGCAGCCACGCGACGTACTGGCTTTGATGCGGAGTCAGAAGCTGTTGCGTCATCTACGGTGCGCCTTCCTGTGTGTTCTTCTTGCAGTCGTGGCGTGATGACGTACCTGGCCGGTGCTCACTTTGGCGCGGGCCCGAGAGCGGGTTCAGTGGGCCTTGAGGGTATGCTGCCTGGCGAATTTAGCTCCGTTTTCAATAGCTGCAAATGCTTATCCCATAAGCGCTATTGGCCAAAAGAACTCGAAAATCAGACCTGATCCGCCGACAGCCCCGCCGTCTGGCTGAAGCCGCCGTCGACGTAGGTGATCTCCGCCGTCACGCCGCTGGCCAGGTCGGACAGCAGGAACGCCGCCACGTTGCCGACGTCTTCGATGGTCACGTTGCGGCGCAGCGGCGCGGCGTCGGCCACGCGGCCGAGCAGCTTGCCGAAGTCCTTGATGCCGCTGGCGGCCAGCGTCTTGATCGGGCCGGCGCTGATGCCGTTGACGCGGATGCTGCGGCCGTCCGCGGTGCGGCCCACGGCTTCGGCGAGGTAGCGCACGCAAGCTTCGAGCGATGCCTTGGCCAGGCCCATCGTGTTGTAGTTGGGAATGGAGCGCATCGCGCCCAGGTAGGTCAGCGTGAGCAGCGCCGCCTTGTCGTTCAGGTGCGGCAGTGCGGCCTTGGCCATCGCCGCGAAGCTGTAGGCGCTGATGTCGTGCGCGATGCGATAGTTCTCGCGCGAGAGGCCTTCGAGGAAGTTGCCCGCGATCGCCTCGCGCGGCGCGAAGCCGATGCTGTGCACGAAGCCGTCGAACTTGCCCCAGGCCACGCCCAGATCGGCAAAGAGCTTTTCGATCTGCGCGTCGTCGGCGACGTCGCAATCGAAGATCAGCTTGGAGTCGAACTCGGCGGCGAACTCGGTGATGCGGTCCTTGAATCGCTCGCCGACGTAGCTGAACGCGAGTTCCGCACCCTGCTGGTGGCAGGCGCGCGCGATGCCGTAGGCGATCGAGCGGTTCGACAGCACGCCGGTGATCAGCAGCTTCTTGCCGGTGAGAAAACCCATCTGCAGCTCCTAGGGTGGTGGAATGCGGTGCGCGCCGCTTTCGTCGCTGGCCCGCTTCGGGCGCGGCGCGCGCTTCATGCAGAATTGTCGCATGCGGGTGTGGCTGCTTTGCGCGCTGTTGGGGCTGGCCAGTCCATGCTGGGCCGCGTACTACTACGCGCAGTTCGGCGACGTGAAGTACCCGCCGGGGTTCGCGCATTTCGACTACGTGAACCCCGATGCGCCCAAAGGCGGCGAGATCACGCTGGTGCCGCCGACGCGGCTGTCGAGCTTCGACAAGTACAACCCGTTCACGCTGAAAGGCCTCGCAGCGCCGGGCCTGCCGGATCTGATGTTCGACACGCTGCTCACCGGCGACATGGACGAGCCGACCACCGCGTACGGCCTGCTCGCCGACGACGTGACGGTCGCGCCGGATGGCTTGTCGGCGGTGTTCACGATCGACCCGCGCGCGCGCTTTTCCAACGGCGACCCGGTGCTGGCGTCCGACGTCAAGTATTCGTTCGACAAGCTGACCGGCCCCGAGGCCTCGCCGCAGTACCAGTCGTACTTCGGCGGGGTCAGCAAAGCGACCGTGCTCGGCAAGTACCGCGTGCGCTTCGACTTCAGGCGCGCGGACCGCGAGCTGCCACTGATCGTCGGGAGCCTGCCGGTGTTCAGCCCGAAGTGGGGCGGCGGCAAGCCGCTGGACCAGATCGTCACCGACCCGCCGATCGCCAGCGGCCCGTACCGGATCGGCCGCGTCGACTTCGGCCGCGACATCAGCTACGACCTCGATCCGCACTACTGGGCGGAGGATCTGAACGTGCGCCGCGGCCTGTTCAACTTCGGCCGCGTGACCTACAAGCTGTTCCAGGACAACACCGCGCAGCTCGAAGCGTTCAAGGCCGGCGAGTTCGACTACATCCAGGCGTTCATCGCGCGCGAATGGGCACGCGCCTACACCGGCCGCGCCTTCGATTCGGGCCGCGTCGTCAAGCGCGAATTCAAGAACGGCAACCCGGGCGACTTCCAGGGCTTTCTGTTCAACACGCGGCGCGCGAAGTTCAAGGACTGGCGCGTGCGCAAGGCGATCGGCCTCGCGATGGACTTCGAATGGCTGAACCGCCAGCTGTTCTTCAACGCCTACACCCGGGTGCGCGGCTACTTTCCGGCCAGCGACTTCGAGGCGCGCGGCCTGCCTGGCGCGGACGAACTGGCGCTGCTCGATCCGCTGCGCGCCGAGTTGCCACCCAAGGTGTTCACGCAGCCGGTGCCGCAGCCGCCGGTGACGAGCGACGATCCGAAGAGCGGCAACACTTTGCGCGACCATCTGCGGGAAGCCCAGGCGTTATTGAACGAGGCCGGCTGGACCTACCGCGACGGCGCGCTGCGCAACGCGGCCGGCGAGTCGTTGACGATCGAGTTCCTCGACAATTCCGGGTCGATGGGTCGCGTCGTCACGCCGTACGCGCACAATCTCGCGCGGCTGGGCATCAGGGCGACCTATCGGGTCGTCGACTTCGCGATCCTGCAGAAACGGATGAACGTATTCGATTTCGACATGATCAGCAACCGCGTGCCCGGCAGCGCCGCGCCCGGCACCGAACTGCTGGACCGGTTCGGTTCGAAGGCGGCCGCCACCGACGGGTCGAGCAACTTCTGCGGCATCGAGAACCCGGCGGTCGACGCGCTGCTGAAGAAGGTGACGTCGGCCGAGACTCGGCCGCAACTGATCGCGAGCCTGCGCGCGCTCGACCGCGTGCTGCGCTTCGGCTACTACATGGTGCCGCACTGGTACAGCAGCGTGTTCCGGGTCGCGGTGCGCGCCGGCCGCTTCGAGCGGCCGCCGGTGGTGCCGCGCTATTACCAGCCCGACGGGTGGGTCACCACGGTCTGGTGGGCGTCTCCGGCGAACCTGGCCGGCGCGCCCTGAGCCGGTCCTCTTCCCGCACCGCACGATGACGGCCTACATTGTCAAGCGCCTGCTGCTGATGATCCCGACGCTGTTCGGGGTGCTGCTGGTCACGTTCGCGGTGATCCAGTTCGTGCCGGGCGGCCCGGTCGAGCAGATGGTCGCGCAGCTCGAGGGGCGCGACACCGGCGGCGAAGGCCGCGCGCTCTCCGCCGCCGGCTACCGCGGGCGCGAGGGGATCGACCCGGCGCGCATCGCCGAGATCCGGCGCCTGTACGGCTTCGACAAGCCGGCGCCCGAGCGCTTCGTGCGCATGCTCGGGCAGTTCGCGCGCTTCGACCTGGGCAACAGCTTCTACTACCCGAAGAGCGTCTGGCAACTGATCAAGGAGCGGCTGCCGGTGTCGGTCAGCCTGGGGCTGTGGACGTTCTTCCTGAGCTACCTGGTGTCGGTGCCGCTCGGCATCGCGAAGGCGGTGCGCGCCGGCACCCGCTTCGACATGCTGAGCAGCCTGGTGGTGCTGGTCGGCTACGCGATCCCCGGCTTCGTGCTCGGCGTCGCGCTGCTGGTGGTGTTCGGCGGGCAGTTGCAATGGTTTCCGCTGCGCGGCCTGACCTCGAGCAACTGGGACGCGTTGAGCTGGGGCGCGCGCATCACCGACTACCTGTGGCACATCACGCTGCCGGTGATCGCGATGGTGGTCGGTGCATTCGCGGTCGTGACCATGCTGACGAAGAACGTGTTCCTCGACGAGATCGCGAAACAGTACGTGCTGACCGCGCGCGCCAAGGGCTTGTCGGAACGGCGCGTGCTGTGGAAGCACGTGCTGCGCAATGCGGCGATTCCGCTCGTGACCGGTTTTCCGGCGGCGTTCATCGGCGCGTTCTTCACCAGCTCGCTGCTGATAGAGACGCTGTTCTCGCTGAACGGCCTGGGCCTGCTGTCGTACCAGTCGGTGATCCGGCGCGACTATCCGGTGGTGCTGGGCACGCTGTACTTCTTCACGCTGATCGGGCTGGCGACCAAGCTGATCAGCGACCTGTGCTACGTCTGGGTGGACCCGCGTGTCAAATTTGACTAGCACCCCCGAAGCGGCCGGCGGCCGCCTCCCCCTCGAGGGGGCTGAGGGCCGCGGCTCCGAGCCTGCCTGCGCAGGCTTGGACGGCCCGAAGAGGCGGTGCCTCTGGCGCCGCCGCGGCCTGCAAGGCCCACCAGCGGCCGGGCAAAGCCCGCTCCGCGGTGGCCCGGTGAAAGAGGCCAAATTGCCGGTCTCGCCGAGCCGACGTGCGTGGCAGCGCTTCAAGCGCCACCGGCTCGGCTGGTGGAGCCTGCTGCTGTTTTGCGCGCTGCTGGTCTTTAGCCTCGGCGCCGAGCTGATCTCGAACGATCGGCCGCTGGTCGCGCGCTACGACGGCCACTGGTACTTCCCGGTGCTGCACAACGTGCCCGAGACTACGTTCGGCGGCGACTTTCCGACGCCGACCGACTACCTCGATCCGTACATCAGGAAGCGCTTTGCCGAGGCCGGCAACTTTCTGCTGTTCGCGCCGAACCACTACGCGGACGACACTATCAACTACTACGCGACCGAGCCGTACCCGGCGCCGCCGTCGCGCGCGAACTGGCTCGGCACCGACGACCGCGGACGCGACGTGTTGGCGCGGCTGATCTACGGGTTTCGGGTGTCGGTGCTGTTCGGTCTTGCGCTGACCGTGGTCGGCGTCTTGCTCGGCGTCGCGACCGGGGCGGTGCAGGGTTTCTTCGGCGGCCGGATCGACATCACCGGCCAGCGGCTGATCGAGGTCTGGAGCTCGATGCCCGAGCTGTACCTGCTGATCATTTTCGCATCGGTGTTCGAGCCTAGCATCGCGCTGCTGCTGGTGCTGCTGTCGCTGTTCGGCTGGATGGGGCTGTCGGACTACGTGCGCGCCGAATTCCTGCGCAACCGCCAGCTCGACTACGTGCGCGCCGCGCGTGCGCTGGGGCTCTCCAATTGGCAGATCATTTGGCGCCACGTGCTGCCGAACAGCCTGACGCCGGTGGTCACCTTCCTGCCGTTCCGGGTCAGCGCGGCGATCCTGGCGCTGACCTCGCTCGACTTCCTGGGCTTGGGCGTGCCGCCGGGCACGCCTTCGCTCGGCGAACTGCTCGCGCAGGGCAAGGAGAACCTCGACGCCTGGTGGATCTCGCTGTCCACCTTCGCGGTGCTGGTCGCGACGCTGCTGCTGCTGACCTTCATGGGCGACGCGCTGCGCGACGCGCTCGATCCGCGCAGGGCTCAACGGTGATTGCCCCCACGCTCGGCCCGTCGCCGGACTCGCAGACCCCCACGCTCGGCACTGGCGTGTCCTCGCTGCCCCCCGAGGGGGCCTTCGCGGCTAGGGGCGGCCCGTCGCCGCTCAGGCCGCTGCTCGAGGTCAGCGACCTGCGCGTGTCGTTCGGCGGTGCGGAGGTGGTGCACGGCATCGACTTCTCCATTCAACCCGGCGAGAAGCTCGCGCTGGTCGGCGAATCGGGCTCGGGCAAGACCGTTTCGGCGCTGGCGCTGCTGCGCCTCTCGCCGGATGCCGACATCAAAGGGCGCGCGCTGTTCGATGCGGAGGGTGGCCGCTGCGATCTGCTGGCACTGAAGCCCCGTGCGTTGCGTGGCATCCGCGGGCGCGACATCGCGATGATCTTTCAGGAGCCGATGACCGCGCTCAACCCGCTGTACACCGTGGGCGACCAGATCGCCGAGGTTTTGCAACTGCATCAGGCTATTGCCAGCACAGAATCTTGGAATGTAGCTATAAATTTGCTAGCAAAAACCGGCATCCCCGAGCCCGGACGGCGCGCCCAGGCCTATCCGCACCAGCTCTCGGGCGGGCAGCGCCAGCGCGCGATGATCGCAATGGCGCTGGCGTGCCGGCCGAAACTGCTGCTCGCCGACGAGCCGACGACCGCGCTCGACGTCGCGCTGCGCGGCCAGATCCTCGACCTGTTGTCCGAACTCCAGCGCGAATACGGCCTCGCGGTGCTGCTGATCACGCACGACCTGAACCTGGTGCGCCGCTTCGCGGACCGGGTCGCGGTGATGGAGCAGGGCCGCATCGTCGAGCGCGGCGCGGTGGCCGAGGTGTTCGCCACTCCGCGCGATCCGTACACGCGCCGGCTGATCGACAGCCGGCCGGTGCGCGATCTGGTGCCGGCCGCGCCGGCCGGCGCGCAACCCATCGTGCTCGAGGCCGAGCGGCTGCGCGTGACGTATCCGGTGGCTGTACCCGGCCTGCGCGGCTGGTTCAGGAAAGGCGAGTTCGTTGCAGTGCAGGGCGCCGACTTGCTGCTTTCGGCGGGCCAGACGCTGGGCGTGGTCGGCGAGTCCGGCTCCGGCAAGTCCACGCTGGCGCTGGCCGCGCTCGGGCTGCTTCCGTCGCGCGGTCGCTTGCGCGCGGCAGGCGGCGCGTGGAGCGGCAGCGTGCGGCGCGACCGGGCGCTGCGACGCGCGGTGCAGGTCGTGTTCCAGGATCCGTTTTCGTCGCTGTCGCCGCGGATGACGGTGGAAGACATCGTCGGCGAAGGGTTGCGCGTGCACGCGGCCGAACTGGGCGCCACCGAGCGCCGCAGCCGCGTGGCCGAGGCGCTGGCTGCGGTCGGGCTGGGCGAAGCGGACCATCCCGGGCTCGCGCAGCGCTACCCGCACGAGTTCTCCGGCGGGCAGCGCCAACGGCTGGCGATCGCGCGCGCGCTGATCATCGGGCCGCAGTTGCTGGTACTCGACGAGCCGACCAGCGCGCTGGACGTGACCGTGCAAAAGCAGGTGCTCGGCCTGCTGCAGCGGCTGCAGCGCGAGCGGTCGCTGAGCTATCTGTTGATCACGCACGACGTGCAGGTCATCCGTGCGATGGCGCACCGTGTGATCGTGATGAAGGACGGCGAGATCGTCGAGGCCGGCAGCGCCGCCGAGGTGCTGGATGCACCACGCCATCCGTACACCCGCATGCTGGTGGCCGCCGCCGCGCCCGGCGGCTTCACAGGCCCAGATACGCCTGCCTGACCTGGTCCGACGACTGGATCTCGGCGGCGCTGCCTTGCAGCGCGATCGCGCCGCTCTGCATCACGTACGCGCGCGCTGCGACCTCGAGCGCCTGCGCCATGTTCTGCTCGACCAGCAGGATCGCCGTGCCGCCCTGGTTCAGCCGGGTCAGCGCGTCGAACACGGTGTCGACCAGCAACGGGGAGAGTCCGAGGCTGGGCTCGTCGACCAGCAGCAGTCGCGGGCCGCTCATCAAGGCGCGGCCGATCGCCAGCATCTGGCGTTCGCCGCCGGAGAGCGTGCCGGCGATTTGCGCGCGCCGCTCGGCCAGCCGCGGAAACAGCTGGTAGACCTGCTCCAGCCGCTCGCGGTAGACCGGGCCCTTGGCGACGGTGTAAGCGCCCAGGTGCAGGTTCTGTTCGACCGGCTGCCGGGCGAACACCCGGCCGCCTTCGGGAATCAGCGCGATGCCGCGGCGGACCAACCGATCCGGCGCGAGGCCGGTGATGTCCTGGCCGTCGAACGTCACGCGACCGGAACGCGGCCGGACCGACCCGACGACGGCGAGCAGCGTGCTGGACTTGCCCGCGCCGTTCGCGCCGAGCAGCGCGGTGATTTCGCCATGCCGCACCTCGAGCGAGATGCCGCGCACCGCCTGCACGCCGCCATAGGCCACGTGCAGTTCGTCCACGTTCAGCAGCACGCCGTCAGGCACGGTATTTCTTCCCGAGGTAGGCTTCGATCACGGCCGGATTACGCACCACTTCTCCCGGGGTGCCGGCCGCGATCAACTGCCCGAAATCGAGCACCAGCACACGCTGCGCGAGACGCATCACGACCTCGAGCACATGCTCGACGATGACCAGCGTGACGCCTCCCGCGTGGATGGTGCGCAGGATCTCGGTCAGTGCCAGCGCTTCGCTGGGGTTCAGGCCGCCGGCCACTTCATCGAGCAACATCATCTTGGGCGAGGTTGCGAGCGCCCGGGCCAGCTCGATGCGCTTTTGCCCGGCGACGTTCAGCTCGCCGGCCGGTGTCGCGCCGCGGTCGCGCAGCCCGACCTGATCCAGCACGCGCCAGGCTGTCTCCCGCGCAGCGTCCAGCGTGCGATCGCGCAGCAGCGCGCCGACCATCACGTTCTCGAGCACGGTCATCGCCGCGAAGCTGCGCGGAATCTGGTAGGTGCGCGTCAGGCCCATCGCGGCGATCGCCTCGGGCGCGCGGCCGATCAGCTCGGCGCCGTCGAAGCGCACATGGCCGGAACTGGGCGCGTGGTGCCCGGCCAGTCCATTGAACAGCGTGCTTTTGCCAGCGCCGTTCGGGCCGATGATCGCGACGATCTCGCCGGCCTCGACTCGCAGGCTGATGTCCCGGTTTGCAACCAGGCCGCCGAAGCGCTTCGTCAGGTTTTCAACCTCGAGCAGAGCCACGGCGCACCCGCAACGTGATCAGGCCCTTCGGCAGAAACAGGCTGACGAGGATGATCGCCAGACCGTAGAGCAGCAGGTCGATCCCGCTGCCCGAACTGCCGAGCGCGACGCGCATGCCCTCGCCCAGCGGAATCAGCACCGCAGCGCCCAGCCAGGGCCCGACCAGGCTGCCGATGCCGCCGAGGATCGCCACCAGCACGATCTGGATCGACAGCGTGAGGTTGAACGCCGAGTCGGGGTCGATGAAGCCGATGTAGATCGCGTAGAAGCCGCCCCAGACGCCGGTGATCGCCGCCGACAGCACGAAGGCCCACATCTTGTAGCGTTCGGCCGGCACCCCAAGCGTGCGCGCGGCGGCTTCGTCGCCGTTGATCGCGCGCCAGTAGTAGCCGGTCCTGGAGCGTGCCAGGGCCACGGTGGCCCACAGCGTCAGCAGCGCCAGGCCGAACGCGATCCAGTAATACGGCGCCTTGGTGCGGAACAGCAGCAGCCACGCGTCGTTCGCGATCGGCGCCTCGACGCCGGTCGCGCCCCCGGCCCAGTCCCAGTTGACCACCAGCAGCTGCGCCACGGCCAGCAGTGCGATGGTCGCCATCGCGAAGTAATGGCCGGTCAGCCGCAGCGTGGGCCTGCCGACGATGAAGGCCACCAACGCGGCGACAACGCCCCCCAGTGGAATCCCGAGCCACGGGCTCAGGTGCAACGATTGCAGCAGCAGCAGCGTGGTGTAGGCGCCGACGCCCAGGAACACCGCATGGCCGAACGACACCCGGCCCAGGAAGCCGCCGACCAGGTTCCACGCGGCACCCAGCGCGCCGTACATCAGCGCCATCACCACCACCTGCTGGGAGAAGGGGTCGGTGACGACGAGCGGGAAGATCGCCAATGCAACCACGATGGCGATCAGCCACCAGATCGCCCGGGATCGCGCCGGCCCGGACGCACCGTCTGCCTGTGTCATGCTGCCCACAACGGGTCGCGCGGCGCCGTTCGCGCGCCGCAGGGGAAGAGCGTCGACACAGCCAGCATCACCATCTTCCGAACAGGCCGCGTGGCCGGTACCACAGCACCAGCAGGAAGATCAGGAAGATGCTGACCATCTTGTACGCCGGCAGGATCAGGTAACCGGTCATTGCTTCGATGACGCCGATCAGGATGCCCGACAGGAACGCGCCGGGCAGCGAGCCGAACCCTCCCATCGCCACCGCCACGAACGCCAGCAACCCGAACACGTTGCCGACCGACGGGAACACGTAGAAAAAGGTCGTGAGCAACGCGCCCGCCAGCCCCACGGTGGCGCTGCCCAGGATCCAGACCTGCGCATTGACCCGATCCGACGCAATGCCCACAAGCGATGCCGCCTGCCGATCTTCGGCCACCGCCTGCAGCGCATGGCCCCAGCGCGTGCGGTACACCAGCAGGAACAGCAGCACGATCACGACCAGCGAAACCACGCCGGTTCCGACCTGTGGGCGGCCCAGGTGCAGGCCGGCCACGCTCACGCTGCCCGACAGCCAGGTGGCCGGCAGGTTGCGGTAGTCCGGGGAAAAGGCGATGAACGCCAACTGGCGCAGCACCAGGCCCAGACCGAAGGTGGCCAGGATCACGATCATGGCCGGGCCACGCTGCAGCGGACGGATGATCAATGCAAAGGCCAGAAAACCCACGAAGCCGAGCAGGCATGCGACCAGCGGCGCCGACAGCGTCGGATCGAGATGCCCTAGTGTGAACAGCCAGTAGGCTGCGTACATGCCCAGCATCAGGAATTCGCCGTGCGCGAAGTTGATCACGTCGGTGATGCCCCAGATCAGCGCAAGGCCGACCGCGATCAGCGCGTAGATCAGGCCATTCAGCAGACCCGAGGCGAGTGCCTCCAGCACAGTGGCCGCCTTGTCTCGTCCGAGATGGGTTGCTGCGCCGTCACTGCCACTTGAACGGCAACTTCGGCAAGTCGGCCATCTTCTTGTAGCGCTCCGGCCAGACCGTGTGGTATTCGGTGCCCTCGAGCTGCAGGATCAGGCCCTGGCCTTCGAGGTTCTGCCCATTGGCGTCAAATTTGACGCCGGCCCATGGCATCACGATCTGGTCGGCGGTCAGGTTCGTGGCGGCCAGCGCCTGGCGGATCGCATCGGGCTTGGTCGAGCCGGCCCGGTTGATTGCGTCCGCGAGTACCAGCATGCCCTGCACCGAGCGCG
The DNA here is from genome assembly GCA_030123545.1 of Burkholderiaceae bacterium. Classification (NCBI taxonomy): domain Bacteria; kingdom Pseudomonadati; phylum Pseudomonadota; class Betaproteobacteria; order Burkholderiales; family Burkholderiaceae; species Burkholderiaceae bacterium. The sequence goes on along the minus strand of CP126124.1, from coordinate 2,368,113 downwards.
CGCTGTTGCCATTCAGGTTGTTGCCGGTCTTGGCCTTGAACATGTCGTTGATCTGCTTGATCACCGGCTTGGCCGTGTACAGGTCGTTGCCCCAGACGTCGCGGGTCAGCACGCCCTGCACCTGCGGACCCACTTCCGAAATGAAGCGCGGGTCAATGAAGCCGGCGTCGTTCGCCAGGAAGATCGGCGGCGCGTAATTCGTCTGGCGCATCGTGCGCACGAACAGCATCGCGTCGGACGTGTAGCTGGCGAAGATCGCAACGTCGGGCTTGGCTGCGGCCAGCCGCTGGGTTTCGGCGTTCAGCGACGGAGCCCCCGCCGAATACGCGATGTTGGCGACGATGGTGCGGCCCGACTGCTTCGCGAATTTCTCGACCGCCTTGTAGGTGTTGACACCGAAGTCGGTGTTTTCGTAGACCACGGCGATGTTCTTGGTCGGCAGGTTCTTGATGCCGTCCAGGAACTGCATCATGTTGCTGATGAAGGTTTCGTCGTTCGGGGTCGTGCGGTAGAACCATTTGAAGCCGCGTTCGGTCAGCTCGGGGCTGCTGGACTCGGGATTCAGGTAGGGAATCTGGCGCTGCTCGGCGATCCGGCTGGTGGTTTTGGTGACCGCCGACTGGTAGGCCCCGACCAGCGCGACCACATGGTCGTGGTCGATCAGGCGCTGGGCTTCCGCCTGCCCGACGCTGGGGCTGCCCTGGGAATCGGCGAAGATCACCTTGATCTTCGCACCGTCCAGCCGCGGCAGGCCAGCGTCGGCCGCGAGCGGAATCCCCTTGAGTTCCGGGTGCTTGTTGTTGACGATGTCGACCGCAAGCTCGATCGCCTGCTTGAGTTCGGTGCCGGTGGAAGCCAGCGCGCCGGTGAGTGGATAGATCGCGCCGATCGTGATGACCTTGTCCTGGGCGGACGCGTTCTGCGCCAACGCGATACCCAGGCAGGCAAGCAGCATGGCCAGCAACTTCTTCATCTCGTGTCTCCTTCGATGGGGCAGTGTCGGGTGGGGCGCCAGTGGAGCCGCACGGATGTCGCGTGTCAGCCATCGGCCGGCGCATTCTGCCTGGGGAAGTGGCGGACGAACCCGTTCCAGCGGATTCGAGCGGCCGATGTTCCCGCCAGCCCCCTTGCAGACGCATTAGAGCGCCGCCAATGCGGATCAGGCACAGCGTTAACCCGCATGGAGCCACGGCTGTCGGCCATGTGCCCGACCGGCACTTTCGGCCCAGAAATAAGCTAGAATTACGCGTTCACGACCATGCGGGCGGATCCTTACCGCCCGTTTTCTTTTGGGCGGCCGCCGCGGCTTTTTTTGGGCGGCCCAGGCGGGTCGATGGAAGAGGGCGGTCGTGGGTCGCGACGCGGGTCACAGGGTCCGGGCCTGGCCGCGCATGAACCCGCGGCGGCCCGGAGCTGAAGGCGAAGTGGCGTTGCAGGACATTGTCGAGCAAACCGTGACCGGAATGGGTTACGAGGTGGTGGAGATCGAACGCTCCGCCGGCGGGCTGCTGCGCGTGACGATCGACTGGCCCTGGACCTCGGGCAGCCAGCGGTCGGTTACGGTAGATGACTGCGAGAAGGTGACGCGCCAGTTGCAGTTTGCGCTGGAAGTCGATGCGATCGACTACCGGCGGCTGGAAGTGTCTTCGCCGGGCATAGACCGTCCGCTGCGGGATGCGCGGGACTTCGAACGCTTCGCCGGCGAGGTGGTCGACATCACGCTGAAGGCGCCGATCGGCTCGGTCCCGGACAGCGCGCCGGCGGTTGCGGCGAACCGCAAGCGGTTTCGCGGCCGGCTGGAGCGGATCGAGGACGGCGGCCAGGTCGGCTGGCGCATCGTCTGGAGCGACGAGCCGCCGCCGCAACCCGGTCGCAGGGTGACGAAGAAGCGTGTGCCGGCGCCGCTACAGGCGCTCGATTTCACGCTGGACGAGGTGCGCGAGGCGCGGCTGGCGCCCGTCGTCGATTTCAAGGGGCGCCGCGGCGCGAACGCCGCGGCGCCGGCAGGTTGAGAAGTTCAGGACAGGAGATTCATGCAATGAATCGCGAAATGTTGATGCTGGTGGACGCGATCTCGCGCGAGAAGAACGTCGAGCGCGACGTGGTCTTCGGCGCGGTCGAGGCAGCGCTCGCGCAGGCGACGAAGAAGCTGTACCCCGGCGCCGAAGTCGACATCCGGGTCGCGGTGGATCGCGACAGCGGCGACTACGAGACGTTCCGCCGCTGGCACGTGGTGCCGGACGAGGCGGGCCTGCAGCTGCCGGACGCCGAGACCTTGTTGTTCGAGGCGAAGGAGCAGATTCCGGACATCGAGGTCGACGACTACATCGAGGAGCCGGTCGAGTCGGTGCCGATCGGCCGCATCGGCGCGATGGCCGCGAAGCAGGTGATCCTGCAGAAGATCCGCGACGCCGAGCGCGAGATGCTGCTGAACGACTTCATGTCGCGCGGCGACAAGATCTTCACCGGCACCGTCAAGCGCATGGACAAGGGCGACATCATCGTCGAGAGCGGCCGGGTCGAAGGCCGGCTGCGTCGCGGCGAGATGATCCCGAAGGAGAACCTGCGCACCGGCGACCGGGTGCGCGCGATGATCATGGATGTCGACCTGACGCTGCGCGGCGCGCCGATCATCCTGTCGCGCTCGGCGCCGGAATTCATGATCGAGCTGTTCCGCAACGAGGTGCCCGAGATCGAGCAAGGCCTGCTCGAAATCAAGAGTTGCGCGCGCGACCCGGGCAGCCGCGCGAAGATCGCGGTGCTGTCGCATGACAAGCGGGTCGATCCGATCGGCACCTGCGTCGGCGTGCGCGGCACCCGGGTCAACGCGGTGACGAACGAGGTCGCGGGGGAGAGGGTCGACATCGTGCTGTGGAGCGAGGACCCGGCGCAGTTCGTGATCGGCGCGCTGGCACCGGCCAACGTGTCGTCGATCGTCGTCGACGAGGAAAAGCACGCGATGGACGTGGTGGTCGACGAGGAGAACCTGGCGATCGCGATCGGCCGCGGCGGCCAGAACGTGCGGCTCGCATCCGAACTGACCGGCTGGAAGATCAACATCATGGACGCGGCCGAATCCGCGCAGAAGCAGGCCGACGAAACCAGCTCGACGCGGACGCTGTTCATGGAGCGGCTCGACGTCGACGAGGAAATCGCCGACATCCTGATCCAGGAGGGTTTCACCAGCCTGGAGGAGGTCGCCTACGTGCCGCTGCAGGAGATGCTGGAGATCGAAAGTTTCGACGAAGACACGGTGAACGAGCTGCGCGCGCGCGCCAAGGATGCGCTGCTGACGATGGAGATCGCGCGCGAGGAAAGCGCCGCGGCGGTGTCGCAGGAACTGCGCGATCTGGAAGGGCTGACGCCGGAACTGATCGCGAAGCTGACCGAGGCCGGCGTGAAGAGCCGCGACGATCTCGCGGACCTTGCGGTCGACGAACTGATCGAAATCACCGGCCAGCCCGAGGACGAGGCGAAGGCGCTGATCATGAAGGCGCGCGAACACTGGTTCGCGAACCAAGAGTCGTGATCATGGAGGCACGAGCGGAATATGTCGAACACAACTGTTGCCGAGTTCGCGACCGAACTCAAGAAATCCACCGCCACCCTGCTTGAGCAGCTCAAGTCGGCCGGGGTGGCCAAGTCCACGCCCACCGACGCGCTGACCGAGGCCGACAAGCACAAGCTGCTTGCGCACCTGCAGGCCAGCCACGGCATGGTCAGCACCGAGCGCAAGAAGATCACGCTGGTGAAGAAGTCCACCAGCGAGATCAAGCAGGCGGACGCAAGCGGCCGCGCGCGCACGATCCAGGTCGAGGTGCGCAAGAAGCGCACCTTCGTCAAGCGCGACGAAGCGGTCGAGGCACCGGTGGAGACGCCGGTGGCAGCGCAGCCGGTGATCGACACCGCGGAACTCGAGCGCCGCGAGGAGGAAGCTCGGCGCCAGGCCGAACTGATCCGGCGCCAGGAGCAGGAACTGTCGGAAAGGCGCCGCCAGCGCGAAGAGCAGGAGGCGCGCGAGCGCGAAGCGGCCGAGCAGGCCACGGCCGCGCGGCACGAGACGCAACAGGCGGTTGGCGCCGGCGCAGGTGCAGCGGACCCCACGCCGCCGGCCGAACCCCTTTCCGAGCCAGCCAGCGCACACGCCGGCGACGCCGACGATGCAGAGCGCGCCGCGGAACTGGAAGAGCGCCGCCGCAAGGCCGAGCAGGAAGCGGCCGCGATCCGTTCGATGATGGCCGCGCCGCAGCGGGTGCTGGTCGCCAAGAAGCCGGAAAGCGCAAAGGCGGCTGGTGATACCGGCGCGGCCCGCGCCACGTTGCACAAGCCGGCCGGTGCGCCAGGCGCCACCGCCAAGGCCGGCGCGGGAGCCGGAGCCGGAGCCGGAGTTGGAGCGAACAAGGAAGTCAAGTCGGCCAAGCTCTCGTCGAGCTGGGCCGGCGATCCGGCGCGCAAGAAGTCGATCCCGACCCGCGGCGACAGCAGCGGCGGCGTCGGACGCTCGAACTGGCGCGGCGGTCCACGCGGCCGGCGCGGCGAACGCGGGCGTGACGAGCAGGAACACACGAGCGCGCCGGTCGAAGCACGGATGCTCGAGGTCCATGTGCCCGAGACCATCACGGTCGCGGAACTCGCGCACAAGATGGCGGTGAAAGCGTCGGAAGTGATCAAGCAGCTGATGAAGCTCGGCCAGATGGTCACGATCAACCAGCCGTTGGACCAGGACACCGCGATGATCGTGGTCGAGGAAATGGGCCACAAGGCGATCGTCGCCGCGCTGGACGACCCGGAAGCGTTCACCGACGAGGAAGTCTCGTCGCAGGATGCGGCTGCAGTGCCGCGCGCGCCGGTGGTGACCGTGATGGGCCACGTCGATCACGGCAAGACCTCGTTGCTCGACTACATCCGCAGCACCAAGGTCGCAGCGGGCGAGGCCGGCGGCATCACGCAGCATATCGGCGCGTACCAGGTCGAGACGCCGCGTGGGTTGATTACGTTCCTCGACACTCCCGGCCACGAGGCTTTCACCGCGATGCGCGCGCGCGGCGCGCAGGCCACCGACATCGTGATCCTGGTGGTCGCGGCCGACGATGGCGTGATGCCGCAGACGCGCGAGGCGATCAAGCACGCGAAGGCGGCGGGCGTTCCGATCGTGGTCGCGATCAACAAGATCGACAAACCGGAAGCGAACCCGGACCGGGTCAAGCAGGAACTGGTCGCCGAGCAGGTCGTACCCGAGGAATACGGCGGCGACTCGCCGTTCGTGAGTGTGTCGGCCAAGACCGGGCAGGGTGTCGACGCGCTGCTCGAGCAGGTCTTGCTGCAGGCCGAGGTGCTGGAACTGAAGGCGCCGGTCGAAGCCGCCGCGAAGGGCCTGGTGATCGAGGCGCAGCTCGACAAGGGGCGTGGACCGGTGGCCACCGTGCTGGTGCAGTCGGGTACTTTGAGAGTCGGCGACGTGGTGCTGGCCGGGCAGACCTACGGGCGCCTGCGCGCGATGCTCGACGAGGACGGACGCACGATCAAGGTGGCCGGCCCGTCGGTGCCGGTCGAGATCCAGGGCCTGACCGAGGTCCCGCAGGCGGGCGATGAATTCATGGTGCTGGCCGACGAGCGCCGCGCGCGCGAAATCGCGACCTTCCGCGCCGGCAGGTTCCGCAACACCAAGCTGGCCAAGCAACAGGCGGCCAAGCTCGAGAACATGTTTTCCGACATGGAGCACGGCGAGGTCAAGAACCTGGCCGTCATCATCAAGGCCGACGTGCAGGGTTCGCAGGAGGCGCTGGCGCAGTCGCTGGCCAAGCTGTCGACCGACGAGGTCAAGGTGCAGCTGGTCTATGCGGCGGTCGGCGGCATCAGCGAGTCCGACGTGAACCTGGCGATCGCATCGAAGGCGGTGATCGTCGGCTTCAACGTGCGCGCCGACGCTGGCGCGCGCAAGCTGGCCGAGGGCAACGGCATCGACATCCGCTACTACAACATTATCTACGACGCGGTCGATGAGCTGAAGGCGGCGATGTCGGGCATGCTGGCGCCGGAAAAGCGCGAAGAGGTCATCGGCATGGCGGAAATCCGCACGGTGTTCGTGGCGTCCAAGATCGGAACGGTGGCCGGCTGCATGGTCACTTCCGGCCAGGTCACGCGCAACGCGCACTTCCGCCTGCTGCGCGACAACGTCGTCATCTACACCGGCGAACTCGATTCGCTCAAGCGGATGAAGGACGACGTGCGCGAGGTCAAGGAAGGCTTCGAGTGCGGCATCAAGCTGAAGAACTACAACGACATCAAGGAAGGCGATCAGCTCGAATTCTTCGAGATCGAGGAGATCGCGAGGACACTGTGAGCTTCACCCCCAGGCTCCGCACTCTACGGTGCTCCGCCTTCCCCCTCTGCTGCGCGAGGGGGCGCACCCAGCGGCCCGGCGAAGCCGGCTCCGCGGGTGCCGCGAAGGAGCTTCGCTGCGATCGCTGGACGGGCTCGTGAACGTTGGATGCGCTCGCGCTGTTTGCAACATGCCTCGCAAAAGCCCCACCCCCAACCGCGGCTACCGCGTTGCCGATCAGATCCAGCGCGACCTGACGGAGCTGATCGCGCGCGAGTTGAAGGACCCGCACGTGGGCATGGTGACGATTCAGGCGGTCGAGGTGTCGCCCGACTACGCGCATGCCAAGGTGTTCTTCAGCCTGCTGCAGGGCGATCCGCAGCAGACCGCGGACGCGCTGAACCGCGCTGCTGGATTCCTGCGCAACGGGCTGTTCAAGCGGCTGCATATCCATACCGTGCCGACGCTGCACTTCCAGTTCGACCGCACCCCCGAGCGCGCGGCCGACATGAACGCGCTGATTGCGCGCGCGGTCGCGTCCCGGTCCAAGGACGAATAAGAAATGAATGCGCCGCGCACGAGGGTGCCCAGGCGCCCCGTGCACGGGGTGCTGCTGCTGGACAAGCCGCGAGGCCTGTCGAGCAACCAGGCGCTGCAGAAGGCCAAGTGGCTGCTGCGCGCCGAGAAGGCCGGCCATACCGGCACGCTCGATCCGCTCGCCACCGGCGTGCTGCCGCTGTGCTTCGGCGCCGCGACCAAATTCGGGCAACGTCACCTCGACGCCGACAAGGGCTACGAGGCCATCGCGCGGCTCGGCGTCACGACCAGCACCGGCGACGCCGAGGGACAGGTGCTCGCCGAGCGTCCGGTGCAGGTGAGCGCGGCGCAACTGGCCGAGGTCGCGCGGCGCTTCACCGGAGCGATCCGGCAGCTGCCGCCGATGCACAGCGCGCTGAAGAAAGACGGCCGCGCGCTGTACCACTACGCGCGTGCCGGTGAGACGGTCGAGCGCACGCCGCGCGACGCGACGATTTATAGACTGAATTTAGCAAAAGCCAAGGATGAGTCTGCACATTGCGCTATTGAAATGATAGTATTTTGCAGCAAAGGCACCTACATCCGGACGCTGGCCGAGGACATCGGCGAAGCGCTCGGCTGCGGCGCGCACCTGACCGCTCTGCGCCGCACGGCCTGCGGCGGCTTCGGCCTGGCCGGATGCGTGACGCTGGACGCGTTGGAAGGCATGGACGAGGCATCGAGGCTGGCCTGCCTGAAGCCAGTCGATACGCTGCTGGCCGACCACGAGCGCGTGACGCTGGGCGGGGGAGACGCGGGCCGTTTCCTGAGCGGCCTGCGCCGGCGCGGCGATTGGCCGGATCGCGATGCGGTCGCGGTGTACGGGCCGCCGCCCGAGCCTTTGGACAAGGAACTACCGGGGCCGCAGGCCGTGCTGCTCGGCACCGCGCACATCAAGGCCGGCGAACTGATCCCCGAGCGGCTGCTGAATCCGTCAGAAATACGTCAAATCCTGGAACAGAGACCATGAGCCACGAACCGAAGCAAATTCGCAATATCGCAATCATCGCCCACGTCGACCACGGCAAGACCACGCTGGTCGACATGCTGCTGCGCCAGAGCGGTACCTTCCGCGCGAACGAGAAGGTCGCCGAGCGGGTGATGGACAACAACGACCTGGAGAAGGAGCGCGGCATCACGATCCTCGCGAAGAACTGCGCGGTCAGCTGGCACGGCACCCACATCAACATCGTCGACACCCCCGGCCACGCGGATTTCGGCGGCGAGGTCGAGCGCGCGCTGTCGATGGTCGACGGCGTGCTGCTGCTGATCGACGCGGTCGAAGGCCCGATGCCGCAGACGCGCTTCGTCACGAAGAAGGCGCTGGCGCTGGGCCTGAAGCCGATCGTCGTGGTGAACAAGGTGGACCGGCCCGGTTCGCGGCCCGACTACGTGATCAACGCGGCGTTCGACCTGTTCGACAAGCTCGGCGCGACCGAGCAGCAGCTCGACTTTCCCGTGGTGTACGCGTCCGGACTGCAAGGCTGGGCGTCGCTGCGGCAGGGGCCGGCGGACGAGCCCTGGGGCGACGATCTGGCGCCGCTGTTCGACACCATCCTGCAGCAGGTGCCGGCGCACGAGGGCGATCCGGCCGCGCCGCTGCAGCTGCAGATTTCGTCGCTCGACTACTCGTCGTACGTGGGGCGCATCGGCGTGGGCCGCATCAACGCGGGCACGCTGTCCGCGGGCCAGGAGGTGCTGGTGATGCAGGGCCCCGAGCAGACGCTGGGCCGCGCCAAGGTGCTGCAGTTGCTCGAGTTCGAGGGTCTGGAGCGGGTCGAAGCGGAACAAGCCGGCCCGGGCGACATCGTGCTGGTCAGCGGCATCGAGCAGGTCGGCATCGGCGTCACGCTGACCGACCCGGCCAGCCCCGCGCCGCTGCCGATGCTCAAAATCGACGAGCCGACGCTGACGATGAACTTCTGCGTGAACACCTCGCCGCTGGCCGGGCGCGAAGGCAAATTCGTCACCAGCCGCCAGCTGCGCGACCGGCTCGAACGCGAGCTGCAGGCAAACGTCGCGCTGCGCGTGCGTGACACCGACGAGGACGGGATCTACGAAGTCTCGGGCCGCGGCGAACTGCACCTGACGATCCTGCTCGAGAACATGCGCCGCGAAGGCTACGAACTGGCGGTCTCGAAGCCGCGGGTGGTATTCAGGCAAGTGGACGGCGAACGCCACGAGCCGATCGAGCTGCTGACCGTCGACATCGAGGAGGACCACCAGGGCGGCGTGATGCAGGCGCTGGGCCTGCGCCGCGGCGACCTGATGCACATGGAGCCCGACGGCCGCGGCCGCGTGCGCCTGGACTACCGGATCCCGGCGCGCGGCCTGATCGGCTTTCAGAACGAATTCCTGAACCTGACCCGCGGCACGGGCCTCGCGAGCAACATCTTCGACGGCTACGAGCCGTACCGGGGCGAAATCGCTTCGCGCAAGAACGGCGTGCTGATCAGCATGGACGACGGCGAGATCGTCACCTACGCCCTGGGCAAGCTCGACGACCGCGGCCGCATGTTCGTGCGTGCGGGCGATCCGGTGTACGAGGGGATGATCGTCGGCATCCACTCGCGCGACAACGACATCGTGGTGAACGCGGTGCGCACCAAGCAGCTGACCAACTTCCGCGTCTCGGGCAAGGAGGACGCGATCAAGATCACGCCGCCGATCCAGCTGACGCTCGAATACGCGGTCGAATTCATCGAGGACGACGAGCTGGTCGAGATCACGCCGAAGTCGATCCGGCTGCGCAAGCGGTACCTGAAGGAGCACGAGCGCAAGCGCGCCGCGCGCGACCCCGGTCCGGCCGCAATCGCATGAAGCAGAAATGAAATTGACGCGCGCGCGCGCGGTCCTGCTGATGGTGCTGGTCACGCTGATGTGGTCGGTCGCCGGCGTGGTCACGCGCCAACTCGAGCACGCGCGCAGTTTCGAGGTCACGTTCTGGCGCAGCTTCTTCACGATGCTGTCGCTCTTGGTGATCCTGCCGGCGTGGAAGGGCCCGGGGGTGTTTCGCGCGATGCACTGGCGCAGCCCGTCGTTCTGGATCTCCGGCGTCTGCTGGTGCGTGATGTTCACCGCCTACATGGTCGCTCTCACGCTGACCACGGTCGGCAACGTGCTGGTGACGATGTCGATCGCACCGCTGCTGACCGCGCTGTTCGCGCGGGCTTTCATCGGCCATCGCATCACCGCGCGCACCTGGGTCGCGATCGCGCTGGCCGGCGCCGGCATCGGCTACATGTTCGGCTCGCAGATGAACGTGGCGGCCGGCGGGCAGCAGGCGCTGCTCGGCATGCTGGTCGCGCTGGGCGTGCCGGTGGCCGGCGCCGCGAACTGGACCGTGGTGCAGCGCAGCCAGGCCCATGGCGAGCAACTCGACCTGATCCCGAGCGTGCTGGTCGGCGCGGTACTGTCGTCGGTGGTGACGCTGCCGCTGTCCGTCCCGTTCGCGGCCAGCAGCACGGACCTGCGCTGGCTCTCCTTTCTCGGCGTGGTGCAGTTGGCGATTCCCTGCGTGCTGTCGGTCGTCAGCGCGAAGGTGTTGAAGGCGCCCGAGGTGGCGCTGCTGGCACTGCTCGAGGTGATCTTCGGCATCCTTTGGGCCTGGGCCGGTGCGGACGAGGTGCCGGCGAACGAGGTGCTGATCGGCGGCACGCTGGTGATCGCCGCGCTGGCCGGCAACGAACTGCTCGGCTGGCAGCGGCGCGCGCGCCTGGCGCCGTTATCGCAGGCGGCAGCGCGGCCGCCGATCGAATAGCGCTCAGGCCGCGCGGAGTCGCGGCCCGCGCCGAGCCGTTCAGCGCTGGCGCGTCTTCAACGCGCGCTCGACCTCGCGCTTGCCCTCGCGTTCGCGGATCGTGTCGCGCTTGTCGTGCTCCGACTTGCCCTTGGCCAGCGCGATTTCGCACTTGACTCGGCCAGCCTTCCAGTGCAGGTTCAGCGGTACCAGCGTGTAGCCCTTTTGCTCGACCTTGCCGATCAGGCGCCGGATTTCGTCCTTGTGCATCAGCAGCTTCTTGGTGCGCACCCGGTCCGGGCTGATGTGAGTCGACGCGGTGCCCAGCGGCGTGATCTGGCAGCCGATCAGGTATAGCTCGCCGTCGCGGATCACGACGTAGCCGTCAGTCAGTTGAACCTTGCCTTCGCGCAGCGACTTCACTTCCCAGCCTTCCAGCACCATGCCGGCCTCGAAGCGTTCCTCGAAGGAATAGTTGTACGCGGCCTTTCGGTTCTCCGCGATGCGGGTCGGCCGCTGTGCAGCCTGGTCGGATTTCTTGGCCATCGGGGAGGGGTGGAATCGGCATGCGAACGTTGATGCGCGAAGCGCATGTCTACAATGCCGCGAGCCTGTGCATTCTATGGGAACCGTCGATAAATCCGTGCTGATCTGGTACAGCGCGCGCGAGATGTTCGCGCTCGTCACCGACGTGGCGAGCTACCCGAAATTCCTGCCCTGGTGCGACCACGCCTCGGTGCTTGACGCGGACGCCGGCGGCATGACGGCCGAGATCGGTATCTCGTTCGGCGGCATCCGGCAGGTGTTCGTGACGCGCAACGACCATGTCGAGGGGCGTCAGGTCGGGATGCGGCTGGTGAAGGGACCGTTCTCCAATCTCGACGGCCAATGGACTTTCACGCCGATTGGGGAAGGGAACGAGCGCGCGTGCCGGATCCAGTTGCGGCTGCAGTACGGCTTCGACAACAAGGCGCTGGCCGCGCTGGTTGGACCGGTGTTCGACAAGATCGCGCGCAACCTGGTCGATGCATTCGTCAAGCGCGCGCAGCAGGTCTACGGCTGAGGCGATGGCGATCCGGATCTGTGTCGTCTATTCGGCCCGTCCCAGGCACAACCACGAGGTGCAACTGCTGCTAGCGGACGGCGCCACCCTGCGCGATGCGGTACAGGCCAGCGGCCTGCTCGAGGCGTTTCCCGAGGTCGATCTGGCCACGGCCAGCGTCGGCATCTGGGGCCGTAGGGCGGCGCTCGATCAGCTGCTGCGCGATCGCGACCGGGTCGAAATCTACCGGCCGCTCACCGTGGACCCGAAGGTCGCGCGGCGCGAGCGATTCCGCCGTCAGGGCAGCAGGGGTGCCGGGCTGTTTTCCCATACGCTCGCAGGCAAGGGCACGCGGGGCGGCGACGCGGCCGACTGAGCCGTATCGCCGCGCAGGGCGTTGTCGCCGGGTGTTCAGTGGCAGTCGGAACCGATGATGCCTTGTACCCGCTGGGTCTCGGCGGCGCGGGCAGCGTCGTCCATGAACACCCGCTCGCCCTTGTCGTTCATGGTCGCAATGCGCACGCCGGACTGCAGTTGCAGCATCGACTGGCGGGCGCGGGCGCAATTGTCGGCCTGCGCACGGGCGATCTTTTCTTCCTCGGCCTTCTTCTTCGCGGCCGCGGCTTCTTCGACCTGCTTCTTCTTTTGTTCCAAGGCCTTGTCCTGACCGCCGATCTTCGGCGCTGGCACCGCGGCGTTGCCCGGTTCGGCACCGACCGGCGCGACCGCCGCTGGCGCAACCATCGTGGGGCGCTGCAGGATGTTCTGATCGGGGATGTCGGCCGGCGGCGCCCGGTCGCTGAACACCTTGTGGCCGTCCTTGTCGATCCACTGCCATTGGGCCATCGCGGAAGCCGACAGCAAGCAGGCCAGACCGAAGACGAGCGCGCGGGTTCGATTCATGGCGGCGAGTTTAGCGGCAGCCGCCTGGCCGCTTCGTGGTTTTTGCGCGTCGGGCGCCACGCAAAGCGGGCGAATGTCGAATAGTTCCGGCCGCGCAAGGCTTCGCAGCGTCGCGCCAGTGCCGGGCGCCGGCCCGGGGGCGCCGGGTAAAATTCGCTTTTTGGAGCCCTCTACATGCGCCTGATCGGAAAAGCGCTCACGTTCGACGACGTGCTGCTGGTGCCGGCTTACTCCCAGGTCCTGCCGAAGGACACCTCCCTCGCAACGCGCTTCTCGCGCAACATCGCGCTGAACCTGCCGCTCGTGTCCGCCGCGATGGACACGGTGACCGAAGCGCGGCTCGCGATCGCGATCGCGCAGGAGGGCGGCATCGGCGTGGTGCACAAGAACCTGACGCCGCAGGAGCAGGCGGCGCAGGTGGCCAAGGTCAAGCGCTACGAATCCGGCGTGCTGCGCGACCCGGTGGTGATCACGCCGGACCACACGGTGCGGCAGGTGATCGCGCTGTCGGAGCAGCTCGACGTGTCCGGTTTTCCGGTGTGCGATGGTGGCCGGGTGGTCGGCATCGTCACCGGGCGTGACCTGCGCTTCGAGACGCGCTACGACGCGCCGGTGCGCGACATCATGACGCCGCGCGAGCGGCTGATCACCGTGCCCGACGGAACGACGACGGCGGAAGCGAAGGCGCTTTTGAACAAGCACAAGCTCGAGCGGCTGCTGGTGGTGAACGACGCGTTCGAGCTCAAGGGCCTGATCACGGTGAAGGACATCACCAAGCAGACCACGTTCCCGAACGCCGCGCGCGACGCGCACGGCAAGCTGCGCGTGGCGGCCGCGGTGGGCGTGGGCGAGGGCACCGAGCAGCGGGTCGAGGCGCTGGCGCGGGCCGGCGTCGACGCGATCGTGGTCGACACCGCGCACGGCCACAGCCAGGGCGTGATCGAGCGCGTGCGTTGGGTCAAGCGCAACTATCCGCAGGTCGACGTGGTCGGCGGCAACATCGCGACCGGCGCGGCCGCGCGTGCGCTGGTCGAGGTCGGCGCCGATGCGGTCAAGGTCGGCATCGGGCCCGGCAGCATCTGCACGACGCGGGTCGTGGCCGGTGTCGGCGTGCCGCAGATCATGGCGGTCGACAGCGTCGCGACCGCGCTCAAGGGCAGCGGGGTGCCGCTGATCGCCGACGGCGGCATCCGCTATTCGGGCGACATCGCGAAGGCGATCGCCGCCGGCGCCAGCACCGTGATGATGGGCGGCGTGTTCGCCGGCACCGAGGAATCGCCGGGCGAGGTGATCCTGTTCCAGGGCCGCACCTACAAGAGCTACCGCGGCATGGGGTCGATCGGCGCGATGCAGCAGGGCAGCGCCGACCGCTACTTCCAGGAGACCGACAGCGGCAACCCGAACGCCGACAAGCTGGTTCCCGAGGGCATCGAGGGTCGGGTGCCGTACAAGGGTTCGGTGGTCGCGATCATCTTCCAGATGGCGGGCGGCGTGCGCGCTGCGATGGGCTACTGCGGCTGCGCCGGCGTCGACGAATTGCGCGAGCGCGCCGAATTCGTAGAGATCACCGCCGCCGGTATCCGCGAGAGCCACGTGCACGACGTGCAGATCACGAAGGAAGCGCCGAACTATCGGGCTGACTGAGTCCGCCCCCAGGCTTCGCGCACTTCGTGTCGCTTTCGCCTTCCCCCTCGCGGGGGCAACACCGACGGACCGGCGGAGCCGGCTCCGCGGTGTTCCCCGAACTGGGCCGTGCCGGACTGAAAGGCCGCCTTTTCATCGCTAATGTTCTCGCACGAAATTCATGCAACACGACAAGATTTTGATCCTTGATTTCGGCTCCCAGGTCACGCAGCTGATTGCGCGGCGCGTGCGCGAGGCCCATGTGTACTGCGAGGTCCACCCTTGTGATGTGTCCGACGCCTGGGTGCGCGATTACGCCGCCGATGGCCGGCTGCGCGGCGTGATCCTGTCCGGCAGCCATGCCAGCGTGTACGAGGAATCGACCGATCGCGCGCCGCAGGCGGTGTTCGAGCTCGGCCTGCCGGTGCTCGGCATCTGCTATGGCATGCAGACCATGGCACAGCAGCTCGGCGGCAAGGTCGAGGGCGGGCACCAGCGTGAATTCGGCTACGCCGAGGTGCGCGCGCGTGGCCACACCCGGCTGCTCGACGGCCTCGCCGATCGCACCACGGCCGACGGCCACGGCATGCTCGCGGTCTGGATGAGCCATGGCGACAAGGTCACCGAACTGCCGCCGGGCTTCAGGCTGATGGCCAGTACCGACGGTTGCCCGATCGCCGGCATGGCCGACGAGGAGCGGCGCTTCTACGCGGTGCAGTTTCATCCGGAGGTCACGCACACGCGGCAGGGTCGGGTGATGCTGGAGCGCTTTGCCCTGAGCATCTGCGGCGCAAGGCCCGACTGGGTGATGAAGGACCACATCGTCGAAGCCGTCGATGCCATCCGCCGACAGGTCGGCGACGAGGAGGTGATCCTGGGTTTGTCGGGCGGCGTCGACTCGAGCGTCGCGGCCGCGTTGATCCACCGCGCGATCGGCGACAAGCTGACCTGTGTGTTCGTCGACCACGGCCTGCTGCGGCTGAACGAGGGCGACATGGTGATGCGCATGTTCGCCGACCGGCTGCACGCGCGCGTGCTGCGGGTCGACGCCGCGGAACTGTTCATGCGCGAACTGGCCGGCATCAGCGACCCGGAAGCCAAGCGCAAGACCATCGGCCGCCTGTTTGTCGATGTGTTTCGCGCTGAAGCCCAGAAACTGATTGCGTCGGGTGCTAGCAAAAAAGGAGCAACCTTTCTTGCGCAGGGGACGATTTATCCGGACGTGATCGAGTCCGGCGCGGCTCAGTCGAAGAAAGCGGTGACGATCAAGAGCCACCACAACGTCGGCGGGCTACCCGAGGCGCTGGGCCTGAAATTACTCGAGCCGCTGCGCGACCTGTTCAAGGACGAGGTGCGAGAGCTCGGCGAGGCGCTGGGCCTGCCGCACGACATGGTGTACCGCCACCCGTTCCCGGGGCCGGGGCTGGGCGTGCGCATCCTTGGTGAAGTCAAACCCGAATATGCGGACCTGTTGCGCCGGGCCGATGCGATCTTCATCGAGGAACTGCGCAACCACCGCGACGACGCCAGCGGCAAGGCCTGGTACGAGCTCACCAGCCAGGCATTCGCGGTGTTCCTGCCGGTGAAAAGCGTCGGCGTGATGGGCGATGGCCGCACCTACGACTACGTGGTTGCGCTGCGCGCGGTGCAGACCAGCGACTTCATGACCGCCGACTGGGCCGAACTGCCGTACGCACTGCTGAAGAAAGTGTCCAGCCGCATCATCAACGAGGTGCGCGGCATCAACCGCGTGACCTACGACGTCAGCTCGAAGCCGCCGGCGACGATCGAGTGGGAGTAGGGGTAGTAAAAAGATCCTTTGACATCAGCAAATTCTGAGTCTCGGTGATGATTCGAAAATCAGCGTCGACGAATCCAAGTTCGTTGAGTAATAAGGACTTTTGGGGCGTGTCTGCTGCAAAGATGTGAAGTGATCTGACGGTATGCGTGACGCTATGGTCGCCACACTGTTTGCGCATTGAACCGTGCACCGTCTCTGGCGCTGCAGTGGCGTGTGGCGCGGCTGAAGGCTCATCGGGAGGATTGGTCGCCCACAGCAATGTCACGAGCGACAGCGCTACCTTGCCGGCTCCGGACTGATGCAGACGGTCACATTCGGTGGCCCAGCGATCGCTTTATGGCGACGCCGTGGACTCTCGCAGCCGGCCAGAATCTGCCCTTCTTTGCGCCAGCCGATCGCGGACGCTCGCCATACCATCGGTGACGCGTAGAAGAGCTCGCTTGGCAGGATCTAAGATGGTGCCGCAGGCCCGTAAAGGCGCTCCATGGCGATCCTCCCGCTCCGCGGGGTGCAACGCTAAGCAGGCCCACCATCCTCGTCGGGAGATCCGACCCAGGCCTGATCCAGCCGCTGCATGTTCTCGAGCATCTTGAGCAGGTAATGCAGCGTGTGGGTGACGTCGTTGATCGAGAAGTCGCCCAGGATCTCTTCGTAGTAGGCGCGGATCTTCGGCTGCGCCAGCTGCTGCCAGACATGGCGCCCTGACGGGGTCATCGTGACCACGCGCGAGCGGCGGTCCTGCTCGTCGGGCGCGATCGTCACATGCCCGTCGCGCTCCATGCGGCTGATCAGCCCGGACAGGTTCTGGCGGCTCACCATCAGGTACTTGGCCAGCTCGCCGATGCTCATGCCGCCCTCGGCCTTCGCGCGCGACAGCGCCCCCAGCACCGCCCACTGCTGCGTCGTCAGGCCCTCGGCCTCGACGGCTCGCGAGCCTGTTTTATGCAACATATTTGCGCACTGATAGAGCCGGAAGAAGAGCCGGTTGGCCAGTTCGATCTTCACTTCTTCTTGTGATGACATAGGGTTTTCCATAATGAATCGACGCAAAATTGTGCTTGCATGCGAAGTCGCACGCAACTACAATTACGACAATATATTGACTTAAATAGCTCCGGCAAGCAACCCATCGCTTCGCCACCAACCCCGCCGAAAGGAACATGATGCAACGCTTTCAGGACAAGACCGTGGTCGTCACCGGGGGTGGCGGCGGCATTGGCGGCGCCACCTGCCGCCGCTTCGGCGCCGAGGGCGCGAAGGTCGCCGTGTTCGACCTCAACCACGAGGCCGGCGAGAAGGTCGCCGCCGCGATCCGCGCCGACGGCGGGCGCGCGCAGGCCTTCCGCTGCGACATCACCGACCGTGCCAGCGTCGACGCCGCGGTCGCCGAGACCGAGAAGACGCTCGGCGCCATCGACGTGCTGGTCAACAACGCCGGCTGGGACGTGTTCAAGCCGTTCACCAAGACCGAGCCGGCGCAGTGGGACAAGCTGATCGCGATCAACCTGACGGGTGCGCTACTCATGCACCACGCGGTGCTGCCCGGCATGGCGGCGCGCAAGAGTGGGCGGATCGTCAACATCGCCTCCGATGCGGCGCGTGTCGGCTCCTCCGGGGAAGCGGTTTACGCGGCCTGCAAGGGCGGCCTCGTGTCGTTCTCCAAGACCATCGCCCGCGAGCATGCGCGCCACGACATCACCGTGAACGTGGTCTGCCCGGGTCCGACCGACACCGCGCTGTTCGCCGACTACCGGTCAGGCGCGGGCAACCCCGAAAAGCTGATGGAAGCCTTCACGCGCTCCATTCCGCTCGGGCGCATCGGCCAGCCGGACGATCTGCCCGGTGCCATCCTTTTCTTCGCCAGCGACGACGCCGCCTACGTCACCGGCCAGGTGCTCAGCGTGTCGGGCGGACTGACGATGAATGGCTGAACGCAAACAGGCTCACTCACCCCACCAACTCCCTTAAGGACCACACCATGAACTACGAAGACATCCTCTATGAAGTGCGCAAAGGCGCCGCCTGGATCACCATCAACCGGCCCGACAAGATGAACGCATTTCGCGGGCGCACCTGCGACGAGCTGATCCACGCCATCAACAAGGCCGGCTACGCGCGCGACATTGGTGTGATCGTGCTGGCCGGCGCCGGAGAGAAGGCCTTTTGCACCGGCGGCGACCAGTCGGCACACGAAGGCCAGTACGACGGCCGCGGCACCATCGGCCTGCCGATGGAAGAGCTGCACAACGCGATTCGCGACGTGCCCAAGCCGGTAATTGCGCGCGTGCAGGGCTACGCCGTCGGCGGCGGCAACGTCATCTGCACCATCTGCGACTTCACCATTGCTTCCGAGAGGGCGGTGTTCGCCCAGGCCGGCCCCAAAGTAGGCTCGGTCGATCCGGGCTACGGCACCGCGTTCCTGGCGCGCGTGGTCGGCGAGAAGAAGGCGCGCGAGATCTGGTACCTGTGCCGCCGCTACCCGGCTGCCGAGGCACTGGCAATGGGGCTGGTGAACACGGTGGTGCCGCACGACCAGCTCGACTCCGAGGTGCAGAAATGGTGCGACGAGATCATGGAAAAAAGCCCGACAGCACTGGCCATCGCCAAGCGCTCCTTCAACATGGACACCGCGCACCAGGCCGGCATTGCCGGTATGGGCATGTATGCGCTGAAGCTGTATTACGACACCGATGAGTCGCGCGAAGGCGTCAAGGCCTTCCAGGAAAAACGCAAACCGGAGTTCCGCAAGTACGCGAAGTAGGCGGCGCCCCCGAGTGATCGAGCCACCCATCTAACGCTAAGAGAACATGATCATGGCACTCGACGACGAGTCCTTCGATATTCTGCTATCCACCGTGCAGCGCTTCGTGCGCGAGCAACTGGTGCCCGCCGAGAACCACCTGGAGGAGCACGATGAAGTGCCGCCTGAACTGGTCGAAGCGATGAAGGAACTGGGCCTGTTCGGCCTCACGGTGCCGGAGGAGTTCGGTGGCATCGGCCTGTCGGTCAGCCAGGAGGTGCAGGTGAACTTCGAGCTGGGCCGCACCGCGCCGGCCTTCCGCTCGGTGTTCGGCACTAACATCGGCATCGGCTCGCAGGGCATCCTGATGGACGGCACGCCTGAGCAGAAGGCCGACTACCTGCCCCGTGTCGCCAGCGGCGCGCTGGTCATGTCCTTTGCACTGACCGAGCCCGACGCCGGGTCGGACGCCGCGGCACTGAAGACGAGCGCGAAGCTGGTGACAGGTGCCGACGGTGACCACTACGTGCTCAACGGCACCAAGCGGTTCATCACCAACGCGCCACGTGCCGGGGCCTTTACGCTGATGGCACGCACCGGCGGGCCGGGAGCTTCCGGCGTCTCGGCCTTCATCGTCCCCGCCGACCTGCCCGGCATCAAGCTCGGCAAGAAGGACAAGAAGATGGGGCAGCGCGGCACGATGACCTGCGACGTGATCCTCGAGAACGTGCGCGTGCCGGCGGCCGACATCATCGGCGGTGTGCCCGGCCAGGGATTCAAGACCGCGATGAAGGTGCTCGACCGCGGGCGTCTGAACATCTCGGCCGTGGCCTGCGGCATCGCGCAGCGCGTGCTCGACGAATCGGCCCGCTACGCCCGCGAGCGCAAGCAGTTCGGCAAGCGTCTGGGCGAGTTCCAACTCATCCAAGCCATGCTTGCCGACAGCCAGGCCGAACTGCTTGCCGGATGGGCCCTGGTGCGCGAGGTCGCGCATCGCTTCGACCAGAAGCCCGCGCACGTGTCGGACCCTGACGTTTCGATGCGCGTCTCGTGCGCCAAGCTCTTCTGCACCGAAATGGCCGGCCGCGTGGCCGACCGCGGCGTGCAGGTACATGGCGGCTCGGGCTACATCAACGAGTACCCGGTGGAGCGCTTCTACCGCGACGTCCGCCTGCTTCGCCTCTATGAAGGCACCACCCAGATCCAGCAGATCATCGTCGGCCGCGAGCTGATGAACCAGGACTAGGAGATTCACATGGCTTCCAGCCGCAACACCTTCTCCTGGGACGATCCGCTGTCCCTGCGCGCGCAGCTCAGCGCCGACGAACGCGCCGTACAGGATGCCGCCCACACGTATTGCCAGGAAAAGCTCCTGCCGCGCGTGCAGCAGGCATTCCGCAACGAGCAGACCGACCCGGCCATCTTCCGCGAAATGGGCGCGCTCGGCCTGTTGGGCCCGACGATTCCCGAGCAATACGGCGGCGCCGGCCTCAATTACGTCAGCTACGGCCTGATCGCGCGCGAAGTCGAGCGCGTCGACTCCGGCTACCGCTCGATGATGAGCGTGCAATCCTCCCTCGTCATGGTGCCGATCCACTCATTCGGCACCGCAGCGACCAAACAGAAATACCTGCCCAAGCTGGCCACAGGCGAATGGATAGGGTGCTTCGGCCTGACCGAACCGAACCACGGCTCGGACCCGGGCAGCATGATCACCCGGGCGAAGAAGGTCCAAGGCGGCTATTCCCTCTCGGGCAGCAAGATGTGGATCAGCAACAGCCCGATCGCCGACGTCTTCGTCGTCTGGGCCAAAGACGAGGGTGGGCAGATCCGCGGCTTCGTGCTCGACAAAGGCGCCAAGGGCCTCTCGGCCCCCGCCATCCACGGCAAGGTCGGCCTGCGCGCCTCCATTACCGGTGAAGTCGTGATGGACGAGGTGTTCTGCCCCGAGGAAAACGCGTTTCCCGAAGTGCGCGGCCTCAAAGGGCCGTTCACCTGCCTCAATTCCGCCCGCTACGGCATCGCCTGGGGCGCCTTGGGCGCCGCCGAGGACTGCTACCAGCGTGCGCGCCAGTACGTGCTCGACCGCAAGCAGTTCGGCCGCCCGCTGGCGGCCAACCAGCTGATCCAGAAAAAGCTCGCCGACATGCTGACCGAGATCACGCTCGGGCTGCAGGGGTGCCTGCGGCTGGGAAGAATGAAGGACGAGGGCCAGGCCGCGGTCGAACTCACCTCCATCGTCAAGCGCAACAGCTGCGGCAAGTCGCTGGACATCGCCCGCACCGCGCGCGACATGATGGGCGGCAACGGCATCAGCGACGAGTTCGGCGTCGCGCGCCATCTGGTGAACCTGGAAGTCGTGAACACCTACGAGGGCACGCACGACGTGCATGCGCTGATCCTGGGGCGCGCGATCACGGGGATCGCGGCGTTCAACTGAAGTCGCGGCCAACGCGACGCTTCTTTACCTCTCGATCGGATGGCGCACCATGCAAGTCGACAACTCCACCTCCTCCGGCATCGTCTGGCGGCCCGACGCCGCGATGGTCGAACAGGCCAACCTGACCCGCTTCATGCGCGCGCTGGGTGTCGATAGCTTCGAGGCGCTGAACGAGCGCGCGAGCCAGGACCCGGCGTGGTTTCACGACGCGCTGATCCGCTTCCTCGACTACCGCTTCGAGCGCCCCTACGAGCGGGTGCTGGACCTCGGCGAGGGCAAGCCCTTCGCGCACTGGTGCGTGGGCGGCGAGACCAACGTGGTGATCAACTGTCTCGACCGGCGGCGGGGCACCGAGGCCTACGAGCAGACCGCGCTGGTATGGGAGGGCGAAGACGGCGTGGTGACCACCTGGACCTTTGCCGATCTGGACCGCGAGACCTGCCGCCTGGCGTGGAGCCTGCGCAGCTTGGGGCTCGGTCGTGGCGACGTGGTCGGCATGTACCTGCCCAACCTCCCGCATGCCGCCGCCGCCATGCTGGCCGTGGCGAAGATCGGCGCCATCGTGCTGCCGATGTTCTCGGGCTTCGGCGCTGACGCCATCACGCAGCGCCTGACCGACGGCCGGGCGGTGGCCGTCATCACCGTCGATGCCTCGCTGCGCCGCGGCAAGCCGGTCGGCGCGAAGCCGGTCGTCGATCAGGCGGTGGCCCAATGCCCCGGCGTGCGCCACGTGGTGGTGCTGAACCATCTGAAGACGCAATACACGGAACGCGACTGGATGCCGGGCCGTGATCACGACTGGCAAGAGATGACTGCTGGCGCGCCGGGCGACGTCGCCGCCGTGCCGACGGAGTCCATGCCGGCCGACGATCCCTTCTTGCTGATGTTCACCTCGGGCACCAGCGGCAAGCCGAAGGGCGTCGTGCACTCGCACTGCGGCTTTCCGATCAAGACCGCGCTGGACCTGTCGATCTGCATGGACCTGAAGGCAGGCGACCGCTTCCTGTGGATGTCGGACATGGGCTGGCTGGTTGGCCCGATGCTGGTGTTCGGCGGCCTTCTGGTCGGCGCGACGGTGGTACTGGCCGAAGGCGCGCCCAACTACCCGCAACCCGACCGGCTGTGGCGTCTGGTCGAGCGCCATCGCATCAGCTACCTGGGCCTGGCGCCGACGATCGCGCGCCTGTCGATGCAACTTCCTGACGCGACGTTGGCCGAGCGCGATCTCAGCTCACTGCGCGTGATGATTTCCACCGGCGAGCCCTGGACGCCCGAGGCCTGGCACTGGACCTTCGAGCGCATCGGCAAGGGCCGCGTGCCGCTGCTCAACTTTTCTGGCGGCACCGAAATGGGCGGCATCCTGACCGGCACCGTGATCCATCCGCTCAAGCCCTGTGCGTTCGCCGGCGCCGTGCCGGGGACGGGTGCCGATGTGGTTGACGCGAACAGTGGCGAATCCGTCGCCGTGGGCGTGACCGGCGAGCTAGTGATGCGCACGCCCACGATCGGCCTGACGCGCGGCCTTTGGCACGACCGCCAGCGCTACCTGGACAGCTACTGGTCGCGCCTGCCCGACCTGTGGGTGCACGGCGACTTCGCGAGTCGCGATATCGACGGCATGTGGTATGTGCACGGCCGCTCCGACGACACGCTCAAGATCGCGGGCAAGCGTACCGGGCCTTCCGAGATCGAGGCGCTGCTGATGGCCACGGGATTGCTGGAGGACGCCGTCACCATCGGCGTGCCAGATCCCATCAAGGGTACGGCCGTGGTCTGCCTGTGCGTCGCACGGCCCAAGACCGATCAGGAGTCGGCGGTCAAGATCTTGTCGGCCGCCGTGACCGCAGGGCTGGGTGGCGCCTTCAAGCCCGCTGACGTGGTGTTCGTGCCCGACCTGCCGCGCACCCGCAACATGAAGCTGATGCGTCGCGTCGTCCGTTCCGCTTGGCTCGGCGAGGACGCAGGCGACCTGAGCACCCTGGTCAACCCGGAAGCCGTGCAGGCGATCCGCGACGCGCGGCGCTGAGGGCACAGGAAGGATCCGAAAGCGAACATGACGTCGCAGGATCGCCTCTAGCTATTCGGCTTGCGCAAGGCGATGGGCGACGGCGTCTTCACCGTCACCTGAGCAACCGGCTGCTCATGGCATCTCACCCACCTCTGGCTGGACCGCCGAACAGACAGAAAAACAAAGCATGGAAACAATATGGACCCGCAACTGCTGAGTATTCTTGGAATCGTCCTGGGGCTCGCCACACTGATCACGCTGGCTTTGCGGGGATGGTCGATCATCCTCATCGCGCCGCTTGCCGCGATGATTGTGCTGGCCTTCTCCCGGGTCGATCTGCTGACGGGGCTGAACGACACCTATATGAAGGGGTTCAGTTCCTTTGCCATGAAGTTCTTCTTCCTCTTCTTGCTGGGAACGATCTTCGGCAAGGTCATGGAAGACAGCGGTGCAGCCCAGAAGATCGCAGACTTCTTGCTGAAGTTGACAGGGAAATCCAAGCAACTCCACGTCGCGATGGCCATCGTTGCGGTTTGCGGTTTGCTCGGCTATGGTGGCGTCAGCGTATTCGTCATCCTCTTCGTCATCGTGCCGATCGCGCGTCCGCTGTTCAAGGAAATAGACCTCTCCTGGCACCTGTTCCCCGGAATCTATTTCTTCGGAGTCGCGACTTTCGTGATGTCGATGTTGCCCGGGACACCTCAGATCCAGAACATCATCCCGACCAAGTACCTTGGCACGACGGCCATGGCGGCCCCCGCGCTCGGATTGATCGCCTCAGTGTTCGTCATCACGGCGAACTACTTCCTTCTCGGCTGGATGATCCAGCGCTCGAAGCGCAACGGCGGGGGCTACGAGGGGACGGATCCTGCTGCGGCAAAGGCCGCGCCGAGTCAGGTCAATGGCGACAAGGCGCTCCCCAACATCTGGCTGGCTTTCATGCCTTCCGCCGTCCTGCTCCTCCTTCTCAACATCGTAAAGGTCGATATCGTCTGGGCTCTTCTCGGTGGCATCGTCGCCGGAATGGTTCTGCTGAACAAACACTTGACCGACAAGCTGAAGACTCTGACAGGCGGTGCCACCAACTGTGCGCTGCCCGTCATCAACACCTGCGCCGATGTCGGCTTTGGGGCGGTGGTTGGGTCCGTCGCCGGATTCAAGTCCATCTCCAACATGTTGTTGAGCATCCCCGGAACGCCGCTGATCTCGCTGTCGCTGGCCACACAGCTCCTGTGCGGCATCACGGGCTCTGCGTCCGGAGGCCTCGGCATAGCGATGGAGCTCTTCGCCAAGAGGTTCCTGGCGCTGGGCCTCAATCCAGAGGTGATCCATCGCATCGCCAGCCTGGCGACCGCCGGCCTGGACGTGATGCCGCATAACGGTGCTGTCATCACGGCGCTGGCCGTCGTCGGCCTGACGCACAAGCAGGCCTACAAGCCGATCTTCATGCTCGCGGTCGTGACGCCGATGCTCACCAACGCCTTCGCCATCGCCATCGCGACGGTGATTTACTGATCAGGATGTCCCCAGGATCCACGCCTTCGTCCGCGACGCCGGGCGCACACCTTGCCTAGGATCGGACACAGTGGTCCACCCGGCACTTGAACCCGCTTCTGCGGATGGTTTGCCTTCGGTCCTGCCCATTGGATGGCGTGCTTTGCAGCTGCGTTCCCGCGCACCGGCCGGCAACGGTGCGCTGCGCGCAGCGCCGGACTGGCGCCTTGTGTTGCTCTCGATGGGACCTGCAGCAAGCAGCCGCAGGCGCTACCCGGCGAGCAGGCTCGCGAAGCGCGCCATGTCAACGTTGCCGCCGCTCAGGAGCACGCCGATGCGCTGGCCCTTGAGTTCCGCCTTGCGTTGCCGGGCCGCGGCGAAACCGAGGCAGCCGGTGGGCTCGACGACCAGCTTCATGCGGGTGACGATGAATCTCATGCAGTCGACGATCTGCGCATCCGAGGCGGTGAGGATGTCGCTGACGTCACGGCGAATGATCGGAAAGGTGAAGTTGCCGAGGTGCTGCGTCTGGGCGCCATCCGCGATGGTCTTGGGCGTTTCGATGTGGACGATGGCTCCGGTGCGAAACGACTGTTGCCCGTCGTTGCCCGCCGCCGGCTCGACGCCGTAGAGCCTGCAATCGGGCGACAGCGCCCGCGTCGCCAGCGCGCAGCCGGAAAGCAGGCCGCCGCCGCCCAGCGGCACGAAGAAGGCGTCGAGCGGCCCGACCTCCTCGAACAGTTCCTTGGCGGCAGTGCCCTGTCCCGCGAGCACGCCGGGATGATCGTAGGGCGGGATCAGCGTGAGGCCGTGTTTCGCGGCAAGGTCGCGGCCGATCTGCTCGCGGTCTTCGGTGTAGCGGTCGTAGACCACGACGTTTCCCCCGTAGCCCTTGGTCGCCGCCACCTTGGCCGCCGGTGCGTCGTGCGGCATGACGATGGTCGCTGGAATTCCGAGAATTCTGGCCGACAGCGCGATCGCCTGCGCGTGATTGCCGGAAGAGAACGCGACAACGCCGGCCTTGCGCTGCGCGGCGCTGAATCGGGAGAGCGCGTTGAACGCGCCGCGAAACTTGAAGGCGCCCATGCGCTGCAGGTTCTCGCATTTGAAGAAGACCCGGGCATCGAACGCTTCGTCGACGGTGCGGGAAGTCATGACCGGCGTCTTGTGGGCATGGTCCTTGATGCGCTCCGATGCCGCGGAAACGTCGTCATAGGTGGGAAGATCGATCATCGAAACCCTCGTCTGATATGGTCGAGATGCGCCGTGCCAGGGTCGGATCCCGTCACACGCGTCAGCGCATGGAAAATTCATACAGTATGCGTCGAGCGGACGCGACGCACTATCACCGTCGGGGATCGGAACACCCATGAGCAAGGTTGCGGGGGAAGGAACGTCTGTCCAACCCGGACAAGATCCGTCCGCGCCGCCTGGTGCCCCGGACCCTGGCTTGCAGGGAATTTCCGATCGGGAAGCGGCACTTCGCTTGCAGCGGGATGGGCCGAACGAGTTGCCGTCGCAGCGCGCGCGTCCGCTCGTTGCAATCGTGCAAGAAGTGGTGCACGAGCCGATGTTCCTGATGCTCGTGGCGGCCGGCGCGCTCTACCTCTTGATTGGCAAGCTCAGCGATGCCTTGCTGCTGCTCGGCTTCGTGTTCGTCGTGATCGGGATCACGATCGCTCAGGAGCGCCGTACCGAGCGCGCGCTCGATGCGCTGCGCGATCTGTCCAGCCCGCGCGCACTCGTCGTGCGCGGCGGCGTGCAGCGGCGCATCGCCGGGCGCCAGGTCGCCCAAGGCGACATCGTGATCCTGAGCGAGGGGGATCGCGTTCCGGCCGATGCGCTGCTGCGGCGTTCCACCCACCTGACCGTCGACGAGTCGCTACTGACCGGAGAGTCGGTGCCGGTGCGCAAGCGCCCGTCGACGACCGCTGGGGAGCTCGATGCGCCGGGCGGCGACGACCGACCCTCGCTGTTTTCGGGCACGCTGGTCACGGCCGGGCAGGGGGTGTGCGAAGTCCGGCGTACCGGCATCCGGACCGAACTGGGTCGCATCGGCAAGGCGCTGCAGCAGATCGGCCCGGAGGCAACGCCGCTGCAGATGGAGACCGGGCGCATGGTGCGGTCGCTGGCGGCGGTCGGCGTCGTGGCTTGCGTGGTCGTGATCGTGGTCTACGCGATGACGCGCGGCGCCGATGCATTGGCGTGGAAGCAAGGGGCGCTTGCCGGCATCGCGATGGCGATGGCGATCCTGCCGGAGGAATTTCCGGTGGTGCTCACCGTGTTTCTCGCGCTCGGTGCATGGCGCATCTCCCGGAGCCACGTGCTGACGCGGCGCATGCCCGCGATCGAAACGCTGGGGTCGGCGACGGTGCTGTGCGTCGACAAGACCGGAACGCTGACCCAGAACCGGATGACCCTGGTGCGCCTGGCAAGCGGGGATGCGACGCTCGACTGCCGCGGCTCCGTGGAGCCGATGCCGCAGCAATTCCGCGCCCTGCTCGAGACGGCCGTGCTGGCCAGCCGTGCGGATGCGTTCGATCCGATGGAGCGCGCGCTGAACGAGGCGTCGTCGCGACTCGGCCTGCTGGAACCAGCGGCGCGGCGGCGCCTGATCCGGGAGTACCCGTTGTCGGCGGCGCTGCTTGCGATGACGCATGTCTGGGAAGACGTGGAAACCGGCCAGCGGGTCGCGGCAGCAAAAGGCGCGCCCGAGGCGATCGCCGGCCTGTGCCGCCTGTCCGCGAGCGAACAGGCGGCGCTCAGGGCGCAGATCGCCGGGTTTGCCGCGGAGGGCCTTCGAGTGCTCGCGGTGGCACGTGCCGAGATCGATGCCGGACCACTGCCCGAAGCGCAGGACGCGTTTCAGCTTCGGTTCGTCGGCCTCGTCGGGTTCGAGGACCCGCTGCGCCCTGAAGTGCCTGCCGCGGTGGCGGAATGCCGCAGCGCGGGCATCCGCGTCGTGATGATCACCGGCGACTATCCGGCCACGGCCCAGGAGATCGCCCGACGCGCGGGGCTAGCCCATCACGCGGCGGTGATCACGGGGCCGGAACTCGCCGCGATGTCGGACCAGGAACTCACCGCTCGCATCCGGGATGTGCTGGTCTTCGCGCGGGTCGTGCCGGAACAGAAGCTGCGCATCGTGAACGCGTTCAAGGCGAACGGCGAAATCGTGGCGATGACAGGCGACGGCGTCAACGACGCGCCGGCGATGAAAGCGGCGCACATCGGCATCGCGATGGGAGGGCGCGGCACCGATGTGGCCCGGGAGTCCGCATCGCTGGTGCTTCTCGACGATGCCTTCTCCTCGATCGTGAGCGCGGCGCGCCTCGGCCGGCGCATTTACGACAACATCCGAAAGGCCACGGCGTTCATCTTGGCCGTTCACGTTCCGATCGCGGGCCTGTCGATGATTCCGGTGTTCTTCCCCGGATGGCCGCTGTTGCTGCTGCCCGTGCACATCGTCTTTCTCGAACTGATCATCGACCCGGCCTGCTCGCTGGTCTTCGAGGCCGAGCACGCCGAGGCCGACGTGATGCGGCGGCTCCCGCGCAGATCCGATCAGCGGCTGTTTTCGCGGCCGACGGTCGTGGTCGCGTTACTGCAGGGGCTGAGCGTGCTGGCGGCGTGCATGACGGTCTTCGTGCTCGCGCGCCCCAACCATGGCGCCGGCGCCGCGCGCGCGTTGACGTTCGCGGCGCTGGTCGTCTCGGTCCTGGCGCTCATCCTGATCAATCGCTCCTGGTCGCGCGGGGCGCTGGCGATGCTGCGCAGCGGCAACCCGGCGCTCTGGTGGGTCGTGGTCGGCGCGGCGGCTTTCCTGGTCATCGTGCTGTTCGTTGCCCCGGTGCGGACCGTGTTCTCGTTCGCTCAGTTGCACGTCGATGATCTCGGGTTGAGCTTGCTGGCCGGGCTGGCGTGCCTGGCGTGGTTCGAGTTGCTGAAGTCCACGTCATGGTGGCGGAGCTTGCAGCGCGGCGACGGGCCCGTGCTCAGAAGCGGGTAAAACTCTGATCATGCGACTCCATCGAAAACGATCATGACCGAGCAGCTTTCGCTGGACGGCCTGGGCGAGCCGGTTAAGCCGACCGATCGGCTGTTCTACGCACTGTTTCCACCGCCCCGTCTGGCTCGGCGGATCGCCACCGACTGGCAGGAGCGCAGCCGTGCACTCGGCCTGCGCGGGAACGCGGTCGACGCGGAACGGCTGCATGTCACGCTGGTCCACCTGGGCGACCATCCGGGCCTGCCGCCCGGGCTGGAGTCCGCAGCGCGCGAGGTCGCGTCGGGGTTGATCAATCAGCGTGTCTTCGAGGTGTGCTTCGATCGCATCGAAACTTTCGGCCAGGGACGCGCTCGCCAGCTGCAGGTGCTGTGCATCAGCGACGGAGCGGTTGCGCTGCATGAATTTCAAGCGGCGCTGGCCATGGCCCTGCGGCGCGCCGGCCTGGGACGCTGGATAGACAAGCGCCAGGGCTTCAAGCCCCACATCACGCTGCAGTACAGCCGCGGTCCGCTGCCGGCGCAGTCCACCGAACCCACGCGCTGGTCGGTAGCCGGTTTCTCGCTGGTCAACAGCAAGCTCGGCCGCCATGAGCACCAGCATCTGGCGTATTGGCCATTGCGGCCATGAGCCAGGCTTGCGGAGGAGCGTCCATGCAGCAGATCTTCGTCTACGCCGACTCGTTGAGTTGGGGCATCATTCCGACCACCCGCGGGCGGCTACCGTTCGACAAGCGCTGGCCGGGCGTGATGGAACAGGCGCTGATTGCCTGCGGTCGTCAGGTCCGGGTGCTCGAGGACTGCCTGAACGGCCGGCGTACGGTGTTCGACGACCCATATCTGCCCGGGCGCAACGGTCTGGTCGGCCTGGCGCAGAAGATCGAGATGCACTCGCCGCTCGCGCTGGTCGTGTTGATGCTGGGCACGAACGACTTCCAGTCGATGCACCCGCACACCGCCTGGCATGCGGCACAGGGCGTGGCAACGCTGGTGCGTGAAATTCGGCGCGCGCCGATCGAGTCGGGCATGCCGGTGCCGCAGGTTTTGGTCGTCGTGCCGCCGGCGATCGTCGAACGCAAGGGCCGAACTCCCGCCAAATTCGAAGGCGCAGCGGCCAAATGCGTCGGGTTGACGCAGGCGTATCGCGAGGTCTGTGCGACGCTCGATTGCCCTTGCTTCGAAGCGGCCGAGGTCACGCCCGCGAGCCGGGTGGACGGCGTGCATCTGGACGCGGATCAGCACGCGTTGCTGGGCAGGGCGCTGGCGCCGGTCATCGAGCGCATCATCGGGCCGCCGATCTAGCGGCGGCCGCGTTCGCGCCGGGCCGCTCTTCGCTTGCAAATGACGGAAAATGCCTGAGATGCAGTGGATGCAAGGAGCATTCCGATGAAGAAACTCGAGCTCATCAAGCGCAGCCACGGCAGCCACTGGGTCGGCGACGGATTCCCGGTGCGCGGCGTGTTCAGCTACAACGACATTGCCGAGCAGATGTCGCCATTCCTGCTGCTCGACTATGCCGGCCCGGCGAACTTCACGCCGACCACGGCGCGGCGCGGCGTCGGCCCGCATCCGCACCGCGGCTTCGAGACCGTGACCATCGTCTACGAAGGCCAGGTCGAACACCGCGACTCGACCGGCGGCGGCGGGGTGATCGGTCCGGGCGACGTGCAGTGGATGACCGCGGCCGGCGGCATCGTGCACGAGGAATACCATGGCACCGATTTCGCGAAGACCGGCGGGCCGTTCGAGATGATCCAGCTCTGGGTCAACCTGCCGGCGCGGCACAAGATGGACCGGCCCGGCTACCAGGGCATCACCGCGGACCAGATGCCGACCGTGGCCTTGGCCGATGGCGCCGGGTCGGTGCGCGTGATCGCCGGGCGCCATGGCGACGCCCGGGGCCCGGCGCATACCTTCAGCGCTATGAATCTGTGGGATCTCAAGGTGCAGCCCGATCGCACGGTGACACTCGACTTGTCCGAAGGCCACACCGCGGCGCTGCTGGTGCTGCGCGGGAGCATTGCGCTGCCCGGCGAGCAGATCGCGCGCGAGGCCGAGCTGGCGGTCATGGAGCGCGCCGGCACGCAGTTGTCGTTCAGCACCCAGGCAGACGGCGCGATGCTGCTGTTCTTGAGCGGCGAGCCGTTGAACGAGCCCATCGTCGGCCACGGGCCATTCGTGATGAACAGCGAGGACGAGATTCGGCAGGCTTTTCTGGATTTCCAGAGCGGCAGAATGGGGCAGATCGCGGCGTCGACCGCAGCCTGATCCTGCGCGCGGCAATGCAGACGCGCACGGTAGAATGCCGACCGTCGGGGCGTAGCGCAGTCTGGTAGCGCATCTGGTTTGGGACCAGAGGGTCGAAGGTTCGAATCCTTTCGCCCCGACCAGCACGAACAAGGGCTCGCGCCGCGTGCCGAGTTCGATCTGCCCGTAGCTCAGTCGGATAGAGCAACAGCCTTCTAAGCTGTGGGTCGGGAGTTCGATCCTCTCCGGGCAGGCCAGCTTCCCACTTCGTCGACGCAATCCCGCCAACGCGGGTTCGAGGCCTCGATCCCGGCAGGTTTGCCCTGCTCGCTACGCTGGCTCATGTAGCCTGCGTTTGCCCTCGACGCGTGGAAATGCTAAGTTAACACTTTATTTCTTCATTGACGAGGTGTAGTCATGGCCGAAATTCTGGGTCCGCAAAAACTGGGTCCGCTGACACCGCTGGTCGGCGAATGGGAAGGCAATGTCGGCATCGATCTCTCCTACCACAACAAGGAGGACGAGACATCGCAAACCGGCTACTTCGAGAAGGCCTGGTTCCGGCCGATCCCGATCGTCGAGAACGGCAAGCAGACGATGTGGGGGTTGAACTACGAGATGACCGCCTGGCGCCATGGCGAAGAGGCGATGGATCCGTTCCACGACGAAGTCGGCTACCTGCTGTGGGACGCCGCACACGGACAGGTGATGCGGTGCTTCGCGGTGCCGCGCGGGATCGCGATTCTGGCCGGCGGCGACGCGAAGCCGCGCGACAAGTCGCTGGCGTTCAAGGCCGAGCCCGGAGAGAAGGGCTATGGCCTGGCGCAGAACAAGTACCTGCTGGAGCGGGCGACACTCGGCACGTTCACGAGCACGTTCAAGTTCAACGACGACGGAACGTTCAGCTACACCTCCGACCTCGTGCTCAAGCTCGCCGCCACCGGCAAGGAAATGCACCACACCGACCGCAACACGCTGCACCGTACCAAGCGCGTTCACCCGGGGGCAGAGAACTCCTGATTGCCGACCGCAGGCCGTCCCGTTCGCGTGAAGGGGCGGCGCTTGCGCGCTTGGCGCAGGCCTCAGTGCTTCGCGTACTGCGTCGCACCGAACAGGATGTCGCGCGCCTTGTCGTCGGTCAGCGCTTTGCGCTGATCGGCCAGCACCTGCACGCCGCGCTGCACCGCCGGGCGCTGCTCGATGCGGTCGAACCAGGCATGCAGCCGCGGGTAGTCGGCCCAGTCTATGCCCTGGTTGCGCCAGCTGCGCAACCAGGGAAAGATCGCGATGTCGGCGATGCCGTAGTCGCCGCCCGCGATGTACGAGCGCCCGGCCAGCCGCTCGTTCAGCACGCGGTACAGACGCCGGGCCTCGTTCGTGTAGCGGTCGATCGCGTACGGCAGCTTCTCGGGCGCGTAGATCCTGAAATGATGGGTCTGGCCGAGCATAGGGCCGACGCTACCCATCTGGAACATCAGCCACTGCAGCACCTCGTACTTGCCGCGGTCGCTCGCCGGCATGAAGCGACCGGTCTTCGCCGCGAGATAGATCAGGATCGCGCCGGATTCGAACAGCGAGATCGGCTGACCGTCGGGCCCGTCCGAATCGGTGATCGCGGGAATCTTATTGTTCGGGCTGATCGCGAGGAATTCGGGCTTGAACTGGTCGCCGGCACCGATGTTGACCGGATGCACGCGGTACGGCAGGCCGCATTCCTCCAGCATGATGTGGACCTTGTGGCCGTTCGGCGTAGCCCAGGAATAGAGATCGATCACGGCGGGACTCCTCGGGGGTTTCTGCGCCATTGTGCGGCGCGCCCGGGTTCGCCGGCGCTCGGGCATGGACAATGCCCCCGCGCTCCCCACTTCGTGTGGTCGCTGCCCCCAAGGGGGCGCTTTTTCATCTTGGGGCGGCCCGGCGATGAAAAACGGCGCAGCGCCCCGGGGGTGCGTTGCGCCGTGACGCTCAGCTTTTGATAGCTATTTACCATTATTCCGAGCGGGCTAGAGCACGATTAGGCTTGAAAATCAGCTGCCCCGCGTGATCGGCATCTCGACTTCTCTTGCGCCCGTCATGTGCTTGGCCAGCTCCAGCTTGGCGATGGCATTGCGGTGCACTTCGTCCGGCCCGTCGGCCAGACGCAGCGTGCGCTGGTGGGCGTACATGGTGGCGAGCGGAAAGTCGTTGCTGACGCCGCCGCCGCCGTGCGCCTGGATCGCCCAGTCGATGACCTTGGTGGACACGTTGGGCGCGACGACCTTGATCATCGCGATCTCGGCCTGCGCGACCTTGTTGCCCACGGTGTCCATCATGTAGGCGGCCTTCAGCGTCAACAGGCGCGCCTGATCGATCAGGCAGCGCGACTCGGCGATGCGCTCGCGCCAAACGCCCTGTTCCGAAATGCGGCGGCCGAACGCGGTGCGCGAATTCAGCCGCTGGCACATCAGCTCGAGCGCGCGTTCGGCCGCACCGACCGAGCGCATGCAGTGGTGAATGCGGCCCGGACCCAAGCGCCCCTGCGCGATCGCAAAGCCACGGCCCGCGCCCCACAGCAGATTGCCGGCCGGCACACGCACGTCTTTCAGTTCGACCTCCATGTGGCCGTGCGGCGCGTCGTCCATGCCGAACACGGTGAGCGGGCGCAGCACCTTGACGCCTGGGGCGTTGGACGGCACCAGGATCATCGACTGCTGCGAGTGGCGCGGTGCATCGGGGTCGGTCTTGCCCATCACGATGTAGACCGCACAGCGCGGGTCGCCGGCGCCGGACGACCACCACTTGCGGCCATTGATGACGTAGTGGTCGCCGTCGCTGCGAATCGAGCATTCGATGTTGGTCGCGTCCGACGAAGCCACGGCCGGTTCGGTCATCAGGAAGGCGGAGCGGATCTCGCCCTTGAGCAGCGGCTCCAGCCACTCATCCTTGTTGGCCTCGGAGCCGTAGCGTTCGATGGTCTCCATGTTGCCGGTGTCGGGCGCCGAGCAGTTGAACACCTCGGGCGCCCAGGACACGCGGCCCATGATCTCGCACAGCGGCGCGTATTCGAGATTCGACAGACCCTCGGGCGCACGCTTGGACTTGGGAAGGAACAGGTTCCACAGGCCGACCGCGCGCGCCTTCGGCTTGAGCTGCTCGATGATCCGCGTCGGAATCCAGGCGTTGCCCTTTGCCCGGTTGGCGGCCACCTCATCGTAGAAGGTGCTCTCGTTTGGATAGATGTGCTCGTCCATGAAGGCCAGCAGCTTGGCTTGCATGTCCTTCACCTTGGGGCTGTATTCGAACTCCATCGAGATCTCCTGTTGACGATAAGAACGGGCGCAAGCCCTTATAGGATCTTCACCTATAGCTATGCTTTTTGAGCAAACTGCCAACCCAGCTCGGCCATCGGGCGCGCGCGCGCGCCGTTCGCGCGCGCCTGTTCGCTCGACGCCGTGCCTGCCTCCACCCGCTTCGCGATGCCCTGCAGGATGGCGGCGATCCGGAACAGGTTGTAGGCCAGGTAGAAATTCCAGTCCGGCGCCAGCTGTCCGGGAGTCGCGAGGCCGGTGCGTTCGCAGTAACGGCGGATGTAGTCCGATTCGGTGGGAATGCCCAGATTGGCCAGGTCGAGCCCGCCGATGCCGCGGAACAGCGCCGCGTCGATGTGCCACGACATGCAGTGGTAGCTGAAGTCGGCCAGCGGATGGCCGAGCGTCGACAGCTCCCAGTCGAGCACCGCGATCACGCGCGGTTCGGTCGCGTGGAACATCAGGTTGTCGAGGCGGAAGTCGCCGTGCACGATCGAGGTCAGGTCCGAGCGGGCGCTGGCCGGAATATGCGCGGGCAGCCATTCGATCAGCCGGTCCATCTCCGGGATCGGGGTCGTGACCGACGCCTGGTACTGCTTGCTCCAGCGGCCGATCTGGCGTTCGAAGTAGTTGCCGCTCTTGCCGTAGTTCGCAAGGCCCTGCGCCTTGTAGTCGACCTTGTGCAGCGCCGCGATCACGCGGTTCATCTCGTCGTAGATCGCGCCGCGTCCGGCGCGATCGACGTCCGGCAGGGTCTGGTCCCACAGCACGCGGCCTCGCATGAACTCCATCACGTAGAACGCGCGGCCGATCACTGATTCGTCCTCGCACAGCGCGTGCATCCGCGGCACCGGCACGTCGGTACCGTGCAGGCCGCTCATCACTGCGTATTCGCGCTCGATGGCGTGGGCCGAGGGCAGCAGCCTGGCCACCGGCCCGGGCTTGGCTCGCATCACATAGCTTTGCTGCGGTGTGATCAGCTTGTAGGTCGGGTTCGATTGCCCGCCCTTGAACATTTCCACCTGCAGCGGACCGGCAAAGCCGGGCAGCCGAGCTTGCAGCCAGGCCGCCAGCGCGGCCACGTCGAAGCGGTGCCGCGCGGGAATCTCGCGGGTGCCTATGAATTGATCGAAGTTGCCCATGGCTCGGTCGCCCGCGTCAGTGTTCGGCCTCGACGATGCGCAGCAGCACATCGCGGTCGCGCACCGTGAGTCCCGCCGGCTCGATGCGGATCGCCTCTTCGCGCTCCATCGTCTTCAGTTCCTGGTTGACCCGCTGGCGCGACGCGCCGAGCAGCTGCGCCAGCTCTTCCTGCGCCAGATGCAAGCCGATCCGGATTTCGCCGTGGTCCGACAGGCTCGGCACGCCGTAGCTGCGCGCAAGGTGCAGCAGCTGCTTGGCCAGCCGCGCGCGCAGCGGCAGCGTGTTCAGGTCCTCGACCAGTCCATACAGCTGCCGGATGCGCCGCGCATGAAGCCGCAGCATCGCCTCGTACAGCTCCACATGCGCTGCCAGGATCTTCCTGAAGTCGGCCTTCGAGACGCAAAGAATCGTCGTCGCGCCGTGCGCATAGGCATCGTGGGTGCGCTGGTCGCCGTCGAAGATCGACACGTCGCCGAACCAGATGCCCGGCTCGACGTAGGTCAGCGTGATCTGGCGCCCGGAAATCGACGTCGAGCTCACGCGCACCGCGCCGCGCGCGCACGCGATCCAGTCTTGCGGCGGGTCGCCGCGCGCGGCAATCAGTTCGCCGTCCTTGAACCGTCTGACGTAGGCACATCGAAGAATGTCGTGTCTGAGCGAAGGCGAGAGCGATGAAAACCAGCGCCCGGAATTGATTGCCTCTCGCTCTTCGATGGTAAGTATCGGCTCGTCCATGGCGTGTCTTTTGCGTGACTGGCAGCAGCGATCATTGTCGCCTGCGGGACCGCATCACGCAGGCCCGTCGTCGCGACCACCGGCGCTGCAGGAGGCAAGCCGTCGCGGATGGCCGCCCGCTATTCGTACTGCGGCTTGTGCTTGTGCAGGAACGCTTCGATCCCGATGCCCGCATTCGCATGATGCAGGTTCGTGACGAAGTGGTCGCGCTCGGCATCGAGCTGCCGGCTGAAAGTGTTCGCGTCGGCGTCGTTCAGCAGTTCCTTGATGCTGGCCAGCGCGTTCGGTGCGCGCGCATTCAGGTTGGACGCCAGCGCCAGCGCCTCGTCCAGCGCGTCGCCGGCATCGGTCAGGCGGTTCACCAGGCCGAGTTCGTGCAGGCGCTCGGCGCTGATGCGCTCGCCGCACATCACCAGTTCACTGACCAGTTGACGCGGCAGCGCGCGCGCCAGGCTCCAACTGCCCCCGCCGTCGGGCGACAGCGCGACATTGCTGTACGCCATCACGAAGATCGCCCCGCGTGCGGCCACGACGAAATCGCAGGCCAGCGCGAGCGAAAAGCCGGCACCGGCGGCGGCGCCTTCGACCGCGGCGATCACCGGTTTCGGAAACGCGCGGATCGCTTCGATCCAGCTGTGCAGCCCCTCGATGCTCTCGGCCTGGAACGCCGGCGGCTGGCGCCGGTTGTCCTGCAGCCGCTGCAGGTTGCCGCCGGCACTGAAGATGCCGCCCTCGCCGGCGATGACGACACTGCGCACCTCGGCGCTCGATTCGGCAACGCTCAGGGCTTCGACCCCGGCCGCGTAGATCTCGGGCCCGAGCGCGTTGCGGTGCGCCGGATTGCTCAGCGTCAACACCAGGGTCCGGCCCTCGCTGCGGCTCTTGATTTCGGCCGGCATGTCAGTCCTCTTCGTGCAGCAGGCTCAGGCCGATCGCGCCGCGCCGGCGCAGCCAGGGGCTGGGACGGTAGCGCGGATCGCCGTAGACGGTCTGCATGTTGAACAGGACTTCCAGCACGTTCGCCGGGCCGTAACGGTCGCCCATCGCGAGCGGCCCCAGCGGGTAGCCCAGCCCCAGCGTCACTGCAGTCTCGAGATCCTTCGGCGAGCAGATCCGCTGCTGGCAGATATCGGCCGCGATGTTGATGATGGTCGCGACCACGCGCTGCGTGACGAAGCCGCCGCTGTCGCGGATCATGCTCACGGCCTTGCCGTCGCGCGCGAACAGCGCATGGGCGGCGCGCGCAAAGTCGCTGCGCGTCGCCGGGTTGGTCGCGAGCACGCGCCGGCGCGTCGCCGCGTCCTCGACCAGCATGTCGATGCCGACCGTGCGCGCCGGATCGTGCCGGTCGACCACGGCCACCGTGGTCACGTCGAAACCGAGCGGGGCGACCAACGTCATTGCGGACGGCGAGGGCGAGGCGCCGGTTTCGATCGTCGCGCCCAGCTGCTTGAGCAGCGCGAGCAGTTCGGCGCGCCGGGCTGCGCGCGTGGACACCCAGACCGGCGGAATGTCGTCGACCTGCGGCGCCGGCGGCTCCGGAGCGACCTCGGCCACGCCGTCCCGGTAGCGGTAGAAGCCTTCTCCGACCTTCTTGCCGACCACGCCGCCGGCAAGCCGCTGCGCGGTGATCACGCTCGGGCGGTAGCGCGGTTCGTCGTAGTACTGGCGGTAGACCGATTCCATCACCGGGTGCGACACGTCGAGCGCGGTCAGGTCCATCAGCTCGAACGGGCCGAGGCGAAATCCCGCCTGGTCCTTCAGGATGCGGTCGATCGTTGCGAAATCGGCAACGCCTTCGCCGACGATGCGCAGTGCCTCGGTGCCGTAACCGCGGCCCGCGTGGTTCACGATAAAGCCCGGCGTGTCCTGCGCCTGCACCGCGGTATGGCCCATCTGGCGCGCGTAGGCCGCCAGGTCGGCGCAGACGGCCGGGTCGGTCTTCAGCCCGGCGACCACCTCGACCACCCGCATCAGCGGCACCGGATTGAAGAAGTGATAGCCGGCGAACCGCTGCGGACGCTTCAGCCCGGCGGCGATCGCGGTGACCGACAGCGACGAGGTGTTGGTCGCAAGCACCGCGTCCGGCGCCACCGCGCTTTCGAGCTCGGCGAACAGCGCCTTCTTCACATCGAGCCGTTCGACCACCGCCTCGATCACCAGATTGCAGTCGGCCAGCGCCGCGATCGAGTCGGCGGCGACCAGCCGCTGCTTCTGATCGGCAACCTGCTCGGCCGTCATCCGGCCCTTGGCCTGGAGCCGATCCCACTGGCTGCCCACCGACTCGCGCGCTGCGGCGACGGCCGCGGCCTGCGTGTCGAACAAGCGGACGATGCTGCCCGCCTGCGCCGCAATCTGGGCAATGCCGCGGCCCATCGCACCGGCGCCTACGATGCCGACTTTCGCGTAGATCGGTTCCATGGCGCCAATTATTGCGCAGTGATTGCGATCTGCGGTATGTCAGAATGCCCGCAGATCGCTTGTCATGCCCGTGAATGCTAGAACTATCGCTGTAGGGTGGGCGTTGCTGCTGGCAGCTGCGAGCAGCCACGCGTTCAACCTGGGTCCGCTGCGCGGTGCGGCGCAGGTTGGCCAGCCGCTCGACGTTTCGGTGCCGGTCACGCTCGCCAACGAAGACCAGATCGCAAATCTGTGCGCGGACGCGGACGTCCGCTACGAAGACACCCGGATCGGCGCGACCTTGATCAGCATCGCGCCGCCTTCGGCCGGCCGGGCGATCGTGCGCATCCAGTCGTCGGTACCGGTGAACGCGCCGGTGGTGACGGTGATCCTGCGCATCGGTTGCGCCGGGCCGGTGGCGCGGCGCTATGTGCTGCTCGCCGATGCTCCGGCCGTTCCGACGGTCGTGGCATCGCCTGAAGCCGCTCGGCAGCCACCACAGTCGTCGGCGCCGGTCGCGGTGAATGAGGCCGCAGCGATTGCCGCATCCGACAGCCAGGCCGCGGCGCAGTCCGGTGCGCCGACGGAAAGCGTCCCGGTCAGCCCGGCCGAGATTCCCGCGGCGCAGCGGGCGCGCCGCATGGCCGATGCGCTGGCAGCCTATGAAGCCTCCCAGCGGGCGGCCCATCCGGCGGTAGGGCGCGCTCAGGCGCAAAGCACCGCGACTGCCGAGCCTGCTCGCCGCGCACCACGCAATGCCCGGACCGCCGCCGGACCGATCAGTGAAAGCGCTGCCCAACGCAGGCCGCATGGGGCCGCGACGCATGGGGCGCCGGCGCGACAGGCGGCGGCGCGTGCCAAGAGGCCGGCCCCGCGCGAAGCGGAAGCAAATGCGCAAGCGCAACTGAGCCAGCAGGAGTCGAGTGGGCGGGTGACGACCGGTCCGCGGCTCGAACTCGATCCGGTCGAGTCATCGGCGCAAACAGCGCCGCGGCTGAAGGCTTCTCCCGAATTGCAGCATGCGCCGCCGACCGCCGGGGCCGGGGCCGGGGCCGACCGCGGCCAGGACGCGACACTCTCGGGCGCCGTGCCCGCGCCGCCGGCCACCGCGGCGAGCGAAGCCGCGCGGCTGCAGGCGCTGGAGGCCGACGTTACCGCCCTGCGTGCCGAGAATCAGAAGAGTCAGGCGCGACTGCTGGAGCTGAATGCGCAGTTGGAACGCGCGGCAGAGCGCCGCGACACGCTGCTGGTCTTGCTGCTCGCGCTGCTCGCTGCTGCGGTGCTGGCTGCCCTCTGGTTGGCCTGGCGGCTGCTGCGTCAGCCACGGCCCGGACGCACGGTGAGCAGCCGGCGCCGGCCGGAGCAGGAGAATGCCCTCGGGCCGCTGGGCGCGACCATCATCAGCCCGCTGCATGAGACGGCCGCACATCGCG
The DNA here is from genome assembly GCA_030123545.1 of Burkholderiaceae bacterium. Lineage (NCBI taxonomy): Bacteria > Pseudomonadati > Pseudomonadota > Betaproteobacteria > Burkholderiales > Burkholderiaceae > Burkholderiaceae bacterium. The sequence continues at coordinate 2,328,175 of CP126124.1, read as the reverse complement.
AGCCGGCGCTTGCCGGCGCGGCCCCGGGCTGGGCTGCCGGTGCATCGGATGAATCCGAGCGCGCGAGCATCGAGCAGGGCCCCGGCGCGAACCGGGCGGTGCCGTCTGCCGCGCCCCAGCCGCCGCACACGGTGGCAGAAGACGCCGCGAGCCGCGGCGTGAACGCGGAGGAGCTGCTCGACATCCAGCAGCAGGCCGACTTCTTCGTGTCGCTGGGGCAGCACGAACAGGCGATCGAACTGCTGCGCCAGCATATCGACGCCAACGCCGGCACCAGCCCGCTTGCCTATCTCGACCTGTTGAGCATCTATCACCGTTTCGAACTGCACGACGACTACGACCGGCTGCGCGCCGAATTCACCCGGATCTTCAATGTCCAGGTGCCGTCCTTCGAGGCATTCAGCGCGGAAGGCGTCGGGCTCGATGCCTATCCGTCTGAGCTGGCCCGCATCGAGACGCTGTGGCCCACGCCGGCGGTGGTCGAACTGATCGAGTCGTTCATCTTCCGCCGGCCGGATGCCTCGGCCGGTTCGAGCGAGCTCGAACCGTTCGCGCCGGAAGCGTACCGGGAACTGATGCTGCTGTTCGCGATCGCGAAGGAACTGGCGGCCGAGCAGGCGGCCGATGCGCGGCGCGCGCAACGGACCGGTGCTGCCGAAATCACCGTCGCAACCGACTCGGTGCCGGCGTCGACCATTCCACCGGCGTCGCCGCGGCTCGGGATCGACATCGACCTGGACGGCCCGCTGCGTCGCCGCGCGGACCGGTAGCCGCGACCACGGGATCAGCGCCGCATCTGCAGCGCGCCCGGGTTCACGATGTTGGTCGGCGTACCCCGGATGTAGTTCACCACGTTGTCAAAGGCGGCGCCGAACAGCATCTCGTAGCTGCTCTGCTCGACGTAGCCGATGTGCGGCGTGCAGATGCAGTTTTCCAGCCGCAGCAGCGCATGGCCTTGCAGCGGCGGCTCGGCTTCGAAAACGTCGATCGCCGCCATGCCGGGATGGCCGCGGTTCAGCGCGCTGATCAGCGCGTCGGGCTCGATCAGTTCGGCACGCGCGGTGTTGACCAGCAACGCGGTCGGCCGCATACGAGACAGGTCTTCCAGCGTCACGATGCCGGCGGTCTCGTCGGTGAGGCGAAGCTGCAGCGTCAGCACGTCGGCGGTCGAGAACAGTTCCTCGCGGCTTGCGGCCGCCTGCAGGCCGTCGCCGACGGCTTTCGCGCGCGACGCCTCGCTGCCCCAGACCAGCACCCGCATGCCGAACGCGCGGCCGTAGCCGGCGACGATGTGGCCGATCCTGCCGTAGCCCCAGATGCCCAGGGTCTTGCCGTGCAACACGCAGCCGACGCCGAAGTTCGGCGGCATCGAAGCCGTCTTCAGGCCGGACTGCTGCCATGCGCCGTGCTTGAGGTTCGCGATGTACTGCGGCAGGCGTCGCATCGCGCCCATGATCAGCGCCCAGGTAAGCTCGGCCGGCGCGAGCGGCGAGCCCGAGCCCTCGGCGATCGCGACGCCGTGTTCGGTGCAGGCCGTGACATCGATATGACGGCTGACCCCGCCGGTCTGGGCGATCAGCTTGAGTTTGGGGAGTTTTTCGATCAGCTGGCGGCTGAACTGGGTACGCTCGCGGATCGGGACGATCACATCGGCGTCGCGCAGCCGGACCGCGAGTTGGCCCAGGCCCTTCACCGTGTTGGTGTAGACCTTGGCGGCATACGACTCGAGCTTGTGCGCGCATTGCAGCTTGCGCACCGCGTCCTGGTAGTCGTCGAGAATCACGATATTCATGCCGCCATTGTGCCTTGGCGGCTGCCGGCGCAGCCACGGCGGCGCGTACCGCGCTGCCGCGTCGCGGAAGCGCTGCGAGAGCGACGCGGCAGCGACGGACGCGGGCGTCAGCGGTGCGGCCTGCAGGCCGCGGCCTCGATCGCGGCGAGGCGATCGAGTTCGGCGCAAACCTCGTCGAGCCGGCCCGAGATCACGATGCGCCGGCCCAGCGCTGGCGCCTCGCCGGGTTCGACCACACGCAACACGCGCAGCGGACGACCAGCTCGTTTATATGCTTCAAAACCGGCTGCAGCCAAGGACGAGAAAGCGGTTTGTGCTATTGGAAAAGTAGCGTTGTCGCGATGGGCGCGTGATCGGCGGCGCGGCACCGGCTGTTGCGCGCACCAGCGCGCGAGCGCCTGAATCGGCGAAGCCAAACGGTGCAGGGTGAATTGGGCGATTTGCATGTGGAACCTCCGGTGAAGCTCTAGGGTTGGACACAGGCAGGATTGAGGGAACGCTCCCGGCTACCGCAGGGTGATGGCCCGACAAGGCCATACGCCCGCCACCTGCGGCGCGCCAACCGTGAATCGAAGATCAGGTGCCGGGGGTGCTCTCCGGAATGCCGGTGTTGCCCGCGCGGCAGTCCTTGGCGGTAAAGGCGTCCATCGCGTCGATCGGGACTACATCAGCATGGTGTTGCGAATCAAGCCGACAGCCAGGCCCTCGATCTCGAACGGCTCGCCGGGTTCGACGATGATGGTCTGGTAGTCCGGGTTTTCGGCATGCAACTCGATCAGGTGCTTGTTGCGCCGAAAGCGCTTGACGGTGACCTCGTCGCCGAGCCGGGCGACGACGATCTGGCCATTCTTCGCGTCCTTCGTGGCCTGCACCGCGAGCAGGTCGCCGTCCATGATGCCGGCATCGCGCATCGACATGCCGCGCACCTTCAGCAGATAGTCGGGGCGGCGCTGGAACAGTGTGCTCTCGACGTAGTAGGTCTGGTCCACGTGTTCCTGCGCGAGAATCGGCGCGCCGGCAGCGACCCGACCGACCAGCGGCAGCGCCAGCTGGGCCAGGCTTTGCAGCGGCAGCGAGAACTGCTTGAAGCGCGACTCGTTGATCGAGCGCAGCGCGTCGCTTTGCAGGCGGATGCCGCGCGAGGTGCCGCTGACCAGCTCGATCACGCCCTTGCGCGCCAGCGCCTGCAGATGCTCCTCGGCCGCGTTCGCCGACTTGAAGCCGAGCTCAGCAGCAATTTCGGCGCGAGTCGGCGGCGCGCCGGTGCGCGCGATCGCGCTCTGGATCAGGTCCAGAATCTGCTGCTGGCGCGCCGTGAGTTTCGCGGGGAACGGCGGGAGGTCGGTCATCTTGGGCTCCTTGGCGTCGGGCGCGGAAACAGTGCGCGGGTGGTCCGTGAGTCAGATACTGTTCGGATAAACAGTATCTGTATTTTTAAACAGTTTTGGAAGATTTGCAAGCCATGACTGCAAGAACCCGGAGCAAGGTGGTGCTGCTCGGCACCGGCGGCACGATCGCCGGGACCGCGGCGAAGGCCGGCGACAACATCGGCTACAGCGCGGCGCAGCTCGGCGTCGCCGAACTAATCGGGGCACTGCCGGGCGCGGAGCAGGCCATGGCCGGCCGCGAGTTGGTGACCGAGCAGGTCGCGCAGATCGACAGCAAGGACATGAGCTTCGCCGTCTGGCAGCGGCTCGCCCAGCGCGCCGCGCACTGGCTCGCACAGCCCGACGTGCAGGGCATCGTCGTCACCCACGGCACCGACACGCTGGAGGAGACCGCGTATTTCCTGCAGCAGGTGCTGCGCCCGGCCAAGCCCGTGGTGCTGGCCTGCGCGATGCGGCCGGCGACCGCGATTGCGCCGGACGGGCCGCAGAACCTGCTGGACGCGCTCAGCGTCGCGCTGGATCCCGGCGCGCGCGGCGTGGTCGCGGTCTGCGCCGGTACGATCCACGGCGCGCTGGACGTGCAGAAGATTCATCCTTACCGGGTCGACGCGTTCGGCTCGGGCGACGCCGGCCCGATTGGCTATGTCGAGGAGGGTGCGCTCAGATTGTTGAGAAACTGGCCGCACGCCGATGATCTGTCTACACCGTTTGCTATCGAAAAGATAGTGAATGCCGGCGCTTGGCCACGCGTCGAGATCGTGATGAGCTACGCTGGCGCCGATGGCGCGGTGGTCGAGGCGTTGCTGGCCCAGGGTGTGCAGGGGTTGGTCGTCGCCGGAACCGGCAACGGCACGCTGCACCACGATCTCGCGTCTGCGCTGCTGGCGGCGCAGCGGCAGGGCGTGCGGGTGCTGCGCGCGAGCCGCTGCGCGAACGGCCGGGTGCTGGGTCAGCCCAGCGACGAGATTCCTGATTCACGTGGCCTGTCGCCGGTGAAGGCGCGGGTCGCGCTGCTGCTCGAACTGCTGCAGGCGCGCTGACGCCGCGCCGGCCTGCGAGCGAAGGCGCTCAGCTCTCCAGTGCCGCGAGCGCGCGAGCGCGGATTTCGTCGACGCTGCCGCTGCCGTTGATCGTGCGATATTTGGGCGCGGCGGCCGGGTCGTGCTTGGCCCAGTTCGCGTAGTAGTCGACCAGCGGCCGCGTCTGCGCGCTGTAGACCTCGAGCCGCTTCCTCACGGTTTCTTCCCGGTCGTCGTCGCGCTGGATCAGCGGCTCGCCGGTCACGTCGTCGCGGCCGGCGACCTTCGGCGGATTGAACTTGACGTGGTAGATGCGGCCCGAGGCCGGATGCGAGCGCCGTCCGCTCATGCGCTCGATGATCGCGTCGAACGGCACGTCGATCTCGAGCACGTAGTCGAGCTTGACGCCGGCCGCCTTCATCGCCTCGGCCTGCGGGATGGTGCGCGGAAAGCCGTCGAACAGGAAGCCGTTCGCGCAATCTGCTTGCGTGATCCGTTCCTTCACCAGGCCGATGATGATGTCGTCGCTGACCAGCGCGCCCGAATCCATCACTGTCTTCGCCTGCAGGCCGAGCGCGGTGCCGGCCTTGACCGCGGCGCGCAGCATGTCGCCGGTGGAGATCTGCGGGATACCGTATTTCTGGCAAATGAACGCGGCCTGCGTGCCTTTGCCGGCGCCCGGGGCGCCCAACAGGATCAGTCTCATGGATCTCCTCGTTCGAACGGGTGGGGCGCCGCGATCACCGTCGCAAGCCGCCGCGTGCTATGCCGCGTTGATGGCGACAAAGAATAGCATGCGCTCGCCCGCGGGTGGCGGGTGGCGGGTGGCGCAGGATATCGGCCTAGGTGGCGTAATGTCGGCGCACGCGCTCGAGATCGGCCGGCGTATCGACCCCGGGGCCGGGCGCATGCTCGGTCACATGCACCGCGATCCGGTGCCCGTGCCAAAGCACACGCAGCTGCTCCAGCGCCTCGGTGGTCTCGACCGGCGCCACGGCAAGCGTGGGAAAGCCGCGCAGGAACTCGGCGCGATAGCCGTAGATGCCGATATGGCGCAGCGGCGCCGGCTGCGGCAACTGCGGCAGTTGGTTGGCGCCCTGGGACGCGCCGTCGCGCCGCCACGGGATCGGCGCCCGGCTGAAGTAAAGCGCCAGTTGCCGGCGATCCAGCACCACCTTCACCACGTTCGGGTTGAGCCAATCCGCGACCGAGTCGATCGCGTGCGCGGCGGTGCTCATTGCGGCCTCCGGGCGCTCCGCCAGTAACTGTGCGACCGACTCGATCAGCGCCGGTTCGATCAGCGGCTCATCGCCTTGCACGTTGACCACGATCTGATCGCCGCCCAGGCCGAGCCGTTCGCAGGCCTCGGCCAGCCGGTCGCTGCCCGAGGGGTGATCGGCGCGCGTCAGCAGCGCCTCGACCTGATGCGCTTTGCAGGCGGAGGCGATTGCGTCGCTGTCGGCCGCGACCACCACGCGCACCGGCGCGCCGTCGGCGCGGCACAGCTTCGCGCGCTGGGCGACCCGCACCACCATCGGCGCGCCCCCTAAGTCGGCGAGCGGCTTGTTCGGCAGCCGGGTCGACGCCAGCCGCGCCGGGATCAGCACCGTGAAGCGCATCGCTGCGCCGGTCAGCCGACCAGCGGCGTGCGCCGCGGCAGCCGCTCGAGCTCGTCGTCGCCGAGCGTGCGCGCCTCGGCTTCGAGCAGGATCGGAATGCCGTCGCGCACCGGGTACGCAAGCCGCGCGCTGCGCGAGATCAGCTCGTGGTGTTCGCGGTCATAGTCCAGCGGCCCCTTGGTCACCGGGCAGACCAGCAGTTCCAGCAGCTTGCTATCCATCGACTTGCCTCTCGACCGACTCTGAACCATCCTCACGGGCGGCATGCGCCGATGATAGCTTTGCATCGAGCAGCGCATCGGCCGCAGCGAAGAAACCGGCTTCGGGCTGGAATTCGAGCGGCACCGCGAGCGCATGCGGACAGCGCGGCCACAGCTTGACCGCATCTTTTTCGGTACAAACCAACGGATCGCCCCCGTGTTCATTGCAGTTCCAGCTATCGAAACCATAGTGATCGTGTAGCGCGACGGTGCGCGTCAGCGTCAACCCGGCTGCGCGCAGCATGTCGAAGAACGCATCGGGGTGGGCGATCGCCGCGACCGCGGTGACGCCCTGGCCGCGCAGCGCGGCGAGCGGGAGCGGCACGCCGCCCTGATGGACCGCATGGTCGGCGAGCCGGCGCGTCGCGCGAAAGCCCGGGAACGCGGGCTGAAGGCCGCTGTGCAGCACCAGGTCCGCGCGCCGCGGCCAGGGTTCGCGCAGCGGCCCGGCCGGCAGCAGCCAGCCGTTGCCAATTCCGCGATCGTCGAACAGGCAGATCGCGATGTCGCGCGCCAGCGCGTAGTGCTGCAGCCCGTCGTCGCTGACCAGCACCTGGATCGCCGGATGGCGCTGCATCAGCGCGCGCGCCGCGTCGATGCGCCTCGCCGCGACGACCACCGGCGCGCCGGTCGCGCGGCGGATCAGCAGCGGTTCGTCGCCGACGTCGAAGGCCGCGCTGTCGTCTCGCACCTCGCGGCAGCCGGCGCCGCGGCGCCCATGGCCGCGCGAGATCACGCCGACCCGCAGGCCGCGTGCCTGCCAATGCCGCACCAGCGCAATCACCGTGGGCGTCTTGCCGGCCCCGCCGGCGACGACGTTGCCGACGACGACCACCACCGGTAGCGGTACGCTTGCGCGCTGCGCCGTGAGCATGCCGCAGCGATAGAGCGCGCGCCGCGCCGCAGCGAGGACGCCGAACAGTTGCGCGAGCGGCCACAGCAGCCGCGCCAGCGCGCCGCGCTGGGTCCAGGTGCGCAGCAAGGTGCGCTCGAGTGCGCTCGCCAGGGGGCGCGTGGACGCGCCGTGCATTGCGTCAGTGCAGGGCGCCGGCCCGGGCCGAGGATTGGGTCGCGAAGGTGATCTGGCTCAGGCCCGCGCGGCGCGCCGCTTCCATCACCGTGATCACCGATTGGTGCGTCGCGCTCGCATCGGCGCTGATGATCACGACCGTGTCCTTGCCGGTCTGCGCATTGGCCAGCGCATCGGCGATGGTCTCGACCGCGCGGCCGGCGATCGGCGTCTTGTCGACCATGTAGCGGCCGTCGGCGCTGACCGACACGATCACTTCCTTTTTGTAGTCGCGCTGCGCCTCGGTATTGGCCACCGGCAGGCGCAGCTGCATTTCGGTGAACTTGTTGTAGGTGGTGGTGAGCATCAGGAAGATCAGGATCACCAGCAGCACGTCGATGAACGGAATCAGGTTGATCTCGGGCTCTTCGTGCGCCCTGTGCCGGAAGTTCATGCGGCAAGCTCCCGTCAGCGGCGCAGCGTCGTCAGATGGCGCGCGAAACGCTCCGACGCCAGTTCCAGCGTCAGCAGGTATTCGTCGACCCGGCCGCGGAAGTAGCGCCAGAAGATCAGCGCCGGGATCGCGATGAGCAAGCCGAACGCGGTGTTGTACAGCGCGACTGAAATGCCATGCGCCAGCTGCGCCGGGTTGGCCACTCCGACCGTTGCGCCGGACGGCGCCTGCGAGCCGAAGATCTCGATCATCCCGATCACCGTGCCGAGCAGGCCCAGCAGCGGCGCGGCGGAAGCGATGGTCGCCAGCGCGCTCAGGTATTTCTCGAGCCGATGCGCAACGGTGCGGCCCGCCGCCTCCAGCGTGGCGCGCAGGTCGGACTCGCTGCAGCTTGGATTCGAGTTCAGCGCGCGCAGCCCGCTCGCGAGAATCTCGCCGAGCGCAGAGTTCTGTTCCAGCTGCGTCACCACGTCGGGGATGGGCACCGCTTCGCGCGAAACCGCCATCGCCTCGTCGAGCAGTTTCGGCGGCGCGACCTTCGCGGTCTTCAGGCTGAGGAAGCGTTCGATGATCAGGGCCAGCGCGACGATCGAGGCGGCCAAGAGCGGCCAGATCGGCCAGCCTGCGGCTTCTAGAATGGAAAACAAATGAAGTCTCCGCTCGCAAATGAGGGCATTGCCGACGCGGAGCCAAGCCGCATCGCCGGGAGATTATGGCCCAGGGCGGGCTGCGTTCCTTCCGCCGCCGTCAGCGCATGCGCGAACGCTGAGCGTGCATCGATGCGCGGACTTCGGAGAAACCCTCAGACACTCTGCGGGTCGCCGCGCCGTATCACGCCGCATCAGACAGGTTGCAAACAAATTGTGTGGATAACTTTGTTGAGAACTGCGTACCCGCAGCGCCGGACACCGCGCAGATACTTGAGATTGACAAAACGATTACATTTTCGGCGAAGAAATATCCAATCATGTCAACGACTTGCACGGCGGAATCGGCGCTGCGGCCGGGTTTGAATGCTTTTGGCCTTGTCGCCATTGGCGCTGTGGAACGATGCCCAATGCCGGCGCGGGTTGCAGCCGATGGCTGAGGCGGCCGTGCCGGAAGGCATCCCGCGCGTCTGGGCGGTCGGCGCGCTGTGTCACGCGGTCGCGAACGCGCTCGACGCGCGCTTCAATCCGGTCGCAGTGCGCGGCGAGCTGTCGAACTTCTCGCGCGCGGCCAGCGGCCACTGCTACTTCTCGTTGAAGGACGAAACCGGCCAGATCCGCTGCGCGATGTTTCGCCGCGCCGCGGCGCTGCTGGACTTCACTCCGCAGGAGGGCGAGCGCGTCGAACTGCGCGGGCGCATCGGCGTGTACGAACAGCGCGGCGACCTGCAACTGATCGCAGAGTCCCTGGTCCGTGTCGGGCAGGGGACGCTGTTCGAGCAGTTCCTGAAACTCAAGGAGAAGCTCGAGGCGCAGGGCCTGTTCGATCCGGCGCGCAAGCGCAGTCTGCCGCCGCTGCCGCGCGGCATTGGCGTCGTGACCTCGCTCGATGCGGCGGCGCTGCACGACGTCGTGACCGCGCTGCGGCGCCGCGCGCCGCATGTCCCGGTCGTCGTCGCGCCGGCGCGTGTGCAGGGGGCCGATGCGCCTGCCGATCTGGTGCGTGCGCTGGCCGAGTTGTACCGACTGGCACAGAACGGTCGGCAAGGCGAAGATGCGGCCGCGGGTGGCTTTCGGGGATCGGCGCCGCAGGTCCAGATCGACCTGATCCTGCTGGTGCGCGGCGGCGGTTCGATCGAAGATCTGTGGGCCTTCAACGACGAGACGCTGGCGCGCATCATCGTGCAAAGCCCAGTGCCGGTGGTATGCGGCGTCGGTCACGAAACCGACTTTACGATCGCCGATTTCTGCGCCGATCTGCGCGCACCGACGCCGACCGCGGCGGCAGAGCTTGCGGCGCGTCCGCAGGGCGAATGGGTCGATGCGCTGCAGCGCGCGCGGCTGCGGCTGACCGACGCCGCCCGGCGCCAGATCGAGAGCCAGAGCCAACGGGTGGACCAGGCGGCCGCTCGGCTCGCGCGTCCATCGCTGACGGCGGCGCGTTACCGGGCGCTCTTGTCCGAGTTGGCGCAGCGGCTGCACTATCGCACGCGGTCGATGCTGGAGCGCGAAGCAGCGGATTTGCGGCGGATCGAGGACGACTACCCGGCCCGGCTGCGGCGCGCGGCCGATGCGGCGGGCCAGCGGCTTGAACGTGCACGATTGCGGCTGGAACTGCTCGATCCGCGACTCGTGCTCGCGCGCGGCTATGCCTGGCTCAGCGACGAGCAGGGTGGCGCCATTACCCGCGCCGCCCAGACTCACGCCGGCCAGGCGCTTTGCGCCACCCTCGCGGATGGAGAGGTTGATCTCACGGTCTCGGGGCGGCGTCTGGTTTAAGTTCCTACAATGGCCCGTTCAGACAACAAACCCAGAGGAATGACACCATGGAACATACCCTTCCCGCTCTGCCTTATGCGATCGACGCGCTGGCGCCGGCCTACTCCAAGGAAACCATGGAGTATCACTACGGCAAGCACCATGCGGCCTATGTCACGAACCTGAACAACCTGCAAAAGGGCACCGAGTTCGAGAAGATGGCGCTCGAGGACATCGTGAAGAAGTCCAGCGGCGGCATCCACAACAACGCGGCGCAGATCTGGAATCACACGTTCTTCTGGAACTGCATGAAGCCGGGCGGCGGCGGCGAGCCGTCCGGCGCGCTGGCCAAGGCGATCGCGGCCAAGTGGGGAAGCTATGCGGACTTCAAGGCGGCATTCGTCAAGTCGGCGGTCGGCAACTTCGGCTCGGGCTGGACCTGGCTGGTGAAGAAGGCCGACGGCAGCGTCGACGTCGTCAACATGGGCCCGGCCGGAACGCCGCTGACCACCGGCGACAAGGCGCTGCTGACCGTCGACGTCTGGGAGCACGCGTATTACATCGACTATCGCAACGCGCGCCAGAAGTTCGTCGAAACCTATTTCGACAAGCTGGTGAACTGGGGTTTTGCCGAAAAGAACTTCGGCTGACCGCCCGCGCATCGCATGAGGACAGCCGGCCGATGCCGGCTGTTTTGCTTTGGCGCGCCGAAACCGGCGATTGCCGGTTGAGTAACCGGGCCTTCCGCGTGCCTCCGGCGACGCCGCTCAGTGCGTGCCGAACGGCGCGCCGCCGAGCCGGTAGCCCGCCTTGATGCCGCGCTTGGCAAACCAGCCCTGGTTCATCTCGAGCACGTAGCGCACCGGCCGGGTCGAGCAATGCGAGTCGGTGGTCTGCGGCGCCATGTCGGCCAGGTTGACGATAGTGCCGTCGTCGGCAACGAAAGCGGCGGTCAACGGCAGGATCGTGTTCTTCATCCAGAAGCATTGGGTCGCTGGTTGCTCGAACACGAACAGCATGCCCTCCGATGCCGGCATGGTGCGACGAAACATCAGGCCCATCTCGCGCTCGCGCGGCGTGTCCGCAACCTGCACCTCGATCCGGTACAGGTCGGCATGAAGGGCGGTGCGCGGCAGATCGAGTTGCGGGCCTTCCTGCGCCACCGCGCTACCGGCCAGAGTTGCGATCGCCGCGAGCGAGAGAGTCGACACCGCACTGCGCAGGTTCATCATGCGTCCTCAGAAGTCGCGCGGATGGCAGCCGAAAAAACGTTGAGATCGGGCCGGAAACAAAAATGCCCGCCGAGGCGGGCATTCTCGCGCAAAGGCGGTGAGCTTATTCGGTCTTCGGCGCGGCCTTGGCGTGCTTCTTGGCCTTGTGAGCCTTCTTCGCATGCGTCTTCTTGGTGGCCTTCTTCATTTCCTTTGCCGCAGCAGGCGCAGCGGCAGGAGCTTCGGCGGCAGCCGGAGCGGCGGGCGCCGCAGCCGGAGCGGCGGGCGCTTGCGCGTAGGCGCCAGCGGCGAAGAGACCGGCGATCAGGGCACCGAGGAGCTTGTTCATTTGAGGGTTCCTTCAAGCAAGGGTTTCGGAGAGATTTCCTCCCAATGATTCGGAAGGCACTCCCGTAACGGGGGCGGTCAAAACGCGGTTGACAGGGGCGTGAACATTTTTTAGACGTTAAAATTTCCCGTGCTTCACCCGCGCCGCAGCGGCCTCCGGTTCAACGCACCCATCGGAGCAAGATCCCCATGTATCAACACGTCACCGTGCCCGCCTCGGGGCGGAAGATCACCGTCAACGCCGACATGTCGCTGAATGTGCCGGACGAGCCGATCATCCCCTACATCGAGGGCGACGGAACCGGGCTCGACATCACCCCGGTGATGCTCAAGGTGGTCGACGCCGCGGTGGCCAAGGCCTACGCCGGCAAGCGCAGGATCCATTGGATGGAGGTCTACGCCGGCGAGAAGTCCACCCGGATCTACGGCCCGGACGTGTGGCTGCCGCAGGAAACGCTGGACGTGGTGCGCGAGTACGTGGTGTCGATCAAGGGGCCGCTGACGACGCCGGTCGGCGGCGGCATCCGCTCGCTGAACGTGGCGCTGCGCCAGGAACTCGACCTGTACGTCTGCCTGCGACCGGTCCAGTATTTCAAAGGCGTGCCGTCGCCGGTGAAGGAGCCGCAAAAGGTCGACATGGTGATCTTCCGGGAGAACTCGGAGGACATCTATGCCGGCATCGAGTACGAAGCCGAGTCGCCGAAGGCGCAGAAGCTGATTCGCTTCCTGATCGACGAGATGGGCGTCAACAAGATCCGTTTCCCCGCGACTTCGGGTATCGGAATCAAGCCGGTGTCGCGCGAGGGCACCGAACGGCTGGTGCGCAAGGCGATCCAGTACGCGATCGACAACGACAAGCCCAATGTGACGCTAGTGCACAAGGGCAACATCATGAAGTTCACCGAGGGCGCATTTCGCGACTGGGGTTATGCGCTGGCGCAAAAGGAATTCGGCGCCGCACCGCTGGACGGCGGGCCCTGGTGCAGCTTCAAGAACCCGAAGAGCGGCAAGGGTATCGTGGTCAAGGACGTGATCGCCGACGCGTTCCTGCAGCAGATCCTGCTGCGACCGTCCGAATACTCGGTGATCGCGACGCTGAACCTGAACGGCGACTACGTCTCCGACGCGCTTGCCGCGCAGGTCGGCGGCATCGGCATCGCGCCTGGCGCGAATTTGTCGGACACGGTTGCGATGTTCGAGGCCACGCACGGCACTGCACCGAAATACGCCGGCAAGGACTATGTCAATCCTGGCTCGGAGATCCTGTCGGCCGAGATGATGCTCAGGCATATGGGCTGGACCGAGGCGGCCGACCGGATCATCGCGGCGATGGAAAAGGCGATCCAGAGCAAAAAGGTCACCTACGATTTCGCGCGCCTGATGGACGGCGCGACCCAGGTCAGCTGCTCCGGTTTCGGGCAGGTGATGATCGACGCGATGTGATGCCGTGCCCGCGCGGCCGGTTGCCGGGCTTGAAATCCGGCACCGAGTCGCAACCTGTGCGTCGTGCAACGAGATACGCGCGCCGATAAAATCGGTGGCATGGCCACGCAGAATCCGTCGCAACCCCCTGCGCCGCGCGTTCCGCCGCCCGATGGTGGCGGGGGCGATGCGGTCGTCGTCGAGCGGCGGACGCAAAAAATCAAGCCGCCGCAGATGCATCAGGTGGTGATGCTCAACGACGACTACACGCCGATGGAATTCGTCGTCGTGGTGATCCAGGAGTTCTTCAACAAGGATCGCGAGACCGCGACGCAGATCATGCTGAAAATCCATCTCGAAGGCCGAGGGGTCTGCGGCGTCTATTCGCGTGACGTGGCCGCGACCAAGGTCGATCAGGTGCTCGACGCCGCGAACAAGGCGGGCCACCCGCTGCAGTGCGTCGCCGAGCCGGTGGAATGAGGGCTGGTTCGCAAACGGACCGGATTGAATAAGCTACACGGGATACCTACATAAGGTTCATCATTACGTTCAAGTTGCCGGCAAAGGAATCCAAATGATTGCCCAGGAATTGGAAGTCAGCCTGCACATGGCCTTCGTCGAGGCCAGGCAGCAGCGACACGAATTCATCACCGTCGAGCACCTGCTGCTGGCGCTGCTCGACAACCCGAGCGCCGCCGAAGTGCTGCGCGCCTGCTCGGCCAACATCGAGGATCTGCGCAAGTCGCTGACCAACTTCATCAAGGACAACACGCCGCAGGTCGCTGGCACCGACGATGTCGACACCCAGCCGACGCTGGGCTTCCAGCGCGTGATCCAGCGCGCGATCATGCATGTGCAGTCCACCGGCAACGGCAAGAAGGAGGTGACCGGCGCGAACGTGCTGGTCGCGATCTTCGGCGAGAAGGATTCGCACGCGGTGTACTACCTGCATCAGCAGGGCGTCACCAGGCTCGACGTCGTGAATTTCATCGCGCACGGCATCAAGAAGAGCGATCCGCCGGAGCCGGCCAAGAGCAACGAATCGGGCGCGGGCGACGGCGAGGAGAGCGGCGAGCGCAGCGAAAAAGCATCGCCGCTCGAGCAGTACACGCAAAACCTGAACCAGCTCGCCAAGGAAGGCAAGATCGATCCGCTGATCGGACGCCAATACGAGGTCGAGCGGGTGATCCAGATCCTGTGCCGCCGGCGCAAGAACAACCCGCTCTTGGTCGGCGAGGCCGGCGTCGGCAAGACCGCGATCGCCGAAGGTTTGGCCTGGCGCATTACCGAGAAGGACGTGCCTGAAATCCTGGCCGAATCGACCGTCTATGCGCTCGACATGGGAGCGCTGCTGGCCGGCACCAAGTACCGCGGCGACTTCGAGCAGCGGCTCAAGGGTGTGCTCAAGAGCCTGAAGGACAAGCCTCAAGCCATCCTTTTTATCGACGAAATCCATACGCTGATCGGCGCCGGCGCGGCGTCTGGCGGCACACTGGACGCGTCGAACCTGCTCAAGCCCGCGCTCAGCGCCGGCCAGATCAAGTGCATCGGCGCGACCACGTTCACCGAATACCGGGGCATCTTCGAGAAGGACGCGGCGCTGTCGCGGCGCTTCCAGAAGGTCGACGTGGTCGAACCCACGGTGGCGGAAACGGTCGAGATCCTCAAGGGTCTGCGCACCCGGTTCGAAGAGCACCATGGCGTGAAGTACGCGGCCAACGCGCTGCAGGCGGCCGCCGAGCTGTCGGCCAAGTTCATCAACGACCGGCATCTACCGGACAAGGCGATCGACGTGATCGACGAGGCCGGCGCCGCGCAGCGCATCCTGCCGGCGAACAAGCGCAAGAAGACGATAGGCAAGGCCGAGGTCGAGGAGATCGTGGCCAAGATCGCGCGCATCCCGCCGGCCAACGTGAGCAACGACGACCGCGGAAAGCTGCAGACGCTGGAACGCGACCTGAAGAGCGTCGTGTTCGGGCAGGACAAGGCGCTCGAGGTGCTGGCCAGCGCGGTCAAGATGGCACGCTCGGGCCTGGGCAAGGGCGACAAGCCGATCGGCTCGTTCCTGTTCTCCGGCCCGACCGGGGTCGGCAAGACCGAGGCCGCGCGGCAGCTCGCGTTCATCATGGGCGTCGAGCTGATCCGCTTCGACATGTCCGAATACATGGAGCGCCATGCGGTGAGCCGGCTGATCGGCGCGCCGCCGGGCTATGTCGGGTTCGACCAGGGGGGCCTGCTGACCGAGGCGATCTCGAAGAAGCCGCATGCGGTGCTGCTGCTCGACGAGATCGAGAAGGCGCATCCGGACATCTTCAATGTGCTGCTGCAGGTGATGGACCACGGCACGCTGACCGACAACAATGGGCGCAAGGCCGACTTCCGCAACGTCATCATCATCATGACGACGAACGCCGGCGCCGAGACCATGAACAAGGCGACCATCGGCTTCACCACCACACGCCAGACCGGCGACGAGATGGTCGACGTCAAGCGCCTGTTCACGCCGGAATTCCGCAACCGGCTGGACGCGATCGTCAGTTTCAAGGCGCTCGACGAACTGGTCATCCTGCGCGTGGTCGACAAGTTTCTGCTGCAGCTCGAGCAGCAGCTGGTCGAGAAGAAGGTCGAGGTCACGTTCACCGACAAGCTGCGCAAGCACCTTGCGAAGAAAGGCTTCGATCCGCTGATGGGCGCGCGTCCGATGCAGCGGCTGATCCAGGACACGATCCGCCGCGCGCTGGCCGACGAACTGCTGTTCGGGCGCCTGACCGAGGGCGGAAGGCTGACCGTCGATCTCGACGAAAAAGACGAGGTGTTGCTCGACATCCAGCCGCTGCCGAAGAAGGAAGGCAAGGCCAGGCCGGAGCCGGAGGAGGCGACCACCGACTGAGCTGGCCAGGCGCAGCGCCGTTATCATGAAGGGCCGGCCGCGACCAGCGGCCGGCCCTTTATTCTGCAGCATAGCCCGAGGCGAACGGGGCTGCCGCGGCCGCCGCGATCGCCGCCGTCACCCGCCACCGCAACCCTCATGACCGCGCCCACGACCTTCCTGTGGCACGACTACGAAACCTTCGGCGCGCTGCCGCGGCGCGACCGGCCGGCGCAGTTTGCAGCCATTCGCACCGACTCCGAACTCAACGAGATCAGCGAGCCGGTGATGCTGTATTGCCGTCCGGCAGACGACTACCTGCCCGACCCTGCGGCCTGCCTGATCACCGGCATCACGCCCCAGGTCTGCCAGCAGCGGGGCCTGCCCGAGCATCAGTTCGCCGCGCGCATCGAGCAGGAACTGGCAAAGCCCGGCACGATCGGTGTCGGCTACAACTCGATCCGCTTCGATGACGAGGTCACGCGTTTCCTGTTCTGGCGCAACCTGATCGACCCCTATGCGCGCGAATGGCAGAACGACTGCGGCCGCTGGGACCTGCTGGACGTGGTGCGGTGCGTGCATGCGCTGCGCCCCGATGGCTTCGAGTGGCCGAAGGCAGACGACGGCACCACGACGTTCAAGCTCGAACGCCTGACCGCTGCCAACGGTCTGACGCATGCCGCTGCCCACGATGCGCTGTCGGACGTGCGCGCCACGATCGCGCTGGCGCGGCTGATCCGACAACGCAACGACAAACTGTTCGATTTTTGCCTCGCGCTTCGCAAGAAGGATCGCGTGGCGCAGGAATTGAGCCTGCCCGCCGCGCTGCGCGAGGCGCGGCCTTTCCTGCACGTCAGCGGCCGCTTTGGCGCTGCCCGCGGCTGCATTGCGGTGATGGCGCCGCTGGCCATGCACCCGACCAACAAGAACGAAATGCTGGCATGGGATCTGAGCCGCGACCCGGCCGAACTGGCCGACCTGACTGCCGACGAGGTGCGCGCCCGCCTGTTCGTCGCCGACGCCGATCTGCCCGAGGGCGCGACGCGCCTCGCGATCAAGGGCGTGCACTTGAACAGATCACCGATCGTCATTGGCAACGTCGACACGCTTCGGACGCGCCGGCCTGACCTTGCCGAACGTTGGGGCATCGACTTCGGTGTGGTCGAGGCTCACCTCGACCGACTTCGCGCGCTGCCCGACCTGAGCACGCTCTGGCCGCAGGTTTATGCGAGGCCGGCCGGCGCCGAAACGCCGGACGTGGACGAGGATCTGTACGGCGGTTTCGTCGGCAACGAGGACCGGCGCCGCCTCGCGCGGCTGCGCGCGATGGCGCCGCTCGAATTGGCGGCGGCCCGCACCGGCTTCGACGATGCGCGGCTCGCCGAGCTGCTGTTTCGCTACCGCGCGCGCAACTTCCCCGAAACGCTGACGACCGACGAGCGATCGCGCTGGCAGCAGCACCGGACCCTGCGGTTGGTCGAAGGCGAGGGCGGCGCCCGCAGCTTCGATGCGCTGTTCGCGCAACTCGATGAACTCGGCGCCGCGGCCGACGAGCGCGGCGAGGCGATCCTGGGGGCGCTGTACGACTATGCGGAGAGCATCGCACCGGATGTATAGGCCCACCCCCAGGCTTCGCACGCTTCGGTGCTGCGCCTCCCCCCCTCCTGGTTCCCGGAGGGGGCGCAGCCAGCGGCCGGGCACAGCCCGCTCCGCGGCTGCCCCGGGGCTGGGCCGCTTAGGTTTGAGGCCGGCGCGTTACGGCTGATTTGCGGCATCATCGACGGATCATGGACGATGACCTCGCGGCGCTGATCGCGTTTGCGCGCCGCCACCCGCGGCTGGTGGTGCTGACGGGTGCTGGTTGCAGCACCGACAGCGGCATTCCAGACTACCGCGACGCGAACGGCGACTGGAAGCGGTCGGCGCCGATCACCTACCAAGCTTTCGTCGGTGACGAGTCCGCGCGCCGGCGCTACTGGGCGCGCAGCCTGATCGGCTGGCGCGTGATCGGCCACGCCCGGCCCGGGCCCGCGCACCGTGCGCTGGCTCGGCTCGAATCCGCTGGCCGCGTCGCGCTGCTGCTCACGCAGAACGTCGACGGCCTGCACCGCGCCGCCGGCAGCCGGCATGTGATCGACCTGCACGGCCGCATCGACACGGTGCGCTGCCTGGCCTGCGACGCGCGCATGCCGCGCGCGATGCTGCAGTCGCTGCTGCTCGAACGCAACCCCGATTGGGGCGTGCTCGAGGCCGGCACTGCGCCAGACGGCGACGCCGATCTGGACGGC
Organism: Burkholderiaceae bacterium; assembly: GCA_030123545.1. NCBI lineage: Bacteria > Pseudomonadati > Pseudomonadota > Betaproteobacteria > Burkholderiales > Burkholderiaceae > Burkholderiaceae bacterium. The sequence continues at coordinate 2,310,091 of CP126124.1, read as the reverse complement.
CTGGATTTCTCCGGTTTTTCCGTGCCGCCCTGTCCACGCTGCGGCGACGGGCTGCTCAAGCCCGACGTCGTGTTCTTCGGCGAGAACGTACCGCGCGACCGCGTCAGTGCCGCGCTCGCTGCGTTGCAGCAGGCCGATGCGCTGCTCGTCGTCGGCTCGTCGCTGATGGTGTATTCGGGCTTTCGCTTCGCGCAGGCGGCCGCGGCTGCGGCCAAGCCGGTGGCCGCGGTCAACCTGGGACGCACGCGGGCCGACGACCTGCTCGCGCTGAAGGTCGAACGGCCGGTGGGCGAAACCTTGGCTGCGCTGGCCGACGCGCTGGCTGCAGTGGCCGTCGCACCGGTATAACGAAGCCCGACCGGGAACCCGGCCGGGCTTCGACTGTCGGTTCGCTGGCGGACGGAATTACCGTCCCAGCATCATGTTGACCATTCGGCTTTCAAGCGCCGATCCGCTGAGCAGCGTCGCTGCGCCTATCGCGAGCATCGAGATCAGCACGAGGTCCACCGGACTCACGCCGACCAGCGCGAGGATACCGAGAACGATCGCTGCCACGCCAACCAGCGCCTGCGCGCCGCCGGAGCCCGAGGATTCGAGATCGGCAACCTTGTTCGCGAGGTCGTGGTTGGTCGCGAGTTCGACCTTCAGCGCATCCAGCCGCGTGCGCGCGCCGTTGCCGAGCAGCAGACCCGCGCCCAGCACGAGCGACACGACGGCCATCAGCACGTCCGGCTCCAGTTGCAGGATCGCGAGAATGCTCAGCACCAGCGCAGCGCCTCCGGCGAGAGCTTCGGCGCTCATGCCACTGCTGCGCAACTCCATATTGCCCAGCCCGCCTTTTTCCCGCATTCCGGCCAACACCTGGGCGTACCCCGCGGCGACCATCGCGGCTCGTGCCATCAGCGTGATCGCGAGCACGATGCCCGCGATCGGCAGCACGTATTTCGGCACCACGTCCGCCAGCCCGATGATTCCGAGCACCGCGGCGGCGATACCGCCCATGACCTCGACGCTCGAACCCTTGATCAGCTCACCTTGATGAAACTCGTGTGCACCATGCTCCAGAGTAGTTTCCATACTGTGCCCTCCATTACGCAAGACCCCGCTGACGAAGCAACTATCAGCGCAGGCTGCAGGCCTATTACGTTGGTTTGAGGGCGCGCGAGCAGACGTAGTTCCGTTTTCGCCCGGAAATGTTTTGCATGCATACGATCGGGCCAGGGCGGCCCTGACCACGCGCTACCGCCGCCGATCGGTCGTGCCGTCGCACACCACCGGATGCTATGCAATCAATAGCTGAAAGTGTAGCAACCTAGAGGGCTTCCGTGGTATTTGATTCCGAAACCGATCGCGCGCGGCGCCGGCGTCCCATCAATGCGCCAGGGCCCGCTCGAAGCGGGTTAGTGCGCGACGCCCTGAATCCACGCTGCACGGATCAACTGGCCGCACTGCTCCGATGCAAATCCTTGACCGGCAGAGTCCGGGTTGCCAGGGTCGCTGTTGCCGCTGTTGTCCCACCGGGCCACGATGCCGTACCAGGTCTTGCTCCCGTCGATCCAGGGGTAGAAGCCGAACGCGCCGGCGCTGCTGAACGCGCCGTCCCCGTTCACCGGGTCGTCCTCGACCCAGTGGCCGATCGAGTAGTGGTAGCTCTCGGTCTGCGGCACCGGCGTGTTGCGCGCCTGCGCGCAGGTCGCGGGATTGGTACAGACCGCATCGGTGCCGAGCGCGGCTTTCATCAGCAGCTGGCCTGACAGGATCTTGCGCAGGAACACCGCGTAGGTGTCGGCGTTGGTGTACACGCCGCCCGCCAGTTGCGGCTGGCTGTATGCAATTGCGACGTCGGTGCCGAGCTGCGACTGGATCGCGGCGGCGAGGCTTGCGTTGTCCATCGGTCCCAGGCCGTTCAGGCTGGCGTGCTTTTCCATGTGGCCGCCGCCGTAGGAGAAATAGCCGTCGTTCGCCGCCGTGTACACGCCGTTGCTCTGGTACGCGACGCAACCGTCGACGGTCTGGCTTGGCAGACACTTCGTGAAGTTCGTGTAGCCGCTGCGAAAGGTCAGGAACTTGATATCGTCGGCCGTGAGCTGCCCCTGGCGCATCTGCACCACGTACGCGCCGTACAGCCACTTGGACGCCGAAGCGATCGGCATCACCGTCGAGCTGGTGTAGGTCGGGTTGCCGTTGTTGGAGGGCACCGAGCCCGATCCCAGCCGTCCGGTCTGGTCGCCCACTTCCCAGTAGAACGGCTGGATCGGTGTGCAGGCGTTGCTCGTGCTCTGCGCCGTGGCCGTGGCGGCGGCGACGCGCGCGTCCATGCTGATACCGCCCGGAGGCGAGGTTCCGTCACCACCGCCGCCACTGCCTCCACCGCCGCCGCCGCAGGCTGCGACAGTGAGCAAGAAGCCGAGCGCAGTACCGGCAACCGCCAGCCGCCGCGTCGATCCGCACCATCCGGCCGCCATTGATTTCGAGATCATCGGGCACCGCCTCGTCGAGTTGTTCGAACCGCGGCGTGTCTGGCCATCCACGGCGTTGGAGACAAGATAGTGAAGCCCGATGACCGGCAGATAAACGCCGGGTGGCAATTGGTGACAAACGGTAGCGCCCCGGATCGGGCGGATCGGGAATTGCCAGCAATCCGACGGCAAGATGCGCCGGCGCGGCTACCGGGTGCCAAAGATCCGGTCGCCCGCGTCGCCCAGGCCCGGCACGATGTAGCCGTGGTCATTGAGCTCGCGGTCGATTGCCGCAGTGTAGATCGGGACGTCCGAGTGCGCCCCGTGCAGAGCGGCAATGCCCTGCGGCGCGGCGAGCAGGCACAGGAACTTCACAGAGCGTGGGCCGAGCGCCTTGATTCTGGAAATCGCCGCCACCGCCGAATGGCCGGTGGCCAGCATCGGGTCCACCGCAATCACGTCACGTTCGGCCATGTCGGCCGGCATCTTGAAGTAGTACTCGACCGCCGCCAGCGTGGCCGGGTCGCGGTACAGCCCGACATGGCCGACGCGCGCGTTCGGCACCACGCGCAGCAGGCCGTCGAGCATGCCGTTGCCGGCGCGCAGGATCGACGCGAACACCAGCTTCTTGCCGTCGATCACCGGGCTTTGCATCTTCTCGAGCGGCGTCTCGATCTCGACCATCTGCGTCGGCATGTCGCGCGTGACCTCGTAGGCCATCAGCATCGCAAGCTCGCCGAGCAGCGTGCGAAACGTGGTGCTGCTCGCGTGCCGGTCGCGCATCAGCGTCAGCTTGTGCTGCACCAGCGGGTGCGTGATGTGGTGGACTTGGGCGAGCATGACGGTGCGAGATGCCGATGGGCTGGCGCGACAAGGCGTCAGCGCTTGCCGCCGAAAATGCCGCCGAGCACCCCGCGCAGGATCTGCCGGCCGATGCCGCTGCCGACGCTGCGCACCGCGGACTTCGCCATCGCCTGCATCAACCCGTCGTGCTGGCCGCCGCGCGGGCCGGTGCGGCCGAACAGGATTTCCTTGGCGGTATCCATCAGCTCGCCGCCGCCGGGCTGCGCGGCGGCGTTGCCCTCGGCACCAACAGGCGCGCCCGCGGCGCCGGCCCGGGCTTTCAGCGCTTCGTAGGCCGATTCGCGGTCGATCGCTTTCTCGTACACGCCGGCCACCAGCGAATCGGCCCGCAGCGCCTGGCGCTGCGCTTCGCTGATGACGCCGATCTGGCTTCCGGGCGGGATCACGTACACCCGTTCGGTCACGCCCGGGCGACCCCTGGCATCGAGGAAGCTCACCAGCGCCTCGCCGGTGGCGAGTTCGGTGATCGCGGTCTCGATGTTCAGCTTGGGATTGCCGCGCATCGTCTCCGCGGTGGCCTTGACCGCCTTCTGGTCGCGTGCGGTGAACGCGCGCAGCGCATGCTGCACGCGGTTGCCCAGTTGCGCGAGCACGGTGTCGGGCACATCGATCGGATTCTGCGTCACGAAGTACACGCCGACGCCCTTGGAGCGCACGAGCCGCACCACCAGCTCGATACGTTCCAGCAGCACCTTGGGCGCGTCGTTGAACAAGAGGTGCGCTTCGTCGAAGAAGAACACGAACTTCGGCTTCTCCGGGTCGCCGATCTCCGGCAGCTTTTCGTAAAGACTCGACAGCAGCCATAGCAGGAAGCTCGCGTACAGACGCGGCGCGGTCAGCAGCTTGTCGGCCGCCAGGATGTTGATGACGCCCTTGCCCTGGACGGTCTGCATCATGTCGTCGATGTTCAGCATCGGTTCGCCGAAGAACTGCTCGGCGCCTTGGCTCTCCAATGCCAGCAGTCCGCGCTGGATCGCGCCCACGCTGGCGGCGCTGATGTTGCCGTACTCGGTGGTGAACTGCTTCGCGTTGTCGCCGACGTACTGGATCATTGCGCGCAGATCCTTGAGATCGAGCAGCAGCAGGCCGTTGTCGTCGGCGATCTTGAACACCAGGTTCAGCACGCCGCCCTGCGTCTCGTTTAGGTCGAGCATGCGCGCCAGCAAGAGCGGCCCCATGTCGCTGATGGTGGCGCGCACCGGGTGCCCGGCTTGGCCGAACACATCCCACAGGATGGCGGGGCACGCGACCGGCTCGGGTGTGGGCAGGCCGCGCTCCTTCAGCAACTCGGCCAGCTTGGCCGTAACGCTTCCGGTCTGCGTGATCCCGGTGAGGTCACCCTTCACGTCGGCCATGAACACCGGCACGCCGATCGCCGAGAACGATTCGGCGAGCTTTTGCAGCGTCACTGTCTTGCCGGTGCCGGTGGCGCCGGTGATCAGACCGTGGCGGTTCGCCAGGCCGGGCAGCAGCGCGCATTCGACGTCACCGTGTCGGGCGATCAGCATCGGTTCTGCCATGTCGATGGTTCCTCTCTTGCGAAAAGTAGAATCCCAAGCTTATCCGACGGATCGACAGCGAGGGCAGACAATTCATGGCCGGCCACAGCAAATGGGCGAATATCCAGCACCGCAAGGGCAGGCAGGACGAGAAGCGCCAGCGCATCTGGACCCGGGTGGTGCGCGAGATCATGGTTGCCGCGCGCAGCGGCGGCGGCGACCCGGCGGCGAACCCGCGGCTGCGACTGGCGATCGACAAGGCCAAGGCCGCGAACATGCCGGCCGACACCATCAAGCGCAACATCGACAAGGCGACCGGCAATCTCGAGGGCGTGAACTACGAGGAAATCCGCTACGAGGGATACGGCATCGGCGGTGCCGCGATCATCGTCGACACGATGACCGACAACCGCGTGCGCACCGTCGCCGAGGTGCGCCACGTCTTTTCAAAGAACGGCGGCAACATGGGCTCGGAAGGCTCGGTCGCGTTCCAGTTCAAGCATTGCGGACAACTGGTCTTCGCGCCCGGCACGAGTGAAGACAAGGTGATGGAAGCCGCGCTCGATGCCGGCGCCGAGGACGTGATCGCCGACGACGACGGCGCGATCGAGGTGCTGACCGCGCCGAACGACTTCGAGGCGGTGAAGCACGCGCTGGAAGCGGCCGGCCTGAAACCCGAAATCGCCGAGGTCACGCTGCGCGCCGAGAACATGGTCGAGCTGGACGGCGAGGACGCCGAGCGCATGCAAAAGCTGATCGACGCGCTGGAAGACCTGGACGACACGCAGGCCGTCTACCACAACGCGAACCTCGGCGGCGGCGCATGAAGGTGCTGGTGATAGGCGGCGGCGGGCGCGAGCATGCGCTGGCCTGGAAACTCGCCGCATCAAAGCGGGTACAGCGGGTCTATGTCGCGCCGGGCAACGGCGGCACCACGCTCGACGAGCGCTTCGAATCGGTGGCTATCACCGAGGTCGCTGCGCTGCGGGCCTGGGCACAAGAGAACAGGATCGCGCTGACCGTGGTCGGCCCGGAGGGGCCGCTAGCAAACGGCGTGGTCGACGAGTTCCGCGCGCACGGCCTGCGCATCTTCGGCCCGACCCGCGCCGCGGCGCAGCTCGAGAGCTCTAAGGCGTTCGCGAAGGACTTCATGCGGCGCCACGGCATCCCGACCGCCGAATACCAAGTGTTCACCGACGCCGCGGCGGCGCATGCCTACGTGGGCGGGAAGGGCGCGCCGATCGTCGTCAAGGCCGATGGGCTCGCCGCCGGCAAGGGCGTGGTGGTCGCGATGACGTTGGACGAGGCGCACGCGGCGGTCGACGCGATGCTGCCGGCCGGGCAGCCATCGGCCGCGAACGACGTCGACGCCGCACCGCGCGTGGTGATCGAGGAATGTCTGCACGGCGAGGAAGCGAGCTTCATCGTGCTGTGCGACGGCAAGAACGTGCTCGCGCTGGCGACCTCGCAGGACCACAAGCGGCTCGAGGACGGCGACCGCGGGCCGAACACCGGGGGCATGGGCGCGTATTCGCCGGCGCCGGTCGTGACCGCCGAGGTGCACGCGCGCGCGATGCGCGAGGTGATCCTGCCGACGCTGCACGGCATGGAGCAGGACGGCATCCGCTACACCGGCTTCCTGTACGCCGGGCTGATGATCGGCCCGGACGGGCGGCCGCGCACGCTGGAATTCAATTGCCGGCTCGGCGACCCCGAGGCGCAGCCGATCCTGATGCGGCTCAAGTCCGACCTGTTCGAGGTGCTGTGGGCCGCGACCGAGCCGGGGCTGCACGGCCAGCTCGACCGCGTCGACCTGCAATGGGACCGGCGCACCGCGTTGGGCGTGGTGCTGGCGGCGCACGGCTACCCTTTGAGTCCGCGCCGCGGCGACGCGATCACTGGCTTGCCAAAGGAAGCCGACGACGCGGTGGTGTTTCATGCCGGCACCACGCTCGAAGGCGGGGTGCTGCGCACCGCCGGCGGCCGCGTGCTGTGCGTGACGGTGCTGGCCGACAAGCTGCCGCTCGCGCAAGCGCGCTGCTATGAGCTGGTGCGCGCGATCTCGTTCGACGGAATGCAGTACCGGCGCGACATCGGACACAGGGCAAACGTGTGACGACCACGAACGAAGCCGATTCGGCATACACGGCCGGCGTGCGCCGCTACCTGCTCACGCTGCAGCGCGAGATCACGACGGCGATCGCAGCGCTCGACGGCACGCCGTTCCTGACCGACGAATGGAGCAGGGCGCCGGGCGATCCGCTGCAGGGCTCGGGCATCACGCAGATCCTGGAAGGCGGCGCGGTGTTCGAGCGCGCCGGCTGCGGTTTCTCGCACGTGACCGGCCCGCGGCTGCCGCCTTCGGCGACCCAGCACCGGCCGGAGCTCGACGGCAGCCCGTTCGAGGCGATGGGCGTGTCGCTGGTGTTCCATCCGCGCAATCCGTACTGCCCGACTGTGCACATGAACGTGCGCATGATCACCGCCACGCCCGCGGGCGGCGAGGCCGCGTGCTGGTTCGGCGGCGGCATGGATCTCACGCCGATCTACGGCTTCGACGAAGACGCGGTGCATTTCCACCGCGCCTGCCGCGCCGCGCTCGAGCCGTTCGGCGCCGACAAGTACGCGCGCTTCAAGCGCTGGTGCGACGAGTATTTCTTCCTCAGGCACCGCGGCGAGGCGCGCGGCATCGGCGGCGTGTTCTTCGACGACTTCGCCGAGCTCGGCCCCGAGCGGAGCCGCGCGATGATGGAATCGGTCGGCTCGGCCTTCCTCGGCGCCTACCTGCCGATCGTCGAACGCCGCAGCGACATGCCCTATGGCGAGCGTGAACGCAGCTTCCAGCTGCATCGGCGCGGCCGCTACGTCGAGTTCAACCTGGTGTGGGACCGCGGCACGCATTTCGGGCTGCAGTCGGGCGGGCGCACCGAGTCGATTCTGCTGTCGATGCCGCCGCTGGCGAGCTGGTCGTACCGCTTCGACGCCGAACCCGGGTCGCCCGAGGCCCTGTTTGCCGAGCGCTTCCTCGTGCCGCGCGAATGGATCTGATGTGAGCGACGGAACCGCGCCGCGGCGCGTCGGCATGTTCGGCGGGGCGTTCGACCCGCCGCATAACGCGCATGTCGCGTTGGCGCGCGCGGCGATCGGGCAGCTTGCGCTCGATGAACTGCGCATCGTCCCGACCGGCCAGGCCTGGCACAAGGCGCGCGAACTCAGCGCCGCCGAGCATCGGCTCGCGATGACGCGGCTCGCGCTCCAAGGTCTGCCCGGCGCGGTGGTCGACGAGCGCGAACTGCGCCGCGCTGGCGCCAGCTACACGATCGATACGCTCGCCGAATTCGCCGCCGAGCAGCCCGGCGCCGCGCTGTTCCTGTTGCTGGGCGCGGACCAGGCGCGCTTGCTTCCGCGCTGGCACCGCTGGCAGGAAATCCTGTCGCTTGCTACGATTGTGGTAGCTGAACGCGAAGATACCACGGGGGCTACAGCCGCATTTGATTGGGAAAACGCAGCCGGCGCGCGGCATTCGACGCTGCGGCTCGCGCCCATGTCCGAGAGCGCGACCGCGGTGCGCGCGCTGGCCCGCACGCCCGGCGTCACGCCCACCGAACTTGCCCGGATGGTTCCCGCTCCCGTCGCGCGCTATATTGCGCGGCACCACCTCTACCAACCCGCTCGATGACCACAGAAGCCACCACCCGGAGACAGACGCAGAAACTGCAGCGCGCGATCGTCGACGGCCTCGAAGATGTGAAGGCGCAGGACCTGAAGGTGTTCAACACCGAGCACCTGTCCGCGCTGTTCGAGCGGGTCATCATCGCTTCCGGAACCTCGAATCGCCAGACCAAGGCGCTCGCGAACAGCGTGCGCGATGCGGTGCGCGAGGCGGGCTTTCCGAAGCCGCGGGTCGAAGGCGAGGCGAACGGCGAATGGATCATCGTCGACTGCGGCCGCGCGGTGGTGCACGTGATGCAGCCGGCGATCCGCTCGTACTACAACCTCGAAGAGATCTGGGGCGGCACGCCGGTGCGGCTCAAGCTTGGCGCGGACAAGCCGGCGCCGGCCCGAAGTTCAGACACTAAAGCGGCTGTAGCCCCTATGAAATCTTCGCTTGTTGCTACGAATAATGTAGCGACAACGAAGAAGACGCTGCAACCACGGCGCGCCGCGCCCGACGGAACCGCGGTCAGGAAGACGGCCGCCGCGAAGACGGTGAGCTCGAAGACCGCCGCGAAGAAGACCGCTGCCACCGCGCCAACGCGCGGTACACGCGGCACGAGGAGCGCCGCCGGCGCCGCGACCCGAGCGACGGCACGGCAGCCCGTCTCGGTCGTGAAGCGCGGCGCACGGGCGCGCCGGCCCTGAATCCGGACGCGCGCCGTGGTGCGATGAAACTGCTGATCGTCGCCGTGGGCCAGCGCCTGCCGGCCTGGGCGCAGGCAGCCTGCGACGACTACCTGCGGCGCTTTCCGAGCGATTGCAAGGTCGAACTGCGGACGGTCCGTGCCGAACCGCGCACGAGCGGCAAGACGCCGAAGGCGCTGCAGGCCGCCGAGCACGAACGCATCGCGGCGGCGATCGAGTCCGGCGCCGGCCGCGGCGCGCGCCGCATCGCACTCGATGAGCATGGCAGCGCCATCGACACCCGCGGGCTCGCGGCGTGGCTGAAAGGCTGGCAGCAGGGCGGATGCGACGTCGCGCTGATGATCGGCGGGCCGGACGGACTCGACGCGGCGCTGTTGCAAGGCGCGCACGAGCGGCTGCGGCTGTCGGACCTGACCTTGCCGCATGCGCTGGCGCGGGTGCTGCTGCTCGAACAGCTGTACCGCGCCTGGGCCATCAACGCCGGTCATCCGTACCACCGCGAGTGAACACCGGCATGCCGCGCGCGAACGCAGTCACCTTCGTCTACCTGGCCTCGCAGAGCCCGCGCCGCAGCGAGCTACTCTCGCAGATGGGCGTGCGCCACGAACTGCTGCCGCCCGACGACGGCGAAGACGCGGAAGCGCTGGAAGCGGCGCTGCCCGGCGAGGCACCCGCCGCCTACGTGCGGCGCGTGACCGAGCGCAAGCTCGACGCGGCGATCGCGCGCCATCGTCGCTTCGGCCTTGCTGCAGCACCGGTCTTGTGCGCCGACACCACGGTCGCGCTGGGTCGCACGCTGTACGGCAAGCCGGCTGACGGACGCGACGCGCGGCGCATGCTGGCCGAGCTTTCCGGCCGCACGCACCGGGTGCTGACCGCGGTCGCCGTCGAACACCGGGGGCGACGGCTGTCCGCGCTCAGCGAATCGAAGGTGCGCTTCGCCGCGCTCACGCGCGCGCAGATCGACCGCTACATCGCCTCGGGCGAGCCGTTCGGCAAGGCCGGCGCGTACGCGGTGCAGGGCCGCGCGGCGCGGTTCATCGAGCGCATAGCAGGCAGTCATTCCGGCATCATGGGCCTGCCGATCTTCGAGACCGCGCAGCTGGTCGGCGCGTTCGGCCTGATACTCTGACGCAACGGCTTGGCCACGCATGCAGCAGGACATTCTGATCAACTGGGCGCCGCAGGAGACCCGCGTCGCGGTGATCGAAGGCGGCGCGGTGCAGGAGCTGCACGTCGAGCGCACGCTCGAGCGCGGCCGTGTCGGCAACGTGTATTTGGGCCGGGTCGCGCGCGTGCTGCCGGGCATGCAGTCGGCGTTCATCGACATCGGGCTCGAGCGCGCGGCCTTCCTGCACGTGGCGGACCTGTGGCAGCGCCACGAGAACGGGGAGGGCACCGGTCGCCCGCCGCCTCCGCCGATCGAGCGCCAGGTGTTCGAGGGCCAGTCGATGCTGGTGCAGGTGATCAAGGACCCGATCGGCCGCAAGGGCGCGCGGTTGTCGACCCAGGTCAGCATCGCCGGGCGGTTGCTGGTGTTCCTGCCGCAGGACGACCATATCGGCATCTCGCAGAAGATTCCTGCGGCGCAGCGCGAGGCACTGCGCCGCAGGCTGCAGACGCTGAACGCGGGCGAAAGTGCAGATCAGGGTGGCAAGGCACAAACCGGCGGCTTCATCCTGCGCACCAACGGCGAGGACGCGAGCGACGCCGAGCTCGCCGACGATATCGCCTACCTGCGCAAGACCTGGGCGCGCATCCGCGAGGCCGCGCAGACCCGGCCGCCGACCTCGCTGTTGCACGAGGACCTGAGCCTGCTCGAACGCGTGCTGCGCGACATCGCCGGCGCGGAGACCCAGACCATCCGCATCGATTCGAACGAGCAGTACCAGAAGCTCAAGGCGTTCGGGCAGGAGTTCATGCCGGCCAGCGCCGAGAAGCTGCAGCTCTACAAGGGCGAGCGCCCGATCTTCGACTTGTTCGGCGTCGACGAGGAGATCGCGAAGGCGCTGGGCCGGCGCGTCGACCTGAAATCCGGCGGCTACCTGATCATCGACCAGACCGAGGCGCTGACCACGGTCGACGTGAACACCGGCGGTTTCGTCGGTGCGCGCAATTTCGACGACACGGTGTTCAAGACGAATCTGGAAGCGACCTGGGCGATCGCGCGGCAGCTCAGGCTGCGCAACCTGGGCGGCATCATCGTCGTCGACTTCATCGACATGGTGCGCGAGGAGCACCGCGACACGGTGCTGGCCGAACTGCGCAAGCAGCTCGCGCGCGACCGCGTGAAGGCGATGGCCGGCGGCTTCTCGCAGCTCGGACTGGTCGAGATGACGCGCAAGCGCACGCGCGAATCGCTGGCGCACATGCTGTGCGAACCGTGCGCGGCCTGTGCCGGGCGCGGCAGCGTGAAGACCGTGCGCAGCGTGGCCTACGACATCCTGCGCGAAATCCTGCGCGAAGCGCGCCAGTTCAGCCCGCGCGAGTTCCGTGTCGTTGCGTCGCCGGCCGTGGTCGAGCTGTTCCTTGACGAGGAGAGCCAGCACCTTGCCGGCCTGTCGGACTTCATCGGCAAGCCGATCTCGCTGCAGGCCGAAGGCGCGATGAGCCAGGAGCAGTACGACATCGTGCTGCTCTGAGGTTTCAACTGCCTCCGGCCTGCCTTGATGGCCGGACGGTGCGCCTGCAAACCGGAGGATTTGAAAGGCGCGATCGCGCTGTCCGTCGGCGGTCTGACAAAATAGCTCGAAGCGGGCAGAATCGCTGCCGGGCGCAAGTCCTGAATGCACTTAGTCACCGGGAGAATCCCCATCACCAAGGATTTCGATGTCGTCATCCACGGTGCCACCGGCTTCACCGGCCGGCTGGTCGCCGAGGCTATGGCGTCACGTTACCCCAACGGCCGCAACGCCGAAGGCATCCGCTGGGCGATGGGTGGGCGCAATGCGGACAAGCTCGCCGCGGTGCGCGACGAGATCGGCGCGCCGGCCGACACGCCGCTCGTGGTGACCGACGCCGAAGACCCCGCATCGCTGGAGCGGCTGATGCAACGCACGCGTCTGGTGCTGACCACCGTCGGCCCGTACCAGCTCTACGGCAATCAACTGCTCGCTGCCTGCGCCGCCTCCGGCGTGCACTACGTCGACCTGTGCGGCGAGCCGCCATGGATGCGTCAAATGATCGACGCGCATGACGACGCGGCCAGGCGCAGCGGCGCGCGCATCGTGTTCTCGTGCGGCTTCGACTCGGTCCCGTTCGACCTCGGCGTGTTCTTCCTGCAGCAGGGATTCCGCCAGCGCTTCGGCCATCCGGCGTCTCGCGTGCGAGGCCGCGTGCGAAGGCTGAAAGGCACGTTCTCCGGCGGCACCGCGGCCAGCCTGCAAGCGACGATGGCCGCAGCGGCGAAGGACCCGCGCGTGCTCGACTGGCTGCACAGCCCATTCGCGCTGACACCCGGCTTCGAAGGGCCGAAGCAGCCGTCGGGCAACGAGCCGATGATCGACGAAGCGCTCGGTCAGGTGAACGGCGAAGGCCTATGGGTCGCGCCCTTTGTGATGGCGGTCGTCAACACCAAGAACGTGCACCGCTCGAATCTGCTGCTGCAGCAGGCCTATGGCGCCGACTTCGTCTACGACGAGATGCTGATTACCGGCCCTGGCGCGAAGGGCCGGCAGATCGCCCAGGCCGTTGCTGCCGACGAGTCGCTGCACGGCGAAGACGCCCCCAAGCCCGGCGGAGGTCCGTCCAAGGCCGAGCGCGACAGCGGCTTTTACGATCTGCTGTTCCTGGCCGAGGATGCGCAGCGCAATCGGCTGAGCGCGCGCGTCAAGGGCCATGGGGATCCCGGTTACAACTCGACAAGCAAGATGATCGGCGAAAGCGCGGTGTGCTTGCTGCTCGATGCGGGGGCGCTTCCCGGCGGCATCTGGACGACCGCGCCGGCAATGGGCGAGAAGTTGATTTCGCGGTTGCACGCCAATGCGGGCCTGAGCTTCGCGATCGAGGGCTGAAGACCGCACGGCGACCGGTACGTGGCCCTGCGCGGCCAGGCGCCGGTAATTCCATCGGGACCGGCTCTTTGGCCCCGGGGCTAGTAGGTGTCGGCAAGCGGTACCATCGTCCGCATGGACCGCTTCGTCGCGATCGAAACCTTTGTCCGCGTTGCCGAGGCCCGCAGCTTCGCTGAAGCTGCGCGGCAGTTGCGCGTGGCGCGCTCGGTGGTCACCGATCGGATACGGCAGTTTGAGGCGGAGATCGGCGGACCGCTGTTCATCCGAAACACGCGCAACGTGGTCTTGTCGGACCTGGGTCAAGCTTTCATCCGCGACTGCACGGACTTGATTGGTCGCACCAGCAATGTGGTCGACCAAATGCGTGAGGTGAAGTCTTCGCCGACCGGTCGTCTACGCGTGTATGCGCTGCCTGGCTTCGTGCTCGGCCATCTCGCGCGCCTGCTTCAGGATTTCCAGGAACGCTACCCCAAGATCGTGCTTGATCTGGTCGTCAGCGACGCCGTGATCGACCCGGTGAAAGAAGGGTTCGACTGCGCGTTGCAGATCTTCTCACCGCACTCTGAAGAGCTTGTCTCCAAGCGGCTGTTTTCGGTGCGGCGTGTGTTCTGCGCGTCCCCGAATTACTTGCGCCGGCACGGTGTACCACATGTTCCTGCCGACTTGCTGAGGCATCGCCTGGGCTGGTATTCGGGTTATCCCACGCGCGACCGCATCTCTTTCCACCAAGCCAACGAGGCGCCGACGGAACTCACGCTTGACCCGGTGCTATTGACCAACAGCGTGCACCTGCTGCGCGAGTATGCAGAGGAGCATGCGGGCATCGTCTGCCTGCCGACACTGGTGGCATCGGGACCGGTGCTCGCGGGTGAACTCGAACTCGTGCTGCCGAAGTACGCCCTGAGCGCGTTCTGGCTGTCGGTCTTCTATCCGGCGAATTTGCGCGGTCAGCGCAAATTGAGGCTGTTCCTCGATACCCTGCAAGCTGCATTTCCCGACGTACCGCCCTGGGACCAGTCGCTGATCGAACGCGGCTGGCTGCGCGCCGACGTAATCGATTGATCGCGGGTAAACCCGCGCTATTGACCGGATTGACCGAACAATCTGGTCGCTTTCAAGTGCCTACCGCTGGCGCATTCCATTGCCTAGACTTCTCCCAGTCCAGTTCATTGGCCTAGCCGATTGTTCGGCAACATCGAGGAGCCCGCCTATGTCCGCCACCACCTATCAAACCCGCTTCGGGTCGCTTTCGTCGTACGAGAAGGGCTCTGTCCAGCCCATAGACGACGACGTCAAACACTACGCCTTCTCCAACTGCTTCGAGATCGCCAATGGCGCCAAGCCGTACGAGAAGGTGGTGTTCGGGCAAAACCAGATTTACGTGCTCGAGTGTCTGCGCGCCGAGGGCGAGTCACCCTGGTACACCTGCGCCCACGACGAGTTCGCACTGGTGATGGACGGTGAGGTCGAGGTGCACCTGGTTCAACTCGACGCCAAGCAGACCGTGAAGGACGTAGAAAAGAACGGCGCCGTGCTGGTCCAGGGCGCGCCGAGCGGCCGGAAGATGGGGTGGATGAAGCTGCGTCGCGGACACCAGGGCATTCTTCCCAAGAACACGGCCTACCAATTCCGAAGCGCACGCCCAGGCGTCGTCATCCTACAAACCTGCAAGGGCGATCTGTCGATCGAGCGCTGGTCTGATGTCTGCCAGAGCGCCTAAACGAAGTCATTTGAAGGAGTACGAATCATGAATGTCATCGTCTCGACGCCCGACGCCATACTGGGTTACAAGAGCTACACGCTTGGAGCCTTTCATTTCAGGCGCGACGAATACTTCGCCCACATCGAGTGGACGACGCGCGACGGCCGCAAGCTCAGCCACACGATGGACGCGGGCGCCTACCTGCGTGCGCTGATGCGCGACGTGGCCTGGGGCTTCTTTTACGGCTGGGTCAACTTCGACCATGTCATTGGCACTGTCAACCACTACAAGACAGTCGACTTCTTTGCAGGCTCGTACAACGCGACGATGAAGGACGCCGGCGTCGACCTGCTGCAGAACTTCCCGACCGAGCAGATTGGAGAGACCTTCAAGCAGATGCTCGACGACTGGACCAATGAAGGCTTCGACCCCTTTGCGGCACCGCAAGAAACGGGAAGCCCCTACGGCCGCAAGCACGGCAACAACACGGCAGCGGTCACGCGGGCGCGTGAACTGGCCAAGCGCTGCGTCGGCATGAAGGACGATCTGCCGCTGCGCACGGATGCCCGCGGCGCCCCGATCAACCGCGCTTTCGCCGACGTGTCGCAGGATCAGCCCGAGCTGCATCCAGAGCCGGGCTTCGAAAACGAGGTGCACGCGTTCAACCTGTTCGGCTTCCTAAGCCGCTCGCAGGTGACCTGGAACCCCTCGTTCACCTCCGTCGTCAAGTACAGCTACATGTGCCCCACGACCGAAGAGCACATCCTGCCAATCATTCACGGCAACGATCGCGTCGAATGGTTTTTTCAGATGAGCGACGAAATTCACTGGGATTGCGCTCACAAGGACACGGGCAAGCCGCTGGCGCGCGTGATCATGAAGGCAGGTGACATGGCCGCGATGCCGGCGTACTGCCGCCATCAGGGCTACAGCCCGAAGCGCTCGATGCTGCTGGTATGGGAGAACGGATCGCCCAATCTGGTCTACGAGATCCAGAAGGGCGAGGCGCCCGAAGTCCCAGTGAACTTCTAGGCACAGCACGGAGTTTTCCACCATGAGCATCGCGGACATCCAGGCCGCGGCGGGCTTGCGCACGCCGATCCGGCACCAACTTTTCATCGGCGGGCGTTTCGTCGACGCCGCCGACGGCCAGACGTTGGCCACGCTCAATCCGCACGACAACTCGACCATCGCCGAGGTGGCGATGGCCGGCCGGGAGGACATCGACTGCGCGGTGGCGGCAGCCGAGGCTGCATTCCCCGCCTGGAGCCGCATGGCGGCGGCCGATCGCGGGCGCATTCTGTTGCGGCTGGCCGACCTGATCGAGGCCCATGGCGATGATCTGGCGAAGCTCGAGTCGCTCGACACCGGCCATCCGCTGCGCGACACCCGCACGCTGGACGTGCCGCGCACCGCGGACTGCTTCCGGTACTTCGGCGGCATGGCCGACAAGGTTTTGGGCGATGTCGTGCCGGTCGAAGCGGGTTTCCTCAACTACCTGCTGCGTGAGCCGTTGGGCATCGTCGGCCAGGTGGTGCCGTGGAACTTCCCGCTGATGTTCACGAGCTGGAAGATGGCGCCGGCGCTGGCCGCCGGCAACTGCATCGTGCTCAAGCCCGCCGAGATCACGCCGCTGACGACGCTGAAGATCGCCGAACTGATGCGCGAGGCCGGCCTGCCCGACGGCGTCGTCAACATCGTGCCGGGGCTCGGCGGCGTGGCGGGGCAATACATCGCCGAGCATCCGCGTATTGCGAAGATTGCATTCACCGGCAGCACCGCCACCGGCCGACGCATCGTGCAGGCCAGCGCGAGCAATCTGAAGAAGGTGCAACTCGAACTCGGCGGCAAGGGGCCCAACATCGTCTTCGCCGATGCCGATCTCGCGGCCGCGGTCAACGGCAGCGCTTTTGCGATCTTTCACAACCAGGGCCAGGCCTGCATCGCCGGCTCGCGCCTGGTGCTGCACGAGAGCATTGCCGATGAGTTTCTGGAGCGCTTCGCCGCGCTCGCCAAGACCATCCGCCTGGGCAATCCGCTCGACGAGAAGACCGAAATGGGGCCTCTGACAAGCGCGCAGCATCGGGATCGCGTGCTGTCGTATGTCGATGTCGCAAAGGAGCAGGGCGCTGCGGTGGTCACTGGGGGCAAGGCGCCGCAGGATCCCGCGCTGGCCGGCGGCTACTACGTCGAACCGACGATCGTCAAGGCGCGCGACTTCAAGGACCGCGTCGCGCAGGAAGAGGTGTTCGGTCCGTTCGTCACCGCGCTGACTTTCAAGACCGATGAGGAGGCGCTGGCGATCGCCAATGGCACGGATTACGGCCTGGGCTCGGGCCTGTGGACCCGGGATCTGCAACGCGCACACAAGATGGCGCGCGACCTGCATGCCGGCATGGTTTGGATCAATACGTACAAGCGCGTGAATCCGGGCTCGCCGTTTGGCGGCGTCGGCCTGAGCGGCTACGGTCGGGAGATGGGATTCGAGGTGATGCGCGAGTACACGCAGGTGAAGAGCGTGTGGGTCAACATCGACGCGCAGGCCGCGCCGTGGTACGCGCGCTGATCCGCTGAAACAAGCCGATTCACAGAGGAATTCTCATGGCAAAAGTTCTCGTTCTGTACTACAGCAGCTACGGCCACATTGAAACCATGGCCCAAGCGGTCGCGGAAGGCGTGCGGTCGGCTGGAGCCGAGGTGGACATCAAGCGCGTACCCGAGTTGGTGAGCGCCGAGGTCGCCAAGGCTTCGAACTACAAGACCGACCAAGCGGCACCTGTAGCCACCGTGGATGAACTGCCGAACTACGACGCGATCATCGTCGGCACGCCCACGCGCTTCGGCAACATGGCCGCGCAGATGAAGAGCTTTCTCGATCAAACCGGCGGCCTTTGGTTCAGCGGCAAGCTGATCGGCAAGGTGGGCTCGGTTTTCACCTCCACCGCGACGCAGCATGGCGGCCAGGAGAGCACCATTTTGTCCGCGCATTCCGTGCTGCTGCACCAGGGCATGGTGCTGGTCGGCCTCCCCTATTCGTTCCAGGGACAGATGCGCGTCGACGAGATCACCGGTTGCAGCCCCTACGGTGCGTCGACCATCACTGCAGGTGACGGTTCGCGCCAGCCGAGCGCGAATGAGTTAGATGGCGCGCGCTTCCAGGGCCGGCATGTCGCCGAGATCGCGCAACGGTTGACACGCTGAAGGCCTGCTTGCAATGAAGACCTTTGCTTTCGACTGGCATCCCCCGCGCGTCGTCTTCGGCGCCGGCACGCTGCAGCAGCTCGGTCACGAAATTGAATTGCTCGGTGCGAAGCGCGCGCTGGTGCTGTCCACGCCCGAGCAGACCATCTCGGCGCGCCGGATCGCTGACTTGCTTGGCGACCGCGCCGCAGGCATCTTCCCGAAGGCCGTGATGCATGTTCCGATCGAGGCGGCGCGCGAAGCGCGCGACGAGGCGCGACGTCTTGGCGCCGATTGCGCGGTGGCGATCGGCGGCGGCTCGACGACCGGGCTCGGCAAAGCGATTGCGCTCGACTCAGGTCTGCCCATCCTGGCGATCCCCACCACCTATGCCGGCAGCGAGATGACGCCGATCTGGGGACTGACCGAGGCCGGCGTCAAGAAAACCGGCCGCGACGTTCGCGTGCTGCCGCGCACGGTGATCTACGACCCCGAGTTGACGTTGACCTTGCCGCTGAAGATGACGGTCACCAGCGCGTTGAACGCGATCGCCCATGCCGCCGAAGGCTTGTATGCGCACGACGGCAACCCGATCATGAGTCTGATCGCCGAGGAGGGCATTCGCGCCTGCGCTGCCGCGTTGGCGCCGCTTGCGGCGAACCCTAAGGACATCGACGCGCGTGGCGATGCGCTCTATGGCGCCTGGCTGTGCGGCGCGGTGCTGGGCAGCGTCGCGATGGGCCTGCATCACAAGCTGTGCCACACGCTGGGCGGCAGCTTCAACCTGCCGCATGCCGAGGTGCACACGGTGATCCTGCCGCATGCGCTGGCCTACAACGCCTCGCACGCACCCGCGGCGATGCGTTCGATTGAACGGGCGCTCGGTGTCGGCGACGCCGCGCTGGGTGTATTCCTGCTCGCCGCACGCAACGGCGCGCCGACGTCACTCAAGGCTATCGGCATGCCGGCAGATGGTCTGGATCGCGCAGCAGATCTGGCGGTGACCAACCAGTACCCCAATCCGCGACCGCTCGAACGCACAGCGCTTCGGGCTTTGCTGCAACGTGCGTTCGACGGCGACCCGCCGCAAACCTGACTCAACCACAACAAGGAGATCCATGCCATGAACGTCAATCGTCGAGACTTTATCCAGCGCGGCGGCGCGGTCGCGGCCGGACTGATCGCCCCCAGCGTCTTCGCTGCCGACACGGTGAAGATTGGCTATGTATCACCGCAGACCGGTCCGCTGGCGCCGTTTGGCGAATCCGACAAGTGGGTGATCGACCAGATGAAGGCTGCCTTCACGAATGGCCTCGTGATCGGCGGCAAAAAGCACGCGGTGCAGATCCTGCTCAAGGACAGCCAATCGAGTCCGAACCGAGCCGGTGAAGTCGCCAACGACTTGATTCTGAAGGACCAGGTTGCACTGATGCTGACCGGCGGGACGCCTGAGACCGCCAACCCGGTCAGTGATGCTTGCGAGTTGAACGAAGTTCCCTGCGTGTCCACAGTCGTGCCGTGGCAGTCGTGGTTCTTTGGCCGCAAGGGCGATCCGGCCAAGGGATTTAATTGGACCTACCACTTCTTCTGGGGTCTTGAAGACGTCATCGCCAACTACACCAACGGCTGGAAGAGCGTCCAGACGAACAAGAAGGTCGGCGGACTGTTTCCGAATGACGGCGACGGCAACGCCTGGGGAGACAAAGAGATCGGCTTCCCCAAGCCGCTGTCGTCGATGGGGTTCACGCTCGTTGACCCTGGCCGCTTCCAGAGCGGTACGCAGGACTTCTCGGCGCAGATCGCTGCGTTCAAGCGCGACAACTGCGAAATCGTCACCGGCGTGGTGATTCCGCCCGATGCCAAGACGTTCCTGACGCAGGCGCGGCAACAGGGATTCAAGCCGAAGGTCGTGACGCTGGGCAAGGCGCTGTTGTTCCCGAGTGCGATCGAAGCGCTCGGTGACCTCGGCTACGGCCTGAGCACCGAAGTCTGGTGGAGCCCGTCGCACCCGTTCACCTCGTCGCTGACCAAGCAGAGCGCGAAGGCGCTGGCAGAAGCCTACGAAGCGGGCACAAAGAAGCAGTGGACACAACCGATCGGCTTTGCGCACGCACTGTTCGAGATTGCCTCCGACGTGCTCAAGCGATCGAAGTCGCTCAAGGCGGGTGACGTGCGCGACGCGTTGGTAGCGACGAACCTGGCCACCGTCGTCGGCCCAATCAAGTGGGACGGCACGGGGGCTATGAAGAACGTGAGCAAGACGCCGCTCGTGCTCGGGCAATGGGTGAAGGGCACAAAGTACAAAGTTGACCTGTTGATCGTCAACGACGAGGCTGCCAAGAACATTCCGACCGACGGCAAGCTGAAGCTGTTGGCCTGAACAAGGTCCGAGGTCGACCATGACCGCATTGCTGTCGCTGCACGGCGTCTCAAAATCCTACGGCGCGGTCAAGGTCACCGACGACATCACGCTCGCGGTTGCCCAAGGCGAGACGCTCGGGATTCTGGGCCCGAACGGCGCTGGCAAGACGACGCTGTTCAACCTGATCAGCGGCGACGTGCGCGTCGACGCCGGCCGCGTCGAGTATGACGGGCGAGACGTCACTGCATTGGCGCCGCACCAGCGTTGCCGCGCCGGTATTGGCCGCTCCTACCAGGTGCCGCAGCCGTTCGGTCACATGACGGTGTTCGAGAACCTCGTCACCGCCGCCTGCTTCGGGGGCAACGAGCCAGAGGACGCAGCGTGGGAAACGGCGGCCCAGGTGCTCGAGGAGACTGGCCTGAAGGCGCAGGCGAACAAGCTTGCAGGCAGCCTGACTCTGCTCAACCGCAAACGGCTCGAGTTGGCGCGGGCGCTCGCGACGAAGCCGAATCTGCTGCTGCTCGACGAGATCGCCGGTGGGCTGACCGAGCACGAAGCCCGTGAGCTCGTAGACGAGCTGCGGCGCATCAAGGCACAGGGTGTCACCATGATCTGGATCGAGCATGTGGTGCACGCGCTGTTGTCGATCGCCGACCGGCTGTTCGTCATCAATTTCGGTCTGAAGCTGGCGGAGGGCGAGCCGCGCTCGGTGATGGACGACCCCGAAGTGCGGCGCGTCTACATGGGGATGGACGCATGAGCGCCAACCCGCTGCTTTCCACTCACGACCTGACCGCCTTCTACGGCGACGCGCAGGCACTGTTCGGCGTCGACTTCAAGCTCGATGTCGGCGAACTGGTGGCGATCATCGGCGCCAATGGAGCGGGTAAGAGCACGTTTCTAAAGTCGTTAACCGGCTTGGTCAAGGTCAAGGGCGATGGAGTCCGCTTCAATGGCGTGCCGATCGGCGGCCTGCCGCCGGGGCAGATCGTGCGCCGTGGGCTGGCGATGGTGCCCGAGGGCCGGCGCCTGTTTCCTTCGCTCTCGGTCGAGGAGAACCTGCTGATGGGCAACCGTGCCGGCCGGCCTGGTCCGTGGAACCTGCAGCGCCTCTACAAGATGTTTCCGATTCTCGAGGAGAAGAAGCGCAATCCGGGGACGGCGATTTCCGGCGGGCAACAGCAGATGGTCGCGATCGGCCGCGCGCTGATGAGCAACCCGACGCTGCTCTTGTGTGACGAGCTATCGCTGGGGTTGGCGCCGATCGTCGTCAGAGAGATCTACAACGCGATGCCGGCGATCACTGCCGAGGGCATGAGCGTCGTCATCGTGGAGCAGGACGTGACCGTGGCGCAACGCGTCTCGCAACGCCTGTACTGCTTCCAGGAAGGCCGCGTCTCGCTGGAAGGCAACAGCAATGCACTGACGCGCGAGCAGATCAGTCAAGCCTACTTCGGGGTTTGAGCACCATGCTGGACATTCTCGTTCAAGGCCTCTTGCTCGGTGGGCTGTACGCGTTGTTCGCGCTCGGGCTGTCGCTGATGTTCGGCGTGATGAGGCTGACCAATATCGCGCACGGCGACTTCATCGTGCTCGCGGGGTTCGGCGCGATCGCGCTCGCCGGCACGGTGGCCGCCCACCCGACGCTGGTCGGCTTGGCTGTTCTGCCGCTCGCGTTCGTGCTCGGCTACGCGCTGCAGCGTTATGTGCTCAACGGAACACTTGGCAAGGACCCTCTGCCTTCCGTGGTCGTCACCTTCGGCCTGTCGATCGTGATCCAGAACGCGTTGCAGCAGATCTTCTCGGCCGACCCGCGCTCGCTTCCGTCAGGTGGTTTCAACACCCAGTCTCTGGCGCTCGGGCCGTTGAATGTGGGGGCGTTGCCGCTGCTGATTCTGATCGCCGCTTTGGCCTGCACCGTGGGCCTGCAATGGCTGTTCGATCGTACCGCGCTGGGCCGTTCGTTTCGCGCCGTCTCCGACGATAAGGAGATTGCCGAGCTGATGGGATTGGAGTCGAAGAAGGTCTACGCGCTGGCCACCGGTATCGCTTTTCTGGTGATTGCGCTGGCGGGTGTGTTGCAGGCGATGCGCACGACGGTGTCACCGTCCGACGGACCTCTGCTGCTGCTGTTTGCGTTCGAGGCGGTGATCATGGGGGGCATGGGCTCGTTCTGGGGCACGCTCGTGGGCGCGCTGATCCTTGGCGTGGTGCAGCAGATCGGCTTTCACATCGATCCGGGCTGGGGTATCTGGTTCGGCCACTTGATCTTCCTGGCGGTGCTGGTCGTGCGGCCGCAGGGCCTGTTTCCGAGAACCCGAGGGTAATTGTCATGGCGGTCCAGGTCATTCGCGGCACTCGTGTGAGCCAAACGGCATTGTGGGTCGGTGCCGCGTTGGTGGTGATCGCGGCGAGCATGCCGTGGTGGGCCGGCCCCAGCTGGATGCGCGACTTCGTCGAGATTGCCTGCTACTTCGTGTTTGCGATGATGTGGAACCTGCTCGCAGGCTACGGCGGCATGATTTCGATCGGACAGCAGGCGTTCTTTGGCTTCGGCGGCTACGTGATGCTGATGCTCGGCAACTTCGCCGGCGTCAACCCTTTCGTCGCGATCCCGATCGCGGCGCTGGCGGCCGGCGCGATCGCGGTGCCGGTTTCCTGGGTCGCGTTCCGCCTGTCGGGCGGCTACTTCGCGATCGGCACCTGGGTGATCGCGGAGGTGTTCCGTCTCTCATTCGCGAACATGAGCTTCGTCGGCGGCGGTTCGGGCACCAGCCTCACCGCACTGCGCGGGATCGAGCGGGCCACGCGGGAGAATGCCACGTTCTGGATGGCACTCGCCTGCGTGGTCGCTTCGATCGCACTGGTGTATCTGTTCCTGCGTCGCAAGCAGGGGCTGGCGCTGCTGGCGATTCGCGACAACGAGGTCGCCGCGGAGAGCCAGGGCATCGCGGTCCGACGCATGAAGCTCGCGGTGTATGTGGTCGCCGCGTTTGGCGCGGGCCTGGCCGGGGCGCTGTATTTCGTCGGTAATCTGCGCATCAGCCCGGACGCGGCGTTCTCGGTGAACTGGAGCGCGTTCGCGATCTTCATCGTGGTGATCGGCGGTATCGGCCGCATCGAAGGCCCGATCGTCGGCGCTCTGCTCTTCTACGCACTGAACAAGCTGTTCAGCGACTATGGCACCTGGTATCTGCTGGGGTTGGGTCTGTTGGCGATTGTCGTGACGATCTTTTTCAGGCAAGGACTGTGGGGCTGGGCCCAAGAGCGCTGGGGCTTGAGCCTGTTTCCGACGCGGCGCACTTTGAGGATCGAAGCATGAGAAACATCGACGAGAACAACATCACCGAGGCCGTGATCGCGCGCCTCGGCCATGGGTCGCAGCCGCGGGTCAACGAAATCATCGCTACGCTGGTGAAACATCTGCACGCCTTCGTGCGCGAGGTGAAGCTGACCGAGGCTGAATGGGAGCAGGGCATTGCCTACCTCACCGACACCGGCCACATGTGCAGCGGCCAGCGCCAGGAGTTCATCCTGCTTTCCGACGTGCTGGGCGTATCGATGCTGACCGTCGCAATGAACCAAAAGCATGCGGCCGGCGCCACCGAAGCCACGGTCTTCGGGCCATTTCACGTCGACGACGCGCCGCTTTGCGACGACGGAGCCGACATTGCGCGCGGAGCGCCGGGCGAGCCGTTGTTCGCCGAAATCGAGGTCGTCGATATGCAAGGCCGGCCGATCGCAGGTGCCGAAGTCGACGTCTGGCAGGCTGACGATGAGGGTCTGTACGACGTGCAAAGACCGGAGCTCGGTGCCGAGCGCCGCGCCCGCGGCGTGTTCCGCACCGACGCACAGGGCCGTGTGCGTTTCCGTTCGATCGTGCCGACCGCCTATCCGATACCGACGGACGGCCCGGTCGGGCGGCTGCTGGATGTAGCCGGAGCAAGCCCCTGGCGACCGGCACACGTGCATTTCCGGATCCGCGCACCCGGACACGCCACGTTGGTCACCCATTTGTTCCGCGAGCCGGATCCGTACCTCGACTCCGACGCCGTGTTCGGGGTCCGATCATCGCTGGTCGCGCGTTACGAGAAACTGGCCGACGGCTATCGGCTGCGGCACCGCTTCGTACTGGCGCCAGCAACGGGCCGGGGTGCCTGATGCTGTTCGCGGTCTGGGCGCGCGACGCGAAAGGCATGCAGGCGGTGCGAGAACGGGTCCGCCCGCAGCACCGCGGACGCTTGCGCGAGCCGGCGCCGCATCCCATTGAAGTCGTTCTCGCCGGGCCGTTGTTCGACGAGTCCGGCGCTCACATGAACGGCACGCTGCTGGTGGTCGATGCCGACGCGATAGACGCCGTGCGTGCCTTCGTCGCCGATGATCCGTACGTGGCCGAAGGAGTCTACGAGAGCTACGAGATTCTTCCTTGGCGCTGCGGTCTCGGACCGCTGGCAGCCGCTCATCGTCACTGAAGGGAACCCGCCATGTCATCCAGCCCCTGCATCATCACCTGTGCGATCACCGGCTCGCTGCCGAAGAAAGCCGACAACCCGGCGGTGCCGATCACGCCGACCGAGCAAATTGAATCGACCCAGGAGGCATTCGAAGCTGGGGCAACGCTGGTGCACGTTCACGTGCGTAACGACGACGGCTCGGCGACTTCGTCGCCCGAGCGATTCGCGCGGGTTCTCGAGGGCGTGCGCAAGCATTGCCCCGGCATGATCGTTCAGTTTTCGACCGGTGGCCGCTCCGGTGCCGGCAAGGAACGCGGCGAACATTTGAAGCTCGGGCCCGACATGGGGTCGCTTGCCACGGGCAGCGTCAACTTTCCGACGCGGGTCTACGACAATTCGCCTGACTTGGTCGATTGGCTCGCTGCCGAAATGCGGGAACGCAGTATCAAGCCGGAGGTCGAGGCTTTTGACCTGTCGATGATCTTCCAGGCCGCAAAGATGGAGGGGGATGGCCGCATCGTCGGGCCGCTGCACGTGCAGTTCGTGATGGGGATCAAGAACGCGATGCCGGTGGATCGGCGCGTGTTCGAATTCTATGTCGAGACGTTGCGGCGCCTGTCGCCGTCGGCCACCTTCACCGGCGCCGGCATCGGGCGCGACGCGCTGACGGTCGCCCGCTGGTCGATGGAGTTCGGTGGCCATGTCCGCACCGGGATGGAGGATAACGTAAGACTGGACAAGGACACGCTGGCGCCGTCCAACGCGGCCTTGGTTCGGCAGGTCGCGTCGCTCATGCCCGAGTATGGGCGACGGCCGGCGACGGTCGTTGAGGCGCGGGCACTGCTACACCTCGCGCCGAACTGAACGCAGCCGGCGCGATCACTGAGGTCAGTCAGCCGCGGTGGCGCATCCTCGCTTCACAGCACCGCCTCCGTCCGCTGCGCCTCATCGAACCCCATCCGGTGCAGCCGCGCGTACAGGCCGCGGCGCGCAACCAGTTCGGCGTGCGTGCCCTGTTCGACCAACTGGCCGCCGGCGAGCACCGCGATGCGGTCCGCGTGCTCGATCGTCGAGAGACGGTGCGCGATGATCAGCGTGGTGCGTCCGCGCATCAGGCGCTGCGTGGCTTCCTGCACGAGACGCTCGGACTCGGTGTCGAGCGCCGAGGTGGCCTCGTCCAGGATCAGCACCGGCGCGTCCTTGTAAAGCGCGCGCGCGATCGCGAGGCGCTGGCGCTGCCCGCCCGAAAGCTGCGTCGCGTTGTGGCCGACCAGCGTGTCGATGCCGGCCGGCAGCGTGGCCACGTGCTGCGCGAGATTCGCCGCCTCCAGGCAATGCTGCACGCGCGCGCGGTCCGGCGCGTGGCCGAGCGCGACGTTCGCCGCCAGCGTGTCGTTCAGCATCACCACGTCCTGGCTGACCATCGCGAACTGGCGGCGCAGGTCGGCGAGTCGCCATGCGGCGATGTCGTGGCCGTCGAGCAGCACGCGCCCGCTGCTCGGCAGCACGAAGCGCGGCAGCAGGTTGATCAGTGTCGTCTTGCCGGCGCCCGACGGGCCGACCAGCGCGACCACTTCGCCAGGCGCGATCGTCAGGCTGACATGGTTCAGCGCCGCCGGGGTCGCGCCGCCGTAGTTCATGCTGACCTCTTCGAACGCGATCCGGCCCTGCACCCGCTCGGCGTGGTATTTGCCGTCGGCTTCGGCCGGGGTGCGTTCGAGCAGGTCGAGCCCGCGCTCGAGCGCCGCGAGCCCGCGCGTGATCGGGTTCGCGACCTCGGACAGGTGCTTGATCGGCGCGACCAGCATCAGCATCGCCGACACGAACGCGACGAAGCTGCCGACGCTGACGCCGGCGGTGTTGTTCTGCCACAGCGCGATCGTGATCACGGCCGACAGCGCAGCCGCGGCCAGCATCTGCGTGAGCGGCGTCATCGCCGCCTGTGCTGCGGTCGACTTCATCGCAAGGCGCCGGATTGCCTGGCTCAGCGCCTCGAACCGACCGGCCTGCGCGGTCTGCGCGTCGTGCAGCCGCACCACGCGGTGCGCGAGCACGTTCTCCTCGACCACGTAGGCGAGGTCGTCGGTCGCGTTCTGGCTGGCCTTGGTGATGCGGTAAAGCCGCCGCGACAGCGTCTGCATCACGAACGCGACTGCCGGAAACAGCACGCCGACGATCAGCGTCAGCTTCCAGTTCAGGTACAGCAGATAGGCGAGCAGCGCGAGCAGCGTCAGCGAGTCGCGCGCTAGGCCCGAGAGCGAATTGACGAGCATCTGCGCGCCGGTCTGCACCTCGTAGACCACGGTGTTCGAGAGCGCGCTGGCCGACTGGCGCGAGAACAGCGCCAGATCCGCATCGAGCAGCCGCGCGAACAGCTGGCGCCGCAGCAGCAGCATGCCGTCGTTCGTGACCTTGGTCAGTGCGAGCTGCGCGAGGTAGCCGGCCAGGCCGCGCACCGCGAACAGCAGCATCAGCGCCGCCGGAATCGCCCAGAGCGGCAGAGCGCCGCGTTGAAAGCCGCGGTCGAGCAGCGGTTTCAGCAGCGCGGGAATCATCGGCTCGGTCGACGCGCCGACGATGGTCGCCACCACCGCAGTGAGCCATGCTGCGCGCGCATGCCCGAAGTAGGGCGCGAGGCGCTTGAGCCCAGCGATCGGCGCGGACAGCGGGGTTGTCACTCTCGTTCGCCTCAGGCCACGCGGGCGTTGACGCATGCCATGGAACGGCGCGCGCGACTCGCAATCGACGATCGGATCAAACTGTGACTCCGGTGAGAGCTCGTAAAACCATGCTGCGCCGCGGGATAGGCAGCGGCAATGGGCATAATGGCGACTGTTGCGGCAATTATCGGGCACCGCGCGGCGCCCGACGTAGCACGGCAGATGAATCGCAAAACAATGAAAACGCGCCGGCTCGTGCTGGCCAGCCTTCTGGCCGTTCCGATGGCCCCGGCGCTGGCCCAGTTCCGGGTCGAAGTCTCAGGCGTCGGACTGACGCAACTCCCGATCTCGATAGCACCGTTTCGCGGCGAAGCGCAGTCGCCGCAGAAGATCGGCGCGATCGTGCGCGCGGACCTCGAGCGCAGCGGACAGTTCCGCAGCATCGACGCATCGGGCGCGACGCTCGACGAAACATCGCGTCCCGATCTGTCGCAGTGGCGGCAGAAGGGCGCCGATTCGCTCGCCGCCGGCAGCGTGACGCAGCTCGCCGACGGGCGCTACGACGTGCGCTTCCGGCTGTGGGACGTGGTGCGCGGCCAGGACCTGGGCGGCCAGAGCTACAACGTGACGGTCGGCGACCTGCGGCTGGCCGCGCACCGGATCTCCGACTTCATCTACCAGAAGCTGACCGGCGACCGCGGCATCTTCTCGACCCGCATCGCCTACATCACGAAGAGCGGCACGCACTACACGCTGTGGGTCGCCGACGCCGACGGCGAGAACGCGCAGCCGGCGCTCTCGAGCCCGGAGCCGATCATCTCGCCGGCCTGGGCGCCCAACGGCACCCAGCTCGCCTACGTGTCGTTCGAGTCGCGCAAGCCGGTGGTCTACGTGCAGGACATCCTGAGCGGCAAGCGCAGGCTGATCGCGAATTTCCGCGGCTCGAACAGCGCACCGGCCTGGGCGCCGGACGGGCGCACGCTGGCGGTCACGCTCAGTCGCGACGGCGGCTCGCAGCTGTACACGATCTCGTCGAACGGCGGCACGCCGAACCGGCTCACGCAGAACCCGAGCATCGATACCGAGCCCTGCTATTCGCCCGAC
The DNA here is from genome assembly GCA_030123545.1 of Burkholderiaceae bacterium. Classification (NCBI taxonomy): domain Bacteria; kingdom Pseudomonadati; phylum Pseudomonadota; class Betaproteobacteria; order Burkholderiales; family Burkholderiaceae; species Burkholderiaceae bacterium. The sequence continues at coordinate 2,281,432 of CP126124.1, read as the reverse complement.
GGCCGCAGCATCTACTTCGTCAGCGACCGCGGCGGTTCGCCGCAGATCTACCGCATGCCGAGCGGCGGCGGCGGGGCGACACGGGTCACGTTTTCGGGCAGCTACAACGTGTCGCCGGCGATCAGCGCGGATGGGCGCTGGCTCGCGTACATCCAGCGCGAGGCCGGCGCGTTCAAGCTGCAGCTGATGGACCTGGCGGGCGGAACGGTAAACTCCATCACCGACACGACCTCCGACGAACATCCGAGCTTCGCGCCGAACAGCCGAATGATCATCTACGCGACGCAGGAGCAAGGCCGCGACGTGCTGATGACGACCACGCTGGACGGCAAGATCAAGGCCCGGCTGGCGGTCAAGGCCGGCGATATCCGTGAGCCGAGCTGGGGTCCGTTCCAGCGCTGATGAATTTTTCTTTGAGAAGGAGTACGAAGATGTTGAAACGTTTCCTGATGGCTTTTGCGATGGTGTCACTGATGGCCGGCTGCAGTTCGGGCGTGAAGCTGAACAAGGCACCGGTCGAGAACCAGAACGCGGGCAGCATGTCGACGCAAGGGGCGCAGAGCGCGGTTGCGCCGGTCACGGCGAACGCGTCGACGATCGAGGGCCAGGGCCCGGCCGGTTCGCACTCGGTCTACTTCGACTTCGACAAGTACGTGGTCAAGCCCGAATACCAGAACGTGATCGAGAACAACGCGAACTACCTGAAGATGGACCCGCGCCGCCACGCGGTGGTCGAGGGCAACACCGACGACCGCGGCAGCGCCGAGTACAACCTGGCGCTTGGCCAGAAGCGCGCCGAGGCGGTGGTCCGTTCGCTGGAACTGCTCGGCGTGAAGGAGAGCCAGCTCGAGGCGATCAGCTACGGCAAGGAAAAGCCGAAGGCGCAGGGAACCAGTGAGGCCGCGCGCGCCGAGAACCGCCGCGCCGACATCGCGTACCGATGAGACGGCCGAGCGCGCTGAATCTGCTGCGCGGCGCGGCGCTGGCCGCCGCGCTGCTGCCGGCCTTTGGCGCGCATGCCGCGTTGTTCGAGGACGACGACGCACGGCGCGCGATCCTGGAATTGCGCCAGCGCGTCGATGCGAACACGCAGGCCGCGACCGCAGCCCAGGCCAACACGACGCAGTTGCAGCGCAGCCTGCTCGATTTGCAAAGCCAGATCGAGTCGCTGCGACAGGATCTTGCGACGCTGCGTGGTCAGAACGAGCAGCTTGCGCGAGACCTGTCGAACCTGCAGGAGCAGCAGAAGACGCTGACGCAGAACATCGTGACGCAGGAGGCGGCGACGCAGCCGAGCCAGGTCACGGTCGACGGCAAGACCTTCACCGCGACCCCGGCCGAGAAGTCCGCCTACGAGGCGGCGCTCGCGACGTTCCGGCAGGGTGACTTTACCGGCGCGCGCGATGCATTCTCGGCGTTCATCAAGCAGAACCCGCAGAGCGGCTACCTGCCTTCGGCGCTGTTCTGGCTCGGCAATGCGCAGTACGCAGTGCGCGACTACAAGGGCGCGATCGCGAATTTCCGCACGCTGGTGTCGCAGTACCCGAGCCATGCGCGCGCGCCGGAGTCGGTGCTGTCGATCGCGAACTGCCAGATCGAGCTCGGAGACACCAAGGCCGCGCGCAAGACGCTGAACGACCTGATGAAGGCGTATCCGCAGTCGGAAGCGGCGAGCGCCGCGAAGGAAAGGCTCGCGCGGCTCAAGTAGGCGCGGATGAGCGAGGAGGTCGATTACGAGCGCCGCTTCGGCGGCCTCGCAAGGCTCTATGGCCCTGTGGGCGCCGAGCGCATCCGCGCCGCGCACGTCGCAGTGGTCGGGCTCGGCGGTGTCGGCTCGTGGGCGGCCGAGGCGCTGGCGCGCAGCGGCGTCGGCCAGCTGACCCTGATCGACCTCGACCATGTGGCCGAGTCGAACATCAACCGGCAGATCCAGGCGACGGACGCGACGCTAGGCCAAGCCAAGGTGCTGGCGATGCAGGATCGCATCGCCCAGATCAATCCGGATTGCGTGATACGCCCGGTCGATGCCTTCGTCGAACCCGGCAACTGGCCCGCGCTGCTGCCGCAAGAGGTCGACGCGGTGATCGACGCCTGCGACCAGCCGCGTGCGAAGACCGCGATGGCAGCCTGGGCGCGCGCTGTGGGCACCGTGTTCATCAGCGTCGGCGCGGCCGGCGGCAAGCGGCAGGCGCAGCAAGTCGAGATCGGCGACTTAAGCAGAGTGAGCCACGATCCGCTGCTGGCCGAACTGCGCCGGCGCCTGCGCCGCGACCATGGCGCGCCGCGCGAAAGCGGGGCCATCGGCGTCGCCTGCGTGTTCAGCCGAGAGCCGGTGCGCGTGCCCGACGCGAGCTGCGCGCTGGCGGACGGCGAAGCGCGCGACGGATCGCTGAACTGCCACGGCTATGGCTCGGTCGTCACCGTCACCGCGACCTTCGGACAATGCGCGGCCGGCTGGGTGCTGGAGCGCCTCGCGACGCAGCCGCATTAGCGCCGCATCGGCCGCCGCGGGTAAGGCGCGTCGCTATAATCCGCGGTTCCGTTATGCAGTGGCCAAGCCGCGCAGACCAGGCCATCAGGGACCTTAGCTCAGTTGGTAGAGCAGCGGACTTTTAATCCGTTTGTCGTGGGTTCGATCCCCGCAGGTCCTACCAGATAACCAGCGTAAATACTAAAAAACATGCTATCGAAACAATAGCATGTTTTTTTCTTTCCGGTGTCGGTGACAGTTTGGTGACAGTCCTAGCGTTGATGGCAACCGACCACTACGCGGCCCTACCCGCAGCGGTTTCAAGCTGGCGCAGCAGGCCCACCAGTTGATCGCTGTCCGCCTGCGACGCGACGTTGATGGGGGTGTTGCGCCCGCCGATGTTGATGTTCACGGTTCGCGCACCAGTGCCCCCCGCGGCGCCAGGTGTGGCGGCGCTGCCCGCAGCCCCACCCTTGGACTTGTCGGCTACCTGCACCATGCCCTGAACGATTGCGAGCAGGCGCTGTGCGTCGGTCGCGTCGGCCTGCGACGTTGTGATAGCGGCGGAACTGACAGCGCCGGGGCTGTTCTTTGCCATCGCATCAATCAGCGCCTTGTTGTCGCGTGCCTGCTTCAATGCCGCCTGCGCGCTCGCCAGGTCATCCGCGCTCAGCGCGTGCTTGTCCGACTTTTCGCGCAGCTGTCCAAGGTCGCCGTTCGCCGTGGTGCTGGTGAACGTGCCCTTGAAGCGTTCCAGGGCGCCGGTCGCAACAGTGACGCGGCCCGCCAGTGCGTCAACCCCGCGCCCGGCAGCGGTGAACGCGTCGCCCATCGAAGCGCCAGCGTCTTGCGCTGCGAGCTTCATTCGCAAAATCTCTTCTTCGACGGCAAGCCCGCTCGGGATGATGCCGTTGTTCGCCGCGATCGCCGCGGCCTTGTACTGCTCGAATGCGCGGGCCATATCGGCAAGCGGTGTTGTCGTTGAATTCCTGATCCGGTCCCATGCGGCCCGGAACGTGTCGGCGGTCTGCTGCAATTCCGCCTGCGACTTCAAGCCGAACGTATGCAGCGCCTCGGACAGCGAGTTGACCCCCGGCTGTATCTGGTCGAGTTTGTCCTTCGCCTTTTGCAGCCCCTGCGCCAGTTGATCGCCGGATATGAGCCCCTGCGCGCCGAGCTGCTGGAATCGATCGATCACGGCCTGAACAGCGCGCTCGGTGTTGGCTTTGCTCAGCGCGCCGTCGAGTGCGGCGCCGACTGCCCGGCTCGCGTCGCTGCCCTTGACGCCCATGTCGGTCAGGGTCGCGGCCAGTGCGTCAACGTCATTGATCGCGCTGGCGCTGGCCGTCGAGAATCCGGTCTGCAGTTCCTGCACGCTGGTCCCGACGCGGCGGAGCGACTCAATGCCCACAGCGTCAAGGGCGGCCGCGAGCCGGCGCGCCCCTTGCTCGCTGCCATCGAACGCGGCTTGCGCCTGCGCGGCGAACAGGCCCAGGTCAACGCCCTTGAGTGCGCCGGCCCAGGCGTCGCCGACCTGCGCCGCGGTGATCTGTCCGCGCTGGCGCAGCGCGTCGAGTGCGGCACCAGCGTTGGCGATGCCGGACAGGTCCGACAGCTTCATTGCCTTTTGGATGCCGTCGAGTGCGGTGGTTACCTCGCCTCCATCCTTGATGACTGTGTTGAAGTCGCCGACCAGCTTGCGCGCCGCGTCGCTCAGACCAAGGGCCTTGTCTGCCGCTAGCTGCGCGGCTTGCGCTTGGGCAGCGTGCGCCTGCGCGGCCTCGCGCGCGGCCTCGGCGGCGCGTTTATCGGACGCGGCCAGTTCATCGATGGCCTTGCCGTAGCCAGCCCAGCGCGCGACGCCTTCGCCGATGGCGGTTCCGATCTCTTTTAGGTTCGTGAGTACGCCGACCAGCGCGAAGACCTTGAGGCCACCCAGCAACGCCGCGAACTTGCCCATGTTGGCAGCGGCGCCAGCGGTGGATGCAGCGGCGCCGGCCTGCGCAGCGTTCAGTGCAGCCACCTCGGCGGTGGCCGCCTTGGCAGCGGTGGCGATGCTTGCGAATTCCTGGGCCAGCTTGACAGCCTTGTACGCGACGGCCGCCTTGCCGACGCTATACAGCACGTCACCGAGCGTGCCGAGGTTTTGCGCCAGCGTGTTGATCGCCGCGGCCGCGGTGGTGCTGACACCCGATGCCTTGCTCGCCTCGCCGATGTAGAGGGCCCAAGACGTGCGCAGATTCGCGACGGCACGGCCCACGGTCGCAGGCAGCTTGCTGAATTGTTCCTCGACTGCGGCGGACTGGCTCAGCAGGGCGGACGTGACTACCTGCGTAGTCAGTTCGCCCGCATCGGCCATCTTTTTCAACTCGCCCGAGGTCTTGCCCAGCCCGGCCGCCATCGCGTTCAAGACGCCCGGCGCCTGTTCGGCCACGCTGTGAAAATCCTGCGCCCGCAGCGTGCCGGTTGCAAGCCCTTGCGTGAGCTGCACCACGGCCCGATGCGCTTCGTCGGCGCTGGCGCCGCTGATCGCCATGGCCTGATTCACGGTCCGCGTGAGTGCCAGGGCCTGCGCCGTCGCGTCTTGAGTGCTTAGACCGGCAGACTTCGCAGCCTGCGCCACGCGGTAAAACAGTGTGCCCGTCGCCTCAAGGTTCGCATTGGTGGCAAGGGCAATATCGGCCACGTTCGCGAACGTCGATTGCAGCAGCGGGCCATCGCCAACGACCAGCTTGATACGGCCCTGTAGGTTCGCGAACGCGTCCGCGGTCTGCGATAGCTCGCCAATGAGACCGCCAAGCAGCGTGCCGCCCACGGCCGCGCCGGCGACGGCCTGCACGGCGCGCAGTTGATCGCCCAGGCCCTTGACGGTGCCGGCCAGTTGCGCCGACGCGGCGGCGGTCGCGCCCGACTGCTGCGCTTGGCGCGCGAGCGCCGCTTGCGACAGTTGGATTTTTTCCGTCAAGGCGCTTTCGGCGGCGGCGCTCGCCTTCGCGCTGTTCGCAGCGGATTGGAGTGCGGCCTGCTTCTCGCGCAGCGCGGCCCGGCTGTCGAGAATGGCAACCTGCAGCGCCTTGACCTTGGTTTGATAGTCCGACTCAGCTTTGCCGGCGCTGTCGGTTTCCACGCGAAGCCGCGCCAGGGCCTCGCGCTGATCGTCGAGCGCGCGTTTCTGCTGCGCCACCTCGGCGCGCGCGGCGGCCTCGGCGGTGCGTAGCTCGGTGGTCTTGGATTGCAGCGCGTCGAGTTCGGCGCCCAGTTGGCCGAACGCTGGTGCGCCGCTTTTGGCCGCGTCGCTGACGCCTTGAACATCGGCCGCCAGCGCCTGCAGGCTATCGGCCCCGGTGGTTTGGACGCCTACATTGAGGACAACGTCCTTGTTCGTTGCCATGGGGGCAGCCTTTCAGGAATGGTCGGGGGCGCTCGGCGCCCGCTTCATTGTTCGGCGAGGATGATCTCGGGCCGCGCGTCGGATCGGCGCATGATCGGAGAGGCGGTCAACTCGCTTTCGCAGATCAACGCTTCTTCCTTGGTTTCCAGGTCGTTCAGGGCAGCGTCAATTTCAACGATGCGAGCGGCGCGCGCGGCGGGGGTCATACCCTCGGGCACCACCGCGTCAAGGTGCGCTCGCATCGCGGCCTTTGCCGCATCCGACCCTTGCGCAATGGCAAGGATGGGGTCAAGCACCACGGGCTGCCCGGCGGCGGCCTTGAGTAGTTCGCGCGTCGCGGCGGCAATGGCTTCCGCGTGCCGCGCGTCAATCAGTTGATCGAACAGGGCCGTGACCTGTTCGCGCGAGCGCTTTTGATCCAGTACGGCGCGGCGCGCGGTCTGCAAGCCTGCGATCTGCTGGCGCAGCGATGCAACCTGATCGCCGATGGGCTGCCCTTGCTTTTTCATTCGTCAAACCTTTTCGCGTAGTTGTTCAAGCGGGTCAACAGTGCGCGGGACTGCTGCAGCTCGGCGGCCAGCGCCTCGGCTTCACTGCGCAGGGTTTGGGCGCGCGTGTGCGCTTCGTGCAGCTTGCGCACTGTGCGCAGCTCGAAGCCGGCCGCCTGCAGTTCGTCGCGCGGTGTTTCCGCCAGGTCGGGAATGGGTAGGGCCAGCAGCGCGGCGGTGCGCGGCTTGGAGGGGTCGGCAGCGACCGCATGCAGCAGTGGCCCTATCTCGGCTGCGGCTTGCTGCGCGCGCTGCGCGGTCTGCATGTATTGCGCATGCAGACCATCGTGCGCGTGCCGCAGGCGGGCCAGCTTTTCGGTGTCGATCATGGGGCGGTGCGGGCGGGGGTCAGCCCGCCCGGATCAGTTACGCGGTCAGCTTCACGATGGCAGCCGGGCGAGTCACCAGGCTGATCGGGTTCGATTGCGCCTCCATGTTGATGGAGCGCCCGAAGTCATCCAGTACAGCCTTGGCGTACATCGGCAAGCCGACCGTGTTGGCGGCCTCCAGGTAGTCCGCAGGGGCGAATCGACTGACGTACAGCCCAGGGATGCCCATTGGCAACAGGTACGCGGTGCCATCCTCGACATAGACCGGGCCGCCGGCGGGGCTGCGGTATTCGTAGAACGTGACCCCGCCGATCGTGAGTACGCCGGGGCGAATGTCGGCAAGCATCGTTTGCGCGCCCGACCAATTCAGGAACGATTGCGCCACGCTCGGATGCGCGCGCAGCTTGTCCATAACGTCCGGGGCGGCGAGCGCTGCGTAGCCGGTGGCGACACCGGGCGCCTGGCTGCCGTCTTCGGACTTGCGGACCGCGGCAATAATTTGGTTCGCAACCACCGTGGTCGAGGTGTCGAGGGCCAGGTTTTGCGTCGGCTGGCTTTGGTTGAACGCCGCGTTCACGTCAAGGATCACGTCGCCGTCGGCGCTCAGCACCTTGCCCTTGATCGCGCCGACGTTGATGTATTCGAGCGTCGCATCGAGATTCGCACGCATGCCTGCAAGGCGCGTGTTGCGATGCGTTTCGATGTCTTGCAGTTCGGTGGTCCCGAACGCACGCATGTCTTGGATGGTATCGGCAAGGATCGTGTCGCGCGTAATCAGGTGCGCGGTCGGCACTTCCACAAGCGATCGCTGGGCCTTGTTGTAGATCGCGCCGGGCGAGCCGCGAGGGCGCGACGGGATCAGGTCGAGCCGGTTGTTGTTCAGTTCGATCATGGCCTTGGTCGTGCTGATACCGGATTCCTCGAACAACTTGAGTTTCCCGACGATCTGCGGGGTATAGGGCTGGCTGTTGATGGCAAGCGTGAGCTGCTCGCCTTCGAAATACGTGGCGAACAGCAGTTGCGCAGGGGTTTGGGCCATGGTGGTTTGCTCCAGGGTTGAAAGGCGGGTTATCAGACGAACAGGTTGAGGTCGGCAGCCTTGCCGCGCAGCCAGTTGGCGAGTTCGGGGACGCGGACATAGCGCAGGCGCCGCGGTCCGATCTCGATCAATTCGACGGGGATGCTGCCCGAGCGGCAGCCGTTAACGAATGCCTCGCGTCCTATGCCGGCCAGGCGCGCAGCCGCGGCGGCGCGAAGCAGTCCGGGGCGGGTTTGTGGCGATTGCAAAGACTCCATACCGCGATGGTGCCTTTGGGGGCCTTCGGCAGCCACACGGCGAATTTCCGCGCCGCGGTTGCCGGGCAAATTGATATGCTTACCTAGTGTTGTCGGTATTACTCAATACCAAGTACGCGTATCAAGTTTCGAAGTTTGAAGTTGCGTGTCGGTCGGGCCTCTTTGCCCCCTCGCGCTTTGGGATGCTTGCAGGGTCCCCGTTCGATCGCCGATCGGTCGAAATTCGCACGTGCGGGCCAGCGCACCACGGGGCGACGCGCCAACACTGGGCAGCGCTCGCGCACATGGGGCAGTAGGCTCGGCGCCTTGGCTATCATGCTGTCAACAACAGGGAGGCAACATGAAAACATCGCGCGTCGCGCTCGGCGCCATGCTCGCACTAGCCAGCGCTTGCCATGCTCAGACCATGTACAGGTGCGGCAACACGTTCAGTCAGCAGCCGTGCAGTGCGGATGCACAGCCTTTAGCGGTGCCGACGCCAGCGGCGGGGGCTGCAACACTGGCACCCACGCCGCCCAAGCCCGACAAGGTGAAGCCGACACCTGTTGCAGAGCCAAGCGTGCCCGCGGCGAACCCATTGCCGGCACCAGTACCGCAACCGGTCGCTAAATCCCAACTGGTTGCAGACGCCGATCAGTGTATGGAGTGGTACCGGCCGCGCCTTCGTGATCCGCGCGGCGCCTACTACGATAGCCCGTCAAGGGACAATCGCGTGCTCTCAATCAGGATACATGCCACGAACGGCTATGGTGGATACGTCACCGAAGATGCCGCATGTGAGATATACAACGGCCAGCTCGATGACGATTGGACCAAGATTCACGCGAAGCGCCGCGGGTGGTAGCGTCGCGGCTCGGTCAGTGCATAGACGGCGGCCGGTACTGCGACGCGCCGACCCGCAGCGTGGCGTGCACCGCGTCGCGGAACTCTGACGCCTCGCGCGCGGCGGTGGCGTACGGTGCCAGGGTGCGGTAACACGCCTGACGCTGTGCCTCTGCCGCATCGCCCTCAATGCCCATCAACACGTGCAGGCTAGCGATGGCATCGTGGCGCGCTTCGATCGACGGGGGCGCGTCTGCCGGGCAGCGGCCCACCAGGCAATGGCGGACGAATGCCTGCGCGACAGGGTGCAGTCCGTCATCAACGCCGATCAGCGCGGCGGCGAAGGGCACGGCCTCGGCAGGCAGCGCGCGGGCCAGGTTGTCGATTTCGATAAAGATTTCTTGAGGGGTACTCATAGCTCAGTGGCTCCAGTGGTTGCGGGAAGGGGAACGGGTGGCTCGGCGCATGCGGCGCATGAGGTGCGCGCGGACGGGCTCGGGCAGGTCGCGGAACAGCGACAAGGGGACCGGCGACACGATGCCGAACTGCCGGCATCGTGCGCGGTCGATGGGGTAGGGCACCACGGGGGCGGTGTAAGCGGCGAAGGACGCGCGCCACGGCAACGGTATGTCAGGGTTCATAGGTCGGTTTCCTTTCGTGCGAAAAATTACGAGTCTGCGAAAAATTACGGATTCAACATGCGCCCCGGTGCGCCCCGGAGATTGATCGTTTCACCCTTTTTTTCCTTCAAATGATCTTCGTAAGGGAAACCTGAAAACAGGTCAATCTCCGGGGCGCACCGGGGCGCATCGGCCCCGCAGCCCCGTGGAACGACGGCGCGAATCTGCAAAAAATTTCAGACTCATGCGAACAGGTCACTTGCGTCATTGGCAACCTGCAAAAAATCGCAGATAAGTCGAATGCCGCGGTAGGTGTGTGCGCGATCCCCGCGAGTGAACAAACGCCCAGCCGTAAACCCGCGTTCCGCGAGTGCGCGAGTAAACGCAGGTTTCGACAGTGGCCGGACCTCCTGCGACCTGCACCACGCGGTATAGCTGGCGAAGGCTTCGACCTGCCGACAATCGAACCGTGGCCCGACCTCGCATTCCTCATCAAGCCAATGGCCCAGCAGGTCAGAGTCCCGGCGGTACTCGCGCGACGCCGACAGCACGCACTCAGGCACCATTAGGCCGCTCCGGTAGTACTCGACCGCACCGCGCACCATCCATGCAAGGATGCCCGGCGCTTCACGCATCAACTTCGTTTCCATGTGCTTGTCCCGTTCGTGGGGCGCAAACTGGCGGTTGAACATCAACAGCAGGATGCGGCGCCAAACCCCATCGTCCGAGTCCGCGATGATCGGCTTGTGGTTGCCCCGGATGAACGGCTTGTGTGACGGCGAGAACGTGAACGGCGCCCGGTGCAACTGGCGTGCTGTGATGCGCTCGGTTGATGCAAGCGTCTTGATTACCTGCCCGCTGAATCTCGAGCCGGCCTCGGTCTCATTCATGAGTGCCAGCCGCGCGCCGGCCAGCGTGGCAAGGGCAGGGGTGGCGGCCTCGCCGTCGCGATTCGAGACCGTGAGCAGCCCGGTCGGCATGGTCACGCAATAGTTGCCCATGATGCGCTGAAAGATGTTCGCGACCACAGATTTACCGTTCGCGCCGCGGCCCACTGCGAACAGTAGGACCTCCTCGCGCACCAGGCCCGTGAGCATGTACCCGGACCAGCGCTGCAGGAACCCGACCCACGCGGCATCGTCGCAACTGACATCGCGCAGGAACTGCGACCACAAGGTGGTCGGCGCCTCGGGCCGATACTCGACCGTGCACTGCCTGCTCATGCGCTGCGCCGGATCGTGCGGCAGCAGTTCGCCGGTGCGCAGGTCGATCACGCCATTGGTGCAGTTCAACAGGTGCGGGTTGGCGTCGAACAATTCAGGCGCCATGCGCACGCGTTCATCCGACTGCACCAGGTTCAGCGTGCCGTTGACGCCGGCGACCGTGCTGGCGCGATGGGCGAGTGCGAGCAGCCGCTTGGTCTTGTCGCTGTCGCTGTTGTCGTTCGCGAGCGTGGTTAGGATGTACGTCCCGACTGCTTTGGCGACCTCGCGCTCCTCGCCCATCCGACAGGGCGCCCACGCGCCACCGCAGTATTTCCGCCAGCCGACCCCGTTGTGCTCGTAGCAAAAGTGCTGCTCAGCCAGATTCGCCGCGAGCATGCGCGCTAGCTGCACGTCGGCCATTTCCCGCCTGGATGCTGTGCGCGGATCAACCCAGCCGCACGCCTTGGCTTTGTGCAGCAGCGTCGCTACCGTGATGCCGCCACCTTTCGCGCTTGAGTTTTCCCGGTAGTGGCCCCATCGATGATCGAATTCGCGCAGGTTGTGGCTCGGGTTTTTCTGCGACCAGGCCAGCGCTAGCGCGCGCCCCTCGGGGCTGCTGCCGGTGCCATCGGCCACGGCCCAGATGATCGCGCTGTAGCTGTGCCAGTCCGGCGGGCCATCGTTCGGGATGGCTGCGAGCGCCGACGCGATCACCTCCAACGGTGGCGCCGGCATCTTCGGCGCCATCGCGAGCAGCGCCGCATCGTCGGCATCCGCCGCAGCTGGCCCGGTCTGATCGGCCCGGCCCGCCGGGAATACCGGATCGAAAAACAGGTGCGGCCCGGCATCGATCGGCTGACCCTCTACAACATGGCACTCATAGGGCGCGCCGGTCACCTTGCCGATGTAGAACGACTGCGACAGCGTGAACGATTCCGGCGCCAGGATGCCGCCGAGCGCCGCGTTCAGCACGCCGACCCAGTGCGCACGCCCGGCCGGCGCGCACGGCTGCGACAGCGGCGCCAGGATGCGCCACCGCGGCCGATCGCGGGTGTGGCGCGCAGTGGTGTAGATCACGGCCTTGATGCCAGCCGCGGACAGCATGGCGGCGGCCTCGCTCGGGGTCACCTGCTCAGCGTCGTAATCGCCTTCGATGCCGTAGCACTGCACCACGTTGGCCCCGTGGCGCAGGCTGCCGGCCTCGGTTCGCGCGTCGCCGTAGGTGGACAGACTCAGCAGCGGGCAGGCTGTTTTCTCGGGGTACTCGCGGGGGCTGGTGACCAGCGCCACGATGTCAGCCCAGGTGCCGGAGTGTTCGAGCTTCGACCGACCGCTCAGGTCGCGAGATATGGTCCAATGCATTGCGTTTTCTCTCGGTGCGGAAATCGCGCGCCATAGACTGCATGCCGGCGCGCGGTTAAGCTTGTGGATGCGGGTGTCGTGACCCGCTGTGGTTCGTTTCTCTTTTTGCGTGATCCTCAGCCGCCGGCAGCGATGCCGGCGGCTTTTTTTCTGATCAGCCGCGCGCGCAACTGCCGGACGCGTCGCGGTGTCAGCCCGTGGCGCTCGGCGACGCTTTCCGGGCTGCTACCGGCGAGTAGCTCGGCGCGAATCGCCGCGTTGCGCCGATCGCGCTCGAATGAGCAGCCGGCCGGCACGAATAGGGATTCCGCGCCCCAGTTTTCGATCAGCCGCCGCATCGCAGGCAGACCGATCAACTGCGCCAGCGGGTGATCTTCACGAGCGTGCAGCGGGACGTAGAGCCGATCGCCGCCATAGTGGTCGATCAGGGTCTGCGTAGCCGTGAAGCCAATGACCGCGCAGACATCTTCGAGGGTCGTGTTCATTATGCAAATGCGAATTGAATTGGCGGTTAATTAAGCAATTGCGAATTAAGCAATTGCAAAAACCTTTAGAAACGTCGGGGATATGCGTTTAGCGGCTTGCCTTATTGCGTTTCATCTCGCACACTGCGCCGCCGTTCAAATTTGATCGGCAATAAACTGAAAGAGGGAACGCCATGCCTGTCACTCACAACGAAATCACCGCACTGAGCCAAACCCTGGCGCAGTCTCACAGTCACGCCGCATTGATGCTTGCCGCGGTGCAGCAGATGTGCTCCAGCGTGCTCGGGCGCTTTGCCAAGTCGCACGGAAAGTCGTCGCAGCCGCAGCAGGTTCTCGACGAGTGCATCGCGTTCTACCGCCGCGAACACGGCATCTCGGACAGCGCGTTCATGTCGGCCGCCGATGGGCTCAGGGACGCCGCAAGCATCTTCGGGCACCTGGAACGCATCCCGGACTAGGCGCATGCCAGTGCCGCGCGGTCGGCGGCGAGTCGCTGCACCAGTGTGCGGAGCTGGTTTTCACTGGCGCCGCTCACTCGGGCGGCGATCAGGGCATCAACCTCATGATCGGGCCATGCGACCGCGCGCCGGCCGACCTTGACGGGTTTCGGGAAGATGCCGGCCGTCATGTCGTCGTATACCGACGTGCGGCCTTTGCAGGTGCGGCGGATAACCTCGGGGAGGCGGATCAGATTAAAGGGCATTGCCTACATCCTCGTAAGGTGGCGAACATGCCCGGAGTATCACAGCCCGTCGATTAAAAATCTCTACCGTTAAACTTCCGCGGTGCGCTACCTATACTCGCCGTAATAAAGCAAAAACGATACTTTCACCCGCATTAACGCTGCGAGTGAAAGTATCGTTTTGCTGCCAGGGGCTGGAAGTTGACCGGGAGGCTTCAACGCCTACGGCGCGCCTTTCGCGGTCAGCGCCCGTTCCAGCTTGTCCAGCGCGTCGCGTTTCTCGCGCATGTAATCGTGGCCGTCGTAATGGCGGGCCTGTACCCCGCCGATGCCATGGGACTGCAGCCGGCCGCGAATCTCTGACGGCACGCCCATGCTGGCGAGTAGCGTTTCAACTCCCGAGCGGATGCGCTTCGTTTGGAATTCGGGGATATCGGCTGCGGCCTCCACGGCCCACGCGCTCATAGTGATCGCCGACAGGTGCGTCTCTCCGTCCGTTGACAGGGCGAACTTGCCGCGGGGCTTGCATTCGAGCAGCGCGGCAGCGGCGCGCGGGGTCAGCGGCACGGTATGCGGACGTGGCGCCTTGCCGGGCCGCCCCTTGCCATCGTGCAGCGTCATCGCCGAGTACTGCGTCTCGTTGATGACGGTGATATCGGCGGTCAGCAGGTTTACAAGCTGTTCGATGCGCTGCCCGCCTGTCAGCAGGTGCAGGCGCAGCACGGCGCCACGGAACCCCGGCGCGGCCTTGATCGCGTGCCAGTAGGTGCGCAGCTCGGCGGCGCTCAGTGGTCGCTTGTCGGCTTTGTTTTGGCTTTCGTCGGGTTCAGTGTCAGCCGCGGGATTGTGCGTGACGCCGTAGCCCTTGAAGTGCAGGGGGATGCTGGGTTTCGAGCGTGCAGCCCGCGCGGTTTGATAGGCAGCGCGCACGTAGCTGCGCAGCTTGTTCGCGGTGCGGCCTTTGCCCAGTTCCAGCGCGCGGCGCATCATGTCCGCGATCTGCTCGCCCGTCACCTGATTCGCCGGCAGGGCTGCGACCTCGGGCCATGGCTCCTTGACGTGCCGCTTGAAGATGCTGCGCGCGTCCTTGTGCGCGACGCGGCCCAGCGTTTCCAGGTGGTCGCAGTAGTGATCTAGCAGGCGGTCGAGGGTGTACCGTTCCGCCTCGACCTTCGCGGCGGTGGCCTTGCGCCGGGCTTCGTCTTCGGCTGCGACCAGGGCGGGGTAGCCGCCAGCGTCCCGGTTCGCGTGGTGCTTCTGCGCCAGTCCTTCGGCGGCGCGGTTGGCCGCGTGGACCGAGTAGCCCTTGGCGGTCGGCTGCAGGCTCTTCGGCGCCGCGCTGGGGTCATAGTTCCCGATGGCAACGCGAACAGTTCGGCCGCCGATGGTGACCCGCCAGTAGAAGACTACCGCGTCAGTTGCCAGCCGGCGGGCTTCGAGCGACCCGCTCGGGATGACTTTCCCGAGGTTCGCAAACTTGCCGGGGGGCAGCCCGTTGATGACCTGGCCGGGGGTGGTTTTCGTGTTCATCGTCCTTAGTCCGTTTGCCGTCTGGTGACAGTCTGGTGACAGTTTTGGCGCGGATGGAATTGTACGCCAACGGACTAAAGCGAATTTCAAAAGTGACTAATACATAGCTAAATCAATCACTTAAAGGTAACTCTGAATTCTGGTGACAGTTCGCGAAGGTCCGCAAAAATCCCGTTTTTTGGACTTTTAATCCGTTTGTCGTGGGTTCGATCCCCGCAGGTCCTACCAGAATTCATGCGCTCACGCGGTGGATGCCGCAGCCGGCCGCAGCGCGGCGGCGATCGCATCGTCCACCTGCTCCAGCCAGATGAACTGAAGCTGCGCCCGCGCATCGGCCGGAATGTCGTCCAGGTCGCGGCGGTTGCGCGCCGGCAGCAGCACCGTGCGGATGCCGGCACGCTGCGCGGCCAGCACCTTCTCCTTGACGCCGCCGATCGGCAGCACCAGGCCGCGCAGGCTGATCTCGCCGGTCATCGCGACGTCGCTGTGCACCGGGCGGCCGGTCAGCAGCGAGGTCAGCGCGACGAACATCGCGACGCCCGCGCTCGGCCCGTCTTTCGGTGTCGCGCCGGCCGGCACGTGGACGTGGATGTCGGACTTCTCGAACGACTCGGGCGCGATGCCCAACGCTTCAGCGCGCGCCTTCACCAGCGACAGCGCCGCCTGCGCGCTCTCCTTCATCACGTCGCCGAGCTGCCCGGTCAGGATCAGGCGGCCGCTGCCCGGCATGCGCGCCGCCTCGATGAACAGGATGTCGCCGCCGACCGGCGTCCAGGCGAGACCCGTGGCCACGCCGGGGATGTCGGTGCGCATCGCGACCTCGAACTCGAACGGCTGGGCGCCGAGGATCGCCTGTAGGTCGCCCTCGCCGACGGACTCGCGCTGCTCGCTGCCCTCGGCGATGCGCACCGCGACATGCCGCACCACGCGGCCGATCTCGCGCTCCAGGTTGCGCACGCCGGCCTCGCGCGTGTAGCGGTCGATGATCGCCGCGAGCGCCGCGTCGTCGATCTCGCACTGTTCGGCATTCAGCCCGGCCGCGGCGAGCTGGCGCGGCACGAGGTAGCGGCGCGCGATCTGCCGCTTTTCCTGCGCGGTGTAGCCGGGCAGCGGGATCACCTCCATCCGGTCGCGCAGCGGCCCCGGGACGGTGTCGAGCACGTTGGCCGTGCAGATGAACATCACGTGCGACAGGTCGTACGGCACGGCCAGGTAGTTGTCGCGGAAGCTGTTGTTCTGCTCCGGGTCGAGCACCTCGAGCAACGCCGATGCCGGATCGCCGTGGAAGCCGCCGGCGCCGAGTTTGTCGACCTCGTCGAGCATCATCAGGCAGTTGCGCGTGCCGGCCTTGCGCAGCGCCTGGATGATGTTGCCCGGCAGCGAACCGATGTAGGTGCGCCGGTGGCCGCGGATCTCGGCCTCGTCGTGCACGCCGCCCAGGCTCACGCGCGCGAACACGCGCCCGGTCGCGCGCGCGATGCTCTGGCCGAGCGAGGTCTTGCCGACCCCTGGCGGGCCCACGAAGCACAGGATCGGGCTGCGCCCCGTCGGGTTCAGTTTGCGCACTGCGAGGTATTCGAGGATGCGCTTCTTGATCTTCTCCAGCCCGAAGTGGTCTGCGTCGAGGATGCGGCGCGCTTCGTTGATGTCGACGGGCGCGCCGGCATCATTGCTCCACGGCAGCTCGACCAGCCAATCCAGGTAGCTGCGCACCATCGACGATTCGCCGGCCCCGTCGGGCATGCGCTGCAGGCGCTTCAATTCCTTGCGCGCGGCCTTGTCGACCTCTTCGGGCATGTGCGCGTCGGTGATTGCCTTCTCCAGTTCGGCGAGGTCGTTCGCGCCTTCGTCGTCCTCGCCCAACTCCTTCTGGATCGTGCGCATCTGCTCGCGCAACAGATGCTTGCGGTTCACGTCGCCGATCGACTCGCGGGTGCGCTCGTCGACCTCGCGCGAAACCTTCAGGACCTCCAGCCGGTGCGCCAGAATCTGCAGCAACCGGTCCAGCCGCGCCTTCAGGTCGAAGGTCTCCAGCAGCGACTGCTTGTCCTCGATCGGGATGTCGATCAGGCCCGCGATGAAGTCCGCGAGCTGCGCCGCGCCTTCCATGCCTTGCAGCGCCAGCGCCACTTCCTGTGGCACCTGCGGGAGCTGCTGCAGGATCTCGATTGCGCGTGCCTTCAAAGCGCGGCCACGGCCCTCGATCTCGGCTTGGCTCTCGCCGGCATCGTCGACATACTGCACCTGCGCGACCGCGAACGGCCAGCCGTCCAGGAACTGCAGCACCCGGAACCGCCGCAGGCCGCGCGCGACGACGTGATGCGTGCCGTCGGGCGTGGTGATATAGCGCAGTACGGCCGCGCTGGTACCGATCCAGTGCAGGTCGTCAGGCCCGGGCTCTTCGACCTCGGAATCTCGCTGCAGCAGCACGCCGATCGGCCGCTCCATGCGCACCGCTTCCTGAACCGCGGCGCGCGAGCGCTCGCGGCCGGCCGTCAGCGGAAACACCGTTCCGGGAAACATCACGACGCCGCGCACCGGCAGGATGATCAGCGCATCGTCGGGCAGCGGCCGCGCCGGCGCGGCATCGGCCGCAGTCGACGCTGCGGCCGGCGCAGCGGCGGCCGCAGGAACGTCGGGTACTGCACGGGCGGACTCTTCCATCATCGCCCCACGCCCAGCTTGCGAACCTTCAACACGAGGCAGCCTTGCGACAGCTCGGGCGGACCGACCTCGAAGCGTTCCGCCGGCAGCACGATGCGACGCTCGAACGCGCCGTAGGGAATCTCGAGCTGGCGCAGCCGGTGCTTGCCGCCGGCCAGCGGCAATGGCCGCGTGCCGCGCACGACCAGCGCGTCGGGCTCGCTGACGACCTGGACGCTGTCCGGTGGCACGCCCGGCATCGCGACCACGATCACGATCTCGCGCTCGTCCTCGAACAGGTCGACCGGTGGCTCCCATGCGGGCCGGGCCTGGGTGCTCAGCCGAAAGAACTGGCGCTGCAGCCGCTCGGCCTGCTCCATCAGGCTCCAGGCCTGCGACCAGACCCAGCCGTGCGGGTCATCTCGATTCGGCATGGCGGATGCGCGCGGGCGGGAGCGGGGGAGACAGCGGCCGGCAAGGCCGCGCCAAGACGTTCATCGACTCCATTCTCCGGCGCGAACCGGAAGGTTTCAAGTGACCCGCCAGGCTCTTCAACGGATCCGGATCCCGCCTCGGACCGTCGCTCGATCTGCTCGACCTGCCGCGATAGGTCCAGTCGCCGATCCCAGGGCGCCTGCCACTCGTCGCCGCCCGCCTTCAGGCACCCGGCGCTTCCGAGCGGCCAGCGTTGCTAGTCGCCGAGGTCGCCGCCGAACGGCGTCACCAGGCCCCGCGCGGCCAACCAGCGGGCGGACCTATGCTGGCGGACGCGGCCCTGGAGCGCATCGCCTATGCATTACACATGATTGCGCTCAAGCGCGACGCAGTTTTACAGCCGCTCGGAAGGTCGTGCGGGCCTATGGTTTCACGCTCAAGTCCTTGGCGGATGAGCATCGCAACAAAACGCTACATTTTTGTCGAACCGTTTCTAGCTTCTTGATGTCCGATTTCTAGCGGCTATTTTTCTTTCGCAATCTTTGGTCACCGTGAAAGGAGGATCCCAAAATGGCCATGGACATGCTAAGACAGCTTGCCGGCTCGTCATTGCCGGTCACCGTCCATACTCCAGAGGAGATCGACAAGGTCAAGCTTCTGCGCGCTGCGGGTCTGGTGATCGCGCTTACGCCGGCACCGGCAAATCCGCTGACGTTTTCGGGCACGGCTGATGCGGCCCAGGTGCTCGCGATTACGGAAAAAGGCCGGGAAGAACTGGCGAAGTTTTCGCCCCCTGCCGCAGACGTACCTTCAACGCAGCCCGCATGCGCACCTTGGTGGAAAGAGAAGCTAACTGCGGCAATCAATGCGCGTCGAGCGACGGGATGGAGGTGAAAGATGCAGTCAACCTCCTCAGACGCGGTCATCTACCGCGGCGTCTCCATCGCGATCAAAGTCCAAAGGGCCGGCGCCCGCGTTTTCGGTCACGCCGATCTCTTCGAGAAGGACGAGTTCAAGGGCCGAATCTCCCTCGGGAGCAACCGGCACCGCTCTAGGGATGTGCGCGATCGGTTACGCGTTCTGGCGAAAGCGAAAGTGGATTTGTGGGCGACCATCGGGGCGGCGGCGATTCATTGAAGGCAGGGACAGAGCGCCCGCCGCGATGCTCCTGTCGTTGCGTGGCGCTCAAACGCCGATCCAACGGCCGACAAGCTGTCAACCTGCAGGCAGTGGCCATATTCGATGCACACCACGCTTTCCCCGGGCCAGGCTGGCCGGGGAAGGCGTGCATTGGCTGGCGCTAACCCGTCTTGACCTCGATGCGTCGCGGCTTGGCCTGTTCCACCTTCGGGATATGCAACTTCAGCACGCCGTGCTTGAACTCGGCTGACACCTTTTCGGTGTCCAGTTCCTTGCTCAGCGTGAAGACGCGGCGGAAGCGGGCCAGGGCGACCTCCGTATGGCTGGACTGGAGCCCTTCAGGCACGCTCAGGCCCGACTCGGCCTCTATCGTTAGCGTGTCGGACTCCACGCGCACGTGCAGGTTGTCCTTGGGCACGCCGGGCAGGTCGGCATAGAGCGTGATGCCGCTGCCGTCCTCGACGACGTCCACTGGAGGGGTCAGTGCGGCTTCGACATAGTCCGCCGGGCTTTGGGGAGCGCTCTTGGAGGGCGCGCGCGCAACGGCTGTATCGATTTCGTTCATCTCGCTCTCCTTTGCTCATTGGATGGTGATGCGGCGTGGCTGGGACGAGGCGCGCCGCTGGACGGTGATGTGGACGATGCCGTCACGGTAGTCGGCCTTGATCGCGTCCGGATCAGCATCTTCGGGCAGCGTCAGCATGCGGCGGAAGCTGCCTGCGAAGCGCTCGTTGATATGGACGGTCGCAGACGCATCGTCGGGCAGCGCCGAGGGTCGCTCGCCGGAAATGGTCAGCAGGCCGCGGTCTAGCTGGATATCCAGCGTGGCCGGGTCGATGCCCGGCGCGAAGGCGTAAATCTCCACGGTTTGCGGCGTGCCGCCGACGTTCAAGGCCGGGAAACCGCCCCGGCCCAGCCCTCGGATGCTTGGAGACAGATCGAAAGCCTGCTGCATTTCGCGTTGCAGGCGATCCACCTCGGCGAACAGGTCGCGCGGAAACAAGGATCGATACATGGCGAAACCTCCATACGGTTGAAGATGATGGAAGCACCGAAGAGGCACGAGGCACTTCCAGCGAGGATTTAGGAGCGGCTCGCGCGGATTCAAGTGGCTCGAAACGCAATTTCTGGATGAACGGGCAGAAGGGGTCTGCGCCGGCGATCCGGTGCCGGCCGGCGGAAAGGACGAGTTGATCCCGGCTGCTGCGGCGGCAGCGTCACGCCTCGAACCGTTGCTCGATGTGCTCGACCTGTTCTGACTTGAAGCGCGAAACCGAGCGTCGTTCAGCTCCGTGCGACGAGGTGAGCCCGGACGTGATCGGCCGCCAAGTGCTTGCTGCGCTGCGGCAGACGGACGCCGAGCGTGACCTGACCTTCAGTCACTGGCCGAGCGAAAACGCGCGAGTCACAGTCCCCGTCACACCTCGTGGCGAAGGTCGATCTGCGCAAACTGTTGCGAAAGGTCCAGCCGCTGACCGTCGAGCGCCGGCAACTCGATGCCAGCTACTTTCCGGCTTCGGCGCCGTAGGTTTTGGTCAGGTAGTCGGCGATCGCGGGGATGTCCTGATCGGGAAACTGGGCGCCGTAGGTCGTCTTCATTTTCTTGACCTCCGCTTCCCAGAAGCTGTGCGGCTCGCCCGGCGGTTGCGTGGCCGGGTATTGCGCGGAATGGCAGATCAGGCAGTGCTGCTGGGCCAGTTGATAGCCGGGCAGGGTGCTGCTGCGAAGCGTTGCGGTTTCCTGCGGCAATTCAATGCTGAGCGCAAATGCCGCCGACGAAACCCCGACCAGGCCCACAACCGCAAGCAGGCGCAAAAGGCGCCCAAGTCGGGGCCCGCCACTGACTGAATGATGGCGCAATGGCATCTCGCTCTCCTTAGGCTGCGGTGACGCGCGTGGTTTCAACGACGTTGCGCATGTAGCCGGCTGGATTCCATAAGGCCTCCATGGGCTGGCTCTGCCCGATGCGGTTGGTCGCCCGCACCTTCAGTTCATAGCTTCCCGGGCGCGGCGGCGTGAAGCTCGAAGTCCATTCGCGGAACGAGTATTTGCCAAGGTCTTGCCCCAGCCTGGCCGACTGCCAGTTCTGGCCGCCGTCGGACGAGACCTCGACGCCGGTAATGCCATAACCGCCGTCGAAGGCAATGCCGCGCAGCCGGTTCGCGCGGCCGGCCTGAACCGTCGCGCCGTCGCTCAGATTGGTGATGAAGGAGCGCACGTTGTAGCGATTGATCGGCGTCATCTTGGTTGCCACACCGGGCGCGGTGCAGGCGCATGCATTGTCCGGAATCCGGTATGCCGTGTTCATCCAAAACCCCGAAAACGGCTTGTCCAGCACGTTGATGTCGGACAGGTTCTTGACCCAGTAGGTGCCGTAATAGCCCGGCACGATGAGCCGCAACGGGTAGCCGTTCAGCATCGGCAGATCGGCATCGTTCATCTGCCAGGCCAGCATCACTTCGCCATCGAGCGCGTGGTCGATATCCAGCGCCTTGATGAAGTCCGGTCCGTTGCCCACGGGTGGGTGATCCAGGCCATTGAAACTGACCTGCACGCTGCCGGCCTTGACACCGGCCTTATCGAGCACCGATTTGAGGGTGACGCCGCTCCAGCGCGCGTTGCCCATCGCGCCATTGCCCGATTGGCCGCCGGCTACGCGCGGGTTCGAGAAGCCCCGACTGTTGCCGGAGCATTGGGTGACGGCAATAAGCTGAGCCTGGCCGGCCACGCGCTTCACGTCATCGAGCGACAACTCGAGCGGGGTATTCACGTTGCCGCCGATGCGCAGGCGATAGGTTTGGGGGTCGATCGAAGTCGGTATCCCGCTCCAGTGGTAACGCACGAAGAATGCATCGTTGGGGGTCAGTATGCTTTCGTTGAAGACGTTGAAAGGCGTCTCGAGCTGCGGCGGGCGGCTGGTCAGCAGAATGAGCGGGCGCTTCTGCGGGAATGTGGCCATTTCCCGCAGGCCGTTGCCAAACGGCAGCATGACCGTCGCGGGGTCGGCCGCAAATGCCGACAGCGCGCTGCCACCCAACGCGGACATCGCACCGAGCACTCCGGCCTGGCGCAAGAATCGACGGCGCCGCTGAAGCTCGTCCTGCGGCAATGGGATGGCTCTTGCCATGCTTGTCTCCTTCGATGTTGGTGCGGCAGTGGCGCCCGCCGTTTCATTCTAGGACGAACCCCGCGGGCGCGTTAGCGGTTCAGTCGTTGCGCACCGGCCTCTTCCCCGGGGCGTCGGCGGCTTCGAAGCCATCCTGCTTCGGCAGACCCTGTTCAGGGGCCGGAAGCGTGCTCGATCTGCTCGATCTGCTGCGAAAGGTCCAGCCACCGATCTTCGAGCGCCTGCAACTCGTCGCCGGCCGCCTTCAGACGCCGGCCGGTGTCGGCGATCTGCGCCGGGGCCGGATTCGTCGCGAGCAGCGCTTCGAGCCGCGCGGTCTCGGAGCCGAGTTCCGCCATCCGCTGCTCGCAGGCGACCAGTTCCGTTTTCATAGGCTTGGTCTGCTCGGATCGCTGCTGGCGCCGTTGCGCCTGCACGCGGCGCTGCTCGGCGGCGGTCTGCGGCTGCCGCGCCGCTTCGGCTTTGCTAGTCCGCTCCGCTATCGATTCAATAGCTGGGTGTGAGCCACCCGTATGGGCTTGCGAGTCATTGTGCATTGATTCGCGGCGGCGGCGGGCATTCTCGAGCGACCAGCGCTGGTAATCGTCGAGGTCGCCGTCGAACGGCGTCACTTGGCCTTGCGCGACCAGCCAGAATTCGTCGCAGACCGCGCGCAGCAGCGCCCGGTCATGGCTGACCAGCATCACCGTGCCTTCGAACTCGTTGAGCGCGACGGCCAGCGCCTCGCGCGTCGCCAGATCCAGGTGGTTCGTCGGCTCGTCGAGCAACAGCAGGTTCGGCCGCTGCCAGACGATCATCGCCAGCACGAGCCGCGCTTTCTCGCCGCCGCTCATCGTGCCGACCGGCTGCGCGAGCAGGTCGGCGCCGAAATTGAAGCTGCCGAGGAAGTTGCGCAGGTCCTGCTGGCGCACGGCCGCTCCCGGAGCAGCCGCCATGTCGCGCGCGAGCCGCGTCATGTGTTCCAGCGCGGTATCGCCTTCGCGCAGCACGTCGAGTTCCTGCTGCGCGAAGTAGCCGATCGCGAGCCCCTTGCCCTCGGTCAGCTTGCCGGCCAGTGGGTGCAGTTCGTGCGCGATCGTCTTCACCAGCGTCGATTTCCCTTGGCCGTTCGCGCCGAGGATGCCGATGCGCTGGCCCGCGAGCACCGAGCGGTTCACGCCGCGCAGCACGACGGTATCGGCGCCGTGGGCGGTGACGCCATCATTGCCGTCGTCGTCGCCGTGGTTGCCGGCGTCGGCGCCAGTCGCAGCGTCGATGCTGCCGCGGTAACCGAACACCGCATCTTTGATCGCGAGCATGGGGTTCGGCAGACCGATCGGCTCCCTGAACTCGAACGTGAAGTCGGCGCTGGCGAGCACCGGCGCGATGCGCTCCATCCGCTCCAGCGCCTTCACCCGGCTTTGCGCCTGGCGCGCCTTGGTCGCCTTCGCCTTGAAGCGGTCGATGAACTTCTGCAGATGCGCGATACGCTGCTGCTGGCGTTCGTACACTGCCTGCTGCAGCACGAGCTGCTGCGCGTGCAGTTCCTCGAACTGGCTGTAGTTGCCGCCGTAGCGCGCGAGCCGGCCGTGCTCGATCTGCAGCGTGACTCCGGTCACCGCGTCGAGGAACTCGCGATCGTGGCTGATCACGACCAGCGTGCCGTCGTAGCGCTTGAGCCAGCCTTCGAGCCAGACCAGCGCATCGAGGTCCAGGTGGTTCGTCGGCTCGTCGAGCAGCAGCAGGTCGCTCTGGCTCATCAGCGCGCGCGCGAGTGCAAGCCGCATGCGCCAGCCGCCGGAAAAGCGATTCACCGGGTGCTCCAGCTCTGTCACGTCGAACCCCAGGCCCAGGATCAGCGCCTGCGCGCGCGCCCTGGCGTCGTGCGCGCCGGCATCGGCGAGGTCGCTGTGCAACTGCGCGAGCCGCATGCCGTCGCCGCCGGCCTCGGCTTGGCGAAGCAGCGCGCGCAGCTCGACGAGGCGCGTGTCGCCGTCCTGCACGAAGTCGGTCGCGGTTTGCTCCGCCTCCGGCATCTGCTGCGCGACCTGCGCGATGCGCCAGTGCGGCGGCACCGCGCAGTCGCCGCCGTCCTCGTGCAGGTCGCCGGCAAGCAGCGCGAACAGCGACGACTTGCCGGCGCCGTTCTTGCCGACCAGACCGACCTTCTCGCCCGGGTTGATCGTGGCCGAGGCGTCCTCAAGCAGCACCCGGGCGCCGCGGCGCAGCGTGACGTTGCGCAGCGTGATCATTCGGGGCCCGCTCGCCTGTTAGCGCCGGCCAGCGCGTCGCGCGTCAGCAGCAGCACCTGGTCAATGCCGGCGCTGGTGTCCAGCCATAGCGCTTCAAGCCGCGGGAACGCAGCCTCGAAATGCGCGCGCTCGTGGCCGATCTCCAGCACCAGCGCGGCCTGGTCGTTCATGTGCATCGGCGCATCCCGCAGCAACCGGCGAACGAAGTCCATGCCGTCGGCACCGCCGGCCAGCGCGATCGCGGGTTCCGAGCGGTATTCGGCAGGCAGCGCCGCCATGCTGGCGGCGTTGACGTAGGGCGGGTTGCACAGGATCAGGTCGTACCGGCCGGCGCTGCCGGCGAGGCCATCGCCGGAGAGCAGGGTGATGCGCCGCTGCAGACCGTGGCGATCGACGTTGATGCGCGCGACCGCCAGCGCATCGGCCGAGATGTCGGATGCGTCCACCCTGGCCGCGGGCCAGGCGAGCGCCGCCAGCACTGCCAGGCTGCCGCCTCCGGTGCACAGGTCGAGCACCCGCGGCGCGGGGCCGGAAGGCAGCCACGGGTCGATGCTGCCCGCGGCAATCACTTCGGCGATCAGGCTGCGCGGCACGATGGTGCGCTCGTCGACGTAGAACGGCACGCCTTGCAGCCAGGCTTCGTGCGTCAGGTAGGCCAGTGGCTGGCGCGTGGTGATGCGCGCCTCAAGGAGGGTTGCCACCGCCGAACGATCGGCGAGCGTAATGGCCTGGTTTGCCTGCGCGTCGTGCAGATCGGTATCGAGCGGCAGGCCGAGCGCATGCAGCACCAGCCACGCGGCCTCGTCGTGCGCGTTGCCGGTGCCATGGCCGAAGCAGGCGCCGGCCTCGGTGAGCTGGCGCGCGATGTCGGTGACGAGGTCGGAAAGCGTCATGGGCGTGAAGCGGGGCAGGGTGCTTGTCCTCACCCCAGCCCTCTCCCCGAGGGGAGAGGGAGCGGGTCAGGGGAGCGATTTCGCCGCGAGGTTTTCCAGCACGCGGCGGTAGATGTTCTTCAGTGGTTCGATGTCGACGAGCGCGATGCATTCGTCGATCTTGTGGATGCTCGCGTTCGGCGGCCCGAGCTCGATCACCTCGGGGCAGACTTGCGCGATGAAGCGGCCGTCGCTGGTGCCGCCGCTGGTCGACAGTTCCGACTCGATCCCGCACTCGGCACGGATCGCGCTGCGCACCGCGTCGACCAGCGGGCCGGGCGCGGTGAGGAACGGCAGGCCGCCGACGGTCCACTGCAGTTCGTACTGCAGTGCGTGGCGATCGAGCAGCGCCCGTACCCGCTGCTGCAGCCCCTCGGGCGTCGATTCGGTCGAGAAGCGGAAGTTGAAGTCGACCACCACGCTGCCCGGAATCACGTTGCTCGCGCCGGTGCCGCCGTGGATGTTGCTGACCTGCCAGCTGGTCGGCTGGAAGAACGCGTTGCCGCGGTCCCATTGCACAGCGACCAGTTCGGCCAGCGCCGGCGCCAGTTCGTGGATCGGATTGCGCGCGAGCTGCGGGTACGCGATGTGGCCCTGCACGCCGTGCACGGTGAGGCGAGCGCTCATCGTGCCGCGCCGGCCGTTCTTGATCATGTCGCCGGTGCGCGTGACCGACGTCGGCTCGCCGACGATGCACCAGTCCAGCCGCTCGCCGCGCGCGCGCAGCCGCTCGCAGACCGCCACGGTGCCATCCACCGCCGGGCCCTCCTCGTCGCTGGTCAGCAGGAATGCGATCGAGAGCAGGGGCTTGGGGTGCGCGGTGAGGAACTCCTCGACCGCGACCACCATCGCCGCGAGCGAGGTCTTCATGTCGGCCGCGCCGCGCCCGTACAGGCGCCCATCGCGCCGGGTCGGGGTGAACGGATCGCTGTGCCATTCCGCCAGCGGCCCGGTCGGCACGACGTCGGTGTGGCCGGCGAATACTATTGTTTTGATAGCTGCATGCAAAGGATCGGAGCCGGCTTTAGGTCGATTTCCTTCGAATTTTGCCCACAGGTTGGAAACCCGCTGCTGCGAGGGTCCGCCGTCGACGCGCTCGCATTCGAAGCCGAGCGCGGAAAGGCGCGCTGCGATGATTTCGAGGCAGCCCGCGTCGTCTGGCGTGACCGAGGACCGGGCGATCAACTGCTCGGCCAGTTCCAGCGTCGCGGTCATCGGCGGGGCGGCGCTTGACGCGGGTTCACGGCCGGCCGAATTCGGAGCCGAAGCCGGTCTGACCGAACCCGGTGCGACCGAAACCCGTATTGCCGAAGCCGGTCGGCCGCACCACGTCGAGCGTGATTTCGGTGAACGACGGCTCCTCGCTGGCCGGCTCTTCGTCGGCCTCCTGCGCGCGCACGCCGCGCGTCTCGTCGTTCTGCAGGCGCCAGATCAGGTTCGACGCCGAGTCCGCGTGCGCCAGCCCTTCCTTGCGCTCGACCGTGCCGGCGCGGATCAGCCGCGCGATGTCTTCCTCGAAGGTCTGCGAGCCCTCGGCGATCGAATTTTCCATCGCCTCCTTCACGCCGGAGAAGTCGCCCTGTTCGATCAGTTCGGACACGAGCTTGGTGTTGAGCATGACCTCGGCGGCCGGCACCCGCTTGCCGGCGAGGGTGCGCAACAGCCGCTGCGACACGATCGCGCGCAAGGCCGCGCCGAGGTCGCCGAGCATCGTCGGGCGCACCTCGGCCGGGTAGAAGTTCAGGATGCGATTCAGCGCCTGGTAGCTGTTGTTCGCGTGCATCGTCGCCATGCACAGGTGGCCCGACTGCGCGTATGCGATCGCCGCCGACATGGTCTCGCGGTCGCGGATTTCGCCGATCAGGATCACGTCCGGCGCCTGGCGCAGCGCATTGCGCAGCGCGGTGTGCAGCGACTCGGTGTCGGTGCCGACCTCGCGCTGGTTGATCACCGACTTCTTGTTCCTGAAGATGTATTCGATCGGGTCCTCGATCGTCAGCACGTGGCCGATCGAGTTCTCGTTGCGGTGGTCGATCATCGACGCGAGCGTCGTGCTCTTGCCGGCGCCGGTGGAGCCGACCAGCAGAATCAGCCCGCGCTTTTCCATCACCAGTTCGGACAGCACCGACGGCAGGTTCAGCGAGCCGAGCTCGGGGATGTCGCTCGAGATGTAGCGGATCACCGCCGCGTAGCTGCCGCGCTGGCGCATTCCGCTGATGCGAAAGCTCCCGACGCCTTCGAGCGGAAACG
Source organism: Burkholderiaceae bacterium (assembly GCA_030123545.1). Classification (NCBI taxonomy): domain Bacteria; kingdom Pseudomonadati; phylum Pseudomonadota; class Betaproteobacteria; order Burkholderiales; family Burkholderiaceae; species Burkholderiaceae bacterium. Next base: position 2,253,934 of record CP126124.1, on the reverse strand, counting down.
CCATGTTCAGTTCGCCGGTCTTCTCCAGTTCCGCGATCCGATCCGGTCGCAGGATCTCGGCCAGCAGGTTGCGCGGCGCTTCGACCGGCAGCACCTGGGCGTTGATCGGCACGCACTGGCCGTTGATCTTGATCAGCGCCGGCGCATTCGGCGACAGATAAACGTCGGACGCCTTGCGGTCGGCCATCAGGCGCAGGATTCTCTCCATCGTGTTCATCGAGTGCCTTTGTCTTGTTGAAAGGGCGGGACGGTTCAGTCTCTTAACAGATCGTTCAGGCTGGTCTTCGCGCGCGTTTCGGCGGTGACCTGCTTGACGATCACCGCGCAGTACAGGCTGTGGCTGCCGTCCTTCGCCGGCAGCGAGCCGCTGACCACGACCGAGCCCGCGGGAATGCGGCCGTAGCTGATCTCGCCGGTCATGCGGTTGTAGATCTTGGTGCTCTGGCTGATGTAGACGCCCATGCTGATCACCGAGTTCTCCTCGACGATCACGCCCTCGACCACCTCGGAGCGGGCGCCGATGAAGCAGTTGTCCTCGATGATCGTCGGGTTCGCCTGCAGCGGCTCCAGCACGCCGCCCAAGCCGACGCCACCCGAGAGGTGCACATTCTTGCCGACCTGCGCGCAAGAGCCCACGGTGGCCCAGGTGTCGACCATCGTGCCTTCGTCGACATAGGCGCCGATGTTGACGAACGACGGCATCAGGATCGCGCCGCGCGCGACAAAGCATCCGCGTCGCGCGACCGCGGGCGGCACCACGCGGATGCCGGTCGCGCGCATCTGCGCCTCGTCCAGGTGCGAGAACTTCGGTTGCACCTTGTCGTAGAAGCCGAGCGGGCCGGCGTGCATCAACTCGTTGTCGCGCAGCCTGAAACTGAGCAGCACCGCCTTCTTGATCCACTGGTGCGTGGTCCAGCGCCCCACGCCTTCGCGCGTCGCCACGCGCAGGCGTCCGGTGTTCAGTTCGGAGATCACATGCTCGACCGCGTCGCTGACCTCCTTCGGCGCGGTGGACGGTGACAGGTTCGCGCGGTCATCCCACGCGCGGTCGATGAGGCTTTGCAGTTGCTGGGTCATGGTCGTCTCCGAAGAAAGCGGGAATGGGAGCGGGCGGATTCAGGCCTGGGCCCGGACGAACGCGGCGATGCGCTCGGCGGCCTCGACGCACTCGAAGGTCTCGGCGACCAGCGCCATCCGCACCCGGCCGTGCCCCGGATTCACGCCGTGCGCCTCGCGCGCGAGAAAGCTGCCGGGCAGCACCGTCACATTGTATTGAGCGTACAGCGCACGGGCGAACGCGGCATCGTCGCCGCGCACGCCGGCCCACAGGTAGAAGGCGGCGTCGGGCAGCGCGACATCGAGCACCTGGGCCAGCATCGGCGTGACGCGCGCGAACTTCTCGCGGTACAGCGCGCGGTTCCGGGTCACGTGCTGCTCGTCGCCCCAGGCGACGATGCTCGCGGCCTGCACCACGCCGCCCATCGCGCTGCCGTGGTAGGTGCGGTACAGCAGGAATTGCCGGATCAGTTCGGCGTCGCCGGCGACGAAGCCGCTCCTCATGCCCGGCACGTTGCTGCGCTTGGACAGGCTGGTGAACGACACGAGATTGCGAAAGTCGCCACGCCCGAGCTCAAACGCCGCTTGCAGCGCACCGAGCGGCGGATCGCCCTGGAAGTAGATCTCGCTGTAGCACTCGTCGGACGCGATCACGAAGCCGTGGCGTTCGGACAACTCGAACAGGCGCCGCCACTCGGCGAGCGGCATCACCGCGCCGGTCGGGTTGTGCGGCGAGCAGACGTAGACTAGCTGCGTGCGCGCCCAGACCTCGGCCGGCACGCTGTCCCAGTCGACCGCGAAGTTGCGCGCCGGGTCACAGGGCGCGTAATACGGCGCGGCGCCGGCGAGCAGCGCGGCGCCCTCGTAGATTTGATAGAACGGATTCGGGCAGACGACGGTCGCGCCGGGCCGCGTGCGGTCGACCACGGTCTGCGCGAACGCGAACAGCGCCTCGCGCGAGCCGGTCACCGGCAGCACCTGGGTCGCTGCGTCCAGGGTCAGGCCATAGCGGCGCTCGAGCCAACCGGCGCAGGCCGCGCGCAGCGCGGGCGAGCCGGCGGTCGCGGGGTAGGCGGCGAGTCCGCCGTTCGGGTCGGTCACCGCCGCGATCAGCGCCTGCTTGATCAGTTCCGGCGTCGCGTGCCGCGGCTCGCCGATCCCCAGGCTGATCGGTCGGTATGCCGGGTTCGGCGTGACACCGGCGAACAGCTGGCGCAGCCGCTCGAACGGATACGGGTGCAGCCGGCTCAGATCGGGGTTCATTCCTGCGATTATCCGGGATCGCATCGCTCCAACGGGCCCCAACCGCTGCGGGGCTGACGCAAGCCGCGCCGCTTCGTCGCAACGCCGTCACAATGACGGGCATTGCATGAGGGCCAGACTATGAATCGACGACGCATCAGCTCCGGATCGAGTTTCGAGCAGGAAATCGGCTACTCGCGCGCGGTGGTCTGCCCCGACGTCGGCGGCGACTGGATCTTCGTCTCCGGCACCACCGGCTTCGACTACGCAACGATGACGATCGCCGATGGCGTCGCCGACCAGGCCGAGCAGGCGCTGCGCAACATCGCGGCGGCGCTAGAGCAAACCGGTGCCAGTCTCGCCGACGTGCTGCGCGTGACCTATCTGCTGCCGGATGCGAAGGACTTCCCCGCCTGCTGGCCGGTGCTGCGCCGCCATTTCGACAAGGTCCGGCCGGCGGCGACGATGATGGAAGTGGGCCTGGCCGATCCGCGCATGAAGATCGAGATCGAAGTGACCGCGCGCCGGCCCGGGCCGCCGATCCAGTTGGTATAGATTTGATAGCTGACTACGAAGTCTGGAAGCCGGCTGTAGCCTGATTTGACTTAAATTTCCGAGCCGCGGCAGGCAACTCGGCGCAGGCCGGGCCGGGCGGTGTCGGGTCAGCGCTGCGCGCCTGCTGCCGGCACGAACCGCACCGTCACGCGCAGCCCGGAGCCGGGGCCCGAGCCGGCGTCACCCAGCACCACCGTCGCGCCGATGCGCTCGGCGATGGTGCGCACGATCGCCAGCCCGAGCCCGGAGCCGGCCTGGTCGCTGCCGAGCACGCGGTAGAACGCATCGAACACCCGCTCGCGCTCCGCGGCCGGAATGCCGGGACCGGTGTCGCTGACCTGCAGCGCGGGCGCGCCCTTTGCGTCGATCACCGCGAGATTCACCTGCCCGCCGTCCGGCGTGTAGCGGATCGCGTTGTCGACCAGGTTCTTCACCAGGATCCGCAGTTCCATCGCCGGCGCCGCGACGCGCGCGTCGCCGTCACCGTCGACCCCGAGGTCGATCTGCTTCGCTTCCGCCAGCGGCATCAGGTCTTCGAGCACGTCGCGAATCACGGCCTGCAGCGACACGATTTCATCGATCGCCCGCGCGCCGTCCTGCATCCGCGCCAGCGTCAGCAGCTGTTCGAGCAGTTCGCGCGCACGCACGATGCCGTTGCGCAGCGCGGCGAGTCGCTTTCGCGCCGGATCGGGCAGGTCCGCCGCGCCGAGCTGCTCGGCCTGCAGCGACAGCGCGGTCAGCGGCGAGCGCAGCTCGTGCGCCGCGTCGGCGACGAAGCGCCGCTGCGCCGCGACCGACTGCGCGACCCGCGCGAGCAGGCGGTTGATCGCGGTGATGAATGGGCGCACCTCGAGCGGCAGCGGCCGCTCGGGGATGGCGCGCAGATCCTGCTCCGAGCGCCGGTCGAGCTCGGCGGCCATGCGCCGCAGCGGACGGAACATGCCGCGCGTCAGCACCGCGACCAGCAGCAACAGCACCGGCACCAGCACCAGGAGCGGCATGATCGTGTGCATGGCGCTGTCCTGCGCGATCTCGTTGCGCACCTCGGTGCGCTGCGCGACCGCAGCGCGCGTGCCGGCTCCGAGCGTCGTCACCAGCACGCGCCAGGAACTGCCTGCGGATTGCAGCGTGTGCAGGCCGTCGGCGATGTCGGGCGGCAGATCGGCGAGCGGCTCGCCGGCCTCGGCCCGCGCCGCGCCGGCGCCGGGCAGCAGACGGATCACGACCCGTGCGTCCCGATCGACCGCGAGCGCGCCTTGCTGCGGTAGCGCCGGCGCTACCGACAGCTGCCGGCCGCGCAGCAGCGCCGCCATCTGCCGCAGCTGATCGTCCTGCAGCTCGATCGCGTCGCCGAACGCCAGCACGAACGACACCGCGCCGGCGGCCGCGGCGACCGCGAGAATCACTCCGCCCAACCACAGCGACAACCGCCACTGCAGCGAGCGCCTCAGCGCTCCTTGGCCACCATCCATCCGACGCCCCTGACGTTCTTGATCGCGCCGCTGCCGAGCTTTTTGCGCAGCGAATGGATCAGGAACTCGACCGCGTTGCTCTCGACCTCTTCGCCCCAGCCGTAGATCCGGTCTTCCAGTTCGGCGCGTGACAGGATCGCGCCGGGCCGGATCAGCAGTGCTTGCAGCAGCGCGAATTCCCGGGCCGACAGCAGATGGGTCTGATCGCCGCTGCTCGCCTCGCGCGTCGCCGGGTCGAGCGTGAGGACGCCGTTGCCGAGCAGCGGCGCCGCCGCGCCGCCCTTGCGCCGCAGCACCGCGCGCATCCGCGCCAGCAGTTCGGCCATCTCGAACGGTTTGACCAGATAGTCGTCGGCGCCGCCGTCGAGCCCGCGCAGCCGGTCATCGAGCTCGTCGCGCGCGGTGACGATGAGCAGTGGAATCGGGTTGTTCCTGGCCCGGATGCTGGTCAACACATCCAGCCCGTCCTTGCCCGGCAGGCCGAGATCGAGCAGCACCAGATCGTAGTGCTGATCGGCGAGCGTGTTCAGCGCGATCTGGCCGTTTCTGACCCAGTCAGCGGCGTACGATGCGTCCTTCAACGCGTCGCGGATCGCGTCGCCGATCATCGGATCGTCTTCAACCAGGAGAATGCGCATCACGTGCTGCCTGTATTCGCGCTGCGTCCGGCGGATTGCCCCCGGTGCGCCGCGTGTCGGCGGCGCCGCAGCAGCCACCATAGCATTGCGCAGAGCAACAGTCCGGCAAGCCCCCAGAGCTCATCGGCGTCGATCGCTCCGAGCAGCGGCACCAGGGCCTGACCAACCCAGTAACCCGCGCTCGCGATCGCCGCGGCCCAGACCATCGCTCCTGCGAGGTTCAGAGCCACAAACCGTAGCCATGGCACGTCGCTCATGCCGATCGCGACCGGCCCGGCCACGCGCAAGCCATAGAGAAAGCGAATCGCCAGGATCACCAGCACGTGGTGGCGCTCGAGCAGGGCACGGGCGCGCGTGGTGCGCGATTGAAGCGAGGGGAACCGCGCGAGCAGCCGGGCGCCGTAGCGTCGTCCCAGATGGAAATACAGCTGGTCGCCCGCGAAGCTCGCCATTGTTGCTACCGCGATCACCCCCGGCAGCGAGAGGCGTCCAAGACTGGCTGCCGCGCCCGCGAGAATCAGGATGGTCTCGCCCTCCAGAAAGGTTCCGGCTGCAACCGCCAGGTAGCCGTAGTTCCGGATCAGGTCGGCAATGGTCATGTCCGTTGCCTTCAGGTCAGGCCTTGCCAAGTATCGAAGGTCTTCCGCACAGCGACCCGATCAGACTTGCCTACCTGATGGCCCGCGCGGACCGGCTGGCGTTCGCGCCCAACTGTTCGGCGCCCGCGAGCACGACGATCACCGTGAGGAACAGCGCGCTGGTCCACATCGCCCCCATGCCGAGGCCCCCGTCCACCCGGGCCTGCGTCAGCAGATCGCCCAGCGCTGCGCCGAACGGCCGCGTCAGGATGTAGGCGATCCAGAACGTCAGCACCGCATTGCCGCCTAGGCGCCAGATGGCGTACGTCAGGGCGATCAGCGCACCGAACGCGACTGCGCCGCGAGCGAAGCCCAGGTGCAAGGCCTCGGTCGCCAGGTCGCCGGCCGCGGTGCCGAGCGCAAAGGTGCAGAGGATCGCGGCCCAGTAGAACAGTTCGCGCCGGCGCGTCACGACATCGTGGATCGACAGCGTGCGTTCGATTCGATGCCAGACGAAGAAGATCGCGGCCAGCAGCGCGGCGAAGACCGAGGTGCTAGCGTAAAGGCTCACGCCCAGACGATCGGTCAGCAGGTCGGTGATCTGCGTTCCGACGATGCTCACCAGCACCACGGTCAGCCAGTAGATCCACGGGGTGTAGCGGCGGGTGCGCAATTGTGTAAACAAGGCCGCGGCGAGCAGCCCGGCCATCACCGTGCGGGTCAAGCCTTGACCCCAGCCGGCATCGCCCGCGAGGTAATCCGCCCCGGTCTCGCCGACCGTGGTGCACATGATCTTGACAATCCAGAACGAGAGGGTGACTTCGGGAACCTTGTTCAGCCAGTGTCTTGATTCCGCTGTCGTAAATGCGTTCATGATGTCTTTCGGATCGAAGTGATGCAGTCTGAGTGCGTTGACTTAGCCTATCCATAGCCTGTCCACGGGCCGCGTGTGACAGCCCGGCCGACGGCGCGGGTCAGCCCCGGCGCGGCTTGTGCACCGTCATCACATCGAACAGCACTGGCATCACCAGCAACACCAGCGGCAGCTGCACGATCAGCCCCGCGATGATCGCGATCGCGAGCGGCTGCTGCATCTGCGCGCCGCGCCCGATCGCGAGCGCGAGCGGTAGCAGCGTCAGGATGGCGGCCACGGTGGTCATCGCGATCGGACGCATCCGGTTGATTCCCGCATCGACCAACGTCGCGCGCGTCTCGCCGTTCCTGGCGAGATCGACGTATTCGGAGAAGTAGAAGATCGCGACCTCGGTCACGATACCGAGGATCATGGTCATGCCCATCATCGACGAAATGTTGAGCTCGACCCCGGTGATCCACAGCGCGATGAATACCGCGCTCACCGACAGCAACGGCATCGCGATGATCGCGAGCACCACCCGGAATCGCTCGTAGAGAAACAGCAGCAGCAGGAACACCAGTCCGACCGCTGCCACGAACACCTGGGTCAGGCCCTTGAAGGCGATCTGCTGCTGCCGGTACAGGCCGCCGAGTTCGTAGTACGTGCCGCTTGGCAGGACACCGGGCCTGGCGAGCGCGGCGCGCACGTCGCGGATCGTCGATCCGAGATCGCGGCCGCTGATGCGCGCGGTCACCGCGACCATGCGCTTCAGGTTTTCCCGCGTGATTTCCGGCTGCCCGCTGACCGGGACGATCTGCGCGATGCGGTCCAGCGGAAACACATGGCCGTCGGGCGCGCGCAACAGCAGGTTCGCCAGCTTCGAATCGGTGCTCGCGGCGTCTCGCGGCAGCCACACGCGCACGCCGATCATCTTCGGGCCCTGCTGGATGTCGGTCGCGACGTTGCCGGCCAGGTCGCTCTGCACGAGTTGCGCGACGGTATTCGGATCGATTCCTTCGAGCGCCGCCTTGACACGGTCCACCTTGATGTTGAGGGCGTCGCCGGCCGGAAGAATGCCGTCTCGCACGTCGACCACACCGGGGATCGGCGCGATCGCATGCGCCACCTTGCCGGCAAGCAGCCGCAGCTGCTGGGGATTGTCGGAGAACAGTTTCACCTCGATCGGCTGCGGAACCGCGGTGAGATCGCCGATCACGTCTTCCATCAGCTGGGCCTCCTCGATCTTCAGCCCCGGCACGTCATGCTCCACCTGCCTGCGGATACGATCCATGATCTCTTCGATCGGCGGCCGCGGTCCGGACTTGAGGCGGACGAAGAAGTCGCCCTGGTTCGCCTCGGTCAGCCAGCCGCCCATCTGAGTGCCGGTGCGCCGTGAATAGGCCGCCACTTCCGGCGTCGATCGGATGATGGCTTCGACCTGCCGCAGCAGGCGGTCCGTCTCGGCAAGCGAAGTGCCGGGCGCCGAGTGGTAGTCGATCACGAAGCCGCCTTCGTCCATCGCAGGCATGAAGCCGGAGCCGACCCGCAGGTAGGCGACGCCGCCCAGGGCAAGCAGCGGCGCGACGAGCAGCAACACCAGGTACGGGCGCAGCAGCAGATGCTCCATCAGGTTTCGGTAACGGGCATGAATCCAGTGCGTGATGCGGCCGGAATCTTCACCCTGGGCATCGCGTTCGCCGAGGAAGCGATCGGCCAGGAGCGGCACCGCGAACCAGGTGACGATGAACGAGATGATCAGGCTTGCCGCCATCGTCAGCGACAGCGCCTTGAAGAACGCGCCGGTCACACCGGTGAGGAACGCCAGCGGCAGGAAGATGATGATCGTGCCCAGCGACGAGCCTAGCAGCGGGCGCGTGAACTCGGCGGCAGCGGCCAGCGCACGTCTCGGTTCTCCGGCGCCGCCGCGCAGGCGCCGCACGATGTGCTCGGTCATCACCATCGCGTCGTCGATGATCAGTCCCACCGCGGCGGCCATGCCGCCCAGGGTCATGATGTTGAAGCCCATGCCGAGCACCATCAGCAGCAGCACGGTAGCCGCGAGCACCGTCGGCACCACGATCAGCGCGATCAGCGTGACCTTGAAGTTGCGCAGGAACAGCAGCAGCACCAGCGCCGCGAGCCCGGCGCCGATCAGGATCGCGTCGCGCACGCTCGCGGCCGATTCGACCACCAGCACGCTCTGGTCGTACCACTGCGCGAGTTTCACATCCGACGGCAGCTGACCGTGGTGCGCAGCCAGTTGCGCCTTCACACTGTCGGCGACGTTGACGCTGTTGCTGCCGGGTTGCTGGAAGACGCTGAGCAGCACCGCGTTGTGGCCGTCGGCGGTGACGCGCTCCCAGCGCGGCACCGCGCCGTCGGCGACGGTCGCGACATCCTGCAATCGCACGAGGCCGTTGGAGCCGGTCTTCAGCACCACCGCGCCGATCTGCGTGAGCGACTGCAGCCGCGTGTCGTTGACGACCAGATAGAGTTTGTAATGGTCGGCGAGCCGGCCGGCCGCGGAGATCACGTTGGCGGCAGCGAGCGCGCGGGAGACGTCGCCCATCGTCAGTCCGTAGGCGCGCAACTTGGCTGCATCGACCGCGACCTGATACTCCTCGATCGCGCCGCCGACGACGCCGACGCGCGCCACGCCATTGACGCTGAGCAGCAGCGGCCGCAACTGGTACTGCGCAAGATCGTAAAGATCCTTGAGCGAGCGCGTGGACGAGGTAAGGCTGTACGCGATGACCGGAAAAACGGTCGCCGGGTCCATGCGGCGCGTCAGCAGCCGGGTGCCGGGCGGCAGCGACGGCAGGATCTGGTTCACCGCCTCGCTCACGTGCGCGGTCGCGAGCCCCATGTTGGTGCCCCACGCGAAATCGACCGAGACTTCCGCGGTACCGCGGCTCGTGGTGGAGCGCACGTTCTGCACACCGCGCACGCGCCGGATCGCTTCCTCAACCGGGCGCGTCACCTGCACCAGCATCAGGTCGGCCGGCCGGTCGCCGGCGTCGAGCTCGATCACGACGCGCGGGAAGTCCGCTTTCGGAAACAGCGTCACCGGCAGCTTGAACGCGGCGACGATGCCGCCGGCCGCGAGCAGGCCAAGCAGGAACAAGATCGAGCGCGCATGCGCGCGGATCCACGCCATCGGGCCGGTCACCGTGCGCCTCGCACCGCCATGCCGTCGACGAGTTCATAGTTGCCGAGCACGACCACCTCGTGCTGCGGATCGAGGTTGCCGTTGATACCGGTTTCCGTCACCGACTGCGCGAGCACCTTCACGTCGACCCGGTGCGCGTGACCGTCGGCGATCTGAAACACGTAGGCGCCGTTGTCGTCGGTCAGTACTGCCGAGCGCGGCACCGTCCACAAGGTCTGCTGCGTAACGGCGATCACGCCCTTCATCTGCATGCCGGGCAGCAGAGCGGCGCACTGCGCGCCGCAGCCGGGCTGCACGACGACGTTGACGAGGCGCGTGGCGGGATCGATCATGCCCTGTACCGCGCTGACGCGGCCGCTGAGGTCGGCGCCGCCGAAGACCGGCGTCAGTTGCACGGTCATCCCGGTTCGTAGCTGGGTCGCCTTCTCCGGCGCGACGCCGAGCGCGATCGCGAACGCGCCGGCGCGGATCAGCTGCACCACGCCGGCGCGCGCTCCGAACAGGTCGCCGGTCTTGACGTTAACCGCCTGCACCACGCCGGCAAACGGCGCCGTCAGCGTTTCCGCTGTGCGCCCGCTCCCCTGCGCCTGCAGCGCCGCGAGATTCGCCTCTGCATCCGCGAGCGTCTTGCGCGCACCGGCGAGCTGCGACTGGGTGGCAAGCTGCTGGTCGGCCAGTTGCTGCGTGCGCGAGAGATCGTCCCTTGCGACCCGCACCGCGGTGTCTGCCTGCCGGTATGCCGCCAGCGCCGCCGGATCGGTGGTGAATTGCATCAGCGGCGCCGCGCGTGCCACGCGTTCGCCGGGTGTGACGTCGAGACGGGTGACGCGGCCGGCGCGCGGCACGCTGACGACGGCAATCGCGCCCTGGTCCGCGATCACCGATCCATAGGCGGTCAACTCGGTCGCCATGAGCTTGCGCACCAGCGGCACCGCATGCACCAGGACGCTCGGAGCGTCCGGCGCCGCGCTCGCGTATGGCGCGAACATCGCGCACAGCAGAGCAGTGCCGGCCAGGATCATCGACAGGGGTTGCTTCATGGTTTCTTCTCCGGCGTCTGCGGCAAGGTTGCGGCCGTTCCGCAGCCGACCAGCGTTTGCAGCGCGACATCCGCTTCGAGGATGGACTGCTGCAGCGACAGCGCCTCGATCCGCTTGTTCAGCAGCGCGCCGCGCAGCGCGGTGTAGGCGAGGATGTCGAGATTGCCGGCGTCGTATGCCCGCTGGGCCTGCCGAACCACGCGCTCGAGTTCGGTCACACCCCGCCGTGTGTCGGTGAGCTGCCGCTGCATTAGCGCCCGGTCCGCGAGCAGCCGCTGGGTGTCGCTGTCGGCGCCGTTGAGCCGGTTCTGGTATTCGTCGTAGAGCTGCTGGCGCGTCGCGGTTTCGATCGCGATGTTGCCGCGGTTGCGGTTGAAGATCGGCAGGTTGATCGTGATGCCGAAGCCGTTGCTGTACAGGTTGCTGGTGTCGCGAGTGCGCGTGATGCCGATGGTGAGCGACGGGAACTGCGCGATCACCGCGCCGTGCAGTCGCTCTTCTTGCCCTTGGTAGCCGGCCTGCAGAGCGAGCAGATCCGGGCGGCATTGCGGCAGCCGCGCAAGCGCAGCCCGGACGGCGGCGAAGGTCAATGCCGGCATCTGCGCATCGCCGCGCAGCGGCAGTTCGACATCGGGCGCGAGTCCGAGCAGCGCATTGAGCTCGTGGCGGCTCTTTGCGATCTGGCGCTGCTGGTCGTTGATGCGGCGATCGATGTCCTGCAGTGCGGCGAACTGCTGGCTCGCGTTGCTCAGCGTCATATTGCCCTGCTGCTCGGCCGAGCGGCTGCGTTCGTATTGCGTGGCGAACAGATTGCGTTCGCCGTTCAGGACTTCGAGCATTTTTTCCTGTTCGGTGATGCCGACGAACAGCGTGCGCGCCCGGCTGATCACCTGCCACTCCTGCCACAGCAGGTCCAGATTGGCCTTGCGGCTGCCTGCCTTGGCCGCACCTGCGGTCGTCGCATGCGCGAGCAGGGCGGTGATGTCGTAGCCGAGGCCGAGGTTGAACGCGCTCACGTTGGATGGACCGCCGTTGGTCGGGAAGTCGCGTGTGAGGCTCAGTTGCGGATCGGGCAGCAGCCCCGCCGCAAAGGCCTGCGCGTGCGCCACGCCGGCCGCGTCGCGCGCAAGTTTGAGGTCCGGGTTGTTGGCGACCGCGAGGATCGCGACGTCGGTGCTGTCGAGGCCGTGGCTAGCATCGACGGTGTGGCGCGCGAGCGGCAAGCGTGGATCGAGCTCGACGGTGAGCGGCGACACCGCCTGCGCAAGAGCGGGCCGGGTCGGCAGCGGCTTGGGCGAATAGGTTGCGCAGCCGCCGATTCCGAGGGCGATGGCTGCGATCGACAGTGCGCGAGTCGGTCGCTGGCTGATCCAATGCATTTGAGGTTGTTGTTGGGGGAAGCGAAGTGGTCACAGCGAGTCTCGCCGGGCTGACTTAGCTCAGTCATAGGAGGCTGTTTCCGGGACTCGGGCTGGGCGTCGGGTTCACATAGGCTTCGGGTCCCATCGCCCCGCAGTGGGCGACCCGGCCTCTTCGCGAGGTCGTCAGTCTGTCTTGTCGTGATCGTCGCGGTCCGCCTTGTCCTCGGTGGACGAAATGACCGTGCCCTTGTCAGCGTCGACCCTGACGTCGAAGACCTTGGCACCGCTGACCACCTCGACGTCGTAGGCCCAACCTTGGCGGGTTTGTTCGTATTCGGCCTTCGATGCCTTGCCGTTGACGTGCTGTTCGGCCGCGGTGATCGCCTGGGCCATAGGTACCTTCGCGTTGGCGATCGCCAGCGCGTCGTTTTCTGTGTGGCCCATGGAGGCGTAGGCAATCGCGCCCGTGGCGGCAGTGGCGACGGTCAAAAGCGAAAGTTTGGTGTGGCGGTACATCAGTTCTCTCCATGATTGCGCCGGGATTGGCGCGACGGAGAGCGTAGGTAGGCAGGCTTAGCAGCCGCTGAGCCAAACCGCCGAATCTGCATCGAGGTGAGCCCGGTCTGCATCGCCGAATCGGTGTCGCGCCGCTATCCTTGAAGGGCTTGGAGCAAGGCACGGCGCCCCGGGGGCGGTGCTGTGATGCAAAAAGCCCGCCGCGGTCTCCCGCGCGGGCTTTTTGCAGCGTGCGCGCCCGATCCGGGCATGCGACGACGAACGGTGCTTACATCGGCGTCAGATCGCCATGCGTGATCTGGCCGGCACGCTGCGCGACCTTGGCTTCGTTGCGCACGTCGGCGCGGGTCAGCGTGCTGCTGAGCGAGGGCTGCGCGATTACGGTCATGTTGCCGTGCGCGATCTGGCCGGCGCGCTGCGCGGCAGCGGCTTCGGCCTGGACTGCTGCGATCGTGCGGGTCGAATGGAACGCCGGCAGCGGCGTGAGGTCGACTTCACCGGCTTGCGCGCCGACGGCGGCCAGAGTGGCGAAAGCACCGGCGATCAGGAGTTTGGTTGCGTTCATGATGAGTTTCCTTTCAAACGATGACGGACGCATTTCCGGGCAGGACGGTCTTGCGACCTGCCCGCTCTTGCGTTCCTTCCCTGTGAGTCGATCCCGACTCACGAATGAAGGCTATGACGGCAGAATTAGCGGGCACTGAGCCGTCGCCGTTTCGCGCCGCGGACCGTGTGACAATGTGTCGGCATCGGTAACGTGCACAACCGAAGGTGTCCGCCGCGCCGATGCGCGCTGCGGCAGTGGAGAGGCCAGCAGTCGTCAGCCGGCAATCAATATGCGGCCCAGCCGCGTCGGATCAGCGGCGCGAACAGCCGCCGGTACACGGTGTTGGCCCACGGGAACAGCGGGGTGACTATCGCGCGCGCGCCGATCCGCAACACCCCGGCGCTGACCAGCGCGATCAGCGCCGCGCCGGCCATGTCGATCGGGAAGTGGATGCCCAGATAGATGCGCGCCCAGGCCACCGGCAGGCCGAGCAGCGCGAGCCAGACGCCGGCGCCGCGCGCGCCGCGTTGCAGCAGCAGGCTGAACGCGACGCTCCAGATGCCGGTCAGGTGGTCGCTGGGGAACGATGCGTTCGGCGCATGCGCCATGAGCAGATGGCCGATCGGGACCATGAACGGGCGCGGGCGCGGCCAGAGGGCGCCGATCACCCACGCGATCAACAGCCCCAGGCCCAAGGCGAGAGCCGCTTCGAGCAGGCGCCGGCGCTGCGCTTCGCTGCCGCGCAGCCAGCCGACGATCAGGTAGAGCGGCACCGCCAGCACCAGCAGCGCGGCGCACAGCTTGGCAAAGACCAGCATGCCTGCGCTCGGGTCGGCCGGGCCGTTGATCAGCAGGAACAGTGAGCGATTCAGTTCTTCGAGCGACATCGGGATGGGTTCTTGGTTGCAGGCCGGCACGCGGCAAACGACGCCGGGCCGCTGTGAGCATACGCGTTCGTACTTAGGCCAAGCTGAGGCCGGCTACGGCATCGGGGTAACGAGATTGTCCGCGAGGCGGCACGGTATCATCACGGCTGCCCGGCGGAAAGCGCCTGGTTCGCGCTCCGATCGGTCACATCCGGCCCAGTCAACGCTCCCAGCACGTGCGCCTCAATTCGATCAAGCTCTCCGGTTTCAAATCGTTCGCCGAACCGACCAATTTCCTGATGCCGGGACAACTCGTCGGCGTGGTCGGCCCGAACGGCTGCGGCAAGTCCAACATCATGGACGCGGTGCGCTGGGTGCTGGGCGAAAGTCGCGCATCCGAGCTGCGCGGCGAGTCGATGCAGGACGTGATCTTCAATGGCACGAACCTGCGCAAGCCGGCGAGCCGCTCCAGCGTCGAACTGGTGTTCGACAACGCCGATCACCGCGCCGGCGGCCAGTGGAGCCAGTTCACCGAGATCGCGGTGAAACGGGTGTTGACGCGCGACGGCACCAGCAGCTATTTCATCAACAACCAGCCGGTGCGTCGGCGCGACGTGCAGGACGTGTTCCTCGGCACCGGCCTGGGACCGCGCGCGTACGCGATCATCGGCCAGGGCACGATCAGCCGCATCATCGAATCGAAGCCCGAGGAACTGCGCCTGTTCCTCGAAGAGGCGGCCGGCGTCTCGAAGTACAAGGAGCGGCGCCGCGAGACGGAGAACCGCCTGACCGACGCGCGCGAGAACCTGACCCGGGTCGAGGACATCCTGCGCGAGCTCAACGCGAACCTGGACAAGCTGGAAAAGCAGGCCGAGGTCGCGCAGCACTATCACCAGCTCCAGTCGCAGGCAACGCTCGCGCAGCAGCAGCAATGGCTGCTCAAGCGCCATGAGAGCGAGGCCGAACAGGCGCGGATCAAGGCCAGTGCCGAGCAGGCAGCGAACGACCTGGAAGCGCGACTGGCCGAGCTGCGCCACACCGAGGCTGAACTGGAGACGATACGCCAGGCGCACTACGCCGCCGGCGACCAGGTGAACCAGGCGCAGGGGCTGCTGTACGAAGCGAGCGCCGAGGTCGGCCGGCTCGAGGCCGAGATCCGCTTCGTGGTCGAAGGCCGGCGCAGGGTCGAGCAGCGGCTCGCGGCGCTGGCGGAACAATCCGCGCAATGGGCGACCCGCGGCGACGATGCACGAGGCGAAACCGAAATGCTGGCCGGGCAGGCCAGCGCCGCCGACGAGCAGGCGGAACGGTTGGCCGCGCAACTCGCGCAGCACGGCGAGGCGCTGCCCGATCTGGAGGAGGCGCTGCGCGACGCGCAGGCGCGTGCGCACGAGCAGCGCGCCCGGGTCGCCGAGGTGCAGCAGCGCATCCAGGTGCTGGCGGCCGAGCAGCGCAGCATCGCCGAGCAGTCGCGCCAGCTCGAGTCGCGCCGCGAGCGGCTGGACGGCGACCGCGCCGCGCTGGTCGCGCCCGATGCGTCCCGGCTCGACGCGCTGCGCGGGCAGCAGGCGCAGGCCGAACAGGCCGCGACCGACGCGGAAGCGCGGCTGCACGCGCTGCAGGAACAACTGCCGCAGCTCGACGAGGCACGCCGCGCGCACCAGCAGGACATGAACGCGCAGGGCGCGCGCCAGGCCGAACTGTCGGCGCGGCAGGGTGCGCTGCGCACGCTGCAGGACAAGGTGAAGGTCGACGGCCGGCTGCTTCCCTGGCTCACCAAGCACGGGCTGGCCGGCCTGCAGGGCCTGTGGAACCGCTTGCATGTCGAGCCGGGCTGGGAGAGCGCGCTCGAAGCGGCGCTGCGCGAGCGCATGCAGGCGCTCGAGGTGAGCCGGCTCGACATGGTGCGCGCCTTCGGTGCCGACGCGCCGCCGGCGAAACTGTCGTTCTACAGCCCGCCGCAGGCTGGCCCCGCGGCGCCGGCGGCCACGCTGCCGCGGCTTGCCGATCTGTTGCGACCGGCCGATGCCGGGCAGCGCGCGCTGCTCGATGAATGGCTCGCCGGCTGCTACACCGCGGACGGCCTGGAGTCGGCGCTCGCGCGGCGCGGCGAGTTGCGCTCCGGCGAGCGCATCTACGTGCGCAGCGGCCATGCGGTCGATGCGCATGGCGTCAGCTTCCACGCGCCCGATTCGGAGCAGGCCGGCCTGCTCGCGCGCGCGCAGGAGATCGAGAACCTGGACAAGCAGCTGCGCGCGCAGACGCTGATCGCCGAGGAGGCGCGCACCCAGCTTGCGCGCTCCGAAGCCGCGCATGCGCAGGCATCGCAGCAACTCGTCGCGGTGCGGCGCGATGCCACCGAGACCCGGGCTCGAGCGCATGCATCGCAGGTCGAGCTGCTGCGCCTGACGCAGCAGGAAGAGCAGGTGCGCGCGCGCGGCGCGCAGATCGACGCGGACCGGCACGAGGTCGATACGGCGCTGACCGCGCTGGACCAGCGGCGTGCGACGGCCGAGGCCCAGTTCGAAACGCTGGACCTGCAACTGGCCGACAACCAGCAGGCGCAGGCACAGCAGGACGACCGCGTGAGCGCTGCCGAGGCGCGGCTGGCCGAGGCGCGCGAACAGCAACGCGCGCTGGAGCGTCAGAGTCAGGAAGCGCAGTTTGCGCGGCGCAGCCTGCAATCGCGGCGTGATGAACTCGCGCGTGCGATCGCGACCGCGGCGCAGCAGGCCGAGGCGGTCGCCACCGAACAGGCCCAGGCGCAGGACGAGCTCGCGCGGCTGTCGGATGCGGCCGCGCAGGCCGGACTGCAGGGCGCGCTCGCGCTGAAATTGGAGCGCGAGACCGCGCTCGGCGCGAAGCGCAGCGAATACGACGATCTGACCGCCCGCTTGCGCGCGAGCGACGAATCGCGGCTGCAGCTCGAGCGCGCGCTCGACCCGCTGCGCCAGCGCATCACCGATCTGCAGCTCAAGGAGCAGGCGGCGCGGCTCGGCGCCGAGCAGTACGCGCAGCTGCTGGCCGACGCCGAGGCCGATCTGGAAGCGATCGAGCGTTCGATTTCCGACGGCAGCGTCAAGCTAGCCGGCCTGCAGGGCGAGATCGACCGGCTGCACCGCGAGATCGCCGCTTTGGGCGCGGTGAACCTGGCGGCGCTCGACGAGCTGACCAGCTCGCGCGAGCGCCAGCAATTCCTCGACGCGCAGTCGACCGACCTGCAGGAGGCGATCGGCACGCTGGAGGACGCGATCCGCACCATCGACAGCGAAACCCGCGAGCTGCTCGGCGGCACCTTCAACACGGTGAACGAGCATTTCGGCCGGATGTTCCCCGAACTGTTCGGCGGCGGCAACGCGCGGCTGGTGATGACCGGCGACGAGATCCTCGATTCCGGCGTGCAGGTGATGGCGCAGCCCCCGGGCAAGAAGAACCAGACGATTCACCTGCTGTCGGGCGGCGAGAAGGCGCTGACCGCGATCGCGCTGGTGTTCGCGATCTTCCAGCTCAATCCGGCGCCGTTCTGCCTGCTCGACGAAGTCGATGCGCCGCTGGACGACGCGAACACCGAGCGCTATGCAAAGCTGGTGACGCGGATGAGCCAGGAGACGCAGTTCCTGTTCATCAGCCACAACAAGATCGCGATGGAAATGGCCGGCCAGCTGATCGGCGTGACGATGCAGGAGCAGGGCGTGTCGCGCATCGTCGCGGTCGACATGGAATCCGCGGTCTCGATGGCCGAGGCGGCCTGAGGTGTAGACCGCGCAGGCCTTCAGGAGGAACGAGGCGAATGAGCGCGCTGCAGATCGGTCTGGTGATTGCCGGCGCACTGGTGCTCGCCGGCGTGGTCGCGCACAGCACCTGGACTTCGCGCCGCAATGCGCCGCGCCAGGCGGTGCCTGAGCGGGCGGACGAGGCGGCGCGCGCCGGTCCTCATGCGGGCCCTGCGAGCCATGCGCGCGACTCGCGCAGCTTCGGCGACAGCGACGCCCCGCGCACCGAGCCCACGCTCGACGGCGATCTGGCGCTGCCGGAGTCGGCGCAGGATCTCGCGCCGGAGCCGATCGCGCTGCCGCCTCTCGAGCGCAAGCCCCGGATCGACGCGCTGATCGACGTGATCGCGCCGATCGCGCTCGACGCGGTGGTGTCGGGCGACGCGGCGCTGGCGGCGCTGCCGAGCACGCGGCGCGCCGGCAGCAAGCCGTTCGCGGTCGAGGGCTTGAACGAGGCTACCGGCGCCTGGGAGCCGCCCGCGCCGGGCCAACGTTATGGGCGGTTCCAGGCCGCGGTGCAGCTCGCGAACCGCGCCGGAGCGCTGAACGAGATCGAATACTCCGAGTTCGTCGTGAAGGCGCAGGCGTTTGCCGACGCGATCGGCGGCGCGCCGGAATTTCCCGAGATGCTCGACGAGGTCGCGCGGGCGCGCGAGCTCGACCAGTTCGCGAGCGACCACGACGCGCAACTCGGCTTCTCGCTGCGCGCGCTGCGCTCGGCCTGGAGCCCCGGTTACGTGCAGCAGCATGCGGCGCGGCTCGGTTTCGTCGCCGGCAGCCTGCCCGGGCGCATGGTGTTGCCGGCTTCCGCGCCCGGACTGCCGCCGGTGCTCGGCCTGTCGTTCGACACCCAGGCCGCGATGGCCGACGACCCGACGCTGGCCGCGATCCGCGAGATCACGCTGAGCCTTGACGTCGCGCAAGTGGACCGCGCCGAGCAGCCGTTCGTGCGGCTGCGGTCGGTGGCCGCCGCCTTGGGCGAAGCGATGGACGGGATCGTCGCCGACGGCAACGGCCAGCCGCTCGCGCGCGAGGCAATGGACGTGATCGGCGCGGACCTGGAACGGCTGTACGACACGCTGGACGCGCGCGACCTCTCGGCCGGCTCGGCGCTGGCGCGCCGGCTGTTTTCCTGACGCAAGCCGGACGCCGCGCGATGGCCGCAGCCGCTGCGCCGCCCGAGCGTGAACCCTCCGCGGTGGACGCGTCGTCGGCCGCCGCGCGCGCCGAGGTGCTGCGCCGCGAACTGAATTGCCACGCGCATCTGTACTACGTGCAGGATGCGCCGGAAATCCCGGACGCCGAGTACGACCGGCTGTTTCGCGAACTGCAGGCGCTCGAAGCCGCGCACCCCGAGCTGCGGAGCGTCGATTCGCCGACGCAGCGGGTGGGCGGCGCGCCGCTCGCGGCGTTTGCGACGGTGCGCCACGCGGTCGCGATGCTGAGCCTGCGCACCGAGACCGACACCGAAGCCTCGGGCGCGATCGCATTTGACGCGCGGGTGCGCCGCGAGCTCGAACTCGGGCCCGACGATCCGCCGGTCGAATACGTGGCCGAACTCAAGTTCGACGGGCTCGCGATGAACCTGCGCTATGTGGACGGCGTGCTGGTGCAGGCGTCGACCCGCGGCGACGGCGAGGTCGGCGAGGACGTGACGCAGAACATCCGCACCATCGGCCAGATTCCGCTCAAGCTGCGGGGTGCCGCGCTGCCGGTGCTCGAGGTGCGCGGCGAGGTCTACATGCGCCGCGCCGACTTCGAGGCGATGAACGAGCGCCAGCGCGAGAAGGGCGAGAAGACCTTCGTCAACCCGCGCAACGCCGCCGCCGGCGCGGTGCGCCAGCTCGATCCGAAGGTCGCGGCCGAGCGGCCGCTGAGCTTCTTCGCGTACGGACTGGGCGAGGTCACGCCGCCCGGGCAGGGCGGGCCCGACTGGGCAACGCATTTCGAGTGCCTGCAAGCCTTGAAATCATGGGGTTTTCCGGTGGAAACCCAGGCTCGGATTGCGCTAGGCGCTACTGAATTGGTAGCATTCCACGACGTGATCGAGGCGCGGCGCGACCAGCTGCCGTTCGACATCGACGGTGTGGTCTACAAGGTGAACAGCTTCGCGCTGCAAAGGCGGCTCGGCTTCGTCACGCGCGAGCCGCGCTGGGCGGTCGCGCACAAGTTCCCGCCGCAGGAGATGCTGACCACGGTGCAGGCGATCGAGGTGCAGGTCGGGCGCACCGGCAAGCTCACGCCGGTCGCCAAGCTCGCGCCGGTGTTCGTCGGCGGCGTCACGGTGACCAACGCGACGCTGCACAACGAGGACGAGGCGCACCGCAAGGACGTGCGCGTCGGCGACACGGTGATCGTGCGCCGCGCCGGCGACGTGATTCCCGAGGTGGTCGCGGTGCTGCCCGAGCGGCGCGTGGCCGGCGCCGAGCCGTTCGCGATGCCGCACCGCTGCCCGGTCTGCGGCTCGGCCGCGGTGCGCGAGGAGGGCGAGGCCGACTGGCGCTGCACCGGCGGGCTGTTCTGCAGCGCGCAGCGCAAGCAGGCGATCCTGCATTTCGCGCAGCGGCGCGCGCTCGACATCGAGGGGCTGGGCGAAAAACTGGTCGACCAGCTGGTCGACGGCGGCATCGTGCACGCGCTACCCGACCTGTACAAGCTCGGCCTCGCCAACCTCGCCGCGCTGGACCGAATGGCCGAGAAGTCGGCACAGAACCTGCTCGATGCGCTACAGAAATCGAAGCAGACCACGCTGCCGCGGTTCGTGTACGGCTTGGGCATCCGCCATGTCGGCGAGACCACCGCGAAGGATCTGGCGCGCCATTTCGGCCAGCTCGATTCGGTGATGGACGCGAGCGTCGACCAGCTGCTGCAGGTGCCCGATGTCGGCCCCGTGGTGGCCGAGAGCATCCACACCTTCTTCGAGCAGCCGCACAACCGCGAGGTGGTGGAGCAGTTGCGTGCGGCCGGCATCCACTGGCCCAAGGGAGAGCCCGCACCCGCCGCGCTGCTGCCGCTGGCCGGCAAGACCTTCGTGCTGACGGGCACGCTCCCTACCTTGAGCCGCGATGAGGCGAAGGAGATGCTCGAAGCTGCCGGCGCCAAGGTCGCGGGCAGTGTCAGCAAGAAGACCAGTTACGTCGTGGCCGGCGAGGAGGCCGGAACCAAGCTCGACAAGGCGCGCGAACTGGGCGTGCCGGTGATTGACGAGGCAGGGCTGCGGGCGCTGATCGCCGGTTCGCGCTGACACGCGTTCCGCCGATATCTTGGACGCCGCCGATGGACACCTCTCCCGCTCCCGGTGATCATGCCGCGCCGCATCTGGACGGGCCCGCCGCGGTGTTCCGCGTGTTCCTGCGCCTGGGCCTGACCTCGTTCGGCGGGCCGGTCGCGCACCTGGGTTATTTCCGCGCCGAATTCGTCGCACGCCGGCGCTGGCTCGACGATCGCGCGTTCGCCGATCTGGTCGCGCTGTGCCAGTTCCTGCCCGGCCCAGCCAGTAGCCAAGTCGGCATCGGCCTCGGGCTGCTGCGTGCTGGCTGGCCCGGCGCGATCGCGGCGTGGGCCGGCTTCACGCTGCCGTCGGCGGTGGCGATGACGCTGTTCGCGCTCGGGCTGTCGGGCTGGGGCAGCGCGGCGCCAGCCGGACTGCTGCACGGGCTCAAGCTGGTTGCGGTCGCGGTGGTGGCGCAGGCGGTCTGGGGCATGGCCCGCAGGCTGTGCACCGATGCGCCGCGCGTGACGATTGCGGTGGCGGCGGCCAGCGTGGTGCTGCTGTGGCCGGGCGTCGCGGGCCAGGTCGGCGTGATCGCCGCTGCCGCGCTGGTCGGACTGCTGGCCTTCACAGCCGCGCAGCAGGAAGCCGGTGGCGCGCTGCCGATCGCGGTCGGCCATCGCGCTGGCGCCGTGTTGTTGGTGCTCTTTTTCGCGCTGTTGCTGGGCTTGCCGATCCTGCGGCAGGTCTGGCCGAGTCAAGCGCTGGCGCTCGTGAGTGCGTTCTATCGCGCCGGCTCGCTGGTCTTTGGCGGGGGCCACGTCGTATTGCCGCTGCTGCAGGCAGCGGTGGTGCCCAGCGGATGGGTCGCGAACGAGACCTTCCTCGCCGGCTATGGCGCGGCGCAGGCGGTGCCGGGCCCGCTGTTCAGCTTTTCGGCGTTTCTCGGGGCCTCGATGCAACTTGTCCCGAACGGCTGGATCGGTGCGGCGCTGTGCCTGATCGCGATCTACCTGCCTTCGTTCCTGCTGGTGATCGGCATCATGCCGTTCTGGGAGCGGTTGCGTCACAGCACCCGGATGCAGGCCGCGCTCGCCGGGGTGAACGCAGCGGTGGTCGGCCTGCTGCTCGCCGCGCTGTACCGCCCGGTCTGGACCAGTGCGGTCACGGGTGCACAGGACTTCGCGTTGGCGTTGATCGCGATGCTGGCGCTGATGGCCTGGAAGCTGCCGCCCTGGATGGTGGTGCTGGCAAGTGGCGTCGCGGGATGGTTGCTGATCCCGGGCGCATGACTCGCCGCCACCGAGCCGGCTTCATTGCCAGGCGCTGAACCGAACCCCGGGGGTGGACCCGCGCTGCACCTCCTGCACGAACTGATGGTAGCCCCGGCTGCCGCCGCTGGCCGTGAACGCGTCGTTCATCCGGATGCGCCGCAGCAGCAGTTGCCGCGTCCGCGCCGCGCCGGTCTCGGTCATCCGGTACGGAAGATTCGCCGCGAGGTCGCCATAGGCGCGCGAGATAGCCTGGCCGTCGGCCTGCGCGCAGAGGCTGTCCGGGTGCAGCCGCAGCAGGTAGCTTGCGTCGGGCAGCACCGCGATTTCGCCGCCGGCGAGGTCGATGCACTTCGCGGTGTGCATCACGTCTTCGGCGAAACCGGGCTTCCATCGCGGGAAGACTTCGCGGCGGCCGATCGCATGCATCGTGCCGAACTCGAGCCCGAACCGGGCGATGTCCATCGTCGGAAACTGCCCGATCTGGCGCAGCACACAACTGGGGCTATCGCGGAAATACCGGGTCGGCGTGATGGCGAAGTCCGCCTCGTGCGACTGGAAATACCGGGCCGCCTGCGCTGCGTAGCCACTCTCCAGGCAGTCGTCGTCATCGAGCACCGCGATCAGCGCGCCGGATGCGACCGCGAGCGCGCGGTTGCGCGCATGCGCCGGGCCGGTGCCGACCGCGCCAGTGCGCACGATTCGCACGCGCGCATCGGCCTGTGCCAGCTCACGGTAGTCGCGGCCGTCGTCTGGCGAGACCACCAGCTCCCAGTCCGTCATCGTCTGGCGCTGCAATGATTCGAGCGCCACCACGGCGAGGCCGGGCCGCTCGAATGCGGCCATCAGGAAGGAAATTTCAGGCTTGTTCATAGCCGCAGACAGCGCGCGATGAGGCTTACAGTGCCACCCTGTAGCCAAGGCTTGCCGCCACGCCGTCGAGACGGCTTCGAGTGTAGGCGGTCTCGCGGCCGAGCGTTGCACAATGACATCTGGCGGCGCATCGGGGCGCAGCCACCCAAGGCACGACGGCAACAAGCAAGCGATGACGATCCGCGAAATCCTGAAGATGGGCGATCCGCGCTTGCTGCGCATCGCGCCGCCGGTTGCCGAATTCGGCACCGAGGCGCTGCGGCAACTGGTGCGGGACATGGCCGACACGATGGCCGCCGCGAACGGCGCGGGCCTCGCTGCGCCGCAGATCGGCGTCGATCTGCAGCTGGTGATCTTCGGCAGCGACGCGGTGAATCCGCGCTACCCGGACGCGCCGCTGGTGCCGCGCACCGTGCTGTGCAACCCGGTGATCACGCCGCTCGGGCCCGACGAAGAAGATGGCTGGGAGGGCTGCCTGTCGGTGCCGGGCCTGCGCGGCCTGGTGCCGCGCTTTGCGCGCATCCGCTACACCGGCTTCGATCCCGACGGCGTGCCGATCGAGCGCGAGGCCGAAGGCTTTCACGCGCGCGTCGTGCAGCACGAATGCGATCACCTGATCGGCAAGCTGTACCCGATGCGCATGCGCGACTTCACGCAGTTCGGCTTCACCGAGGTGCTGTTCCCCGGGCTCGACGCCGGGCAAGATGATTGAGGGCGGCTACGCCGCCGTCAGCGCTTCCAGCAGCTCGGTCTCGATCGCGATCTGCGCGCGGCTGTGCTGCAGCTCGGGCCCGTCGATCAGGAAGTTGTCCTCGACCCGCTCGCCCAGTGTCGAGATCTTGGCCAGTTGCAGATTCACCTTGTGCCGTGCCAATACGCGGGCGATCGAATAGAGCAGCCCGACCCGGTCGCTCGCGGAAATGGTTAGCAGCCAGCGCTGCGCCTTCTCGTCCGGACGCAGGTCGACGCGCGGCGCGATCGGGAAGCTCTTGACGCGGCGCGACAGCCGGCCGCGGCTCGGCGGCGGCAGCTCGCCCTCGCGCCCAATCGCGTCGGCGACGCCGGTCTGCACCATGCTGATCAGTTCGCGGTAGTGGTCGGGCAGGAACGAGGTGATCACCTGGAACGTGTCGAGCGCGCGGCCGTTGCTGGTGGTGTGGATCTTCGCGTCCAGAATCGAATAGCCGCCCTGGTCAAAATAGCCGCAGATGCGGGCGAACAGGTCCGGCTGGTCCGGCGTGTAGACCAGCACCTGCAGCCCTTCGCCGACCGGCGACATCCGCACCCGCACCACCGGCCCCGGCAGTCCGCCGGGCTGCGCCGCGTGGCGCGACAGCGCGCGCGCATGCCAGGCGATGTCGGCCGCGTCGTGGCGCATGAAGTAGCCGACGTCGAGCGTGTCCCACAGCGCCTTGTAGGCTTGGAAAGGCTCGGCGTGCAGCGCGAGCAGCACCAGCGCCTCGCGCTTGCGCGCCTCGACCTCGGCGCCGGGGTCGGGCGCGCGGCCGCCGAGCACGCGCAGCGCGAGCCGGTACAGGTCTTCCAGCAGCTTGCCTTTCCACGCATTCCAGACCTTGGGGCTGGTGCCGCGGATGTCGGCCACCGTCAGCAGATAGAGCGCGGTCAGCGCGCGTTCCGAGCCGATGCGCGCGGCGAACGCGGCGATCACTTCCGGGTCGCCCAGATCCTGCTTCTGCGCGGTGTGGCTCATCGTCAGGTGCTCGCGCACCAGGAACTCGATCAGCCGCGCGTCTTCGCCGGCGATGCCGTGCTCGCGGCAGAAGCGCCGCACCACACGCGCGCCGAGCACCGAATGGTCGCCGCCGCGGCCCTTGGCGATGTCATGGAACAGCGCGGCGACCACCAGGATCCATGGCTTGTCCCAGCCACCCGCGAGTTGCGAGCAGAACGGGTACTCGTGCGCATGCTCGGGCATGAAGAAGCGCCGCACGTTGCGCACCACCATCAGGATGTGCTGGTCCACCGTGTACGCGTGGAACAGGTCGTGCTGCATCTGGCCGACGATGCGGCGGAAGTCCCACAGATAGCGGCCGAGCACCGAGGTCTGGTTCATCAGCCGCAGCGCGTGCGTGATGCCCTCGGGCTGCTGCAGGATGGAGCGGAAGGTCGCGCGGTTCGCCGGATCGCTGCGAAAGCGTGCGTCCATCACGCTGCGCACGTTGTACAGCGCGCGCAGCGTGCGCGCCGACAGGCCCTTCGGCCCGACCGTGGTCTCGTACAGCAGAAAGGTCTCGAGAATCGCCTGCGGCTCGCGCGCGTACAGCTCGTCGTCGGCGACCTCTATCATCCCGGCCTTCTCGAAGAAGCGCGGGTTGATCGGCCGCAGTTCGTGCGTTTGCGGATCGAGCCGCTCCTCGATGCCGAGCAGCAGGATCTGATTGAGCTGCATCACCGCCTTCGCGGCCCAGTAGTAGCGGCGCATCAGCATCTCGCTCGCGCGCACCGCAAGACGGCCTTCCGGCGTGAAGCGGTTCGCAAAGCCGAACGACTCCGCGAGGGCAGTCTGCTGGTCGAACACGAGCCGGTCCTCGCGCCGGCCGGCGAGACTATGCAGCCGCGCGCGGATCAGGCAGAGCAGCGCTTCGTTGCGCTTGACCTGGCGTGCCTCGAACGCGGTTGCGACGCCGCTTTGCGCGAGTTCGTCCCAGTTGTTGCCGAGGCCGGCCGCGCGCGCGACCCAGCGTATCGTCTGCAGGTCGCGCAGGCCGCCGGGCGACTCCTTGCAGTTCGGCTCGAGCGCGTACGCCGTGTTCTCGTACTTGTTGTGGCGCTGGCGCATCTCCAGCGTCTTCGCGACGAAGAACGCCTGCGGGTCGAGCGCCTCGTCGAACCGGCGCCGGAACTCGGCAAACAGCGTCTCGCTGCCGGCCACGTGCCGCGACTCGAGCAGCGAGGTCTGCACGCTCACGTCTTTCTCGGACTCGGCCAGGCAGTCGGCGATGCTGCGCACGCTGGAGCCGATCTCCAGCCCCGCGTCCCAGCAGCTGCCGATGAAGGCCTCGATGCCGGCTTTCAGCGCCGCGTCCTGCTCCAGGTCGATACCGCCCGGCAGCAGCAGCACCACATCGACGTCTGAATGCGGAAACAGTTCGCCGCGCCCGTAGCCGCCGACCGCGGCGAGCGTGAAGTCCTGCGGCAGCGCGGCGCGCTGCCAGAGCTGGCTCAGCAGCAGGTCGACCTGGCGCGCGAGACGCTGCAACACCCCGTGCACGCCGCGCGTCGACGCGCCGACGGCGCCCAGCGGCTGCAGCAGTTCGGCCTTGCGCCGCGAGAAGTCGTCCCGCAGCGCCGCGAGCTCAGGCATGGGCTTGTTCGTTGACGAACGCCGGCGGCGCCGGGCTGCCGGCCGACAGCGTCAGCACTTCGTAGCCGGTTTCGGTGACCAGGATCGTGTGTTCCCACTGCGCGGACAGCGAATGGTCCTTGGTCACGATGGTCCAGCCGTCGCCCAGTTCCTTGATCTCGCGCCGCCCCAGGTTGATCATCGGCTCGATCGTGAAGGTCATGCCGGGCTTGAGCTCCTCCAGCGTGCCGGGCCGGCCGTAGTGCAGCACCTGCGGCTCCTCGTGGAACACCTTGCCGATGCCGTGGCCGCAAAACTCGCGCACCACCGAGAAGCCGTTGCCTTCGGCGAACTTCTGGATCGCCCAGCCGATGTCGCCGAGCCGCACGCCCGGACGCACCAGCACGATGCCGTGCCACATCGCGTCGTAGGTCATCGCACACAGGCGCTTCGCGGCGATCGAGCCGTCGCCGACGATGAACATGCGGCTGCTGTCGCCATGCCAGCCGTCCTTGATCACCGTGACGTCGATGTTGACGATGTCGCCTTTCCTCAAAGGCTTGTCGTTCGGGATGCCGTGGCAGACCTGGTGGTTCACCGAGGTGCAGATCGACTTCGGATACGGCGTGTAGCCGGCCGGCTGGTAGTTCAGCGGCGCCGGAATGGCGCGCTGGACCTCGGTGATGTAGTCGTACGCGAGCTTGTCGATCGCGTTCGTCGTCACGCCAGGCTGCACGTGCGGCGTCAGATAGTCCAGCAGTTCGCCGGCCAGTCGGCCCGCGATGCGCATGCCGCGAATGCCTTCTTCGTCCTTGTAGGTGATGCTCATGCGCCGAATTATCCCATCGGGTGCAACGCGGCGCAGGCGCCGTAGCGAACCGGGAGCGGCAGGCGCAGGCGAGGGCGCGGGTAAACTCGGATGCGTTGCAGTGCGGCGTTTCGCCCGGCGCGACAACGAATTCCCTTCTCATAGCGTCAACAGGCGCTGAACGCCTCCAGCCTTTCGTGACCCTGCACCTGACCTCGTTCGACGGCGGCAACGCGCTCAGTGAATTTCGCACGCGGCAACTGCTGCCACGGCTGCAGGCGGTGCACGGCGGCATCGTCAACGTGACCGCGCGCTTCGTGCATCTGGTGGCCAGCGAGCAGACGCCAGACGAGGCGCTGCACGCCAAGCTGTCCGCACTGCTTGCCTACGGCGAGCCGGCGCCGCCGGACGACGCGCAGGCGCTGCGGCTGCTGGTGACGCCGCGGCTCGGTACGGTGTCGCCCTGGGCGTCGAAGGCCACCGACATCGCGCACAACTGTGCTCTTGCCGTGCGGCGCATCGAGCGCATCACCGAGTACCGGCTCGGCTTCAAGCGCGGCTGGCGGGGAGGGCGTGGGCGCCCCGTGCCCGACACGGATCAGCGGCAAGCCCTCGCCGCGCCGCTGCACGACCGGATGACCGAGAGCGTGCTGTTCGAGCGCAGCGAGGCCGCTCGCCTGTTCGCCGCGCTCGCCGCGCCGCCTTTGGCCCGGATCGACCTGCTGGGCGGCGGCCGCGCCGCGCTGGTCGAAGCGAACCGCGACTTCGGCCTGGCGCTGGCCGACGACGAGATCGACTACCTGCTCGCCGCCTTCGCGCGCCTGGGCCGCAACCCGAGCGACGTCGAACTGATGATGTTCGCGCAGGCCAACAGCGAGCATTGCCGGCACAAGATCTTCAACGCGCGCTTCACGATCGACGGCGTGCCACAGGAGCACAGCCTGTTCGACATGATCCGCCACACGCACCGCGCGCATCCGCAGCACACGGTCGTCGCGTACGCGGACAACGCGTCGGTGATGGAAGGCGGAAATATCCAACAATTCAATGCAAAATCGGCCGAAAGCCCTGATGGGTCAATCGTTGATAGCTATCAATTAGATAGCATCACCAGTCACGTGCTGATGAAGGTGGAAACGCACAACCACCCGACCGCGATTTCGCCGTTCCCCGGCGCGGCGACCGGCGCGGGCGGCGAGATCCGCGACGAGGGCGCGACCGGCCGCGGCGCGCGGCCGAAGGCCGGGCTGACCGGCTTTACCGTCTCCAGGCTATGGCCGGCGTCGCAGCAACAGGCGAGCGGGACGACGCCGGCAGCGGCCGACGATTGCGACCGGCCGGAGCACATCGCGAGCGCGCTGCAGATCATGACCGAGGGCCCGCTCGGCGGCGCCGCGTTCAACAACGAGTTCGGCCGGCCGAACCTGCTCGGCTACTTCCGCGAATACGAGCAGTCGGTGGAGTCAGATGTCGATACCGTGCGCCGCGGCTACCACAAGCCGATCATGCTCGCCGGCGGGCTCGGCAGCATAGCCGCGCAGCTCACGAAGAAGATCGCGTTCCCGCCCGGCGCGCTGCTGGTGCAGCTCGGCGGCCCGGGCATGCGCATCGGCATGGGCGGCGGCGCGGCCAGTTCGATGGCCAGCGGCGCGAACGCGGCCGATCTGGACTTCGATTCGGTGCAGCGCGGCAACCCCGAAATCCAGCGCCGCGCGCAGGAGGTCATCAACCGCTGCTGGGCGCTGGGCGCTGAGAACCCGATCCTCGCGATCCACGACGTCGGCGCCGGCGGCCTGTCGAACGCGTTTCCGGAACTGGTGCACGACGCCGGGCGCGGCGCGCGCTTCGACCTCGCCGCGGTGCCGGTCGAGGAGTCGGGCCTGGCGCCGAAGGAGGTCTGGTGCAACGAGAGCCAGGAGCGCTACGTGCTGGCCATCGGGCCCGAATCGCTGGCGCTTTTTCGCGCATTCTGCGAGCGCGAGCGCTGTCCGTTCGCGGTGGTCGGCGTCGCGACCGTGGAGAGAGACCTCGTAGTGTCTGAGAACGAAGCGGCCGCGCGCCGCGCAGGGCCGCCCCAAGCAAGCGCAGCCCCCTCGGGGGGCAGCGAGGACACGTCAGTGCCGAGCGTGGGGGCTCCAGTTCACATGCCGCTCGAGGTACTGCTCGGCAAGCCGCCGCGGATGCAGCGCGACGTGCGCCGCGTCGCGCGACGTTTTGCGCCGCTTGCCCTCGACGGGGTCTCGCTGCAAGAGGTGGCATTCAAGGTGCTGCGCCATCCGACCGTTGCATCGAAGCGGTTCCTGGTCACGATCGGCGACCGCACGGTCGGCGGGCTGACGCATCGCGACCAGATGGTCGGGCCCTGGCAGGTGCCGGTGGCCGATTGCGCGGTCACGCTCGCCGACTTCACCGGTTTCGCCGGCGAGGCGATGAGCATCGGCGAACGCACGCCGCTGGCGGTGCTAGCCGCGCCGGCCGCGGGCCGCATCGCGGTGGCGGAAGCGATCACGAATCTGCTCGCCGCGCCGATCGAGCTCTCGCGCGTCAAGCTCAGCGCGAACTGGATGGCGGCCTGCGGAGAGCCCGGCGAGGACGCGGCGCTGTACGACACCGTTGCCGCGGTCGGGCTCGAGCTGTGCCCGGCGCTGGGCATCTCGATTCCGGTCGGCAAGGACAGCCTCTCGATGCGCACGCAGTGGACCGACCCGGCGAGCGGCGCAGAGAAGAAGGTCGTCTCGCCGGTCAGCCTGATCGTCAGCGCATTCGCGACGCTGGCCGACGTGCGCGGCACGATGACGCCCCAACTCGACGCCGGGCAGGACACGACACTGGTGTTGATCGACCTGGGACGCGGCCGGCATCGGGCCGCCGGCAGCATCCTCGCGCAGGTGCTCGGCCAGACCGGCTGCCCGGAGCAGGACGGCGTGCCGGATCTGGACGAACCGCAGGATCTGGTGAATCTGGTCGCGGCGGTGAACAGATTGCGAGAGCGCGGGCTGATCCTGGCCTACCACGACCGCAGCGACGGCGGCCTGTTCGCCACCGTGTGCGAGATGGCGTTTGCCGGCCGCGTCGGGGTCGCGCTGAACGTCGATCTGCTGGTGACCGAGGGCGACGGGATTTCCGACAGCCGCATGGAAACCGGCGACGCGAAGAACTGGGCCGCGCAGATCAGCGCGCGGCGCGAGGAGCTGACGCTGCGCGCGCTGTTTTGCGAGGAACTCGGCGTGGTGCTGCAGGTGCCGACAGCAGAGCGCAGCGCGGTGATGCAGGTGCTGCGCGAGCACGGCTTGTCGCGGCACAGCCATGTCATCGGCAAGACCCGGCCCGAAGGGTCCGCGGTCGAGAGCGGCAAGGGGCAGATCCAGGTCTGGCGCGACGCGAAGGCGATCTTCAGTGCATCGTTGATCGATCTGCACCAGGTCTGGGACGAGGTCAGCTGGAAGATCTGCCGCGAGCGCGACAACCCCCAATGTGCGGACGCGGAACACGCGGCAGTGGGCAGCCCCGAAGACCCTGGCCTGCATCTGGCGTTGGCGCCGAGGGCCGAGGACGACGTGGCCGCGCCGTTCCTGAACCTCTCTCGCCCGAAGGTCGCGGTGCTGCGCGAGCAGGGCGTGAACTCGCACGTCGAGATGGCCTACGCATTCAGCGCGGCGGGCTTCGACGCGTTCGACGTGCACATGACGGATCTGCAGGCGGGGCGCGCGCGGCTCGCCGATTTCCGCGGCATCGTCGCCTGCGGGGGTTTCAGCTACGGCGACACGCTGGGCGCCGGCGTCGGTTGGGCGCGTTCGATCACGTTCAACCCGCTCCTTGCCGAGCAGTTCCAGGCGTTCTTCGCGCGCGGCGACACCTTCGCGCTCGGCGTCTGCAACGGTTGCCAGATGTTCGCGGAGCTGGCCGGCATCATTCCCGGCGCGCAAGACTGGCCGCGCTTCACCACGAACCGCAGCGAACGCTTCGAGGCGCGTCTTTCGATGGTCGAGGTGCAGGACTCGCCCAGCCTGTTCTTCGCTGGCATGGCCGGCAGCCGGCTGCCGATCGCGGTGTCGCACGGCGAGGGCTACGCGGATTTTCGCCATCGCGGCAACGCCGAGCGCGCGATCGCGGCGCTCTGCTTCACCGACAACCAAGGTGCCGCGACCGAAGCCTATCCGTTCAACCCGAACGGCAGCCCGGGCGGCCTGACCGCGGTGACCACGGCAGACGGGCGCTTCACCGCGATGATGCCGCACCCCGAGCGGGTGCTGCGCAACATCCAGATGTGCTGGACACCGGGCGACAAGAGCGCGTTCAGTCCGTGGGTGCGCCTCTGGCGCAACGCGCGGCGCTGGGTGGGCTAGGGCCTGATGTTCTGGTTCAGCCGGAAGAAATTGGCCGGATCGTACTTGGCTTTGAGCGCGACCAGGCGGGCGTGGTTTTCACCATAGGCAGCGCGCACGCGATCGTCACCCTCGTCACCGAGGTTGTTGGCATAGACGCCCCCGGTCGAAAACGGTTTGACGGCGTTCCACATGTCGCGCGCCCAGTGGATGCCCGCATCCTCCTCGGCCGGAGCGTCCCAAATCGAGATCGGAAAGCAGTCGTAGCGCGCATCGCGATTGACATAGGGCGTTGCCGTTGCCGGAATCCGGGCAATGGCGCCGCCGACGTGCTGAAACACCAGCAGCGAAGAAGCCAACGGTGCGCGCGCATAGGTCTCGAGCACGGTGTCGATCGCGGCGTCGGTGAGCGTGTGCAGATACTGTGCCTTCCAGTAGTAGCGGCGTCCGCGCGGAAAGAGGCTGTCGCCGCTGGACTGGATCTGAAGGTAGGGAACCGGGGCCAGCTTGCGCTCGGCCGGCGCGCCGTGTTCGAGAAGTGGGCGGATGATGCGCTCGCCGACCTCGCTCGCGCCACAGTAGCAGGCGGCAATGTTGAAGAAGCGCTCGCCTGACGCAGCCGTGACGAGGGCTGCGTCCACACTGAGTTCGTCCGGCGCCGAGGCGCAGAAATCGTCGTAGAACCGCATCGCATCGCGCGCGCGATCGTAGGGGTGCGCTACCGATCCCAACAGCAGCGTTGGCCCGACCGGGTGGAGTCGGTACTCGAAGGCGGTGACGATACCGAAGTTGCCGCCACCTCCGCGCAGTCCCCAGAACAGATCCTCGTTCTCGACGGCGCTGGCTTTCACGAGCGTACCGTCGGCCAGCACGACATCGGCGGCCAGCAGATTGTCACAGGCCAGGCCGTGTTTGCGTCCCAGCTTGCCGAACCCGCCGCCCAGGGTCAATCCGGCGATGCCGGTGTCGCTGTTGACGCCCATCGTGGTCGCCAGTCCATGGGCCTGCGTGGCGGCATCGAATTCGCCCAGGCTCAGGCCGGCTTCGGCACGGGCCACGCGCCGCGCCGGGTCGACGGCGATGTGCTTCAGGCGAGACAGATCGATCACCACCCCATCGTCGCAAACGGACAGGCCCGCCACATTGTGGCCTCCGCTGCGGACTGCAACGAGGTGGTTGCCCGATCGAGCGAACTTCACCGCTTCCATCACATCAGCCGTGCTGGCGCAATACACGATCATGGCTGGCCGCTTGTCCACCGCGCCATTCCAGACCTTGCGCGCTTCCCCGTAACGGGGATCGTCCGGCAGGACCACATCTCCGTCGAGCTTCCGCCGCAGCGCATCGAGCGCCGATGCCGCTCGGTCGGCCCCGAGGCCGTTGATCAATGAACTCGTGTCCATGCTGACCTCCTTTTTTCCGGTTTGATCGGGGCCAATGCCATCCGAACAGGAGCATGCTGTCACGCGTTCGTGCGCATGGCAAAATCAAAGAGTTCAGCTTTGGATGAGGAAAACTCATCTACGCCCATGCGAAAGCTGCCCCCTCTGCGCTCGCTGCAGGCCTTCGAGGCTGTTGCCAGGCTGGGCAGCTTCAAGGCAGCGGCCGCGGAACTCCATGTGACGCCCACGGCGGTCAGCCATCAGATCCGGCTGCTGGAACAGACCTGTGGGCACTGCCTGTTTCAGCGGCACCCGCGGCCGCTGATGCTCTCGGGAGCGGGGGTGAGGCTGTATCCGGCGTTGCGCGATGGCTTCGATGCCCTCGTTGGCGCGGTGGCCGCGATTGCGGATGCCGGCGCGCCAACGCCGCTGCGCGTGACCAGCCCCAATGCGTTCGCGAGCCGATGGCTGGTTCCGCGCCTGCCGAATTGGCGGGAGCGGTATCCCGACATTCCATTGGAGATCATCGGCACGGATGCCGTCCTGGACCTTCGATCGGGTGACGCCGATGTGGCGATCCGCTATGCCCGGACCATGCCCGCAGGATTCGTCGTGCGGGAGCTCTCTCGAGACACGTTTTTCCCGGTCTGCAGCCCGGCGCTATTGGCCAGCGATGGGCACGCCATCGAGCGAGCCTCGGATTTGCTGCGCTTCCCCCTGATCCATTTCGACTGGATGACCCGGGATCCGCAGGCGCCCACATGGCGGCATTGGCTGGCCACCGCGAGCCTGGTCGATCCGGGCTTGAAGGCGATCGACAAAACCTGGGCGCTGAGCTTCAGGGAAGAGCTGCACGCGATCGACGCGGTGGTCGCAGGGCAGGGGATCGCGATCTGCAGCGACGTGGTCGTCGGTCATGAGCTGCGTTCCGGTGCGTTGGTCAAGGCCCATGCGCTGTCGCTGCCGGGGTACGGTTTTTACCTCGTCGCCATGGTTCAAAACGTGCGGCAAGCGGAGATCGACGC
The DNA here is from genome assembly GCA_030123545.1 of Burkholderiaceae bacterium. Classification (NCBI taxonomy): domain Bacteria; kingdom Pseudomonadati; phylum Pseudomonadota; class Betaproteobacteria; order Burkholderiales; family Burkholderiaceae; species Burkholderiaceae bacterium. Next base: position 2,220,066 of record CP126124.1, on the reverse strand, counting down.
TTTCGCGGCCTGGATTGGGGATGGCGGACTGAGCGGACTCGCGCCAAGCGTCTGACTTAGCCGCGCAGCGTCCGCCCGCTGTGGCGCGAGGAGGCCAGCGTGCACGTCCTACGCCTATCCGGTCCGGGTTTCGCCGATCAGCACGTCCGCCGGAATGCCTAGGCTTTGGTGCAACCTGCGGATCATGGCCAGAGTCAACGGCCGCTTGCGGTTCAACACTTCGTAGACGCGATTGCTCTTGCCGATGATGAGCTCTAGATCCTTGATGGACAGACCGCTTTGCTCCATCCGGAACTTGATGGCCTCGACTGGGTCGGGCGCTGAAATCGGAACATGCCGGGTCTCGTACGCTTGCACCAGCGTGGCCAGGATGTCCAGGCGATCGCCTTCCGGCGTGCCCGGACCGGGATCGGAATCCATCAAGACGGAAATTTCCCTCAGGGCGGCCTTGTAGTCTGCTTTGGTGTGGATGGGTCGGATGTCCATGGTGTGCTCCCGGGCCGGTCAGGCGGCATCGATGGTATCTGCGTCGACGGCGTCGTACTCCTTGTGAGTACCGATGAACTTCACGTAGACGATCTGCAACTTGTAGGCGATCGCCACGATCAGCCGATAGTCATTGCCTTTGATGTTGAATACGACGCGGCGGTTCTTCAACACGCTGGCGCTGCGGTACTGCGCCTTGATGTCCGCAGGCTGGACCCAGGACGCGTTCATCGCCTCTTCGTACCAGGCCTTCAGCGGCTGCTCGGCATCGGGATGCAGTTCCCAGAAGGCGCGAAGGGTGGCCACGGCAATCACGCGCATCGGCCGCAGTATAGTCCCAAATCGGGACCATTGCAACGGCAGACAATCGGGAGCGGTACCGCCGTGAACGATCCGGATCAGCCGCGCAGAAAACCCTCGATGCTGGTTGCCAGCGCGATCGGCGTTTCGTTCATCGGGTAGTGGCCGGCGTTGCCCATCACCTCGAGCACCGCGTTCGGATACCACTTCATGTAGGTTTCCTTCATCGTCGCTTCGCCCAGAGCCGGGTCGTGCTGGCCGGGGATGACCTTGATTGCGACCGGGTTACCGGCGATTTCGGCATGGAAGTCGGTCTTGGCCCAGGACGGCAGGTAGCCGGCGACCGCTTCCTCATCGGAGTTCTGCAGCGACGCCGCAACCATCTGGTCGAGCCAGGTGTCACACAGCCGGCTGCCGGTGGTCAGGTTGATGATGCCCTTGCGCGCGGCCGGATCCTTCGCGGCGCTCGAGAAGAACGCCCAGCCCGCGTCGTCGAACGGCACGCCGCCGGCCGGCACCGGCGTGAGCGCGACCATGCGCTCGACGCGCTTGGGCGCCTGCACCAGCACCTGCTGGATCGCCGCGCCGCCCATCGAATGGCCGATCAGCGAGAAGCGCTCCCAGCTGAGCCCGTCGGCCAGCGCCAGCGCGTCCTTCGCTGCCTGCTCCATCGTGTACGGCCCGCCGCGGCCCTTCATGCCGCCGTAGCCGCGCATGTCCATGAACGCATAGGTGAAGCCGTGGGTGTCGAGCACGTCGACCATGGCCCCCCAGCCGCCGCCGTGGCCGAACCAGCCGTGCAGCGCAATCACCTTGCGCGGGCCGTTGCCGATCAACAGGTGGGTATTCGCCATCGAATTCTCCTTTGGTTCGTAGGAAGGTTGTGGGGCTGCCGCGCTCGACGGTCAGCCGCGTAGGAACGCCTCGATGCTGGTCGCGAGCGCGATCGGCGTCTCGTACATCGGGTAGTGGCCGGCGTTGTCCATTTGCTCCAGCACCGCGTTCGGGTACCAGCGCATGAAGGTCTCCTGCATCACCGACACGCCCAGCGCCGGGTTGTGCTGGCCGGCGATCACTTTGACCGGTAGCGGGTTGCCCTGGATCTTCGCGTGGAAATCGGATTCGGCCCAGGACGGCAGATACGCGGCGAACGCGTCCTGGTCTGAATTCTCCAGCGACGAGGCCACCATCTGGTCGAGCCAGGTGTCGCACAGGCGCAGGCCGGTGGTCATGTCGATGATGCGCCGGCGCACCGCCGCGTCGGTGGCGGCGCGCTTGAACAACGCGCGCATCCCGTCGTCATGTGAGAAGCCGCTGGCCGGCACCGGCGTGATCGCGACCATGCGCTCGACGCGCTTGGGCGCCTGCAGCAGCACGAGCTGCGCCGCGGTGGCGCACATCGAATAGCCGAGCAGCGAGAACCGGTCCCAGCTTAGGGCATCGGCCAGCGCCAGCGCGTCCGCTGCCGTCTGCTCCATCGTGTACGGCCCGCCGCGGCCCTTCATGCCGCCATAGCCGCGGCAGTCCATGAACGCGTAGGTGAAGTTGCCGGTGTCGAGCACGTCCACCATCGGCCCCCAACCGCCGCCATGGGTGAACCAGCCGTGCAGGCCGATCACCTTGCGTGGGCCGTTGCCGATCAACAGATGGGTGTTCATCTCGGGAATCTCCTCGGGTTGTTTGTCAATAGGGGTTCGGTCGATTATCCGCCCAGCGATCGGTTATGGTCCGCGCATGGAGACGATGCCCACGCGCCCGGCTCCGGCGCTGGCGGCCGCGTCGGCGCGCCCGCGCCATGCGGTGGTCGACGCGCTGCGCGGCTGCGCGATCCTGTGGATGACGACGTTCCACTTCTGCTTCGACCTGGCGTATTTCGGCTACTGGCACCAGAACTTCTACGCGGATCCGATCTGGACCGGGCAGCGCACCGCGATCGTCAGCCTGTTCCTGCTGTGCGCCGGCACCGGCCAGGCGATCGCGTCCGCGCAGGGCCAACGCTGGCCGCGGTTCTGGACGCGCTGGGCACAGATCGCTGGCTGCGCGTTGCTGGTCACGGCGGGCTCCTACCTGATGTTCCCAAGGAGCTTCATCTACTTCGGCGTGCTGCACGGGATCGCGGTGATGCTGATCGCCCTGCGGCTGCTGGCGCCCTGGGGGCGGCGCCAGCCGGCTGCGCTGTGGATGCTCGGCGCGGTGGCGGTCGCTATGCAATTCATGGCGCACTACGCGCTCTCCACGCCGGCGCTGGCGTCATTTGCCGATGATTTCAATGCGCCGTGGCTGAACTGGCTCGGCTTCATCACGAAGAAGCCGATCACCGAGGACTACGTGCCGCTGTTCCCCTGGCTCGGCCTGATGCTGTGGGGGCTGGCCGCGGGGCAGTGGCTGCTGCGTCGCCGTCCGCACTGGCTGGCGCTCGCGCTGCCGCGCTGGACCGCGCCGCTGGCCTGGGCCGGGCGCCACAGCCTGTCCTGGTACATGCTGCACCAGCTCGTGCTGATCGGTCTGCTGATGTCGTACGGCTGGCTGCGCACGCACTGAGCAGAAACGAAAACGCGGCCCTCGGCCGCGTCTTCATGACTGCGCGGGAACAGCCGCCGGCTTACTCGACCTTCGCCTTGCTGCGCAACTCCTGTTGATAGGCGGCAAGCTGCTGCTGCTCGATCTGCTGCACGATCTGCGGCTTCACGTCGTCGAACTTCGGCAGCTTCGCGTCGCGCACGTCGTCCAGGCGGATGATGTGGTAGCCGAACTGGGTCTTCACCGGCGTTTCGGTGATCTGGCCCTTCTTCAGCTTCATCATCGCGTCGGAGAACTCCTTCACGTAGCCGTTCGGCGCGGCCCAGTCCAGGTCGCCGCCTTTCGCGGCCGACCCCGGATCCTTCGAGTATTTCTTCGCGAGATCCTCGAACTTGGCGCCCTTGTTCAGTTGCGCGATCAGGCTCTTGGCCTGGTCCTCGTTCTCGACCAGGATGTGGTGCACGTGGTATTCCTTGGCGCCGCTGGCCGCGACGATCTTGTCGTACTCGGCCTTGGCCTGCGCGTCGGTGACCGGGTGCGTCTTCTGGTAGTTCTCGAACAGGTCGTGGATCAGGATGGTCTGGCGCGCCAGTTCGACCTGGTTCTTGTAGTTCTGGGTCGCGTCCAGCCCGAGCTTCTGCGCCGCCTGCGCGAACACTTCGCGCGCGATCACCTCGTTCTTGATCTGCGCCTTGATCTCGGGCGTCACCGTGCGGCCGGAGGCCTCGAGTTGCTGCGCGAACGCATCGACGCGCGCCTCGGGCACCGGCTTGCCGTTGACGATCGCCACGTTCTGCGCGGCGGCCGGCAGCGCCAGCGCGGCCGCTGCAACCATGACCGCCATCGCGGACACAAACTGCTTCTTCATGAACATCCTTGGGGTTGGAAAGGGGAGAGGGGACGGGGCGTCGGGCCGTCAGCAACCGGCCGGCGGCGCCGACGGACCGTCAGAGCACTTCGATCGCGATCGCGTGCGCGCCCTGCGCTATGAATTCTCGCAGCGCATCATACACAAGCCGATGCTGCGCAACGCGCGTCCTGCCGGCAAACTGCGGCGACGCAATGCGCACCCGAAAGTGCGAGCCGTAGCCGGCCGCGTTCGCTCCGGCGTGACCGGCGTGCGCGGCGCTCTCGTCGATCACCTCGAGCGCGGTCGGCGCCAGCATCTCGCGCAGCCGCACGGCCATCGCCTCGGCGCTGATCGGGGGAACGTCGGTCGGCATCAGGAGTTGCGGCTCTCGGTTTCATCATTCTTCAGGTAGCGCCCGAGGAACAGCGCCTGCACGACGACGAACACCGCCATCAGCCCGATGCCGCCGAACAGCTTGAAGTCGACCCAGGTGTTCAGGTCGAAGTTGAACGCGACCCAGAGGTTGAGCACGCCCATCACCGCGAAGAACACGATCCAGCTCCAGTTCATCATGCGCCAGGCGGCGTCGGGCAGTTCCATCTGCGTGCCCATCAGCGCCTTCAGCAGGTTGCGGCGAAACAGCAGTTGCCCCACCAGCAGCGCGCCGCCCATGATCCAGTACAGCACGGTCGGCTTCCAGCGGATGAAGGTGTCGTTGTGCGAGACCAGCGTCGCACCGCCGAACACGACGATCACGCCCAGGCTGATCCACTGCATCGGCTCGATGCGCGCGCCCTTCAGGCGCAGGTAGCCGATCTGCGCCAGCGAGGCGGCGATCGCGACCGCGGTCGCGACGTAAATTCCCGCGAACTTGAACGCGACGAAGAACAGCAGGATCGGAAAGGCGTCGAACAGCAGCTTCATTCGGGCTTGAAATCCAGAGAGGCCGAGTTCATGCAGTAGCGCAGCCCGGTCGGCCCCGGACCGTCGTCGAACACATGGCCGAGGTGCGCGCCGCAGCGCGCGCACAGCGTCTCGACTCGGACCATGCCGTGCGAGCGGTCGACCCGCTCCTCGATCGCGCCGGGCAGCGCCGCCTTCGAGAAGCTCGGCCAGCCGCAGCCGGCGTCGAACTTGGTGTCGGAGTCGAACAATTTGGCGCCGCAGCAGATGCAGTTGTAGTCGCCGGGCTTCCAGTGGTTGTCGTATTTGCCGGTGTGCGGCCGCTCGGTGGCGGCGTGGCGGGTGACCTCGAACGCGCCCGGCTCGGCCCCCTTGGCGGCGAGCAGCGCGCGCCATTCGGCATCGGTTTTGTCGATCTCGTGACTCATGATGAACAGCTGATCTGAATGCCGCCGGCCCAGTCGGGCGCAAAGTCGGCGTAAGCGTCGAAACCCGGATGTTCGTCGAACGGCGATCCGAGCAGGCGCAGCAGGGTTTCGACCTCGGAGAAGTCCTTTAGTTTCGCCTGCCGGATCGCGAGTTCGGCCAGGTGATTGCGCAGCACGAATTTCGGGTTGGTTTTGAGCATCAAATCGGCCGCAAGCCCATATTTCGTCTGCGCCATCCGCTCCGAATAGCGTAGCAACCAGGCGTCGAAGCCGGCGCGGTCGAGGAACAGGTCGCGCACCGGGTCGACAGGCACGGGCGTGCCCGCCGCAGCGCCGTCGGAGACCCAGCGGCTCAAGCGCCGCCAGAAGATCGTGTAGTCGACCCGCTCGGCGGCCAGCAGCTTGAGCACCGATTCGAGCAGATCGGCGTCGCCGGGCTGCTCGTCTGGCAGGCCGAGTTTGGCGCGCATGCGCGCCGCGGATTCGGTCTGGAACACCGCCTTGTACGACTCGAGCGCGGCCAGGGCGCGCTCCGGTTCTCCGATCAGCGGCAGCAACGCCTGGCCCAGGCAGAACAGGTTCCAGTACGCGACGTTCGGTTGCCGGTTGTAGGCGTAGCGGCCTTGCACGTCGGAATGGTTGCAGATGTGAGCCGGATCGAACCCGTCGAGAAACTGGAACGGACCGTAGTCGATCGTCAAGCCCAGCACGCTCATGTTGTCGGTGTTCATCACGCCGTGGCAGAAGCCGACCGCCTGCCACTGCGCGAGCAGCCGCGCGGTGCGCTCGCTGACCGCTTCCAGCAGCGCCGCGTAGGGGTTGCCGTCGAAGCGGGTCGTGCCCTGGCACTCCGGAAAGAAGCGATCGATCACGTAGTCGGCCAGCCGCTTCAATTGCGCATCCTGCTCATGCGCGGCGAAATGCTCGAAGTGGCCGAAGCGGATGAAGCTCGGCGCGGTGCGGGTGACGACCGCGGCCGTTTCGATCTCCTCGCGCCGCACCGGGGCGTCGGAGCCGGTCACGCACAGCGCGCGCGTGGTCGGCACCCCCAGGCCGTGCATCGCCTCGCTGCACAGGAATTCGCGGATCGACGAGCGCAGCACCGCGCGGCCGTCGGCCATGCGCGAGTAGGGCGTCAGGCCGCTGCCTTTCAACTGGATTTCGATCCCCGCCTCGGTCTCGCCGAGCAGCAGCGCGCGGCCGTCGCCGAGCTGTCCGGCCCAGACGCCGAACTGGTGCCCGCTATAGACGCTGGCGAGCGGCCGGGTGCCGGCGATCGCGAGATTGCCGGAGAACGCGGCCAGCGCCTGCGCCGAATCGGCCCAGTTGCGCGGCAGCCCGAGTTCGCGCGCCGCGCTCTCGCTGCGCGCGACCCAGTACGGATCGGGGAGCGGCCGCGGCGAAAGCGCCGTGTAGAAGTCGGCGCCGAGCCGCGCAAAGCTGTTGCGCCAGCGCAGGCCGAGATCCAGCGCGGAATCCTGCGCTCGTACGCGCTCTTCGACCAGGTCGATGCCGCCGTCCATATTGCCCATGTCGCTATTTTCCCGCAGTTGCCGGCACGGCCTCGCATCACGGGCTTTTTTTGCCGTTCCCTCACGAGTCGCGGCATACTCCGCTTGGTTTCGACATTCATTTGGTTACACAGGAGACAAGGCCATGCTCGGGTTGATGCAAAACCAACCGCTGCTCGTTTCGATGCTGATCGAATTTGCCGCGCGCCACCATGGTGACGGCGAGATCGTCTCGCGCCGGGTGGAGGGCGACATCCACCGCTACACCTACCGCGACCTTGCGCGACGTTCGAAGCAACTGGCGAACGCGCTGGACGGCGCGGGCGTGCAGGCGGGGGACCGGGTGGCCTCGCTGGCCTGGAACGGCTACCGCCACATGGAGCTGTACTACGGCGTGGCCGGCTCGGGGCGCGTGATGCATACGCTGAACCCGCGGCTGCATCCCGACCAGATGGTGTGGATCATCAACCATGCCGAGGACCGCGTGCTGTGCTTCGACATGAGCTTTCTGCCGCTGGTGCAGGCCGTGCATGCAAAGTGCGCAACGGTCAAGACCTGGGTGGCGCTGTGCGATACGGATAAGCTGCCTGCGGACTCGGGTATTCCGGGCCTCGTCAGCTACGAGGCCTGGATCGGCGGGCAGTCGGGTGACTACGCCTGGCCGCAGTTCGACGAGAACACTGCCGCCGGCCTTTGCTACACCAGCGGAACCACCGGCAATCCCAAGGGCGCCTTGTACAGCCATCGCTCGACCGTGCTGCATGCGTACGGCGGCTCGCTGCCGGATGCGTTGAATCTTTCCGCGCGCGACTCGATGATGCCGGTGGTTCCGATGTTCCACGTCAACGCCTGGGGCCTGCCGTATGCCGCGGCGCTGACCGGCTGCAAGGTCGTGTTTCCGGGCCCGGCGATGGACGGCAAGTCGATCTACGAGCTGATGGAAGCCGAGAAGGTGACGATGGCTGCCGGCGTGCCGACGATCTGGCAAATGCTGCTGGGGCATCTGCAGTCCAACGGCCTGAAGTTCTCCAGCCTGACGCGCACCGTCATCGGCGGCTCGGCCTGCCCGCCCGCGATGATCGACACCTTCCGCGAAACCTACGGCGTCGATGTGCTGCACGCCTGGGGCATGACCGAAACCAGTCCGCTGGGCACCGTCTGCACGCTGAAGAACAAGCATCTGGCGCTGCCCACCGAGCAGCAGCTGGCGATCCGCCTGAAGCAGGGGCGCGCGATTTTCGGCATCGACATGAAGATCGTCGGCGACGACGGCCAGGAGCAGCCGTGGGACGGCAAGACCTACGGCGACCTGATGGTGCGCGGCCCCTGGGTCATGGATACCTACTTCAAGGGGACCAGCCCGCTGGTCAAGGACGCTCAGGGTCGCGGCTGGTTTCCGACCGGTGACGTCGCGACCATCGACGCCGACGGCTTCATGCAGATCACCGACCGCAGCAAGGACGTGATCAAGTCCGGCGGCGAGTGGATCAGTTCGATCGACATCGAGAACATCGCGATGGCCCATCCTGCGGTGGCGATGGCGGCCTGCATCGGCATGCCGCATCCGAAGTGGGACGAGCGCCCGATCGTCGCCGTCGTCAAGAAGCCCGGCGCGCAAGTCACGCGCGACGAACTGCTGAAGTTCTACGAGGGCAAGCTGGCGAAGTGGCAGATTCCGGACGACGTGGTGTTCGTCGACGCGATCCCGCTGGGCGCGACCGGCAAGATGCTCAAGACCCGGCTGCGCGAACTGCTGAAGGACTACAAGTTGCCAGGACTCTGACAGGCTCGGCGCTATCGGTACAGGCCAGTCGCGCAGGTGATAGCACCTAGGACAATCCCTCTGTGCGGCCCTTGCCGCGATTGGCTACGCTCGACGGTTGAATTTTCACTCCACAGGAGACCCGCCATGAAGTTCGCTATCAAAATGATTGCTGCATCGGCAGTGCTGGCATTGGCCGGCACCGCGTTTGCGCAGAAAGGTGAAACCGTCAAGATCGCGTTCATCGACCCGCTGTCCGGGCCGTTCGCGAACGTCGGCCAGAACCAGCTCAAGAGCTGGCAGTTCGTCGCGCAGTGGCTGGACGGCGCGAAGAACCCGGCCGGCGTGAATTTTGAGATCCGCGGCTTCGACAACAAGGGCTCGCCGCAGGAAAGCCTGAATGCGCTGAAGGCGGCGATCGATCAGGGCTACCGCTACGTGACGCAGGGCAACGGCTCGGGCGCCGCGCTTGCGATCTCCGAAGCCGTGACCAAGTACAACGAGCGCAATCCCGGCAAGGAGGTGGTCTACATCAACTACGCGGCGGTCGACCCGGCGCTGACCAACGACAAATGCAGCTTCTGGCATTTCCGCCTCGACGCCGACACCACGATGAAGATGGAGGCTCTCACCGCCTTCATGAAAGACCAGCCGCAGATCAAGAAAGTCTATCTGCTGGACCAGGACTACTCGCACGGCCATCAGGTGTCCGAGTGGTTCCAGAAGGACATCAAGCGCAAGCGCCCCGACGTCCAGATCGTCGGCAATGACTTCGTCCCGATCGGCCAGGTCAAGGACTTCGCGCCCTATGTGGCCAAGATCAAGCAGTCGGGCGCCGACAGCATCGTCACCGGCAACTGGGGCCAGGATTTGACGCTGTTCGTCAAGGCGCTGAACCAGGCCGGTCTGCACCTTCCAATGTATACCTACTACGCGGGCGTAACGGGCACGCCGACCGCGCTGGCCGCCGGCGGCGACAGCCAGGTGTACGTCGTGGCCTACGGCTACAACCAGACCACCGGCGAGATCGGCAAGATCGTTGAAGCCTTCAAGAAGAAGTTCGATGACGACTATTACACTTTTGCTACTTACAACGGCATCAACCTGTTGAGCGCGGCGATGGCCAAGGCGCATTCGACCGATCCGTTGAAGGTCGCGTTCGCGCTCGAGGGCCTGACGGTGCCGAGCTTTGCCGGCGACGTGACGATGCGCAAGTCCGACCACCAGCTGCAGCAGACGATGTTCATCACCAAATGGGAAAAGGTCAGCAAGAAGTACCCGTACAGCGTGGAGAACACCGGCTACACCTTCGCGCCGATCAAGGAGATCCCGGCCTATGTGGCAAGCACCCCGACCACCTGCCAGATGAAACGGCCGAGCGGGGGCTGACAGGTTCCGCTTCGAGTTCCGTAGGCCGGGATCGCGACAGCCACGCGATCCCGGCCTGCTTATGCGAGGGGATTGCCTCGCGCGTACCCAGGTGAAGCCGTCGTGAGAGCCGCATGGAATACCTGACGATCTCGATCCTGAACGGAATCAGCTACGGCCTCTTGCTGTTCATGTTGAGTTCTGGGCTGACGCTGATCTTCAGCATGATGGGCGTGCTCAATTTCGCGCACGCGAGCTTCTACATGCTTGGCGCGTATTTCGCCTACGCGGTGAGTCTCGCTGTGGGCTTCTGGCCGGCGCTGGTGATCGCGCCGTTGCTGGTCGGCGTGGTCGGCGCGTTGTTCGAAAAGTACAGCCTGCGGCGCACGCACAAGTTCGGCCATGTCGCCGAACTGCTGGTGACGTTCGGCCTCAGCTACATCGTCGTCGAACTGGTGCAACTGGTGTGGGGCCGCGGTTCGGTCGACTACCGCATCCCCGCGGCGCTGAACGGCCCGCTGTTCACGCTCTACGGCACACAATTCCCGATGTACCGGGGCTTCATGATGCTGGTGGCGCTGCTGATGCTGCTCGCGATCTGGCTGCTGTTGACGCGCACTCGCATCGGCCTGGTGATCCAGGCGGCGCTGACCCATCCGCAGGCGGTCGAATCCTTGGGGCACAACGTGCCGCGCGTGTTCATGCTGGTGTTCGGCGGCGGCGCCGCGCTGGCGGGGCTGGCCGGCGTGATCGGCGGCAACGCGTTCGTGACCGAACCGGGCATGGCGGCTTCAGTGGGCGCGATCATCTTCGTGGTGGTCGTCGTCGGCGGCATGGGTTCGCTCGGCGGCGCGTTCCTCGCATCGCTCTTGATCGGCATCATCCAGACACTGGCCGTCGGGATCGACAGTTCGCTGTCGGGCGGCCTCGCGTTGCTCGGCGTCGCCGTGACGCCCGACACCTTCGGCTACGCGCTGTGGAACCTCCGCTTGAGCCAGATCGCGCCGATGCTCCCTTACCTGCTGATGGTGCTGATCCTGATCTTCCGGCCCAAGGGGCTGCTCGGCACGCGGGAGGGTTGAGGCCGTGAGCAACACGACTGTCAAGCCATTGAACCGCGGCCGGATTCTCGTCTGGTCCGCGTTCGCCCTGGTGATGATCGTCGCGCCGCTGGTTTGGAGCAGCAGCCTGGGCCAGACGCTGCTGAGCCAGATCGGCGTCGCGATCATCGTCTGCCTCAGCTACAACATGCTGCTGGGGCAGGGCGGCATGCTCAGTTTCGGCCATGCAGTGCACTCGGGGCTCGGCGCGTTCCTCGCGATTCACGTGCTGAACCTGGTCGACTCGGGCAAATTCCCGCTGCCGGTCAGTCTGATCCCGCTGGCCGGCGGGCTTGGCGGGATGGCGTTCGCGATATTGCTGGGCTGGGTCACGACCAAGAAGGCCGGCACGACGTTCGCGATGATCACACTGGGCATCGGCGAACTGGTGTCGGCGATGTCGCTGATGTTTCCGGCCGTGTTCGGCGGCGAAGGCGGCATCTCGGGTGATCGCGTCGCAGGAAGCCACCCATTCGGAATCACGTTCGGCCCGCAGATCCAGCTCTACTACCTGATCGCCATCTACACGTTCGCCTGCACCGCGCTGATGTTCGCGTTCACCGGCACGCCGCTCGGCCGCATGCTGAACGCGGTGCGCGACAACCCGGAGCGGGTCGAGTTCGTCGGCTACGACACGCAGATGGTGCGCTACATCTCGTTCGTGATCGCCGGTTTCTTCGCCGGCATCGCCGGGGGGCTGGCCGCGCTGAACTTCGAGATCGTCACCTCCGAGGTGGTCGGCAGCTACCGCTCGGGCGCCTATCTGCTGTTCACCTTCCTCGGCGGGGTCACGGTGTTCTACGGGCCGATCATCGGCGCGGTGCTGATGGTGCTGGCATCGGTGGTGCTGAGCGAGATCACGCGCGCCTGGCTGCTGTACCTGGGGCTGGTGTTCCTGTTCATGGTGATGTATGCGCCGGGCGGCGTCGCAAGCCTGATCATGGTGAACCTGCGCGTGGCCTCGTTCGGCAAGCTGCGTCCGCTGCTGCCGCACTACCTGCTGATGGCGGTCGCGGCCGTTCCGATTCTGGCCGGTGCAGCGGCGCTGATCGAAATGGTCTATCACATCCAGTTGAACATGGCGCAGGGACCGACCACCGGCTTCCTGGGCATGCAGCTTGACGTCACCGCGGCGCACAACTGGGTCGCCGCAGTGCTGGTGATGCTGGGCGGCCTGTTGCTGTTCGAAGTCTGTCGGCGCCGGTTCGCGCGCAGCTGGGGCGCCGTGCAGGAATACATCGCCGACGAAGTGCAGCGGCGGGAGGCCGCATGAGCAGCGCGGCGCCGACGTCGGAACAGCATGCCCTCGAGTTGCGCGCTCTGCGCAAGAGCTTCGGCAAGACCGAGATCATCCGCGGCGTCGATCTGGCCGTCGCGTCCGGCGAACGCGTCGCGGTCATCGGACCGAACGGCGCCGGCAAGTCCACGCTGTTCAACCTGATCAGCGGCCGCTTCGAACCGACCAGCGGCGAGGTGCTGCTGCACGGTCACCGGATCAGCGGCAAGCGGCCGTTCGAGATCAACCGCCTGGGGCTGTCGCGCAGCTTCCAGATCACGAACATCTTCTCCCGGCTCAGCGTGTTCGAGAACCTGCGCTGCGGCGTGCTCTGGAGCCTGGGCTATCGCTATACGTTCCTGAAGTTTCTTTCCAGGCTGCACGACGCGAATCAGCGCGCCGACGAGTTGATGCACATGATCGGGCTGGAGAAAAAGCGCGATGTATTGGCGGTCAACCTCACGTACGCCGAGCAACGCGCGCTGGAGATCGGCGTGACCATCGGCGGCGGCGCCAGCGTGATCCTGCTCGACGAGCCGACCGCCGGCATGAGCCGTTCCGAGACCGCACGCTTCATCGAACTGATCCGCCAGGTCACCGCCGGCAAGACGCTGCTGACCGTGGAGCACGACATGGGCGTGGTGTTCGGGCTGGCCGACAAGATCGCGGTCGTGGTCTACGGCGAGGTTCTGGCCTTCGACACGCCCGACGCGGTGCGCGCGAACCCGCGCGTGCAGGAAGCCTATCTGGGCTCGGTCGTGGCCGAGAACCAGGCGCAGGGGCACTGACACCATGGGTGCGGACGGGGGACCGGCGGCCGGAGCATTGCGATGCTGAAGATCGAAAACCTGCATGCGTTCTACGGCAAGAGCCATGTGCTGCATGGCGTCTCGTTCGACGTGCAGCCGGGCGAGATCGTCGCGCTGCTCGGCCGCAACGGCTCGGGCCGCTCCACCACGGCGAAGGCGATCATGGGGCTGGTGCACTGGGAGGGATCGTTGCACTGGAAGGACGCGGAACTGCACGGCAAGACGGCCTACGAGATCGCGCACGCGGGCATCGGCTATGTGCCCGAGAGCCGCGACATCTTTCCGCGCCTGACCGTGCACCAGAACCTGCTGCTGGGCCAGAAGGGCAACGGCCGCGGCAGCCGCTGGTCGTTCGACGACATGTACCAGATGTTTCCGCGGCTCAAGGAACGCCAGCACACCGAAGCCGGCGTGCTCTCCGGCGGCGAGCAGCAGATGCTGACGCTGTGCCGCACGCTGATGGGCGACCCGGATCTCATCATCATCGACGAGCCCACCGAGGGCCTCGCGCCCAAGATCGTCGAGCTGGTCGGCGAGTACCTGAAGACGCTGAAGGCACGCGGCATCTCGGTGCTGCTGATCGAGCAGAAACTGACGATCGCGATGGCGATCTCCGACCGCGCGCTGGTCATGGGCCACGGTGCGATCGTGTTCCACGGCACGCCCGCGACGCTGCGTGCCGATGCCGCGACCCGGCGCGAATGGCTCGAGGTCTGAGCGCGCAGTCCGAGCCGGGCTGATCGCTTTGTCCCGACCGGGACAAGTTATCGTTGCAGCGCAGCACAAACTGCCTAGAATCGTTTGCGCGAACGATCGTTCTTTTCTTGCGAGGACCACCAGCATGACGGCAGAGTACAAGGTGCACGGCGACGTCGCCGTGATCACGATGAACAATCCCCCGGTCAATGGCCTGGGGTATGCGACCCGAGTCGCGATCGCCGAAGGTCTTGCGAAGGCGAATGCCGACGGCGCCGTCAAGGCCATCGTCGTCACCGGTGCCGGCCGGGCGTTTTCCGGCGGCGCCGACATCACCGAATTCGGCACGCCGCGCGCGACGCAAGAGCCGAACCTGCTGAGCGTGATTCGCGCGGTCGAACTGTCGGCCAAGCCGGTGGTGGCTGCGGTGCATTCGGTGGCGATGGGCGGCGGGCTGGAACTCGCGCTCGGCTGCCACTACCGCATCGCCGCGCCCGGCTGCAGCGTCGGGCTGCCCGAGGTCAAGCTCGGCCTGATCCCGGGGGCCGGCGGCACGCAGCGGCTGCCGCGCGTGCTCGGCGTCGAGACCGCGCTGAACATGATCGTCAGCGGCGAGCCGGTGAAGAGCGAGCAACTGGCAGCGCTGCCCGGGCAGAAGCTGTTCGACAAGATGGCTTCATCGCCGGAGGCGCTGCCGGAAGAAGCTTTGGCCTATGCGCGCAGCGTGGCCGCGGCACGGCCGCTGCCGCTGGTGCGCAACCTGCCGTGCAAGCATCCTCAGGGTGATGCGTACTTCCAGTTCGCGCGCAACATGGTGCGCGGCATGGCGAAGAACTTCCCGGCGCCCGGGAAATGCGTCGATGCGGTCGAGAGCGCGACCAAACTGAAGTTCGACGATGGTATGGCGGCAGAGCGTCAGACGTTCCTGAACCTGATGCTGACCCCCGAATGCCGGGCGCTGCGCCATGTGTTCATGGCCGAGCGCGCTGCATCCAAAATCCCCGATGTCCCCGCCGATACACCGCAACGCGCTATTAAATCAATAGCTGTCATCGGTGCCGGCACCATGGGCGGCGGCATTTCGATGAACTTCCTCAACGCCGGCATTCCGGTGAAGATGCTCGAGGTCAAGCAGGAGGCGCTCGATCGCGGCATCGCGACGATCCGCAAGAACTACGAGGCACAGGTCAAGAAGGGCAAGCTCAAACAAGACAAGTACGAGCAGCGCATGGCGCTCTTGTCGACCACGCTAACCTACACGGACCTGAAAGACGCCGACATGGTGATCGAGGCCGTATTCGAGGAAATGGGCGTCAAGCAGAAGGTGTTCGAGCAGCTCGACGCGGTGATGAAGCCGGGCGCGATCCTGGCCAGCAACACCTCGACGCTCGACGTCAACAAGATCGCCGGCTTCACAAAACGCCCGCAGGACGTGATCGGCACGCATTTCTTCAGCCCGGCCAACGTGATGAAGCTGCTCGAAGTGGTGCGTGGCAAGGCGACCGCCAAGGACGTGCTCGCGACCGTGATGGCGCTCGGCAAAAAAATCAAGAAAACGGCGGTGGTCTCCGGCGTGTGCGACGGCTTCATCGGCAACCGCATGATCGAGCAGTACAGCCGCCAGGCCGGCTTCATGCTCGACGAGGGCGCGACGCCTAGCCAGGTCGACCGCGCGATCGAGTGGTTCGGCTTTGCGATGGGGCCGTTCCGCATGGGCGATCTCGCCGGCAACGACATCGGCTGGGCGATCCGCAAGCGCCGCGCCGCCGAGCGGCCGGACATGATCTATAGCCGCACCGCCGACCTGCTGTGCGAGATGGGCCGTTTCGGCCAGAAGACCGGCGCAGGCTGGTACGACTACAAGCCCGGCAAGCGCGACGCAATTGCGAGCGCGCTGGTGGAGGGCATGATCGAGAAGTACCGCAAGGACCGCGGCATCACGCCGCGCAAGATCGCGGACGACGAGATCGTGCAACGCCTGGTGTTCGCGCTGGTCAACGAGGCCGCGCATATCCTGGAAGAGGGCATTGCCAGCAAGGCCAGCGACATCGACATGGTCTATCTCACCGGCTACGGCTTCCCTTTGTTCCGCGGCGGCCCGATGCTGTACGCCGACGAATTCGGCCTGTTCAACGTGGTGCAGGCGATGCAGCGCTTTGCGCGGAACCCGCACGACGACGCCAAGTTCTGGCAGCCGGCACCGCTGCTGGCCCGGCTCGCCGCCGAAGGCAAGACGTTCAACTGAGAACCCCCCCGGGCTGGCCGCGCAGCGCGCAGCCGCCGGATGAAAGGACCATCATGACTTCCGCCGTAATCGTTTCCACTGCCCGCACCCCGCTCTGCAAGAGCTGGAAGGGTTCGTTCAACATGACGCATGGCGCCACGCTCGGCGGGCATGCAGTGCAGCACGCGATCCAGCGCGCCGGCATCGAGCCGGGCGAGGTCTACGACGTGCTGATGGGCTGCGCGAATCCGGAAGGCGCGACCGGCGCGAACATCGCGCGCCAGATCGCGTTGCGCGCCGGCTGTCCGGTCACCACTTCGGGCACCACGGTCAACCGCTTCTGCTCGTCGGGCCTGCAGACAATCGCGCTGGCCGCGCAGCGCATCGTCGCCGGCGAGGCCGACATCTTCGTCGCCGGCGGCGTCGAGAGCATCTCCTGCGTGCAGAACGAGATGAACCGGCACATGTTGGCCGACCCGTGGCTGGTCGAGCACAAGCCCGAGATCTACTGGTCGATGCTGCAGACCGCCGAGCAGGTGGCCAAGCGCTACGACATCGGCCGCGACGCGATGGACGAGTACGGCGCCGCCAGCCAGCAGAAGGCGGAGGCCGCGCTGAAGGCCGGCAAGTTCAAGGACGAGATCGCGGCTATCACCGTGACCGCCGGCGTGGCCGACCCGGTGCTCGGGCTGCGCACCAAGCAGGTCACGGTCGAGAACGACGAGGGCATCCGCGCGGGGACGACCAAGGAAGGCATCAGCGGCATCAAGCCGGCGCTGCCCGGCGGGCTGGTCGCGGCCGGCAATGCCAGCCAGTTTTCCGACGGCGCGGGCGCGTGCGTGCTGATGCACGAGTCGGTGGCGTCGAAGAAGGGGCTCAAGCCGCTGGGCCGCTTCCTCGGCTTCGCGGTCGCCGGCTGCGAGCCCGACGAGATGGGCATCGGCCCGGTGTTCGCGATCCCGAAGGTGCTTTCGCGCCTGGGCCTGAAGATGAACGACATCGATCTGTGGGAGCTGAACGAGGCGTTCGCGGTGCAGGTGATCTACTGCCGCGACAAGCTCGGCATTCCGGCAGACCGGCTCAACGTGAACGGCGGCGCGATCGCGGTCGGCCACCCGTACGGCGTGACCGGCCAGCGCCTGACCGGCCATGCGCTGATCGAAGGCAAGCGCCGCAGCGCGAAGAAGGTCTGCGTGACCATGTGCATCGGCGGCGGCATGGGCGCGGCCGGCATCTTCGAGGTGCTCTGAGGCAGCGCTGCGTGGGAGCGCGGACGTTGCCGCGCCGGTTCAACGCCAGATCCCGCACCGATTGCGGGGCGGCTCCTGCTGTTTGCTCTGAATCGTGATGAGCTTGCGATCGACCCTGGATTTTCTGCTTTACGACTGGCTCGATGCCGAGTCGCTGACGCAACGCCCGCGCTTTGTCGAGCATTCGCGCGAGACCTTCGACGCGGTACTGGGCACCTGCGAGCGCATCGCGCGCGAGAAGTACGCGCCGTTCAACCGGCTCGTCGACACCGAGGAGCCGCGCACCGAGAAGAATGCGGACGGCAGCCTGCGCGTGGTGCTGCCGCAGGCCACGCACGCCGCGCGCGCGGCCTATGCCGAGTCCGGCATGCTGGCCGCCGCGCAGGACCATGCGCACGGCGGCATGCAGTTGCCGTATCTGGTCGAGGCCGGGGCCAATGCGTTTTTCGCCAAGGCCTCGATCAGCATCGGCTCGAATCTGCTCTCGGTGGGCAATGCCAACCTGCTGAGGGCGCACGGCACGCCGCTGCAAAAACAGGTGTTCGCCGCCAATGAGTTCAACGGCCGCTGGGCCGGCACCATGTGCCTCTCCGAGCCGCAGGCGGGCTCATCCTTGAGCGACATCGCCACCCGCGCCGAACCGGAGGACGAAGGCGACTCGCTGGGGCCGCGCTACCGCCTCAAGGGCAACAAGATGTGGATCTCGTCCGGCGAGCACGAGATGACCGAGAACATCGTGCACCTGGTGCTGGCGAAGATTCCCGGCGCGGACGGCAAGCTGGTGCCAGGCGTCAAGGGGATCTCGCTGTTCGTCGTGCCGAAATTTCTGGTCGAAGTGAGCGGCCCTCACCCCGGCCCTCACCCGCTTACGGGAGAGGGTGAGGGCGGCAGCGCGGCGCTGCGCGTCACGCTGGGGCAAAGGAATGACATCGCGCTGGCCGGCCTCAATCACAAACTCGGCTGGCGCGGCACGGTCAACACCTTGCTCAACTTCGGCGAAGGCAAGTTTTCGGTCGATGGCAAGGCCGGCGCGGTCGGCTATCTCGTCGGAAAGCCCGGCGAGGGCCTCAAATGCATGTTCCACATGATGAACGAGGCGCGCATCGGCATCGGCATGGCGGCGGCCATGCTTGGCCTGGCCGGTTATGAAGCGTCACTGGACTACGCGAAGACGCGCACACAGGGCCGGCCCGTGGGTGCAGCGGGCAAGGACGTGAACCAGCCACCCGTGCGCCTGATAGCGCACGCCGACATCCGCCGCATGCTGCTGGCGCAGAAGAGCTATTGCGAGGGTGCGCTGGCGCTGCTGCTGTATTGCGCCAAGCTGGTCGACGAGCAACGCACCGGCGACGCCCAGGCCGCGGACGAAGCGCGGCTGCTGCTCGAAGTGCTGACGCCGGTTGCCAAGAGCTGGCCCAGTGAAAACTGCCTGGAGGCCAACAGCCTGGCGATCCAGATCCACGGCGGCTACGGCTACACGCGCGACTTTCCCGTGGAGCAGTACTGGCGCGACAACCGCCTGAACATGATCCACGAGGGCACGCACGGCATCCAGGCGCTGGACCTGCTGGGCCGCAAGGTGCGGATGGAGAACGGCCGGGCGTTGGACCTGCTCGCCGCGCGCGTCAAAGCGACCGTCCGCAAGGCCTCGGCGCGGCCCGCGCTCGCTGAGCACGCCCGGGCGCTGGCCGAGGCGCTGGAGCGTGTGCGCGCGGCGACCCGCGCCGCCTGGGCCAGCGGCGACCCGGCCGAAGCGCTGGCGAACGCCGTCCCCTACATGCAGGCCGTCGGCCACATGGTGATTGCCTGGATCTGGCTAGACCTGGCTTGCTGTGCTATCAAAAGCGAAGCTACATGTGAAGGTGTGGCGGGGACCACAGGCTATTTCTTTCACTACGAATTGCCGAAGATCGGCGCGTGGCTGCGCGTGGTGGAACGCCGCGACATGACCTGCGCCGAGCTGCCCGAAGGGGCGTTCTGATTTCTCGTCAACCGGAGACTAACGTGACCCGTACCATCCATCAGTTGTTCGATCTCAAGGGCAAGACCGCGCTCATCACCGGCGGCTCGCGCGGGCTGGGCTTGCAGATGGCGCATGCCCTCGGCGAAGCGGGCGCGCGCGTGATGCTCAGCGCCCGCAAGGCCGACGAACTGGAAAACGCTGTCGCCGAACTGCAAGCGGCCGGCATCGACGCGCGCTGGATCGCGGCGGACTGCGCGGTCGAGGCCGACATCCGCCGCCTTGCCGACGAGACGCTCGAGCGCCTCGGCGACATCGACATCCTGGTCAACAACGCGGGCGCCGCCTGGGGCGCGCCGGCGGAGGACTATCCGGTCGAGGCCTGGGACAAGGTGATGAACCTCAACATCCGCGGTTACTTCATCCTGAGCCAGCAGGTCGCGAAGAAGAGCATGATCGCGCGCCGCGCAGGGCGCATCATCAACCTCGCGTCGATCGCCGGTCTCGGCGGCAACCCGCCGGAGATGCAGACCATCGCGTACAACACCAGCAAGGGCGCGGTGATCAATTTCACCCGCGCGCTGGCCGCCGAATGGGGCCGCTACAACATCACGGTGAATGCGGTCTGCCCCGGCTTCTTTCCGAGCAAGATGACCCGCGGCACGCTGAAGGAATTCGGTGAAGACAAGCTCGCCGCGCACGCGCCGCTGCAGCGCCTCGGCGACGACGAGGATCTGAAGGGCATCACGCTGCTGTACGCGTCGGACGCCGGCAAGCACATCACCGGCCAGTGGCTGGCGGTCGACGGCGGCGTGTCGGTCATCACCGGCGGTTGATCGATCGGCGAACCGCATGAGTATTGACCTCGGTGCCGTCATTCCATTCGCGCGGCTGCTCGGCTTCATGCTGGAGCGCTTCGAGGGTGGCGAATCCACGCTGCATTTCACGCCGCGGCCCGAGCATTGCAACTCGTTCGGCGTCGCGCATGGCGGCGCCGTGATGACCTATCTCGACGTGATCATGGCCACGGCGGCGCGCAGCGTGCAGCCGGACATGGGATCGATCACGATCGAGATGAAGACCAGCTTCATGCGACCGGCCCCGGTGCAGGGGCGCACGCTGGTCGGCAAGGGCCGGCTGCTGCACCGCTCGCGCAGCCTGGCGTTCGTCGAAGGCTCGGTGTTCGACGCCGACGGCCAGCTTTGCGCGCACGCCACCGGGACCTTCAAGTACGTGCCGCGCGCAGAGCGGCCTGACCATACCCGCGGCCCGCTGCCGACCGATTGATTTCATCCGCAAAACGGCCGCAAGCCGGTGTTCCACAATCACTGTTAGCTATTGAGTTGATAGCACACGAAGGAGAAAGACGATGCCCACGAACCGCCAGATCCTGCTCGACAACCGCCCCGACGGCGAGGCCGTGGCCGGCAACTTCAAGCTGGTCCAATCCGAAACGCCGAAGCTCGCCGACGGCCAGGTGCTGGTGCGCCACCATTACCTGAGCCTGGACCCGTACATGCGCGGGCGCATGAACGACGCGAAGAGCTATGCCGCGCCGCAGCCGCTGGGTCAGGTGATGCAGGGCGGCACCGCGGGCGAGGTGGTCGAGAGCCGGCACCCGAAATTCGTCGTCGGCGACAAGGTCGTCGGATTCGGCGGCTGGCAGGAATACAGCGTGGTCGACGCGAACCAGCCCGGCATGCTGAAGAAAGTCGACACCACCCACGTGCCGCTGTCGCATTACCTCGGCGCGGTCGGCATGCCGGGCGTGACCGCCTGGTACGGCCTCGTGAAAATCATCGCACCGAAAGCCGGCGACACCGTGACCGTCACCGCCGCCAGCGGCGCCGTCGGCAGCGCCTACGGCGCGCTGGCCAAGGCGCGCGGTTGCCGCGTGGTTGGCATCGCGGGCGGCCCAGACAAATGCCGCTATGTGACCGACGAGCTCGGCTTCGACGCCTGCATCGACTACCGGCAGCACGGCGACCTCAAGAGCATGTCCAAGGCCTTGAAGGAAGCCTGCCCGAACGGCATCGACGGCCACTTCGAGAACGTCGGCGGCTACATCCTGGACGCGGTGCTGCTGCGCACGAACGCGTTCGCGCGCATCGCGCTCTGCGGCATGATCGCCGGCTACGACGGCCAGCCGCTGCCGATGACCAATCCGCAATTGCTGCTGGTGAACCGGCTCCGGATCGAGGGCTTCATCGTCAGCGAGCACATGGAGGTCTGGCCCGAGGCGCTAGCCGAACTCGGCGCGCTGGTGGGCAGCGGCAAGCTGCGCCCGCGCGAGAGCATCGCGCAAGGCATCGCGTCCGCGCCCGAGGCGTTCCTCGGCCTGCTCAAGGGTCGCAACTTCGGCAAGCAACTGGTCAAGCTGATCTGAGGCCGGAGATGTCCATGGGCGAACTGATCCTGCACCACTACCCGACCTCGCCGTTTTCCGAGAAGGTCCGGCTGGTCCTCGGCTGCAAGAAGCTCGCGTGGAAGTCGGTGATCGTGCCGGCGGTGCTGCCCAAGCCCGACGTGGTCGCGCTCACCGGCGGCTACCGCAAGACGCCGTTCCTGCAGATCGGTGCCGACATCTACTGCGACACGGCGCTGATCTGCGACATCCTCGAGCACCGGCAAGGCGAGCCGACGCTGTATCCGCCGCATCTGAAGGGCCTGGCGCGTGCTCTGGCGCAATGGGCTGATACCACGCTGTTCTGGACTTCGATGGCGTACAGCTTCTCGCCGGCCGGCGTCGCTCAGATGTTTTCCGGCCAGCCGCCCGAAGTGGCAAAGGCCTTCGCCGAAGACCGCGCGAAGATGCGGGTTGCGGTGCCCCGGCAGCCGGCCGCGGACGCGGCGGCGGCGTACCGGAGCTATCTGCGCCGGCTCGCGAACATGCTGGACGAGCACCCGTACCTGCTCGGCGACCTGCCCTGCATCGCCGACTTCGCCGCCTTCCACCCGCTGTGGTTCACGCGCGCGCGCACGCCGGCGCTGGCCGGGATTTTCGATGCGACGCCGGGCGTAGTCGCATGGATGGACCGGATGGCCGCGCTCGGCCATGGCAGCATGCAGCGCTTCGACGCGGCACAGGCGATCGCGCTGGCCGCCGCTGCGACGCCGGCGCAGCTCAAGGACGAGCCGTTCCAGGACGAGCACGGCATTGCGCTCGGCACCTTGGTTGCGATCAGCGGCGACGCGTTCGGGCCCGAGCCGGCCGTCGGCACGCTGATCGCCGCGACGCGCATGCACTACACCTTGCGCCGCACCGACCCGCGCGCCGGCATCGTCCACGTGCACCTGCCGCGGATCGGCTACGTGCTGAAGAGGGCGGCGCCGGCCTGATCGGCTGGATCAGGAGCAGGCCGCGGAGACGGCCTGCAGCGGCCGCCCGGTGCGGGGGTCGAACACCACGAGGTTGATGCGGCGCGGGTGGTCCGGGTCCGAGGCGATGCTGCGCAGCGTGAGAAGCTGGGCGACGCCAGGCGCGCTGCGGTATTCGCCGACCGGCGTGTATTGGCGCACGACGAAGTCATGCCGCAGCAGCCGGCCGGCATTCTCGCCGGCGCCGACCTGAGTGCTGTAGCCGTCCGCGGTGACGGTCCAGTACGCGCTCCACGCGGCCGGTGCGCCGGCGGCCGTCGTGACCGCGGCCTCGAACCGGTCATGGCCGATTTCGCGCAGCGTGATGCCGACCCGAGCCGGCCCGGTCGGCCGCAACGGATCGGCATCGCCGCCCCATTGCGGCCAGTCGCGGCCGCTCAGCAGCACCTGCGGCGTGTAGATCGTGCGCAGGCCGTTCCGCGCGGCAGCGTCCCGCTGGCGGTCCGTGAACGCCGGCGCAGCGAAACGGTCGACCCAGCCGATCGAGTCCCAGTAGCCGACATGAAACGCCTCGACCACCGCGCCCCGGCTCGCCGCGCCCGCCTTCAACCTGGACAGCCATTGCTCGGCAGGCGGACAGGAACTGCAGCCCTCGGAGGTGTAGAGCTCGATCACCGGCGCAATCTGCGGACCGGACCGCGCCGCGCATTCGTCTTCCATCGCAAATCCGGCTGTAGCCATGATGTACATTAGGAACATAGCTATCAAACGAATAGTGCTGCGCATCGACGGCTCCTCGAGTTTGCGGGCGACCAGCGATTTGTCGCCGCCGGGCGCGACTTTCTTACGATCAGCCCCCTGTGCCGGTCGGCGCCGACCGTGAAAGCGATTCCTGGTGTGAGCGGCAAGCCGCGCCGACTCGAGATTCCGCGCCAGTCCGTGTCAGCACGTAACTTGTGTAAAACCGAAAACAGCCGTGATTTTTTGGGCTGGAATCAGGCAGGGTTATCGCTTAGTGTTTCCCCCAACGAAAGCGGCGACACGAACCTCACACCCCTGGTGCTTGAACGAAAGTTGTAACAACTATCGTGTTATCGTGTCATGAAATGTCTGATCCCGGAACGCCGAGAAGCGGCGGGAAAAGGCGGCAGCAAAATCAAGGAGAGGATCATGGGCGAAAGAAACGATAGCGCCGAACACGGGCCGGAAGCGGCAAGCGCAAGCCCGCCGGCGGGCATCCACCCGAAATTCGCGGTGCACGGCCAGACGCAGGCACCTTCGCTCTGGCCCGAGTTCCTGACCGGGCAGCCGGAACGGCCGGTACGCGTGCTTCTGATCGACGACGATCCGCACATCCGCCGCGTGATGGCGCAAGAGCTGGTCGCCGATCTGCGGATCACGCTGGTCGGGCAGGCGGGCAGCGCGCGCGAGGGGCGCCGGCTGATCGCGTCGCGCGAGTTCGACGTGATGATGATCGACCTGAGCCTGGGCGATGGCTCGGGCTTCGACCTGATCGAGCAGATGAAGGCGCTGCGGCCCGAGGCCGAGGCAATCGTGGTGTCCGCGCTGGAAGACGAGCAACATGCGCTGCGCGCGTTCGAACTGGGCGCGACCGGCTACCTGCTGAAGAACTCCTGGTTCGGCAACTTCCCGCAGGCGGTGCTGCAGGTGGTCAACGGCGGTGCGTCGATCACGCCGAACCTGGCGCGCCGGCTGCTCGGCCGGCTCGAGCTTCGGCCGGGCAGTGCGCCGCAGCGCAGCGGCGCCGACGCCGACCCGCTGTCGGGGCGCGAAACCGAGGTGCTGAAGATGGTTGCGAACGGCTATACCAGCGTCGAAATCGGCAAGCGGCTTTCGATCAGCGGCCAGACCGTGAACACGCACGTGAAGAACATCTACAGGAAGCTGCGCGTGTCGAATCGCGCGCAGGCCGTCAGCTTCGCCGGAGCGCGCGGCCTGCTGGTCTAGGCCGTCCGCCGACCGCACGCGGCGCGCGCCGTCCGCTGGCCCGCGAACAAGCACAGGCAACGCAATGGCATCTGGTGTCCCGGCGCTGATCGGCTGGTTCGGGCGGCGCACCCGCCTGGACCGCGCGATGCTGTTCGCGGTCGCCGCGCTCGGGTTCAATCTGCTGTTCGTCTGGCGCTTCGACGACCAGCCGGGCAACGCGCTGTCGGCGTTCAGCGTGACGGCGAGCTACCAATGGTCGATCGCGGCGGTCGCCTATCTGCTGCTGCAAAGCGCCGCCATCGAGCGCGGCTGGCTGCACTGGATCTGGATCGCGCAGGCGATGGCCGGCACCGTGATGCTGGGCGCGATCTGCCTCGAAGGGACCGGGCTGTACAGCGGGTTCTTCCACCTTTGGCAGGTGGCCAACGTCGTGCTGTGCCTGGTGCTGGCCGCGGGCATCTGCTGGGGGTCGGGCCGGCTCGCCGGGCGCTACCGCTGGTTCCTCGCGTTGATGACGGCCGCGACCCTGGGCATCGCGGTAAACGACGTGGTGCATGCGGACACGCTGTTCTCGGGCACGGCGTCGGGCCAGTACCTGTACCCCGAGCTGGTGATGGTGATCTGGATCGTGATGACCGGCCGGGCGCTGGGCGCAGAGCGCATGGTCGGCCGCGCCGAGCATGTCCAGGCGCTCGCGCGGTTGCGCGCGGAGCAGGCCGTGCGCAGCGAGCAACTGCGGCGCTACGCGATCGACAGCGAGCGCAAGCGGATCGCGAGCGATCTGCACGACGGTGTCGGCTCGCAGCTCGTGAACCTGATCGCGAAACTGGACCCGGGTTCGCCGCAGCAGCGGGCGCTGGCGGTCGCGCTCGAGCAATGCCTGCTCGATCTGAAGATCATGGTCGACGCGATCGAGGGCGAGCACGACTCGATCATCGATGCGCTCGCGCGGCTGCGCTACCGGGTGCAGCCGGCGCTGGACCGGCTCGGCATCGAGATGAGCTGGAACATGCAGGATTCGAGCGCGCTCGCAGGCCTGCCGCGCGACAGGGTGCTGCAGCTGCTGCGCATCGGCCAGGAGGCGCTGTCGAACGTGCTGCGGCATTCGGGCGCGTCGCTGGTCGAGGTGACCTGCCGCTACGTCGAATCGCACCGCTGCCTGCTGCTCGAAATCTGCGACGACGGGCGCGGCATCCAGGCCTCGCTGGCCGATCGCCACGAGCCGGGTCGCGGGCTGCGCGGCATGCGCGAACGGGCACGGGCGATCGGCGCGAGTCTGGAATTCTCCGCGTGCCGCGGCGACGGTGGCGGCACCCGGCTGCTGCTGCTGATGCCGCTGCCCGAATCGGCGCAGATCGCGGGCAGCCCCGGCGCGGGTTCCCGGCCGGCCGTAAGCGCGGCGACGCGGGACGGCGCGAGCCTGAGCGAAACCTGAGCCAGACCGGAGCGCGGCTGCCGCCGGAGAAGGCCGCCGCGCGATTGCTGCCGAAGCCGACGTCCGCGAAACCAGGCCTTTGCGGTTGCTATCGAAAATATAGCTTTATGCGAAGACCCTTCCTAGGCTTGCGGCCCATTTCTTCATTGAAATTGATCCACCGCCCGCGCGGAATCGGCTCGCGGAACTCGCGCGCCGGGCCCTGCCCGCCGACCCGTATACTGATTCATGCCTGGAACATCGCAGGAGTCGTTGATGTCGATCCGTACCTTGCTGGTATTGCTTCTGGCGATCGTGATCGTCGCGTTCGTCGGGCTGAACTGGGGGCTGGTGATGCAGCCGGCCGAGCTGTCGCTGATGTTCGGCACCGTGAAGGCGCCGCTGGGCCTGGTGCTGCTCGGGCTGCTGGTGGTGCTGGCGGTGTTGCTGCTGGTGATCGTCGGCTACGGCCAGGCGAAGCTGCTGATGGAAAGCCGCCGCCATGCCAAGGAACTCGCGGCGCAGCGCGATCTTGCCGAGCGGGCCGAGGCGTCGCGCTACAGCGAACTGAAGACCTTCGTCGCCGAGGAACTGGTGCGGTTGTCGCGCGAGCGCAGCGAAGGCGCGCAGCAGATGCAGGCCCGCATCGACGACCTGCAGAAGACCATGCTGCAGCGCATCGACGAACAGTCGAATTCGCTGGCCGCGATGCTCGGCCAGCTCGACGACCACGCGCGCAGCGCCGGCGCGCGCACGGCGGACAGCCACTGAGCGCCGAGCGGCCCGGCGCGGCCGCCACGCAGGCCGCGCCCAGGACCGCCGGCGCGTCACCTGACGACGATCGTGCCGCGCATCATCGGGTGGATCGCACAGAAATACGCGTAGGTTCCGGGCTTGTCGAAAACAAACGCGAAACTGTCGTCGGTGTCCATCGCCGGCGACGCCTTGAACGCGCCATCGCTGCTGGCGACCAGATGCGCTTCGTCGTCGCGATTCGTCCAGACCACGCGGGTGCCGACCGCGACAGTCAGTGTCGCCGGAACGAACGCGAAATTTTTGATGTCGACCGCTTTGGTCTGCGGATCGGTCGCGGCGACCGCTTCGGGTTTCGCCGCGCCGCCATAGGACGGCCCGGCCCGCGCCGCGAGCGCGCCCGAGGCCAGCAGCGCGGCAGCCAGCGTCTCGTGCATCAACCTGCGGCGGGAAAGGGGACGGGGGAGGGCCACGGTGCGGTGCCGCGCATTCATGCGAGCACCTCGTCGGCGACGGTCACCGCATCCTGTCCCTGCACATGCTGCACGTCGCGGATGCCGAGGTAGGCCTTCAATTGCCGGGTTCCCAGATCCTTCAGCGGGCCGGGACCGGTGCCGACGCCCGGCGCGGGCTGCGGGTACGCGGTCGAGCGCGCGGTGTGGAACGTGACCGTGCCCTCGACTTTTTGCTGGATCTGGTGGATGTGACCGTTCAGCACGGTGACCGAGCCGAACCGCTTCAGATAGGTCATCGCTTCGCCGCTGTCCTCGGTGCCCCAGCCCCAGGCGGCGTACAGCGGCCACAGCGGCATGTGCCCGAACACCACGATCGGCGTTTCGGCGGAGCGCCCGGCCAGATCCTTTTTCAGCCAGGCGAGCTGGTCCTCGCCGAGGTAGCCGAGGCCGTTCGACTTCAGGTTCAGCACGTTGATCAGCGCGACGAAATGCGCGCCGCCGTAGTCGAAGCTGTACCAGCCGCCGGCATTCTGCTTCTGGCCGAAGCGCTGGAAGAACGCGGCGCCGTTGTCGCCGATCACGTCGTGCTCGCCGGGGATGAACAGCACGCGCTGGGTCTTCACGCCTTGCATCAGCTGGGCGACGGTGTCGAACTCGTCCGGGCGCGAGAGATGGGTCAGGTCGCCGGTGTGCACGACGAAGTCCGGCGGCGTCGGTCGCGCGCTGATCCGCGCCAGCGCGGCGGCCAGCGTGCCCGCGACATCCATGTTCGGCTCGTGCTTGAAGCCGATGTGCGAGTCGCTGACCTGCACGAAGCTGAAGCTGGCGTCGGCCGCGGCTTGCGCTGCGCTCGCCTCGTCGCCCATCGCGTACGCTTTCAAGACGCCGCCGTTCATCAGCCAGAGCGTGCCGGCTCCGGCGGCTGCCATGCACTTGAGAATCCGGCGCCGACCCGGGACGTCGTTCGCGGCGTTGTCGTTGCTCATCGTCTGCTCCTGTGGAAAGCCATGCCGGAGGCGCCGACCGGCGCGCTCCTGGCGATGCATGACCGGCGCCGCGGCCCGAATATTCCCGGCGCGGCAGGACCGCAGCGAGACCGCGCGCGCGACGACTAAACTGCGGCACGGCGCCACGTGAACGGGAATAACCCGGCCGCGGTGGCAGTCATCACCTTCATGTCGTGTGCTCAATGACCGACGGCGAAAGGTCTCGGCGTTTCGAGGAAGTGGCGCTGCCGCATCTGGACGCGGCGTACAACCTCGCGCGCTGGCTCAGCGGCAGCGCGAGCGAGGCCGACGACGTGGTGCAGGAGTCGTTTTTGCGGGCGTTCCGGTTCTTCGACGGCTTTCGCGGCGGCAACGCGCGCGCCTGGCTGCTGGCGATCGTGCGCAACACCTGGTATTCCGAATGGAACCGCCGCCCGGATGCGGCCCTGGTCCCGTTCGACGACGCGATGGACGACGCCGGACCGCTGGCCGGCTGGAACGACGGCGCGCGCAGCGATCCGGAGACGCTCGCGATGCAGCGCCAGGACGCCGAGCAGGTCCATCGCGCGCTGGCCGATCTGCCGGTGCCGTATCGCGAGGTGCTGGTGCTGCGCGAGCTGGAGGACATGAGCTACGGCGACATCGCGGCGGTGGCCGGCATTCCGGTCGGCACCGTCATGTCGCGGCTGTCGCGCGGCCGCCGCCTGCTGGCGGCCGCGTTGCGCGATCGGCAACAGCGTCCAGGCATCGCGTCAGGCACGGCTACCGGCGCGGCGCAGGGCGCGGACATCGGTGCCGCGCGTGCCGGCCGCCGGGGGAGCGAATGATGGACTGCGACGAGGCCCGCGACCTGCTGGACGCCTATGCCGACAACGCGCTCGGCCTGGGCGAGGCGGCGCGCCTGAACCACCATCTGCAGGACTGCGCGACATGCCGGGCCGAACTGGACGCGATCCGCGACCTGGGCCATGCGCTGCGCGCGCAGGCCCCATACCACCGTGCGCCCGATGCGCTGCGCCGGCGCGTGCTGGCCGGCCTGCCGCAGGGCGCCGCGGCAGCGTCGCCGCGGCCTGCGCAGCCTGGCGGGCGAACGGTGGGGCGGGGGGTGCGGGCGTGGGCGAGCCCCGCGAACGTCGCGAACCTCGCAATGGGGATGATCGCCGCCTGCGCGCTGGTGCTGGCGGCGGTGCTGTGGCTGCAGCGGCCGACGGCACAGGGCCTGCTCGCGCAGCAGATCGTCGCGAGTCACGTACGCGCGCTGCTGTCCGGGCATCCGATCGACGTGATCTCGACCGACGAGCACACGGTCAAACCCTGGTTCAACGGCAGGCTGGACTATGCGCCGCCGGTCGTGGACCTCGCATCGCTAGGGTTCCCGCTGGTCGGCGGTCGCGTCGACTACGTCGGTGCGCGCCGCGTCGCGGTGCTGACCTACCATGCCGGCGGACACCCGATCGACCTGTACCTGTTTCCCACGACAGGCGGCACGGCGGCGCCGCAGACGCGGTCGAACGACGGCTATTCGCTCGCGACCTGGACGGCCGGTGGCATGCGCTACTGGGCGATCACCGATGCCCAGGCAGCAGTACTGCAACGCTTCGTGCAGGATTTGCGATCCGCTTCGTCTTGATGCGCCCGGCTCGGCGGTTGGGGTGCACCAGACGCGAACCGTGCTCGGGTCACGAAACCGAAGCAGGCGAGGGTCCGGCAGCGTTGTACGATCCGGTCTGCGCCGTCACCGACGGTCGCGACGACCGCATGCAAACCGATCCTGCCGAGATGCTGAAGCCCGCCGCAGCGGCGGCGCACGACCCGCTCTCGGACCCGCACCAGCTGCTCGATCCCGCGATGCGCCGCGTGCTGGCGCACATCGAGCGCGCTCGGCGCACGCCGTTGCTCCAACTGGAGCCCGCGCAGGCACGCGCCGCCTATGCCGCCGGCGCCGACATGCTCGAAATACCCAAGCCGGTGCTGAGCCGCGTGCAGGAGCTATCGATTCCGGCGCGGGACGGCTACGCGATCCCGGCGCGGCTGATCGCGCCGTCGCTCGAACGGTTGCCGGTGCTGCTGTATTTCCACGGCGGCGGGTTCACGATCGGCAGCATCGAGACGCACGACGTGCTGTGCCGCAGGCTGGCCGAACTGGCGGGTTGCGCGGTGATCTCCGTCGACTACCGCCTTGCGCCGGAACACCGGTTCCCGACCGCGGCCGACGATGCCTGGGACGCGACCATCTGGCTTGCCGCGAATGGCACCGTGCTCGGTCTGGACGGCGCGCGCATCGCGGTCGGCGGCGACAGCGCTGGCGGCACGCTGGCCGCGGTCTGCGCGCTGCTGGCACGTGACGCAAATCTTCCGCTGGCGTTGCAACTGCTGTTCTATCCGGGCTGCAGCGCGCACCAGGACACGCCGTCGCACAGGCGCTTCGGCAGCGGCTTTCTGCTCGACGCAGAACAAATCCAATGGTTCTTCAGCCTGTACCTGCGCTCGCCCGCGGACCGCGACGACTGGCGCTTCGCGCCGCTCGATGCGCCGGACGTGGACGGGGTCGCTCCGGCCTGGTTCGGCCTGGCCGAATGCGATCCGCTGGTCGACGAAGGTCTGCTCTACGCCGATCGGCTGCGCGCGGCCGGCGTCCAGACCGACCTGGAGATCTATCGCGGCATGACCCATGAATTCATTAAGATGGGGCGCGCAGTCTCCACTGCGCGACAAGCCCACTCGGACGCCGCCGCCGCGCTGCGCAAAGCCTTTTCCCTCTGACCTTCCCGACCCACGACCCCGCATGAAACCCCAGGATTTCCGCTTTCACCATCGGCTGCGCGTACGCTGGGCCGAGGTCGACATGCAGAAGATCGTCTTCAACGCTCATTACCTGATGTATTTCGACACCGCGATCGCCGATTACTGGCGGGCGCTGGCGTTGCCTTACGAGGCGACGATGCAGCACTTCGATGGCGATCTGTACGTGCGCAAGGCGACGGTGGAGTTCCATGCATCGGCGCGCATCGAGGATCAGCTCGACATCGGTCTGCGCTGCGGGCGCATCGGCAATTCGTCGATGCTGTTCGAGGGCGCGATCTTTCGAGCAGGCGATCTGCTGATCGGCAGCGAACTGGTCTACGTGTTTGCCGATCCGGCCACGCAGACATCGAGGCCGGTGCCTTTGCTACTGCGCGAAATCCTGACCGGCTACGAAGCCGGCGAAGACATGCTGACCGTGCGCGTCGGCGACTGGGACACGCTCGGCGCTGACGCGCAGCGCGTACGCACGGAGGTCTTCGTGCAGGAGCAGCGCATTCCGGCAGAGATCGAATGGGACGACGCCGATGGCAATGCGCTGCACGCGGTGGCCTACAACCGTCTCGGGCAGCCGCTGGCCACCGGGCGGTTGATCGCACAGGCACCGGGCATCGGCCGCATCGGGCGCATGGCGGTCGAGCGCACGCTGCGCGGCACCGGTTTCGGGGATCGCGTGCTAGACGCGCTGGAGCAGGCCGCGCACCAGCGCGGCGAACGGGAATTGCTGCTGCATGCACAATGCAGCGCGCAGGGCTTCTACGCCCGAAGCGGCTACCGCACGCAGGGTAAGCCGTTCGATGAAGCCGGCATCGCGCATATCGAAATGCACAAGGCGCTTTGACGCCGCAACAGCAGGGGAGGGGTCGAAGTGTCGCGCCGCGGCTGGGTCAAGTATGTTGTGCTGCTCGCGTGCATCGCGCTCGCGTACGTTGCCTACGTTCTGGTGTCGAACGAAATTCGCACTTCGCGCTGGCAGGCGCATTACCTGGCGCGGCTCGACCGGCAGCTGCGCTATATGGTGCGCCCGGGCGCAAGCGATTCGATCCGCTTTCCGACACATGGTCCGTACGACGAGCGCCTCGGCTATGCGCAGCTGCCCGAGTTCACCCGGCGCCTGGAGCAGCGCGGCTACGCGATCGACGCGCAGGCGCGCATGTCGCCGAAGATGCGTGAACTGGTCGACGACGGGCTGTTCACCCCGTACGTCGAGAAGATGCAGGCCGGGCTCGATCTGCAGGACTGCAATGGCAATCCGCTCTACGTACGGCGCTATCCGCGCCGCGTGTATCCGGACTTCGCGGCGGTGCCGCCGGTGCTGGTACGCAGCCTGCTGTTCATCGAGAACCACGACCTGCTGAACCCGGAATACCCGCAGCGCAATCCGGCCGTCGATTGGCGCCGCTTCGCGCGCGCCAACCTGGACCAGGTGCTGCACCTGGTGTCGCGCAACCGGCCGACGCCGGGCGGCAGCACGCTGGCCACGCAGATCGAGAAGTACCGCCATTCGCCCGGCGGCCAGACCGAATCGCCGTCGGAGAAGCTGCGCCAGATGGCCAGCGCGTCGGTGCGCGCGTATCTCGGCGGCGAGGACACGCTGCCCTGGCGCGAGCACATCGTGCTCGAGTACGTGAACACCGTGCCGCTGTCGGGCAACGTCGATCACGGCGAGGTGCAGGGCATCGGCGACGGCCTGTGGACCTGGTACGGCCAGGACTTCGACGATGCGAACCGGCTGCTTCGCATGGCGCAAGACGCCGCGATCACCGAACCCCAGGCGCGGGTGTTCAAGGAGGCGCTTTCGCTGATGATCGCGCAGCGGCGGCCTTCGTACTACCTGCTGCAGAACACGGCGGCACTCGACCGGCTCACCGACCGCTACCTGCACCTGCTGGCGCGCGCCGGGGCCATCTCATCGGCTCAACGCGACGCGGCGCTGGCGGTCCGTCTGCAGCAGTCGCGTGCCGCCGCACCGCGCGCCACCGAGTCGTTCGTCGAACGCAAGGCGGTCAACGGCGTGCGCACTGCGCTGGCGTCGATGCTTGGCGTCGACACGCTGTACCACCTGGATCGGCTGGACCTCTCCGCGCGCAGCTCGATAGACCACGCGGCGCAGCAGGCGATCACCGACGCACTGCAGAAGGTGCTCACTCCCGACGGCGCCCGTGCCGCCGGACTGTACGGAAAAGACATGCTGCAGCCGGGGGACGATCCGGGGCGCCTGACGTTCAGCATGGTGCTGTACGAGCAGCGGCATGGCGCGAGCCTGCTGCGCGTGCAGGCCGACAGCGTCGACCAGCCGTTCGACATCAACAACGGCGCGCGGCTGAACCTTGGCTCGACCGCGAAACTGCGTACCGTGGTGACCTACCTGGAGATCATCACCGCGCTGCGCGACCGGATGATCAGCCTGACCCCGGCCGAACTGCGCCGGCTGCCACTGTCTCCGCAGGACGCGATCAGTCGCTGGGCGGCCGATTACCTGAGCAAGAATCCGGGCGCGACGCTGCTCGCGATGCTCCAGGCCGCGATGGAGCGCAAGTATTCGGGCGATCCGGGCGAGGCGTTCGCGACCGGCGGCGGGCTGCAGAGCTTCAGCAACTTCGAGCCTTCCGAGAACTCGCAGGTCTTCACCGTGCGCGTCGGATTCCAGCACTCGGTCAACCTCGTGTTCGTGCGGCTGATGCGCGACATCGTTCGCTACGAGGTCCACCAGTTCGAACCGAGCGTCGACCAGTGGATCGCCGACCCGAAGTCGCCCGAGCGCCGGCTCTATCTGGACCGCTTCGTCGACCAGGAGAGCAGCACCTTCATGCGGCGCTTCTACGCCCAGTACCTCGGCAAGAACCTGGATCAGGTGCTGGACGCGATGTTCGAGCATGTCCAGCAGACGCCGCGGCGCCTCGCGGTGGTGTTGCGCAGCGTGGCCCCGGACCTGGACGAAGCACAGTTCGGCGAGCTGATGCGCAAGCGGCTGAAGAATGTCACGTTGACCGATGACGACCTGCACGGCTACTACACCAAGTACGCGATCGGCAACTATTCGCTGAACGATCGCGGCTATCTTGCGCGCGTGCATCCGCTGGCGCTGTGGCTGGCGAACGCGATGCGTCGCGCGCCGACGGCCACGTTCGCGCAACTGCTCGAACAGGGACGTGACGCGCGGCGCGAGGTTTATGCCTGGCTGTACAAGCCGAACCGGTTCGCCGCGCAGACGGATCGGATCCGGCATCAGCTCGAGATCGTCGCGTTCCAGCGCATCGGCGAAGACTGGCGCCGTCTCGGCTACCCGTTCGACAACCTGACGCCTTCGCTCGCGACTGCGGTCGGCGCCAGCGGCGACCGGCCGCAGGCGCTCGCCCGCTTGATGGGCCTGATCGTGAGTGACGGAGTCGACGAACCGATGACCTCGGTGCGCCAGCTGGACTTCGCGGCCGGCACGCCGTACGAGACCCGGTTCGTGCAGCGCGCCGGGCCGCCGGACCGGTTGCTGCCCAGCGAGATCACGACGGTGGTACGCAGCTCGCTGGAAGACGTGGTGTCGGGCGGTACCGCGCGGCGGCTGAGCGGCGCGTTCACCGAGGCCGTGGGCGGCAAGACCGGCACCGGCGACCAGCGCTTCGGCCCGCGCCGCGTGAATCGCTCGGCCACCTTCGTGTTCTTCGTCGGCGACCGGCTGTTCGGCACGATCACCGCCTACGTGCACGAGCCTTACGCCGCGCGCTTCAGCTTCACCAGCGCGATGGCGGTGCAGTTTCTGCGCTCGGTGGCGCCGCTGGTGCATGCAATGGCGCCGGGTGGGGGCGAAGCCGACACGCTGGCCTGCCGCGGCTAGTGTCGGCAGCTTGCGCGAGCCCCGACCCTAGACGTCCTGCAGCAGCGGATACGGCAGCGGCAGCAGCGTGAGTGGAGCGCCGTCCGACGCACCCGCGCGAATCGCGCCGGACGCAGCCGCCTGCACCTGAACCGACACGATCGCATCGCACCCGCCCAGCGGTGCCGGCGCCGCCTGCGCGACCCGTCCGCACGGCTGCGATGGATCGCTGTCGTGGAACAGTTCCTCGCCGGCCAAGAGCAGCCGCTCGCAATGGGCGAGATGGGCGCGGCGCTTGAGCGTGCCGCGGAACTGGCTGCGCGCGACCACTTCTTGGCCCGGATAGCAGCCCTTGTGGAAGTTGACGCCGCCGACCGATTCGTAGTTCAGCATCTGCGGCACGAACGTATCGACCACAGCCGCGGTCAGCGTGGCGACACCGCTGCGCACCTCGCCCCAGTCCCAGAGCCCGGCGCCGAGTGCCGCACCGGGCGGCGCAGCGGCGCCGGCGGGCGCGATCCACAATGCGCGCGGCCGTCCGTCCGCCGGGTACAGCGTGACCCGTAGCGCATCGCCAAAAGCGGCTACAGCCCAGGGTTCTCCTAATTCGTTTGCTCTGCTATCGATAGCATCACCGACAATCCCGAACAGCGCATACGCATCGCTCGCGTCGCTCAATCGGACCTTCGCGCGGAGCACGAACATCGCCAGCCGCTTCAAGGTGGCAGGCAGCAGGTCGCGACTGCAGACCAGCAGAATCTCATCAGCGCCACGGCGCAGCGCGATGAAGCTTGCCTGCATGCGCCCCTTTGCCGAGCACAGCGCCGCCAACCGAGCGTGCGTTGCGTCGAGCTGCAGAAAATCCTGGCTCAGCAGACCGTGCAGGAACTTCGGTCCGTCGTCGCCCTGCACGCTGATCACGCCCAGTTGCGGCAGCGGCGCGATGCCGCTCAAAAGCGCGTCCGGCGCCTCGGCAACAGTGCCAGGACGGACAGAAGAGAGAGGGGCAGCGCTCATCGGCATGAATTATCATGCCGGTCGGATTTCCTGCAGATGGTGGGGCTGTGCGTCGGCTGTTATCGGGGCTCGTGTTGCTGCTCGCATTGGGCGTCGGCGGCGCGCTGTGGTGGCTGAATCACCCGGTGCCGCTGGACAGGACGCGCATTCCGCCGCACGCCGCGGGGCTGGATCTGTTCATCGCGCCGGGCACCACGCCGCGCGGGGTCGCGCAGGCGATCGCCGACGCCGGCGCGCGGATCGACCCGCGCGCGCTGTTCTGGTGGTTTCGCCTGTCCGGCCGCTCGCGCAGCATCAAGGCCGGCAGCTACGAAATCGACCCGGGCGCGACGCCGCGCAACCTGCTCGAAATGCTGGTGCGCACCGAGCCGGATATGAGCACGGTCACGCTGGTCGCGGGCTGGACGTTCCGGCAGTTCCGCGAAGCGCTCGACAAGGGTGACCATCTGCGCCCCGACACGCTGGCGCTAGCCGACGACGCCGTGATGACGGCCCTGGGCCGGCCCGGCCTCAGCCCGGAAGGGCGGTTTTATCCGGACACCTACAGCTATCCGAAGGGCAGCAGCGACCTGAACGTGCTGCGGCGCGCGATGCGGCTGATGGATGCGCAGCTTGCCGCCGCCTGGGCGAAGCGCGCGAGCGGTCTGCCGCTGGCCACGCCCGAGCAGGCGCTGATCCTCGCGAGCATCGTCGAGAAGGAAACCGGCCGCGCCAGCGACCGCGCGATGGTCGCCGCGGTGTTCTGCAACCGGTTGCGCAAGGGCATGCTGCTGCAGACCGACCCGACCGTGATCTACGGGCTCGGCGACCGCTTCGACGGCAAGCTGCGCAAACAGGATCTGCAGACCGATACGCCGTGGAACACCTATCTGCGACCCGGGCTGCCGCCGACGCCGATCGCGATGCCCAGCGCGGCGTCGCTACAGGCCGCGCTGCATCCGGCCACGACGAGCGCACTGTATTTCGTCGCTCGCGGCGACGGCTCCAGCGAGTTCAGCGACTCGCTCGACGAGCACAACCGCGCGGTGGATACGTTCCAACGTCCCGCGAGCCAGGCCCGGTAGAGAATGCACGGCCTGTTCATCACGCTCGAAGGCATCGACGGCGCCGGCAAGTCGACGCACCTCGATGCGCTCGCCGACGCGTTCCGCGCGCGCGGCCGGACGGTCACCCGCACGCGCGAGCCCGGCGGCACGCCGCTGGCGGAGAAGCTGCGCACGCTGGTGCTCTGCGACGCGATGGACCCGCTGACCGAAGCGCTGCTGATGTTCGCGGCGCGGCGCGACCATCTGCTGCAGGTGATCGCGCCCGCGCTCGAGCGCGGCGAGGTCGTGCTGTGCGACCGCTTCACCGATGCCAGCTTTGCGTACCAGGGCGGCGGGCGCGGCTTCGATCGGCGCGTGCTATCGATTATGGAGCAATGGGTGCAAAACCTGCCTGGGCTTGAACCCGATTTGATGCTTGAGCCGGATCTGACCCTGTGGTTCGACCTGGCGCCCGAGTTGGCCGCCGAGCGCCTGTCGCTCGCGCGCGCGCCGGACCGGTTCGAGGGCCAGCCGCTCGAATTCTTCCGGCGCGTGCGCGACGGCTACGCCGAGCGCGCGGCAGAAGCGCCGCAGCGCATCGTCCGCATAGACGCCTCCGGTGCGCCGGACGCGGTCTGGCGCCAGATCGTCGATCTGCTGCGGCGTCGCGGCGAACTCGGCGACGTTGCCGGCGAGGCCCCGCGATGAGCGATTCCGACGCCCGCGCCGATATCGCAAGCGCGCCGTGGCTGCAACAGCAGTTCGCGCTGCTGCTGGCGCAGCGCGGCCATGCCTGGCTGCTGCACGGGCCGTCCGGACTCGGTCAGTATCCGCTCGGGCTGGCGCTGGTGCGCGCCTGGCTTTGCGACGAGCCCATCGCCGAGGGCGCCTGCGGCCGTTGCGCGAGTTGTCACGCGGTCGACGTCCGCTCCCACGCCGACCTGTGCGTGCTGATGCCCGAGACGCTGATGCTGGAACTCGGCTGGCCGCTCGGCGAGAAGGAACAGACGGAGATCGACAACAAGAAGCGCAAGCCCAGCCGCGAGATCCGCATCGACGCGATGCGCGGTGCGATCGAATTCACGCAGCGCACCAGCGCGCGCGGCCGCGGCAAGGCGGTGCTGGTGGTTCCGGCGGAGCGGATGAACGCGACCGCGGCCAATGCCCTGTTGAAGACGCTGGAGGAGCCCCCCGGCGACACCCGCTTCGTCCTTGCCAGCCATGCCGCGCACGCACTGCTGCCGACAGTGCGCAGCCGCTGCCTCGGCCACGCGATGACCTGGCCGGAACCGGCAGCCGCGCTTGCCTGGTTGCAGCAACAGGGGATGGACCCGGCCCAGGGCGCCGCCGCGCTGCGCGCAGCCGGCGGCCGGCCGCACGAAGCGCTGGCGCGGCTGCAATCCGGGTTCGACGGCCGGGCCTGGGCCCGCTGGCCGCAGGCGCTGGCTCGCGGCGACGCAAGGGTGATGGCCGACTGGACGCCGGCGCAAGCGGTCGATGCGCTGCAGAAGCTCTGCCACGACCTGCTCGCGCGCAGTGTCGGCGCGGCGCCGCGGTTCTTCGAGCCGGCCGATCTGCCGAATCTCTCTGCCGCCCGCGTCGCCGCGCTGACCGGCTGGGCGAAGGCGCTCGCGCAGACCGCACGCCATATCGACCACCCGCTGCAGCCGGGCCTGCTGCAGGATGACCTTGTGAGCCAGGCACGTCAGGCACTAAACTCGTGACAGGGAGTATCAAGAATGCCTGTCAACCCGTCTTCCTCAGCCGCGGCGCGGCCCAGCGTGATCCAGCTGGCGATCAAGGAGAAGTCCGCGCTGTACGCGGCCTACATCCCGTTGTTCGCCGAGGGCGGCATCTTCATACCGACCGCGCGCGAGTACAAGCTCGGCGACGACGTCTACCTGCTGCTGTCGCTGCCGGACGATCCGCAGCGTTATCCGGTCGCCGGCAAAGTCGCCTGGGTCACGCCGGCGCGCCCGACCGGCAACCGCACGCAGGGCGTCGGCGTGCGCTTTCCGCACGACGAGAAGTCGCGGCTGCTGAAGCTGAAGATCGAGGAGATGTTGGGTGATCAGCTGATGTCGGACCGCCCGACCCAGACGGTCTGAGCGGTTTGCTCCTTTTCCGATAGCTGACGGCGGAGCAGGGTAGCCGGCTTTCGCCACTTTTCATTCCGATCTTGTTCACCGATTCGCACTGCCATCTCGCGTTTCCGGAACTGCTCGACCGGCTCGCCGAAATCCGCCGCGCGATGACCGAAGCCAGCGTCGATCGGGCGCTTTGCATCTGCACCACGCTGGAGGAATTCGAGTCGGTGCACGAA
Source organism: Burkholderiaceae bacterium (assembly GCA_030123545.1). Taxonomy (NCBI): domain Bacteria; kingdom Pseudomonadati; phylum Pseudomonadota; class Betaproteobacteria; order Burkholderiales; family Burkholderiaceae; species Burkholderiaceae bacterium. The sequence continues at coordinate 2,180,769 of CP126124.1, read as the reverse complement.
CTTGCAACCTGCCACGACAACTTCTGGGCCACGGTCGGCGTGCACCCGGACAACGAAGGGGTCACCGAGCCTACGCTGGCCGATTTGACCCTGCGCGCCGCGCTGCCGCGGGTCGTCGCGATCGGGGAGACCGGGCTCGACTACTACCGGATGGACGAACGCAAAGGCGGGCGCGGCGTGGCCGACCTCGGCTGGCAACGCCAGCGCTTTCGCACCCATATCCGCGCGGCGAGGCAATCACGCCGGCCGCTGGTGATCCACACGCGCAGCGCGTCGGACGACACGCTGGCGATCCTGCGCGAGGAGGGTGAAAACGGCTCCCCGGGAAGCGCCGGCGGCGTGTTCCACTGCTTCACCGAGACCCTGCAGGTCGCGCGCGCCGCGCTGGACATGGGCTTTTACGTCTCCTTTTCGGGCATTCTGACGTTCAAGAACGCGCAGGATCTGCGCGACGTGGCCGCTTTCGTGCCTCTGGACCGGTTGCTGATCGAAACCGACAGCCCGTATCTGGCGCCGGTGCCGCATCGCGGCAAGACGAACAATCCGTCGTACGTACCGCTGGTCGCCGCTCAGCTGGCGGTGATCAAGGGGCTGCCGATCGAAGAGATCGCGTTGGCGACCTCGACGAATTTTGATCGCCTGTTCAGTACAGTCAATATATGAGAATTGACTTTAAATTATATTCATATCTTATTGATATATAACAATAATCAATTACTTAAAGTGAAATGTCAATCAGCTTTAAGAAAATCCTGTACCTGGCTGTTTTTATTGGTGTTTCTGCCGCACACGCAGGGGCATACGAGGATTTCTTCCAGGCGGTCCGGCAGGACGACGCCGAAGCGGTGAAGGCGCTGCTCGCCCGCGGGTTCGATCCCAACACGCGGGACGATCAAGGCAAGAGCGGGCTGTTTCTGGCGCTCGGCGCGCGCTCGTTGATGGTCGCGCAGGCGCTGCTGGATACGCCGAAAATCGACGTCGAAACCCGGGACCGGCAGGACGAGAGCCCGTTGATGATGGCCGCTCTCAAGGGCGAGCTCGCGATGGTCCAGCAATTGATCGCCAAAGGGGCCGACATCAACAAACCCGGCTGGACGCCATTGCACTATGCGGCCACCGGTGGCCATGACGCGATCGTGAGCCTGCTACTCGATCACAGCGCGTACATCGACGCCGAGTCGCCGAACGGCACGACGCCACTGATGATGGCGGCGTTCTACGGCACGTCCTCAACCGTCAATCTGCTGCTGGACCAGGGGGCCGACCCGACACTGAAGAACCAGCAAGGACTGACCGCGATCGATTTCGCCCGGCGCGGCCATCGACCGGACGCTGTCAAACTGATCACGCAGGCGATCCGCGCCAAGCAGCCCAAAGGCAAGTGGTAGGCCCAAACCTACCGGGTTGAGTCAGCGGGTAGATGCGCCAACCCGTAAAACCTCCGAAACCCCCGGGCCTGACGCACCAGCCTCGACGGACAGGCCTGTATTGGCGCCCAGCACCTTGAAGCGAGCGCCAAGCGTGGCGCGGGCTGCGGCGGAGGCGCGCCGGTTCGTGGGCCAACCCTGGTCAGGGGTTGACTTCATACAATGTATATTATGTTAAATATTAGATGAAAATACTAAGCCAAGCGTCAGGCGAAGCCACCCTGCATGATCGCTAGTCTCCGCGGTCTGCCTTTGTTGCCTGAGGTCAATGCACCACGACTTCGCCCGGACAAGAATATCCACGAAGCTCAGCACGCAATTGCAGGTATTTGCTGCTGACCATCGTGCCGGGGCCATGGGTATTTCGGTGCTGCGCGCACCCAAAGAGGCGGGAACTATACTGAAATGCGTCCGTCTACGACCTGTGGCGTGGTGTCGAGGACTACCGCGACGCCGCGCCCTTGGTGGATTCCAGCGACGGTCGACGGCGCCGGCTTTGTCTTGGCATCGGCGAGCCGGAAACGGGAGGTCGATGGCGCTTTGCTGCCCTCCCCGGTGCTTGCGCGCGGTTTGCACGCAGCATCCGCGAGCAGGGCCGGATCGCGGTCTTGCGGCACGTGTTTCTCGACACGTATTTTCGGAAAGGACCTTCCATGAACAGCAAAATCTCACGCATCGGTTCGGCGTCGGAAGCGGCGGCGCTAGCCTCGCCCTGGGGTATGTTCGCCGACCTCGGCCGCAAGCAGCTTGCGCTGGCAACGGAAAGCGCAAGCGCGATGTTTCGCGGCTCCGAAGCGATGCGCAAGATCCAGCAGGCCGCTGCGCATCAGGCGTCGGCACGGCACCAGGCCGTGGAACAGAGGTTGCATGGTGATTGCACGCCGGCCGACTTGGCGTCGATTCAAACGGCACTGTTGCGCGAAAACATGCAGGAGGCCGCGCAATATTGGCAGGAGCTTGCGGCTGTCGCGCTGCAGACGCAGTTCGAAATGATAGGCTGTGTCAACCACGCGCTCAGTAACGGCGGATCCGAAGGTGGCCTGGGGCAGATGTTCGGGGCATGGCAAAACATGGTCAGTCGTTCGCTGAATGGCACGAACGGCGGAACCCCCTGACAACGCAGCGGGCGGCACGGTGCCTTTGCCGCGTACGCGCGATCGCGCGGGTGGCGCCGGGCTCGGGAATGCTCGTTGCGATCGATTCGAGCCGGTCCCGCCGATGATTCCGTCAGGCTGATTCGGCTCCATGGTGCCCGACTCGATGCTCGCAATGACCGTCGACACGGCCGCGCGACAACTTGTGCCGCAGCAAAGGCCGGTTCCTACGCCCGTCGACCACGAAATTCTGCTGCGCGTTCGCGCGTGCGGCGTCTGCCGTACCGACCTGCACATCATCGACGGCGAACTGGCGCCACATCGCCACGGCGTGATTCCGGGGCACGAGGTCGTGGGAGAAGTGGCTGCGCTCGGGCCCGTTGCGAATCGATTCACGCTCGGGCAGCGAATCGGGATCCCCTGGCTAGGCGGCGCATGCGGCGCCTGTCCGTTCTGTACGATGCAGCGGGAAAACCTGTGCGACCAGCCGGTTTTTACCGGCTACGACCGCGACGGTGGCTATGCCGAATATGCGACCGCGGACGAGCGCTTCTGCATTGCGCTGCCCGCCTCTCAAGACGACGCTCACGCTGCGCCGCTGCTGTGCGCCGGCCTGATCGGCTTTCGCGCCTGGCGGCTCGCGGGGCAGGCCGCACCGCGCCGGCTCGGCCTGTATGGTTTTGGAGCCGCCGCGCATATCGTCTGCCAGATCGCGGTGGCGCAGGGCCAGCAAGTGCTGGCGTTCACCCGCGCCGAAGACCATGCGGGCCAAGACTTCGCGCGCAGCCTCGGCGCGACCTGGGCCGGGAGTTCGCAGGACGCTCCACCCTGCCCGCTCGACGCGGCGCTGATCTTCGCGCCTGCCGGTGAACTGGTGCCGGCCGCGCTGGCGGCGACACGCAAGGGCGGCACGGTGGTGTGCGCCGGGATTCACATGAGCGCCATTCCGTCGTTCGACTACCAGTTGCTGTGGGGTGAGCGAACGTTGACCTCCGTCGCAAACCTGACGCGCGCCGACGGCGAAGACTTCTTTCGCGCGATCGACGGACTTGCGCCGCAGACCCATGTGCAGACCTTCGCGCTGCGGGATGCGAACGCTGCGGTGCAGGCGCTGCGTGCCGGGGCGATCCACGGCGCGGCCGTGCTGCTGCCTTGAGGCATCGGCCGCAGTGACAATGCGGCGATCGTGCGCTCAACGCCCGGCGCCGCTCCCGCCACGCTGCACGCATTTCTCGTACAACTGCGGTGCGCGCCCCTCGGGGTCGTAGCGTTCTTTCAGGCGCTGGTACTGCTCTGTACCGTAGGCCTGCGCGAATTCCTGTCGCGTGAAGAAGCTGTCGGAGTAGAGCGACTTGATGCCGCCCAGCCGCATGACCTCCTGCTCGACTCGCCGGTTGAAGTGCCCTGGCTCGAAACGGTTCGGCGTCTCGATCACGTCCCAGAACCCGAAGTTGACGTACAGCGGTGATTGGGGGAGCCGGTACAGCGGAAACAACCGCCCCGGAAGTTCGCCACGGATCGGGCAGATCCAGATCGGCGTGATATCGATCTCGCGCAGCATGAACTCGAGGAATTCCGCGGCATGCGGCAGCGGAATGTCGACGTCCTGGATCACGGTTTCGCGCGATCGTCCGCGCCAGCGCGTGAGCCGCTGCGTCAGCTGCCAGCGCGCGTTCAACCGCATCCAGCGGGTGTAGGTGCGCGAATTCAGACGCTGCCGTCCCAGCAAACGCCGCACCAGCGGGTGCTGCGCACCGAAATTCTTCGAGCACCAGAACCAGTCGGTGTCCCAGCGCCAGATGTAGTCGTGCGTGCTCAGGTAGTCCTCGTCCCGTGCGAGGAGCGAGCGGTAGTAGATGTTCTCGAAGGTGTAGTCGCTGCGCCAAGGCGCGTCGTCGGCGAATCGGGCCACGCTCAACACATGCTCGCCCGGGCCGAACACCACGCCGTCGACGAAGTCCGCGTCGCCGGCGCATTGCCCCGCAAGCGCCGCGAAAAAGTCGGACGCAGTGCCGTATCGGTGGTGCCGCACATGCACCGTCGGCTTGGTTGAGAGCGTCCCGAGGCGCAGGCGCAGCGCATAGCCCAGGGTTCCGTACGAGTTCGGAAAGCCAAAGAACAGATCGCTGTGCTCGTTCTCGGGGGTGCAGACGACGATGTCGCCGCCCGGCAGCAGCACCTCGATTTCGCGCAGCGTGTCGTGTACCAGGCCATGGCGAAACGAGGTCGCCTCGATGCCGACCCCGGCGGCCGCGCCGCCGGCCGTGATCGTCTTGAGCTGCGGCACCACCGCCGGCATGACCCCGTGCGGCAGCGTCCACGCGACCAGGTCTTCGTAGCGCGTCATGCCTTCAACGTCGACCCACCCTTGCTGCGGGTCCGCGTCGATCACCTGGCACATCATGCTCAGGTCGAGTCGCCGACGGCCATGGTCTTCGCGGTCGCGAAAGAGATTGGAGGTGCCCTTGCGCAGCGACACCTGCCCCAGGGCAGGCGCGCTGCGTCGCAGTTGCGCGGCCGCCTGTGCGGCGCGCTCGGTGTGCGTCAGCGCATCAGGCGTCGTGGCGCCCATAGAGGTGCGCGCGCGTCATCGGATAGCCGGTGCGCGAGACATTGCCCTTGCTGACCAGCACCTGGAACAGATTGGTCTGCCCCGCTGCCGAGCGGAACATCTCGGCGCAACCGACGAGGTAGCACATCCAGATGCGGCGAAAGCGCTCGTCGAACTTGGTGGGATCCAACGCCTGGATCGTCGACCAGTTCTCGTCGAAACGCTTGGTCCATTCGTCGAGCGTCAGCGCGTAGTGGCGGCGCAGGTTCTCGACGTCGAGCACCTCGAGTCCGAACCGTTCCATCTCGGACAGCGCGTCGGCCAGACACGGAATCCACCCGCCCGGGAACACGTGCTTTCTAATGAACAGTTCGGTGTCGCGCCGGCCGACGTGGCCGATGAAATGGATCAACCCGAGGCCGCCGGGCTTGAGGAAGTCGGCATGCGCCTTGATCACCTCGGGCAGTTGATCGCGTCCCGCATGCTCGACCACACCGATCGAAACCACCTTGTCGTACTGCCCGTCGACTTCGCGGAAATCGGCCTCGCGTACTTTGAGCTGCCGATCCAGCCCGCGCCTGCGGATTTCGTCGTCGAGCCACTTGACCTGCTCGGTGCAGGTGTTGACGCCGGAGCCCGTCGCGCCGATCTTCTCGTGCGCACGGAACATGAAGCCGCCGAAGCCGCAGCCGATGTCGACGAAACGCTCACCCGGCCGCAGGTCGATCTTGCGGCATACGTGGTCGATCTTGTTGCGCTGCGCCTCCTCCAGCGTGCGCGTGCCCTCGGACCAGTAGCCGCAGGTGTACATCTTCAAAGGGTTGTCGAGCCAGAGCTGATAGAACGACTCGCCAAGGCCGTAATGGAAGCATGCGTTTTCCTTCGCTTGCTGTGCCGTGCGGTTCGAGCGCCGCCACTCGAGCAGGTTGTTCTCGACGGTGTTGATCGCGTCGAACTTCACGTCGAAGCCCGACTGCATACCTGCCGCCATGACGGCGTTCAAGCTTCCTTCGAGATCGACATCCTGGTCGAAGTAGGCCTCGAGCAGACCCATGTGCCCGCGCGCAAACGTGGACACCAGCGCGCCGTCGGTCTTGAACGCCAGCGTGAATGCCGGGTCGCCGGCGCCGGATTGATACGTGGTGCCGCTGGGCAGCTTGACGGCGTAAGTGACGCCGGCCTTCTTGCCCAGCGAATCGATGATGCCCTGAATGGAGAAGTTCATCGGCTCATTGTGCCGCGCGCTCGCCGATCGCGCCAGCGTCGCCCGGCTCAGCGAACCATCAGCACCGGCAGGGTCATGCTCTGCAGGACGGTGCGCGAGGTGCCTCCGAGTACCCACTCGCGCGCGCGGCTGTGGCCGTAACATCCCATGACCAGCATATCCGCGTGCAAATCGAAAGCGCGCGACAGCAGCAGATCACCCAGGCGCTCTGGCTCCCTGCCCTCTTGATGCCAAACGGCATCGACTCCGCTCAGCGCGAGATATCCCTTCAAGTCCAGTCGCGTGCCGTCCACGTGGCTTTCGTCCTGCGACCAACTTACCACGTGGACCCGTTCGGCGCGCTGAAGCAAAGGCATCGCCGCGGAAACCGCGCGGGCCGCCTCTGGCGTCTCCTTCCAGGCAACCACGATAGTCTGAGCGATCGTGGCAGGTGCGCCGATGTAGGGAACGATCAGCGCGGGCTTGCCGCTGATCGCCATCACGGCCTCCGGGAAGTCCGCGGGCACATGCACTGGTTGCGACATCGTCGGATCGAATTGCCCGAGGACCATCAAGTCCGCGTACAAGGCCTGCTGCGCAAACGCGCCCGCGACCGGATCGTTGCCCAACTGCGCCCAGTTCGCCGATGCCGCTTTCGCGCCGCGCCATCCGTCAAAGCTGGCGCGCGCACGCGCCACTTGCTTGTCGTCGATATCGTGCAGCGAAGCCGCGACGCCCGCGCCCAGTTCCGTCGAGAACGGCACCGCCATGAAACTCGGCGTGACGCCGTAGAGCGCTGTCAGCGCTGCGCCTTGCGATTGCGCGATTCGTAGACCAAGGTCGAGTCTGTCGCCGGAGCGCGCCGACGGATCGACATGCACCAGCAGTTGCGTCAGTGACGACTTCACGGGAACCTCGCGAAGAAAATTGCGATACTGCTACGCTATCGCAGCCCCCGGGTGAGCGCCTTGATCCACGTCAATGCGGTCCCGGCGCCGTGAATCCAGAATATTTTCAACCCGAAAGCATTTCAGGGGGTCACGCCATGTACAAGCGCATCCTCGTTCCCGTCGATGGGAGCAAGACTTCGACCGAGGCCTTCGATACCGCACTGCAGCTCGCCAAGGAGTCCGCGGGCCGGATTCAAGCCATCCACGTGGTCGACGAATTGGTCGGCGTGAGTGCGTTCGGCGACGTCGGTGGCTATCCGGCCGATCTGCTCGGCATCCTGCGCAAGACCGGGCTGCGATTGCTCGACGAGGCCAAGGAAAAAGCCACGGCGGCCGGCGTTGCGATCGAAGTCGCGCTCGTTGACGACTTCGGTTCGCGGCTGGGTGAGGCGGTCGCGAGTACCGCCACGCGCTGGCAGGCCGACCTGATCGTGATCGGCACCCATGGCCGTCGCGGCATGGGGCGGGTGCTGCTGGGTAGCGGTGCGGAGCAGATCATCCGGCACGCACCGGTGCCGGTGCTGGTGGTGCGCGCCAAAGCCGAGGCCTGAAGTCGCCGCGCGCCGATCCGGATCACGCGCGTTGCCGGTCCATCGATCGGCATCGCGTCAGGTCCGGCCGCTGTGCGAATGGGGCGCCGCCGCCGACAGCAGCCGGAACGCAACGGCCGGCGCCGTGAAATCGCTGAACGGCGCGCCCAGCGCCATTTCGCCCGATCCGAGCAGCGCGCATTCCTGGCGACGCAACGCCAATTCGGTCGCCGCGCCGGTGGTCGAAGCCAGACGCACCCAGGTGCCGTAGCTGCTGATGTCGGTCAGCACGAACGCGCCCTGGCGCGATTCGATCCGGGCGTGCAGCCGCGACACGCGCGGGTCGTTCACGACGAAATCGCACTCGGTCACACGCCCGATCGTGATCGGCAGTTCCGCCGCATCGAACGATGCGCTGACGTCCAGCCACGACAGGTCGATCCGCCCCGGCGCTCCGCCGGCCGGGCCCTGCTGCTCCAGTGTTCCGGCCACGGTCAGGAACGACGAAGACACCTCGGTCTGCCACTCGATACGGTAGACCACGCTCGCTTCGGCCTTGCCGCGCAGGTTGATCGGACCCAGGCTGCGGAAGTGGACGCTGCGTATCGGGATCTGTTCGACCACGGTATCGGTCGCCCAGATCTGGTCCGCGCCGGCCATGTCACTCAGCCGCGATGCGACGTTGACCGCATCGCCGTAGCAGTCGCCGCGCACCTCGACGATCTCGCCGCATGCGACACCGATCTGCAACCGCATCCGCAGATCGGCAGGCCAGGTCTGCACGCGCTTGTGATGCACACGCTGCATCTCCACCACCGCGGCCATGGCCCGCGGCGCGTCCGGAAATACCGCCAGCACGCCGTCGCCCAGCATCTTCACGACCCGGCCGGAATGCGCTTTGCACACCTGCCCTATCCACTGCGTAAGGCGCGTGATCGCCTGCGTCGCTTTCGCGTTGCCAAGGGTTTCGAAAACGCCCGTGCTTCCGGTCAGATCGGCAAAAACGACGGTTGCGGAAGCGTCCATTCGAGGGCCGGCGTGGATTGGATGGCAGTAGGCTAGTTTATGGCAACCACGATCCCGCGCACGCTGCCTCGCAGACCGTTCATCCAGAGACATGCCGAACAAGCGCCCCCCTTGGCGCCGGGTCGGCACGGCCTCGTTAAAGTAACAACAAAGTTGAATCGGTCAAAGAACATGATGCGCGAATTCGTTAATTCGTTCCAGCTTCTGTTGTTTTTTTATGACTGAATCGAGTACATCCCTAGTTGCGCCGGCGCGCATGAAACATTACTTTCATGCTATCAAAACGATATTCGACGTTGGGGTCCGACATGCATCAGCTCGCTGTGAAATTCATCCATCTGACCGGACACTTTCTTCGCCCCGCGCGAATCCCGCGCTCGGTCATGGCCGGCCGCACGGAGCGCATTCGTCATGCGATGCTGGAAGCGCTCGGCGAGACCGACAACGAACGCATCGCACAGGCCGTGCGCCAGGTGCGCAATGCGAGCGACGTGCAGGGACTGTGGTACCTGCGCAGCGTCGTGATGGACGCGCTCGCGGCCGAGCACGGCGAAGCTCTGGCTCAGCAGCAGGTCGAGCATCTCACCGCGATGTTTCACGGGCTGCTGCCGGGCGGCCTGCGCGCCAGCGTCACATCGCCGCTGCGCCACTGACCGCCTTCGCGCGGTGCTCAATGGCGGTGCCCCCACAGCAGGAAGGCATCGCGATCGTCGACCGTCAGCCGCACGCTGGCTCCGACCGGGAGCAACACCTTGGTCTGCACATGACCGAACGGCAGATTGGTGAGCACCGGGATCTTCAGCCGGCCGCGCAGCCACTCCACCACCGTCTGCAGCCTGAAGCCGCGGTCGTGCGCGCCGAGCTGATAGCCGGTGAACTGGCCGAGCACGATCGCCTTTTGCCGCGCCAGCACGCCGGCGTGCAGCAGTTGGGCGAGCATCCGCTCTATCCGGTACGGATGCTCGGCGATGTCTTCGACGAACAGGATGCCGCCCGCGACCTGCGGCAGGAACGGCGTGCCGACCAGTGAGCACAGCACCGCGAGATTGCCGCCCCACAGCACCGCGGGTCTGAGCGTGAACGGCCGGTAGCCCGTCTCGGCAGCCTCGCCCACGGCGCCGCGCGCCTCGCGCAGCTGCCGCCAGCCGGCGCCCTCCCCCCGGCCGGTCAGCATGTCGTCGAAGCAGGCCTCCATGATTTCGTCGGGGCCGTGGCCGCTGCCGCTGCCGCTGCCATGCCCGTCGGCGCCGTCTGCGACATCAGCGGCGCCGAAGCCTTCGCACAGCGCGGGCCCGGCCCAGGTCACGCGCTCGGTCTTGGCGAGCAGCGCCAGTTGCAGCGCGGTGAAGTCGCTGATGCCGACGAACTGCGTGCCGCGGTCGATCGCGCGCGCCAGCGCCGCGTAGCGGATGCGATCCAGCAGCCGGGTCAGGCCATAGCCGCCGCGGGAAATCAACGCCACGTCGGCACCGCTGGCGGCGGCCCTATGGATCGCCGCCAGACGCGTGTCGTCGTCGCCGGCAAAGCGCAGGTGGCTCGCCAGCGCCGCGGTGTCGATCTCGACCTCGTGGCCCAGCGCCCGCAGCCTGGCGACGCCGCGCCGGAACGCGGCGCGGTCCCGCACCGCGCCGGACGGGGAATAGATGTAGATGCGCTTGGTCATCGGTTCGCCTGGCTGTTCGCCGCTCTCGAGGGGGCCAGGCCTGTGTCGGATCACCTCGCGCCGCCGCCCTGCCCTAGAACAAACCGGATTATCGGGGCGCGAAATGCGCCACGGCCGCAGCCGCGATCTGTGCGCCCTGCTCCGGCACGAAGTGCCCGGCGTGCGGAAGCAGCATCGGCTCGCCGCAGCCACGGATCGTCTGCTGCAGCTCGCGCATCACAGGCAGGCCGAGCACCGGATCCTGCACGCCAACCGCCATCAAGGTCTGGCCTGTCCAGCGGTCATGCCAGAACGCGCGCGCCGCGCGCGAGAGCGCAGCACCATCGGCATCGGCGCGGTCCGGCACCATCGCCGGGAACGCGCGCAGCGCCGCGCGGTGCCCGCGGTCCGGAAACGGCGCCGCATAGGCGGCACATTCGGCCGCGGAGAGCTGCGGATTGCCGCGCGCGATCAGGCGTGCGACATCGAAATCCGGACTTTTCGCGCACATCTCGCGCCACGCGAGAAAACCGGGCGACAGCGGTCGGTCGCCGGTTCCGAGCGCGGTGTTCATCACCAGCAGGCCGCGATAGCGCACCGGCGCCGCCTGCGGCAAGGTCAGGCCGAGCAGCCCGCCCCAATCCTGCACCACCAGCACGATATTTTGCAGTTGGAGCCGTTCGACGAATTCGAGCAGTACGTCGCGGTGCCAGCTAAACGTGTGCGCGCCCTCCTTCTTCGGCTTGTCGCTCTTGCCGAATCCAATCAGGTCCGGCGCAACGACGCGATGTCCGGCCGCGGTGAACACCGGAATCATCTTGCGGTACAGATAGCTCCAACTCGGATTGCCGTGCAGGCACAGCCAGGTCAGTGGCCCATCATGCGACCCGTTGTGAGACCCCTTGTGCGGCCCTTCGTCCAAATAGTGCAGCCGCAGCCCGGCCAGTGACGGCAGATCGGCGATGTAATGCGGCGCCCAGCGGTAGCCTGGCAGGTCGGCGAAGCAGGCATCAGGCGTGCGCACCGCGTCGTCGCGCAGCGGCCACCCGGCCGCTGCGTCAAGGCTCGTTGTGCGCCGCCTGTCGCCAAAGAATCCGCGCAGCAGCGCGGCACAGTCATCGGCGAGCACGCCGCCGCGCACCTCGGTTTGATGATTCAGCTGCGGCTGTGCAAACAGATCAAGCACCGAGCCGGCGGCGCCTGTCTTCGGGTCGGCGGCGCCGAACACGACACGCCGCAGCCGCGCGTGCAGCATCGCGCCGGCGCACATTGCACAGGGTTCGAGCGTGACGAACAGTTCGCAGCCGTCGAGCCGGTAATTGCCGAGCACCTCGGCCGCGGCACGCATCGCGTTGATTTCGGCATGCGCGCTCGGGTCGTGCGACACCACCGGGGAGTTGCGGCCGGTCGCAATCACCTGCCCGTCTCGGGCCACTACCGCGCCCACCGGCACCTCACCGGCGGCGCCCGCTTCACGCGCCTGCGCCAGCGCCAGTTGCATGAATTCGGTATCGGTCATCGACGCTACTCATTTAATAGCAATAATCAAAGGACCAATATGGGCTTTGCCGCTATTTCTCTCTCACTTTTCATCGGCAGCCGGTCGTGTCTGGTGCATCGCCGCGTCAAGCGCCTGCCTGTACTGCTGCTCGATCTGCCGGCCCTGCCCGTGGAGACTTGGCGTCGGCGTCGTATCCGGGCCGGCCGCTCCCGGCTGCACCGGAGAGGTCGACGAGGTCGGCGCAGGCACCACCAGTTGCGTTGCGGCGAGCTGCTTTTTCACCAACAGGCCCACGATGAGCAGCGCAAGCAGCAGCCCGGCGAGGCCGAGCAGCCCTCTCATGATTCTCTGGCCGGCTCGCCGGCGCGCATGCCCAGGCCGAGTCGGTCCATCCACGCGAGCAACGCGCGGCCGTTCTCGCCGCCGGCCGCGTAGATTTCGCGCATCCGCGCGAACGCCTCGGGCCGGTGCTGGTTCAGCTTGAGCTTGCACTGCAGTTCAGTGACCCGCAATTCGAACGCGACGATGCCCGCGAGCATCTTGGTCCGGAAGTCTTCGGGCAGCGCCTGCCATTGGCCGGCATAGCGCGGCTCGTGGTCGGCGATCAGGGTCTTGAGCAGCTCGTCCTTGGTCTCGGCATCGTGGATCAGCCGCGCCTGCACCGTGCAATGCACCGCGAGGTAGTTCCAGGTCGGCACGCGCGCCGGATCCGGGTAGACGCTGGGCGACATGTAGCCGTGCGGACCGAGAAAGGTCGCCAGCGCCTGCGGCCGCGCCTCGAGCATGCGCCAATGCGGATTCGGCCGCGCGACGTGGCCGAGCAGCAGCAGCTCGTCGCCCTGCTCGCGCAGATGCAACGGCAGGTGCGTGACGAAAGGCAGGCCGTCGTCGCCCACGCTGACGAGGCTGGCGAACGGGTGGTCGCGCATCAGCGCGATCGCGTGGCCGCGGTCCTTGGGCTCGAACTGGGGGGGCAGGTACATGGTCGGGCTACTGTAGCGCAGGTGCCGGTCCATCGCGGCAGCGCGTGAGGCGCACGCGCCGGCATGCGGCCATCGATGGCCTGCGCGCGGTGCGGGCTTGGCGCGACGCTGCACCGGCATCTGGCAGCCGGGCTATGCTGTGCGTGCGGGCGACGGTGCGCCACGCGGGACGCGATTTGGAGGACATCCGATGTTGAACAAAAGCAGCAATCTCCCGATTCCGACACCGCCGACGCCGGCCGAGCGGCTGGACTGCGAACTGCACGGCGCCCTGGGCAGCACGGTCATGCCGCTGTCGCCAGTGTCGCCGTGGCTTGCCTGGAGCGACTGGGCGATGCACCTCGCGCTGTCGCCGGCGCAGCGGGTCGAACTGCTGCGCTTTGCGCTGGCCCAGTCGAGCCGGCTGGCGCGCTATGTCACCGAGCGGGCGCAGGCCGGTGCCTGCGACACCTGCGTCGATCCGCCCGAGACCGATCGCCGCTTTGCCGACCCGGCCTGGCGCAGCTGGCCGTTCGACCTGCTGCAGCAGTCGTTTCTGCTGAACGAGGAATGGTGGGCCAAGGCCACGCACGGGCTGCACGGCATCTCGCCCCATCACGAGGCCCAGGTGTCGTTCGCCACGCGGCAATGGCTGGACATGTTCTCGCCGGGCAATTTCCTGCTGACGAACCCGGTCGTGCTGCAGCGCACGGCCGAGCGCGGCGGCACGAATCTGCTGCAGGGTGCGCGCAATGCGTTCGACGACACCCTGCGCGCGCTGGGCCTGGCCGCGCCGGCGCCGACCGGCTACACGCCCGGCGACAACGTCGCGGTCACGCCCGGCAAGGTGGTGCTGCGCAACCGGCTGATCGAACTGATCCAGTACGCGCCGACGACGCCCACCGTGCGCGCCGAGCCGATCCTGATCGTGCCAGCGTGGATCATGAAGTACTACATCCTCGATCTGTCGCCGTCGAATTCGCTGATCAAGTACCTGGTCGACCAGGGCCACACGGTGTTCTGCATTTCATGGAAGAACCCGGGCCGCGAAGACGCCGACCTGGACTTGGACGACTACGTGAATCTCGGCTTTCGCGCCGCGCTGGACGCGGTCAGCGCGATCGTGCCGGACCAGCGCGTGCACGCGACCGGTTACTGCCTCGGCGGCACGCTGCTCACGATCATGGCCGCCGCGATGGCGCGCGACGGCGACGAACGGCTCGCGTCGCTGACGCTGTTTGCCGCGCAGGTCGACTTCACCGAGCCGGGGGAACTCGCGCTGTTCATCGACGACGCGCAGGTCGCGTGGCTGGAAGACCAGATGGCGCAGACCGGGTACCTGACCACGCGCCAGATGGCCGGCGCGTTCCAGATGCTCAGGTCGTACGACCTGGTCTGGTCGCGCGTGGTCGGCGAGTACCTGATGGGTGAGCGCCCGGCACCGAACGACCTGATGGCGTGGAACGCTGACACCACCCGCATGCCGGCGCGCATGCATTCGCATTACCTGCGCAGCCTGTACCTCGACAACGACCTGTGCGCGGGGCGCTTTCAGGTCGACGGCCGGCCGGTCGCGCTGTCGCGCATCCGGCAGCCGGTGTTCTGCGTCGGCACGGTGACGGACCACGTCGCGCCGTGGCGCTCGGTCTACAAGCTGCACCATGAGCTGGTGACCGACACCACCTTCGTGCTGACCACCGGCGGCCACAACGCCGGCATCGTCAGCGAGCCGGGGCGCAAGGGCCGGAGCTTCCATATCCTCGAGCGCAGCGCCGACAGCGCCTACCTCGCGCCCGACGACTGGCTCGCGCGCGCGCCGCAGCAGCAGGGCTCGTGGTGGCCGGCCTGGCGCGACTGGCTCGACGCGCGCTCCGGCGCGATGGTGAAGCCGCCGCGGATGGGCGCCGCCGCCCGTGGCTACCCGGTGCTGGCGGACGCGCCGGGCGGCTATGTGTTGGAGCGTTGAAATGGACCACCCCCAGGCTGCGCGCACTACGTGTCGCTCCGCCCGGTGCTCGTCGCCGGAGGCGGCGGCCCTTCGGTCTGTCCAGACCTGCGCAGGCAGGTCTGGAGCCGCAGACCTCAGCCCCCTCGCAAGGGGGCACCGCCAGCGGCCGGGCCGAGCCCGATCCGCGGCGGTCGCTTGCACGGCCTGCTCCGCGGCCTTTCGCTCCTTTGCGTTTCATGCGTCGCGGGTGGTGCGGCGCACCGTGGAGAACTGAAGTGCAGTCCGCTCGCACACGGGCGCGCTGCAACAGCAGGGCTGCCGCGTGAGCAGCGCGAGTCTGTTGCTGGTGCTGAACGCGGGGTCGTCCAGCATCAAATTCGCATTGTTCGACGTGTCAAGCGGGCCGCCGGTACGTCAGGCCGTCTGGTCCGGCAAGGCCGACGGGATCACGACGCCGCATGCAACGTTCAGCGAAACCGACCGGCCGACCGAGCCGCTGGCGCTGCCCGTTGACCAGCCGTACCACGCGGCGCTGACGCGAATTCGCGAGCGCGTGACCGAGCGGCTCGGCAACGCGCAGTTGCGGGCGGTCGCGCACCGGGTCGTGCACGGCGGCACCAAGTATTTCGATCCGGTGCGGGTCGATGCCGCCGTGCTGGCCGACCTGCGCAGCTACATTCCGCTCGCGCCGCTGCACCAGCCGTTCGCGCTCGAGGCGATCGCCGCGCTGCTGCGACTTCGCCCCGAGCTGCCGCAGGTGGCCTGTTTCGACACCGGCTTTCATCGCACCATGCCGCGCGTCGAGCAGATGCTGCCGCTGCCGCGGTCGGCCTGGGCCCAGGGGCTACGCCGCTACGGCTTCCACGGCCTGTCGTACCAATACCTGGCGGTCGCCCTGCCCGAGCGCCATGGCGACGCAGCGCGCGGCCGCACGCTATGCGCGCATCTGGGCAGCGGCGCCAGCCTGTGCGCGATGCAGAACCTCTCGAGCGTCGCGACCACGATGGGCTTTTCCGCGCTGGACGGCCTGATGATGGGCACGCGCTGCGGCGCGCTCGACCCGGGCGCGGTGATCCATCTGATGCAGGTGCAGAGGCTTTCGCTGGAGCGGGTGGCCGAAATGCTCTACCACGAATCCGGCCTGCTCGGTGTCTCGGGACTGTCGCCCGACCCGCGCGTGCTGCTTGAGCACGAAAACGACCCCGCCGTGCGCGATGCGCTCGCGCTCTACGTGCACCGGATCGTGCGCGAAGTCGGCGCGCTGGCGGCGGTGCTCGGCGGGCTCGACATGCTGGCGTTCACCGCCGGTATCGGCGAGCACAACGGGGCGATCCGCAGCCGGGTCTGCGCCGCGCTCGGCTTTCTCGGCATCGCACTCGACGAGACGGCGAACGCCGCCGGCGCGCCGGTGATTTCGACGCCGGCGAGCCGGGTCCGGGTCGTAGTCGAGCCGACCAACGAGGAATGGATCGCGGCCCGTGCCGCGGCTCGACTGCTGACCTGATCCCATGAAACGGGAGAGCAAGCCAATGCGAAGTGGGCCTATCGCCCTCGCCCCTTTGGGGAGAGGGAGGGGTGAGGGGCAGCGGTGCTTCACCAGCGTCGCGTGTTCGGATGCGCCCCATGCCCTCTCCCAGGGGGAGAGGGAGCAAATACCAAGGCGCGGCGGTGTGTATGAAGCGTCCAGTTTCATCTCATGCCGCAGCTTGGCGCAGCGTCGAATGGTGCCGGCCGTAGCCGAAGTAGATCGCCAAGCCGATCACCAGCCACACGACCAGCCGCGCCCAGGTGACCAGCGGCAGGCCGGCCATCAGCAGCAGGCAGAACAGCACGCCGAGCAGCGGAATCACCGGCACCCCGGGCGCGCGGAACGGCCGCGCGGTCTGCGGGTCGCTGCGCCGCAGGTACAGCACTGCGCCGCAGACCAGCACGAACGCGAACAGCGTGCCGATGCTGACCATCTCGCCGAGCACGTTGATCGGTGTGAATGCCGCGACGATCGCGACCACGGCACCGATCATCAGCTGGCTCAGGTACGGCGTGCGCAGCTTCGGGTGCACGCGCGCGAACACGCCGGGCAGCAGGCCGTCGCGCGCCATCGCGAAGAAGATCCGGCTCTGCCCGTACAGCAGCACCAGGATCACCGTCGTCAGCCCGGTCAACGCGCCGAGCTTGATCAGGATCGAGAACCAGGTGACGCCGATCGCGTCGACCCCCTCCGCGATCGGGTCCGGCACGTCGAGTTTGGTGTACGGCACGAGGCCGGTGAGCACCGCCGCCACCACGATGTAGAGCACGGTGCAGATGACCAGCGAGCCGAGGATGCCGATCGGCATGTCGCGCTGCGGGCGCTTCGCTTCCTGCGCCGCGGTCGAGACCGCGTCGAACCCGATGAACGCGAAGAACACGACCGCAGAGCCGCGCAGAATGCCGCTCCAGCCGAACTGGCCGAACTCCCCGGTATTTTTCGGAATGAACGGATGCCAGTTCGCCGACTTGACGAAGAACACGCCGAGCGCGATGAACGCGAGCACCACGATCACCTTGATCGTGACCATGACGTTGTTGACCCGCGCCGACTCGCGCGTGCCGAGGATCAGCATCAGCGTCAGCACGACGACGATCAGGATTGCCGGCAGATTGACCACGCCCTCGACCACGGTGCCGTCGGCGAGCCTGACCATGGTCTCGGGCGCCGCTGCGAGTTGCGGCGGAATGTGGAGGCCGACGTTGTGCAGCAAGCTGACCACGTAGCCCGACCAGCCGACCGCCACCGTCGCCGCGCCCATCGCGTATTCGAGGATCAGGTCCCAGCCGATGATCCAGGCGAACAGCTCGCCGAGCGTCGCGTAGGTGTAGGTGTAGGTGCTGCCGCACACCGGGATCATCGCCGCCAGCTCCGAATAGCACAGGCCGACGAACGCGCAGGCGACGCCCGCGAGAATGAACGAGAGGATGATGCCCGGCCCCGCGTACTGCGCCGCCGCGGTGCCGGTCAGCACGAAGATGCCGGCGCCGATGATCGCGCCGATCCCCATCGAGGTGATGCTGAATGCGCCGAGCGTTTTCGCCAGATGCCGCTGCCCGCCCTCCGCGCTTTCCAGAATGCTGGCGATCGGTTTGCGCGCCATGTATCCGTTATTGGCCATGATCTGCCCTTTCGGATGTGTAGCCGAGGCCAGTCTAGGCCGATTCGACTCGGACGGAAACCCCGGCAAGGGCATTCCCCGCTGGCACGCCGTGGCCGAAACCGCTACGCTTTCATACGATTGTTACCGGAGAACTGTTCATGCGTACCCAGGTCGCGATCGTCGGTGCGGGCCCTGCCGGCCTGCTGCTCGGCCAGCTGCTGCACAAGGCCGGCATCGACGCGGTCATCCTCGAGCGCCACACCGGCGAATACGTGCTCGGCCGCATTCGCGCCGGCATTCTCGAGCAGGTCACGATGGATCTGCTGGACGAGGCCGGCGTCGGCGCGCGCATGCACGCCGAAGGCCTGCCACACGGCGGCATTGAAATGCTGTTCGGCGGCCAGCGCCATCGGGTCGACATGAACCGTCTCACCGGCGGCAAGAACGTGATGGTGTACGGCCAGACCGAACTGACGCACGACCTGATGAGCGCGCGGCTGGCGGAGGGGCTGGTCACGGTCTACGAGGCGCGCGACGTCCAGGTGCACGACTTCGACAGCACCCGGCCGCGCGTGACCTACCACCATGACGGCAAGCAAGAGCAGATCGAGTGCGACTTCATCGCGGGCTGCGACGGCTTTCACGGTGTGTGCCGCGCGAGCGCACCGCGCGCCGCGATCACCGAATACGAGAAGGTGTATCCGTTCGGCTGGCTCGGCCTGCTGTCGGACACGCCGCCGGTGAACGACGAACTGATCTACGTGAACAGCCCGCGTGGCTTTGCGTTGTGCTCGATGCGCAGCAAAACGCGCAGCCGCTACTACCTGCAGGTGCCGCTGACGCATCATGTCGAGGACTGGAGCGACGACGCGTTCTGGCAGGAACTGAAGCTGCGCCTCGACGAGGAGGCGCGCGAGCGCCTGGTTACCGGACCGTCGCTGGAAAAAAGCATCGCGCCGCTGCGCAGCTTCGTCACCGAGCCGCTGCGCTTCGGGCGCATGTTCCTCGCGGGCGACGCCGGCCACATCGTGCCGCCGACCGGCGCAAAGGGGCTGAACCTGGCGGCAAGCGATGTCAAGTACCTGTCGGCGGCCCTGATCGAGCATTACCGGGACCACAGCGACGCCGGCCTCGACGACTACTCGGCGCGCTGTCTCGGCCGAATCTGGCGCGCCGAGCGCTTCTCCTGGTGGTTCACCTCGCTGATGCACCGTTTTCCCGACGACGGCGCGATCGTCGCGAAGTTCCAGCAGGCGGAACTCGAGTACCTGATGCATTCCGAATCGGGCCTGCGTACGATCGCCGAGAACTACGTAGGCCTGCCGCTCGATTTCGCACGTTGACCCGCACCGGGTTGCCTGCCGCCGCCGCACGCGGTGGCCGCTTGGCACGCTGTACGAATATACGGTACATTGTGCCCTTTGTCAGCGTCCAGCGGACATGGTCCGCTATAAAACGAATAGCAACATGACGCCTGTCGCCACGGCCGTGCCGCATCTTCCGTCGTTCCGATTGCGCCCGCTCAAGGGGGTGCGCATCTTGAGCCTCGCACTCAATCTGCCGGGCCCCGCCGCGCTGATGCGACTGCGTGCGATGGGCGCGCGCTGCATCAAGCTCGAGCCGCCTGGCCCACCCGGTGCTTCGGGCGACCCGATGGGCCAATACCGGCCCGCCGCCTATGCGCAACTGCATGAGGGTATCAAAAGGCTGACGGTCGATCTGAAGACGCCGGCCGGCCAGCAACAAGTGCACCGCCTGCTGGCCCGCACCGATGTGCTGATCACCTCGTTTCGGCCATCGGCGATGCGCAAGCTCGGCCTGGGCTGGCCCCGGCTGCATCGGCTGTACCCAGCGCTGTCGCAGATCGCGATCGTAGGCAGCCCCGGCGAGCGCGCCGAGGAGCCGGGGCACGACCTGACCTATCTCGCGGAGAATGGCCTGATCACCGGACTCGAGCTGCCGCCGACGCTGTTCGCCGACATGGGCGGCTCGGTGATGGCGAGCGAGGCGGTGCTGCAGGCCACGCTCGCACGGCGCAGCAGCGGCCGCGGCGTCTACCTCGAGATCGCGCTGTCCGATGCGGCCAGCTATCTCGCGCTGCCGCGTGCCTGGGGCCTGACGCTGCCCGAAGGCATGGTCGGCGGCGCGCATGCCGGCTACCGGGTCTACCCGTGCCGCGACGGACGGGTCGCGGTGGCCGCGCTCGAGCCGCACTTCGCGCAGGCGTTGTGCGCCGCCGCCGGCGTGGACGGGAACGGACGGCACGCGATGTCTTCGCCGGTGACGCACCAGCGCATTGCCGCGTTCCTTTTGACCAAGACGCGCAAGGCGCTGGACCGCCTGGCGCAGGAGCACGACATCCCGCTGCACACGATGCCGATGTGAAGGCACGCCGGGCGCGCCCTGCATTGCGCCCGGCGTTGCGCCGTTCGACCAACTGCGGCAAAGTGGCTCCAGGACATGGCCTAAAGGTCGAAACGACAGCACTTTGGACCGCACGATGGCAACGACGCTGCGCATGATTTCCTCGATGGCGACCCGGCAGCTGCTGGTCGAGTTGATCGCGTCTCATGAACAGGCCGGCGGAGTACCGGTGGCGCTGGAGTCGGTCGGCGGCGTCGATGCCGCGCGGCGCGTTGAGGCCGGCGAGCCGTTCGACGTGGTCGTGCTGGCGGCCGATGCGATCGACAAGCTGATTGCTTCGGGCCGCATCGTCCTTGGCCGGGTCGATCTGGTCCGCTCCGGCGTCGCGGTCGCGGTGCGCGCCGGCGCGCCGCTGCCCGACATCGCATCCGAAGACGCGGTACGTGAAGCCGTGCTCGGCGCACGATCTTTAAGCTACTCCACCGGCCCGAGCGGGGTGCACCTGATGCGGGTGTTCGAGCGCTGGGGCATCGCGGCGCAAATCCAGGGCCGCATCGTCCAAGCGCCGCCGGGCGTGCCGGTCGGCTCGCTGGTCGCGCGTGGCGAGGTCGAACTCGGGTTCCAGCAGTTGAGCGAGCTGATCCACCTGCCCGGCATCGCCGTGGTCGGTCCGCTGCCGCCGGCGATCCAGATCGTCACCGTCTTCTCAGCGGGAATCGCGGCCACCTCGACCCAGGCCGGCGCGGTGCGTGCGCTGCTGGACTTCATGGTGTCGCCGGCCGCCGCCGACGCGAAGCGGCGCAACGGGCTCGATCCGGCGTGAGCGGCCCGGCCCCGGTCCGCTAACCCTGGCGGATCAACTGTTCGGCGCGCTCGCGCAGCGCGGTCAGCGCTTTGTCGAGCCGTTCGCGCTCTTGCGTGTCGAGCGCGGCGAGCAGGAATTCCTCGCGCGCCTGCACCATCGGCACGATCTTGCGGTACATCGCGCGTCCCGCGGGCAACAGCCGCAGCAACTGGCCCCGGCCGTCGTTCGGGTCCGGTGAACGCTCGATCAGGCCGTCTTGCTCGAGCCGCGCCAAGGCCCGGCTGACCCGCATCTTGTCCAGCGTGCTGCTTTCCAGCACATACGCGGTCTTCACCGCGCCGGCCTCGCCGCCGAGCGCGGAGACGATGCGCCATTCGTCGCGCGAGAGGTTGAAGCGCTCGCTGTACACCTGGGCCGTGGCCAGGCTCACGGCCTCGGCCAGACGCGACAGCCGGTACGGAAAGAACTGCTCCAGGTCCATCGGCATATGGTAACACAAGTGATCACGTTTGATGGCATCGATGAACCGCGGCGCGCACGCCAGAAATCAAGATATCTCGAATCGGCCTTGACATCTGGATCGGCGGGCCCTATAGTTCACATAGTAACGTGCGTTACTAACTAATCGGATTTCAGCAACCATCACCGTCCGGAGACCCTCATGAAGATTCAGAGAATGCATCACGTCGCCTACCGCTGCAACGACGCCAAGGAAACCGTCGAGTGGTACACGAAGAACCTGAACATGGACTTCGTCCTCGCGATCGCCGAGGACAAGGTGCCGTCGACGAAGGCGCCCGACCCGTACATGCACCTGTTCATGGACGCCGGCGGCGGCAACATCCTCGCGTTCTTCGAGATCCCGAACTCGCCGAAGATGGGGCGCGACCCGAACACCCCGGCCTGGGTGCAGCACCTGTCGATGAAGGTCGAAAGCGTCGCGCACCTCGAGGAGGCAAAGGACCAGCTGGAAGCCAACGGGGTCGAGGTGCTGGGTCCGATCGACCACACGATCTTCAAGTCGATCTACTTTTTCGACCCGAACGGCCACCGGCTCGAACTGGTCGCCGACACCGCGACGCCCGAAATGCAGCGCCAGCTCGACGCGGTCAAGTGGGACATGCTCGAAGAGTGGGACAAGACCAAGAAGGCGCCGAAGCACGCCGCCTGGATGCACGAGCGCGAACTGGCAACGCAATAAGCGCCGATCCCGTGCGCCCGACGCGCACGCACGCGTGCCCGCAGCGCCGGCGCGACCGCTACGGGCGCACGATCATCTGCCCGCGGATTTCGCCGCCGGGGTGATCGGTCGTATGCACGTTCGCGTACCACTTGCCGGCGATCAACTCGCGCGCCTGCTCTGGCGTAAGCGTGGCCCGCCCCTCCATCGGGCAGGTGATCGGTCGCTTGAACGGAAGCACGACCCGGGCATTCTGGCCGACCGCTGCCGGGCCGTGAAAATGGGCCATCGTCGGCGCGCTGCTCAGGCTCTGGCAGAACAGCTTCCAGCGCAGCAGCAGCGTGTCCTTGTTCAGCACCGCATCGACCTCGCCGGTGGCATTGGTCGCAACCGGCGGCACCTCGTTCGCGCCGGTCATCGTGGTGCTGAACGCGACCAGGTTGGCGTTCGGGCGGATCGCGGCGCAACCGGCGACCAGCATCGCTGCCGTGGCGACGATGAGCATGTTGCGCGGCACTGGATGAAGTCTGTTCATTGGCGTCTCCCGGTCGAGGGCATAAATCGAGCCCGATGATGGTAGCCGCACCGGCCAAGCGCTGCGGGCCGTAGAATTCCGTTCGACGCACCGGCTTGCCGGCCGCGCCACCAGGAAGGGCGGTCGGCCGGCGCGGGAACCGGCCGGCGGCCCGGCATCGAACTCCATGGAACGTTCCCGCAACAGACGCCCGGGTGCGGCGAACGATGCACTCCAGGAGGCCTGTCATGCCGAGATCGAAACCGCAACCGGTCCCGACCCTGCCGCCGGACGACGAGGAACCGGACGACCTGCCGGTGGAACCCGACGAGGGCTTGGTGCCGCCCGAAGGCATCGAACCCGACGACGATTTCGAACGGGTGAACAACATGCCCGACTGATCGTCGGGCCCGGGTCGACACGCAGCGGGCGAAGTACGCGCCGGCGGCTGGCTCGCGCTTATCATGCGCCGCAACCACCGACGCATGCCATGAACGGACACACCCTGCTGACCCTGCTCGACCTGGCCGGCACCTTTGCGTTCGCGATCAGCGGCGCGGTGGCGGCCAAGCAGCGCAACTGCGACCTGTTCGGTATCGCGGTGATCGCGTACAGCGTCGCCTGCGGCGGCGGCATCGTGCGCGACCTGTGCATCGGCGCGATTCCGCCGGCCGGCCTCGCGAACTGGCGCTATCTCGTGGTGGCGATGGTTGCGGTGGCATTGACCATCGGCGGCTATTCGCAGATGGAGCGGCTCAAGCAGCCGGTACTGATCTTCGACGCGGTCGGGCTCGGGCTGTTCGCGGTCTCGGGCGCGCAAAAGGCGCTCTTGTACACGCACAACACCGAGGTCGCGATCCTGCTCGGCACCACCACCGCGGTCGGCGGCGGTGTGCTGCGCGACGTGCTGCTGACGCGCGTGCCGGCGATCCTGCAACGCGAGATCTACGCGCTGGCAGCGCTCGTCGGCGCCGCGATCGAGGCCGGCGCCCAGCACTTCGACCTGATCACCGACTGGAGCCCGTGGATCGCGATGACGGTCTGCATCGCGATGCGCTTTTTGTCGCTGCGCTACCACTGGAACCTCCCGACCTACGCGGGCGCGGACCAAGGTCGCCCTCCTCCGACGCAGTGAGCCGAGGCCAACCCGCGGGACGTTCGCGCGTCTCACTCCGCCGATTTCAGCTCAACATTTTTTCGGTGATCAGTTTCCATTGCGCGGTTTCCACCGGCGTGATCGACAGCCGGTTGCCGCGGCGCAGCACCGCCATGTCGGCCAGCGCCGGCACGCCGCGCAGCTCGGGCAGGCCCAGCACCCGGGTCTTGCGCAGCACCTGCACGTCGACCAGCATCCAGCGCGGCGCATCGGGCTTCGAAGCCTTGTCGTAGTACGGCGACTTCGCATCGAACTGCGTCGCATCCGGGTACGCCTTCGACACGACCCGCGCGACGCCGACGATGCCCGGCTCGGCGCAGCTCGAGTGGTAGAACAGCACGCCGTCGCCGACCTTCATCTCGTCGCGCATGAAATTGCGCGCCTGGTAGTTGCGCACGCCGAACCAGGGCACCGTGGCCTTCGGCATCGCCAGCACGTCGTCGACCGAGCATTCGCTCGGCTCGGACTTCATCAGCCAGTAGCGTGGATGGGATGGGGCCATGGGGAACTTTCAGAATAAAACATGCCGGAGCGCTGATGTATTCTACGCTTTCAGCTATTCAAACGATAGCAACACGAGTCTGCGCCGCGCTCAACCGTCGAGCTCCGGATAACGGCGAAAAATGCCGTCCTCGTTGAACGCGAGCCGCCGGTCGCTTTGCAGATAGGCCGCGACGCGCGGCAGCGCCGCCGTCTGCGACCACAGTGCCGCCACGTGCGGCGCGCGCTTGAGTTCCCGCCGCGCCGCTTTCGGAAACGCGTACAGCAACCCATCGACCAGCTGGAACAGCGACAGGTCCGCATAGCTGAGCCGCGCGCCGACCAGGTGCAGCGCGCGACCGGCCGCGAGCCGCCCCGCGTTGCGCGGATTGCGCGCCAGCACCGCCTCGAACCATTGCAGGAACTTCGGCAGGCGCTGGCGGCGGAAGTCCTGCGCGCGGCGCAGCGCCTCGGCCTTCTGCTGCGCGTAGTACAGGCCGCTGCCGATCGGGTGATGCGTGTCGTGCGCCTCGGTCACCATGTCGGCGATCGTGAGCTGGATCTGGTGCGTCCACAGCCGGTCCGCTTCGCTTTTTCCCACCAGGCCGAGCTTCGGTCCGAGGTGCAGCAGGATCGCCGCAGACTGCGCGATCACCAGCCTACCATCGACGAGGAAAGGGCAGGCATACGGCGGCCGTCGCACCGTCTCGTCTTCCAGATAGCGCCGCATCGCCGTCATGCCCGACGCGGATTCGCCGCCCGGGTCGGCCGCGCGGGCCCGTACCACGTCCACGTAGCGCGCACCGGCCGCCTCCAGCGCGAGCCGGACGAATTCGCCGCGGCCCGGGATACCGGGCCAGTAGAAGAGCTTGTACGGCATCGGTTTTTCTGCCGGTCGCAGCACGCTCCTTGTCGTCGAAAATGCGGGAGCGTTCGGCCGCTGTCGTTTCAGGCCTGCGCAGCGCGCTTGCGTGCCTCTTCGTCGACCAGGTCCTTCTTCGACAGCTTGCCGACCGCCGTCTTCGGCAGTTCGGCGCGAATGTCCAGCGCCTGGATCATCTCGTGCTTGCCGAGCTTGTCTTTCAGAAACGCCTGCAGTTCCTGCAGCGTGAACGCCGCGGCGCCGGGCTTGAGCGTCAGGAACGCCTTCGGCGACTGGCCGCGGTATTCGTCCGGAATGCCGATCACGCAGACCTCGCTGACCGCCGGGTGCTGATAGATCGCCTCTTCGAGCACGCGCGGATAGACGTTGTAGCCGCTGCACAGCAGCATGTCCTTGGTCCGGTCGACGATGAAGAGGTAGCCGCCCTCATCCATGTAGGCGACGTCGCCGGTGCGAAATAGCCCGTCGAACGTGGTCGATTCGGCAGTTGCCTTGGGGTTGTTCCAGTAACCCTTCATCACGTTCGGCCCCCTGATGCACATCTCGCCTTTTTCGCCCAGCGGCACGTACTTCTTCGGGTCTTCCAGCGACAGCAGCTTGATCTCGATGCGCGGCAGCGGAATGCCGCACGAGCCGGGCTTGGCCTGGTGCAGCGGCGAGAACGTGCCGGTCGGCGAAGTCTCGGTCATGCCCCAACCCTCCGACAGGTCGGCGCCGGTGATCGCGGTGTAGCGCTGCGCGACCTCGACCGGCAGCGGCGCGCCGCCCGAGCCGCAGAACTTGAGCGAGCGCAGGTCGTGCTTGGGCGTGTCCGGATGAGCGATCAGCGCGGTGAACATGGTCGGCACGCCGCAGAACACCGTGACCTTCTTGCTCGAAATGTCCTCCAGCGCCGCCTTCGGGTCGAAGCGCACGTGCATGATGATCTCGGCGCCCAGCTTGAGCCCGAACAGCATGTTCACCGTGAGCGCGAAGATGTGGAACGGCGGCAACACCCCGAGGTAGCGTTCCTGGCCTGGCTCGAGCAGCGGCGGGTCGTAGTGCGTCGACTCGGCGTACTGCGCGCACGCGGCCGTGAGGTTGCCGTGGGTCAGCATCGCCCCCTTCGGCAGGCCGGTGGTGCCGCCGGTGTACTGCAGCACCGCGATCGCGTCGGCCGGGTCGGCGATGGCATGACGCGCGTAGGCGCCGTCGTTGTCCAGCAAGCTCGCGAAGCTGACGTGCTGGTCGTTCCATGCGACGTCGGCGAGCTGCTTGCCGGCCTTCATCTGCGCCGCCACCGCGTCGGGCGCCGGCGTCATCTCCGCGATGTTGCCGACGATCAGCTTCTTGAGCCGCGTGTTGCCGAGCATGCCGGCCATCTGCGGATACAGCGCGGCCAGGTCCAGCGTGAACAGGAAGTCGGTCTGGCTGTCCGCGATCTTGTGCTCGAGCACCTTCGCCGCGTCCAGCGGCGAATAGTTGACGACCGTGCCGCCCGCCTTCAGCACCCCGAAGAACGCGATGTAGCAGTGTGGCGTGTTCGGCAGGAACAGACCGACGTGCACGCCGGGCTTGACGCCAAGCTGCTGCAGGCCCTTCGCAATGCGATCCGTCAGTTCGCCCAGTTCGCGGTAGGACAGGCGCTTGCCCATGAACTGGACCGCGGGCCGGTCCGGCCATTTGGCGACCGAGTCGTCGAGGATGCTCTGCACCGGCGCCGGCTCGATCTCGAGATCCCACCGAATGCCCTTGGGATAGGACGCCAGCCACGGCATATCGTTCGTCACATTCATCAGTGCCTCCGTCGTCGTCAAATAAATTGATCGGCTTGCGGTCCGGTGCCGCGCGCTTCGCAGCCAGATCCATGCCCGCCACCGGCCTTCGCTGGGATTTCCGCATCAACTGCCCAGCGCGTCACTCAGACCGTACAGGTCCTGGCGCGCGGCCACCGCGTGGACGTCGTGGCTGAGCACGACCAGATCGTGCATCGCCCCCTGACGGTCGGCCACGTGGTCGCGTAGCAGCGCTTCGGCCTTGAAGCCCATGTCTTCGAAAACCGAGATGGCCCCAGTCTGATTGACGGTCATCTGCGCCACGAGCTTCTTCAACCCGAGTTCGATCGCCTGCACGAAGCATTCCTGGATCAGCACCCGCCCGAGTCCCTTGCCACGCCCCGCAGGCGATACCAGCACGCGCAGCTCGCCCACATGGCTCGACCAGCTCAGCGCATCGACGGCGATCGCGGTGCAGCCGACCATCGCGCCGTTGTCGCGTGCAGCCAGGCTGGAGATCGAGCCGCGGTCCAGTGCCCGCATCCACGCAGCTATGACTTTCGGGTGGCTGATGTCGCGCGGGACGAACAACAGATCCTGCGCCGGCAGCCCGGCGACGAAGGTCACGAGCGCCTCGCGGTCGGCGCTCGTCATGCGCGCGATCTCGATCTGCGAGCCGCCGCAAGCTATGCGGCGCGGATAACTGCGTTGTGTCTCGGTCATATCGAACGCCCCTGAAGCCATGAATCGAGTGCCGGCCACATGCGCTTGACCGCGTTCGGGCCGGCGGCGATGCTGACATGGCCGCCCGGCAGCACGATTTCCTGCTTGTCGCGCGAGCCGACACGCCCGAGCAGCGGGGCCGAGCACGCGGTGGGGACGATGTGGTCGTACTGCGCGGCGATATGCAGGAACGGCACGGTGATCCGGCTCAGATCGACCAGTCGTCCGTCGATGCGCAGCGTGCCCTCGTACAGCGCGTTCTTGCGCAGCAATTCCTTCGTGGTCTGGCGGAAGTAGCCGCCGGGCAGCGGCAGGGTTTCGTTGCCCCAGCGCTCCATCCGGCGGAAGCCCTTGACGAACTGGTCGTTCCACAGGTTGTCCCAGAGCCGAATCTGGCCGGCGA
The DNA here is from genome assembly GCA_030123545.1 of Burkholderiaceae bacterium. Lineage (NCBI taxonomy): Bacteria > Pseudomonadati > Pseudomonadota > Betaproteobacteria > Burkholderiales > Burkholderiaceae > Burkholderiaceae bacterium. Next base: position 2,152,541 of record CP126124.1, on the reverse strand, counting down.
TGCGACTGGCTGGCCGCAGCGCGTCGAAGCCGGCGACGACGAAATCCGCCGGCACCACGCCGACGCGGTCGACGAACTGGTCGACATCGAAATGACGCGCATCCGACAGCGAGCGGAACAACTCCATCTTGCTGAAGTCGACCGGCGTCGTGAAGCACACCAGGTTCTTGATCGGCCCTTCCGGATGCAGCGCCTGGTAGATCGCCGACAGCATGCCGCCGGCGCAGTAGCCGACCAGCGTCACGTCCTGCTCGCCCGAATCCTGCTGCACGCGGCGGATGCAGTCGGGAATGAAGCGCTGCACGTAGTCGTCGATCCTCAGGTCGCGCTCGTCGTCGGTCGGCGCGTTCCAGTCGATCAGGTACACGTCGTAGCCGCGTCCCAGCAGGAACTCGACCAGGCTCTGGCCCGGCGCGAGATCGAGGATGTAGGCCTTGTTCGTCGGCGCCATCACGACCAGCAGCGGCACGCGATACACCTCGTCGGCCGTCGTGCGGTAGTGCACCAGTTCCAGCGTGCCGCGCCGGTGCAGCACGGTCTTGGGCGTGCCACCGACCCTCGGCGGCGGCGCGCCCACCAGCTCGATGCTCCTGAGGCTGCGCTGCACGGCACGTTCGACCTCCAGGCGCAGGCGCTCGATCAGCGCCGGATCGCCGCCGCTGTCCGCTGGCCGGGTGGCGGTCTGCGTGGCCATCGCTCAGCTCCTGGCGCGCGGCGCAGCGCGACGCTTCGCACCGGCGGACCGCGCCTTGGACGCCGCGGATTCAAGCTCGGGTTCCTGCACCGGCCCCACGGCACCCGGCGGCCTGCGCGTACGTGCCGGTCGGGGTGCCGCCGCAGTGGCAGGCTGCGCGCCGGCCGGCAGCAGCCGGTCGAGCTTGCCCTCGATGCGCTCGAGCGTCTGCGCCAGTTCGGCCACCTCCTTGCGGCTCGGCAAATTGGCCCGGCGCAGATGGGCGTCGACCATCTTATCGAACATCTGCTGCATGCCGAGCGAAACCGCCGAGAACTGGTTCAGCGAGCGCGCCACTTCCTGCGATTTCATGCCGCTGGTCGCCAGCGCATTGACGTCGTTCTCGAGCCGGGTCACGGCATCGCGCCACATTTGCAGCGGATCGGGGAACAACGAGGATGCCATCTCAAGTCCTGCCTTCCAATCTACGGTCGATCCGGATCGAACACCCGCCCTCGCTCGCTGCGCAGCCAGCCGGCCTGCCGCATCGCGATGCCTGCAATGTAGCGCGTCGACCGGCGCGCTGTCACCTGCGCCCAGGCCGCGGCGGTGCGGCCTGGGCGCAGGGCGCTTGCATTTTTACAAAGCGTTTGCTTGGTAAAAAGAATACACTGTTCGCAGCCGCCGGGTCACCGGCGCTGCAGAGCGGGTCCGCCGCCCGGCTGCGGCATTCCATCCACCGCTGGAGTCGATACGCATGGCCGCTGCCGCAGATGCCGCCGACACGTCGCTTACCCCGATCGACACGGTAACCAATGCTGGCAGCGGTTCGGCGCTACCCTCGGCCACCGCCGCCCTGCTGGCGCGGGTGCGCGACCAACTGGCCAGCGGCCGCGCCGAATGGCAGGACAGCGCCGTGTCCGAGGCGCGCATTCCGGTCGAGCGCTATTACGCGTCCGAGATCTGGCAGGCCGAGTTGCAGGCGCTGTTTCGCCCGCTGCCGCTGATCGTCGCGCACGGCAGCGAGATCGCGCCCGGCCAGGTGCTGGCGAACGACGGCTACGGCATGCCGCTGCTGCTCACGCGCGACACCGCGGGCCAGCTGCGCTGCTTTCTCAACGTGTGCCGGCATCGCGGTATGCGGCTGGTGCAGGCGGGCGGCGCGGCGCAGGCTCGCGCGAGCGTCGTCTGTCCGTACCATGGCTGGGCCTACCGACTCGACGGCGCGCTGCGCCATCGGCTGCATGCAGAGGCGTTCGACGATGGCTCCTGTGCTGCCGGCCGCGACCTGGTAGCCCTGCCCTGCGCCGAGCGTCATGGCCTGGTCTGGGTGGTGCCCGACGCACAAGGCGAGATCGACCTGCCGGCTTACCTCGGCGGACTCGACGCCGAGCTGCCGTTCCTCGGCATAGCCGGGCTGCGCCATTTCCGCACCATCACGGCGGAATATCCGGCGAACTGGAAGCTGATCATCGACGCCTTTCTGGAGCCCTACCACATCCGGGCGTTGCACAAGGACACGATCTACCCGTTCTTCACCGACGGCATCACGGCCGCCGAGCGCTTCGGTCCGCATGTCTACTCGCTGGTCGCGCGCCGCGCGGCGCAGGACTGGGCCGCCGCGGGTGGCACGCCGACGCCGGCCACCGCCGAGGCACTGTGCGCGCTGGCCACGCCGAGCCAGATGATCTTTCCGAACACGGTGACGATCTTCCATCCCGACTACCTGAGCCTGATCACGGTCTACCCGACCGGCCCCGAGACGCTGCGCTGGACGCACCGCATGCTGGTGCCGGCGTCCCGGACCACGCCGGACTGGACGCCGCACTGGGAAAAGACCTTCAACCTGATCGAGCGCGGCGTGTTCCGGCGGGAAGACATCCATTGCGCCGTGGGCATCCAGCGCGGTCTGAAAAGCGGCGCCAACACGCAGCTGACGGTGGGCCGCGTGGAGCAGGCGCTGGGCTGGTTCCACGGCGAGGTGGCGCGCCGCCTCGGGCCTGCGGCCCAGACGACCTGAAGTCGCGCAGACCATTCCTTTGTCTTACCGGAGACCCCCATGACCGAAGCCTTCGTTTTCGACGCCATCCGCACGCCGCGCGGCAAGGGCAAGAAGGACGGCAGCCTGCACGAAGTCAAGCCGATCAACCTGCTGGCCGGCACCCTCGCCGAACTGCAGCGACGCAACGACTTCGACACCGCGCAGGTCGACGACGTGGTGATGGGCGTGGTCTCGCCGATCGGCGAGCAGGGATCGGTGATCGCGAAGGTCGCGGCGCTGAAAGCCGGCTGGGACTGGCGCTGCTCCGGCGTGCAGTTGAACCGCTTCTGCGCCTCGGGCCTGGAGGCGGTGAACCTCGCGGCGCAGAAGGTGCGCTCCGGCTGGGAAGAACTGGTGGTCGCCGGCGGCGTCGAGAGCATGAGCCGCGTGCCGATCGGCTCGGACGGCGGCGCCTGGGCGCAGGACCCGGAAACCAACAGCGAGACCGCGTTCGTGCCGCAGGGCATCGGCGCGGACCTGATCGCGACGCTCGAAGGCTTCGAGCGCGAGGACGTCGATGCATTCGCGCTGGAGAGCCAGAAACGCGCGACGCGCGCACGTGACGGCGGGTTGTTCGCGAACTCTGTGATTCCGGTCAAGGACTTCCTCGGCCAGACCATCCTGGACCAGGACGAATTCATCAAGCCGCGCACCACGATGGAAGGCCTGGCAGCGCTCAAGCCTTCGTTCGAGCAGTTGGGAGCGATGGGTTTCGACGCGGTCGCGATCAGCCGCTATCCGCAGGTCGAGCGCATCCGCCATGTGCACCACGCGGGCAACGCGTCGGGCATCGTCGACGGCGCGGCCGCCGTGCTGGTCGGCAGCGAACGAGCCGGCAAGACCCATGGTTTTGCGCCGCGCGCGCGCATCGTCGCGGCGGCGGTGTCGGGCGCGGACCCGACCATCATGCTGACCGGCCCGATGCCGGCCACGCGCAAGGCGCTGGCCAAGGCCGGCATGACGATCGACCAGATCGACCTGTTCGAAGTGAACGAGGCCTTCGCCGCGGTGCCGATGAAGTTCATGAAGGAGATGGGTGTGCCGCACGAGAAGGTCAACGTCAACGGCGGCGCGATCGCGATGGGCCATCCGCTGGGCGCGACCGGGGCGATGATTCTCGGCACGCTGATCGACGAACTGCACCGGCGCCAACTGCGCTTTGGGCTCGTCACGCTGTGCGTCGGCGGCGGCATGGGGATCGCGACGATCGTGGAACGGATCTGAGCAGTGCGCAGACTGTTTCTTAAGTCAAATCGGCAGATTGTCCAGGCAGGACGGCAACCTTTAGCTATATAAATCATAGTAATCGCAAGCCATGAACACGATCCGCTACGACCTCGCCGACGGCATCGCCACCCTCACCTTCGACGAGCCGGATTCGCCCGTCAACACCATGTGCCTGCAATGGCAACAGGATCTGACCGAGGCCGTCGCACAGGTCGTGCGGGACAAGGACGCGATCCGCGGCATCGTGCTCGCGTCGGCCAAGAGCACGTTTTTCGCCGGCGCCGACCTGAAGGGCACGATGCGTTTGAGCCCCGAGGACGGGCCGCGGGTGTTCGCCGAGATCGAGCAGGTGAAGAAGAACTTCCGCACGCTCGAGACGCTGGGCAAACCGGTGGTCAGCTGCATCAACGGCGCGGCGCTCGGCGGCGGCTGGGAGCTGGCGCTGGTCGGGCACCACCGCATCGCGATCGACGACGACAAGATCCAGCTCGGCCTGCCCGAACTCACGCTGGGCCTGATCCCTGGCGCGACCGGCATCACGAAGATGGTCCGGCTGCTCGGCCTGATGGGCGCGCAGCCCTACATTCTGGAGAGCAAGCTTTTCAATCCGCGCGAGGCGCTCGAACTCGGCCTGGTGCATGAACTGCTGGCGGATGCATCGAAGCTGCGCGACGCGGCGCTGGCGTTCATCGCCGCTCATCCTTCCGCGCGGCAACCGTGGGACGACAAGAACTACAAAGTCCCCGGCGGCACGCCGGCCAACCCGAAGATCGCCGGCATGCTGACCGTCGCGCCGGCGATGCTGAAGGCAAAGACCCGCGGCCTGTACCCGGCGCCGGAATACGCGCTGGACGCGATGGCCGAGGGCGCGCTGGTCGATTTCGACACCGCGCTGCGCATCGAAAGCCGCTACCTGGCCCGGTTGATCGTGAGTCCGGTCGCGAAGAACATGATCAACACCTTCTTCTTCGACATGGGCGCGATCCGCAGCGGCCACAGCCGCCCGAAAGACCCGCCGCGCTACAAACCGCAGCGCGTCGGCATTCTCGGTGCCGGCATGATGGGCGCCGGCATTGCCTATGCGCAGGCGAGCCGCGGCATCGCGACCGTGCTGAAGGACGTGAGTACGACCAAGGCCGAGCACGGCAAGGCGTACAGCGCGAAGATCACGCAGCCGCGCGTCGACAAGGGCCGCATGAGCCCGCACGACCAGCAGGCGCTGCTCGGCCGCATCACGCCCACCGACAAGGCTGCCGACCTGCAAGGCTGCGAGCTGATCATCGAGGCGGTGTTCGAAAACCGCGAACTGAAAGGCCAGGTCACGAAGGACGCCGAGCCGCAACTGGCGCCGGGCGGCTTCTTCGCGAGCAACACCTCGACGCTGCCGATCAGCGGGCTGGCGCAGGCCAGCAGCCGGCCCGAGAAGTTCATCGGCATCCATTTCTTCAGCCCGGTCGACAAGATGAAGCTGGTCGAGATCATCCGCGGCAAGGCGACCGACGATGAGACCGTGGCGCGCGCATTCGACTACGTGCGTGCGCTCGGCAAGCTGCCGATCGTGGTGAACGACGCGCGCGGCTTCTACACCAGCCGCACCTTCGGCACCTACGTGATGGAGGGCGCCGCGATGCTGGACGAAGGCATTCCGGCGCCGGTGGTCGAGAACGCCGCGCTGCAGGCCGGCATGCCGGTCGGCCCGCTGGCGGTGCTGGACGAAACCGCGCTGTCGCTGTCGGTGCATGTGCTCGACCAGACCCGCGCCGACGTGCGCGCCGAAGGCGGCACCTACATCGCGACGCCGGGTGAGCTGCTGGTCGAGCGCATGGTCAAGCAGTACGACCGCAATGGCCGCGCGGCCGGCGGCGGCTTCTACGACTATCCCGAAGGGCAGAAGAAGACGCTTTGGCCGCAGCTAAAAATGCTGTTCGAGAAGCCCGGCGCGATCTGGAACCTGCAGGAGCTGAAGGACCGGCTGCTGTATCGCCAGGCGATCGAGACCGCGCGCTGCCTAGCCGAAGGCGTGCTGACCACCGTGGCCGAAGCCAACATCGGTTCGATCTTCGGCATCGGGTTTCCGGCCTGGACCGGCGGCGCGATGCAGTTCATCTACGGCACCGGCATCGACGCGTTCTTGCACCGCGCCGAAATGCTGGCCGCGCGCCACGGCCCCGGCTTTGCGCTGATGCCGCCGGTGAAGGACGCGATCCGGCGCCATCGGCCGGTGTACTGAAAGCGAACGCCGAAGGCGCTGCGCCCCATGCCGTCGGTCGTCATCATCGGCAGCGGCTACGCCGGCCTGTGCGTCGCGATCAAGCTCAGACAGGCCGGCATGCGTGACTTCGTGCTGCTCGAGCAGGCCGACGCGATCGGCGGCACCTGGCGCGACAACGGCTACCCCGGCGCTGCCTGCGACATCCCTTCGCACCTCTATTCGTTTTCGTTCGAGCCGAACCCGAACTGGAGCCGGCTGTATCCGACGCAGCCCGAACTGCGCGCCTATGTGGAGCATTGCGTAGACAAGTACGGCCTGCGACCGCACATCCGCTGCAGCCAGCGGGTGACGGCGCTGCGCTTCGATGAGCAGGACAGCGTCTGGCGGGTGCAGACTTCCGATGGCGGCGAATTGCGCTCGCGCGTGGTGGTCTCCGCCACCGGCGGTCTGAGCCGCCCTGCCCTGCCCGGCATCCCGGGTCTCGACACGTTTGCCGGCGCGCTGTTCCATTCGGCGCGCTGGAACCACGCATACGACCTGACGGACAAGCGGGTCGCGGTGATCGGCACCGGCGCCAGCGCGATCCAGTTCGTGCCGCAGATCGCGCCGCGGGTGCGCGCTCTCACGCTGTTCCAGCGCACGCCGGCGTGGATCCTGCCGAAGCCCGATCGGCCGCTGTCGGACGCGGAACGCGCGCGCTTTGCGCGCCAGCCCTGGCGGCAACGGCTGGCGCGCACGCTGATCTACTGGACGCTGGAGGCGCGCGCGATCCTGTTCACACGCTGGCCCGCGCTGCTGCGCCGCGTGCAGCCGCAGGTGCTGCGTTTCGTCGCGCGGCACGTGCCCGATGCGGCGCTGCGCGCCAAGCTGACACCGCGCTACACGATGGGCTGCAAGCGCATCCTGCTGTCGAACGACTTCTACCCTGCGCTCGCGCTGCCGCAGGTCAGGCTCGAGACCACGCCGATCATCGGAGTCGACGCGGGCGGCATCCACACCGCCGACGGCGCGCACCATGCGGCCGACGCGATCATCTTCGGCACCGGGTTCCAGGTCGCGGACGCCGGCACGCCGTTTCCGGTGTTCGGCCGCGGCGGCATCGAAATGAACCGGGTCTGGGCCGGCGGCTCGCAGGCCTATCTCGGCAGTACGGTCGCGGGATTTCCGAATCTGTTCCTGATGACCGGGCCCAACACCGGTCTCGCGCACAACTCAATGATCTTCATGATCGAGGCGCAGACCCGCTACGTGGTCGACGCGATCCTGGGCATGGCCGCGCGCGGCCTGCGCTCGTTCGACCTGCACCCCGAGGTGCAGCGTCGCTTCAACGAATGGCTGCAACGGCGCATGGCGCCCACCGTGTGGGCCACCGGCGGCTGCCGCAGCTGGTACCTGACGCGGGACGGACGCAACGTCACGCTGTGGCCGGGCTTTACCTTCGACTATCGGCGCCGCACCCGGCGCTTCGACTGGCACAGCTACGCGCTGACGCCGGCGACGGGCGGCTGAGCGGCTGAGCGGCGCGATGAAAGCGGTGCAACCGCCACCCGATCCGGCATCGAACGCGGCCGCGCCCCGCACCGTGCTGCTGCGCGAACCACGGCCCGGCGACATGGGCTGGGTGGTGCAGCAGCACGGCGAAATCTACGCACGCGAATACGGATGGAACAGCGAGTTCGAGGCGCTGGTGGCCGACATCGCCGCGAAGTTCATCAGGCACTTCCGCCCCGATTGCGAACGCGGCTGGATCGCTGAGATCGACGGCGAGCGCGTCGGCGCGGTGTTCGTCGCGCGCAGGAGCGCCGCCATCGCCCAGTTGCGGTTGCTGATCCTGCTGCCTTCCGCGCGCGGGCTCGGCCTGGGCGCGCGGCTGACCGACGAATGCCTGGCGTTCGCGCGCGCCAAGGGCTACCGCAAGATGGTGCTGTGGACCAACAGCAACCTGCTCGCGGCGCGTGCGATCTACGCCCGGCGCGGTTTTCAATTGACCAAGAGCGAGCCCTACCACGGCTACGGCCACGACCTGGTCGGCGAAACCTGGGAGCTGAAGCTGTGAAGGCAGGGCGAACCGCTCGGCTGCGGTTCGACTATCGGCATCAAATCGGGCGGCAGTCCAGGTCCAATAAGCGCAGAACGCTATTTATTTTGTAGCACTCATCAGAAATCGAGCAGATCGGGCAGCGCTCGTGCGGACATCGTGGCGATCAGCGCGTGCGCGAGCTCGTCGAGATCGGTGGGTCCGGGTTGACGATGACGACCTTCGCGCCGGCTCGCCGCGCCTGGTGCGCCAGCCCGGCTGCCGGATAAACCTGGCCCGAGGTGCCTGCCACCAGCATCACGTCGCACTCCTGCACGGCCAGTTGCGCCGCGTCAAGGGCAGCAAAAGGCAAAGGTTCGCCGAACCAGACCACGTCGGGGCGCAACAGGTTGCCGCAGCGATCGCAATACGGAGGGCGGCCGATACAGACATCGTCGATGTGGCAGCAATCGCGCGGCATGTCCAGCCAGCGGTTCCGCGACAAATCGCCATGCAGGCACAACACCCCAGCGCTGCCGGCACGTTGATGCAGGCCGTCGACGTTCTGCGTGATCAGTGTCAGCCGACCCGGATGGCGCTGCTGGAACGCCGCCAGCGCCAGGTGGCCGGCGTTCGGCTGCACCCCCCGCAGCGTCTCACGCCGCTCGGCGTACCAGTCCCACACGCGCGCCGGGTTGCGCCGGAACGCTTCCTCGGTCGCCAGGTCCTCGGGCCGAAAGCGCGCCCAAAGGCCTGTCTGCGCGTCGCGAAACGTCGGTACGCCGGACTCGGCGCTGACACCGGCACCGGTCAATACAGCGATGCGTCGGGCCCCTCGCAGCCAGGCGCGGACGGCATCGATTGCAGGCAGCTTCAGTGCATCCGTCATGGCGAATACGGGTCGTGCGCTCATTCTGCCGAAGCCTCGGCCAGCAGGCCCTGCTCGACCATCGCGACCACCCGCCCAGCCAATGACAGGCACGCGGCTTCGCCCAGGCCGCGCAGCGGGCCGTCGAGCATCAGGATCGCCATGCCGTGCACCGCGGACCAGGCCATGAATTCGGCGCCCGGCCGGCGCGCCGGCGGCAGCAGGCCGGCCGAGACCATGCCGTCCAGCGTGTGACCGAGCAGTTGGAACGGGTCCATGCCGCTGGCGCCGCGCGCCGCATCATCGTTCGGGTCACGCTCGGCCACGCCGAAGGGTTGCGCGGCGAACGCAGTGCGAAACAGCCCGGGCTCCTGCCGCGCGAAGCGCAGGTAGCCCAGGCCCACGCCGCGAAATGCCGCGCGCGCGCGCTGGCGCGGATCGCGCAGGCGCCGGGCGACGCCGACCTCGGCCTCGATCGAGCGCGCCAGCAGCGACAGCGCGGCTGCGCGCACCGCTTCCAGCAGTTCCTGGTGACTCCTGAAATGCCGATAGGCGGCGTTCGGCACGACGCCGGCGCGGCGCGTGGCCTCGCGCAGCACGATCGCTTGCGGCCCGCCCTGACGCGCCAGCGCAAGGCCGGCCTCGACCAGCGCGGAGCGCAGGTCGCCATGCCTGTACGTGCTGCGAACCGGAGGCGCGGTTTTTTTCGTCACGTTTACAAGGTATTACTTGATTCTTCGCGCCATGCAAGTATAAGTGTACACTGTCCACAATGGAGTTGCACCATGAAATCAGATGCCTACGTCGATGGCTTTCTGCTTGCCGTTCCCAGCGCCAACAAAGAGGCCTACTGCCAGGTCGCGAGCGAAGGGGCGCGGCTGTTCAAGGAACACGGCGCAGTCGAGGTCATCGAGTGCTGGGGCGACGACGTGCCCGACGGCAAGCTCACCTCGATGCCGATGGCCGTGCAGCGCAAGGATGACGAAACCGTGGTGTTCTCCTGGGTGGTCTGGCCCTCGCGCGAGGCCCGCGACGCCGGCATGAAAGCCTTCATGGAAGACCCGCGCTGCCCCAAGGAAATGCCGTTCGACCTGCGGCGCATGATCTTCGGCGGCTTTCGCGTGCTGGTGAATGCGTAGCCGAAGCTGCGCACACCGATCAATCACGCATCACCCCAACCCCAGGAGACCCTGATGCAATTCACGCCCTACCTCAATTTCGACGGCAACTGCGCCGAGGCCTTTGCCTTCTACGCCGGGCTGTTCAAAGGCACCATCGTCCACCAAAGCAGCTTCGGCGAGATTCCGGCTTCGGAAAACATGCCTCCCCTTTCCGAATCGGCGAAGAGCCGCGTCATGCACGTGCACCTGCAGATCGCGGAGCAGTCGCTGATGGGTTCCGACGCCATGCCCGGCGCCGACGAAACCTGCGGCGGCTATCAGCCGCCGCAGGGCCTGTGGGTGTCGATTCAGGCCGCCGACGTGGCTGAAGGGCAGCGCCTGTTCGATGCGCTCAGCAAAGGCGGCCAGACCGTAATGCCCTACGCCGCCACCTTCTGGTCGAAGGGCTTCGGCATGACCAGAGACCGCTTCGGCACGCCGTGGATGGTCAACGTTGCGCAAGCCGCCTGAACCTGGAGAAACGCCATGACGACCCCAGCCAAGAACACGATCTGCCTTTGGTACGACCGTGATGCCGAAGAAGCGGCACGCTTTTACGCCGCCACCTTCCCCGATTCATCGGTCGGCGCGGTACATCGCGCACCGGGCGACTACCCTTCCGGCAAGCAGGGCGATGTGCTGACGATCGAGTTCACGGTTCTGGGCATTCCCTGCATCGGGCTCAACGGTGGCCCGGCGTTCAAGCACAGCGAGGCGTTTTCGTTTCAGGTCGCCACCACCGATCAAGCCGAAACCGATCACTACTGGAACGCGATCATCGGTAACGGCGGCCAGGAGAGCGAGTGCGGCTGGTGCAAGGACAAATGGGGCCTTTCATGGCAGATCACGCCGGTGGTTTTGATGGAAGCATTCACTGGTTCCGATCGCGCCGCCGCCAAGCGCGCGTTCGACGCGATGATGCAGATGAAAAAAATCGACGTCGCGGCGATCGAGGCGGCGCGGCGCGGCTGAGTAGCGCGCCTCGGCGAGTCTTGCTTCGCAATCCACCCCCCTGAGGAGTTCCTGATGTCCGACCGAACCGTCCGCCTTCACCGCGTGCTGCGTGCCAAGCCCGAGAAGGTGTATCGCGCCTTTCTGGAGGCAGAAGCGATGGCCAAATGGCTGCCGCCGCACGGATTCACCTGCGCGGTCCAGCAGATGGAGGCCCGCGTCGGCGGCACGTTCCGCATGTCGTTTCGCAACTTCAGCACCGGCAACGGACACTCATTCGGCGGCGAATACCTTGAACTCGTTGCAGGCGAACTGATCCGCTACACGGACCGGTTCGACGATCCGAACCTGCCCGGCGTTCTGGAAGTGACCGTGAGACTCAGGCCGGTGAGTTGCGGCACCGACCTGGCCATCACCCAGACCGGCATCCCGCCGGCCATTCCGCTGGAGATGTGTTACCTGGGCTGGCAGGATTCGCTGACGCAACTGGCCGCGCTCGTGGAGCCCGACATTCCGGGCTAACGCGGACCACGATCGAATGAGCGCTGATTCTCATGCGCTTCGTCAGTGACGGCCCGGAGCGTTCCTTCGGGCGGCGGCGGCACACTGGTGTATTTCGCCCGCGACGATTGCGCGGTGGAGCAGGGCCGCGTCGAGGCCGCAGGCGGCAAGGTGTTCAAGCCCAAGTTTTCGATTGCTCCGCACGGGCACATTGCGCTCGTGGTCGATACCGAAGGCAACTGCCTCGGCCTGCATTCGATGCAGTAGTCGCCCCCCGATGAACAGCGCCGACCGTGCACGGCATCGCTGGCTGGCGTTGATCGTGCTTTGTCTGGGCGAATTGATGATCGTGCTCGACAGCACCATCGTGAATGTTGCCCTGCCTTCGATCCGCTCCGACCTGGGCTTCACCGAGACCTCGCTGGTGTGGGTGGTCAATGCCTATATGCTCACCTTTGGCGGCTGCCTGTTGCTGGGCGGACGGCTGGGCGACCTGTACGGGCATCGCCGCGTGTTCCGGGCCGGGCTGGCGTTCTTCACGCTGGCGTCGCTGGTCTGCGGGCTGGCGGGCTCGCAAGGGGTGCTGGTGGCGGCGCGCGCGATCCAGGGGCTGGGCGGCGCGGTGGTGTCGGCCGTGGCGCTGTCGCTGATCATGAACCTGTTCACCGAAACCGGCGAGCGCACCCGCGCGATGGGCGTGTACGGCTTCGTGTGCGCGGGCGGCGGCAGCCTGGGCGTGTTGCTGGGCGGCCTGCTCACCGACGGCCTGGGCTGGCACTGGATCTTTCTGGTCAACCTGCCGATCGGCGTGGCCGTGTACGTCGCCAGCCGGGCGCTGTTGCCGACTTCAAGAGCCGCGGGCCGCGGCGAACGGCTGGATGTCGCGGGCGCCGTCACCGTGACGCTGTCGCTGATGCTCGCCGTCTACGGCGTGGTGGACGGCAACGAGGCGGGCTGGGGGTCGATGCAGACGCTGGGCCTGCTGGGCGTGGCCGCTCTGCTCATGGCGCTGTTTCTCGCGATCGAGTCGCGCTCGGCGCATCCGCTGGTGCCGCTCTCGCTGTTTCGGCTGCGCAACATCACGGTGTCCAACCTCTGCGCCGTGCTCTGGTCCGCAGGCATGTTCGCGTGGTTCTTCATGTCGGCGCTGTACCTGCAGCAGGTGCTGGGCTACACGCCGATGCAGGTGGGCCTGGCCTTTCTGCCGGCCAACCTGCTGATGGCGGCCTTGTCGCTCGGCTGGTCGGCCATGCTGGTGATGCGCTGGGGCATTCGCCCGCCGCTGGCGGCCGGTCTGACGCTGGCCACGCTTGGCCTGCTGTTGTTCGCGCGCGCGCCGCTGAACGGCGGCTTCCTGCTGGACGTGCTGCCGGGAATGCTGTTGCTCGGCCTGGGCGCGGGCATTGCCTTCAACCCGATGCTGATGGCGGCGATGAACGACGTGGCGCCCGCCGACGCGGGATTGGCGTCCGGCCTGGTGAATACCGCGTTCGTGCTGGGCGGCGCGCTGGGGTTGGCGGTGCTGGCCAGCCTCGCTTCGGCTCGCACGGCCGCGCTGGCGGAACAGGGCCGCAGCGCCATTGCCGCGCTCAACGGCGGCTTCCAACTGGCGTTCGGCGTGGGCGCGCTGTTTGCGGCCGCGGCCGTGCTGTGCGGCGCGTTGATGCGCGCGGAACTAAAGACCGGCGACAAGCCGCTGGCAACACCCTGAACTCGCCGGCGTTTCGGCCGTGATGCAACCCGGTCGTGTCACCGTCGGGCGGACGGCCGGCTGCGATCAGTCCGCCCGGATGGGGCTCACCCGCCTGGACTTGCCGCGCCGCGCTGACGCAGCGCCTCGTACAGGCAGATGCCGCTGGCCACCGAAACGTTCAGGCTCTCGACCGCGCCGGCCATCGGAATGCGCACCAGCGCGTCGCAGGTCTTGCGTGTGAGCTGACGCATACCGGCGCCTTCGGCGCCCAGCACCAGCGCGGTGGGCCCCTTCAGATCGGCCTCGTACAGGCTCTTGTCGGCGTCGCCAGCGGTGCCGATGACCCAGATGCTGCGCTCCTTCAACTCGCCCAGCGTGCGCGCCAGGTTCGTGACCATGAAGTACGGCACGGTCTCGGCCGCGCCGCTGGCGACCTTGGCCACGGTGGCGTTGATGCCGCAGGCATGGTCCTTCGGTGCGATCACGGCCTGCGCGCCAGCGCCGTCCGCCACGCGCAGGCAGGCGCCGAGATTGTGCGGATCGGTCACGCCGTCGAGCACCAGCAGCAGTGCCGGCGCGGCAAGCCCGTCGAGCAACGCATCAAGCGAATGAATGGGCCCGATCGGCTGCACCCGCGCCGCCACGCCCTGGTGGCCGTGAGTTCCGGCAAGTTTGGCGATGCGCAGGCTGTCGGCCTCGATCAGCCGCACACCCGCCTCGGCAGCGCGCTCCAGGAACTGGCGCATCCGCGCATCGCGGCGCGACGGGTCGTGCAGCACTTCGATGATCGACTGCGGCGCGGTCTTGAGGCGCACGCCGACGGCGTGGAAGCCGAAAAGCACCTTGGAAGAAGACATGTTCAGATTATCGGCGTTGGGCTTTTGCTATCGAACATATAGCAAATAGTGCCCGTCAAACATGGGCTCCAAGCCAATTTTCTCCTTGATGGCTGCGCAGACCGTGACACCGTGGGTGCCATTGAGCCGAACGCTCAGCTCAATGGTCCACGAGATAACGTCAATGCACCGCGACAGCGGCGGCACCTGCGCCCGACTGCAACGGGCCGAGCGGATTGTTCTGTTGTTCGATCCGGTCGGTATACGCTTGCCCCGCAAAGTTGCGAAACAGCACGGTGTCGCCGCTGATCACGATCAATGCATCAAACCACCACCCCGTCACCTTCGTGGTACGGTGGAAATTCAAAAGGTCGAGCCAGAAATTGCCTTCGCGCTGGCGATGCTGCCGATCAAAGTGAAACTGGTAGCCGCGGCAGGCGATCTGGGCCTCGATGCACTGGCGGATGCCGGGATCGAGTTTGGCAAGCGGCACACCCGGATTGGGCGCCAGCCGCCCCACGATCTCGGGGTAGGGGATCAGCGTGACATTGTGCCCGGCGACCGGGTCGAAACCGATGTTCTTGAGTTCCGAGGTGTGCGTTTGCAGGGCCACGATCCGCTGCGCCGCCGCAGCCGCTTGTTCGAAACTGTCGAAACCCGCGGGTGTATCGGTGCTGGCTCGCGGCAGCAGCGCGGAACAGGCACACAGCGCCGCGCAGGAAAGCGCAAGGAAGATGGGACGGTACCTCGCGAGACACAATAGTCCCCCGGCAGGCCCGTTGCTGGCCGGGCCCTGTTCGCCATCCCTCGCGCATTGCCTGATCGACATCGACACCTCACGACTGCCAACATCCCATATTGCCATCATTGCCTGCGCGAACACAGTGGCCGGTTCCCCGGTTCGAACCGAAGTTTTCAGACCATCGCCCTCGGGCTACGACAACGCCATGGCCGAGAGCTTCTTCGCGAGCCTGGAGTGCGAGTTGATCGACCGCCGCGTCTGGAAGCCCTTCGCGCAGCAGGCGCGCATGGAGATCTTCACGTGGATCGAGGGCTGGTACAACCCGCGCCGGCGCCATAGCGGCCTGGGTCAGAAGTCGCCTGTGAACTTCGAACGCGAGCACCTCCACAAGGTGCTGCGCAACGATGGTGCCGGCGAAGACGGGTTACCCAACGGCTGCTTCGCACCTGTGGACAAGCCCGTTGGATAACCCTGCAGCCGGGCACGACCATATCAGCCATACTCAATCGGAGTAGCCCAGCAACGCAGTCCCGTCGTGTCCGTGGAACCGGGGTAAGTCCATTCAGCACGGCTTCATGCCATTCGGGCTTGCACGAGCTTTGAGCGCTGCCCCTAAGCGGCACTCGCCCTGAGGAGCTTGACCAGATTGCCCGCGGCCGCGGCTCCGAAGCGCTTGATGCGTTCACGGGCGCCGATGACGGTCGGCGCGTCGCGGTAGAGATCGATTCCGCCGAGCGGATTGAGCCGCGTGGCCTTCGCCCAGCCCGCGAGTGCCGGATAGGCGGCCTGCGCCTGGAGATTTGCAAGTCCCGCAAGGAACGCCGACAGATAGTCCCGGTTCGTGTCCCAGTAAGCGATCGGCGGACAAAGGCGGTTCTTCTCCTCGTCGCTCTCCACGGTGGCCTCGACCACGCCCAGCATCGCGAACTGGTAGCAGGCGAATGACCACAGGAACGGCTGGACGGTCACCCGCCCGTCCTCGAAGATCGGGCGCAGCGAGCGTCGCCGCAGCCCTCGCGACGCGCAGTGGACATGCACCGTCTGCTCGCTCGTCGGCACGCGGCCTTCGTCCAGCACGATCTCGTTGCGCTCGATGCGCCGCACATAACCCAGGCGGACAACGTCCTGGATCTGGCGCAGAAGCGCGACTTCGGCCTCGCTGATCACAGCGCCACGGAACATGGTGGGCGCGACGCCGGGATCGATGCGAACGAAGAACCCCTGCGCTTCGAGGCGCGCAAAGAGATCCTGGACCGAAGTCGCCTGCGCCATGGCCTCGAACTGGAGCGCCATGCCCCGATAGAAGTCGGGCAGCAGCGCGAGCGGCTGCTGGAAGCGGCGGTTCAGCCACCAAGCCTCGCGTGGCTTGATCCAGCGGATCGCCGAAGCGGGGACACCTTGCTCGAGCAGCCAGACGCAGGCATCCAGCGCCGTCTTGCCCGCGCCGATCACGGCATAGCGCTCGGGAGGCTCCCCGATGCGCGCAATCTCGCCCGCCGGCACGCAGCGGATGCCGTCGGCTACCTCGAACGATGGCGCACTCGTTGCGGGAAACTCGCCCTCGAGATACGTCGTGTCGACGAGCTTGCGCCGCACGCGCACCTGCCACGATTGCTGCGCAAGCCGGGAGGCAAAGCGCCCATCCCCCAGGTACTCGCTGCTCGGGAAATAGCGCACACGGCCGCTGGGCAGGAAGCGGCGCTGCATCACCTGCGCGAAGTAGGCCCGGATCTCGTCCGCGCCGGCCAGTTCGTAGTAGCCGGCATTCGTCCCAGCCACATCGGGCGCGTCGTGGCCCAGCGGCACCGAGCTGACGCCGTAGAAGGCGGAAGGTTGATGCAGGCGTACGTAGGGGTAAGCGTCTATCCAGTGTCCGCCGGGAGCGTGGCGGCGATCGACGATCGTGACCGTCGCGTCGGAATGATCAAGCAGCGCGTCGGTAAAGGCCATCCCGGCGGCCCCGGCGCCGACGACGAGATAGTCTGTTTCGAGTCGTTCGTCCATGACTGACCCCCGACTGCCACGTCGTGTCCTTCATGCCGCGACGTTTACTTCACCCCGATCACCATCGAATCGGGTCCGACCAGCGGCTCGACCCTCGTCTGCGCAAAACCGGCAGCGCGCATCCAGCCCTGGCAGTCGGCGCCGGTGTAGTCCTTGCCGCCTCGGGTCTCGATCAGCATGTTCAGGCTCATCAGCAGGCCGAACGCGTTCTGGCGCCGCTCGTCGTCGATCACCGCGTCGTACGCGATCAGCACACCGCCCTTCGGCAGCGCCGCGTAAGCCTTCGCGATCAGGTGGCGCTTTTCGTCCAGGCTCCAGTCGTGCAGGATGTGCCCCATCACGATCACGTCGGCCTTAGGCAGATCGTCCTTGAAGAAGTCCCCGGCCTGGAACTTGACCCGGGCCGAGACGCCGTGCCCACCGACGAAGTCCTCGAACACCGGCCGCACCACCGGCAGGTCGAAGCCGATGCCCGACAGATGCGGATGCGTGTTCGCGATCGTCACCGGCACCATGCCCTGGGCCGTACCGACATCGGCGAAGGTCTTGTACTGCTTCCATGGAAACTTCTCGGCGATCGCATGCGCCGCGCCGCCGCTGATGCCGCTCATCGCCGCGAGAAAGCCACGCAGCTTGTCCGGATCGCGGTAGATCGCGTCGAATATATCGCCGCCCGACTTGGCTTCGTTCTGCGGCTCTCCGGTCTTCAGTCCCTCGGTCAGCGATCCCCAAAACGGGTACAGCCGCGCGTTGGCCATCTCCAGCAATCCCGCGACATAGGTCGGCTTCGCCTTGTCGAGAAACAGGTCGGTCTCCGCCGTGTTGCGGTAGACGCCGTTCTGCCGATCGAGCATCCCCAGCGACACCAGCGCGTCGAGGAAGTCGTCGGCCGAGCGCGGGTGCAGGCCGAGTTTGCGCTGCAGCGTGACCCGATCGGCCGGCGCCTTCGCCAGTTCGGTGAAGACGCCAAGCTCGACCGCGCTCAGCAGCGTCTTCGAGCCCCAAAAGCCCATCGCCAGTTGCATGATCTTGTCAGGATTGATGTTGGCCATGCCGTTCTCCTCGCGGGTTGAGTCGCAACGTTGGTATCCAAGACCGGCGGTATCCAGCCATCAGTTCGCGAACGAGCCCCGGATCGGCGCCATGGGCTCATCGGCCTTGCGCAGCAGAAACTCCGACGGCGATGCCCCTGCGCGAAGTTTTGCCAGCCAATCATCCGGATCGAATTCGACGCCGATCGGATTGCCTGCGAAGCGCGGACCCGCGATGAACGCGTTGGTCTCCTCGTTCGAGTCGAAGCTGTCGACCTGAAACTCCATCTGGTTGCCGTCGGGGTCGGCGTAGTACGTCGACACCGTGACGCCGTGATGGATGCACCAGTAGGGTGTGATGCCCTGCGCCTTGAGTTGCGCGTAGTTCTCCAGCAGGTCGTGCACCGACGCGTACGTGTATGCGACATGATCGACACCGATCACGCCGCTGCGCTCGGTCTCGGCCGCGTCGGGCTTGAGGACATCGAGGTTGGCGAACGCGAACCGGTGGTGCTCGTCGTCATAAGTGAGAAAAGCCAGGGCCGGGTTCTGGCACTGGACCTTGGCGCCAAACACGGCCTCGTACCAGCGCAGCATCTGATCGAAGCGCCGCGTGCGGTAGAGGACGTGAGCAAACTTGACGGGACGGATGCGTGGCGTGACGGAAGACATCGCGACTCTCCTTGTTGATTGCACCGTCGAGACCCGAGGCCGACCGTTGCAACGGCCGGTCGAGCCCCCTCCCTTCCGCGCGATCCAGCGATGGACGAGGTCGAAAGTCCTCTCGTCGCACAGCGGGTCGGCGATTTATAGCGGCCCGGACTCACGACTTCAAGAAAGCTCCATGAAAGCCTGTGCGCAAATGCACAGGACTCGCACACGCCTTCACGGGAGCTCCCGACTCGGTCCTCGCGCCGCATGGCGACGGGGTGCACGCTACCATCGGACGCAGGAGATTGACGATGAACCCAACCGCCTCACAGATCGGCGCGCGTCGCGCCGCATTCCGCGACCTGCATGCATCCGGCTGCTTCGTGCTGCCGAACCCCTGGGATCGCGGCTCGGCGCGGTACCTGGCCGGACTCGGCTTCAAGGCGCTCGCGACCACGAGTTCCGGCTGCGCCTGGTCGCATGGCTGCGCCGACGGCGGCCTGCCGCTGGATGGGGTGCTGGCGCACCTGCGCGAGATGGTTGCCGCGACCGAGCTGCCGGTGAACGCCGATTTCGAGCACGGCTTCGCCACGGACGCCGACGGCGTCGCGCGCAACGTGCGGCTGGCGGTCGAGACCGGCGTCGCCGGCGTGTCGATCGAAGATTCGACCGGTGACGCGGCCGCGCCGCTGTTCGACCTCGCGCAAGCGGTGGAGCGCATGCGCGCCGCGCGCGCGGCGATCGATGCGTCGGGCGAGGACGTGCTGCTGATCGGCCGCGCCGAGAATTTCTTCGCCGGCCACCCCGACCTGGACGATGCGATCCGCCGGCTGCGCGCCTATTCCGAGGCCGGCGCGGATTGCCTGTACGCACCCGGCATCACGACGCGCGAGCAGATCGCAGCGGTGATCGCGGCGATGGCGCCGAAGCCGGTCAACGTGCTGGTCGGCTCGGCGAGCCCGTTGACGATGGCGGAACTGGGCGCGCTCGGCGTGCGGCGCGTGAGCGTCGGCGGCGGCCTCGCGCGCGCCGCCTGGGGCGGATTCATCCGCGCGGCGCGCACGCTCGCCGAGCAAGGGCGCTTCGACGGCTTCGAAGGCGCGACGCCGGGCAGCGAACTGAATCGATTCTTCGGAGCCTGAGCCGTCCGTCGTTGCACTGACGATCCAGTCCGCAAACGCGTTGGCGGTGTTACACCGGCGCAGACGCCTCGGAAACCACCCGCCCCGCCTCGATGCGGATGCGCCGCTCGCAGCGGCCGGCGATCGCTTCGTCGTGCGTGACCAGCACCAGCGTGGTGCCGAGTTCGCGGTTCAGGTCGAACATCAGCGTCATCGTGGCTTCGCCGGTCGCGAAGTCCAGGCTGCCCGTCGGCTCGTCGGCCAGCAGCAGCGCCGGCTTCACGACGAACGCGCGTGCGAGCGCAACCCGCTGCTGCTCGCCGCCGCTGAGCACCCGGGGCGTGTGGCCGAGGCGCTGCGCAAGGCCGACGCGCGCCAGCATTTCGGCCGCGGCGCGGCGTGCGTCGCGCCGACCGGCCAGTTCCAGCGGCAGCATCACATTCTCCAGCGCGGTCAGGTTGTTCATCAGCTGGAAGCTCTGGAACACGAAACCGATCTTCTCGGCGCGCAGCGCGGCGCGCTCGTCCTCGTCCAATGCGAACAGATCGTGCCCGTCGAGCCGGACCGTGCCGCGCGTCGGCGTGTCCAGCCCCGCGACGATCGCCAGCAGCGTGCTCTTGCCCGAGCCGGATGCGCCGACCACGGCCACGGTCTCGCGCGGCGCGATCGAGAAATCGATATCGCGCAAAATCTCCAGTGTGCCGGTGGAATCGATCACCGATTTGTGCAGGTGTTCAGCCGCGACGATGGCTGGCGGCAAGGAAGTCGACATGAAGGGACCGGGAGTTTGATCAGGCGACACTTTATCCTGCTCGGCTGCCTGCTCACACAGGCGGCGCGCAGCGCGCAGCCGACGCCGACCGCCGCCCCGTCGAAGGCCGGCGCCAAACCGAAGACGATCCTGGTGCTCGGCGACAGCCTGAGCGCCGAATACGGCCTCGCGCGCGGCACCGGCTGGGTCGCGCTGCTGCAAAAGCGCCTGGCGGCGGACCGAATCGCGGCGACGGTGCAGAACGCAAGCATCAGCGGCGAGACCACGGCCGGCGGGCTGTCGCGGCTGCCCACGCTGCTCGAGCGCGACAAGCCCGCCATCGTGGTCATCGAACTCGGCGCGAACGACGCGCTGCGCGGGCTGTCGCTGGCGGCGACCCGGGACAACCTGAGCCGGATGACGCTGCTCGCCGAGCGCGCCGGCGCCAAGGTGCTGCTGCTGGGCATGCAGGTGCCGCCGAACTACGGTGGCGACTACACGCGCCGGTTCGCCGCGCTGTACGGCGAGGTCGCCCGCGCCGACCATGCGGCGCTGGTGCCGTTCTTCCTGGCCGGCGTGGCCGACGCGCCGAACGCCGCCGAGCTGTTCCAGAGCGACCGCATCCACCCGACCGCGGCCGCGCACCCGACGCTGCTCGCGAACGTCTGGCCCGAGCTGCGAAAGCTGCTCCGGTGAGCATCGTGCACGTTGCCGCGGCGCAGGCGATCGTCGATCTCGGCGGCTACAGCGCGATCATCGACGCGCGCAGCGAAAGCGAGTACGCCGAGGACCACCTGCCCGGCGCGCTGAACTGGCCGTCGCTGAACGACGAGGAACGCCGGATCGTCGGCACGCTGTACCGGCAGGCCGGCGCGTTCGACGCGAACAAGCGCGGCGCGGCGCTGGTCGCGGCGAACATCGCGCGCCACATCGAGCGCGAACTGCAGGACAAGACTAAGCACTGGAAGCCGCTCGTCTACTGCTGGCGCGGCGGCAAGCGCAGCGGCGCGCTCGCGCTGGTGCTGTCGCAGATCGGCCTGCGCGTGGCGGTGCTGGACGGCGGTTACAAGGCCTATCGGAACGCGCTGCTGGCCGACCTGCCGCGACTCGTACAGCGGCTGTCGTACCGCGTCGTCTGCGGCCCGACCGGATCGGGCAAGACCCGGCTGCTGCACGCGCTGCAGGGCGCCGGCGCCCAGGTGCTGGACCTGGAAGCGCTCGCCTGCCACCGCAGCTCGGTGCTCGGGCAGATTCCGGGCCAGACGCAGCCGTCGCAGAAGCGCTTCGACACGCTGGTGTGGGACCTGCTCCGCCGCTTCGACCCCGAGCAGCCGGTGTTCGTCGAAAGCGAGAGCCGCAAGATCGGCAACCTGGCCGTGCCCGAAGCGCTGATCCTGGCGATGCGCGCGGCCGCATGCCTCGACCTGCAACTGCCCGACGACGAGCGCGTCGCGTTGCTGATGGAGGACTACGACTTTCTCGTCGCCGAGCCCCTGCTGCTGTGCAGCCGGCTGGACGCGCTGATCGAGCTGCGCGGCAAGGCGGTGGTCCAGGGCTGGAAGCAGAAAATCGCCGCCGGACGGGTCGAGGAGATGGTGCGCCATCTGCTGCGCATCCACTACGACCCCGGCTACGCGCGCTCGATGGCGGGCAATTTCAGCCGCTACGGCGCTTCTGAAAAGATAGCGCCGCGCGACCGTTCCACAGCCGCTATGAGCGAATTGGCTCGAGAAATCGTGAGTGGCGCCCGCAACGTGAGCAACGTGAACGACGGCGCCGGCTGATGCGGCGCGGGCAGCGGCCCGCTCAGCCCGGGTTCGACGCGTCGCTCGACGCGCCGTTCGGCGCCGGCGACTCGTCAGCCGGCAGATCCTGCGACGCGGGGTCCGCGCCGCCGCCCTGGCCCTGCTTGCGCTCGGCCTTGGCCCGGAGCTTTTCTTCTTTCTTGCGCTTTTTCGCAAGTTCCTTCTGACGCTTCTCGTATCCGTAGTTCGGTGTGGCCAATGTGTTCTTCCTGTAACTGCTGGGACTTTAACACCTCGGACGCACGAGATGGCGCCAGCGCTACCAGAGCGCCCGCGCGAGCGCCTGCGCCAAGTCCGCCTGCAGATCGGCGGGGGCCTCCAGCCCCACGGAAAAGCGCACCAGCGTGCCGCGCGCCAGATGCGCCGGCCAGCCGCCGCTGCGCATCGCGGCCAGGTCGTACGGCACCACCAGGCTCACCGGACCGCCCCAGCTGTAGCCGAGCCGGAACAGCCGCAGCGCGTCGCAGAACGCATCGACCTGCGCCTGCGCGAAGCGCGCGTCGACGAGCACGCTGAACAAGCCCGCTGCACCGCCGGCGCCCTCACGGCACAGCGCGCGCCAGTGCGCATGGCCCGGCGCACCCGGCAGCGCAGGGTGCAGCACCTGCGCGAATTCGGCACGCGTGCCGCACCACTCGGCGAGTTCGCGCGCCGCCGCATCCTGCGTCCGATAGCGCAGCTCCAGGCTGGGCAGTGAGCGCAGCACCGATTCGACGTCGTTCGCGCCGACGCCGAACCCGAGCCGCATGTGCGCGAGCTTGATCTTCAGATGCAACGTTTCGTCGCGCGTGACGACGCTGCCCATCAGCAGGTCACCGCCGCCGCTCGGGTACTTGGTCAGCGCATGCACGCTCAGGTCGACCGCCAAGCCTCCATCGCCGCCGCCGTCGCCGCCCAGGTCGAACGGCCGGAACGCCAGTCCCGCGCCCCAGGTGTTGTCGAGCGCGGTGGTCACGCCGCGCGCGCGGCAGATGCGAACCATCTCGCGCAGATCGGGAAATTCCAGCGACACCGAACCCGCCGCCTCGAGCCAGACCAGCCGGGTACGTTCACCGATCTTTGCCGCGAGGTCGGCCGGATCCATCGCGTCGTAGTAGCGGTGCGTGATGCCCCAGCCCGCGAGCTCGCCTTCGGCCAGTGCCTTGTTCGGACCATAGGCGTTGTCCGGAATCAGCACCTCGTCGCCGCTTTTCAGCAGCGCCAGCGCCACCAATGCGATCGCCGCCAGGCCGCTGGGCGCCAGCACGCATTGCAGCCCGCCTTCGAGCGCGCACAACCGCTCTTCGAGCAGGAAAGTGGTGGGCGTGCCGTGCAGCCCGTAGGTGTAGCCGGATTTGTCCTTCCACTGGCGCGATCGCAGCGCGGCAGTGTTCTCGAAGAACACGGTGGACGCCTTGTGCACCGGCGGTTGCGGTGACGCAAAGCCGTCCGGTGGAACGTAGGGATGGTGAATCAGCTGGGTCGACATCGAGCTCATGAGTCGATGTTAGTGCACCCAGCCGCAGGCCGGCAGTTCAGATGGCCGCGGATGACGTCATGCGGGACCACCCACGGAACTGGCTTGGCCAGGCCGTAGGGTATGCCCCCGAAGGGGGTTGGCGAAGCGGAACGAAGTCCGCGCAGCCTGGGGGTGAGCCTAGACCGCCCACTTCTCCATCAGCTTTTCCGGCGTCAGCGAGTCGTAGCCTTCGAACGGCTGGTGAATCCACGGATTCGTCGGCAGATGCTCGACCGCATAGTCGGCCGGGAACGACGACAGCCCCTTGGCCCAGATTACCGCGGTGCGCAACTCGGTGATCGCCGGGTACTTGGTGCGCAGCATCTCGACCACGGCACGCAGCGTGTGGCCGGTGTCGGCCAGGTCGTCGACCAGCAGCACTCGGCCGGCGATCTCGCCCTTGGGCGTGGTGATGTAGTGCGCGATGTCGAGGTGGCCCTGTACCGTGCCCGCCTCGGCGCGGTACGAGCTGGTCGACATGATCGCCAACGGCTTGTCGAAGATGCGCGACAGCACGTCGCCGGGACGCATGCCGCCGCGCGCGAGGCACAGGATGGTGTCGAATTCCCACTGCGACTGGTGCACCTTGAGCGCGAGCTTCTCGATCAGACTGTGGTACTCGTCGTAGCTCACGTAGAGGTGCTTGCCGTCTTCGGTCAACATCGGGAATGCTCCTGGATTAATAGCAGATGATGAAGATGGATAAACGGCTTGCGGCCGATTTCTCTTTGAGAAAACGCGTCACTCGCGCGCGAACGGATGGCGCAGCACGATCGTGTGCGCGCGGTCCGGGCTGGTCGAGATCATCGCGATCGGCACGCCGGTCACCTGCTCGATGCGCTGCAGATAGTGGCGAGCGGCGGCCGGCAGCCGCTCGCAGTCGGTGACGCCGACGGTCGAGTCGCTCCAGCCGGGCAGCGTCTCGTAGATCGGCTCGCAGCGCGCGATCTCGTCGGCGCCGATCGGCAGGATGTCGACGACATGGCCATCGAGCCGATAGCCGGTGCACAGCTCGAGCTGCGCAAGCCCGTCGAGCACGTCGAGCTTGGTGATGCACAGGCCCGACAGCCCATTGACCTGCGCCGAGCGCTTGAGCAGCGCGGCGTCGAACCAGCCGCAGCGCCGGGCGCGGCCGGTGACCACGCCGCGCTCGGCGCCAACCGTGCTCATATGGTGGCCGGGCGTGCCCGGGGTCTGCCAGTCGAGCTCGGTCGGGAACGGCCCGCCGCCGACTCGGGTGCAGTAGGCCTTGGTGATGCCGAGCACGTAGTGCAGCAGTCCGGGGCCGACGCCGGCGCCGGCCGCCGCGTTGCCGGCGACGCAGTTGCTCGAGGTCACGTAGGGGTAGGTGCCATGGTCGACGTCGAGCAGCGTGCCCTGCGCGCCCTCGAACAGAAGATGCGCGCCAGCGCGGTGCGCGTCGTTGAGCTCGCGCGAGACATCGGCCATCATCGGGCGCAGCGCGTCGGCATGGCGCATCGCTTCGGCATAGACCGCATCGAACTCGATCGCCTTCGCGCGCAGCAGTCCGGTCAGTACGAAGTTGTACAGCGCGAGCAACTCGCGCAGCTTGGTGGCGAAGCGATCCGGGTATTTGAGGTCTTGCACGCGCAGCGCGCGGCGCGCGATCTTGTCCTCGTAGGCCGGACCGATGCCCTTGCCGGTGGTGCCGATCTTCTCGCTGCCGTGTTCCTCGCGCGCCGCTTCGCGCGCCGCATCCAGCGCCCCGTGGAACGGCAGGATCAATGGACAGGCCTCGCTCACGCGCAGGCGCGAGCGCACCTCGACGCCGGCGGCTTCGAGCCGCTCGATCTCGGCGAACAGATGGGCGATCGACAGCACCACGCCGTTGCCGATATAGCACTTGACGCCGGGGCGCATGATGCCGCTGGGGATCAGGTTCAGCGCGGTGCGCGCGCCGTTGATCACCAGCGTATGGCCAGCGTTGTGTCCGCCCTGAAACCGCACCACGCCCCGCGCGCTTTCGGTGAGCCAGTCCACCAGCTTGCCCTTGCCCTCGTCGCCCCATTGGGTGCCGACCACGACCACGTTGCGTCCGGGTGGCATCGTGCTGCTTGCGTTCATCAGGGGTTCACTCTCGAATGGTTTGCACGATCCACCGATCACCGGCCTGCACCAGTTCGCGATCGCACCGGAATTCGTCGATCTCGCGCTCGTGGCCCGGCAGCACGCAGACCACGGTCTCGCCGCCGCCGCGCAGCGCCGCGATCGCCGCACGCAGCGGCGGCTCCACGCCCCAGGGCGCGCGGATCGCCGCGCGCAGCGGCAGCGGCGCCACGCTGGCCGCGAGCTGCTTCAGATCGAGGCTGAAACCGACCGCCGGCCGCTTGCGGCCGAACACCGCGCCGACCTCGTCGTAGCGCCCGCCGCGCACCAGCGCGTCACTCGCGCCCTGCGCGTAGATCGCGAAGCGCATGCCGCTGTAGTACGCGTAGCCGCGCAGGTCGGCCAGGTCGAAGCTGATCGCGGCGCCGGCCAACTGCTCGGCCTGCGCGGCCAGCCACTCCAGGTCCGCCAGCGCCCGATGCAGCGCCGGCGACGCCGGCAGCGCGCTGCGCGCCTCGGCCAGCACCGGCGCATCGCCGTACAGCCTTGTGAGCGCAACCAGTCCTTCGCGCGACGCGCGCGGAAAATCGCGCGCCAGATGTCGCAGTTCGCTCGCATCCTTGGCGGCGAGCGCCGCGTGCACCCGTGCAGCGGAGGCGGCATCGAGGGCAACCCCGGCCAGCAGCGAATCGACGATGCCGACATGGGCCATGTCGACGTCGGCGCCCCGCACCTGCGCCGCGCGCAGGCAGTCCAGCGACAACAGCACCGCCTCCAGATCGGCCTCACGGCCGGCGTGGCCGTAGATCTCGGCGCCGAACTGCAGCGGCTCGCGGCTCGCGTGCGGCCGATCGGGCCGGGTGTGCAGCACCGAGCCGCAATAGCACAGGCGCGCAACCCCGCTGCGGTTGAGCAGGTGCGCGTCGATGCGCGCCACCTGCGGCGTCGTGTCGGCGCGCAGGCCCAGCGTGCGCCCCGACAGCTGGTCGACCAGCTTGAAGGTCTGCAAGCCAAGGGCCTCGCCGGTGCCGGTGAGCAGCGATTCGAGGTGCTCGAACAGCGGCGGCATCACCAGCTCGTAGCCGTAGCCACGGGCAGCATCGAGCAGCAGGCGGCGCAGCTCCTCGATATGCCGGGCCTCCGAGGGCAGCACATCGGCGATGTAATCCGGCAGGACCCAGGCGGACATGAACAAGCGGACGGGTGAAACGGTGATTTTAGCGGCGCGCGCTCTGCGCCGGCCCACGCTCTCAGGACGCAAGCCAGAGCAGCAACAGGCCCACGGCGATGCTGCACAGGCCGAAGAAGCGCAACTGGCCGTCGCGCCAGCGCAGGATTTGCGCGAACATGCGCCGCCATGCAGCCGGTGACAGCAGCGGCAGCGAGCCTTCGATCACCAGCACCAGCGCCAGCGCGGTCCAGAACGAACTGCTGTCCAAGGTCGGCGCGCGTCCGCTTACTTCCGGGCCGGCGCGGTCGGCGCGGCAAGGTTCGGACTGCGCATCGCCTTGAAGAAGTCGCTCGACTCGTCGAGCACCATCACGTCGCTCTTCTTGTTGAAACTGGACTTGTACGCATCCAGGCTGCGGTAGAACTCAGCGAACTGCGGATCGCGCCCGAATGAATCGGCGTAGATCCGGTTCGCCTGGCCGTCGCCCTCGCCCTTGATCTTCTGCGCGTCGCGGTACGCATTGGCGACCGTGATCTCGCGCTGGCGATCGGCGTCGGCGCGGATCTTCTCGCCCTCGGCCACGCCGGTCGCGCGCAGCCCATTGGCGACCCGCTTGCGCTCGGCTTCCATGCGCCGGTACACCGAATCGGTGATGTCGGCAACATAGTCGACCCGGGTGATCCGCACGTCGACCACGTCGATGCCCCAGGGCTTGGCTCCATGTACCTTTCCGATCACTTCGTTCTTCACGTCCGCCATCAGCGATTCGCGCTTGTTGCCCACCACTTGCTTGACCGTGTACTTGTTGATCTCCGCCTGGAATGCGTTGCGCACCACGCGGCTCAATTGGTTCGCGCCGGCGCTCTCGTCGATGCCGACGTTGCGAATGTACTCGGCCGGATCGCTGATGCGCCAACGCACGTACCAGTCGATCACGACGCGCTGCTTCTCCGCGGTGTAGATCGGCTCGGCATCGGTGCTGTCGAGCGTGAGCAGGCGCTTGTCCAGATACAGCACGTTCTGGAACGGCGGTGGCAGCTTGAAATACAGCCCTGGCTGCTTGAGCACGCGCTTGATCTGCCCCAGCTCGTAGACGATGCCGTACTGGCGCTGATCGACGATGAACACCATCGAGCTGAGCACGGCCAGCACGATCACGATTGCGGCAGCAACGAATCCGACGCGGTTCACAACAAGCTCCTCCTAGCGCGAGTCGCGATCCCGCAGGCGGGAAGTGTCCCGGAAGCGGTCGGAATCGTCGGGTGTGTTGGCCGACCCGCTGGCGGGCGGCGTGCTGCCGCCAGCCGCGGAGGTCGGATTCGCGGGGGGCGGGGCCACGGTCTGTCCGGCCGCCTGCATCAGCTTGTCGAGCGGCAGATACAGCAGGTTCGAACCCTGTTTCGTATCGACGATCAGCTTGGACACGTTCGCGTAAATCTGCTGCATCGCGTCGACGTACATGCGCTCGCGCGTGACCTGCGGCGCTTTCTGGTATGCGTCCAACACGGAGTTGAAGCGCTGCGTATCACCCTGCGCCTGCGCGACCACGCGCGCCTTGTAGCCGTCGGCCTCCTCTTTCAGCCGCGACGCGGTGCCGACGGCGCGCGGGATCACGTCGTTCGCGTAGGCCTGGGCCTCGTTTTTGGTGCGCTCCGCCTCCTGACCGGCCTTGAGCACGTCGTCGAACGCCGCCTGCACCTGCTCGGGCGGGCGTACGCCGCTTTGCTGCAGGTTCACTGCAACGACCTGCACGCCGACTTGGTAGCGGTCGAGAATCTGCTGCATCAGCTCGCGCACCTGCGGCGCGATCTTGTCGCGTTCGTCGCCGAGCGCGGCATCCATCGTCATCTTGCCGACGACCTCGCGCACCGCCGACTCGGCTGCCTGCACCACCGCGGCGGTCGGATCCTTGGTGTCGAACAGGAACTCGCGCGCGTTGCTCAGCCGGTACTGCACCGCGAACTTGATCTCGACGATGTTCTCGTCGGCGGTCAGCATGCCCGAGTCGCGCAGCCCGGTGGCCTTGATGATGTTGTCGCGCCCGATATCGACCGAGCGGATCTGGGTCACGAATACCTTTTCGTCGCGCTGGATCGGGTACGGCAGCCGCCAGTGGAAGCCCGCGCCCAGTGTTTCGTAGTACTTGCCGAACTGCGTGATAACCGCCTGCTGGCCTTCCTGCACGATGAAGAAGCCCGAACCGAGCCAGATCAGCACCACGACCGCCGCGATCAGCCCCGCCCCGACCCGAGTGTTCTTGCCGTCCGGGCCGAACCCCCCCGAGCCACCGCGGCCGCCCGGGTTCCCGTTGCCGCCGGAACCGCCACCGCGGCGGCCGCCGAACAGGCCGCTGAGCCTGCGGTTGAAATCACGCCACAGCTCGTCCAGATCGGGCGGCCCCTGGTTCGGCCCGCGGCCACCGCTGCCGCCACCCTGGGGCGACTCACCCTCCGGCCGGTCGGTCGGCTTGTCGTCGCCGCGCCCCCAGCGCGGGTCGTTCAGGTTGAACATCCCCCGGATCCGCCCCTGAAGTGCCGTCCACCCCGGGACCTTTGGAATGAGATTCATGCGGCTTCGGTCTTTTCGTGTTGTGCCCTGATTGTGCACAATCAGGCAGCAGCCTCATGAAACCGGGGGGCATCCCGGTCGGCCGCGTCCGCCGGCGCCGCTGCGCGCAACGCCAGTTCGCGCCGCAGCAGTGCCAGCCCCTCGCCGCTGCGCGCACTCACGAACAGCCGCGGCACCGCGGCACCGCCGAGCTCGAAAAGGTCGCTCGTCAGCAGCGGGCGCTGGTTGTCAGCCAGCGCGTCGATCTTGTTGAACACCAGGATCTGCGGCACCTGCTGCGCACCGATTTCCGCCAGCACGCGCTGCACCTCGGCGATCTGCTGCGCATGGTCGGCGCGCGCGGCATCGACCACATGCAGCAGCAGATCGGCGTCCACCGCCTCCTGCAGCGTGGTCTGGAACGCATCGACCAGCCCATGCGGCAGGTCGCGAATGAAGCCGACCGTGTCCGACAGCGAAACCGATCGCCCCGCCTCGCCGAGGTACAGGCGCCGCGTCGTGGTGTCCAGCGTCGCGAACAGCTGATCGGCAGCGTAGGCCTGGGCATTGACCAGCGCGTTGAACAGCGTCGACTTGCCGGCGTTGGTGTACCCGACCAGCGAGATGTTGAACGCATCGCGCCGCTCGCGCTGGCGTCGCTGGGTCCGGCGTTGCCGTTTGACTTTCTGCAGCCGCGCCGAGGTGCGCTTGATCGCCTCGCCGATCATGCGGCGGTCGAGTTCGATCTGCGCTTCACCGGGGCCACCACGCGCGCCGATGCCGCCACGCTGGCGCTCCAGGTGCGACCAGCGTCGGACCAGGCGCGTGCTCAGGTACTGCAGCCGCGCGAGTTCGACCTGCAGCTTGCCCTCGTGGCTGCGCGCGCGCTGGCCGAAGATGTCGAGGATCAGCAGCGTGCGGTCGTTCACCGGCAGTTCCAGATGACGCTCCAGATTGCGCTGCTGCGCCGGACTCAGGCTCTGGTCGAACAGCACCTCGGTCGCGCCCCACTCCTTGGCCAGCGCCTTGATCTCGTCGGCCTTGCCGCTGCCGACGAACAACGCCGCGTCCGGCGCGCGGCGCTTGCAGGTGATGCGCGCGACCGGCTGCAGGCCCGCGCTGCGCGCCAGCAGTCCGAGTTCCTCGAGCTCGCCGTCGAAATTCGGCAGACCGAAATCAACCCCGACCAGCACGGCCGGTGCGAATGGACGGGGGGATAGATCGGACAACTCGAAAATCAGCGAATCGCGCGGCGCGGCAGGCGTGACGACAGCGGCTGCGCGCCGGCCGGCATGAACTCAGGCGTCGTCGTGCGCGGCCGCCGAGCTCTCGACCGCAGAGAAATTCACAGCGCGGCCCGGCACGATGGTCGAGATCGCATGTTTGTAGACCATCTGCGTGACGGTGTTGCGCAGCAGGACCACGTACTGGTCGAACGACTCGATCTGCCCCTGCAGCTTGATGCCGTTGACCAGGTAGATCGAGACCGGCACATGCTCGCGGCGCAGCGTGTTCAGGAACGGGTCTTGTAGAAGCTGCCCTTTGTTGCTCACGATATTCTCCGTGTTCGGAAAGTTGTTGCTAGGGTTGGAACATTACCACAGCGCAGCACCGAAGCTGCAGCCGGCACACAGAAAGCCCATGCAGCGCGCGACGCCGGCCCGGCTGGCCCGGCGCTACGCCTTGTCGACGTACGGGTTGCGCGAGCTTTTCATCTCGATCCGCAGCGGCGTGCCGACCAGATCGAACGCCTTGCGCAGGCGCCCTTCCAGGTAGCGTTTGTACGCGTCGGTCACATGCTCGAGCGAGTTGCCGTGCACCACGACCACCGGCGGATTCGTGCCGCCCTGGTGCGCGTAGCGCAGCTTGGGGCGGAACATGCCGACGCGCTTGGGCGCCTGGTGCTGCACCGCCTCGTGCAGCAGCCGGGTCAGCGCCGGCGTCGGCATCTTGCGACCGGCCGCGCGGTGCGCCTGGATGATCGCCTGCCAGACCGGCGCCAGCCCCTGGCGCTTGCGCGCGGAAATGAAATGCAGCGCCGCGAAGCCCAGGAACGGCAGGCGCAGCTCGAGCGCGCGCTGCACCAGGCTGCGCTGGTACGCGTCCGCCGCGTCCCATTTGTTCACCGCGACGACGACCGCGCGTCCGCTCTCGACGATGTAGCCGGCGATATGCGCGTCCTGGTCGGTCACGCCCTGGGTTGCATCGAGCAACAGCAGCACCACGTTCGCGCCGGCGATCGCCTGCAGCGTCTTGACCACCGAGAACTTCTCGACCGCCTCGAACACCCGGCCCCGGCGCCTGAGGCCGGCGGTATCGATCAGCTCGAAGCGCTGGCCGTTGCGCTCGAACGGCACGCTGATCGCGTCGCGGGTCGTGCCCGGCTGGTCGAACGCGACCAGCCGCTCCTCGCCGAGCCAGGCGTTGATCAGCGTCGACTTGCCGACGTTCGGCCGCCCGGCCACCGCGAGCCGGATCGCGCCTTCATCCGACGCAGCCGCGTCGTCGCCCGCGACGGGCGGCTCGGGCCCGAGCGCGAGTTCGACCAGGCCGCGCACGCCCTGCCCGTGCGCGGCGGAGACCGGATGCACCTCGCCCAGGCCGAGTTCGTAGAACTCGGCGAACTGCGCGCCGCCCTGCATGCCTTCGGCCTTGTTCGCCGCGACCACGCAGCGCTTGCCCAGGCGCCGCAGATAGCGCGCGATGTCGTGGTCCTGCGCCGAAAGCCCGGCGCGCGCGTCGACCACGAAGATCACCGCGTCGGCCTCGGCCACCGCCTGCCGCGTCTGGCGCGCCATCTCCTTGTAGATGCCGGCGGTTGCGTCAGGCTCGAAGCCGCCGGTGTCGATCGCGATGAATTCGCGTGCGCCGAGACGGCCATCGCCGTAATGGCGATCGCGGGTCAGCCCGGGAAAGTCGGCGACGATCGCGTCGCGCGAGCGGGTCAGCCGGTTGAACAGCGTCGACTTGCCGACATTGGGGCGGCCGACCAGCGCCAGAACGGGTTTCACGACTGGCGGACCTGCGGCCCTTACTCCGGCCGGAAGCCGTAGACGCCGCCGCGCCGGGTCACGACGATCAGCGTGTTGTCGGCCGCCACCGGCGTGGCCGCGATCGCCGAACCGTCGGTCGCGAGCCACGTCAGCGGCGAGCCATCGACGCGCGACAGCAGGTGCACATAACCCGCGTAGTCGCCGACCACCACCGAGCGACCGAGCACCAGCGGCGCGGTCAACCCGCGGTACAGCAGCCGGTTCGTGCTCCATGCCTGCTCGCCGCCTTCGCGGCGCCAGGCAATCACCTTGCCGTCGCTCTCGGTGCCGTAGATGAAGCGCTCGTCGCCGGCGAGGCCGGTCGCGCCGTCCGCCTTCTGCGACCACTCCAGCTGGCCGTTCGCGGTGTCGACGCAGCCGACCGCTGCCTGGTACGCGCGCGCGCAGATTTCGCTGCCGAGCCGGGCCACAGGCGCCACCAGGTCCGACAGCCGCTCGATGTCGTTCGTGCCGCGCAGCGCGCCGATCAGCGCGTCCCAGCGCAGGCTGCCGTCGGCCGGATTGAGTCCCACCAGCCGGCCCGACAGGCCGATCAACAGCGTGTCGCCGGCCGAGGTGATGACGCCGGCCTGGCGCAGCACCAGCGACTGCGCCGGCGGCTTCTGTTGCCACAGCCTGCGCCCGGACTGGCCGTCGTACGCGCTGACCGCGCGGTCGCCGGCGAGCACGAACACCCTGGCGCCGGCAACGAGCGGCGCGGTAAAGACATGCGACTCGAGCAACCTGCGCCACAGTTCGTGCCCGTCCTGCAGCGCGACCAGATGGTTGTCCGCGGTGACCACCGCGACCAGGCGCCCGTCGCTGCCGACGCCCGCGGCGACGGGCTGATGCAACGCCACGCGCCAGAGTTCATGCCCGGTGCGCGCGTCCAGCGCCGCCACCGTGCCGTCGCTGCTCGCCAGCAGCACGCTGTTGCCCTCTACCTTGACCTCGAGCGGAAAACCGACCGGGCCGATCTGCGCTGCCCAGGCCTGGCGCACGCCAATCAGGGCTTCGTTCGGACCGAGCGGTGTCGGCTTCGGCGGCGGCGATCCGGTCGAGCAGGCGCTCAGCAACGCTATCATTCCAATAGCAACCCATGCACGAAACACGCTGGCTCCAGGCCAAACCATTCGATATTTCGCGAGCGATGTCCGACTCACGAGCGGCCCCCGGCACTCGCGGCGCTCGCGGCACCGCTGGCTGCCGCGGCCGCCTGCGCCTGCGGGTCGGCGCCCAGCGAGGCGAGCTTGACTTCGACGATGCGGCGGTACGGCCGATCCGCCGTCAGTCCGTGGTAGGCGCGCAGGTACTCGGCCACCGCTTCGGTCTTCTTGCCCTGCAGCAGGGCTATGTCGCCGAGCCGATCCGCGACCAGCGGCGCGAACGCGTCCGGGAACGAACCGTCCAACTGCTTGCGCGCGTCGTCGTAGGACTTCGCCTGCATCAGCAGCGACGCCAGCCGCAGCCGCGCGATCGCCCGGTAGCCCTCATCGGAGGTCTTGTCCGCGACCCATGCCAGCGCCTGGCGCGCTTCGTCCGGCTTGCCCTTGTCGTAGAACACTTTGGCCGCGAGAAAGCCAGCCTGCTGCGCATAGGTGGTGCTGCCGTAGTCGTTGCGGATGTCGGAGAACGAACGGGTGACCATCGCGAGGTCGCCGGCCTGCGCTGCTTGTCGCACCGTATCGAACAGGATCGCCGCGCGCGCCGCCTCGCGGCGCTGCCAGTACTGGTAGCCGTTCCACGCGGCCACCGCGCCGAACACGACGATCAGCACCCAGGTGATGGCGTTGCCCCACTTCCTCCAGAAATGCTTGAGCTGGTCGAGCTGTTCCTGTTCTTCGAGATCGAGAGCTGTTGCCATGGCCGATAGCGTTTTGATTTAGCGATGATTTCGTCTTGATTTCGTCTTGATTTCGTGCGGACTGCCCGCTGTTCCCGTCGCCGGCTTTTTCAGTCGCCCGATTGTAGGGTCGGGGCCCAGGCGAGCGGGTCGGCAAGCGGCACGAGGCGCTGCGCGCCGTCGCCACCGCGCAGGTGCTTGACCGCGACCTGGCCGCTTGCGAGTTCTTCCGCACCGAAGATCAGCGCATGGCGCGCGCCGCTCGCGTCGGCGCGCCGGAACTGCGCTTTCATGCCGCCCCAGCCGTCGGCGCCGGCCGCATGCATCTGCACCGAGACGCCGGCCGCGCGCAGCGCCTCGCAGGCGACGAGCGCGGCCGCCATCGCTGCCGGCGTCGGCACGATCGCATAGGCATCGGGCGCCTCGGGCGGCGGGTTCGCGCCGACCGCGTCGAGCAACAACAGCATGCGCTCGATCCCCATGCCCCATCCGACCGCCGGTGTCGGCTTGCCGCCAAGTTGCTCGAACAGGCCGTCGTAACGGCCGCCGCCGCAGACCGTGCCCTGCGCGCCGAGCTTGTCGGTGATCCATTCGAACACGGTCAGGTTGTAGTAGTCCATGCCGCGCACCAGCCGCGGGTTGATGCGGTACGGCTGGCCCGCGGCGTCGAGCGCGGCGCGCACCGCGTCCAGGTGCGCAAGCGACTCCGGGCCGAGGAAGTCGAGCAGCTTCGGCGCGGCCTCGACCATGGGCTGCATCGCCGGATTCTTGCTGTCGAGGATGCGCAGCGGGTTGCTGTGCAGCCGGCGCCGTGCATCGTCGTCGAGCTGCGCCGCATGCGCCTCGAAATGCGCAACCAGCGCGGCGCGGTGCGCGCTGCGTTCGGCCGGCTGGCCCAGGCTGTTCAGTTCGAGCCGCACATGCTCGCCGGCGATGCCGAGGTCGCGCAAGAGCGCCGCGCACATCAGGATCTGTTCGGCGTCGACGTCCGGCCCGGCATGGCCCAGCGCCTCGACGTCGATCTGGTGAAACTGGCGGTAGCGCCCTTTCTGCGGCCGTTCGTGGCGAAACAGCGCGACGTTCGACCAGACGCGCAGCGGGCCGTTGTACAGGACGTTGTGCTCGATCATCGCGCGCACGATGCCGGCGGTCGCCTCGGGCCGCAGCGTCAGCCGGTCGCCGTTCATCGTGTCCTCGAACGAGTACATCTCCTTCTCGACGATGTCGGTGACCTCGCCCAGACCGCGCACGAACAGCGCGGTCGGCTCCACGACCGGCGTGCGCACGTTCGCGTAGCCGTAGCGCCGCATCAACGCGCGCACCTTGTGCTCGAGCCATTCCCACCGCGCCGATTCCGGCGGCAGGATGTCGTTCATGCCCTTGACGGCGACCAGTTTCTCACTCATCTGTCATTCTGTTGCTACATAAATAGTAGCATAATATGAAGAATACACGCCGGCTGCAGCGCGAATTCTTTTGAATTTTCGCGATTTCCCCGCGTCACGCCGCGCGCGCCGCTTTGAAACGCTTCTCGATGTAGTCCTCGACGATCGCCTGGAATTCGGTCGCGATATGTTCGCCGCGCAGCGTCAGGCGCCGCTCGCCGTCGATGTAGACCGGCGCCGCAGGCGCCTCGCCGGTGCCGGGCAGGCTGATGCCGATATCCGCATGCCGGCTCTCGCCCGGACCGTTGACGATGCAGCCCATCACCGCGACCCGCAGCGCCTCGACGCCCGGATAGCGTTCGCGCCACGATGGCATCTGCGCGCGCAGAAAATCATCGATCTGCTTGGCCAGCTCCTGGAACGTGCTGCTGGTGGTGCGCCCGCAGCCCGGACAGGCGGTGACGCTGGGCACGAAGCGGCGCAAGCCGAGCGATTGCAGAATCTCGGACGCGGCGACCACCTCTTGCGTGCGCGGCTCGCCAGGCTGTGGCGTCAGTGACACCCGGATCGTGTCGCCTATGCCCTCCTGCAGCAGGATCCCGAGCGCGACGCTGGAGGCGACCGTTCCGCGGGTCGCCATGCCGGCCTCGGTCAGCCCCAGATGCAGCGCGTAGTCACAGCGGCGCGCAAGCTCGCGGTAGACCGCGATCAGGTCCTGCACCCCGCTCACCTTGCACGACAGGATGATCTGCTCCGCCGCCATGCCCATTTCCTCGGCGCGGCGCGCCGACTGAATCGCGGATTCGATCAGCGCCTCGTACATCACCTGACGCGCGTCCCAGGGCTCGGCGCGGCGCGCGTTGCGGTCCATCAGCGCGCCGAGCAGTTCCTGATCGAGGCTGCCCCAATTCACGCCGATGCGCACCGGCTTGTCCCAGCGCAGCGCGGCCTCGATCATCTGGCCGAACTGCCGGTCGTGCTTCGCTCCGCGCCCGACGTTGCCGGGGTTGATCCGGTACTTCGACAGCGCCTGTGCGCAGTCCGGGAATTCGGTCAGCAGCTTGTGCCCGTTGTAGTGGAAGTCGCCGATCAGCGGCACGTCCACGCCCATGCGGTCGAGTTGCTCGCGGACATGCGGCACCGCCTGCGCCGCTTCCGGCGTGTTCACCGTGATGCGCACCAGTTCGGAACCGGCCTGCGCGAGCTCCTTGACCTGGATCGCGGTGCCGATCGCATCCGCGGTGTCGGTGTTCGTCATCGACTGCACCCGCACCGGCGCGTCGCCGCCGACCGTGACGCTGCGCGCGCCCCAGGCCACGCGCGCCTGCCGGGTCCGGCGCGGCAGCGGCGCGGCGCCGGCGATCGGGCGTTCATCAGCCGCCGCAAAGGCACTCGGGTCGGCCACCCCTTGGCCGCTGTTGCTTTCCATCACTTCACCTCGAAACGCGCAACGTTGTTCCGTGTCGCCGGACCCAGATCGAACGGCTGCCCCTTGACCCGGACTGCCACCGCATCGGCGCGGCCGATCACCACCGACAACGGCAGCGCACCGCTGGCCTGCGCAACCTGCGCCGGGGCCATGTTCTCGCGCACCAGAATCTTCCCTTGTGCGTCCTTCACCTCGACCCACGAATCAGCGCGCGCGGTGACGACGATCGCGGGTGCGACTGCCGGGGTTGCATCGGCAACGGACCGCGCCGGGCTGCCGGTTGCGGCCGCTGCGGGCGGCGGCATGGCCAGTGCCGGCGCTAGCGATGCCGGGGCGGCCGCAGCGACGATCCGAGCCGCCGGATTCGCGCCTGGTGCCTCGGCCACCGGAGTCGGCGCAGCGGGCTGCGCAACGGGGGTCCGCACCTCGGCCGGCGCCGCCTGCCCGTCCTTTGGCGCCGCCCGTGCTGCGTCGGTCGCCGCGGACGCATGCGGCGCTGCCGTGCTCGTACTCGCCCCGGTGTCGTGCCGCATCGAAGGCAGGAAGATCAGCACCAGCGCCGCCAGCAGCAGCGCCAGCACCACGAGTACCACCGGCCGCGATACCTGACTCCACGGCGAGGCGCGATAGATCTCGCGCGATCCGCGGAACGGCGTGTTGATGCTCTCGTCGTCCTGCGCGAGCCGCGGCGACGGATTCCTGGGCATGCGCTCGAGCACCACGCCCGGCTCGATGCCCAGCGTACGGCACACGCTCGCCGCCAGCGCCCGCGCGAACACCGCGTCAGGGAGCTCGTGCAACCGGTCGCCTTCCAGTGCCGCGAGTTTGCTGACCGGCACCTTCAGCGTGGCAGCCAGCACCTCGATGTGCAGGCCCGCGGTTTCGCGCGCCTGGCGCAGCAGCGCACCGGCGCCGCCCGGCGCATCGGCCGGACGGCTAGCGCCGATCCAGTCGCCGTCCGGTTGCGCTGCGTCATTCATCGAACCTGCCCTGCTGGTAGGCGGTCGCTTCCGGCGAGTCCGGGAATTTCTGCTGCAGTTGGTCGCCCAGCCGCGCCATCGCGGTCCGGTCCCCGAGCCGGCGATCGATCCTGATGCCGAGCCACAGCGACTGCGCATTCGCCAGTTCGGTGTTGTTGATGCGGCCGATGTAGAACTGCGCGCGTTTGAGATCGTTGCGCTCGAACATCAACTCGGCAAGGTTGTAGCCAACGACCGGATCGCCCGCGTCGAATTCGTACGCACGCGCCAGCGTCGCTTCGGCTTGCTTCTTTTCGCCGGCCTGCAGTTGACACACCCCCTGCGCCTTGAGCGTTTTCGCCCGATCGCCGTAACTCGGGATCGCGAGCGCCTTCTGAAACTGCTCGTCGGCGCGCGCGAAGTGCTTCTGCTGGCACAACATCCAGCCGTAGTTGTGCAGGATCGCGCCATCGCGCGGCTTGAGCGCGAGCGCGCGGCGAAAGCTGTCGTCGGCCAGCGGATAGTCTTCCAGCCGCATGTAGATCAGCCCGCGCATGTTGTACGCCTCGGCGAAATTCGGGTCGGCGACCAGCGCGCGCTTGACCTCGTCCAGCGCGACCTTGGTCTGGCCGCGCTTGTAGTAGTCAACCGCGAGATCGAGCCGGATCTGCGCGAGCTTGCGCGCCGGCGTCAGATCCGACTCCGTGGTGATGTCGGTTCCCGCGGACGGCAGCTCGGAGCCCGAATGCGCTGCGCAACCCGCCAGGGCGGCCAGCACCGCGGCCGCAAACCCGAGCTGCAGCAGCCGTTGCACGACGCTCCTGTTGCCAGCCAAGGCCCAATTCATCGCCTAGTCCTCCTTGGCCGAAGCCATTGCGACCGGTATCAACGGCACGGCGCGCTGACGCGCAATGCGCCCTTGCACATGGGTGCGGTCCTGCACGTCGCCCGCCAGCTGTCCGCAGGCGGCGGCAATGTCGTCGCCGCGCGTCTTGCGCACCGTGGTGACGATGCCCGCCGCGCTCAAGATCTCGGCAAACGCGGCCACCCGGTGCGGCGCCGAACAGGTCAGGCCGGACCCGGGAAACGGGTTGAACGGAATCAGGTTGAGCTTGCACCAGCCGTCCGGCCCGTGCCCGCGCAGCAGCGTCACCAGTTGTTCGGCCTGCGCGGTGCTGTCGTTCACGTCGGCCAGCATGCAGTACTCGAAGGTGATGAAGTCGCGCGGCGCATGGGCCAGGTAGCGTCGGCACGCGGCCAGCAGTTCGGCCAGCGGGTACTTGCGATTCAGCGGCACCAGCCGGTCACGCAACGCATCGGTCGGCGCGTGCAGCGAGACCGCGAGCGCGACCGGGCAGTCGGTGGCGAGACGGTCGATCATCGGCACCACGCCCGAGGTCGACACCGTCACGCGCCGCCGCGACAGGCCGTAGCCATGATCATGGAGCATGGTGCGCAGCGCCGGCACCAAAGCCGCGTAGTTCTGCAGCGGCTCGCCCATGCCCATCATCACCACGTTCGAGACGACGCGCTCGTCCTGCCCCAGATGCCGGCGCAGGAAATGCTCGGCGAACCACAGCTGCGCGACGATCTCGCCGCCGGTCAGGTTGCGGCTGAACCCCTGGTGCCCGGTCGCGCAGAAGCGACAGCCGACCGCGCAT
Source organism: Burkholderiaceae bacterium (assembly GCA_030123545.1). Lineage (NCBI taxonomy): Bacteria > Pseudomonadati > Pseudomonadota > Betaproteobacteria > Burkholderiales > Burkholderiaceae > Burkholderiaceae bacterium. The sequence continues at coordinate 2,112,665 of CP126124.1, read as the reverse complement.
CCCGCCTGCGACGACACGCACAACGTGCCCCGATCGGCCTCGGGGATGAAGACCGCCTCGACCGCGTTGCCGCCGCCGACATCGAACAGCCATTTGATCGTGCCATCTTGCGACACCTGCTGCGAAGCCACCGGCAGCCCCTCGATGCGCGCGATGCCGCCGAGCTTGCCGCGCAAGGACAGCGCCAGATCGCTCATCGCGTCGAAATCGGAGGCGCCCTTCTGATGGATCCAGCGAAACAGTTGGGTCGCGCGAAAGCGCTTTTCACCGTGCCGCTCGCAGAACGCGGCCATGCCCTCCAGATCGAAGTCGAGCAGGTTCGCCGTCATCGCATGGAGTGGGACGGAATCAGCGCGAATGGATGTTCATCTCGGCGAAGAAGAACGCAATCTCCTGTCGCGCGGTATCGGCACCGTCCGAGCCGTGCACCGCATTCGCGTCGATGCTGTCGGCAAAGTCGGCGCGAATGGTGCCGGGGTCCGCCTTCTTCGGATCGGTCGCGCCCATCAGGTCACGGTTCTTCGCAATCGCGTTCTTGCCTTCGAGAACCTGCACCATCACCGGCCCGGAAACCATGAATTCCACCAGATCCTTGTAGAACGGACGCTCCTTGTGCACCGCGTAGAACGCTTCGGCCTCGGCGCGCGACAGATGGGCCATGCGTGCCGCCACCACTTTCAGGCCGGCGGCCTCGAAGCGGGCGTAAATCTGGCCGATCACGTTCTTCGCGATGGCGTCGGGTTTGATGATCGAAAGCGTGCGCTCGATAGCCATGTGGGATGTTCCTGAATATGAAGTACGAATTCTGTTTGTGCCGTCTCGGGCAAACCGAACATTTTACCCGTCACCCCGCGGCCACGCCGTCGCTGTGGACCCCGTGACGGCTTCGGCGCGCCGGGGTTCGGACCACGGCCGCCATCACGTTCAACGATCGCGCCCGCGTCGCCGTTGCCCGCCACCGCTACGAGCCCCGGGAGGGGCCCCGCGGCGCTGACCCTGGCCCTGCCGCTGCCGGTTGAAGCTGTCGGCACCGATGTAGCCGAAAGCGGTCCGCATCGGGTCTGGCTGCGCGGCGCCGTTCGATCGCGCCTCGCCGTCGCCACGACCGCGGCGTTGCTGCCCACGGTTGCCGACCGGGGCCGAAGCCGCCCCCTGTCTCGAATCGGTGCCGCGGTTTGCCGAACCGTTCGCCGCTCGACCGCGGCGCCGACCCCGGCCCGTGCGCCCCCCCGGCGCAGCATCACCGGCGCGGCCCCGCGCGGCACCGTCGAGCGCTCCGGCTGCCTGCATCAGCGCCCGGATGTCGCGCTCGTCGAGTTCCATCCAGATCCCTCGCTTGAGGCCGCGCGGCAGCACCATCGCGCCGTAGCGAATGCGGATCAGCCGACTCACCGCATGGCCGCCGGCTTCGATCAGGCGGCGCACCTCGCGATTGCGGCCTTCGGAGATCGTGACCCGGTACCAGCAGTTCGAACCCTCGCCGCCGCCGTCCTCGATCGCCCCGAACTTCGCGACGCCGTCGTCCAGCGGGACGCCATCGAGCAGCCGCTGTTTTTCTTCGTTGCTCAGCGCCCCGAGAACCCGCACCGCGTATTCGCGTTCCAGTCCGAAGCGCGGATGCATCATCCGGTTCGCCAGTTCGCCGGAATTCGTGAACAGCAGCAGGCCTTCGGTGTTCAGGTCGAGCCGGCCCACCGACTGCCACTTGCCCTGCGCGAGCCTGGGCAGGCGCCTGAACACGGTCGGACGATTCTGCGGGTCGTCGTGCGTCACGACCTCGCCGACCGGCTTGTGGTAGGCGATGACGCGCGGCGCGGGCGGATCGATGCGTACGCGGATCGGCTTGCCGTTGATCTTGACCTGGTCGCCGTACTGGATACGCTGGCCGATATGCGCCGGCTCGTTGTTGACCGAGATGCGCCCCTCCAGGATCAGTTGCTCCATTTCGAGACGGGACCCGAGGCCGGCCTGGGCCAGCACCTTGTGCAGTTTTGGGCTCTCCGCCTGCGGTGGCAGCACGCGCTTCGGATTCGGCAGGTCGTCGCGGGCCTCGTCCGCGTCGAATCGTCCGGACACGACGTCGGCGAAGCTGATGGCTTCGGGGGCAGGGGCAAGCGCTGGCGGTCGGGTCCGATCCGCGGGCGGCGCCAGAACCGGAACGACCGCTGCTTCGGCCGCGGGGCCGTCGCCCTGCTGCCGCACGGCTTCGACCGGCCCGCTCGCCGGCTCGGCCGGATTCGGGGCCTCGGTGTAGCCGGGCGGTATCGGCGCGTCTGCTGCAGGGTCGTGATCGTTCATGTTCGGGTCCCGTTCAGGGGTAGGGCTTCGTCGTCGCTTGCGCCATCGTCCAGGCCGTCCTGCGCGCCGGCAGTGCGCGCGGCCTTATCGTGGGCAGCCGATGCAATCGCTTCATTCGCAGCCACGGCCAGGTCCGGCGTCCGATCCGTGCCCAGCTGCGTGACGGCGCCCGCCGCCTGCGCGTCGGCGGCCGGCAGCAGCGATGGGTCGGGGTCGTTCAACGCGTCGAACATGCTGGGCTCCAGTGCCGATTCGTCGGTCGTGGGCAATTGCTCCAGCGACGCGAGTCCCAGGTCGTCCAGGAACTGCCGGGTCGTTGCGAACAGCGCCGGCCGGCCCGCGACCTCGCGGTGACCGATCACCTCGATCCAGCCGCGATCCTCGAGTTGCTTGATGATCATCGAGTTGATCGTGACGCCGCGTATCTCTTCCATGTCGCCACGGGTCACCGGCTGCCGGTACGCGATGATGGCCAGCGTTTCGAGCGCGGCCCGGCTGTAGCGCGGCGGCTTTTCCGGGTGCAGGCGATCGAGGTAGTCGCGCAGCTCGGGCCGGCTCTGAAAGCGCCAGCCCGAGGCCACGCAGACCAGTTCGACGCCGCGCTGCGTCCAGTCGTTCTGCAATTCCTCCAACAGCGATCTGATCGTGTCCGGGCCGAGTTCGTCGTTGAACAGGGTGCGCAGGTCGCGCACCGGCAGCGGCTGCTGCGTACAGATCAAGGCCGTTTCGAGGATGCGTTTGGCATCCGCGGTATTCATTTGTCGAAGATTTCCGGGAACAGGCGCCCCTGGGGCGCATCGTCAGGGATGAATCAATTCGGAGCGCGGCCGGCAAGCTGCTGTCGCCGCGACTTCGCGCCTTCCGCTGAAAAGCGAGGCGCGGGCCTCTCAGGGCTCGGTGCCCCCATTGTACCGTAGCTGCCAGCGCTCCAAGGCCTGGTTCATGTCGGCCGGCAGCGGCGCATGGAACGTCATCGCCTCGCCGCTGACCGGATGCCGAAACGCGAGCCGGAACGCATGCAGCGCCTGGCGCTCGAGGCCGGCCGCCGCGGCCCCGCCGTACAGCGTGTCCGCAACCAGCGGATGCCCGAGGCTCGCGAGATGCACCCGGATCTGATGCGTGCGCCCGGTGCCGAGCGTGCACCGCAGAAAGCAGCCTTGCTCACAGTTTTGTAGCAATTTGATCAGCGTATTCGCCGGCTTCCCATGGTTTTCGCTTAGATCAACGACCGCCATGCGGAGTCGGTTGCGCGGATCGCGACCGATCGCCGCGTCGATCCGGCGCTCGGGCGGTCCGCGCCATGCACGATGCGCGAGCGCGAGATACTGCCGCGCCACCGCGCGCGCGGCGATCTGCCGCACCAGCGCCTCCATCGCGATCCGGCTGCGCGCGACCACCATCAGGCCGCTCGTGTCCTTGTCGAGCCGGTGCACGATACCGGCGCGCGGCAGCCGCGCGGCGTGGTCGTCGCGCGCCAGCAGCCCGTTGAGCAGCGTGCCGCTCCAATGGCCCGGCGCCGGATGCACGACGAGTCCGGCCGGCTTGTTCAGTACCAGCAGATGTTCGTCCTCGTGCAGCACGTCCAGCACCAGCGGTTGCGGGCGAAACGCAAGGGCCTGCGCGGTGGGGCGCAGTTCGATCCGGCCGCTGTCGCCGGCCTTGAGCCGGGTCGCGCTCTTGCGCCAGGCCGCCCCATTCAGTTGCACGGCGCCGGCCTCGATCAGCTGTTGCAGATAGCTGCGCGAGAACTCCGGCAGCAGCGCCGCCAGCACGCGATCCAGCCGCTCGCCGTGCTGCGCCCGATCGGCCGCGAACGCGCGCCATTCGACCTCGACCCCCGGCTCGGCGCCGTCGTCGGGCGCCTGCGGCAGCGCGTTTGCGACAGGGGGGCTCGATATAATCGGGCGGCCTTCTCTAGAGATCATTTTCAGTGACGCTGCGCACCAAATTATCGATCGTTCCGGCGCTGGCGGCCCTGGTGCTGCTCGGGGCAGTCCTTTCCGGCTGCTCGACGACCGAGACCGACAAGACCGCCGGTTGGAGCCCGAACAAGATCTACTCCGAAGCGAAGGACGAGATGGATTCGGGCAACTACGACAAGTCGGTGTCGTTGTTCGAAAAGCTCGAAGGCCGCGCGGCCGGAACGCCGCTGGCACAGCAGGCGCAGCTCGACAAGGCCTACGCGCAGTACAAGGGAGGCGAGCAGACCCAGGCGATCGCGACGCTCGATCGCTTCATGCGGCTGCACCCGGCCAGCCCGGCGATCGACTACGCGCTCTACCTGAAGGGCCTGGCCAGCTTCAACGACGACCTCGGACTGTTTTCGTTCCTGACGCGCCAGGACCTGTCGGAGCGTGACCAGAAGGCCGCGAAGGAATCGTTCCAGTCGTTCCAGGAACTGGTGACCCGCTTCCCGGAATCGCGCTATGCCTCGGACGCGCGTCAGCGCATGGTCTACATCCGCAATTCGCTCGCGGCGTACGAGGTGCATGTGGCGCGTTACTACTACTCGCGCGGCGCATACATCGCTGCGATCGACCGCGCGCAGCTTGCGCTGAAAGAGTACCAGAACGCCCCGGCGCTCGAAGAGGCGCTGTACATCGTGATCAAGTCCTACGACGCGCTCGGCCTGCCCAAGTTGCGCGACGACGCGACCCGGGTCATGGAGAAGAGCTACCCGAACAGCACCTATCTGGCGCAGGGCTTCAAGCCCAAGTCCGATCCCTGGTGGAAGCTGTGGTAGCACGGGTAGCGTCCCCGCGCGCCGCGTTCAGTTCGGACAGCGCCTGCAGGTATTGCGCCTCCGAGTGCAGTCGCCGCATCGCCGGCAACGCAGCCAGCAGCCGGCGGCCGTAGCCCATCTGGATAAGGCGCGGGTCGCAGACCATCAGCACGCCGCTGTCGGACTCGGAACGGATCAGGCGGCCGGCGCCCTGCTTGAGCGCGACCGCGGCCTCGGGCACGAAATAGTCGTTGAACGGATTGTGCCCGTCCGCTTCCAGACGCCGTGCGCGCGCCTGCACCAACGGATCGGCCGGCGGCGGGAACGGCAGCTTGTCGATCACCACCAGTTGCAACGCGTCGCCGGGAACGTCCACCCCTTCCCAGAACGACGCCGATGCCACCAGCACGCAGCCCCGGCCGGCGCTGTTCCCCTGGCGGAACCGCTCCATCAGCTGCCGTTTCGACCCCTGGCCCTGCATCAGTACCTCGATCCCGCCTTCGTCGGCCAGCCGCTGCTGCAGCGCCTCGGCGATGCTGCGCAGCGCGCGCAGCGTGGTGGTCAGGACCAGCGTGCGGCCGCCGAGTCGCACGGCCGCTGCCTCGACCAGGGCCGCCACCTGCAGGCTGTGCTCGGGATCACCGGGGCGCGGCAGTTGCTGCGGCACATAGACGGCGGCGCGAGCTTCGTAGTCGAACGGGCTGCCCAGCCGCAGGATCTCGGCATCGGCCAGGCCGCAGGGCTCGGTGAACCAGCGCAGCTGTGCCTCGTCGCCCAGCGTGGCCGAGGTGAAGATCCAGGATCGGCGCGACGGTTCTCCACCCTGCTGCTCCGGGTCCTGCCGCAGCACGCGCGAGCGCATCGTGTCGGCGATGTCCAGCGGCGACTCGATCAGGCGCAGCTGCGCGCCGACCTCGACCCAGCGCACCATGGGCGGTGCACAGGGTTGCACAAAATGCAGGACCCGGTCGGCGAGTTCGGCCGCACGCTCGCGCAGCCGCGCGAAATCGGGAGCCGATTCGACGACCGGATCGAGCGCCGCCAGCGCGCGCGCGAGCGCCTCGCGCAGCGCGGCCAGCGCCGCGGCCCAGGCCTGCGCCGACAACCCCTCGGGCGCCGCCTCGCTCCACGCAAGGCGGCCGCCGGCCGAACGCTTGCCGGCGCACAGGCGCAGTTCGCGCGCGGCCCGTTCCAGCGCGGCGGCGACCCCCTGCCAGTCGGCGAGCCCGCGCGCGAACTGCAGTCCGGCCGCGAGCAGATCATGCGCGAAATCGACCAGTTGCCCGGTGCCGAGCCGCAGGCCGAGAAATTGCACACCGGTCTCGTTCAGCTGATGCGCCTCGTCGAACACCGCGACGCGAACGCTGGGCAGCAGTTCGGCCATCCCCGATTCGCGCACCGCCAGGTCGGCGAAGAACAGGTGGTGGTTGATCACCACCACGTCCGCCGCCAGCGCTTCGCGGCGTGCGAGGTTGACGTGGCAGATGCGGTACTTCGGGCATTGCGCGCCAAGGCAGTTGTCGCGGGTCGACGTGATCAGCGGGAGCAGCGGCGAGCGCTCGTCGAGCTCAGGCAGTTCGGCGAGGTCGCCGCTGCGCGTCGCCTGCGCCCACAGTTCTACATTGGCCAGTTCCCGCTGCGCCGCGCGCTGCCGCAGCAGAGGGTCGTGCCGCGCCAGATCGAGCCGGTGCAGGCACAGGTAACTGCCGCGGCCCTTCAGCAGCGCGCAGCGAAGCGCAAGGCCGAGCGAGCGGCTCAGGCGCGGCAGGTCGCGGCCGAACAACTGATCCTGCAGCGTCTTGGTCGCGGTCGACAATAGCACCCGCTCGCCGCAGAGCAGCGCCGGCACCAGATACGCAAAGGTCTTGCCGACGCCGGTGCCGGCCTCGACCACCAGCGCGCCGCCGCCTTCCACGATGCGAGCGACGGCTTGCGCCATCTCGGTCTGTTGCGGGCGCGGCGCGAACGCGTCCGCCGCGCGCACGAGTGCGCCATCGGGTCCGAAGGCCGCATCGACCAGCGCAGTCAGGCTCACGATACGGTCTTCACCCTGCGGACCGCGGTGCCGAGCGCCCTCATGCTGATCCCCATGCGCCCCCGCTTGCGCGTGGGTTCGCTGCCCCCAGCCGGGGCAGGCGCCCCGGCCGCACCGGGGCCAGGGGCCTTCGCACCTTGGGGCGGCCCGGCGGTGCGCTCATGCCGGCTCTTTGGGGTCCAGCGTCTGCTCCAGTAGCGAGATCTGATCGCGCAGCGCGAGCCGCCGCTTCTTGAGCCGGCGCAGCATCAACTCGTCGACCGGAGTCTCGGTGTCGATACGGTCGATCAGGGCGTCGAGGTCGGCATGCTCCATGCGCAATTCGATCAGGCGCCGTTCCGGGGAATGCAGGTTCGTTTCCAAGATATCACCATGCCCGCGATGGCGGCCGTTACAGTTCACCGGATAATACGTGTTTCATTGCGAACTTTCGAGTCGGCAGGCTCGCAAACCCGATGGCTAAAGGATACCGGCTTACCGCGTCGACAGGCATCCACAAGGGTGACCGCGAATACCAGCAGGACCAGGTCGCGCTGCTGACCCATCCGCGCGCCGCCGGCTGCCTGCTGGCGGTGGTCGCGGACGGCATGGGCGGGCGCAGCGGCGGCCGCAAGGCGTCGGACCAGGTGCTGATGACGGCACGGCAGCTGTTCGAGCGCTATGCGCCGGAAAGCGACGACCCGGTGGGGCTGCTGCAGCAACTGGTGCACGAGGCGCACATCGTGATCCGGCTGACCGCGATTTCCGCCGAGGAAGAACCGCACAGCACGATCGCGGCCTACCTGATCAACCCGCGCGGCGACTGCCACTGGATCCATGCCGGCGACTCGCGGATCTACCATTTCCGCGACGACAAGCTAGTCAAGCGCACCGTGGACCACTCGTTCGTGCAGACCTTGGTCGATCGCGGCGAAATCACCGAGGCCGAAGCCAACGTTCATCCGCAGTCCAACATCCTGATGGGCTGTCTCGGAACCGAGGCGGACCCGCTGGTCGAGATCCACTTCATCCCGCAACTGCGCCCGGGCGACGCGCTGCTTGCCTGCAGCGACGGCATCTGGCACTACTTCAGCCCGGAGGAGATGGGATCGCTGCTGTCTGCGCTCTCGCCGCGCGAAGCGACTGAATTCATGGTGGACAAGGCGCGCGCGCGCGCGCGTGGCGGCGGCGACAACCTGTCGCTGGCGATCGTCAAGCTGGAGCCGCTGGCGAGCTGACGCCGCAGCGCAGCATCTGTTCGCCGGCGGCGACCGGATGCAACCTGGGATTACGGCGGAATCGGCAACGGCTTGGCCGGTGGCGCGGCGTCCTCGCGCTGGCGCCGATCCCGGTCTGCCTTGCGCTCCTCGGCGTCCTTGATTTTTGCGTCGTAGCGCGCGCGCTCGGCGGCCGCAGCCTTAGCCTTCTGCGCCTGCGCATCCAGCTCCTGCTGGTGCCGCCGCTGTCGGTCCTCGGCCGCGCCGCGCGCCGCGGCTGCGTCGCCGCTGCGGTCCGCTGCGGCATCGCTGCGCCGCGGCGTTCCACTCGGCGCGCCTGCTGGCTCGGCTTCGGAGCGCTTGCGCCCCGCATCGGCGGCTTTTTGCTGCAGCTCCGCCTGGCGCTCGCCGGCCTGCTGCCTGCGCTCGGCGTCGTCCAACGCGATCTCGCGGCGACGCAGCTCGGCGAGGATCTGCCGATGACGCGCGCTCGCATCGCGCAGGCAGCCATTGACCGCGAACTTCTGGTAGCAGGCCCGGCGCTCGGCCGCGTAGTCGGTCTCGGCCTTCGCGCGCTGGGTGGCGATGTCGGCGCGCTCGGCTTGCATCGCAGGCTCGTCCGGTTTCGCCTGCGCTTGCGCCTGCGTCTGCGCAAGCGCGGGTCCGCACAGCAGCGCGAACAGGATGGCGCAAAGCAGGCGATTCACGTCAATGTGGTATCGACGGTACGACGCCCCTGGGCGATGAACTCGGCCGACTGCATTTCGAGCAGGCGCGACACGGTCCGCGGAAATTCATGCACCAGAGGCCCTTCGGTATACAACGCGTCGGGTTCGACCTCGGCCGACATGATGAACTTCACGCGTCTATCGTAGAGCACGTCGACCAGCCAGGTGAAACGACGGGCCTCCGACGCCATGCGCACCGGCATGTGCGGCACGTCGCTGAGCAGCACCGTGTGGAAGCGGCTGGCGATCTCCAGATAGTCGTTCTGCGATCGCGGTCCGCCGCACAGCGTCTTGAAGTCGAACCAGACGACCCCGCCGGCCCTGCGCAGCGCACGGATCTCGCGTGACTCGATGCGTAGCACCGGGTCTTCGTCCCCCACTTCGGCAAGCTGGTTGAACGCGTGCCGCATCTGCGCGGCGGTCCGCGGGCCGAGCGGGCTGTAGTACACCTGCAGATGCTCGAACGTGCGCTGCCGGTAATCGATTCCGTTGTCGACGTCGATCACCTCGAGCTTCTCGTTCAGCAGCGCGATCGCCGGAAGCAAACGATCCCGATGCAGCCCGCCCGGGTACAGATCGTCCGGACGGAAGTTCGACGTGGTGACGAAGCCCACGTCGTTTTCGAACAGCGCATTCAGCAACCGGTGCAGGATCAGCGCGTCGGTGATGTCGGCGACATGGAATTCGTCGAAGCAGATCAGCTTGAACCGCTTCGCGATGCGTCGTCCCAGTTCGTCGAGCGGGTTTGCCGTGCCCTGCAATTCGGCCAATTCCCGATGCACCTCGCGCATGAACTCGTGAAAGTGCAGCCGCGTCTTGCGCCGCAGCGGCACCACCTGATAGAAGCAATCCATCAGAAAGCTCTTGCCGCGGCCGACCCCGCCGTACATGTAGACACCGCGTGGGATCTCGGGGTGGTTGATCAGTTTTTTGAGCGCGTTCGAGCGCTTGCCGCGATACGCCGCCCACTCGGCGGCGCAGCGATCCAGCGACGCGACCGCGCGCAGCTGCGCCGGATCGCTCTGGTAGCCGCGGCGCGCCAGTTCGGTTTCGTAGGCCTGTCGGACCGGGGGCATCTCCGACATGGCCGGCGCCGCCTCAGAAATTGAGCGTGCGCTTGTCGACGGCCAGTGCCGCCTCCTTGGTCGCCTCGGCGAGCGACGGATGCGCATGGCAGATGCGCGCGATGTCCTCGCTGCTGGCGCGAAACGACATCGCGACCACCGCTTCCGCGATCAGCTCGCTGGCCATCGGCCCGACGATGTGAACGCCGAGGATTTCATCGGTCGCGGCGTCCGCGACGAACTTCACCATGCCGGTGGTGTCGCCGAGTGCCCGGGCGCGGCCGTTCGCGAGGAACGGAAAGGTGCCGGCCCGGTAGGCGCGGCCGGCGGCTTTCAGTTGCTGCTCGGTCTGGCCGACCCAGGCGATCTCGGGGCTGGTGTAGATGACCCAGGGAATGGTGTTGAAGTCGACATGGCCGTGCTGACCGGCAATCCGCTCGGCGACCGCGACGCCCTCCTCTTCCGCCTTGTGCGCAAGCATCGGACCGCGCACCACGTCGCCGATCGCCCATACGTTGGGCAGGTTGGTTCGGCATTCATCGTCCACCTCGACAGCCCCGCGTCCGTCGAGCTTTAGCCCGACCGCGTCGGCGTCGAGCCCGGTCGTGTTCGGCACGCGCCCGATCGAGACGATCAGCCGGTCGACCTCGAGCGTCTGGTCCTGGCCCTTGGCATCAGTCCAGGCAACGCTGACGCCGCCCTTGGAAGCCTTGACCGCGCCGACCTTCACGCCGAGTTCGATCTTCAGGCCCTGTTTGTCGAACGCCTTCTTCGCATCGCGCGCGATCTGCTCGTCGGCCGCCCCGAGAAAGGTCGGCAACGCCTCCAGCACCGTCACCTGCGCGCCGAGGCGACGCCAGACCGAGCCCATCTCGAGCCCGATGACGCCCGATCCGATCAGGCCCAGCCGCTTAGGTACCGCGGGAATGCGCAGCGCACCGTCGTTCGACAGGATCAGTTCCTCGTCGAACGGCGCGCCCGGTAACGCGCGCGGGCTCGAACCCGTCGCGACGATGATGTGCCGGCCGACCAGAGCTTCCTCGGCAGCACCAGCCACCTCGATTTCGTAGCCGGCGTCCGACGCCTTCACGAACGATCCGCGGCCGTGGAAGAAAGTCACCTTGTTCTTCTTGAACAGGTACAGGATGCCGTCGTTGTTCTGCTTGACCACCGCATCCTTGCGGCCGATCAGCTTCGCCAGGTCCAGCGTCAGCCCCGAGATGCCGATGCCATGATCGGCGAAATGGTGGCCGGCCTGCTCGAAGTTCTCGGACGACTGAAGCAATGCCTTCGACGGAATGCAGCCGACGTTGGTGCAGGTACCGCCGGGCGCAGGCCCGCCCTGGCCGTTCTTCCATTCGTCGATGCAGGCCGTGTTGAAGCCGAGTTGCGCGGCACGGATCGCCGCGATATAGCCGCCAGGGCCGCCGCCGATGACGATGACGTCGAAGTTCTTGGACATGGTGACTGGTTCAGGATTCTTCGGGAATGAAGATCCACAACAGGATGTAGATGAGGATGCCGGTGCCGCCGAACAGCGCGAGCACGACCGTCACGAGGCGCCAGATCCAGCTCTCGACGCCGGTCGAACGGGCGATGCCGCCGCAAACACCGCCGATCCAGCGATCGCCGCGGCTGCGCCGCAGCCGGTTCACGGCGTCGACGGCAGGCGAGCCCGACATGCCCAGCAGGCGCGCCTTCGCGCGGGCAAACTCCTCTGCCGAGATCACGCCGCGCGCGTGCAATTCATCGAGCTTCGCGAGTTCGTCGGTCAGGCTCATGCCGTGCTGCGTCAGATGTCGAACAGCAACCGCGCCGGGTCTTCCAGCGCCTCCTTCATCGCAACCAGTCCGAGCACGGCTTCGCGGCCGTCGATGATGCGATGGTCGTAGCTGAGCGCGAGGTAGTTCATCGGGCGCACGACGACCTGCCCGTTCTCGACCACCGCGCGGTCCTTGGTCGCGTGCACGCCGAGGATCGCCGACTGCGGCGGATTGATGATCGGGGTCGACAGCATCGAGCCGAACACGCCGCCGTTCGAGATCGAGAACGTGCCGCCCGAGAGCTCCTCGATCGACAGCTTGCCGTCGCGCGCCTTAGCGCCGTATTCGGCGATCTTCTTCTCGATGTCGGCGAAGCTCATCTGGTCCGCGTCGCGCACAATAGGCACGACCAGGCCGCGCGGGCTGCCGACCGCGATGCCGATGTCGAAGTAGCCGTGGTAGACGATGTCGGTGCCGTCGACCGAGGCATTGATCGCCGGGTATTTCTTCAGCGCGTGCACCGCCGCCTTCACGAAAAAACTCATGAAGCCGAGCTTGACGCCATGCTCCTTCTCGAACTTTTCCTGGAAGCGCTTGCGCATCTCCATCACCGGGGCCATGTTGACCTCGTTGAACGTGGTCAGGATCGCGTTCGTCGCCTGCGACTGCAGCAACCGCTCGGCGATGCGCGCGCGCAGCCGGCTCATCGGCACGCGCTGCTCGGGCCGGTCGCCGAGATCGGCCGTCGGCGCCGCAACTTGAGGCAAAGATCGAGTCGGAGCCCCTGTCGGTATTACGGATGATGCTACTTGTTTCGTAGTACCCGATGCACCCGACGCCACCGCGGCCAGCGCGTCGCCCTTGGTCACGCGGCCATCCTTGCCGGTGCCGCTGACGTCGGCGGTGGTCAGGCGATTGTCGGCCAGCAGTTTCGCCGCGGCCGGCATCGCGATATCGCCCTTCGCCCCGCCCTGCGGCGCGGCCGGTGCGGCAGCAGGCGCGGCGGCGGCCGGTGCGCTGGGTTGCGCCGCTGCGGCGCTGGCCTTCGCTTCGGTGTCGATCTTCGCGATCACCTGTTCGGCCACCACCGTCGCGCCGTCGTCGGCGACGATTTCGGCAAGCACGCCGGCGGCCGGCGCCGGCACCTCGAGCACGACCTTGTCGGTCTCGATCTCGATCAGGATTTCATCGGCGGCGACCGCCTCACCGGCCTTCTTCTTCCACTGCAGCAGCGTGGCCTCGGCCACGGATTCCGACAGTTGCGGCACTTTGACTTCGACGATGGACATTTGGGCTTCTTTCCGTCTCTTCAGAGGTTGCTGCGCGGCCCGGCCGGCTCAGCACTGTATCGGGGGATGGCGCGCGTCGGTTCGGGCCCCGCGGCGCGCGCACTCTGCACGCTCTCGCAGCTTCACTTGGACAACACGAACCCCTTCAGCTTCGCGAACGCGGCATCGATCAGCGCTTTTTGCTGCTCATGATGCAGGTCGGAATAGCCGACCGCTGGCGAAGCCGACGATGCCCGGCCGGCATAGCCCAGCTTCTGGCCGTCGCGCATGTTCTCGTGGATGTAGTGTTGCACGAAAAACCACGCGCCCTGGTTCTGCGGTTCGTCCTGACACCAGACCAGTTCGGTCGCATTCGGGTACTTCTTCAGTTCCGCGGCGAACGCCTTGTGCGGAAACGGATACAGCTGTTCGACGCGCAGGATCGCGACATCGTCCGCCTCACGCTCCTCGCGCTTCTTCGCCAGGTCGTAGTACACCTTGCCCGAGCAAAGCAGCACGCGGCGGACCTTGTCGCCCTTCTTCGCGACCTCGTCCTTCTGATCCGGGATCACGGTCTGGAACCCGCCCTTGGTGAACTCGGCCACCGGCGACGAGGCCTCCTTCGCGCGCAGCAGCGACTTCGGCGTCATGATGATCAAGGGCTTCCTAAGACTGCGCACCATCTGGCGGCGCAGCACGTGGAAGATCTGGCTCGCGCTGGTCGGCTGCACGATCTGCATGTTGGTGTCCGCTGCCAGTTGCATATAGCGCTCGAGGCGCGCGGAGCTGTGTTCCGGGCCCTGGCCCTCGTAGCCGTGCGGCAGCAACAGCGTGATGCCGTTGACACGTCCCCATTTCACCTCGCCCGACGCAATGAACTGGTCGATCACCACCTGCGCGCCGTTGGCGAAGTCGCCGAACTGCGCTTCCCAGATCACCAGCGTGTTCGGTTCGTTCGACGCGTAGCCGTACTCGAACGCGAGCACCGCCTCTTCCGACAGGATCGAATCGATCACGACGAACGGCGCCTGGTTCTCCGCGACGTTCTCGAGCGGAACGTAGGTGCCGGTGTCCCATTTCTCACGGTTCTGGTCGTGGATCACCGAATGGCGGTGCGAGAACGTGCCGCGCCCCGAATCCTCGCCCGAGAGCCGAATCGGATAGCCGCTCGCCACGAGCGATGCATAGGCCATGCTCTCGCCCATACCCCAGTCCACCAGGTGTTCGCCGCGACCCATCGCCGCGCGGTCGTCGTAGACCTTCTTCACCAGCAGATGCGGGGTTACGTTGGCCGGAATCGTCGTGATCCTCTCGGCGAGCCGCTTCCATTCGGACAGCGGGATCGCCGTGTCGCCGGCGTCGGTCCACTTCTTGCCGAGGAACGGGGTCCAGTCGACCGCGTACTTGCTCTTGAAATTGGTCAGCACCGGATCGAGGGTGTTCCTGCCCGCTTCCAGCGCCGCGCGATAGCCTTTGACCAGGTCATCACCCAGCGCATCGCCCATGCCCTGCGCCGCCAGCTTGTCGGCGTACAGCTTGCGCGTGCCCGGGTGCACCGCGATCTTCTTGTACATCAGCGGCTGGGTCAGCGCCGGCGTGTCCTGTTCGTTGTGACCGAGCTTGCGGAAGCACACGATGTCGACCACCACGTCCTTCTCGAACGTGGTCCGGTAGTCGAGTGCAATCTGGGTCGCGAGCACCACCGCTTCGGGGTCGTCACCGTTCACGTGCAGCACCGGCGCGTCGATCATCTTGACCACGTCGGTGCAGTACAGCGTCGAGCGGCTGTCGCGTGGGTCGCTGGTCGTGAAGCCGATCTGGTTGTTGATCACGATGTGCACCGTGCCGCCGGTACAGTAGCCACGGGTTTCGGCCAGCGCCAGCGTCTCCATCACGACGCCCTGACCGGCAAACGCCGCATCGCCGTGCACCAGCACCGGAAGCACCTGCTTGCCGTGCGGGTCGTCGCGCCGATCCATGCGCGCGCGCACCGAACCTTCGACCACCGGGTTGACGACTTCCAGATGCGACGGGTTGAACGCGAGCGTGAGATGCACCGGACCGCCGGGCGTCGTCACGTCGGAACTGAAGCCCTGGTGGTATTTCACGTCGCCGCTGGGTAGATCCTCGGGCGCGGTATGGTCGAACTCGGCAAACAGATCCTTGGGCATCTTGCCCAGCGTGTTCACCAGCACGTTCAGCCGGCCGCGGTGCGCCAGGCCGATCACGATCTCCTGCACGCCCTTCGCGCCGGCCTGCTGGATCAGCTCGTCCATCGCCGCGATAAAACTCTCGCCGCCCTCGAGCGAAAAGCGCTTCTGGCCGACGTATTTCGTATGCAGGTAGCGCTCCAGCCCTTCGGCCGCGGTCAGCCGCTCCAGGATGCGCTTCTTCTTCTCGGCGGACAGGCTCGGTTTGCTGCGGATGCTCTCGAGTTTCTCCTGCCACCAGCGCTTCTTGATCTGGTCGGTCGCGTACATGTACTCGGCGCCGATCGTTCCGCAGTAGGTTTCGTGCAGCGCGTTCAACAGATCGCGCAGCGTCATCATGTCCTTGCCGAAGAAGGTATTGCCGGTGTCGAACACCGTCTCCTGGTCGGCGTCGGTGAAGCCGTAGAACGACGGCTCGAGTTCCGGAATCTTCTCGCGCTCGCGGCGCTTGAGCGGATCGAGGTCGGCCCAGCGCGCACCGACGTTGCGGTAGGCGGCGATCAACTGCTGCACCGCGGTGCGCTTCTTCCCCATCTCGGCGTCGGCGCTGGCGACGACCACGCGGGTATGGCCCTGCTTGGCCCGGTCCGCGAACGCATTGACCACCGGCAGATGCGGCACGTCCTTCGCGTTGCTGCCGTCGACCGCCGGCACATGCTGCAGCGCGTCGAAATAGTCGCGCCAATGGTCGGGGACGCTGCCGGGGTTGGTGAGGTAGCTCTCGTAGAGCTCCTCGACGTAGGGCGCGTTGCCGCCGAACAGGTAGGTGTTGCCCCGATACGCCTGGTAGACCGAACCGGGTGTGGCTGCTGGCTCGCTCATGGAACGCTGACCTCCGTTTCCCTCCGGGAAACCTTAGCTGGTTGGATTACCTTCCGCGACACGGCTGGACCGATTGGCGGATGCGACTGTGGCCGGAAGGCCCTGATGCAGGGCCCATTGTGCCATCGATCCGGCCTGAGCGGCCGAGGTGGCGTCAAACGCCGAGGTATTGCCTGATTTGCTCGCTGCCGCGCAATTGGGCCGCGGCTCCGGAGTAGCGAATCTGCCCTTTCTCCATGATGTAGCCACGGTCGGCCAGTTCCAGCGCAAACAGGGCGTTCTGCTCGCACACCAGCATGCTGAAACCCTCGGACTTGAGCAAGCCCAGCCAGTCGGCAAGATCGCCGACGATGGCCGGCGCAAGCCCTTCGGTCAGCTCGTCGAGCAACAGCAGTTTCGGGTTGGCCACCAGGGCGCGACCCAGTTTCAGCATCTGTTGTTCGCCGCCGCTCAAGAATCCGGCTTTGCGGGAATCGAGTTCAGCCAGTTTCGGGAACATCTGGTAGACCCGTTCCAAGCTCCAGGCGTTTGCCCCGCCGGTCGCGCCGCGCACGCACAACAACAGATTCTGCCGCACGGTCAGCCCGCTGAAGATGCGGCGGCCGCTGGGCACATAAGCCAGCCCGGCCCGGGAAATGCGGTGCGTCTTGAGGTGCGTGATATCGCGCCCGTCGAACTGGATATGGCCATCGCGCGCCGGCGTGAGCCCCATGATGCTGCGCAGCGTGGTGGTCTTGCCCACGCCGTTGCGGCCGAGCAGCGTCACGGCCTCCCCCTGGCCCACCTCCAGGCTGACGCCTTGCAGGATGTGGCTGCGTCCGTAATAGGTATGGATCGCGTCGAGTTTGAGCATCAGTGTTTCTTTGTCCCGAGATAGACGCTCGCCACCTGCTCGTCGGCGCGTACTGCGTCCGGCGCACCGTCGGCGATCACCTTGCCGCGATGCAGCACGGTCACGCGATTCGAAATGGAAAAAACCGTTTCCATGTCATGCTCACAGAAAAGCACCGTCACTCCCTTCGATCGAACCAGCGTGCGGACCAGTTCGACCATGCGCTTTGTTTCCCATGGCGACATCCCGGCGGTCGGTTCATCAAGCAGCAGCAGCCGTGGCTGCGTGGCCAGCGCCAGCGTCACTTCCAGCGTGCGTTGGTCGCCATGGGACAGGGTCGATGCCGTCGTGGCCAGCGTCTCGGAAAGTCCCACCTGTTCGATCAACTCGCGTGCCTCGTCGCGCGCGGCGCGTCGCTGCCACGGCAACAGGCTGGCGCTTAGGCGGCGGCGCGCACTCACCGCGCATTCCACGGATTCGAGCACGCTCAGGTTGGGGAAAATGTTCGTCACCTGAAATGCGCGGGTCAGCCCTAATCGGGCAATGACGTGGGGTCGCTTGCCCGTGATGTCAGTTCCCGCAAAACTGACCGTGCCCGAACTCGGACGCAGATGGCCGGAAATCAGATTGAACATCGTGGTCTTGCCGGCGCCATTCGGCCCGATCACAGCGTGAATCTCCCCTGCGTCCACGGTGAACGAGACGCCGTCGACTGCGTTGAAGCCGCCGAACGCCTTCGCCAAACCGTCGACGTTCAGCAAGCTCATCGGGACCTTCTTGCCGACCGCATGGCGGCCACAACGGTCCGCAGGAGCATAAAGGGATGCGACCCCGACGCACGGCTGCCCCACAGCCCCAGCAGCCCGTCAGGCGCAAAAAGCACGATGAGGACGAGCACGATCCCCAGGATCAGTTCCCAGGCGCTGGCAGCGTGCGCCACGAGGTAGTTGTGGGCAACGATGAAAATGATCGCGCCGACGAACGGACCCAGGAAGTAATTCATGCCACCGATCATCGCCATGAGGATCGGTTCGCCCGACTGCGTCCACTGGAACAATCCCGGAAAAGCCGATTGATCGTGCACGACGAACAGCGTGCCCGCCAGTGCGCAGAAGGCACCGGAGAGGGTGAACGCGTAGAGCTGATGCCGGCGCAAATTGACGCCGATCGCTTCCACGCGCTGCGGGTTCTCGCGGATCGCCCGCAGCGTCAGGCCAAACGGTGAAACCGTGATCGCCCAAAGCAGCAGCAGCGCAATGAAACTGACCGCGAGAACGAACCACAATCCGTGACGCGGCTGCGCCAGCGTGGACGGGATCATCGGGCCGAACACGCCATTGTCGCCACCGGTGAAGTCATACCACCGGTTGGCAATCGTGAAGAACAGCTGCGAGAACGCCAGTGTCAGCAACGCGAAATACCACTCGCGCGTACGCAGCGCGAGCGCGCCGATGATCAGCGCTGCCACCGCACCGATCAACGGGGCCAGCACGAACAGCAGCCAGAACGGTGCGTGGTAGCGCTGCCAGCCCAGCGCCATCACGTAGGCGCCCAGACCATAGAACACGGCCTGGCCGAACGACACCATGCCGCCATAGCCCACCAGCAGATTGGTGGCGACGGCAAACAGGCCAAACGCCACGATATCCTGCAGCACGAACAGCCACTGCGGAGCCACCAGGAACGACGCCACGAGGATCGCCAGCGCACCGCAGGCCAGAACGATGGGCACGCCGAAGTCATGCCATCGTGCGGAATGTCTGGATTCGGTCATCATCTATCCGACTCGCTCCGTCACCCCCAAGAGACCCGAGGGCCGGATGATCAGCACCAGAATCATCGCGACGTAGATGAACGCCGATGCAAAGCTCGGCGCCCAGATCACGCCGGCGGTCTCGAACAAGCCGATCACGACGGCGCCGATGGCGGCGCCCGGAACGGAGCCCAGTCCGCCGATCACGACCACGATGAACGCTTCCACCAGAATCTGCGCGTCCAGCCCGGTGGTGATCGACTCGATCGGGCCGGTGACGGCGCCGGCGATGCCCGCCAGCACGGCCCCCAGTGCAAAGACCGCGGTGAACAGCCGGCGAACATTGGTGCCCGATGCCGCCAGCGTTTCCGGGTCTTCCACCGCGGCGCGCACGCGCCAGCCCAGTTGCGTGCGCTGCAGCAGCCACCACAGAAACAACCCCACGGCGATCGCGATCGCGATCACGAACAAGTTGTAGATGGAGAACGCCTCACCGACCGCCTGGACATGGCCCTGAAGCGCATGCGGGATCGGGATCGAGCGGTACTGGCCGCCCCACACGATCAGCGCAATGCCTTCGAACAGGTAGAGCAGCCCGAAGGTGGCCAGCAAACCCAGCAACGGCTCGCGCCCGTACAGGCGCCGCAGCACCAGCACTTCGGTCAGCATGCCCAGCACGCCGACCAGGATCGGCGCGACGAGAAGCGACAGCCAGAACACCGCAGTCGAATCGGCCGCCATCGACTGGGTCAACGACGCCACCACGAAGGCCGCCAGCATGTAGAAGCTGCCATGCGCGATGTTGACGATGTGCATCGCGCCGAAGATCAGCGTGAGGCCGGCCGCCACCAGGAACAGCAGGCTCGCGCTGGTCAGTCCGCTGAATACCAGCGTTGCTACGGTGTCAAGACTCACGGCTCACCCCGCCGGGATGCTTTCTGGATTCGACGTGCGACAGCGATCGGCTGCCGCACGTGATCGTGACGGGTCGTGCCGCTCAGGCTTGTGGCTGCATCGCCTGCTTGGCCGTGCAGCTCAGCATGATCTTGTCGGACGGCTGCGCGACCACGTCGGCCATCACGCGCCTTCCGTATTTCGCATCGACGTCCTTGGACAGGACGCCCATGTACACCGGAATCTCGGCAAGATGATCGCAGGCGCGAAGCTTGAAGTCGCCGCGAACCGTCTTGATCATCGGCCCGTCGCCGAGCGCGTCGGCCACCTTGGTCCCGTCGAACGAACCTGCCTTCTGCACCCCCTGGGCCCAGGTCTGCACGGCCGAGTAGCCGAGGATGGCCCAGGTGCCCGGCCAACGCTGATACTTGGCATGAAACGCCTGCGCGAACTGGTCCATCTCCTTCGTCTTCACTGTGTAGAACGGCGGCGCACGGTCGTCCGTGATGGCGCCCGCGGGCGCGCTCGCACCCAACGCCTCCAGCGCAAGCGGCCAGTAGTCCGCCAGGACCTGCGTCTTCTTGAACAGTCCGGCGCCTTCCGCCTGCTTCGTGAACGTGATCAGGTCACCGCCGTACTCCGCTGCAAAAACGAAGTCGGGGCTCTTGGCCATGATCGCGGAAATGTATTGGGTGTAGTCGCTCGCGCCGAGTTGCGGCCACTGCTGTCCGACGACATCGACATCGACGCCGTCCTGCTTCAAGCCGGCCAGAAACTGCTCGACCGTGCTGTGACCGAAGGCGTAATTCGGAGCGATCGTGTAGAGCGTTTTCCAGTGGTGTTGCTTGAAGAGCTTGGCAACGTAGAGTGCCATCGCATGCGGTTCCATGTAGGTGCTCGGCACCACCTGGAAAGCGTACTTGGAAAAAGCCTTGCCGGTTTGATCAACGTCGTTGGACGTGTTGAAGAAGATCGGAACCTGGTACTGGGCCGCGACGCCAGCCTCGGCGATTCCGACCGCGCTGCTGACGGGACCCACGATCGCCACAGCGTGGTCTGCCAGAACGAAGTTGCGCACATTGGTGACGCCGGTGTTGGGTTTCAACTGGCCATCCGCCGTCAACAGCTTGATCTGCTTGCCCAGCAGTCCGCCGTCCTTGTTGATCCGGTCGATGGCCATCTGGGCGCCGTCCTTGCTCGCGATACCGAGTTGGGCGACCGGCCCGGTCAAGCTGGTGGACATGCCGACGTTGACCGTTTCGGCGGCCAGCGCGGGCGCGCCGAATGCGAGCGCCAGCCCGCCTAGCAGAGCGGTTGCCGCCACCTGAGTTTTGATGGGTAGTGCAGTCATGCGATCTCCTTTTCTTCTACCGATTCGAGGCGAAAAAGTACGCCCCAACTCAGGTATGAGCACGAGATCGTGACTTCGGTTCCGCGCGCAACCGAATCAGATGGCGGCTGCGCAGCCGCCCGACCCGGTCAGCGCGCGACTTGGTCGCGGATGTTCTGCAGCGCCGACGGATCTTCCATCGTCGCCAGGTCGCCCGGATCCCGGCCTTCGCAGACCGCCTGGATCGCACGGCGCAACAGCTTGCCGCTGCGCGTCTTCGGCAACAGCGGCACAAAGCGCACCCGCGCCGGCCGCGCGACCGCGCCCAGTTGGTTCTCGACGACTTTCATCAATTCGCCTTCGAGCCGCAGCCGCGCGGTCTCGTCGGCGAGCGCGCTCGCGTCCCTGGGCACGACGAAGGCCATCGCGATCTGCCCCTTGGTCGCGTCGCTGACGCCGACCACCGCGGCTTCGGCCACGTTCGCATGGCTGGAGATGCTCTCTTCGATCTCGCGCGTGCCCAGGCGGTGGCCGGCGACGTTGATCACATCGTCGGTGCGGCCGAGGATGAAGTAGTAGCCGTCCTCGTCGCGGATCCCCCAGTCGAAGGTGCTGTAGATCAGCCGGCCCGGAATCGTCTCCCAGTAGGTCTTGACGAAGCGCGCGTCGTCGCCCCAGACGGTCTGCATGCAGCCCGGCGGCAGCGGGCCCTCGATCGCGAGCACGCCCTTCTCGTTCGCGCCGATCAGTTCGCGGCCGGTGGCTTCGTCGATCAGCTTGGTGTCATAGCCGTACATCGCGACGCCGGGGCTGCCGTACTTGCTCTGCGCGGGCTCGACGCCGTTCGCGACGGTCAGGATCGGCCAGCCGGTCTCGGTCTGCCAGTAGTTGTCAATCACCGGCACGCCCAGCGCCTCGCTGATCCAGCGCGAGGTCGGCTCGTCGACCGGTTCGCCCGCGAGGTACAGCGTCTTCAGGCAAGAAGTGTCGTATTTCTTCAGGTAGGCCGGATCGTGTTTCTTCAGCACGCGCACCGCGGTCGGCGCGGTGAACATCTGCGTGACCTTGTATTTTTCGACCAGTTGCCACCAGACGCCAGGATTGGGCTCGCCGTCCAGCCCACGGATCGGCAGGCCTTCGTACAGGATGGTCGCCATGCCGGCAAGCAGCGGGCCGTAGACGATGTAGCTGTGCCCGACGACCCAGCCGATGTCGCTGGTGGAAAAATATGTTTCGCCCGCCATGCCGCCGAAGATGTATTTCATGCTGGCGGCGAGCGCGACCGCGTAGCCGCCGGTGTCGCGCTGCACGCCCTTCGGGTTGCCGGTGGTGCCGCTGGTGTAGATCGTGTAGCTGACTTCGTTCGATTCCAGCCATTCGCAGGGCACGACGGCGTTCAGGTGCTTTTGCCGCAGCGGCGCCCACAGGTGGTCGCGCGCTGCAACCAGTTCCATCGCCGCCAGGCCGCGATCGACCAGCAGCACCGACTGCGGCTTGTGCTTCGACAACCGGATCGCCTCGTCGAGCAGCGGCTTGTAGGCCACCACCTTGCCGCCGCGCGAGCCGGCGTCGGCGCTCACCACCACCTTCGGCGTCGCGTCCTCGATCCGGCTCGCGACACTGACGCTGGCAAAGCCGCCGAACACCACCGAATGGATCGCGCCGATGCGCACGCAGGCGAGCATCGCGAACACCGCCTCGGCGATCATCGGCATGTAGATCAGCACGCGGTCGCCGCGCTCGACGCCGAGACCCCGCAGCATCGCGGCGGTGCGCTGCACCTCGGCGTGCAGTTCGCCGAAGCTGTAGACGGTTTCCAAGCCGGTCTCACTCGACACATGAATCAGCGCCGGCTGGTCGCGCCGCTCGGCCAGATGGCGATCGACCGCGTTGTGGCACAGGTTGGTGCGGCCGCCGACGAACCAGCGCACGAACGGCGGCCGGCTGTAGTCGCAGATCTGCCGCGGCGGCTCGCGCCAGTCGATCAGCTTCGCCTGCTCGGCCCAGAAGCCGTCGCGGTCCTCGAGCGAACGGCGGTGGAAATCAGCGTATCGGGTCATGTTTGTCTCCTGTGGATGCCGCCCGCATGCCGGATATGCGGGCCGTGCGGCAAAGCCAATCACTCGATTTCGATTTTCAGCGAAAAATCATGGCCGCGGCGGTCGCCGCCGATCGGCGTGACGCGCACCACGTAGGAATCGTCGTCCGGCGCGACCCAGGGCTTGCCATCGACGAAATCGACGCCCGACGGGCTGCGCACCACCGCATGCACCGCGCCGTCGCCGCGAAACCAGGCGGTCAGCCGCTGCCCCTTCTCGAGCCCCAGGCGATACTCGCAATAGCCATCGCCCGACACCCGGCCTTGCGCATGCAGCGTGGTCGCGCCATTCACCGACGCGACGTTCTGGCTGCAACTGCTGTTGCCGTGATTCGCCACCGACGTGGTCGCTATCGAAACCGCATGAACACAGGGCGCAGTTAACCCGATGCCCAGGGCGGTCAGCAGCGGCGCGATTCGGCTCGTCATCGCGGCTTCGGCCGTTGGCGGACGCAACGCCTGTCGCAGCACTCGCTGCGCCCGGCATACATGCGAAAAGGCATAAAGCTATACATTTGATAGCTAATAGTCCAGGTACTGTATGGACTTATTGCGGATTCCATTGAAGAATTCCGTCGAACCGCTCCAAACCAGCGCCGCTGCGGCTGAACCTTACTTGATCAGCGCCTGCACAGCCTTGAACTGCGCATGCTCGCAGCTTCGCATCCATTCGAATGCGACCATCTCGGTGCTGACGAGTTCGGCGCCCGCCGTGGCCAGCCGGTCGAACGCGGCGTCACGGTTGCGCTCGCTGCGCGAGCCGCAGGCGTCGGTGACGACCCACACATCGAATTCCTCGTCCTGCAGTTCGAGCGCCGTCTGCAGCAGGCAGACATGGGCCTCGCAGCCGGCGATCACGACGCTGTTGCGCGGCGGCGCCTCCGGCTTGCGCAGCGGCTTCGGCAGGCTGCGCGCGTTGCCGGCGCGCGGCGCGGCCGCCGCGGCAGAGACCGGGCGCAGCCATTCCAGCAGCCCCTGATGCACCGCGCTGAAACGGGTCTTGGCCAGCGTGTCGTCGCACAACGCCCGGATCTCCGGCAGGTTTTCGCCAAGCCGCGCCGGATTCTGTTCGGTGCCCCAGGCCGGCACCGCCATCAGCCGCGCGATCCTGGCCAGTCGCACCGCGTTCGCCAGAAGCGCCGGGCCGCCCGCCATCGCGGGCATCAGCCGCAACTGGTAATCCACCAGCACGAGTTGGGAGTCGGCGGCATCGAGCAGCATGGAGGTCGTTCGGCGTCCGGAGTCGTGCTTCGGTTATACCCGCGAACCGGCGGCGGCGTCGGCGCCGTGGAATCGCGCGGCCCGCGCGCACCGCAAAAACCGTAACAGTTTCTCACCGCGCGTTGCGCGGCCCGCGACACATGAAACGCAAAGGAGCAAAAGGCCGCGGAGCAGGCCGTGCAAGCAACCGCCGCGGAGCGGGCTCAGCCCGGCCGCTGGCGGTGCCCCCTTGCAGGGGGGAGGCAAAGCGACACGAAGTGCGCGCAGCCTGGGGGTGGTTCAAACATGGATCGCGTGCCCGAGCGCGCGCAGCGCCGCTTCCTGCACCGCTTCGCCGAGCGACGGGTGCGCATGGATCGTGCCGGCCACGTCTTCCAGCCGCGCGCCCATCTCGATCGACTGCGAGAACGCCGCGGCGAGCTCCGACACGCCTCGGCCGACCGCCTGCCAGCCGACGATCAGGTGGTCGCTCTTGCGCGCGACCACGCGCACGAAACCTTCGGTGGACTCCAGCGTCATCGCCCGGCCGTTCGCGGCGAACGGGAAATGCGCGCTGATGCAGTCGAGGCCGGCCTCGGCCGCTTCCGGCGGCGTGCGGCCGACCACGACGACCTCGGGGTCGGTGAAGCAGACCGCGGGGATCGCGGCCGGCGCGAAGCGGCGCCGCTGCCCGGCGATGATCTCGGCCACCGTCTCGCCCTGCGCCATCGCGCGGTGCGCGAGCATCGGGTCGCCGGTCAGGTCGCCGATCGCCCACACGTCCCGCATCGAGGTGCGGCACTGGTCGTCGACCCGCACCGCCGCGCCCTGCATGTCGAGCATCAGGCTCTCCAGTCCCCATCCCTGCGTGCGCGGCACGCGGCCCACCGCGACCAGCACCTGATCGGCCGGCAGTTCGGTCGCGTCGCCGTTCGCATCCCGCACACGGACCGCGTCGCCCGCCGCATTCAGGCCCTGCACGCGACAGCCCAGATGCAAGACGATTCCCTGGCGCTGCAGCGAAGCACGCAGCGGCCGCGTCAGTTCTTCGTCGTACGCGGGCAGCACCCGCTCCAGCGCCTCGACCACGGTCACCAGGGCGCCGAGCTTCGCGTACGCCATGCCGAGTTCGAGCCCGATGTAGCCGGCGCCGACCACGACCAGCCGCTTGGGGAGCCGCTCGGGCGCCAGCGCCTCGGTCGACGAGATCACGCGGCCGCCGAACGGCATCGCCGGCAACTGCTGCGGGAGTGACCCCGCCGCGAGCAACAGCTGCTCGCAGCCAATGCGGACCGGCGCTCCTTGCGCACCGGCTCCGGCCTGCGGCTGCACCTCGACCGTCTTGCCGTCGAGCACGCGTGCCCAGCCGGTGACGACCCGCACGCCGGCCTTCTTCAGCAACGCACCTACACCGCCGGTGAGCCGGTGCACGATGCCGTCCTTCCAGCGCACCGTCTGCGCGATGTCGATCTGCGGCGCGGCGACGCGAATGCCGAGCGGCGCATCGCTCGCCTGATGCCGCGCTTGCTCGAAGGTCTCCCCAGCGTGGATCAACGCCTTCGAAGGAATGCAGCCGATATTGAGGCAGGTGCCGCCGAGCTGCGCGCCTTCGACCAGCGTGGTCGCGACGCCGAGCTGCGCGGCCCGGATCGCGGCAACGTAGCCGCCGGGGCCCCCGCCGATGACAAGCAATTGCGTACTTTGCGATTCCATCGTCGCCTACTCCACGAACAGCGTGGCCGGGCATTCGAGCATGCCGCGGATGGACTGGATGAACTGCGCGGCGTCCATGCCGTCGACCACGCGGTGGTCGAACGACGACGACAGGTTCATCAAGAGCCGCGGCACGATGGAACCGGCGCGCATCGTCGGACGCTCGACCATGCGGTTCACGCCGATGATCGCGACCTCGGGATGATTGATCACCGGCGTCGAGACGATGCCGCCGAGCGCGCCCAGGCTGGTGATCGTGATGGTCGAACCGGTCAGTTCGTCGCGCGTCGCATGGCCGCCGCGCGCAGCCTCGGCCACGCGCGCGATCTCGGCGGACGCGGCCCACAGGTCCAGGCTCTCCGCGTGGCGCAGCACCGGCACCATCAGCCCGGACGCGGTCTGGGTCGCGATGCCGATGTGCACAGCGCCGAAGCGCGTGACCACGCCGGCCTCGTCGTCGAAGCGCGCATTGACCTGCGGAAACTCGCGCACCGCCTGCACCAGCGCGCGCGCCAGCAGCGGCAGCAGCGTGAGCCGGCCGCGCTCGTCGCCCCAGCGTTTGTTCAGCTGCTGGCGCAGCGCCTCGAGTTCGGTGACGTCGACTTCCTCGACATAGGTGAAATGCGGAATGCGGCGCTTGGCCTCCTGCATCTTCAGCGCGATCCTGCGACGAAGGCCGATCACCGGAACGGCCTGCTCGTCGTTACGCTGCTGATAGCTGGCTCCGCGGGCTCCCGAGGGCGCCGCCGCTGCGGCGCGTTCGGCATAGGCGTCCAGGTCCGCGTGCAGGATGCGCCCTCCCGGTCCGCTGCCGGGAACGAACCGCAGTTCGATCCCAAGGTCCCAGGCGCGGCGTCGCACCGACGGCGATGCGATCGGCTTCTCGCCGGGCCTGCGCGCGATGGGCGCGGAGGTTGGTGCAGCGGCGGGCGCGGAGCGCAGCTCTTTTGCAGCGACAGGAGCGGCGGCGTGCGAAGGCGCTGCTGCGCGGGTAGCCGGCGCAGCTGTCGCTGGAGCGGGTGGCATAGCCGCGGCCGCAGTGACGGCGGGCGCTGGCGCCGCTGCCTGGGGCGCGGCTGCCACCGCGCCCTCGCGCAGATTGCCGGCGCCTTCGACCTCGATGCGGATCAGCTCGCCGCCGACCGCCATCGTCTGGCCGACCGCGCCGCCCAGTGCCAGCACCTTGCCCGCGACCGGCGACGGGATCTCGACCGTCGCCTTGTCGGTCATCACGTCGGCCAGCAGCTGGTCCTCGGCCACCGCGTCGCCCGGCTGCACGTGCCAGGCGACGAGTTCGACCTCGGCGATGCCCTCGCCGATGTCCGGCATCTTGATCACGTGAACGCCCATCACGCCTCCGTCGCGCGCCGGAGCGCAGCAGCCACCCGCGCCGGGCCGGGAAAGTACGCCCACTCCTGCGCATGCGGATACGGCGTGTCCCAGCCTGCCACCCGCTCGATCGGCGCCTCGAGGTGATAGAAGCAATGTTCCTGCACCAGCGAAACCAGTTCGCCGCCGAAGCCACCGGTGCGCGTCGCCTCGTGCACGACCACGCAGCGACCCGTCTTCTTGACCGACGCGACGATGGTGTCCAGATCCATCGGCCACAGGCTGCGCAGGTCGACGATCTCGGCATCAACGTTGGCTTCGCGCGCCGCCGCCTCGGACACGAACACCATGGTGCCGTAAGTCAGCACCGTCACCTGCGCGCCGGCGCGGTAGATCGCGGCCGAATCCAGCGGCACCGTGTAGTAGCCCTCGGGCACCTCGCCCATCGGGTGCTTGGACCAGGGCACGACCGGCTTGTCGTGATGGCCGTCGAACGGCCCGTTGTAGATCCGTTTCGGTTCGAGAAAGATCACCGGGTCGTCGCATTCGATAGCTGCGATCAGCAGGCCCTTTGCGTCGTATGGGTTGGACGGCATCACGGTGCGCAGCCCCGCGACATGGGTGAACAGTGCCTCCGGGCTCTGGCTGTGCGTCTGCCCGCCGTAGATGCCGCCGCCGCAGGGCATGCGTATCGTCAGCGGCGCGGTGAAGTCGCCGACCGAGCGGTAGCGCAGCCGCGCCGCCTCCGAGACGATCTGGTCGTACGCCGGGTACATGTAATCGGCGAACTGCAGTTCGACCACCGGGCGCAGCCCGTACGCGCCCATGCCAACCGCGGTGCCGACGATGCCACCCTCGGAGATCGGTGCGTCGAACACGCGCGACTTGCCGTACTTCGCCTGCAGCCCATCGGTGCAGCGGAACACCCCGCCGAAGTAGCCGACGTCCTGGCCGTAGATGATCACGTTGTCGTCGCGCCCGAGCATCACGTCCATCGCCGAGCGCAGCGCCTGGATCATCGTCATCGGCGTCTTGCGCACCGTATCGCCCATGCTCAAACTCCCAGCTGCTGGCGCTGCCGGCGCAGGTGCTCCGGCATGTCCTTGTACACATCCTCGAACATGGTCGCGGCGCTCGGCACCCGGCCATCGGCGAGCGAGCCGTGCAACTCGGCCTCCTTCATCGCGGCGGCGACCTCGCCCTCGAGTTCCTTCTGCACCCGCTCGTGCTCCTCGTCGGACCAGGCGCCGATCGCGATCAGATGCTGCTTCAATCGCGCGATCGGGTCGCCGAGCGGAAAGCGGCTGAAGTCGTCTGCCGGACGGTACTTGCTCGGGTCGTCCGAGGTCGAATGCGCGCCGGCCCGGTACGTGACCCATTCGATCAGCGTCGCGCCCAGGTTCTTGCGCGCGCGCTCGGCGGCCCACAGTGACGCGGCGTACACCGCGAGGAAGTCGTTGCCGTCGACACGCAGCGACGCGAGGCCGCTGCCGACGCCGCGGCCGGCGAAGGTCGTGCCCTCGCCGCCGGCGATCGCCTGGAAGGTCGAGATCGCCCATTGGTTGTTCACCACGTTCAGGATCACCGGAGCGCGGTACACATGGGCAAAGATCAGCGCGGTGTGGAAGTCGGCCTCGGCGGTCGCGCCGTCGCCGATCCAGCCCGACGCGATCTTGGTGTCGCCCTTGATCGCCGAAGCCATGCCCCAGCCGACCGCCTGCACGAACTGCGTCGCCAGATTGCCCGAGATCGAGAAGAAACCCGCCCGCTTGTACGAATACATCACCGGCAGCTGGCGCCCCTTGATCGGATCCATCTCGTTGGACATCAGCTGGCAGATCAGCTCGACCATCGAGATGTCGTCGCGCGACAGCAGCAGGCCCTGCTGGCGATAGGTCGGAAAACACATGTCGCCGGGTCGCAGCGCCATCGCGTGGGCGGTCGCGATCGCCTCCTCGCCGAGGCACTGCATGTAGAACGAAATTTTCTTCTGCCGCTGCGCGATCTGCATGCGCGCGTCGAAGACGCGCGTCCTCATCATTGCGCGCAGGCCGCGGCGCAGCTTCTCCGCTTCCAGTTGCGGTGCCCAGGGCCCGACCGCGTGGCCGTCATCGTCGAGCACCCGCACCAGGTGGTGCGCCAGATCGGAGGTGGCCGATGCCGATGTGTTGACCGGCGGGCGCCGCACCGCGCCGGCGCGCGACACATTGAGGTAGGAAAAATCGGTCGCGTGGCCCGGGCGCCCGCTGGGCTCCGGCACGTGCAGATGCAGATGCTCGCTGCGACTCATTCGCTTCACTCCTCGCTCGATCGTGTCTCGCGCCAAGTACCCGGCCGCCGGTGCGCATCACGCGGTATGCGATGCGTCGGCCGTCACGCCGATGCTGCAGGGTCGCCGCACGCATCGCGTTGTCGCGAATCGTAACCGATCTACCGCGGACCAGTTCCCGACCAGGCTTCAGCCCGCAGCGGCCGCGATCCCTGCAACGAGTTCGTACGAACGGCGTCGCGCCGCGTGATCGTAGATGTTCGATGCGATCATCAGCTCGTCGGCGCCGGTGCGCGCGATGAACGCCTGGATCGCCGCGCGCACGGCCGGCGGCGCGCCGATGGCCGAGCACGACAGCACCTGCGCGAGCAGCGCATGCTGCTGCGGGCCGATCCGGCTCAGGTAGTCGGGTTGCGGTGGCGGCAGCCGGATCGGGCGGCCGCTGCGCAGGCTGACGAACGCCTGCTGCATCGACGTGGCAAGAACCGCCGCGTCTTCATCGGTGTCGGCCGCAATCACGTTGAAGCCGAGCATTACATAGGGTTTGTCGAGGTGGCGCGACGGCCGGAACTGCGTGCGGTAGATCGCGATCGCGTCCATCAGCTGCGCCGGCGCGAAATGCGAAGCGAATGCGTACGGCAGCCCCAGCGCCGCGGCCAGCTGCGCGCCGAACAGGCTGGAGCCGAGGATCCAGACCGGCACCGCGAGACCGGCGCCGGGCACCGCGCGCACGCCGAGCCGCGGATCGGCTTCGAAATAAGCCAGCAGCTCCAGCACGTCCTGCGGGAACTCGTCGGCGTCGGATGCGAGGTTGCGCCGCAGCGCGCGGGCGGTGACCGGGTCCGAGCCCGGCGCGCGGCCGAGGCCGAGGTCGATGCGCCCCGGGTACAGCGATTCGAGCGTGCCGAACTGCTCGGCGATCACCAGCGGCGCATGGTTCGGCAGCATGATGCCGCCGGCGCCGACGCGGATGCGCGAGGTCGCCGCCGCGACATGGCCGATCAGCACCGCGGTCGCGGCGCTGGCGATCCCCGGCATGCCGTGGTGTTCGGCCAGCCAGTAGCGGCGATAACCCCAGCGCTCAGCATGCTGCGCGAGGTCGCTGGAACGGCGGAACGACGTGGCCGCGTCGCTGCCCTCGGTGATCGGAGCGAGATCGAGGATGGAGAACGGAATCATTGGTGCGGCTCGATGGCAACGGTAGTGAGCGGGAGTGGGTCCGGTGGGTTCAGTCCGGCTGCGGCACGAGGCGGATCAGCCGGCCATTGCGTTCATCGGTCAGCACGTACAGCAGCCCGTCCGGCCCCTGGCGCACGTCGCGGATCCGTTCGCCCAAGTCCGTCAGCAGCCGGTATTCACGCACCACATTGCCGTTGAACGGCTCGGCCAGTTCGATCCGGTCCAGAAAACGGAATTTCAGCGAGCCGACAAACAGGTTGCCGCGCCAGCCGCTGCCATAGCGGTGGCTGGTGAGAAAGCTCATGCCTGACGGCGCGATCGACGGCGTCCAATAGTGCAGCGGCTGCTCCATGCCGGCCTTCGCGGTGATGCCCTCCCCAATCTTGCCGCCGCCGTACTGCTCGCCGTAGGTGATCACCGGCCAGCCGTAGTTGCGCCCGGGGCGGATCAGGTTGATCTCGTCGCCGCCCTGCGGTCCGTGTTCGTGCTCCCACAGCGTGCCGCCGGGCGCGAAGGTGAGGCCCTGCGGGTTGCGATGGCCGTAGCTCCAGATCTCGGGCAGCGCGCCGGGCCGGCCGACGAACGGGTTGTCCGCCGGAATGCTGCCATCCTTGGCGACGCGCACGATCTTGCCGATGTCGTTGTCGAGCGTCTGCGCGTCCTGCGCCCGTGTGAAGCGGTCGCCGAGCGCGAGAAACAGCGTGCCGTCGGGTCGGCCGTCCTTCTCGCCCAGCGCAATGCGGCAACCGAACTGCAGCGTGCCGACCACCTTGGGCTGCTGGCGGAAGATCACGCGCACGTCCTCGAGCCGAGTGCGGTCATCCGACAGCCGCGCACGTGCGAGCGCGGTGCCGCTCGCGCCGCCGGATTCGGCTGGTGCGGCCGGTTCGGCGTAGCAGAAATAGAGCAGGCGGTCGTGCGCGAAGTCGGAATCGAGCAGCAGGTCGTGCAGCCCGCCCTGCCCGGTGGCCGCGACCTTCGGCACGCCGGCGATCGGCGCGTTGACGCGGCCGTCGGCCTCGATCACGCGCATGCGACCGGGCCGCTCGGTCACCAGAAAGCGCCCCCGCGGCAGGAACGCGACCGCCCAAGGGTGCTCCAGCCCGACAGCAACCGCTTCGGGCCGCACGCCCCCGGCACGGGCTGCACTGCCGATAGCTATAAATAATATAGCTATAAGCGCAGATAGCGCCTTGGCTTTTGCCATTTTTCTGTTGAGAATAATGCCGGTACTTCAACCGATGCGCACCACGGTGCGTCCATGCAGCCGGCCCGCCATCAGTGCGTGTGCGGTATCGATCGCCGCATCCAGCGCCACCTCGGTCGTGATCGCCTCCAGCAGTTCGCGGTCCAGATCGCGCGCGAGCCGCTCCCAGGCACGCTGGCGCTTGGGCAACGGCGCCATCACCGAATCGACGCCGGCGAGCGTGACACCGCGCAGGATGAACGGCAGCACCGTGGCGGGCAGATCCGACCCCTGCGCCAGCCCGCAGGCGGCGACGACGCCGCCGTAGCGCGTCTGCGCCAGCGCGTTGGCCAGCGTGTGCGAGCCGACCGGGTCGACCACCGCGGCCCAGCGTTCCTTCTGAAACGGCTTGCCCGGTGCCGACAGCGTCTGCCGGTCGATCAGCGACGCGGCGCCGAGTCGCTCCAGATACGCCTGCTGCGACGCCTTGCCGGTGGCGGCGACCACACGATAGCCGAGTTTTCCGAGCAACGCGATCGCGACGCTGCCGACGCCGCCGCTCGCGCCGGTCACCAGCACCTCGCCGTCGCCGGGCTTCACGCCATGGTCTTCCAGCGCCAGCACGCACAGCATCGCGGTATAGCCGGCGGTGCCGATCGCCATCGCCTGGCGCGCGGTAAATGCGGAAGGCCGCTTCACCAGCCAGTCGCCGTTGAGTCGGGCCCGTTCCGCCAGGCAACCCCAATGCGTTTCGCCGACGCCCCAGCCGTTCAAGATGAATGCATCGCCCGGCTTCCACGCGGCGTGGCTCGACTCGAGCACAGTGCCGGCGCCGTCGATGCCGGCGACCATCGGCCAGTTGCGCACCACCGGGCCACTGTTCGTGATTGCCAGGCCGTCCTTGTAGTTCAGCGTCGAATATCCGACCGCGACCGTGACATCGCCGCTCGGCAGCGCCGCCTCGTCCAGTTGCTTGAGCGACGCATGAAATGAGTCGCCCTTTTCCAGCAGCAGGGCCTTGAACATGGCATGTCTCCGTAGTGATCGACTCTGATCGAAACCGATGATTGGTGTCAGCGCCGGACGTCCCCAGCGACAGCCCGCCGTCGGCCGGCCCGAGTTGCGATTAGAACCGCAATGCCGGCCGGCGCGGCGCGGTCAGGGCCTTTCCCGAATCGGGCCTGGGCTTCGTGAGCCGAATCAAGAGCCGAAGGGCAATTCAATCGCGATGCGACCGTAAAACCGTGAAATAGTTGCCAATCAACAACTTGGGAGCCACTCTTCGCTTGACCTCGAAGCACGGGATCGCTACCCTGCGCCGATGTCCCGGTGGCCCATCCTCACCGCAGTGCTGCTTTGCGTCTGCGCCAGCGCGCAAGCTGCGCCACCGGCCGGAGCGGCCAATGACGAGATGGGCCAGTTCCTCGCCAGTCACGGCCTGATCTCGCAGATCGGCGGCCAGCTGGACCAGGTGCGCCGCACGGTCAGCGACAAGGCGTCCGAACTGGTCGTCAATGCGATGGGCTTCCTCGGCGTGCCCTACAAGCGCGGCGGCGATTCGCTCGCCGACGGCGGCTTCGACTGCAGCGGCTTCGTGCGCGCGATGTACGAGCAGACCCTCGGCCTGATGCTGCCGCGCCAGGCGGCGCAGCAGGCGGCCGCCACCGAAAAAATTCCACGCCAGGACCTTCGGCCGGGCGATCTGGTGTTCTTCAACACCATGCGGCGCGCGTTCAGCCACGTCGGCATTTACATCGGCGACGGCAAGTTCATTCATTCCCCGCGCACCGGCGCCGATGTCCGCATCGAGGACATGGACGCGCGCTACTGGAGCAAGCGCTTCGATGGCGCGCGCCGCGTCGAAACCGGCGACGTGACCGCGACAGCAGCGCAAACGCCAACGGTCACGGCTGCGGCGCCCGCCGCGGCGGCGGCACAGGCGACGCCGAACGACGTCGCACTGCAGTTCGCCCCGCGCTAGTTGGCGCGCCGTCCCAGCGCGGCCGGCTACGGCTTGATCGGCGTCACCGTTTCCTTGATCCCGCCGCTGGCGATCTCGGGGCTGGTGCTGATGCTCGGGTTCTTCAGCGCCTCGCGCGCGCGGGCCATCTCGTGATTGAACTCGTCTCGCGCGGCCTTCTCGCAGTCCCTGCGATCCTTGGCGGGCTGCACGTGGCAGTTGGCCATGTTCATCTTCAGCGCACCGCCAGCCTCGTCCGCGATGGTCCGGTACTTCTGCTGGCCCGTCACGTCGGGGTGGGCCGAGCGGTTCAGTTCCTGCTGCACCGAATTGGCGGCCATTGCCGCCGGCAGCACCGCGGTACAGGCACAAAAAACAAGGATTTTCGACAAATTGCGCATCATCGCGCCTCCTTCTTGTGAAGTGGGAGGAACCGGCAGGGCCGGAGGTCATAGCCTAACAGTCGGCCCGGACCTATGGCGCCGACCGGGGCTTTACCCGACCTGCAACCCGCGCGCGGGCTTTCAGCCGGCGCCGGCCGCGCCGCGGCGCTGCACGACGAGCCACAGCAGCGCTGCCGCCACCGCGGCCACCGCCAGCAGCGCCAGGTGATTGAGCAGCGCCCAGCCACCGCTTTTCAGCATCACCCCGGACAGGAACGAGCTGCTCGCGGTCGTAATGAAGATCACCGAGTCGTTCAGCCCCTGTACCTTGCTGCGCTCCTCGGGCCGGTACACCTCGGTCAGCAGCGTCGTGCCGCCGATGTAGAGAAAATTCCAGCCGACGCCGAGCAGGATCAGCGCGGCCCAGAAGTTCGCGACGTCGACCCCGGCCAGCGCGATCGCGACGCAGCCCAGATTCAGTACGACACCGGCTCCCATCACCCGCAGCACGCCGAAGCGGCGAATCAGCGAGCCGGTGAAGAACGACGGCCCGTACATGCCGATCACGTGCAGCGAGATCGCGCTGGCCGCCGCCCCGTATGGATGCCCGCACATGCCCATCGCCAGCGGCGTCGCGGTCATCAGGAAATTCATCACGCCGTAGCCCAGCGCGGCGGCCAACACTGCGACGATGAAAGCGGGCTGGCGCGCTATGACGGCCAGCGGACGTCCGGGCGCATGCGCCTGGGCGGTGGTCGGCGCCGGGATGTCCAGTCCGCGCAGCACCGCGATCGCCGCGAGCATGAACAGGATCAGCACCAGATACGCGCCGAGGAAGTCGATTGGAAGCACCGTGCGCGTCAGCCGTGACAGCGTCGGCCCCACGATGCCGCCGACCAGTCCGCCGACCAGCACGTAGGAAATCGCCCGGCTGCGCAGATCGGCCGGCACCGAATCGGCCGCCGCGAACCGGTAGTACTGGCCGAACGCGTTGTACACGCCGAGCACCAGCGCGCCGACGCAAAACAGCGCAAACCCGCCGAACCCGATCGCGGCCGAGCAGATCGCCGCGCCGACGATGCCTATGCTGGCGCCGAGCGTGAAGCCCGCGCGCCGCCCGAGCCGCTTCATCAGCGACGAGGCCGCGTAGGTTGTCAGCGCCGCGCCGACCGCCCAGGCCGTGACCGGCAGCGTCGCCAGTGCCTTGTCCCTCGCCAGCGCATAGCCGACCAGGCCGTTGAGCGCGATCACGGTCGCGTTGTTGGTCTGCAGCAGGGCCTGGCAGGTCGCCAGCAGCGCGATGTTCTTTCGGACTTGGTTCATCGGAAACAAGGGGGAAACCCGTCGCCGATCTATCGCGGCCGGGAAGTGATTGTCCGGCGCTCTGCGACAAGGTGCGCTGGGGGTTGACCTGGGCCCGGGCCGGGTCGACAGCAGGACAACGAGTGAAGGCCCGGGCTTGCTCCGGCCCGGGCCGATCCGACACCCTGGCGGATTACTTCTTCGCCGGTGGCAGATCGGTACAACTGCCGTGCGCGACCTCGGCCGCCATGCCGATGCTCTCGCCGAGCGTCGGGTGCGGATGGATGGTCTTGCCGATGTCGACCGCGTCGGCGCCCATTTCGATCGCGAGCGCGATCTCGCCGATCATGTCGCCGGCATGGGTGCCGACGATGCCGCCGCCGAGAATCCGGCCGTGGCCGTGCGCGTCGGGCGAGTCGTCGAACAAGAGCTTGGTGAAGCCCTCGTCGCGGCCGTTCGCGATCGCGCGGCCGGACGCGGTCCAAGGGAACAGGCCCTTTTTCACCTTGACGCCCTGCGCCTTCGCCTGGTCTTCCGTCAGGCCGACCCAGGCGACCTCGGGGTCGGTGTAGGCGACGCTCGGGATCACGCGCGCGTCGAACGCGGTCGCGGCCAGTTCGCGGTTAGCTTGCAACTCGCCGGCGATCACCTCGGCCGCGACATGCGCCTCGTGCACCGCCTTGTGCGCCAGCATCGGCTGGCCGACGATGTCGCCGATCGCGAAGATGTGACGCACGTTGGTGCGCATCTGGATGTCGACCGGGATGAAGCCGCGATCGCCCACCGCCACGCCGGCCTTCTCGGCGCCGATCTTCTTGCCGTTCGGCGAACGCCCGACCGACTGCAGCACCAGGTCGTAGACCTGCGGCTCTTTCGGCGCCTGCTCGCCCTCGAACATCACGCGGATGCCCTGCTTCGTCGCTTCGGCGCCGACCGTCCTGGTCTTGAGCATGATGTTGTCGAAGCGCGGCGTATTCATCTTCTGCCAGACCTTCACCAGATCCCGGTCCGCGCCCTGCATCAGCCCGTCGAGCATTTCGACCACGTCGAGCCGCGCGCCCAGCGTCGAATACACCGTGCCCATTTCCAAGCCGATGATGCCGCCGCCGAGGATCAGCATGCGCTTCGGATCCAACCCAAGCTGCAGCGCGCCGGTCGAGTCGACGATGCGCGGATCGCCCTTCGGCATGAACGGCAGGCTGATCGACTGCGAGCCGGCGGCGATGATGCAGTTGCGAAAGCGCACCACCTGCTTCTTGCCGTTCGTCTGCTGGCCGTCGCCCGAGGTTTCCTCGACCTCGATGTGATACGGGTCAAGGAAGGTGCCGACGCCGCGCACGGTCGTGACCTTGCGCATCTTGGCCATCGCCGCGAGGCCGCCGGTGAGCTTGCCCACCACCTTGTTCTTGTGCGCGAGCAGCTTGGCGCGGTCCACCTTCGGCGCGGCAAAGCTCACGCCGAGATCGGCGAAATGCTTGACCTCGTCCATCACCGCCGCGACGTGCAGCAGCGCCTTCGATGGAATGCAGCCGACGTTCAGGCAGACGCCGCCCAAGGTGGCGTAGCGTTCGACCAGCACGGTCTTCATCCCGAGGTCGGCGCTGCGGAACGCGGCCGAATAGCCGCCGGGGCCGGCACCGAGCACCAGCACCTCGCATTCGAGGTCCGCGCTGCCCTTGAACGTGGCGCCGGCCGGTGCAGAAACTGGCGCCGGCGATGCTGCGCTTTGTGGAGCAGTGGGTGCAGGTGCAGCCTGGGCTGCAGCCGGTTTTGGCTCGGATTTTTCCGGCGCCGGCGCTGCGGCCCCTTCGGCCTCCAGCAGCAGCACCACCGAGCCTTCCGAGACCTTGTCGCCAAGCTTGACCTTCAGCTCCTTCACGACCCCCGCGGCGCTCGACGGAATCTCCATCGACGCCTTGTCGCTCTCCACCGTGATCAGGCTCTGCTCCGCCTGCACCTTGTCGCCGGCCTTCACCAGCAGTTCGATCACCGCAACTTCCTTGAAGTCCCCGATGTCGGGGACCTTGACTTCGATCAGTGCCATGGTTGTCTCTTTCGTTTTGTTATGGACCGTGGTCACAGAAGAACGCGGCGGAAGTCACCCAGGATGCGGCCCAGGTAGACGTTGAAACGCGCGGCGGCGGCACCGTCGATCACGCGGTGGTCCCAGCTGAGCGACAGCGGCAGCATCAGCCGCGGCGCGAACTCCTTGCCGTTCCACACTGGCTCGATCGTCGAGCGGCAGACGCCGAGAATCGCCACCTCGGGCGCGTTGATGATCGGTGTGAAGTAGCGCCCGCCGATGCCGCCGAGGCTGGAGATCGTGAAGCCCGCGCCCGACATGTCCGCGGGCCCGAGCTTGCCGTCGCGCGCCTTCTTCGACAACTCGGCCATCTCCTGCGAGATCTGCAGCACGCCCTTCTTGTCGGCGTCCTTGATCACCGGCACGACCAGGCCGTTCGGCGTGTCGGCGGCGAAGCCGATGTGGTAGTAGCGCTTGAGCACCAGCTGCTCGCCGTCGAGCGACGCGTTGAACTCGGGGAACTGCTTGACCGCCGCGACGCAGGCCTTGATCAGGAACGCGAGCATCGTGACCTTTACACCGCTCTTCTCGTTCTCCTTGTTGGTCGCGACGCGGAACGCCTCCAGATCGGTGATGTCGGCGTCGTCGTGGTTCGTGACGTGCGGGATCATCACCCAGTTGCGGCTCAGGTTCGCGCCGCTGATCTTCTTGATGCGCGAGAGGTCGCGCCGCTCGATCTCGCCGAACTTCGTGAAGTCGATCTGCGGCCAGGGAATCAGCCCCAGCGCCGCGCCGCCGCCGGCCGGCGCGCGCGCCGCCTGCGCCTGGGTCTGCTGGGTGCCGGCCATCACCGCGCGGGTGAAGCCCCGCACGTCCTCGTGCGTGATGCGCCCGCTCGGCCCGCTGCCCTTGACCTCGGGCAGCGGCACGCCAAGTTCGCGCGCGAACTTGCGCACCGACGGCGACGCGTGCGGCAGTTTTCCCGTCGGCGCGCCGGGCTCGTGCGCCGGCAGCGCGGCAGCCGGCGCCTTGGCAGCGGTCGCGGCTGCGGCCGCTACAGGCGCGGCGGCGGCCGGCGCCGATGCGGGCGCAGCAGGTGCCGCGGCGGCCGACGCCGCCGACGCAGCAGCAGCCGCGCCCTCGACGATCGCGAGCAAGTCGCCCTGGTTCACCTTGTCGCCGAGCTTGACCTTCAGCTCCTTGATCACGCCGGCGGCCGACGACGGAATCTCCATCGACGCCTTGTCGGATTCGACGGTGATCAGCGACTGCTCGAGCTTCACGCTGTCGCCGGGCTTGACCATCACCTCGATCACCGCGACGTCGTGGAAGTCGCCGATGTCGGGCACGCGCACCTCGATCGGCCCGGCGCTCGCCGCCGGCGCCGATGCCGCAGGTGCTCCACTTTGTGGAGCAGCAGGTGCAGGTGCAGCCTGGGCTGCAGCCGGTTTTTGCTCGGATTTTTCCGGCGCCGGCGCTGCGGCCCCTTCGGCCTCCAGCAGCAGCACCACCGAGCCTTCCGAGACCTTGTCGCCAAGCTTGACCTTCAGCTCCTTCACGACCCCCGCGGCGCTCGACGGAATCTCCATCGACGCCTTGTCGCTCTCCACCGTGATCAGGCTCTGCTCCGCCTGCACCTTGTCGCCGGCCTTCACCAGCAGCTCGATCACCGCAACTTCCTTGAAGTCCCCGATGTCGGGGACCTTGACTTCCACGATAGCCATGTTGACTGTCTCCGGTTATTGGGCTTGTTCTTGCACGACGCGTGGCGCCCTCCTCGCAGCGCGCCACGCCGTGCCCGGTCGCATCGACTGCGTTTAAGCGTGCAGCGGATTGACCTTGTCGGCGTCGATGCCGTACTTCTTGATCGCCTCCGCCGCCTTCGATGCCGGCAGCGTTCCCTCGTCGGCCAACGCCTTCAGCGCGGCGAGCGCGATGTGGTGGCGATCGACCTCGAAGTGTTCGCGCAGCCGGTAGCGGAAGTCGCTGCGGCCGAAGCCATCGGTGCCGAGCGCCTTGTAGCTGCGCGGCGTGCCGTCCTTGTTCGCCGGCATGAACGGCCGGATCTGCTCGACATAGGCCTTCACGTAGTCGGTCGCCGCGACCACCGGACCGGAGTGCTTTTCGAGCTGCTGCGCGACGAACGGGGCACGCGGCTTGTCGGTCGGATGCAGCAGGTTCCAGCGCTCGCAATCAAGTCCGTCGCGCGCCAGTTCGTTGAAGCTCGGGCAGCTCCAGACATTCGCCGACACGCCCCAGTCGGCCTCGAGCAGCGCCGCGGCCGCGATCGACTCGCGCAGGATCGTGCCGCTGCCGAGCAGGTTCACGCGCGGCGCGTCCTTCTTCTTCGATGGCGCGCCCTCCTGCAGCAGGTACATGCCCTTGAGGATCTGCTCCTCGGTGCCGGCCTTCAGGCCGGGCATCGGGTAGTTCTCGTTCAGCAGCGTGATGTAGAAGA
The DNA here is from genome assembly GCA_030123545.1 of Burkholderiaceae bacterium. NCBI lineage: Bacteria > Pseudomonadati > Pseudomonadota > Betaproteobacteria > Burkholderiales > Burkholderiaceae > Burkholderiaceae bacterium. The sequence continues at coordinate 2,072,650 of CP126124.1, read as the reverse complement.
ACACGTTGTCCTGCTTCTCGACCATGCGCTTCAGGCCGTTGTGCAGGATCACGCCGACCTCGTGCGCGAAGGTCGGGTCGTAGCTGACGCAGTTCGGGATGTTGCCGGCGAGAACCTGGCTGTGGCCGTCCTCGTGTTGCAGGCCCTCGCCGTTCAGCGTGGTGCGTCCCGAGGTGCCGCCAAGCAGGAAGCCGCGCGCCTGGATGTCGCCGGCTGCCCACGCGAGGTCGCCGCAGCGCTGCAACCCGAACATCGAGTAGTAGATGTAGAACGGGATCATGATGCGGTTGTTCGTCGAGTACGAGGTCGCCGCCGCGATCCAGCTCGCGAATCCGCCCGGCTCGTTGATGCCTTCCTGCAGGATCTGGCCGGACTTGTCTTCCTTGTAGTACATCACCTGCGCCTTGTCGACCGGCGTGTAGAGCTGGCCCACCGGGCTGTAGATGCCGATCTGGCGGAACAGCCCTTCCATGCCGAAGGTGCGCGCCTCGTCGACCAGGATTGGTACCACGCGCGGGCCGAGCGCCTTGTCGCGCAACAGCTGGTTGAGGAAGCGCACGTACGCCTGCGTCGTCGAGATCTCGCGGCCTTCCGCGGTCGGTTCCAGCACCGCCTTGAAGGTCTCGAGCGAAGGCACCGTAAAGCTTTCGTCGGACTTGGCGCGCCGGTGCGGCAGGTAGCCGCCGAGTGCCTTGCGCCGCTCGTGCAGGTAGTGCGCTTCCGGCGTGTCGGGCGCCGGCCTGACGAACGGCAGGTTGTCGAGCTCGCTGTCGGGCACCGGGATGTTGAAGCGGTCACGCATGTAGCGGATCTCTTCGAGGTTGAGCTTCTTGGTCTGGTGCACCGGGTTCTTGCCTTCGCCGGCCTCGCCCATGCCGTAACCCTTCACGGTCTTGATCAGCAGCACCGACGGCTGGCCCACGGTCTTCACCGCGCGGTCGTAGGCGGCATAGACCTTCAGCGAATCGTGGCCGCCACGGCGCAGCGCCCAGATGTCGTCGTCGCTCATGTGCTCGACCATCTTCAGCGTGCGCGGATCGCGGCCGAAGAAGTGCTCGCGCACGAACGCGCCGTCGTTCGCCTTGAACGTCTGGTAGTCGCCGTCGAGCGTGTCCATCATGACCTTGCGCAGCGCGCCTTCCTTGTCGCGCGCCAGGAGCGCGTCCCAGCCACCGCCCCACAGCACCTTGACCACGTTCCAGCCGACGCCGCGGAACAGGCTCTCCAGCTCCTGGATGACCTTGCCGTTGCCGCGCACCGGCCCGTCGAGGCGCTGCAGGTTGCAGTTGATGACGAAGATCAGGTTGTCGAGCTTCTCGCGCGCGGCCAGCCCGATCGCGCCGATGCTCTCCGGTTCGTCCATTTCGCCATCGCCGAGAAACACCCAGACCTTGCGCTGGCTGGTGTCGGCAATGCCGCGTGCATGCAGGTATTTCAGGAACCGTGCTTGGTAGATCGACATCAGCGGCCCGAGCCCCATCGACACCGTCGGGAATTGCCAGAAGTGCCGCATCAACCACGGGTGCGGGTAGCTCGAAAGCCCCTTGCCGCCGACTTCCTGGCGGAAATTGACCAGCTGCTCGTCGCTGATCCGGCCTTCAAGGTGCGCGCGCGCGTAGATGCCGGGCGCCGAATGGCCTTGAATGTAGAGCAGGTCGCCGCCGTGCGTGCCGCCGCTGTCGGTGTCGTCGGCATGCCAGAAATGGTTGAAGCCGACGCCGAGCATGTGCGCGAGCGACCCGAACGAGCCGATATGGCCGCCGAGCGAGCCGCCGTCCGGCGGATCGAACCGGTTCGCGCGAACGACCATCGCCATCGCGTTCCAGCGCATATACGCGCGCAACCGCCCTTCGAGCTCCAGGTTGCCGGGGTAGCCTTCCTGCTGATCCGGCGGAATCGTGTTGATGTACGCGGTGTTCGCGGAAAACGGCATGTCGATGCCGCTCTCGCGCGCGTGCTCCAGCAGTTGCTCGAGCAAGGCATGGGCACGCTGCGGGCCCTCGTTCTCGATGACGGCCGCCAGCGCGTCCTTCCACTCGCGGGTTTCGCCGGCATCGGGATCGTTCGCTGCGGTGCCAGCCGCGTTGTCGGGCAGTGCGGACATTCTTGTCTCCTTTTTTGCTGGGTTGAGAGGGTAATTTAGTACGGGTCCGGAAGCAGTTGTCCGAGTATCCCATTTATTTTCTCTAATTTCAAATAATAACTTGTAACATCACAATATAAAACTCTGGAACATCGAGCGGCTGTCTTCAGTCCTATCGAAGGTACCCTACACTCGAACGATGATTGAACTTCCGTCGCCGGAACGGCCGCCACGGGCGGCCTCGCTGCGTGCGCGGATCGCGTCGTGGCGCCACGGCTGGCTCGGCTGGTGGCGGCGCCAGAGCCCGGCGCGGCAGGATCGGCTCGCGATCCTCGCGCCGCTGGCCGCGGTGTTGCTGTTCCTGGCAGCGATCGTCACCGCGTTCTGGTACCTGCAGGTCGAGGAAATGGACCGCGAACAGGAAGCGGTCAAGCGCGATGTCGAATACGCACAGCAGCGCCTGCGGCTGCGCCTGCTCGAACGCCAGGAGCAGTTGATGCGGCTCGCGCGCGACGTGTCGAACCAGGACGTCGACGCGCAGGAGTTCACCGCGCGCGCCGAGTCGCTCGAGGCGCAGTACCCGGAACTGCTCGCGATCACCTGGATCAACGCAAGGCGCCGCATCGTCGCAAGCCAGTCGGCGCCCAGCGTGCCGGCGGCGCAGCAGCGCGTCGCCGGCCAGATCCTGCGCGTCGGCGACACCGAGAACAGCTACAGCCTGGCGCGCGAGCTGCAGCAGCCGGTCTATGCGCAGCCGCGGGCACAGCACGACCGCGTCGCGCTGCTGCAGTTGCACGTTCCGCTCGCCGACGGCGGCCGCTTCGCTGGCGTCGTGCTGGGCGAGTATTCGCTCGACGGCCTGGTGCGCTACGGCGTGCCGCCCGACGTGCTCGCCAAGTACGCGGTCACGCTGCTCGACGACCACGACCATGTGCTCGCGGGCAACACGGTCCCGACGCGCAAGCCCGGCCCGCGTCTGCTGCCGTGGAGCACGCCGCCGAACGCCTACGAGGTTCCGGTCTCGCCGGTCGGCAACGGCCTGGTGATCCGGGCCCAGGCCTACCGCACATCCACCGGCATCGTCGGCAGCGGCCTGTTCTGGCTGGTCTGCACCTTGAGCGTGCTGACGGCCTGGATGCTGATCGCCACCTGGCGCCACACCCGGCGCCGCGTGCAGGCGCAGCAGGCGCTGGTGTCCGAGACCAATTTCCGCCGCGCGATGGAGAACTCGATGCTGACCGGCATGCGCGCGCTCGACATGCGCGGCCGGATCACCTACGTGAACGCGGCGTTCTGCCAGATGACCGGCTGGAACGACGCCGATCTGGTGGGGCGCAACGCGCCGTTCCCGTACTGGCCCGAAGCCGATCTGGAATCGCTCGCGGCACGGCTCGACGACGAGATCAACGGACGCACGATCCCGGGTGGATTCCAGGTGCGGGTCAAGCGCAGCGACGGCTCGCTGTTCGACGCGCGCATGTACACCTCGCCGCTGATCGACGCGCGCGGCCAGCAGACCGGCTGGATGACGTCGATGACCGACATCACCGAGCCGAACCGGATCCGCGACCAGCTCGCGGCCTCGTACGAGCGCTTCACGACCGTGCTCGAGGCGCTCGACGCGTCGGTTTCGGTGGCGCCGCTCGGGAGCAAGGAACTGCTGTTCGCGAACAAGCTGTACCGGTTCTGGTTCGGCTCGAACACCGTCGGGCATCTGCAGCTGCTGGCGCAGGCCGGCGCGGTCGCGGCCAGCCATTCGGGCGGCGACGACGCCGAGGACGACGTCGACATGTACATGGGCCTGCCGACCGAAACGCTGACCGCCGGCCAACCGGGCCATTCCGAGGTGCTGCTGCCCGAGCTCGGACGCTGGCTCGAGGTGCGCTCGCGCTATCTCACCTGGGTCGACGGCCGGCTCGCGCAACTGGTGATCGCGACCGACATCACCGCCAGGCGCCATGCCGAGGAGCAGGCTGCGTCGCAGGCCGAACGCGCGCAGACGGCGAGCCGGCTGATCACGATGGGCGAGATGGCGTCCAGCGTCGCGCACGAGCTGAACCAGCCGCTGACCGCGATCAACAACTACTGCAACGGCATGATCTCGCGCCTGAACGCCCAGCAGATCTCCGACGACGAGCTGCTCGCCGCGCTGGACAAGACCGCGCGCCAGGCGCAGCGCGCGGGCCAGGTGATCCAGCGGATACGCTCGTTCGTCAAGCGCAGCGAGCCGAACCGGACGCTGGCCGACGTCGGCGTGCTGGTGAACGAATCGGTCGAGCTCGCCGGCATCGAACTGCGCCGGCGCAACGTGCGGCTGAACCACTATGTCGCCGCGCGGCTGCCGCGCATCCTCGTCGATCCGATCCTGATCGAGCAGGTGCTGGTGAACCTGCTGAAGAACGCGGCCGAATCGATCGAAACGTCCGAGCGGCCCGCGGCGCAGCGCAGCGTGGAACTGCGCGTCGTGCCGCGCGATCGCGACGCGCAGCCGGTCATCGAGTTCTCGGTGCTCGACTCGGGCAAGGGCCTCACGCCCGAGGTGATGGAGCGGCTGTACGAAGCGTTTTTCTCGACCAAGCCGGAAGGCATGGGTATCGGCCTGTCCCTGTGCCGCAGCATCGTCGAATCGCACCAGGGCCGGATGCAGGCGGAGAACATCTACAATGGCGACGAAATCACGGGCTGTCGCTTCTCCTTCTGGCTGCCGCTGACCGGCCCTGACGAGAGCACTAGCGATTCAATAGCAACGGCGCCGAGCGCCAAGGTAGCTGCATGAGTCTGATTCCGAAAAAGGGAACCGTTTACGTGGTCGACGACGACGAGGCAGTGCGTGATTCGCTGCAATGGCTGCTCGAGGGCAAGGACTACCGGGTCCGTTGCTTCGAATCGGCGGAACAGTTCCTCGGCCGTTACGATCCGCGCGAGGTCGCGTGCCTGATCGCCGACATCCGCATGGGCGGCATGACCGGCATGGACCTGCAGGACCGCCTGCTCGAGCGCCAGTCGCCGCTGCCGGTGGTGTTCATCACTGGCCATGGCGACGTGCCGATGGCGGTTTCGACGATGAAGAAGGGCGCGATGGATTTCATCCAGAAGCCGTTCAAGGAGCAGGAACTGCTGAACCTGGTCGAGCGCATGCTCGAAACCGCGCGCAGCACTTTCAACGACCACCAGCAGGCGGCGAGCCGCGACGCGCTGCTGGCCAAGCTGACCTCGCGTGAGGCGCAAGTGCTGGAGCGCATCGTCGCCGGTCGCCTGAACAAGCAGATCGCCGACGACCTGGGGATCAGCATCAAGACCGTGGAAGCGCACCGTGCCAACATCATGGAAAAGCTCGGTGCGAACACTGTCGCCGACCTGCTGAAGATCGCGCTCGGGCAGGCCACCGCGAAGATCTGACGCTACCATTTATATAGCTAACAACCAGCGCCCGCAATTGGCTTGCTGGCGTTTTCATTTGAAAAACCGAAGATGACCGCCCAATTGATCGACGGCAACGCGATTGCCGCTCAAATCCGCGCCGAGGTTGCGCACCGCACCGCCGCGCTGCAAGCGCGCGGCATCACCCCGCGGCTGGCGATCGTGCTGGTCGGCGACGACCCGGCGAGCCAGGTCTATGTCAAGCACAAGGTAAACGACAGCGCGCAGACCGGGCTCGTCGCCGATCTAGAGCGCTACCCAGCGACGCTGCCCGAGGCCGAACTGCTTGCGCGCATCCGCGCGCTGAACGCGGACCCCGCGGTGCACGGCATCCTGGTGCAGCTGCCGCTGCCGCCGCAGATGGACGCGCACCGGGTGATCGAAACCATCTCGCCGGCGAAGGACGTGGACGGCTTTCACGTGGCGAACGCCGGCGCGCTGATGGTGGGCCGGCCCGGTTTTCTGCCGTGCACGCCGTACGGCTGCATGAAGATGCTCGAACACATCGGCTGCGAGCTGCGCGGAAAGCACGCGGTGGTGATCGGTCGCAGCAACATCGTCGGCAAGCCGATGGCCATGCTGCTGCTGCAGAAGAACGCGACCGTCACGATCTGCCACAGCGCCACGCGCGACCTGACAGCGATCACGCGGCAGGCCGACGTGATCGTCGCCGCGGTCGGCCGTACGAGCCTGGTCACGGCCGGCATGGTCAAGCCCGGCGCGGTGGTGATCGACGTCGGCATGAACCGCGACGCCGAGGGCAAGCTCTGCGGCGACGTCGACTTCGCCGGCGTGCGCGAAGTCGCGGGCTGGATCACGCCGGTCCCCGGCGGCGTCGGCCCGATGACGCGCGCGATGCTGCTGGTCAACACGCTCGAAGCGGCGGAGCAGGCCGCTGCACGGACCGCGCCGGCTTGAATGCGGCGGCCCTGCCGCAAAATGCAGGGCATGACCACCGCTGCACCCCCCGTTTCATCCGCTGCTCCGTCTTCCGTTCCGTCCGCGGCGCAGCCGGACGACAACCCGCTGCTCGATTTCACCGACCTGCCGTTGTTCGACCGCATCGCGCCCGAGCATGTCGCGCCGGCGCTCGATCGCCTCTTGGCCGACGCCGACGCGGCGCTGGAAAGCGTGACGCAGCCGGACTTTCCGGCGAACTGGACCGAAATCGCCCGGGTGCTCGACGTCGCGACCGAGCGCCTGGGACGCGCCTTTGGCGCGGTAGGCCATCTGAACGCGGTCGCCGACACCCCGGCGCTGCGCGCGGCCTACAACGACGCCCTGCCCCGGGTCACCGCGTTCTGGACCCGGCTCGGCGCCGACGAGCGCCTGTACGCGAAATACAAGGCGATAGCCGCCGCGTCGCTGAATGCCGAGCAGCGCCAGGCGCACGCCCATGCGCTGCGCGACTTCGTGCTGTCCGGCGCCGAACTGCAGGGCGCGGCCAAGCAGCGCTTTGCCGACATCCAGGCCCGGCTCGCCGAGCTGTCGCAGAAGTTCAGCGAGAACGTGCTCGACGCGACCGACGACTTTGCCTACTACGCGCGCGAGGACGAACTGGACGGCGTGCCGGGCGACGTGAAGCAGACCGCGCGCGCCGACGCTAGAGGCCAGGGCAAGGACGGATTCAAGCTGACGCTGAAGATGCCCTGCTATCTGCCGGTGATGCAGTTCGCGCACGACCACCTACTGCGCGCCGCGCTGTACCGCGCCTATGCGACGCGCGCCTCCGACCAGTCCGAAGGCGACGCGCGCCGCTTCGACAATTCCGCGCTGATCCGCGAAACGCTGCAGTTGCGGCGCGAGGAGGCGCATCTGCTCGGTTACGCCAGCTTCGGCGCGCTCTCGCTGGTGCCGAAGATGGCGCAGTCACCAAAGCAGGTCATCGATTTCCTGCGCGAACTGGCGCGGCGCGCCCGGCCCTATGCCGAGCGCGACGTGGCCGACATGCGGGCGTTCGCGCGCGAGCAGCTGGCCCTGGCCGACCCGCAGGCCTGGGACTGGCCGTACATCGCCGAGCGGCTGAAGGAGGCGCGCTACGCGTTCAGCGAGCAGGAGGTGCGGCAGTACTTTCCGGCGCCCAAGGTGCTGGCCGGGCTGTTCGACATCACCCAGACGCTGTTCGCGGTCCGTATCCGGCGCGATGCGGCGCCGGTCTGGAACCCCGACGTAGAGTTTTATCGCATCGAACGCGATCAGCCGCAAGGCGGCATGCAACTCGTTGGCCGCTTCTACCTGGATCCGACAGCGCGCAGCGGCAAACGCGGCGGCGCCTGGATGGACGACATGCGCTCGCGCTGGCTGCGACCGGACGACGGCACGCTGCAGACACCGGTCGCGCAGCTGGTCTGCAATTTTTCGCAAGGGACCGACGGCAAGCCGGCGCTGCTGACGCACGACGAGGTGACGACGCTGTTCCACGAGTTCGGCCACGGCCTGCACCACATGCTGACCCGCATCGACGAGCACGACGTGTCGGGCATCAGCGGCGTCGAATGGGACGCGGTGGAACTGCCGAGCCAGTTCATGGAGAACTTCTGCTGGGAGTGGGAGGTGCTGCAGCAGATGACCGCGCACGCCGACACCGGCGCGCCGCTGCCGCGCACGCTGTTCGACAAGATGCGTGCCGCCCGCAACTTCCAGAGCGGACTGCAGACGCTGCGCCAGGTCGAGTACGCGCTGTTCGACATGCTGCTGCACACCGAGCACGACCCTTCGCAGGACTTGCAGCCGCTGCTGGACCGGGTGCGCGCCGAGGTCGCGGTACTGACCCCCCCGCCGTGGAACCGGGCCATGCACAGCTTCAGCCACATCTTCGCCGGCGGCTACGCGGCCGGCTACTACAGCTACAAATGGGCCGAGGTGCTGAGCGCCGACGCGTATGCGGGGTTCGAGGAGGCGCCTGGACCGCAAGGCGTGCTGAATCCGGCCGTCGGCCGGCGCTACCTGCAGCAGATCCTCGAAGTCGGCGGCAGCCGCCCCGCGATCGAATCGTTCAAGGCGTTCCGCGGCCGCGAACCCCGGCTGGACGCGCTGCTTCGGCATCAGGGCATGGACGGTGATAATCTGCCCGCGGAGCAAACGGCATGAAGACAACCCTCGCAATCACCCTCGTCGCCGGCGCGATGCTGGCCGGCCTCGTCGCCAGCGACGTGCAGGCGCAAACGGTGTACCGCATCGTCCGGCCGGATGGGAGCGTGACCTTCTCCGACAAGCCGCCGATGAGCGGCACCGCCAGCACCGTCAACACCGACGTGGGCGGCGCTTCGCCTGCCGGCGCCGCGCTACCGTACGAACTGCAGCAGGTGGCGGCGAAGTACCCGGTGACGCTGTACAGCGGGCCCGATTGCGGGCCCTGCGCGGCCGGCCGCGCGCTGCTGACGCGCCGCGGCGTGCCGTTCACCGAACGCACGGTCAGCACGCAGCAGGACCTCGACGCGCTGCAGCGCCTTTCGGGCGGCGACGCCTCGCTGCCGCTGCTGACCATCGGCGGCCAGCGGCTGAAGGGCTTCTCGGACGCCGAATGGGGCGAATATTTAGACGCCGCCGGTTATCCGAAGAGTTCGCAATTGCCGGCCGGCTACCGCAACCCGCCGGCGCGGCCGCTGGTCGCGGCGCAGCAGCTTGCGCCACCCGCCGAGAAGCCGGCCGCGCCGCGCGCCGCACCGACGGCGCCCGCGCCCCGCCGCGCCGATGAAGACAACCCGGCCGGAATCCGGTTCTGATTTCGCGATTCTGATTTCGAGTTGCTACTATTTATATAGCAGCAATCGAAGTGGTGTTAATGGCTTGTAGCCGATTTCTATAAAAAATTCAGCGTTCTGACGCCCGCCGGCGTGCCGAGCAGGCACAGATTCGCCTTCTGCTGCGCGAACACGCCGACGGTCACCACGCCCGGCCATTGATTCACTTCGGATTCGAACGCCGGCGGATCGCCGATGACAAGGCCGCTGACGTCCAGCAGATGCTGGCCGTTGTCGGTCACGACCGGCTGGCCGCCACGCATCCGCAGCCGTGCATCGCCGCCGAGTGCGGCGAACTGGCGCACGATGCGCCGGGTCGCCATCGGAATCACCTCGACCGGCAGCGGAAAGCGGCCCAGTACCTCGACCTGCTTCGACGCGTCGGCGATGCAGACGAAGCGGCGTGCCTGCGCCGCGACGATCTTCTCGCGCGTCAGCGCGGCGCCGCCGCCCTTGATCATGCAGCCGCTGGCGTCGATTTCGTCGGCGCCGTCGATGTAGACCGGCAGTTCGTCGACCTCGTTGCTGTCGAACACCGCGATGCCGTGGCCGCGCAGCCGCGCGCTCGACGCTTCCGAGCTCGAGACCGCGCCGCGGATCGAATCCTTGATCGCCGCGAGCGCGTCGATGAACTTGTCGACCGTCGAGCCGGTGCCGACGCCGACCAGTTCCCCCTGCACCACGTACTGCAGCGCGGCGCGGCCGACCAGGGTCTTCAGTTCGTCTTGGGTCATCGGCATTTGAGACAATCCTTCGTTCAACCCAGAATTATCCGATGCCATTGATCCCCTACGCCCTGGCCCGCCCGTTCCTGTTCGGGCTCGACGCCGAAGCCGCGCACGAACTGACGCTGCGCAGCCTGGAACACACGCAGGGCACGCCGCTGGAATGGGCGTATTGCAACGGCCGCATCGACGATCCGGTCGAACTCGCCGGCCTGTGCTTTCCGAACCGGGTCGGCCTCGCGGCGGGCCTGGACAAGAACGCGCGCTGCATCGACGGATTTGCCGCGATGGGCTTCGGCTTCATCGAGGTCGGCACCGTCACGCCAAAGGCGCAGCCCGGCAACCCGAAGCCGCGCCTGTTTCGGCTGCCGCGCGCGCAGGCGCTGATCAACCGGCTCGGGTTCAACAACGAAGGGCTGGATGCCTTCATCGCGAACGTGCAACGCTCGCGGCTGCGCCGCGAGCCCGCATCGAACGCCGCCGGACCGCGCATCGTGCTCGGCCTGAACATCGGCAAGAACGCGGCGACGCCGATCGAGCATGCCGGCGACGACTACCGCGCCGCGCTCGACGGCGTCTATCCGCACGCCGACTACGTGACGGTGAACATCTCGAGCCCGAACACGCAGGGTCTGCGCACGCTGCAGGGCGATGCGGCGCTGGCCGCGCTGCTCGAGTTGCTGACCGAGCGCCGCGAGGTGTTGGCGCAGCAGCACGGCCGACAGGTGCCGCTGTTCGTCAAGATCGCGCCGGATCTTGGGGCACTCGAAGTGGACATCCTCGCCGCCAGGCTGCAACGGCATCGCATCGACGGCGTGATCGCGACCAATACCACGACCAGCCGCAGCGCCGTACTGGGCCTCGCGCATGCCGACGAGGCCGGCGGCCTGTCCGGCGCGCCGGTGTTCGACCTGAGCAACCGCGTGATCCGTCGGCTGCGCACGGCGCTGGGCAAGGATTTCCCGATCATCGGGGTCGGCGGCATCATGAGCGCCAGCGATGCGCGCGCAAAGATAGAAGCCGGCGCCGATCTGGTGCAGATCTACACCGGCCTGATCTACCAGGGGCCGGAACTCGTGCGCCAGGCGGCGCTGGCGATCCGCGAAAAGAAATAGGCGCCGCGAACGGCGCCCTGGGGGAAATCAAGGCGCCGCGGACAGCGCCGGCGGCGTCAGGCCGCGACCTGCAGCGGCGACTTTGCGGACGACTTCGACGCCATGTCGGCGCTGAACTCGACCTCGCCCGACAGGCGGCCGCCCTCTTCGATCACCACCTTGCCGTAGCGGATCTTGCCGGTGACCTTGCCGGTGGCGTAGATCACGAGCTTCTGGCGCACCGTCAGGTTGCCGTCGAACTGGCCGCGGATCTCGGCGATGTCGATCTCGGCCGAACCCTTGAATGCGCCCTGCTCCGCGATCTGCATCACGCGCGAGTCCATCGTGGCTTCGACCAGACCCTCGACCACCAGCGTGTCGCAGTCGGTGATCTCCACCCCCTTGAGTTTGATGTTCGGCCCGACCGTGAGCTTGCTGCCGCCTTCCGGCACGCGGGCCGCGGTGGCCGGCGCATGCGAGGTGCTCGTGCCTTGCGAAGTGGTCGGCGAAACGCTTTGCACCGTGTTCAAACCGCCCACGGCGCCGCTACTGCCTTGCGCCGGACGCGGACTGAAACCTTCGGATTCACGCTTGTTGCCGAAAAAGGGAGATTGAAGAGCCACGAAACTACCTCCAGAAGAAGAAGCCACGATGGTATCGGCTGCACCCGGCCGAAAATGAAGGCTTGTGCAAGAGTGGTAACGAAAACGGGCTTCTGGTTACGAAACGACGGCCAGGCTGCCGCACGCCTGCATTGAAAGTACTCATTGCGCCGAGGTCCGGCATCAGCGCTGCAGCAGACGCACGAACCGCAACCAGCGCCCCGCCTGCTTCATTGCGCGCCATCCCCACCAGAGCCGCCGTGCCCAGCGCAGCACACGCGCCGGGCGCAAGGCTGCCATCAGGGCGACCGGCGCCAGCCACGCGAGCGGATGATCGCGCAGCCAACGCGCACCGTCCCGCGCAACATCCGCCCAGGCCAGTGGCCTCTCCAGTGCCTGCGACTGCTGCGCCAGCGTCAACCGCAACTCGGTGCTGCGCGCCACCAGCCGCAGGCAGCGCAGTTCGAGTTCTTGTTCCCGGTCGCTGGGCATGGCATCAGTCGCCGGCGTCCTGGCGCTTCAGCGCTGCGAGATCGCGCCGCAGTTCGTCGACCGATGCTTGGAGCACCCCGGCCGGGTTGCGCAAGCGCCTGCGCGCGAGGTGGATGAGAACGGCGCCGGCGATCAACAACAGCAGCGTCAGCACGGCGAGCACGGCCAGCCGGTGGTATTGCCACAGCAGCGCGACGATCAGGCCGCACAGCAGAATCACGCCGACACCGAGCAGCATCAGACCGACGCCGGCCCATAGCAGGCCATCGAAGACGCGCAGCTTTTCCCGCTCCGCCTCGGCCAGCAGCAGGTCGATGCGGACCTGGACCAGTTCCAGCGTGGTGGCCAGCAGCCGCCGCAGCGACGCGAACAGGCCTTCGCGCGGCGTGCCGGGTTCGGTCACGGACGCGTCGCCGTCAGCGACGGCCGATCAGCATGCCCAGCAGCAGCCCGATGCCGGCTGCGGCACCGATCGCCTTCCACGGGTTGTCGTGCACGTAGTCGTCGGTCGCGCGGCCGGCGGCCTTGGCTTTCACGACCGCCGCATCCTGGAACCGGGCGAGGTCGCCGCGCACCCGGGTCAGCCCGGCATCGATCTTCTGGCGCAGCGCCGCCGTGCTCTCGCTCGCCTGGCTGGCCGTCATCCGCAGCAGCTCCTCCGCGTCGGCAATCACGACGCGCACGTCGCTGATCAGCTTGTCCTTGTTGGTTCCGGTCAAATCGGGCATGGCAGGCCTTCCTGGATTGAAACAATGGGTGTTGTGGGCAACACCATACTACCAAGTGCGCCATCGCGGTCAAGCCACCGTGATCAAGACCGGTATCCGTGAACGCATGAGGCAAGCGGAATGCGGTGGCCCGTTCGTTGCCGGAGCTTGCAAGCGATGCCCGGCGCGGCAACAAAAAGCCCGGCAATCATGCCGGGCTCGGTGAAGGTTCTGCGCCTGTGAAATTGGTGGGCAGTGCAAGTTTCGAACTTGCGACCCCTGCAGTGTGAATGCAGTGCTCTACCCCTGAGCTAACCGCCCGAACCCCGCTTTTCAGGGAGCCGCAAATTATGCCACAGCGCCAACATCGGGCGGCTTGCGCCACAAGGTCTTGCCGGCACTGGCCTTGTCGAGTTCGATCAGCACTTGTTCATGCGCGGCCCGTTCGTTTTCGCTCGGCTGCAGCACCGGCAGGTCGTAGCGGCGCAGATCCTCGGGCGGCGCCGCGGCCGCTCTGTGCTCGCTGCCGCCCAGGTCGATCAGCAGCGCTTCCTGGCCGCGTGTGAGGTTGATGTACACGTCGGCCAGCAGTTCCGCGTCGAGCAGCGCGCCGTGCAGCGTGCGGCCCGAATTATCGACGCCGAGCCGGTCGCACAGCGCGTCGAGCGAATTGCGCTTGCCGGGAAACATCTGCTTGGCCATCGCCAGCGTGTCGGTGACCGCAGCGGCGAATTGGGTTATGCGCGGCTGTCCGATCAGTTCGAGCTCCTTGTTCAGGAAGCCGACGTCGAACGGCGCGTTGTGGATGATCAGCTCGGCCCCCTGCAGATAGGCCAGCAAATCGTCGGCGACTGCGGCAAACAGCGGCTTGTCACGCAGGAACTCGTTGCTGATGCCGTGGACCTTCAATGCATCCTCGTGGCTGTCGCGGCCCGGGTTCAGGTAGAAATGCCGGTTGTTGCCGGTGAGCCGGCGCGCCACCAGTTCGACGCAGCCGATCTCGATGATGCGGTCGCCGCCCTCGGCCGAAAGGCCGGTGGTCTCGGTGTCCAGCACGATCTGCCGGGTCACGGACGTTGCTCCTTCGCGTGCGGGTTCACCGCGACCTCGGTACCCAGTCCGGGCTCGTGCGCGGAAACTCTGCAGCCGCTAGACACGGAAACTCTCGCCGCAGCCGCAGCGGTCGCGCTCATGCGGATTGTTGAACTTGAAGCCCTCGTTCAGGCCGTCGCGGACATAGTCGAGTTCGGTCCCGTCGATGAACGCCAGGTTCTTCGGATCGACCATCAGCTTGATGCCATGGGTCTCGAACACGATGTCCTCGGGCGCCGGCTCGTCCACATAGTCGAGCTGGTACGCCAGACCAGAGCAGCCCGTGTTCTTCACGCCCAGGCGCACGCCGATTCCCTTGCCACGCTCGGTAATCGAATGCGAGACATGCCGCGCCGCGGCTTCGGTCAGGGTCACTGCCATCTTCAGTCCTTTGCTCCCGTCATTGTGCCCGACGCGGCACCGTTCTTGCGCCGATAGTCCGCGATCGCCGCCTTCAGCGCATCCTCTGCCGCAATCGCGCAGTGAACCTTGGCTGGCGGCAGCTCCAATTCACGCGCGATCTGGCTGTTCTTCAATGCGGCGGCTTGTTCCAGCGTCTTGCCCTTCACCCACTCGGTCAACAGCGAACAGGCTGCGATCGCCGGGCCGGAGCCGTAGACCTTGAAGCGCGCGTCCTCAATCAGGCCGCGCGCAGGGTCCACCTTGATCTGCAGCTTCATCACTTCGCCAGACGCCGGTGCCCCGATCACACCGGTGCCTATGCCACGATCTTCGGAATTGAACGATCCCACGTTGCGCGGATTCTCGTAGTGGTCGACGATCCTTGCGGAGTACGTGTCGTTGCGTATTTGCGCTACGGTCTCCACTCCGACGCCCGGCACGGTCGCGGCACCCGCCATCAATGCGCCGCCCACTGGACCTGATCCATATCGACGCCGTCCTTGTACATCTCCCACAGCGGGCTGATCTCGCGCAGCCTCGCAACCGTCCTGCTGATCGAATCGACCGCGAAGTCGATCTCGGCCTCGGTCGTCCAGCGGCCGATCGTCATGCGCAGGCTGCTGTGCGCGAGTTCGTCGCTGCGGCCGAGCGCGCGCAGCACGTAGCTCGGCTCCAGGCTGGCCGAGGTGCAGGCCGAGCCGGACGAGACGGCCAAACCTTTGAGGCCCATCATCAGCGCCTCGCCCTCGACATAGTTGAAGCTCATGTTCAGGTTGTGCGGCACGCGCTGCTGCAGATGCCCGTTGACGACCACCTGCTCGATGTCCTGGAGGCCCTTCAGCATGCGCTCGTGCAGCGCACGGATGCGCAGGTTGTCGCTCGCCATCTGCGCCTTCGCGATCCGGTACGCCTCGCCCATGCCGACGATCTGATGCGTCGCCAGCGTGCCCGAGCGCATGCCGCGCTCGTGGCCGCCACCGTGCATCTGCGGCTCGATGCGCACCCTGGGCTTCCTGCGCACGAACAGCGCGCCCACGCCTTTGGGGCCGTAGGTCTTGTGCGCGGTCAGACTCATCAGGTCGACCGGCAGATGCGCCAGATCGACGTCGACGCGACCAGTCGCCTGCGCCGCGTCGACATGGAAGATCAAGCCCTTTTCGCGGCAGATCGCGCCGATTGCCGCAACGTCCTGGATCACGCCGATCTCGTTGTTGACGAACATCACGCTCGCCAGGATCGTGTCGGGCCGGATCGCGGCCCGAAACGCTTCGAGATCGACCAGGCCGTCGGGCTGCACGTCGAGGTAGGTCACCGCGAAGCCCTGGCGCTCGAGTTCGCGGCAGGTGTCGAGCACCGCCTTGTGCTCGGTCTTCACCGTGATGATGTGCCGGCCCTTGGTCTGATAGAAGCCGGCAGCGCCCTTCAGCGCCAAGTTGTCCGATTCGGTTGCGCCCGAGGTCCAGACGATTTCGCGCGGATCGGCGCCGACCAGGTCAGCGACCTGCTCACGCGCCTTCTCGACCGCGGCCTCGGCTTCCCAGCCCCAGACATGAGTGCGCGACGCCGGATTGCCGAAATGCTGGCGCAGCCACGGGACCATCGCCTCGACCACCCGCTCGTCGCACGGGCTGGTCGCGCTGTAATCCATGTAGATCGGAAAATGCGGCGTGGTGCTGTTCATCGTGCTTTCGGCCGGGGTGACAATGGCGTGCGGGCCTGAGGAAACCCGTTCGTCCGGGTCAGTTCTTGGCCAGCGCGGCCCCGAGCGCGAACACCGAGTTCGGCGCATTCACGCGGATCGGCTTGACCACCGGTATGCTGGAAATCGCGCGCTTCACAGCCGGCTTGTCCTCGACCTGCACGCCCTTCGCCAGCTGTTCGTCGACCAGCTTTTGCAGCGTGACCGAATCCAGGAACTCGACCACGCGGGCGTTCAGCGCCGCCCAGAGGTCGTGCGTCATGCAGCGGCCAGCTTCGCCAAGGCAATCTTCCTTGCCGCCGCACAGCGTCGCGTCGATCGGCTCATCCACCGACACGATGATGTCGGCCACGGTGATTTCGCCCGCCTTGCGGCCCAGCGTGTAGCCGCCGCCCGGGCCGCGGGTCGATTCGACCAGTTCATGCCGGCGCAGCTTGCCGAACAGCTGTTCGAGATAAGAAAGCGATATCTGCTGGCGCTGGCTGATCGCGGCCAGCGTGACCGGCCCGTTGTTCTGGCGCAGCGCCAGATCGATCATCGCGGTGACCGCAAAACGACCTTTGGTAGTAAGACGCATCGCAAGCTCCTTTCGTCGGGCTCGATCCCCAAGCAAACACCGTTTCAACCATCGGGCAGGACGCAAGCGGACCCGGTATTCGACTGTCCGCCTGGCCCGATCACGCAGCCTGGGTGCTTATCCGACCGCCCCCACCGCGTTTTGGTTCCCGAGCGTTTCACTCAAGTATAGCTTATTCCCGAGCAAATTAGTCGGTTAATCGGCGGCCGCCCCGATCTGATCCTCGCCTGACGCGCCGAACAGCTGTTGCTTGAGTAGGCTGAGCTGGTCGCGCACCCGGGCCGCATCCTCGAATTCGAGATTGCGTGCGTGCTCGAACATCCGCTTCTCGAGTCGCTTGATTTCGCGCGCGACGTCCTTCTCGCTCATGTCCTCGACCCGCGCCCGCGTCAGCGCATCGCGCTCCAGCCGTTCGGCCTGCCGGTCCGCCTTTTCGCTGTAAACGCCGTCGATCAGGTCGCGCACCTGCTTGACGATGCTGCGCGGCGTGATGCCACGCGCCTGGTTGTAGGCCGCCTGCTTCGCCCGGCGCCGGCCGGTTTCGTCCAATGCCTTCTTCATCGACTCGGTGACCGTGTCCGCATACAGGATCGCGCGGCCATTCAGGTTGCGCGCCGCCCGGCCTATGGTCTGGATCAGCGAGCGCTCGGAGCGCAGGAAGCCCTCCTTGTCCGCATCCAGAATCGCGACCAGGCTGACCTCGGGGATGTCCAGCCCTTCCCGCAGCAGGTTGATGCCGACCAGCACGTCGAACGCGCCGAGACGCAGGTCGCGCAGGATTTCGACCCGCTCCACCGTGTCGATGTCGCTATGCAGGTAGCGCACCTTGACACCGTTGTCGCTCAGGTAGTCGGTCAGCTGCTCGGCCATGCGCTTCGTCAACGTGGTGATCAGCACGCGCTCGTTCTTCTCGGCGCGGATGCGGATTTCCTGCAACACGTCGTCGACCTGGGTCGCGGCCGGCCGCACTTCCACCTCGGGGTCGACCAGTCCGGTCGGCCGCACCAGCTGCTCGACCACGCGGCCGGCGTGCACCCGTTCGTATTCCGCCGGTGTCGCCGACACGAACACGACCTGGCGCATGCGCCGTTCGAATTCCTCGAGCTTCAAGGGCCGGTTGTCCAGCGCCGACGGCAGCCGAAAGCCGTATTCGACCAGTGTGGTCTTGCGCGAGCGGTCGCCGTTGTACATCGCCGAGAGCTGACCCATCATCTGGTGGCTCTCGTCGAGGAACATGATCGAGTCCTTCGGCAGGTAGTCGGTCAGCGTGCTCGGCGGATCTCCTGGGGCAGCGCCCGACAGGTGGCGCGTGTAGTTCTCGATGCCCTTGCAGTGCCCGACCTCGGCGAGCATCTCCAGATCGAAGCGGGTGCGCTGCTCGAGCCGCTGCGCCTCGACCAGCTTGCCCGCATCGACGAATTCCTTCAGCCGCTCGGCAAGCTCGATCTTGATCGTCTCCACCGCGCGCAGCACCTGGTCGCGCGGCGTCACGTAGTGGCTCGACGGATAGACCGTGAAGCGCGGGATCTTCTGGCGGACGCGGCCGGTCAGCGGATCGAGCAGCAGCAGGCTCTCGACCTGGTCGTCGAACAGCTCGATGCGCAGCGCGAGTTCCGAATGCTCGGCCGGGAACACGTCGATCGTGTCGCCGCGCACGCGGAACTTGCCGCGCGCGAAATCGATGTCGTTGCGCTCGTACTGCATGCGCACCAGCTGCGCGATCGCGTCGCGCTGACCGAGTTTGTCGCCGCTGCGCAGCGTCATCACCATGCGGTGGTACGCGTCCGGCTGGCCGATGCCGTAGATCGCCGAGACGGTCGCGACGATCACCACGTCGCGGCGCTCCAGGATGCTCTTGGTGCACGACAGGCGCATCTGCTCGATGTGGTCGTTGATCGCCGAGTCCTTCTCGATGAACAGGTCGCGCTGCGGCACGTAAGCCTCGGGCTGGTAGTAGTCGTAGTAGCTGACGAAGTACTCGACCGCGTTGTGCGGAAAGAACTCGCGGAATTCGCTGTACAGCTGAGCCGCGAGCGTCTTGTTCGGCGCGAACACGATCGCGGGCCTCCCCAAACGCGCGATCACGTTCGCCATCGTGAATGTCTTGCCCGAGCCGGTGACGCCCAAAAGCGTCTGGAACGACTCCCCGTCCCGCACACCCTCGACCAGTTCGTCGATCGCGGTCGGTTGATCGCCGGCCGGCGGATACGGCAGGAACAACTCGAACGGCGAGCCGGCAAAGCGGACGAACTCGCCCTGCGGCGCAGATACTGCAGGGTTGGCCGGGTCTGCGGGCTGGGCGGGCCGGGCCGCGGCGCTCGTGTGCAAGGCCTTGGCAGTGACAGTTGGTCTCGGCATGTCGTGAGGCAACGGTGCAGCTCGTCATGCTGCAGCTTGTAAAATTGGGGCAACTAATGAGCGTACAACACGTTGCGCTTGCGTGCCGGCGACAAGCCGTCGGCCTCATCCCTAGGAGTTCCCATGTCTTTGTTTTCCGCCGTCGATATGGCACCGCGCGACCCGATCTTCGGCCTGAGCGAGCAATACACGGCCGACGGCAATCCGAAGAAGGTCAACCTCACGGTCGGCATCTATCTGGACGAAGGCGGCAAGCTGCCGCTGCTGCGCTGCGTGAGCCAAGCCGAGCAGCGGATGATGGCCGACCCGAAGGCGCGCGGCTACCTGCCGATCGACGGGATCGCCGCCTACGACGCCGCGGTCAAGCGCTTGGTGTTCGGCGAAGGCAGCGAGCCGCTGCGTTCCGGGCGCGTCGCGACCGTGCAGTCGCTGGGCGGCACCGGCGGCCTGAAGATCGGCGCCGATTTCCTCAAAAGGCTGCATCCCGATGCCAAGGTGCTGATCAGCGACCCGAGCTGGGAGAACCATCGCGCGCTGTTCACCCAGGCCGGCTTTCCCGTCGAGAGCTACGCCTACTACGACGCGGCACGGCGCGGCGTGAACTTCGACGCGATGCTGGCAAGTCTGAACGCCGCGCCCACGGGCACGATCGTCGTGCTGCACGCTTGCTGCCACAACCCGACAGGCTACGACCTCACAGCGGGGCAGTGGGACCAGGTGATCGCGCTGGTGAAGGCACGCGAACTCGTGCCGTTCCTCGACATGGCGTACCAGGGCTTCGGCAACGGCATCGCCGAGGACGGCGCGGTGATCGCGAAGGCGGTCGCGGCGGGCCTCTCGTTCTTCGTCGCGACCTCGTTCTCGAAGAGCTTCAGTCTGTACGGCGAGCGCGTCGGCGCGCTGTCGGTGCTGTGCGAATCGAAGGACGAAGCCGACCGCGTGCTGAGCCAGCTCAAGATCATGATCCGCACCAACTACAGCAACCCGCCGACGCACGGCGGCGCGGTAGTCGCGATGGTGCTCGACACCCCCGACCTGAGAACCCTGTGGGAGGGCGAACTGGCCGAGATGCGCACCCGCATCAAGGCGATGCGCCGCGCGCTGGTCGATGGGCTCAAGGCCGCCGGCGTGCGCCAGGACATGGGCTTCATCACCGAACAGATCGGCATGTTCAGCTATTCGGGCTTGTCGAAGCAGCAGATGCAGCGGCTTCGCAGCGAGTTCGGCGTCTACGGCACCGACACCGGACGCATGTGCGTGGCCGCGCTCAACAGCCGCAACGTCGGCTACGTTTGCGACGCGATTTCCAAGGTCATTTAGGGCTGTAGCCCTTATGTGACCTGCACATAAAGCTATTTTTTTGATAGTAAACCGCACTTGACGCGGCGCCGGAGGCACAGCGCTCAGTGGCAGGCACGAGGTGCGTCAGCCCCAGATGACCGAGCGCATCCCGATCGACCCCAGCTGGAAGCTGGTATTGAAAAAGCGCGGCGCTTCCCCCGCATCCACCGCACCGGCCGCGTACAGCAGCGGCAGGTAGTGCTCGTGGGTCGGGTGCGCCTGTTGCGCCAACGGCCCCAGTTTCTGAAACTCCTGCAGCGCGTCGAGCCGCCCCTGCGCGATGTGTTCACCCGTCACGGCATCGAATTCGATCGCCCAGTCATACGCCTGGGTGCTGGCGTTCCCCCAGCGAGCCGCGCGCAGGTTGTGCACGATGTTGCCGCTGCCCAGAATCAGCACGCCGCGCTCGCGCAGGACCTTGAGCTGGCGCGCCAGCGCATAGTGTTCCTCGGGGGCGCGGCTGTAATCCATGCTGAGCTGGATGACCGGGGTGTCCGCATCGGGGAACATCGGCTTGAGCACCGACCAGGCGCCGTGGTCCAGTCCCCACTCGCCCTCATCCAGCCCGAGCGGCGCCGACTGCCGCTGGCGCACCAGCCCGCTGATCGCCCGCGCTGCATCCGGTGCCCCCGGCGCCGGGTATTGCTGGTCGAACAGCTCCTGCGGAAAGCCGCCAAAGTCGTGAATCGTCTTCGGCTTTGCCATGCCGGTCAGCCACCAATCCGCGGTGAGCCAATGCGCGGAAATGCACAGGATCAGCTGCGGGCGCGGCCAGCGGGTGCCGAATTGCGTCCCTAGCGTCTGCCAGCTGCGCCGATACGCGTTGTCCTCGATCGCATTCATTGGACTGCCGTGGCCGACGAACAGCACCGGCATGCGATCGGACGGGCTCAAGCCAGCCAGTGCAGGCTGCGCCGTGGTGTCTGCGTTCATGGTCGTCTCCGTCTGCATTGAGGCGCGAGCGGCTTGCTTCGCCTCTCGCCAGTTTATCGGCGCCGCGCAGACTCCGCATGCGCCGCCGGTCGGCCAACCGGCTACGGGGACGCTGCCAAGGCCTCGTCCAGCACCTCGACCCAGTGCCGCACAGGCGTGTCGGTGCCGGCCTGCAGATGCTGGATGCAGCCGATGTTCGCCGACACGATGCACTGCGGCTCGATCGCCGCCAGATGCCCGAGCTTGCGGTCACGCAGCCGGTAGGCGAGAGTGGGTTCCAGCACCGAATAAGTGCCGGCCGAGCCACAGCAAAGATGACTCTCGACGGGCAGCGTCACCTCGAAGCCGAACGACCGGAGGCCCGCCTCCACCGCGCCGCGCAGCTGCTGGCCGTGCTGCAGCGTGCACGGCGGATGGAACGCGAGCCGGCGCGCCGCGTCGCGCGCGTGGACCCGGTCCTGCAGCCGCGTCGCCAGCTCCGGCAGCAACTCACTCAGGTCGCGGGTCAGCGCGCTCACGCGTGCCGCACGCTCGGCATATTGAGGGTCGTGCGCCAGCGCCTGTCCGTATTCCTTCACCATCACGCCGCAGCCCGAAGCGTTCATCACGATCGCTTCGACCTTGCCGGCCTCCACCATCGGCCACCAGGCGTCGATGTTGCGCCGCATGTCGGACAGGCCGCCGGCGTGGTCGTTCAGGTGAGTGCGCAGCGCACCGCAGCAGCCTGCGCCACGTGCCACCACGGTCTGGATGCCGGCCGCATCGAGCACACGCGCGGTCGCGCGGTTCACGTTCGGCATCAGCGCCGGCTGTACGCAGCCGGTGAGCATCAGCATCTTGCGATCATGCCTGCGTGTCGGCCAGCCGCGGGCGTCGTTGGACGTGGGCCCAGGCACCTTGCTCTTCAACACCGCCGGCAACCAGGGCCGCACCCGCTGGCCGAGCTTCAGCGCCGGGGCGAACAGCGGCGAGGTCAGCCCTTCCTTCAGTAGCCAGCGCATCAGCTTCTCGCCGAGCGGCCGCCGCACGCGCTGCTCGACGATGTTGCGGCCGATCTCGACCAGGCGTCCGTATTCCACGCCCGACGGGCAGGTCGTTTCGCAGTTGCGGCAGGTCAGGCAGCGATCCAGGTGCAACTGCGTCCTGCGCGTCGGCGTCGCGCCCTCTAGAACCTGCTTCATCAGGTAGATGCGCCCGCGTGGCCCGTCGAGCTCGTCGCCAAGCAGCTGGTAGGTCGGGCAGGTCGCGGTACAAAAGCCGCAGTGCACGCACTTGCGCAAGATGGCCTCGGCCACCTCACCTTCGCGGGTGTTGCTGAATGCCGGAGCCAACTGGGTTTGCATGTGACGACGGTCAAAGGCCGGGATACATCCGCCCCGGGTTGAAGATACCGGCCGGATCGAACGAGCGCTTGAGCCCGCGGTGAATCCGCATCAGCGGCTCAGGCAATGGCGCGAACACGCCCTGCGATTTGTCGGCGCCTCGCAGCAGCACTGCATGGCCGCCGACCCGCGCGGCGGCCGCACGCACCTGCGACGCCGCGGCCGCGGTACGCAGCCAGCGCTGCGCCCCGCCCCATTCGATGAAACTCTCGCCAGCCAGACCCAGCGCGGGAGCGGTGCTCGGCACCGACAACCGCCACAGGCATTCGCCACGGCCCAGATCCGCCGGGTCGAGCACGAAAAACGGGTGTCGGTGATCACGGACCGCACTCCACCCCTCGTGCGCCGTGTCGGGCGCAAGCTCTTCGCCGCCGATCGCCGCGCGCGCCGCCCGCACCGCGGCGGCGGCGCCGGCCAGGCGCAGATAAAGGCGCCCCGCATGCCACGCACTGGCATTGATCGGCAGCGGCTTGCTCGCCCAGCCTGCCAGCCGATTCAGCGCCTGCCCCTCATCAACGTCGAGAGCCAGCGTGGTCCGCGCCGGCGGCAGCGGCAGCACCTTCAGCGAAACCTCGCAGATCACGGCCAGCACGCCGAGTGAGCCGGCCATCAGCCGCGCGACGTCATAGCCCGCCACGTTCTTCATCACCTGGCCGCCGAAAGTCAGCACCTCGCCGCGGCCGTTGAGCAGCGTGACGCCCAGCACGAAATCCCGCAGCGCCCCAACGCCGGCGCGCGACGGCCCCGACAGGCCTGCCGCGACAGCGCCGCCGATCGTGCTGCCCGACTCGAAACGGGGCGGCTCGAAGGCAAGCCATTGCCCGTGTGTCGCCAGGGTCGCTTCCAGTTCCGCCAGCAGCGTGCCGGCTCGGGCCGTCACCACCAATTCGGTCGGCTCATAACTGCTGATGCCGGCCAGCGCGCAGGTATCGAGCGGCTCGCCATGCGGTGTACTGCCGTAGAACCGCTTGGTGCTGCCGCCGCGAATCTCCAGCGCGGTGCCCGCCTCGCTCGCGGTGCGCACCTGGTCCACCAGGCGCAGCAGCGCCGGATCGCGGGTCTGCCGCGGCGCATCCATCAGAATCTCGGCAAATCGGGAAACGGCAGCAGCCCGCGGCGCACCGTCATCTTGCCGTACTCGGCACAGCGCGGCAGCGTCGGAATCGCCTTGCCGGGGTTGAGCAGCCCGGGCGGGTCGAACGCGCGCTTGACGCCGAACATCTGCTCGCGTTCGGCCGCGTTGAACTGCACGCACATGCTGTTGAGCTTCTCCACGCCGACACCGTGTTCGCCGGTCACGGTGCCGCCCATCGCGACACTGGTCTCCAGAATGTCCGCGCCGAACAGCTCGCAGCGGTGCAGCTGGTCGGGGTCGTTCGCGTCGAACAGGACCAGCGGATGCAGGTTGCCGTCGCCGGCGTGGAACACGTTGCAGCAGCGCAGGCCGTATTTCTTCTCCATCTGTTGAATAGCGAGCAGCATGTCCGCGAGGCGCCGGCGCGGGATCGTCGAATCCAGGCACATGTAGTCCGGGCTGATGCGCCCGCTCGCCGGAAACGCATTCTTGCGGCCGCTCCAGAAGCGCAGCCGCTCGGCCTCGTCCGAACTGACCGCGATCGCGGTCGCACCGCTTTGCTCGAGCACCTCGCGCATGTGCGCGATCTCCTCTTCCACCTCGTCCGCCGTGCCGTCGCTCTCGCACAG
Source organism: Burkholderiaceae bacterium (assembly GCA_030123545.1). NCBI lineage: Bacteria > Pseudomonadati > Pseudomonadota > Betaproteobacteria > Burkholderiales > Burkholderiaceae > Burkholderiaceae bacterium. The sequence continues at coordinate 2,048,296 of CP126124.1, read as the reverse complement.
CAGGATCGCCTCGGCCGACAGGTCGTAGCCAGCGTGCACGAAGCCCTCCACCGCCGCGGTCATCGGCCGGTCCATCATCTCGAGGCCGGCCGGAATGATGCCGGCCGCGATCACCGCCGCGACCGCAGCGCAGGCCTTGTGCAGTTCGCCGAAGCTGGCCATGATGCAGCGCGCTGCGGCGGGCAGCGGAACGAGCCGCACCGTGACCTCGGTCACCACCGCCAGCATGCCCTCGGAGCCGACAACGACGCAGAGCAGATCGAGGCCGGCCGCGTCCAGCGCATCGCTGCCAAACTCGATCGCCTCGCCGTCGATGGTGAAGCCGCGGATTTTTCGCACGTTGTGCAGCGTCAGCCCGTACTTGAGGCAATGCACGCCGCCGGAGTTCTCCGCGACGTTGCCGCCGATGGTGCAGGCGATCTGGCTCGACGGATCGGGCGCGTAATACAGACCGTACGGCGCCGCCGCCTCCGATATCGCCAAGTTGCGCACGCCGGCCTGAACCACCGCGGTGCAACCCAGCGGATCGATCTTCAGGACCTTGTTCAGCCGGGCCAGACTCAACGTCACGCCGCCTGCGTGCGGCATCGCGCCGCCGGACAGCCCGGTGCCGGCGCCACGCGACACCACCGGCACGCTGAGTGCATGACAGGCGCGCAGCACCGCCTGCACCTGCGCGTAGGTCTCCGGCAATGCGACCGCCAGCGGGCGCTCGCGGTACGCGGTCAGGCCGTCGCATTCGTATGGCGTCGTGTCTTCCGGCACCCACAGCAACCCGCCTTCCGGCAGCACCCGCCGCAGCCGCGCGACCACCTCGGCCTGGCGGTCCGCGCGCGCCAACCTGCCGGTCTGCGATGGAGGTTGCCGGGCGATGTCAGCGGGTTCAGTAGCTGGCGTGTTCATCGATCAATGCAAACAAAAACGTGCCCAAGCCAAGCACAGGTCGGCCCGCAATGTTACGAGATATGTTCAGCGTACAAGCAAGTCCAATCAAATTGAAGATGAAGCGGCGCTGAAGACCACTATGGCAGTCGAACTAGCGCGTGGCGATCGAAAAGCAACGATCCGCTGCGGAGATCTCATCTCGGGCGTACTAATACTAAGTGACCTGATACTGCCGCGAGGGGCCCTGCTGCAGATCAAAGGCGCAGCGCCGCAAGCAGAATCTGCTGCCGCTCGCCTCGAGCGTCGCCATCGTTCCCTGTGTGTTAAGCGCGGCTACACAATCGCCACGAACGCAGCACGCGAAGAGGTCACTTCTTCCTGCATCGCGTGCAGAAGCTTGCGCTGCAGTTCGACAAACTCCGGACTCGTCAAAAAGTCCGCATTGCGCGGTTTTGGTGCCTTCACTTCAACCTCGAGTTTCACGCGGCCAGGCCGGCGTGTCATCAATAGGATGCGATCGGAGATGAAGATCGCCTCGGCCACGTCGTGCGTGATAAAGAATACCGTCGGAAGATGTTCGAGCCACAGTTGCAGCAGTAGCTCCTGCATCAGAATGCGCGTCTGCGAATCAAGAGCTCCGAAGGGTTCATCCATCAGCAACACTTGCGGCTCGGCTAAGAGCGCCCGGGCGATCTGCACACGTTGCTGCATGCCGCCGGAGAGCTGATACGGATAGTGCTTCTCGAACCCACCCAAGCCCACTTCCTTGATAAGCCGTTCTGCGCGCGGCACGTAGTCTTGGCGCGGCACGCCGCGGCACTTGACGCCGAGCACGATGTTGTCAAATACCGACAGCCATGGAAACAGCGCCGCTTGTTGGAATACCACAGCACGGTCCGGCGACGGCCCACAAACTTCCTCTTTGTCCACAAAGATGGAGCCGGCGCTCGGTGTCTCGAATCCGGCGATCAGGTTTAGCGTTGAAGACTTGCCGCAGCCTGTCGGCCCGAGCACGGAAACAATTTCCGAGGTGCGAATCTCGACGTCCATGCGATCGAGCGCCAGCGTGGGCTCTTGGCTTGACGCTTTGGACGGATAGAGTTTTTTCACGCCTCTAAAGGCAATTTTGGCGGGGCCAGTCATTACTGGCAGGTGCACCGGGACTCCCTCTTGGCTGGAGGTGACTGACAACACGGTGGCGCTATGCAATGCATCCGCGCCAGTAGACCTCGGTTCGATACGCGCGGTGTCGACCAGCTTGCGGTACCGTGCGATATCGGTGCGGATGTGCGCGGTCAGTTTGCTCGGAGTACCAGGAATGCATGACGCACCGTATTCGGCCAGGCTCAAGCGGATGCTGCTCTCCTCCAGCACACGGTTCAAAGCTTCACTCAGGCGCGCTACGACCGGCGCCGGTGTAGCGATCGGCGCCATCAGACCAGCCCAAATTGACGTATCGAATTCGGGATAGCCGCATTCGGCCACCGTAGGCACGCTGCCCGCCAACGCAATGCGGTGCGGTGAGGTCACCGCCAACGGTATCACGGCCCCCGAGCGGATATGGGCGAACACGGGCGGCAACGCTGTAATGGCGAGGGTGACCTTGCCGCGCACGACGTCCGCCACGGCTGGCGCACCGCCGTCGTAGCCCACGCTCACGAAGGGCGCACCCGTCAGGTGCCGCAGCCACTCGCCGGTGATGTGCTGCGGCGTACCAAGGCCCGCGGTGGCATAGCTGATCTCCCGGCCGGTCGCCCTTGCGGTGGCGATGACCTGCTCGAGCGAAGTGAAGCCACTATCACTGCTAGCCACGATAAGCAGCGGCGCGACGGTGACGAGGCCGATTGGCGCAAAAGCCTGTGTCGGGTCATAGCGCAGATTCTTGACTATCGATGGCAAGATGGCCAGCTCGGCTGAGCTTCCCATAAGAAGAGTGCAGCCGTCAGGCGCAGCATTGGCGCAATGCCAAGCCCCGTTCGCGCCGCCAGCCCCAAGAATGTTCTCGACTGTCACGGGCGCGAGCAGCTGTGCCTCCAGGTGCGGGCGGACCATGCGAGCCACAACGTCCATAACGCCGCCACGCGCGAATGGTACGACGATGCGGATCGGCTTACCGTCCAGGGATACGATTACGGGCGACGCCATATTGCTATGCATGAAAGAAATCGACACTGCGCCTCAACTGTCCGCGCCGGACATCGCTTGTTCGGGGAACTGCAGCGAGCGCTTGTTCGGCGGGATGAAGAACTCCTGGTAGTACACAATCACGTTGCGCCCGCTGTGCGCCACTGCATACATGAATAGCCCACCGCTCTTGGGCTTCAGCTCCAGCGCACCGCAGATTTCGTCGTCGAAGCGCTCGTAGCGCACAAAGTGCGTGATGTCCGTGATCGGAAGCTGGCACTCTCGTGTAATTAGGTGTTTGAAGTTGGCGCCATGCAGTTGCTTCATCGGCGTCTCCCAGAGGCGCTTGAGCAGATTCCTGTCGGCATAGAAGCGGCTGATGATCTGGAACTCTTCGTTGATGTTGATCGTGCGGTCTAGACGCATTACTTCTCGACCGGCGCCCAGATAGTTTGACCACGACCCCTCGCCTTCGACCGCCGAACGCTGAATCGCCTTCGAATAGATAGGCAGCACAGTGACGCCGTCGTCGCCAACGAAGCGGCAATGCCAAGGATCCTGCAGCCGACGCTGCTTCTCCGCGACGAAGCTGCCCAGCCCGTGCTCTCGCACAACGAGCCGCTGGTCGGCCAGGTCGCGCAGCGCGCGCTGAACCGTACCCAGGCTATAGGGGGTGAGACCGGTGAGTTCCTCTTCTGCCGGCAGCCGATCGCCTGGCCGCCAAACGCCGCGTCGAATCGCATTGACAATCACGTTCGACAGACGCTGATACTTCGGCAAACCGGAACGGTCCGGCTTTCGAAGCTCGGCGAAGATTTCCAAATGGTTTGCGCGGTCGTTCAAGCGGCCCTCCGATCTACTGTCCGCCAAGTTTTCATAATCTGCCCGGCTGATCTCCGTGCTGTTCAGAGGTTCAGCACCAAGGGTTCGGCCCCAACCTTGGCACAGCACACGAGTACCGTATGTGCCCGGTCCTCATCGCTGAGCACATAGTCGTTGTGTACCGGCGCGCCGCCGAGATACGTCACGGCGCAAGTACCGCACATGCCTGACTCGCATGATGAGGGGCAGTCCACTCCAGCCGCGCGCAGCGCCTGCAAGATGGTCTGGTCCGGCTGAACCGTCAACGTGCGTCCTGATCGTTGCAGCACGACCTGTCCGCCCGAATCGCCCGCCACTGCCTGCGCACCCGCCGGCGCTCTGGGCTCCGCGCCGAAGAACTCGAAGTGCATATTGTCCTTGGGCCAGTGCGCCGTGGCCGCCTGCACGGCGTTCATGAATCCCGCCGGTCCGCAATAGTACAGATGGGTGCCGGGCTCGAAGCGCGCCAGCAGGGCAGCGATGTCAAGTCCACGGCGATGGTCGCCCCCGTCGTGATGCATGACGACACGGCCGGCACCGACGTCATCCCGCAGCCGCCGCGCAAATGCCGTGCGATCGGGAGTCTGTGTACAGTAATGCAGTTCCCAGTCGCGCCCGTCGCGCTTGAGCTGCTCGACCATGCTCAGTACCGGCGTGATGCCGATGCCGCCAGCCAGTAACAGAGAGCGCTTGGCGCTAGACGCGAGTGGGAAGAAGTTGTGCGGACCGGTGACATCCAGCAATTGACCGGGACGCACCTGCTGGTGCATCGCGCGCGACCCGCCGCGACCATTCGGGGCGTCGAGCACCGCGATGCGCCAGTGGTCACGCTGCCAAGGTGCATCGCACAGCGAGTACCGACGCGTCAAGCCGGCGGGAACGCGAACATCCAAATGCGCGCCCGCCTCCACAGGCGGTAGTTCGCCTCCAGCCGGATCGACCAACTCGAAGGAGAGGATGCCCTCGGCCTCGTAGGCCACTGATCGAACGCGCAGGGTCAACATGGCTTGGATTAGCTCAGGCCAAGGCCGGCGCGCCTTCGCGTACCTTCAAGCCGCCGTCGATGCGGTCCAACTCTCGCCGGACGTGCTCATCGCGCTGGTCAGCGGGCAAAGGGTCTGCCGAGCGCATGATTTCCACCACTTGCTTGCCCAAGGCCAGCAACTGCTTGCGGTCTTCGGCCCGTGGGAGCTCGGGGGCGCGTAGGATTGAGTCTTGGGCATAGATCGGCAAGGGCTTGCCCTCGGCGATCAGCTTTTCGTATAACGGATCAGGTTGGGTCTTGCCGCGGACCATCTCGCGCAGCAACTTGCGCAGCATGTAAACACCGACGTCGGAGCCACCCGGGTGTTCCTTGGCGTGCACCGCGATCGGGCGCTGGCTGCAGATTGCTTCCCAATCACCAGGTGCGCGTTGCGCAACCTCGTACGGTCGGTTTCCGACCTGACCGACCAGGAAATCGATCTTGTCCACGCCGCACTGCGATACGTCGCCGAACCCGTCTGGATCTACCACGTCGTTGAAGTGGCGGTAGCCGAAGATGACCATGTGAGTGTCATCGACGGGGACGCTCCAACGTGTACAGCCAGCCGTGCCGTGGCGTTCACGCGCGGCTGTCGGAAACAGGGAGCCAATCTGCAGGAAGTTGGGCAAGATCATCTCCGTGATGCGCACCCACACTTTGTCTTCAGGCAGCCGGCGCGTGGCGATGAAAACGATGCCGTTTCCGCTTCGTGTGGCTTCCCACTGCATGACCGGCATGTCATCAAAGCCTTCGAGCGAGACGCCGTCTGCGGTGGCGGCATCAACGCCGTCAGCCACCATCTTGTTGTGCAGCACTGCGGTGTGCATATGGTCCATGATGTTCTCGAACACCTGCAGCCAGTTGCAGGGATAGATATTCGAGAACGGCACCATGCGCGTGCCCTTGGGCTGAGTGAACGTGTCGAATTCGGGGAACAGAGGCTTCTCCTCAGGAGGTCCCATGTAGGCGAACACCAAGCCGTCGCGCTCGAACGCCGGGTAGGCGCCCTGGCTCACGGTCTGCTTCAGCCGCGTGGGGTCGGCCTCGCAAGGCGCATTCTGCAGCGTACCGTCCACGGCATAGTGCCAACCGTGGTAGCAGCAGCGGATGCCGTGCTCAGCGATGATGCCGAACTCGAGGGACGCGCCACGGTGCGCACAGTGGCGATGCATGACGCCGATTGCGCCACTCTTGTCACGAAAGGCGACAAGATCCTCGCCCATGATACGGATCGCCTTCGGCACGTCAGTCAGCTCTTCCGACAAGCAGACCGCCTGCCAACGTCGGCGCAGCAATTCGCCCATCGGCGTACCTGGATTGGTGCTGGTCAGTTCGGCGTCGGACTCGGGCACATCGCGCTCGTTATAACCCTGGAAGCTCAGCGGCTTGATTTCGCTCATTGGTTTGATCTCCTTCAAATTAGAAAGCTAGACAGGTTGACTGGACTGGCTAACGAAGCGCGCATGCAGGTACGCATCGAGGCCTTCGGGCCCGCCCTCGTACCCGAGACCCGACGCCTTCATGCCGCCGATCGCGGCGTCGGCCAGTGATGGAGTGAAGCTGTTAATGCCGATCCAGCCGGCCTCGATGCGTTCGGTGAATTCCGCCGCGCGGCTCAGCTGATTGGTGAAGGCGTAGGCCGCGAGCGCCAAATCGAGTGTGTTGGCGCGCTCGACGACCTCATCGAAGTGCTCGAACTCGACAATCGGCGCGACTGGGCAAAAAGGCTCCTCGCTCAGGATGCGGCTGCTTGTCGCCACGTCAGTCAGCACAGTCGGGGCGAAGAAGTAGCCCTCGCTCCCAATGCGGCTGCCGCCTGTCGCCACCCGAGCGCCCTTTGTCCGCGCGTCATCGACGAACTTCTCGGCAGCCTCGAGTCGGCGCGCGTTGTTGAGCGGCCCCATCTGGGTGTCGTTCGCCATACCGTCACCAACCTTGAGCTCGCTGGCGATTTGAGCAAAGTGAACGGCAAACTCTCCGGCTACGCTCGCATGCACGTAGAAGCGACTCGGCGACAAGCAGACTTGGCCGGCATTGCGAAACTTGAACACCGCACAGGCGCGCGCGGCGCGCTCGACGTCGATGTCATCGAACACCACTACCGGCGCATGACCTCCGAGTTCCATCGTCGCCGGCTTCAGATGCTGGCCCGCCTGTGCCGCCAGGAGTCGGCCCACGGCGACCGAGCCCGTAAACGAGACCTTACGGATGATCGGTGAAGCGATGACGCGTTCGGAGATCGCCGCTGGCACGCCACAGAGCAGATTGACAGCGCCCTCGGGTAGCCCCGCATCCACGAAGGCACGCACTAGCTCGACGCAAACGGCAGGCGTTTCTTCCGGCGACTTGAGCACCACCGTGCAGCCGGCCGCCAGCGCCGCCGCTAGCTTTCGCGCGGCCAGCACCGCCGGGAAGTTCCACGGCACGAAGGCGCCAACCGGCCCAATGGCTCGCTTGATCGTGGACTGCGACAGAAGCGGCGCACGTGGCGGCAGAATGCGCCCATATGCGCGCTTGCCTTCCTCGGCGCACCAGAGAATGGTCTCGACGACGCGGTCGAGTTCGATGTGGGAATCGGCCAGGGGCTTACCATTCTCCAGCGTCAAGAGCTGTGCCATATGCGCGCGCCGCTCCTCGACCAGCGCCGCGGCCCGCCTAAGCACCGCCTCGCGCTGCCACGAACTCATGGCCGACCATGCCGGGAAGGCGGCGTGCGCGGCGGCCAGCGCGTCGTCAACGTCAGCGCGGGTCGCCACCGGCACGCGACCGATCTCGCGGCTCGTGGCTGGGTTGACGACGGCCAGCGTGTCGCGCCCATCCATACCACGCCATTCACCAGCCACGTGCAGTGACAGACGCTGCGGATAAATCGCTGGTTCCATGGTCAACGCCCCTTCCAGTGCACGAGCTTGTTCTCGGTCCACGTCAGCGTGGCGTTGAGCGCAAGACCAATGACACCGATCAGCGCGATACCGATGAATACGATGGGAATACGAAAGAATTGAGCGGCATCGGAGATCATGAAGCCGAGACCTGCCTGCGCACCGACCAGTTCAGCCGCTACGACAACCGCCCAGCTCAGTGCCATGGCAACCTTTAAGCCTGTGAAGATCTGCGGAATAGCCGCGAGCAGCACTACGCGAAAAAACGTCTGCGACTTCGATAGGCCGATCGATTCAGCCGCGCGGTAGTAAGCGATGGGCACTGACACCGCGCCAGCATGTGCACTGACGAACGCATAGTTGAACGCGGTGAAAGCGATCAGCACAATCTTGCCGGTCTCGCCCAGGCCGAAGTACAGCACGGTCATCGGAATAAAGGCGATCGGCGGGATCGGCCTAATGAACGCCATCACGGGCGAGACTATCGCGCCTGCTATGGGGTTGTAGCCGCTCAGAAGGCCCAGCGGAATGCCCAGCATCACGCCGACCACAAAGCCTACAAGCGTACGAAATAGGCTGATCCCGATGTGCCACCACAGCGGCTGTCCCTTGTAGCCGGTCTCCACGAGGTTGACGAACTCCGCGCCCATCGCCTGCGGGGTGGGGAGGTAGTTCGGACCGACGAGACCAGATTCAGTGGCAACGATCCACAGCAGCGCGAGGAAGACGAGAGTGCCGATCGACCAAGCTACAAGCGGCACAGGACGCCGCCCCGTCCGCGCGCCGACTCCATGCCCCGAGGTGGCAGTGGCTACATTCACTTGCGTTCCCCTTTCAGATAGCGTTGGATCGGCGTTGGATCGATGGATTCGGCAATGGTGGTCGCGGACAGAGGGGCCGAGATCGAGCCAGCTTCGGCGAGCGCTTGGCTCGCGATGAGTAACTTACGGGCTAATCCCCCTTCCTTCGACGTCAACGAGTAGGACGAAGTCGGGTCGGCCTGCTGCTGCAGTGTGGGGATGCGCGAGAACTCGCGTTCGAAGACTGCCTTAGCCACGTCGCGGCTTACCGAGAGGTGCTTCACCAACGCCTCAATACCGAGCTCTGGGTTCCTAGCAATCATGTCCATGGCCTTGGCGTACACGGCGACGAGCCGCACGCCGAGGTCGGAGTGCTGCGTGAGAAATTTCGAACGCACGCTGGTGAGACCGGGACACACGCCGCCATCAGGCGTATATTCCGATGCCCAACTCACTACCGGATAGCCTGCCGCAGACAGCATGCTCGAATACGGTGACCATGCGATGCCGGCCTGAATGGAACCACTGGCAAACGCGTTGCTGTATAGCGGTGGCGCAATGTTGACGACGTTGAGACTGCTGAGCTTAATGTTGAGCTTCTTGGCGATCAGCACCATGGACACTTGTGCACAGGTGCCCGATGGAGCAGCGATCGCTTTTGCCTTGGCGATCTCCGTATAGTTTTTGATCCCGCTCTTAGGATCGACCACAAGCCCCTCGGCAGCAGCATGGTCCAGGTCCCAGTAGATCAGCTTGAGCGGAATGTTCTGACCCAAGGCGAAAACCGTCGCCAAACCAGTCGTGATGACATCGAGACTTTCGCTTTTGAGCCCAGCCAAGAGTGGAGCCCCCGAGGAGAAGTAGAAGAACTGCGGGTCAAGGCCGGCCTCCTTGAACAGGCCCTTGTCCATGGCGACGTATATCGCGTAGTAGTCTGCGGTCGGCAACCCCCAGTTGAACTTGAGCGGTGCACTCTGCGCCGAAGCGCTCGAAGTGAATGCCAGCAACGCGGCCGAAGCGAGCGACGCGAGAAACTTTGAGATGAGCCTAAACATACGTGTTGTCTCCTATGTGATAAGACCCGATCAGGCCGCTCTAGCGACGACGCGGCGATCGACGAGGTTGGGATTGACTTCTTCCTGAATTGCGCATAGCAGTTCGCGCTGGAGCTCGACGAATTCAGGTGAGCTCAGGAACTCCGCGCTGCGCGGCTTGGGCGCACGCACCGACACCGACAACTTGACCCGCCCGGGCCGCTGCGTCATTACCAGCACTCGATCGGCGACGAAAATGGCCTCGGGCACGTCGTGCGTAATGAAGAAGATGGTCGGCTTGTATTCTTGCCAAAGCTGCAGCAACAATTCCTGCATCAGGATGCGCGTCTGCGAGTCGAGCGCGCCGAAAGGTTCGTCGAGCAGCAGCACCTTGGGCTCGGCGACCAAGGCACGGGCGATCTGCACTCGCTGCTGCATGCCGCCGGAGAGCTGGTAGGGGTAGTGGCGCTCGAACCCGGCAAGGCCGACTTCTTGCAGCAGCCGTGCCGCACGCGAGCTGTAGTGTTCGCGCGGGACACCTCGGCACTTAACGCCCAGCGTGACGTTGTCGATCACGTTGAGCCACGGGAAGAGTGAAGGTTGCTGGAACACTACGGCCCGATCCGGCCCCGGGCCGCGGATCGGATCACCGTCCAGCCGCAGAACGCCGGTGCTTGCTTCCTCGAAACCCGCGATGAGATTGAGGGTGGACGACTTGCCGCAGCCGGTCGGCCCGAGTACGGTGACGATCTCTGCGGTCTTGATGTCGAGGTCGAGCCGATCGAGCGCAAGCGTCTGACTCCCGGTGTGGCCGCCGTACAGCTTGCTCACGCCCTGAAACGCAATCTTTGTCAACGTGCCGCCGGGGTTGCTGTGGTGGCGATGGCGGGCCGTCGCGGGAAACGTTGAAACCTGGGCATCCATCTGTTGTCCTTTCCTTTTTTTCCAAGCGATCTTGCTCCACTATAGACCTATATAGGACAAAGTCAACCCAAACCGCATACCGATTGCGCCAATCACGGGTAAACCCTGAGCGCGCGAATGTGCCCGCGAACCTACTTGATTTTGTGTGCGGTATGCGCTATAGTCCTATATAGTTCTACAGTTGCAATGCTTAAAGGAGTCTAGATATGCCTGCCGCCGCCCGCAACCTGCTAGTGATCATGTCCGATGAGCACTCTCCGAAAGCGCTCGGTTGCTACGGCCACGGCGTCGTGCGCACCCCCAATCTCGACGCGCTCGCGGCGCGCGGCACGCGCTTCTCGGCGGCCTACTGCACAAGTCCGGTCTGCATTCCGGCGCGCGCATCATTCGCGGTGGGCAAGTACATTCATCAGATCGGATACTGGGACAACGCCGATGCCTACGACGGCGCGGTCCCGAGCTGGCATCACAAGCTGCGTGACCGCGATCACGAAGTAGTCTCGATCGGCAAACTCCACTTCCACAAACCCGAGGAAGATCACGGCTTCAGCCAGGAAATCATCCCAATGCATGTCATCGAGGGCAAGGGTGACTTGATGGGCCTCGTGCGAAGCGACCTCCCTGTCCGCAAAGGCGCCTACAAGATGGCCCGGTTCGCAGGCCCCGGCGAGAGCCAATACACGTTTTACGACCGCGAGATCGCGGCACGCGCGCAGATCTGGTTGCGAGAAGCAGCCCAACGCCAAAGCGACCGGCCGTGGGTGCTGTTCGTGAGCTTCGTCTGTCCGCACTTCCCGCTCACCGCGCCGCCGGAGCACTACTACCGCTACTACAACCAAGACTTACCGTTACCCAAGCTGTACGAACCAGCCGAACGCCCGAACCACCCCTACCTGGTCGACTACAGGCGCAGCTTCAACTATGACGACTACTTCGACCGCGAGACTGTGAAGAAGGCAATGGCCGGCTACTACGGTCTGTGCACGTTCCTGGACGAGAACGTCGGCAAGGTGCTGCATGCGCTTGAAGATGCCGGGTTGGCCGACGATACACGCGTTATGTACACCGCTGATCATGGCGACAATCTCGGTACGCGCGGCTTGTGGGGCAAGTCCACCATGTTCGAAGAAACGGCTGGTGTGCCGTTGATCATCGCGGGCGGAGACATTCCGCGCGGCGCCATGATCGAAACACCGGTGAGCCACGTTGATGTGTATCCATTCATTCTCGACGCCGTGGGCGAACAGGACTCGACGCTACGCGATGGTTTTCCAGGTACTTCGTTGTTCGACCTCGCGAATGGCAAGGTGCCGGATCGCAACGTGCTCGTCGAATACCACGGCATGGGCTCGACCACCGGAGCATTCATGATTCGCCATGGCCGATACAAATACATTCACTACATTGGATATCCTGCCCAGCTGTTCGATCTGAGGGTCGACCCGGAAGAGCTGACCGACCTCGCCCAACTCCCCGAGTATCAAGCCGTGCTGGAAGAATGCCGGATGCGCCTGCGCGCCATCTGCGACCCCGAAATCGTGAACCACGAGGCCAAAGCACGCCAGGCCGAACTGCTCGCTGAGCATGGTGGCCGCGAAGCCGTGATCGCCCGTGGCGACCTGGGCTTCACCCCCGCGCCGGGCGCCGTTATCGCGTTCGATTGAGGTGGGCATGGAAGACCAGCAGTTTGCTTACGTCGTCATCGGCGCCGGTTCGGCCGGCGCACCGCTCGCTACGCGCTTGGCCCAGCGTCAGAGCGGCCGTGTGCTGTTGCTCGAAGCGGGTGCGTCGCGCGAGCGCGATTTTTGGGTACGCGCGCCGATCGGAATCGCGAAGATCGTCGGTGACGAGCGTTATGTCTGGCCGTTCCGTACCGAAGCACAGAGCGCGCTGGCAGGACAGACGATCTACTGGCCGCGCGGCCGCATGTTTGGCGGCAGCAGTGGTGTGAACGGCACCATCTACGTCCGCGGAGAGGCCGAGGAGTACGACCATTGGCACGCTCTCGGCAACCCAGGGTGGAGCTATCAGGACGTGCTGCCTTATTTCAAGCGCCTCGAATCGACCACGATCGGTGCAGACCGCTGGAGGGGGCGCGATGGTCCAGTGCACATCAGTTGCTTGGACGAGATGCCCGACAAGCTATCAGACGCCTTTCGCGCCGCATGCGTCGTTGCGGGTGTCCCCGCGAACGACGATTACAACGGCGAACGCTGTGAAGGCGTCGGTTACCTGCAGCTCAATACTCGCAACGGTCAGCGCTGCGATACCGCAACGGCTTATCTGAACGGCTTTCGCCTGCCCAACCTCGAAATAGCCAGCGAAGCGCTAGCTACGCGCTTGCTTCTGGAAGGCCGCCGCGCAGTGGGCGTGGAGTACGAACAGGGCGGACAATTGAAACGGGCACGGGCGGCACGCGAGGTCGTTGTTGCAGCCGGTCCGATCAAGTCTCCGCAGTTGCTCGAGCTGTCCGGGATTGGACAAGCAGAGCGTCTTCAGGCGTTGGGCATCCCGATCGTGCATGACTCACCCGGCGTCGGCGAAAATCTCGTCGACCACGCTCAAACGCGCATAACCTTTGAAGCCAACCGGCCCGTGGGGCTCAACAAGATTGTCGGCAACGTGTGGCGGCAGGGCCTCATGGGCATCAAGTACATCGCTACGCGACGCGGCCTCATGGCTACCCCGGCGTTTACCATCCATGCGATGGCACGCACGGCGCGTGACCAGGAACTTGGGCGGCAGCGGCCAAGCGTGAAAATCCAACTCGCGCAGCTCAGCGGCAACGCTCGCTTCGAGGAAACAACCGGCGGAAAGACCGGCGCAACGCTAGATGCGTTCTCGGGCTTTTCGATCGGCTGCTTTCAGTTGCGGCCCGCTTCGCGCGGCTATGTACATATCAAGAGCGCCGATCCGCACGCGCATCCGATCATCGATCCGCGCTACCTCAGCGAAGAGGAAGACCAGCTCGACGCGGTGGCGTCGGTACGACTTGCGCGACGGGTGGCCGCACAGCGGCCGTTGGCCGAGTTCATCGTGCGCGAGACGCGGCCAAGCGCCGTAACCAGCGGCGACGAAGAATTGCTTGCATATATCAGGGGGTCGGCATCGACCTCGTTCCATCCGGTCGGCACTTGCCGCATGGGGCCCGACGCCGGCGCCGTGGTCGATGCCGAACTCAAGGTACATGGGATCGATTCGCTGCGCGTCATCGACTCATCTGTGATGCCGACGCTCCCGGCGTCGAACACCAATTCTCCCTCGATCATGATCGGCGAAAAAGGCGCCGACCTCATGCTGTCGACGAGATAAAGGACTGTGCAGATCGCTTTCACCGGCGCGCTGTGGCCGTGGTCGCCGGCGCTGCTGGCATTGGCGGTGGTCATCGCGCTGGGAGCTGGCGTGGTGCGCGGCTTCTCCGGCTTCGGCTTTTCCGCGTTGGTGGTGGCTGGACTCACGCCTTTTGTGCCGCCTGGGCCGGTCGTTGCCGGCACCCTCGTGCTTGAAGCAATTGCCAGTGCCAGCCTGATTCGCACCGTGACTGGGGACGTAGACCGCCTATGGCTCAAGCCGCTTCTCATTGGCAATGCTGTGTTCGTTCCGATCGGGCTTGCCGCATTGTCTTGGGTACCGGTCGAGCAACTGCGGCTGATCGTGGCCGGTGGGCTACTGTGCGGTGCAGCAGCGTTGCGACTCGTCGACGGCCATCATTTTCGAAAGAGCGCCACTTTGAGCGGCGTGACAGGTGCGGCCTCGGGCTTCCTGAACGGATTTGCCGCCAGCGGTGGCGTGATCGCCGCGATGCTAATGATCGCCACACACCTTCCGTCGAACAAAGTGCGGGCCACCATGATCAGCTTCTTGCTATACGTGAGTCTCTATGCGCTCTTGTGGAGTTTCGCACTGACGGTCATGCCAGGCTCGAAGCCTTCGCGGCTACTTGGGCCCGATACGCTGCGCTGGATCATGCTGCTGTGGCCGACCATGTTCGTCGGCATGCGCTTTGGCGCGCGGGCGTTCGGCACTACGCCTTCAGACGGGCAGAAGCGGCTCGTACTCAACTTGTTGATTGTCGTTTCAGCCTTGGGGCTCTTCACCGCCATCGCAGCTAGGTGAAGCTGTGCGAGTTCCGCAAAGTGAACAGTATGGAGGACATCATCTTCCTCGTAGCAGAGATTGCCCTGCGTCTGAGTTAGTTGACAACACTGCTGCCGGGCGAAGTTGTGACCACGGACACGGCTCAGGACGTGGGCGAGGGCACCAAGCCTGCACTGGTGCTTCTACTACGGGACGATTCACGGTGCTGTCGCCAAGCTCAATGAGTTCTCAAATGAAGTACGTGGGCCGAGCGTCACCCGCCATCACTACGTAGCCGGTGGCCCGTTGTTCTGAAGTTGAAGCCGACAAGCCCGTCGACAGCAAAAAAAGTCATCGAACGCCAAGTGTCTGCCATTCCCAATGGATTACATCCCCCGAGGTAGTCCTGCGCGGACAGCGACCGTGGTCCATCCGATCACGACACTTCGACACCGCTTGAGTTACGAGCTGATTGCTCGCATCGGGCTGTGCCCCTGCTGCGGCAGAGCCGGCGCAAAGCTGCTCTTGTGACCCAGTAAGACTAATAGGCCGTCATCTGTCACGCCAATCGACTCACCGCGCTCGCCGCGCCGCCCACCAACGGTCGCCAAACTGTCCCTGAAGCCAGGCGACGAAGCCGCTGACCTTGGCCGGCACCAGTTGCGGTGACGGAAAGACCGCGTGAATCTCCTGCGACGGCAGCGCCCAGTCGGTCAGCAGCGGCAGCACCTCGCCGGCCTCGACCGCCCCGTCGGCGACATAGCATGGCAGCGCGGCCACGCCCATGCCGGCGCCGGCTGCGGTCAGCAGCGTGGACAGGCTGTTAGAGCGCAGCGGCCCACGCACCGCCACCGCCACCGCCTTGCCGTCGGGCCCTGTGAAGTGCCAGCGTGCGTCGCCCTGCACGGTGCTGTAGATCAGTGCCTCGTGGCCAGCGAGGTCGGCTGGCACCCGCGGCCGGCCGTGCCGTTGCAGATAGTCGTCCGACGCCACCAGCACCCAGGGGTTGACACCAAGATAGCGTGCGCCCAGAGTCGAATCGGCAAGCCGCCCCATGCGGATCGCGACGTCGATGCCCTGCTCGACCAGGTTCACGTACCGATCCTCGAAGTTGAGTTCAATCTGCAGCCGCGGGTTCAGCTGCATGAAGTGCATCACCAGCGGCGCCAGCACGCGCCGGCCGAACGCCACCGACGTACTGATACGCAGCCCGCCCTGCACCTGCGACTGCATCAGCGTCGCGACGCTCTCGGCCTCGTCCACATGGTGCGCGATCAGGCGGCACTTCTCGTAGTACAAGGTGCCGATCTCGGTCGGCGTGACCCCGTGCGTCGACCGGTGCAGCAGGCGCACGCCAAGCTGCTTTTCCAGTTGGGCCACCAGCTTGGTGGCCGACGGCTGCCCGATCCCCATGTCGGCTGCGGCCTTGCTGAACGACCCCAGGTCGACCACGCGGATGAAGAGCCTGACGGCCTGGATGCGGTCCATGACGCCCAAGTGAAACACAAATCCGGTCCGAATTCCAGTTTGGAATAACCATAATGCGCAACTTCGGCTTGCGCAACGCGGTGGGGTTAGCCACACTCATGCGCAATGTTCCATTGATCACAGGAGATAGGCAGATGGCAAAGATGAAGGCCGCGATGGCAGCAGTGCTGGTGATGGAAAAGGAAGGCGTCACGCAGACTTTCGGCGTGCCCGGCGCCGCCATCAATCCTTTTTACGCCCAGCTCAAGGAGCGCGGCACCATCAGCCACGTGCTGGCGCGCCACGTCGAGGCGGCCTCGCACATGGCCGAGGGCTACACCCGTGCCGTGGCCGGCAACATCGGCGTGTGCCTGGGCACCTCGGGCCCCGCCGGCACCGACATGCTCACCGGGCTGTACTCGGCCAGCGCCGACTCCATCCCCATCCTGTGCGTCACCGGCCAGGCGCCGCGCGCCAAGCTTCACAAGGAAGACTTCCAGGCGGTGGACATTGCGTCCATCGCCAAACCCGTCACCAAGATGGCCACCACGGTGCTGGAGCCGGCGCAGGTGCCGCGCGTGTTCCAGCAGGCCTTTCACCTGATGCGTTCGGGCCGCCCCGGCCCGGTGCTGATCGACCTGCCGTTCGACGTGCAGATGGCCGAGATCGAGTTCGACATCGACACCTACGAGCCGCTGGCGGTGTACAAGCCCACGGCCACGCGCAAGCAGGTCGAGCGCGCGCTGGCCATCATGAACGAGTGCGCGAAACCGCTGATCGTGGCCGGCGGCGGCGTCATCAACGCCGACGCGTCCGAACTGCTGGTCGAGTTGGCCGAGGTGCTGCGCGTGCCCGTGATTCCCACCCTGATGGGCTGGGGCGCGATTGCCGACGACCACCCGCTGCAAGCCGGCATGGTCGGCCTGCAGACCTCGCAGCGCTACGGCAACGCCAACCTGCTGGCCAGCGACTTCGTGCTGGGCATGGGCAACCGCTGGGCGAATCGCCACACCGGCTCGCCCGAGGTGTATTGCAAGGGTCGCCGCTTCGTGCACGTGGACATCGAGCCCACGCAGATCGGCCGCATCTTCACACCGGAGCTTGGCATCGTCTCCGACGCCAAGGCTGCGCTGCAACTTTTCGTTGAAGTGGCCAAAGAGTGGAAGAAGGCCGGCAAGCTGCGCGACTTCTCGGCCTGGGCTGCCGAATGCCAGGGCCGCAAGAAGGACATCCAGTACCTGCGCAAGACCAATTACGACAACGTGCCGATGAAGCCGCAGCGCGTCTACCAGTGCATGAACAATGCCTTCGACAAGGACACCTGCTACGTCTCGGTCATTGGCCTGTCGCAAATCGCCGGCGGTCAGTTCCTGCACGTGTACAAGCCGCGCCACTGGATCAATGCAGGCCAGGCCGGCCCGCTCGGCTGGACGCTGCCGGCGGCTCTTGGCGTGCGCGTGGCCGACCCCAAGCGCAAGATCGTCGCGCTCTCGGGGGACTACGACTTCCAGTTCCTCATTGAAGAGCTGGCCGTGGGCGCGCAATTCAAGCTGCCCTACATCCACATCGTGGTCAATAACAGCTACCTGGGCCTGATCCGCCAGAGCCAGCGCGGCTTCTCGATGGACTACTGCGTTCAGCTGGCCTACGACAACGTCAACTCGCCCGAGGTGCAGGGCTACGGCATGGACATCGTCAAGGTTACCGAAGGCATGGGCTGCAAGGCCATCCGCGTGCACTCGCCCGACGAGATCGCGCCGGCGATCAAGCAGGCAGAGAAGCTGATGGCCGAATTCCAGGTGCCGGTGGTGATCGAGATGATCCTCGAGCGCGTGACCAACATCTCCATGGGCACGGAGATCGACAATGTCACCGAGTTCGAGGAACTGGCGTCTGGCAAGGGCGACGTGCCCACGGCCACTGCCGTCTCCATGCTGGATTGACCCATCGCCACTGACAAGGAGTTTTCACCGATGCCCAAACTTGCCGCCAACCTGACGATGCTCTACAGCGAGGCGCCGTTCCTCGACCGCTTCGCGCTGGCCGCGCGGGATGGCTTCAAGGCAGTGGAGTTTCTGTTCCCGTATGCCTTCAAGGCCGAGGACATCCGCCAGCGCCTCGACGCCAATGGCCTGCAACTGGTGCTGCACAACCTGCCGGCAGGCAACTGGGACGGCGGCGAGCGCGGCATTGCCTGCCATCCGGATCGCACCGGCGAGTTTCGTGAGGGGGTGGCGCAGGCCATCACCTACGCGAAGGCACTGGGCGTCGGCCAACTCAACTGCCTGGTCGGCAAGGCCCCCGCAGGGGTGCCGGACGCGCAATTGCGCAAGACCCTGGTGGAGAACCTGCGCTTTGCCGCGATTGAGCTGAAGAAGGTCGGTCTCAAGCTGCTGGTCGAGCCGATCAACACCCTCGACATCCCGGGCTTTTACCTGCACGGCAGCGCGCAGACGCTGTCTGTGCTCGATGAAGTCGGCTCGGACAACGCCTACCTGCAGTACGACATCTACCACATGCAGCGCATGGAAGGCGAACTCGCCGCGACGATGCAAAAGTACTTGCCGCGCATCGCCCACGTGCAGCTGGCCGACAACCCCGGCCGCAACGAGCCGGGCACCGGCGAAATCAACTACGCGTTCCTGTTTAGGCATCTGGACCAGATCGGTTACGCCGGCTGGATCGGTTGCGAATACAAGCCTGCGACGACCACGCAGGCGGGTCTGGGCTGGCGTCAGCAACTGATGAAATAAGCATCACACCTCGATCGAACCAAGGAAGACAAGACATGAGCACTTCATCTCTGAACATCGGCTTCATCGGCCTGGGCATCATGGGAACGCCGATGGCGGGCCATCTGATCAAGGGCGGTCACCAGCTCCATTTGTTCAGCCTGCCAAGCGTTCCGAAGGATCTGCTGGCCGCCGGCGGCAAGGCCTGCGCGAATGCCAAGGAGGTGGCGCAGCAGTCCGACATCATCATCACGATGGTCCCTGACACGCCGGATGTCGGCAAGGTGCTGTTCAGCGAGAACGGCGTCGCGCAAGGCCTGTCCAAGGGCAAGGTGGTGGTCGACATGTCGTCGATCTCCCCGGTCGAGACCAAGGAATACGCAAAGAAAATCGAGGACCTCGGCTGCGACTACATCGACGCGCCGGTCTCGGGTGGCGACGTCGGCGCGAAGAATGCCGCGCTGTCGATCATGTGCGGCGGCAAGCAGGCGGTGTTCGACCGCGTCAAGCCGGTACTCGAGCTGATGGGCAAAAACATCACGCTGGTCGGCGGCACCGGCGACGGGCAGACCTGCAAGGTGGCGAACCAGATCGTGGTCGCGCTCACCATCAATGCGGTCGCGGAAGGCTTGCTGTTCGCGGCAAAGGCCGGCGCCGACCCGGCGAAGGTTCGCCAGGCGCTGATGGGCGGCCTCGCGACCTCGCGCATTCTGGACATCCTCGGCGAGCGCATGATCAAGCGCACCTTCGATCCGGGCTTTCGCATCGCGCTGCACCAGAAGGACCTGAATCTGGCGCTGACCGCCGCGCGCCAGCTCGGCCTCGCGCTACCGGCCACCGGTACCGCGCAGCAACTGTTCAGCGGCTGCGTCGCGAATGGCGGCGCGGCTTGGGACCACTCCGGCATGGTGCGCGCACTCGAGAAGCTGTCCAATTTCGAAATCGGCCAGAAGGCCGGCTAACCACCACCTGCCAAGGGGGCCTGCGATGAACCCGACCCCGAGCGACAGCGCCGCACGCACCCTGCTGCGGCAGATGTTCGATGCCGCCGTGGCCAGTGCCCAGCCGGCGCTGTGCATTCCGCCCAACCTGCCGACGCCCGAGCAACTGGGCAGTGGCCGGCTCATCGTCATCGGCGCCGGCAAGGCCTCGGCGGCGATGGCACAGGCTGTCGAAGAAAGCTGGAAGGGGCCGCTGTCCGGCCTGGTCGTGACCCGCTACGGCTACGGCGCGCCCTGCAAGCGCATCGAGATCGTCGAAGCGGCGCATCCCGTACCCGACGCCGCAGGACTGGCGGCCGCCAAGCGCCTGCTGGAAGTGGTGAAGGGGCTCACTCCTCAGGACCTCGTGCTGTGCCTGATTTCCGGCGGTGGCTCGGCGCTCGCGCCGTTGCCCGGCCCAGGCCTGACACTCGAGCACAAGCAGGACGTGAATCGCGCGTTGCTCAAATCCGGCGCGACGATCAGCGAAATGAACTGCGTACGTCGCCATCTGTCGGGCATCAAGGGCGGGCGCCTGGCGGCGGCCTGCCACCCGGCGCGCGTGCTCACGCTGCTGATTTCCGACGTGCCGGGCGATAACCCGATCGACATCGCGTCCGGCCCCACCGTACCCGACCCCACCACCTGCGCCGACGCGCTGGCGGTCATCAAGCGCTATGGCATCGACGTGCCAGCGCCGGTGCGTGCGCTGCTCGAAAGCGGTCAAGGCGAATCCATCAAGCCAGGCGACGCACGCCTGGCCGGCAACGAGGTGCGCATCATCGCTGCCCCCCAGCTGGCGCTCGAAGCCGCTGCCGGGGTGGCGCGTCAGGCTGGTGTCACACCGTACATCCTGGGCGACTCGCTCGAAGGCGAGGCGCGCGATGTGGGCAAGGTGTTGGCGGGCATGGCGCTACAGGTGGCGCGCCACGAGCAACCGGTGCCGACGCCCTGCGTGCTGCTGTCGGGCGGTGAAACCACCGTCACCGTGCGCGGCAAGGGTCGTGGCGGGCGCAACGTGGAGTGCCTGTTGTCGTCCGCGATCACCCTCGACGGCCAAGCGCGGATCTATGGCATCGGATGCGACACCGACGGTGTCGATGGCGCGGAAGACATTGCCGGCGCGTTGATCGATCCGACCACGCTCGAACGCGCCTGGGCCAAAGGCCTGCCCCCAAAGGACGCACTGGACAACAACGACGGTCATGGCTTTTTCCAGGCGCTGGGCGACTCGGTGATCACCGGGCCCACGCGCACCAACGTCAACGACTTTCGCGCGCTGCTGATCGAATCACCGTAGCCGTGGCGCGCTGCAGATCGAACAACGAGAGGGTGACCGAGGAGCCAACACAATGAGAAGAACCCGAAACGCGAAGATCGTTGCCACGCTCGGGCCGGCCAGTTCGGACAAGGACACGATCCGTCGCCTGTTCCTGGCCGGCGTCGACGTGTTCCGGCTCAACTTCAGCCACGGCAGCGCTGACGACCACCGGGCACGGCTTGCTATCCTGCGCGAACTCGAGCAGGACACGAACCGCCCGATCGCCGTGCTGGCCGATCTGCAGGGCCCGAAGCTGCGCGTCGGCACCTTCGCCGACGGCCCGGTGCTGCTGGCCGAGGGCGCGGCGTTCCGGCTCGACCTCGATCCGGCTCCCGGCAATGTCCGGCGAGCCGGCCTGCCACATCCGGAAATTTTCGCTGCGCTGGTGCCGGGCGCCGAACTTCTGCTCGACGACGGCCGGCTGCGCCTGAAGGTCGAGCGCTGCGGCGCCGATTTCGCCGAGACCCGGGTCGTCGTCGGCGGCAAGCTGTCGGAGCGCAAAGGCGTGAACGTGCCCGGCGTGGTGCTGCCGATCTCGGCGCTGACAGCGAAGGATCGGCGCGACCTGGATCTGGCGCTGGAACTCGGGGTCGACTGGGTGGCGCTGTCGTTCGTGCAACGGCCGGAAGACGTCGCACAGGCGCGCGCGCTGATAGGCGAACGTGCCGGCATCATCTCCAAGCTCGAGAAGCCGTCGGCGGTAGAGCGGCTCGACGAAGTCGTCGCGCTGTCCGATGCGGTGATGGTCGCGCGCGGCGACCTCGGCGTCGAACTGCCGGCCGAGCGCGTGCCGGCGATCCAGAAGCGCATCGTGCGCAGTTGCCGGCGCCTGGGCAAACCGGTGATCGTCGCGACGCAGATGCTCGAATCGATGGTCGAGGCGCCGGTGCCGACGCGCGCCGAAGCATCCGACGTCGCGACCGCGATCTACGACGGCGCCGATGCGGTGATGCTGTCGGCCGAGTCGGCCTCGGGACGCCATCCGGTCGAGGCGGTCGACATGATGAACCGCATCATCGAGCAGGTCGAAGCCGATCCGCTGTACCGCCAGCTGATCGATGCCTCGCATGCATCGGCGCGCCCGAGCGACGATGTCGCCGAAGCCGTGTGCTGCGCGATGCGCCGCGCGGTCGGGCTGCTGCACGCGGCGGCGATCGTCTGCTACACGATGTCGGGCCATACCAGCCTGCGCGCCGCGCGCGAGCGGCCCGAGTCGCCGATCCTCAGCCTCACCCCCCGGCTCGCGACCGCGCGCCGGCTCGCGTTGGCCTGGGGCGTGCATTCGGTCTGCACCGATGACGTGGCCGACGTGGATCAGATGGCCGAGGTCGCCTGCACGGTGGCACGGCGCGAACGCTTTGCCGAGCCGGGCCAGATGATTGTCGTGATCGCCGGGGTTCCGTTCGGCACGCCAGGCACGACCAACCTGATGCGGATCGCCGCCGTCTGACGCGAGCGCGCCGCATGGTGATGAGCCGGACCGAGAGCGAACTGCGCCGGGATCTGGCGGCGGCGTACCGGTTGGCCGCGCGCCGCGGCTGGGACGACATCGTCTGGACCCATGTCTCGGCAGCAATCCCCGACGAGCCCGGGGTCTACCTGATCAACCGCTTCGGTCTGCGTTTCGACGAAATCACCGCGTCCAGCCTGGTCAAGGTCGACGTGCAGGGCCGCGTGGTCGACGGCTCGACGGCGCGCGTGAATCCCAGCGGCTTCGCGATCCATGGCTGCGTGCATGCCGCGCGTGCGGACGCGCTCTGCGTGATGCACCTGCACACGCTGTCGGGCCAGACGCTCGCCGCGCTGCCACAGGGGTTGCTGCCCTGCTCCCAGCCGGCGCTTCGCCTGTACCGCCGGCTGGGACGACACCGCTACGAGGGCCTGGCCTTCGACGCGGCGGAGCGCGCGCGGCTGGTTTCGGCGCTGGGGTCGCTCGACGGACTGATCCTGGACAATCACGGCGTGCTGACCGTCGGGCGCAGCATCGCCGAAGCGTTCGTGTTGATGCACCTGCTCGAGCGCGCGGCGCAGATCCAGCTCGCAGCGATGGCGGCCACCGGCGGCGCGCCGCTGCTGGTCGACGACGCCGTCGCGATGCGCACCTGGGAGCAGTGGACCGACGGCGGCCGCACGCCCGACGGCATCGACGAATGGCCGGCGCTGCTGGGCGGCCTGGAAGCCACCGACCCCGACTACAAAGACTGACCACCGCGAAGGAGATCACCATGCCAACCATCCGCGTCGAACTCTTCGAAGGCCGCACCGTCGAGCAAAAGCGCGCGTTCGCAAAGGCCGTCACCGAGGCCACGGTGCAGACGCTGGGCGGTTCCGCCGACAGCGTCGACATCCTGTTCTTCGATATCAAGAAGCAGGACTGGGCCAGCGGCGGCCTGCTGTGGAGCGATCCGCGTCCGGCGAAGCCGTAGCAGGCGGGACGCCCCGCGCGACACGAGAATGCGGCATCGGGGCGGATCCGAGCGATTGGGCGCGTCCGCATGGCGGTGCCAGGCTGACACCTATGTGACACCACGCCCGGGATCGCGGCGTGAAAGAGACATGTCTGCAATATAGACACGCTTGCGCGGGATTTCAGGGGCATCCCCCCATGAAATCCGATGCTGCAACTGCTATATTGCATTGCAACATGTCTCCCAAGGTGGGCGTCTGATGATGATGTATCAAATCTATGAAACCCAGCGTTCGCTGATGGAACCTTTTGCGGACTTCGCGCACGCGGCGGCCAAGATGTACGGCAATCCGCTGTCCCCGTTCGGCCAGACGCCGTATGCGCAACGCCTGTCCGCGAGTTTCAGTCTGCTGCACCGGCTCGGCAAGGACTACGAAAAGCCGGAGTTCGGCATCCAGACCGTGATGGTCGACGGGGTCGAGGTCGCGATCCACGAGCGCGTCGAGATCGACAAGCCATTCTGCGAGTTGCGCCGCTTCAAGCGCTTCACCGACGATGCGGCGACGCTGGCCGAACTCAAGAGCCAGCCGGTCGTGCTGATCGTCGCGCCGCTGTCGGGGCACCACGCGACGCTGCTGCGCGACACGGTCAAGGCGATGCTGCGCGACCACAAGGTCTACATCACCGACTGGAAGAATGCCCGCCTGGTGCCGCTCGCCGACGGGGACTTCCATCTGGACGACTATGTGCATTACGTGCAGGACTTCATCCGTCACCTGCAGGCCCACTACGGCAACTGCCACGTGATCAGCGTGTGCCAGCCGACGGTGCCGGTGCTCGCCGCGGTGTCACTGATGGCCACGCACGGCGAGGCCACGCCGCTGACGATGACGATGATGGGCGGCCCGATCGACGCGCGCTGCGCGCCCACCACGGTCAACAACCTGGCGACGAACAAGAGCCACAACTGGTTCAAGAACAACGTGATCCACCGCGTGCCGCCGAACTTCCCCGGCGCGGGGCGGCCGGTGTACCCCGGATTTCTGCAGTACGCGGGATTCGTCGCGATGAATCCGAGCAACCACGCGCGCAGCCATTACGACTACTTCCGCGACCTGCTCAAGGGCGACGACGTCAGCACCGAAGCCCATCGCCGGTTCTACGACGAGTACAACGCGGTACTCGACATGGACGCGAACTACTATCTCGAAACAATCGAGGTGGTGTTCCAGGAATTCCGCCTGATGAACGGAACCTGGGACGTGCGCGATGCCGAAGGCAAGCCCGAGCGGGTGCGCCCGCAGGACATCAAAACCACCGCACTGCTGTCGGTGGAAGGCGAGTTCGATGACATTTCCGGTCTGGGCCAGACCGAGGCAGTGCACCGGCTGTGCAGCAGCGTGCCGGCTGAGCGGCGGCGCCACTACCTGGCCGAGGGGGCCGGACACTACGGCATCTTCAGCGGCCAGCGCTGGCGCGGGTCGGTATACCCGCAGGTGAAGCGATTCATCGCCGAATTCCAAGAAGTCGCTCCGACGACACGGACGACCGACGAGGCTTCGCCCCGGCGCGCGCGCGCGATGGCCGCGGCGGCCGCCAAGACCAGCCTGCAGAGCACCTTGCGCGCCGGGCCCAAGCGCGGTGGCCGCGCAGCCGCGCGCAAGCCGGCCGCGCGTCGCCGCTGAGGGTCGCTGTCTGCACGAAAACGGGGGGCGCGTGGACGCTCTCGGTCGCAGCATCGATGCCCTGCTGCCGCAGACGCAGTGCACGCGCTGCGGCTATGCGGACTGCGCCACCTACGCCGACGCGATCGCATCGGGCGACGCGGCAATCAATCAATGCCCGCCCGGCGGCGCCGAGGGCGTTGCCCGGCTCGCGCACCTGACCGGCCTGGAAGAACAGCCGCTGAACCCCGCGAACGGCAGCGAGCTGCCGCGTGCGCTGGCGGTGATCGACGAGGACTGGTGCATAGGCTGCACGCTGTGCCTGGCCGCCTGCCCGACCGACGCGATCATCGGCGGCAACAAGCAAATGCACACGGTGCTGGAGCAGTACTGCACCGGCTGCGAGCTGTGCGTGCCCGTGTGCCCGGTCGACTGCATCGCGATGGAGACGATCGCGCCGCCGCGCACCGGCTGGGACGCCTGGTCGCAGGCCGAGGCCGACGAAGCCCGCGCGCGCTATCTATTCCATAGCTACAGGTGCAAGCGGGATGTGGACGAGAACGACGAAATGCTTGAAAAAAAGGCCGAAGCGAAGCGCGCCGACCTGGAACACCAGACGCATCATGGCGACGCAGCGGAACTGGCGCGCAAGCGAGCGGTGATCGAGGCGGCGCTGGCGCGCGCCCGCGCGCGCCGCGGTGCCGGTAACGAACCAGGTTCCTAGCGCAGCGCGTCGTTCAGGCGCGCAAGTTCCGCGGCGCAGAGGCAGGCCCGGCTCATGTTCGGAGTCAGATCACCGCGCAGCCATCGCCCATCAATCACAGGCCACTATCAATTCAGGAGTCACCGTGGCCGCAAGCGGACGCTGCACCCGCGCGAGCCTGGCGTCGTTCGGATGCCGCTGCACGGTAAACCCGAGGGCCCGGGCCAATGCCAGCATCGGTGCATTGTCGCGCAGCACGTCACCGTACAGTTGCGTCACGCCTTGCATGCGGGCGGCCGCGATCAGCATGCACAACAGCCGCCGGCCAATGCCGAGACCTTGCCAGGCGTCGGCCACCGCGATGCCGAACTCGGCGGCCCCGGGTGCAGCGCCGTCGCGCACGAAGCGCGCATCGCCCACCTGCGTCTGCTGCCCGCCAGCGAAAGATTCAGCGACCAGCGCGAAGTGATCGTGGTAGTCGACATGCGTGAACGCCTGCACCAACGGATCGGGCAGCGCGTTCAACCCCACCAGAAAGCGCAGGTAGCGAGACTGCGACGTCAGGCCATGCGCGACGAACTCGCGCTCCTGCACATCGTCCTGCGGCAACACTGGCCGCAGCGTGATCCAGTCGCCGCCGGCAAGCTAGCCCGGATATTTCATCAGCAAGCCGATGGCTGTTGACCGGGCGTGCTGGCGGGCATTGAGCGCGGCCCTTTGGGCCGATGCGAGCTACTGGATGGGGTTGTTGGCTGTTTCGGGGCGCAGCACCCCCTTTCCCCCGTTGTTTGTCAGTGTGCCGGGGACAGCACTGGATGAGGTTCAGGGGGCCAGGGCCTGTGCGGCGCTGAGGAAGATGCTGCGCATCGGGTGGTGCGAAGCCAGCAACACGCGCACACGGCGTGTGTTGCGCACGATGGCCGCGCCGATCTTGAGCAGTCGCACGCGGATCGTGGCCGCGGCGGCGCGCTCCAACTCGGTGTTCTTGAGCGCCAGATCGCGCAGCCGCTGCATCAGCGTGTAGGCCAGCGCCGCCAGCAACAAGCGAAGCTGGTTGGCCGCGAAGCGCTGGCAACTGGCCCGGGTGCCGAACAGGTCGAGCTGGGCCTCCTTGATGCGGTTCTCCGCCTCGCCGCGCTGGCAGTACAGCCGCTCATACAGCTGGACGGCGTCGCCTTGGAGGTTGGTCACCACGAAGCGCGGGTTGTTGCCTTGGGCACCGTACTCCAGCCGCGTGATCACGCGCCGCTCGATGTCCCAGCTATCGGCTGCGTAGACGAACTCGCCGATCAGGCGCTGCTTGGCGCCCGTGCGTTCGTATTCGTCGGCCAGCATCGCCTCGGCGTACTGCACGATGGCCTGCAGCCGCGCGTTGCGCGCCAGACCTACGATGTAGCTCACGCCCGAGCGCTCGCACCAGCGCAACAGGCGCTGGCGGCAGAACCCCGAGTCACCGCGCACGATGATGCGCACCTGGGGCCACGCGCGGCGAAGTCGCGCAACGATCAGCTTGATGACGGCCGCGGCGTTCTTCGCCCCGTCGATGCGGCTGCGCCGCAAGACGCAAGCGAGCATGGCCTGGCCGCAGAACACGTACAGCGGCAGATAGCAGTGGTGGTCGTAGTAGGCGTGGAACTCGCAACTCTCCTGGCTGCCGTGCAAGGGCACATCCGAGGCGTCGATGTCCAGCACCAGTTCCGCGGGCGCGCTCCGGTGGCTGGCGATGAACTGCTCGATCAGTACGCCATGCAGGGCCAGCGCCTGCGCGCGTGTGGCCCGGCTCTCCAGGCGGCACAGTGTGGGCGAGGAGGCCAGTGCATCGACCCGGCCTACGGCGGTCTGCATCAGCAGGTCCGAGCGCAGCATGTCGTGGTCGTTGAGGTCTTCGTAGCCGCAGCACAACCCGTAGACGCGCTGCGCCAGCAGCTCGCGCAGGCCATGCGTGATGCGCCCCGGATCGCGTGGGTCGCTGAGCACGGCTGCGGCAGATCGGCTCAAACCAATGCGCTCATCGACGCGTCGCAGCAGCAAAACTCCACCGTCCGAGCCAATGTCACCGCCTTCGAAGTTGGCCTCGATGATGCGCCGGCCCACGCGCCCCAAATCCATCGTCCCATCGGTACACTTTGGCATCGGCAGTCCTCGGTTGAAATTGGCGTCAGATACCAATGTCAACGCGCTCACGCACGAGGCTGCCGACCCACTATTGGTGAAATATCCGGGCTAGTAGCCGCTGAGGCCGAAGCCCGAACCTGAACTGCTGGCCGTGTGGGTCTCCTCTCGGGTGTTGGCGGCGCTCTGGATGGTGATGTTGTTGCCCGCCAGTAGCGTGGCGCCGTTCTGGGCCTGAACGGTGGAGCCGGTGAGGTCGAGGTCGTCAGGAATTGCGATCGGGCATGTCACGGACTGATGCGTTTGATGATGTCAACGGTGACTTGTGGTTTGCCTCCTCCGTCAATACCACCAAGTGCTCCCCTAAGGATGGTCTGCACAAGTCCCCCGATAGAGTACCTCGTGCGTTGAATGCAGATGAAACAAATGAGCCTTGGCACTACAGGATTCGAGCGCAAACCGAAGAGGACGCGCAAGCGCGAGTTCCTCGACGAGATGAATCTGGTAGTGCCGTGGGATGAGCTGGTGGCGCTGATTGCCCCGTACGCGCCGGCACCCGGAGCCAAAGGCGGTCGCCCGCCGTTTGCTGTTGAGACGATGCTGCGCATCCACTTCCTGCAACAGTGGTTCAACCTGTCGGACCCGGCGATGGAAGAGGCGCTGTACGACACGCCGATGTTTCGCGAGTTCGCCGGGCTGGACATGGGCGAGGAGAACCTCCCCGACGAGAGCACCATTCTTCGGTTCCGCCATCTGCTGGAGAAGAACAACCTGAGCCTGCAGTTGCTGGCCACGGTCAATGCCACGCTTACGGCCAAGGGCCTGCTGCTCAAGAACGGCACGGCCATCGACGCCACGCTGATTGCCGCACCGAGTTCGACCAAGAACGACAGCGGTGAGCGCGACCCCGAGATGCACCAGACCAAGAAGGGCAATCAATGGCACTTCGGCATGAAGGCGCACATTGGCGTGGACGCCGATTCGGGCCTGGTGCACACGGTGGTGGGCACGGCGGCCAACGTCAACGATGTGACGCAGGCCGGTGCGCTGGTGCACGGGGAAGAAGCCGACGTGTTCGCCGATGCAGGCTACCAGGGCGTGGCCAAGCGCGAGGAGACGCGGGACATCGAGGTCAACTGGCATGTGGCCATGCGCCCGGGTAAGCGCCGCGCGTTGGACAAGAGCACGCCCATGGGCGCGATCCTGGGAGCCTGTCCTGAATTTTGTGTGCGAGGCATAGGATGACGACCAGGAGCATGTATGCCAAGCAAGACGAAGATGAAGAACGCGGCCATAGCCGCCAGGTCGGCGGCGCTGCCGTCGATCCCGAGGGAACTGATTGACCGGTTCGTGACCGGCCCGATGAGCGGCGAGGCGGTCAACGCCGCGTCGATGGCGTTCAAGAAGGCGCTGATCGAGCGCGCGCTGGGCGCCGAACTCGGCCACCACCTGGGCTACCCGAGCGGCGACGCCAAGCCCGAGGGGGCGGCCAACCAGCGCAACGGCAAGAGCGCCAAGACCGTACTGACCGATGATGGCCCGCTGCGCATCGAGGTGCCACGCGATCGCGAAGGCAGTTTCGAGCCGCTCTTGATCCCCAAGCACGAGCGCCGTTTCACCGGCTTCGATGACAAGATCATCGCCATGTACGCGCGCGGCATGACCATGCGCGAGATCCAGGGTTTCTTGCAAGAGAGCTACGGTGTCGAGGTCAGCGCCGAGTTCATCAGCTCGGTCACCGACGCGGTCATGGCCGAGGTGACGGCTTGGCAAGCGCGGCCCTTGGAGCCGATGTACCCGGTGGTGTTCTTCGACGCGCTGCGCGTGAAGATCAGGGAAGACGCGGTGGTGCGCAACAAGGCCATCTACCTGGCCCTGGGGATCCTTCCCGACGGTACGCGCGACATCCTGGGGCTGTGGATCGAAGGCACCGAGGGTGCCAAGTTCTGGATGAAGGTGTTCAACGACCTGAAGACCCGCGGCGTGGGCGACATTCTGATCGCCGTCACCGATGGCCTCAAGGGCATGGCCGAGGCCCTGGGCGCGGTGTTCCCGGCCACCACGCTGCAAACGTGCATCGTGCACTTGATCCGCAACTCGCTGGACTACGCGAGTTGGAAGGACAGGAAGGCGCTGGCCGCGGCCATCAAGCCGATCTACACGGCCACCAGCGCCGAGGCGGCACAGGCCGAGCTCGATGCCTTCGAGCGCGGTCCCTGGGGCCAGAAGTTCCCCACCGTCGCGGGCGCCTGGCGCCGGGCCTGGGATCGCGTGATTCCGTTCTTCGCGTTCCCGCCGTCCATCCGCAGAGTGATCTACACCACCAACGCGATCGAGAGCATCAACGCGCGGCTGAGGAAGATCATCAAGACCCGCGGCCACTTCCCCAGCGACGACGCGGCCACCAAGCTGATCTGGCTGGCGCTGCGCAACATCACGGCCGACTGGAGCCGCGCGGCGCACAACTGGAAGGAGGCAATGAACCAATTCGCGATCCTCTACGAAGATCGGTTCACGAAGGCCGGTGCGTAAGATGGAGACCGACTTGCCCACCGCGGCTTTGCGTTCGTCGCAAGCGACGCACGCCGCCGTGGACAAGTCTCCGAGCACCTCGCACACAAAAATTCAGACACTCCCGATCCTGGACAAGCTCGAACACGTGAAGGCCAGCATCCGGGCGAAGGTGGAACACCCGTTCCGGGTGATCAAGCGCCAGTTCGGGTATGTAAAGGTGCGCTACCGGGGCCTTGCCAAGAACACGGCGCAGCTGTACACGCTGTTCGCGCTCTCCAATCTGTGGATGGTGCGCCGAACGCTCTTGAAGGAGGCCTGGGGATGAGTGCGCCCGCAGCGGCCCACAAGGCCAACAAAGAGGTGCAAATCGACCCTCAAATGTGCCAATTCGCGCTGCGGATACCACCACCTGAAACATCACACGTCAGCCCTCGTCGCGGCGAGTGTTGTGCAGACCATCCCTAAGGACAGTCTGATCAATTCACATCCAGTACGAACGTGGGCATGACAACGACGAATCGGCCGGGTTCTGGCGCAATGAGCGCCGCGAGGGATTCATCCATGCGTTCGATGCACGCTTTCTGTGCGTCCTCAGGCTGCATTTGCCGCTTTCGGACGCACTTGCCCATCCAGTGCCAACAACTTCGCGCGGACCATCCACAGGTTCGACAGCGCGAACAGCGTGCTCAGTTGTGCGGTGTTTTTCTTCAGTCCACGGTAGCGCACCTTGACGTGCCCGAACTGCCGCTTAATCACGCGGAAGGGATGCTCGACCTTGGCGCGAACGCTGGCCTTGATGCGCTCGACTTGGTCGATGAGGCTGTCCACCGTCTTGGTCTTGTCCAGCGCTCGGCGCTTGCCCGATCGCATCGCGACGTGCCAGTTCACCTCTCCCCTGGCATCGGGTCGCTTGGCTGCGCCCTGGTAGCCCGCATCGGCAAAGACGTCGGCCTCCTCGCCATGCAGCAGGCTGTTGGCCTCGATCACGTCGTTGACGTTGGCCGCGGTGCCGCGCACCGTGTGCACCAGGCCCGAGTCGGCATCGACGCCGATGTGCGCCTTCATCCCGAAGTACCACTGGTTGCCCTTCTTGGTCTGGTGCATCTCGGGGTCGCGCTTGCCGCTGGCGTTCTTGGTCGAACTCGGTGCCGAGATCAGCGTGGCGTCGACTACCGTCCCGGCTTTGAGCAGCAGGCCCTTGTCGCGCAGCAGATCATTGACCACCGCCAGGATTTGATCGGCCAGCTTGTGCTTCTCCAGAAGATGTCGGAACCGCAGGATCGTGCTCTCGTCGGGCAGCCGACTGTCCCACCCCAGACCAGCGAACTCGCGAAACAGAGGTGTATCGTGCAGCGCTTCTTCCATCGCCGGGTCGCTGAGCGTGAACCACTGCTGCATGAAGTGGATACGCAGCATGGTGTCCACCGAGAACGGCGGCCGGCCGCGTCGGCCCTCAGGCGCGTAGGGCCCCACCAACTCCACCAGCGCTGCCCACGGCACCACCCGTTCCATTTGCGCCAGAAACTCCCGCTTGCGCGTTCGCTTCGTGGTCAGATTCAGTCCCAGGTCGGCTTGCTTCATGGCTCGAATCTTCGCCCCTCAATCTCGACCCGGCAAGCACACTTGCCCGGGGTTTATGCAGATCATCCTTAAGGAACCGTCGAGCAATGGGTGCCGAAGGCGCGCCAGTGCTATCCGAGCGAGCGAGGCCGCTTTCTTATCTCTTGATCCCTCTCAGCAATTGATTGGTGTCCTGATTGCTCTGCCTTGTCACCGCGTCCTGCAAGATCGACGAAGGCGGGTTGAGCTGGTCGTAATTCGGTGGAGTTGTCGGGGCTGACTGTGGTTTTGGAGGTGGCGGTGCTGGCTCATCCGGCTGTACGGTGATCTCGCCTCGCCAGACACGACAGGCGAATTCATCTCGCAACCCACCAACTGTGCATACGTTTCTATATCCGGGCGGCCTTGGAATGAATGTGTACCCTTTCTTCAGCAAACACTCATCTTGGTCGTTGATGACGTCAATCAGCGGCCGCTCTTTTCCTCGCACGCACGAAACCATATCTGCTTCTTGCATTTGAGGGCTTACCCCACGCTTGACCCAATACAGATTCGGCGGGCCTACGGCGGCGACATCAATATCTCCCAATGCACAGCCCGACAGCGCCAAAGAGCAGACACTAGCGATTGCCAGATAAAGCGTTTGCAATCGGGTCATCGCGGCGCTCCCATATCAGCGCTGATTGGCGGTACGACAACAGGTTGACTGTATTGACCTGATCCCCAAGTCTTGTCGACACCGGTTCGCTCGCGATTTGGCTGGCCATTCGGCAAGAACGGTGCCGGCACTTGGCCTGAATAGTTCGTATGGGCATCAAGCATCGACGTCCCCGCCGCGCCACCGGTCGCCGGGTTGCCTCCAATCCACGTGCCCACCGGGTCATCCTGGTGTGTGGACTGTTGCACTGTGCAGCCGCCCCCTGAGGCCGTAGCGCACAGGTTGGCCATGGCCTGCGCGTTCGCCGCCGCGCCGTTGAAGGTCACGCTCGACAGGGGCACGTCGCTCTGGCCTGCATTGGCTTGGGCTTGCAGCGCGTTCATGCCCGTGAGCGACCCGCGACTATGGTCGACTTCCACCACCTGCGCGCCTTGCTGGGCTGCCTGGTCGCGGATGTCGATGTTGGCCTCACTCGACCCGGTGATGGGTAGTGCGGCGCCGAGCATGTTGTTGAGTTTGTCGTATCCGGCGTACACCAGTTCGCTCACTGTGTTGCCGGTGTAGGGGTTGACCACGACGTAGACCCCTTGCTGGTTCGCTTCGGAGCTGCTTTGCTTGGCTGCGTTGGCAAGCGCCTGTTGCTCGTTGTTGAAGATGCCGTTGTTGTAGACGTAGATGTTGCCATCGGGGCCCTTGACGATCTGGCTGGGGTCCACTTGTTTGCTCGCGCAGCTTTGCCCATTCGCATCGCAAATCTGCAAGCTGATTTTTTTGCCGGCCGCGGCCGCGGCGACGGGGTCACCAATCACGGTCACGGTACTCGCCACCAGCATGTTGCTCGCCTGCTTGTCCTGCGCGGTCTGTTGCAGTTGGCCCAGGTCGGCGTTGGCGAGGACTCGGTTGGTGTCGCTCGTGTCGATGTTGATGGCCCGGCCGTTGCTGTCGGCAAGCGGCTTGGTGCTGGTGTCGGTGATGACGCCGCCAAGGGTGATCTGCCCTGCGCTGATGGCGCTCTTACTGATGCTGGCATCGGATACGCCTGCGCTGCCGTGGTTCAGCAGGTTGCCCAGTGCGCCCTTGGCGGCGCCGTAGCCGCTTGCCACGTCGGTGCCGATGCTCATGCCGCTTGAGCTGGCGCTGGCGTCCATGCGGTTCTGGATGTCGGTGGTGGAGAGGGTAGTGGTCTGCAGCCGGCTCTGGTCGGCGGGGGCGCTGCTCGCGATGACGGCGCCGTCGAGCTGGGTGTGGCCTGCAACCTTGATGTCGAAGCCGCCGTTGCCGGCGGCGATGCCGCTTTGCTGGTAGACGCTGGCGTAGTTGCCGTGGCTGTCTTGCCGGTTGCTGCTTGCGCTGGCGCTGAAGCCGGTGGCGCCGTAGATCGGGATGCTCATGGCAAAGCCCTCGGTGTGCTGGCTCGCGTCGCTCACGGCCGTGTCCTGCAGGCTGGCAATATGCAGATTGCCGCCCACGTCGGCGGTGACTTGATTGCCGCTGGCCACCGCGCCGATCAGGTTGGTGTCGCCGCCCGAGCGCAGCGTGAGCTGGTTGCCTGCGGCCACCCGGGCGTTATTCCAGGTGGTGCTGTCGCTGTTGGCCTGGCCCGCGCCGCGGCTGGCTGCCACGTCCAGGCTGATGCCGAAGCCGTTAGCGCCGAATCCGAAGCTCACGCCGACGCTTGCGTTGCTGCTGGAGTTGGTGCTGCGGTTGCTCTCGGTGTCGGCGCTGGCAAGCAAGTTGATGTTCTGTTTGGCATCGAGCGTCGCGTCCTGGCCGGCGTTGATCGCGGAGCCTTGCACGGTGATGTCGCCTGCGGTTGTCTTGATGTTGACGTTGCCGCCGGCCTGCACATGGCTGGCCGAGCCGGTGTTGCTGATGGAGGAACTGCTGCTTTCGCTTTTCGCGGAGCCGATGCTGATGCTCAGCTTGATGCCACTGGCGGCAGCGGCATCCTGGGCGTTGCCCGCGTTGCCGACGGCTTGGGCGGCCGCGGCGAGATCCTCTCCCTTGCCATAGAGCGAGAGCGCACTGAGCAGCTTGTCGCGCCGGCTATCCGACTGCACCGCTCCCTGAGCGCTCGCTGCCGCGCTTTGCGCCACGCTGATCACGCCGCCGGAGAGGGCCACGCTCAGGCCGCTCTGGCTGAATTTCTGGTCGAGCTGCGAGGCCTGGGTATTGCGGGCTTCGGAGATGGCAACGTCCTTGGCAGCGATGTTCACGTCGCCGCTGGCCGCGACCACGTCGCTGCCGACCTGGCGGTAGTCGTTGCCCGCCTCCATGGTGACGTCGCCGGCAATGGCGCCGACCGTGCTGCCCACGCTGGCAGTGGTAGCGCCCTGCATGGTGCTGCTTTGCTGCCGGTTGCCGATCGTGAAACCCACGCCTCCGCCCGAGAAAAGGCCGCTTTGCGCCTCCTGCTGGGAGTGGGTTTCGTTGCTCTGGTTCTGCGCAGCGGTGATCGCGATGTCGTGCCCGGCGGTGAGACTGGCGCCTTTGTCGCCGATCACGGTGCTGCCCTGTACGGCGAGGTCGTTGCCCGCTTTGAGCTCCGCCGTGTTGCCCCCGAAGTTGCTGGACAGCGCGTTGCCCGCTCGGATGGTATCAGCCGCCCCGCCGCTGCTACTCCCCAGCAAGCTCTTGCCTTGGTAGTGGTACGCATCATCCAGGCTCTGCGTGGCCTGACCGGTGGTTATGGTGAGGTCATGGCCCGCGCTGGCGGCGAGCGCCCCTTGCGCCTGGACTTGGGCCGCGCGCGCCGTCAGATCCCGGCCTGCTTGCAGGTTCAAGTCGCCTGCCGTATTGATTTGCGTGCCTGTCTCGCTGCTTGCGCCCTGGTTCAGATGCCGCCCTTCACCGAAGCCCATGTTCAGTTGACTCGAGGTAGCGACCGTTGAGAGGTTCAAATCCCGCGTAGCCTCGATGCTAGCCCGCCCGCCGACTGCCGCGTTGCTCACCGAGGCACCCGAGAGGTTCACATCGCGCCCTGCGCTCACCTGCAGCACGCCGCTCGATGGATCGGCCGAGTCGACGCTGGTGCCCGTGACCGAGAGGCTGCCCACCCGATCCAGCACGGTGTTGCTGTAGCCGTTCTCTTGCGTGCCGCCCTGGTTCGTGCGCGTGCTGCTCGCGACGTTGATATCGCGCCCCGCGCTGGCCAGCAGGGTCTGCACGGCCTCGACGCTGCCGCCCACCACGTTGATGTCGCGCGTGGCGGCAAGGCCCACCTGGTTGCCCGTGATGCGCCCGCCGATGTCGGCTATGTCGGTGGCGCTGATTTGCACTGCGTTGCGCCCGGCGATGGTGCCCGAGTTGGTGACGGTGCCGCCGCCTGAGCCGGCGGCAATGGCAACGCTGTTGCCCGAGATCAGCGCGCCGCTGGGGGCGAAATCCCCCGACTGCGCGAGCACGTACAGCCTGGGCACCAGCACCTGCCTCGTGCTGCCGTCCGGCAGCGTGACTGCCTCCGACACCAGCCAGACGATGTCGCTGGTGAGCTGGGCGATCTGGCTGGCAGTCAGGGCCACGCCGGGGCGCAGATCGAACTGCTCGGCAAAGGTTGCGCCCGCGTCCATCAGCGCCTGGTATTCCTGATCTTCTCGGGTGTAGTCGCCGATGAACCTGCGCCCGGTGAGCTGGGCCACCTGCTGCGCGACGAGCTGCTGCTCATAGAAGCCGTCGCCCAGGCGTTGCTGGGTGCTGGCCGGATCAACACCCAACAAGCCCAGCAGGTAGTTCGAGCCCAGCCACTGGCCGCGGTTGGTGAAGGCAGGGTCGGTCTCTACCAGCGGGGCGTTCGGGTTCGAGGGGTTGAGGGTGTACAGGCTGCTCGTGGGCAGTGCGGGGCCGCCGGCGAGGGTGCGCACCGTGAGCGGCTGGCCGGCGGCGGAGGTGGTCGGGTATTGCGATACCGTGGGCGGCGCGTTGCCGGTATGCGGCACCTGCGACAGGCCCGCCACGGGCGGGCCTGCTGAGCCGACGTTCCGGCCGGTGTTGCCGTTGGCCGAGACGCCGGCGCCCAGGGCGGGGGGAGCGCCCTGCAGGAGGACGGTGGTGCCCAGGTCGATGCTCTGGGCGGTGGTGCTGGTGAAGGGGGCGGGGGCGCCCTGCGGGTCGTCGCTGTAGCTGGCGCTGCCGAACATTCCTCCCGAGTGGTACGTGATGTGGTACTGCTGCGCGGTGCCGCTCGTGGTGGTGGTCTGGGTGCCCTGGGTCGCCGCGTTGTTCAGGTTGCCGGCGGCAATGGAGATGTTGCCGCCAGCGATCACGCTGCTGTCGCTGTTGTTGAGCTGCCCTGTGATCGTCAGGTCGCCGCCGGCGGTGATGCGCCCGGGGCTCGATTGCACGACCCGGTCCTCGCTCACCTGCTGGACGACGCCGGTGATCGCGGTGTAGTTCTCGCCGCCGGAATAGCCCAGGATGCGCCGGTTCTCGGTGTTGGCCGCGGTGATGGCGTCGTTCAGCGCCTGCGCCGCGCTGATGTACGCCGCCTGGTCGGCGTTGTAGCCGGCCAGCGCCGCGTTGTAGCCGGCCTGGTTCGAGCCGGCCGGCCAGTAGTAGGTGGTGCTGACCGTGCCGTCCATCGGGCTGCCGGTCGGCATCGCGATGGCGCCGTAGGCGGTAGGGTCGGGCTGGGGCACAGCGACTTGCGGCGGCGGGTTGACGCCGTACTGGGCAAAGCGCGGCGAGTTGCGCGGCTCCAGGGAGGCCGGGACGGCCGTGCAGGAGGAACCGTCTCCTACCGAACAAACGCTGTGCTCGGGAACGTAGGCCGGCGGGTATTGGATCGAGTACCGATCCGGATGCGCGGGCTGAACCAGTTCGGGGCCGCCGGTGAAGCCGGTGAGAACCAGGGCAGGGCCGCCGGCGACGTTGATGCCCGGGTTGTCTTGCAACTGCCAGGCGAAGTTCGACTGCGCCAGCGGCTGCCCGCCGGGCAGCTGGACCATGTCGGGCTGGCTGGTGCTTGCGACCAGCACGCGCTGGAGCACCAGGTTCGCGTTCGTGTTGTCGATCTCGGCCGCGGCGAGCAAGAGGTTGCCGCCGGCTTCGATGGTGGAGCCGTCGTTGCGGATCGCGGCCATCTGGCCTTGCGTGGCGCTGCGGTTCGCGTCGAGCGCGCCGGCCAGGTTCATGTCGCCCAGGCTGAGGACTGTCGAGCCGCCGGTGTTGCTGAGCACCTGCGCGGCGATGTCGAGCGTGCCGCGCGCGGCGATGGTGGCGCTTTTGGTCGTGCCACCCACGGTTTCGGCCTGGTTGTTGACGGTGTCGGCGGCGATCGAGAGGTGGTCGCCGTAGATGCGCCCGGTGCCGATGTTGTTCACGGTGCCGGCGTCGATCTGCGTGTCCGAGCCGTCGATCAGGCCGCGGTTGGTCAGTGCGCCGCTCGCGCTGACGGTGGTCGCGCCGGCCGAAGTGATGGACGCGCCGGCCTGGTTGTTTATGTTGCCGGCCGCGACCGAGACTGCGCTGCCGCCGCCGATTTGCCCCTGGTTGGTAATGTCGCCCTGGCTGCTCAAACTCAGCCGTCCGTTGGCCGCCAGCGTGCCGCCGGCGGTTTCGGTGAAGCCGCTCGCGAGCGCTACCGACAGGTCGCCGCCGGACTGCACGCTGCCGTCGCCGCTGAGCGAGCGGCTTTGCACGGCGAGCGACTGGCCCGCCTGCAGCGTGCCGCCGGTGTTGACGACGTCCTGCGTGGCGGCGGCGACCGCGGCGCCGGAGGCGACCTGCGCGTCGGTCATGGCGAGGCTCTGGCCGGCGCGAATCGTGCCGTGGCTGTTGTCGAGGACGCC
This sequence comes from Burkholderiaceae bacterium, assembly GCA_030123545.1. Taxonomy (NCBI): domain Bacteria; kingdom Pseudomonadati; phylum Pseudomonadota; class Betaproteobacteria; order Burkholderiales; family Burkholderiaceae; species Burkholderiaceae bacterium. The sequence continues at coordinate 2,009,781 of CP126124.1, read as the reverse complement.
GCCGTTGACGATGGCCACATTCTGGTTCGCCGCCATCGAGCCGGTGCCGTTGGCAATGCCGGCGCTGCCTGCGGCGAGCGTCAGGTTGCCTTGGGCCTGGATCTGGCCAGAGGCGCTGTTGTCGATGCCGGTCCCGCTGGCTGCGGTGCTGGCGATCTGCACGTTCGCGTTGGACGCGATTGCACCGCCCTGATTGGCGATGGTGGCGGCAGCCAGCGCCACGTCGCCGACCGCGGCGATGACGCCACCATTCGAATTGATCAGTTGCCCGCCTTGGGCGTCCACGCTCAAGGTTCCCGCCGACAAGATGCCGCCCTGCGCGCCGGAGCCGCTGTTGACGATGTTGCCGCCGTGGCCGCTCAGGGCGAGCGTGCTGCCCGCTTGGGTGGTCGCCACAGTGCCCTGGGTGTTGTCCAGGCCGGCGCTGTCCACGGCCAGTGCGTTGGCCGCCACCAGCGTGCCGCCCCGGTTGTTCAGCGCACCGGTGCTGATGGCGACCGCGCCTGCCGCCGAGCCGATTGCGCCATTCTGGTCGTTGGCCAAGATGGCGCTCGCCAGCGTCACGCCCGCGTCGCCCAGCATCCGGCCCCCTGTGTTGGTGACTGCGCCGCTTGCGCTGACCCGCAGTGCGCCGGCAGCCAGCAACTGGCCGCCGGTGTTGTTCACCGCACCGGCGCTGACCACGGTGAGCGCGGCGCCGGACTGGATCTGGCCGCCGCTGTTGTCGAGCGACTGGGCGCTGAGGTTCAGGTCGGCAGTGCTGAAGAAGCGGCCGCCCTGGTTGGCGAAGCTGGTCTGCGCCCCGGCGAAGGATTCCACCTGCGTCTGGCCCTGGCTGTTGTCAAAGCTGCCGGTGGCGCTCAGATTGCGGACGTTGAGCGTGCCGGAATTGGCAAGGCTTTGCGAGGTTGTGACGTCGGTGGCGCCGTTCGCGAGGATCTGCCCGCTGTTCTGGACGCCTTGCGCGGCTTGGATCCGGCCGGTGGGCAGCACCTGGGCGGGCGCGGTTGTGCCGCCCGTGGCGACCGTGCTGCTACCGCCGGTTGCGGTGCTCGGCGCGGCGGAGCCGGATGCGGCAGAACCCGATCCCGGCGGGGCCGCGCTGGCGCCACCGACGTTGGTGGAGGTCAATGGCGCACCGATCACCGCGCCTGCGCCGCTGTTCGCAAGATTCGCGGTCTGAATGTTCAGCGCCTGCGCGCCGGTCTGCTGCAGCGTGCCGGCGTTCTGCAGGGTCTGTGCGGTGATCTGCAGGCCCTGGGCGGCGATGCTGCCGCCGGCCTGGTTGACGAGCGTGTTCGTCGTGGCGACGAACTGCCCGTCGGCGTTGATCCGGCCGCTGTTGCTGCTGGCCGTGCCGGCGTCGGTCAGGTGCACGTCGTGCTGGCTGGCTACCGTGCCGCTGTTGGCGAGGCCCTGCACGTTCAAGGTAACGTCCTGCCCCGCCGCGTTGGCCGCGACGGTGCCGGTGTTGCTGAGCTTGCCGTCAGCGCTGAGGGTGAGCGGCCCGCTGCTCGCTGCCAGCGTGCCGGCGTTGCGCACGCCCAGGCCGGCCTCGGTGCTGACGAGGAAGATCTTGCCGGCGTACATGCCGCCGAGCTGCGCGACGTCGACCGCGAACGCGGGCGTTGCGCCTTGCGGCGCGGCGCCGCTGGCCGCCACGCTGCTGGCGTCGGCGCTGATGTCGTTGATGCCGGTGACCACTTTGAGGTTGTTGGCCCAGATGCCGGCGTTGACCGTGACGGCGCGGGCGAGCAACTGCGCGTAGTCGGTGCCGGAGAGGTCCAGCCCCTGCCCGCCCACGCTGATCTGGCCGCCCTGCACGCTGTAGCCGGTGAGCGCGCCGTTGCCGCCGAACTGCGGTACGCCGGTGGTCAGCGTCACGCCGGACGCGTTGATGAAGCCGCCGCCGTTCACCGAGATGCCGGACGGATTGGCGATGACCACGCCGGCGCGCCGGCCGGCGACTTCGACGTAGCCATTGAGCAGGCTCGGATTGCCGCTCGTGACCTGGTTCACGATCACCGACGCGGGCCCGGTCGCCAGCCACGGGTTGCCCTGCACCCAGCCGCCGAGCTGGGTTTGCGCGTTGGTGCGGCTGTTGTTGAGGACGGCGCCGTTCTTCTGGACGTCGAACTGGCTGTAGCTGTTCATCGAGACGCCGGCCGCGTTCGGGGTCTGGATGTTGACCAGCGGCACGCCGTTGCCGGCATTGAGCACGGTGGCTTGCCGCGTGCCCGGCGCATGCGGATTGGCGACGATCTGCGCCAGCGCCGGATCGGCCGTCGCCATCAGCATGCTCAGCACGGCGAGCGTGGCCAGCGCGCCGTGGGTCGCGGCCTTGCCACGCCGGCGTGCGCCGGCGCTGCGACGCTCGCCGCCGGCGGCCTTGCCCGCGTTTGTTGCCGTCTCCGCGACCGCCATCAGCTGGCCGCGGCGCCGGTTGAAGACAATGCGGTGGATGCGCTGGTTCATGGTATCGACTCCCTGGGTTTTGTTGGCGTTGTCAGGCCATGGCGGCTCGATGGGCCGCGCTCAGTAAGCCCAGTTCAGGCTGAACCCCACCGTCCATGGCGAGGTGCTGAAGTACTGGGGCTTGGCGATCGGCGCGCCGACGAACAGGTCGTACTGCATCTGATGCAGACGGCCGCGCAGGCCGAGCACGCCGCCGGTAAGCTGAGTGCCAACCAGGTTGGCTGCGCTCGGGCCGCCCACTTCGCCGTGGTCGATGCCGGCGTACAACTCCTGGCCGATGCCGCCCAGTGCCCAGCCGATTTCGTTGCGCCACAGCCAGCCGTGCTCGGCCGCGAGCTGCTGCTCGCCGTCGAATCCGCGCACGGTGTAGCGGCCGCCGATGGCGAACTGGTCGAGCGGGGTCAACGGCGTGCGATTGAACTGCGCGCGCCACTCGCTGCCGTAGCGCAGCAACTGCCCTGCCGCCTTGAACGGAACGCCGAGCGTGACGCCGGCGCTGATCAGTCCGAACCGCGAGGTGCCCTCGCCGAACGCCTCTTCCGGCGCGGCGAGCGAGCCGAAAGCCCCGGTGCCCTGCTTGTAGGCGGCCCGGGCGTTGAGAACGGCGGCGCCGATAGCTTGGCTGCGCTCGGCGCCGAGCTCCCAGCCGCCCTCGACCCGGCGCTGCACCGCGATCTCGGTGTCGTTGATGAAGTTGCTCGCGCTGCGCTGCCAGGCCTTCGCCGTCAGGATCGTCTTGCCCCGGGCGTCGCGCTGCACCACGCGCGACAGCGCCACCTCGTTCGCCCCGCCGGTGCCGGCGTAGACGATGGTGCTGGTGGCGCCAGCGATGCTCTGGTAATAGTTGTATTGGCTCCCGGTGAGGCCGAGCAGCCAGTAGCCCCAGGGGACTTCGTAGTGCGCCGCGCCGCCGTGCGTGCCGCGTCCGCCGGGCATGCCGCCGCCCAGGTCGTGGTTCAGGCTGAGGTACAGCAGGTCGTTCAGGCCGAGGGGGTTGTCCCAGGACAGGGTGACGCTGCCCTGGTATTGGCCGGTCTCCCGGGTGCCGCCGTTGTCTGCGCCGACGTTCAGGCGAAGCGGCCCGCCCTGGCGCCATGAGACGACCAGGTCGCTCTCGCCGGGGCCAGCGGCGGGTTGGCCGGGCAAGGCTTGGGCGGGTTCGATCTTGATGTCGGCGTCCGCCATGGGCGGGCGTTTCAAGTTCTCCAGGCCATGTTCGAGGTCGCGCAGGTTCAGGATGTCACCGGGCTTGATCGGCAAGGCGCTTTGCAGCGAAGCGTGTTTCTCGTGGGGGTCGGCCAGGCGGATGGCGTGAATGCGTCCGGGCACGAGGGTGAGCGCAAGAACGCCGCCGGAGAGGTCCTGCGGCGCAATGAGCACGCGCGAGGTGGTGTAGCCGCGGGCAAGCAATGCGCCTTGCGCGCGCTCTTGCAGCACGCGCACGCCGGCGGCGCCGAGGCAGCGGCTCAAAGGGGAATCGTTGCCGTCAGCACCGGCGAGGGATGCATCGAGCCAGGGTTGCCACGCGGCCAGGACCGATGCATCCGCCGCGTCGGCCCAAGCCCAGCGCACCGCGCGGATTGCGAAGCAAGGGGATTCGGACGCGGGCAGCCGCCCGGGCGGCGTGGCAGCCGGGGCCTGCAAGCGCACCTCGGGGTTGGGCTCGAGTCGCCGGCGCTGCGCGTCCTCGCGCTGCTGACGACGGCGCTGCTCCAGAGACGGGTCGGGCGCGCTCTGCGGCCAGGCCGGCAGGACATATTGCAACAGCGCGCCCAGACAGGCGGCGCGGACGAGCACGGCGAAGGTCGCCGTGCGGCGGGATTGACAGCGCAAGACCGGACTCCCTGACTTTCATGTTCTTCCGGGCTCCATGCAGGGCGCACGCGCGCGGCATGGATTCGGGTAGCGCGGATTGTGGCGATGCAATGGCGCGGGCGGACCCATCGATCCGCGGCAGGCGTGAGGTTTTACGCGGTTCGCGCGCTTGGATGCCGTTGGCGCTGGCTGGCACGCAACGCTTTTGAAGCCAATGGGCCCGCATCCGGCCGCGGCCCTGTTGGCGCCGATGCTGCCGTCACCCTACCGCTGCCGGCCCTGCACCTGCACCACGCCGCGGTTCGCCAGCGCGTCGGCCCGCTCGTTGCCCGGGTCGCCCGAGTGGCCCTTGACCCAGTGCCAGGCGATGCGGTGCCCGGCGCCGGACACCAGTTCGTCGAGCCGGCGCCACAGCTCGGCGTTCTTCACCGGTTGCTTCGCCGCGGTGCGCCAGCCGCGCGCCTTCCATTGCGCGATCCATTCGGTGATGCCCTTGCGCACGTATTCGCTGTCGAGGTAGAGCGCGACCCGGCACGGCCTTTTCAATGCGGCCAGCGCCTCGATCACCGCCGTCAGTTCCATCCGGTTGTTCGTGGTCTCGAGCTCGCCGCCGAACAACTCGCGCTCGGTGTCGCCGCAGCGCAGCCAGGCGCCCCAGCCGCCCGGACCGGGGTTGCCCTTGCAGGCGCCGTCGGTGTAGATCTCCACCTCGGTCACGATCGCGTGTCCGTGCGCTTGGTTCTATGGCTTTTATGATGGCGAGCCGCTGTACCGCCTGCACGGTGCGCTATTGAAACAGGAGCAGACGCAGCGCTGCGCGACGGCTTCCACGCGGCGCTCAGCAACCGCATCCCGTGCACCCTCTTGACCGCGACGAGGAAATACACGGCGCCGAAGATCGGCCACCAGCGGTCGCCGGCGCGGTCCATCCAGGCGAAGCGCCCGAGCCACCGTTCACTGCGCACCGCCGGCCGGTAGCAGCCGAAATTGCCGGCCTCGACCTCGAAGTTCAGCAGCCGCAGCCAGTCGCGCAGGCGCCAGTAGCCTATCAATTCGCCGGCGGTCGGCAGGAACGGCGCGCCGAAGCCCATATGGCCGTAGATCTGCGCGCGCCACTCGCGCAGCCCCCACAGGCTCGTCGGATTGAGCCCGCTGATCACCACGCGTCCTTCCGGCATCAGCACGCGAACCACTTCGCGCAGCGTCGCATGCGGGTCGTCGGCGAGTTCCAGCGTGTGCGGCAATGCGATCAGGTCGAGGCTGTTCTCGGCGAACGGAAGCGCGCCGAAATCGGTCACGAAGGCCGGCGCGCGCGCAGTCGCTGCCGCGTCCGCCTTTTCGGGTGCCGCCGTGTCGACCGCGGTCCAGCGTTGCGGCATGCGGTTGGCGGCGAGCGCATCGAGTTCGGGCAGGCCCAGTTGCAGCGCGTGGTAGCCGAACAGATCGGCCACCGCCTCGTCGTACTGCGCGCGCTCCCAGTCGAGCAAATACTGCCCGGGGGGGGTTTCAAACCAGTCGTGCAAACTTATAATGTGCCCGCTCATGACCTTTGCGCCGCTGCCCGATCCGTTCGACCGTCTCCCGTCAATGATGCCCCAGATGGTGCGGGCATGGACAGTCAGCCTCCAACAGCATGCGGATCGCAGGGTCTGCCCCAGGGAGTCCGCCGCGTCGAGTTGCGCCAGTGTTCGGGTCATCCGGATGGCCCGGATTGCCCGCGTTGCTCGCCGCGATTCTAGTCACGTCCCGTCGCGCTGGCCGTCACCCGGCGTGCCTCGCCTCTTCAGTGGCGCGGCGGCGTTCGCGCTGGCCGCGCCTCGACCCTGGGAAGCCCGTCACCGATGAGACTCCTCCACATCCTCTGCATCGCCGGCCTGCTCTGGCTCACCGGGTGCGCCAGCACCACCGCTCCCGCCTCCCTCGGTTCCTCCTCTCTCCCCGCTTCAGGCTCCCCGGCTCAAGACGGCACCGCCCTGAAGCCGATCACTCCCGCGGCCACCGCGCCCCGCACCGTCGCGCAACTGACACCCCCGGTCGACCTGTGGGCGCGCATCCGGCGCGGGTTCGCAATGCCCGATCTGCAGGGCCCGCTGGTGCAGCAGAACGAGCAGTACTACATCGGTCACCCCGATTACATCGTGCGGATGACCGAGCGCTCGCGCAAATACCTGTTCTACATCGTCGAAGACCTGGAGAAGCGCAACATGCCGACCGAACTGGCCCTGCTGCCGTTCGTCGAGAGCGCGTTCAATCCGCGCGCCGTCTCCAGCGCGAAGGCCGCCGGCATGTGGCAGTTCATGCCGGCCACCGGCAAGACCTACGACCTCAAGCAGAACATGTTCCGCGACGATCGGCGCGACGTGCTGGCCTCGACCCGCGCCGCGCTCGACTACCTGCAAAAACTCCACGATATGTTCGGCGACTGGCAGCTCGCGCTGGCCGCCTACAACTGGGGCGAAGGCAACGTGGCGCGCGCGATCGCGCGCAATCAGGGGGCCGGCCTCGGCACCGGCTATCTGGACCTGAACATGCCGCAGGAAACGCGCAATTACGTGCCCAAGCTGCAGGCGATCAAGGACATCGTCGCCGACCCGCAGGCGTTCAATACCACCCTGCCCGAGATCGGCAACCACCCGTATTTCCAGAAGGTCGACATCAAGCATGACATTGATGTCGCGGTGGCCGCGCAGCTGGCCGGAGTCAGCGTCGAGGACTTCAAGGAGCTGAACCCGGCCGCGAACCGGCCGGTGATCCTGGCCGCCGGAACGCCGCAGATCCTGCTGCCCTGGGACAACGCCGCGACCTTCCGCACCAACCTGAAGAACTACGACGCCGGCCAGCTCGCGAGCTGGACCGCTTGGACCGTGCCGACCACGATGAAGGCGTCGGAAGCGGCCAAGCGCGTCGGCATGTCGGAGAGCGAGCTGCGCAACCTCAACCACATCCCGCCGAGGATGCTGATCAAGGTCGGCTCGACGCTGCTCGTGCCGCGGCCCGATCAGATGGACGGCAACGTCGCCGAGCACGTTGCCGACAACGCCCATCTGGCGCTGGCGCCCGAGCCCCGGCCGGCGCAGATGCACCGGACCCTGGTGCGGGCGCGCCGCGGCGAAACCGTCGCGCTGCTGGCCAGGCGCTACGGGCAGAACCCGTCCAGCGTCGCCTCCTGGAACAGGCTCGCGGTTTCCGCGCATCTGAAGCCCGGACAGCATCTGGTCGTCTACATGCCGCGCACGCGCTCCGCTGGAACCCGGCTCGCGCGCGGCGCGGCCAGGCATACGAACCACACGGCAGTGGCCAGGGCGCACGGCCGCACCACGCAGCAAGTGGCCAGAACGGGCAGGAAGCCGAGCGGCCACGCCGTCGCCGTGGCCAGCAAGAGCCATCATCGCAAGCAGGTCGTCGCGGAGCGCTGACGAAGCGACCGGCCCGCGCGACCGTTCGAGCGTTCCGGCACGCGGCCTGCCGGCGCCGGGGCGCTACAGCTTCTCGGTCTCGCCAAAGCGGGGCTGCCATTTCATCAGCGCGCGCTCGATGCGCCCCACCGCGCCGTCGAGCACCAGCGCAAACACCGTCAGCACCACGATGCCCGCGAACACGGTGTTCACGTCGAACGTGCCCTCGGCCTGCAGGATCAGGTAGCCGACGCCACGCGCCGAGCCGAGGTATTCCCCAACCACCGCCCCAACGAAGGCGAGCCCGACCGAAGTGTGCAGGCTGGAGAACACCCAGCTCGTCGCGCTCGGCAGATAGACGGTGCGCAGCAGCTGGCGCGAGCTCGCGCCCAGCATGCGCGCGTTCGCCAGCACCACCGGACTGACCTCCTTGACGCCCTGGAACACATTGAAGAACACGATGAAGAACACCAGCGTCACCGCAAGCGCGACCTTGCTCCACACCCCGAGGCCGAACCACATGCCGAAGATCGGCGCCAGGATCACGCGCGGCATCGAATTCGCGGCCTTGATGTACGGGTCCAGGATCGCGCTGGCGGTCGGCGCGAGCGCCAGCCAGAGACCGAACGCGAGGCCCAGCACGGTGCCGATGCCGAAAGCCAGCAGCGTCTCGACCAAGGTGGTCGCGAGATGCAGGTAGATGTCGGCGTTGCCCGGCACGCCGTCGGGAAACATGGCCGTCGGACCGAATCCGAACGGCATGAACCACGACCAGATGCGCCCGGCGACCTGCACCGGGTTGCCGACGAAGAACGCCAGCTGCGGGTTGCGCGATGCCAGCTGCCAGACCGCGATCAGCAGCACCAGCGCACCGCCCTGCCAGGCGCGCAATCGGTGCCCGGTCGGCGCAAGCGCGCGCAACACCGTCTTCATTCGGCCGCCTTCATGCGACTGCCGCCCCGCGCAGCTGCCGCGCATAGCTCGCCAGCACCTGGTCGCGCAGCACGGCCCAGATCCGGCCGTGCAGGTCGACGAAGCGCGGCTGCTGGCGCACCTCGGCCACGTCGCGCGGGCGCGGCAGATCGACCTCGAATTCGCCGAGCGGATGCGTGGCCGGTCCGGCCGACAGCACCACGACGCGGTCGCTCAGCGCGATCGCTTCATCGAGGTCGTGCGTGATGAACAGCACCGCGCGCGGCCTGGCGGCCCACAGCGCGAGCACCTCGTTTTCCATCAGCTGGCGCGTCTGGATGTCGAGCGCGCTGAACGGCTCGTCCATCAGCACGATGTCCGGGTCGAGCGTCAGCACCTGGGCCAGCGATGCGCGCTTGCGCATCCCGCCGGACAGTTGATGCGGATAGCGGTCGGCGAATCCGGCCAGCCCGACGCGCTCGAGCCAGCCACCTGCCTGCGCGCGCGCCTCGGGTTCCGGATCGCCGCGGTACTGCAGGCCCAGCATCACGTTGCCGAGCGCGCTGCGCCACGGCATCAACGCGTCGGACTGGAACATGTAGCCGGCGCGTCGGTTGATCCCCGACAGCGCATCGCCGAACACACGCACTTGCCCCGATGTCGGCGCGAGCAGGCCGGCAGCCACGTTCAGCAGCGTCGACTTGCCGCAGCCGGTCGGCCCGACCACCGAGACGAATTCACCGGCGCGCACGCGCAGCGTCGTGTCGGCCACCGCGGTGTAGCTGGGTGCACCGCCCGGCTGCGCCGCGGCCTTGAACGTACAGGTGACGTCCAGCAGTTCGAGCGCGAATTCGGACATGCAGCGATGGCCTCGGCAGCGTCGGCCGCCTCCCTCATCAGTTATCCATGGCGCCACGCGCCACCCGCAGCGCATGGAACCCATTGGCGCCGAAGGCCAGACCGTAGGCCGGTCGCGGGCACCCGCAGAACTGGCTGCGCCAGGCTGCTGGGTGCGCCCCCGGTGAGGGGGTTGGCGAAGCGACGCGCAGTGCGCGCAGCCTGGGGGTGGCTCATCTCACGCCTTGAACCTGTCCCTGGCGCGCAGCGCGAACTGGTTCGTGTAGATCCGGGCCAGGTCGATCCGGTCGGCGTGGATCGTCGGATCGAAGCTGCTCAAGGCCCTGAGCGCGGTGCGCGGGCCGTCGGCCGGAATCACGCCGTCCGGCGAAATCGCCTCGCGGATCTTCTCGAACGCGGCCAGGTACAGCGCCCGGTCACCGAGCAGGTACGACTCGGGCACGGTCTTGATGATGTCGCCCGGCCCCGCGGTTTGCAGCCACTTCAGGCCATGCACGATCGCATTCGCCAGCGCCTGGCAGGTAGCCGGGTTCTTCGCGACGAACTCCGCCGACGCGTACAGGCAGCCGGCCGGCATCGGCCCGCCGAACAACTCTTGCGTGCCTTTCAGCGTGCGCGTGTCCGAGATGATCTTGATCTCGCCCTTTTGTTCGAGCATCGTGATCACCGGGTCGACATTGCTGATCGCGTCGATCTGCCCGGCGCGCAGCGCGGTCAGCGCGCCGCTGGACACGCCGACGCCGATGAAGCTCACCGCCGATGGTTTGATGCCGCCGCGGGCCAGCACCATGTCGGCCACCATGTTGGTCGACGAGCCAGGCGCCGAAACACCGATCTTCCTGCCGCGCAGGTCGGCCAGCCTCTTGTAGTCCGGCAGCGCCTTGGTCGACACCCCGAGCACGATCTGCGGCGCCCGGCCCTGCAGCACGAACGCGGTGTAGAACTGCCCCTTGCTCTGCAACGCGATCGTGTGCTCGAACGCGCCCGAGCACACGTCGGCCGAACCGCCGACCACCGCCTGCAAAGCCTTGGAGCCACCGGCGAAATCGTCGATTTCCACCTGCAGGCCTTCAGCCTTGAAATAGCCCAGTTGCTCGGCGATCGTCAGCGGCAGGTAGTAGAAAGCCGACTTGCCGCCGACCGCGATCGTGAGTTTCGGCTTCTCCAGCCGGGTCTGGGCGCGCAGCGCCGGAACGGCAAGCGCGGCCGCCGCCGCTCCCGCGAGCGTGACCACGCGGCGTCGGTTCAGCGTCGGGCCTTGCATGTTCGATCTCTCCCGCGGTTGGTCTCATGCCAGCATAGGAAAGCGGCCCCGGGCCGGCATCGGGAACATCCCGTGCGCGGGTTTGTACGTAAAACCAACGGCGTTTCAGGCTTTGGTAATAGGCGACAAGCCAGATCGCGAGGTTGACGAGCAGCGCGGGAAACCGAACCGCACGCGGCAGTGCGATCCACCGGTCAGATACAACACGATGTAACCGATGCGCTGCACGGGGCGGGCCAGTGGCAGGCTATCGATCGGCGGCCGCGATGCGGCTGCCCGGCCTTCAGCGCCGGTCGGTCAATGCATGCGCGATCGTGCCCAGGTCCACGTATTCGAGCTCGGCGCCGGCCGGCACGCCGCGCGACAGCCGCGTCACCTTGAGGCCGCGGCTGCGCAGCGCCTCGCCGATCACATGGGCCGTCGCCTCGCCCTCGGCGGTGAAGTTGGTGGCCAGGATCAGCTCCTGCACCTCGCCATCGGCCGCGCGCTCGAACAGCGCGTCGAGCCCGATGTCCCGGGGTCCGATGCCGTCCAGCGGGCTGAGCTTGCCCATCAGCACGAAATACAGGCCGCGGTAGGCGCCGGTGCGCTCCAGCGCCGCCTGGTCCGCCGGGGTTTCGACCACGCACAGCTTGCTGCGGTCGCGCCGCGGATCCTGGCAGGTCGCGCAGACCGCGTTCTCGGTGAAGGTGTGGCACCGTTCGCAATGCCGGATGTGATCCGCTGCATCCGCGAGCGAGCGCGCTAACAGCCGGGCGCCCTCGCGGTCATGCTGGAGCAAATGGAACGCCATGCGCTGGGCAGACTTGATACCGACGCCGGGCAAACGGCGCAGTGCCTGAATCAAGGCATCAAGAGAATGCGTGTCGGCCATTTCACCGGGCCTTGTCGACCTGTGTGCGATACAGCGGCAACCAGTCGCCGGGCTCGCCGCTGCAGCGGTCCTGGTAGTCGTAGCGCGACGGCTCGAAGCCTTTGCCGTCGAACACCCACTGGGCTGCAACGCCGCAGTCGGCCAGGCCGCGCCCCTTGGCCGAAGTCGACAGCGTCGCATCCGCGGGTGAGTAATCGGCCTCGGTCAGCACCGCCGGATCGTCATCCGGATCGGACCTGGGCGCTCCGGGCGGAGGCGGCAGGGCGACCAGTTGCGCCTGAGCCGGTGCGCTGCGCGGCGCGCGCAACACCAGCAGGCTCGACTGATAGGCCCCGCTCCAGCAAGTCAGCAGCACCAGAGCATCGGTACCCGTGAGCGGCTCGGCGCTGTCGTCGCCGAAGTCGCTCAGGTCGGGGTCGCAGTGCTGCTTCAGGAGCGCCGCATGGCTCACGCGCACGGCGCGCGCAAACGCCTGCGCTCCAGGCAACGGCGCAGGCCTCGGCGCGGCATGCAGCACCGGTAAGGCGGGGGCTGCTGGCACTGCCGAAGCCGCGCCACTTCCCGCGCGCAGCAATGCCGTCTGATTACCCACGCGCCCCTGCACGTCGTCGATGAACAGCAACGCCGCGGAAAGGCCGCGCAACGAAACCGGCGGCCGGCCTTTGTCGGCCGAGGTTTCCAGAACGCTGCCGGCCGCAAGGCTGCGCGCCAGCGCCAGTGCCCCGGCGCCTCCGAGCCGGTAGCCGCCGATGTCCGCGTCACTCAACCAATGCAGGCCGCTCGCCAGCGGTTGGCCATCGAGGCGAAGAGACGAAGGATCGATCGCGCTGTCGGACGCGATCGAAGCAGTCAACGCTCCCGCGCCACCCGCCTCGCGCCGAAACTTGAGCGTGTCGGCATCGGATTCGTCAGGAGCGGCCGACTTGGCAATACAGGTGCGCTGGTTGTCGCAGCCGACAATCCAGTCCTTGAACTCCCGGTATGCCGGCACGGCCGGCGGCGCCGCCCATGCGTTGCCGCCGGCCAGCACCAGCAGGGCGGCGGCGACGGTGCTCAGGGACCGCCGCATCAGAACGGAAACTTCATGCCCCCCGGCAGGCCCGGCATGCCGGCGGTGATCTTGCCCAGCTTCTCCTGCGAGACTTCCTCGGCCTTGCGCACTGCCGCGTTGAACGCGGCCGCCACCAAATCCTCGAGCATGTCCTTGTCTTCGGCGAGCAGACTCGGATCGATGCTGATGCGCTTGACGTCGTGCTTGCAGGTCATCGTGACCTTGACCAGGCCGGCGCCGGACTCGGCGGTGATTTCCATCGTCGCCAGTTCCTCCTGCGCCTTCTTCAGGTTGTCCTGCATCGCCTGGGCCTGCTTCATCAGGCCGGCCAGCTGTCCTTTGTTGAACATGATTCCTCCGTGAGATTGAGATCGTGATCGAATTTCAGATCGGCTTGATGCTGCCGGGAACGATTTTCGCGCCGAAGTCGCGCATCATCGATTGCACGAACGGATCGCCGAGTATGGTCGCCTCCGCGGCGCGCTGCCGGCGCTGCTCGGCCGCCGCGATGCGCCGCGCCGGGCTGTCGGTGATCGCGCCGACCTCGACGCTCAAGTCCACCGCATGGCCGGCCGCGGCCAGCGCCGCGCGCAACCGCTCGCGATTCGCGGGCTGGTTCAGCGACTCGCGCTCGACGCGCAGCATCCAGTGACCGGTGTCGCGCGCCACCAGCTGCGACTGCAACGCGAGCTCGCGCACCAGCGCCGCCACCGCGCCGCCGTCGATCAACTGCTGCACCAGCGCGTGCCAGAAGTCGCCGTCGGACGAAGGCTCGAAGTCCGCCGCGCCTTCAGCGCCGGCGCGCGGCTGCGTGCGGTCGCCGGGCTCGGACTGCAGCCGCACCGGGATTGCTATTGTTTCAGTAGCACCTTCCGCAGAAGGATCGGGCGCATCGACCACTTTTCTTTCAGAAATCCCCGCATCGCGCAGCGGCAGCCGCAAGCCCGGCGGACTCGCAGCCGACGCCGCCGCAGTTGGCGGCACGGGCGCTTTTCGCGTCGTGGCAAGTTCAGGCGAAGTTTTTTTTTCCGCCGCCAAGCCGGTCGGCTCGCGCTTGGGCGTAGCCGGCTTGAACGCGAGCAGGCGCAGCAGCACCATCGTCAGCGCCGCATATTCGTCGGGCGCCAGGCCCAGTTCGGCGCGGCCGTGCAGGCAGATGCTGTACAGCAGCTGGGTCTCGTCGGCCGGCAGCAGCGCGGCGAGCCGAGCCGCGTCCTGCGCGTCCGGGTCATCGGCCAGCGCACCCGCCGCATCGGGCACCGCCTGGCACACCGCGATGCGCTGCAGCACGGCGCTCATCTCTTCCAGCGTGGAGGCGCCGCTCAAGCCCTGCACCCGCAACTCGTCGCAGGTGTCGACCACGGCGCGTCCATCGCCGCGCGCCAGCGCCTCGATCAGGCGCAGCACATGGCCGCGGTCCGCGCTGCCGAGCATCGCGCGCACCCCGGCCTCTTCGATGCGGCCGTTGCCGTACGCAATCGCCTGATCCGTCAGCGACAGCGCATCGCGCATCGAGCCGCGCGCCGCGCGCGCGAGCAGGCGCAGCGCCGGCGCTTCGGCCGCCACGTCCTCCTGCAGCAGCACCTGCTCCAGATGATGCTGCACGACCTCGGGCGCCATCGGGCGCAGGTTGAACTGCAGGCAGCGCGACAGCACGGTGACCGGCACCTTCTGCGGATCGGTCGTGGCCAGCACGAACTTCAGGTACTCGGGCGGCTCCTCGAGCGTCTTGAGCATCGCGTTGAACGCATGCCCGGTCAGCATGTGCACCTCGTCGATCATGAACACCTTGAAGCGGCCCTGCACCGGCTTGTACACGGCCTGCTCCAGCAGCGTCTGGATCTCGTCGACACCGCGGTTCGACGCGGCATCGAGCTCGGTGTAGTCGACAAACCGTCCGCTATCGATATCAGAGCAGGACTGGCAGACCCCGCATGGGCTTGCAGTGATATTCCCTTTGCCGTCGGGGCCGGTGCAGTTGAGCGACTTCGCGAGAATGCGCGACACCGTGGTCTTGCCGACGCCGCGCGTGCCGGTGAACAGATATGCATGGTGCAGCCGCTGCGTGGCCAGCGCATTGGACAGCGCCTGCACCACGTGCTCCTGGCCCACGAGCTCAGCGAACGTCCGCGGACGGTACTTGCGCGCGAGCACCAGATACGACATGGCTTGATTCTAGTCAACGCCGACTGCGCCGAGGCTGCCGCCATCGGCGCGCCCTGGGCTATCATTTCCGGGACGCAATCGACCCCGGGAGGCGCCATGGCCCCATCATCGCGGCAAGGCTACAGCCGCACCAACATCGCACTGCACTGGCTGATGCTGGTGCTGATCGTCGCGGTGTACGCATGCCAGGATCTGGACGATCTGTTCGCCAAGGGCAGCGCGATCCACGACGGCCTGAAGACCTGGCACTACATGCTCGGCCTGACGGCGTTCATACTCGTGTGGCTGCGGTTGCTGGCCCGCGTCGGCCGGTCCACGCCGCCGATCGAGCCCAAGCCGCCGGCATGGCAGGAGTCGCTCGCCCGGCTCGTCCATCTGCTGCTTTACCTGTTCATGATCGCGATGCCGCTGCTCGGTTGGCTGACGCTCAGCGCGAAAGGCGATCCGGTTCCGTTCTTCGGCCTCACGCTGCCGCATCTGATCGGGCAGAACAAAGCACTGGGAAAGCAGATCCAGGAAATTCACGAAACGATCGCCACCATCGGCTACTTTCTGATCGGCCTGCACGCGGCGGCCGCGCTGTTCCATCACTACGTGCAGCGCGACAACACCCTGCGGCGCATGCTGCCAAGGGGCGGCTGAACCCAGCCCCGGACCGGGGCGTCGCATAAAATGGCCAGCGACGGGCCTTCCCGCATGGTGAAGCGGCCAACCGGGTCAGGTGGGGAACCAAGCAGCCCTAACTGTGGAGTCAGTGCCGGGGTCAAGGCTCGTCACCTTCGCCTGCATGCGTGCGACCGGCGTTCAGCGCCGGCAGCGCTGCTGCGCAGCGTCAAGGCCAGAGTTGGGTCCGGACCGAGTCCGGCCAGGTCCCAGGGTCGAAGCCGTGCGCCCGGATCAGCGCCAGCGTCACGCGCTCCAGGCCGAAACCAAGGCAGGCCGTGTGCGCCAGCGATTCGTCGGCACCGCGAATGCCGAACTTCGAAGTGAAATAGTCCTGGTGCCAGTTGAACGAACACAGCGCCGTCGGGTTTTCACGCGAGATCACCGGCACCAGGATCTCGAATTTCAGCCGCTGATCGCGCTGATTCGCGGCCATCATCTTGCCGGCGCGGCCAAAGAACGGATCGGACGCGACGTCGCTCTGCGTCGGCAACCCCAGGCCCTGCAGGATCTTCAGGCCGCGCTGCAACCACCCATCGCGCCATTCGAGCACGTCTTGCGGCCTGCCCATGCGGACGAATTCGCGTACGCGAAACGATTGCTGCCGCGTCGGCTCGTCGGACGGCTCGTGCCGGAAGACCCAGGCCAGCAACGTCACGAGGCGACCGTCGCCGGGCAGCAGGCCGCTGAATGCCGGATAGACCGGGTAGCAGGCGGCGGGGTTGAGCATGAGATCGGTGATGCCGAGCAGGTCGTCCCAGCGTTCGCCGCTTTGAACGCGGGCCGTCAGCTCGCGCGCCTGCGCCTCGTCGCCGAAAAAGCTGTGCACCGCGCCCGACAACTGCGGGAAGCTTCCCATGTACCCGACCTTGTCCAGCACCGCGCGCGGCAGCACCGGCGGAAACATCATCGGCTGCGCGCCGTCCGGCGCCGCGATGCGTCCGACCAGCGCATCGAACCGGGCCAGAATATCTTCGAACACGGCGTTGCGGCCGTAGACGCCCTTGACCCCGGTCGGGATGATCAGCCCGTGCTCGACCAAGCCCGCGTAGAAGTTTTCGATATCGTAGGCAATGGGCATGATGCGTCCTTGAACATCAGTGACAGAGATGCGTCACCGCGACCTCGACCGCCATGTGCCGAGCCGCCTTGAGCAGCGACGCAAAGCCTGCGCCGGCCCCGCGAACAACACGCTGATCCACGTGACTTCCCTCCCGAAAAATCATCATCGGTCGCCCCGGATCCGCGCCTTGCCGCGACGGAGCCGAACCCGCAACGAATGCAATACTAGCGCCCCGATTTACGACCCGGAAACGAAAGCGATAACCACTAGTTACATCGGACTAATATCGCGGCGGTAGTTGAATTCGTCGCATGGGTCAATCCTAGAATGTAAGCATGGAATACATGCCCAGATTGGCGTCCGACACCCTGAGAAGCCTCGCGGCGGGCTTGGCGGTGGGTTACGACCTGGTACAAATCAGCCAGATCGAAGAGTCGATGCGCGAGTTCGGTGACCTGTTCACCCGCCGGCTGTTCACCGAGCACGAAATCGAACATGCGCGCAGCGGCGTCGGCATGTGCGCGCAGCGGCTGGCGGCACGCTTCGCGGCCAAGGAAGCCACGATCAAGGCCTTAAAGCTCAGCAACGCGGGCGTCGGCTGGCGTGAAATCGAGGTTCGAAGGCTGCACGACGGCGACTGCGAGCTGGCATTGCACGGACGCGTCGCGCAGCTCGCGCATGCGATGGGCGTCGCACAGATCCTGCTGAGCCTGAGCCACGATGGGGACTACGCGGGAGCGATGGTCACCGTGCTTTTCGCACCACACGATTCACCGTCCGATTCCGCCCCCCTTTCATGAGAACGACCATGGACACCACCGATCAAGCCGAAACACAAATCCGGGCTGTTCTGCGCGACTACGGCCGACTGAACGTCGACGCCAGTTCGCTCGACACCGGCGCCGACCTGTACCAGTCGGGCATGACCTCGCATGCCAGCGTGAACGTGATGCTTGCGCTCGAAGGCGCGTTCGACGTCGAGTTTCCCGACCACATGCTCAAGCGCAACGTATTCACCAGCATTCAATCGATCCGTTCCGCGCTCGGCGAGTTGATCACGACGTGAATGCTCCGGCGGCATCGATCGCAGCCCCTGTCGGTCGCGCCCGCCAGCATCAGCGCTCGCCCCTGGCGTCCGACAGGTCGAACAGCCGCCATGGCCCCGCGGTAGCGACCGCTACCGCTGTCGTGTTTGGCGCGCCCGAGGCCCGGTGCTTCGGATGGTTCCATCCGGCCGGCGCCCCGCGGCGCGGCATCGGCATCGTGCTGTGCCGTCCGCTGGGGTACGAAGCCAGTTGCTCGTACACCGCGTTCGTGCACCTTGCGCAGAAACTGGCGGCAGCGGGATTCGACGTATTCCGTTTCGACTACCACGGCACCGGCGATTCAGCCGGCAGCGACAGCGACCCGGGCCGTGTCAACGCCTGGCTCGACAACACGCTGGACGCGATCGAGCAGTTGAAGAAGCACTCCGGCGTTTCGCATATCGGGCTGTTCGGCGTTCGGATCGGCGCAACGCTGGCAGCGCATGCCGCGGACCGGCTCGGCGGTGTCGACAGTCTGGTGCTGTGGGCACCGTGCGTCACCGGCCGGGCCTTCGTGCGCGAGCTGCGTGCCGCAAGCGCCGGCCGGAATGCTCCCGCAGGCGACGATGCAGATCTGGAAGCCTATGGCCACCTGTACACCGCGGAGACCCTTGCAAGCCTGGGCGCGCTCGATTGCAAGCGGGCCACGGTTCGCCCGGCAGCGCGGGTGCTGATCATCGGCCGCGACGACCTGCCCGGCAGCGAGGCGGCGCTGGCTGCGAAGTACCGCGAGCTCGGCGCGCAGGTGCAGGTCGAGACCTGGCCCGGCTATGCCGACATGATGGACGAGCCCCACAAGGGGCGGGTCGAGCTCTCGACCCTCGACCTGATCACCGACTGGTTGCGCGCGTTGCCGGTTGCACCGGAGACCGCGTCTGATCCGGTGAGCGCGCGCCGAAACCCCGACGTAACCATGGTGTGCGATGCGGTGCGCGAGACGCCGCTTGCGTTCGGCCGGGGCAGTGCGCTGTTCGGCATCCTCGCTGAGCCGGTCGCGGCTGCCGCGCACCTGCCTGCGGCGCGGACCGGCGTGTTGATGCTGAACGTCGGCGGCCATTACCGGATCGGCCCGGGTCGGATTTACGTGAACCTGGCCCGCTCCCTCGCGGCTGCCGGATACCGCGCGCTGCGCTTCGACGTCACCGGATACGGCGATAGCGGTGCGCACCCAAACGCCGGCAACACCACGCTGTACGAGCAGGACTGCGCCGGCGACATCGACGCGGCGATCGACGGCCTGATGCACCGTGGCTGCACCCGGATCGTGCTGCTCGGCATCTGCACCGGCGCGTACCTTGCATTCCAGACCGCGCTGATCGACCCGCGTGTCAACGTCCAGGTGCTGCTCAATACGCTGCGACTCGAGCGCAGGCTTGTCGTAGCAGGTAGCTCCGGGTCCGCGTCGATCCAGGTGTCCCACAAGCATGCATCCACTTATTTCTACTATCGCGCGCTGCTGAATATTGAAACCTATCGCAAGCTGCTGCGCGGCAAGGTGGACCTGCGCGGGATCGCGGGCCAGTTTCTCGGGGTGATCGGCGCGAGGGTTCGGCGCGCCACGCAACGCCTGCTGCACCAGACGCCGGACGAACACGACGTGATGGCGCAGATGAAACGGCTCGCAGCGCGCGGAACCCGGACGCTGGTGATCGTCGCCGCGGGAGATCCGGCGCGCAACTACATGGAACTCCATCTCGGCAGAAACGGCAGCGCCATGCGTGGTGTTCCACAGTTCCGCTTTGCCGTGGTCGAAGGCACCGATCACACGCTGGCGGACGGCGTCAGCCAGCGCCGCGTGATCGAACTGGTGCGACAGCAACTCGACCAGTCCGCCGACGAGCCGCGGTCCGCGCAGTAACCGGAGTGGCGGAATGGGCACGGCGACCCGCGCCGGGCGCTGCGCTATAGTCGCGCTCGGCGCTGCCCGCCGTGCTGTCTTTCGGGCGCGCTGCTTTCTCGGAACGATCCGCCTCGCGCTGTTGCGCACCCCTTCATCGCGCCTTCATGCAGAGTCTTGTCCGTCGTGCGCTCGTGCCGCTCGCGCTGGCCGTCGCAGTTGCGCTGGCGCATGCGCAGGCTGCGCATTCGGTCGTGCTACAGGACCTGACCTGGACCGAGCTGCGCTCCGAGATCCAGGCCGGCAAGACCACCGTGATCATTCCGATCGGCGGCACCGAACAGAGCGGCCCGTACCTCGCACTGGGCAAGCACAACGCGCGGGTGAAGGTGCTGTCGCAGCGCATCGCCGAGGCGCTCGGCAACGCCCTGGTCGCGCCGGTCATCGCCTACGTGCCCGAAGGCAGCTATGCACCGCCGACCTCGCACATGCGCTTCCCCGGCACGATCACGGTGCCCCCAGATGTGTTCGAGAAGACGCTCGAATCCGCCGCGAACAGCTTCAAGGTGCATGGCTTTCGCAACATCGTGTTCCTCGGCGACCACGGCGGTTACCAGGCCGACCTGCGGCGCGTCGTGGCGCGGCTGAACAAATCGTGGGCCGGCGGCGCGGCGCGCGCCTGGGTGCCGCCCGAATATTACGAGGCGAGCTCGACTGGTTTTGACGCGATCCTGCGCCGGCACGGCTATCGGGACAACGAGATCGGCACGCATGCGGCGCTCGCCGACACCGCGCTCGAACTGGCCGTCGCGCCGCAGATGGTGCGCGAGCAGGCGCTCAAGAGCGCACCGGCGCCCGGTCCGGCCGACGGCGTGTACGGCGGCGACCCGCGCCGCGCGACTGCCGCGCTCGGCCAGCTCGGCGTCGATGCGATCGTGACGAAGACCGTGGCCGCGATTCGCCGGGACACTGCGGGTCGCCACTAGACGGCAGCACAGTCCAACTGCCCCCTTTCCCTTTCCATTCTTCTGACCTTCCTGGAATTGACCATGTCTCTCGATCCTCGTCGCGCCGCGCGCCCCGTCGCCGTGGCCAGCGCTCTCGTCGCCGCCCTCCTCTTGGCTCTGGGTATCGCGCCGCTCGCATCGGCGGCACCGCCCGCGCCTGGCACGGCACCGGCCGTCGTCACCGTCCCCGGCATGCCGCCGGTGGTCGACCCGCACAACCTGTACAGCGAGGCCGGCGCCGGCCATCTGAGCCCGGCGGTGGCTGGTGACCTCACCCGCGTGTACGTGCCGAATCTGCGCTCGGACAACGTCTACGTGATCGACCCGGCGACCATGAAGGTGGTCGACAAATTCCCGGTCGGCCGCAGCCCGCAGCACATCGTGCCGTCATGGGACCTGAAGACGCTGTGGGTCACGAACAACGCCGAAGGCCGCACCGACGGGAGTCTCACGCCGATCGACCCGAAGACCGGAAAACCCGGCCCGGCAGTCAAGGTCGACGACCCGTACAACATGTACTTCACGCCCGACGGCAAGGAGGCGATCGTCGTCGCCGAGGCGCACGCGCGGCTCGACTTCCGCGACCCGCACACGATGGCGCTCAAATCGAGCCTGCAGGTGCCGGGCTGCAAGGGCATCAACCATGCGGACTTCGCTATCGACGGCCGCTATGCGATCTTCACCTGCGAATTCGGCGGGCGGCTTGCAAAGATCGACATGGTGAATCGCAAGGTGCTCGGCTACCTCGACCTCGACAAGAAAGGCATGCCGCAGGACATCCGCATCGCGCCCGACGGCTCGGTGTTCTACGTCGCCGACATGATGGCCGACGGCGTGTTCGTGATCGACGGCAAGAGCTTCACCAAGGTCGGCTTCATCAAGACCGGCATCGGCACCCACGGGCTGTACCCGAGCCGCGACGGCACGAAGCTGTACGTCGCGAACCGCGGCTCGAACAAGATCCACGGCCCGCGCCACGGCAAGGGCAGCGTGTCGGTGATCGACTTTGCGACGCGCAAGGTCGTCGCCAACTGGCCGATCCCCGGCGGCGGCAGCCCTGACATGGGCAACGTCAGCGTGGACGGCAAGACGCTGTGGCTGTCGGGCCGCTTCGACGACGTCGTGTACGCCATCAATACCGAGACCGGCGCGATGCGCCAGATCCCCGTCGGCATGGAACCGCACGGCCTGACCGTGTGGCCGCAGCCCGGCCGCTATTCGCTCGGGCATACCGGCAACATGCGGTAGCGAAGGCGTGACGCACAGGCCCGTCGCCGTCGCGATCGCCGCCGTCGCAGCCGCGTTGGCCGGCTGCACCGCACCCGCGCCGCCGACCGCGGCGAATGCCGAGCAACCTGCCGGCGACGCCTGGGTGTACCGCTGCACGAGCGGCGAAACGGTCGAGGCCCGCTACCGCCGCAGCGACGACGCGCTCACCGTGCGCTATGCGGGTCGGGTCGTGCTGATGCATCACGCGATCTCGGCCGACGGCGCGCGCTATGCCGGCGCCGGGCTCGAATGGTGGAGCCGCGGCAGCAATATCGGCGCGCCCGGCACGCTGTTTCGCCACGAGGCCGACGGCTCGACCGGCGCGGTGGTCGAGAACTGTTCGCTGGCGGCTACGCCGACGCACCCGCAACGCTGAAGCGCCTCGGTGCGAGCACCGTCGGGCGGCGGCGCGTCTGGGTTGCTATCAGAAACATAGCTGTATGTGCAGGTCTGATAAGGACTTGATGGCGATTCATCTCGTATTTTTTTGCGGAAAACCAAGCGCGCAAGCCGGCGCGCAGTGAACCAATAAATGCACATACGATAAATATCGGTGAATACCACGTTCGATCTGCCTATGACCAAGCGCCCAAAGCTCATCTCGCCGACGCGAAATGAAGATGCCGCCATCACGGCTGCAGCGTCGGGCGATCCAGACAACCTGCCACTGACCGACCGGCAACTGGCCCGCATGCGCCCGATGCGCGGACGCCCGCGGCTGGCGCGCCCTAAGGTTGCGCTGACCATGCGCGTGGACGCCGAGGTCATGGACGCGCTCAAGAGCAGCGGACCGGGTTGGCAAACGCGCGTGAACGGCCTGCTGCGCGATGCGCTGGCGCTGAAGCGGGGGAGTATTTGAAGAATCCGCCAACTGCAGTCGGCTTGGCGCCGAGCAGTCAAGCCGCTGCCTCTACCAATACCGCACCAGCAATCCGCTCGCAGAAGAGGCAATCATGGGCTATCCGCCCCACGCATCCACGCCGGAATGTCGCGCCGGCCATGCAGTACGCGCCAGACATCGACATGGTCCGAGTGCTCGACGTAGAAGATGAGATGGGGATAGCGGGTGAGCGGCCAGCAGCGCAGGCCGGGCAGATCGAGTTCGTGCGCGTAGCGCGGCGAGCCGGTGGCAGGATGGCGGCCGATATGGTCGAAGGCCCGTTCCAGCGCATTCACGAAGCCGAGCGCGGCCTGCTCGGCGCCCTCGTCAAGGTAATACGCAACGGCCTCGTCGATGTCCCGGATGGCCCGCTCGCGCGGAATGACCGGCTTTACGTTCACGCCCTGGTGCGGGCATGGCCGGCCTTGCGCACCCGGTCGCGCAGACCATTGAAGTAGGCCTGAGTCACGGGTGCGGCGGGCTTGGCGCCTGCACCGTCCAGCAGCAGACCGCGCAGATGCAGCCGGTCCTGATCCTTGCGGATCAACTCGCGCACGTACTCGCTGCTCGTGCCGTAGCCGCGTTCGCTAACCTGTTGGTCCACGAAGGACTTTAGGGTATCGGGGAGTGAAATGTTCATCGTGCTCATGGCGCGAGCATAGAATGTTTGACAAAATTTGGCAATGATGTGCCCCGGTCCACTCATAGATGATCACGGGTGACCAGCCAACACGCTGTTCCGCCAAGAGGCCGACGGTTCGACCGGCGCCGTGATCGAGAACTGCTCGCTCGCGGTCGCGCAGCCGCGTGAGAACAGCCCTCGGGCGCGCCGCCTCACGCATCGCCAACGACCTCGTGCAGCCCGCCTTGCGCATTCAGGAACGCGGCTCGCACCCGGTCCGCGGGATACTGCGCTTGCACCGCGGCGCGATAGGTTTGCAACTGCGCCATCGGCTCGGCCTGGCCCTGCGGCTGGGCCGCCGACTTGTAGTCGAGCACCCACCATTCGGGCACGTCCTTGCGGCGCACCAGCCGGTCCAGGCGCAGGCTTTTCCCCTGCCAGGACAGCGCCACTTCGTTGCCGTGCCACGCGACGAGCTCGGGGTCCCAGGCCCAGCCGCCTTCGCCGCGCAGGATGCGCTGCGCCATCTGCGCGGCCTGCTGCGCTTGCGGCCCGTCCAGCGCGAATTCGCGCGCGACCGACTGAATCTGCGTGCTGCTGAAGTCCTTGGCGCCGAGCGGCGCCCATTCGAGCAGGCGGTGCATCGCCTGGCCGATCAGTGATTCGAGTGAAGACGTTCGGGTGCCAGCGCCATCTGCTTCTGTTTTGATAGCTGACTGTGCACGACCCACAAGGGCTTGCGGCAGGATTGGCAACAAAAATGGCGGTGCACCCGGTGCATCCAGCACATCGGGGGCAGCCGGCAGCGCGCCGGCGGGCTCGTCCACAGGAGTGGCCAGCGCCTGCAACCGCTGCCACCAGCTGCCGACGTTCGCGCGTCCAGGCTCCAGCGACGACAGCAAGAGCTGCGCTCTTGCGCGCGTCATCGCCACGTACAGGCCGTTCAGTTCTTCGCGCGCGCGGGCGGCGCCCTCGATCTGCAGCGCAGCGACGGCGCTCGGCGGCGGGCTGGTTTCGCTTGCGAGGAACATGAAGCTGCGCGGCGCCGGGGCCTCGCCCGGCCAGTCCAGCAGCACGCCCATGGTCGCTGCGGCAGGCGCGGGCGCGTCGGTGTCGAGCAGCAGCACCAGCGGCGCCTCCAGCCCCTTCGCGCCGTGCACGGTGAGCAGGCGCACGGCGTTCGTGTCGGCCATGGCGGGCGCCTTCACGCCGCCGGCTTTCAGCGCGCGCACCAGCGCATACGGCGTGGCGTAGCGGGCGCCGCCGCCCAGATCGAGCGCGGCCACAAGCACCGCGCGCAGATTCGCGAGCACGCTGCCCTGCAGCGCCTCGGGCGTGGCGGCGCAAAAGCGCGCAAGCACGTCGCCGTCGGCGTAGATGCGGTCCAGCGCATCGTGCGGCGGCAGCGTGGCCAGCCAGCCCTTCCATTGCATCAAAACGGCCGTTAGCCCTTGTCCGTTGGGGGCTTTCAGCTCTGTTTGTTGTAGCAGCTCGAACCAGCTGCCGCCCGATGCGCCTGCCGCCCCATCGGCGCGGGTATGCCGCTGCAGCAAGGCGATCCGCACCAGATCGGCATCGCTGAGGCCGAACAGCGGCGACTTGAGCGCCTGCGCCGTTGAGAGGTCGTGCGAGGGCGACACCAGCGCGTCGAGCAGCGCCACGATGTCGCGCACTTCGGGCGCTTCGCCCAGATCCGTTTTCTCGGGCTGCTGGCTCGGGATGTGCAGTGCGCGCAGTTCCTCCTGCATCACCGCGAGCCGGTCGCGTTTACGCGCCAGCACCATGACGTGTCGCGGCTGCAGGCCGCCCGCCAATTGCTGCGCGAGCCAGCGCGCGGCCTGGCGGCACTCGAGCGTGCGCAGCGTTTCCTCGGGCAGTTCGCGCGGCGTGGTGAGGCTGTCGCGCCAAGTCAGGCCATCGTCATCCTGCGCCGTTGACTCGTCCTTGCCCGGTCGCGCGATCTGCGGCAGCCGCAGCACCGCGCCCACCTCGGTCGATGCGGTGCTGTGCGCGCGAAAACCCTGGTAGTCACCAGCGTGCTGCGCCGCCGCCATCACCTGGTTCACCACGGCGAGCACCTCGGGCGCATTGCGCCGCGTGTGGTCACAACTCAGCAGGTCGCCGCCCAGGCCCTCCACCACGAACTTCTGCGCCGCCAGAAATACCTGCGGCTCGGCGCGGCGGAAGCGGTAGATGCTCTGCTTCGGGTCGCCGACGATGAAGACGCTGGGCGCCTGGCCGCCCGCCCCCGCGTAGCCGCTGAGCCAACTGCCGAGCGCCTGCCACTGCAGCGGATTCGTGTCCTGGAATTCGTCGACCAGCAGATGTTTGATTTGCGCATCGAGCCGCTCCTGCACCCAGCCGCCGAGCACCGGGTTGGACAGCATGAACTGCGCGGCGCGCTCCACGTCGTTCATGTCGATCCAGCCGCGTTCGCGCTTGAGCGCGGCGAATTCGGCGCACAGCACGCGGGTCAGGCGCGCCATGCGCTGTTGGTGCAGCCAGGCGTCGTGCTGCGCGCGCGCTTGTGCCACGCGCAGCAGCAGTTCCTGCGCGGCGCGCACCTGCTCGATGCCGGCCACCTTTTCGCTGAACTTGCGCGGCTCGCCCTTTTGCGTGAGCAGGGCCGCGGCGGCCGCCTGCATGTCACGGTTGGTGATCGCCTGCTCCAGCTCCATGCCCTTGGCCGAAAAGGTCGGCGCGCTGGCGCGTCCCAGCGCCTGCGCGGTAGCCTGCAATTGCTGCCGGTGCGCGGGCTCGGCGAGCCATTCTTCGGGCTCGTCCAGGCCGGCGAAATCGGGGAAGAACCGATCGAAGCGCGGGACCGATCGCTCCACCACGCCCTGCGCATCGGCCAGCGCAAACTCGACGCGCCGGGCCAGCGCCGCGGTCAAGGCCTTTTCGGTCTGGAACCGGCCGTGCGCGGCCACCGCCGCGAAGTAGTCCTGCCGCGCCTCGGGAAGGCCGATGAGGGCCTGGTAGAAGCGCGGCCAGACCGCTTGAATAGCCTGCGCATCGTCCTCCAGCAATTCGTAGTGGGCGGGCAGGCCGAGCGCCTCCAGCACCGCCAGCGGCGCGGTGCCGAGCAAGGCGGCGAACCAGCTGTGGAAAGTGCGAATCTGCACCGGCCGGCCGCTGGCCAGCACACTCGCATACAGATTCTTCAGCGCAGGGCCGCCGTTGCGGGCGTTGGCCGGGCTGACGCCGCGCAGCAGCAGTTCCTGTTCCAGTCGTTCGGGCGCCGCTTGCGCAAAATCGGCCAGCCAATCGTTGAGGCGCTGGCGCATTTCGCCGGCGGCCTTCTTGGTGAAGGTGATCGCGAGGATTTCGTGCGGGCGCACGCGCGCCGCCTCGCCGTCCTGCGCGCCGTCGAGCAGCGCGCGCACGATGCGCGACACCAGCATCCAGGTCTTGCCGGCGCCGGCGCAGGCTTCGACCGCGACGCTGCGGCGTGGGTCGCAGGCGATGGCGTAGAACGCCGCGCTGGAGACGCGCTTGCCATTGTGTTCGTATGCAAGTTCGGAGACGGCCTCAGTCACGCCGCCTCCCAGAAATCCTTGCGGCACAGGCCGCGCGCAGCGCAGAAGTCGCAGGCCGAACCTTCGCCCAGCGCGGCCAAGGCGGCGCCCTCGCGGATACGCTGCAGGTCGTGCAGGATGCCGGCGATCAGCGCGTCGCGTACCTGCACCACGGCCGGCTGTTCGACGGTGGTGGTCGCGCCCTTTTCTCCCACGTTCACATAGGCGGCGCGCAGCGTGTCGTGCGCCAGCAGCGCGGCGTAGAACGCGAGTTGCGTGTCCTCGCTGGGCTGGCGCACGCGCTCACGCGTCTTGGCCAGTGCCTCGGTCTTGTAGTCGATCAGCAGCGCCTGGGTGGCGCCACTCACCGAATCAGACGACGCGCACTGGTCGATGCGATCGATACGGCCGATCAACGTGAGCTCGCCCAGCGGCTGCGCCTCATCGACTTCCGCCTGCTCGAAGCGGGCTCCCGTGGCTTCGTGCTTGGCGAGCCAGTCGAGGTAGCCGTCCCGCACCTGCGGCCAGGCAGCGGCGAACGGAAGGAACTCGTCCTGGCCGAGGCCCCTGCTTGTCGTCACCTGCTCGGCTGCTACATCAAGCATAGCAACCCGTGTAGGCGGGTCATGGGCTGGCGCCGCTTTCAATGCCTCATGAAAGATTTTGAGCACCTCGTGCAGCCACAGGCCGAAGTCGCGCTTGTCGACTTCGCCCTCCAGCTCCTCGGCTTCCTGCAGGCCGAGCTGGCGCAGCGCGAAAAAGCGGTACGGGCAGCGCCGCAGATCTTCGTAGGCGCTGGCCGACAGACGCTGCACCGGCAAGGTCGGCGCCGCCGGCAGCGGCCGCGGCTCGGGATGGGACGGCACAGCGCGCTGCTCGCGCGGATCGATCTCCGTAGGTGCAAGGCCGCCCAGCAGCAGCGCCTGCACCAGCGCGCTGGGCAGCAGCGGCTCGCCGGCGTCGTCGCTCTGGCGCCAGAGCACGTCGCAGTACGGCGCTTGCAGCGCCTGGCGCCAGGCGGCGCGCTGGGCCTGCTCCAGCGCCTCGCGGGGCGGCAGGCCGAGCGCACGGCGCTGCGCGGCACTCCACGGCCCGGGTGGCTCGGGCGAGGCCGGCCAATGCAGTTCGTCGCAGCCGGGCAGCACCACGGCCGCGAAGGGACGCGCCAACAGCTGCGGCATCGGCAGGATCACGACCTGTTCGCCCCCGCGCTGCTGCGGATAAGGCGGCACGAAGCTGGCGGCCTCCAGCGCGCCGTCGACCCAGGCCGTGAATTCGGCCAGGTCCAGACGACGGCTGGCCCAGACGGTGGGAGCCAGCGACTGTTGCAGCGCGGCCCGCTCAACCGGGTCCAGCCGCAACACCGCCAGCAGCTTGTCGCCGGCGGCGTCACCCGCCAGCAGGCTCCACTGCCCGCTGGCTTGCAGCAGCGCGGCAAGGTCGTGCAGCCACTGCAACAGCGCGCGCGGACGCTGCAGGGTCTGCATCAAGCCATTCGCCGCCGCGGTCAGCGCGGCCACCGTGGCGGCGATTACCGATGCCGGGTCCGCGACCGGTTCGGCAGCGCCCCATGCCCGCCAGCGCTGGATGCCGGCCTTTCGGAGCGACTTTTCCAGCAGCAGGACCTGGCCCTGCGCGAACGCCGGCGCATTCTTCAGCCAGTCCAGCACGGCGTCGCTGCCGGCATCCCAGCGGCAGGCGCGCAGCGCGCCCATCACATGGGCGGCCGCGCGCGTGGTCGACAGCGTCCAGCCGCTCTCGTCGCGAATGGACACGCCCTGCCGATCCAGCATGGCGCGCACGCGCCGCGTCAGCACGCGGTCGGTCGCGACCAGCGCGACCGGCGTGCGGCCGGCCTCGATGTGGCGCAGCACGCAGGCGGCGGCGCGCTGGGCTTCGTCTTCGAGGTCGCGCGCCGCGTGCAGTGCGAGCACACCGCGCGCGATTGGCGTGGCTGGCGCGGTCAGCGCGTCGGGCGCGCGCAGCGGCAACACGACGGCGCGCTCGCCCATCGCCGCGGAGAGCGCCTGC
Source organism: Burkholderiaceae bacterium (assembly GCA_030123545.1). Lineage (NCBI taxonomy): Bacteria > Pseudomonadati > Pseudomonadota > Betaproteobacteria > Burkholderiales > Burkholderiaceae > Burkholderiaceae bacterium. The sequence continues at coordinate 1,980,996 of CP126124.1, read as the reverse complement.
GCCAGCGGATCCGGCTGCAGGCCTTCGAGCACGATCAAACCATCGATCTCGCCCATAGCCGAGGGATCTCCGGCTGCAATCGCCCTGCCGTGCTCGACCGCGGCGAACAGTGCATCGGTTGCATGGCAGCTTGTCACCGCCCATTCCAGCGCGAGATGCGCCACCGCTGATTCGAGCGCGAGCAGCGGCGCGCCCACTATCGGCGCCAGCGAAGCGCGGCCGCGTGCGGCCCAGGCCGCCCGCTGCCCGGGCGGCTCCGCCGCGACCCGCGCTGCCAGCGGGTGCGCCTGCTCGATCAGTCGCGCGGCCAGGCTGGCGCGCTGCGCCGCGGCGCCGAGCCCGGCGCGCTCGAGCAACGCGCGTGCGCTCAGCGTGTCGCGCGCCGCGTCGAACGTGATGTCGTCCGGCTCCGGCACGAAGGCGCCGGCGCTAAGCAACCAAGTCTGCGTGGTCTCGAAGCGCGGCGCGAAGCTGCTTGGCGCCTGCTCTGCCCAGAGTCTCTGCACCAGCGGTAGCAACTGCACGAAGGGGAGCAGCACCACGATCCGCGCCGGCCGGTGGTCGCCACTGGCGTCTGTGCGCGCCTGCGCGGCGGCGACAAAGTCGGCGATCGCACCGATCAGCCCATGTCGCGGATCGCACCACAGCGCCAGCGCCGGGTGCGGCGCCGGGTCCTCTCCCCCTGTGGTTATTGCGCTTTCTGTCACAATATTCGCACTTTAGCGGCAACCCCGATCCAGCAAGGAAGACGCAATGGCCAGCGAACTCATCAAGCATATTTCCGACGCCAGCTTCGAGGCCGACGTGCTGAAAGCCGACAAGCCCGTGCTCGTCGACTACTGGGCCGAATGGTGCGGCCCGTGCAAGGCGATCGCACCGATCCTCGACGAGCTGTCGGCTTCCTACCAGGGCAAGCTGCAGATCGCGAAGCTCAACGTCGACGAGAACCGCGACATCCCGGCCAAGTTCGGCATCCGCGGCATTCCGACGCTGATGATGTTCAAGGACGGGCAACTGGCCGCGACCAAGGTCGGCGCGATGAGCAAGGCGCAGATGACCGCGTTCATCGACCAGCACGTCGGCTGATGTTCCCCTGCTGCCGGGCGATTCGGCCCCGGCAGCATTTCCTGTCATAATCCCTCCCATCGCCGGTCCGCACGGGCCGGTTCGAGTCCCACGAGCGGCAGGCGCGACACCGCTGCCCTCGCATCCCCCCGAATCATTGTCGAAAACTCCCGACGGAGTCATTTCCATGCACCTCAACGAACTCAAGGCGCTGCACGTGTCCGAGGTCCTCAAGCAGGCCGAAGCGCTGGAGATCGAGAACCCTGCACGCCTGCGCAAGCAGGAACTGATGTTCGCGATCATCAAGAAGCGCGCGCGCGGCGGCGAGCAGGTGATCGCCGACGGCGTGCTCGAAATCCTGCCCGATGGCTTCGGCTTCCTGCGCAGCCCGGACACCAGCTACACCGCAAGCACCGACGACATCTACATCAGCCCGAGCCAGGTGCGCCGCTTCAACCTGCACACCGGCGACATGATCGAGGGCGAGGTGCGCACGCCCAAGGACGGCGAACGCTACTTCGCGCTGAACAAGCTCGACACGGTCAACGGCGGCCCGCCCGAGGACAACAAGCACAAGGTGCTGTTCGAGAACCTGACGCCGCTGTTTCCGAAGCAGCAGATGCGGCTGGAGCGCGACATCAAGAGCGAGGAGAACATCACCGCCCGCATCATCGACATCATCGCGCCGATCGGGCGCGGCCAGCGCGCGCTGATCGTCGCGCCGCCGAAGAGCGGCAAGACCGTGATGATGCAGCACATCGCGCACGCGATCGCGGCGAACTACCCCGACGTGCACATGATGGTGCTGCTGGTCGACGAGCGGCCCGAGGAGGTGACCGAGATGCAGCGCTCGGTCCGCGCCGAGGTGATCGCGTCGACCTTCGACGAGCCGGCCGCGCGCCACGTGCACGTGGCCGAGATGGTGATCGAGCGCGCGAAGCGCCTGGTCGAGTTGAAAAAGGACGTGGTGATCCTGCTCGACTCGATCACGCGGCTCGCACGCGCCTACAACAACGTGGTGCCATCCAGCGGCAAGGTGCTCTCCGGCGGCGTCGATTCCAACGCGCTGCAGCGGCCCAAGCGCTTCTTCGGCGCCGCGCGCAACGTCGAAGAAGGCGGCTCGCTCACGATCATCGCGACCGCGCTGGTCGACACCGGCAGCCGGATGGACGAGGTGATCTTCGAGGAGTTCAAGGGCACCGGCAACTCCGAACTGCACCTGGACCGGCGCCTGTACGAAAAGCGCGTGTTCCCGGCAATCCAGCTCAACCGCAGCGGTACGCGGCGCGAGGAATTGCTGCTGTCCCCGGAAATCCTGCAAAAGACCCGCATCCTGCGCCAGTTCCTCTACAACATGGACGAGTTCGAGTCGATGGAGCTGATGCTCAAGAACATGAAGGCGACGAAGAACAACGTCGAGTTCTTCGACATGATGCGCCGCGGCGGCTGAGGCATCGGCGCGGCGGGCGCCGCCTGCCCCTGTACGCGCGGTAGTCTGCCGCGCTGCGGGCGGTTCACTGCGCCGCGGCCCGCTTCTTTCCGTACGCGCTGGCGTCGGGGTTGTCTATGGTCGAGTGCTTGCGGTTGTCATGCATGAACAGCACCGCGATCAGGCCGCACACCGCGATGCCGACCACGTACCACGGAAACACCTCGCCAAAGCCGTGCTGCTTCATGAACAGCGCGACGTATTCGGCCGAGCCGCCGAACAGCGAATTGCCGATCGCATAGGTAAAGCCCACGCCCAGGCCACGGATGTAGGCCGGGAACATCTCGGCCTTCACTATCCCTGAGATCGAGGTGTAGAAGCTCAAGAACACCATCGCCAGGATGATCAGCAGGCCCGCGTCGAACAGCGAGGTCTGCTTGCCGATGGCATTGAGCACCGGTACCGGCAGCGCGATCATGCCGATGACGAAGATCAGCATGCTGTTCTTGCGCCCGATCTTGTCCGAGATGGTGCCCACCAGCGGCTGCAGCAGCATGAAGACGAACAGGCACACGGTCATCGTGTCGGCCACGTCGCCTTTCGAAAAGCCGCTGGTGTTGATCAGGTACTTCTGCATGTAGGTGCTGAAGGTGTAGAACGTCAGCGAGCCGATGCAGGTGATGCCGAACACCACCCAGAACGCGCGCTGGTGATGCCACACCTCGCGAAACGTCCCTGCGCCTTCATGGTGGCGATCGGATTTGGAGGTGGTCTCCACCAGGCCCGAGCGCAGCCACAGCGACACCAGCGCGGCAAACGCGCCGATGACGAAGGGCAGGCGCCACCAACCCGCGGTGATCTGACCGCCGCCCAGGGTGTGGGTCATGATCACGGCCAGCAGGCTGGCCAGCAGCTGGCCGCCGATCAGCGTGACGTACTGGAACGACGAGAAGAAGCCGCGCCGCCCCGGCTGCGCGATCTCAGACATGTAAGTCGCGGTCGAGCCGTATTCACCGCCCACCGCGATGCCCTGGATGCAACGCACCAGCAGCAGCAAAACGGGGGCCCAGGCGCCGACGCTGGCGGCGGTGGGCAGCACCGCCAGGCACAGCGAGCCGAAGCCCATCATCAGGATGGACACCACCATCGCGTCCTTGCGCCCGAAGCGATCCGAGATGCGCCCGAAGATGTAGCCGCCGACCGGGCGCATCAGAAAGCCGATGAAAAACACGCCGGCCGCCTGCATGAAAGCGCCGGTCTGCCCGGTACCGGTGAAGAACTGCTCGGCGAAATAGACGCTGAAGAAGGCGTAGATGTAGAAGTCGAACCACTCGACCAGATTGCCGCTGGAGGCCTTGACGATGGCCCAGACCGTCTCGCGCGTCGAGAGCTGCATGGTTCGTGCCGGCCCGCTTGAGGGCGCCTTCGCCAGGGTTGCATCGGTCATGACGGCCTCTTTCCAGTTCGGGCTGCAGCGCAGATACTACTCCGGCCGATCCACGAGCCGTTGCGACCTCACTGCGCGCGTGATCGCCAGGGCCGCGGCCGCCATCTCGACCGCGCGCGAACACAGAGCAGCGCTATTGCCACGTTCCATGCGATAATTTCAAGCTTCGCGAAAAGTACCTGGTCGACAACGAACGCCAGGCGGCTGTCGCAGCTGACAAGGAACATCGATGAAAGAAGGCATCCACCCCCAATACCGCGAAGTCTGCTTCGTGGACCTGTCGAACGGTTTCAAGTTCGTCACGCGTTCCTGCGCTGGCACGAAGGAGACGATCAAGATGGACGACGGCCGGGAGCTCCCGCTCTACAAGCTGGACACCTCGAGCGAGTCGCACCCGTTCTACACGGGCACCCAGAAGTCCGTCGACAACATGGGCGGTCGGGTCGAGCGCTTCCGCAACCGCTTCGGGAAAGCCGCGAAATAATCGGACCGCCGGCGCACGCCGCCGCGTTACCGCCAGATCAGGGCAGCCCGGGCAACCGCGCTGCCCTTTGCTTTGGCGCCTGTGCCGGCCGCGCGCAATGATCCGCCCCTTCCTCTCGCCAGCGTGAACCAGCCGAACCCAGCGATCGTCAGCCAGCACGCGGTGCGCCGCATGCCGCGCGTCGCGCTGCTGCTGTTCTGCGCGGCCTACGTGCTGCCCGGCTTCATCGGGCGCCAGCCGTGGAAAAGCGCCGACGCGACCTCGTTCGGCTACATGCTGGCGCTGGCCCATGGCGACAGCGGCTGGCTGCACCCGACGCTGCTCGGTCTTGCGCCCGAGGCCGACGGACCGCTGCCGTACTGGCTCGGCGCGCTGGCATTGAAGCTGGCCCCGGCCTGGATCGTGCCGTCGTTCGCGGCCCGCATCCCGTTCATCCTGTTGCTGACGCTGACGCTGGTGGCGACCTGGTACGGCGTCTACTTCCTCGCGCGCAGCCCGCACGCGCAGCCGGTGCGGTTCGCGTTCGGCGGCGAGGCCCACCCGGTCGACTACGCGCGCGCGATGGCCGACGGCGCCCTGCTCGCGCTGGTCGCCTGCCTGGGCCTGGCGCAGCTGTCGCACGAAATCACGCCGGCTTTGACCCAGGTCTGCTGCACCGCGCTCGTGTTCTACGCGGTCGCGGCGGCGCCGTACCGGACCGGGCCGCCCGCAGCGGCCCTGCTCGTCGGGATGGTGGGCCTGGCCGCCAGTGGCGCACCGTCCATGGCAATGTTGTTCGGCCTGGGGAGCGCGCTGCTGTGCGCCGCGGAGCCGGGCCAGAGCGCCGCGCCGCGCCGCCGCATGTTCGGCTGGATCGCCGCGATCGCGCTTGCGATGCTGCTCGCCGCGGTCGTGGCCCAGGCGCTGGGCCTGTGGCGCTGGCGCGCCGAGCTGCCGCCGCCGCGCTGGGTCGCGTGGCGCAACCTGGGCCGGCTGCTGCTGTGGTTCACCTGGCCGGCCTGGCCGCTCGCGGTCTGGACCCTGTGGCGCTGGCGCGCGCAACTCGCCAGCCGCGAGTTCGGCCGGCACGTGGCGCTGCCGCTGTGGTTCGTCGCCGTCGCGATCGGCGCGATGATCGTGATGCAGCCGGCGGACCGTGCGCTGCTGCTCGGCATGCCGGCGCTGGCGGCGCTGGCGGCGTTCGCGCTGCCGACGTTCAAGCGCAACGTGACCGCGGTAATCGACTGGTTCACGCTGCTGTTCTTCTCGGCCTCGGCGATCGCGCTCTGGGTCATCTGGATCTCGCTGCAGACCGGCCATCCAAGGCAGCCCGCGGCCAACATCGCCCGGCTCGCGCCTGGCTTCGAGCCGCGTTTCCTTCCGGTCGCGTTCCTGGTGGCGCTGGCCGCGACGCTGTGCTGGATCTGGCTGGTGCGCTGGCGTGTCGGGCGCCACCGCCCGGCGATCTGGAAGAGCCTGGTGCTGCCGGCCGGCGGCACCGCTTTAAGCTGGCTGCTGCTGATGACGCTGATGCTGCCGGTGCTGGACTACGCCCGCAGTTACCGCGCGCTGGTCGGCCGCGTCGTCAGCATCATCGGCCAGCCAGCCTGCGTCGAGGTGTACGGCCTCAGCCGCGGCCAGATCACGGCGTTCCAGTACCACGGCCACCTGAACCTGGTGCAGGCCGATAGGGCCGCGCGCTGCCCCTGGCTGATCGCCGACGCGGATATGCGCGCAACGCTGCCCGACGCGGTCGATCTGGCGCAATGGACTGCGCGCGGCATCTTCCGCCGCCCGTCGGACAACAACGAGAACGTGCTGCTGTACCGGCGCGCGCGGCGATGAGGCCGGTGGCGCTGGCCGAGCTGCCGACGATCGCACGGCACGCCGGCACGGTGCTGGTCGGCCAGCTCGCGACGATGGCGTTCGGCGTGACCGACACCATCGTTGCCGGCCGCTATTCGGACGCGTCGCTCGCGGCGCTGTCGGTCGGCTCGGCGATCTTCATCAGCGTGTTCGTCGCGCTCGGCGGCGTGATGCAGTCGCTGCTGCCGATCTGGGCCGAGCACCTCGGCGCAGAGCGCCAGGCCGCGGTCGGGCGCTCGCTGCGCCAGTCGCTGTACCTGTGCGCGATCGCCGTCGCGTCGGGCATGGCCGTGCTGCTGTCGCCGGACCCGCTGCTGCGCTGGACCGAGGTGCCGCCGGCGCTGCAGGGCGAGGTGCGACGCTACCTCGGCGTGCTCGCGCTGGCGCTGGCGCCGGCGCTGCTGTTCCGCCTGTACGGCACCTTCAACCAGGGCCTGGGCAAACCGCGGCTCGTCACCTGGCTGCAATTGATCTCGCTGATCGTGAAGGTGCCGCTGTCGATCTGGTTCACCTTCGGCGGCCTCGGCCTCGCGCCCCAGGGCGTCGCCGGCTGCGCCTGGGCCACGCTCGTGGTGAACTACCTGTTGCTCGCGCTGGCGCTGTGGCTGCTGCGCACGCAGTCGCTGTACCGGCCGTACCGGCTCTGGCGGCTGCCGGAGCGGCCCGACTGGCGGCAGATTCGCGAATTCGCGCGGCTCGGCGTGCCCGGTGGCTTGTCGGTGCTGGTCGAAGTGACCTCGTTCACGCTGATGGCGCTGTTCATTGCGCGCCAGGGCACGGTGGCGCTCGCCAGCCACCAGATCGCCGCGAACCTGGCCGCCGTGCTGTACATGATGCCGCTGTCGATCGCAATCGCGACCAGCGCCCGCGCAAGCTACTGGCTGGGTGCGTCCGCGCCGGACCGCGCCCGGGCCGCGATATCCGCAGGATTCTCGGCTGCAGCCGTTATGGCTGTTGCACAGTCAGCTATTCTTTTGATAGTAAAACACGACCTGGCTGCGTTCTACGCGAGCGGCGCCGCCGTCAGCAGCCTGGCGGCCGGTCTGCTGACCTGGGTCGCCGGCTACCACCTGGCCGACTCGGTACAGACGGTCTGCGTGTTCGTGCTGCGCAGCTTTCGCATCACCGTGGCGCCGCTCGTGGTGTACTGCGTACTGCTTTGGGGACTGGGCCTGGTCGGCGGCTATCTGCTCGCCTACCACGGGCTGGCCGGCATCGCACCGTTTCCGTCGCCTGCGGCGTTCTGGGGGACCGCCACCGTCGCGCTGGCGGCCGTCGCGGTCAGCTTTGCCGCGCTGCTTCTGCGGGCGGTGCGCCGGCCGCTGCCTGCGCAACCGGTGTGAGCCGGGCGTCGGCCACGCTGACCCGGCTTGCGGGGAACAGCAGCGTGAACTTCGAGCCGCGGCCAGGCGTGCTCTCTATCGCCAGTTCGGCGCCGTGCCGCTCGGCCACGTGCTTGACGATCGCAAGACCCAGGCCGGTGCCGCCGGTTTCGCGCGAGCGGCTGCGGTCGACCCGGTAAAAGCGCTCGGTCAGGCGCGGAAGATGCTCGGCCGCGATGCCCGGCCCCGAGTCCTGCACCGACAGTTCCAGGCGTCCGTCCGGCAACAGCCGCCACGCCAGTTCGATCACGCCTCCCGCCGGCGTGTAGCGCACTGCGTTGCTGAGCAGGTTGGCCACCGCGCTGTGCAATTCATCCGGCGCGCCTGCGATCAGCACTGCGACGCCCTCACCCGGCGGCGGCGCCAGGCGCAACTCGTGGCCCGGCGTATCGCGCCGCGCCACCAGCGCAGACAGCGCGCGCGCGTCCTGCAGGCAGCGCCCCAGCAGCGCGTCGAGTGAAGTCGATTCGGAGTGCGTCGGCAACGGGCCGCCCTCGAGCCGGGACAGGGTCAGCAGGTCGCCGACCAGGGTCTGCATCCGCGCCGCCTGCTGGCGCATCAGGTCCAGGTAGCGCGCGCGCTCGGTCTCGTTCAGCGGCAGCGTGCGCAGCGTCTCGACGAAGCCGGCCAGCACGGTGAGCGGGGTGCGGATTTCGTGCGACACATTCGCGACGAAGTCGCGGCGCATGGCGTCGGCCCGCGCCAGCGCCGTCACGTCGCGCGACAACAACAGCCGCCGGCCAGCGCCGTACGGATGCAGTTGCACCGAGAGCTGCATCGGCCAGGCCGGACTGCTCGCGCGGCCGGCGATCACCACTTCGCGCGAGAAGTCGCCGTCGGCGCAGTAGGCGGCAAAGTCGGGATCGCGCACCAGGTTGCCGATCTGCTGCTGCAGGTCGCGCGGCGCCGCGATGCCGAAATGCTGCGCCGCAATCTGGTTGCACCATTCGATGCGGCCTTGCGGCCCCAGCAGCACCACGCCGTTCGGCGAGGCCTGGATCGCTGCAAGAAATTCGTCCAGCTGCGCCTCGGCGGCGCGCGCTTCGCGGTCGCGCAGCCGCAATTCCCTGCGGCTGCGCTCGGCGACCTCACCCCACAGACTGCGCGCGGCCGGCACGCTGCCCGTGCCGCCCTGCTTCATCCAGCGCAGCACCCGCACGGCGTTCCATGCGTCGAGCGCCAGCCATGCGAGGCCCGCGAGGACCACGCCTGCCACCGCGCCCCAGGCGGCGTCGACCCGCCAGCCGGCCACGGCGCCGACCGCCTGAAACAGCACAAATCCGAACAGCCTGAACCCCATCACCGCATTTTGGGCCCGACGGGTGTGCGCGAGGCCGAACAGGGTCCGCGCCGCGGATTCATCCGTGGCGCGAATCGGTCGCAGGCTTGGCCTGCGGTTCGGCCGTCAGCCGGTAACCGACGCCGCGCACGGTTTCGATCATGGTGCCGGCGGCACCCAGCGCCACGCGCAAGCGCTTGACCTGCACGTCGACGCTGCGTTCCTCGATGAACACATGGTCGCCCCAGATCCGGTCGAGCAGCTGCGCGCGGCTGTGCACCCGCTCGCTGTGCTGCATCAGGTAGTTCAACAGCTTGAATTCGATCGGCCCGATTCTCAAAGCCTGCCCGCGGTACGACACGCGATGCGTGCCCGGGTCCAGCGTCAGCGCGCCGACGCTGACAGGGGTGCCCGCTTTGTCCGGCGCACGGCGGCGCAGCACGGCGCGCATGCGCGCGACCAACTCCTGCGGCGAGAACGGCTTGGTGATGTAGTCGTCGGCGCCGGCGTCGAGGCCGGCGACCTTGTCCGGTTCGTCGCCACGCGCGGTCAGCATCAGGATCGGCACCTCGCGCGTGCGCGGCTCGCCGCGCCATCGGCGCGCAAGCTCGATGCCGCTCGCGCCGGGCAGCATCCAGTCGAGCAGAATCAGGTCCGGCAGTTTTGCTTGGAGCGCGCGCTGCGCGGCGGCGCCGTCCTCGACCCAGACCGTCTCGAAGCCGTGATGCCGCAGATTGACCGTGATCAGCTCGGCGATCGCCGGCTCGTCCTCGACAATCAGCACGCGGGATGAATGCTTCATTGCACGGCCGATTCGATCTGCGCGATCGTCGTGTGGCGCACGTCGGCGCCCTTGACGATGTAGATGATGAACTCGGCGATGTTCTTCGCGTGGTCGCCGATGCGCTCCAGCGCCTTCGCCAGGAACAGCAGGTCCAGGCTGGCCGAGATCGTGCGCGGGTCTTCCATCATGTAGGTGATCAGCTTGCGCACGAAGCCGTCGAACTCGCGGTCGATCAGGTCGTCCTCCTTCAGGATGGCCACGGCGGTGGCGGTGTCCAGCCGCGCGAACGCGTCGAGCGCCTTGCGCAGCAGGCCGGAGGCGAGCTCTGCCGCGACCTGCAGTTCGGACGACGGCAGCGCGCGCGCCGCGTCGCTCTCGACGATGGACCGGACCATGCGCGCGATCTTCTCCGCCTCGTCGCCGACGCGCTCCAGGTTCGCGGTGGTCTTGGAGATCGCGATCAGAAGGCGCAGGTCGCGCGCGGTCGGCTGGCGCCGCACGATGATGGTCGACAACTCGCGGTCGATCTCGACCTCCATCGCGTTCACGCGCGGCTCGGCGGCGATCACCTGCTGGGCGATCGACACGCTGAACTGCGACAGCGCGCTGATCGCCTGGCGGATCTGCGCTTCGACAAGCCCCCCCATCTCCATCACGCGCGCGGACACGCCGTGCAGGTCGCTGTCGAACTGGGTCGAAAGGTGCTTCTCGGTCATGGTCTGGTCTCCTGCATCGGCCCCGGATCAGCCGAAGCGGCCGGTGATGTAGTCCTCGGTTTCGCGGCGCCTGGGCTTGAAAAACAGTTCCTCGGTCGCGCCGAATTCGATCACATCGCCGAGGTACATGTAGGCGGTGTAATCGCTGCAACGTGCCGCCTGCTGCATGTTGTGCGTCACGATGACCACGGTGTAGTCGTTCTTGAGTTCGGCGATCAGTTCCTCGATCTTCGCGGTCGAGATCGGGTCCAGCGCCGAGCAGGGCTCGTCGAGCAGCAGCACCTCGGGCCGGATCGCGATGCCGCGCGCGATGCACAGGCGCTGCTGCTGCCCGCCCGACAGGCTGGTGCCGCTCTGATGCAGCTTGTCGCGCACCTCGGTCCACAGCGCCGCCTTGCGCAGCGCCCACTCGACGCGCTCGTCCATGTCGGTGGCCGACAGCTTCTCGAACAGCTTCACGCCGAACGCGACGTTGTCATGGATCGACATTGGAAACGGGGTCGGCTTCTGGAACACCATGCCGACCTTGGCGCGGATCAACGACACGTCGGTGCGCGCGGTCAGCAGGTCTTCGCCGTCGAGCAGCACCTGGCCGCGCGCGCGCTGGTCCGGGTACAGCGCGTACATGCGGTTGAACACCCGCAACAGCGTGGACTTGCCGCAGCCGGACGGCCCGATGAAGGCGGTCACCCGATGCTCCGGGATATCGAGATTGATTCCGCGCAGCGCCTGGAACTTGCCGTAGTGGAAATCGAGGTCCCGGACTGAGATCTTGGTCTTTGGCGTGGCAGCGGTCTGCATCGGTTCCCCTTGTATTTTGCTTTGTCGGTTGCTTGCTCGGTCGGCAGGGGCCGGCGCCGGTCAATGGCGACTGCGCGACAGCGCGCGCGCCAGCAGGTTCAGGCCCAGCACCGCGACCGTGATCAGCAGCACGCCGGCCCAGGCGAGCTTCTGCCAGTTGTCATACGGACTCATCGCGAACTTGAAAATCGTCGTCGGCACGCTGGCCATCGGCTGGCTTAAGTTGCTGTTCCAGAACTGGTTGCCGAGTGCGGTGAACAGCAGCGGCGCGGTTTCGCCGGCGATGCGCGCTACGCTGAGCAGCACGCCGGTGATGACGCCGGCGCGCGCGGCGCGCAGCGTGATCGACAGCGTCACCTTCCATTTCGGTGCACCAAGCGCGTAGGCGGCCTCGCGCAGCCCCGCCGGCACCAGGCGCAGCATGTTTTCCGTGGTCCGAAGCACCACCGGGATCACGATCAGCGCCAGCGCGAGCGCGCCGGACCAACCCGAGAACGACCGGTAGCGCGCGACCACCACCGCGTAGATGAACAGGCCGATCACGATCGACGGCGCGGACAGCAGGATGTCGTTGACGAACCGGGTCGTCGCGGCGAGCCAGCCGGCCCCCTCGTATTCCGACAGGTAGACACCGGCCAGGATGCCGACCGGCGCGCCGATCAGCGTCGCCATTGCCACCATCACCGCCGAACCATAGAGCGCGTTCGCAAGCCCACCGGCCTCGTTCGGCGGCGGCGTCATCTGCGTCAGCGTGGCCAGCGTGAGCCCGCCGACGCCCAGCCGCAGCGTCTCCCACAGGATCCAGAACAGCCAGAACAGGCCAAACGCCATCGCCGCCACGGACAGCGCGAGCGCGACCCGGTTCACGCGCTGGCGGCTCCGCACGCGCGCGAGACGCTGATCGACCGGCCGCAATCCGTTCATGCCCGCGCCCCTTCCTTCCTTTGCATCCGCGCCAGCAGCAGCTTGGACAGGGCCAGCACCACGAACGTGATGAAGAACAGGATCAGCCCCAGGTACATCAGCGACGCCCGGTGCAGGCCGGCGCCGGCCTCGGCGAATTCGTTGGCCAACGCCGAGGTGATGCTGTTGGCGGCCTGGAACAGGCTGAACGAATCGAGCTGGTTGAAGTTGCCGATCACGAAGGTGACGGCCATCGTCTCCCCGAGCGCGCGCCCCAGACCGAGCATGATGCCGCCGATCACGCCGGCACGGGTGTACGGCAGCACGACCCGGACCACGACCTCCCAGGTCGTCGCGCCGAGTCCGTACGCGGATTCCTTCAGCAGCGGCGGCGTGACGGCGAACACGTCGCGCATCACCGCCGCGATGTAAGGAATGATCATGATCGCGAGGATGATGCCGGCCGACAGGATGCCGATGCCGACCGGCGGCCCGGAGAACAGCGCGCCCAGGTAAGGCACGCGGCCGAACGCGGCCTGCAACGGCTGCTGCACCCAGGTCGCGAGCAGCGGCGAGAATATCAGCAGCCCCCACATCCCGTAGACGATCGACGGCACCGCGGCCAGCAACTCGACCGCCGTGCCCAGCGGCTGGCGCAGCCAGGCCGGCGCGAGTTCGGTCAGGAACAGCGCAATGCCGAAGCTAACCGGTACCGCGATCAGCAGCGCAATGAACGCAGTCGCCAGCGTGCCGCAGGTCATCACCAGCCCGCCGAAGTCGGCATGCACCGGATCCCAGGCGCTGCTCGCGACGAAGCCAAGCCCGAACTTCTCGATCGCCGGCCATGCGCCGACGATCAGCGAAACGATGATGCCGACCAGCAGGCCGAGCGTCAGCAGCGCAGCCGCCGCGGCGGCGGATCCGAAGAGGCGATCCGTCAGCGCGCCGCCACGCGGCCGGCCAGCGGCCCTGCCCGCGTCAGGCGCAAGGCGCTGCGGCGTGTCGAAGCTCACTTCGACCGCCGCCCGATCAACGGAAGCTGCAGGTGGCACCGGCGCTACTTTGCCAGATTGTCCCGGTTACGAACCGGTCTTGCCGCCACCGTAAGCCACTGGCTTGCCGGAGGCGTCCTTCACCAGGCCCCAGCTCTCTTGCACCGCCGCCTTGACAGAGGCTGGCAGCGGGACATAGTCGATCGCCTGCGCCGATGCGTCGCCATTGCGATACGCCCAGTCGAAGAAGCCGAGCACGGCCGCCGCCTGCGCGGGTTTATCCTGAACCTTGTGCATCAGGATGAAGGTCGCACCGGTGATCGGCCAGGCGTCCTTGCCGGGCTGGTCGGTGAGGATCTGATAAAAGCTCCTGGACCAGGTTGCGCCCGCAGCCGCGGCCTTGAACGCGGCGGCGTCCGGTGCCACGAAGTGGCCCGCGGCATTCTTGAGCAGCGCGTAAGTCATCTTGTTCTGCTTCACGTACGCGTATTCGACATAGCCGATCGAATTCGGCAACCGGGCGACGAAAGCCGCGACGCCCTCGTTCCCCTTGCCGCCGGCGCCGGTCGGCCAGTTGACCGCCGTGCCCTCGCCGACCTCCTTCTTCCACTGCGGATTGACCTTGCTGAGATAGTCGGTAAACAGGAAGGTGGTGCCGGAGCCGTCCGCGCGGCGCACCGGAGAAATCACCCCATCCGGCAGCGACAAGGTCGGGTTCAGCGCGTGAATCGCCGGATCGCTCCATTTGGTGATCTTGCCGAGGTAGATGTCGCCGAGCACCTTGCCGTCGAGTTTCAGCTGGCCCGGCGCGATGCCCTTGATGTTGACCACGGGGATCACACCGCCGATCACCGTCGGGAACTGGATCAGGCCGTCCTTCGCGAGTGCTTCGTCGGAAAGCGGCATGTCCGACGCACCGAAATCGACCGTTTTCGCCTTGATCTGCTGGATGCCGGCACTCGATCCGACCGACTGGTAGTTGATCTTCGCGCCGGTGGCCTTGTTGTAGTCAAAGGACCAGCGCGAATAGATCGGCGCCGCGAACGACGATCCGGCACCGGTCGCATCCTGCGCGGCGGCCGGCAGGGCGAGTGCGCCGGCTAAGGCGGTGAAGCCGAGCACGATCGCTGGGTGTAACTTCATGAGCATCTGGAGCATCCCTTCTGCGTTGTTGACGAACAAGGGAACTCTAGATCGCGTGCGTGACAGGCGCGTGACAAACCAGTGAAATGACGCGGATTGCCAACGCGCCAGCAGCGCGCGCCTCGTCCGGGCGGCCCGGGCCGGCTTGGGCCACGCGAGCCCGCCCGAGCTAGGGCGCGCCGACGACAGCCCGGGCCAGCCGCTCGGCGCAGTCACGGGCCTTCGCCGCGTCGCGCGCCTCGACCATGACCCGGAGCACAGGCTCGGTGCCGCTGGGCCGGATCAGCACCCGCCCGGCCGCGCCCAGTTCGGCCTCGACCGCGCGCGTCTCCTGCGCCAGCGGGCCGTTGCTGCGCCAGTCCTGCCCCGGCGCGATCCGCACGTTGAGCAGGGTCTGTGGAAACAGCGTGATCTCGGCCAGCAGCTGCGCCAGCGTGCGGCCGCTGCGCACGCACGCCTGCAGCACCTGCAGCGCGCTGATCAGGCCGTCGCCGGTCGTGTGCTTGTCCAGCGCCAGCAGGTGGCCCGAACCCTCGCCGCCGAGCAGCCAACCCTGCTGCTCCAGCGCTTCGAGCACGTAGCGATCACCGACGCGCGCGCGCACCAGAGCGATCCCTTGGGCTTTCAGCGCGAGCTCGACCGCCATGTTCGTCATTTGAGTGCCGACGACGCCGGGCACCGCCTCGCCGCGCGCGTGCCGGTCGCTCGCGAGCAGGAACAGCAGTTCGTCGCCGTTGTAGAGCCTGCCGCCCTCGTCGGCCACCATCACGCGGTCGGCATCCCCGTCGAGCGCGATGCCGTAATCGGCACCCTGTTCGCGCACCGCCTGCATCAGCGCATCGGGATGGGTCGCGCCGACGCCGCGGTTGATGTTGAGGCCATCGGGCGCGCAGCCGATCGCGGTGACCTCGGCCCCCAGTTCGTGGAATACCTTGGGGGCGATGTGGTAGGCCGCGCCGTGCGCCGCGTCGACCACGATCTTCAGGCCCTTCAAGGTCAGGTCGTTCGCGAACGTGCTCTTGCAGAACTCGATGTAGCGGCCGGCCGCGTCGTCGAGCCGGCGCGCCTTGCCGAGCGATGCCGAATCGGCCCAGCGCGGCGCTTGTTCGAGTGCGGCCTCGACCGCCTGCTCCCATGCATCCGGCAGCTTGCTGCCGCGCGCACTGAAGAATTTGATGCCGTTGTCGCCGAACGGGTTGTGACTGGCACTGATCACCACGCCCAAGCTCGCGCGCAGCGCGCGCGTGAGGTAGGCGACGCCGGGCGTCGGCAACGGCCCCAGCAGCACCACGTCGACCCCCGCCGAGTTGAATCCGGATTCGAGCGCGCTCTCGAGCATGTAGCCCGAGATCCGCGTGTCCTTGCCGATCAGCACCGTCGGTCGCGGCTCGGTTTTTTTAAGCACCTGGCCGACCGCGTGCGCCAGCCGCAGCACGAAATCCGGCGTGATCGGCAGCTCGCCGACCTTGCCGCGAATGCCGTCGGTGCCGAAGTATTTGCGCGTCATTTCTCGTTCATCCCGTTTGTTGGTGCGGATCGCCCGCTATCGTATTCGAAGCACTCCAGACTTTCAACGCGGCCACCGTTTCGCGAACATCGTGCACCCGCACGAGCCTTGCGCCGCGCTCGACGGCGAGCAGCGCCGCCGCCACGCTGGGAATCAGCCGATCGCCCGGTCCGGACGCATCGCCCCCCGCCACCGTGGCCAGCGAGGACTTGCGCGACCAGCCGACGAGCAGCGGGCGGCCCGCCGCCAGCAGTTCGCGCTGTCGCGCGAGCAGCGCGAAGTTCTGCGCCGCCGTCTTGCCGAAGCCGATCCCCGGATCGACCACGATGCGATTCGCATCTAACCCCAAGCCGCGCAGCGCGTCCACGCGCTGCTGCAGAAACGAGAGCACCTGCGGAACCACGTCATCGGTCATCGGCGCGGTCTGCATCGTCTGCGGCTCGCGGTGCATGTGCATCAGGCAGACGCCGGCACGACCATGCTCGGCCAGCAGCTGCGCGGCGCCGGGCAGGCGCAGCGCCCACACGTCGTTGACGATGTCCGCGCCCAGATCCAGCACCGCCCGCATCACCTGCGGCTTCGAGGTGTCGACCGACACCGGCACGCCGAAGCTGACCGCCGCCGCGACCACCGGCAGCACGCGCGCCAGCTCTTCCTCGGCCGGCACCGGCCGCGCGCCGGGCCGGGTCGACTCGCCGCCGATGTCAAGCATGTCTGCTCCATCGCGCAGCAACTGCTCGCAGTGCGCGAGCGCATCCACCGCGTTGCGATGACGACCGCCGTCGGAAAACGAGTCCGGCGTGACGTTGACGATGCCCATCACGCGCGGGCGCGCCAGATCGATCGTGAATCGGGTGGTGTGCCAGTGCATCGCAGAACGCCGGTGCCGCCATCAGCAAACGTTTCGGCCGATGAGCGCGCCGCGGCGCAGTCGCGCGGGCGCAAGCAGGATCAGCAGGCCCGCCCGCGCGCGTGGCTAATCAGGGCACCGTCGGTGCCGGCCCAGGCTTGACCGCCGGCGTCGGCCCGCTATCCCCGGATGCGGGTGGCGTCGACGGCGCCAGATCGGCCGGCGGACGCGGCTCTTTGCCGGCCATGATGTCTTCGATCTGGTCGCTGTCGATGGTTTCCCATTCGAGCAGGGCCTTGGCCATCGCGTGCATCTTGTCCTGGTTGTCCTCGATCAGCTTGCGCGCGAGCGCGTATTGCTGGTCGATGATGCGGCGCACCTCGGCGTCGACCTTCTGCATCGTCTCTTCGCTCATGTTGGTGGTCTTGGTGACCGAGCGACCCAGGAACACTTCGCCCTCGTTCTCCGCATAGACCATCGGCCCGAGCGCCTCCGTCATGCCGTAGCGCATCACCATGTCGCGCGCGAGCTGCGTCGCGCGCTCGAAGTCGTTGGAAGCGCCGGTCGTCATCTGGTGCATGAACACTTCTTCGGCGATGCGTCCGCCGAACAGCATGCTGATCTGGCCCAGCATGTATTCCTTGTCGTAGCTGTAGCGGTCGCGCTCGGGCAGCGCCATCGTCACGCCCAGTGCCCGGCCGCGCGGAATGATCGTGACCTTGTACACCGGATCGCATTTCGGCAGCAGCTTGCCGATCAGTGCGTGGCCCGACTCGTGGTACGCGGTGTTGCGCCGCTCCTCTTCGTGCATCACCATGCTCTTGCGCTCCGGGCCCATCAGGATCTTGTCCTTGGCCTTCTCGAAGTCCTGCATCTCGACCACGCGCGCGTTGCGGCGCGCGGCCATCAGCGCCGCCTCGTTGCACAGGTTCGCCAGATCGGCGCCGCTCATGCCCGGCGTGCCGCGCGCGATCACGCCGGCCCGCACGTCCTGGCCGATCGGAATCTTGCGCATGTGCACGTTCAGGATCTGCTCGCGGCCGCGGATGTCGGGCAGCGTCACGTACACCTGCCGGTCGAAGCGGCCCGGACGCAGCAGCGCCGCGTCCAGAATGTCGGGCCGGTTCGTGGCAGCCACCACGATCACGCCCATGTTGGTCTCGAAGCCGTCCATCTCGACCAGCATCTGGTTCAGCGTCTGCTCGCGCTCGTCGTTGCCGCCGCCGAGGCCCGCGCCGCGCTGGCGGCCGACCGCGTCGATCTCGTCGACGAAGATGATGCAGGGCGCGTTCTTCTTCGCGTTCTCGAACATGTCGCGCACGCGCGCGGCGCCGACGCCGACGAACATCTCGACGAAGTCCGAGCCGGAAATGCTGAAGAACGGCACCTTGGCCTCGCCGGCGATGGCCCGGGCCAGCAGCGTCTTGCCGGTGCCCGGCGGGCCGACCAGCAGCAACCCGCGCGGAATGCGGCCCCCGAGCTTCTGGAACTTCTGCGGGTCTTTCAGGAACTCAACGACCTCGCGCACTTCGTCCTTGGCTTCGTCACAACCGGCGACGTCGGCAAAGGTGATCGTGTTGTTGTTCTCGTCCATCATGCGGGCCTTGCTCTTGCCGAAGCTGAAGGCTCCGCCTTTGCCGCCGCCCTGCATCTGCCGCATGAAGTAGACCCAGACCCCGATCAGCAGCAGCATCGGGCCCCAGCTGACGAGCAGCGTCATCAGCAGCGAACCCTCTTCGCGCGGCTTGATGTCGAACTTGACGTTGTAGTTGATCAGGTCGCCGATCAGCCCGCGATCCAGATAGGTCGCAACGGTACGGATCTTGCGGTCATCGGTGGTGACGGCAGAGATGTCCAGCCCGCTCTGGCCTTCCTGGATCGTCGCGCTCTTGATCTGGTTGCTGTGGACGTCATTCAGGAACTGGGAATACGGGATGGTGCCGGCGCCGTTGACGCCACGGGTATCGAACTGCTTGAAGACCGTGAACAGCACCATGGCGATCACGAGCCAGATGGCGAGTTTCGAGAACCACTGATTGTTCAAGCTGGGCTCCGGTGCGATGGACCACGAACAGTGCCGGGATGCAAAGCCCCGACGCTATTCATTTACGGATGATTTTAGGCGTTTCAAGGCGTCGCAACGCGTCGCCGCGCCGCAGCAGCCCCAGATGTAACAAGGACTTGAATCGTCGGCCGGCAAGAGCATCGGCGCCCGACAATTCCGCCCGAGGGACAAACCGCGATCGTCCGACGGATCCGGCGATTCGATCCGTCACCCGGGCCCGCCTGCGTCGATGGCCACCGGCGCACCCTTCGGTCCGATCCCGACCAGAAACGTCTCTGACGATTTGTTGCGCGACGCCTTGGGCTTCAGAGGCCGGACCGCCCGGAAGCTGCGCTTGAACAATTCGACCAGCTGGCTGTAGCCGCTACCATGGAAGACCTTGGCCACCAGCACGCCCTGTGGCGTCAGGTGCGCCAGCGCAAACGCGACCGCAAGCTCGACCACATCGGCGATGCGTGCAGCGTCCGCGGCGGCGATGCCGGACAGGTTCGGCGCCATGTCGGACAAGACCAGGTCGGCGCGCCGGCCGGCCATCGCGTCCTCGAGCGCGCGCAGCACCGCCGGCTCGCGGAAGTCCCCCTGCAGAAAGGTCACGCCGTCGACCGGCTCCATGGTCAGCAGGTCGAGCGCGAGGATCGCGCTGCGCTGCGTACGCTCGGTCGCATCGGCCCCATCCAGCGCGCTCAGCCTGCGACGCAGGTACTGGCTCCACGCGCCCGGCGCACTGCCCAGGTCGACGATCAGTTGCCCGGGCCGGACCAGATGCAGCGTCTCGTCGATCTCCTTGAGCTTGTACGCAGCCCGCGCGCGGTAGCCTTCGCGCTGCGCCAGCCGCACGTATGGATCGTTGACATGATCGTTCAGCCACGCCTTGTTCACCTTCCTGCTCTGGGTCCGGACTTTCATGCTGCCTCGATAATACGGGGATGGCACAGATCCAGTTGACCCCGGCCGAGCGCAAGGCCCACCGCGCCGCCGCGCACCATCTCGACCCGGTCGTGATCGTCGGCGCCGGCGGCCTGACCCCCGGCGTGATCAAGGAGTCCGACGCGGCGCTCGCCGCGCACGGCCTGATCAAGGTGCGGGTGCTGTCGGACGACCGCGCCGCGCGCGAGGCGATGCTCGATGAACTGGCCGATGCGCTCGGCGCCGCGGCGATCCAGCACATCGGGAAACTGCTGGTGCTGTGGCGGCCGCAGCCGGCTAAAGAGCGGGCGGTCGACGAGGCCCGGATGCCGGGGCCGAAGGACGTCAAGGTCCTGAAATACAGCAAGCGCGGCGGCCAGCGGCCCGAAGTCAAGATGCTGCGCGTGCTCGGCAACCAGCGGCTGACCGCGGGCGGCAAGGTCAAGCGCGCACGCCCGCGGCCGCCGGTTTCGGCCAAGAAACGCGGCAGAACCTGAAGTGACAACCGGCGCCGCGACGCGCCCGGCAGATGCCGAGCGCAACATCCTGTGCATGAAGTGGGGCCGCAAGTACGGCCCGGAATACGTGAACCGGCTGTACGCGATGGTGCGCCGCCATCTGAGCGGCCCGTTTCGCTTCGTCTGCCTGACCGACGACACGAGCGGCATCCGCAGCGAGGTCGAATGCCACCCGATTCCGGCGCTCGCGCTCGACGTGCCGGCCGGCGCGCCGGACCGGGCCTGGAAGAAGCTGACCACCTTCACGCCCAATCTGTACGGGCTGCGCGGAACCGCGCTGTTTCTCGATGTCGACGTCGTGATCGTCGGCGATCTGGACGTGTTCTTCGCCGAACCGGGCGAATTCCTGATCATTCGCGACTACCGGCGCGCCTGGCAGGCGAGGCGCATCACCGGCAATTCGTCGGTGTACCGATTCGAGATCGGCGCGCACGGCGACGTGCTGGACTACTTCCGGACCCATGCCGACGAAGTGCAGGCGCGCTTTCGCAACGAGCAGACCTATCTGTCGGACTTCCTGCACCGCCAGGGCCGGCTGCGCTACTGGCCCGCGGCCTGGTGCCCGAGCTTCAAGTACCAGAGCATTCCGCACTGGCCGGCGAGCTACTGGCGCGAGCCGCAGGTGCCGCCGGGCGCGCGCATCGTGATCTTCCACGGCGAATGCAATCCGCCCGACGCGCTGGCTGGCCGCCGCAACCGGCGCTTTCGCGCGCTGCGCCCGGCGCCTTGGGTCGCGCAGCATTGGCGGGAATAGACCGCGCTGCGGCGCGGCTCCGCACCTCGTTCGGTGGCGGACGGCCGCAGCCTGCGCTGGGTCAAGTCGTGGACCCCGGTCAGCCCAGGTCCGCTTTGACGATCGGCCGGCCCGCGAGACGCGTCAGGATCGCGAGCGGGCTACTCTCCGGGTGGTACTGGTGCTCGGGCGCGAGGAACAGCGTCTGCTCGAGCATGTACTGCCCGGACATCACCGCATGCGAGGTCTGGTCGGAAAAGCAGACCCAGATCGAACCGGCGGGGAACGGCACTGTGACCTGCTGCGCGTTCTGCTGGTACGCCGGATCGCTCTTCATGCCGTCGTGCAGCTGCAGCATCATGTGGTCGTATTCGGAGCGCAGCGCCTTGGTCACGCGAAGCAGCCGCAGCGCGCGCGCCTGCCACGCCGAATACGCCTTCGCGCGTGGCAGAAAGCGCCGCGCGACCGCCTCGAACGGTTCGCCGACGCGCCACACCCGCGGCACACCGGCCGGATTCACGTTCGTGAACACGCGCAGGATGCGCTCGCCATGGTTCGGCCGCGAAGGAAACGCATCGACATGCAGGCGCCGATCGTCCGCGCGCCAGGACTGCCGGCGCGACTCCACCTGCATCGGCCGGTAGCTGGTCGGCGCGAGCCGCAAGTGATCGACATAAGCGGGCAGCAGCGCCGCGATCAGCTGCTGCGACTGCGCGCGAAAGCGCGCGACCATCGCGGAGAGCGCCTGCAGCACCCCTGCGTCGCCGCTGGCGCCGTGCAGCCTGCCTTGCGCGTCCAGGCTGATGTTGCGCGACTTCGGCGACAGCACCCGCGAATCGAGCAGCGTCGCTTCGCTGGGCAACAAATCGAAGCCGAGTCGCGGAAAGTACAGCACCTTGCCGGCCTCGAGCGCGACCGTGCGGCCCGCATCCGGCGCGAGCTGCTGCCATTCGGTCACGTCGATCTCAACGATCTGTGATTCCACTGCCGTCTGCCTCTCTCAACGAAGCCAAGCCGCCGCCCAGCCTCAGCCGGCCGAAACCGGGTGCGCCACGCTCAGCCACAGCACCGCACCGGCGCTCGCCCATTGCAGCAGATACATGACGCTGCCGACGCTATGCCAGAGCCTCAAATTGTCGCGCGCGACGATATGCGGCGCCACGACGAACTGCGCGAGCAACGCGAGCAGCATCGAGAATGCTATCAAACCAATAGCTAAATACGAAGATGGCATGACGGCTTCCGCGCTTTTTGTTCGTGAAAACACGAGCAGTGCCAGCCCGCAGGCGAGCGACACCCAGGTCTGCGCCGCAAACAGCCGCGCCGCCATGCCGCCTGCGATCGCGCGCGTAGGCAGATGGGCGAACAGCAGCGGGACGACGAGCAAGCCGATCGTCGACAAGCTCCCCCACCACAGGGCCGCGACCATTGCAGCGACGCGTGCCATGACGTCAACAGGCCTGGGCTCAGCGGTAATGCACCGCAACGATTTCGTAGCTGCGCACGCCGCCCGGTGCCTGCACCTCGGCGGTGTCGCCTTCCTCCTTGCCGATCAGCGCGCGCGCGATCGGGCTCGACACATTGATCAGGCCGAGCTTCAGGTCGGCTTCGTCCTCGCCGACGATCTGGTACTGCACCTGCGCTCCGGTGCTCTGGTCTTCCAGTTCCACGGTGCAGCCGAACACCACGCGGCCGCCGGCATCGACCTCCGCGGGGTCGATCACCTGCGCGGCCGACAGCTTGCCTTCGACCTCCTTGATCCGGCTTTCGATGAAGCCCTGACGGTCCTTCGCCGCCTCGTATTCGGCGTTCTCGCTCAGGTCGCCGTGCGAGCGCGCCTCGGCGATCGCGTTGATCACCTCCGGCCGCTCCTTGGTCTTCAGCCGGTGCAGCTCGGCCTTGAGCTTCTCGGCGCCGCGCCGGGTGATGGGCATGGTGGGCAGGGCAGGCATTTTCTCTCTCCAAAAGCAAACCGCCGAGCGTTGCCGTTCGGCGGTATTCATGCGCTCATTATGCCCGAACTATCAGTTTTTCATGGTGCGCTGCACCACTCGCGACGCATGAAACGCGAAGGAACAAGAGGCCGCGGAGCAGGCCATGGCGGAACATCCGCGGATCTGGCTCGGCCAGGCCGCAGGATGTGCCCCGTTCAGGGGATTGGCAAAGCGACACGCAGTGCGCGCAGCCTGAGGGCGTTTCACTTTAAGCGGCGAGCCGGGCGTGCAGTTCCTGCAGCGAGTAGACGCCGAGATCGTCCATCTGACGCATGCCTTCGACCGCCGCCTCGGCGCCGAAGATCGTGGTGATGGTCGGCACCCGCGCCTGCAGCGCCGAGGTGCGGATGTGGCGCGAATCGGTGATCGCGTTGCGCCGCTCCTCGACTGTGTTGATGACCAGCGCGATCTCGTCGTTCTTGATCATGTCGACGATGTGCGGGCGCCCCTCGGTCACCTTGTTCACGCCGCGGCAGGCAAGGCCGGCAGCGGCGATCGCGGCCGCGGTGCCCTTGGTCGCGACCAGTTCGAACCCCATCGCGGCGAGGCTGCGCGCGACCTCGACCGCGCGCGGCTTGTCGCCGTTCTTCACCGAAATGAACACCGTGCCCGAGCGCGGCAGCTTCGTGCCGGCGGCGATCTGCGACTTCACGTAGGCCTCGCCGAAGCTGCGGCCGACGCCCATCACCTCGCCGGTCGATTTCATCTCCGGGCCGAGGATGGTGTCGACCCCCGGGAACTTGACGAACGGAAACACCGCTTCCTTCACGCTGAAATAGGGCGGCGTGACCTCGTGCAGCACGCGCTGCGCCTCCAGCGACTGGCCGACCATGCAGCGCGCGGCCACCTTGGCAAGCTGGATGCCGGTCGCCTTGCTGACGAACGGCACGGTGCGGCTGGCGCGCGGGTTGACCTCGAGCACGTAGATCACGTCCTTCTTCGTGCCGCCTTCGTCGACCTCCTGGATCGCGAACTGCACGTTCATCAGCCCGACCACTTGCAGCGCATTGGCCATCGCGCCGGTCTGGCGCTTGAGTTCCGCCACCGTCGGGGCCTTCAGGTAGTACGGCGGCAGCGAGCAGGCCGAGTCGCCGCTGTGCACGCCGGCCTGCTCGATGTGCTCCATCACACCGCCGATGAAGACGCGGCCCGCTGCATCGCGCACCGCGTCGACGTCGCATTCGATCGCATCGCTCAGGAACCGGTCGAGCAGCACCGGCGCGTCATTGCTGACCTTGACCGCCTCGCGCATGTAGCGCTCCAGGTCACGCTGCTCGTGCACGATCTCCATCGCGCGCCCGCCGAGCACGTAGCTCGGGCGCACCACCAGCGGATAGCCGAGCGCCGCCGCCTTCGCGAGCGCATCCTCTTCGGTGCGCGCGGTCGCGTTCGGTGGTTGGCGCAGTTCGAGCGATTCGAGCAGATGCTGGAAGCGCTCGCGGTCCTCGGCCGCGTCGATCATGTCGGGCGTGGTGCCGACGATGGGCACGCCGTTCGCTTCCAGATCGAGCGCCAGCTTCAGCGGCGTCTGCCCGCCGTACTGCACGATCACGCCGGTCGGCTTCTCCAACTCGACGATTTCGAGCACGTCCTCCAGCGTCACCGGCTCGAAGTACAGGCGGTCCGAGGTGTCGTAGTCGGTGGACACGGTCTCCGGATTGCAGTTGACCATGATGGTCTCGTAGCCGTCCTCGCGCAGCGCGAGCGCCGCGTGCACGCAGCAGTAGTCGAACTCGATGCCCTGCCCGATCCGGTTCGGGCCGCCGCCGAGCACGATGATCTTTTTCCGGTCGGTCGGCTCGGCCTCGTCTTCGCCGCCCTCGGCTTCGTAGGTCGAGTACATGTACGCGGTCTTGGTGGCGAATTCGGCGGCGCAGGTATCGACCCGCTTGTAGACCGGGCGCACGCCGAGGCGCCTGCGCAGTTCGCGGATCGCGGTATCGGTGGTCTTGAGCTGGCGCGCGAGCCGCCGGTCCGAAAACCCCTTCTGCTTGAGCGCGCGCAGCGTCGCCGCATCGATGTCGGCCAGCGTCACGGTCTCGAGTTCGAGTTCGACCTTCACGATCTGCTCGATCTGCGCGAGAAACCAGCGGTCGATCTTGGTGAGCTCGAACACCTCGTCCACCGTCATGCCCTGCGCGAACGCGTCGCCGACGTACCAGATGCGCTCCGGGCCAGGCTCGCCCAGTTCCTTCTCGAGCACCTGGCGGTCCTGCGTCTTCTCGTTCATGCCGTCGACGCCGACCTCGAGCCCGCGCAACGCCTTCTGGAACGACTCCTGAAAGGTGCGGCCCATCGCCATCACCTCGCCCACGGATTTCATCTGCGTCGTCAGCCGCGAATCCGCTTGCGGAAACTTCTCGAACGCGAAGCGCGGCACCTTGGTCACGACATAGTCGATCGTCGGCTCGAAGCTCGCCGGCGTCGCGCCGCCGGTGATCTCGTTGCGCAGCTCCGACAGCAGGTAGCCGACCGCGAGCTTGGCCGCGACCTTGGCGATCGGAAAGCCGGTCGCCTTCGACGCCAGCGCCGACGAGCGCGACACGCGCGGATTCATCTCGATCACGATCATGCGGCCGTCGTCGGGGTTGACCGCGAACTGCACGTTCGAGCCGCCGGTATCGACCCCGATCTCGCGCAGCACCGCCAGGCTCGCGTCGCGCATGATCTGGTATTCCTTGTCCGACAGCGTCTGCGCCGGCGCGACCGTGATCGAGTCGCCGGTGTGCACGCCCATCGGATCGAGGTTCTCGATGGAGCAGACGATGATGCAGTTGTCCGCCTTGTCGCGCACCACCTCCATCTCGAATTCCTTCCAGCCGAGCAGCGATTCCTCGATCAGCAGCTCGTTGGTCGGCGAGGCCTCGAGGCCGCGCCTGGCGATCGCCTCGAACTCCTCGGCGTTGTAGGCGATGCCGCCGCCGGTGCCGCCCAGCGTGAAGCTCGGCCGGATCACGGTCGGGAAGCCGACGCGCTTTTGCACGGCCCAGGCCTCGTCCATGCTGTGCGCGATCCCCGAGCGCGCCGAAGCGAGGCCGATGCGCGTCATCGCCTCCTTGAACTTCTGCCGGTCCTCGGCCATGTCGATCGCCTCGGGCTTGGCTCCGATCAGCTCGACCTTGTACTTGTCGAGCACGCCGTTGCGCCACAGGTCGAGCGCGCAGTTGAGCGCGGTCTGCCCGCCCATCGTCGGCAGGATCGCGTCGGGGCGTTCGCGCACGATGATCTTTTCGACCGTCTGCCAGGTGATCGGCTCGATGTAGATCACGTCCGCGGTCGCCGGATCGGTCATGATGGTCGCCGGGTTGCTGTTGATCAGCACGACCCGGTAGCCCTCCTCGCGCAGCGCCTTGCAGGCCTGCACGCCGGAGTAGTCGAACTCGCAGGCCTGGCCGATCACGATCGGCCCGGCGCCGATGATCAGGATGCTCTTGATGTCGGTGCGCTTGGGCATTCAGTGCTTCTCCGCGGCATGCCCGGCCTGCTTCGCCATCAGCGCGACGAAGCGGTCGAACAGGTAGCCGATGTCGTGCGGTCCGGGGCTGGCTTCCGGGTGGCCCTGGAAGCAGAACGCCGGCTTGTCGGTGCGGGCCATGCCCTGCAGCGTGCCGTCGAACAGGCTCACGTGGGTCGCCCGCAGGTTCGCGGGCAGCGTGGCCGGGTCGACCGCGAACCCGTGGTTCTGGCTGGTGATGCTGACGCGGCCGGTGTCGAGATCCTGCACCGGATGGTTCGCGCCGTGATGCCCGAACTTCATCTTGAAGGTCTTCGCGCCGGACGCCAGCGCCATGATCTGGTGCCCCAGGCAGATGCCGAACACCGGCACGCCCGATTCGATCAGCTCGCGCGTCGCCGCGATCGCGTAGTCGCACGGCTCGGGATCGCCCGGGCCATTCGACAGGAACACACCGTCGGGGTGGAGCGCCCGCACCTCGGCCGCCGGGGTCTGCGCCGCGACCACGGTCACGCGACAACCGCGCTCGGCGAGCATGCGCAGGATGTTGTTCTTCACGCCCCAGTCGTACGCGACCACGTGGTACTTCGGCGCCGCCTGCGCGCCATACCCCGGCTTGCCGTCAGTGTTCGCGAGCCGCCACTGGGTCTGCGTCCAGTCGTATGGTTGTAGGGTCGTCACGACCTTGGCCAGGTCCAGTCCGGCCATCGCCGGCGCGCCGCGCGCCAGCGACACGGCCCGATCCACCAGCGTTGGTGTCACCTCGTCCGACGCGGCCGCGAGTCCCAGGATGCAGCCGTTTTGCGCACCGAGCGTGCGCAGGTGACGCGTCAGCTTGCGCGTATCGATGCCGGCGATCGCAACCGCGCCCTCGCGCTGCAGATATTCAGACAGGGTCAGCGTCTTGCGGAAGTTCGACGCGACCAGCGGCAAATCCTTGATCACGAGACCGGCCGCGTGGATGCGCCGCGCCTCGACATCCTCAGGGTTCACGCCGTAGTTGCCGATATGCGGATAGGTCAGCGTGACGATCTGCTGCTGGTAGCTCGGGTCGGTCAGGATCTCCTGATAGCCCGTCATCGCGGTGTTGAACACCACCTCGCCGACGGTGGAACCGCAAGCGCCGATGGATTTGCCGACGAAGACCGTGCCGTCCGCGAGCGCCAGGATGGCGGGTGGGAAGTTTCCCTGTAGCGACAAAAGCAATGGGTGCTCCGGTTTGGTGACGGTTCGCCCAAGCGTGCGCAAGAGCAGCCAATCACTGGCTCTTGCCGGCTGCTTTCGTGGGGGTCTTGCTCGTGTGGAGAACTTGGGCGAAGCCGCTTCTGAAAAAAGCGTTCAATTATAGCGGCGCGCTCCCGGGCGGACGCTGCGCCGCGGCCGCGGCGGCGCTCGCGTGCAGGCAGATCGCGGCGGCGGCGGCGACGTTCAGCGACTCCTCGCCGCCGGGCTGCGCGATGCGCACGCGCAGGTCGCAGCGCTGCATGAGCTCGGCGCCGATGCCCTGCCCTTCATGACCGAACACCCAGGCGCAGGGGGCAGGCAGCGGCTGCTCCCCGAGCACCGGTCCGCCGTGCGAACTGGTCGCGACCAGCGGCAGCGCAAGGGCGTCGAGCAGTGCCGGCTCGGCCGCGTCGAACAGCTGCAGAGCAAAGTGCGCGCCCATGCCGGCCCGCAGCACCTTGGGCGACCACAGCGCAGCCGTGCCCTTCAGCGCAATCACCTGATGAAACCCGAACGCGGCCGCGCTGCGCAGGATGGCCCCGGCGTTACCGGCGTCCTGGATTCGATCGAGCACCACCGACGGCGCGCGCGGCGCAAGCTGCGGCGCCGGCGGCAGGTCGATCACGAAACCCATCGCCACCGGCGACTCGAGCGCGCTGATGGCGGCCATCAGAGAATCCGAGATTACTATTGTTTTGATAGCAGCATGTGCATATTCCGCCTTGGCTTCATGCCATATTCCTTCAGAAAACACGGCCAGCGCCGGGCGCAGCCCGCGATCCAGCGCCGCGCGGCACAGGTGGTCACCCTCGAGCCAGACCCGATGCTGCCGGCGGTATTCGCTGCTGCCCTGCGCCAGCCGGCGCAGATCCTTCAGCAGCGCGTTGTCGCGCGATCGGATGTGAACGACGGAATCGGCGCTCACGTTACCCCCACGCTCCCCCGCTCGCGCGTGGGTTCGCTGCCCCCCGAGGGGGCCTTCGCACCTTGGGGCGGCCCGGCGGTGCTCATCTCAGCAACTCGGCCACTGGCGCGAACGAGCGGCGATGCTCCGGGCACGCGCCGTGCTGACGCAAGGCCGCCAAGTGAGCGGCGGTGCCATAGCCCTTGTGCCCGTCGAAGCCGTACGCCGGGTAGCGCGCGTGCAGATCCAGACACCAGCGGTCGCGGTGCACCTTGGCCAGGATCGACGCGGCCGAGATCGCCGGCACCCGCGCGTCGCCGCGCACGATGGCTTCGGCCGGCACCGCCAGCGTCGGCAACCGATTGCCGTCGACCAGTACCCGCGAAGGCGCAAGGCGCAGACCGGCGACCGCGCGGCGCATCGCGAGCAGTGTCGCCTGCAGGATGTTGAGCCGGTCGATCTCGTCGACGCTCGCCTCGGCGATGCTGCAGCACAGCGCCTTGGCGCGGATCTCGTCGAACAGCGCCTCGCGCCGCGCCGGCCGGAGCACTTTCGAGTCGGCGAGGCCGGCGATCGGCTGCAACTCGTCCAGGATCACCGCCGCCGCGACCACCGGCCCGGCCAGCGGGCCGCGCCCAGCCTCGTCCACCCCGGCCACGAGGCCGACCGGATGCCAGGGCAGCGGCGCCTGCAGGCTGCTAGCCGGCAAGGGTTTTCTCGATCGCATCGGCAGCCAATCGCGGCGTGTCGCGCAGCAGTTCGTGATGCAGCGCGGCGAAGCGGCGCTGCAGCAGCGCCAGCCGCTCGGGCGCCTCGGTGCGCGCGTCGAACCATTCGAGGACGGCAGCGGCCAGCGCCTCGGGCGTCGCGGCGGCCTGCAGCAGCTCGGGCACGACGAATTCGCCGCACAGGATGTTCGGCAGGCCGACCCAGGGCTGCAACTGCCTGCGCCGCATCAGCCGCCAGCTGATCGGGTGCATCGCGTAGCCGATCACCATCGGACGCTTGAACAGAGCCGCCTCCAGCGTCGCGGTGCCACTGGCGATCAGCGTCACGTCGCAGGCGGCCAGCACCGTATGCGACTCGCCGGTCACGATCTGCAGCTTTGATGCGGCGCCGGCAACGCGCGCGGCCTGCTCGATCCGTTCGCGCAAGGCCGGCACCGCGGGGACTATGATTTTGATAGCTGGCCGCGCTTGCTGCACCAGGGCCGCAGCGTCGAAGAACTTCGGAGCGATATAGTCGATCTCGGCCGAGCGGCTGCCCGGCAGCAGCGCCAGCACCTCGTCGTCAGCGGCCAGTCCGAGTCGTGCGCGCGCCGCGCCGCGGTCCGGCTCGATCGGAATCACGCGCGCCAGCGGGTGGCCGACGTAGGTCGCGGCGATGCCGTGGCGCGCGAGCAGCGCGGGCTCGAACGGAAAGATGCACAGCACGTGGTCGGCCGCACGGCGGATCTTCTCGACCCGTTTCGCACGCCAGGCCCAGATCGACGGGCAGACGAAATGCACGGTCTTGATGCCGGCCGCGCGCAGCGAGGCCTCCAGCCCCAGGTTGAAGTCGGGCGCATCGACGCCGATGAACGCGGCCGGCCGCTCGGCGAGCAATCGCGCGCGCAACTGGCGCCGGATGCGAAGGAGTTCGCCAAGCCGCCGCAGCAGTTCGAAGCTGTAGCCGTGCACCGCGAGCCGGTCGCTCGCCCACCACGCGGCAAAGCCGCGCTGCACCATGCGCGGGCCGCCGATGCCGGCCGCGACGACGCCCGGCCAGCGCGCCTGCAGGCCATCGAGCAGCAGCGCGGCGAGCAGATCGCCCGAGGCCTCGCCGGCCACCATCGCCACCCGCGGCGCAATCCGCTGCGCTGCCATCGCGACGCTAGCGCACGATGCCGCGCGTAACCTGCGCGAGAAAATCCTGCATCGTCCGCACGTCAGGCGACGAACCGCCGCTTTCGGCGAGCGCGGCGATCTGGCCGCGCGCCTGCTCCAGCGTGTAGCCGGACCGGTACAGCAGACGGTGCATCTGCTTGATCGTCGCGAGGCGCTCGGGGCCGAAGCCGCGCCGGCGCAGGCCCTCGGCGTTGATGCCCTGCGCCTCGGCCGGATTGCCGGCGGCGGTGACGAAGGGCGGCACATCCTGCGAGAGCCGCGTCTGGAACCCGGTCATCGCATGCGCGCCGACGCGAACGAACTGGTGGATGCCGGTCAGCCCGCCGATGAAGGCCCAGTCGTCCAGGTGCACATGGCCGCCGAGCGTCGCGGCGTTCGCCATCACGATATGGCTGCCGAGCTGGCAATCGTGCGCGATGTGCACGTAGGCCATGATCCAGTTGTCGTTACCGACGCGCGTCACGCCGGCGTCCTGCACGGTGCCGGTGTTGATCGTGACGAACTCGCGGATCGTGTTGCCGTCGCCGATCTCGAGCCGCGTCGGCTCACCGCCATACTTCTTGTCCTGCGGCGGCGCGCCGATCGAAGCGAACTGGAAAATGTGGTTGCCTTCGCCGATGCGGGTCTGCCCCTCGATCACGCAATGCGCGCCGATCCGGGTGCCGGCGCCGACCTGCACTTGGGCGCCGATCAGCGTGTACGGCCCGACCGTCACCGATTCATCGAGCCGCGCGCCGCGATCGACCAGCGCGGTCGGGTGAATGACGGTCACGGCGGTCCGCCTCAGGCGATGGTGCGCATCGTGCACATGATGACGGCTTCGGCGGCCAGCTCGCCCTCGACCGACGCGCGCGCGTTGAACTTGTAGATGCCGCCGCGCGAGCGGTCGTTGTCGACGTCGAGCACGAGCTGGTCGCCCGGCTCCACCGGCCGCTTGAAGCGCGCTGCGTCGATGCCGGCGAAATAGAACACGGTCTTGTCGTCGGGCAGTGCGCCGAACATGTCGAACGCCATGATCGCCGCGGTCTGCGCCATCGCCTCGAGCATCATCACGCCCGGCATCACCGGCCGGTACGGAAAATGGCCGACGAAGTACGGCTCGTTGATGGTGACGTTCTTCAACGCCCGGATCCGCTTGCCGCGCTCGAGTTCCAGCACCCGGTCCACCATCACGAACGGATAGCGGTGCGGCAGATGCTTGAGGACTTCATGGATGTCCATCATTTGGCTTTTCTCTCCAGCGCCTTCAGGCGTTCGCGCAGACTGTACAACTGCTTCAGGGTGGCGGCGTTCTTTTCCCACGCCGCATTTTCGTCTATGGGGAAGAAGCCGGTGTAATGCCCCGGCCGGTGGATCGAGCGGCTGACCATCGATGCCGACGACACATGCACGTGGTCGGCGATCGTCAGGTGCCCGAGCACCATGGCGGCGCCGCCGAACGTGCAGTGCGCGCCGATCACCGTGCTGCCGGCGACGCCGACGCAGCCGGCCATTGCGGTGTGCCGGCCGATCCGGACGTTGTGGCCGATCTGGATCAGGTTGTCGAGCTTGACCCCGTCCTCGATCACCGTATCCTGCAGCGCGCCGCGGTCGATGCAGGTGTTGGCGCCGATCTCCACGTCGTCGCCGATGCGCACCGCACCCAACTGCTCGATCTTCTCCCAGGCGCCGTTATCGGGCGCGAAGCCGAAGCCGTCGGCGCCGATCACCACGCCCGGATGCAGGATGCAGCGCGCACCGACGGTGCAATCTTCGGCGATCGTCACACGGGATCTCAGCACCGTCCCCGCGCCGATGCGCGCGCCGCGCTCGACCACGCACAGCGGCCCGATCGACGCCTGCGGGTGCACCACGGCCCTTGGGTCGACGACCGCGCTCGGATGCACGCCCGTGGCCACCGGCGGCGCATGGTGTCGCTTCCATAGTTGCGTGACGCGAGCGAAATACAGGTACGGGTCCGGCGCGACGATGCAGGCGCCGCGCGCCGCGGCCTGCTGTTCCTGCGCCGGCGCGACGATGATGCAGGCGGCGCGGGATGCGGCCAGCTGCTGCCGGTATTTCGGGTTCGCCAGAAAGCTCAAGCTGGCCGCGGACGCCGCGTCGAGCGGCGCAATGCTTTCGATCTGCAGGTCCGGATCGCCACGCAGCCGCCCGCCCAGCGCGTCGACAATGGCTCCCAGCCGCAGCGTCACATTTCGTCGCGCTTGAGTTCAGCTCACTTCGAGCCGGTGCTGTTCGCGCCGGTCGAACCGCTGCCGCCGGCGCCCGGCCCGCTGGCATTCAGCGCCGCGATCACCTTGTCGGTGATGTCGAGCTTGGGGTTGATGTAGACGGCCTCCTGCAGGATCACGTCGTACTTGTCGGCGATCGCCAGTTGCCGCACCACCTTGTTCGCGCGGTCGAGCAGCTGCTGCAATTCCTCGTTCTTGCGCGCGTTCAGGTCTTCCTGGAACTCGCGGCGCTTGCGCTGCAGGTCGCGGTCCTGGTCCATCAGCTGCTTCTGGCGCGCGATGCGCTGGCTGTCGGGCAGCGTCGGGCCTTCACGGTCGAGCTTGTCGGCGGCGGCCTTCAGCACATTGCCCTGATCGACCAGATCCTTTTCGCGCTTGGCGAACTCCTGCTGCAACTTGGCTTCGGCCGCCTTCGCCGCATTCGCCTCCCTGAAGATCCGATCCGTGTTCACGTAACCGATGCGGTAGTCCTGCGCCTGGGCCGAGAGCGCGCACAGGCCGAACAGCAGAGCCAGCCCGCAGTGACGGAAAAAGTGTTTCATCAGAAGGAGGTACCGATTTGAAACTGGAACCTTTGGATTCTATCGCCGGCGAACTTGCGGATCGGCTGCGCGATCGCGAACTTGAGCGGGCCGATCGGCGAGATCCAGCTCAGACCGACGCCGGTCGACGCCCGAAGCGTGCTTGCCAGCACCGGCTCGTTGTCGCCCCAGACGTTGCCGACGTCGACGAAGCCGAACACGCGCAGCGTGCGGTCGTTGCCGGCGCCGGGGAACGGCGCGTTCAGTTCGGCGCTGAGCGTGAGCTTGCGGGAGCCACCGACGATGAATCCGGTCACGTCACGCGGCCCGAGCGTGCCCTGCTCGAAACCGCGCACCGAACCGAGGCCGCCGCCGTAGAAATTCTTGAACACGGGGAACAGGCTGTCCCCCAGGGCCTTGCCCGCGCCGATCTCGCCGGCGAACGCCATCGAGAACTGCTTGTTCAGCGGCACGTACTGCTGGATCTGGTAGTCCCCCTTGATGTAGCGCGCGGCGCCGGCCACGCCCCATTCCCCGTTCAGGCTCTGCAGCCGCCCCTCGGTCGGGACCAACGCGCTGTCGCGGCTGTCTCGGGACCAGCCGATCGTCAGCGGCAGCTCGCCGCTGGAGTAGCCGTAGCGATCCGCGTACTGCAGGTAGACCGCGGGGATCGCGGTGCCGGGCTCGATCCGGGTGCGCTCCAGACCGGCGCCGAAGTACACGGTGTCGACCTCGCTGAACGGCACGCCGAAGCGGATGCTGCCGCCTTCGGTGACGAGCTTGTAGTCGCCGCCCTGGTCCTGGTACGGCTGCTGCGACTTGTAGTACAGGTTCAGCGTGCGCGACACCCCGTCGATCGTGAAGTACGGATCGGTGGAGCTGACCACGATCACCTTGTTGTACTTGCTGGTGTTCACCTGCAGACCGAGCGAGTTGCCGGAGCCGAACACGTTGTCCTGGCTGATGCCGAAGTTGAACGACAGCTTGTCCGCGCTGCCGTAGCCGGCGCCGATCGTGATGCTGCCGGTTGGCTTTTCCTTCACGCTGACGTTCAGATCGACCTCGTCCGGCGCGCCGGGCACGTCCTGCGCCTGCACGTTGACTTCGGTGAAGTAGCCGAGCCGGTCGACCCGGTCGCGCGAGAGCTTGATCTTGGCGCCGTCGTACCAGGAATCCTCGAACTGGCGGAATTCGCGGCGGATCACCTCGTCGCGCGTGCGCGTGTTGCCGCTGATGTTGATGCGGCGCACGTAGACCCGGCGCGACGGGTCGGCAACCAGCGTGAACGCGACGCGACCGCGCGCGCGGTCGATGTCGGGCCGAACCTCGACCTTGGCGAACGCGAAGCCGAACCGCGCGAACTCGTCGGTGAACGCCTTGGTGGTCGCGGTCACCTCTTCGGCGTCGTATGGTTCGCCGGGCTTGATCTTCACCAGCGACTTGAACAGGTCGTCCTTGCCGAGGTAGTTGCCCTGCAACTCGACGCCGCTGACCACGTAGCGCTCGCCCTCGGTGACGTTGACCGTGATGTAGACCGACAGCTTGTCGGGGGACAGCGCCACCTGTGTGGAGTCGATCCGGAATTCGAGATAGCCGTGCGAGAGGTAGTACGAGCGCAAGGTCTCGAGGTCGGCGTTGAGCTTCGGGCGCGAATACAGGTCGGACTTGGTATACCAGCTGAGCCAGTTGCCGGTGTCGAGGTCGAACAGGTCGCGCAGCGTCGACTCGCTGAACGCCTTGTTGCCGACGACGCGGATCTCCTTGATCTTCGCCGGCTGGCCCTCGGTGATCGTGAAGGTCAGGTTGACCCGGTTGCGCTCGATCGGCGTGACCGTCGTCACCACCTGCGTGTTGTAGAAGCTTTTGCCGAGGTACTGGCGCTTCAATTCCTGCTGCGCCTTGTCGGCCAGCGCGTTGTCGAACGGTCGGCCCTCGACCAGGCCGATTTCGCGCATCGCCTTCGCCAGCGTCTTCTTGTCGAATTCCTTCGATCCGACGAACTGCACGTCGGCGATCGTCGGACGTTCCTCTACGACCACGATCAGCACGTCGCCGCGGGTCTCCAGCTTCACGTCCTTGAACAGACCGAGCGCGAACAGCGCGCGGATCGCCGCCGATCCCTTGTCGTCGGTGTAGGTGTCGCCGACGCGAAACGGCAGCGACGCGAACACGGTGCCCGGCTCGACGCGCTGCAGCCCTTCGACCTGGATGTCCTTGATCGTGAAAGGTTCGACGGCAGCCGCCGCGCCCGCCGCCAGACCGATGACCGCCACCATAGCCGCGGTGCGCAGACGAAAGCAATCGAAGTAGTTATTCATGAGCAAAGGGATTGCCGGCCCGGTGCCGGGCCGCCGGCCACATGCCAGCCGAAGTCAGCCAAAGAGCCGGGTCAAATCGTTGAACAGCGCAATCGTCATCATCAGCAGCAGCACGGCCACACCACCGCGCTGCAGCCGCTCCATCCATGCCGGCGATACGCTTTTGCCCGTCGCTCCCTCCCAAAGATAATACATCAGGTGCCCCCCATCGAGGACCGGCAGCGGCAGCAGATTCAGCACCCCGAGGCTCACGCTGATCACCGCCAGAAACAACAGGTACTGCGCGAGGCCGAGGCTCGCGGACTTGCCCGCGTAGTCCGCGATCGTCACCGGACCGCTCAGGTTCTTCAGCGACATCTCGCCGATCACCATCTTCCCGAGCGAGCGCAGCGTCAGCGCCGAAACCTCCCAGGTGCGCGTGACGCCGCCCCACAGCCCTTCGAGCGGGCCGTAGCGCACCAGCACGAACTCGGGCGGCGCGCCGACGTAGGCACCGATGCGGCCCACCGTCCTGCCATCCTCCTGCACCAGTTGCGGCGTCACGTCGAGCACGATCTGCTTGCCCGCGCGCTCGACGCGCCAGCGCTGCGCGAGCGGCTTCGCGCCCTGCACCGACGCGCGAATCGTGTCGCGCAGCTGGCGCGCATCGTAGATCGGCGTGCTGCCGATCCGGTCGACCAGATCCCCCTCGCGCAGACCCGACTTCTGCGCCGCGCTGCCCGACATGACCTCGCCGATCACCGGTTGGCTCCACGGCGCGACGATGCCTACCTTGCGCAGCAGCGTCGCGTCGGCGTCGTGCGTGTCAATCTCGCTGAGCGGCAGCCGCAGCTCGCGCGCGGAGGCACCCTGGGCGCCTCCGATCTGCAGCCGCACGTCGCGCCCGTCCAGCGCCCCCCGCGTCAGCAGCCAGGTCAGCGCGTCGAACGAGCGCACCGGCTCGAGCGTGTCGCCCTCGAACCCGGCGCGCTCGACCAATTCGCCGCCGTGCAGGCCCGCCTGCGCAGCCACGGACCCTGGCACCGGGCTGCCGAGGATCGCGCGCGGCTCCTGCATGCCGGTCCAGTTGACCAGCGCATACAGCAGCACCGCCAGCAGCAGGTTCGCGATCGGGCCGGCGGCGACGATCGCCGCGCGCTTCGCCAGGGGCTGGTTGTTGAACGCGAGA
The DNA here is from genome assembly GCA_030123545.1 of Burkholderiaceae bacterium. Taxonomy (NCBI): domain Bacteria; kingdom Pseudomonadati; phylum Pseudomonadota; class Betaproteobacteria; order Burkholderiales; family Burkholderiaceae; species Burkholderiaceae bacterium. The sequence continues at coordinate 1,944,447 of CP126124.1, read as the reverse complement.
TGCCGCTCTTCGGCCTCGACCGGCGCCTCGCGCTCGTCGAGCATGCGCACGTAGCCGCCGACCGGAAAGGCGCCGATCACGAACTCGGTCGCCTGGCCATGCTTCTGGCGCCGCGGCTGCCAGCGCAGCAGCGGCCGGCCGAAGCCGATCGAAAAGCGCAGCACCTTGACGCCGCATGCGACCGCGACCCGGTAATGCCCGTATTCGTGGACCGCGATCAGCACGGCCAGCGCAACGATGAAGGCGATGAGCGTCAGCATTTCGACCCCTCCGATGCATCAGGTGGCAAGTCGCTGCACCACGCTCTGCGCCGACGCACGGGCTCGTGCGTCGAGGCCAAGCAGTTCGTCCAGCGCATGCGCCGGCGCAACCGCAACCTGTTCCAGGGTTTCGACATTGACCTGGTGAATCTGGTCGAAGCGGATGCGCCGCGCCAGGAATGCGTCGACCGCGACCTCGTTCGCCGCATTCAGCACCGCGGTGCTGCCGGACGCCGCATCCAGCGCCTGCCAGGCAAGCCGCAGCCCGGGAAACCGCTCGGCATGCCCGGCCTCATGAAGCGACTCGAACGTCATCGCCGCGAGCGATCGGAAATCCAGCGCCGGCGCGCCGGACGCGATGCGCTCGGGCCACGCGAGACCGTAGGCGATCGGTACGCGCATGTCCGGCGTGCCGAGCTGCGCGATCACCGACGCATCGCGGTACTGGACCATCGAATGGATCACGCTCTGCGGATGGATCACCACCTCGAGTTGCCGCGGCGACACGCCGAACAGGTAGCGCGCCTCGATCACCTCGAGCGCCTTGTTCATCATTGTCGCCGAATCGACCGAAATCTTGCGCCCCATCACCCAGTTCGGATGCGCGCAGGCCTGGTCCGGCGTGACCGCGGCAAACGTGTTCGGATCGCGCGTGCGAAACGGCCCACCGGACGCGGTCAGGATGATCTTGTCGATGCGCTCGGGCCAGTTCGCCGGGTCCTCGGGCAGCGACTGGAAGATCGCCGAGTGCTCGCTGTCGATCGGCAGCAGCGCCCCGCCGCCCTCGCGCACCGCACGCAGGAACACCTCGCCGCCGACCACCAGCGCCTCCTTGTTCGCCAGCAGCAGGCGCTTGCCCGCGCGCGCCGCGGCGAGGCAGGGCGCGAGCCCGGCGGCGCCGACGATCGCCGCCATCACGGTCTCGGTGCGCTCGTGCGACGCTATCATTGATATAGCATCAGCACCATACAGCACCTCGACATCGAGGTAATTTGCCTTGATTTTTTCGGCCAGCAGCCGCCCCGCGGCCGGATCCAGCATGACCGCATAGCGCGGGCGAAAACGCGCGCATTGCGCGAGCAGCAGATCGACCCGGGTCGCCGCACTGAGCGCGAACACCTCGAACCGCTCCGGATGCAGCGCGATCACCTCCAGCGTGCTGACGCCGATCGATCCGGTCGAGCCGAGGATGGTGATGCGCTGCGCCATCGTCGTCACCAGGTGGCCAGCATCATCGCCAGTGGCAGCGTCGGCAGCAGCGCGTCGACCCGGTCCAGCACGCCGCCGTGGCCGGGAAGCAGGCCGCTGCTGTCCTTCACGCCGGCGCTGCGCTTGACCAGCGACTCGACCAGGTCGCCGACCACGCTCATCGCGACGAGAAACAAAACTGCCGGCAGCAACCACCAGCCGTGCGCCGCGAGGCGGCTGTACAGGCTGGGGACCTGAGCCTGCCAGCGCGTGTCGGCCCAGACCCAGGCGACCGCCATCAGCACGACCCCGACCAGCGCGCCCCAGACCCCTTCCCAGCTCTTGCCGGGGCTGATGCCGGGCGCCAGTCGCCGGCGCGTGAAACGCAGGCCGAGCGTACGCCCGGCCGCGTACGCGAACACGTCCGCGACCCAGACCAGCAGCAGGATCGACAGCAGGAAGTTGATGCCGATCGCGCGCGCCTGCGCCAACGCGAGCCAGGCGGCGCACAACGCGGCGAGGCCGACGACGATCCGCAGCGGCCGCGCGATGCGCGGCCAACCGGCGACACCGTATCGCAGCAGCAGGATGCCGACGACGACCCAGACGGCACCGACGCCGCGCCAGAGCCAGGGCGTGGCCCGGGTCGGCAGGCCCGCGGCCCAGCCGGCCAGGCACAGCAGCACGCAGACCGCGCCCGCTGCCCAGGCGACTGCACCGCCGCAGCCGTTCAGCCGTGCCCATTCCCAGCCCGCGGCCGCGATCAGGATCAGCGCGACCGCGTTGAACGGCTGCGGCTCGGGGTAGAACAGCGCCGGCAGCAGAACGGCCAGCAGGATCGCGGCGGTGATGATGCGTTGCTTGAGCATGGCGCTGCGGGCTTCGGGCGGATGCGGCCCAGCCGTGCGGGCTACGCCGCCTGGCGCTCGCCCTCGGCCGCGGCGATCTGCGCCGAGGTCTTGCCGAACCGTCGCTCGCGCTGGTTGAACGCGTCGATCGCCGCGTCGAGTTCGGCCTCGTCGAACTCGGGCCAGAGCTTGTCGCTGAAATAGAGCTCCGAATACGCGGCCTGCCACAGCAGGAAGTTGCTGATGCGCTGCTCGCCGCCGGTGCGGATCAGCAGGTCCGGATCGGGCACATGGGCCAGCGCCAGCGCTCGCGCGATGGTTTCGTCGCTCAACGGCAGGCCCTGCGCCGCGACCCGCGCCGCCGCCTGCGCGATGTCCCAGCGGCCGCCGTAGTTGAAGCAGACGTTCAGCACCAGGCGCCGGTTCGGCGCGGTCGCCGCCTCGGCTTCGGCCAGTCCGGCGCTGATGTCAGGCGCGAGCGATGCGCGCTCGCCGACGAAGTGCAACTGCACCCCTTCGCGCTGCAGCTTCGGCACCTCGCGCGCGAGCGCCTTCACCAGCAGTTGCATCAGGCCCGACACCTCGTCGGCGGGGCGGTTCCAGTTCTCGGACGAAAACGCGAACACGGTCAGCACCGCGACCCCGCGCGCCGCGCAGGCGCGCACGCAGCGGCTCAGCGACTCGACGCCCTGGCGGTGCCCGGCGAACCGCGGCATCAGGCGACGGTTCGCCCAGCGGCCGTTGCCGTCCATCACGATCGCGATGTGGTGCGGGGTCTGCCTCATGTCGGAATGCGAGATCGGGGTGCGCATGCGCCTGCAGCCGTTACACGGCCATGATGTCCTGTTCCTTGGCCGTCACCAGGCGATCGACCTCGGCCACGTGCCGGTCGGTGGTCTTCTGGATGTCGGCTTCGGCGCGCTTTTGCTCGTCCTCGGTCGCGGTCTTGTCCTTGACCAGCTTCTTGATCGCCTCGTTCGCGTCGCGGCGCAGGTTTCGCACCGCGATCTTCGCGCTCTCGCCTTCGCCGCGCACGATCTTGGTCATCTCGCGGCGCCGCTCCTCGCTCATCGGCGGCATCGGCACCCGGATCAGGTCGCCCATGGACGCCGGGTTCAGCCCGAGGTCGCTGTCGCGGATCGCCTTCTCGATCTTCGCGCCCATGCCCTTCTCCCAGGGCTGCACGCTGATCGTGCGCGCGTCCAGCAGCGCCACGTTCGCGACCTGGCTGATCGGCACCATCGATCCGTAGTAGTCGACATGCACGGTGTCGAGCAGCCCCGGATTGGCGCGCCCGGTCCGGATCTTGGTGAGGTTGGTCTTGAACGCCGCGATGGACTGGTCCATTTTGGCCTCGGTGGTCTTCCTGATCTCGGCGATCGTCATGCTCTTCTCCTCAGACGTGCACCAGCGTGCCCTCGTCCTCGCCCATCACGACCCGCAGCAGCGCTCCGGGCTTGAAGATGGAGAACACCTTGATCGGCAGCTTCTGGTCGCGGCACAGCGCGAACGCGGTCGCGTCCATGATGCCCAGGTTGCGGATGATCGCCTCGTCGAACGTGAGGCGGCTGTAGCGGGTCGCATCGCGGTCCTTGTGCGGGTCGGCCGAGTACACCCCGTCGACCTTGGTCGCCTTCAGCACCAGCTCGGCGCCGATCTCCGCGCCGCGCAGCGCGGCCGCGGTGTCGGTCGTGAAGAACGGATTGCCGGTGCCGGCGGCGAACACCACGACCTTGCCTTCTTCCAGGTACTGCAGCGCCTTCGGCCGCACGTACGGCTCGACCACTTGCTCGATCGCGATCGCCGACATCACGCGCGCGGTCAGCCCGGCCTTGTTCATCGCGTCGGCCAGCGCCAGCGCGTTCATCACCGTCGCCAGCATCCCCATGTAGTCGGCGGTCGCGCGGTCCATGCCGACCGCGCCGCCGGCGACGCCGCGAAAGATGTTGCCGCCGCCGATCACGACCGCGAGCTCGACCTCGCGCCGGATCACCTCGGCGATCTCCTCGACCATGCGCACGATCGTCGCCTGGTTGATGCCGAACGGGTCGTCGCCCATCAGCGCCTCGCCCGACAGCTTCAGCAGGATGCGCTTGTACGCGGGTTTGGCTGCAGGCATCGGAGCAACTCCTGGAGAGGCGTTTTTGTTGAGTTCGTGCACGGGCCGCAGGATCACGCCATGGTCACGACCGGTCCGCCAGTATCGGGGCCCAAGCTTAAACGGTGCTTAATCCAACGGCAGGTCCAGCGCGCGCGACGGGGTTCTCTTCAGCCGGCCTGCTTCGCCGCGGCCACCTGGGCCGCGACCTCGGCAGCGAAGTCGTCGGCCTTCTTCTCGATCCCCTCGCCGACCACGTACAGCGTGAACGAGCGGATCGTCGTGCCCTTTTCCTTCAGCATCTGCTCGACCGACTGCTTGTCGTTCTTGACGAACGGCTGGTTCAAAAGCGAGACCTCCTTGAGGAACTTCTGCACCCCGCCCTCGACCCTTTTTGCGACGATTTCGGCCGACTGCACCGGCTTGCCCGCGGCCTGGGCCGCTGCCGCGTCCTCGGCGGCCTTCGCGGATGCGATCGTGCGCTCGCGCGCAACCAGTTCGGCCGGCACGTCGGCACTGGAGAGCGCGACCGGCTTCATCGCCGCGACATGCATCGCGACATCGCGCGCCGCGGTCTCGTCGCCGTCGTACTCGACGACGACACCGATGCGCGTGCCGTGCATGTAGCTGGTCAGGTGGTGCTTCGATGCGAAGCGCTTGAAGCGGCGAAAGCTCATGTTCTCGCCGATCTTGCCGATCAGTCCTCGGCGCACGTCCTCCAGCGTCGGGCCATAGCTGTCCTGCGTGTGCGCAAGCGCGCCGAGCGCCGCCAGGTCGGCCGGATCATGGCGTGCGATCAGTTCGGCGGCCGCCTTCGCCAGCGCCTGGAAGCTGTCGTTGCGGGTGACGAAATCGGTTTCGCAGTTGATCTCGATCAGCGCGCCGGTGCTGCCTTCGATGAAGCTTGCGACCACGCCCTCGGCCGTGATCCGCGCCGCGGCCTTGCCGGCCTTGCTGCCGAGCTTGATGCGCAGCAGCTCCTCGGCCTTGTCCATGTCGCCGCCGGCCTCGGTCAGCGCCTTCTTGCATTCCATCATCGGCGCGTCGGTCTTGCCGCGCAGTTGGGCCACCATGCTTGCGTTGATTGCAACCATTTCGTTCTCCGTCGCTCGTTCGTTCAGTTCAGTTCTGTTCAATCCGGTCGGGTCGGATCCGTTTCGACCCCGTTTCAACCTCATTTCGCCGCCGTGCCCGGCGATCGGCTCAAAAAAGGGGGCAAACCGCCCCCTCTTGCTGGCGCGTCGCCGCGCGCGGGGGTCGGCAGCTTCAGCCCGCCGATTCGTCGACTTCGACGAACTCGTCGCCGGTCTCCGCCACCGTCTTCACCAGGTCCGACACCAGGTTCGCGCGGCCTTCGAGGATCGCATCGGCGATGCCGCGCGCGTACAGCTGCACCGCCTTCGCCGAGTCGTCATTGCCGGGGATCACGTAGTCGATGCCGATCGGCGAGTGGTTCGAATCGACCACTCCGATCAGCGGAATGCCGAGCTTCTTCGCCTCGGCGATCGCGATCTTGTGGTAGCCGACGTCGATCACGAACATCGCGTCCGGCAACGCCGTCATCTCCTGGATGCCGCCGATGTCTTTTTCGAGCTTCGCCATCTCGCGCTCGAACATCAGCTGTTCCTTCTTGCTCATCGAGTCCAGGCCGGCCTCCTGCTGCGCCTTCATGTCCTTCAGGCGCTTGAGCGAGATCTTCACGGTCTTGAAATTGGTCAGCATGCCGCCGAGCCAGCGCTGGTCGACGTACGGCATGCCGGCGCGCCGCGCTTCCGTGGCGATGATCTCGCGTGCCTGGCGCTTGGTGCCGACCATCAGGATCGTGCCGCGGTTCGCGGCGAGCTGGCGCGCGAACTTCGCCGCCGTCTCGAACATCGGCAGCGTCTTCTCGAGATTGATGATGTGGATCTTGTTGCGCTGGCCAAAGATGTACGGTGCCATCTTCGGGTTCCAGAACCGCGTCTGGTGGCCGAAATGCACACCGGCTTCCAGCATCTCACGCATGGTGACTGACATTGAGCGAACTCCAAAGGTTGTGTCTAAAATCCAGCCCGCCACCGCATGCACGCCGCACGAATTGCGGGTGCCGCGGTGGACATTGCGGCCATGTAGCCGCAACCACCTTGTCAGGGCCGATTTGCGATTTACCCGCCGGTCGATCGCCCTTCAAGCGACCTCCTGCAAAGCCCGAAGATTCTAACATAGCGTCCTGCTCCGCTGCCCTGCCCCGCCCCATGCCAGACGACCTCCACCGCACGCGCCGGCGCATCGCGTCCAACCAGACCGCTGCCGTGTTTGAGCTCGAAAAATCGATTGCCGCGGCCGGCGCGCCGAACGCCGCGCAGGCGTTCACGCGGACGATGTTCGACGAGGCGCGCGCCGTGGTGCGCGATCCCGACCTGGCGCGACGGCCGCTGGCCGGCCTTGGCGTTTCGGTAAAGGACCTGTTCGACATCGCCGGCCAGCCGACACCGGCCGGCTCCACCGTGCTCGCCGACGCGCCGCCGGCGGCAGCTGATTGCACCGCGGTCGCACGGCTGAAGGCGGCCGGCGGCGTCGTGATCGGGCGCAGCAACATGACCGAGTTCGCGTACTCCGGCGTCGGCGTCAACCCGCATTACGGCACGCCCGCCGCGTGGGATGGCCGCCACGACCAGCCGCCGGGTGGCACCGCTGCACCGCCGCGCATCCCGGGCGGCTCGTCGTCCGGCGCGGCCGTGTCGGTCGCGATCGGCGCCGCGTTCGTCGGCCTCGGCTCCGATACTGGCGGCTCGATCCGGATTCCGGCGGCGCTGAACGGCATCGTTGGCTTCAAGAACACCGCGCGGCTGGTACCGACCGCCGGCGCGCTGCCGCTCTCCACCACGCTCGACACCGCCTGCGCGATGACGCGCTCGGTGCGCGACGCGATCACCGTGCACCAGATCCTCGTGGCGCGCACCGTGGTGCACAGCAGCGCGCCGCTCGCGGCGTACCGGCTCGCGGTCGCCGACACGCTGATGCAGGACGCGCTGGAGCCCACGGTGGCGCAAGCGTTCGAGCGCACGCTCTCAAGGCTCGCCGCCGCCGGCGCGCGCATCGAGCGCATCGCCTTGACCGACCTCGCCGATACCGCCGCGCTGTTCGCCGGCGGCGGTTTCTCCGCGGTCGAGAGCTACGCCTGGCACCGCAAGCTGCTGGAGCAGCGCGCGGCCGATTACGACCCGCGCGTGCTGACGCGGATCGAGCGCGGCGCGACCATCGCAGGCTATGAATACGTCGATCTGTTGCAACAGCGCGCGCGCTGGATCGCGGCGATGGAAGCGGCGCTGCAAGGCTTCGACGCGGTGCTGTCGCCAACCGTGCCGATCGCCGCCCCGCCGATCGCCAGCGTCGCGCCGGCGCAAGGACTGGACGCCGCGCAGGACGCGCTGCGCGACGCGGAATTCTTCCGCGTCAACGCGCTGCTGCTGCGCAACACCAGCGTGGTCAACATGCTCGACGGCTGCGCGGTCTCGATCCCTTGCCATCGGCCGGATGAACTCCCGATCGGCCTGATGATCTGGCACGCGGCGCTGCACGACGACATGGTGCTGGCCATCGCGCAGCAGGCCGAAAGAATACTATCGAATCAATAGCATACTGTGCAGATACCACCTTGGCTTTCGCCTCTTTTCATTCACAATCCGGCACGCCGGCCGGTCGGGCACGGCGTGATCGGCGCATGCGATCGGCCGCCGATCCCGGCGACAGCGCGGCAACGCGCACGATGATCGACACCGCATGCGCATCGCAGTCGTAGGCGCCGGCGTCGTCGGCGTCACCACGGCCTACGAGCTGGCCGCCGACGGCCACGAGGTCACGGTGTTCGAGCGCCACGCGACGCCGGCCGAGGAAGCCAGCTTCGCGAACGCCGGCCTGCTCGGCGCCAGCCAGGTGCTGCCCTGGGCCGCGCCGGGCACGCCGGGCCGTCTGCTGACCGCGATGCTGATGCGCCAGCCGATGGCGCGGCTGCGACGGCCGCTGTCGCTGCGCGAACTGGGCTGGCTGTGGCAGTGGCGGCGCGCCTGCACCCCGCAGACCTTCGCGGCGAACCGGGAACTGCTGCAACGGCTCGGGCTCTACAGCGCCGAGCGTCTGCGCCAGCTCACGCACGACCTGCCGATCAGCTACGAATTCGGCCTGGGTTGCCTGCTGCTGCTGCGCACGCGGCGCGATGTCGATCGCGTGGAGCCGATGCTGCAATCGCTGCGCGATGCCGGCGTGACGGTGCGCGCGGTGGATGCGCGCCAGGCGCGCGAGATCGAGCCCGCGATCGCCGGCGACACGCCGCTCGCCGGCGCGATCCACCTGCCGCACGACCCGTTCGGCAACTGCCGCCAGTTCACGATGGGGCTGGCGACCGGCGCCGAACTGCTCGGCGCGCAGTTTCGCTTTCGTACCGCGGTCACCGCGATCGACCGCTCCGCGCCGGCCACGCTGCGGCTCGCCGACGACCCCGTGCCGCAGCGCTTCGACGCGGTCGTGCTGTGCGCGGGCACGGCGTCCGGCGCGCTGCTGCGCCCGCTCGGCCTCGCGCTGCCGCTCGCGCCGGTGCACGGCTATTCGATCAGCGCTCACGTGCACGAGCCGCTGAATGCGCCGCACGGCGCGGTCGTCGACACCCGGCACCGGGTCACGATCACGCGGCTGGGACGGCGCGTGCGCGTGGCCGGCGGCGCCGAGTTCGGCGGCGACGCGAACAGCGACGGCGCACCCGGCGGCCGCCAGCCCGCCGCGCTGCAGGTGCTGTACAAGGTGTTGCGCGACTGGTTCCCGACGGCGGCGCAGCTCTCCGACGGGGTGCAGGTCTGGCGCGGCGCGCGGCCGATGCTGCCGGACGGCCTGCCGGTGCTCGGCGCGAGCGGTGTACCGGGCCTGTGGCTGAACCTGGGACACGGCGCCGGCGGCTGGGCGCTGGCCTGCGGCAGCGCGCGCCTGCTGGCCGACCTGGTCGTGGGACAAGCGCCTGCGATCGATCTGCAGGGGTTCGGCGTGGCGCGGCTGCGGCGCTGACGCGGCGCGGCGCGGCGCCCGGCACCGCAGCAGACGCACGGTCGACCAAGGACCAAGCACCGGCATTGCGTTGTCGCAACGTCCCGCCGCAATTGCCGCACGGTTCCGACACGGTTCCGTGGGCGCTCCGGCAAAATCGCCCGATGCAACGCATCAGCACCGACCGGCCGCACCCGCTGTTCGACATCGCCGCCACGCGCCAGCTCGAGCAACGCGCGGCCGCGAGCCTGCCGCCGCACACGCTGATGCGCCGCGCCGGTCTCGCCGTGGCGCGCCTGGGGCTCGCGCTCGCGCCGCACGCGCGCACCGTCTGGATCGCCTGCGGGCCGGGCAACAACGGCGGCGACGGGCTGGAGGCGGCAATGCACCTGCACTGCTGGGGCCTGTCCGTGGTCGTCACCTGGCTCGGCGACGAAGCACGCGCGCCGGCCGATGCGCTGGCGTCGCTGGCGCGCGCGCGCGAGGCCGGCGTGCGGATTGCCGATGCGCCGCCGGCCGCGTTCGAGCGCCAGGACCTGTGCATAGACGCGCTGCTCGGCATCGGCGCAAGCCGCGCGCCGGGCGGACGGATGGCCGAATGGCTCCATTTACAGCGACGCAGCGACGCGGTTCGGCTTGCGATCGACCTGCCGAGCGGGCTGGATGCCGACAGCGGCGCATTTGCTATACAAACAATAGCTACAAGCCAATATTCCACCTCGGCTTCTGGCCGATTTAGTCAACAAAACACGCTGAGCCTGCTGACCTTGAAGCCCGGGCTGTTCACCGCGCACGGCCGCGATGCCGTCGGTCAGGTCTGGTTCGACGACCTCGGCGTCGATGCGGCCGGCGAGCCGCCGACCGCGCTGCTGTCGGGTCCGCCGCGCGTGCCGGCCAGAGCACATGCGAGCCACAAGGGCAGCTACGGCGACGTCGCGGTGATCGGCGGCGCGCCGGGCATGACCGGCGCCGCGCTGCTGGCCGCGACCGCCGCGCTGCACGGCGGCGCCGGGCGCGTCTACGTCGGCCTTCTCGGCGAGCCCGAAATGCGATCGGACATCGCGCAACCCGAACTGATGTTCCGCGACCCGGAGGCGTTTTCACTTGACGCGTTGACCGTGGTCTGTGGCTGCGGCGGCGGCGAAGCAGTGCGCGCGCTGCTGCCGAAGGTCCTGGCCAGCGCCGCCCGGCTCGTGCTCGACGCCGACGCGCTGAACGCCGTCGCCACCGATGCCGCGCTGCAGACCGCGCTGCGCGAGCGCGCCACGGCGGGCCAGGCGACGGTGCTGACCCCGCACCCGCTGGAAGCCGCGCGCCTGCTCGGCTGCAGCGCGGCCGAGGTGCAGCAGCGGCGCCTCGGCGCCGCGACGACGCTGGCCGAACGCTTCGCCTGCACGGTGGCGCTCAAGGGTTCCGGCACCGTCATCGCCGCCGCCGGCCAGACGCCGGCCATCAACCCGACCGGCAATGCGTGCCTCGCGACCGCCGGCACCGGCGACGTGCTCGCCGGCATGATCGGCGCGCGGCTGGCCGCGGGGCAGGTGCCTTTCGAGGCCGCCTGCGCGGCGGTGTACCGGCATGGGCTCGTCGCCGAGCGTTGGCCTGATGGCCATACGCTGACCGCCGGGGCGCTGGCGCGGCGGGTCGGTTGCGATCGCTCGGCGCAGTGAACCGGCGTCGAGATGGGCCGTCTGCACGGCCCGCTCACGCTTATGTTCGATCTGCACCCGCGACGATCGGCCCACCCAACGGCTCTTGCCCTTAGCCCGGCCTGCGCATCACCACCAGCTTGGCCACCAGCCGCTGGCAGGTCTCGCCCTGCTGGTTCAGTGTCAGGCTCTCCACGGTCACGATGCCGCGGTCGGGTTTGGAGCGCGACGGCGCGATCTCGAGGATCTTGCTGACCACGTGAAGCGTGTCGTCGGGCCGGGTCGGACGCGGCCACTGCATTTCGATCCCCGCGCCGATGATGCCGTTGCCGAACGGCACGCTGCCCACCAGCAGCTTCATCGTGATCGCGGCGGTGTGCCAGCCGCTGGCCGACAGGCCCTGGAAGAACGAGTTCTTCGCGGCTTCCGCGTCGAGATGGAACGGCTGCGGATCGAACTCGCGGGCGAAGGCCACGGTCTGCCCGGCGTCGAGCCGGTGTTCCGCGCTGCGGTACTCGGCGCCGACCACGAGGTCGCCCAGATACAGGGGTTGCTGCTCGGTCATACGAGGCTCTCCTCGAAGTGGATGAAATGCCCGCCGGTACAAGAGAGTGTTGCAACGCGGCGCCGGAACGGATGATGGCCCGCCGCCATTTTGATCGTCGTGGATCGAGCGCGCGTTGCCGCCGAAGCAAAGCAACGTCAATCGAGCTTGCCGAGCCACCGCGCCAGATCGTGCAGTGTCTCGCGCAAGTCCTGGAACCGCTGCGCACCCAGATGGGCCGCCCATTCCTGTTCGATCTCGGCGATGCAATTTCGGATCGGTGCCACCATGCTCCAGCCCTTGGCGGTGGCGCGCACCACGCGCCCGACAGAGCCGGGGGCGGCTTGCCGCTCGATGTAGCCGCGGCGCTCCAGTCCGGCCAGCACGTAATTCATGGCCTGCCGGCTCATATTGCACTGCCGCGCCAGCTCGGCGGGCCGGCGCCCGTCGGGGCCCGGATACAGACACAAGGCCAGTTCGGTGGGCGTGATGTCGAACCCATGGCTTTGCAGCGTCGCAAGGATGCGCGCCGTGACGACCTCGTGCGGCAGGCGCAGCAGCGAGCCGATCATCGGGGTGATCACAGGTCGCTCCGGCTTCTGGATGGCGATTTTTCTGCTTGACATTAGCGTAAAGTATTTGTACATTCAAGTACAGTTTTTTTACACAAGGAGTCTGCCATGAACGAAGCAAATGCACCAGCCGCCGCGGAACTTATCCGTGTCGGCGCGCTGGAAATCCGGTATCTGCAGACGGCCGGCAACGGCACCGAGATCGGGATGTTCGAGATGCGGGTGCCGCCGGCCTCCATGGTGCCGCCGCCGCACAGCCATTCCAACAACGAGGAGCTCGTGTACGTCCTCGAAGGAACCTTGCGCTATACCGTGGGCCCCGAGACGCGCGACCTGCAGCCCGGCGAATTCATGTCCACGCCGCGCGGCGAAGTTCATGCCTTCAGCAACCCGCATACGGTGGCGGCCAGGGCGCTCGTGTTCAACACACCGGACATCGGGCCGCAGTATTTCCGCGAGGTGGCGGCCATCGTGAATGGCGGCGGACCGCCTGATCGCGCCAAGCTGATGGCGACGATGCAGCGCCACGGCCTGGTGCCGGCAGCGCGGCCTGACGCTTCGTGAAAGCCAGCCGAAGCGCATGCTCCGGCAATGGCGCCCGACGGTGGTTCACCGCTGCAGCCGGACGTTCGGAAATTCTTGCGGCTGGTCATCCGGCGAGGTTCGCCCTGCAAGGCTTAAGCGTGGCTTGAGCCTGTACCCGTTGTCGCTTGGGGGACCGATCCCGCCGGCTGAGCATGTCGCCCCGCTGGTGCCGCGCACCAGTGCGCAGTAAATTGCATCGCTCCAACCCGCATCGCGCGCAGCGGCGCCGGCAACAAGGAGCGATGAACAATGAGTATTGAGGTACCGCCTCCCCCGTCTTCCTTTCGCGGATTCCGGTTCAGCGCGGCCGGCCTGCTGCTGATCGCCGCGCTGCTCGCGGGCTGCGCGATGGCACCGGCGCCCGGCGACGACGCTTTCTACGGCTACAGCGGTGCGGTCCCGAGCCAGCCCGGTGTGCTGCTGCGCAGCGAGCCGCTGCCGGCCGAGTTCGGGCTGAAGGCAGCGGCGCAGCAGTGGCGCATCCTCTACACCTCGACCGACGGGCGCACCGGCAGCGGCGAGCTCGTGACCTCGGGCGCGGTGTTTTATCCGCCCGGGCCGGCGCCCGCCGGCGGCTGGCCTATCGTCGCCTGGGCGCACGGCACGACCGGCCTTTCCGACGCCTGCGCGCCGTCGCGCAGTGTGCGCTCCAAGCGCGACGCCCGCTACCTCGACGCCTGGCTGCACCAGGGCTTTGCCGTGGTCGCGACCGATTACCAGGGGCTTGGCACCTCGCGCATCAGCGGCCCGCACCTGTACCTGAACACGCGCCCCGAGGCGTACGCGGTGCTCGACAGCGTGCGCGCGGCGCTCTCCGGGATGAAGAATCTGTCGAACCGCGTGATCATCGTCGGCCAATCGCAGGGCGGCGGCGCGGCGTTCGCCACCGCGGGCTATGCGCCCAGCTATGCGCCGGACCTGAAGGTGCTGGGCACCGTGGCCACCGGCACGCCCGACCCGGCGGCGCGCAGCCCGTCGCCGTTCAAGCCGGACGAGGTCAACCCGACGCTGGCTTACCTGCTGTACGCAGGCCACATGGTGCATGCGCTCGATCCTTCGATCACGCCGGGCGAGGTGTTCCAGCCGCGCGCCTTGCCGGTCTACGACCAGGCGGCGACGCTGTGCGTCGGTCCGCTGGAGAAGGCGGTGGAGGCGGCCGGCCTGACCAACGCGAACACCCTGATCCCCAGCGGCATCGCGAAGGCGACGCGCGCGCTGGGCCGGCGGCTGCTCTACCCGACGCTCAAGCTGGAACAACCGCTGTTCATGGGCACCGGCGGCGCGGACCGGGACGTCTCGACCGCGCAGCAACTGCAGCTGGCCAGGGATGCGTGCGCGGCCGGCACGCTGGTGCAGCAGCATGTGTACCCGGGCCTGTCGCACGGCGAGACCGTCAACGCGTCGCTCGCGAATTCGATTCCGTTCGCGCGCCGCTTGCTGGCCGGCGAGCCGGTGCCATCGACCTGCGCGAGCGGGCCGCAGTGAGCGCGGCAGCGATCTGCGGGCAGCCTCGTCGCGCCACGCAAACCACGGGATGACCCAGCCGCTTGCGGACCGAAGCGCGATCCATGGATGTTCACGAACCCGTCACGCGGCAAACACAAGCGGCCCGCCGCCCGGTGCGGGTCTGGGACGCACCGGTGCGGCTGTTTCACTGGCTCGTGGTGGTGCTGGTCGCGGCGGCCTATGTCACCGTGGAGCTGAACTGGATCGACCGGCATGTCCGGGTCGGCGAGGCGCTGCTCGCGCTGGTGATTGCCCGGCTGCTGTGGGGCTGCTTTGGCAGCGAGACCGCGCGCTTTCGCAGCTTCGTCGCGTCGCCCGCGGCTGCGCTGCGTCATTTGCGCCGGCTGTTTCGCCGCGAGCCGGATCTGCAGGTGGGTCACAACGCCGCCGGCGGATGGATGGTTTTGCTGCTGCTCGCATTGCTGCTGGTGGAGACACTGAGCGGTCTCTACGTCAACAACGACATCGCGAACGAAGGGCCGCTCAGCCAACAGGTGCCCGCGTGGCTGGCCAATGCGATCTCGGCGCTGCACGAGCTGGGCTGGGACCTGCTGCTCGCCGCAGTGGCGCTGCACGTGCTCGCGATCGCGCTCTACGCCGTGGCGAAAGGGCATGACCTGCTGCGCCCGATGCTGACGGGCTACAAGCCGTTGCCCGCGTCCATCGACGCGCCGCGGCAAGCGCCGGTGCTGCGGGCGCTGCTGGCGCTCGGCATCGGCGCTGCCGTGACGATGCTGCTCGCGGCTTATCTCTGACCTCGGCCAGCGGCGAAAACCTGACCTCAGGACGACGCTTCGGCGTCTGGCGTCAGTTGCCCTTCGGCGGCATCACCTGGCCGCGAATCTCGCCGGTCGGATGGTCCTTGGTGTGAACGTTGATGTACATGTCACCGGCTTCGAACATCTTGGCTTCGTCCGGGGATAGCGTGGCCTGACCGGTCATCGGACTCGTCGGGTCGCTGCCTTTCTGGGAGATCCAGACCTTCGGGCTGGCGTTTTTGCCGGCCGCGGCAGGCCCGTGAAAATGCGCCATCGTGGCCGGACTCGACAAGCCGCTGAAGCTGATCTTCCAGGTCACGACCCGCGTGGCAGGATCGTACGTGAGGGCGGCGCTGCCGCTGCCGGACGTCTGCACCGGCGGAACCTGTTGGGCGCCCGTCAACGGCACTTCAAACGAGACGGGCGCCGCCTGCGCCAAGCTCAGCGTACCCGCCAAGGCCAGGCCACCGAACAGCATGAACGCGCGCTTCGAGATGGATCGTGACATTTGGTTCACTCCTGATTTGTTGGCCCTTGCCGGGCGGTCGCGATGGTCGAATGGGTGCGGAAAACCTCGTCGGCGCCGCTGGCCGCCACCAAGGTGAAACAAGGATAGACGCAAGCCGCCGGTACGTCCAGATGAGTCCCAGGCGCCTTTGTGCCCGCAGTGCTTGACTGCGGCGCCGCAAGCCAGTCCGCCGACAGGGACGATTGGCCCGGCTTCACCGCGCGGACCCCCGCCGCACCCGGAAAACTCAAAGCAGAAACGGCAGAAAGCCCACGCCCCCTGTTTGTTTATCGCTATTTTTAATATAGCAACTCACGCGCCGTTCCGGACGCGTTCAGCCGCGCCCGGCAAACGGCATCTTGGTTGCCATCACAGTGTGAAACATCACGTTCGCGTCCAGCGGCAGCCCGGCCATGTAGACGATGGACTGGCCGACGATGCCCACGTTCATCAGCGGCTCGACCGCGACCTGGCCGTTCGCCTGCAGGATGCCGGTCGCCATGCGCTCGGCCATCTCGGTCGCGGCATTGCCGATGTCGATCTGGCCCACGGCGATGTCGTACTTGCGCCCGTCGAGGGACGCCGCCTTGGTCAGCCCTGACACCGCGTGCTTGGTCGCGGTGTAGGCGATCGAATTCGGCCGCGGCGTGGTGGCCGAGATCGACCCGTTGTTGATGATGCGCCCGCCACGCGGGGTCTGCGCCTTCATCGCGCGGAACGCGGCCTGCAGGCACAGGAACATGCCGGTGAGATTCGTGTCGACCACGCTGCGCCACTCGTCCGGCGTCAGGTCTTCCAGCAGCTTCGGCGGGCCGCTGATGCCGGCGTTGTTGAACAGCAGGTCGACGCGGCCGAACCGCGCGGCCGTCGCATCGAACAGCTCCTGCACCGAATCGGCCTGCGTCACGTCGGTCGGCACCTCGAGCGCGCGTGCGCCGGCGCCGGACGCGGCCACCACCTGCGCCAGCGGCTCCGGCCGGCGCCCGGCCAGCGCCACGCGCCAGCCGGCCGCCAGCAGCGCCAGTGCCGCCGCCTTGCCGATCCCGCTGCCGGCGCCGGTCACGATCGCAACCTTGCCCTGGGTCGTCATTTCCTGGATCCTTTCGCCTGTCAAAGTGAGCGCGCTCAGCGCGGTGCGGGCCGGCGGCGTGCCGCGGCGGGCTTGCCGGAGCGCGGCTTCGGCTGCGCGGGCCGCGCCCGCTCGGCGTGTGGCTTCTGCTTCGCGGGCAGGGCCGCGCGGTGCCCTGCCTCCTCGCGCGGCGCGCCGGAGCCTTTGCCGCCACGCGGCGGCGCCTCGGCTTCGTCGCGCACCAGCCGGAAGTCGATGCGCCGGCCGTCCAGGTCGACCCGGCTCACCTGCACCCGCACCCGGGTGCCGATCACGTAGCGCATGCCGGTGCGCTCGCCACGCAGTTCCTGGCGCGCCTCGTCGAAGCGGAAATACTCGCCGCCCAGTTCGGTGATATGGACCAGGCCGTCGACGTAGATCGCGTCCAGCGTGACGAAGATGCCGAATGTGGTGACCGCGCTGACCACGCCGCCGTATTCCTCGCCGAGATGCTCGCGCATGTAGCGGCACTTGAGCCAGGCCTCGACGTCGCGGCTGGCCTCGTCGGCGCGCCGCTCGTTCGCGCTGCAATGCAGCCCGGCCGCCTGCCAGGCCTGGTCTTCCGGGCTGAACTGTGTTGCAGTCGGCCCGCTGGCCCGCTGCTTCGAAGCACCGTTCTTCTCGAGCCGCCGCGCGAGCTTGGCATGGGCCTCGCCCGGCGTCGGCAGCGCCGGCAGGTGATAACGGCTGCCGCCGAGAATCGCCTTGATCACACGGTGCACCAGCAGGTCCGGGTAGCGCCGGATCGGGCTGGTGAAATGAGTGTAGGCCTCGTAGGCCAGTCCGAAATGGCCGCTGTTGATGCGCGTGTAGATCGCCTGCTGCATCGAACGCAGCAGCATCGCATGGATCTGCGGCGCGTCCGGCCGGTCCTTGGTCGCATTCGCGATCGCCTGCAGGTCGCCCGGCGCCGGATCGCCGCCGATCGCCATCCCGATGCCAAGCGCCTTCAGGTAGTTGCGCAGCAGCTCCAGCTTCTCCGGGGTCGGCCCCTCGTGCACGCGAAACAGCGCCGGGTGCTTGCTGCGCACGAGATAGTCGGCGCTGCAGACGTTGGCGGCGAGCATCGCCTCCTCGATCAGGCGGTGCGCGACAGTGCGCACGCGCGGCTCGATGCGCTCGATGCGGCCGTTGTCGTCGCAGACGATCTGCGTCTCGGTGGTCTCGAAGTCGATCGCGCCGCGCCGCTCGCGCGCCGCCAGCAGCGCGCGGTAGGCCTCGTGCAGGTTCAGCAGGTCGGGCACGCGCGCGGCATGGCGCAGCGCCTCGGGCCCGCGCGTGTTGCCGAGGATCGCCGCCACTTCGTTGTAGGTGAAGCGCGCGTGGCTGTGCATCACCGCCGGGTAGAACTGGTAGGCCTGCACCTCGCCCTTGGCCGTGACCAGCAGGTCACACACCATGCACAGGCGGTCGACGCCCGGGTTCAGCGAGCACAGCCCATTGCTGAGCTTCTCCGGCAGCATCGGGATCACGCGGCGCGGAAAGTAGACGCTGGTCGCGCGGTCGAACGCGTCGATGTCGATCGCGCCGCCGGTCTCGACATAGTGGCTCACGTCGGCGATCGCGACCAGCAGGCGCCAGCCGTTGGCCGTCTTCGAGCGGCCGACGCGGGCCGGCTCGCAATAGACCGCGTCGTCGAAGTCGCGGGCGTCCTCGCCGTCGATCGTCACCAGCGGCACGTCGGTCAGGTCGACCCGGTGCTGCCGGTCGCGCGGCCGCACCCGGTCCGGCAACGAGCGCGCCTGCATGCTGCAGGCCGCGGAGAACTCGTGCGGCACGCCGTACTTGCGCACCGCGATCTCGATCTCCATGCCGGGGTCGTCGATCTCGCCGAGCACCTCGCCGACGCGCCCGACCGGCTGGCCGAACAGCGCCGGCGGCTCGGTCAGTTCGACCACCACCACCTGGCCGGGCTTCGCTGTCCCGGTCGCGCCCTTCGGGATCAGAATGTCCTGGCCGTAGCGCTTGTCCTCGGGCGCGACCAGCCAGACGCCGCCCTCCTGCAGCAGCCGGCCGATGATTGGCGGCTGTCGCGGCCGCTCGACGATCTCGACGACACGGCCCTCGGGCCGGCCCCGGCGGTCGCTGCGCACGACGCGCGCCTTGACCCGGTCCCGGTGCAACACCGCGCGCATTTCGTTCGGCGGCAGATAGATGTCGGCCTCGTCGTCGTCGCGGACGACGAAGCCGTGCCCGTCGCGGTGCCCCTGCACCGTGCCGACCACTTCGTCCAGCAAGGTGCTGGTGTGGCTCATGTTTTTGATAGAATTTCTCTCTTTCCTGAGACGCCCAGGTGGCGGAATTGGTAGACGCACTAGTTTCAGGTACTAGCGAGTAACATCGTGGGGGTTCGAGTCCCTTCCTGGGCACCAATATAAGTTAGTTCGGGTTCGACGCGCGAAGGCCACCGAGTGATCGGTGGCCTTCGTCGTTTGCGCCGTTCGCGTTTACACCGTTCGGTTTGTGCGCCGCTCATACCGGCAGCGCGATCAGGTCGTGCCCTTCGGCCGCGACGATGCGCGCGCGCGTGAATTCGCCGACTTGGAGCGTCTTGCTCGCTTTCCGCGGCGCGAGCAGTCGCACCGTGCCGTCGATCTCCGGCGCGTCGGCATAGCTTCTGCCGACGCCGCCCTTGCGGCCCAGACCCGGCGCGGCGTCGACCAGCACCTGCATCTCGCAGCCGATGCGCCGCTCAAGCTTCGCGGTCGATACGCCCTCGGCCACCGCCATGAAGCGCGCGCGCCGCTCCTCGCGCAACTGTGGCGCAAGCATGCCAGGCAGTTCGTTCGCCGCGGCTCCCGCGACCGGGCTGTACGCAAAGCAGCCGGCGCGATCGATCTGCGCCTCGCGCATGAAATCCAGCAGGTGCTGGAACTCCTCCTCGGTCTCGCCGGGAAAACCCGCGATGAAGGTGCTGCGCACCACCAACTGCGGACAGTCCCGGCGCCAGCGCTCGAGCCGCTCCAGGTTCTTTTCGCCGCTGGCGGGGCGCTTCATGCGGCGCAGCACGTCGGGATGGCTGTGCTGGAACGGCACGTCCAGATAGGGTAGCACCCGGCCCTGCGCCATCAATGGAATCACCTCGTCCACGCTCGGGTACGGGTACACGTAGTGCAGCCGCACCCAGGCGCCGTATGGTTCCGCCAGCGCACCGAGCGCCTCGACCAGCTCGAACATGCGCGTGCGGATCGGCCGGCCGTCCCAGAAGCCGATGCGGTACTTCAGGTCGACGCCGTAGGCCGAGGTGTCCTGGCTGATCACCAGCAACTCCCGCACGCCGCTGTCGAACAGCGCGCGTGCCTCGGCCAGCACATCGCCGACCGGCCGGCTCACGAGATCGCCGCGCATCGATGGAATGATGCAGAACGTGCAGCGATGGTTGCACCCCTCGCTGATCTTCAGGTAGGCGTAATGCCGGGGCGTGAGCTTGACGCCGACCTGTGGCACCAGATCCAGGAACGGGTCGTGCGGCTTCGGGCAATGCGCGTGCACCGCGTCCATCACTTCCTGTGTCGCATGCGGCCCGGTCACCGCCAGCACGCGCGGATGCACCTGCCGCACCAGATTCGCGCCGCCCTTGCCCGCCTCGCCCGGCACCGTGCGCGCGCCCAGGCAGCCGGTGACGATCACGCGGCCGTTCTCGGCCAACGCCTCGCCTATCGTGTCCAGGCTTTCGCGCACCGCATCGTCGATGAAGCCGCAGGTGTTGACGATCACCAGATCGGCGCCTTCGAAGCTCTTCGCGGTCCGGTAGCCCTCGGCGCTGAGCCGGGTGAGGATCAGTTCGGAATCGGTCAGCGCCTTCGGGCAACCGAGGCTGACGAAGCCCACCTTCGGCGCGGACCCCAAGGCCGGCTCGATCACTTCTTTCATGCCGCAATTGTCCCAGAGGTCGGTAGCCCGAGCCCCGGACCCCGGAGGCCGGGCTCGTTCAACGCTTGATGCCGAACGCGCCCAGCATCTGCTCGGTCTGCTTCTGCATCTGCTTTTGCATCTGCTCGAACACGCTGCGCGACTGCTCGACGTAGGTCTTCATCAGCCCTTGCATCAGCGGCGACTGCACATTCATCAGCTGCGCCATCATTTCGGGAGTCATGCCCTGCGACTGCTCGTGCAGTCGCGTCTGCAGGTCCATGAACGCCTGCACGTTCTTCTCGAGATAGGTACCCATGAAGCCCTGCATCGCATGGCCGTAGAAGCGGATGATGTTGGCCAGCACGGCCTCGCTGAAGATCGGCGCGCCGGCCGCCTCTTCCTCCAGGATGATCTGCAGCAGGATCGATCGGGTCAGGTCTTCATCGGTCTTTGCATCACGCACGGCGAACGGCTCGGATTCGAGCACCAACTGCCGCACCTCGGCCAGCGTGATGTAGCTGGAGGTTTCGGTGTCGTACAGACGGCGGTTCGGATACTTCTTGATCACGCGCTGCTGCGGTGCGGCCTGCTTGCCGGCAGCGCCGGACTTCTTCGCTCGCAATGGATGACTCCTTCAATTCGCCGCTCGGGCAACACCGACGGTCCGCGCCCGCGGCGGTGCTCGCTGCTTTGCTGTGCATTCTAGATGCAGCCATCGGCCGACCCGCCAAAGTGTTCGCGAAGTGCAGGGGCGCTCCCCTCGCAGCCCGTGCCGCATGACGACGTCTGGATGCAGCCCCCGAATCCGTCCGAGGCTGGCGAAAGACCCGGCAACGGTCGCGGCGCCGGACGGCCCACCGGTGCGATGTTCCCCGAGTTTCAGTAGACTGGAACCTGTCGCGGAGATGGCATTCCTCCGCCCTTGGGGTCGCCCAAGGTCAACCGCCGCCGTGGCTGATGATGCCTGCATGACCTGATACAGGTGTGTAGGCCCGCCATGCGCGCAAACCCTCTCCGATACGACGCACCAGTCGCGCCGCTCGCGCCGTTCGTGAGCATCCTTCTCGACGATCACGCCGCCGCGTACAGCACGCCATCGCCCGCGCCGCCGGATTGCTTCCACGATCTCGGTCTGGACCAGATCGTGCAGGCCGTCACCGCGCCGTGGAAGGATTACGACCTGGCCGGCTTCTTTCACGTCAACCTGCGGGACGAGGACGCCGTCGCCTACCGGCAGGAGGTGATGCGCGATCTCGAACAGCCGCTGAACATGGCCGTAGTGCGGGACTTCACGGCGCGCCTGCGCACGATGCGCGAGCAGCTCCCGCTGGCGACCAAGGGCTACAGCGAGCACGAGCGAAACCGCTGGTACCTGGACGCGGCGCTGCTCTACGGCGAGGCCGTCGAGACATTGCAGAGCATGCTTGCACCGCTGCTGCTTCACTCCCGCGGCCTGCGGCGCTGGCGCAGCCACGTGAACGACTATGCGCAATCACCCGGCTTCGTGCGGATGATGGCGCAGGCCAGGCAGGTGGAACACGACCTGTCGGCGATCACCTACACGGTCGCGATCGACGGCGCGAATGTCGTCGTTCGCTGCTACGACGGTGAGGCCGACTACACCGCCGAGGTCGAACAGACCTTCGCCAAGTTCCGGCGTGGCGCGGCCCGGGACTACCTCTCCAAACTGCGGACGGCGGTCGGGCTCAATCACATCGAAGCGCAGGTGCTTGACTGCGTCGCTCGTTTGAATCTGGATGTCTTCGGCGCGCTCGCGGCGTTCCGTGCCGAACACGGCCAGTTCATCGACAAACGCGTCGAACGCTTCGACCGCGAGATCCACTTCTACATCGCCTGGCTCGACTTCATCGCGCCGTTTCGGCAGGCCAGCCTGCCGTTCTGCTACCCGCATGTATCGACCTCCTCCAAGGAAGTCAGCGCTGCCGGCGGCTTCGATCTCGCGCTCGCCCAGCGTCTGCTGGCACAGCAGGAAGCGGTCGTCTGCAACGACTTTCGTCTCAGCGGTGCGGAGCGGATGTTCGTCGTGACCGGGCCGAACCATGGCGGCAAGACGACCTTCGCGCGCATGTTCGGCCAGTTGCACTGGCTGGCAAGCCTGGGGTGCCCGGTACCGGGGTCGAATGCGCGGCTGTTCCTGTTCGACCGGCTGTTCACGCACTTCGAGCACGAAGAAGACATCGACAATCTGCGCGGCAAGCTGCATGACGACCTGGTGCGGGTGCACCGCATCCTGGAGCAGGCGACGCCGGCCTCGGTCGTCGTGATGAACGAGATTTTCTCCTCGACGACCCTGCGTGACGCAGTGTTCCTCGGCCGCGAGATTCTTGCCCGCTTGTGCCGCCTCGATCTGCTCGCGGTGTGCGTGACCTTCCTCGACGAGCTCGCGAGCTTCGCGCCGGCGGTGGTCAGCCTGGTCGCGGCGATCGACCCGAACGATCCGGCCGCAAGAAGCTTCAAGCTGGAGCGACGGGCGGCAGACGGGCTCGCGCATGCACTGGCGATCGCCGAGAAGTACCACGTCACCGAGGCTTGGCTGAAGGAGCGGATCGCACCATGAAAGCGCTGCTGATGCACCCGGACCGCGACTTCGAGGGTGGCCTACCGCTGCCTGAGCAGGCCGATGCGCTGACCCGGGACCTCGAACTTCCGACGCTCTGGGCAGCGATGGCCGATGGCGATGATTTCCTGCTCGATATCGTCCGCAAGGCGACGCTTCTTTCGCTCGGCAACGATTCGCTCACGGTGCAGCACCGGCAGCAGGTGCTGGCCGATGCGATCGCCCGTGCCGCCGAGGTCCGCGAGCTTTACGCCCTGGCGGTCGAGGCGATCGAGGGCCGAAAGAAATACTGGTTCGGCGTGTTCACGAACTATCCGCACGGCGTGCTGAGCACTTCGGTGGAACTGCTGCAATTCTTCGTCGGCATGCTGCGCAAGCTGCGCGCGTTTGCCGAAAGCAGGCAAGGCCTGTTCGAATCCCCCGGGTTCCGCACGCTGCTCACGATGCTGCAGACGGAGTTCGGCGACGACTACATCGCCACCCTGCAGCGGCACCTGAAGCTGCTGCGGTTCGACCACGGCGTGCTGATCAGCGCCGCGCTCGGCCGCGGCAACGAAGGCGTGAACTACATGCTGCGACTGCCGCACGAAAAGCCGGCGATCTGGCGGCGCCTGCTGCATCGCGGGCCGCCGGAATTTGGATTCCGGGTGCACGAGCGCGACGAAGCCGGCGCCCACGCGCTCGGTGAGCTTCAGGACCGGGGCATCAATCTCGTGGCCAATGCGCTGGGCCAGTCGTGCGACCATGTGCTCAACTTCTTCACGATGCTGCGTACGGAGCTGGCGTTCTATGTTGCCTGCCTGAACCTGCGCGAGAAGCTGATTGCCGCCGGCGCACCGTGCCGCCTGCCCGAGATGGCCGAGCCGGGCGCGCTGCGGCTGCGCTGCGCCGACCTGCGCGACGTCGGCCTGGTCCTCAAGCTGGGGCGTGCCGTCGTCGGCAACACGGTGGATGCCGACGGCCGCGGCCTGATCGTGATCACCGGCGCCAATCAAGGGGGCAAATCGAGCTTTCTGCGGGCCACCGGCGTCGCGCAGCTGATGATGCAGGCCGGCATGTTCGTCTGCGCAGAGGCCTTTGCGGGTGAACGCTGCACCGGGCTCTTCACCCACTACAAGCGCGAGGAAGACGCGACCCTCAAGAGCGGCAAGTTCGACGAGGAACTGGCGCGGCTGAGCGATATCGCCGACCATATCCGCCCTGGTGGCATATTGCTGGCCAATGAATCCTTCGCGTCGACCAACGAGCGCGAGGGCTCGGAAATCGCGCGCCAGACGGTGCATGCGCTGCGCGAGCGTCGCATCAAGCTCATGTTCGTCACCCACCTGTACGACTTCGCGGATCGACTCGCCGGCGAGCACCGGCCGGACACGATGTTCCTGCGTGCCGAACGGCGTGACGACGGCTCGCGCACGTTCAAGCTCAACGCCGGCGAAGCGCTGTCGACCAGTTTCGGGGAAGATCTGTACGCGCAAGTCTTCGGGGTCGAGCGGCTATCGACGTAGCGAGGTGGCAACGGGAGCCGTTCGAATACACGGATCTCCGGACCCAGCGAGCGTCTGACAATGTTCCGATCGGAACTGGTCGCGGCCGACGTTAGTCATATTGGACCAATTGTCGGCCGGATCAGCTTGGGATCGGGCTCGCAAGCCTACACTGGCTGCAAGCCCGATCGGGCCAGGATGAACTGGGTCTGCCCGTGCCGCCGCTGGCGTTGCAGCCGCGGCGTACGCGACGAGACCGACCAGAGGGGGAAACGAGATGACCGAACGGCAGACCGCAGCGGACAGTGAGCAACGACCGGATGGAGGGGAACGCGGCGCGATCGCGGCGTCGCTCCGCGACGGAGCCCTGATTCACGAGTTGTTCGATGCGCAGGCCGCGCGCGCACCGCAGCGCGCCGCGCTGAGAAGCGCGGGGATGTCCGTGAGCTACGCGCAGCTGAACGCGCGTGCCCAGCGCATCGCGTGCGCGCTTCGCGCGCGCGGCGTCGGGGCTGGCGATCGCGTCGGCCTGTGCGTCGAGCGCGGCACGGACATGGTCGCCGCCATGCTCGGCATCCTCCGGGCCGGGGCTGCCTACGTGCCGCTGGACCCTTCTTATCCGCGCGAGCGCCTGTGCTACATGGCCGATGACGCCGGTCTCGCGCTGCTCGTGAGCACCGTCGAATTGAGCCGGCCCTTCACGCTGGCGCGCGATCGGCAGTTGCTCCTCGATGCCGATGCCGCGAGCATCGACGCAGCGCCGGAGAGTGCACAGGCGGGGGGACACGGCTCGCACGCCGAAGCACCCGCTTACACGATCTACACCTCGGGCTCGACCGGCAACCCGAAGGGCGTTGTCATCCCGCACCGGGCGGTCGTGAACTTCCTGCGCAGCATGGCACGCGAACCCGGCTTGACGCCGGACGACGTGCTGGTGGCGGTGACGACGCTGTCGTTCGACATCGCGGTGCTGGAACTGCTGCTGCCGCTCGTGCTCGGGGCCACCGTGGTGATCGCCGGCCGCGACGAGGCCCGCGACGGGCATGCGCTGAAAGCCCTGCTCGAGGCACACCACGCGACCGTGATGCAGGCGACACCCGTCACCTGGCAGTTGTTGCTGGACGCGGGCTGGACCGGCGGCGGGCGTTTCAAGGCATTGGTCGGCGGCGAGGCGCTCCCGCCTCGGCTGGCTGAACAGCTTCTTGCACACGACGTGCAGCTTTGGAACATGTACGGCCCGACCGAGACCACGGTCTGGTCGACCTGCGGCCGTATCACGGCTGCCGACAACATCCATATCGGCCGCCCGATCGACAATACCGAGATCCTGATCCTCGACGAGCAGCGGCAACCGGCGCCCGTTGGCACGGCCGGGGAGATGCTGATCGGTGGGGCGGGTTTGTCGTGCGGCTATCTCGATCGGCCGGAGCTCACGGCCGAGAAGTTCATTGCCCATCCCGTCAAGCCGGGGGCCTTGCTGTATCGCACCGGCGATCTGGCACGGGTGCGACCTGACGGCAATATCGAGTGTCTCGGGCGGCTGGATCATCAGGTGAAGATTCGCGGGCACCGTGTAGAACTCGGCGAGATCGAAACGGTGCTCAGCCGCGCCGAGGGCGTGGATCGGGCGGCGGTCGTACTGCGGGAAACCCAGTCGGGCGACAAGCGCCTGGTCGCCTACTACACCGAAACCGGGGCGAGTCGCGACGCCTTGAGCACGGACTTCCTGCGCGGGCACTTGCGCTCCACCTTGCCGGACTACATGGTGCCGTCGGTGTTCCAGCGGGTCGATGCCTTCCCGCTGACCCCCAACGGCAAGATCGATCGCAAGGCGCTTCCGGACCCGAGCCGGCACCGACCCCAGTTGGCACAAGCCTATATTGCCCCGCGCACGACCGCGGAGAAGCAGTTGGCCGAACTTTGGTGCGAACTGCTGCAACTGGACCGGGTCGGCATCGACGACAGCTTCTTCGACCTCGGAGGCACGTCGCTGGCCGTCGTGCGCATGACCGGCCTGTATCGCCAGCGGTTCGGCCATGACATCTCGCCGATCAAGGTATTCCAGCACCCGACGATCGCACAGCTAGGGCAGTTCCTGGAGGGCCGCGAGGCCCCGACGAAGCTGCACGAGCAGGCCGAGCAGCGCGCGCGCGATCGCAGCGGGCCAACGAGCAATCGGTCCCGCGATGCGGTGGCCATCATCGGCATGGTCGGACGCTTCCCGGGCGCCGACAACCTCGACGAGCTCTGGCGCAATCTGTGCGATGCCGTGGAGTCGATCTCGTTCTTCACGCCCGAAGAACTCGGGCCGGGCATCGATCCACGATTGCGCGACGACCCCGACTACGTGCGCGCCCGAGGCATGATCGACGGCGCGGACCAGTTCGACGCGGCGTTCTTCGGCATCAGCCCGCTCGAGGCCCGCGTGATGGACCCGCAGCAACGGGTTTTCCTCGAACTGGCGCAGCACGCGCTGGAGAACGCCGGCGTCGATCCCGAACGCTACAAGGGGCTGATCGGCGTGTACGCGGGCATCGGCGACAACCACTACTACACGACGAATCTGCTGACCCGCCCCGACCTGCTGGCGCTGGCCGGCAAGCTGGCCGTCGAATACGGCAACCAGAAGGACTACATCGCGCTGCGCACGGCGTATCTGCTGGACCTGCGAGGCCCCGCCGTCAGTCTCAACACGGCCTGTTCGACCGCGCTGCTGGCTATCGATCAGGCGTACCGGGCGCTGCTCGATCACGAATGCGACGTCGCGCTGGCGGGCGGCATCGACATCACGGTGCCGCAAAAGAGCGGCTTCCTGTACCAGGAGGGCGGAACCTTCGCGCGCGACGGCCACTGCCGGCCGTTCGATGCCGATGCCACCGGAACGATGTTCTGCGACGGCGCAGGGATCGTCGTGCTCAAGCGCCTGCGCGATGCCATGGCCGACGGCGACACCGTCTACGCGACCCTGATCGGCAGCGGCAAGAACAACAACGGCGCGCGTCCGGCGTCGTTCCTGGCACCCAGCGTCGAGGGCCAGGCCGAAGTGATCGCGATGGCGCAGGCACGCGCCGGCGTGCCGGTCGAGACCATTGGCTATATCGAGGCGCACGGCACGGGGACGCCGGTCGGCGATCCGATCGAGATCGAAGCGCTGCGCCAGGCATTTCAGGCGAAGACCGACAAGCAGCACTTCTGCTACCTCGGCTCGATCAAGGGCAACATCGGCCACCCCACCAATGCGGCGGGCGTAGCTGGCCTGATCAAGGCCACGCTGGCGCTGCATCGCGAGCAGATCCCCGCGACGCTGCATTTCAGGAATCTCAACCCGAAGATCGATCTTGCCAACGGCCCGTTCCTCATCGCCGACCACCTGATTCCGTTTCCCCGCGGCGCCCAGCCGCGCCGCGCCGCGGTCAGCGCATTCGGCTTCGGCGGAACGAATGTGCACATGATCCTCGAGGAAGCCGCCGTCGCGCCGCCCGTCAGCGCGTCGCGGCCGGTCCAGTTGCTGCCGCTGTCGGCGCGTTCGACCGTCGCCCTCGATGCGTTGGCCCATTCGATGGCGCGGTCCCTCGATGGCATGCCGCCGCAGCAGTTTGCCGACGCGGCCTACACGCTGCAGACCGGACGCAGGCAAATGGCGCAGCGACGCTTCGTCGTCGCCACGGACCCGAGCGAGGCGGCCGCGCTCCTTCGGCAGCCCAATCCGCTGCTGTGCGGCAGCCGGCGCTGCGAGCGCCGCGATCCGCCGGTGGTCTTCATGTTCGGCGGGCAGGGCACGCAGTACGTCAACATGGGGCGGAACCTGTACCAGGGCGAGCCCCTGTTCCGCGCCGTGGTCGACGACTGCTGCGATCTGCTGAAACCCTATCTGGGCCGCGACCTGCGCGAGCTGCTCTATCCACGCAGCGACGACGAGGAGACCGCGCGCACGTCGCTGCAGGACACGTTCTACACCCAGCCTTCGATTTTCGTCATCGAGTACGCACTCGCGCGCCTGTGGCAAAGCCTCGGCGTGCAACCCACGATGATGGTGGGCCACAGCATCGGGGAATTCACGGCCGCGACCCTGGCCGGCGTGTGGGATCTGGAGGATGCGCTTCGCATCATCGCGCTGCGCGGTCGGCTGATGCAGGCGCTGCCGCGTGGCGCGATGTTGGCCGTGGGCGCCGCCGCCAAAGAGGTGGAGGCCGTGCTCCCCGCCAGTGTGCAGCTCGCCTCCAACAACAGCCCCTCCACCTGCGTCGTCGCCGGCCCTGAGCCGGACGTGGCGAGTTTCAAGTCCGCGCTCGAGGCCCGGGACATCGTGTGTCGCCACTTGCACACCTCGCATGCCTTCCACTCCGCGATGATGGATCCGATGCTGGAGCAGTTGCGCGCTGCCGTGGCCGAAGTGAAGCTGCGTGCGCCGGCCCTGCCCATGATGTCGACGGTGACAGGACGACCGATGACCGCGGCCGAAGCCATGGACCCAGGGTACTGGGCACACCATGCGCGTGCGACGGTGCAGTTCTCGACGGCGGCGCAGTTCCTGGTGGACGACGGATACGACCTATTTCTCGAATGCGGGCCGCGCGCGACCTTGTCGTCCCTGGTGCGCCAGCAGTTCTCGCCGCAACGGCCGGGCACGGCGATTCCGACGATGGGCGACACCCACGAGAACCACGCCGAGTGGAAGGCCATGCTGTTCGCCGTCGGCGCTCTGTGGCAGAACGGAGTCAGCCTGGACTGGGAAGCCTTCTATGCCCACGAAGAGCGCCATCACGTGCCGCTGCCCACCTATGCGTTCGAGCGCAAGCGCTACTGGGTCGATCCGGCGCCCGTCAGCTCCGGTGCGACAGCTGCGCCAATGGACGAGGCTTCGCCATCGTCCGAGATCGTCGACTCCGAGCGGGACGGCGAAGCGGCGTCCGCACCCGATCGCAAGCATCGCGTGATCGCCCGGCTGATCGAAATCCTGCTTCCGATTTCCGGCCTCGATCAAGGCCAGATCAGCGCGTCGGCCACGTTTCTCGAACAAGGCTTCAACTCCCTGTCGCTGACCCAGGTGGCCCTTGCCGTTCGACAGGCGTTCGGCGTCAAGGTGACCTTCGCTCAGCTGATGAATCAGTGGCCGAATCTGGAGCTGCTGGCGGCGCATCTCGATCAGTCCCTGCCGGGAGACGAGACATCCGAGTCGCAGCCGGCACCGCAGCCGAACTCACCGCCGCTGCCTGCAGTCGCCAAGCCCGAGGATCCGACGGCGCCACTGCCATTGCCGACGACCGCCGGCCAGCAGGAAATCTGGTACGCATCGAAGCTGGGCGGGACGCGGGCCTACCACCAACTGGTCGAAATCAACCTGCATGGACCGCTGCAGCCGGCGCTGCTGCAAGCGGCGCTGCAAGAGCTGGTCGACCGCAACGATGCGCTGCGGACCACGATCGCCGCGGACGGAACGCGGCAATTCGTCCATCCCGCGCGTGCTCAGGACTTGCCGCTGATCGACCTGTCGGCCGTGACCGGAGAGGAGCGGCACAGGCGGCTGCACGAACTCACCGACGCGTACCGCGAGACGCCGTTCAAACTCAGCCGCGGACCGCTGATGAAGGCGCAGTTGATCCGGCTCGGCGCGCACGAACATATCCTGCAGATGGTGTTCCACCACGTCGTGATCGACGGCTGGTCGACGCATGTCGTGGCCATCGAATTGAGCGAGCTGTATTCGGCCCGCATCGAAGGCGGTCCGGCCGTGGCGGCACCTGCGATGCAGTACCGCGACTACGTCGCGTGGTATGGCAGCGATGCGTCGATCCGGACGCGAGAGGAAGCCCGCAGGTATTGGACCGAAGCGCTGGCCGACGGGCCTGCCGCCGTCGACCTGCCCACGCAGCGGCCCCGGCCTGCGCAGCGCTCGTATCGGGCGCGAACCCTGGAAGCCTCGATCGATGCGGCGCTGCTCGCATCCATCAAGGATGCCAGTGCCGCATCGAATGCCACGCTGTTCCAGTTCCTGCTGGCCGCATCGATGGTCTGGCTGCATCGGATCACGGGGCAGCGCGGCATCGTGATCGGGGTGCCGGTGGCCGGACAGCTGGCTGCCGACCTGCAGCAGATGGCGGGTTGTGAGCGACTGCTCGGCCATTCGACATCGCTGCTGCCCGTCCGCGCGACCATCGACGAGACCCGGCCGTTCGCCGAGCTTCTCTCGGACGTGAAGCGCAACCTGATGGAAGCGCGAACGCATGAAGCCTGCACTTACGGCGAACTGGTGAAAGAGCTCGATCCGCCTTGCGCTCCGGGAACTTTGCCATTCATCTCCGTCCTGCTGAACCTGAACGATCAGCCGGCGATGCACTGGCCTGGCCTGCAGGCAGACATTCGCGTGCCGCCACGCTCGCATATGGTCTTCGATCTGGAGATCAATATGTGGCAGCGCGATGATGGGCTGGGGGTGGCCTGCTACTTTGCGGAGGATCTCTTTCACGGGGAGACGGTCCGGCAGTGGCTTGATCAATGGAAGGCCTTGATGACGAGCCTGACCCGGCGCCCCGTCGGCAACGTGGCCGGGCAGGCGCGGCTCGGCGAGACCGCGGTGCCGCGCGCCAGCGACACCGTCTCGCAACGCATGTCCATCGCCCGATGAACGCATCATCGCCCTGCAGCCTGTCGTACGCGTCGCTGCGCGACGAGCCTCCCCAGGACCAACTCGACTGGCTGAGCGAAGACGAGCGTGCGCGCGCCAGCCGCTTCGTGCTCGAGAGGGACCGCCGCCGCTATCTGGCCGCTCACGTCGCGCTGCGCAAGGTGCTGGCGACGCAACTCGGCTCCGATCCGGCGCGGCTGGCATTCGAGACCGGCCCGTTCGGCAAGCCCAGATTGCGCGGTTCCCGCCTTCGGTTCAGCCTGAGCCACAGCGAAGATCTGGCAGCGATCGCAGTGACGCAAGATACCGAGGTCGGCGTCGATGTGGAGATGCTGCGGGAAGTCGACCGCACGCTCGCCGTGCAGGTCTGCACCGCCGACGAGCAACGGCAGATCGATGCCGAGCCGGCACACCACGCTCGCGCCTTCCTGACCTGCTGGACCCGAAAGGAAGCTTGCCTGAAAGCGCTGGGATGGGGTCTGAACGTCGAACCGGCGACGATCACCGTCGGAGCGAGGGCGGATACGGCGAATGTCGAGATACGCGGCGATCGACGCCTGTTTCGCGTGACGCTGCAGTCCATGCCGGCGCCGGCGCGCGCCGTTGTCGCCGTGGCGCGGTGCATCGACCAGTCCCACGGGTCAGTGCCGATGCCGCCAGTCTGCCCCGCCTGACCTCGACCGTTCCGCGCCAAGAGGCCTGGCCACGGCCGCAAGCGCCAAGAAAAAGGGCCGGTCCAGCGATGAGAACCAGTCCTTCGGAGTTGGTAGGCGCGATTGGACTCGAACCAACGACCCCCACCATGTCAAGGTGGTGCTCTAACCAGCTGAGCTACGCGCCTACGGATGTTCGAGAGCGGTGATTGTAGCAGCGCGCTGGCTCTGCTCAGGCGCCGACGCGGCGCGCTTCAGCGCCGGCGTGCGGCGCGCACGCCCTTGACTTCGGCCACCAACGCGAGCACCTTGCCGAGCCGCGCGGTGTCGCTGGTCTCCACCGTGAACAGCATCTGGGCCGCGCCATGCGCCCCGCGCGTCTGCACGCCGATCACGTTCATCCGCTCCTTCGCGAACAGGTCCGAGATGTCGCGCACCAGCCCCTGGCGGTCCGCGGCCTCGACCAACACGTCGATCGGATACACCGTCTGCTCCGCCCTGCGCGCGCCCCATGCGACCGCGATCACCCGCTCCCCGCTCTTGGCGGCCATCTCGCGGAAATTCGCGCAGTCCGCCCGGTGCACGCTCACCCCCCGGCCCCGGGTCACGAAGCCTCGGATCGGGTCGGGCGGGGCCGGCTTGCAGCATTTGGCCAGTTGGGTCATCAGCGAATCGACGCCGACCACGAGCAAGCCGCCCTTTTCCAGCGTCTCGGAGCTGCGCGCTTTTTTCAGCGGCACCGTGTCCACTGCCGGCGCGGGCGGCAACGGGCGCAGCAACAGCTCGATGTTGTGCAGCGAGAATTCGTCCTTGCCGACGACCTCGAACAGTTCGTTCGCGCCACGGAAGCCGAGCCGTACCGCGAGATCCTCGAACTTGACCGCGGTGCGGCCTTCGCGCTGCAGCAGCCGCTCGACCGCCTCGCGGCCGCGCGCCACGGTTTCGTGCTGCGCCAGCGCGTTGAACCAGGCGCGCACCTTCGCGCGTGCTCGCGGGCTCGCCAGGTAGCCGAGTTCGGGATTGAGCCAGTCGCGCGACGGGCCGCCCTCCTTCGCCGCGACGATCTCCACCGTCTGGCCGTTCGAGAGCGGCGTGCTCAACGGCACCATCACGCCGTCGACCCGCGCGCCGCGGCAGCGGTGGCCCAGGTCGGTGTGCACGCTGTACGCGAAGTCGACCGGCGTGGCGCCCCGCGGCAGGTCGATGACGGCGGCCTCCGGGGTCAGCACGTAGATCCGGTCCTCGAACAGGCCCCGGCCGCCGGCGGCGCCGGCGAGTTCGCGCTCCCACGCGAACAGCTGGCGCAGCACCGCGATCTTCGCGTCGTACCCGCCGGCCGCCGAGACGCCGCCGTAGCCCCTGGCGCCGGCCTCCTTGTACACCCAGTGCGCCGCGACGCCATGCTCCGCATGCTCGTGCATCGCCTCGGTGCGGATCTGGATTTCGATCGGCTGGCCCGCGGCGTCGGTGACCACGGTGTGCAACGACTGGTAGCCGTTCGCCTTCGGCCGGGCGATGTAGTCGTCGAACTGGTCGGCGATCGGCGCAAAGCGGCTGTGCACCCAGCTCAGCGCCGCATAGCAGTCGCGCAGCTGCGGCACGACCACGCGCAGCGCGCGGATGTCGAACACCCGGCTGAATTCGAGCGACTTGCCGCGCATCTTGCGTACGATGCTGTAGATGTGCTTGGGCCGGCCCTGCACCGTCGCCGCGATCCCCTGCGCGCGCAGTTCGATCTCGAGCTGCGCGCGCAGCTGCCGCACGTAGTTCTCGCGCTCGGCCCGCTTCTGGTCCAGCAGCTGCGCGACTTGACGATAGGTGTCGGGCTCGAGGAAGCGGAACGCGAGATCCTCGATCTCCCACTTGAGCTGCCAGATCCCGAGCCGGTTCGCCAGCGGCGCGAACACCTGCAGCGACTCGCGCGCCATGCCGGACGGCATCGGCGTCTTGGTCGCCGCGTAGAAACGCAGCGTCTGCAGCCGCGACGCAAGCCGCAGCAGCACCACCCGCAGGTCGCGCGAGAACGCGAGCAGCATCTTGCGCACCGTCTCGGTCTGCGCCGACGCATCGGCGGCCAGCTGCGCCGACGGGGCCGCCGCGCGCGAACGCTTCTGCACCTGGATCAGCTTCGTGGTCTCGATCGCGAGCGACGCGAAGCTCTCGCCGAACGCCTTCGCGATCACGTCGCGCGGCTTGTTCAGGTGATCGCAGGCATGGACCAGGTAGCTGGCGGCCTGCATTGCGGGCGAGCCGCCGAGCGTCGCGAGGATCTCGGCGACCGCGTCCGCATGCGCCAGCGTGTTCTCGCCGGTGTCCAGCGTCTCGCCGGCGATCAGCGGCTCGGCGAACGCGCGTGCCCGCGCTGGCGCGTCGACCTCGGCGGGCAGCGCCCGGTCGGTTACCGCGAGCAGTTCCGGAACGCGCGCGTCGGCCGACGCGCCGCCCGGCCGGGTCTGCAGCGTCTTCATCGTCTCCCCGGCCGCAGGCTCGTTCAGCCCAGCAGGAACGACCTCACCGCCTCGACCTGGTCCGCCGCGATCAGCGTCGGCGCATGGCCAATACCGGCGAATTCCACGAGCCGGGCCTTGGGTCCGCGCTCGGTCATCGCGCGCGCCGTCGCCGGGTTCAGCAGGTCCGACTGCGCGCCGCGCAGCAGCAGCGTCTCGGCGTGGATGCCATCGTAGAGTTGCCACATCGCGGCCTCGCCCTGTTCGGTGGCCTCGCGGGTCAACGCACGGAACGGCTTCGCGATCGCCGGGTCGTAGTGCAGCGTCAGCGCGCCCGATGCGTCGCCATCGATGGGCCGCACCATGGGCGCCGACAGCGCCAGCCATTGTGCCGGCGTGTGCGGCCCGAAGCTGCGCGAGTCCGCCCACAGCGCGTCGGCCGCCTGTTGCAGCGACTCGAAGCGCCCGGTGCTCCCAAGGTACTGGCCGATGCGTTGCAGCGCCTCCCACTGGAGCGCCGGGCCGACATCGTTCAGCACGAGACGGCGCACCGGCACCGGCAACGGCAGATCCGGCTGCCCCGCGATGATCATGCCGATCAGACCTCCCATGCTGGTGCCGACCCAGTCCAGCGAGGCCGGCTTGAGCTGCGCGAGCAAAGCGAGCATATCGGCCGCGTACAGCGGCATCTGGTAGCCGTCCGGGTTCTTCAGCCAGTCG
Organism: Burkholderiaceae bacterium; assembly: GCA_030123545.1. Classification (NCBI taxonomy): domain Bacteria; kingdom Pseudomonadati; phylum Pseudomonadota; class Betaproteobacteria; order Burkholderiales; family Burkholderiaceae; species Burkholderiaceae bacterium. The sequence goes on along the minus strand of CP126124.1, from coordinate 1,909,448 downwards.
CTCCTGCCGCGGCCGACCACGTCGGGGCAGACCACGCGCACGCGCTCGCACAACGCGCGCGCGAGCGTGTCGAAGTCACGCCCCTGACGCGACAGGCCGTGCACGCACACCACCACGTGCGGGTTCGTCGGCTCGCCCCATTCCCAATAGGCCATCCGGTGGCCGCCGTCGGCATCGGGACAGTGAACGTGGTGCAGGGTCGGTTCGGTCATGGTGAAGGTCTGGCAATCCGGGGTCGGATAATGGCGGTTTCGCATCGAAGGCCGCGCGATCGCGGGCCGTTTCGTTGCTTCGGTTCCATCGTAATTGATCCGCGAAGACAGCATGCCGCCCCACGGCAATCCTGCGCCGGCAGCCGGCCCAACCGGCCGCGGCGCCCGCAATGACTGAATCGATGAGCAGCATCCAAGCCCCGGCAGCGGCGAGCGACCCGGCGCTGCGCGCGTCCTGGGCCGGGCGCCAGCTGCTGCTGTTCGGCGCGCTCTATCTCGCCGCCTGGACGCTCGGTGCGGCGTTCATCCCACGCGCGATGCACCTCGACAGCATCGAGCAGGTGGTGTGGGCGCAGAGCTGGCAATGGGGCTACTACAAGCACCCGCCGCTGCCGAGCGCTTTGATGCATGCGCTGAACCTGGCGTTCGGCGGGCCGTCGCAGGCGCTGACCGCGTTCGCCGCGCAGGGCTGCAGCGTGGTCGCGATGATCTACGTCTGGCTGCTCGCGCGCTGCATGATGCCGCCGCGCATCGCGATCATCGCGGTGGTGCTCGATTCGCTGCTGTCATACCACACGATCAACGCGCTGACGCTGAACCACAACACGGTGTCGCTGCCGTTCACCGCGGCGGCGTTGTATCACTTCTACCGCGCCGTCTGCACCGACAAGCGCCGCCACTGGCTCGCGCTCGGCGTGGCCGCGGGCCTGGCGATGCTGACCAAGTACAGCGCGGTGCTGGCGCTGGCCGGCCTGCTTGCGGTCGTGCTGGCGCAGCGCCTGTGGACCGACCGGCGCGTGCTGCGCGGACTGGCTTTAAGCCTGCTCGTGTTCGCGCTGCTGCTGCTGCCGCACGTGCACTGGTTGTTCGTCAACAACTTCCCGCCGATCCACTACGCCGAGCATCAGCTCGACTCGTCGGCGGGGCGCTTTCACGTGCTGCTCGGCTTCCTCATCAACCAGGCGAGCCGCGTCAGCGTGATGCTGCTGATGGCCTGGGTACTCGTGCGCTGGAGCGACCCGGCCCAGGTCACGCCAGGGACGCGCACGCCGGCGACCGCGCGCGAGCGCTTCGACCGGCGCTATCTCGCGATCACGCTGTGGACCCCGCTGGTGCTGGCGGTCGCGCCGGCGCTGCTGCGCGGCGATGCGCTCGACAGCAACTGGGTCAGCGCGTATTTCCTGACCGCCGGGCCGCTGCTCGCGCACAGGTACTTTCGCGGCAACCGGGATCCGTCGCTGCTGCCCCGGACCTGGAAGCTCACTGCGCTGGCTCAGGTCGGCATCTTCGTGATCTTCTTCGCCGGCGCCGCGGTGGTGCCGGAGATCGTCGGCCGCAACGCACGCTTCAATTTCCCGAGCCGCGAACTGGCGGCCAGCGCGCAGGCGCTATGGCGCGCGCATGCGAGCGGCCCGCTGCGCATCGTCGTCTCCGACACCTGGACCGGCGGCAACATCGCGCTGCACCTGCGGCCCGAGCCGATGGTGTTCATGGATCACGACCGCCGCAAGACGCCGTGGCTCAGCGACGAGGACGTGCGCCGCTGCGGCGCGTTGGTTCTGGTGCCGCGCGAGAAAAGCACCAATCCGGCCTATGCTCCGTTGTACCGCGAAGCGATCGCACAAGGCCAGACCCAGCTCGACTGGGGCTTCGGCAAGCGCGGCGTGGTGGTGCACTATGTCTGGGCGGTGATCCGCCCGGCGGACGACGGCCGGCTGTGCCGCTTCAAGTCCGAGTTGCCGTGACCGGGCTCACTTCAGTTGCACAGTCCCGGAAACGGTCACCAGCACCGTGCTCTTGCCCGCTTCCACCGGCACCGGGGCTTCCGACATCGACGCGCGCGCCTCCATCGCCATCATCCGCGGACGCGGCGGCAGACCCTGGTCGTTGGCGTTGACCGACACCTCGCGCAGCGCATAGCCGGCAAAGCCGAATTCCTTCGCGATCACGGCAGCGCGGGCCTTGAAACGGTCGATCGCGAGCGCCTCGGCCTCGCCCTCGACCTTCGCGCGCTGCTCGCGGCTCAGCCGGAACGCGACGTTGTTCACGCTCATCGTCGAAATGCTGCCGGCGGTGCCGCTGACCAGCGCGAAATCGCGTCCTTCGAGCACCAGTTCCGCAGTCCCGTGCCAGCCGTTGATCTTGCCGTTGCTCGCGTAACGCGGCGCAAGGCTGAAGTTGCCGGTGTGCACCTCCAGCTTGTCCGGTGTTGCCGCACGCCGCGCCTGGGCCAACGCGGTGCCCTGCGCGGCCTTCAGCTGGTTCTGCACGGTTCCGGCGTCCGGCCCCTCCTGCGTCGCGGCCAGCGTGATCGTGAGCCAGTCCTGTTGCACATCGACCGCGCCCTGCGCCGACAGGCGCACCACGTTCTGCGGCGGGTTGTACGGAAAATTCTGAGCAAAAACGCCGGAAGTCCATGCCCCTATTGCGCAAGCAACTATCAGTTTTGTAGCGCTCTTCAATCGCCGCATCGCCGCACCCGTTTTCAAAGATTTACAGCCTGCGCAGCGCAATCCGCCACGCAGCCGCCGTCAGGGTCGGTCGATCCGACCTGCGGTGCGGGGATAGAACTGCCGCAGCTGCTCGCGCAATTCTGCACGTTCTTCGGGCGTGAGGCGATGGACTGCCGATGCCTTGTCCTGCGCGGCACGCTGCGCCTGCAATGCCGCGCGCAATTCGTTGCGCCGCTGCTCGGCGGGATCTTGCGCCGGCACCGGTGCGAACGGACTCACCGCTTGCGCCGGCGCCGGCGCGAGTGAACCGACCACCGCGGCACTGCTGCCGTCTTCACTGCCGTTGGCCACGCCGATGCCGGCCTGGCCGTTGCCGAGTTGCACCTGCGCCAGCGCGCCGGTCAGCAGCATCGCCTGCGCAGCAAAAACAAGGATCCGTTTCATCGTGATGCTGCCGTGCGCTCTTTCCATGGTTCTGCACGGCCCTCCTACATCAATGATCCCATGCACACCGACGCGCCCTGCACTGCCGGGCAAAATATGTAACACTGTGTCAGGCTGCACCGGCATTCCCGGAATTGCCCTGCGAAGCAGCCCAAAATCGGCGTTGTTACAAACCAACCGCATTCAAATCCGCAATGGCATCTCCAGCAACCAGCCGTGTCGACAAAATCGTGGTGGTAGACGACGACGCCCGCATCCGCGACCTGCTGCGCCGCTATCTCACCCAGGAAGGCTTCGAAGTCATCGTCGCCGAGGACGGCAAGGCGCTGAACCGCATCCTGCTGCGCGACACGGTGGACCTGATCGTGCTCGACCTGATGATGCCGGGCGAGGACGGGCTGTCGATCTGCCGGCGCCTCCGCGCCGCAAACGACCGCACGCCGATCATCATGCTGACGGCCAAGGGCGAGGACGTGGATCGCATCGTCGGGCTCGAGGTCGGCGCGGACGACTACCTCGGCAAGCCGTTCAATCCGCGCGAGCTGCTGGCGCGCATTTCGGCGGTGCTGCGCCGGCGCCCGCCGGTGGAAGCCCCAGGCGCGCCATCGGCCGAGAACGAAACCGTGGTGTTCGGCCCGTTCATCTTCGACCTGGCCGCACGCACGCTGCGCCGCAACGGCGAGGATTTGCCGCTGACCACCGGCGAGTTCGCGATGCTGAAGGCGCTGGTGCGCCATCCGCGCCAGCCGCTGTCGCGCGAGAAGCTGGCGCAACTGGCGCGCGGGCGCGAATTCGAGCCGTTCGATCGCAGCCTCGATGTGCAGGTGTCGCGCTTGCGCAAGCTGGTCGAGGCCGACGCGTCGTCGCCGCGCTACATCCAGACCGTCTGGGGCGTGGGCTACGTGTTCGTGCCCGACGGCGCCGGCTGAGCTGCGCCGCACGCCGCTTCGCCGAATCCCGCCCCGGGTGCCGCAGATGTCGGACACACAGGCTCCCAGCGACTTCAGCCGGCCCGCGCCGCTGGACACCCAGCCGGCGCCGCTCGCCCCTGCGGAGGGCAAGCCCGGCCTGAGCCTGTTCTGGCGCACCTTCTTCATGCTGGCGCTGCTGCTGATCGGCAGCACGATCGCCTGGTTCCAGACCTTCCGTTCGCTCGAATACGAGCCGCGCGCGATCCAGACCGCGCAGCAGATCGCGTCGCTGGTGAACCTGAGCCGCGCGGCGCTGGTCTATTCCGACGCGATCGCCCGCGTGTCGCTGATCAAGACGCTGGCCGAGGAGGAAGGCGTGCGCATCGTGCCGCGCGAGCCGAAAGACAAGTACGAACCGTTCGGCAACAGCGCGCTCGATCGGCGCATCACCGAGGAGCTTGCGCTGCGGCTCGGGCCGCGCACCACGGTCGCGAGCAGCGTCAACGGCGAGCGCGGACTGTGGGTCGGCTTCACGATCGACGGCGACGCGTACTGGCTGCTGATGGACCGCGCGCGGCTGGTCCCGGTCGGCAGCAAGACCTGGCTGGTCTGGCTGTTCACCGCCGGGATTCTTTCACTCGCCGGCGCGGCGGTGATCGCGCGGCTGATCAACCACCCGCTCAAGCAGCTGTCGTTCGCGACCAGCCGCGTGCGCGACGGCGACTTCGACGCCGGGCGCCTCGACGAACGGGTCGCGACCAGCGAGATCCGCGAGGTCAACATCGGCTTCAACCGCATGGCCGAGCAGCTCGCGAAGATCGAGCAGGACCGCGCGGTGATGCTCGCCGGCATCTCGCACGACCTGCGCACGCCGCTGGCGCGGCTGCGGCTGGAGACCGAGCTGTCGGTGGTCGACGAAGATGCGCGCGAGCACATGGCGGCCGACATCAGCCAGCTCGACGCGATCATCGACAAGTTCCTCGACTACGCGCGGCCCGACCATGTGGACCTGAAGCCGGTGCGCTTGCTCGACGTGGTCGACGCCTGCACCTATCCGGTGAAGGACCAGGACGACGTGCGCATCAGCGTCGACATCGCGCCCACCGTGCGCGTGATGGCCGACGAGGTCGAGCTCACCCGCGTCATCTCCAACCTGATCGAGAACGCGCGCCGCTACGGCAAACTCCCCGACGCGAACGTCGCCGTGATCAACATCGCCGCGCGCGTGCGCGAGCCCTGGGTGCTGATCAAGGTGCGCGACCACGGCCAGGGCGTGGCGCCGGATGCGCTGACGAACCTGACCAAGCCGTTCTTTCGCGGCGACGAGGCGCGCACCGCCGCGACCGGCGCCGGTCTGGGCCTGTCCATCGTCGACAAGACGGTGCAGCGCATGGGCGGCGTGTTCGTGCTCGCCAACAGCGCGAGCGGCGGACTGGCCGCGCACATCCAGCTGCACAGCGCGCCGCCGCCACCGCCGCATCCGAAGCGCTCGATCAAGCCGCTCGCTTCGCTGCACGAGCGGATGTCACATTAGGGCCCTAGCAGCACCACCGCGCGGGCCTCGATGCTGCGCCCCTCGCCGACCGGCCCGAGCCGCTCGGCGGTCTTCGCCTTCACGTTGACCTGGTCCACCGACACGACCAGCGCGGCGGCGATGCGCGCGCGCATCGCGGCGATGTGCGGCGCAAGGCGTGGCGCCTGCGCGATCACGGTCGCGTCGACGTTCGCGATCTCATAGCCGCGCTCCCGCACCTGCCGTGCCGCCTCGGCCAGCAGCAGTGCGGAGTCAGCGCCGGCCCAGCGCGGGTCGGCGTCGGGGAAATGCGTGCCGATGTCGCCGAGCGCGGCGGCGCCGAACAGCGCGTCGGTGATCGCGTGCAGCAGCACGTCGGCGTCGGAATGACCGAGCAGGCCGTGCGTGTGCGCGATCTCGACGCCGCCGATCACGAGCCGGCGCCCCGGCACCAGCGCGTGCGTGTCCCAGCCTTCGCCGATGCGCAGCTTCATGTCCTGCTCCTCAAGACCGCCTCGGCCAGCGCGAAGTCCTCGGCATGGGTCACCTTGAAATTCATTGCGCTCGAATGCACCAGCAGCGGCCGGTGGCCCAGCGCCTCCATCGCGCTCGCCTCGTCGGTGACTTGCGGCCCGGCACGGCGCAGCGCCTCGGCGAGCGGCCCGATCCTAAACATCTGCGGCGTCTGCGCCAGCCACTTGCCCGAGCGGTCCAGCGGCGCGACCGCGCGATCGCCGTCGCTGCATTGCAGCGTGTCGGAGAGCGGCTGCGCGAGCAGGCCGCCGACCGCGTCGTGCTCGCAGGCGTCGATCAGCGTATCGATCTGCGCCGGCGTCACCAGGCAGCGCGCGGCATCGTGCACCAACACCCAGTCGTCGGCGCCAGCGCCCTGGGTGCGCAACGCTTTCAGGCCATTGAATACGCTTGCAGCCCGCGTCACACCACCACAATCAGCTATCAAAACAGAAGCATCTCGCTGCTCGAAGAACTGATCTCCCGGCGCCACGACGACCAGCACGGCAGCCAGCCGCGGCACCGCGGCGAACGCCGCCAAGGTATGGCACACCAGCGGCGCGCCGGCGATAGCCCGGTACTGCTTGGGAACCGGCATGCCGCCGGCGGCAGCGACGGCGCGCGAGCCGCTGCCGGCACAGGGGATCAACGCGAAGATGCGGGCATTCATGAAGGTATCGCCCCGCCTTTGCAATGACACGCGGCGGGCAGCGACGGCGGGAATTTTCACCGCATTCTAAAATTGCCACTCGCGCACCCCCCGTCCTGCACGGCGGGGGGTGTTTCGCTTTTGCGTCACTCATGGATCTTCCGCGTCTTTCCCCCGGCAAACGGCATGCGCTGCCGCGCCCGCCCGGCTCGGCCGATGCGCTCTTGCTCGCCGGCATCGCCGAGCGCGAGGCCGCGGCTGGCCGCGTCACCGCGATCGTGACCGCCGATGCGACCGATGCGCGCCGGCTGCAGAACGAACTCGCGTTCTTCGCGCCGCTGCTCCGCTCCGCGTTGTTTCCCGACTGGGAGACGTTGCCGTACGACCCGTTCTCGCCGCACCACGACTTGATCAGCGAGCGGCTCGCGACACTGTGGCGCATCAGCCAGCGCGATGCGAAGGACCGTGTCGACGTGGTGCTGGTTCCCGCGACCACCGCGCTTTACCGGCTCGCGCCGCCGAGCTTCCTGGCCGGCTACACCTTCGAGTTCGCTGTCGGGCAAAAGCTCGACGAGGCAAGACTGAAGGCGCAGCTCGTGCTCGCCGGCTACAGCCATGTGACGCAGGTCGCGGCGCCCGGCGAATACGCGGTGCGCGGCGGACTGATCGACCTGTTTCCGATGGGTTCGCAGGTGCCGTACCGGGTCGACCTGTTCGACGACGAGATCGACTCGATTCGCACCTTCGACCCCGACTCCCAGCGCAGCCTGTATCCGGTGACCGAGGTGCGGCTGCTGCCCGGGCGCGAGTTCCCGATGGACGAGGACGCGCGCGCCGGCTTTCGCCGGCGCTGGCGCGAACTGCTCGAAGGCGACCCGACCCGCAGCCGGATCTACAAGGACATCGGCAACGGCGTCGCTCCGGCAGGCATCGAGTACTACCTGCCGCTGTTCTTCGACCAGACCGCGACGGTGTTCGACTATCTTCGCGGCGCCTCCGCCGGGCCGTCCCAAGACGACGTGCCCGCCTCGGGGGACGGCGTGCTGCGCAACGCAGGCACCCAGCAGCCGTCGTCGTCCACGACGCTGGTGCTGCACGGCGACCTCGGCGCGGCGTTCGCCGACTTCTGGCAGGACACGCGCGAGCGCTATCGGCTCGCGCAGGGCGATCCCGACCGCCCGGCGCTGCCGCCGCAGGCGCTGTTCCTGGACGCCGAGCAGTTCTATGCGCTGGCCAACCGCCATGCGCAGCTTGCGATCCGGCCGGCCGCCGCCCATCCCGCCGCTGACGTGGCCGGCGACGCGGGCGGCGCCGCGCCGTTCGCCCCGCTCGGGCTGCTTGCGGTGCAGCGCGGCGCCAACGAACCGCTGGCCGCGCTGAAGGCGCACCTGCGCGACACGACGCAGCGCGTGCTGCTGCTGGCGGAAAGCGCCGGCCGGCGCGAGAGCCTGCTCGACTTCCTGCGCGCCAGCAGCCTGCAGCCCCCGGCGTTCGATTCGCTGGCCGAGTTCCGTGCCAGTACCGAGCCGGTCGGCATCGCCACCGCCGCGCTCGCGACCGGATTCTCGTGGCACGAAGGCGGCATCGACTTCGTCACCGAAACCGAGCTGTTCGCCGCCGGACCGGGCGCAAGGCGCCAGCGCCGGCAGGAGCGCGAGAGCGACATCGAGGCGCTGATCGCCGACCTGAGCGAGCTCAACGTCGGCGATCCGGTAGTGCACGCGGCGCACGGCATCGGCCGCTACCGCGGGCTGGTGAGCCTCGCGCTCGGGCCGGCCGGCGCGAGCGGCGCGCAACAGAGCCAGGAGTTCCTGCACCTGGAATACGCGGACCACGCGGTGTTGTACGTGCCGGTGAGCCAGCTGCACCTGATCGCCCGCTACACCGGCGTCGGCGCGGCCGAGGCGCCGCTGCACAAGCTGGGCAGCGGCCAGTGGGAACGCGCGCGGCGCCGCGCCGCAAACCAAGTGCGCGACGCCGCGGCCGAGCTGTTGAACATCTACGCGAGACGCGCCGCGCGCGAGGGCCACGCGTTCCGGTTCCCGGCGCAGGACTACGAGGCGTTCGCGAACGACTTCGGCTTCGAGGAGACCGCGGACCAGCGCGCGGCGATCCACGCGGTGATCCAGGACATGGTGAGCCCGCGACCGATGGACCGGCTGGTCTGCGGCGACGTCGGCTTCGGCAAGACCGAGGTCGCGCTGCGCGCCGCGTTCGTAGCGGTCAGCGGCGGCCGACAGGTCGCGCTGCTCGCGCCGACCACGCTGCTGGCCGAGCAGCATTACCAGACGCTGGTCGACCGGTTCTCGCGCTGGCCGGTGAAGATCGCCGAGCTGAGCCGGTTCCGCTCGGCAAAAGAGGTCAAGACGGCGCTTGCCGGCCTCGCCGACGGCACGGTCGACATCGTGGTCGGCACGCACAAGCTGCTCAGCCAGGACGTTCATTTCAAGCGGCTGGGCCTGCTGGTGATCGACGAGGAGCACCGCTTCGGCGTGCGCCACAAGGAGGCGATCAAGGCGATGCGCGCCGAGGTCGACGTACTCACGCTGACCGCGACGCCGATCCCGCGCACGCTCGGCATGGCGCTGGAAGGGCTGCGCGACCTGTCGGTGATCGCGACCGCGCCCGAGCGTCGCCTCGCGATCAAGACCTTCGTCCGCAGCGAGGGCAAGGGCGTGATCCGCGAGGCGGTGCTGCGGGAGTTGAAGCGCGGCGGCCAGGTCTACTTCCTGCACAACGAGGTCGAGACGATTGACAACCGGCGCCAGCAACTCGAGCGGCTGCTGCCCGAGGCGCGCATCGCGGTCGCGCACGGCCAGATGCCCGAGCGCGAACTCGAGCGCGTGATGCGCGACTTCGTCGCGCAGCGCCACAACCTGTTGCTGTGCTCGACCATCATCGAGACCGGCATCGACGTGGCCAGCGCGAACACCATCGTGATCAGCCGTGCCGACAAGTTCGGCCTCGCGCAGCTGCACCAGCTGCGCGGGCGCGTCGGGCGCAGCCACCATCAGGCCTACGCCTACCTGATGGTGCCCGACCTGGAGACCCTGACGCGCCAGGCGAGTCAGCGGCTGGAGGCGATCCAGCAGATGGAGGAACTGGGCTCAGGCTTTTATCTCGCGATGCACGACCTCGAGATCCGCGGCGCCGGCGAGGTGCTCGGCGAGAACCAGAGCGGCAATATGGTCGAAGTGGGTTTTCAGCTCTACAACGAGATGCTGGCCGAAGCGGTGCGCTGCCTGAAGGCCGGCATCGAACCCGATCTGCTGGCGCCGCTGCATGCGACCACCGAAATCAACCTGCACGCGCCCGCGCTGCTGCCCGACAGCTACTGCGGCGACGTGCACACGCGGCTGTCGCTGTACAAGAAGCTGGCCAGTGCCAAGACCGGCGAGCAGATCGACGCGCTGCTGGAGGACATCGTGGACCGCTTCGGCAAGCTGCCGCCGCAGGCGCAGGCGTTGATCGACGTGCACCGGCTGCGCTGCGTCAGCCAGCCGTACGGCGTGGTCAAGGTCGACGCGGCGCCGTCGGTCACGCAGATCACTTTTCGCAAGGATCCGCCGATCGACGCGCTGCGCATCATCGAGCTGGTGCAGAAGAACCGGCACATCCGCTTCGCCGGCAACGAGAAGCTGCGCATCGAGCGCGAGCTGCCCGACGCCCGTGCGCGCGCGCAGATGGTGCAAGGCCTGCTGCGCAGCCTGGGACAACCCAAGGCCACGCCGGATGCGGTAAAAAGCACGGCGCCCGCCTGACCATTTTCCCTCTCTCAGCGGCCGACCATGTTTGAAACTGCATCGATAGCCACCACCGACAAGGCCACGCTCTACCGCGAACTGGCGACCCAGATGCGCGGGCTGCTGCACGGTGAAACCAATCTCATCGCCAACGCCGCCAACTTCTCGGCGCTGGTGTTTCAGTTCCTGCCCGACATCAGCTGGTGCGGCTTCTACTTCGCCGACGGCGACGGCCTGGTCGTCGGCCCGTTTCAGGGGAAGCCCGCTTGCGTGCGCATCGCCCGCGGGCGCGGCGTGTGCGGCACGGCGGCGCTGACGCGCCGGACCCAGGTGGTGGCCGACGTCGCGGCGTTTCCCGATCACATCTATTGCGACGGCGCGGCGCGCTCCGAACTCGTCGTGCCGCTGGTGCGGCGCGACGGTGCGCTGCTCGGCGTCTGGGACGTGGACAGCCACAGCCTGGCGCGCTTCGACGAGCAAGACCGGCTCGGAATGGAAGCGCTGTGCGCGGAATTCATGCGCGCGCTGGCCTGAAAGACTGCTTGAATCTCCATTCATCGTCGATGACCCTGCCTCCCGCCCCTGTTGATGCGCGCGAGTTCCGCCCTGGCCTGGTGCTGCGCGGCGTCGAGCCGCCGCTTCGTTTGCGCGACTTCAGGCTGATCGCGTTCGATATGGATTCGACGCTGATCAACATCGAATGCGTCGACGAGATCGCCGACGTGGTCGGGCGCAAGGCCGAGGTGGCCGCAATCACCGAGGCCGCGATGCGCGGCGAGATCGCCGACTACAAGGACAGCCTGCGCCGCCGGGTGGCGCTGCTGGCCGGCGTCACTGTCGCAAGCATGGAGCGCGTGGTCCGCGAGCGGATGCGTCTGAACCCGGGCGCGGCAGAGCTCGCGGCCGCGTGCCGGCAGGCTGGACTCAAGCTGCTGCTCGTCAGCGGCGGCTTCACGTTCTTTTCCGACCGCGTGCGCGATCGGCTCGGCATCGACTTCACCCGCGCGAACGTGCTCGAACTGCGGGACGATGTTCTGACCGGCAGCATGGTGGACCAGGACTGGGGCGACATCTGTGACGGCATGGAAAAGCGCCGCATGCTGCTTCAGACCTGCGCCGCTCTTGGCATTGCGCCGGCGCAGGCGATTGCGATCGGCGACGGTGCGAACGACCTGCCGATGATGGAAGAGGCAGGCCTGTCGGTCGCGTACCACGCCAAGCCCACGGTGCGCGCGCGCGCGATGGTCGCGATCGACAGCGGCGGCCTCGACCGCCTGCTCGAGCTGATGGACTGAACGGGTAGCCCGGCGTAGCATGCGCCATGGCCTTGCCGCATGCAAATCCGCTGGACGTGATCGACGCGCAGCCGCTCGGGCCGCAATTGGCCGGCACGAAGACCCACAGCCTGATCAAGACGGAAAAACTCCAGCTGGTCCGGATCGTGCTACCGGCGGGCCACGCCCTGCCCGAGCATCGATTGCCGCACGAGGTGACGGTGCAGTGCCTGGAAGGCGAAGTCGAACTGCTCACCTCGGCGCGCGGCCATCACCTGCAGGCCGGGCAACTGATGCTGCTGCCGGCTGCCGAGCCGCATTCGGTCCGGGCGCTGCGCGATGCGTCGCTGCTGATGACCGTGCTGCTCGCGGCCTGACACACCCCGGCGTATGGCCGGTTCGGCGCGCCGGCCGATCTGCTATTGATTAAATAGCTGACAGCGTAGACACAGCCTCGGCTTCAAGCTGTTTTTGATATGAATTAGAAGTCGAACAGACCCGGCGCGCCGAACCTGGCCCGCTCGATCTCGAGCATGCGCAGCTTCGTCGCAACGCCGCCGCGCGCCGAGAACCCGCCAGCCCCGTTGCCCGCTGCAAGCACCCGGTGACAGGGAACGATGGGCGCGAATGGATTCGCGCCAAGCGCCTGCCCGACCGCGCGCGCAGCGCCAGGCTCGCCGGTGCGTGCCGCGACCTCGCCGTAGCTCAGCGTGATGCCCGGCGCGATCGCGCGCGCGACTTCGTACACGCGCTGATGGAACGGCGGCACGCCCTCCATGTCGAGCGGCACCGCGCGCAGCGGGTCCGGCTCGGCGCGCGCGCCGCGCAGCAGCGCCACCACGGCGTCGATCGCATGCCGGATCGGCGGCGGCGGCACCTCGTCCATCGCGCCGGGCGGCCGGCGCAGGCGCCGGAGCGTCGCGGCATCGCTGGCCTCGGGCAACTGCACGCCGACGATGCCGCGCTCGCCCCAGGCGATCGCGCAGCGGCCGATCGCCGTATCGAACAGGGCCAGGCCGCGCGCGGGCACGCTCACGTCGACGGCTTCGAGAGATGGTTGCCGAAGCGCCGGAAGCCCGGGCCGAGGCGCCGCAATTCCTCACGGTGCATCCGCACCAGCCGGCCGAACACCTGCTCGCCGTGCGCCGTGAGTTCGATGCCGACGCAGCGTCTGTCCTCCGGCAACGACCGGCGCCGCACGAGCCGCTCCTTCGCCAGCCGGTCGACCATGCCGACCGCGCTGTTGTGCTTGATCAGCATCCGCTGCGCCAGTTCGGTGATCGTGATCAGCGCCGGTCCCGTATGGCCCTTGATCGCCAGCAGCGCCTGGTACTGCTGCGACGTCAGGCCGAGCGCAGCGCATTGCTGCTCGCTGAAATGATCGAATTGACGCAGGTGGACGCGGAACTCCGCCAGCATCTCGAGTTCGTCCTTGTTCATCGTCATGCTCCGCGACTAGATTCGCCCTTTGTCTTACATGCGCCTGACAGCATGCCCCTGCGCGCGCAGTTTTTGCTCAGGGTTTTCGAGTCTTGGCCAATACATCGTACGGGGATAGATTCGCCGATGTATCGTGCGAGGACTAAGAAAGCTGCTGGCCGATGATCGCTTGCGCGGTCGGTTTCGGCAACCCGCTCTTCAACACCTCGCGCGGCATCGAGCCCCTCGTTCTCGTTATCTTAGGAGACTCATGATGGAAGATCGCAATGATGGTCGCGGCGCCATGGACCGCCGCGCGCTGCTGAAGGCCGGCCTCGGCGGCGCAGGCGCGACGCTGATCGCCAGCGTCGGCGGCGTGCGCTGGGCCTACGCCGCGGACAAGGCGCCGCTGGGCACCTGGCCGGCCGGAACGCAGGGCGACACGGTCTATATCGGCGCCGCGGTGCCGCTGACCGGCACCTATGCGGTGCAGGGCGAGGACGAGCGCAAGGGCATGGAACTCGCGGTCGAGCACATCAACACCAACCATGAGCTGATGAAGAAGATCGCGCCGAAGGTGAACAACGGCCTGCTCGGCAAGAAGATCGCGCTGCTCTCGGCCGACTCCGCCGCCAAGCCGAACCAGGCACTGCAGGTGGAACAGACCTTCATCAACCAGCACAAGGTCATGATGATGACCGGCTCGACCTCGTCGGCCGTCGCGGTCGCGATGAACAAGTTCGCGCAGCGCGAGAAAATCCTTTATCTGGCAGCGATCTCCGGTTCCAACGACACCACCGGCAAGGACTGCGTGCGCTACGGCTTCCGCCAGAACTTCTATGGCGAGACGGCGGCCAACGCGATCGGTCCGGTGCTGGTCAAGCAGTTCGGCAAGAACCGCAAGGCCGCGTTCATGACGCCGGACTACACCTACGGCCATACCGTGACGAAATCGGTCAGCGAGTACCTGAGCCAGCACGCCGGCTGGACCAAGGTGACCGACCAGGTGTCCCCGCTCGGCACGCAGGACTTCAGCCAGTACCTGACCAACATCGCGAATTCGGGCGCCGAATTCCTGATCAACGTCAACTGGGGCCGTGACGCAGTGCTGTCATGCCAGCAGGCCAAGCAGTTCGGCCTGCTGCCGAAGATGACGCTGGTCATCCCGTACCAGATTCCGTTCCTTGCGAAGGAAGTCGGGCCGGACATCACGGCCGGCGTCTTCGCTGCGACCGACTTCTGGTGGACGATGGAAGACAAGTATCCGCTGGCCAAGCTGTTCGTCGAGTCGTTCCAGAAGAAATACGGCTACCGGCCGGAATGGGGCGCGGAAAACAGCTACAGCAGTTTCTCGCAGTGGGCGCGCATGGTCACCGAGGCAGGGAGCTTCTATCCGCCCGACGTCATCAAACAGTACGAAAAGGGCGAGACCATTCCTTCGGTCGTCGGCGACGTGCACTATCGCCCTGAGGATCACCAGTGCGTACGCCCGGTCGTCATCGTTCGCGGCAAGGCCAAGAAGGACATGAAGAACGCCGAGGACTACTGGGAGGTTCTCGAAGTGGTGCCGGGCGCGGGCCTGATGCAAAAGCCCGACGCGTTCGGCTGCAAGCTCGGCGACTACACTTGACAGCCGGCGGCGCCCTCGCTCCTCGTGCGGGACTTCGAGGGCGCCTGCCGCCGTACGAGGTGGCGGGCTGCCCCGCTCCCGCGGGTGAGCGAGAATCCGATGGGCGCCAATGTTGGCGTGAAATGTTGGAATCGATCAACGATCAGGGCGGATCAGCGTGATCAACTGGGCGAATTTCGTATCGCAGTGCTTCAACGGCCTGGTGCTCGGCGCGCTTCTGGCGCTGATCTCCTCGGGCCTGACGATCATCTACGGTACGCTCGGTGTGCTCAACCTCGCGCACGGCGCGATGTTCATGCTCGGCGGCTATGCCGGCTGGGTCGCGTACACGCACACTCATTCCTTCATCGTCGCCGTCATCGCGGGCTCGCTGTTCGTGATGCTGGTGGGCGTGGTGACCGAGCGGCTGATCATCCGCCACTTCTATTCGCGACCACCTGAAGACCAGCTGCTGGTCACCTTCGGTCTCGGCATCGTGTTCGTCGAGGCGGTGCGCTTCTTCTTCGGCAGCCTGTCGCAGACCGTGCCGCCACCGGCTCCGCTGGTCGGCATCACGCCGCTCGGCTTCATGGTCTACCCGACTTACCGGCTGGCGCTGTTGGCGATCGTCACCGTGGCGCTGCTGGTGCTGTATTTCGTCCTCTACCGCTCGCGCATCGGCATGATCGTGCGCGCCGGCATCGAGGATTCAGTGATGGTCAGTTCGCTCGGCATCGATGTCTACAAGATCTTCATGCTGGTGTTCGGCATCGGCGCGATGGCCGCTGGCTTCGCCGGCATCGTCAATGCGCCGGTGGTGTCGATCGCGCCGGACGTCGGCGAAGCGATCCTGGTACAGACCTTCGTGGTCGTGGTCATCGGCGGTGTCGGCTCGTTTCCGGGTGCGGTGCTGGGCGGCCTGATCTCCGGCGAGATCATC
The DNA here is from genome assembly GCA_030123545.1 of Burkholderiaceae bacterium. Lineage (NCBI taxonomy): Bacteria > Pseudomonadati > Pseudomonadota > Betaproteobacteria > Burkholderiales > Burkholderiaceae > Burkholderiaceae bacterium. Next base: position 1,893,768 of record CP126124.1, on the reverse strand, counting down.
AGCATCACTTCGATGATCGATCCCGCCTATTCCTATGTGATGCTGTTCGTCGCGATGACGCTCGTGCTGGTGTTCCGCCCCCGCGGACTGCTCGGCGCGGTGGGCCGCGAGTAGACCGTAGGCCTCCGATGCTCAGACAACGCCCGTTTCTCGTCGAAATCCTGACCGCCATCGGCCTGATCGCGGCGCCGTTCGTGCTGCCGCATCTGGGCTTTTCGCCGACCACGATCGACCGCATCCTGATCATGGCGCTGGTCGGGATCGGCTTCGACCTGCTGTTCGGCTACACCGGGCTGCTGTCGTTCGGCCAGTCCGCTTTCTTCGGCGCCGGCGGCATGTTCGCCGCCTACCTGCTGACGCAGACCTCGTTCACCCACGTGATCGGGGCCCTGCTGCTCGGCACGATCGTCGCCGGCGTCATCGGCTATCTGGTCGGCCTGGTCGCGCTCAGGCGCACCGGCATCTATTTCGCGATGATCACCGTGGCGATCGCCGAGGTGTTCTTCTTCGTCGAGTTCAACCCCTTGTCCAGATACACCGGCGGTGAGAACGGCCTGCCGGGTGTGCCGCCGCCGGGGCTGGACCTCGGCTTCATGAACATCGACATGAGCGGCAGCCTGTCGATGTACGCCTTCTTCGCGTTCTGGTACTTCGTCGCGCTGGTGATCGCGCTGCGCATCGTACGTTCGCCGTTCGGCCTGCTGCTGCGCGCGATCCGCGACAATCCGCTGCGTGCGCAGGCGCTGGGCCACAACATCCACCGCTACAAGCTGGCCGTGTTCGTGATCGCCGCGATGTACGCGGGCTTCGGCGGCGGCCTGCTGGGCCTGATGCAGGGCTTCATGCCGCCGGATGCGTTCATGTTCGCGACCTCGGGCGAGATCGTCATCATGACTGCGATCGGCGGTGCCGGCACGTTGTTCGGGCCGTTGCTCGGAGCAACGGTGTGGCTGTACCTGAGCGACTTCTTCCAGACGATACTGAAGCTCGGCGCCACCTGGAAGCTCGTGCTCGGCATCGTGTTCGTGCTGCTGGTGGTGTTCCTGCGCCACGGCCTCGTCGGCGCCATTGCGCAGCTCTATCACCGGATTGCGCGCGACCGCAAGCCGGCGGAACAGCGGGTGACTGCTGCGCCTGGAGCAACGGCGCAAGCGACCGGCGCGACGACGATCCAACGCAAGGCAACCGCCAGCCACGCCGGTCCGATTCTGCAGGCGACCGGCCTGACCAAGCGCTACGGTGGTCTGCTTGCCAACAGCGACATCGACTTCAGCGTCAACCACGGCGAGATCCGCGGCATCATCGGACCGAACGGCGCAGGCAAGAGCACCTTTTTCAAGATGCTGACCTGCGAGGTCATTCCGACCTCAGGAAAAATCGTGTTCGACGGCCGCGACATCACAGACCTGGATGTCGCCGATGCCTGCCAGATCGGGCTCACCAAGAGCTACCAGATCAACCAGCTGTTCGAACGGCTCACGGTCCGGCAGAACCTGACGATCTCGGCACTCGGCGAGATCCGGGGCAAGTTCAAGCTGGACCTGTTCCGGAGCCTGCCCAAAGTTCCCGGCCTGGAGGCGCAGGTCGAGCACACGGCAGCGCTGGTTCATCTGGTCGAGCGGCTGGACACGCCAGTGGCCGAATTGGCCTATGGCGAAAAGCGCCGGCTCGAGATCGGCCTGGCGCTTGCGACTTCGCCTAGCCTGTTGCTGCTCGACGAACCGCTGGCGGGCATGAGCACGCAGGAACGCATCGAGACGGTGGCGCTACTGAAATCGATTGGCAAAGGCCGCACGATGATCGTGATCGACCACGACATGGATTCGCTGTTTGAACTGGTCGAGAAGGTCACCGTGCTGCAGGAAGGGCGTGTACTCGTCGAAGGCACGCCCGCCGAAATCAAGTCCAACGCCAAAGTTCAGGAAGCCTACCTCGGCGGTGTCGACGAAGAGGTCATGGCATGAACGCCGCCCGGCCGCCCGAAGGCGTTCGCACCGCAGCGCGCAGCGCGGAGGTATTCCAGTGAGCCTGCTCGAAGTCAGCGGCCTGAACAGCTACTACGGCGACAGCCACATCCTGTTCGATGTGTCGCTGCGCGTGGAGAAGCACGAGGTGGTGGCGCTGCTCGGCCGCAACGGCGCCGGCAAGTCGACCACGCTAAAGAGCCTGATGGGCGTGGTCCGGCCCAAGGCCGGCAGTATCAAGCTCGACGGCGCTGAATTGGCCGGCCGCAAGGCCCACGACATCGCCCGGCTTGGCATGCAGCTCGTGCACGAGGACCGCCGCATCTTCGGCAGCCTCAACGTCGAGGAAAACATCATCCTCGCGGGACTGACCGCCGACAACAAATGGCCGCTGGAGCGCATCTACGCGATGTTTCCGCGGCTGAAGGAGCGGCGCACGAGCCGCGGCACCGACCTCTCCGGCGGCGAGCAGCAGATGCTGGCGATCGCGCGCGCGCTGGTGCGCGACCCGAAGATCATCCTGCTCGACGAGCCGTTCGAGGGGCTGGCCCCGGTCATCGTGCAGGATCTGGTGCGTGTCTGCCGTGACCTCGCGAAGGCCGGCCAGACCATCATCCTGGTCGAGCAGAACCTGGCCGCCACGCTGGCGTTGGCAACCCGCGTCTACATCATCAACAACGGCCACATCGCACACGAAGGTCCGGCGGCGGAACTCAAGAGTCAGCCGGAGCTCTTGCAGCGCTATCTGGGCGTGTAGGCGAACCGCTTCCCGGTGCCCGAAACCGGGCCCTGTTCCGGCGCAACCCGAGGGCTCGGACGTGCCGGGACGTGCGGGTCAGGCCGCCGTGTCGATCCGCTGCGCCGCAATCTGCCGCAGCGCCTGCTCGAACACCTCGGGTGGCTGCCCGCCAGAAATCAGGTGCCGGTCGTTGACGATCACGGCAGGCACCGAATGGATGCCCTGGCGAGAATAGAACTGCTCGCGCTCGCGCACCTCGGCGGCGAATTCGTCGCTTGCCAAAATCTGCTGCGCGCGCGCCGCATCGAGCCCGACCTCCTGCGCCAGCCTGAGCAGCACCTCGTGCGACTCGGGACTCTCACCGTCGGTGAAGTACGCGCGAAACAGCGCCTGCTTCAGCGCCTGCTGCCGCCCCTCGACTTCAGCCCAATGCAGTAACCGGTGCGCGTCGAAGGTGTTGTAGATGCGGCTGCGGCGGTCCATCCGAAACTCGAAGCCGACCGCCTCGCCGCGCGCGCGGATCGCCTCGCGGGTGTGCGCCGACTGCTCCGGCGTCGCGCCATACTTTTCCATCAGATGCTCTTCGATCCCCTGCCCGCCTGGCGGCATCTGCGGATTCAATTCGAACGGCTGGAAATGCAGGTCGACCGCAAGCTCGTCCCCTATCCGGCTGCGCGCCTGTTCCAACGACCAGAGTCCGATCGCACACCAGGGACAGGAAACGTCAGACACGAAATCCACTTTCAGCGGAGTCGGCTTCACAGGGCATCTCCATCGAAATCAAACGCTCGGGCAATAATCGGCCGCCCCGCCAAGGCCGTTCAAAATCAGGCGCACAGGTCAACGATTGCAAAGTTCGAGCCCATTATGTAAGGCGCGGTAAAAACTCGGGGCCCAAAGGCCCATTCCGTGCTCGAAACCGATGGCAGCTGCGTTCTAATCGGGAAGAACGCAAGGAAAGGTTATATGCGCAGACTCGTTGTCCTCACGCTCGCCATCGCGGGCTACGCCGCAGCCGCGGCACACGCCCAGGTCGGAGTGTCGATCGGCATCAATCAGCCGGGCGTCTACGGCCAGATCCACATCGGCAGCGGCTATCCAGCGCCGGCACTGGTCTATCCGCAACCCATCATCGTCGCGCCGGTTCCCGCCGTGGTGGCGCCGCCACCGCTCTACATGTATGTTCCGCCGGCCTACCAGCGCAATTGGCGCCACTACTGCGGTCGCTACAACGCCTGCGGCCGCCCGGTGTACTTCGTCCAGGAAAAATGGGTGCGCGACCGCTACCGGCACGAGCACCCCGGATGGGATCGCGGGCGCGGCAATCCGCATCGCTGGCATGGCGACGATCACGACCGTGGCCATGGTCACGGTCGCCACGGGGACGACCACGACCGAGGCCATCACTGACAGCGGTTGCACCGATCTCGGGTTGACTGCGGCCGATGGCCGGCATAGCGTCCCGGCGCCTGATCCGGCACTGCGGTGCCGCCCCCGCCCGTAGCCCAGGGCGTCAGCGCTGATCGCCGATCACCCGCGACAGGAACGCCCGCGTGCGTTCGTGCTGCGGCCGGGTCAGAACCTGTTCGGGCGGACCGGCCTCGACGACCACGCCGCCGTCCATGAACACGACCCGGTGGCCGACGTCGCGCGCGAACCCCATCTCGTGCGTGACGACGATCATCGTCATGCCCTCTTTGGCAAGCCCGCGCATCACCGACAGCACCTCGTCGACCAGTTCCGGATCGAGCGCCGAGGTAGGCTCGTCGAACAGCATCAGCTTGGGCTGCATCGCGAGCGCGCGTGCGATCGCGACCCGTTGCTGCTGCCCGCCCGACAGCCGCGCCGGGTAGACATCCGCCTTCGCAAGCAGGCCGACGCGCTCGAGCAGCCCGCGCGCACGTTCCACCGCCTCCGCCTTGGCCTGCCGCTTCACGCGCAGCGGCGCCTCGATGACGTTCTCGAGCACGGTCAGGTGCGGAAACAGGTTGAACCGCTGGAACACCATCCCAATGTTCGCGCGCTGGCGGCATACCTCGCGCTCGTGCATTTCGTACAGCAAATCGCCCCGCTCGCGGTAACCGACCAGCTCGCCGTCGACGACGATACGACCGGCGTCGATCTTCTCCAGGTGATTGACGCAGCGCAGCAGCGTGCTCTTGCCGGATCCGGAGGGCCCAAGCAGCACCAGCACCTCGCCGGCAGCGACGTCGAGGTCGATGCCCTTGAGCACCTCTTCACGCCCGAAGCGCTTGTGCACGTCCTGCACCGCGACCATAGGGCGCGCGGAGGGAGCGGTGTCGTCAGTGGCCGCCATGCAAACCCGTTCCTGAGCGGGCGAGGCGCCGCTCGATGAAGTACTGGCCGATGCTGGTGATCGTCGTCAGCACCAGATACCAGAAGGTCGCGACCAGCATCAGCTCGATCGTGTGCAGGTTGGCCGACGAGATGTTCTGCGCTGCTGTCAGCAGATCGCCGCCGGCGATCACCGACACCAGCGACGTGGCCTTCAAGAGCGAGATGAACTGGTTTCCGGTCGGTGGAATGATGACCCGCATCGCCTGCGGCAGGATGATGCGGCGCATCGCAAGCGAGCGCGGCATGCCGAGCGCGATCGAAGCCTCGTACTGGCCGCGATCGACGGAGACGATGCCGGCGCGCACGACCTCGGCCATGTACGCGGCCTCGTTCAGCCCTAACGCGACCACCGATGCGACGAACGGCGTCATGATGGTGTTGGTGTCGAACGGGCCGATGTGCTGGAACAGCAGCGCCAGGTTGCCCCAGATCAGGATCTGTACCAGCAGCGGGGTTCCGCGCACCAGCCAGGTATAGAGGCCGCTGCCCCAGCGCAGCACCGGACTCGATGACAGCCGCATGATCGCGAGCACGATCCCCAGGGCCAGCCCGATCAGCGCCGCCAGCACCGCGAGCACGATGGTGGTGCGCAGTCCTTCCAGGATCGCCGGCGCGAACTGGTACTGCGCAATGACCGGGTGGACGATGTTCGGGTTGCGGTAGACCGAGACCGCGACCCAGATCACGGCCAGCGCGACCACCGTACTGGTGATCCACATGCCTGGGCGGCGCAGCGGAACGACGCGATTCGTCGCGCGATGCTGCGGATCGACGCGGGTCGATCCGCCTGCCGCCGCGGGCGCGCCCTGGTCGCGACCTTCGTTCACAGCTTCACGTGCGCGCCGCCGTTGATCGTCGCCGATTTCAGCGCCCCACCCTCGACACCGAACTTCTCGAGGATCTTCATGTAGCTGCCGTCGGCGATCACCTCGTTCAGCGCCTTCTGCAGCGCATCGCGCAGCGCGGTGTTGTCCTTCGCGACCGCAATGCCGAGCGGCACCGGCTGGTACTCATGCCCCTTCACGACATCGAAAATGCTCCCATTGCCTGCCGTCTTCGCCAGGTACACCATTACCGGCGAATTGCCGAGAAATGCCGCGACGCGCCCGATCTGCACCTGCAGCCGCGCATCCGACGGCTGCGCGTATTGCATGTTCGTGATCGGCGGCTTGCCGGCGGCCGTGCACTTGGCGCTCATCTCGTTCGCGAGAATGATCTGCGTCGACCCCTGGACCGTCGAGATCTTCTGGCCGCACATGGTCTCCAGGCTCTCGACGTGATCCGGATTGCCCTTCTTGATCAGCAGCATCGTGCCGAGGTTGAAGAAGTCGACGAAATCGACCAGCTTCTCGCGCTCGGGCGTGTCGTTCATCATCGTGAACGTGACATCGATGTGCTTGGCCTGCATCGCCGGCAGCAGTCCGCTGAACGGGATCGCCTTGAACGTGATCGTGCGCCCGAGCTTCTTGCTCATCGCCGCGGCCAGATCGACGATCGCGCCCTCCAGCGTCGTGCCGTCCGACGCATAGGCAATCATCGGCGGGCTGTTCGTGATCGACCCGGCGACGATGTCGTTGGCCGCGCGCGCCGGCGTGAGCGCAAGGCCCAGGCACAGCGCAGGTACGGCGGCGAGCCAACGAGAGAATTTGAACGATGATTGCATGGTGTCTCCTGTTCCCAACGTCCCGGCACAAGCTGCGGGTCAGCCCATTCTAGTCATCGAGGTCCGGGCCGGCCCCCTCGATTTCCCGTGGCGAGGCACTACGGCATTTCGTGCCGGGCTCGGCGCGCGCGGCGTGCGCCGCCAGTCAATCCCGGATGCGCGGTCAATCGCCACCGCTGCTTGCCGTGCGCCCGGCGAACAGCGAGCATCTAGGGTCTGACGACGGCCGGAACACCGGTCCCTGTTGACGATGACCGATCAGACTTTCGACCATGTGGTGGTGGGTGCCGGATCGGCCGGCTGCGTGCTCGCGAAGCGTCTCGTGCAGGCCGGCCGCTCGGTGCTGCTGCTCGAGGCCGGCCCGGCGGACGACACGCCGTTCGTGCGCATGCCGGCGACCTTCGTGCGCGTGATCGGCACCGAGCGCACCTGGCCTTACGAGACCGAGCCGCAGCCCGCTGCGGCCGGCCGCAAGCTGTACGTGCCGCAAGGCCGCACGCTGGGCGGCGGCAGTTCGGTGAACGCGATGGTCTACATACGCGGCTGCAGCGCAGACTACGACGGCTGGGCTGCATCGGGTTGCGCCGGCTGGGGCTGGGATGACGTGCTGCCGGTGTTCAAGCGCGCCGAGGCCAACCAGCGCCTGTCCGAACCGTGGCACGGCACCGAAGGCCCGCTGCGCGTCAGCGACACGCCGTTCCGGCACCCGCTCAGCCTCGCATTCGTGAAGGCCGCGCAGGAGGTCGGCCTCGCCTACAACGACGACTTCAACGGCGCGCAGCAGGCGGGGGTCGGCTTCTACCAGACCACCACGTTCAACGGCCAACGCGGCAGCACCGCGGCGACCTACCTGGCTGCGGTACGGCACGATCCGCGCCTTTCGGTGCTGACCGGCGCGCAGGCGCTGCGCGTGCTGATCGAGGACGGTCAGGCTGTAGGCGTCGTATACCGGCAGGGCAGCGCCGGCGAGGTCAGCGTGCGGGCGCGGTCCGAGGTGATCCTCTGCGCCGGGGCGCTGGCGACGCCAAAGCTGCTGATGCTCTCGGGCATCGGCCCGGGCGAGCAACTGCAGGCACTCGGCATAGCGCCGCGCCAGGCGCTGGCCGGCGTCGGCGCCAATTTCCACGACCATCTCGAGGTCGGCGTGTACGGCCGCGCCCGCGAGGCTATCAGCCTGCTCGGCAACGACAAGGGGTTGCGCGCGCTGCGGCACGGGCTGCAGTGGAACCTGTTTCGCACCGGCCTGCTCACCTCGAATGTGGTGGAGAGCGGCGGCTTCGTCGACACGCAGGGCCAGGGACGACCCGATCTGCAGTTCCACGTGCTGCCGACGCTGGTCGGCGACGTCGACCGCGAGCCGCTGCCCGGCCACGGCATCACGATCAACCCCTGCTTCCTGCAGCCGCGCTCGCGCGGCACGGTGAAACTGCGCAGCAGCGATCCGCTCGCGCCGATTCTTTTCGACGGCGGCTACCTCAGCGCGCAGGCGGACGTGGACACGCTGGTGCGCGGCGTCAAGCTGGCTCGGCGCATCCTGCGCGCGCCGTCGCTGCAGAAGCTCATCAGCGGCGAACTCGAACCATCGCCGGACGAATCGCTGGACGACGCAGCGCTCGAGTCCTATGTGCGCCGGCGCGCGAAGACCGTGTACCACCCGGTCGGCACCTGCCGGATGGGAACGGGCGAGGCCGCGGTGGTCGACCCGGCCTTGCGCGTGCGCGGCGTCGGCCGGCTGCGCGTCGCCGACGCGTCGGTGATGCCGAGCATCGTCAGCGGCAACACGAATGCACCGACGATCATGATCGCCGAACGCTGCGCGGACTTCGTGCTCGGTGGCGCGGCCTGAAACGCGGCGCGCCTGCCCTTACAGTGGGCAGGGGCTATCGTTAACCCGAATTGAAGAATCCGGGGGCGAAATCGACACTGCTGGGTCCATTTCGCCGCAAACCGGTTGCAAATGAACCATCTCCACTTCGACACGCTCGACCAGCCCGCTTCCTGCCGCGTCGACTTCTGGAGCGAGATCAATCGAGACTTCTTCGGCCGCCTCGGTATCGCCTGCCTGAGCGACGGCCCGCTCGACGGCCAGCTCTCGGCCTACCAGGTCGGTGCGCTGCGCATGTTCCATATTGCCGCGCCGGCGCACCAGGTCAGCCGCGACCGCGCGAGCGGTGACCTGCCGATCGACGATTTCTACAAGCTGGTGCTGCAACTGCACGGCCACGCGGAAATCCGCCAGCACGATCGCTCCTTCCACCTGCGCAGCGGCGACTGGAGCCTGTACGACCCGCGCGTGCCGTATTCGATCACGAACTTCGAACGCACCGAACTGCTGGCGGTGCAGGTGCCGCGCGAGAAACTCAAGGGGTTCAAGGTGCCGCGGCTGCACACCAGCGAGGCGCATTCGAGCGCACTCACCGGGCTCTATGCCGTGCTGAGTTCGTTCCTGACCTCGCTGTCGGAACAGTTGCCGACGCTGCCCGATTCGGTCGGCCAGCCGCTGAGCGAGACCGTGCTTGGGCTGCTGGCATCGACGCTGTCGCAATACCAGGACGACGCGAACGATCACACCACGCTGCCGGCGGTGATGAAGGCAAGGGTGAAGCAGTACGTGCAGATGCACCTGCGCGAACCCGACCTGTCGATCGACCGCATCGCGGAAGAGTTGCGCTGCTCGAAGCGCTACCTGCATCGCGTGTTCGAGGACGAAGACTGCACGCTGGAGCGCTACATCTGGCAGACCCGGCTCGAGCGCTGCGAGGCCGCGCTGCGCGCACCCTCGGCCCGGGGCAAATCAATCGCCGAAGTCGCCTACGGCTGGGGCTTCAACAGCAGCGCGCATTTCTGCCGGATGTTCAAGAGCCATTTCGGCGTGCCGCCGACCGAGTTCCTGCGCCAGGCCGCGCAGTAGGCCGATCGCTCAGGTATTGCGCGCAGCCGCAGCGTCATGCGCGGCCCCTGCCCTCGCCCTGCAACGCCGCTGCGCTACAACGCCTTGCCGAGCCGGGCGATGCCTTCCTCGATCTTCGCCACGTCCGCGGTCGCAAAGCTGAGCCGCAGCGTGGCATTGTCGGGCTCGCGCGCATAAAACGGCGCCCCCGGCACGAAGGCCACGCCCCGCTCGATCGCGCGCTTCGCGAATGCGTTGCCGTCCGCGATCCGGCCCCCGGCGCCGGTGAGCCGCGCCCAGACGAACAGGCCTCCCCGCGGCGGAACGAACGTGATCGCGTCGCCCAGCTCGCGCCGCAGCGCGCCGACCATCGCCTGCGCGCGCCCGGCGTAGACCTCGCGCACATGCGCGAGCGTGCCCGGCATGCGCCCGGCCGCGAGGTAGCGCGCGGCGGTCGCCTGCGCGAAGGTGCTGGTGCAGGCGTCGCTGAACTGCTTGCACATCGTCGCCTTGGCCAGCAGTTCGCGCGGCGCGATCAGCCAACCGACGCGCAGCCCCGGACTCAGCACCTTCGAGAGCGACCCGCAATGCACCAGCCAGTCGCGGCTGCCGGGCACTTCGGAGCTGAGCGCGAGCAGGCTGGCCGGCGGCGGCGCGCCGAAGTAGAGGTCCCCGTACGGGTCGTCCTCGACGATCAGCGTGCGGTGCTTCACCGCGAGTTCCAGCACCTGCCTCCGGCGCGAAAGGCTCAGTGTCGCGCCGCTCGGGTTGCCGAAGGTCGGGATCAGGTACACCAGCTTCGGCCGGTGCTCGGTGATCAGCTGCTCGAGCCGGTCGACCTGCACGCCGCCGCCGTCGATCGGTGCGCTGACCAGGTCGGCGCCGTACAGCCGGAAGCACTGGATCGTCGCGAGAAAGGTCGGCCCTTCGACGATCGCCTTGTCGCCGGGGCCGATCATGGTCTTGCCGATCAGGTCCAGCGCCTGCTGGCTGCCGGTGGTGACGATCAGGCCGTCCGGTGCGACGCCCGCCACGCCCTTCGCCTGCATGAACGCGGCCAACTGCTCGCGCAGCGGATCGAAGCCCTCGGTCGCGCCGTATTGCAATGCAGCGCCGGGATCATCGGCCAGCGCCTGGTTCACCGCCTCGCCGATTCCTTCCACGTCGAACATCGCGCTGTCGGGGAAGCCCCCGGCAAAGCTGATGATGCCGGGCTTGCCGAGCAGCTTGAACAGTTCACGGATCGCGGAGGTTTCTACGTTGTTCAGCCGGTCGGCAAAGGGCAGGGTCATGGTTCGTATCCAGGAAATGTCCCGGCATTGTCGTCAATTCCGGCGCAGCTTGCCTGCGCGGCGCGGGCCGCGCGCTACTTCGTCGCCGGCGCCGTCGCGGCCGGCGGCGCACCGTAGGTCGGGGTATGCGCGTACTGCGCGGGAACTTCCCACATGCGCGCGGCGTACCAGACGGCCCAGGCGACGACGAACAGGCACAGCACCCAGACCCAGACCGGGATCGACGAGCGCGCCTCGGCGCGGCGCGGGTCGAACGGGTCGTCGGTGCTGAACGCATCGACGCTCAGGTGCAGCGTACCGCGCCGCGTCGCGCCCGGACGCAGGCCCGACACCAGGATGCCGGGGCCGTTCTGCACGTGGAACGGAATCTCCTCGACGCCTTCGGCGCCGCTCTGGTCTTCGGCGCGGATGATCAGTCGATGCGGGCCGTCGGCCAGCTTGCGGGTGTCGAGTGTCAACGCGGTCGGCAGCTCGTGGTCGATCAGCGGCTCGGGATCGTCGTCGACAAAGACGCGGACATGCGGTTTGGATGCGGACATGGCGGGCAACTCCTTCAGCGGTCCGGACGCAGGATGTCGTACTTCACGTGCTGCGGATCCCGCTCGCCGGGGCGCAGCAGCATCCAGAACATCGCGACGAAGCAGGCTATCGTTATCGCGCCGGTCACCACGACGATCGCGACATTGCCCCAGAACGGCCCCATGATCATGTGTTCGCCCATCGCACCCTCCGCGCACTGCGCCTCACTGCCCTTTCGCACGTACCGCAGCCACCTCGGCCGGCGTGACCTGCTTTGCATGGTTGCCCCACGAACTGCGTTCGTAGTCGATGATCGTCGCGATGTCGGCGTCGCTGAGCTGCCCGCCGAACGGCGGCATCGCGCCGCCGTAGGCGACGCCGCCGATGGTCACGCCATGCGCACCGAACAGCACGGTGTGGATGTGCAGCGTAGCGTCCGCGTCGTTCACCGCGCCATTGCCCTTCAGCGGCGGGAACGCGCCGGGGATGCCTTCGCCGGTCGCCTGATGGCAGGCGGCGCAACTGGAGGTGAACAGCGCCTGGCCTCTTGCCGCGTCGTAGGCGAAGCCGGCCGCGGGTGCTGCGCCTGGCGCCGTCGCCGCCGCGGTCATTGCCGCCGGCGGCGAAGCGGCCGGCGCGCCGCCCGTGGCGCTCGTCGTCTGATAGCCGGGGATGGGCGGCTGCTTCAGCGACAACAGGTACGCGACCAGCGCCTTCGCCTGCTGCGTCGGCACGACCACGCCCTGCTTCGGCGCGAACGCGGCCGGCACCGGCACCGCGGTCTCGCCCGGCGGCAGCGCCGGCAGCACTTCGAACAGGAACTTGAAGTTCGGCATGATCGACTCGGGCACCACCGCGCGCGGGTCGTACAGATGGATGTACTGCCAGACGTCGCTGGATTTCGTGACACCGACGTTCGTCAGGTCCGGGCCGGTGCGCTCGGACCCCAGCAGTTCCGGCGTCTGGTACGCGAAGTCGCCCGGCGCGGACGGGCGCCCGAATTCCTTGTCCTCGCCCAGCGGGCGCACCTGCTGCGTGTGACAGTAGTCGCAGCCGTTCGATGCGAACACCTTGCGGCCTTCCAGTTGCAGCGGGCTGAGCGGCTGCACGCCGGGCCCGGCCGGCGTCTTCGACAGCTCGATCGCCGGGATCACCGCGATCGCCAGCACGATGACGATGTAGATCGCGAGCGCGCCGCCGGCGATCAGGATCAGCTTCCTCATGCCGCGACCTCCCCAGCGGGTGCGAGGATCGGCGACGCCGCATCGCCGGTCCGGCCCGCCGTCATGCGCCACACGTTCCACGCGAACACGAGGTGCGAGAGGAACATCAGCAGTCCGCCGACGCCGCGCCACACGTAGTACGGCTGCATGTCGACCACCGACTGGATGAACGGCTTGCCGTCCACCCAGTCCAGCCCCTGGATCGTGCCGCCGATCGACAGCGAAATCACGTAGATGAAGCTGCCGACCACTGCCATCCAGAAATGCAGCGTCAGGCCCAACCGGCTGGCACTCTTGCCGGTCGCCAGCGGCAGCAGCGCATAGATCCCGCCCCACGCCGCGAAGCTGATGAAGCCGTACATCGTCAGGTGCGAATGGCCGACGGTGAAGTTGGTCAGGTGCCAGATTGCCTGCATCGAACGGAACGCCTCGAGCGTGCCCTGCGTCGAGCCGACCAGATAGCCGATCACGCCGACGAAGATGAACATCAGCGGATACGAATGGATCATGTCGCGGGTGCGCCCGCGCATCGTCAGCAGGTAGTTTGCGCTGCCGCCCCAGACCGGCACCAGCATCGCGACGCTGCACACGATCGCGGTGGTCTGCAGCCACCAGGGCAGCGGGCTGAACAGGAAGTGGTGCGCGCCGAGCAGCGGGTAGAACAGCAGATTGGTCCAGAACGCGAACACGCCCAAAGCGTACGAATAGATCGGCCGGCTCAGCAGCTTCGGGATCGCGTAATAGAACACGCCGAGCGCCAGCGGCGTGAACCACATGCCGACCGCGTTGTGCATGTAGTAGCCGGAGATCGCGACCTGTCCGAGCCCGACCTGGTACCACGGCAGCACCGCGACCAGCGCGATGATGCAGGTCCACAGCACCGCGCCGATCGTGTACCAGTTCGAGAGGTAGATGTCGTCGGCGGTGCGCCGCGCCACCGTGGCGATCAGGTTCCAGCCGGTCACTAAGAGCGCCGCGAGAAAGATCAGCCGGATCGGCCATGGCCACTCGCGGTATTCGAGGTCGCCCCAGTTGTAGCCGAGGTCGAGCGCGATCGTCCCCGCGATCGCCGCGAGGTTGAACAGCGCCAGGCCGATCCACGCGAGCTTGGTGCTGTACAGCTTCGTGCCGCAACTGCGCGCGGCGACGTAGTACGCGAGTCCGACCAGCGCGATGCTGGCCCAGCCGTAAAAGGTGTCGTTGGTGTGGATCGGGCGCAGGCGGCCGAAGGTCAGGTACTTCTCGGCCCAGAAATCCGGCGCACCGAACTTGAACGCGAGAAGGAGGCCGACCGCGGTCGCGAACAGCAGCCACAGCGTCGCGCAGACCGTGTAAGCGGTGAAGACGGCGGACAACGCGCGTTCGTCCCCGGCCGTGCTGCCCGCACCGGTCGGTGCCGCTGGATGCTGCTGCGCGCTCTGTGCCATCGTTGTTCCTCCGCGAGAATTCCCCGCCGCGGTTCGGCGGCCTGCCGCTCGTGCTCGCAGCGCAGCGCCGCACAGTCAACCGACGCAGCCCGCCTATCGCCGCTGGTACGAATCGGGCAAGGCAGCCGAAAATGTCGCACAACGATGAAACCCGAGACGCGACCGCGTGATTGCCGGCGACGCGGCGTGACGAACGATCGAGCGGCGCGCAACCGCGCGACGTGACGCAGCGCGTCGATCTGCGGCGCGCGCTCCCCTACACTGGCGGCCATGAATGCCGCCGCCGTCGAAGCCTTCTTTGCCACCCTGCGCGCCGCGAACCCGCAGCCGGCGAGCGAACTCGAATACACCAGCGTGTTCGAACTGCTGTGCGCGGTGCTGCTGTCGGCGCAGGCGACCGACGTCGGCGTGAACAAGGCGACGCGGCGCCTGTTCCCGGCCGCGAACACGCCGCAGGCCATCCTCGACCTGGGGCTGCAAGGGCTCGAAGGCTACATCCGGACCATCGGCCTGTATCACGCGAAAGCGCGGCACCTGATCGACACCTGCCGCATCCTGATCGAGCGCCACGGCGGCGAAGTACCGCGCACGCGCGAAGAACTGGAGGCGCTGCCCGGCGTCGGCCGCAAGACCGCGAACGTGGTGCTGAACGTCGCGTTCGGCGAGCCGACGATGGCGGTCGACACGCATATCTTCCGCGTCGCGAACCGCACCGGCCTCGCGCCCGGCAAGACGCCGCTCGCGGTCGAACTGCGGTTGCTGGAACGCGTGCCGCCGGCCTACGCGGCCGATGCGCACCACTGGCTGATCCTGCACGGCCGCTATGTGTGCCTCGCGCGCCGGCCGCTGTGCTGGCAATGCGGCGTCGCGCGCTGGTGCGACTACCCGGACAAGACGCCGACGCCGCTATCGTAACGATAGCAACGTGTGAATATTCTATGGACGCTTCAGCCTGATCTGTTCCGCTTTTCATGGTGCGTCGCGTCACCCGCGACACATGAAGCGCCACGGCACCAAAGGCCGCGGAGCAGGCCAAGCCAGCGATCGCCGCGGAGCGGGCTTCGCCCGGCTGCTGGCGGTGCCCCCTCGCAGGGGGTAGGCGAAGCGACACGAAGTGCGCGCAGCCTGGGGGTGGTCTCAGATCACGCGGGCCGCGCGCAGCGCCGCGATGCGCGCATCGTCGCAACCGAGTTCGCGCAGGATCGCGTCGGTGTGCTCGCCCAGCGCCGGCACCGCGTCCATGCGGCAGTCGAACGCGCTGCTCTGCGCCGGCGGCAGCAGCGCCGGCACCGCGCCCGCGCTGGTGTCGACGAAACGCCAGCGCTCGCGCGCGGCAAGCTGCGGATGCGCCCAGAGACCGGCCATGTCGTTCACCCGCGCATGGGCGATCTGCGCCGCATCGAGCCGCGCTTCCACCTCGCTGGTGGAAAGCGTCGCAAAACGCTCGACGATGATGCGGTGCAGCGCATCGCGGTTCGCGCTGCGTGCGGTGTTCTTGTCGAAGCGCGGATCGGTCGCGAGTGCGGCGTCGCCCAGCACCCGTTCGCAGAATGCCCCCCATTCGCGCTCGTTCTGCAGGCCCAGCATCACGGTGCCGCCGTCGCCGGCGGGAAACGGCCCGTACGGATAGATGCTCGCGTGGCTCGCGCCGCTGCGCGCCGGTGGCTCGGCGCCCTGGTACGCGTAGTACATCGGAAAGCCCATCCATTCGCCGAGCGCCTCCAGCATAGCGACATCGACCCGGCTGCCCTCGCCGGTCTTCGCGCGCAGCAGCAATGCCGACAGCACGCCGCTGAACGCGTACATGCCGGCCGCGATGTCGGCGATCGAGCAACCCGCCTTCGCCGGCGCCTCCTGCGTGCCGGTGACCGACAGGAACCCCGCCTCGCTCTGGATCAGCAGGTCGTACGCCTTCTTGTCGCGGTACGGGCCGGGGCGCTCTGGGTCGTCGCCGTAGCCGGAAATGTCGCAGACGACGAGAAGCGGATGCGCCGCGTGCAGCGCGTCGAAGCCGAGTCCCATGCGCGCCGCCGCGCCCGGCGCGAGGTTTTGCACCAGCACGTCGGCACGCGAGACCAGTTGCATCAGCAGCGCGAGCGCGTCCGGCTGCTTCAGGTCCAGCGTCAGGCTCTCCTTGCCGCGATTGGTCCAGACGAAATGCGAGGCCAGGCCGTTCACCCTATCGTCGTACGCGCGCGCGAAGTCGCCGACGCCGGGACGTTCGATCTTGATGACACGCGCGCCGAGGTCGGCGAGCTGGCGCGAGCAGAACGGCGCGGCGATCGCGTGCTCTAGCGCGACGACGGTGATGCCGGCTAGCGGCCGAGGCCGTGATCCGCGCGGTTCGCCGCTGCCGTTCATCAAAACGACCTCGGCAGCCCGAGCACATGCTCGGCGACATACGACAGGATCAGGTTCGTCGAGATCGGCGCGACCTGGTACAGCCGCGTCTCGCGGAACTTGCGCTCCACGTCGTATTCGTCGGCGAAGCCGAAGCCGCCGTGGAACTGCAGGCAGGCATTCGCAGCCTCCCAGCTCGCCTTGGCCGCGAGGTATTTCGCCATGTTCGCCTGCGCGCCGCAGGGCTGGTGCGCGTCGAAACGCTCGCACGCCTGCCAGCGCATCAGGTTCGCGGCCTCGACCTCGATCCAGCTCTCGGCGATCGGAAACTGCACGCCCTGGTTCTGCCCGATGGGACGGCCGAACACCACGCGCTCGCGCGCGTACTTCGTCACCCGGTCCAGGAACCAGTAGCCGTCGCCTATGCATTCGGCCGCGATCAGCGTGCGCTCGGCGTTCAGCCCGTCGAGGATGTAGCGAAAGCCCTTGCCTTCGTCGCCGATCCGGTTCTCGGCCGGGATCTCCAGGTTCTCGAAGAACAGCTCGTTCGTCTCGTGATCGACCATGTTCGGGATCGGCCGCACCGTGAGGCCGGCGCCCATCGCCTCACGCAGATCGACCATGAAGATAGACAGGCCCTCGCTCTTCTTCGCGACCTCGGCCAGCGGCGTCGTGCGCGCGAGCAGGATCATCCAGTCGCTGTGCTGCACGCGGCTGATCCAGACCTTCTGGCCGTTGACCACATAGCGGTCGCCGCGCCGCAGCGCGGCGGTCTTGATCGCCGTCGTGTCGGTGCCGCTGCCGGGCTCGGTCACGGCCATGCTCTGCAGCCGCCATTCGCCGCTCGCGATCTTCGGCAGCCAGAACTGCTTCTGCCGCTCGCTGCCGTGGCGCAGCAGCGTGCCCATGTTGTACATCTGGCCGTGGCAGGCGCCGGCGTTGCCGCCCGCGCGGTTGATCTCCTCCATCACCACGCTCGCTTCCGACAGGCCCAGGCCCGAGCCGCCGTACTGCTGCGGAATCATCGCGGCGAGCCATCCGGCCTGCGTCAACGCGGCGACGAACTCCTCGGGATAGCCGCGCGCCGCGGCGATGCCGCGGTGGTAGGCGTCGGGGAATTGCGCGCACAGCGCGCGCACCGCGTCGCGGATCTCGGGGTGGCGTTCGTCGGAAGGTATCGTCATTGCAATCAGTTCAATGGACTCGGTTCACTATCGATTAAATAGCATGATATGTATACGACATATGGGTTATCACGTGATTTCTTTCGAACTTTCGTCGGATGCAGCGCCCGCTCTCACTCCAGATCGGCTGTCGCCTGCATCGTCAGCCACCCTTCGTGGTCAACGGCCCACAGCCGAGCGCTGTGCCCGTCGGCCGACGGGCGGCCGCGCACGGCCATTGCATCGCGCCGTTCGGTGACGAAGGTCGGCCGCAGCGCGCGAAATTCGAAGCGCCGCATGAACGCCTGCGGCATCTCGCGCCGCACCAGATCGGCGAGCAGCGTCGCGATCAGCGGGCCGTGCACGACCAGGCCCGGGTAGCCTTCCGTCTCGGTCACGTAGCGCTGGTCGTAGTGGATGCGGTGGCCGTTGAAGGTCAGCGCCGAATAGCGGAACAGCAGTACCGCATCGGGCACGATCTCGCGCCGCCACGGCGCATCCGCGTCGGCCGCGGTCGGCGCGACGGACGAGCCCTGGGGCTCGTGCGCCGCCGCGGCGGCGGCGCGGTACACGATGTCGTGCTCCTCGGTCAGGCACGGGCCGCTGGCGTTGCCAAGCACGTGCGCTACCCGCACGAACACCAGGTCGCCGCTGCGCCCGCGCTTGTGCTCGACGGACGCAACGGTCGACACGCGCGTCGCCGCATCGCCGACGCAAAGCGGATTGCCCGGCTCCCACGCGAGCCGCCCGCCGGCCCACATGCGACGCGGCAGCGGCACCGGCGGCAGAAAGCCGCCGCGCCTCGGGTGCCCATCGGGCCCGAGTTCGCTCTGGCGCGCATGCGGCAAAAAATACAGCCAATGCGCGAGCGGTGGCAGCGGCGTGCCAGCTACCGGTTCCGGTTCGTCCCGATCGAGCGCTGCGGACAGGCCGGCAAGCGGCGCGGCGCTGATCTCGCCCTGCAGCGTTTCGCTGCGGCCGACCCATTGCTGCAACTCGGCCAGCGCCGCAGCGTCCAGCGTCGCCGCGTGCTGCGGCCGATGCTCGTTCGGCTTTCCGCTGGGTTCTTTGTCGGGCTCTGCTCTTTCGCCCGATTCGCTGCGGCCATGACTCATCGTCGCTATCGTCCGCTTCGCCGCGCGAAAAGGCAAACGGCGTGCGTCTGCAGAGCACTGCCGGGCGTGGCACGATGCGATTCGTTCAAGCAATCCACCGACGGAATTCGAACCGCATGACCTCCGTGCACCGCGCCGCAGAGCTGGGCTTCGGCCGTGAAGCCGGCACCTACGAGCAGGGCCGACCCGACTATCCCGCAGCGCTGACGGGCTGGCTGGCTGGGCCTTTGGCGCTCGGCCCCGGCCGCACCGTGGCCGACGTCGGCGCCGGCACCGGCAAGTTCACGCGGCTGCTCGAGAAAGCCGGCACACAGGTGATCGCGATCGAGCCGGTCGCCGCGATGCGTGCGCAACTGCAGGCGCTGCTACCCGAGGTACGAGCGCTTGCCGGCAGCGCCGAGGCGATCCCGCTGCGGAGCGAGTCGCTGGACACGCTGACCTGCGCGCAGGCGTTCCACTGGTTCGCATCGAAGGAGGCGCTGGACGAATTCCGGCGCGTGCTCAAACCCGGCGGCCGGCTCGGCCTGGTGTGGAACGTGCGCGACGAATCGGTCGACTGGGTCGCACAGATCACTCGCATCATCACGCCGTACGAAGGCGACGCGCCGCGTTTTCACAGCGGCACATGGCGCCGGCCGTTCCCGCATCCGGGTTTCGGCGAGCTGGTCGAACAGCGCTTCACGCACACCCATGTTGGGCCGCCGCAGCGGGTGATCGTCGAGCGCTTCCTGTCGGTCAGCTTCATCGCCGCGCTGCCACCCGCGGACAAGGCAGCAGTGCGTGGGCAACTGGAGGAGTTGATCGCGACGCACCCGGCGCTGCGCGGGCAGGGCGAGGTCGTTTTCCCGTACCGCACGCAGGCGTTTCACTGCCTGCGGCTGTGAGGGGCATGCCGCGCGGTCACTCGATCAGCGCATCGAGCACGCCGGGCGCGAACTGTTTCTCGATGCAATCCGCAAGACGGTCGAACACGGTCTCCAGCGTCTGCGCCTCGGCGCCGAACAGCGCGCGCAGCACGGCCGGTTCCTCGAACAGGCCGTGCAGGTACAGGCCGAGCACGTTACCCGCGGCGTTCTGCCAAGCCAGGCCGTCCGGCAGCACCGGTTGCGCAATGTCGCCGGCGGCGGCCATCGCCTGGTGCTGCACCGTCTGGCCCTGGTGAATCTCGTAGCCGCGCAGCGCAACGCCTGACAGCGCCTGCCACGGCCCGCGCAGCGCGCCGAACGCAGCGGCGCGGCGCCGCACCGTCTTCGCCGGCTCGAACCGCGTGACCAGCGGCAGCAGGCCCAGGCCAGGCGCGTTGCCGTCGATGCCGTGCGGGTCGACCAGCGCCTCGCCCAGCATCTGCAGCCCGCCGCAGACGCCGAGCACCGCGCCGCCGCGCGCCGCGTGCTCGATGAGCGCGCGGTCCAGACCTCGCGCGCGCAGCCACGCCAGGTCGCTGCTCGTGTGCTTGGAGCCGGGCAGAATCACCCAGTCGGCCCGCGCCAGATCGGCCGCGCCGCGCGCCCACAGCAGGCATACGCGCCCCAAGTTCGCGAGCGGCTGGAATTCGTCGAGGTTGCTGATGCGCGGGTACGCGACGATCGCGATCGTCCTACTCCCTCTCCCCCTGGGAGAGGGTTGGGGTGAGGGCATGGCGCCGGCCGATCCGGCGCGGGCATCGCCGCCGCGCCCGCGCTCGCCCTCACCCCTCCGGGGAGAGGTTGGGGGTGAGGGGCCGCCGCAGCCCTCACCCCCGCCCTCTCCCGCAAGCGGGAGAGGGGGAAAGAATCCGTCTTCCTCGGGCAGGCCATGGTCCGGCAGCATCGGGATCGTCGCCACCGTCGGAATGCCGGTGAGCAGCCGAAGTTGCTCGGGCGCGGGCGCGAGCAGGCCGGGGTCGCCGCGGAACTTGTTCAGCACGAAGCCGCGAATTCGCGCGCGGTCGGCTTCGGGCAGCAGCGCCCAGGTGCCGTACAGGTGCGCGAACGCGCCGCCGCGGTCGACGTCGGCGACCAGCAGGCAGCGCGCATCCGCATGCCGCGCGATGCGCAGGTTCACGATGTCGCTGGCCATCAGGTTGATCTCGGCCGGCGAGCCGGCGCCTTCGATCACGACGAGGTCGTGTTCGGCGCGTAGCCCGTCGAGCGCGGCGGCGATGCGCGGCCAGGCCCATGCACCGCGCTCGCGCCAGGGCAGCGCGGTCAGCGCCGGATCGACCTGCCCGAGCAACACCGCCTGGCTGTGCGTGTCGCGTTCGGGCTTGAGCAACAGCGGGTTCATCCGCACCTCGGGCTCGGCGCGCGCGGCCAGCGCCTGGAAGTACTGCGCCGCGCCGATCTCGCCGCCCTCACCCCAACCCTCTCCCGCCCGCGGGAGAGGGAGCCGGCCCTGCGCGGTATCCGCTCCCTCGCCCACTGGTTGGACGCTCATGGCCGCATCCGTCGGGAGCCGGCCCTGTGCGAAATTTGCCCCCTCGCCCCTTTGGGGAGATGGCTGGGGTGAGGGGCCGGCCACAACCCTCGCGTTGTTGCTCATGTTCTGCGCCTTGAACGGCGCGACCTTGAGGCCGCGGCGCGCGTAGTGCCGGCACAGCGCGGTCGCGAGCCAACTCTTGCCCGCGCCGCTGCTGGTGCCGAGCACCATCACCGCCTTGGCGAGACGCGTCATGTCGGCCCCGCCGATTGTTGCGCCGCAATATCCTGCATTTTTAGTACATCTTCTATTGACAACTGGTAACGAACCGTCTTACATGTAGCCATCTTGGTCACTCTGCGGTGAACTCCATGGTCTACCAGAACGTCGTATGGGTGATTGCCTTAGTCGGCATGGGGCTGGTTGCCCTCGGGTTTCTCTACATCATCTCGCAGGTGGGCCGGCCTGCCGACGCGGATGCGGTGCGCGGCATCAATCGGCGCTCGGCCCGATGGCGGCTGACGCTGTTCATCATTCTGCTGCTCGGCTTCCTCGGCGCCAGCTATGGGACGCTGCACAGCTTCCCGATCCCCGCGCAAAGCGGGCCGCTGGCCGCGAGCCAGGTCGTCAACGTGGTGGGCCGGCAATGGTCGTGGCAGATGAGCATCGAAGGGCAGCCCGCCGGCGACACGCTGCATCTGGTGACCGGCTCGCCGGTCGAGTTTCGCGTGACCAGCGCGGACGTGAACCATGGCTTCGCGATCTACGCGCCCGACGGCCGCATTGCGATCCAGACGCAGGCGATGCCGGGGTTCGACAACAAGATCCTCTACACCTTCACCGCGCCCGGCAAGTACATGGTGCGCTGCCTCGAGTACTGCGGCCTCGGCCACGCGCCGATGGTGACCGAGTTCGACGTGACGAATCCGACCGGAGGCTGACATGGCAACGATGACGATGTATCCGGACGACGAGCGGCTGCCCCGGGGCGAACGCGCCGCGTTCAACCTCTACGCCGTCAGCGCGGTCGTGCTGTTCGTGCTGATGATGCTGATCGGCCTGGTCATGCGCACCGCGCAGGGCGAATGGATGTCGGTGCCGCCGAACCTGTTCTACCAGCTGCTGTCGATGCACGGCGCCGGGATGGTCGGCACGATGGGCATGGTGACGACCGCCGTGATGTGGTTCTTCCTGCGCAAGTACGTGAAGCTGCACCTGTGGGCATTTCTGGCGAACTACCTGCTGTTCCTGCTCGGCGCGCTGTGCATCATCGGCGCGGTGTTCCTCGGCGGCTACGCGGCGCTGTGGACCTTTCTGTACCCGCTGCCGGTGCACGCGATGGCGATGTGGAGCGGCGGGGCGGCGGCGTGGTTCCTGGTCGGCTATCTGCTGATCGGCGTCGGCATGCTGCTGTTCTACCTGGATGCGGCCTGGGCCATCATCCAGCGCTTCGGCAACCTGGGCCGCGCGCTCGGGCTGCAGTGGCTGTTCGGCGGCGAAATCGATCCGAACCACCCGAAAGCGGTGGTCGCGAGCACGATGGTGATCATCGCGAACGTGCTCGGCATCCTCGCCGGCGCAGTCGTGCTGGTGCTGAGCCTGATCGACGTCGCCGACCCGCAGATCGCGTTCAATGCGCTGGTGATGAAGAACCTGATCTACTGGTTCGGCCACATGTACATCAACGCGACGATCTACATGGCGGTGATCGCTGTGTACGAACTGCTGCCGCGCTACACCGGGCGGCCGTACCCGATCTCGCGGCCGTTCCTCTGGTCCTGGGCGGCGAGCTGCGTGTTCGTGATCGTCGTGTTCCCGCACCACCTGCTGATGGATTACGCGCAGCCGCGCTGGCTGGCGATCATGGGCCAGATCGTGTCGTACGGCGCCGGTTTCTCGGTCTTCCTCATCACCGCTTGGGGCGCGCTGACCAACATCCACCGATCCGGCATGCGCTGGACCATGCCGTCGCGGCTGATGGTGCTGGCGATGTTCGGCTGGGCCGCGGGCATCGTCCCGGCGATCCTGGACGGCACGATCGCGATCAACCGCGTGATGCACAACACGCAGTGGGTGCCCGGGCATTTCCACTTCTACCTGCTGCTCGGCGTGCTGCCGATGGCGCTGGCGCTGATCTACCACGTGATCGGCAGTCGCGAGCATGCGCCGCCGAACTCCGGCGCGGATCGCATCGGCTTTCCGCTGTACCTGCTCGGCGGGCTGATCTTCACGTTCGCGTTCCTCGACGCCGGGCACCTGAGCGTCGCGCGCCGCATGGCGACGCACCTGCCCGAATGGCAGGGCACCGACCACATGGGTGCGATCGGCGCGTTGCTGGTCGTGCTCGCGATGCTGTACTTCATGGCGCGCATCGCGCTCGGCCTGCTGCGCGCGAACCCCGATGCGCGCGCTGCGCACCCTGCTCGCTAGCCTCGCGCTCGCTGCCGCCGGCGTGCTCGCGCTGGCGGCCGCGACCAACGGCTTCCGGGCGTTCACCACCGAGACCGCACGCCGGCAGGACGTGCGCGCGCATCCGCGGCTGCTGCCCGCGATCGCGCTCGAGAGCGACCGCGGCGTGGCGCTACAGCTGTCCGCTTACCGCGGCCGCTGGCTGCTGATCGACTTCGTCTACACCCGCTGCGAGACCTATTGCTCGGCGCTCGGCGGCGAGTTCGCGCAGCTGCAGGGCCTGCTCGCCGCGCCGATCGCTAGCAACCGCGTCGCGCTGCTGAGCATCAGCTTCGACCCGGCGCACGACGACCCGGCCGCGCTGCGCGCATACCGGCAGCGCTTCGGCGACCGCGGCGCCGGCTGGACCGCGGCGCGCCCGGCGAACGCCGCCGCGCTGACTGCGGTCACGCAGAATTTCGGCCTGAAAGCCGTGCCCGACGGCCTCGGCGGCTTCGTGCACAACGTCTCGCTCGCGGTCGTCGATCCGACGGGCCGCCTGGTCGACATCCTCGACAGCGGCGACCCGCGGGCCATCGCCGCATCGCTGCAGAAAAGGATCGGCACGTGATGCATCCGGCGCTTCGCCGTGGCGCGCTCGCGCTGCTCGCCTGCGCGCTACTCGCAGCGCCACCGCTGCGGCCGCTGCTCGAAGCGTCGATGACCTTGCAGATGCTGATGCAGATCCCGCTGCTGGTCGCGATCGGCTGGTGGCTTGCCGGCGCGCTGCCGCGCCGCGCCGCAGACGCCGTCGCCGACTGGAACACCGGCGGCGTGACCGGTCTGGTGCTGGCGTCCATGGTCGCGCTGCTGTGGATGCTGCCGCGCGCGCTCGACGCGGCGGTCGATATCCGCTGGGTCGCCGCCGCCAAGTTCGTGAGCGTGCCGCTGTTGATCGGCCTGCCGCTCGGCCTGTCGTGGCCGCGCATGGGCTTCGTCGTGCGCGGCGTGTTCTTCATGGAATTCGTCGCGACCTGCTTTCGGCTCGGCTGGCTCTACCTCGCGTCGCCGGATCGGCTGTGCAGCAACTACCTGCTGGACGACCAGCAGCGGCTCGGCCGCCTGCTGCTGGTGATCGGCGCCGAGGTGCTGCTGCTGCTGATGGCCAAGCTGCTGTTCGGGCGCTTCCGGTTCGACGATGGCGCGCATGAGGCCCCCGCTCCGCCGGCCGGTGCACCACACACGGCGCCTCACCTGCCGGGTAAGCCGACGCGCCGTGGCCACTGACCGCCGGCACGTCAGATACGCACGCGCAAGCCCAACTCCACCACTTGGTCGCTCGGGATCTGGTAGCCGGTGGTGGCGTCGATCGAATTGCGCATCAGAACCCCCAGCAGGCGGTCGCGCCAGCGTGCCATGCCGCGCTGGCGACCGCCCGCGCTGACCGGCGACAGGCGCTCGATATAGTAGGTCGCCTCCTTCAGGTCGATCTTCAACCCCAGCGCCTTGCAGTTGGCCAGTTCGGACGGCACGTTGGGCTGCTGCATGTAGCCGTAGCGCAGCACGACGCGGTAGAAGCCTTCGGCCAGCCCCACCAGTTGCAGCCGCTCGTCGCCGCTGGTGCGCGGCACGTCTTCGCTCAACACCGTGAGCAGCACCACCTGCCGCTGCAGCGCGTGATTGCGTTCGACGTGATGGCCGAGCGCCGGCGGCGTATCGCCCAGGCGCAACGTGAGGAAGATCGCGGTGCCCGGCACGCGCGCGACCGCATCGTGCTCGAGTTGTTTCGCGAAGTCGCCGACGGACATCGCGTCCTTGTCGGCCTGGCGTGCCAGCAACTCGCCGCCGCGGCGCCAGGTCGACATCACGATGAAGAACAAAGCCCCCACCAGCACCGGAAACCAGCCGCCATGCACGATCTGCAACACGTTCGATCCCCAGTACGCCAGATCGACGAGCAGAAACCCCACCAGGAACAGCAGCGCCCCCGCGAGCGGCCAGCGGCCGCGCTCACGCGCGACGAAGAACGCGAGCACGGTGGTGACGACCATCGCGGTGCTGACGCTGATGCCGTAGGTGCTGGCCAGCCGGTCGGAACTGCGGAACAGCACGACCAGAACGATCGCCGCCGCCATCAGCACCCAGTTCACCAATGGCACGTACACCTGCCCCGAAGTCTCCTCCGAGGTCTGCACCACGCGCGAGCGCGGCATCATGCCGAGCTGCGCCGCCTGTCGCGTCATCGAGAACGCCCCCGAGATCGTCGCCTGCGATGCGATGATCGTGGCCAGCGTCGCCAGCACCACCAGCGGGACCAGCAGCCACGGCGGCGCGAGGTGGAAGAACGGCTGCGCCACCGCGCCCGGGCCGTGCAGCAGCATCGCCGCCTGCCCGAAATAGTTCAGCAGCAGCGCCGGCAGCACGAAGAAGAACCACACCCGACGGATCGGCCGGCGCCCGAAGTGACCGATGTCCGCGTACATCGCCTCGGCGCCGGTGGTGACCAGGAACACCGCGAACAGGATCACGAATGCGGCGAACCCGTCGCGGCGGAAGAACGCCACCGCGTGCCGAGGATCGACGGCGGCCAGCACCTGCGGCGCCTGCGCAATGCCGCACACCCCAAGCGCCCCGATCGCGACGAACCACAGCGTCATGATCGGCCCGAACGCCGCGCCGATGCGTGCCGTGCCGAAGCGCTGCACCGCGAACAGCGCGACCAGCAGCGCGATCGTCGCCGGCACCACGTAATGCGACATCCCCGGCGACGCGATCTGCAAGCCCTCGACCGCGCTCAGGATCGAGATCGCCGGCGTGATCATGATGCCGGCGTACAGCATCGATGCGCCGGCGAGCCCGAGCAGCACCAGCGCGCGGCGCTGCGGCCGATCGATGTGGCGCCACGGCCGCAGCAGCGCGATCAGCGCGAAAGTGCCGCCCTCGCCCCGGTTGTCGGCGCGCAGGACGAAGGCCATGTATTTCAGCGACACCACGATGATGAGCGTCCAGAACATCAGCGACACGACGCCCATCACGCTGACCGGGTCGGGTGCAAGGCGCCCCGAGCCGCCGGTGAACACCGCGTGCAGCGAATAGATCGCGCTGGTGCCCAGGTCGCCATAGACGATGCCGAGCACCGCCAGCGCCACCCGCGCCTGCTCGGCCGGGCTCTGACGCTCGGCCTTCTGCTCGGCCGTTTCGCCGCGCAGGCGGTCGGGGCGGGTCGCGGCCCGCACCTCTGGGGGTTGGCTCATGGAGTCGGCTCCGCAGCCCGTTGATCGGCGTGCGGCGCAGCCGGCGCCCGCATCACCCGGTCATAGTGCGCCGGCGCGAGCCGCGTCACCAGCGCCGCGACCACCAGCACCGCGCCGAACTGGGTCAGCCAGCCCGCGTTGAAACCGCCGGTGATCTGGTGCAGGCCCGCCATCACCCACGGCGCCAGCGCGGCGATGATGAAGCCGCCGCCCTGCATCAGCGCGTTCAGCGCGCCGGCCTGCTGCGGCTGGTGCAGGTGGTCCAGCGCCACCACCATGATCAGCGCGAAGCAGCCGCCGAGGCCGATGCCGAGCACGATCGCCGTCGCCATCGGGGCGGCCAGCGGCCGCCACGCGAGCATCGCAAAGCCCAGCGCCTGACAGCCCAGCGCGAACCACATCCAGGGCCTGCGGTCGAGCCGGCGTGCCGCCAGGGCCGGCAGCGTGAGCGCCGCGGCCGCCTGCGCCAGCGACAGCACGGCCACCAGCAGGCCGCTGCTGGGCGCGCTCCAGCCCAGCTCCTGGTAGTGCGGCGCGAGCCACGCGACGACGATCGCGTAGCCGCCGTTCATCAGGCCGAAGGTCACGACGAGCAGCCAGCTGCGCCCGCGGCGCAGCAGCCAGCCGGTGTCCGCGCCGCTCGCCGACCCCGGCGCGGCGTGGCGCGCCATCGCCCCCAGCGTATGCCAAGCCAGGCCCAGCGCCAGCAGCGCGGGCGCGGCCCACAGCGCCAGCGCCGCCTGCCAGCCCAGACCCCAGCGCATCGCCAGCGGCGAGAGCTGCGCGCCGAAGGCGCCGCCCACCATCAGCGACGCCGAGTACAGACCCATCATCGGCGCGACGCGCCGCGGCGTGTGCAGCTTGATCAGCCCCGGCAGCATGCCCTGCACCAGCGCCACGCCCGCGCCGCACAAGGCCGCGGTGCCGATCAGCAGCGCCGGCAGCAGCGCTACCAGGCGCAGCGCGCAGCCGAGCGCAATCAGCGCCAGCGCTAGCGTCATCGCGGGCCGTTCACCGAGGCGCCGCAACACCGCCGGCGCCAGCCAGGTGCCCGCGCCCATCAGCGCCATCGGCAACATCGTGAGCCAGGCGAGCGCCTGCAGGCTCATGCCGGTGTGCGCCTCGATGGCCGGGGCCAGCGGACCGATGGCGGTGAGGAACGGGCGCAGGTTCAGCGTGACCAGCACCACCGTGGCCAGCCACCAACCGGGCGAAGGGAGCGGGCTGCGCTCCATCACCGAGTTCGACGGGCTGGAAATTTGCATCAGCCGAATAAAGCCACCACTACGGCGCCGGTGGCCGGTCTGCTTGCAGTCGCTGCGCGGCGGCAAGCGCAGCGGCCGCTCGTTTCACAAGCATGGGCGCTGCCAATTCTCGGGCGGCGTCGACGGTGGCCTGTGACGCCACGTTGGGATGTCCACTGCGAAAAGGGGGAGCGGGGTCATACTCGAGAAGGAGTTGAACAAGCTTAGCGGGTTGCTCGCCGCGGAGCAATTGCAGTAGCACGAAGCCAAAATCAACGCCGGAGGTCACACCGCCGCCCGTGACGCGGTTGCGATCAACAACAACACGGTCGGGCGTTACGTCTACCGGAAAGAGCCTGAGATAGTCCAGCGACATCCAATGGGTGGTCGCCTTGTAGCCTGTCAGCACGCCAGCAGCCGCCAGCAGCAACGAACCCGTGCACACGGAAGTCATCCATTTCGCCCCTTTGGCTTGGCGGCGCAAGAAGGCAAGCAGCATCTCGTCGGCCATCAGGTCATTCTGTCCCGGGCCACCAGGAACGACTATTACGTCGAACTGCGGCGCGTCCTCGAATGTGATCGACGGTACGACCGTCAATCCCGTGTCTCCTCGCACCGGATCGAGATCCTTCCACACAAGATGGGTGGTGCTGTTTGGAGTTCGCGCAAGGACTTCGAACGGCGCCAAAGCATCGAGCGAAGTCATGTTGGGGAAGGCGACGATGCCGATTGTGAGGTGTTTGTCGTTCATGGTGAAATCAGGGTTGAGAAGAGATCAGCGGTTATTGCGAGTGCTGAAGAAGCTTGCTCGATCCTTCAGCCATTTGGCGCCGAGATCGTCGCCGAACAGGTGCCGAATTCGATGTGTCTGGCGCCCTGTCGGTCGCAATAGCCAAACTCCGTGAACAGCGCTTCTTGCATTGCGTCCGACCCTCGCATCGCATTCACTCCGTCATCAGCCAGCGGCGCGAGAACGCCAGGGCGCGGAACTTGATTTCGTTCCAGGACAGGGGCATTGGGCGGCAGCTTACACGGCCCCGCATGCCGGGACTCGCCTGGCGGCCGTGCGTCACCGCCGCCCGAAGCGGCGCAGCAGCTTGGGCCGCCAGCGGGGCAGGCGCTACGGGAGCTGCACTTTTTCCCGGCCGACCGGCAGATCGACCAAATGAGCCGCGAAGAAGCCAGCCTAAGAGCCGAGCACGGCGCTCACGATCGCATCACGGCACGGGTGCGCGGCGTCGCGAAAGATGTCGAGTACCGTGTAGTGGTGCTTGCCGGCCACCCCTGGAAGCGGGCGCACGTTGCGCCACTGGGCAGCGATCCAGCCGGCCTGCGTGCGGAACGACTCGGTTTCGTCCGCGCCGACCAGCGTCCACAGCGGCGCATCGCAGGCGCGCCGCGCGCGCGCCGGGCTGAGCCGCTCGGCGTCTTCAGGCGCGAGGCCGATCGCGTGGTTGATCGAGGTCGTGAGCAGGGGCGTCAGTTCGAACAGGCCACTGATTGCGAACGCGCCGCGCAGCGCGGAGCGCACGTCCGCCTCCCGCGGTCCATGTTCGGACAGCATCATCGCGGCCAAATGCCCGCCGGCCGAATGGCCCATCAGGAAGATACGCTGCGGATCGGCGCCGAAGCGGGCGGCTTCGCGGTGCAGCCAAGCCACGAGCCGGCGCGTCTGCTCGACCATCGCGGCAAGCGGCACACGTGGTGCGAGCCCGTAGTTGTTGACCGCCACGGCAATGCCGGCTTCGACCAGACGGCGCGCGACGAATGAAACGTCGCTCTTGTCGCCTCCTTGCCAGTAACCGCCATGGATGAACAGCAGCAGCGGAGCGCCGGCTTGCGTGGACGGAAAGAGGTCGACCCTCTCATCCTCCGACGGTCCGTACGCCTGATCCGCGTGAACGGAGAGCGCTGCGCGCGTCTCCTTCGACCACGCTTGCCAACGCTTCAGGATTTCAGGGAAATCCGCATGGCGCCGGCGCAGGTTGTATTCAGCTTCGCTCTGGTCCGGATCGAACTGCGGGGAAAAGACCGTGGATTGCATCGCATCTCCCGAAGTCAACGGTTGGCGCGGCGCTCGTGCCGCGCCCGACTCAAGCGGCTCGCGCACGGCGCTGCAGGCGCTCGCGTGTGGCTTCCGGATTCATCAACCACACGGCGGCGATTCCTGCTGCCAGCAGCAGCACGCCGGTCACCGAGAAGGCCTGATTGAGGCCGCGCGCCAGCGGCTCCGCACCGCCTGCGTGCCCGACGAACCAGCCCACCACGGTCGGGGCGACGATACCGCCCACCGAAGCGCAACCAACCAGCGAAGAGATGACCGCGGCGCGCTGGCTCGGATTGACCAGGTAAGCGATGGCGGTGGGCGCCATCGGAAACACCAGGAATGCGCCCCAGCCGACGGTCATCAGCGCGATGGCTGCGTCGCCTTCAACGTGAGGCAACAGCAGCAGGCACGCACCGGACGCGATCAGCGACAGCCCGAACAGCCCGGCGACCGCCCAGCGCGAAGTGACGCCCCTGCGCATCATGCGCTGACCAACCAGACCCAGGATCAGCAACAGCACCGTGCCGAACACCCACGGCAGCGCATACACCATGCCGACATGCGTCGGCGCGACATGAAGCACACCACCGATGTAGCGCGGAACCCAGGTGGTCATCGCACCTTGCGCCCAGAAACAGGCGAAGCCGGCCAGCGTGGCGGCGACCCACGCCCGGGAGGTGAACGCGCGCCAAAGCGGTACGTTGCCAAGTGTTTCCGTGACAGACGTAGCCTCGCCGGCACAAGCGGCCGCGTCCTTCGCGGTACGGTATGGTCCGTCCCGGCCGACCACGGCCCACACGAGCCCCCATGCGATCCCGGCGATACCGAGTACGACGAAGGCCCAACGCCATCCGAGCGCGGGTGACTCGATGATCAGCGTGAGCACCGGCGCAGCGACGGCTGCGCCGATGGTCGGCCCGACGGCGATGATGCTGCTCGGGAACGCGCGGTCCTGCGCCGGAAACCAGTGGTGCGTGGCGTGGAGCGCCGCCGGCAGTGCCGGGCCTTCGCCCGCGCCGAGCGCGATGCGGCTCATCAGCAGGACGGTAGCGCCGCCGAACAGGATTGGAAACTGGGCACCGGCCCAAACCAGCGTCAGGATCAGGATCAGCCATCGGCTGGAAATCTGGTTCGACACCATGCCTACCGCAATGGCGCTCAAGCTGAATAGAAAAAAGAAGCTGCTGCCAATGAAGCCGAACTGCACCGGTGTGAGGCCCAGTTCAGCCATCGCATGTTTGGCGACCAACCCCAGCACCGCCTTGTCGGCGAAGTTCAACACCATGAAACCCGTGAGCATGGCCGTGACGATCCACGCCTTGCGCCGGACCGAAAGCGCTGCTGTTGCCGGGCTCAATACCGGCGCAATACCCGTCAGACTATTCATGAAGGCACCTTTTTCCGCTATGGAGGGTTGTGGGGACTTGGCGTCGGCAGGCCAGGCCGCGCGGGCGGCCCGGGTCTTCTCCTGCGTGACGACGTTGACTGATTGCGTGCTATCGCCGCCTGCTATGCGGCCGACGAAACCGGCGGATAAAACACCACGTCGTACTCGCGCGCGACCCGAACGACTTCCGCCGGGTTCGACATGTTGTGGAGGCGGCGGTACAGATCGAGCAAGCGACCTGTCGGCGCCGCCCAAAACAGCGCGGTCACGGGCTTGCCGGAGTTGTTGAAGAACGCATGGGGAATTCCGCGCGGCATGCGCACCAGGTCGCCGGCGCCCGCGTACTGCTTCTTGCCTGCGAGCAGCAGGTCGATGTGGCCGTCCAGCACGAAGATGTATTCGTCCTGCTTTGGATGCATGTGCGGCGGCACGAAGGTTTCCTCCGGAAACGTCGCATGCCATGCAAAGCTGTCGTCGGTCACCTGCTTGGGCACGTACACCTGCCCGAGAATGTTCCAGGACACACCGTCCAACCCGGACTGGTTGCGGGTGATCCCCGAGGCTTCATGCATCACGCTGGTCTCCTTGAGAAGTGGTCTGTGGACACGGCTTATCCAGCCGACGATGCCGGGGGCGGAAATACCACGTCATACTGCGGCGAGAGCCTCACGACTTCCGCTGGATCGGCCAAGTTATGGATGCGGCGGAACAGATCAGGCAAGCGGCCGGTCGGTGCAACCCAAAACAGCGCGGTCACCGGCTTCCCGGAGTTATTGAAGAACGCATGGGGAATGCCCCGGGGCAGACGCACGAGGTCGCCCGAGCCGGCGGACTGCTTCTCGCCGTCGAGTTCCAAATCGATGCGCCCGTCCAGCACCAGCAGATACTCTTCCTGCTTCGTGTGCATGTGCGGGGGCACGAAGGTTCCCGCCGGGAACGTCGCGTGCCACGCGAAGCTGTCGTCGGTTTCCTGCTTGGGCACGTACACCTGCCCGAGGATGTTCCAGGACACGCCATCCAGCCCCGTCTGGCTTCGGGTGATATCGGGTGTTTCACGCGCCATGTTCTTCTCCTAGGGAAGTCGTCAGTCGATCGAGTGTGGCCTTGACGAGCGGATTGGTCGAAGCGAACCTTGGCTTGAAGTGCCGGCGGGCCTCGGCAAGATCCGCCTCGTCCCAGTAGCCGATCAGAATGCCGCCTTCAGAGATCCGAGCCTGGACCTCGGTGGACTCGATCGCGCCGTCGGGAACGGTGACGCGCTGGCGCGGCTGACGCGCCCAGCGAAACAATGCCTCGTGCAGGCGAGCGCGCGCCGCGACATGCTCCGGCGCCTCGGAGGCACCGAGATCGTCGAACTCATGCGGATCCTGCTGCAGGTCAAACAGCATCGGGCGGTAGTTCTCGATCAGCACGTACTTCCAGCGGCCATCGAAAATCATGCGCATCCAGCATTCGCGCGGCTTCGCGTCGAGTTCGATGCGCGACTCCTGGAATGCGTAGTCGTACTCGCACACCACCGCTTGGCGCCAATCGGCAGGACGTTCACCAAACAGCAGCGGGCGCAGCGATCGGCCGTCGATGACATGGGGCACCGCCTGGCCGCCATAGACGTCGAGCAACGTGGGCGCGACGTCGACCGCCTCAACCAGCGCATCGCAGCGCGTGCCGCGCGTCGCATCCGCGCGCGGGTCCGGATCGTAGATGATCAGCGGCGCGCGAATGACCGGCTCGTGGAACAAGTCCTTCTCGCCCATCCAATGGTCGCCCAGGTAGTCGCCATGGTCGGAGGTGAACACGATCATCGTGTTCTCCATCAGTCCGCGCTCCTCCATGAACGCGAACAGGCGGCCGAGCTGGTCGTCGATCTGCTTGATCAGCCCCATATAGCCCGGCATGACCGCCTCGCGCACGCCTTCGCGCGAGAAAGTCCTGGAGACGCGGTGATTCATCATCGCGCCGTAGAGCGGATGCGGATCCTGCCGCTCGCTCTCGCTGCGCACGACCGGCAGTGCATCTTCGGGCCCGTACATGCTGGCATAGGGCTCCGGGACGATGTACGGCCAGTGCGGCTTGATGTACGACAGATGCAGGCACCACGGCTGGTCGCCCGCAGTGGAGATGAAGTCCATCGCGCGACGCGTGATGTACGGCGTTTCGGAATGCTCGTCGGGAATGCGCGCGGGACGGTTGGAATACTTCAGGAACCAGCCCGACCGCAAGTCGCCGTCCTCACCCACGGTCGAGTTGGCCCAGCTTTCCCACGGGTTATCACCGCCAAAGCCCTGCTCGCGCAGATAGTTGTTGTAGGCCGGGTCGGGATCATGGCCGGAGTACGGATGGATGCCGTCGTCGCGCTCGTACGGATCAAACCCGCATTCCGCGATGCGAACGCCGATCATCGAGTTCGGGTCGATGCCCAGGCGAGACATGCCGGCCAGGTCGGCCCGCATGTGCGTCTTCCCCACCAGAACGGAACGCACCCCGAGCGGGCGCAGATGATCTCCGATCGTCATCTCGCCGGCCTTGAGCGGGACGAAGTTCCAGCTCGCGCCGTGCGCGTGCACGTAGCGGCCTGTGTAATAGCTCATGCGCGACGGTCCGCACACGGGCGATTGAACGTACGCTCGGTCGAAGATCATGCCCTTGCGCGCAAGCGCATCGAGGTTCGGCGTCTTCAAGGCAGGATGCCCAAAGCACGACAAGTGATCGGCGCGAAGCTGATCACACATGATGAACAGGACGTTGTTGACGCTGCGTGCCACGGTCGACTCCATCGCCATACTTTAGGCGTGAAGGGATTCTAGGGACTGTGTTGCATTGGGGTAGTGTTCAATTTGGATACCTATTACCATGGGTTATCACTATCTGGATGTTTCATGCGCCTGCAGCAGTTACAGCTACTGATGACCCTGGCCGAGACCGGAAGCTTGCGCGCGGCCGCCGACGTGTTGAATTTGACGCAGCCGGCCCTGAGCAAGTCGCTGCGGCAGCTCGAGGAAGAGTTCGGTGCCACGCTGGTTGTGCGCAGCGCCCGGGGTGCGCACCTGGCGCCGGCCGGCGAACTTCTGGCGGCACGCGCCGCGATCGTGGTGCGCGAACTCGACCGTGCCCGCGAGGAAGTCGCCTGGCATCTGCGGCACACGTCTGCGCAGGTGACGATGGGCGTTTCGCCGGCCACCGCGATCGTGCTGGCGCCCGATGCCATTGCCCGCTTCAGCGCGCGATGGCCGCAGGTGAAGGTGCGCGTGCGCGACGCGCTCTACCCCGACGCCCTGCGGCAGTTGCGCGCCGGCGAACTGGACTTCACCGTCGGACCGCTGCCCGTGGAAGGCGTAGGAGCCGATCTGGTGGTGCAGCCGCTGTTCGACAGCCAGGACGTGATCGCGTGTCGGCGCGGCCATCCGCTCGCGCGGGCGCGTCGTCTCGCCGATCTCGTCGATGCGCGGTGGATCGTCACCGGGCCAACCGGCGGTCCCGGCGATCCGATGAATCTCGGTTTCGGCGCGCTCGGTCTGCGCGAACCCGAGGTCCACCTGGAGTGCGCATCGTTTTCCACCCTGCTCGGTCTCATGCCCTCGTTCGACGTGCTGGGCATCATGCCGCGGCGGTTCTTCGATCGCTATGGCCCTCGGATGGGCCTGGTCGAACTGCCGATCGACGATCCCCTGCCAATCGTCACGATTCACGTGGTTTGGCGGACCGAGGCGAGGCTGACGCTCCCGGGTCAAAGGTTGCTTGATGCGGTGATACAGGTGGGACGAAACCCGTAACAGCGCCCGATGGCGCCATCGGGCGCCCCGCCGTTTGCCCTACCGGTCCCGCCGGCGCCGCTGCAGCGTGCGCAGCAACTCGCGCCACCAGCGCAGCAGGCCGTACGACAGTTGCACCTTCTCCTGCCCGACGGCCATGTCGGCGGTCGCGACGATCCATGCGGACTTCGGGTAGGCGATCTGCTGCGCCGGGTACACACTGCGGTGACCGATCATCAGGTACGCGGCGACGCAGGCGCCGGTCACGTACAGCAGCGAGCCGCTGCCGAACAGCTCGGCGCCCATCAGCACCGCGGCGATCGGCGCGTTCGACGCCGACGCGACCACCGCGACCAGCCCGACCGCCGCCCCCTGCGCCGGCGCCATGCCGAGCAGCGGCGCGAACGCGCCGCCGGTAACCGCGCCGATCACGAATTGCGGCGTGACGATGCCGCCGTAGAAGCCCGAGCCGAGCGTGACCGCGACCAGCAGCGCCTTCCACAGGAAGCCGAGGTAGGGCATGGCCTCGCCGTGCAGCGCGCGGTCCATGATCGGCAGCGACAGGCCGAGGTAATCGGTCGGGATCGCCACGACGAGCAACGCGACCACGATGCCGCCAGCCATCGGCATCAGCGGCGGCCAGACCGAGAAGCGCTCGCGAAAGGCATCGAAGCCCTTGCGCGCGAGGTTCAGCAATTCGACGAACCAGGACGCGACAACGCCGCACAGCACGCCGATCGCGACGGTTTTCAGGAACAGCAGTTCGGTGAACGCGGTGTCGAACGCGACGTGGTACTGCGGATACGGCACGCCCCAGAACTTGCTGACTTCGAACGCGGTGACGCCGGCAACGATGCCGGGAAACAAAAAGTCGTGCCGGATGCGGCCGATCGCAAGCATTTCGACGCCGTAGATCGCGCCGGCGATCG
Source organism: Burkholderiaceae bacterium (assembly GCA_030123545.1). Lineage (NCBI taxonomy): Bacteria > Pseudomonadati > Pseudomonadota > Betaproteobacteria > Burkholderiales > Burkholderiaceae > Burkholderiaceae bacterium. Next base: position 1,857,680 of record CP126124.1, on the reverse strand, counting down.
GCGTGCCGAACACGCTGGCGAACCCGGCGCTGACGCCGCAGGCAACGAGCCGCTTGCGCAGTTCGGGGTTCAGGCGCAGCAGCCGGCCGACGCCGGCGGCGAAGCTGGCGCCGATGTGCGAGCAAGGCCCCTCCTTGCCGGCCGAACCGCCGCAGGCGAGCGTGATCAGCGCCGCGACCGGCTTGATCCACAGCGTGGCGAGCGGCATCCGGCCCTGCTGCTCGTTCACCGCGACGATCGGCTCGTCCGCGAGGCCGCTCTTGTCGAGACGGTACGCATAGTGCAGCAGCAGGCCGTTCGCGAGGCCGCCGACCGGCAGCAGCAGCGCGAGCAGCCACAGCGGCGCCGCGTAGACGCGGCCCTCGGACATGAACAGCAGGCGCAGAAAGATGCTGCAGCCGCTGCCGACCAGCGCGCCGATCGCAAGGGCGAGCAGCAGCCACAACAGAACGGTCGCCAGCATCACCAGCGGTTCGGCGGGGGAAAGGCGTCGCATGGCGTGGCGGCGAACGTCTACGGGCAAGTTGCGAAGGTGCGGGCCATTGTAGAAGTGCAAGCTCGCGGCCAACCCCGGCCCGATCCCGCTTTGCAAGCCGCGGCACGGCGGCGCATGATGCGCGAATGCTCTCAGTCTTCGACATCTTCAAGATCGGCATCGGCCCGTCAAGCTCGCACACCGTCGGGCCGATGCGCGCGGCGCTGATGTTCGCCCAGTCGCTCCAGGAACAGGCGCTGCTGCCGCGCGTCGAGCATGTGCAGGTCGAGCTGTTCGGCTCGCTGGGCGCGACCGGGCGCGGCCACGCGACCGACCAGGGCGTGCTGCTGGGCCTGCTCGGCGAGGCGCCCGACACCGTGGACCCCGCCAATGCGGCGACCCGGCTCGCCGCAGTGCGGCGCGAGAAGCGCCTGCCGCTGCTGGGCCGGCAGCCAATCGCGTTCGACCCGCTGCGCGACATCGCGTTTCTCGGCGAACGTTCGCTGCCCGAGCATCCGAACGCGATGCGGGTCGCGGCGTTCGACGCGAACGGCGCGCTGCTGCGCGAAGCGCACTACTTCTCGGTCGGCGGCGGCTTCGTCGTCGAAGGCGGCGCCGAGGCGCCGGCCGACGGCGCGCATGCGGTCCTACCGCCGTTCCCGTTTCGCAGCGGCGACGAGCTGGTGGCGCTGGCCCGCGCCGAGGGCTGCTCGATCGCGCGTCTCGTGCTGGCGAACGAACGCGCGTGGCGATCGGAACCCGAGGTGCGCGCCGGGCTGCTGCGCATCTGGCAGGTGATGCAGGACTGCACGGGGCGCGGCCTCGGGCTGGACAACGCCGAGGTGGCGCAGGTGCTGCCCGGCGCGCTGCGCCTGCGCCGGCGCGCGCCCGATCTGTACCGGCGCCTGTCGCAGGGCGCGACCGGCGATCCGCTCGCGGCGATCGACTGGGTGAACGCGTTCGCGATGGCGGTGAACGAGGAGAACGCCGCCGGCGGCCGCGTGGTCACGGCACCGACGAACGGCGCGGCCGGCATCGTGCCCGCGGTGCTGCACTACTACATGCGCTTCGTGCCCGGCGCGAGCGACGACGGCGTGATCGAGTTCCTGCTGACCGCCGCGGCGATAGCCATGCTGTACAAGACGAACGCATCGATCTCCGGCGCCGAAGTCGGCTGCCAGGGCGAGGTCGGCGTCGCCTGCTCGATGGCGGCCGGCGCGCTCGCCGCCGCGCAGGGCGGCACGGTGGCGCAGGTGGAGAACGCGGCCGAGATCGGCATGGAGCACAACCTGGGCCTGACCTGCGATCCGGTCGGCGGCCTGGTGCAGATCCCCTGCGTCGAGCGCAATGCGATGGGCGCGGTCAAAGCCATCAACGCCGCGCGCATGGCGCTCGGCGGCGACGGCACGCACTACGTCTCGCTCGACACCGTGATCCGCACGATGAAGCAGACCGGCGAGGACATGAAGTCCAAGTACAAGGAGACCTCGCAGGGCGGCTTGGCGGTGAACGTCGTTGAATGCTGAATTTTTGAAAGAAATCGGGCTGAAGCGCCCGTTCCGCCAATACAGGTTGCTACATTATCGATAGCAACTATGCGCCGACGGGGCGCGGCGCCGCTTTCAGTGCACGACCAGTGAAGCCAGGTATGCGGCGAGGTTCGCGATCTCGCTGTCGCTCAGGCCCTTGGCCATCGGCTGCATGATCGGATTCGGGCGGCTGCCGTCGCGGAACGCCTTCAGCTGCGCGGCCAGGTACTCCTCCTTCTGGCCGCCGAGGTTCGGGTAGATCGGCGCGACCGCGACGCCACCGGGCCCGTGGCAGGCGATGCAGGTGGCGTCGTACTGGCGCTTGCCGGCGGCCGGGTCGGCGGCCTGGGCCGAAGCGGCGAACGTCGCCACGGCGATCGCCACGCAAGACAGGAGGCTGCGCTTGTTCATGTTCGAGTTCTCCGAAAGTTTGGAACGGCGGCGACGTCGGTCGGGCCCGGGTCTTCAGATGGCGGCAACCGGTTTGGGCCGATAGAGCGCGGCCCACAGTGCGATCACCGGCACCACGCTGCCGACCCAGAACCCGATCCAGAACGTCAGGTATGGCAGCGTCGCCAGCGGAAGCACGGCCAGCACGCCGAGCACGATCGCGAGCACGATGTTGACTGCGCTGAACCAGCGGTGCGCATCGCTGCGCCGCGCCCACAGCGCCATCACCAGCATCACGGCGGCAAAAGCCAGCAGCGGGAAGAAGCGCCGCTCGACCCAGGTCGGCAGCAGCACCACCGAATAGACCAGCACGAGTCCGGTCAGCGTATTGATGAGATTGGGGATCATGAATGGGCTTCCTCGTCCGAGTGCATTCGCTCCAGATAGCGAAGGGTGATTGGCGGAATCGCCGCGTACGCGAGCGCACTCGCGACGATCAGCAGCTTCCAGCCGAAGTCCAGCGGCGAGACCACGGCAATCACCAGCGCCAGCGCCAGTGCGACGCCATAGCTGGCGATGCCGGCGCGCACCAGCGCCCCCCGCGCGCGCATGCGGCCAACGCAATACAGCACGGCCCAGGCGCCACCGGCGAGCACGAGCAGCCCCATCAGCACCGTGGTCGTGATCAGCGCGTCGGGCGTCATGCCGGCTCCGGCTGCGCCTGCGGCTCGGCTCTCGGCAGCGCGCGCGGTGCGGTCAGCAGGTCGTAGATCAGCATCACGTAGCCGGCGGCGAACACGAAGCCGAAGCCGACGCGCGCGTACATGCCGCTGGTGAACCAGGGATTCTCCGAAGCCATCGTGAACGCCATCAGCGTCGAGCCGCCGGCCGCGCGCCCATAAAACGCCTGCGCCATCCCGGCCAGCAACAGGCCCATCACCATGCCGACCATGCCCAGGTTCAGCAGGCCGTAGCCCCACTTCCAGCGGTTGCCGCCGAGGACCTCGACCCCGGACACCCGCTGCTTGGCCACGTACAGCACCGCGATGATGCCGCAGACATAGGCGCCGTAGAACGCGAAGTGGCCGTGCGACGCGGTCCATTGCGTGCCGTGCGAGAACATGTTGATCTGCGGCAGCGTCATCATGAAGCCCCAGACGCCGGCGCCGATGAAGTTCAGGAACGCCTCGGTCGTGATCCAGTAGTAGGCCGGCTGGTTCGAGGTCTTCAGCCGGTGCATGCCGGCGTCGTAGACCGCGTGCATGACCATGCCCAAGAGCGGCAGCGGTTCCAGCGCCGAGAAGAAGCCGCCGATGCTCAGCCAGTAGCGCGGCGTGCCGATCCAGAAGTAGTGGTGGCCCAGGCCGAGGATGCCGGCGCCCAGCACCAGCATCACCTCGATGTAGAGCCAGGCCTCGACGATGCGGCGCTGCGTGCCCATCACGTCCATCAGCACCCAGGCCATCACGCAGCCGATCAGCACTTCCCAGGTGCTCTCGACCCACATGTGCACCAGCCACCACCACCAGTACAGGTCGGTCGAGAGATTGGTGTCGGCCGGAAACGCGTCCAGATAGACCGCGACCAGCGGAATCAGGTCGATCACCAGCACCCACAGGATGCCGGTCATCTTGCGCTTGGCCTTGATGCTGGTCGCGATCACGTTGTAGGAGAACACCAGCATCACCAGGGTGATGCCGATCGCCGCCCAGCGCGGCGCCTCGACGTACTTGCGCCCCTGGTTGATGAACCAGAGCGAGAACTGGTTGCTGCTCCCGTACTGCACGAACAGGAACACCAGCGCGACGACGACCACGGCCGCGCAGAAGATCCAGAACATCAGTTCGGCCAGCCAGATGCCCTCGACCTCGGTTTCCAGCTCCTTCGGCAGGTACCAGTAGATCGCGCCCATCAGCCCCATCAGCAGCCAGATCACCAGCGTGTCGATGTGCATCGTCTTCGACATGTTGAAGTTGAAGACGTTGAACAGCATCGACGGGTACAGGTAGTACAGCGACGACAGCAGGCCGAACACGATCATCACGCCGAACAGCGTGGCGGCCGCGGTGAGGTAACGGAGCGCCAGTTTTTGCGAGCGGTACATGGCGGGCCTCCTAGGGCTGCGTCTTCGCCTGGCCGAACCCGGCCGGGAACCCGTTGGTGTTGATCGCGGAGAGCCACTTCAGATAGGCGACGGTCGCGCGCGCCTCGTCCTCGGTCAACTGCATGTTCGGCATCGCCCGGGTCCAGGTCGGGTACTTGTCCGGGTGCATCAGGAACTCGACCATCGCGTCCTCGCGCGTCGCCTTGCCGGTCATCGGCATCCAGATCTGCGACCAGGCCGGGTCCAGCCAGGACTTGGTCAGATCGGGCGCGTAGTACGCGCCGTTGCCGAAGAAGGTGTGGCAGTTCAGGCAGTTGCGGCTCTGGATCACCAGCTTGCCCTTCTCCATGATCCGGGTCGCTTCGGCCTCGGTCACCGCCTTGCCGAACAGCGGTTGCGACCCGCCGATCACCGGCGCATCTTCTCGGCGCGACCAGTCGTAGCGGTAGCCGATCTCCTGGTTGATCACGTCGTACTTCGGGACGTTCTTGCCGCCGACCGAGATGTAGTTGTAGCTGTCGATGGTCAGGAACGCGAGCACCACCAGCATCACCAGCGTGGTGCTGACCGCGCCCGCGCGCCAGAACAGCGGGTCCTGAAAGTTCATGTCGTAGCCCTCGTCTTCTTGTAGGAAGCTGCCGCCGTCACCCTGTCGCGCCGCGACGCAAGCGAACCAGCCGTAGCGACTATGCGGAGACTCGAACCATCATGGTTTTGACGTGCGTCAATTCCGCGGCTGCCGTCGCGCCAAAGACACGAAGCCGAGAAGCGCCAGGCGTCAGCCGGCTGGCCGTTGCGGCGGTGCGCCGGCCTGCTCGAGTGCCAGCAGCCAGCGCTTGCGCGGCAGGCCGCCGCCATAGCCGGTCAGGCTGCCGTCGCGGCCGATCACGCGGTGACACGGCACGACGATGGAGATTTTGTTCTGTCCGTTCGCGGCAGCGACCGCGCGCGTCGCGGTCGGGCGTTCGATGAACGCGGCCTGCTCGCCGTAGCTGCGCGTCTGGCCGTACGGGATCCGCAGCAGCGCCTGCCACACCTGCTGCTGGAACGGCGTGCCGACCGGATCGAGCGGCAGATCGAACGATTGGCGCTCGCCGGCAAAGTACGCCGCGAGCTGCGCGCCCAACGCAGCGGTTTGCGCGTTCTCGCCTTCCCGTGCCGGACCGCCGCGCGCGGCCTCGACCTGGCGCTGCTCGCGCGGCACGCCGGCCTGATCGCAAAATTCGAGCAGGCACAGGCCGCGCGCCGAGAACAGCGCGACCATCTCGCCCAGCGGCGTCGTGTAGCGGTGCAGGATGGGCGCGGTCATCGTGATCAGCTCCGGCGCCCACGCATTCCGACAGCGCGGGCCTGTTCCGGAGTGTGCGCCGCCGCGCGTCAGTCGCGCTCGGCCGCCGGCAGCGGCCCCAGGCGCGGCAATGCCACCCAGCGCGCGCCGATCGCCTGCACGGTGATGCGCTCGTCGAACGCCGCGCAGAGCGCGCGGTGCGTGGCCGGATCGGCGCAGGCGCCATGGTGCGTCACGCGGCCGGCCTGCACGATCAGCAGATCGTCGGCGGCGAGCGCGAGCGACAGCTCATGCAGCACGCTGACCACGGTGCCGCCGGCCGCGACGCGCTCGCGCACCACGGCCAGCCAGTCGACCTGGTGCGGCGGGTCCAGGTGCGACAGCGGCTCGTCCATCAGCAGCACCTCGCTCTCGACGGCCAACGCACGCGCGAGCAACACGCGCTGGCGCTCGCCGCCCGACAGTTCCCCCAGGCTGCGCGCGCGAAACGCCCAGGCCTGCGTCGCGCGCAGCGCGCGCTGGGTGGCAGCGTGGTCTGCCGGCGACGGCGGCGCGAGCCAGGCGCGGTGCGGCAGCCGGCCGAGCAGCGCGACGTCGTACGCCGTCAGGTCGTCGTTGCCGCCCTCGCCCTGCCCGAGCCAGGCGAGTTGCCGCGCACGTTCGCGCGCCGGCCAGGCGGTGAGCGGCCGGCCGGCGAGCCAGACCCGACCCCGGGTCGCGCGCAGACCCGCGAGCACCTGCAACAGCGTCGACTTGCCGGCGCCGTTCGGGCCGACGATGGCGGTCCAGCGCGCAGCACGCAGCGCCAGCTGCATGCGCTGCAATATCTCGGTCTTTCCGATGAAAGTCCCGGTGGAATCTGCACGTAACGCTATTGAATCAGTAGCGCGGGCGGTCATGGCACGGCCCTCGCGTCGCTGTTGCGGTACATCAGCCACAGAAGGTAGCCGCCGCCGAACACCGCGGTCAGCACGCCGACCGGCAGCTCCTGCGGCGCGACCGCGACGCGCGCGACGACATCGGCCGCAGCCAGCAGCAGCCCGCCCATCAGCGCGGACAGCCACAGCAGCGGCCCGTGCGCGAGTCGCGCGAGCGCGCGCACCAGGTGCGGCGACACCAGGCCGACGAAGCCGATCAAGCCAGCCTGCGCCACCGCGGTGCCGGTCGCGAGCGCGACCACGCCGACCAGCAGCGCGCGCATCGGGCCCAGCGGCAGCCCCAGGCTTTGCGCGGTCGGCTCGCCCAGAGCCAGCGCGTCCAGCACCCGCGCCAGCACCCAGGCCAGCAGCAGCAGCGGAAGCAGCGCCGCCGCCTGGATCGCGCAGCCGCGCCAGCCGATCAGGCCGGTGTTGCCGAGGCTGAACGCAAGCATGCCGCGCAGGATGTCCGGTGCGGCCAGACCCACCAGATCCTTCACCGCGCCGAGCACGTAGCCGACCACGACACCGGCCAGCAGCAGGCGCAGCGTGTGCTGCACGCCGCGCGCCAGCACCAGTGTCAGCAGCACGCCGCCGAGCGCGCCGACGAACGCCGCGCCGGTGATGCCGAACTGTGCGAGCCACGGCGACAGCGCCCCGCCTGCGCCATACCCGCCGGCAGCGCCGAACGCATGGCCGAACGCCAGCAACAACGCGACCGCGAGCACCGCGCCGGAGGCACTGCCGAGCAGGAACGGGTCGGCCAGCGGATTGCGGAACAGCCCCTGCGCGACCGCGCCGGCGAGCCCGAGCAGCGCGCCGCACAGCCACGCGCCTATCGTGCGCGGCAGCCGGATCTCGCTGACGATCTGCCAGGCCACCGGGTCGTGCGCGGCGCGCAGCGGATTCGTCAGGCCGGTGCTGCCGGCGCTGGCGCCGGCCAGCAGCGCGAGCAGCGACAACAGCACCAGCAGGGAGGCGACCCAGGCCGCGCGCCGCGCGTTGCCCATCAACGCACGCCTCCGCCCGGACCGAAGCGCAGCACGCAGGCCGCGATCAGCCGCGCCGCCTCGGCCATGCGCGGGCCGGGCCGCACCAGGACGTCGAACTGCGCGGCGTCGAATGCGCAGACCCGGTGCTGCGTCAGCGCGCGCAAGCCGGCCCAGCCGGGCCGGTCGGCGAGCGTGCCGGCCGCGTCGGTGCCGACCATGATCAGATCCGGATCGGCGCGCACCACCAGCTCCGGATTGATCTTTGGAAACAGACCGAGCTCGGGCCCGATGATGTTGCGCAGGCCGAGCCGGGCCAGCAGCTCGCCGATGAACGATCCCGGCCCGGCCGCATACGGCCCGGGGCTGACCTCGAAGTAGACGCTTTCGCCGCGCAGCGGCGGCGGCAGCGACTTGGCAACCGCGGCCACGTCGGCGTCGATCTCGTGCACCAGACGCTCGGGGTCGGGCTGCTGCAGCGCCTGCCCGACGCTGACGATCACGTGGCGCATCTGCCGGGCGGTGTCGGTGTCGAGCGCGATCACGCGCAGTCCCAGCCCGCGCAGCCGCGGCAACGCGGGCGACGAGACGGACATCAGCACCAGGTCGGGCCGGAGCACAACCACCGATTCCAGGCTTGGATCCAGCCCTCCGCCGACCGACGGGAGCTTGCGCACGGATGCCGGCCAGTTCGAGTAGCGATCGACACCGACCAGCCGGTCGCAGGCGCCCAAAGCGCAGACGGTTTCGGTCAGCGAAGGCAGCAGGCTGACGATGCGCGAAGGCGGCGCGTTGAAATGCGTGACGACGCCGCTGTCGTCGCGGATCGAATAGGCGTGGGCTGCGCCGGCCAGCGCCCACAGCAGCAGCGCCACCAGATACAGGACCGGCGTTGCGGCGCGCCGCTCAACCATGCGCCGCGCTCCACTGCCGGACGATGCGGTGCAACTGCAGGGCGCCGTCGGTCAACGCGGCCGGGCCGGGCTGCAGGATGTCGGTGGAGCGGATCTCGAACAGTTGTCCATCGCGCACCGCAGGCACCCGATCCCAGCCGGGCCGCGCGGCGACCTTCTCGGGCCGGAACTTCTTGCCGCACCAGGAACCGATCACGATGTCGGGCGCGCGGCGCACGATCTCCGCCGGATCGGCAATGATGCGGTTCTTACCCATAGGCTCCGCCGCGAGTTCGGGAAAGCAGTCGTCACCGCCGGCGATGCGGACCAGCTCCGCGACCCAGCGGATTGCGCTGATCGCCGGTTCGTCCCACTCCTCGAAATAGACGCGCGGCCGGCGCCCTCGCTGCCGCGCCAGCGTCTCCCCTGCCGCTTCGATCCGGGCGAGCCGCTCCTTCATTTGTAGCAACAAGTCATTGCCACGAGCGGATGCGCCGACGATTGCAGCGACCTGCGCGAGCATCTGGAAGATCTGCGCGACGCTGCGCTGGTTGAACACCGTGACCTGCACGCCGTGGCGGATCAGCGCGGCCGCGATGTCGGCCTGCAGGTCCGAGAAGCCGAACACGCAGTCGGGCTCGAGCGCGAGGATCTTGTCGATCTTCGCGCTGGTGAACGCGCTGACCCGGGGCTTTTCGTCGCGCGCGCGGCGCGGGCGCACCGTGTAGCCCGAAATGCCGACGATGCGGTCCTGCTCGCCGAGCAGGTACAGCCATTCGGTCGTTTCCTCGGTCAGGCAGACGATGCGCCGCGGGCCGTCGGGCCAGGTCGCACTGTTCGGCCCCGAGTCATCAGGCCCGGTCAGCGATGCCGCGTTCATGCCCCATTTTCCATCGCGCCCGCGCCGTGTCCTCGTTATCGGAGCGTGGGTTGCCAGCGCAGGCCGACATAGATGCCGCGCCCCGGCTGGTTGTAGCCGTAGGCGGTCTGGTACTTGCTGTCGAACAGGTTGTCGAGCCTGGCGAACAGTGTCCATTCCGGATCGACCCGGTAGCCGGCCGTCAGCACCGCGACCGTGTACGCGGGAATCGTCGCCGGCGTCACCATGAAGGTGTTGACGTTGTACGCGCTGTCCGGGCTGCTCGACGCATAGCGCAGTTCGCCGCCGACAGTCCAGGCGCCGATGTCGCGGCTCGCGCCCAGGTGCGCCAGCGTGCGAGCACGGCGCACGAGCTGATTGCCGGTGGCGAGGTCCTTCGGGTCCTGCAGCGTCAGGTCCGCGTGCAGCCGGGTCGCGCCGAACCGGCCCTGGTAGCTGAACTCGACCCCGTCGATGCGGGCGCGGCCGATGTTGTACGGCACGAACTGGCTATTCAGCGCGATCAGGTCGCTGTAGTCGTTGCGGAACAGCACCGCGCGGAACTGCTGGCCGTTGGCCGCCCACTCCAGACCCATCTCACCGGACTTGAGCCGCTCCGGCTGCAGGTTCGGGTTGCTGAAGCCGGGGTAGTACAGCTGGTTGAACGTCGGCGCATTGAACCCGGTGGAGTATGAAACCTTCACGCGCCAGCTCTCGCTCAGCCAGTACGCGTAGCCGAGGTAGCCGGTGTTCGCGTTGCCGAAGTCGCTGTAGTGATCCGAGCGCAGGTTGATCTGCAGCTGGTGCTGCGCGCGGTCGCCGAATTTTCCGAGGTAGCCCAGCCGCAGGCTGTTCTGCGTGCGCGCGGTCTGCGTGAACAGCGTGGCGCTCTGCACGCTCTGGCGCGTGGTCTCGACGCCGCCGGTCAGCTTCTGCTGCTGCGCGAAGGTCCATTCGAGGCCGGCGTTCGCGCCGTCGCTGGTCGAGTTGAAATAGCCCGCGTGGTCGGCGGTGTCGTCCCATTTGTCGGCGCTGTGGGTCAGCGCCGCGGTCAGTTTCCACTGCGGCCGCAGCTGGAACAGGCCGTCGAGCACCGCGCCGCCCAGCGCATAGCGGGTCATGAAGGTCCGGGTGTCGGGGCTCATCAAAGGGTCGTACTGCACGGTGCCGCGCGAGTCGCGCAAGCGCAGGCCCACGCTGTTGCCGCCGCCCAGGTCCTGCCGCAGCGAGAAGCCGAGCGCGCGGCGCGTGGTGCCGTCGTCGACCGACAGCGCGCCCGGCACCTGGTTTGCATCGACCGCCGGAAAGCCCTTGTAGTTGATCGTCTCGGCGCTGGCTGCCAGACTCGTGCCCGACGCGAGCCGGACCGAGCCGTTCGCGTCGGTCTGCTTCAGCCCATACGAGCCGATCTGGCCCGAGATGCTGAGTTGTGGCTTCGCGCCGGCTTCGCGCGTGAAGATCTGAATCACGCCGCCGAGCGCCGCGCTGCCGTAGATCGCCGACACGTTGCCGCGCACGATCTCGATGTGGTCGATGTCGGACAGCGCAATGTGCTCCAGCGACGCGGTGCCGGCGGTCAGGTTGTTGATCGGCACGCCGTCGATCAGCACCAGCGTGTCGTTCGAGTTGCCGCCGCGCATGAACACGCTGGCCGGCTGGCCGATGCCGCCGGTCTGCGCGAGCTGCACGCCGGCCACGGTATCAAGCAGCGTCGGCAGGTCGCTCGCGTGAGAACGCGCAATGTCGTCCCGGGTGATCACCGTGGTCGCGGGCAGTGCGTCCTGCAGCTGCTGCTCGGTGCGACTGGCGGTGACGACGACCGGCGACAGCGTCGGTACCGACTGGGCCTGCGCGGCGATGGCGGTGGCGAACAGGAACGACGGAAACAAGGCGGGCGCGAGAGAGCGCGCGCTTCGAGAAGGGAAAATCATGATGGAAAGCGATCCGGACGAGGCCCCGGCCGGCGTCCCCGCCGGCACAAGAGGGCGATATGGCGGCGCGGCGCTATAGCGCCGCAACCACCCCCTGTGTTGGCCGGTATCCGGGCTGACGGACCATGCCCGCCGGTCGCCTTCCCAGGCGCTTGTTCAAGACGCCCAGTGGCTGTGTCTGACCGGCGGGCCGAATCCGGGAACCGGATTCGTCCGCTTACCGTTGCGGGGGCAGCGCAGGTTAGGCTTCGCCGTTTGGCCGGCTCGCCCTCCTGCTTCCCGTTGAACTGCGGCATGTGAACCACACCGCGAGCACCAACGCATCAAATTGTAAAGGCCGATACCGCCGCAAACCCTACAATCCGCATTGACTTGACTCAAGCACCATGCCGCTGACGATCTCCATCGACCAGATCGCCGAACGCGTCGAGCGCCTGCTGCTGCGCTACGGCGAGTTGAAGCGCACGAACGCGCTGCTGGCCGATCAGTTGGAGGCACTGACGCGCGAGCGCGATTCGCTGAAGTCGCGCCTCGCCGCGGCGCGCGCGCGCGTCGACACGCTGCTCGAACGGCTGCCGGATTCGACCGCACCTACCACGCCGAGGGACGAAGAATGAGACAGATCGAAGTCCAGATCATGGGCCAGAGCTACCTGCTCGCCTGCCCCGAGGGCAGCGAGCCCAGCCTGCTGGAAGCGGTCGAGCGGGTCGATTCGGCGATGTGCAGGATTCGCGACGCGGGCAAGGTGCGCGCGCGCGACCGCATCGCCGTGCTGGCGGCGCTGAACCTCGCGTCCGAATTCTCCGAACGCAGCGACGCGCAGGCCAAGGCCGCCGCGAGCGCAGCGGCGAAGGCGGCCGCGTCCGCCGGCGACAGCGCGGACCGCGACCGGCGCCTCGTCTCGCTGCTCGACCAGCTCGACGCCGAACTGGCCGACGACGGGCGTTTGCTCTGAGCCCGCACCACCGGACATTTCGAGACCGGCGCGCTTTGCCGTGGCGAGCGCTCGAAAAGTACAACCGGCTGCTGCGCATCGAAGAAGCGCTGGGCGGAGACGCCCTCTGTGCGAGCCGCGCCGCCTTTGTTCGATGAGCCGACAGGAGCGCAGCGCATGATCAGAATCATCCTCGCCCGTCACGGGCACGTCGATTGGATCGCGCCGGAGCGCTTTCGCGGCCGGGCGGACCTCTCCCTGTCCAGCCTCGGCGAGCGCCAAGCCGTGGCGCTGGGCCGGAGGATTGCACAGAGCTGGAAGCCGGACGCGATCTACGCGAGTCCGCTTTTGCGTTGTGTGCATACCGGCGAAGCGATTGCCCGCGCGACGGGCATCCGCTCAGCGGCGCTCGACGACCTGGTCGATATCGACTACGGCCAGTGGCAGGGACTGACCCGCGAGGAAGTCCGTTCGCGCTGGCCCGACGAACTGCAGACCTGGCTCGCAGCGCCGGACCTGGCCCTGATTCCGAGCGGCGAGACGCTGGCAGACGTGCTGGTCCGTACGCTGAAGGTTTTGCGGCTGGTTCTGCGCGAGCACGGTGATCAGACGGTCGTCCTCGTGGGACACGACAGCATCAACCGCGTCCTTCTCCTGCGTTTCCTTGGCCTGCCATTGGCCCGCTATTGGCGAATCAAGCAGGAGCCTTGTTGCGTCAACGAGATCGAGATCGATGGCGACGCGTTCACGATTCATCGGATCAACGAGATGCATCACACCTTGGGCTTGGGCGAAGCGTAGGCGGGCAGACGCCGGGGCTTCGATCAGGACAAGGTTGCCGCTGCGGCGAGCATCACCACGACCAATGACACGAGCACATAGGTCGCGTAGATCGTGACCTTCCCGTGGTGCATGCGCGCGACCAGCCGGGCGTTCGCCTGCAGCGCGGCGGCGAGCGGATTGACCAGCAGGCGATCGACGAGGTGCACGCGGACTTCCCGGTGGCTCATCGCCGTGAGAAAGGCTCCCTGGCGTTCCTCTTCGCGTGCGACCTCGGGATCGAACACCGCATGGAACAGCACACGCACGGGTGCCGCGAAGGCGGTCGCGGTATAGGTCATCTCAGGGCGGATGCGCGCGAGGCCCGCATCCCATGGCACGCGCCGCACGACCCGCCGATGGCGACGCAACCCACGCGCGAACAACCAGACCAGCAGCAGCAGCAAGGCGATCACCGCGAAGCTGAGCACGGTGGACATGGCATACATGATCGGATTGCCGCCGGGGCCTGCGTGCAGCACCACCAGGCCACGCAGCGGTACGATGCCGCGCCCGAGCTCGGCGCCCAGCTGGGAAAGAGCCTGCGTCACGTCCTGCGAAAGTTGCTGCACGTGGCCGAAAAATTCCGGCACCAGCGCGCCGGTCGGGTTGACGCCGGCCAGGTCGGCGGTGAAGCGGCCGAGAATCGGAATCACGCCGGTGGCCAGCATGGCGAGCGCAAAACAGACCACGGCCAGCACGGCCATCGGCGCCGTCGCGCTTGCCGGCATGCGCGTCACCGCGGCCGCTTCGCGTGAGCGGGGCAAGCCGAGCAACGCGCTCGCCGCGAGCATCGCAAAACAGGTGACGGCAAGTCCCGCGGTCAGCGCGAGCAGCGCGCCCGACAGCGCAAAGACGATGCGCACCGGGATCGGGCCGAGCTCGACCACGCGCAGGAACGACTCCAACACCAGCCACTCGCTGACGAAGCCGTTGAAGGGCGGAAGCGCAGCGATCGCAAACGCACCCAACAGGAACAGCGTGCCGAAGACCGTCGCCCGCCGCATCAGGCCGCCGAGCCGATCCAGATCGTCGCCCGCAGCGGCCCCGATTGCGCCCGAGCCCAGGAACAGCAGCGTCTTGTAGGCCGAGTGATTGAGCATGTGGTAGAGCCCGGCGACCAGCGCCAGTCCGGCCAGCGTGGGGCGCCCCATCGCCGCAAAGGCGAAGCCCGCGCCAATTGCCGCTACCACGATGCCGAGGTTCTCGATCGAACTTTGCGTGAGCAGGCGTGTGAGGCTATGGGAGGCGAACGCGTACATGATGCCGATGATCGCGGTCAGCGCACCGGTGACCAGCACCACCAGCGCCATGTTCGGCGCGTGGCTGGCGAGCGGTCCGTCGATCACCCACAACGTGAACACACCGAGATTGAGTGTCGCGCCCGAGAAGATCGGAAGCACGCCGCGCGGCGCCGCCATGTAGCCTTCGCCCATCCAGACATTGACCGGCAGAATGCCGGTCTTCACGCCGAAGCCGAAGAAGGTGAGCAGAAATCCTGCCCACATGGCGCCGCGCGGCAGCTGCGGGGCGGCCGCGGCGATCCCTGACAGCGACAGCGTGCCGGCCGAGGCGGCGAGGATCAGCAGGCCGGCCAGGGCGGCCAGCGCGCCCATTTCGGAAAATGCCAACGTCACCATCCCCGCGTGCGTTGCCCGCGGCGCGTGACTGCCGAGAAACACCAGTGCCGCCAGCGCCAGCGACATTACTTCCCACGCAAACATCAGGCTCGTGACCCCCGCCGCCAGCAGCACCGCGAGCATCGCCGCAAACAGCACGGTCGTGAATCCGAACACCAGCCGCGCACGCGCGGCCGGAAGGCCGTCGGCATCGCTGGCCACGAACGCGACGGACAGGCCGTACACCGCGGCCGCGATGGCAAGAAAGAATGCGCGCAGCGGATCCACGGTGAAGCCAAAGCCAGGAAGGATCGCCAGCGTGGCTGGCGTGAAGTTCACCGAGGCGCCGTCGATCAGCGTCTGCGTAGCCCCCGTCAATATCAGCAACGCCGCAGCCCAGCCGCCGGCGAGAAATCCCGCCCGCTGCACGCGCCGTACGGGCACGGCCTGCACAAGCAGCGCGAAGACAAGTGTGAGAAATGCCCAGACGACCATGCGCGTCATCCGCCCAGATACCGGACGGTCAGCAGCGCTGCCAGCAGCGCGACCAACACGTAAGAGGCATAGGTCGTCACCGGTCCATGATGGGCCTCAGCCAGCGCTTTTGCGACCGCGCGTGAAGCGTTCGCGACCGGACGGATGAACAGGCGATCGACGAGCTGGACCCGCACCTCCCGCCGCCGGCTCACGGTCAGGAACGCGCCGTGGTGCTGTTCGTGATGGGCGATGGCGGGGCTGAACACATTGTCGAACAGCACGCGCACCGGCGCGGCAAAGGCCGTTGCGGTGTAGGTCATCTCGGGGCGGATGCGCGCAAGGCCCGCGTCCCAGGGCGCCCGCCGCGCGACCCGCCGGTGATGGCGCAGCCCGCGCGCGAGCAGCCACGCCAGCAACAACAGGACGATGAGCACCGCGAAACTCAGCACGGTGGACATCGCGTACGCCACCGTGTCGTCGGGACCGGTTGCGTGCAGCACGACGAGGCCGCGCAACGGCACGATCCCGCGACCGAGTTGCGCGCCGAGCTGGGTGAGCGCAGTCACGACGGTTTGCGAAAGTCCCTGCGCATGGCCGAAGAACGCGGGCGCCAGCGCATCGGTGGCATCGGCGCCGACCAGCGGTGCGGTGAGCCGACCTAGCACGGGAATCACCCCGGTCACGAGCATGGCCAGCCCGAAGCACGCAGCCGCGAGCACCGCCATCGGCATCGATACGGCGCGCGGCGCGCGGTGCGCCGCGGCCGCCTCGCGCGACCTCGGCAAGCCGAGCAGGCTAGCGGCCACCACCATCGCGAAGCAGGTCACTGCAAGGCCGGCGGTCAGCGCGAGCGCAGCGCCGGACAGCGCAAACACGATGCGCACCGGAACCGAAGCGAGTTCAACCACCCGCAGCAGCGATTGCAGCAACATCCACTCGCTCGCGAAACCGTTTGACGGCGGCAGGCCTGCGATTGCAAAGGCGCCGACGATGAACAGCGTGCCGAAGATCGGCAGGCGCCGCAACAATCCGCCCATGCGATTGAGGTCGTGCGTTCCAACCGCTTCATCCAAGCCGCCCGCGCCCAGGAACAACAGCGTCTTGTAGGCCGAGTGATTGAGCATGTGGTACAGCGCCGGGATCACGGCGAGGCCGCCCAGCAGCGGATGCCCGAGCGCGGTAAACGTGAAGCCTGCGCCGAATCCGGCGGTCACGATGCCCATGTTTTCGATCGAACTCTGTGCCAGCAGCCGCTTCAAGTCGTGCTCGACCATCGCATACATGATGCCGATCAGCGCGGTCGCGGCGCCGGCCGGGAGGATCATCAACCCGAGCCGGGCATCGGTGCGCGCGAGCGGCGCATCCAGCCGCAGGAACGCGTAAAGCCCGAGGTTCAGCGTCGCGCCGGAAAGAATCGGCGAGATCGAGCGCGGCGCCGCGCCGTGCGCGGCCGGCAGCCACAGGTTGAGCGGCACCACGCCCGCCTTCATGCCGAAGCCGAAAAACGTGAGGACACAGGCGGCGATGACCAGCGTGGACGGCAACGCGGGCGCGGCGGCGGCGATCGCGTCGAGGTCGGCAGTGCCGGTGGCGTGCGCGAGAATCAGGAGCCCCACGAGCCCAGCCAGCGACCCCGTTTCGGAAAGCGCCAACGTGAGCAGTCCCGCGGCTACCGGCTCGGCACGCCGCGTCTCGAAACCGACCAGCCCCCAGATGCCGAGCGCCGCGATTTCCCAGGCGAAAATGAACGACACCACGCCCGAGGCGGTGAACAGCGCGAGCATGGCGATGAGTGTCACCACGATCAGTCCGACGAACGCGCCGCGGCGAGCGGACGGATACCCGGCGCTGTCCCGGAGTGCAAACGGCAGCACCAGCACGAACACCGCCGCAGTCACCGCCACGAACAACGCAGCGAGCGGCGTCCACTCGAATCCGAAGTTCCCGATCAACGGCAGCGCCAGCGCGACCAATGGACGACTCGTGCCCTGCACCAGGCCGGCGACGGCGCGCCCGATCATCACAGCGCACCCTGCCGTCACCAGCACCCAGGCGCTGCCCACCGCGACCCGGCGAGCGCGCACGAAGGCCACCGGTATCCCGACGACCAGCAGCAGGAAGGCGATGGCCAACGGCGTCATCGCTGCTTCTCCAGCGGGCGCCTCTGCTGCGTCCTTGCAGTGACCTGCCCGGCGGCGGCGAGAAGCCCCTGAATGATCGCGAGCGGTGGTGGTGGACAGCCGGGGACCACGAAGTCCACCGGAATCACTTCGGCCACCCCGCCGGCGCTGGCAAAGCTCTTGCCGAAGACACCACCGTCGATCGCATCGTCGCCGATCGCCACCACCCGCTTCGGTTCCGGCATCGCGTCGTACGCCTTGCGCAGCGGCCCGCGCATCGCCTCGGTCACCGGGCCGCCGACCAGCAACACGTCGGCATCGCGCGGACTGGCGGTGATGAAGATGCCAAAGCGGTGCATGTTGTAGGGCGGCGCGTCGATCAGCCGTACCTCGCTGATCAGCGCGCCGCTCGCACCGGCGTCGACGAAGCGCACGTGCACGGAATGGCGGAACCGCGGTGGCAACGGGCCGCGTGAAGTTTGCGTGCGTACCACCCAAACCGGATCGTTGTCGGCCGCGGCATCCCGTTCGCCGAGCGCCGGTTCCGCGACCAGACCGTGCCAGCGCGAAGGGATTGCACCGGGCGGCAGATCGTCGCCGTGCGGCCAGCGCGTGGTGCGGATGCCGCGCAGCAGACTGGTGAGGGTCCAGTTGGCCATCAGCGGTCACTCTCCGCGACCGACAAGCCGAAGCTTGCCATGATGATGTGGAAGTCCTGGAACGCAGCGCCTTCGAGCGCGCGGTGGAATACATGCCAGTTGCGAAAGCCCGGTGGTGCGATGCGCCAGCGCCGGATCAATCCGTCGTCGCAAATCCGCAGCCAGTGAAAGGTGCCGCCCGCCGGCGCTTCGACCCAGGCAAGGGCTGCGCCCGGCGCCGCCGGGCATGCGGCCGAGATCGGACCGTCCGGCAGGTGAGCGAGCAGCGCGTCGATCAACGCCGTGCTGGCGCGGATTTCCGCAAAGTACACGCGAAGCCGCGCGTAGCCATCGCCCTCGACCTCGCGCGGCACCTCCGGCGGGTGGTCCACGTAGGCGCCGTAGGGCAGTGCGCGGCGCAGATCGACGCTGCGCCCCGACGCGCGCGCCACCGGCCCGACGACACCGTACAGGTCGGCGACGTCCGGACGCAGTGTGCCCATTTCCTCGATACGGTCGAGGTAGCTCGAGGTATGCACGAACAGCCGCTCGAGTCGGGCAAATTCGGCGGCAGCGTCGGCGACCCCGGCATGCAGCGTCGCGAGCGCGGCAGCGGTCGGTTCCGATGCCAGTCCGCCCGGCACGCACAGCCCGAACAGGTAGCGGTGCCCGCACACTTGCGCGGAGAGGCGCAGCAGGCGCTCCTCGACTTCCTGCGACATCGACTTGCCGACCGCGAGCGCGGTCGCACCGGCCAACTCGGCAATCGTGGCTGCGTGATAGCGGATGCGCTCGAGCTCGGCGAACGCCGCACGCAGCGCCCGCGCCCGTGGTGGCACGTCGCACCCGGAAATCTTCTCCAGCGCCTGGCAATAGGCCCAGGCGTGTGCAAAGGCGGCGCAGCCGCTGAAGCGTTCCGCGAGCAGGGTGCCGTCGCTGGGCGTGCGGCCCTCGGCAATTTTTTCGACCGCGCGATACTTGTAGAACAGCCTGGATTGGCCGTCGTGGATCTGCTCACCCGGCGTGCCCAGCAGCCACAAGCCCGCTTCGTTGTAGTCGGCCCAGATCGGCCCGACCGGAAACTCGATCGCGCCCTCCTCTTCCAGCACCCGCCGCGGCCGCCAGTCTTCACCCAGTCCCGGTTGCGCCACCCGTTCTCGCGCGTCGAATTCGCGGCGCATCGGCGTGACACCTTCCGGCCAGACCCGGTCATGCAAAACGAAGTCGCCGAGGAAGGGGTGGCCCGTGAAGTGGATGTCGAACAGGTCCTCCACCTCGCGCTCGTGCCAGTCGGCAGCGTGCACCCGGTCGCTGATGGCCGGCAGTTCGGCGTCGGGCGGCACCGATATGTGAATCTCGATCAGCGTCTCGTCATCGCGTACATAGAAGAAGTACCGCGCATCGAAACCGGTCGCCGCCGCTTCCACCACCAGCGTGGCGAATTCGCAGCCCTGTTGCTCGACGAGCGCCACCGCAAGCTCCGGCACCGCCGACGAATCGGCCTCGACACACAGGCGGTCGCCGGCATCGCGCGCCTCGAAGCCGGGCTGCCCGCGCTGCAGGAAGGCCAGCAGTTCGGCACGTACGTTCATGACCCGCCTCCCAGCAAGGCCGCGGCGTGATGGATGAGGCTCGCGAGCGGCGGTGGAAGGTAGAAGCCGAACACGAACATCGGAATGAACGCGAGCGCGAGCGCCGCAACGCTGGTCGCGGGCAGCTTCGCGCGCGGGGCGTCCGGCGCGGGCTCGCCGAACACGATCCGTCCGATCTGGTACAGGATCGCGATGAACGCCAGCACCACCAAAGCGGTCAGGATGCCGGTGGCGACGTACTCGCCGGCGGCAAAGCCGGTTTCGAGGATCTTGAATTCGGAGATGAACAACGCGAACGGCGGCGCGCCGGCAATGGCAACTCCACCCAGCAGCAGCGCCCAACCGGCAACCGGCGCACGGCTGATCAGGCCGCGCACCGCGGCGATCTCCTGGGTGCCGAATACGATGGTTGCGATGCCGGCCGCATAGAAGCAGAACGACTTGGTGAAGGCGTGCGCGAAAAACTGGTAGACGGTGCCGAGTTCGTGCGCGCCGGCACCGAGCCCGCAGGCCGCGAGGATCACGCCCATGTGCTCGATCGTCGAATATGCAAACAAGCGCTTGAAGTCATGCACCTGCAGCAGCAGGAACGCGGCCACCGCGACGCTGAGCAAGCCGGCAACCAGATACCAGTTCTCCGGATGCGCGACACCAGGATTCCGCGCAAGCGCGGGATAGATGCGCAGCAGCATGTAGAGGGCGCCGCTGACCTCAACGCCGGACAGCAGCGCGCAGATCGAAGCCGGTGCCTGGCTGTGCGCGTCCGGAAGCCAGGTGTGCATCGGCACCAGTCCCGTCTTCGTGCCGAAGCCGACCAGCCACAGCGCGAAGCTCAGCAGCAGCACGGCGGGCGGCAGCGCGGGCGACGCAGTGACCAGCCCTGTCCAGGTAACAGGCTGCCCAACGTGATTGATTCCGTAATACAGGACCAGCACCCCGAACAGCGCGATCATCGCACCGGTGCTGGTGAGCGCCACGTATTTCCAGGCCGCTTCGAGTGCGGCCGTGCGGTTCTCGTAGGCCACGAGGAAAGCCGAGAAGATCGTAGTCAACTCGATCGCGATCCAGATCATCGCGAGGTTCGAAATCAGCGGTACCGCCAGCATCGAAATCATGAACAGGTTGTAGAGCGGCCAGTATTCGCGGTAGCGCGGCGCCGCGCCGGCATGCGCCGCCTCGCGGGCGTGCAGGTAACCAATCGAATACAGCGCGGCCGTCACGCCCACGAACGCCACCAGCAGCAGGTACACGGCGGAAAATGCATCGAGGGAGAGTTTGCCGTCCGCCGCCTGCAGTGCGCCCGCTCGGTTGACCGCGAGTGCAGCCATCGATGACAGCACCAGCACCGCGATGGCAGACGCTAGCGTCACCCATGGCGCCACGCGCCGGCTCGCAAGCGCGAGCAGCGTGGCGATGGCGGGCACGATCAGTATCCACGCCAGCGTCATCGATGCTCCTTCAGTTCCGCGAGCAGGCCGACGCGTGTCATGCCGGTCACGCTTCGGATGCTGCGGATGAGCAAGCCGATCACGAGCGCGACGACCGGCACGTCCACGGCCGCAGCGATTTCGGCAATGATCGAAAGCTCGTTGACGATCGAGATCGACGCGAAGAACGCGCCGCTTTCCATAATCAAAATGCCCATCAACTGCGCCACTGCCTCGCGGCGCACCGCGACGGTGAAGGCCCCGAAGAACACCGCCATCAGGCCGGTTGGCAGATTGATGGCGGCAAACGGCCGATCGCTGATCGCGTGCACCAGCGGATTCGCAGTGACCCAGGCCACGAGCGCCAATACTGCGGCAATGAGGACCGAGACCGGGATCGTCAGCACCTGGTCCACTTCGCGGCGCTCGTAGATTTCGCTGCCTGCCGTCCACACCAGAACCAGCGGCACTGCCACCACCTTGGTGGAAAAGGTAATCGCCGCCACCCAGAACAGATGTGGGCTGTGCAGGGCAAGCCCGAGCACCAACGCGGAAGCGGTCAGCGCCACCGCGTGCAGCATGAACAGGTGCAGCGTGCCCAGCATCTGGCGCGTGACGATCACGCCCAGGCCAAGGATCACGAACAACGCGGCAATGAAACCGTTGAGTGCAATGTAGGTTTCCATCAGCCAATCCCCACCAGCCGCACGCCCATCGCCAGCACGCAAATCACGAAGGCCGAGGCCAGAAACTCGCTGATACGAAACAGCCTGAGCTTCGCGATCGTCGTTTCGATCACCGCCAGCACCACGAGAAACAGGAACATCTTGCCGAGCACCTTGGGAATCGCGAGGAACACGTCGCCCCAATGCGTGGTCGCGGCGAGCCCCCACGGGGTGATGATCACGTTCAGGAACACGATCAGCACCGCCATGAACTTCATCGCGCCGCCCCACTTCATCAGCGCCGCGCCGGTGCCGGAATACTCCAGGTTCTTGGAGTGGCCGATCATTGCGGTCTCGGCCTTGCCGGCGGGGTTGTCGACCGGCAGGCGGCCCTCGTCGGCGAGCACCAGCATCAGGAAGGCAATGGCCACCAGTAGATGCGCCGGTTGCAGCATCGCGGCCCAGGAAACCGCCCAGCTTGCGTTCACCTCGTAGGGAATGGTCGCATTGGCGACGTAGGACAGCGCGAAGAACGCCACCATGAACACCGGCTCGGCGAGAAAGCCGACCATGCGCGTGCGGCTCGCGCCGATCGGGCCGTACACGTTGCCGGTATCCATCGCGGCGAGCACGACGAAAAATCCGCTCGCCGCGAACAGGAAGCCGACCGCGATCATGTCGCCGGCAAACGCAAAGAACAACGGATACGCGGTGAGCGCCGGGATCAGCATCACCACGAAGATCGGCATCACGAAATGGATGAGCGGCGCGAACCGGAATACCCAGGTGCTTTCTTCGGAGACGATTTCGTCCTTGCCGAACAGCTTCCAGATGTCGTAGTAGGGCTGGAAGATGCTCGGCCCGTGCTTGCCCTGGATGATTTCCTCGAGCCGCGCGAGCACTCCCAGCAGCAGCGGCGCAAATACCAGCAAGAACCCGATCTGGATCAGGTTGATGACGAGATGGCGCACGAGGGGCGACATGCGTTCAACCTCTACCCGCGGCGACGCGCGTGCGGCAGCTGCCGGGTGAGTGATCCACCGTCACGAACGCACGCTGCACCGGTCGCCAAAGCGCCGGCGTGCAACGGCGTGATCTCGAACGGACAGCAGGCCGTGCGGCGCGATCACGCCCGGCCCCCGCATGCAGCGTTTCTCCGCTGCCTGCTCGGGCGATCGTCGCGTCGAATCGAAGAGGTACTGCGCGCATGGCGGGTCTACATACCTGAAAACCAGGTCATGTAGACATCATCGGCCACTGCGGCGGTTCACCTTGACGTCGGGTCAAGGTAGGAGGAATGTCAGCTCCTGCGGGTCATGATAAGCGAATGGCAAGCGTGCCGTCAATGGCACGGCTCGGCGGTAAAGTCGTTCGCCGCGTGCCGCTCATACCGTCGGGAGAACGCAGAACAGTCGGCTACACAAGGAGTATCCAGACCGCTGCCACACGCCTACAATGAAGAGGTCTGCGGTGCTGCCGGGCTTTAATTTCCTTGAACCAATGCTCATAGAGCCCGGGCTTGGTACATCGCCTGGCAGGCGTGATCATCTCGCGTCAGATGAACCCAATGCCTGGCTGCCCTCGCCCACCTGAACCCCGGTTCAGGATGCAGGTCCGGCGGCATTTGCAGACACCCTCGTTTTGTGTTCTGTTCGATCGCCGCGGCGCGCGGCCCGGCCGGACTCTGCGGGCCTGCTTCTATAATCCGCAGCCGTATCGAATGGAGATGGCATTCCTCCAGAACCGCCCGTGAGGGCTAATGATGCCTGCCCCCGGGTCCCGGTCGGATCGGTGTAGGCCATTTCTTGTTCCCTAGCGCCTGCCGAGCCGATTCGACCGCCCCGGTCCGTTACGACGAAGGGATGCGGCTTGATGGGCAATATGGCGGTTTTTGCAATCTTTGGTGGCGCCGGATTCGGCGCGCTGCTGCGCTGGTGGCTCGGCATGCAGTTGAACCCGGTGTTTCCGACGCTGCCGCTCGGCACGCTGGCCGCGAACCTGATCGGCGGGCTGTTGATCGGGGTCGCGAACGCGTTCTTCAGCCACTACACCGAGTTCGCGCCGGAATGGCGGCTGATGATCATCACCGGCTTCATGGGCGGGCTGACCACCTTCTCGACCTTCTCGCTCGAGGCCGTCACGCTGATCAGCCGGCAGGAATATGGCTGGGCCCTGGCGCACATGGGCATTCACCTGGTGGGTTCGCTGGCGCTGACCGCGGTCGGCATGCTGATCGTGCAGTTGCTGGTCAGCCGTTTCTGACCGGGCCGGGCAAAACACAAGGAGCGTACTGATGGACGGCATCTACCTCAAGTTCTACGTGCCCGAGCGCCGCCGTTATCACGGCATCCTCGCCTACGAGTGGTTGCTCGAGCACGCGAAGAAGCTCGGCATCAAGGGCGGTTCTGCGTTCCGCGCGATCGCGTCGTTCGGCCATCACGGCCGGCTGCACGAGCAGCGCTTCTTCGAGCTGGCCGGCGATGTCTACGTCGAGGTCGGATTTGCGCTGAAGGAAGAAGATGCCGAGCGGCTGCTGGCCGAACTGGCCGCGGAGCAGATCAAGCTCTTTTACATCAAGCTGCCGGCGACACTGGGCTACGTCGGCAATGGCGAGTGAAGTGAACCACCCCCAGGCTGCGCGCACTGCGTGTCGCTTCGCCCCCCTCAAGGGGACGCACCCAGCGGCCTGGCAAAGCCAGTTCCGCGGGCGCTCGCGCATGGCCTGCTCCGCGGCCTTGTGCTCCTTTGCGCTTGATGCACCGCAGGCGATGCCAAGTGCGGTGGAGCGGCTCAGATGATCTTCGAATAACGGGCGCGGTTGCGATCGGCCTGCAGGTAGCGGTCGAACACCATCGCGATCGCGCGCACGAAGTACCAGCCGACCGTGGTGACCCGGATGCCGGCGTCGCCGAACTCGACCAGGCCGCGATCGGCGAGCGGACGCAATGCGTCGAGTTCGGGGGCGAAATAACTCGGGAAGTCAAGCAGGAACGCGAGCTCGACCGGCTCGAAGCGCAGATCGCCCTGGCACATCAACGCCATGATGACGCTGCGGCGCACCAGATCGTCGCGATCGAGCGCGAGGCCGCGCGCGACCGGCAGGCGGCCCTGGGCGAGAGCGTCGTAGTAGGCGTCCAGCGTCTTCGCGTTCTGGCTGTAGCTGGCGCCGACCCGGCTGATCGCCGACACCCCCAGACCGATCAGATCGCAGTCGGGCTGGGTGCTGTAGCCCTGGAAGTTGCGCTGCAACCGGCCCTGGCGCCGGGCCACGGCGAGCGCGTCCTGCGGCAGCGCGAAATGGTCCATGCCGATGTACTCGTAGCCCGCGTCCAGGAACGCCGCGATCGAGCGCGACAGCATCTGCAGCTTGTCGGCGCCGGCCGGCAGTTCGGTGGCCGCGATGCGGCGCTGCGGCTTGAAGCGCTCGGGCAGATGGGCGTACGCGTACAGCGCGACCCGGTCCGGCCTGAGTTGGGTGACCTGCGCCAGCGTGCGATCGAACGATGCCGGCGTCTGGCGCGGCAGGCCGTAGATCAGGTCGACGTTGACCGAGTCGAAGGCCAGCGCGCGCGCCGCCTCCATCAGCGCGAACACCTGCGCGGCAGGTTGCATCCGATGCACCGCCTTCTGCACCTCGGGGTCGAAGTCCTGGACACCGAAACTCAGGCGGTTGAAACCGAGTTCTGCGAGTACGGCCAGCCGCGATGCGTTGACGGTGCGCGGATCGACCTCGATCGACGCTTCGATGTCAGGCGCGAACTGGAAATGGCTTCGCAGCATCGCCAGCAGTTCGCGCAGCTCGCTGTCGGCAAGGAAAGTCGGGCTGCCGCCGCCGAGATGCAGCTGGCTGACCGGCTGGCCGCCGCCGAGCTGGGCCGTGTGCAGTTCGACCTCGCGCTTCAAGTATTCAAGGTACGGCTGGGCGCGCTCGTGGTGCCGCGTGATGATCTTGTTGCACGCGCAGTAGTAACACAGCGACTCGCAGAAGGGAATGTGCACGTACAGCGACAGCGGCAGCCCGGCGCCGGCACCGCTGTTTTGACGCTGGCGCAGCGCCCGTTCGTGCTCGTCGGCGGTGAATGCCTCGACGAACCGGTCCGCCGTCGGGTAGGAGGTGTAACGCGGCCCGGGCACGTCGAACCTGGCGAGCAACTCGGGCGAAACGATAGTCATTGGCGATCAATAGCTGCGCTGACTCCTAACTGTCGCAGTCCGGCTGTCCCGCCGCCTTGACCTGTCTCAATTTGGGCGATACTGGAGGTCGTCCCACGTCAGGGAACGATTGGAGGTCGGGATGCTGAAGTCACGCGAGGAAGCCCAAGCCGTGCGACAGACTGCCGGGCTCGACAGGGCTGCGGGCAGCGCCGTCACCGCGCATTCGACCCAGGTCGCCTGCTCCAGTTGCAGTCTGCGCGAGCTGTGCATGCCGATCGACCTGAGCGCCGCCGAGATGGACCGTGTCGACGATCTGGTGGTGACACGGCGCCGCATCAAGCGGGGCCAGGCGCTGTTTCATGCCGGGGAACGGTTCTCGTCGTTGTACGCGGTGCACAGCGGCTTCTTCAAGACCTGCATCACGACCGAAGACGGGCGCGACCAGGTGACCGGGTTCCAGATGGGCGGCGAGGTCGTCGGCCTCGACGGCATCGTCAATGGGCGCCACAGCTGCGACGCGATCGCGCTGGAGGACGCCGAAATCTGCGTGCTGCCGTTCAACGGGATCGAGGATCTGTCGCGCGACGTGCCGGCGATGCAGCACCATCTGCACCGGATCATGAGTCGCGAGATCGTGCGGGTGAACAACGTGATGCTGCTGCTCGGCAGCATGCGCGCCGAAGAGCGGCTCGCGGCGTTTCTGCTGAACCTGCTGCGGCGGCTGCATGCGCGCGGCTTCTCGAGTTCCGAACTGGTGCTGCGCATGACGCGCGAGGAAATCGGCAGCTACCTGGGCCTGAAGCTCGAGACCGTCAGCCGCACCTTCTCGAAGTTCGCGGAAGACGGCGTGATCGAGGTCAAGCATCGTCACATCCGCGTGCTCGACCGGCCGGCGCTGGAGCGGCTCGCGACCGCGCCGGACGCGCGCTGACGGTGCCGGTTGGCGCTCAGCCGAACAGCGCCTCGTGCTGCTTGCGCAGCTGATTCTTCTGCACCTTGCCCATCGTGTTGCGCGGCAGTTCACTTGCGACGAAGCAGCGCTTCGGGATCTTGTAGTTCGCAAGCCGCGCCTTCAGCTCGGCGAGGATGCGCTCCGGGTCGAGGGCCGCATGCGCGCGCGGCACCACCACCGCGACGCCGACCTCGCCGAAGTCCGGGTGCGGCACGCCAACGACCGCGCTCTCGGAGACGCCGGGCATCTCGTTGATGAAGCTCTCGATCTCCGCCGGGTACACGTTGTAGCCGCCGCTGATGATCAGGTCCTTCGCGCGCCCGACGATGGTCACGTAGCCGCGCGCATCGATCCTCCCCACGTCGCCGGTCTTGAAGAAACCGTCCGTCGTGAATTCCTCGCGCGTCTTCTCGGGCATGCGCCAATAGCCCTTGAACACGTTCGGCCCCTTGACCACGATCGCGCCGACCTCGCCGGCGGCAAGCACCTGGCCGTCGTCCCCCTGCACCCGTAGTTCGACGCCCGGCAGCGGGAATCCGACCGTGCCGCCGCGGCGCTCGCTCTCGCCGCCATGGCGCGCGTCCGCCGCGTAAGGGTTCGAGGTCAGCATGCCGGTCTCGCTCATGCCGTAGCGCTCGAGAATGGTGTGCCCGGTGCGGCGGCGCCAGGCGTCGAAGGTCTCGATCAAGAGCGGCGCCGAACCCGACACGAACAGTCGCATGCGGTGCGCCGTGTCCCGGTCCAGCGCCGGCTCGGCCAGCATACGCACGTACAGCGTCGGAACGCCCATGAATACCGTGGCCTCGGGCAGCCGCGCCATCACCGCCGCGGGATCGAACTTGTGGAACCAGAGCATCTTCGCGCCGGCGAGCAGCGCGCCGTGGATCGCGACGAACAGGCCGTGCACGTGGAAGATCGGCAGCGCATGGATCAGCACGTCGTCACCGCGCCAGCCCCAGTAGTCCTTGAGCACGCGCGCGTTGCTCGCGATGTTGCCGTGGCTCAGCATCGCGCCCTTGCTGCGGCCGGTCGTGCCGCTGGTGTAGATGATCACCGCGAGGTCGTCGGCGCTGCGCTCGGCCACCGCATGCCGGTCGGCGTGGTGCGCGGCGCGCTCGAGCAGGCTCCCGCTGCGGTCGTCGCCCAGCGTGAACACATGACGCGTGCCGGCCTTGAACGCGATCTTGCTGACCCAGGAAAAGTTCTTCGGCGTGCAAACCACCACCGCCGGCTCGGCGTTGGCTATGAAGTACTCGATCTCGGCGCTTTGGTATGCGATGTTCAGCGGCAGGTACACGTAGCCTGCGCGCAGCGTCGCCAGGTACAGCAGCATCGCCTCGACCGATTTTTCGACCTGCACCGCGATCCGGCTGCCTTCCGGCAACGCGAGCGAAGCCAGCAGGTTCGCGAGCATCGCGCTCGCGCGATCGAGGTCGCGCCAGGAATAGCGCAGAGCGTCGTCGGTCTCGACGGCGATGCCGTCGAGATCGGCCGGAAACGCGTCCCGCAGGACGGCGAACAAATTTTGGTTGGGTTGGGGCATGGTCAATCTTGTAGGTTTTCCACGGCGCCCGACAGCGGAATCTTCCCGCGGGCCAGCATGGCGCGGTGCTTGTCGAGGCGCTTCGGATCGTACAGGTAGTTCACCATCAAGCCCCAGGATTGCCGCAGACCCTTCGGTGACGGGTCGGCCAGCCAGTTGAGGCGCTCGACGCGCGCGCCGTTGCCGAGGTGGAAGCGCGCGACGGCGTCGACCGGTCGGCCGGCGTCGCCCTGCGTGGCGCCCAGGTAGCGGGCAGCGGCGCGCAGCAGCCAGCGCGCGAGCGCGGCTCGCTCGGTCAACTGCGCGACGCCATCCAGCGCCGCCAGCAGTTGCGGCGCCCCGAGTTCGCCCTTGATGCCGAGATCGCTGGCCAGCGCCTGCCGCTGACGCGCTGACAAAGATGCGCTCAATTCGACCGCGTGCCGGGTCACCCAGGTGCGCAAGCCGGGCATCGGCGACAGGGTCGCAAACGTCTTCAGCCGTGGAAACTCTTCCTGCAGGATTTCCACCACGCGCTTGATCAGCGAATCGCCGAAGCTGACGCCGTTCAGGCCCCGCTGCGTGCTGTTGATCGAATAGAAGATCGCGGTGGTCGCCTTCTTCAGGTCGACGGCAGCCGCGGTTTCGTCCAGCAGCGGCACGATGCCCGCGCCCATGCCTGCGAGCAGCGCCACCTCGACGAAGATCAGCGGCTCGCCCGGCAGACCTGGGTGGAAGAACCCGTAGCAGCGCCGGTCCTCGTCGAGCCGGTTCTTCGCGTCGGTCCAGCTTCGGATACCGTGCACCGCCTCGTATTCGATCAGCTTCTCCACCAGCGCGGCCGGCGAGTTCCAGCTGATGCGGCGCAGTTCCAGCAGGCCGACGTCGAACCAGGCCGAGAACAAGCCTTCCAGCTCGGCTTCCAGCGCCAGCAGGCGCGCGTCGCTCTTCACGAGCGGCAGCAGTTCGGCGCGCAGGCCGATCAGGAAGCGCAGGCCGCCAGGAAATGCAGCGAAGCGTTGCAGCAGGCGCGTGCGCGGCGGGGTCAATGCCTTGCGCAGCGCCACCTCGGCGCGCGCCTCGCCGGGCGTGCCGCTTGCGGCCTCGTAGGCGGCACGCGCCGCATCGAGCGCGCCGATGTCGGGCGCGAACCGTTCGCACAGCAGCAGCCAGAACGCACGCCGCTCCTCGGCGCCGGCGCTGGCGTACCAGGCGGCCACCTCGGCGGCGCGACGGCCGCCCTCGACGTCGCTGATGGCCGGGTCGTTGACGGCCTGCAGCGCGGCCAGCGTACGGCGCAGCACGCGCGACGCCGGCGCCTCGCGCTGTTCGCCCGGCACGGGCGGCGACGAATCCTTGCGGCCACGCCCCAGAAACGCACCGATCCGCTCCCGCATCGTGCGGGCGCCGGACCCATCGGCGGCGTCCGCAGCAGCGCGGTTTGCTTCTTTATTCATAGCAAACTATCAATACCAGGCGCAGGCTTACTTCGAATAACATTGATGAAAAACCGCGGCCCCCGGATCCGGCTCACGCAGTGGCCAGATCGGTTCGGCGGCTGGCCCACCACCAGAGCGCGATCCCGGCCGCGATCATCGGCAGGCACAGCCACTGCCCCATGCTGAGATTGAGCGCGAGCAGGCCCAGAAAACTGTCCGGAGCACGGAAGAATTCGGCGATGAAGCGCAGCACGCCGTAGCCGACCAGGAACGCGCCCGACACCTGGCCCATGCGCCGCGGCCGGCGCGCATACAGCCACAGCAGCACGAACAGCAGCACGCCTTCGAGCAGGAATTCGTAGATCTCCGACGGATGGCGCGGGCGCATCGAGCCGCTTTGCGGGTACACCATGCACCACGGCAGGTTCACATCGCAAAAGCGCCCCCACAGTTCACCGTTGATGAAGTTGCCGATGCGCCCGGCCGCAAGACCGGTCGGCACGCAGGGTGCAACGAAGTCCGCGACCTGCAGCCAGGGCTTGCCGCGCGAATGCGCGAACCAGAACATCGCCGCGAACACCCCCAGCATGCCGCCATGAAAGCTCATGCCGCCCTGCCACACCGCGAACACCTGCAGCGGGTGCGCAGCGTAATACGCGGGCTGGTAGAACAGGCAGTAGCCGAGGCGCCCGCCGATCACCACACCCATCACGCCGATGAACAACAGATCCTCGACGTTGCGCCGGCTCCAGGCGCCGGGGCCGGTGATCGACGCATAGGGTTCGTGCCTGAGGCGCAGCACGCCCAATCCCATGAACAGCGCAAAGCCGACGAGATAAGTGAGGCCGTACCAGTGGATCGCCAGTGGCCCGATCTGCAACGCAACCGGGTTGATATGTGGGTACATCAGCATGGAAGCGATTGTGCCGCAGCGAATCGGCCGACATCCCCTTCGCCGGTCGGCCTATGCGGGACGATGCATACTCGACGCTGCTGCATTGTCGGCGTCACCACCGGCATCCCTTGGCCCCACCGCTCATCGAAAGACGAACTTCCATGGCGACCCGAAAGATCATCCCGATCAACCACCGCTCGGCCCATATCACCGAAGGCAAGGCGCGCGCGCCGAACCGCTCGATGTATTACGCGATGGGCTACACCGAGGGCGACTTCAAGAAGCCGATGGTCGGCGTCGCGAACAGCCACAGCACGATCACGCCGTGCAACTCGGGGCTGCAGAAGCTCGCCGACGCGGCGGTCGCCGGCATTCTGGAAGCCGGCGGCAACGCACAGGTGTTCGGCACGCCGACGATCTCCGACGGCATGGCGATGGGCACCGAGGGCATGAAATATTCGCTGGTCAGCCGCGAGGTGATCGCCGACTGCGTCGAAACCTGCGTGCAGGGCCAATGGATGGACGGCGTGGTCGTGATCGGCGGCTGCGACAAGAACATGCCGGGCGGCATGATGGGCATGCTGCGCGCGAACGTGCCGGCAATCTTCGTCTATGGCGGCACGATCCTCCCTGGTCACTACAAAGGGCAGGACCTGAACATCGTCAGCGTGTTCGAGGCGGTCGGCGAGAACGCCGCGGGCCGCATGAGCGACGCGGAACTGCTGCAGATCGAGCGCCACGCGATTCCCGGCACGGGTTCCTGCGGCGGCATGTACACCGCGAACACCATGTCGTCGGCGATTGAGGCGCTGGGCATGTCGCTCCCCTATTCGTCGACGATGGCGAACCCGCACGACGAGAAGGCGAACTCGGCGCGCGAATCGGCGAAGGTGCTGATCGAGGCGATCCGGAATGACTTGAAGCCGCGCGACATCGTGACGCGCGAGGCGATCGAGAACGCGGTCGCGGTGATCATGGCGATCGGCGGCTCGACCAATGCGGTGCTGCACCTGCTCGCGATCGCGCACGCGGCCGGCGTCGAGTGGACCATCGACGACTTCGAGCGGGTGCGCAGAAAGGTGCCGGTGCTGTGCGACCTGAAACCCAGCGGCAAGTACCTGGCGGTCGACCTGCACCGCGCCGGCGGCATTCCGCAGGTGATGAAGATCTTGCTGCGCGCCGGCCTGCTGCACGGCGACTGCATGACCATCACCGGCAAGACCGTTGCCGAGACGCTGGCCGGCGTCTCGGACGCGCCGCGGGCCGACCAGGACGTGATCCGCCCGATCGAGAAGCCGCTGTACCCGCACGGCCACCTGGCGATCCTCAAGGGCAACCTGTCGCCCGAGGGCAGCGTCGCGAAGATCACCGGCCTGAAGAACCACGCGATGACCGGGCCGGCGCGGGTGTTCGACGACGAGCAATCGGCGCTCGCCGCGATCCTCGCAGGCAAGATCAAGCCGGGCGACGTGATGGTGCTGCGCTACCTGGGCCCGAAGGGCGGCCCCGGCATGCCCGAGATGCTCGCACCGACCAGCGCGCTGATCGGCGCCGGCCTGGGCGAGAGCGTGGGCCTGATCACCGACGGGCGTTTCTCCGGCGGCACCTGGGGCATGGTGGTCGGCCATGTCGCGCCCGAGGCCCAGGTCGGCGGCACGATCGCGCTGATCCACGAAGGCGACTCGATCACGATCGACTCGAACCAGCTCAAGCTCGAACTGAACGTGCCCGAGGCCGAAATCGCGCAGCGCCGCGCCGCGTGGAAGGCCCCTGCACCGCGCTACACGCGCGGCGTGCAGGCCAAGTTCGCGCACAACGTGTCGACCGCGAGCCGCGGCGCGGTGCTCGACGGGTTCTGAAGCACCCCCAGGCTGCGCTACTAGCATGTCGCTTCGCCAACCCCCTTGAAGGGGGCGCACTCAGCGGCCCGGCGGAGCCGGCTCCGCGGGTGCCCGCGAACGGCCTGCTCCGCGGCCATTTGATCTGGCAGCGCGTCCGTCGCTTCATGCGCAGGCGAAGCCGTGCGCGCATCAACTCAGCGCCGCTTGTCCGTGCCGCCGCGGCGCGTGCCCAGGCCGAGCGCATCGCGCTGCCGTTCGATCCGGTCGCTGTGACGCTTGTCCATCTTCTCCATCGCCTTGCGCTTGCTGTAGCCGGACCAGTCGGCCCAGAGCCACCACAGTGCCGTCAGCGCGAACGGTGCGAGCACCAGCCACCAACTCCAGCTGGCCACCGGCGCCACGTCGAAGAACTTGAGCAGCAGCAGAATAATGCCGATTCCGAGCAGATACATCGCGCCTCCATGTCCACGCTACAGCAGGCCTTGGCGTTGAAACGCCATCGCTACAATGGCGCGACCCGAATTTACCGCATCCGAGGAGGAAAACCATGAACAAACCATGGCTCGCGGCGATCACCGCACCGGTCGTCGCGCTTTCCGCCACGCTGGCATTCAGCGCTCCTGCATTGGCCGATCAGGCGCTGGCGACAGCGAAGAACTGCATGTCCTGCCATGCGATCGACCGCAAGGTGGTCGGCCCGGCGTTCAAGGATGTCGCGGCCAAGTACGCGGGCCAGAAAGGCGCGGTCGACATGCTCGCCGCGAAGATCATGAAGGGCGGCTCCGGCGTCTGGGGCCCGGTGCCGATGCCGGCGAACACGCAGGTGAACGAGGCCGAGGCGAAAAAGCTCGCGGCCTGGGTGCTGTCGCTGAAGTAGTCGGCGCTGCCTGCGCGAGCCGCGGACCGACCCAAAAGCCCGCCGGTCGTCCGGCGGGCTTTTCTATGCATCAAACTGGGCTCAAGCCCTTATCCATTCTAACAAGTTAGCTATCTAATAGATAGCAATCACAGCTTCTGCGAGAACTGCTCGAGGATCTGCGGATTCTCCAGCGTCGAGACGTCCTGCGTGATCGGCTCGCCCTTCGCGATCGAGCGCAGCAGCCGGCGCATGATCTTGCCGGAGCGGGTCTTCGGCAGGTTGTCGCCGAAGCTGATGTCCTTCGGCTTCGCGATCGGGCCGATCTCCTTCGCGACCCAGTTGCGCAGCTCGGCGGCGATCCGTGCGGCCTCGTCGCCGGTCGGGCGCGCGCGCTTCAGCACCACGAACGCGCAGATCGCCTCGCCGGTCAGCTCGTCCGGGCGCGCGACCACCGCCGCCTCGGCGACCAGATCGGTCTTCGCGACCAGCGCGGATTCGACCTCCATCGTGCCCAGGCGGTGGCCCGACACGTTCAGCACGTCGTCGATGCGTCCCGTGATGCGGAAGTACCCGCGGTCCGCGCCCTTCGTCGCCTCGCCGTTGCTGCGCACCGCGCCGTCGCCGGCGAGGTAGATCCTGCCGCCGAACTCCTCGGGGAAATAGGCTTTCTTGTAGCGCTCCGGGTCGTTCCAGATGGTGCGGACCATCGACGGCCAGGGTTTTGTTACGACCAGCATGCCGCCGGCGCCTTGCGGCACCGTCTGGCCGGTCTCGTCGACCACCTCGGTCATGATGCCCGGCAGCGGCAGCGTGCAGCTGCCGGGCACCAGCGGCGTGACGCCGGGCAGCGGGTTGATCATGTGCCCGCCGGTTTCGGTCTGCCACCAGGTGTCGACGATCGGGCAGCGCTCGCCGCCGACATGGCGGTAGTACCACATCCACGCTTCCGGGTTGATCGGCTCGCCGACCGAGCCGATGATGCGCAGGCTCGAGAGATTGCTGCGCGCCGGATGCACCTTCGGGTCGGCCTCAGACGCCTTGATCAGCGAGCGGATCGCGGTCGGCGCGGTATAGAACACGCTGCACTTGTGGCGCTCGATCATTTGCCAGAAGCGCCCGGCGTCCGGGTAGGTCGGTATCCCTTCGAACACGATCTCCGTCACGCCGGCCGCCAGCGGCCCGTAAGTGATGTAGCTGTGGCCGGTGACCCAGCCGATGTCGGCGGTGCACCAGAACACGTCATCGGGCTTGATGTCGAAGGTCCAGTCCATCGTCAGCTTGGACCACATCAGGTAGCCGCCGGTGCTATGCTGCACGCCCTTCGGTTTCCCGGTCGAACCCGAGGTGTAGAGGATGAACAGCGGGTGCTCGGCGCCGACCGGCACCGGCGGGCAGTCGGTGGACTGGCCCTTGAGCGCGTCGGCGAACGTGAGATCGCGGCCGGCGGCCATGTTGCAGGCGGTCGCCGTGCGCTCGTAGACGAACACCGTCTTCACCGATTCGCAGCCGCCGGTCGCGATCGCCTCGTCGACGATGGCCTTCAGCGGCAACTCCTTGCCGCCGCGCAACTGGTAGTTCGCGGTGATCACCGCGACCGCCGCGGCATCGACGATGCGCTCGTGCAGCGACTTCGCCGAAAAGCCGCCGAACACCACGCTGTGGATCGCACCGATGCGCGCGCAGGCCTGCATCGCGACCACGCCTTCGACGGTCATCGGCATGTAGATCACCACGCGGTCGCCCTTCTTCACGCCGCGGCTTTTCAGCGCGTTCGCGAACTGACTGACGCGCGCGAGCAGCTCCTTGTAGGTCACTTTACTGACCACGCCGTCGTCGGCCTCGAAGATGATCGCGGTCTTGTTCTCGACCGGCGTGCCCATGTGCTTGTCCAGGCAGTTCGCCGACGCGTTCAGTTCGCCGTCCTCGAACCACTTGAAGAACGGCGCGTTCGACTCGTCGAGCGAGCGCATGAACGGCTTGGTCCAGACCAGGTTCTCGCGCGCGAGCCGCGCCCAGAAGCCGGCATAGTCGTTCTTGGCCTCCTCCCACAGCGCCTGGTACGCGGCCATGCCGGAGATGTTTGCCTTTTTCACCAGCGCCTCGTTCGGCGGGAACACCCGGTTTTCGATCAGCACGGATTCGACGGTGGACGGTTGCACGCTCATGGGGGTCTCCTTTGATGTTCGATGGGTTGGTTCGCTCGGCGCTGAGTGTGGTCAGCGGCTCTTACAGGCCACTGACGGCTCGGATCGTACGAAAGCATCGGGTTCCGACAGGTTGGTGCAACCGCCGGACCAAAGCCCGGGGCCCATTTTGCGCCGCCGCGCCCGGTCCTGCCATCGCCCGGGCAAAACCCGTGGTGCCGGCGCGCCGTCAGCCGCGCCCTACCATATCGCGCGGCTGCACCCAGGCGTCGAACTGCTCGGCCGTGACGAAGCCGAGCGCGAGCGCCGCCTCGCGCAGGCTGGTGCCCTCCTTGTGCGCCTTCTTCGCGATCTGTGCGGACTTGTCGTAACCGATGTGCGGATTGAGCGCGGTCACGAGCATCAGCGAGCGCTGCACCAGCTCGGCGATGCGCTCGCGGTTCGGCTCGATCCCGACAGCGCAATGCGCGTTGAAGCTTCTCATGCCGTCGGCCAGCAGCCGCACGCTCTGCAGGAAGTCGTGCGCGACCATCGGACGGAACACGTTCAGCTCGAAATTGCCCGACGCGCCACCGAAGTTGATCGCGACGTCGTTGCCGAACACCTGGCAGCACAGCATGGTCAGCGCCTCGCACTGGGTCGGGTTCACCTTGCCCGGCATGATCGACGAGCCCGGTTCGTTCTCGGGAATGGCCAGCTCGCCGATGCCGCTGCGCGGACCGCTGGCAAGCCAGCGCACGTCGTTCGCGATCTTCATCAGGCTCGCGGCCAGCGTCTTCAGCGCACCGTGCGCGTGCACCAGCGCGTCGCAGGAGGCGAGAGCCTCGAATTTGTTCGGGCTGCTGACCAGCGGCAGGCCGGTCAGGCGCGCCAGTTCGGCCGCAGCCTGCTCGGCATAGCCCGGCGGCGCGTTCAGCCCGGTGCCGACCGCGGTGCCGCCGAGCGCCAGCTCGCACAGGTGCGGCAGCGCCGCGCGCAGATGCGCCTCGCCATGCGCGAGCTGCGCGACGTAGCCGGAGAATTCCTGCCCCAGCGTCAGCGGCGTCGCGTCCTGCAGATGGGTGCGGCCGATCTTCACGATGTCGGCGAATTCCGCGGATTTCTTCTGCAGCGTCGCACGCAGCTCGGTGAGCGCCGGCAGCAGCCGGTGCGTGATCGCGTCCACCGCCGCGACATGCATTGCGGTCGGGAACACGTCGTTGCTCGACTGGCTGCGGTTCACCTCGTCGTTCGGGTGCACCAGGCGCTGCTCGCCGCGCTGCCCGCCGAGCAGTTCGCTCGCGCGGTTCGCCAGCACCTCGTTCACGTTCATGTTGGTCTGCGTGCCGGAGCCGGTCTGCCAAACCACCAGCGGGAACTCGCCGGCGTGCCGGCCCGCGATCACCTCGTCGGCGGCCTCGGCGATCGCTTTCGCCTTCTTGTCGTCGAGCAGTCCGAGCGCGCGGTTGACCACCGCCGACGAGCGCTTGATCTGCGCCAGTGCGCGGATGATCTCGCGCGGCTGGTGCTCGCCCGAGATGTCGAAGTTCTGGAACGAACGCTGTGTCTGCGCGCCCCACAGATGTTCGTTCGGTACCTCGATGAGGCCGAAAGTGTCGCGTTCGGTGCGGGTGGTCATATGGTTCTCCGTTCTGCTGTTGTCCATATATCAGGCGGTCAAGCTGTCAAAATACCGCGGGCGCGCGCGAGCCGCAAGCGACGCGGCGAATGCACCTCCCATCCGACGCCCATTCCCCGATCCGACCGACAACCACCATGACCATCCACATCAAGCAGAGCGACCTGATCGAATCGATCGCCGGCGCGCTGCAATTCACCAGCTACTACCACCCGGCCGACTACATCGCGCATCTTGCGCGCGCATACCAGCGCGAGCAGAGTGCGGCCGCGAAGGACGCGATCGCGCAGATCCTGACGAATTCGCGTATGAGCGCAACCGGCCACCGCCCGATCTGCCAGGACACCGGCATCGTCAACGTGTTCCTGAAAATCGGCATGGACGTGCGGCTCGAAGGCTTCACCGGCGGCCTGGACGACGCCGTGAACGAAGGCGTGCGCCGCGCGTACAACGACCCGGACAACACGCTGCGCGCTTCCATCGTCGCCGACCCGCTGTTCGCGCGCAAAAACACGCACGACAACACGCCGGCGGTGATCCATACCGAGATCGTCCCCGGCAGCACGCTGGACGTGACGGTCGCGGCGAAGGGCGGTGGCAGCGAAAACAAATCCAAGTTCGCAATGCTGAACCCGAGCGATTCCCTGGTCGACTGGGTGCTGAAGACCGTGCCGACCATGGGCGCCGGCTGGTGCCCGCCGGGCATGCTCGGCATCGGCATCGGCGGCACGGCCGAGCGTGCGATGCTGATGGCCAAGCAGAGCCTGATGGACGACATCGACATGTACGAGCTGCAGGCGAAAGCCAGGCGCGGCGACAAGCTGACGCAGACCGAGGAGCTGCGGCTGGAGCTGTACGACAAGGTGAATGCGCTCGGCATTGGCGCGCAGGGCCTCGGGGGCCTGACCACCGTGCTCGACATCAAGGTGAAGATGTACGCGACGCACGCGGCAAGCAAGCCGGTCGCAATGATCCCGAACTGCGCCGCGACGCGTCACGCGCATTTCGTGATGGACGGCAGCGGCCCGGTCTTTCTCGATCCGCCGAGCCTGGACCTGTGGCCCGACGTGCACTGGGCGCCCGACTACGACAAGAGCCGCCGCGTCGACCTGAACCAGCTCACCCGCGAGGAAGTCGCGAGCTGGAAGCCCGGTGACACGCTGCTGTTGAACGGCAGGATGCTGACCGGCCGCGACGCCGCGCACAAGCGCATCGCCGACATGCTGGCCAAGGGGGAAAAGCTGCCGGTCGACTTCACGAACCGGGTGATCTACTACGTCGGCCCGGTCGACCCGGTGCCGGGTGAAGTCGTCGGCCCGGCTGGCCCGACCACCGCCACGCGCATGGACAAGTTCACCGAGACGATGCTGAGCGCCACCGGCCTGATCGCGATGATCGGCAAGGCCGAGCGCGGCCCGGTCGCGATCGAGGCGATCCGCAAGCACCGAAGTGCCTACCTGATGGCGGTCGGCGGCGCGGCCTACCTGGTGAGCAAGGCGATCAAGCACGCGAAGGTCGTCGGCTTCGAAGACCTCGGCATGGAAGCGATCTACGAGTTCGACGTGGTCGACATGCCCGTGACGGTCGCCGTGGACGCCGGCGGCACCAGCGCGCACATCACCGGGCCGGCGGAATGGCAGAAGCGCATCGCGGCGGGGGAGTTCAAGGGGATCGAGGTGACTGCGACGTGACGATTGGCGTCGCCCAGTCGGCGTAAGCTGGGCACTCCGACATCAAGAAAGGAGAACCTGAGATGACAGCACCCAACCGCGAATTCTGGCGCGACATCAAGCCGATCGAAAAGGTCTTCAAAGCCGAGGCGGCCCCCGAGCTTTACCACTCGAAGATCACGGACGTCGACGAGCGCTATTTCGTACCGTTGTCGGACACCGTGTTCACACGCCCACTATGGATATCGCCCTCACAGAACCGCTGGTGCGATGTTCTCATGGCCAAAAAAGCGGGGCTGGTCATGCGCCACTACCATCCGCATCAGGTTTTTGCCTACACCATTTCCGGCAAATGGGGCTACCTGGAACATAGCTGGGTGGCCACCGCAGGGGACTTCGTTTACGAAGCACCCGGCGAGGGTCACACACTCATTGCCTATGAGACCGGCGAGCCCACGCGGATCACTTTCAACGTCACCGGCCCACTCATCTGGCTCGACGAAAACGGCGAGTCGACCGGCCACTTCGACGTCTATGATTACTTGCGAAATGCGCGTGAACACTATGAAAAAGTGGGGCTCGATCAGAAATTGATCGACGACATCATTCGCTGATCGTTGTCTGGCAGATCAGAGACCAGGCGCCTTGCCGATGACGAACGCCGACACCCAGCATCAGAAATCCCCTTCGACGTTGATCACCGAGCGGATCGCGCAACTCGGCGACTGGCGCGGCGCCGCACTGCGCCGCATACGTGAACTGATCCTGCAGGCCGACCCGCAGATCGTCGAGGAATGGAAGTGGGAAACGCCGGTCTGGTCGCACGGCGGAATTGTCTGCACCGGTGAGTCGTACAAAAGCCATGTGAAGCTCACCTTTGCGAAGGGCGCGTCGCTGCCGGACCCGGCGCACCTGTTCAATTCGAGCATGGACGGCAAGGTGCGGCGGGCGATCGATCTGCGTGAAAGCGACCAGATCGACGAGGCGGCGTTCCAGGCGCTGATACAAGCCGCCGTCGCTCTGAACCGGGGACTGTAGCTGCCACCGAAGCCCGCATGGCGGAACGCCACCAGATGCCAAGGCGAAGCACCGTAGCGCAGCTTCTGTTCATCGCGATTGCGGCCTCCGTCGCCGCACAGGCGGCCGGACAGGATGCCGGCACCTGCTCCACTCCCACCGACAAGCGCGCGGTCCAACGCCTGAAGGACAAAATCCGGTCCGACCACCTGTACGCCTCGTGGACCAGCGCGCAATGCCTGTGGTTCGACCCCGAAGACTGCAATCGTCATGCGGTCGAAGTCGCCATTCACGAGATCCACGACGAGCGCTGCGGGGGCGACCCGGCGACCAGCCCCGTCGTCGACCGGTTCCGCGTGTTCAAGAATCGAAGCGGATCGACTGGTACGACGTCATCGTCGGTGAGTTCGTCGACTACTCCAAGGTTCATTCGGCGGGCGGGCGCTGAGAGGGCGGACTTCAGCGCGCTTGCCACACCCGACCTACAGACATCCGCGAAGGCGACGCGATCGACGATCCGGAGCCATACGCCGATCGAGCTTCAACGTTCGCGCCAGCGGCGCCAGCGTGCCAGCGCGAACACCGTCCCGACCGACATCGCGGCGACGAGCCCGATATCGAACAGGAAGTAAATGGGACTTTCGCGCCACTCTCCGCTGGCGAAGGTCGCAAACGCCCCTAGCGCCACGCACGCGATGCCCCAGCGCGCCCGCCACTCCCCGGGGCCGCCGAAGCGCGACCAGGTGAGGCCGAGCAACACACCGAATGCGAACGGAAAGATCTCGATCAGCAGGTTCATGGGGTGCGACCCTCCGAATCGTCATCGCAATGCGCGTCGTCACCCTCGTCCGCGCAGCATCCGTCGATCGCCTGCGCAGTGCAGCACGGTTGGTGCGTGCGGTTGCAGCAGCCCTTGGCGCAATCGTCGCAGCACTTGCTGCAGCCGCATGATTCGGTGACGGTGTAGGCCATCAGGTCCAGCGTTTTCACCGGCGTCTTCGGATCGTCGCTGCTGATGACCAGCTCGCACGCGCGCGGGCAACGCTCGGTCGCCTTGTAGCGGATCAGCAGGCTAAGGCACGAACCCGGGTGCAGCGTCGCCGGGAACGGGCTGTTGACGAGCCTCCAGTGCGGGCTCTTGCGCCTGAAATCCACGCTCGTCACATGCAGCGGACATTCGCCGGCGTTGCAGATCGCGATCGTGCGCTCACCGAGACAGCCCTCCTTGACGCCGCCGATGCAGGTCGAGCCGGTCACGACCAGCCGGCCCGAAGGCGCCTCGCCGGCGAAGGCGACCTTCTTCGTGCCGGCGGGATCGTCACTTGCGATCGAGGTCGTCGCGCTCTTGGCACCGAAGCTCGTCGGCGCGAAGCGGATCGGGACCTGCAGCGACGTGCCGGGCGCGATCACGAGCGGATACGCGGTCACGCTCGGCACGACGAATTCGCCGGACGAGGAGGTGATCGCCGAAATCGAAAGCGGGCAGCGGCCGCTGTTGTGCAGCGTGAGCGGCAGATCCTTGAACGAGCCGACGCACACCTTGCCGAAGTTGCCGGTGTCGGCCACGACCACGTCGAGTTCCGGCGGCGGCGCCGTGCCCGACAGCGCGACGAGCCGCGGGCTGCCGGCGTCGTTGCTGGTGATCGTCAGCGTCGCTGCCTTGGCGCCGAGGCTCGTGGGCCTAAAGCGGATCGGCAATGCGATGGCAGCGCCCGCGGCCACGACGACCGGATACGACACGACTCCTGGCAGCACGAACTCGGGCGACGACGACGCGATGCCGGTGACACGCAGCGGGCATGTGCCGCTGTTGCCGATCGTCAGTTCGCGATCGAGGAAGCTCTTCAGGCACACGTTGCCGAAGTCGCCGCCATCGGCGACCGCGCTGACCAGGCGCGGCATGCCGAGCGTGCCGATCGCTGCGAGATCGACGACCGGCGCCGCCGGGTCGTTGCTGATGATGCGGATCGTTGCGACTTCCGGGATCGCGGCGGGCGTCGTCGGATTGAAGCGCACCGTGAAATCGATATGCTCGCCCGGGTCGATCACGAGCGGCGTGCCCGCCGTCGCGAGCACGGAGAAGCTGGTCGAACCCATCAGGCGCGCCACGCTGGTGACGACGAGGTCGGCGTTGCCGACGTTGAACAACTCCAGCGTCAGGAACTGCGGGCCCTGGCACACGGTGCCGAATTCGAGGCCGTGCTCCAGGTTGACGGCGATCGAAGGACCCTTGGGCGTGACGAACGCGAACGCGCCGCGGCCGTAGGTCGCCGCGCGCAGCATGCCGTTGCGCAGCACGAGGTCAAACACCGGCACGCGCGGGAAATGGATGTCGTCGAGGATCGACCAGGACGCTCCGCCATCGACCGAGCGCAGCACGCCGAAGTCGGTCCCGGCGTAGATCGCGGTGGGGGTGTCGGCGCCATCGAGCGCGAGCGCGTTGAACGGCACGTTGACATTGGGCGCGATGTCGGTCCACGCCGAGGCCGCGAGCGTCGTGCGAAACACATGTCCGGTATTGCCTGCCCCGCCGTTGAAGCCTTGCAGCACCACGTACAGCGTGTTCGGGTCGTTGGGATCGAAAGCGACGCGCGCGGCCCGGCGCGGCGGCAGGTTGCGCGTCACGTCGGTGAACACGACACCCGCCGGCGGCCCCACGGTCGCGGCGAGCGCGTTGGTCGTCACGAACACCTGGTTGCCGACCGCGATCGCGACGTGGTTGCCGTTGACCCGCGAGACGTCGACGTCGCCGGTGCCCGCGAACGCCGACAGGATTCGCCAGCTGTTCCCGCCATTGCGGCTCTGCCAGAGGTTCTGGCTGCCGCTTGCGTACAGCGTGCCGGCGTTCGATGGGTCGGTCGCGAGCGGACCGAGGTAGCAGCCCGCGTCGCTGGTCGTGCCCCAGGGCGTGATCTCGGTCGGGAACGACGCGCCGTCGTCGGTCGAGCGCCAGATGCGGGTGCACGGGGCCGGCGACCAGAACCCGCTCGTGCAATAGACCTGGCTCGGGGTGCCACCGTCATAGACGACGTCCCAGCCGTCGCCGCCCTGCGCCGCGACCCAGCCCAGGCCGACGGACCCGATCCGGGTCTGCGTGCCGTTGTCCTGCAGCGCGCTGACCAGGTTGCTGCCCGTCGCGTCGGGCCGCATGTCGAGGTTGTAGAAGAGGCCGGTCTGCAGGCCGCCGGCAGCGAGCGCGTTCCACGTGGCGCCGCCGTTGGTCGATCGGTACAGGCCGCCGTCGTTGCCGCAGAACACGATAGACGGCGTCGGCGCCGCTTGCGGAACGAACGCCCACGCATGGTTGTCCGCGTGGACGTTCGCAAGCGCGGTGAAGTTGTTGCCGGAATCGCCGGAGCGGGCATGGCCGACGGCGCCGAAGTAGATGATGTCGTTGGTTCCGTTTCCGGGCGACCCGGGGTCGACCGCCATGTGAAAGCTGTAGCCGCCCTGGGTGCCGCCCGGCATGCCGGCACCGGTTCGCTTGGTCCAGTTGGCGCCCTGGTCGATGCTCATGAACAGGCCGACCGGGTCGGGGGCGCCACCCGTGCCCTCCAGCGAGGCATAGAGCACTTGCACGCCGGCGGGATGAGGCGGTGCGGTCGGCGGCGCGATCGCGACGACCACCTTGCGGAAGCCGGCGGGGGCCGGGCCGATCGCAGCCGCGATCGCCGGCGTTGTGCCGCTCAGGATCTGCGTCCAGTTCTGGCCGCCGTCGTTGGAGCGGAACACGCCGCGTCCGTTGATGCCTGCATACAGGATGCGCGATCCGGCCGGCGACGACGCATCCAGCGCCAGCGAGCGCGCATCGCCCGCCGCGTTGACGCCGGCGGTCCAGTTGCGCCCGCCGTCGGTCGAGCGAAAGCACCCGCTCGTCGATGCCAGGTACACGATGTTGCTGTTCGCCGGATCGACGACGATGACGTTGATCCATTGGGCTACGAACTGGATCGCGTTGCCGGTGTTGCCGGCGGGATAGCCGGAGCCCAGCAGCACCCAGCTTCCGCCGCCGTCGGTCGACTTGAAGAGCCCGGCCTGCGGTTGCGCCGCGACGCGGCCGCTCGTGCCGAGATAGACGACGTCCGGGTTGCCGGGATCGAGCGCGAGCGCGCCGGGCTCGCCGACGGCGAGCGACAACTGGCGATCGAACAGCGGCACCCAGGTCGCGCCGCCGTCCCCGCTGCGCCATGCGCCGCCGCCGGCCGTGCCGATATAGATGATGTTCGCGTTCGCGGGATTGACCGCAATCGCGGAGACGAGCCCGTTGACGGCGCCCGGCCCTTGCGAAATGGGGCTCGGGCCGATCGGCGACCATGCGGTTCCGACAAGGCTCATGGGGTGCTCCCTTCGCGTGAACAGACCCTAGTCTTCGTCCTCGGGCTTGTCCGCCGATTCGGGCGGTGGCCCGGCCGGCGGCTTGTGATCGGTCGGTGGCCGCACGATCGAGCCCGGAAGGTTCTTCCACTCTTCAAGCGAGCGCTGGTACTCCTCCGGCGTCGGCGCCGGGCCGCCGCGCCAGCGCCGCTCGAGGATTTCCTTGTGCACCTGATGCTCGCGACCTTCCGGCTGGTGGCGCGGGCGCTTGTGGTC
Source organism: Burkholderiaceae bacterium (assembly GCA_030123545.1). Lineage (NCBI taxonomy): Bacteria > Pseudomonadati > Pseudomonadota > Betaproteobacteria > Burkholderiales > Burkholderiaceae > Burkholderiaceae bacterium. The sequence goes on along the minus strand of CP126124.1, from coordinate 1,813,312 downwards.
GCCGCCCGACTCCTGCTTCGGCGTGTCGGGATCCTTTGGCGGTGGCCGTTTGTCCGTCATGGCAGGCTCGTGATCGATTGCCGTACTGGCGTTCGACGCTCCGGTGGGCGGTGTCCTGAATTCATAGTCTCGCCAACTGTCGATGTCAAGGTCGAGGACGATCGATTTCAATCTGAAACACAGCGATGAAACGCTGCCCAGGCTCTGTCGTCGTCGATGGTCACTGGGCGTTCCAGCCACGCTCGCGCCTCCAGCCCTGCGGTGTTCATCGGCCATCACCTCAGAAGGGGCTTGCCCCTCATCGGTCGTGCTGCCTGTCGATTTTTCTTCCTGCGGACATCGTACAAATTTGGTACTTTCGGTCGAAAGCCATTGTCTGGTCTGCACTGATAGCTCTGCTTTTAGTAGCACTTTGCACTCAGGAGTGCTTGCGGCCGTCCTTGCTGCAAGCCTCGAAGCCGAGATAGTTGACGCCAGAAATATTGTGGCTTTTGGCTTCGCACTCGCGGCCCAAGCCTAGATTTGGATACCCGCTTCGCCTGCCTTCGAAGGCGGATGAAGCCAATGTCAATCCTCGCGAGCCATGCCTTCGCTCGACCACAAGATCCCGCCGCCGTTGATTGCGCTCGCCTGCGTCATTGCGGCGTGGCTGCTGGCGCGCGCCGTACCGGGCGTCGCTTTCGTCTGGCCCTCGCGCGTTCCGATTGCCGTTCTGTGCATCGCGGCCGGCGTTCTGCTGGCGCTGTCCGGCATCGTCACCTTCCGCAAGGCGAGGACCACGCTCGATCCGCATGCGCCGGATCGCGCGACATCGATGGTCCGGACCGGCCCGTACCGCTTCACGCGCAATCCGATGTACCTCGGCCTGGCGACCGCGCTGCTCGGGATCTGCATCTACTTCGCGAACCCACTGACGCTGGTCGCGCTGATCTTCTTCATCGGCTACATCACGCGCTACCAGATCGTTCCGGAAGAGCGCGCGCTGCTCGCCAAGTTCGGAGAACCGTATGCGCGGTACCTGCGCTCGGTTCGGCGTTGGATTTGAAGGCTGGCGGCTCGACCCGCGCGCCGCTGCACCGGCTTCCCGCGCGCGGATGCGTTCAAGCCCTGGATTCCCAGTCAGGGCAAGCGCTCAACCCGAAGGAGAACCGCTATGAATACCAGGATTCCGGCAGGGCACCGCCTGATCGGCAAGTGGTACAACGGACTCGGAAACGGCCAGTACGCCCGCTATCAATTCACCGACGTCGGCGCCTATCTCTACTCCAGCCCGCTCAAGACGATCTCGGGAACATTCGCGATCGAGGGCGACCAGCTCACGATCAGCGCAGCGGGCAGTGCGAGCGAGAGCTACACGTTCAAATTCGAATGCATCGGGATCGGCACCTTTGCCGAGTACGTGACGTTGAGCGACAACGCCACGCACCTCGAAACACCGTACGTCCGCGATCCGACCGATCCCAGGATCAGGCAGTTTTGCGGGTGACCCTCGAGAGCGACGCGCCCGTTACGCAGTCGATTCGTCGCAACGGCCAACGAGCAGAACCTGCGGCGGCTCGCGGCGGAAGTGCTGCAATGGGCTGCCAGTTGTCCGACAATGGCTGGCCAGCCGCCGCAAATTCGTCAACCATCCTAGGTGCCTTATGAGCAACAAGACCGCCGCTCAACTCGTTCAAGACGCAAAGGCCAGCATCGACAATCTCACGCCCGATCAGGTCCAGGCGGAGATGGCGGCCGGCAGGGTCACGCTGGTGGACGTACGCGACGCGCCCGAACTGAACCAGGGCACGATTCCCGGCGCCGTCCACGCGTCGCGCGGAATGCTCGAGTTCTATGCCGACCCGAGCAGCCCGTACCACAAGGCCGGGCTCGATCCGAACAGCCGCGTCATCCTGCACTGCGCGTCAGGGGGCCGTTCCGCGCTCGCCGTGCACACCCTCCGGGCGCTGGGCTACAAGAACGTCGCGCATCTGGACGGCGGATTCAAGGCCTGGCAGGCGGCCGGCAAGCCGGTGAATCACTGATCGCATCGAGACGGAGGACGGGGCCATGAGCATTCCGGTTGAACTGGCCAGCCTCGCGGGCGCGATCGCGCGCTTCCGCTTTGCCTACCTGATGACCGCGAACCCGAAAGGCGCGCCGCATGCGGTGGCGGTCGTCCCCGTGCTGCGGGCGGGCGAACTGGTCGTGAACGACGTCGGCCGGCGCACGCGCGAGAACGCGCAGCAGCAGAGCGCGGTCGGCCTGGTGTGGCCGCCGCAATCCGAATCCGACTACTCATTGATCGTCGACGGGACCGCCGCCGTGAGCGGCGAGTCGCTGCGGATCACGCCGACGCGCGCGGTGCTGCATCGGCCGGCACCAACGCCGCAATCGACGGCACCGGGCGGCTGCGCGTCCGATTGCGTCGAAATCGAACCGGGCGCCGGCGCAGCAGGCCGATGAACGGACCATCGGCGTCCGCTGACCCATTGTCGAAACAGCGCATGGCCCGCCACCCCGCATGCCCCATCCGTTTGCCGATCTGATCGACCTGAAGATCGACGAGCAACGCGCCGGCTACAGCGCGTTGAGCCTGATGGTCGCCGCTGAACACCTCAATCCGCACGGTGTCGTGCACGGCGCAGTCGTGTGCGCGCTGGCCGACACCGGCATGGGGGCTGCGCTGTATCCGACGCTGGATCAAGGGCAGATCTGCGCGACGATCGACATCGCGATCACCTACTTCAAGCCGATCAACGCGGACGCCGGCAGGCTCTGCTGCACCACCGAAATCGTCAATCGGGGCAAGAGCGTCGCGCATCTGGCGTCGAGGGTGTTCCTCGGCGACGCGCTGGTGGCCACGGCGCATGGAAACTATGCGATCTTCGCGCTCCGCCAGGAACGGCGCCCTGCCGTGTGACGAACGAGGCCGGCCCCTGCACATCCGCACGTCCGATCGACGAACCGAACCGCACCACGAAGGCAAGACATGAGCAAGGCATTGGTCCTGATCGATCTGCAGAACGACTACTTTCCCGGCGGCAGCATGGAACTGGTCGGCGCCTATGCGGCGGTCCGGCAGGCGGCCGTGCTGCTCGAGGCGTTCCGCCGACGTTCGCTGCCGGTGATCCACGTCCAGCACATCGCCAACCGCGCGGGCGCCACGTTCTTCGTGCCGGACACGACCGGGGCCGAGATTCACGCCGCGGTGCTGCCAGACGCCGCCGAGCGCGTGATCGTCAAGCATTTCCCCAGCGCGTTTCGCGCGACCGAATTGCAGGCCATGCTGCGCGAGCAGGATATCTCGAAGATCGTCTTCGCCGGCATGATGACGCACATGTGCGTGGACACGACGGTACGCGCGGCCGCGGACCTCGGCTTCGAATGCACGCTCGCGCACGACGCATGCGCGACCCGCGACCTGCGCTTCGAGTCCGAAACGGTGTCCGCCAGCGACGTCCAGACCGCCTACCTGGCGGCTTTGAACGGCTCGTTCGCAAGCGTTCGTTCCGCCGCGCAGGTCGCCGCGCAGCCGTGACATCGCGGCGCGGCCGGTCCCGCGCCGGCGCTGCCGCTGGCCGATGCGCTGAAACGGATTTGACGGGCACTGCATCCAATGGGTTAAGCGTGGCGATTTCCGCCGCGCGCCTTTGGAGATTCTGATGACCCGTTCTTTCCTGACGGCGGCCGCGGCCGCCATCGCACTGTCTTTTGCTTCCGCCAGCGCGCTGGCGGCTGATTCATCCGCGATGACCGCGCCGCCGCCCGCGCCGTACAAGGCGGTCAGTTCGCTGGTGAAACTGCCCAACTTCATCCCCGGCCTCGGGACACTGTATGTCGACCCCGCGATGCTGCCGGCCGGCCCGTTCCTGGGTTACGACCATGACGGCCACCTGGTGGACACGGTGTACATGATTCCGCTGGCGCAGATGAAGCCCGGCATGAACATCAAGGATCTGAAGGCGCCGGCTGGCAGCGTCGATCACGTCGAGATCATGTACAACGCCGGCCATCCTGGCGTGCCCGAGCCGCACATCCACATCATCCTGTGGAACGTTCCGGTCGCGCAAGAGAGCCGCGTCGCGAAATGACGGCGCTGCGCACGCTGGACCGGCGGCGGCTGCTGCTGTCGGCCGGCGGCGGCCTGCTGCTGTCCGCCGCCGTGTTGCGACGCGCCGGCGCTGCCGACATCGTCGAGATCGAGATGGGCGGCACGCTGGACGGCTCCGAGGTCTGGTTCCGCCCCAGAGGGCTGTCGATCCAGCCTGGGCAGACCGTGCGCTGGACGAATCGGCAGGAGGGCAATGCTCACAGTTCGACCGCCTATCACCCCGACAACCACAAGCCGCTGCGGATCCCGCAGGGCGCGAAGCCCTGGAACTCCGGCCTGCTGCTGCCGAAGCAATCGTTCGAGGTAGTGTTCGAGGTTCCCGGTGTCTACGACTACTTCTGCATGCCGCACGAGATGGCTGGCATGGTGGGGCGCATCGTGGTCGGGCACGCCGACCCGCACGCGCGGCCCTACGCGGCCACCGATGCGCAACTGCCGGCCGCGGCGGTCGCGAATTTCCCCGACGTCGCAAGCATCCTCGAGCGCAAACGCGTCGATTGAGTTTAGGTCCGGTTCGGCGCCCGGCCCGCTGCGTCGATCCGCGTCATCACCGCCGCCACGATGCGCTCGCAGCGCTCGCCCGCGAACGAAAAGGCGCCGACCGCGCGCGGGCCGATCTCCTGCTCCAATGATGTTTGAAGCAGCCGGCGTGCACGCATGAAGCGCACCCGCACCGTGGCTTCCGGCAGACCCAGCGCGGCGGCGACTTCGGCGGCCGACATCTCTTCCACTCCCCGCAGCATGAAGATCGTCCGGTAGTGCTCGGGCAGGTCGTCGATGCGGCGCTCGATCAGCCGCCTGATCTCGGCGCGCCAGGCAAGCTGATCGGGACCGGCGGATGCGGGCGCGGGGATCGCGGAGAGCTCGTCGGGCATGGCATTCAACGTAGCGGCAGCCTGGTACTCCGGTTGGATGAGCGCATCGCGGGATTTGTTTCGCCGCTGCCGCATCAAGGCCTCGTTCAGCGCGATGCGGGTCAACCAGGTGGACACCCGGGCGTCGGCCCGGAACTCCCGCAGATGAGTGTAGGCCTTCCACCAGGCATCCTGGACCGCCTCTTCGGCGTCGGCTTCGTCGCGTAGGACGCTGCGGACCGAGCGATACAGGCGCTGATTGTGGCGGTGCATCAGCGCTTCGAACGCGCGTCGGTCTCCGGACGCCGAACGGCCGACCAGCGATAGATCGTCTTCGACGTGCGGGTCGGACCCGGTCGTCGTGTGTACGTCGCCGAGAACCTGCCGCGGCGTCGATGCGGACTCGTCGCCCACCCGATCTCGCCGCAACGGCTGCAAATCCGATTCAGGCATCTTCATCGCCGTTCAACCCGCGATCACGGTCAATCCGGGCGCGGCTGCGGCTTCGACGCGGCCGATCATCGCGGCCTCGCCCAGGCCATGCGACCGGAAGATGCCCAGCACCTCGTCCACCGCATCGGGGCTGCAACTGACCAGCAGGCCGCCCGACGTCTGCGGATCGGTCAGCAGGTCGCGCGCCACCGGCGGCAGGCCCGCGGCCAGCGTCACGTCAGAGCCATAACCGGCCCAGTTGCGGCCCGAGGCGCCGGTCACGAAGCCATCGACCGCCATGCTCGCGACGCCCGGCAGCAGCGGCAGCCGGCTCCACTCGACCACGGCCTTCAGGCCTGCGCCGCGCGCCAGTTCCAGCGTGTGGCCTGCGAGGCCGAAGCCGGTGACATCGGTGATCGCGTGCACGCCGGCCAGATCGGCAAGCTGCGGGCCCGGCTTGTTCAGCGTCGTCGTGGTGCGGACCAGCTGTTCGTAGCCAGCCGCGTCGAGCTTGCCCTTTTTCAGCGCCGCCGACAGCACGCCGACGCCCAGCGGCTTGCCGAGGATCAGTGCGTCCCCCGGCCGTGCATCGGCGTTGCGCCGGACCTTGTCGGGGTGCACCAGACCCATCACGACGAGGCCATAGATCGGCTCGACCGAATCGATGGTGTGGCCGCCGGCGATCGGGATACCGGCCTCACGGCACACCGCCTCGCCGCCGCCGATGACCCGGCCGATCACTTCGACCGGCAACTGGTTCACCGGCATCGCGACCAGCGCCAGCGCCATGATCGGCCGCCCGCCCATCGCATAGACGTCGCTGATCGCGTTGGCCGCGGCGATGCGGCCGAAGTCGTACGGATCGTCGACGATGGGCATGAAGAAATCCGTGGTCGCGATCAGCGCCTGTTCGTCGTTGAGCTTGTAGACCGCGGCGTCGTCGGCCGTTTCGATACCGACCATCAGCTCGGGCGGAATCAGCCCGCCGGCGCTGGTCTTCAAGATTTCGGTCAGCACCCCCGGCGCGATCTTGCAGCCGCAGCCGCCGCCGTGCGAGAAGCTGGTGAGCCGGACCGGGCCGGTCGGCAGGGCGCAGGAGCTGTCGTTCATGGTCGAGACATCAAGGACGTGACGGGAATGATTGTGGCAGCGGTCGCTGGCGCCTGCTCGCGAGCAGGTCGGCCAACAGCGCACGCACCCGGTTCTGTTCCGCCGCCGACGTGAAGCGCGGCTCGCGCGCGGCGCATTGCGCGGCCAGATGCGCCGCGAACGCCGGCTCGGCCGCGAAGCGCTGCATCAGCGCGGCCAGCGCGCGCGCATCGCCGGGCGCAAAGGTGCCGTCGTAGTCGTGCCCCAGCAGGCCGACATTGCCGGCTATGCGGGTGGCCAGCACCGGCACGCCGGAGCGGATCGCCTCGACCACCACATGCGCGCCGCCTTCCATGCGGCTCATGTGCACCAGCGCGCGCGCGCGGGCGATCCAGCGCCGCGTCGCCGCCACCGGCTGGCCGCCGAGCCAGCGGTAGTGCGGGCATTCGGCCACGGCGAGCCGAGCCGCCTCGGCCAGTTCGTCATCGAGCGCAGCGCCGATGTGCAGCACGCGCGGCGGCAGGCCGTTGAATAGTGCGGCCGGCAGCAGGCGCGCGGCCGCGATCAGCGTCAGCGGGTCCTTCACCGCGCGCAGATGCCCGACGGCGACGAAGTCGAAGCTCGAGCGCGCCTTGTCGTGGCGCAGCACCCGCGTGGCCGACTGCTCGATCACGCGGGCGCGGGCGCGGTCCGCCGGCGCGAGGCCGCCAATCGCCTCCTGCTGCAGGACGACCAGGTGGGTGGCACACTGCAATGCATGCCGCGCGCCTGCTTCCTGCCCCAAGTCCCGGTACAGGTCGGTCCCGGTCAGCACCAGGGCCAGCGAGCGCTCTGGGTGAGCGGCGTGAAAGCGTTCAATGCTGGCGGCGGACCGCCAGGCGTGCAGCGCGATCAGAACGTCGGCGCCATCGTTCCCGTCATGGCCCGGCCAGTGCTGCACGACGTCGACCTCGGCCAGCGACGCGAGGAAGCGCTGCCAGCGCGCGGCCGTGTGCCAGTTGCCGTTGTTGTCCTCGGGCCGAGCCGGCGTGACGATGCAAACGCGGGGTTTGTGCTTCATGTCGGCGTTGCGGTAAGCATCTTGACAGGTTCGGGAGCCGTTCGTGGCTGACGCGCGTTGTCTGCACGGACCCGAGCTCGCGGCCGCGCTGCGCGACGCCCGCGCTGTCACGCGCGTGCGGGTCGACGACCTGAGCGACGAAGAGTGGGCGATGCCGCTGCAGCCGGGCGTGAACCCGGTGGCGTGGGAACTGGCGCACCTGGCCTGGTTCGGCGAATTCTGGATCCTGCGCGGTCCGCACCGGCGACACGCCGACGGCCTGGTCTACGCCGAGCGCGCAACGCGCATCGCCGGGCCCGACGCGCATTTCGATTCAGCGCGCCTGGCGCACGACCTGCGCTGGACCACTCCGATGCCGTCGCGCTCCGAGGTCGCCGAGATGCTGGACGCGCAACTCGCGGCCTGCCTGCAGGTGCTGCCCGCGGGCGACGACGACGCGGCGCTGTACTTTCACCGGCTCGCGCTGTTCCACGAAGACATGCATGGCGAGGCCTTCGCCTGGACGCGCGCGGCGCTCGGCTACCCGGCGCCGCCGGGCGTCGCCCTGCCCCGGCTGCAGCCAGCGCAGCTGCTCGAGATCCCGGGCGGCGAAGTGCGCATCGGCTGGCCGCCGGGACGGCGCGGCTTTGCGTTCGACAACGAAGGCGCCGGTGCCCGCGTCGTGCTGCAGGACTACGAGATCGACGACGCGCCGGTCAGCGCCGGGCAGTTCCTGCGCTTCGTCGAGGCTGGCGGCTACGAGCGGGGCGACTACTGGCCCGGCGCGGCCGGGCGATGGCGCGCAGCCAGTCCAACGCCGCATCCGGCACGCTGGCGCCGCGGCAGCCATGGCTGGGAGCTGCGCTGGTTCGACCGCTGGCTGGCGCTCGACCCGGACCAGGCGGTGATCCATGTCAATGCCTGGGAGGCCGAGGCCTATTGCCGCTGGGCCGGGCGCCGCCTGCCGCGGGCAGCGGAATGGGAGCATGCGGCGGTGACGCAGCCGACGCTGCGCTGGGGCCACTGCGTCTGGGAATGGACGATGGACGCGTTCCTGCCCTACTCCGGCTTCATGCCCGGCCCGTACCATGACTATTCGGTGCCCTGGTTCGGCGACCATCGCGAGTTGCGCGGCGGCGCGTTCGCGACCCATGACCGGATGCACGATGCGCGCTACCGCAACTTCTTCCAGCCGCAGCGCAACGACGTGTTCGCAGGCTTCCGTACCGCAGCGCTTCTTCATACCTGAACGAGGATGAGCCCGATGCTGCCCCATCCTTTGCCCGCCGGCTGCCGCCCCGACTCGCGCTGGTGCTGGCGGTCGATGCGATCAGAGCGTACCGACGGCGCGGGTTGGCGGTGGCCTATGGGTGGCAGCGAGCACCCGTGGTCTTGCCTTCACATGGACAGTCATCAGTTCACGTCGATGTGAATCGTGACCTCCTCGGTGGACGCGACTGGATGGCCGTCCTTCACCGCGGGGAAAAAACGCCAGTTCTTGAACGTCTCCAGCAGCAGCCGATTGAGCCTGGGGTCGGGGCTGGGCTTGACGAGTTCGACGGTCGCGCTGCCGTCAACCGCCACGTGAAAGCGCGCGCGGACCACCGCGTGCAGCGCTTCGTCGCGCAACTCGTCCGGGATCTTTGGCATCGGGCGCACGATCGCCTGCGCGCCGCTCGAAGCGGACAAGCTCTTGCCGTTGCCTTCCACCGGCGTCTGCGCCGGCGGCGGTGATGCCGGTGCGGGTGGCGTCTGGGGTGGCGGAGCTGGCTCGGGCTGGGTCGGCTGCGGCGCGCGAGGTGGGGGCTCGGGGACGCGCGGAGACACATCTCTTGGAGCCGGGCGCGGTGTCGGTCTGGGCACTGGCCTCGGCGGCGGCGCATGCGTCGGTTCGCTTCGCGCCGCCGGAGGTGGAGCAGGCGGCAATTCGACGATCTGCATGTCGATCGGTAGTGCCTGCGGTGGCTGCTGCCGCGGCGCGTGCAGGAACAGGGCGAACGCCCACAGCACCGCAGCCCAGATCAGGATCGCCGACGGCAGCGTCCAGGCGAGGCGCCGCCAGGGATCATCGACGTCGCGCAGCGGCGGTGGCTCAATCGGCATGCTTGACCGCGATCAGGAAATGCCGTGCCCCGGCCGCGCGCGCCGCGAGCATCGCCTGCACGGTCACGCCATTGGGTGCGGCGCTGTCCGCGGCGACGATGACGCTGGCGTCGGGGCCGGCGAGCATGGGTTCGAGGGTCGGCGCGAGCGTCTGCAGCGTCACCGGCGTGCGGTCCAGCAGGATGCGGCTGTCTGCGGTGATGGTGAGCGTCACCGGAGTCTTGGGCTGCATCGCCTGCGCGTGGCCTTGCGGCAGATCGACCGGCAGCGAGTGCAGGTTCTGCATCGACAGCGACGCCAGCATGAAGGTCGCGAGCAGGAAGAACATCACGTCGATCATCGGGATGATCTCGATGCGCCCGCGTCTGAATTCGCGACTTCTACGCAGCTTCATGGCGCGCCCCCCGTTCGTGCTGCCCGAGGCGGATGTTGTCGACCAGGCGCGTGCCCAGCCGCTCCATTTCGTCGAGCGTCTGCGACTGCCGGCGCGAGAAGTAGTTGAAGGCGAACAGCGCGAGCACCGCGATGAACAGGCCCAGCGCGGTCGCGATCAGCGCCTGCGCGACGCCGCCGGTGACCCCGGTCGGGTCGACCAGCCCGTTGCCGCCGATCAGTTGGAACGAATGCATCATGCCGGTGATCGTCCCGAGCAGACCGAGCAGCGGCGCGGCGGTGACGATGGTCTCCAGCACCCAGAGGCCGCGGCTCAAGGCCTTCTCGATCGTCTGCGCCTCGTCGCCCGCGCGCGATTCGACCCACCATGCCGGCTTCGCGCGATTCGCGGCGATCACCTGGAAAAAGCGCCCGAAGTAGTTGTGCGGACCCAGGGCAGCGAGTTGCCGCTCCAGTTCGGCCCAGTCGAAGCCATAGGTCTCGGCGAGCGCCAGGAGCTTGCCGGGCAGCGCCACGAAGCGCCAGTAGACGAACAGCTTGTCCAGCATGATGAGTGCGGTCAGCACGGCCAGCACGAGCAATGGATACACCATCGCGCCGCCGAATTTCAGCGCCTGCAGGGCTTGTTGGATGTCTTCCATGGAATGGTTCCTTCGAGAGGATGAAAATCAGAACAGCTTGCTCAGCCCGACGTAGAGGCCGCGGCGCGGACCGAACTGCGGCGCGCCGACGCCGATGCCGCTGCCGTCGCGCAGTTCGTACACGCGGTCGAACAGGTTGACGATCGCGACCCGGGCCTCGATCGTCCCGAGGCTCTCGGTCCGGAACCGGCGATTGGCACCGACGTTGACCTGCAGATACGCGGGGAGGTGATCGGTGTTCGCGAAGCCGCTGCGCAAACCCGTGCCGAACAGCGCGTCGGCCGTGTACTGGGTGCCCTGCCACTTGTACGCGAGGCCCGCCGACCCGGTCCAGGTCTGGTCGTGGTCCGTGTGCACCCAGTGGTTGGCGATGTAGTTCAGCTCGTCCGGGTCGAAGTTGAACTGCGCCGAATCGACGCCGCGCGCAAGGCTGGTGGTTCGCGCCAGATTGACGTAGGCCGAGAGCCGGTCGGTCTTGTAGCTCGCCGTCAGCTCCACCCCGTAGATCAGGCCTTGCGCGTAGTTGAACGGCGAGAAGATCAGCGCCTGGCCGAACTGGCCTTCGTCGAGCAGATTGGTCACGCGTTTGTAGAACGCATCGATGCCGATGTTGGCGGCGGGTGTGATCTGGTGCGACACGCCGGCGTCGAAGTAGTGCGAGCGCTCGGGCTGGACCGGGTCGTTCTGGAAGGTGGCGGGCGCGTTCGACGTGCCGGCGAACAACGCAAGCGTCTTGGGCGATACCAGTTCCGTCGGCGGCGGCGTGAAGTAGCGCGCATAGCCGGCGTGCAGCGTGGTCTGCGGCGTGGCCTTGTAGACGACGCCGAACCGCGGGCTGATCTGCCCGGCCGTCACGAACGCGTCCATCCGGTCCGCGCGCAGCCCGTAGTTCAGCGTCAGGCGGTCGCTCAGGCGCCATTCGTCCTGCGCGTACAAGCCGAGCAGCGTGTTGCCGTCCTTCGGGTTGTCGTCGACGATCGTGAACGGCGCGCCGGCGACGTTGCCGTTTGCGTCCACCGGAAAGACGGTGGAGCGGTTGCCTGCGCGGATGTTCTCGACGCTCGCGAACAGCCCCATGCGGATCGTGTGCGCGTCGTTCAGGCGGTAGCTGGCGTCGGCCTGCACGCCGTTGCCGAAGCTGCTGCGATAGACGTCGGACGCGACGCCGTTGAACACCAGGTCGCCGATCGCATCCGGCATGAAATGCACGCTGGTGTAGCGCGAGAACAGCGAGATCTGATAGTCCAGCTTCGGTCCGGCGGCGCTTTGCAGCGAAACGATCGCGTAGCGATTCGTCTCGCGCTGGTTCTCGTCAAGCGCGGCCGAATCGAAGTTCGGCGCCAGCACGCCGAAGCCCTTGCCGTTCGGGTCGACCGGCTGCCCTGGGTTGTTCGGGATCTGGAATTTGCCGTCGTAGCTGCCGAACATCGCGGACACGCGCGTCGTCGCATCGATCAGGTACGACAGGTAGCCGAAGCCCTTGGCCTGGTTCGTGTGGTCGTGGATCGCGTTATAGCTGGCAGTGGGGTTCTCGATACCGCTGTTGCTCGTCAGCAGCGAGCCCGTCAGGTAGTAGCTCAGATTGCCCTGGGTGTTGCCGTATTCGATGCTCGGATTGAAGGTGCCGTGACTGCCGCCGTACAGATCGATGCGCCCGCCCGGCTCGATGCGGCTGCGGGTTTCGATGTCGACCACGCCCGCGGTGCGCAAGCCGTACTGCGCCGGCAGCGCGCCGGTCAGCAGGTCCACGCTGTTCGCGAACCGGGTATCGAACGACTGGCCGAAGCCGGTGATGCCTTCGGGCAGGATCACGCCGTTGATGCGGTACTGCAGATCGCCGTGGTCGCCGCGCACATGCAGTTGGCCGAACGAATCCTGCGCCACGCCCGGCGCCTGCAGCAGCACCTGGTTGAACGACGTGTTCTCGCCCTGCGGCATCGCATCGACGTCGCTCGCGCCGATCCGGTAGACGCTGCCGCCGGTCTTCGGCGACAGGCCGCTGCGGGCGCGGTTGAGACGCTCGGCCGCGACGTTGATTTCCAGCGCCCCCGTCGACGCCAACGTGAGCGTGGTGGCGGGGACAGCGTTGCCCGTCACGCTGACGATCCCGGTGCCGGTCCGGAATCCAGGTTTGTCCGCAACGATGGCATAAATCCCCGGCGCCGCACCCGCGAAAACGAAATGTCCGGTCGCATCGCTCTGCGCGCGGCCGACCACCCGGCCGTCGCGGCTCTGCAAGCGCAGGGTCGCGCCGGCCAGCGGCTTGCCCAGCGCGTCCTGCACGACGCCCTGGATCTCCGCTGCGGCCGCGGGCGTGACGCAAGCCGCGAGGGCGAGCATGATCCCGGCCGGCACCGCCGCGCCGGTTATGGCTCTTTGTTTCAATAACATGAACCGCTCCAAAGCATGGATCGCGCCGCTCCGGCCAATCCCGGAGCGGCGCAACAAGAATCGAAGGAAAGACGCGAAGCTAGAGAGCTTGCGGAGGAGCGCGGGAGCGGTAAGCGGCGAGCGGGAACGATACCCACCCGATCTGCGGCTGCCACAGCGACAGCACATAGATCACGCGCAGGAACGTGACCGGCAGGCTGGGAGTCGGGAGTTGGAAATCGAGGGGTTGGTGTGCTGCGACCTGACACAGGCCGCAGTGCGGGTCCGGCGCGTTGCCACGGTCGTGATGCCACACCTCGGCGCAGGTTAGCAGCAAAAAGCACAGCAGCACCGCCGCCAGCAGCGTGCTGCGCCAGCCGCGCACCCGTCGCTGCCCTGTTCGCCTGCGAACAGCGGGCGATTCCGTCATGGCGTCATTGCAAATAAAACCCGAACCCATGGATGACGACGATGCCTTTCGATTTTCGAAAGCAGCGCGGCTCGGATCATGCCATGCCTCGAAGCGGCTCCAGCAAACGCAGGCTCCAATCGCTCGACTGCGACGCGGCCTGCGGCCGTGCCTGGTCTTGCTTCATTGACAAGCCCATTCTGCTGCACCTTGTTCCATGGGTTCCTACAATCCGGCGGTGGTCCAGCGCTCCGCCCCCGCCCTGCCTTCGTCCGCCGCGCCGATCGGCGTGTTCGACAGCGGCATCGGCGGCCTGAGCATCCTGCGCGCGCTGCGCGCGCAGCTGCCGCACGAAAGCTTCGTCTACCTGGCCGACAGCGGTCACGCGCCGTACGGCGAGCGCGGCGACGCGCATGTGATCGCGCGTGCCCGCGCGCTCACGCACTGGCTGCGCGACCGTGGCATCGGCCTGCTGGTGGTCGCCTGCAACACCGCGACCGCCGCGGCGATCCACCTGCTGCGCGCCGAACATCCGGAGCTGGCGATCGTCGGGGTCGAGCCGGCGCTCAAACCCGCGCTCGCGGCGAGCCGCACCGGCCGAATCGGCGTGATGGCCACGCGCGGAACGTTGGCGAGCAGCAAGTTCGGCACGCTGCTGCGCTCGCTCGCGGACCGCGCCGAGTTCGTGTGCCAGCCCTGCGACGGGCTGGCCGACGCGATCGAACAGGGCGTCGGCAGTGGCGAGGATTCCGCGGTTTCTACGAAATTGATAGCGCTGTGTCGAGAATACACGACGGCAATGGGCCGATTCGGCACTGAGCCCGGCGAGATCGACACGCTGGTGCTTGGCTGCACGCACTATCCGTTTGCCGGCGATCTGTTGCAGGCGCTGGTCGGGCCACGGGTGGCGCTGATGGACCCGGGCGATGCGGTCGCGCGCCAGGCCGGCCGGCTGCTGCAGGGGCTGCGCGGCGATACGGCGGCGCCGTTGCCGGAGCGATCCGGCAACGTCACGCTCTGCGCGACCGGAGCGCCCGGTCTGCTGCGGGCCGCAGCAGCGCAATGGCTGGCGCTGCGTCCGGACATCGAGATGCTACATGTCTGATAGCACCAAACCAAGACCACATATGGACTCGCGGCCGAAAACATCTCAAAATTTGGTGCGCTCGGCGACGCGGCGCGCAGCGCGGTCGGCAAAGCATGCGGCAACGGACCCGGCCGTGCCGGAAGATTGGCAGGCATTGCTGCGCGAGGTGCGCGCCTGCACGCTGTGCGCCGCGCACCTGCCGCTCGGTCCGCGGCCGGTGCTGCAGTTGCATCCGCACGCGCGGATCCTGGTCGCGAGCCAGGCGCCGGGGCGCAAGGTGCATGACTCGGGCGTGCCGTTCGACGACGCGAGCGGCGATCGCCTGCGCGACTGGATGGGCATCACGCGCGAGCAGTTCTACGACGCACGGCGGATCGCGATCGTGCCGATGGGCCTGTGCTTTCCCGGTCCGGGCCCGCACGGCGACCTGCCGCCGCGGCCCGAGTGCGCGCCGAAGTGGCGCGCGAGGTTGCTCGGCCAACTCAAGGACCTCGAGCTGACCCTGGTGATCGGCCAATACGCGCATGCATATCACCTGGGCGAACGCCGGGTGTCGGTGACGGAGGCGGTGCGCGGCTGGCGCGACCACTGGCCCGCGCTGCTGCCGCTGCCGCATCCGAGCGGGCGCAACAACATCTGGCTACGCCGCAACCCGTGGTTCGAAGCCGATCTGCTGCCGACGCTCAAGCGCCGGGTCGCGCAGGTGCTGCGCTGACCGCATTGAATTTTGCGTGCCGTGGACCAATCGGAGGAACCAAGGGACGGCTGAATTGATCTAGCGCAAATCGGCGTCGAATTTCGGCAATCGGAAACCCGAAGAACCACTTCACGACCGGCGACTTCGCTTCCCCGATGCTTTTCCGCTGCTACGATCAGCCGGCTCCCGAAAGCGACTTATGACAGCCGCCTCAGGACGGGTTTCAAAACCAAAAGAATCGCTTGCGGAGCGACACTTGAACGAACCAAGACAAGCCATCTCCGTACTCATCGTCAGCACGCTGGCCTTTGTCGTGTGCTTCGCGGTCTGGATGATGTTTGGCGTGATCGGCATTCCGATCCGCAAGGAACTTGGACTCAACGCAACCGAATTCGGCCTGCTGACGGCGATGCCGGTGTTGAGCGGCGCGGCGCTACGGCTGCCGTTCGGGATCTGGACCGATCGTTTCGGCGGGCGCACGATGATGACCGCGCTGCTGGTCGCGTGTGCATTGCCGGTGTGGCTGGTCGGATCCGCGAACCAGTTGCCGATGTTCCTGCTGATCGGGTTGATTCTCGGCGCGGTCGGCGCCTCGTTCGCGGTCGGCACCCCGTACGTCGCGCGATTTTTCCCGCCCGCCCGTCGCGGCCTCGCGATGGGCGTGTTCGGCGCCGGCACCAGCGGCGCAGCGCTGAATTTGTTCATCGCGCCGTGGATCGTCCAGACATACGGCTGGCGTACCGTGCCGAAGGTCTACGCGCTGGCCCTGCTGGTCACCGCCGCCGTGTTCTGGCTGTTTTCCGCGCCCGACCCCGTAGTCGGCGCAGCACGCAAGGCGGCCGGCATTGGCCGTCAGCTGGCCGTGCTGCGCGATCCGCGCGTGTGGAAATACTGCCAGTACTACTCGCTCACGTTCGGCGGCTTCGCCGCGCTGACGTTGTGGATGCCGCAGTACTTCATCGGTGAGTATGCGGTCGGCATCGCCGGCGCTGCGGCGCTGGCTGCTGCATTCTCGCTGCCGGCGGGGGCGCTGCGCGCGGTCGGCGGCGCGATGTCCGATCGCTTCGGCGCGCACGCGATGACATGGTGGGTGCTGTGGGTGGCGTGGATCGCGCTGTTCCTGTTGTCGTACCCGCAAACCGAACTGGTCGTGCATACGATCCGCGGCCCGGCCCGTTTCGGCATCGGGCTGAACCTGTGGCTGTTCGTGCCGCTGCTGTTCGTGCTCGGCACCGCCCTGGCATTCGGCATGGCGTCGACGTTCAAGTATCTGGGCGATGACTTTCCAGACAACCTCGGGATCGTGACCGGCATCGTGGGATTGGTCGGCGGCCTGGCCGGCTTCCTTCTGCCCATCATCTGGGGCGCATTGCTGGATCTGCTCGGCATCCGCTCCAGCGCGTTCATGCTACTGTACGGGATCGTCTGGGTATCGCTGATCCTGATCTACTTCACCGAAGTCAAGCGCGTGGACTACCCCGGTAGCCATGATCTGCAAGCGCCGCAAAAACCCGAAGACGTACTGCGTAGAGGAACCTCCCATGGGCCAATTTCTTGAACGCCTCCGCTATTTCAATCGACCCCGCGAGCCGTTTTCGAACGGCTGGGGCGAGGTGCGCGCCGAGGCCCGACAGTGGGAGGACGGCTACCGCAATCGCTGGTCGCACGACAAGATCGTTCGCTCGACCCATGGCGTGAACTGCACCGGCGGATGCAGTTGGAAGATCCATGTCAAACAAGGCGTGGTCACTTGGGAAATCCAGCAGACCGACTACCCGCGCACCCGCCCCGGCATGCCGAACCACGAGCCGCGCGGATGCTCGCGCGGTGCGTCGTATTCGTGGTATCTGTACAGTGCGAACCGCCTGAAATATCCGATGGTGCGTGGCCGCCTGCTGGCGCGCTGGCGCGAAGCACGCAAGACGCTGCAGCCGGTCGAGGCCTGGGCCGCGCTGATGGCCGACCCTCAGGCCAAGGACTACAAGGCCAAGCGCGGCCTGGGCGGCTTCGTGCGCGCCAAATGGGACGAGGTGCTGGAGATCGTCGCGGCAGCCAATGTGCACACGATCAAGAAGTACGGCCCGGACCGCGTGGTCGGCTTCTCGCCGATCCCGGCCATGTCGATGGTGTCGTTCGCGTCGGGCTCGCGCTATCTCAGCCTGATCGGCGGCTCGATCCTGTCGTTCTACGACTGGTACTGCGACCTGCCGCCCTCTAGTCCGCAGACCTGGGGCGAGCAGACCGACGTGCCCGAATCGGCCGACTGGTACAACTCGAGCTACATCATCGCGTGGGGTTCGAACGTGCCGCAGACGCGCACCCCGGACGCGCACTTCTTCGTCGAGTCGCGCTACAACGGCACGCAGATCGTGGCCGTGACGCCCGACTACTCGGAAGTGGCCAAGCTGTCGGACCTGTGGCTGCATCCCAAGCAGGGCACCGACGCTGCCGTGGCGATGGCGATGGGCCATGTGATCCTGCGCGAATTCTTCCTCGATCGGCAGGTGCCCTATTTCCAGGATTACTGCCGCCGCTACACCGACCTTCCGCTACTGGTGGTCCTGCGTCGCGACGGTGCGCGCTGGGTTCCGGATCGGTATCTGCGCGCCAGCGATTTCGAAGGCGCCTTGGGCAGCCCCGGGCACGCCGAATGGAAGACCGTGGGTTTGGACAAGGACGGCCAGCCGGTGGTGCCGACCGGTTCCATCGGTTTTCGCTGGCCCGAGAAAGATAGCCCCGACCACGGAAAGTGGAACCTCGACGCGAAAGCCGCGGACGGCCGCGAGATCGAACTGCAGCTGACGCAGATCGAGAACCGAGACGACGTCGTCGACGTTGCATTCCCGTACTTCGGCGGCGTCGACCACCCGTACTTCCCGTCCAACGAGCAAGGTACGGACGGCGTGCTGGTGCGCCGAGCGCCGGTGCGCAAGCTGGCCACGCAGGGCGGCGAAACGATCGTCGCAACGGCGTTCGACCTGTTGTGCGCGCACTATGGGCTTGACCGCGGGCTCGGTGGTGAATGCGCGAAGAGCCTTGACGATGACGTCGCCTACACGCCGGCCTGGCAGGAAACCATCACCGGCACGCCCGCCGCACGCGTGATCGAGGTGGCGCGCGGCTTTGCCCACAACGCCGAAAGAACCCGCGGCCGCTCGATGGTGATCATCGGTGCCGGCATGAACCACTGGTACCACCAGGACATGAACTACCGCAGCATCATCAATTTCCTGATGCTGTGCGGCACCGTCGGCGTGTCGGGCGGCGGCTGGTCGCACTATGTCGGCCAGGAGAAGCTCCGTCCGCAGACCGGCTGGACTGCGCTGGCCTTTGCCCTGGACTGGGTGCGCCCGCCGCGGCACATGTGCGGCACCTCGTTCTTCTATGCCCATTCCGACCAGTGGCGCTACGAAACGCTGAAGACCGCCGAGCAACTGTCCCCGCTGGCCGATGCGTCACGCTACGGCCGCACGATGATCGACTGCAACGTGCGCGCCGAACGCATGGGCTGGATGCCATCGGCGCCGCAGCTGAACCGCAATCCGCTCGACATCGCGCGCGCCGCAGCGGCCGCGGGCACGGACACAAAGGACTACGTGACCCGCGGACTCAAGGACGGTTCGCTGCAGATGGCCTGCGAGGATCCGGACAACCCGGTCAACTTCCCGCGCAACCTGTTCATCTGGCGCTCGAACCTGTTCGGCTCGTCGGGCAAGGGCCACGAGTATTTCCTGAAGCACTTCCTCGGCACGCGCTGCGGCTTGCAGGGCAAGGAACTCGGAGATGACGGCGGGTTGAAGCCGGAGGAAGTCGTATGGCGCGATCCCGCGCCCGAGGGCAAGCTCGACCTCGTCGTGACGCTGGACTTTCGCATGTCCACCTCTTGCCTGTACTCCGACGTGGTGCTGCCGACCGCTTCGTGGTACGAGAAGAACGACCTCAACACCACCGACATGCACCCGTTCATCCACCCGTTGTCGGCAGCCGTGGACCCGGTGTTCGAATCGAAGAGCGACTGGGAGATATTCAAGGCGATCTCGAAGAAATTCTCCGAACTCTCGAATGGTGTGCTGGGTGTCGAAAAGGACGTAGTCCTTGTTCCGATGCAGCATGACACCCCCGCCGAAATTGCGCAGCCGTTCGAGGTACGCGACTGGAAGAAGGGCGAGTGCGAGCTGATTCCTGGTGTCACCGCGCCGAACATCGTCACCGTCGAGCGCGACTATCCCGCGACCCATGCGCGCTACACCTCGTTGGGGCCGCTGATGGACCGCATCGGCAACGGAGGCAAGGGCATCGCCTGGAACACCGAGGAGGAGGTCAAGGGCCTGGCCGCGCTCAACTACACCGTGGCGGACGGCCCGGCCAAGGGTCGGCCGCGTATCGTCAGCGATATCGACGCCGCCGAAACCATCATGTATCTCGCGCCCGAGACCAACGGCGAGGTGGCGGTGAAGGCCTGGGCCGCGCTGTCGAAGATCACAGGTCGCGACCACACCCACCTTGCCCGCGCTCGCCAAGACGAGAAGATCCGCTATCGCGACATCCAGGCGCAGCCACGCAAAATCATCTCTTCGCCCACCTGGTCCGGTATCGAGAGCGAGCATGTCAGCTACAACGCCGGCTGGACCAATGTCAACGAACTGATCCCGTGGCGCACGATCTCGGGTCGCCAGCAGTTCTACCAGGACCACGCGTGGATGCGCGATTTCGGCGAGGGTTTCGCGCTGTACCGTCCTCCCGTCGATATGAATGCAGCGCGCCCGATGCTCGGCAAGAAGGACAACGGTCACCCGGAGATCGTGCTGAACTTCATCACCCCACACCAGAAGTGGGGCATCCACAGCACTTACACCGACAACCTCATCATGCTGACGCTGTCGCGCGGCGGACCGATCGTGTGGATCTCCGAGGTCGACGCGAAGAAGGCCGGCATCGTCGACAACGACTGGATCGAGGCATTCAACCTGAACGGCGCGCTGACGGCGCGCGCCGTAGTCAGCCAGCGCATCAACGAGGGCATGTGCCTGATGTATCACGCGCAGGAGAAGATCGTGAACGTGCCGGGCTCGCAGGTGACAGGCCAGCGCGGCGGCATCCACAACTCGGTGACCCGCACCGTGGTCAAACCCACGCACATGGTCGGTGGCTACGCGCAGCTGTCGTACGGACTCAACTACTATGGCACCACCGGGGCGAACCGCGACTCCTTCGTGATCGTGCGCAAGCTGGCCAAGGTGGACTGGATGGATCGTGCGCAGCATGAAGCGCGCGAAGCCGAATTGCGCGCAAAACTCGCGTAAGGGGCAAACAATGAAGATCCGCGCGCAAATCGCGATGGTGCTGAATCTCGACAAGTGCATCGGCTGCCACACCTGTTCGGTGACCTGCAAGAACGTGTGGACCTCGCGCAAGGGCATGGAATACGCATGGTTCAACAACGTCGAGACCAAGCCCGGCATTGGTTACCCGAAGGATTGGGAAAACCAGGAACGCTGGAACGGTGGCTGGGTGCGCAAGGCCAACGGCAAGCTGGTCCCGAAGCAGGGCGGCCGCTTCGCCGTGTTGGCACGCATCTTCGCCAACCCCAATCTGCCAGAGATCGACGACTATTACGAACCATTTACCTTTGATTACGAGAACCTGCAGACCGCACCGGAACTGCCGACCGCGCCGGTAGCGCGACCGATCTCGCTGGTGTCCGGCCGCACGATGGACAAGATCGAATGGGGCCCGAACTGGGAAGAGATACTCGGCGGCGAATTCGACAAGCGCAGCAAGGACTACAACTTCGAAGCCGTGCAGAAGGACATCTACGGCCAGTTCGAAAACACCTTCATGATGTACCTGCCGCGGCTGTGCGAGCACTGCCTGAACCCGACCTGCGTCGCGTCGTGCCCGTCCGGCTCGATCTACAAGCGCGAGGAAGATGGCATCGTGTTGATCGATCAGGACAAGTGCCGCGGCTGGCGCATGTGCGTTTCAGGCTGTCCCTACAAGAAGATCTACTACAACTGGGTCAGCGGCAAGGCGGAAAAGTGCACCTTCTGCTATCCGCGCATCGAAGTCGGCCTGCCGACCGTGTGTTCCGAAACCTGTGTCGGCCGCATTCGATATCTCGGCGTGCTGCTGTATGACGCCGACCGCATCGCCGATGCGGCCGGGAGCGCGAACGAGCGCGATCTCTATCAGGCGCAACTCGATTTGTTCCTCGATCCGTTCGATCCGGAGGTTCAGCGCAAAGCATTGGAGGATGGAGTTTCGCCCGAGTGGATCGACGCTGCGCAGCGCTCCCCGACCTACAAGATGGCGGTGCAGTGGAAGATCGCATTTCCACTGCACCCGGAATACCGCACCCTGCCGATGGTGTGGTACGTGCCGCCACTGTCGCCGATCACTGCGCATGCCAACGCTGGCGCCATCGACAGCACCGCAAGCGGTCTGCCAGACGTTGGTTCGCTGCGCATCCCGGTGCGCTACCTGGCCAACCTGCTCACTGCCGGCAACGAGCCGCCAATCGTCAGCGCGTTGGAACGAATGATGGCCATGCGCGCATGGTTCCGCGCAAAACAGCTCGGCCAGGCGCAGGCTCCCACACTGCTGTCTGGTGTCGGGCTCGACGAGGCGACCGCGGACGACATGCACCGCTACTTGGCGATCGCCAATTTTGAAGATCGCTTCGTGATTCCGACCGCACACCGCGAGGAGGCGGAGAACGCCTACCAGTTGCGCGGCGGATGCGGTTTCACCTTCGGCAATGGCTGCGACGGCATCGACGCCAAGGCCGGCCTGTTCGGCGGCAAGATGGGGCGGCGCAAGATGATCCCGATCAGAATGATCGACGACGATACGTGACCTCCGAGGAAGCGATCAGATCTTCAGCATTCAATATTCCGCAGTATCGATCGATGTCTGGCAACCCTGTCCAATTGCTGCGTGCACTGTCCGCTCTGCTCGGCTACCCAAACGCCGAGTTGCGTGCGGCGTTGCCGGAAATCGTCGAAGCGATCCGCGAAGCGCATGTGCTCGACGCGCAGCACAAATCCGAACTGATCGCACTCGCCGACGAAATCCAGAGCGGAGACGAACTGGAGATCGAGAGCCGCTATGTTGACTTGTTCGACCGTGGGCGCGTGACGTGTCTGAATCTGTTCGAACACGTGCACGGCGACGGCCGCCAGCGCGGACCGGCGATGCTCGAGTTGCGCGAACGCTATCTCGCCGCCGGCCTTCAGCCGGCGACCGGCGAGTTGCCCGACCACCTGCCGGTGCTGCTGGAATATATGAGCTGCTGTGACCTGGCTGAAACTCGCGACACGATCGGTGAAGTTGCACATATCCTGCGCAAGCTCGGCAACGCACTTGTGCAACGGCACAGTCGCTACGCTGCGATTCCGGCGGCACTGTTGGCGCTCGGTGGCGAGAAGGGTTTGGACGTGCACGATCCAGTGCCGCCGCCCGAAGACATCGACCGCGAGTGGGAGGAAAAGCCCGCGTTCGCGCCGCCCGAACCCGCGGCATCCGATTGGTCCGGCGCCAAGCGCCCCCCTTATTCCCTGGAGACCCCACGATGAACCTCTCCTCCGGCTGGAACACCTTCCTGTTCGGCATCTACCCGTACATCTGCTTGGCGGTGCTGTTCCTGGGCAGTCTGATCCGCTTCGACCGCGAACCGTATTCGTGGAAAAGCGATTCCTCGCAAACCCTGCGCAACGGGCAATTGAAGCTCGGCTCCAACCTGTTCCACTACGGCGTGCTGATCGTCATCCTCGGCCACTTCGTCGGCTTCCTGATGCCGGAATCGCTGGTGCTGTGGCTGATGAGCCCGACCCAGCACATGTTGCTGGCGATGGTGGTAGGCGGCATCGCGGGCCTGATCGCGATCATCGGCATGAGCGTCCTGCTGCATCGTCGCCTCGGCGATCCCCGCATCCGTGGCAACAGCCGCAAATGGGACATCACGATCGCGATCATGCTGTGGCTGCAACTGGCACTGGGTTTGCTTACCGTGCCGTATTCCGCGCAACACATGGACGGTGCCGAATTCGAGCAACTCGTCGCCTACGTGCAAGGCGTGGTGTTGTTCCACAGCGGCAACGCGGCGCTGCTGCAAGGCATGCCCTGGGTGTACCAGGTCCATATCCTGCTCGGCTTCACCATCTTTCTCGTGTCGCCGTTCACGCGCATGGTGCATATCTGGAGCGGCGTCGGCTCGCTGGCTTACCTGTTCCGCCCTTACCAGTTGGTGCGCAAGCGTGGCGGGTCGGTGCATTCATGAACGTTACGATCAATGGCACCGAGGTTGACACGGCTGCGTGGCCCACACCACAGCTGGCTGCCGCGCACGAACTGCTGCGCCAGCGCGCATGCGAACTGGGCCTCGTCGCCGATGACGCGAGCAACGCCGATATCGAGCGCGCGATCGAACGCACGCTAGCCGAAGAAGTGCTGGTGCCCGAACCCACCGAGGAGGAGTGCAGGCGCTGGTACGACGCCAATGCCAAGCACTTCCGCAGCGGCGACCTCGTGTTCGCGCGGCACATCTTGTTTCAGATCACGCCAGGCTCGCCGGTGCCCGCGGTACGTGGTGTCGCAGAAGCGATGCTGCATGAAATCCAGGCCTCCCCCGGACTGTTTGGCAAACGCGCGCGTGAGCATTCCAACTGTCCATCCGGCGCCAACGATGGCCAACTCGGACAGTTGCAGCGTGGCGAAACCCTGCCGGAGTTCGAAAAGGCCCTCTTCGACGACACCAGCATCGGCGTCCTGCCTAGGCTCGTAACCACCCGTCATGGCTTTCACATCATCTCGGTAGACAAACGCATCGAAGGCAGACCATTGCCTTACGAGATCGTCCGCGATGATGTTGCCGCAGAATTGCGCCGCCGCAGCGAGGCGCGGGCGCTGTCGCAATATATGCGCGTGCTCGCGGGTCATGCCGACGTCCAGGGTGTCGACCTTGGCGCCGTAGCGTCACCGCTGGTGCAGTAGACGGCGCACAGCTGCCGACGCTGAATCACGGCGGCGCCGGCGACCGGATTCAAGATTCGTGAAGGCGAACCCGGCGTCGCTTTGGCACGCGTCCTGGCTGTTGACGGCTCCGCATCGCCTGTGCTTTTTCGCCGGCGCCTTGATGATGGCGTCGACTTCGCTGTGGTGGTGCACGGCGCTGGTCCTGCAAGCCTTTCATGTGCCCGCCCCCTGGGCCGTGCCGCCGGCTGTTGCCCATGGCCTGCTGATGAGCCTCGGGTTCATGCCGTTCTTCTTTGCCGGGTTCATCTTCACGGCCGTTCCGAAGTGGCTGCATCAGCCGCCGATCAGTGCGCGCAGCCTCGGGTTGCCGCTTGCAGCCATGCTGGCCGGCTGGATTGCCGTCTATGTCGGGGTTCATGCGCAGCGATCGGCTGCCGGTGTCGGGCTCGCGCTGGTCGCGCTCGGCTGGAGCGGCATCTGCCTGCGGCTCGTTGGGCTGATCCGTCGCAGCCGGGTCACGGACCGCCTGCACACGGAGTTACTCGCCCTCACCTGCAGCACGGGTGCCGCGACCATGTGGCTCGCGGCGGTCGCTTTGCTGTTGCGCGAGGATTTGTTGCTGCACGCAGCCATTGACCTGGCACTTTGGTGCTTTGTCGCGCCGGTATTTTCGATCGTCTCACATCGCACGCTGCCGATTTACGGCAGCACGCCGCTGCAGGCGCTGGATCGGCGGCACCCCGCGTGGATGCTGTGGCCGACCGCCGGCCTGCTGTGGCTCCAGGGTCCGTTGGCTGCAGTGCAGCTGCACGGGCCCGTTCCGGGCGCTGCCCTGTGGGCCATCGCAGTACTGGAAGCCGGGGCCGCCTCGCTGCTGCTGTGGCTAGCCGTGCGCTGGGCGCAGGAGCGGAACATGAA
The DNA here is from genome assembly GCA_030123545.1 of Burkholderiaceae bacterium. Classification (NCBI taxonomy): domain Bacteria; kingdom Pseudomonadati; phylum Pseudomonadota; class Betaproteobacteria; order Burkholderiales; family Burkholderiaceae; species Burkholderiaceae bacterium. Next base: position 1,788,214 of record CP126124.1, on the reverse strand, counting down.
GAATCGCCTGCTGGCGATGCTGCACACTGCCTTCGTGTGGCTGGGTCTGTGCATGACGCTTGCCGCAATTTCGCATGCGCTGATCGCAGCCACCGCCGGTCGCAGTTCCCTCGGTCTGGCGCCGCTGCATGCGATGGCCATGGGCTATCTCGGCACGACGCTGCTCGCCGTGGTCACCCGTCTCACAGCCGCCCACAGCGGTCACCCTCACCCGGTGGACGCGACACTATGGCTGCTGTACCGGGTGCTGCAACTGGCGGTCGTGCTGCGTATGCTGGGCGCGCTGTGGCCCTTTGCGGCAACCGATCTGATACTTGCGGCAGCGCTGGCCTGGGCTATCGCGACCGCCTGGTGGGCCGTCCGCTACGGCCGGTGGCTGGGTCTCGCGCGCGCCGACGGACGGCCCGGTTGACGGGAGGCGACGGGCCCTCAGCTCAGTTGCAGCACATTGCCCTGGCGATCGAATGGAACGAACCCGCCGATCGCTCCCGCGCGGATCGACTCGACCATGCGCTGCAAGGCCGCGTCCGCGGCAGCCGGTGACGGTGCCACGCCACCCTGCCCGCCAAGCGCCGCTGCAAACACCACGGTCCAGTCGAGCCCCATCTGCCGCGACTCCTGCGCCAGTGCCGCAAAGCTACCGAGCTCCTGCGCCGCCTTGTCGACGCACATCACCGGCGCCAACGCGCCGCCCTGGCCCGCCTCGAAGCCCGCACGCTGGGCCGGCGTTGCATCGTCAGGCAGTTCGGCGCGGGCGAACACGAACAGCAGTTGCTGCGGCGCCGGCTGACGTTGGGCCTCTAGCAGCAGATCGTCGAAACAGGTGATCATCGCCATGGATTATCGCCGCCGTTCGACGGACCGGATCGAATCACGTCATCATGGAGCGCTTGCGCACCGTCTGCGCCAAGTCAAACCCGCGCGAAGGCCGGGCCGTACCATGGAGCCCGACGCGCGAGCAAGCGCAGCACCCGGATCCGCTATCAAGACAGGACATTGCAATGAACAAGACGGCCCACCAGGAATTGACCTCGGAGCGCGAACTCGCGGCGCAGCCGATCAGCCAGGAAGTTCTGCTGGAGAAGTACGCGAAGGGCGACGAGCGCACGATAGCCGCGGTCCACCTGCGCGTCGCCCGAGCCCTGGCCCAGGCCGAGCCGGCAGAGCAGCGCACGCGCTGGGAGGCCGAATTCGTTGCGGCGATGCGTGGCGGATTCCTGCCAGCCGGGCGCATCCAGTCTGCCGCGGGCACCGAGCTGTCGGCCACGCTGATCAATTGCTTCGTGCAGCCGATCGGCGACTCGATCGCGCAGGTGGAGGATGGCGCCCCGGGCATCTACACCGCACTGACCGAAGCCGCCGAGACGATGCGGCGCGGCGGCGGTGTCGGCTACGACTTCTCCCGCATCCGGCCCCATGGCGCCTGGGTCGCCAGCACGCAAAGCAATGCTTCCGGCCCGGTGAGTTACATGCGCGTGTTCGACCGTTCCTGCGAAACGGTCGAGTCCGCCGGTTCCCGGCGCGGCGCGCAGATGGGTGTGCTGCGCTGCGACCATCCGGACATCGAGGAATTCATCCACGCCAAGGATGGAGGACAGCTGACGAATTTCAACGTTTCGGTCGGCGTCACCGACGGCTTGATGCAGGCCGTGCAGGACGACACCGAGTTCGAGCTGGTGCATGCCGCGGAGCCCGGTACCGCGCAGAAGGCTGCCGGCGCATTCGCGCGCACCCTGGACGACGGCACGAAGCTGTGGGTCTATCGCAAGCTGCGCGCCCGCGACCTGTGGGAGCAGATCATGCGCTCGACCTATGACCATGCCGAGCCCGGCGTGTTGTTCCTGGACCAGATCAACCGCGACAACAACCTGTCCTACTGCGAGACCATCGCCAGCACGAATCCATGCGGCGAGCAGCCGCTGCCGGCCTACGGCTGCTGCTGCCTCGGCTCGATCGACCTGACCCGCTTCGTCGTCGATCCGTTCGAGGACGGAGCACGCTTCGATGCCGCCGGATTCGCGCGGCTCGCGCGGGTCGCCATCCGGATGCTCGACAACGTGCTGGACATCACCGTGTGGCCGCTGCAGCAGCAGCAGCACGAGGCACGCAGCAAGCGCCGGGTCGGCCTCGGCTTCACCGGCCTGGGCGACGCATTGATCATGTTGAACCTGCACTACGATTCGGCCCCTGCGCGCGCGATGGCCAGGCATATCGCGGAGGTCATGCGCGACGCGGCGTACGAGGCATCGGTCGAACTGGCGCGCGAGCGCGGCGCCTTTCCGCTGTTCAACGCCGACCTGTACCTGAGCGGTGCCCGGTTTGCGGCGCGCCTGCCGCAGCCGCTGAAGGACCGGATCCGCGCGCACGGGTTGCGCAACTCGCATCTGCTGTCGATCGCCCCCACCGGCACCATCAGCCTCGCCTTCGCCGACAACGCGAGCAACGGCATCGAGCCCGCGTTCAGCTGGCGCTACACCCGCAAGAAGCGCATGGCGGACGGCAGTGTCAAGGAATACGCGGTGGAGGATCACGCCTGGCGGCTCTATCGTCACCTGAAGGGCGAGGACTCACCGCTCTCCGCCGCGTTCGTGACGGCGCTCGAACTCAGCGCTCAGGCGCACGAAGCGATGGTGGCCGCCGTCGCTCCCTGCATCGACACGTCGATCTCCAAGACCGTCAACGTGCCGGCGGACTACCCTTACAGCGACTTCCAGGATCTGTACCTGCAGGCATGGCGCTCGGGCCTGAAAGGACTGGCCACCTACCGGCCGAACGACGTCCTCGGTGCGGTGTTGAGCACCGGGTCGACGCCCGCCGTCGCGCCGCTGCAGATCGACGGCGTGAACCGGCGCCTCGCACTGGAACGCCTGCCGGCGCCGGTGCTATCGTCGCTGCGCTGGCCCGGGCGGCCCGAGTTGCCGGCCGGCAACATGGCATGGACCTTCATGGTGCAGCACCCGTTCGGCGACTTCGCGCTGTTCGTCGGCGAACTTGCACCGGCCACCGGCGACGCTCCGCAGCCGTTCGAGGTCTGGGTCAACGGCGCCGAGCAGCCGCGCGGTCTGGGCGCGATGGCGAAGACGCTGTCGATGGACCTGCGTGCCAACGATCCGGCCTGGCTGCAGCTCAAGCTCGATGCGCTGGCCACCGTCGCCGAAGAGCGATCGTTCGAGATGCCGTTCCCGCCGCACGGCGAGCGCCGCCTGTTCCCAGGCGTCGTCGCCGCGACGGCTGCCGTGATCCGCTGGCGCTGTGAACAGCTGGGCGCCCTGCCCCCGACGCGCAGCGATGGGCCGACACCGGTGCTGGACGCGATGTTCAGCCGCAACGAACCGCACACAGGCCCCTCCGGTACGTTGGCCTGGGCGGTCGATGTCGACAATCCTTCCTCGGGCGAAGCCTTCACACTGACACTGAAGGAGGTGACCATGCCCGGTCCCGACGGCAGCACCGTGACGCGGCCCTGCGCGGTCGGATTCTCCGGCAACTACCCGCGGGCGCTGGATGGTTTGGCGCGCCTGCTGTCATTGGACATGCGGGTCGTCGATCCAGCCTGGATCGGCATGAAGCTGCGCAAGCTCCTCAACTATGCCGAACCACTGGGCAGCTTCATGGCGTTCGTTCCCGGACTGCCGCACGGCGAGCGCCGTCAGCAGATCTGGCCGTCAACGGTCGCCTACCTGGCGCGGCTCATCATTCACCGCTACGCGTTGCTCGGCGTGTTGAACGAGGAGGGTTTCCCGCTGCGGGAAATGGGCGTGCTCGACGCACCTCGGGACCGACGCGGCCACCGGTTGCTGGCGGGCCGACCATGCCCGGAATGCGGCAACCACAGCCTGATCCAGCGCGACGGCTGCGAGTTCTGCACCGCCTGCGGATTCGTCGGTCAGTGCGGCTGAAAGGCGGGGCAGCCGGTGCCGCGCGGGCGGTGCCGGCCGCGGTTCAATGCAGATGCCGCGGCTTGCGCCCGCCGCCGTGGCCGAAGCCGCCGTGGCCGCCGCCGGTGCCGCGCGGTGACTTGGCGATATCGAGCGAGTTGGCGAGCGCATCGAAGCGCTGGGCAAACAGCTTGTCGATCTCGGCCACCACGCCGCCGAGTTCGGCGCCGTCGAAGTGGCGCTCCATCGTGCCCACCACATCCTCGACCAGCAGATCCCGCTGCACCTGCAGGATCGCCGCTGGGTTCGGTCCGACGAAGAACATCAGGAAATCGTCGCGCGATTCGTCGGTGGAGTCCTCGTCATCCTCGTCGAACTCCGAATCGTAGAACGTCACCTCGATGGCAGCGCCCTGCGCCGCGAGGTCGTTCAGGCTCATTCCCATTTCGTCGAGCGCCTCGCGGAAGTCCATGTCGCCGTGGACGGTCCAGCACAGTTGCAGCAGATGCTGCTGGGCATCGAAGCGAATGCCGGGCTCTTCGTCATAGGCACTTGCGGCCCCATCGGCCAGTGAGCGCGCACCAGCGTACTTCCACATCGGTGCGAGCGCATCCTGCAGTTGCCCGAACGTCACCTCGGCGCGCAGCGGGACATCGCCGTGCACGTGAATCTCGAACGGTGGCTCATAACGTGACATATCCGGCCCTGTCCTATGCTGTGTCGCATTCTACGCGTCGCAGGCGCTGCGGATAAGATGCGCGGCTGCGGCCGCAGTGGCGAAATCGGCAGACGCTGTGGACTTAAAATCCACTTCCCTCACGGGAGTGCGGGTTCGAGCCCCGCCTGCGGCACCACCGAATCCCGCATCGGTCGTCATGGCGCGCCGATGCCTCGGGCTCCTGCTGAATGGTCGATCTCACGATCGGCCCACACGGCGCCTTCTCCGCTTGATTTGCCGAAACCTCTTGACAGATGTTTTGGCTTAGTGAAAATATATGCAAATCATTCTCGTTTGGGTTACGATTAATCTCTGCCGCTATGTGGCCCTGATTCATCGACCTGCAATCGGACTTTCATGCCGCCTCGAGTTCCACTTATTCTCCGTGGTGCCCTGGCACTGGCCATCTCGATACTGGCAGGCTGTGGCGGCGGCGGAAGCGATAGCACAGTGGCGACAGCGACAAACCCGCAGACGGCCAAGGCCCAGGTGGGGCGGTTGATCTTCAGCGACACCGCCCTGTCGGCGTCCGGCAAACAATCCTGCGCCACCTGTCACGATCCATCGAATGCGTTCGGCCCTTCGGACAATCGGTCGGTTCCGCTTGGCGGGCCGAGCATGGACCTTTCGGGATTCCGCGCCACGCCGTCGCTGATGTACGGGTCCTTCACGCCGAGATTCAGCATTGCAAGCGACGGCACGCCGAGCGGCGGCTTCTTTCGGGACGGCCGCTCGCTCTCTCTCGCAGACCAGGCGCAACAGCCGTTCCTGACGCCGTTCGAGATGGCCAACGCCACGCCCGCCGACGTCGCGGCCAAGCTGGCCACGCGCCCCTACCTGTCCGAGTTCGAAGCGGTATTCGGCGCCGACATCATGCGTGATCCGACTCAGGTGCTCGCCGCGATCGGCGCCGCCCTGGCCGCTTATCAGACCGAGGAGCCGAGCTTTCACCCGTTTTCGAGCAAGTTCGATTACTACCTCAAGGGCCGGGCAACCCTGTCTCCAATCGAGCTCAAAGGCCTGGCGCTCTTCAACGACCCGACCAAGGGGAACTGCGCCACCTGCCATGTCTCGCGTGGCGCGAATGGCAACCCGCCGCTGTTCACCGACTTCACCTACGACAACGTCGGCCTGCCGCGCAACTGGAAGATCACGGCAAACCAGGCCGGGCCACAGCTTAGTTACGTTCCGCAGAATGGCAATGCTTTGGGCGGCGACTACGCGTATTACGACCTCGGCCTGTGCGGACCGTTCAACACCGAGAACGCATTCCGTGGTTCGCTGTGCGGCAATTTCAAGGTGCCGACGCTGCGCAACGTGGCACTGCGACACCAGTTGTTTCACAACGGGGTGTTCGACAACCTGAACGACGCCGTGACCTGGTACGTCACGCGCGACACCAATCCGACGCGCTGGTACGGCAAGCAGGACGGCACGCCGGACCTGCTCTACAACGACCTGCCGCGCAGCCACACCCGCAACGTGAACGTCAGCGAGGTGCCGTACGTGCAAAGCCTGGCGCCGACCCTCGATACACAGGAAATCAGCGACGTGATTGCGTTCCTGTGCACGCTGACCGACGGGTACGACCCGCAGAACCCGGCCGCCTTACCGACACCACCGCAATGCGCGGCCGCGCAGGCGGCAGGCAGATGAATTGCCGCGCGCGATCCAACAACAACCACCGACGAACCCACTCATCATGCGCAGAGACAAGTTGAAGACGCCCATTGCCTTGGTGGCTGCCGCGATCGCGGCCTCCTCGTTCATCGTGACCCCGGCTGCCGCGGCACCTCCGGCCGACACCGCGCGCAAGGTCGACCGATTGCAGGACGAGATCAACGCGATGGCGCAGCAGTTGCAGGAAATGAAGCAACAGCTATTACAAATGAAGCAGGAGAACCAGCAACTGCGCGGGCAACAGGCCGAAACGGCCAAGCAAACCGAGCAGGCCGTGACGCAGCAGAAGGAGCTGCAGACCCAGGTCACGGCGGCGACGCAGACAGCGCAGTCCGCGCAGAGCGCGGCGACCAAGCCATCGCCGCTCGACAACGTCAGCCTCTGGGGCTATGGCGAGCTCTACTACACGCATCCGACGAACAAGCAGCCGGATACGCGCGCCGATCTGGCCCGGGCAGTGTTCGGGATCGGGTATCAGTTCAACGACACGACGCGCTTCAATTCCGAGTACGAGATCGAACACGCAGTGGCGTCTGCAGACGATGTCGGCGAGTCCGAGGTCGAGCAGTTCTACGTCGATCACCGCCTCAACCCATCGTTGTCGGCACGGGCCGGACTGTTTCTGATTCCGGCCGGACTGCTGAACGAAAACCACGAACCGACGAACTTCTACGGCGTCACCCGCAATTTCGTCGAAACGCTGATCATTCCAAGCACCTGGCGCGAAGGCGGCGTTTCGCTGTACGGCGAAACCGAGAACGGGCTGGGCTGGAACGCCGGCCTGACCACCGGGCTGGACCTCTCGAAGTGGGATTTCAATCCGGAGACGCCGCTCTACACCTCAGCGCTCGAATTGCAGAACAACGGCGCCGCACCGATGCAGGCCACCCATCAGGAGATGGCCTTAGCCAATGCGCAAAAGCTGTCCGGGTACCTCGCATTGAACTACCGCGGCGTGCCCGGCCTGACGGTCGGCGGCACGGTCTTCGGCGGCGGTGCGGTCAGCGCCACGCCGTACACCGGCAGCCAGAACGCGTACCTGTACGAAGGGCATGTGCGCTACCAGCCCGGCCGATGGGATCTGTCCGCGCTGTATGCGCGAGGCGGCTTCACCAACACCGCGCAGGCCAACGCCCAGTTTCCCGGGGCATCGAACCCGCTACCCGCCAGTTTCTATGGCTGGTACGCGCAGGCTGCGTACAACTTCGACGTCGGCGGCTACCGTCTGGCGCCGTTCGCGCGCTACGAGAAATATGACATGGGCGCGAGCTACGAAGGCTTGGCGCCGGGCTTTTCCGGAACGCTTACCGGCACAACGCCAGCCGGCACCTTCCCGTCCCCGCGCGACACGGTCTACACGCTGGGCGCCAACTTCTATCTGAACCCCAACGTTGTGTTCAAATTCGACGTGCAGCGCTTCAGGACCAACATCGACTTCGACCGCATCGACCTTGGCCTGGGGCTTGCGTTCTGACCGCGCTCGCGCATCTCGCTGCATCCCTCGCATGCCCCATTTCTCTGACCGACTGCTCCCGACCGCGCTGATTCCCGCGATCGTCGTCGGCGTCGCAGCCGCCGCGCCGATCGTCGTGTACGCGACCGACTATCTGACGCTGGCGCAGGCGCAGAAGCTGATGTTTCCGGATGCGTCCCAGTTCGCGTCACAGGCGCCGGTGCTGCTGACGCAGGCACAAGCCACTCGCGTCGCCGGCGCGACTGGCGGCAGCGTCAACACCTCGCAGTGGCGGGTCGCAACCGCCCAGGCGAGCGACGGGCGCGTTCTCGGCTATGTCGTTGCCGACGCGGTCATCGGCAAATTTCAGTTGATCAATTACGCCGTGGCTTTCGCTCCGGACGGTGCGATCCGAGACGTGGAGATCCTGTCATACCGCGAGGAGCATGGCGGTGAGGTGCGCACGGCTGCCTGGCGCAAACAGTTTGCCGGCAAGACCGGCGCGTCCCCGATCCGGATCGACGACGACATCCGCAACATCAGTGGCGCAACCCTGTCCTGCACGCACCTCACGGACGGCATCGGCCGGCTGGCGCGTTACGTGCAGGCGGTACTGGTCGGCAAATCTTGATGATGCCGCCGCAGCCCGCAAGGTTGCGGCGGCTTCGTGACATGAGCTTGCTGCGCCGCGCGAAACCTCTGCTTGGCACGCTGGTCGAGGTGTCAGTGGAATGCGAAGGAGAAGGTCTGGCCCGGGCGGCCATCGACGCCGCCTTCGGGCAGATCGCGACCATTCAGCGGCTGATGAGTTTTCACGACCCGGAAAGCGATTTGAGCCGATTGAACCGGGCGCCGGCGGGCGTCGCGGTGATGGTCGACCCGATGGTGGCCGAGGTCCTGCGCTTTGCGGCGCGGCTGGCCCGCGAATCCGAAGGAGCGTTCGACTGCAGCGTCGGCTCCACACTCGTGGCGCTGGAGGCACTGCCGGCGCCAAACAGCGATCGGCCCGTCGACCGGCCGGCGGAGACGACGAGCGGCTACTGCGTTAAAGGTTCCGTCGTCGTCAAATCGCAGCCCTGCTGGATCGATCTCGGCGGCATTGCGAAAGGCTATGCGGTCGACCGCGCGATCGAAGCCATCCGGCAGATCGTGATGGCCAAGCGCGGTTCGGACGATGCCCAAGCGGTGGTCAACGCCGGCGGCGATCTTCGTCATTTCGGACCGAAGCCGATCGCTGTCGGCATCCGCGCGCCGGCAGCGAGTGCGCCGTTGACGGCGAAGGTCAAGCTGGCGAACGCCGCGCTCGCCAGTTCGGCCACCGCGCCCGGCGAGGGCTTCTCGTCCCATGCAGGACTGCTGGTCGACGAACGTTCCGGCACCCGGCTGGCGGCAGGCCTGGCTGCGAGCGTCATGGCGCCGACCTGCATGGTCGCGGACGCGCTGACCAAGGTCGTGCTGGTCACGAGGAATCCGGATCACCGGTGCCTGTCGCGGCACGATGCACGCTGCGTGCATGCGCAGTTCGACGCCCGATGACGCGCCACCATCGACATCCCCCGCTCCCGTCGCTGCGTCTGGGACGAACCTGGCGCTGGTCGCTGTACCTGACAGTCGCGCTGCTCACGCTGACCGGCGCGGCCTGGCTGATGCTCCACTTCTCGCACGGGGAGCAGGATCTGCCGAGCCCGCTGGAACCCTGGGCCTTGCGCATCCACGGCGCCGCCGCGTTCGCCTCGCTCTACCTCGCCGGAACGCTGCTGCACGGGCACATGCTGCGCGCCTGGCAGTTGCGACGCAACCGAAGCGCGGGGCTACTGGCGGCAGCGACATTCGCGCTGCTGGTGATCACGGGCTACGGCTTGTACTACTTCGGCGGCGCGGCGTTGCGCCAATGGACCGATTGGATCCACTGGCTGGCAGGGTTGGCGTTACCTATCGCGATCGCGTGGCATGTACGGCGCGGCCGCGCGTCCGCCCGGGCGCTGGTGCGGGCGGCCAGGGGCTCGTAATGCAGGCCTTTTCGGCCACTTGCCGCCGTGAATTGGTCGTGACACGCTATCGAAAGCGTAGCATGACTGGCGTTCAAAGAATGGAGGCGCGGCCCGGAGTCGAACCGGGCTACACGGATTTGCAATCCGCTACATAACCGCTTTGTTACCGCGCCAGATCCGGCAAAGAGCGCCAGAAAAAAGGGAAGCAGCAGAGCTTCCCTTGTCGACCATCTGGAGCGGGAGACGAGTCTCGAACTCGCGACCTCAACCTTGGCAAGGTTGCGCTCTACCAACTGAGCTACTCCCGCACTCCAAGCCGCGCATTATAGCGAAGTTCCAGTGGACCAAGACCGCGAGCGACGCGGGATCGGCATCAGTGCGTGACCGAACCCGTGGTCGCTTGCACCGGGGGCGCCACCTCGACGCCGGCCGCGGCTGCGTCGGCCGGCACCGGTTCTTCCTCGACCAGCGGCGTCGGCATGCGCACCAGCGCAAGCTGCAGCACCTGGTCGATCCACTTGACCGGCACGATCTCGAGTCCGGTCTTCACGTTCTCCGGGATCTCCTGCAGATCCTTCTCGTTCTCCTGCGGAATCAGCACCGTCTTGACGCCGCCGCGCAGCGCGGCAAGGAGCTTCTCCTTGAGCCCGCCGATCTCGGTCACCTCGCCGCGCAGCGTGATTTCGCCCGTCATCGCGACATCGCTATGAACCGCGATCCCGGTGAGCGCCGACACGATGGCCGTCGTCATCGCGGCGCCGGCGCTCGGCCCGTCCTTCGGCGTCGCGCCGTCGGGAACGTGAATATGCATGTCCCGCTTCTCGAACACCTCGTCCTTGATGCCGAGACGATGCGCGCGGCTGCGCACCACGGTTCGCGCCGCCTCCACCGACTCCTTCATCACGTCGCCGAGCGAACCGGTGCGCGTGATCGCCCCCTTGCCAGGCATGCTGGTCGCCTCGATGGTGAGCAGATCGCCGCCGACTTCGGTCCACGCGAGGCCAACGACCTGTCCGACCTGGTTCTGATGCTCGGCATGCCCAAAGTTGAACTTGCGCACGCCCAGGAATTCGTTGAGGTTCCCGGCCGTCACCGCAACCTGCGGCGTCATTTTCTTCAGCAGCAGCGCCTTCACCACCTTACGGCAGATCTTGGACAACTCGCGCTCGAGTGAACGAACGCCGGCCTCGCGCGTGTAGTAGCGCACGATGTCGCGCACCGCGTCCTCGGACACCGAGAGCTCCGCGTCCTTGAGTCCGTTGTTCTTCAACTGCTTGGGCAGCAGGTACTTCAGCGCGATGCTGATCTTCTCGTCCTCGGTGTAGCCGGACAGGCGAATCACTTCCATCCGGTCGAGCAGCGGCGGCGGGATGTTCATCGAGTTCGACGTCGCGACGAACATCACATCGCTCAGGTCGAAGTCGACTTCGACGTAGTGGTCGGCGAAAGTGTGGTTCTGCTCGGGATCGAGCACCTCGAGCAGCGCACTCGACGGATCGCCGCGGAAATCGGTGCCAAGCTTGTCGATCTCGTCGAGCAGGAACAGCGGGTTGCGCGTTCCGACCTTGGTCAGGCTCTGCAGCACCTTGCCCGGCATCGCGCCGATGTAGGTGCGCCGGTGGCCGCGGATCTCGGCCTCGTCGCGCATGCCGCCCAGCGCGACACGCACGTACTTGCGACCGGTCGCCTTCGCGACCGACTGCCCGAGCGAGGTCTTGCCGACGCCGGGCGGACCGACCAGACACAGGATCGGCGCCTTCACCTTGTCCACGCGCTGCTGCACGGCGAGGTATTCGAGGATGCGGTCCTTGACCTTCTCCAGCCCGTAGTGGTCCTCGTTCAGCACCGCCTCGGCATGGCCCAGGTCGTGCTTGATCTTGGTCTTCTTGCTCCACGGCAGGCCGATGAGCACATCGATGTAGTTGCGCACCACCGTGGCCTCGGCCGACATCGGGGACATCAGCTTGAGCTTCTTGAGCTCGCCTTCGGCCTTCTTGTGCGCCTCCTTGGGCATGCGCGCTGCCTTGATCTTCTTCTCGATTTCCTCGACATCGGCGCCCTCTTCGCCTTCGCCCAGTTCCTTCTGGATCGCCTTGACCTGCTCGTTCAGATAGAAGTCGCGCTGGTTCTTTTCCATCTGGCGCTTCACGCGGCCGCGGATCTTCTTGTCGACGTTCAGAATCTCGACCTCGCGCTCGAGCTGCTCGTACAGATTTTCGAGCCTCTGCTTCACGTCGGCCAGGTCGAGTACCGCCTGCTTGTTGTCGAGCTTGAGCGGCAGATGGGCGGCAATGGTGTCGGCCAAGCGACCAGCGTCGTCGATGCTGGAAATCGACGTGAGGATTTCCGGCGGTATCTTCTTGTTCAGCTTCACGTACTGGTCGAACTGCTGCATGACCGCGCGCCGCAGCGCCTCGATCTCGGTGGACTGCCGCCCGTCGTCGGTCGCAGCAATCGGCGTCACATTGGCCGTGAAATGCGATTCGTCGTCTTCGATCTTGTTGACCTGCGCGCGCTGCTGCCCCTCGACCAGCACCTTCACGGTGCCGTCCGGGAGTTTGAGCATCTGCAGGATCGTCGAGACGCAGCCGACTTCGAACATGTCGGTCACCGACGGTTCGTCCTTGGCCGCCGTGCGCTGCGCGACCAGCATGATGCGGCGCTCCGCCTCCATGGCGAGCTCGAGTGCGCGAATGCTCTTGGGCCGGCCCACGAACAGTGGAATCACCATGTGGGGGAAGACCACGACGTCGCGCAGCGGCAGCAGCGGCAGATCGGCGGGGGTTGCGGGCAAAAGTGCAGTGCCGGACATGGGAATCCTCAGAGTGATCTGGTCAATATGGTACGCAGGCGCCGAATTTCAACCAGCCCGGTCGATCCAGGGCGGCACGGCGACGCGGGATGAGGTGCCGGCCAGGAATCAGGCCTTCTTCGCCGATTCGCGGTAGACCAGCAGCGGCGGCTTGTCCTCGTCGATCGTCGATTCGTCGACCACCACCTTTTCCACGTTCGCAGTCGTCGGCAGGTCGAACATCGTGTCGATCAGCGACTGCTCCAGAATCGAGCGCAGGCCCCGCGCGCCGGTCTTGCGCGCCAACGCCCGCTTCGCGATCGCCCGCAGTGCCGACGGCCGCACCTCGAGCTCGACTTCTTCCATCGCGAGAAGCTTGCGGTATTGCTTGATCAGCGCGTTCTTCGGCTCGGTCAGGATCTGCACCAGCGCATCCTCGCTCAGCTCGGCCAGCGTCGCGACCACCGGCATCCGCCCCACGAGTTCGGGGATCAGGCCGTACTTGATCAGGTCCTCGGGCTCGACCTCCTTGAACACCTCGGTCAGCGCCCGCTGCCGCTTGCTCTTGACCGACGCGCCGAACCCGATGCCGGAAGATTCCGTACGGTTCTGGATGACCTTCTCGAGCCCGGAAAACGCACCGCCGCAGATGAACAGGATGTTGGTCGTGTCCACTTGCAGGAAATCCTGGTTCGGATGCTTGCGCCCGCCCTGCGGCGGCACCGAGGCCATCGTGCCCTCGATTAGCTTCAGCAGCGCCTGCTGCACCCCTTCACCCGACACATCGCGCGTGATGCTGGGGTTATCGGACTTGCGCGAGATCTTGTCGATCTCGTCGATGTAGACGATGCCGCGCTGCGCCCGCTCCAGATCGTAATTGCAGCTTTGCAGCAACTTCTGGACGATGTTCTCGACGTCCTCGCCGACATAGCCGGCTTCTGTCAGCGTGGTCGCATCGGCCATCACGAACGGCACGTCGAGCATGCGCGCCAGCGTCTGCGCCAGCAGCGTTTTGCCCGACCCCGTGGGGCCGATCAGCAGGATGTTGCTCTTGGCCAGTTCGACATCGTCCTTCTTGGCCCGGTCCTTGTGGCGCAGCCGCTTGTAGTGGTTGTAGACCGCGACCGCCAGCGTGCGCTTGGCCACCTCCTGGCCGATCACGTAGTTGTCGAGATTGGCCTTGATCTCCAGCGGCGTCGGCAGATCGCCCTTCGCTTCGCGGCCGTCGGTGCTGGCCGGGAGCTCGTCGCGGATGATCTCGTTGCACAGGTCGATGCACTCGTCGCAGATGAACACCGACGGGCCGGCGATCAGCTTCTTGACCTCGTGCTGGCTCTTGCTGCAAAACGAGCAGTAGAGCGTCTTTTCGCTGGAAGAGCCTCGCTTCTCGGCCATTTCGGGCGTGCCTTGTTACCTGAATTCCAGGATGATAACCATTTGACGCGAGCCCATTCGCTGCGTAGGCTTGCCGCCGCCCGACCCGTTGCAGCGACACAACCCCGGGCCGGACCCGCGGTTCACGGACGCTTTGCGAGCACCTGGTCGAGCAGGCCGTATTCCTTCGCCTCGTCGGCCGACATATAGCGATCCCGCTCCATGTCCTGCGCGATCTTGTCCATGGTCTGACCGGTGCGCTCCGAGTAGATCCGGTTCAGTTGCTCGCGAGTGCGGATGATCTCGCGCGCGTGGATCTCGATGTCGGTCGCCTGGCCCTGGGTGCCGCCGGACGGCTGATGGATCATGATCTTGGAGTTCGGCAGCGCGAAGCGCTTGCCTTTCGCGCCGGCCATCAGCAGGAACGAGCCCATGCTGGCCGCCATGCCCATGCACAGCGTGGACACATCGGGTTTGATGAACTGCATCGTGTCGTAGATCGCCAGACCCGCGCTCACCGAGCCGCCGGGCGAGTTGATGTAGAACGAAATGTCCTTATCGGGGTTTTCGCTCTCCAGGAACAGCAGTTGGGCCACGACCAGGTTCGCGGTCTGGTCGTTGACCTCGCCGACCAGAAAGATCACCCGCTCTTTCAGCAGGCGCGAGTAGATGTCGTAGGAACGCTCGCCGCGCCCCGACTGTTCGATCACCATCGGGATCATGCCCAGGCCCTGGATCGGCGCGGCACTCGCCCGGGTTCCACCCCAAACGTCATTTCGAACAACCATGGTTTCTCCTAGTGCAAGCAACAATGTACCGAAGACAGATGAGGCCAGCGCGCGAAACCGCAAGTCCCGCACCGGTCACCCGGCCCGGTCCGCTCAGCCGCGCCCCATCAGTTCGTCGAACGACACCTTTTTGTCCTCGACCTGGGCCTTGCCCAGCACGAACTCGGTCACGTTGTTTTCGATCACCGTGGCCTCGACGTCAGCGAGCCTGCGGTTGTCGCCGTAGTACCAGCGCACGACCTCGGCCGGCTTTTCGTAGCTGGACGCCAGTTCATCCACATGCGTCTTGATCTGCTCGGGCTTGGCGGCAAGCCCATTCGCGCGCACCAGTTCGGCCACCACCAGCCCCAGCCGCACGCGTCGCTCGGCCTGCGCACGGAACGCGTCTTCGGGAATCGGCGCCTTGTCGGCGTCCTTGACGCCGCGCTGGCGCAACTCGGCGCGCGCACCGTCGATCATGCGATCGAGCTCGGCTTGTACGCTCGATTTCGGCAGATCGAGTTCGGCGTGCGCGACGAGTGCGTCCATCACCGCCTGCTTGTTGCGCGCCTGTGCTCGGAACCTGACCTCACGCTCGAGATTCCGGCGGATGTCGGCGCGCAGGCCGGCAACCGTCGCGTCGGCAATGCCGAGCGATGCGGCCAGCGCGTCGTCGACATCGGGGACATGGGTGGCCTCGATCTTGTTGACCGTGACCATGAAGTCCGCCGTCTTGCCAGCCACTTCCTTGCCCTGGTAGTCCGCCGGGAAGCTGAGCGGGAAGGTACGGCTTTCGCCGGTCTTCATGCCGCGCACCGCATCCTCGAATTCCTTGAGCATCTGGCCATCGCCGATCAGGAACTGGAAGTCGGCCGCCTTGCCGCCCTGGAACGGCTCGCCGTCGATCTTGCCTTCAAAGTCGACCGTAACCCGGTCGCCGTCCTGCGCCTGGGCGTCCTGCGCGCGCTGCGAAAAGCTGCGGCGCTGCTTGCGCAATATCTCCAGCGTCTTGTCGACCGCGGCTTCGTCGACCTCGGTCTCTATCCGTTCCACTTTCGCGCTCGACAGGTCGCCAATCTTGACGTCCGGGAACACCTCGAAGATCGCATCGAACGCCAGCGCGCCTTCGGGCGCGTCCTTGTTCTCGCTGATGCGCGGCTGGCCGGCGACGCGCAGCTTGGCTTCGTTCGCGGCATTCGAGAAGGCCTCGCCGACCTTGTCGTTCATCACCTCGTAGTGCACCGAATAGCCATAGCGCTGCGCCACGACGCTCATCGGCACCTTGCCCGGGCGGAAGCCGGCCATCTTCACGGTGCGGGCCATGCGCTTGAGCCGGGCATCGACCTCGTGCTGGATCACGTCGACCGGCAGGGTCAGCGTGATTTTCCGCTCCAGTTTTTCAAGCGTTTCTACGGTCACGGACATAGGGTTCTCCAACAGTGTCAAGGCGGCCGCGGCGGCCGCGCCGCGCGGCGATCAGCGCGTTTCGGGCGCCTGCGGTTTCGGGTCGTCTGGTGCGCGGGGGGGGACTCGAACCCCCACACCATCACTGGCGTCAGGACCTAAACCTGGTGCGTCTACCAATTTCGCCACCCGCGCCCAAAAAAAAAACGAATCGGACGGCTGGACATGGACGCAAACCTAGCGTGCCTCCCGTGCGACCGCCCGAACGCAATCGGTCGATCGCTGATTTTAGCCGGGAACCCAGCGTCGTCCCGGCGCAGCGACGCCGGGCCGCTCGGCGAAAATCCGGCGCGTGAAGCAACCGTTCCCGAGCACCGCGCAGCCGCATTACGAGAACTTCCCGGTGGCCTCCTGGCTATGCCCGCCGCGGCTGCGTCCGGCCGTCGCCGCGATCTATGGTTTCGCCCGAACCGCCGACGACCTCGCGGACGAAGGCAGCGCTTCGGCGGCCGAGCGACTGCGCGACCTCGCGCAGTACCGGGCCGGGTTGCTCGCAGCGGCTGCGGGCCAGCCCTCCAGCGCGCGCTGGCCGCAGGTGTTCGGGCCACTGCAGGGCGCGATCCGCGAGTTTGGCCTGCCGGTTCCATTGCTCGCGGACCTGCTGGACGCGTTCGAGCAGGACGTGGTGAAGACGCGCGACGGCGCGGGCTACGCGACCCAGGCCGAACTGCTCGACTACTGCCGCCGCTCGGCAAACCCGGTCGGGCGCTTGCTGCTGCATCTGTATGGCATAGCCGACAGCACGGCGCTCGCCCAGAGCGACAGCATCTGCAGCGCGCTGCAACTCATCAACTTCTGGCAGGACCTCGGGCAGGACATCGCGCGGGGCCGCTACTACCTGCCGCATGCGGACTGCGATGCACACGGCGTCACCCGGGCGGACCTGCGGGACCGGCGCCAAACACCGAACGTGACGAAGCTGATCGCGGCGCAATGCGGACTGGCCCGCGCCACGATGCAAGGTGGCGCGGCGCTGGTGCACCGCGTGCCGGGCCGCGCCGGATGGGAACTGCGCCTCGTGGTGCAGGGCGGTCTGCGCATCCTCGACAAGATCGCCGCGATCGGCCACGCGACATTGCAAACGCGCCCCCGGCTGGCGGCGGTCGACCTCGCCGTCATGCAGTGGCGTGCGCTCTGGATGTGACAATCCCGGCCATGACGCCCGCGCAGTACGTCGAGCAGAAGGCGGCGGCCTCCGGCAGCAGCTTCTACTACGCATTCCTGTTCCTGCCCAAGCCGCGCCGCGCCGCGATCACCGCTTTCTACGCGTTCTGCCGCGAGATCGACGACGTGGTCGACGAGGTGCGGGACCCGGGTGTGGCACGCGCCAAGCTCGGATGGTGGCAGTCGGAGATCGCCGCCTCGTTCGCGGGCCATCCCAGCCATCCGGCGATGTGCGCGCTGATGCCGGCGGCGGCGGACTACACGATCGAGCAGCGCCATCTGCAGGCGATCGTCGAAGGCTGTGCGATGGACCTGGTCCAGACCCGCTACGGCGACTTCGCGGCGCTCGAGCGCTACTGCCATCTGGTCGCGGGAATCGTCGGCGAGGTGTCGGCGCGTATCTTCGGGCAGACCGACCCGCAGACCACGGCCTACGCGCACCAGCTCGGGCTCGCGTTCCAACTGACCAACATCATCCGCGACGTCGGCGAGGACGCGATGCGCGGGCGCATCTACCTGCCGCTCTCCGAACTGCAGCAGTTCGGCGTGCAGGCGCACGAGATCCTCGAACGCCCGCGCCCCGGACAGGGTGGCGGCAGCTTTGTCGAGCGCTTCGGCGCGCTGATGCGGTTCCAGGCCGAGCGTGCACGCGCCACCTACCAGCGCGCATTGGCGCTGCTGCCGGCGGTCGACCGCCGCGCTCAAAAGCCCGGGCTGATGATGGCCAGCATCTATCTCACGCTGCTGCGCGAGATCGAGCGCGACGGCTTTCCGGTGCTGCACCAGCGCATCAGCCTGACGCCGCTGCGCAAGTTCTGGCTGGCCTGGAAGGTCCAGGCGCTCGGCCGCTTCTGACGATGGCCCGTCGATGCGCAACGGGCGAGGCTGCGCGAGCCGGCTCGATGAAGGGGCGCCGCTGGCACAGCGGGAACGGCTGGCGCGGCTGGAACAGCCGGACAGGGGCATGAAGGTTGCGATCGTCGGCGGTGGCTGGGCCGGCATGGCTGCCGCAGTGACCGCCGCCGGCGGCGGCCACCGGGTGACCGTGTTCGAGGCCGCGCGCCGTCCGGGCGGACGCGCCCGCGCGCTGCCGGTGACGCTGCCCGACGGCCAGGCCGCGATGCTGGACAACGGCCAGCACATCCTGATCGGCGCATACCGCGAGACGCTGCGCCTGATGCGCCGCGTCGGCGTCGCCGAGGAGCAGGCGCTACTGCGGCTGCCGCTGGCGCTCGCGTTCGCGGATGGCAGCGGCCTGGCGCTGCGGCGCAGCGGCACGCCGCGCGCGCTACTGGCCGCGCTGGCCACCGCGCGCGGCTGGGACTGGCGCGACAAGCTCGCGCTGCTGCGGTTCATCGCAGCGTGGCGGCGGCGCGGGTTCCGCTGCGCCGAACCGTTGACCGTGGCCGAGCTCGGTGCGCCGCTCACGCCCCGGCTGCGGCGCGACTTTCTCGAGCCGCTGTGCATCGCCGCGCTGAACACGCCGGTGACCGGTGCGAGCGGCCGGGTGCTGCTGCGCGTGCTGCACGACAGCCTGTGGGCGGGACGCGGCGGCTCCGACCTGCTGCTGCCCCGGGTCGACCTGGGCGCGCTGTTCCCGAATCCGGCGGCGCGGTGGCTGCGGGCGAACGGCGGCGAACTCCGATGCGGCGAACGGGTGACGGCGCTGCGCCCGCTGCCCGCCGCCGGCCGGGCGCCGCGCTGGCAGATCGGCGAGACCGGCTTCGATCGCGTCGTGCTCGCAACTCCACCGTCGGATGCGGCCAATGTCCTTGCTGGTTCTACACTGCTTGCTCCTGAATATATAGCGAGCTCGATGCGGCGCTGGACCGACATCGCGCTCGCGCTGCGCTACGAAGCGATCGCGACCGTGTTTGCGATGGTGTCCCAGGCGGCGCCACGGACCGAAGCTCGCGCCGCTCCAGTCGCGCCCGCGATGCCTGATGCCGGCGCGACCTTGCCGCGAGCGATGCTGGCGCTGCGCGCTGCGACAGGCGCTGCGCCCGGCGCGCAGTTCGTGTTCGACCGCGGCCGGCTCGGCGGACCCCCAGGGTTGCTCGCGTTCGTCGCCAGCGCCTGCAGCAGCGAACGCGCCGCGCTGCAGACGGCGGTCGCCGAGCAGGCACGAACCCAGCTCGGCCTGGACGTGCAGCCGGTGCAGACGGTGCTGGAAAAGCGCGCGACCTTTGCCTGCAGCCCAGGCCTCGCGCGCCCTCCGGCGCAGATCGCGCCGGGGCTGCTCGCCTGCGGCGACTATGTCGCGGGCCCGTACCCGGCGACACTGGAAGCCGCGGTGCGCAGCGGCGTTGCTGCCGCCGGCCTGCTGTAGCGCTGGATGTCCGCCAGCTTGGCGCGCGAAAATAGCGCATGGCTCTGTTTTCCTCCGAACTGCACGAAGAAGTGCGCGAGCCACCCGCCGGTGCCGCGCACGCCGCTGCGACTGCCGTCGTGCTGTGCAACCTCGGCACGCCCGATGCGCCGACGCCGGCGGCGCTGCGCCGCTATCTGGCCGAATTCCTGAGCGACCCGCGCGTGGTGGAGCTGCCGCGCGCGCTCTGGTGGGCGATCCTGCACGGCATCGTGCTGCGCACGCGCCCGGCGAAGTCGGCGGCGAAATACGCCCGCATCTGGCGCGACGACGGCTCGCCGCTCAAGGTCTGGACCGAGCGCCAGGCGCTGCTCCTGCGCGGCTGGCTCGGCGAGCGCGGACACCGTGTCTCGGTGCACTACGCAATGCGCTACGGCACGCCGGCCCTGCCCGAGGTGCTCGACGCGGCGGTCAAGCAGGGCGCGGCGCGGGTGCTGATCCTGCCCGCTTATCCGCAGTATTCGGGCACGACCACGGCCAGCGTGTTCGACGCGGTGTACGCGTGGGCCGCGGCCCGGCGCACAATCCCCGAGCTGCGGTTCGTCAACGGCTACCACGACGACGCGGGCTACATCGCGGCGCTAGCGCGGCGCGTGCAGGGCCACTGGCGCGAGCATGGCCGCGCCGATCACATGCTGATGAGTTTTCACGGCGTGCCCGAACGCACGCGCCGCCTTGGCGACCCGTACCACGACCAGTGCCGCGAGACCGCACGCCTGCTGGCCGAACGGCTGGGCCTGGCCCCGGATCGCCATACCGTGACCTTCCAGTCGCGCTTCGGCGGCGCAAGGTGGCTGCAGCCGTACACCCAGCCGACGCTGGTCGCGCTCGCGCGCGCCGGCACGCGCTCGGTCGAGGTGATCTGCCCGGGCTTCACGAGTGACTGCCTGGAAACGCTGGACGAGATCGACCACGAAGCGCGCCAAGCGTTCCTGGGCGCCGGCGGCGCGGCGTTCCACTACATCCCCTGCCTGAACGATTTACCCGCCTGGATCACCGCGCTGTGCGATATCGCGCAGCGGCAGATCGCCGGATGGCCGACGGCGGCGTCGACCGCTGCGTCCACTGCGCCGACCAGCGGCGCCTGACACGGCAACCGCGTTGCTACGTAATCAATAGCTGTATACGAAGGTTTGGCCTTGGCTTCAGAGCGATTTCGCTCTGAAATCGGGGCGATCGCCGGGCCCTACCACGTGCGTCCGCCCGCAGGGCGCCCAAGCCGACGCGCATCAACCAGCAAACGGATCGGCGATGATTTCAGCGCGCGGGCACTGCCGTATGCAGCGTTTCGCTCCGTGGCGCTGCCGCGCCGCCATGCGCGGCATCCGCACCCGCCCGCTGTTCGGCCGCCTTCTCCTCGGCGGCCTTCTTCTTCGCGAGATGGCGCCCGGCGATGCAGCCGCCGACCGCCCCGATCACCGCATGGTGACCGGCATAGTGGCCAGCCACCGCGCCGACCGCCGCGCCCTTGATGCAACCCTTGGCGCTGGCGACGCCCGATGCGGCGGCGAGGACGACGGCCAAGGTGCACGCGGCGATGGTGGATGACTTCATGGCGCAGTCCTTTCTTCGGTGAATGGTTCGAGCCCGGACAACGCGCCGCGGCGCCGGATGGTGGACAGGCTAGCGGGGCGCTGCCACGCGGACATTCCCTGACGCCGCGCCGCCGCTGCCGATCAGCCGACCGAATCGATGAACGCCGAAACCCGGTCGAGCTGCTCGGGCACGTTCAGCGCCGGCGCATGGCCGCAGTCGGCGATTTCGACCACCTGCATCAGGCCCGCCGCGCCGGGGCCGCGGCGCAGCATCTCGGCGGTTGTCTCGGGCCGCACCAGGTCCGACTGCGCGCCGCGCAGGCACAGCACCGGTACGCGAATCGCGTCGTAGTGATCCCAGACAAGATAGTCGTGCGGATGGTGGATGAACTGCTGCACCATCGCCGGGTCGTAATGCGGCGTGACCCGTCCGTCGGGCAGGCGCCGCGTCGAGGTCTCGGTCAGCCGGCGCCACTCTGCGTCGCTGAGCCAGCCGTACGGCTTGTAGACCTGGCGGAAGAACGCCTCCAACTCCAGCACGGTCGCGAACGCCGGCGGGTTGCCGGCATAGGCCTTGATGCGCTCGATCGCGGCCTCGGCCAGCTGCGGCGCGTTGTCGTTCAGCACCAGGCTGCGGATGCAGCCGGCGAGCGCCGGCTCGAACACTCCCGAAGCGCAGACCATTCCGATCGCGCCGCCCATCGAGGTGCCGACCCAGTGCGCGCGCCGGATGCCGAGCTGCGCCAGCAACTCGGCCGCGATGCGCGCGTAGAACGCGAGGCAGTACTCGTCTTTCGGACTCGGGCTCCACTGGCTCAGGCCACGGCCTATCGTGTCCGGGCAGATTACGCGGTAGCGAGGGCTCAGATGCGCGGCCAGCTCGTCCATGTCGCGGCCGGTGCGCGCGAGGCCGTGCCAGGCGATCACGACCGGGGCGCTGGGGTCGCCCCAGTCGGTGAAGTGGATCTCGCGCCCGGCGCAGGTCAGGTAGTTGGACGTGAACGTCATCGCCTGCTCCCCTTCCCGGCCGGCCGATGGTCGATCGCGCGCAGCCGCCCGACCACGCCGGCCGGGAAGTAGTAGACCGACAGCACGAACAGGATGCCGAGCCAGAGCAGCCAGCGGTCCGGCGACAGCAGCTGCGCGAGCCACGGCAGGCCCGACACCGCGTTGCCGGCGAGCCGCAGCAGATCCTGCAGATAGCCCTGCGCGACCAGGAACAGCACCGAGCCGATCAGCGCGCCGTAGATCGTTCCCATGCCGCCGATCACGACGATCAGCAGCACGTCGATCATGATCTCGAACGACAGCGAGGTGTCGGGCCCGTTGTAGCGCAGCCAGAGCGCGAGCATCGCGCCGGCAAGCGTCGCGAACAGCGCGGAAACGACGCTGGAAGCGGTGCGGTAGACGACCACACGGTAGCCGATCGCCTCGGCGCGGAACTCGTTCTCGCGGATCGCCTGCAGCACGCGGCCAAACGGCGAATTGACGATGCGGAGCAGCGCCAGCACCAGCAGCAGCGCAATGACGAACAGCAGGTAGTAGCTGAGCAGCCGACCGTCTATGGAGACGCCGAGAATCGGCTGGTCGAGGAATTCATGGCTCGGCGACAGCAGACCGGGCAGGCTGAAACTCAGGCCGTCTTCGCCGCCGGTGATCGACGACAGTTGCGATGCCAGCGTGAGAAACGCCGACGCCACCGCGAGCGTGATCATCGCGAAGAAGATCGCCTTCACGCGCAGCGAAAACAGCCCGATCACCAGCGCCAGAACGAACGACACGGCGAGCGCGCCGAGCAGTCCGAGCCCGAGCGCGCCCCAGGTCGCACCGATGCCGCTTGCGGCGATCGCAATGCCGTACGCCCCGATGCCGAAGAACATGGTGTGCGCGAAGCTGACGATGCCGGTGTAGCCCAGCAGCAGGTCGAAGCTGGCGACCAGCACGACGAAGGTCAGGATCTTCGCCGCGACGTTCAGCGCCTTCACCCCGGGGAACAGGAACGGCGCAAACAGCAGCGCCACGAACAGCACGATCAGCAGCGCGGCCAGCGGGCGGCTGCGCGGCAGGTCGTTCGAGAGCAGGCGTGCAAGCATGGGCAGTACTTTCAGCGGCTCGTCACCGGATAAACGCCGCGCGGGCGCCACAGCAGGATCGCCACCATCAGCGCGATGTTCGAGAACAGCGCGACCTTCGGTGCCAGAAAGCCGGTGTAGTTCGCCATCAGGCCCACCAGCAGCGCGCCGATCAGCGCCCCGCTGGTGGAACCGAGCCCACCGATGATGATGACGATGAAGGTGAGGATGTTCAGCTGCGAGCCCATCTGCGGCACCACGTTCTCCTGGTACAGCCCCCACATCACGCCGCCGAGTCCGGCCAGCGCGCTGCCGGCAACGAACACGCCGACGAACAGGCGCCCGATGCGGTAACCGAGCGACTCGACCATCTCGCGGTCCTGCACGCCGGCGCGCACCAGCAGGCCGATCTTGGTGCGGCCCAGCGTCCAGGCCAGCGCCGCGAACACCACGATGCCGACGACCACCGCCAGCACGCGGTATTTCGCGATCGCCGCATCGCCGAACACGACCGCGCCGCGCAGTGCCTGCGGCAGCGGCAGCGGGATCAGCTGCGGGCCCCAGATCACCTTGATCAGTTCCTCGCCGATCACCATGCCGCCCATCGTGATCAGGATCTGCTTCAGGTGCTGGCCGTAGACCGGGCGGATCAGCACGCGTTCGAACGCGAAGCCCACTGCCCCGGCGACCGCCATCGCAATGATGATGGCCGGCAGTACCGCCAGCAGGTTGCGCCACAGCTCGCCCGAGCCGGTCCAGTCGCCCATCGCGCCGAGCACGGTCGCGGCCATGAAGCCGCCGATCGCGATGAACACCCCCTGGCCGAAATTGAGCACGTCCATCAGGCCGAACACCAGCGTCAGCCCCGACGCGATGATGAAGATGATCATCCCCATCGCCAGGCCCGCCACGGTGAGCGTGAGCCAGGCCGAGGTCGAGCCGATCAGCGGGAACGCGAGCGCCGCCAGCAACAGCACCAGCAGCGGCGGCCTGGGGTCGAAATCAGTGGAGTTCATAGGGTCAGCCCCAGCAGCGACTGCTGCAGCGCCTCGTCCTCGGCCAGCGCCTGCATCGCGCCGGCATGCACCACGCGGCCGTTGTCCATCACCGCGACGCTGTCGCCCAGGCGCCGGGCAAAGCTCAGGTTCTGCTCGACCAGCAGGATGGTCACGCCGCTCGCCTTCAACTGCGCGAACGCGTCGATCATGTTGTTGATGATCGCCGGCGCGAGGCCCTTGCTCGGCTCGTCGACGATCAGCAGCTCGCGCGGCTCGACGATCGCGCGCGCCACCGCGAGCATCTGCTTCTGGCCGCCGGAGAGCTTGCCGGCCGGATGATTCCAGAACTTGCCCACCGCCGGGAACAGCCCGAAGATCCACGACAGTCGCGCCTCGTCCATCTGCGAGGCCCGCTTCGCGCGGCGTGCCGCCAGCAGCATGTTCTCCTTCACCGTCAGGTCCGAGAAGATGCCCATGGACTCCGGTACGTAGGCAATCCCCAAATCGGCGATCCGCGGAGTCGGCAGCGCGGCGATGCCCTGTCCAGCGAAACGAATACTGCCTTGCGACGCGCGCCACAGGCCCATGATGGTGCGCAGCGTGGTCGTCTTGCCGGCGCCGTTGCGCCCGAGCAGCAGCGTCAACCGCCCTCGCGGCACGACGAGATCGACGCCATGCAGGATGTGGTAGGCCCCGATGTGGGTGTGCACGCCTTGCAGTTCGAGGAGGTTGTCACTCATGGCTGCTACTCCCTCGCCCCTTTGGGGAGAGGGTGGGGGTGAGGGGCCGCTGTGTGGATGGGGGCGCTGCGTGCCCTCACCCCAACCCTCTCCCAGGGGGAGAGGGGGCAATACCGGGAGACATTCACGCCGCCGCCTCCTCGTCCGGCGCGACGCCGAGATAGGCCTGCTGCACGATCGGCAGCGCGATCACCTCAGCCGGCCGGCCGTCGGCCACCAGCGTGCCGTTGTGCAGCACGATGATGCGGTCGGCCAGTTCGCGCACGACATCCATCTTGTGCTCGACCAGCAGAATCGTCTTGGTCTTGTCCTGCCGCAGCGCGCGGATCAGGTCCAGGATCACCGGCGCCTCGTCGGCGCTCATGCCGGCGGTCGGCTCGTCGAACATGAACACGCTGGGTTCGAGCGCAATCAGCAGCGCGACCTCGAGCTTGCGCTGGTCGCCGTGCGGCAGGCCGGCCACCGGCATGCCGCGCTTGTCGCCGAGCGCAACCGCGGCCAGGATTTCCTCGGCGCGCTGCGTGAGCTGGCCGTGGTCGCTCCAGATGCTCCACAGGTTCAGTCCATGGCGATGCGCGCCGGTGCGCGTGGCCTGCACCGCGAGCCGCACGTTCTCAAGCACGGTCAGGTTCGGGAACAGGTTGGTCAGCTGGAACGCCCGGCCCAAGCCGGCCCGCGTACGCGCCGGCACGCCCAGGCCCGACAGGTCGCGGCCGCCGAGCCACACCGTGCCGGCCGACGCCTTGAGCTGGCCCGAAATCAGGTTGAAATAGGTGGTCTTGCCTGCGCCGTTCGGTCCGACGATCGCGGTCAGCGTGCCCGGCTGGAAAGCGCAGCTGACCGCGTTCACGGCCACGTGGCCGCCGAAGCGGATCGTCAGATCGCGGGTTTCAAGCATCGACTGGTCGGCAACGGAGCAACGGCACGGCCAGGGCGCTGCGACCGGAACAGCACCCGCCCCGGTCCGCGCACGCTGGCCAACCTGGACTTACTGGCGGTGGTTCAGGATCGGCACGTCCATCTGGTCGGGCGTGATCACCTTGACCAGTTCGGGCACGGCCCAGGGCAGCGCCGGATCGACCTTGATCTTGAACGCGTACATGTCCTGCATCGCCTGGTGATCCTGCTTGCGGAAGGTCATCTTGCCCTTCGGCGTCTCGAAGCTCATGCCTTCCATGGTCTTGATCAGCAGGTTCGAATCGGTGTTGCCGTCGGTCTTTTTGAGCGCGGTCACGATCGCCATCGCGGCCGAGAAGCCCCCGGCGGTGAAGAAGTCCGGCGGAGCCTTGAATTCCTTATAGTGCTCGGCCACCAGCCAGTTGTTGATCGGGTTCTTCGGGATGCCGTAGTAGTAGTAGGTGGCGCCTTCCATGCCCGGGAACTGCTTGTACGCCGCCATCGCCGGCAGGATGTTGCCGCCGGTCGCGATCTCGATGCCGTAGCGCTTGAGATCCATGTCGGCGATCTTGAACGGATTGCCGGCACCGGCCCAGATGATGAAGATGACCTTGCGGCCCGGCTTGTCCTTCAGCGCGTCGATCAGCCGTTGCGCGGCCGCGGTGAAGTCGGTGGTGTTGGTCGGCAGGAACTCCTCGTGTACCAGCTTGGCATGCTTGAGCGCGGCCTTGAACGCCTTCACGCCGTCGCGTCCGAACGCATAGTCCTGCGCCAGCGTCGCGATGGAAGTGTTCGGATTGTCGAGCGCGATCGCGTTCGAGATCGCGTCCTGCGAGCTGTTGCGGGCGGTGCGGAAGATGTACTTGTTCCACTTGTCGCCGGTGATCGAATCGGCAACCGCCGGTTCGACGATCAAGATCTTCTTGTACTCCTCGGCCACCGGCAGCATCGCCAGCGCGACCGCGGACGAGGTCGGACCGACCGCCAAGTTGCACTTGTCGTCGGAGTAGCCGGCGGCCAGCAGCGACTTGCCCAGATCGGGCTTGCCCTGGTCATCCTTCTCGATCACGACGAGCTTCTTGCCGGCCACGGTCATCGTGCCGCCGGTCGCGTAGTTCAGGCCGAGCATCAGGCCGGTCTGCGTCTGCTTGCCATAAGCCTCCAGCGGCCCGGTCATGCTGTGCACGTGGCAGATGCGGACTTCCTTGGTCTGGGCGAATGCCGGCGCGGACGCAAATCCGACGGCGGCCAGCGCGCCAAGCGCGATCAGTAGGCGACGATGCAGCATCAACGGGTCTCCTGGTTGGGGCAACGAAACAATCGGTAATCCTAGCATTCTCCATGCCAGCCGCTAATCCATTGATTCCTCAGCAATTTCTCGAGCGGGTTACGTTAAGCACGAAATGCAGGCAGCATATTTGCCTTAAATTCAGACAATTGCCATTAATTCAGACAATCTGGCTCAGGCGATCGTAGAGCGTTGCGCGCGAGATCCCGAGCATGCGCGCCGCCCCGAGCTTGTTGCCGCCGCAGGCGGCCAGCGCGGCGGAAATCGCCTCGCGCTCCAGCTCGGCGATCTGCTCGGGAAGCGGCCGTACCAGGGCAGTCGCGCGAACCGGCGCCGCGACGTGGGCACCAAGAACGGCGCGGGGCACGACGGGCTCGATGCCGGCATCGCGCAGCACCACGTCGAGATGCGATGTGTCGATGCGTGCCGAATCACTGCGCAACGCCGCCTGCTCCAGCAGGTTGCGCAGCTCGCGGATATTGCCGCGCCAGGTCTGCTCACCGAGCAGCGCCAGTGCCGCGGGCGTGACCTCGGGCAGCGACTGCCCGTTGCGCTGCGCGATGTCCTCGGCAAGGACTTCGACCAGCGCCGGAATGTCGCTGCGACGCTCGCGCAGCGGCGGCACCCGGATCGGCAGCACGCTCAGCCGGTAGTAGAGGTCTTCGCGGAAACGACCGGCGCGCACCAGCGCCGCAAGGTCGTGCGAGGTCGCGGCGATCACGCGCGCGTCGAACGGCACCAGCCGGTTCGAACCCAGCGGCTCGATCTCGCCTTCCTGCAGCGCGCGCAGCAACTTGGCCTGCAGTCCGAGTGGCATGTCGCCGATCTCGTCCAGGAACAGCGTACCGCCGTCGGCCAGCTTGAACTTGCCGTCACGCCCCTTGCGGTCGGCGCCGGTGTAAGCGCCGGGCGCGACACCGAAGAACTCCGCCTCCAGCAAGGTGTCGGGCACCGCGGCGATGTTGACGCTGACCAGCGGACCGCCGGCGCGCGCAGATGCCGCATGCACCGCATGCGCGAGCAGTTCCTTGCCGGTACCGGTTTCGCCGAGCAGCAGCACCGGACTGTTCGATTGCGCCGCGCGGCGCGCCTGGCGCTTGACCTCGATGGCCGCCGGACTCGATCCAACGAAGTTCGCAAAGGTGTATTTGAACGGGCGCCGGCCGGCACCATGCATCACGCGCTGCGCCTCGAGTTCGCGGCGCGCGTCGTCGAGGTCGCGCTGCATGCGCGCGAACTTGGCGATCAGCGGTTTGAGCGTGGTCTCGGGCTGGTCGAACAGCACGATGCCGATCGCACCGATCACCGCGCCGGCTTCATCGCGCAGCGGAATGCGGCTGACGACGAAGGTGCCGGCGCGGTTCGTCAGCAGATCGACCAGAATCGCCTCGCCCGATTCCAGCACCTGGCGCATCTGGGTGTTCGGGATCACCTCCTCGACCAGTCGCCCGACGAACTGCTCGACGGACGACAGACCGAGCGCCGGCAGAAACCGCTGATAGCCGTCGTTCACCCAGACGATGCGTCCGGTGCGATCAATCAGGAACATGCCCTGGCTGATGCTGGAAAAGACGTGGAACATCGAGCGCGCGGCCAGTTCCAGAATGCTCTGTGCGTCGAGCGGCAGGCCGTGGCCGGCGTCGTCCCCGGCGCACGCGGACGCGATCGGTGTCGATTCCATGGGACGATGTTAGCGGCATCCGCGCATGCCCAAGCGTTGCCCGGCGGCTCTGCCGTACCATGCTCGCCGATGATCGACAAGCTGCGGCTCGACAAATGGCTCTGGGCGGCGCGCTTCTTCAAGACGCGGTCGATCGCGGCTGACGCGATCGGACTCGGGCGCGTGCGGGTGAACGGGATTGATGCCAAGCCCTCGCGCGAGATCCGGCCCGGCGACACGATAGCCCTGCGCCAGGGGGACCTGCTCCGCAGCGTCGTCGTTCGCGGGCTCCCGGCGGTGCGCGGGCCGGCATCGGTGGCGCAACTGCTGTACGAGGAAACCCCCGAGAGCCTGCAGCGGCACGATCTGTCTACGCAGCGGCGCCGCGTCGCTCCCGAGCCGGCTCACGACATCGCACACGGCCGCCCCACGAAGCGCGACCGGCGCGAACTGCAGAAAGCGTGGAACAGCCGCTGGAGCGCGTCAAGCGACGGCGATGTTTAGCGCAGCATGACACTGCGTACCCTCAAACGAAAAAGCCGCCCTCGAGGCGGCTTGTTGCAATGCGCGGAGGTCACGATTGGCGGAAACGGAGGGATTCGAACCCTCGATGAGGCTCAACACCCCATACTCCCTTAGCAGGGGAGCACCTTCGGCCACTCGGTCACGTTTCCGGCCGAGGCATTATCTCATGACTGCGCCGATTTTCCGTTGCCCGGCTGGTCCAGATCGAAGGCCTTGTGCAGCGCGCGCACGGCCAGTTCCATGTACTTTTCGTCGATCACGACCGAGGTCTTGATCTCGGAGGTGGAGATCATCTGGATGTTGATCCCCTCCTCGGCCAGACAGCGGAACATCTGGCTGGCGATGCCCACGTGGCTGCGCATGCCGATGCCGACGATCGACACCTTGCAGATCCTCGGATCCCCGATCACCTGCTGCGCGCCCAGGCTGGGCAACACCTTGTCCTTCAACAAGTCGACGGTGCGCGCGTAGTCGCCGCGGCCGACGGTGAAGCTGAAGTCGGTCTTGCCCTCCTTGCCGATGTTCTGGATGATCACGTCGACCTCGACATTCGCATCCGCCACCGCACCGAGGATCTGGTACGCGATGCCGGGTCGGTCCGGTACCCCCAGTACTGAAATCTTGGCCTCATCGCGGCTGAACGCGATGCCGGACACGATGGCTTGTTCCATTTGTTCGTCTTCCTCGAAGGTGATCAGCGTGCCCGAGCGGGCCTCTTCGGCAATCGGAATGTCCCACGGCGTGAAGCTCGAGAGCACGCGCAGCGGCACGCGGTACTTGCCTGCGAACTCGACCGAGCGGATCTGCAGCACCTTGGAGCCGAGACTCGCCATCTCCAGCATTTCCTCGAAACTCACGGTCTTCAGGCGTCGCGCCTCCGGCACCACGCGCGGATCAGTCGTGTAGACCCCGTCCACGTCGGTGAAGATCAGGCATTCGTCGGCATGCATCGCGGCGGCCACCGCGACCGCCGAGGTGTCGCTGCCGCCGCGGCCGAGCGTGGTGACGTGGCCGTTGCCATCGATACCCTGAAAGCCGGTAACGATCACGACCCGGCCCGCGCCCAAGTCGGCGCGCACGCGCGTGTCGTCGATCGATTCGATGCGCGCCTTGGTGTAGGCGCTGTCAGTGCGGATCGGCACCTGCCAGCCCGCATAGCTGACCGCGCCCAGGCCTTCGGCCTGCAGCGCGATCGCCAGCAGCGCGCTCGACGCCTGCTCGCCGGTCGCGGCCAGCATGTCGAGTTCCCGTGCATAGGCGGCGCCAGGCTTGGGCGGTGCGACTTCCTTCGCCAGCGCCAGCAGCCGATTCGTCTCGCCACTCATCGCGCTCGGCACCACGACCATCCGGTGCCCGGCGCGCGCCCACTTCGCCACGCGACGCGCCACGTTGCGGATGCGCTCGGTCGAGCCCATCGAAGTGCCGCCGTATTTCTGGACGATCAATGCCATCGGACGCGAATCAAAGCAAAACCTTGGAATTGTACCAATCGAGCCGTTCGCCGCGGCGCTCGGCGAACCCATCACCGACCTTCAGGTGGATGTGCTGCGCGCGTGTGCGGCATGCGGCGATCTGCCGGAGCAGTTCGCCCAACTGCGCGCTGCTGGCGGCAGCGCCGTGCGCGGTTCGCAGCCAGTGCCGCAGCAGGTTGGCCTGGCGCGCCGCGGGCAGCCGGCGCAGGCTGTCAATCAGCGGCGGGACGCCGACCTGCGCCAGGTCCTGCGCGGCCAGTTCGCGCAGCAGCGCCTCGGCCTGCGCCATATGCGCGGCGCTGCGTGCGAAGGTCTCGCGAAACTGCGGAAACGCCTGATCGAGCGCCGGCATCAGCCGCGCGCGGATCCGGTTGCGCGTATAGCGCTGGTCGGCGTTGGTCGGATCGTCGATCCAGGCCTCGCCCTGCTCGCGCAGCCAAGCGCGAATCCGCGCTGCCGGCACGCGCAGCAGCGGCCTGTGGTAGGTGATGCCGCCGCGCTCCCAACGGTCGGGCATCGCCGACAGGCCGGGCAGCCCGGCGCCGCGCGTCAGCGCGAGCAGCACGGTCTCGGCCTGGTCGTCGGCCTGCTGTGCGATTGCTATTGAATGAATAGCGTACGACGCCCATTCCTGCTGGGCTACAGCCGCAAATGCCTCGTAACGTGCGGTCCGCGCAGCGTCCTCGGGGCTCGTGCCGCGCGCCGGGGCCGCCTGCACGCGGCGTACGACCAGTGGGATCCGGTGCCGGTCGCAGAACACGCGGCAATGCGCTTCGAACGCATCGGCCGCCGATTGCAGCCCATGGTGCACGTGCAGCGCGTGCACCTGTCCCGGCCATCGCTGTACGCAACCGAGCAGCAGCGCGCTGGAATCGGCGCCGCCGCTGTAGGCCACGCCCAGCGGCAATTCGGGGGAGAAGGCGCGCAGCGCGCCGTCGAACGAGCCGCCGTCCGTTGCTCCCCGTTGCCGGCCTTGACGGTCCATGCAAGCCAGGGCGCTGCTCCGGGGTGCTATTTGTCGGCCTTGGTGTCGTTGTAGCGGCCGTAGCTTTGCAGCCGCTCGTAGCGCCGCTCGAGCAGTTCCTTCACCTTCAGATCGGCGACCTGGCGGAACGCGTCATTCAACCCGCGCTTGAGGAACGCTGCCATCTGGCGCGGATCGCGGTGCGCGCCACCGACCGGTTCGTTGACGATCTTGTCGATCAGCCCGAGCGCCTTCAACCGGTGCGCGGTGATGCCCAGGGCGTCGGCCGCGACCTGGGCCTGCTCCGAACTCTTCCACAGGATCGACGCACAGCCTTCCGGGCTGATCACCGAATACACCGCGTATTGCAGCATCAGCACCTGGTCGGCGACCGAGATCGCCAGTGCGCCGCCGGAGCCACCCTCGCCGATCACCGTGGTGATGATCGGCACCTCGAGCTGCGCCATCTCGAAGATGTTGCGCCCGATCGCCTCGGACTGGCCGCGCTCCTCGGCCTCGATGCCGGGAAACGCGCCCGGCGTGTCGACGAAGGTGAACACCGGCAGCTTGAACTTCTCGGCGGTCTTCATCAGCCGCAGCGCCTTGCGGTAGCCCTCGGGCCGGCTCATGCCGAAGTTGCGCGCGGCGCGCTCCTTGGTGTCGCGCCCCTTCTGGTGACCGATCACCATGCACGCGTTGCCGTTGAAGCGCGCGAGGCCGCCGACGATGGACAGATCGTCGGCGAAGTGTCGGTCGCCGTGCAGTTCGACGAAGTCGGTGAAGATCTCGCGCACGTAGTCGAGCGTGTACGGGCGCTCGGGGTGGCGCGCGATCTTCGTGATCTGCCAGGGCGTCAGATCGGAGTAGATATCCTTCGTGAGCTGCAGGCTCTTCTTGCTGAGCTGGTCGATCTCTTCGGAGATGTCGACCGCGCTCTCCGTCTGCACGTAGCGCAGCTCTTCAATCTTGGTCTCGAGTTCGGCAATCGGATGCTCGAAGTCGAGAAAAGTTTTCTTGGCCAACGATCGTTCTCCTCTGGGTCCGCGCGCCGGAAATCAGTGCGGCGGAATGCGCTGCCTGTCGGCAGCCTAATAGTCAATCGGCAGCGGGTCGAGCGAGCGCCAAATATACCAAGTCGCGACGCTGCAATAAGGCGCCCAGGCGGCGGCGACCTCGCGCACGTCGCTGCGGCTGACCGACTCGCCGGAGAAGTAATTGCGGCTGATGCCGGTCATCAGCCCGACGTCGTCGAGCGGCAGCACGTTCGGGCGCATCAGGTGGAAGATCAGGAACATCTCGGCGGTCCAGCGGCCGATGCCGCGGATCGCCACCAGCTCGGCGATGACCGCCTCGTCGTCCCAGTCCTCCCACGATTTGACGTGCACGACGCCGGCGTCGAAATGCAGCGCAAGGTCGATCAGGTACTCGACCTTGCGCGCGCTCAGGCCGGCGGCGCGCATGTCGTCGACCTTGAGTTTCAGCACGTTCGCCGGCGTCATCCTGCGCGTCAGCGCGGCAAAGCGTTCCCACACCGACTGCGCGGCCTTCACCGAAATCTGCTGGCCGACGATGCTGCGCGCCAGCGTCGTGAAGGCCTCGCCGCGCGACTGCAGCCGGGCGTCGCCGAACTGCGGGATCAGCCGCTTCATGACCCGGTCGCGCCGCACCAGGTGCCGCTGCGCATCGTCCCAGTAGGCTGGCATCAGCAGCGCGGAAGCGCCCGGGATTGCTATTCTTTTTGAAGCACACATCTCAATGCACTCCTCCGCTTCCCGGCAGTAAACCGTAGATCCGCATCAGCGCGCGACCTCCCAGGTGGTGCCCGCCGCGGTGTCCTTCAGCACGACCCCGCGAGACAGCAACTCACTGCGGATGCGATCCGCCTCGGCAAAATCCCGGGCCGCGCGGGCCGCCAGGCGTGCGGCGATCTGCGTCTCGATCGCCGCGGGGTCCAACTGCACCGCCGCCCCGCTCGCCTGCAGGAAGCGCGCGGGTTCGCTCTGCAGCAATCCGATGCAGCCGCCCAGCGCCTTCAGCAATCCGGCAAGGTCACTTGCGCGCGATCGGTTCACGGCGCCTGCAAGGTCGAACAGCACCGCCACGGCTTCCGGCGTGCCGAAGTCATCGTCCATCGCAGCCTTGAAGCGCGCGGCGTACGGGTCGGCCCAGTCGATCACGACCTCGGACGCCGGCACCGCATCGAGCGCGGTGTAGAGCCGCCGCAGCGCGGCGCGCGCGTCATCCAGATGCGCGTCGCTGTAGGGGAGCGGGCTGCGGTAGTGCGCGCGGGCGATGAAGAAGCGCACGGTCTCGGCGTCGTAGCGCTGCAGGATGTCGCGAATCGTGAAGAAGTTGCCCAGGCTCTTGGCCATCTTCTCGTTGTCGCGCGTGACGAAGCCGTTGTGCATCCACAAGCGCGCCGGCGGCTTGCCCGAGGCGCCCTGGCTCTGCGCGATCTCGTTTTCGTGGTGCGGGAACTGCAGGTCGGCGCCGCCGCCGTGGATATCGAACTGCTCCCCGAGCAGCGCGCAGCTCATCGCCGAGCATTCGATGTGCCATCCGGGGCGGCCTGCACCATACACGCTCGGCCATTGCGCATCATCCGGTTCCGACGGCTTCGCGCTTTTCCACAACGCGAAGTCGAGCGGATCGTCCTTGTCGTCGGCGACCGCGACACGCTCGCCGGCGCGCAGTTCGTCAAGCGACTTGCCCGACAGCCGGCCGTATGGCGCGAACCGGCGCACCGCGTAGTTCACGTCACCGCCTCCCGCGCGGTAAGCGAGGCCCTTTAGCTCCAGCGCCGCGATCATCGCCAGCATCTGCGGCACGTAGTCAGTCGCGCGCGGCTCGTGCGTCGGGCGTGCAATACCCAGCGCATCGGCATCCTGGTGCAGCGCATCCACCATGCGATCCGTGAGTGAACGGATGGTCTCGTCGTTCTCCAGCGCACGGCGGATGATCTTGTCGTCGATGTCGGTGATGTTGCGCACATAGGTCACCGCGAGCCCGCTCGCGCGCAGCCAGCGCTGCACGATGTCGAACGCGACCATCGAGCGCGCATGACCCAGGTGGCACAGGTCGTAGACGGTCATGCCGCAGACGTACATCCGCACATGGCCAGCCTCGAGCGGCGCGAACGGCTCCATCGCACGCGACAGCGTGTTGTAGATGCGCAAACTCATGAGTCGGGGTGCGGGTCGCTGGCCTTTGGGTCACGCGGTTGTGCTCCGGGCCGGTCCATTGCTTCGGTATTGCCTCGGCCTGATGCTTCTTTCGTTCACGACAAGGCCCGCGCGAACCCCTCAGATACAATCGAATGCAGTATATAGCCCCGATCAGCGGGCGTCACTGCGCATCGCCCTCAAGGCGCCATGAAAACCCTCCGCCGCGTTCCGTCTCCGCTGCTTGCCGGCGTCGTCGCGGCGATGCTGTTCGCGCTGCCGGCCGCGCATGCCGACGACTACGCCGACGTGAACCGGCTCGCGCGCTCCGGCAAGCCGGCCGAGGCGCTGGCCAAGGCCGACAGCTACCTCGCGACGAATCCGCGCGACCCGCAGATGCGCTTCATCAAGGCGGTGATCGAGGCCGACACCGGCAAGACCGACGCGGCGATCGCGATCTACACGCAGCTGACCCAGGACTACCCCGAGCTGCCGGAGCCGTACAACAACCTGGCCGCGCTCTACGCGAGCCGCGGCGAGTACGACCGCGCCCGCAACGCGCTCGAGATGGCGGTGCGCACGAATCCGCGTTACGCACTCGCCTACGAAAACCTGGGCGACGTCTACGCACGACTGGCAGCCGAGTCGTACGCGAAGGCGATTGCGCTGGACGCGGCTACCCAGGCCAGCGCCGCGCCCAAGCTGGCGGTGATCCGCAGCCTGTTCCCGGCAAAGGCGCAAAAGCCGGCCGTGATGCCGGCCGCGACCCCGCCAGGACCGGCCGCCAAGGCGAGCGCCGCCGAGTAGGCGGCCGTCGATCGCAGCGACGGGCTTCTCGTGGAAGATGCAGTGATGAAACCGATCGATCGGCGCCGTTCACGGCGCAGCCTGCTGGCCGCGGCCGTCGTCGCATTCGCGGGCTGGCCCGCGCTGCGTGCGCTTGGGCAATCGAAACCGAGCGCTGCAACAGCCAACCCGAGGGTTGCGTTCGCGACGACGATGGGCGACTTCGTGGTCGAGCTCTATCCGGATGCGGCGCCGAAGACCGTCGCGAACTTCCTGCGCTACGTGAAGGAAGGCCACTATGACGGCACCCTCTTTCACCGCGTGATCAAGAACTTCATGATCCAGGGCGGCGGCTACGATCGCCAGTATGCGGAGCGGCCCACCCATGCGCCGATCCCGAACGAGGCGCGCACGGCCGAACAGCGTGGCGGCCTGCGCAACACCGCCGGCACGCTGGCAATGGCGCGCACCAGCGACCCGGATTCCGCGACCGCGCAGTTCTTCATCAATGTGCACGACAATGCGTTCCTCGATCCGTCGCAGGCGTCACCCGGCTACGCGGTGTTCGGGCGCGTCGTGTCCGGCATGACGGTGGTCGACAAGATCGCCGGCGCGCCAACCGGTCCGGGCGGGCCGTTTCCCACCGACGTGCCGCGCCAGGCCGTCGTCATCAACTCAGCACATCTGTTGAAATAGACCATGAGCAATCCACAAGTCGAACTGCATATCGCCGGCCACGGCGTCATCACGCTGGAACTCGATCAGGACAAGGCGCCGAACACGGTGGCCAACTTCCTCGGCTACGTGCGCCAGGGACACTACGACAACACGGTGTTCCACCGCGTGATCGGAAACTTCATGATCCAGGGTGGCGGTTTCGAACCGGGCATGAAGCAGAAGGCCACGGGCCAGCCGATCGAGAACGAAGCCAACAACGGCCTGAAGAACGACAGGTACACCGTTGCGATGGCGCGCACCGGCGACCCGCATTCGGCCACCGCGCAATTCTTCATCAACGTGGCTGACAACGGCTTCCTCAACCACTCCGCGCCCAGCGCGCAGGGCTGGGGCTACGCGGTGTTCGGCAAGGTGGTGGCAGGCAACGATGTGGTCGACCGCATCAAGGCCGTGAAGACCGGCCGGCGCGGCTACCACGACGACGTGCCGAACGACGACGTGGTGATCGAAAAGGCCGTCGTGCTCGGCTGACGCCACCTGCGATGACGCTGGCCGTGCCCGCTTTCGCGGAACGGGCCGCCGACGCAGGCTGGGCCCGCGTCGAATTCGCGTCCGACCTGCACCTGCGCGCGGACGACCCGGCCACCGTGCAGGCTTGGCAGCACTACCTGCAGCGCTGTGATGCCGATGCGCTGTTCATCCTGGGCGATCTGTTCGAGCTGTGGATCGGCGACGACGCGGCAGGCGATTTCGAACTCGGCTGCGCCGACGCGTTGCGCGCGGCCGCCGCGCATCGGCCGCTGTTCTTCATGCATGGCAATCGCGACTTCCTGGTCGGCTCGCGCTTCCTGGACTCCTGCAAAGTCGTCTTGCTGGCGGACCCGACCGTGCTCGGCTTCGCCGGACAGCGCTGGCTGCTGAGCCACGGCGATGCGTTGTGCCTTGACGATACCGAGTACCTCGCATACCGCGAGCAGGTGCGTGATCCGATCTGGCAGCGCGACTTTCTGGCCAAGCCGGTGGCCGAGCGGCGCGCGATCGCGCAGACGATCCGCGTGCATAGCGAAACGCGCAAGCGCACCGAAGGCTACGGCGACGTCGATGCGAATGCCGCGCGGCGCTGGCTGCAGGCGGCGCGGGCGACCACGCTGATCCACGGCCACACACACCGCCCCGCCGACCATGACCTCGGCGGCGGCCTGCGCCGCGTGGTGCTCAGCGACTGGGACGCGCAGGATCGCCCGCCGCGCGCCGAGGTGTTGCGGCTGGACGAGACCGGTCGGCTCGAGCGCATCACGCCGCCAAGTTGAGATGCGCATCCCGCGCATTTGGTCCTGGCTGCGCAAACCGGCGCGCACCATCCCCGAAGGGCTGTGGCAGCACACGCTGGCGCGCTACCCGTTCCTTGCACAGTTGAACGAACCGGAACGCTCGCGCTTGCGCCAGCTTACAGGGCGCTTTCTGGACCAGAAGGAATTCCACGGCGCGCACGGCCTGCGCATCACCGACCAGATCGCGGTCGCGATCGCCGCTCAGGCCTGTCTGCCGCTGCTGCATATCGACGCGCGTGGACAGGCGCTGCGCTGGTACCGCGATTTCGTCGGCATCGTCGTGCACAGCCATGAGGTGGTCGCGCAGCGCGAAATCACAGACCCGGCCGGCATCGTGCACCGCTATCGCGAAGTCTTGTCCGGCGAGGCGATGGACAAGGGCCCGGTGATGGTGAACTGGCACGACGTCAAACATGCGGGCAGCCTGGCAAACCAAGGCTACAACGTGGTGATCCACGAGTTTATCCACAAGATCGACATGCAGGACAGCCGCGCCGACGGTTGCCCTCCGCTGCCGGCCGGCTTCATGGGCACCCGCGGTCCGCGTGCCGCGCGCCGGCTCTGGTTCACGACGCTGCGACCAGCCTACGACGCGTTTCGCGAGCAGACGATCCAGGCCGAGCGCTTCGGCGGCCCGCGCGCGTGGCTCAATTCCTATGGCGCAACTTCAATCGTCGAATTCCTTGCAGTGAGCTGCGAGGCCTATTTCGTCAACCGCAACCGGTTCCAGCAGGAATTCCCGGCGTTGGTGCCGCTGTACGACGCGTTCTTCAGACGGGATCCGGCAGTGCGATAGGCGGCACGGAGGATCGATGCTTGCGCGTACCGCGAATGTGCCTTAGCATCCCTTCCCCCGCTGTCACCTGCAACAAGATCTGCACGAAGAAGACCCGCCATGATCAGCTCCGCCGTCCACCTCCATCCCGTGTTGTTCAGTATGGTGCCGTGCTTCGTCGGCACGCAGATTCCGGTCCAGACCCTGTTCGATCATCTGCATGCAGGCAGCACGCTGGACGAGTACCTGGAGCAGTATCCGTCGGTGCCGCAGAAGCTCGCCGTCAAATTGCTGCAGGACAGCATCCGGGACCGCGAATCCTGAGCTTCGGCCGGGTCATAGCCTCGGCGTTCCCGCCCCATCCATTGCAGCCTCGCCCGCACCTTGTTGCGGGCGACCCAGTCGACCGGCTGCCCGACGGCACGCCGCCGGTCGGATGCGTAAAAGTTTGTTCGTTCCATTGCCACGCGGAAAGTGCGCATTGGCACAGTGCGAGCCTGTTCGCGTCGCGGCCGCGTGGTCATGATGCGCAAGCGAATGCGGCCGAGGTCGTTACGGCACCCCGCGTAGCGCTATCGGGTCGATAGCAAACCCATGCTCGCGTAACGCGCCAGGTCGACTCGGCGATGGATGCCGCAGTCCGGGTCTTGCTGCAGATCAATTGACATCCGGGAGGCATCAACTACTATCGTAAACCCTGATAGTTGTTTTTTTGGATCAGAGGAGACGCCTGCAATGATCAGCCCCGCAATCCGCGTCCAGCCCGTGTTGTTCGGCAATGCCGTGGCCTGCTTTGCCGGAACCCAGATTCCGGTCAAGTCGATGTTCGAATTCCTGGAAGCCGGCGACACGCTGGACGAGTATCTGGAGCAATATCCTTCGGTGTCGCACAACCTCGCGATCCGCGTTCTGGAGGACAGCCGCAAGGCCCTGCTGGATCGGTGACGGTCGGGTGGCGGCTCGGGCTGCGCGCCTGATGCACCCACTTTGCATGCCGGAATTGCCGCGCCCGGCGCGCGGCATGAGAAAGCTGGCCTAGCATCGGGCGTCATTCACCCACGACGCAAGGAGCCGTTGCCATGACTGTGATGAGTTCAGCCATCCAGATCCAGTACGTTCTGTTTGCCGCCGTGCCGTGTTTCGTAGGCACCCGGATCCCGGTGAAGTCGCTGTTCGACTTCCTGCTGCGCGGAGACAGTCTGCACGAATACCTGGAGCAGTATCCGTCGGTGCCCCGAGCGCTGGCGGTCAAGGTTCTGCAGGACAGCCGACGCGCGCTGCTCTCCTTCCCTAACGCCCGAGCAGCAGCTTGAGCGCGCCCTGCAAACGGCGGGCCGATTCGGCGTCGAACGGGACTGCCAGCACGCGCGCGACATCCTGACCCCAGGTCTGGACCGGCGCCGGGTCGTGGCGCCGGGTCAGCAGTTGCAGTTGCAGCGCGCGCCGGGCGTCCAGATGCTCGGCGGGGGTCGGCAGGTCCGCCGCGATCTCGATCCGCAGCAACGCCTCGCCCGAATCGGCCGGGACCGACGCCCCAGCCAGCGCCTGCACCCAAAGACTGCGCACCGCAGCGGAAACCCTGGCCCCAAGAGCCTGCGCGCCGGGCACCTGGCTAGCGTCGCGCTGCTTCCAGGCAGTCAGCAACTGCGTCAGTGCCTCGCCATGCGCCTGCGACGCGAGCTTCCTCAAAGCAAGTTCGGCATGCTGACGTGCATCGCGCTGTACGCGAAACGCCTGGTCGCCCAGGCGCGGGCCGCGCTCACGCGGGTCGGGAAACGGCGCCCCTGGCCGGCCGGTACGGGCGTCATCGCGGCGCACCGCAGACCGACCGTCGCCACTTCGTTCGCCGCCGCGTTCGCCGAAACGCGCAGCGCCGCGGCGGTCGCCGCCGAAGCCGCCCACCTGCCGCGCCGCATCTGGCCGTTTCTGGCCGGGACGGTCGTCGCCGCGCATTGCAACCACGGGTTTCGGCGCTGGCCTCGGGACCGTTGACGGCGCTGGCTCGGTTACGGCTTCGCCGGATGGCGATTGCTGCGGCGGCACATCTTGCGGCTCCGCCGCGATGGCGGCCTGCGCCGCCACGTCGTCGGCCGCCTGCTCGCGCCCGCCTGACACCGGAGCGGCTTCGGCAGGGGCGGCCGGTTGCGCGCCGGTGGCCGCTTCGGGCGCGCCGAGTTGCGGCGCGGTATCGGTCGCCGTGACGCGCATCGCCGCGTCGAGCGCGCTCATTGCGGTTCGGATCGCCGCCACGTCGGCAGCGGCGACCGCCACGTCCAGCGCCTTCGCTGCGTCCAGCACCGCGCGGTCGCGTCCGCTGATCGCGGCTGCGGCCTTCTCGCGCTCCTCGGTCTTGCGCGCGAACGCATCGTCGATCGGCTTGCGAAACGCGTCCCAAAGTTTTTGCTCGAGCCGGCGCTCGAGCGGCACCGCCTGCGCCTCGCCCTGCCAACGCTGCTGCAGCGCCCGCACCGCATCGATGCGCAGCGACGCCGCGGCGCCGAGCACAGCCGCCTGCTCGATCAGCGCCTGCCGGCGCTCGATGCTCGCCCGCTGCTCGGCCTCGAGCGGCGCGGCGGCGGCGCCGATGGCCTCCTTCCACTGCGGCTGCAGTTCGGCAAACGCCTTGTCGCCCAAGTGACCGGCAGTGCGCCAGCGCTCGCCGAACTGGTGCAGCGCGCGGCCGAAGGCCTTCCAGTCGGTCAGGCCTGCATTCGCGCTACCCCAGGCGCGGACCTCGTCGATCAG
This sequence comes from Burkholderiaceae bacterium, assembly GCA_030123545.1. Taxonomy (NCBI): domain Bacteria; kingdom Pseudomonadati; phylum Pseudomonadota; class Betaproteobacteria; order Burkholderiales; family Burkholderiaceae; species Burkholderiaceae bacterium. The sequence goes on along the minus strand of CP126124.1, from coordinate 1,746,939 downwards.
CGCCAGCCGCTGCGCCCGGTGCTCGGCCGCCTCGGCCTTGACCTTGTCGAGCCACGCCTCGACCAGCTTGTGCGCTTCGTTGCAGGCGTGGTCGAAGCGCTTCCACAGCGCATGGTTCGGCGCGCCGCCCTGGTCGGTCTGCTTCCATTGCTCGCGCAACTGGCGCAGCTGCTCCTGCAGTTTGCGCCCGGCCGGCAGCTGATCCGCCGGGTGCTGCAGCAAGGCCTCGGCCCGTACCACCAGTTCCTCGCGCAACTGATCCGCGCGCCAGCGCTGCCAGCCCTCGAGGTCGCCAGCCGCGGCCAGCGCCGCATGCACGCTGCTCTCCAGCACCGCGTCGATGGCCCGGCCATGCTCCTTGAGCGCGCCACGCAATGCCGTCGCGGCCCCCGCGCTCGCCTTGCCGTGGCCCTGGTCCAGCTCTTGCTGCAAATTCGATAGCGCCTCACGCACAACCAGCGTGGACTTGGCACGCATTTCTTTGTCAGCCGCGCGGTCGGCGGGGCTTTGCGCCGGCTCCGGCGCCGGCCCGCGTTCGGCCCGCAGCTCGTTGGCCCAGACCAGAACCGGCGGCAACGGGGCGAGCGTATCGGCGGCGGCGGCCACGGCCAGCGCCAACGCGGCGGCAAAGGCGTCCCAGACCGCAAGCAACTGCACCGTCGAGGCCTCAAGCAGCGGCGGAAACTTGCCGTCCACGCTGGGCCAGTTCGCGTCCGTGGTCAGCGCCTGCGCCTGCGCCTGCCAGGTCTGCACGTCCGCGTGCAGCACATCGAGGCTGGCCTGCGCTTCGCGCCAGGATTTGGTCGACAGCACCTCGATGCGCTGCGCGAGCAGCACCGCGGCCTCGCGCTGCACCTGCGCCCGGTTCTGCAAGTCTTCGATGACCCGGATCCGCTCGGCCAGTTCGGAGCGGATTGCCGCCAGCGGCTCGCGCGACAGCGGCGCCCCGGCCTTGGCCGCGTCGCGCTGCCAGGCCATTGCGTCGGCGATGTTCAGGCGCGGCAGCGCCAGCAGCGCCCGCGCGCGATCGGCCCATTCGGCGGCCAGCAGCGCCTGTCCCCGCGCGCGCTTGATCTCGTCGAGCCGCTCTTTCAGCGGCCGGGTCGCGCCCTTGTCGCGCGCGCCGAGTTGCCGGAACACCTCCTGCATTTGCTCCAGGCTCGGATCGCGCGCGAGCCATTCGCGGATGCGGGCCGCGCGCTCGCCCGAAGTCGGCGCGGAAAAGGCGCCGCCGGTGACGGCATCCAGTGGATGGGGATCGTTCGATCGGACAGCGGAAGAGCTCACGGCAGGCACGGCAATGGACAGTCGCGGACCGCAAGTATGAACGATAAGGGCGCGTCGTACGAAACGCAAAAGAGCAAGGGATCGCGGAGCAGTCCATGCGGGAACATCCGCGGAACTGGCTTTGCCAGGCCGCAGGATGTGCCCCCTCGCAGGGGGCTGGCGAAGCGACACGCAGTGCGCGAAGACTGGGGGTGGGTCACTTCAATGCTCGATCGCCTCGATCGACACATACAGGGTCACGCGGTTGCTGACGAACGGGATGTACTTGCCCAGGTCGAAGTCGCTGCGCCTGATCCGGGCAGCCGCGTTCAATCCGCAGATCGGCCGGTGCACCAGCGGATCGAGCATGCACTTGTAGTTGGATACGGTGAGCGTCACCGGGCGGGTGATGCCCTTGACCGTCAGGTTGCCGTCGATCTGCGTCACATCGTCGAACCGGCCGAAGTGAAACGCGGTCGACTCGTAGCGGATCTCCGGGTACTTCGCCGCGTCGAAGAACACATCACTCAGCAGCATCTTGTTGAAGAACGAGGAGCCGGTGGACAACGAATCGACCGCGATGCGCGCCTGTACGCTGCCGGTATGGTTGCTCGCGTCGAGATGCACGGTCGCGTCGACCTTGTCGAACCGGTCGCGCTGCGTGCTAAGGCCGAGGTGATCGTATTCGAACCACGCGAACGTATGGTTCGGATCGGACTGCAGCACCTGCTCGCCGAACGCGCTCCCCGCCGCCAGACCGAGCAGCAGTGCCAGCACCAGACGCGCCACCATCGCTCAGCGCTCCAGCACGAGATGAAAGCGTACGGTGACCTCGTTGGCAACCACGCTGGTGTCGCCCCAGACGCCGGAGCCGATACCGAAATCGAGTCGCTTGATCACGCAGCTCCCGTCGAGCAACGCGCGCCCAGCGCCATCGTCCGCGAGCTTGGCGTCGAACGCCATCGGCCGGCGGACGCCTTTCAGTTCGAGCGCGCCGCTGATCCGCCAGCGCCCGCCGCCCAGTGACTCGAGCCGATTCAGCGTGAACCGGGCGTCGGGATGCTGCTTCACGTCGAACCAGTCGGCGCCCGCAACCTCGGCGTCGGCCTCACGGTTGCCGGTGGCGATGCTGGCCAGCTCGATGCGCAGCGTGCCATGCGCGGCGGCGCTGGCCTGCGGGTCGAACGCGAGGCTCGCCTCGAAGCGGCGAAAGTCCCCCGCGACCGGCACGCCCATCTGATGCGAGACGAAGCCGATGCTGCTGCGCGCTGCGTCGATCCGGTGGTATTCGGCCGCGCACGCGCCAGTGCCGGCAAGCAGCAGCAGTATCGGCAAGAGGCGCTTCATCGCGCGCTGCCCCGAAGCGAGAACATCCTGCCGAGTACGCCGTCGTGATCGACGAAATGGTGCTTCAAAGCGGCAGCCACATGCAGCACGACCGCTGCGAGCAAAGCATAGTTCAGGATGCGGTGCACCGCCAGCAGCAGCGCGCCCAACGCTTCGTCGCGACCGACCAGGTCGGGCAGCGGCCAGCGCCCGAGATAGACGGTGCTGACGCCCAGGGCCGAACTCATCAGCCACCCGGAAACGGGCGCCGCCGCCATCAGCAGATACAGCAACAGATGACCGGCGCGGGCTGCGGCAGCCTCCCAGGCCGGAACGTTCGGCGGCAGCGGCGGCGGTACATACATCGCGCGCCAGGCCAGGCGCAGCACCAGCAGCGCCGCGACCGTCACGCCGATCCATTTGTGGTAGGAAAAGAGCCGCAGTTGCAGCGGCGAGAGCGCGAGGTCGGTCATCACCCAGCCCAGAGCGTAGCCGGCAACGATCAACAGCGCCATCAGCGCATGCAAGACGACCGCGGTGCGGGTGTACGGCGCGGCCTTCATGCGTGCTGCGACGCTGCGACGGGTCGTCCACCGATTGTGAGCAACACACCACCGGTCGACAAGGGCCGGCGCGCGCGTGCTACTTCATGGCCAGACTCAATTGCGCTTGAGGCTTCCACTGCGCGTCCGGCTTGGCGCCCGAGCCCGCGCCCTCGAGCTTGGGTGCGCCCAGGAACAGTCGCGGGGTCGGCACCTGCTCGGCCACCAGATAGTCGCGCACCGCCGCGCTGCGCGCCAGCGCAAGTTGTCGCATCGCGTCGTCGGTCACGGGGATGCTCGCCATCAGCAGTGATTCCATCTCGCTCTGCGGTATGTCCTTCGCGAACCCGAGAAAGTTGCGCGGCTTCGGAATATCGGCGCGCCGGTACACCTTCTTCAGCAGCGCCGGGTATTCCGCTTCGCTGACCGTGATCCGCGGCGAGGCACCACCCCCCGCTGCAGCCGCCGCAGCCGACCCCTCAGGGGCCGAGGCCGCCGGCGCCGCAGCCGCGGCAACCGCGGGTGCTGCTCCGCCGAGTACCAGCTCGCGCCGCTTCTCGGCCCGCACCATCGCGTTCAGCCGCTCGCGCCGGTAGCCGTTGCGCTCCGCATCCAGGTCGGCCGTGCCGACCACCGTGAGCTCCAGCTTGGGTTTCGCGATCAGCGCCTTGGCCACCTTGTCCAGCCCGGCGCGCGCTTCGGCGCTCAGCGTGGCGCTGCCGGGCGCGAACGCCACCGTGCTCAGTTGCTCGCCGCCGCTGCCGCCGAACGCATGCGCCAGCAGGCTGAACGGCGCGGTGATCGCCTTGGCGATCAGGTTGAAGATCGCCTTCACGATGATCGGCCCCAGGCTGAACTGCGGGTCGTTCAGCGAGCCGCTGATCGGAATGTCGAGGTTGATCACGCCGTCGCTGTCGGCCAGCAGCGCCACCGCGAGTTTGACCGGCAGGCTTTGCTTGGCGCCCTGGACCTCGTCGCCGAAGCTGAGCTGGTTCAACACCAGCTGGTTCTGCGCGGTGAGCTGGCCGTTCGGCTGCACCACGTAATGCACGCTCAGGCTCATCTTGCCGCGTTCGATCTCGTGCCCCGAATATTTCACCGAATACGGCGACAGCGGCGGCAGATCCAGATCCTGCACCTTGCCGGTGATATCGAGCGCGAGCGGCTTGGCCAGCGGGTTGAGCTTGCCGGTGATCTCCAGCGATGCGGTGCCCTCGGCATGGCCGCGCAGATCAAGGTCAGCCATCTGCGGCGCGCCGCTCGGGGCGACGCTGGAGAACGCGCCGAGCCGGCCGGTGAGGTCCGACAGGTCTGCCGAATAGTTTGGCTTGATGAAATGATCGGTAAACCTGACCTTGCCGTTGATCAGGCTGATCGGCCCGACGTTGATGACCGGCGCCGGCTCGGCGTGCGCGGTCGGCGCGGTCTCGGCCCCGCTGGCCGCAATCGTCGGCGCCGCCGCGACGGCCTGCGGCGCCGGCTTCACGATGTCCTGCAGGTTGATGCGTCCGTCCGGGTTGATGATGACCCGCGCGAAGAAATCGCTGAGCGCAGTCTCGCGCACGTCGACATGGATCGGGGCGCCGGGCTGCATCGCCACAGACAGTCCGCGCAAGCCGAGCGCCTTCCAGCGCAGCAGTTGCGCGCCGACCGGGCCGGTCACGTCGCTGCGCGGTGCATCGGATCTCGCCGACATCGATGCGGTCGATGCGATCGATGCGGCGCCGGCCGATTCGGGCAGGCTGTTCGCGCGCAGATCCTCCAGCGCGGCGTCGCCGTTCACCTTGACGAGCGGGCCGGCCTTGTCGTCGCGGTATTGCACGCGGCCATGGAAGCTGCCGTCGGCCCGCACCAGCTCGATGTTGAGCCGGTCGTTGAAATACGGTGCGAACGCCTGCAGCGGCAGCCGCACCGCCTGCACCTGGCCCTGCGCCGATAGCGGCGCAAGACCGATATCGCCGTGGTAGTCGAGCCGCCCCGGCTCGATGCGCCCGGCACCGACCCGCGCCGACACGACCAGCGGGAACGGCTTGCTGCCGCCCAGCGCGAAATTCTTCAGGTCGGCCTTCAATGCCGACACCTGGAACGCCACCGGCCGGGCAGCCCCTTCGTCGCGGTACGCGACTTCACCGCCGTCAACTGCTATATCATTGATAGCAATCTGCCAAGGTGTCGCCTTGGCTTTTGGCGGATTTCTCTCAGAGTTCCGGGCTGCCGCGGTGCTTGCGCCGGTCTTGATCCAGCGCTGAAACATCCACTGTTTGTCGGCATCGCGCAGCACGCCGGCATGCGGCTCGACCACGCTGAGCTTGTCGATGCTGACGGTCTGCCGTGCCAAGTCGACTCGCGCATCGGTGACCTCGATCCGCTTCACGCTCGGCAGTGCCTGCGCATTCGCTGCGTCGTCAGCCGGGCGGGCCTCTCCGGCCTTCCGGGCTTCTCCGGCCTTGCGGACCTGTCGGGCCGGCTTGACCGGCCTGCTCCGCGCCGCCGCCGGAGCCGGCTGCGGCTCGACCAGCGCAACATCGTCGAGCGTCAGCGTTCTGACGCCGACATCGAGCGCGCCGGACGTCGCAGCCGGTTGCGTCGCGGCCGGCTTCTCCGCTGCCGCCTTCCAGTCCAGGTTCACCTGCGTGGAGAGCACGCCATCGAGCCGCGGCTCCAGATACGCGGCCAGATACGGGGCGGCCACGACCAGCGGGATCGCCCTGGCGTTGACCGCGACACTGGCCATGCGGTCGGTCGCGGACCCGCCGAAGGTGATCGTGGCAACCGCCGGCGCCTTGCCCGTTCCGGCAGCGGCCGTGTCCAGCGCAGCCGAGCCGCTGAACTGCAGCGGCTTGGCGAACGGCAGCGCGATGTCGGCCGCGTCGAGCTCTACGTCATGCAGCGCGGCTTGCGCATGCGGCGCCGTGCTGTCGTCGGTCCACAGCAGGGTGCCGCCGCGCACTGCGACCTTCGCGATCGCGATCTTCCACGCGTCGGCAGCTTCGGCCGGCGCGGGACGGGGCGAGCCGGAGTCGGCAGCCGGCCCGGACGCCTCGGTGCCCCTGGCCGCGCTCTTGGTTGCATCCGGATTTGGATCCTTGGGCGCTGCCGGCTGCGCCGCACCGGCCGCGGGCGCAGCCAGATCGAGGTTGATGCGGCCGCTCGCGTCACGTCGCGCGCTCAGCTTCGGGTTCGTCAACGCGATCGACGCCACGTCGACGGCGCGCGCGAACGGACGCAGGTCGGTCAGCGCGACGTCCAGGCCGTCGAACGCCAGCAGTTCGCCCGCCTTCGCGTCGTCGATCCGAACCTGGCTTGCCCGCACCGTGCCGCTCAAGCGGATCGACGGGGACGTGGTCTGCTCGAACGCGAGCCGCAGGTCGGCATCGATCACACCGGACTCGACCCGCACCGGCAGCTCCGCCGGGATGTAGCCCAGGTAGGGCGTGACGTCGAACCCCGCCAGCTTGAAGGTCGCGTCGGTCTTGCGGGTCTGCGCGAACGGCGTGCCCTCGGCGGCCGAGTCGAAATGGCTGCCGTTCAGCGTGAACGCGAGCCGCGGGCGCACGACCACGTCGCGCTTGGAATCGAGGTTGCTGAGGAACGGCACCGCAATCGCCAGATCGCGCAGCTGCTGGACCTTGCCGACCACCTTGTCGTCGAAGTCGACCGAGCCCCCTTGCAGCGACACGTTGTAGAGCGCGAAGCGCAGCGGCTTGCCCGGCGCTTTGCCCGATGGCTTGCCGAGCCGCGCCAGGATGTCGTCGATGTCATAGTGGCCTGCGGCGACCCGGGTCAGCTTCAGGCTGGGCGCGTCGAGCGTGACGGCATCCAGCACCGGTGCGAGCCGAAGCAGCGACTGGATGTCGGCGTTCAGGTACAGGCGCTTCAGATGGAACTGCTGCCCGGCCCCGTCGGCGGTCGCGACGGCAAGATCGGTCAGCGTCAGTTCCAGGCTCCAGGGCTTGAAGTCAACCGTGCCGACGGTGACCTTGCGCCCCAGCTCCTTGCCCGCGATCTTCTGCACCTCGCTCTTGACCAGCGGCGGCACCGCAAGCCAGGTCGCTCCCCACAGCACCAGCAGCGCCACCACCGCCCATGCCACGCGCCGCACCCACTTGTTGCCGGTGACCGCCTGCAAATTCATGCGCCGAGTTTATTCAATGTCCGATCCCGAGGGCCGGAAAGCCGGGTGCCGACAAAGGAAAGCCCGGCATGGGCCTGCCTGCGGGCAGTTCCAGCCGGGCCTGACGGCAGGCGCGAGGCCGTCGCCGTCGGGGTTGCAGGCGGGAGATGGATGTCCCGCACTGCGTCTGGAAGCAATGGATTGCTTCCATGAATTGCCGGGGCTACTTCGTCCGCTCTACTGGCTTGCGGCCTGGACTGGCTCCTACCGGCGTGTGCCCGATCGCTCGGACCCGATCAGAGTACGCTTGCGTCCAGGCAATTGCCAATCTCGTTTTTCAATGGCCTGACGGGCGTCAATTGCAAGATTTTGCAATTGCACGAGGCCGTCTCAATCCGGCGCGGCCCGACGGCGTCGGCGCCGCCGTGCGGGCCGGGCGCAATCCGGGCGCCTCCAGCGACGCGACCTACGCGGCAGCGCCACGACGCGCGACGCAAAAGCTGGAAGGGCTATCGATTCTGGAGCAGCGCCGCAGTGCCCGTCCGCCGTCCGGCAACAAGGATCGCCTGCCCGACGCCCGTTCGACGCGCGCGGAACGCATCAAACCCGCAGGAAACACAGTTTCTTTAGACCAGATTCGATGCATCACTCTAGTCTTTATTCTTGACTTGATATTAAACAGCCTCCAGAATCGCTGAGTCTTTGGGTTTATCGGGTAAACCCGCATTTGCTGCCGATTACGGCCTACGTGATTCGCTGACGACTCCCGACGTCCTTTTTGTGCGAGTCAAACGGCATACCAATCCAGACGAGGCCGGTCGCCGCTGCGCTGCTTCCCAGCACGGCGGGTGCCGCCTTCGAATCGAAAGGAGCGCTATGAAAACGCTGACCAAGACGGCGAACGGGCTGCGAGTTTTCGCGTCCGACGTCGCCGAAGGCATTTTTGAAATCACACACAACGGCCTGGCGCTGATCGGAGTGCTGCTGGTGGCGATCGTTCTCACGCTGGCCCTGCGGCCCGAGCTGCGCCATATCGGCGAGGAGCGGCTGGCCGGCTGGCTGACCGCGCGCCAGCTCGCCGCCAACGCGGCGAACGGCAACTGGGCCCTACCCGAGCCCGATGCGGCCGACCGCGCCACCGCCACCGATCCCAAGGATCTGACGAAGCAGCAGGCAGCGGTTGCGTACTGGATCAGCAAGAAGTACCGCGTGGCGCCCGAACCGGTGAGCGCGCTGGTGGCCGAAGCCTATCAACTCGGCGCGCGCGCCAAGCTCGACCCGACGCTGATCCTGGCCGTGGTCGCGGTCGAATCCGGCTTCAACCCGTTCGCGCAGAGCCCGGTCGGCGCCCAGGGCCTGATGCAGGTGATGACCAAGGTGCACTCCGACAAGTACCAGAATTTTGGCGGCATGTTCGCCGCGTTCGATCCGCTGACCAATATGCGGGTCGGCGTCAAGGTGCTGCAGGACTGCATTGCCCGCGCCGGGTCGATCCAGGGCGGGCTGAAATATTACGTCGGTGCGGCCAACATCAAGGACGACGGCGGCTATGCCGGCAAGGTGATGGCCGAGCATGCGCGGCTGTACCGCGTCGCGACCGGCCACGCAGTCCCGACGGCGCCTGCCGAAGGCGCGGCCACCAGGGCGGCCCGTGCGGCCGGCAGCGACAAGGACGACGTGAAGGTCGCGTCGCTGTCCTGACGCCGCGACTTCCGCTGCGCGCCCGGCTCGCGCTTGGGTTCGCCCGCTTGCAGCGCAGCGCGCGCTGCGCTCGGCTAAACTTCTGCCGGTACGCAACTGGCGATAGGTGCCTTTCCCGCGACCGCGGGTTGCCGGCGCCGACTGGGGACACCATGAGGAAGCGTGCCGCTGGCGTCTGGCGACGCCGGTGTTCAGCCGTTCGCCTGGGTGGCCCGTCATGCGAGCAGTGACGGGGAACGTCGTCTTGCAACCCAAGGACCGCCATGTACCACCGCCATATCCTCGTCGAACAGACCGACCCCGAAATCTGGGCCGCGATCCTGGCCGAAAACGCGCGCCAGGAGGACCATATCGAGCTGATCGCCTCCGAAAACTACGCATCGCCGGCCGTGATGGCAGCGCAGGGCAGCCAGCTCACGAACAAGTACGCCGAGGGCTACCCGGGGCGCCGCTACTACGGCGGCTGCGAGCATGTGGACGTGGCCGAGCAGTTGGCGATCGACCGGGTCAAGCAGTTGTTCGGCGCTGAAAGCGCGAACGTGCAGGCGCATTGCGGCGCGTCGGCGAACGAGGCCGTGTTCCTCGCGTTCCTCAAGCCCGGCGACACGATCATGGGCATGAGCCTGGCCGAAGGCGGCCACCTGACCCACGGCATGGCGCTGAACATGAGCGGCAAATGGTTCCACGTGGTCAGCTACGGCCTGAATGGCAAAGAGGAAATCGACTACGACGCGATGGAGCGCCAGGCCCGAGAAACCAAGCCAAAACTGATCATCGCCGGCGCGAGTGCTTATTCTCTTGCTATCGATTTTGCTAAGTTCGCCCAGGTCGCGAAGGACGTCGGCGCGATCTTCATGGTCGACATGGCGCACTACGCCGGCCTGATCGCCGCCGGCATCTATCCCAATCCGGTGCCGCATGCGGACGTGGTCACCTCGACCACGCACAAGAGCCTGCGGGGTCCGCGCGGCGGCTTCATTTTGATGAAAGCCCAGCACGAGAAGGCGATCAACAGCGCGATGTTCCCCGGCCTGCAGGGCGGCCCGTTGATGCACGTGATCGCGGCCAAGGCGGTCGCGTTCAAGGAAGCGCTCTCCCCCGAGTTCAAGACTTACCAGCGGCAGGTGCTCAAGAACGCCCGCGTCATGGCCGAGACCCTCGTGGCCCGCGGCCTGCGCATCGTCAGCGGCCGCACCGAGAGCCATCTGATGCTGGTGGACCTGCGGGCCAAGGGCATCACCGGCAAGGAAGCTGAGGGCGTGCTCGGCCGCGCGCACATGACGATCAACAAAAATGCCATTCCGAACGACCCGGAAAAGCCGATGGTCACCAGCGGGGTGCGCATCGGCACGCCGGCGCTGACCACCCGCGGCTTCAAGGACGAGGAAGCCCGCGCCACTGCCAACCTGATCGCCGACGTGCTCGACCACCCGCGCGACGAAGCGACGCTCGAGGCGGTGCGCGCCAAGGTGAAGGCGCTGACCGATCGCTTTCCGGTGTACCGCTGAGCGCCGTGCGCACCACGCCCCGCGCCGGCAGCGCCGGCGTTGCAACCGAGCCGGCACCGCTGCCAGAGGCTGATCGATGAAATGCCCGTTCTGCGGCCACCCTGATACCCAGGTGGTCGAAACCCGGGTTTCGGAAGACGCGAACTTCATCCGGCGTCGCCGGCAGTGCGCGTCCTGCCGCAAGCGCTTCACCACCTATGAACGGCCCGAAGTGAACTTCCCGGCGGTCGTGAAGAAGGACGGGCGCCGCGTCGAGTTCGAGCGCGCCAAGCTGCGCGCGTCGCTGAATCTGGCGCTGCGCAAGCGTCCGGTCAGCACCGAACGCATCGACCACGTGATCGAGCGCATCGAGGAAAAGCTGCTTGCCCTGGGGCAACGCGAGATTCCGTCGCGACGCGTCGGCGAGCTCGTCATGCGCGAGCTCAAGAAGCTCGACAAGGTCGCCTACATCCGCTTTGCCAGCGTGTACCGCAGCCTGGAAGACATCGATGAATTCAAGAGTCTGGTCGACGAAGTGAGGCGCTAGCCTGGCAGCGTCAGCGATTCCAGCATGCGGCCACATCGCCGATAGTCTGCCCCTTGATGCCGAGGTGGTTCAGCGTCAGGTTGCCGCAGGTGCCGTCCGTCCAGCCAGTCGGTGTGGCGACCAACGTGAACGAGGTGGCCGTCGTCGCTGCCGCGTCCAGCGCGATGTCATAGCGCCGGTCGCCTTCCGGCGGTGACGCCTGCAGCGCAGCGGGCAGCGACGGCGGGACGCCGGCTGCGTCGACATAGCGGAAATTGCTGGCTCGATAACGCTCCATGAACTGCGCCGCGTCGAGCAGGGCGGCCTTGGCGCTGGCGCGATGGCCACGCTCGACATAGGCCCGGTACGACGGAACGGCAACTGCCGCCAGGATGCCGATGATGGCCACCGTGATCATGACTTCGATCAGTGTGAAGCCCCGAGAGCCGTGAATTGGTTTCATTTTTTCCTTTCATCGACTGCGGGCTGGGCAGCCTTCGCCATCGAACACCGCGTCGTGCCGCAACGCGTGCCCTCCGGACTACCTGAGCTGGCGCCACACCTGCCGGCGCTGGGCAGCGGCCGGCACTGGCGGATTGAGATCGATCTTTATGACTCTGGTCGTCCCATCGACGCCGTTGATCGACACGGTCTGCTCGCCACCGGCACTGGTCGCGTACGACGTCGAGCTGTCGGTGCTGCCGAAGACCGTCTGGCTGATGTACAGAGCGGGCTTTCCCCCATCCTGCAACACGAACACGCCGCGTGGCGAGCCGCCGCGTATGCGCACGGAATTCGCGATGATCGGGTCGGAAAAGACTTTGCTGTAACCCCCCGTCAACGCATCGATACCCGTGATCCACGCGTCCAGACCGGCCACGCACTCATCGGTGCTCGGCACGATGGACGTAAACAGGAAGGCATCGACCAGGCCGGCAACGGTGTAGCGCACGGGTTGCGCAATGACGCGCTCTCCGGCCACGACGTTCGCTCCGGTCAGCGGAACCATCCACCCCTTCTTCGCCAAACTAGCGCCTTCGTACCAGAACGGCGAAACCGTCTTGGAGGTCGTGCGGGTGTCGGCTCCCGCCGCAGCGGCAATCGTCATCGAAGCCAGCAAGGAATCGCTGGTAACGAAGGGCGCGAGGTTGTTGGACCATACAAGGTCATCGTAGATCCCGTACAAGGCTTGCGGGCTGGTGTTCGTCGGATCGGTAGCGCTGAGGTAGCTGCCGGTTCCGAAATAAATCATCCGCCCGCCCGAGGTGTTCGCATGCGAAGGCGCCGGCCCGACCTTGATCTCCGCGGTGATCGGCCGGCTCACGCCGGCAGAGTAGATCAGGGCGCCGCTGGTGTTCACGTTCGGATCGAAGCGCCAGATGTTGCCCCTGTAGTCGGCCCCATAAACGGCATCGATGGTGTCGGCGTTGCCCGAGGTCTTGCGCACCATCTCGATGGCGCCCAGCCCGTTGTTGACCAGCGTGTTATTGGTATCGAGGATACGAATGACCGCGCCGGTATCGAGCCTGACCACGTAGAGTTTCGCCGTGCCGTCGGCACTGTTGTAGCCATTGCCGAAAATCGCCACCCAGGTTCCGTTGCTGAGCTTGCCGATTGCCGGCCGGCCCATGATGTTGCCCAGTGTCGTTCCTATGCCCGAAGAGCTCTGATTGATTTCCCACAGGATGCTGTTGGCGGAGAACGTCTTTGAACTGGCATCGATTGCAAACACGGCCTGGGCGCCTGCGCCACCCGCGCCGGCGACCACGGTACGCCATTTGACGGTGGCATCACTCGGCGTCTTGATCTTGGCGTGGCCGATTCCGATCGAGCCGTCGATGAAGTTCCGGTGTTGGTAGCCGGGATTCGCCAGCTCTTTGATGTTTGCGCGCGCCGCCTGCGGCATGAAACCCAACAGTTCGCTACCTCCGGTTGCGTCCGGCTGGGCATCGAAGACATGGAAGAAGCCGCTGTTGGCGCCCACTGCCAGCATCTCGGAATTGATCGAGTTCAGGTAAGCGGTGTAAGTGGGGTCGCCTGCCGCATAGCCGTAGTCTTTCTTCGAGATGATCAGCGGATCGGAGTTGACGATATCTCCCAGCACCGATCCGGCTGCTGCCGCCGCCGTGGTACCGCGATTGCGGAACTTGCCGCCGTTGCGCTCCTCCCCGCTTTTGTCGCCGAGCAGATAGGCCAGCGTAGCCGCATCGCCAAAATCAGATTGCTCTGCCGGCGTCAGAGACGTGAAGCCGCCGGGCATGAGAGCAACGGGCGTGGCGGTTCCGCCCCTGCCCAGGAACAGCGTGTTGCGCGAGGCCGGCGCGGGAATCTTCGACGAAGCCTCCCACAGCGGGGTATTCGACACGTCGCCGTTCGCCGCGACTCCGAAAGCGTACAGGCGCGACGACCAGGTCAATGAATCGTAGTTGGCCTGGTAAATGGCGGCGGAACCCAGGCTGCGCTGCCCCACCCCGACCACGCTGGTGCTGGCCACCGCAGCGAGCGCGGCCGCGGAACGGAAGGCTTTGCCCATCTGCTCGGGCAACTGCGCCGGATTGCTGATGCGGAAATAGTTGGTGGGATCGCCGTTGGAGTCGGTAATGCCTGCTCCACCATACTTCGCTGCGTACCAAAGTGGGTCGTGCGGCACATACCCTGCGGTCGAGGCCACCGCGGCGAAATCGAACGTGCGTGTCGTGGCGGTCGCCGGCAAGACTGCTGCATTGATTCGGGATCCGTCCGAAGGAGCCGGATCCTGCGTCGTGGGCGCAGTGAGCGTGTCGAGGTAGTACTTGATGCCGGGCGCACTGCCGCCTGGTTTGCTCGACATGTCCAGGTACAGGCCATCCTTGGCCGTGCCGGTAATCGAGTAGCCCAGATGCATTTCGATGCCGGCGGCCGTCGTGTTCACAGGCACGAGTCCGACTACCAGCTTGCCGGCTGCGTCGACGCTCACGTTGTACGCGACGATCGCATCGGTCTCGTTGTCCGTGCCTTCGTCGGAGTCGGAGAAGTTCACGACGAATGACATCGTCGGGCGCCCGCCGTTGATCGCGGCGTTGTAGTCAACGCCCGAGGGGCCGCTGGTGTTGTTGAAGCTGTCCAGGTAGAAGCCCGTAATCGCCCCTGTGGCCTGGTAACGGCCGTAAGCGGGGCTGCTGACATAGCCTGAAGGCCCGACCGACTTCGACACCGGAACGATCGAGACCTTCTTGCCCCCGAAGGCAATCTCGATCTTCGGCACCACGCTGCCCAGCGCGATCGACAGCGTATCCACCGGCTGCCCCGTCACCGCGGGAACCGCAGGAGATGCGGTGGGGGCGCCGATGGTCACGCCCGTTTTGCGCCCGAAGCGCGCGACCGCGGCGGCGTAGTAGCTTCCCTGGGACTGGGTGGCATCCGGCGCATGGCCGCGAATCTGCGCGAAGGAACTGGCCGGCTTCGCAGTCGGGTTGCCGTCACTGAGCGTGCCCGACTGGCCGATGAAGATGTTGCGCGTGCCCAGCCCCTCGGCGCTCCATATCGCATCCGACTGGCTCGACACGTTGAGCCCGACGAGGTCGTTGCTGCCCAGCGCCGCGCCCATGCTGGCAGGCGGGGCAAACAACAGCGGAATGCCCGGCAGTTGATCCGAATCGAAACTCGTCACCGGATCGGCAATCACCATCTGCACCGGGCGCGAGCAAATCGGGTTGCCGCCCGCGGACTTGGCCCGATACGGGTTCTTCCACGGCGATGTCGCTGTTCCCAGCAGCGGCAGGCGCAGCCTGGTATCCGGGCTGTCGGCATTGCCTACGCCCGCGGCGTAGGTCGCGCTCGGCACGGTCTTGCCGGAAAAATAGCGCAGACCCTCGTACATCATCTCGGCCACCGGGGCGCCCCAGGATTCGCAGTCTCGCTGCGCCCGCGGAGCCGAGAAGCTGGTGCCGCAGTAATAACTGGATCCGCTCCAGCCGTAGATGGACAATCGATCGATGGTTCGCGCAATCCCGTCCACCGTGGCGGAACCTTCGGCCACCTGCTGGAAGACACCGTTGGCGGGATCGACTTCGCTGGCGAAGCTGCCGATGTTTCGGCGCACCACCCCGCCCGAATAGTTGTTTTGATAGGAACCGGTGATCAAGCCGAACTTCAGCGCGTCATTGGCTGTGTAGTCGTGCAGCACGCCAGTCGGCTTCCACACCGTCGGCGCTGCGGCAGGGTAGCCGGTGCAGTCCGATTCGCGCGCCCCGCCCAGCGCCACGCACGCCTCGACGACGAGCGAATAAGCCGTGCTGGCGACCGAATTGCGTCCGCCTGCGTTCGAGAAATTGGCGTTGTCGTCCGCGATCGGCGCGTAGCCGACGTCGGTGGAAGCCCAGTTCCAGATACGCTCCTTGACTTGATCGGCGTTCTGGATGACGCGCAGGTCGGGCGCCGGCATCGGGAACGGATACGCACCAGAGCCGGTATCCGACGGCGTGCTCGAGTAGGCCGGACTGCGCACCGCAAACAGATGCTGCTTGCCGGCATTGGGCGCCGCGAGCGGCGTGTAGTACGTGACGTTGTAGCTGTCACGCCCCGCCACCGGTCGGTATTCCTTGCCCCAGACATGGCTGTCCTGCGGGATGTAGGCGCCCTGCAACCGCGTGGTACCCGACGCAGGGTCGAAAACCCGATAGCCGCCGTACAGGACCCTGCGCAACGCGTCCATCCTCGACGTCGTTGCCCAATTCAACCAGTTTCCATGCCAGCGCGCGCTCGACGGAGCGCTCAGGCACCCGGTGTTGGGATCCGCGACAGCCTTGGGACTGAAGCGCTTGGTCGACGTGCTGTAGGCGTAACAGCGGTCCGACACGAAGTTGCCGTAGTAGGTGATCGACGGCTTGAACCCGACATCCAGCACGCCGTCGCCATCGATGTCGCTCGCGTCGTTGTAGGCCGCGTAAAACAGCCGGTGGTCCCGGCTCATGGTGAGCATCACCAAGCCTGGCGCACTCTTCAACGCAAGCAGCGGCACCTGGGCCAGGTTCACCGTCGTTTGCGCGAGCGCCCAGGTGGCCGAAAGCATGGTCAGCAACCCGGCCAGCGCCAGCACGGCAAGCGCCCGCCACGGCGACGCCGCCGTGGCCGCTGCCGTGTAGCGTGCGGGATCGCGCGCGGACAGTGGCCGTCGGCTGCCGGCACGGTGCGTTACGCAGAAATTTTCAGTGCAATCGTTCATGGCCAAGCCTCCCTCGATCTCTTGCTTATGGGGTCGTCGTACGGCTGTAAATCGTCTGCAGCACCACTGCGGCGTCGCCCGAGCCGCCGGTGCTTCGTGAGGTCACCCGGTAGGTCGATACGGTGCTGCCGGAGTTGACCTGCTGCGACAGCAGTTCGATGACGTAGCTGGCGCGCTCGGCATTGCCGGTGTATGCGGTCGCCACCTGCGCTGCGCAGCTCGTCCAGTTGAACGACGTAGTCGTGGTGGTGCAAGTGGCCGGTGAGACGCTGGCGCCCGCGTCCCCAGTCCAGAACTTGGTGCCGCCGGCCCCCGCCAGCGGCGGATCGTAGTGGCCCGCATTGGCAATGCCGAAGCCGCCCGACTCGATCACCTGCAGCGTCTCCTTGCCGGCGTTCTCGGCGGACTGAAAGGAGATCTGGCGGTCCACCGCGTTGCCCGTCATGCGCGTGGAGAGCGTGGTGTTGCGAAAGCCGATGACGCTGACGACCATCAGCATCACGAGCAACACCAGCCCCACCAGCAGTGTCATTCCGCGTTGTCGTTGACGCGTTCTTCGAGGAGAAAAAACGCTCTTGCCCTTATGGTGAAATGACAAGCAGCTATTATTCTTATAGTGCATCGTGACAGCCTGAACTTCGGACCCGGTCATTTCCGCCACCCACGCTAGCGCGCCGCCACGCTGTTGCGCAGCACCACGGTGGTGGAATATTCCTTGCGCAGGCGATTCGCGGGAGCGCCGCCGGGCGCGGTGTAGCTTTGTCCGAGCAGGGTTGGTGTGGGCACGGTGACGCCGGGGTTCGCGTTGTCGTCGGTGCCGATCATCATCAGTCCGATGCGCACGGCGACCACGCGCGACCAGTCGGTCACCGTGCTCGCACTGGTGCGCCAGACGTCGGCCACCAACGTTGGCGAACCGTCGGGGTTTGCGCCGGTGTTTTCGCCGTAATGCAGCCGCAGGCTCTCGACGTTGGATACGATCTCCTGCGCCTGCTGGCGCGCATTGCCGTCATAGAAGATGCGGTACAGGCTCGGCGTGCTGGCGCCCGCGCGGGTTGCCACGTAATAGAAATTCCATTCCAGCGGCATCAGCTGCGCCGTGGTATCGAACTGGTGGTTCGAAGTGAAGGCGTCATTCGCATTTCCCATCACCGTGCCGTGATCGACGGTGACCAGCGTCCCGCTTTGACTGACCTTGCCGCGAAACAGGCTGGACGAGTTGCAGTCCGACACGATGAAGTCATAGACGCCACTGTTCGCCGGCCCATTGCGCCACCGATACGGGTCGTCGGACAGGGTCAAATTCGCGTTGCTGCTCGCCATCGCCACCGAGACGGCCACCGACTTGGCGCTGCCGCCGGCAAAAAGCAGGCTGTTCGTGTTGCTCGTGGTCGGCACCGCCGCTGGCGCAAACATGCCGCTTGGCACGTCATCGAATCCGCGAATGAAGTTCAGCGCGGTCAGCGGTTGCTGGGTCACCTCGGCGTTGGACGACTCGAGCTGCGCCAGCGGATTCGGGCCATTGATGCCACCCGGGCTGCCCGAGGTCAGCACGCTGCCGGGGTAATAGGTGGAGACGCCGCTCACCGTGACCTTGTTGATGCCGGGGCAGCCCGCATACCCCGCCATCCTGAGATCCTTGGCGATCGTGTCGAGCGCAAACGTTGCGTCCTCCTGCAGCCTGCCGCTGGTCTCCTGAAAGCGGAACGATTGCTTGACGCTGACATAAACCGCCGACAGCGCCACCAGTACGGCAAGGCCCAGCGCGAGCGCGACCAGCAGTTCGACCAACGCGAAACCGCGGTGCCGGTGCCGGCCGCAAGAAGGCAGCGGCGCGGTCACAGCCGCAACTCCAGCGAAACCGTACGAAACGCGGTGGCCGGATTGTCCGTGCAGTCGGTGCGCTCGGCATCGCTCAGAGTCCCGAGGCAGTTCGACCAGCGCACCTCGATTTCAATCTTGCGTTGGCCGGCGCCGACGGTGTTGGTGATTCTCCCGGCTCCCTGCGGCAGCTGAGCCGCCAGCGCTTCGATCCACGCCTTCTTGTCCGCCTGTGCGATCGTGGTCGGCGTGGTCGGCGCGTCATCCTCGTATTTGGTGACGTATTCGCTGGTCGCGGACAGCGCCGCCGCCGGATTGGCGCGGATTCGATCGGCCATGTCAGCCGCCAGCTGATGGGCCTTGGACAGTGCTTCGGACGCCGAGGCGTTCGAGATGCCGCCAACCATCAAGCCGGCAATGCCCAGCAGACCGAATGCCAGGATCACCATCGTGACCAGCACCTCGATCAGGCTGAAGCCCGCCAGCTTGCGCCCCGATCTCGCACGCTGGCGAGCAAAGTCGATGTGACGCGAAGGACGATTCATTGATGAAGCTCCTAATTCACCGCACAGTTGGCGCTGGCGGCAGCACGATCGGCACGCACCCGGCCCGTGTTGTTCACGATCAGGCAGTACTTTTCACTGGCGCCGTCGGCAAACCAGAACGAGCGATTGACGACGCCGGCGCCGCTGACGTCGATCAGCCGGCCCCGGCCGTCATACGTGAACGAATTGAGCGTCCCGGTCTGAGTGCCGGTGATCGGCCCGGCCGGCGCATCGACCACCTCCAGTCGCGTCAGGTCGGCGTCGCTGTCGTCGGCCGGCGCGACCTCGCCGTTCGCGTCGGTGCTGCGATCCGCGAACACGGTCCAGCCGTTCGCCCACTGGCCGGCAGCGCCGTTCGCGGCAACCGTGACACGGCTGTCGCCTCCCCGCTTGACCGCTTCCGATCGCGCCAGATTCAGCGACACCTGCAATGCAGACGAAGCGGCCGACAGCCGGTTGCGGCGCAAAAGCTCGGTGAACGCAGGAGTCGCGATGACTGCCAGAATCGCAATGATGGCAACCACCGCCATTACTTCAATGAGCGAGAACCCCCGCGGGCGCGACCGGGCACGCGCTGAGCGCCCCGCGTGAGGAGGGCAACCCGTTGCGAGCACATCGGGGGGACACTGACCGTACATACTTGAACACCGCCAAACATCGCAGCACACGCTTTACATTAAACACACATTTCTTCCAATAAACCTTCAATTTCCGATCGGCGGTTGAAAATCGGCGACAAGCGGTAGATGGTCAAACCACACTTTCCAGACAAACCCGGCATATCCCTTGCGTTGCAATTGGCAACGGCCGGGCGCTGGTTGCCGCCACCGAACCCGAGCGTCGGCTGCGTGCTCGTCGCCCCGGACGGGCAATTACTGGGCCAGGGCCACACCCAGCGCGCCGGCGCCCCTCACGCCGAAATCATGGCCTTGCGCGATGCGCAGGCCGGCGGCCGTTCGGTCGCGGGCGCCATCGTCTACGTCACGCTGGAGCCCTGCTCCCACCATGGCCGCACCGGGCCCTGCTGCGATGCGCTGATCGCGGCCGGCATCAAGAAAGTGGTTGCCTCGATTGCCGACCCGAACCCCCTGGTTTCGGGCCAGGGCTTTGCGCGCCTGCGCGCAGCCGGTGTCGAGGTGGAGGTCGGCCCCGGCGCCGCCGAGTCGCGCGAACTGAACATCGGCTTTTTCAGCCGCATGATCCGCAACACGCCTTGGGTGCGTCTGAAGGTGGCGGCCTCACTGGATGGCAGGACGGCGCTGGACAACGGCGCGAGCCAATGGATCACGTCCGAGGCCGCGCGCGCCGACGGCCACGCCTGGCGCGCGCGTGCCTGCGCCGTGCTCACCGGCATCGGCACCGTGCTGGAAGACGACCCGCGGCTCGACGTGCGGCTGGTCCAGACCCCGCGCCAGCCGCACCTGGTGGTGGTGGACAGCCGGCTCGACACGCCGCTGGATGCTCGTCTTTTCGTGGCTGGACGCGCCCTCACCATCTACGCGGCCGTTCCAAACGATGCCAAAAAAGCGGCACTGGAGGCGCGCGGCGCGACCGTCGTCTACCTGCCGGGCCGCACGCCCGAATCATCGGGCAAGGTGGACCTGGCGGCCATGCTCGCCGACCTGGCGCGGCGCGAAGTCAACGAACTGCATGTCGAAGCCGGCTTCAAGCTGAACGGCTCGCTGATTCGCGAAGGCCTGGTCGATGAACTTCTGGTGTATCTCGCGCCGAAGTTGATCGGCCAGGGGCGCGGCATCGCCAACCTCGGGCCGCTCACCGAACTGGCGCAGGCGGTGCCGCTGGTGTTCCGCTCCATCGAACCGATCGGCGCGGACCTGCGCATCGTCAGCCGCATCGCGGGACGCGACAGGTTTTAGCGGCGGCCTCAAAGGGCGCATTGGAAATCCCTGCGAAAATGGCAGGATGTTCACCGGAATCGTCACCGGCGTGGGGCGCATCGCGGCGGTCCACGATCTCGGCGCCACGTCCAGCCACGGCAAGCGGCTCACGATCGAAGCCCCTGCCGGCTACCTCGACGACGTTGTGAGCGGCGACAGCATCGCGATCAACGGCGCCTGCATGACGGTGACCGATCTCGCGCCCGCCGAGCGTTCGTTCTCTATCGACATATCGGTTGAATCGCTGGACCGTACCAGCGGCCTTGCCTCGCCCGGTGCGGTGAATCTGGAGAAGGCGCTGCGCGCGCACGACCGCCTCGGCGGTCATATCGTCTCCGGTCATGTCGACGGCATCGGCAGCGTGCTCGAGTTCGCGCCGGTCGGCGAGAGCTGGCAGTTGCGCATTGCCGCGCCGCGCGGGCTGGCGCGCTACCTCGCCTACAAGGGTTCTATCACCGTGAACGGTGCGAGCCTGACGGTGAACCGCGTCGCCGACACCGGTGCCGGCTGCGAGATCAGCATCAACCTGATTCCGCATACCGTCGCAAACACGACGCTGGGGCTGCTGCGCGCCGGCACGCGGGTAAACCTGGAAATCGATCTGATCGCCCGCTACGTGGAGCGCATGTTGAACGTCGGCGCCTCCTCGCCGGCCGACCCGGACCATTGATGAGCAACCCTTCCCCCGCCCCCATTTCCCCGGTCGACGACATCGTCGCCGACATGCGCGCCGGCCGCATGGTGATCCTGATCGACGACGAGGACCGCGAGAACGAAGGCGACCTGATCCTCGCTGCCGACCACGTGACGCCGGCGGCGATCAACTTCATGGCGCGCCACGCGCGCGGCCTTATCTGCCTCACGCTGACACGCGAGATCTGCGAGCGGCTCAAGCTGCCGCCGATGGCGGCCCACAACAACGCCAAGCACGGAACCGCCTTCACCGTTTCGATCGAGGCTGCCGAAGGCGTGACCACCGGCATCTCGGCCGCGGACCGGGCGCACACCGTACAGGTCGCGGTGGCCAGAGGCGCGACCGCGGAAGACCTGGTGCAGCCTGGCCATGTGTTCCCGCTGCAGGCGGCCGACGGCGGCGTGCTGATGCGCGCCGGGCATACCGAGGCCGGCTGCGACCTCGCAGCGATGGCCGGCTGCGCGCCGGCGGCGGTGATCTGCGAGATCATGAAGGACGACGGCACGATGGCGCGGCTGGCGGACCTGCAGTTGTTCGCGGCCGAGCACGGCCTGAAGATCGGAACCATCGCCGATCTGATTCAGTACCGCAGCCGGGTCGAGACGCTGGTCGATCTGATCGGCACGCGACCGCTGCGCACCGGCTGGGGCGAATTCGTCGCGCATGCGTTCCACGACAAGCCGGGCCGCGGCCTGCACCTGGCATTGGTCAAAGGCGAATGGCAGACGGACGACACGGTGCCGGTGCGGGTGCACGAGCCGCTTTCGGTGCTGGATCTGCTGGAAACCGACCGATCGATGCACGCCTGGGATCTGGACAGCAGCCTGAGCCATGTCGCCGAACTCGGCCGCGGCGTGATCGTGCTGCTCAATTGCGGAGAAAGCGCAGAGCAGCTGCTGGCGCAGTTCGAGGGCACGGCGCGCGCCAGCCACGGCCCGGAGCGCGGCCGCATGGACCTGCGCACCTATGGCATCGGCGCGCAGATCCTGCGTGCCTGCGGCGTGAGACGGATGAACCTGATGGGAACGCCGCGGCGCATGCCGAGCATCGCAACCGGCTTCGGGCTCGAGATCGTGGGCTACACACCGAAGGAACCGTGAATGCAGGGAGCCGATCAAGGCGCGGCGCGCAAGCCACTGGACGGCAGCGGCCTCAGGATCGCGATCGTGCAGGCCCGCTTCAATGCGGACGTCACCGACGCGCTCGCGAACGCATGCATCGCGGAACTCGC
This sequence comes from Burkholderiaceae bacterium, assembly GCA_030123545.1. Lineage (NCBI taxonomy): Bacteria > Pseudomonadati > Pseudomonadota > Betaproteobacteria > Burkholderiales > Burkholderiaceae > Burkholderiaceae bacterium. The sequence continues at coordinate 1,724,585 of CP126124.1, read as the reverse complement.
GGCGCTGGGCGTGCCCGAAGCGCAGCGCGTGCATGTCACCGTGCCCGGCGCCCTGGAAGTGCCGGCGGCGCTGCAGGCGCTGGCCGAGCAGAACCGGTTCGATGCGCTGATCGCGCTCGGCTGCGTGATCCGCGGCGAGACCTACCACTTCGAGCTCGTCGCCAACGAATCCGCAGCCGGCGTGAGCCGGGTCGCGCTCGACTATCGGGTGCCGATCGCCAATGCGATCCTCACGACCGAGAACCTCGAACAAGCCGTGGCGCGGCAGAGCGACAAGGGCCGCGACGCGGCGCGCGTCGCGGTGGAAATGGCGAACCTGCTGGGCGAGTTCAAGTGACCCAGGCCAAGGTCCCGCGCCCGGCCACTGCGGCGCAGACCGCGGCCGCGGCGCGCGCCCCGGCCGCTGGCTCCCGGCGCGCCGGCGCGAACTCGGCGCGCTCGCGCGCGCGCGAATTCGCGCTGCAGGCGCTTTACCAGCATCTGGTGGGCCGCAACGACGCGGCGTCGATCGACGCCTTCACGCGCGACCTGGCCGGCTTCGCCAAGGCCGATGCGATGCACTACAGCGCGCTGCTGCACGGCTGCATTGCCGAGGGGGCAGCGCTCGACGCGCTGATCGTGCCGCTGCTCGATCGCCGCCTCGAGGAGATCTCGCCGATCGAACACGGCGTGATGTGGATCGGCGGCTACGAGTTCCAGCATTGCCTGGACGTGCCCTGGCGCGTCGTGCTGAACGAATGCATCGAGCTCGCCAAGGAATTCGGCGGCACCGATGGCTACAAGTACGTGAACGCGGTGCTGAGCGGCTTGGCGCCGACCCTGCGGCCTGATGAGGTGGCCGCCGACCGCGCCGCCGGCCGGGCGCGCTGACAGCCATGCCCGATTCGCACGACCTGAACCCGCGATCCCGATGAGAATTTCCACCCGCGCCGAGCGCATCGAACCGTTCTACGTGATGGAGGTCGCGAAAGCGGCTTCGGCGCTGGCGCAGGACGTGGCGCATACCGAACGGCCGATGATCTTCCTGAACATCGGCGAGCCGGACTTCACCGCACCGCCGCTGGTGCGCGAAGCCGCCGAGCGCGCAATCCGCAACGGTGCCACGCAATACACCCAGGCGACCGGCATGCCGGCGCTTCGCGAGCGCATCAGCGGCTGGTATGCCGAGCGCTTCGGCATCGAAGTGCCGGCGCGGCGCATCGTGGTCACGGCCGGCGCATCTGCCGCGCTGCAGCTCGCCTGCCTCGCGCTGATCGATGCCGGCGACGAAATCCTGATGCCGGACCCGAGCTACCCGTGCAACCGGCACTTCGTCAGCGCCGCGGAAGGCCGCGCGGTGCTGCTTCCCACGTCGGCCGCGCAGCGCTTTCAGCTCAGCGCCGACGCGGTGCGCGCGGCCTGGGGTGAGCGCACCCGCGGCGTGCTGCTCGCGTCGCCGTCGAACCCGACCGGCACCTCGATCCATCCTGATGAGCTGCGCCGCATCGTCGATGGGGTGCGCGAACGCGGCGGCATTACGCTGATCGACGAGATCTACCTCGGCCTGTCGTTCGACGACACCTTCGGCCACACGGCGCTGGCGCTGGGCGACGACGTGATCAGCGTCAACAGCTTCTCCAAGTACTTCAACATGACCGGCTGGCGCCTGGGCTGGCTGGTCGTGCCCGACGCGCTGGTGCCGGTCATCGAGCGGCTCGCGCAGAACCTGTTCATCTGCGCCAGCACGGTGTCGCAGCATGCGGCGCTTGCCTGTTTCGAGGCCGCGAGCATCGCCGAGTACGAGCAGCGCCGCTTTGAGTTCAAGGCGCGGCGCGACTTCTTCATTCCCGCGCTGGAGTCGGTCGGCCTGCAGGTGCCGGTGCTGCCCGACGGCGCGTTCTACGCCTGGGCCGATTGCAGCCAGGTCTGCGCCGGGCGCGGCATCGCGAACAGCTGGGATTTCGCGTTCGAGCTGATGCAGCAGGCGCATCTGGCGGTCACGCCGGGGCGCGACTTCGGCAGCGCCGAGACCGCGAATTTCGTCCGCTTTTCCACCGCGAGCGCGATGTCTCAGCTCGAAGAGGCGGCCGAACGGCTGCGCGCGCTGCTCGGAGCGCGCGGATGACGGGTGAGCGCGGCCTGTTCACGCTGCCGGTGCGCGTCTACTGGGAAGACACCGACGCCGGGGGCATCGTCTTCTACGCCAACTACCTGAAATTCTTCGAGCGCGCGCGCACCGAGTGGTTGCGCTCGTTCGGGATCGAGCAGCGGCGCCTGCGCGAGGAGCGCGGCGGCCTGTTCGTCGTGGTGGAAAGCCAGGTCCGCTACCGCCGCCCGGCACGGCTGGACGATATCCTCGAGGTCAGCGCGCGGCTCGAGGCCGCGGGCCACGCGTCGTTCACCGTTGCGCAGCACGCGCTATTAAAATCGGAGCGTGCCGAATCGGACGCCGCGCCGCTGCTGTGCAGCGCGCGCATCCGCATCGGCTGGGTCGACGCCGCCACCTTGAGGCCGGCGAGAATCCCGCAATCTATTCTGGAAGTACTGCAAGAATGAATCAGGACATGTCGTTCGCAAACATGGTGCTCAACGCCAGCTGGGTGGTGCAGCTGGTGATGCTGCTGCTGGTGCTGGTGTCGGTCGGCAGCTGGACCGCGATCTTCCGCAAGGTGTTCGCGCTCAAGCGCGTGAATTCGCTGAATGACGAGTTCGAGCGCGACTTCTGGTCCGGCACCAGCCTGAACGACCTGTACGCGTCGGCCGCGCAGAACGCCAGGCAGGCCGGGCCGATGGAGCGCATCTTCGCCAGCGGCATGCGCGAGTACCAGAAGCTGCGCGAGCGGCGCATCACCGACCCGAGCGCGCTGATGGACGGCGCCAGCCGCGCGATGCGCGCGAGCTTCCAGCGCGAGGTCGACGCGGTCGAGGTCCATCTGTCGTTCCTCGCGTCGGTCGGCTCGGTGTCGCCGTACGTGGGCCTGTTCGGAACCGTCTGGGGCATCATGCACGCGTTCATCGGCCTGGCCGGGCTGCAGCAGGTCACACTGGCCACGGTCGCCCCCGGCATCGCCGAGGCGCTGGTGACGACCGCGATCGGCCTCTTTGCCGCGATTCCCGCGGTGGTCGCGTACAACCGGTTCGCGCACGACATCGACCGCGTCGCGATCAAGCTGGAGACCTTCATCGAGGAGTTCACGAACATCCTGCACCGCAACCTGGGCGGCCATTCGCCGTCCGGCCACTGAAGGGAGCGGGCAGGATGCCGGCCCTCGCTCCCCGCAGCCACCGCCGTGGCCGCCGCACCATCAACGAAATCAACATGGTGCCGTTCATCGACGTGATGCTGGTGCTGCTGATCATCTTCATGGTGACCGCGCCGCTGATCTCGCCGAGCCTGATCCAGTTGCCCAGCGTCGGCAAGGCCGACGCCAGGCCGCCCGAGGTGATCCAGATCGTGATCGAGAAGGACGAATCGATGGAACTGAAGTCCGCGAGCCGGTCGATGCCGGTCACTGTCAACGACGTGGTCGATGCGGTGCACCAGGCGCAGGGGAGCGCGGCCGACAGCGCCGACATCCCGGTGGTAATCAGCGCCGACCGCAGCGTGCGCTACGAAGCGGTGGTGAAGGTGATGGGCAAGCTGCAGAGCGCCGGCATCAAGCGCGTCGGCCTCTCGGTGCAACTGGCTAAATAACCCTGGACCGACGACCGACGTGAACGCCGCCGCCGATCGCATGGAATTCGCGCCGCCGCCGCCCCGCGGTATCGGCCGTGCGCTGGCGCTGGCGATCCTCGCGCACCTGCTGCTGCTGCTGGCGCTGATCTGGGGCGTGCACTGGCGCAGCGATTCGGAGAACGCCGCGGTCGAAGCCGAACTGTGGTCGTCGGTACCGCACGAGGCCGCACCGCGCCCGACCCCGACACCACCGCCGCCGCCGGCACCCGCACCGAAGCCCACGCCGACGCCGCCGCAACCAGCGCCTGCACCCGCCCCGCCCCCGCCGCAGGCAACACAGGCAGTGCGCGACGCAGATATCGCGATCGAACGCGAGAAGAAGCGCGTGGAGCAGGAAAAGCAGGAGCAGCAGCGGCTCGCCGCGGAGAACGCGGCGCTGCAAAAAAAATTGGCCGAACAGAAGCGCCAGCAGCAACTGCAGGCCGAAGCAGCGGCGAAGGCCAAGGCAGACGCACAAGCCAAGGCCGCCGCGCAGGCGAAAGCGGAAGCGCAGGCGAAAGCCGATGCGCAGGCCAAAGCCGAAGCGCAGGCAAAGGCTGAAGCCGAGGCCAAGGCTGTAGCGAAAGCCAAGGCCCAGGCCAAGGCGAAAGCCGAAGCGCAGGCCAAGGCGCAGGCGGAAAAACTGCGCCAGCAGACCCTGAAGAACATGATGGCGATGGCCAACGCCACCGGCGGCGCCGCGGCCCAGGGCAGCGCGCAGCGCGCGTCCGGACCGTCGGCCAGCTACGGCGCGCGCATCGCAGCGGCGGTGCGGCCGAACGTGGTGTTCCCCGATGTGGACCTGATCAGCGGCAATCCGGCCGCGAGTTTCGACGTGCGGCTCGCGCCGGACGGCACCATCGTCGGCACCCCGACGCTGGTCAAGTCGAGCGGCCGGTCGGACTGGGACGACGCCGCGCTGCGCGCGCTGCAGAAGACCGAAAAACTGCCGCGCGACATCGATGGGCGCGTGCCGCCGGAGATGGTGATCGACCTTCGGCCGAAGCGGTGATGCTATTTATTCAATAGCGCACTTCGTAGAATCTGCACCGGCTTTCGGCCGATTTCTCTCATTCGACGCCCCGTTGGCGGGTATGGCCTCGCCGCGGGAACCGCCTTGGAGATGCGCGACGGCCGGGGTCATCCGCCGAGTTCTAGGTTTGGCTAAACGAGGCCGGAATGGGGTTTGTCTAGCGATCGCGACGGGGGTTTTGTCTTATCGGACTATCCCCAGTACAGTCGCTGTCGTCTATTTGTAGTTAGGCCGCACGAACGACCCTCACAGTTGAACCTTCCAAGTCAGGTGCAGCGCGTCTCCTGGCGACATCGAAGAGAACCAAACGACGCGCGCGGTACCCAAGCGACGGGGTTAAGACCATGAGCAATGCAATGCGTGGCGTGCCGTAGTAGCCGTTCTCTTCTGTGCTGCCGTCCTTGCAACGGTGGGCGTGCCCCAAGCGCAGCAGAAACCTGACGCGATCAGACAGCAGATGGTGGGAACGTGGTCTCTCGCAGAGCAGTGGGTAGAGCAGGACGGCAAGAAGATGCAACGCTTCAGCGCAGGTCCGAACGGCATTGCGATCTTTGACGCCAACGGCCGCTTTGCGGCCATTCTGCTCCGACCGGACCTGCCCAAGTTTGCGTCCAATAACGACATGACCGGCACGCCAGATGAGAACAAGGCGGTCGTCCAGGGAAGCGTTGCCTTTTACGGGAGTTGGTCGGTCAACGAACAGGACGGCTCGGTAAGCTCGCAGATCGACGGTAGCACCTACCCGAACCTGGACGGCCAGAATCAGAAGCGGACGGTCTCCGTCTCCGGAGACGAGATGAAACTGTGCGTTCCAGGCGCACAGATTGGAGGCGCCGCTTGCGCCATCTGGAAACGCGACAGGTAGCCACTCGGGCTAGCGTTGCGGCCTAACCCCCTTCGCTCGAGCGGACCCTCACCGGCAAGGCAGACTGGCCCTTGCGGGACCAGTGCTGGTACTGTCCCCTCCAGGGCCAGTCTGCCTTGCCGGTGCGGTGCGGTCCGCTCCGCTCAGCTCAAACGTTCGGCATCGAAAATCGCACCTTTGCAGCCCCGACGCGTCTCAAGTCAAGTGCATCGCTTGTCCGGAGCTCGCGGCCGCCAGAAAAGTTGAACATCACGCGACGCCAGCGCTCGCCCAATCCGCACGATTCGCGGTGGCGTGGGCTATGCTCCTATCGTGCAGCGCGCCGCCGCGATCATCGGTTCCGCGATCTTCCTGGTCATCGCGCCGGGCACGCTCGCCGTGTACGTCCCTTGGTCCCTCACGCACTGGCACTTCGCGCCTTTGCTATTCCCGTTCGCGCGCGTGCTCGGCGCCGCCCTGATCGTCGCCGGGTTGCCCATCTTGCTCGATTCGTTCGCTCGCTTCGCGTTGCAGGGCCTTGGCACACCGGCGCCCGTGATGCCTCCCAAGCGCCTCGTCGTCACCGGGTTCTATCGCTACGTCCGCAATCCGATGTACGTCGCAGTCACGGCGTTGATCGCCGGCCAGGGCCTCCTGTTCGGGAGCGTCACGGTGCTGGAGTACGGCGCGATCGTGTGGGCCGGATTCTTCTTGTTCGTTGTCGCCTACGAAGAGCCTGTGCTGGGCGAGCAGTTCGCCGACGAGTACAAGCGCTACCGGGCGAACGTGAGGCGGTGGTTACCGCGCATCACCCCATGGCGCGGGTAGCTGGCAAGAACGCTGCGTGCGCGTCGTCGTCCAGCATCACGCCGCTACCGCTATCCGAGACCGGCGCTGCTTGAAGCAATCGACGCTATTCCGCGCACGCCCTGCGCGAGCGACGCCTAACCTACGCCGAACCCCTCGCTCGAGCCGACCGCGACGGCAGGCGCATCGAAGGAACTCTCAAGTCGATGCTGATCGCGCAGATCGTCCCGGTGGTGGTGGCAGCGACCACGGCCACGGTGTCTTACCGCCGATCTTTCCAAGGACGCGTAGGGCGCGCATTTACCGGCGTCAGCCCTTCGCTTTCTTTTGCCCCTGACGTCGGATGTGACGAACCGAATCGGTCGCCTGGGCGGATCGGACGGCGTCATCAGTTCGCGCAGCGCGTCGAACACCTGCTTGAGCTGACTGCGTGTGTTGCGGCTGAAAGAATCGTGCTGCATGGCCAACGCCTCGGTCTTCTCCTCCAACTCGCCGAGTCGCTTGGCCAGGTCGCCGTGCGTCGCGGCCAGCGCGCGCACGCGCACGAAGGTCCGCATGGTCTCGATGTTCACTGCGACGGCGCGCTGGCTGCCCAGCACCGACGAAAGCATGGCAACGCCCTGCTCGATGAAGGCATAGGGCGCGGTGCGCCGGCCGCCGTGGCCGGCGCTTGAGATCACAGACTGTGATCTCAAATCAGCGAACTCCTGCGCCGCGAGCTGGAACATGAAGTCTTCGGGAAAGCGCGCCCGGTTGCGCTTGACCGCCTGCACCAGCACACGCGTCTCTACACCATAGAGCTGTGCCAAGTCCGCATCGAGCATCACACGCTGTCCGCGCAGCGACAGAATGCGACTCTGGATGGCGGGCTGCAGCGCAGTCATCGAGCGGCCGCCAGCGATCAGTCGTAGACCACGCTCGCCTGGCCTTGATCGGCCTGCGCGATCCAGCCGGCCAGCGCATCGTCGCTCGGGAAGAACCTGGCCTCGTCGCCGAGCTGGACCTCGGCTGCGGCACCGCCCTGCTCGCCTTCGCGCCGCACCGCGAGCACGACCCCGAGGCCGCGCAGCAGTTCGCCCTGCTCCGACACCTCGTGCCGCGGCGGAAAATCGCGCAGCAGACGCGCGACATCCGGCGCCTTGCCGTTCACCGCGACGCGCAGGAATTTCGCAAACCGGCAGCGCGCGCCGGCCAGATCCCAGGCCTGCTGAGTGCTAAGACGCAGGCCGCCTGTGACGCGGTCGTTCTGCACGCGCGCGCGCAGCACCACGACCTCGTCGTCGCGCAGCAGGTTGCGGTAATTGCCCAGCACCCCCTCGTCGGCGGTCGCCTCGACCGTCGCCGATCCATCGTCGAGCCGGAAGATCGCGAGCCGCCCGCGCTGCGTGTTGATCACCCGCATGTCGCCGACGACACCGGCGACGAGTTGCGGCTCGCGCGACTCGGCCAGGTCGGCGATTCGTTTGGGAATGAAGCGGCGCACCTCGCCCGCCGCCTCGTCGAACAGATGGCCGGTCAGGCAAAAGCCGATCGCGGCCTTCTCGTGGTTCAGCCGCTCGCGCACGCCCCACGGCGCCTGCTCGACCAGCTCGGGTTCGCGCGTGCTGGAGCCGATCGCGTCCACGCCGCCGGCGTCGAACAGCCCGCCCTGCAACGCGTTCGCCTCGGCCGCGGCGGCGAAGTCGAACGCGCGATCGATCGACGCGACCGTTGCCGCGCGGTTGCCGTGCAGCGCATCGAACGCGCCAGCCTTGACCAGCGCTTCCACCGTGCGCTTGTTGATGCGGCCGCGGTCGACGCGGCAGCAGAAATCGAACAGGCTGGTGAACGCACCGCCGCCCTCGCGCGCGCGCACGATCGCCTCGACCGCCAGTTGGCCGGTGCCCTTGACCGCGCCCAGGCCGTAGCGGATCGTGCTGTCCGAAACCGGCTCGAACCGGTAGCCGCCGCGGTTCACGTCGGGCGGCTCGAATGCTAGCCGGAAGTTCGCCGCCGCATCCTCGACCAGGAGCTTCAGCTTGTCGGTGTCGTCCATTTCCACGCTCATGTTCGCGCAGAAGAACTCGGCCGTGTAGTGGACCTTCAGCCAGCCGGTGTGGTAGGCGAGCAGCGAGTACGCGGCCGCGTGCGACTTGTTGAAGCCGTAGCCCGCGAATTTTTCCATCAGGTCGAAAATCTCGTCGGCCTTGTCCTGGTCGATGCCGTTCTTCGCCGCGCCGGCGCGGAAGATGCCGCGGTGCTCGGCCATCTCCTCGGCCTTTTTCTTGCCCATCGCGCGGCGCAGCAGGTCGGCGCCGCCGAGCGAGTAGCCGCCGAGGATCTGCGCGGTCTGCATCACCTGTTCCTGATAGACCATGATGCCGTAGGTCTCGGACAGCATTTCGGCGACCAGCGGATGCGGGTACTCGACCGGCTCGCGTCCCTGCTTGCGCGCGAGAAAGCTCGGGATCAGGTCCATCGGGCCGGGCCGATACAGCGCATTGAGCGCGATCAGATCCTCGAGCCGCGTCGGCTTCGCGTCGCGCAGCATGCCCTGCATGCCGCGGCTTTCGAACTGGAACACCGCCTCGGTCTTGCCGTTGGCGAACAGCCGGTAGGTCGCCTCGTCGTCGAGCGGGACGTTCTCGAACGCGAATTCCTGCTGCCCCGCGTGGCGCTTGCGGATCAACTCCTTCGCGATCTCGAGGATGGTCAGCGTCGCCAGCCCCAGGAAGTCGAACTTCACGAGCCCGACCGCTTCCACGTCGTCCTTGTCGTACTGGCTGACGGCCGACTCGCTGCCCGGCTGCTGGTACAGCGGGCAGAAGTCCGTCAGCTTGCCCGGCGCGATCAGCACCCCGCCGGCATGCATGCCGACGTTGCGCGTCATGCCCTCGAGCTTTTGCGCCATCTCGATCAGCGTGCGGACCTCGTCCTCCTTCGCGACGCGCTCGGCCAGCAGCGGCTCCATCTCGAGCGCGTAATGGTTCTTGTCGCCGGGCAGCTTCGGATTCGGCGGGTACTGCAGCGTCACCGTCATGCCGGGCTTGTTCGGCACCAGCTTGGAGATGCCGTCGCAGAAGGTGTAGCTCATGTCCATCACCCGGCCCACATCGCGAATCGCAGCACGCGCGGCCAGCGTGCCGAAGGTCGCGATCTGGCTCACCGCGTCCTTGCCGTATTTCTCCTTCACGTAGTCGATCACACGGTCGCGGTTCGCCTGGCAGAAGTCGATGTCGAAGTCGGGCATCGACACCCGCTCCGGATTCAGGAAGCGCTCGAACAGCAGCTTGTACTGCAGCGGATCCAGGTCGGTGATGCCGAGCGCGTACGCGACCAGCGAGCCCGCGCCCGAGCCGCGGCCCGGTCCCACCGGACAGCCGTTGGTCTTGGCCCAGTTGATGAAGTCGCCGACGATCAGGAAGTAGCCGGCAAATCCCATCTTGACGATGGTCGCGATCTCGAACGCGAGCCGCTCTTCGTAGTGCGGACGCTGTTCCTCCCGCTCGGACGCATCGGGGTAGCGCTGCGCGAGGCGTTCGCTGAGGCCGCGCTCGGCGACATGGCGGAAATAGTCCTCGGTCGAGAGCCGCCTGCCGCCCACCTCGGGAATCGGAAAGTCCGGCAGGCGCGGGCGACCGAGTTCGAGCGTGAGGCTGCAGCGCCGCGCGATTTCTTGCGCGTTGGCGAGCGCGCTCGGGATGTCGGCGAACAGCGCTGCCATCTCCGCGCCCGACTTGAAGTACTGCTCGGTCGTGAATCGGCGCACGCGCCGCGGGTTGCCGAGAATCTCGCCTTCGGCGATGCAGACCCGCGCCTCGTGCGCCTCGTAGTCATCACGGCGCATGAACTGCACCGGATGCGTCGCGACCACCGGCAGTGCGAGTTCCGCGGCAAGCCGCACCGCCGCGCTCACATGAGCCTCGTCGTCGGCGCGGCCGGCGCGTTGCAGCTCGACGTAGAAGCGCTGCGGAAACAGCGCGGCCAGCCGCTCGGCCAGTTCGCGCGCGCGCGCCGCGTCGCCCTGCAGCAGCGCCTGCCCGATCGGACCGGCCTGCGCGCCCGAGAGCAGGATCAGCCCCGCGCCCAGTTCGCCCAGCCATTCGAGTCGGACCAGCGCCTGCGCCTTGACGACGTTGCGCGTCCAGGCGTGCGCCAGCAGTTCCGACAGGTTCAGATAACCCTGGCGGTTTTGCACCAGCAGCAACATGCGCGCTGGCGCAGCGCCGTCCGGGCCCAGGCCCTCGATCTGGATTTCCGCGCCGATGATCGGCTTGACGCCTTTGCTGCGCGCGGCCTTGTAGAACTTGATCGCGCCGAACAGATTGGCGAGGTCGGTGATCGCGAGCGCCGGCTGCCCATCGGCGGCAGCGGCTGCGATCACCTCGTCGATCCGGTTGGCGCCATCGACCACGGAAAATTCCGTGTGCAGACGCAGGTGAACGAACATGGACCGATTGTAGGAAACTGCCGCGCTGCACCACCGCCGTACCATCGCGGCCGGCGCTGCACGGGCGAGCGCTCGCCCGGGCCTGTCCGCCTACACGACGAAGCGCTTCTCGGGCAGCGGGATGAACTCGGTCTCGCCAGGTACCTGACCCATCGTCTGATCGGCCCAGTCCTGCGCCGCCTGCGCGATGCGCTCCTTGCGGCTGGACACGTAGTTCCACCAGATGAAGCGGCGGCCGTCCAGCGGCTCACCGCCGATCACCACCAACCGCCCTGCACCCGGCGCCTCGATCCGCACCGGCACGGTACCCTGAAGCACCGCCAGCGTGCGCGCGGAGAGCAGCCCGGCGCCGAGCCGCAGATCGCCGTCGACCGCGTAGACCGCGAGTTCCTGCGCGAGCGGCGGCAGCTCCAGTGCGCCCTCTTCCGAAAACTGCACGTCGAGGTACAGCGTGTTCGAAAACGTCGCGACCGGCGAGCGCCGGCCGAACGCTTCGCCGATCAGCACCCGCACCCGCGCCGCGCCCATCGTCAACTCGGGGATCACCGCCGCCGGCGTGTGCACGAACGAAGGCTCGTCTTCCTCGTGCGCCTGCGGCAGCGCCGCCCAAAGCTGCAAGCCGTGGCTCAGGTACGGCCGCTGGCGCAGGTCGTCGGGACGACGCTCCGAATGCACGATGCCGCGGCCCGCGGTCATCCAGTTGATCGCGCCGGGCTCGATGCGCTGCACGCTGCCCAGGCTGTCGCGGTGCACCATCGCGCCGTCGAACAGATAGGTCACGGTCGCGAGGCCGATGTGCGGATGCGGGCGCACATCGTGCTGGTATTCGGGCAGTTCGGTCAGCGGACCGAAATGATCGAAGAATACGAACGGCCCGACCGACTGGCGCTGCATGGCGGGCAGCATGCGGCGCACCATCAGCCCACCGCCGAGGTCGTGCTCGCGGCCGGTGAGCAGCAGCGGTGTGTTCATTTCAATCGCTCCACCTGCGTTGTGATCTCGGTCGTGACCTGCGTCATCAGCTTGTGCACCGGGCATTTCTCGGCGATCCGCTGCAGATCCTGCAACTGCGCGTCGCTCAGTTCGCCGCCGATCCGAAGCGTGGCCGAGAGCCGGTAGACGCCGGTGCGCTCGGCCGAGTCGTCGCGCGCGATCGTGGTCTGGATGTCCGCCACCGGAATGCCTCGGCGCCGCGCGTACCACATCACCGTCAGCGCCTTGCAGGCGCCGAGCGCGGCGTCGTACAGATCATGCGGGCTGGGGCCGGCGTCGGTCCCGCCCTCGGCGACGCTGCCGTCGGCGAGCAGCGCGTGATCGCGAATATGCACGGCCTGCGCCATCGGCGCGTATCCGGCATCGGTGCGCTGGCGTTCGAGTTCGACGGTCATTTCAGCCTCCTGTGGACAGGCCCGAGGGCTGGTGCAGGTATATCAGCGCCGGCGCACGCCGTCCAGGCTCCAGCCGCCGGCGCCAAAGGCGACGATGGACAGCAGCCCACCGGCGATCGCGAGGTTCTTGTAGAAGTTGATCTGCTGCATCATCGCCTGTGCCGCGTCCGCATCCCAGTAGTTGTGGAAGAAGATCCCCGTTGCGACGGTGAAGATCGCGAGCAACAGCGCCGAGATCCGGGTCTTGAAGCCGAACAGTACCAAGAGGCCCAGGCCGAGTTCGCAAAGGATCGCGATCACCGCGCCGAGCGACGGCAGCGGCAGCCCCTGCGACGCGATGTAGCCGGTGGTGCCGGAGAAAGCGAACGCCTTGCCGATGCCGGAAGGGACGAACAGCACGGCGATCAGCACGCGGCCGACGAGGCTGGAGAGGTTCTGGAGACTGTTGGGCATGGAATGTCCTTTTGGAGGTTGGAGTGATGGAATCCGAAATCGGGGGGGTCGGCGACGCGCTGCGCCGATCTACGCATGTAGATCGAACACCAGCACCTCGGCGCCCTGGCCTTGCTCCAGCGTCAAGCGGCCTTCCTGCTCGATCAGCGCCGCGTCGCCCGCAGCGAGATCGCGCCCGTTGACCCGCAGCGCGCCGCGCACCAGGTGCGCATAGGCCTTGCGCTTGGGGTCGAGCGCGAGCTGCGCGGACTCGGGCCCATCGAACAGGCCGGCGAACACGCGCGCGTCGGCATGGATCGTCACCGAGCCGTCGGCGCTGTCGGGCGACGCGATCAGCCGCAGCCGCCCGCGCTTGTCGGCATCGGGGAAAGTCTTCTGCTCGTAGCTCGGCGCGATGCCGAGCGCATTCGGCTCGATCCAGATCTGCAGGAAATGCGTGGTGCGGTCCGGCGCGTGGTTGAATTCGCTGTGCTGCACGCCGGTGCCCGCACTCATGCGCTGCACGTCGCCGGGCGGAATGCCTTTGACGTTGCCCATGGTGTCCTTGTGCGCGAGGTTGCCCTCGAGCACGTAGCTGATGATTTCCATGTCGCGGTGGCCGTGCGTGCCGAAGCCCATGCCCGGCGCGACGCGGTCCTCGTTGATCACGCGCAGGTTGCCCCAGCCCATGTGCGCCGGGTCGTAATAGCCGGCGAACGAAAAGCTGTGAAACGACTTGAGCCACCCGTGGTCGGCATAGCCCCGGTCCTGCGATTTGCGAAGTGTGAGCACCTGGAACTCCTTTTGAGCAACGTTCGAACGATGCTTGCTACTTTAGGCACGATCGCCGCGTTCACCAGCGGCGCCGTTTGATGACATCATTCGATGCATTCGAACGGTCAAAGTTTCAAGATGCAAAAACCTCGCGATGTGCTGACACCCGACACCTTCGCGATGCTGCAGGCGATCGCATCAAACGGCAGCTTCGCGCAGGCCGCGCAGGCACTCGGCCTGGTGCCGAGCACGCTGACCTACCGCGTGCGCCAGGTCGAGGACGCGCTGGATGCGCTGCTGTTCGACCGCAGCGCGCGCCGGGCCCGGCCGACCGAGGCCGGGCGCGAACTGCTGCGCGAGGGCGCGCGGCTGCTCGGCGAGATCGACGCGGTGGCGAACCGCGTGCGCCGCGTCGCGACCGGCTGGGAGCCGCAGTTGACGCTGTCGGTCGACAGCGCGATCGCCGACAGGACGGTGCTGGAACTGTGCGAGGCCTTTCTGGCACTCGATCCGCCGACCGCGCTGAAACTGCGCGAGGAAGCGCTGTCGGGCACGCTGCAGGCGCTCGTCGCTGGTCAGGCCGATCTGGCGATCGGCGTTGTGCTCGACGCGCAGACCCACCCCGGCATTCACAGCAAGCCGCTGGGGCAGATGCGCTTCGTGTTCGCGGTCGCGCCGCACCACCCGCTCGCGCACGCGAGCGAACCGCTGGCCGACGAGCTGATCCGGCGCCATCGCGCGGTCGCGGTGGCCGACTCGGTCGCCGGCGGCGCCGGCCTGACCTTCGGTCTGCTCGCCGGGCAACCGGTGCTCACCGTCCCGACGATCCAGGCCAAGCTGCACGCGCAGTTGCGCGGCCTCGGCGCCGGGTTCCTGCCCGAACCGCTGGCGCGCCCTTACGTCGAGGCCGGCCACCTGGTGGTGCGCCAGATCGAGCGGCCGGCCCGCGTGGCGCGCCTCAGCTACGCCTGGTGCACCGCGCCGGCGGCGCGGCCCGGCCGCGCGCTGCAATGGTGGCTGCAGCAACTGGAGAGCCCGGCCACCCGCGGCGCGCTGCTCGAGCGCCAGTATCCAAGTCCAGTCTGAGCTGCGCGGCATGACAGGCTACGTCGGCCGCTTCGCGCCGTCTCCGACCGGGCCGCTGCACGCCGGCTCGCTGGTCGCGGCGCTCGCGAGCTGGCTCGACGCGCGCGTGCACGGCGGCCGCTGGCTGGTGCGGATCGAGGACGCCGACCGCCCGCGCTGCGTGCCGGGCGCGGACCGGCTGATCCTGTCGCAACTGGCCGCCTGCGGCCTCGTCCCCGATGAACCGCCGATCCGCCAGTCGCAGCGCGGCGCGCGCTATCGCGAGGCGCTCGATGCGCTGCTGGCCGCGCAACGCGCCTACCCCTGCGGCTGCTCGCGGCGCGACATCGTGGCCGCGCTCGCAAACGCCGGGCGGTCGCGCGCGCGGGGCGGCGAACTGGTCTACCCCGGCACCTGCCGCGGCGGGCTGCACGGCAAGGCTGCGCGCGCGTGGCGCTTCCTTGTCCAGAATTCCGAGCCAGATGTGGCTGCAGCCGGTTCCCATTCTGCACAGTGTGCTACGTTTCCAGTAGCGAACGACAAACACGGCGAACTCGAATGGTTCGACCGCAGGCTTAGGCAGCAGCGCCAGAACGTCGCGCGCGAGGTCGGCGACTTCGTGCTGCTGCGCGCCGACGGGCTGTGGGCGTATCAGCTCGCGGTGGTGGTCGACGACGCGGACCAGCGCGTGACCGACGTGGTGCGCGGCGAGGATCTGGCCGACAACACGCCGCGCCAGATCCTGCTGCAGCGCGCGCTCGAGGTGCCGACGCCGCGCTACCTGCACACGCCGCTGGTGCTTGGGCCGAACGGCGAGAAGCTCTCGAAGCAGAACGGCGCGCATGCGATCGACACCGGCACGCCCGGCGCGGCGCAGGCGGCGCTCGCCGCCGCCGCATCGGTGCTCGGTCTGCCGCCGCATGGTGGGCCCACGGCAGCGGCGCTGGCCGCGTGGGTGCCCGCGTGGCGCGCTCTCTACAATCCGCGCTCGCGATGACGAGCACCGACCCTGACACCGGCGACCGCAGCCACCGCGGCTACCGGGACAACCCCGACCAAGACGCCGATCCGCGCCGCCGCGGCATCCGCAGCTTCGTGCTGCGCGGCGGCCGCACGACCCGCGGCCAGGCGCGCGCGATGCAGGACCTCGGCCCGGCGGTGCTGCTGCCGTACACGGGCCAGCCGCTCGACCTGGCGGCGGCGTTCGGCCGCGCCGCGCCGACGATTCTGGAGATCGGCTTCGGCATGGGCGAGGCGACCGCGCAGATCGCCGCGCTGATGCCCGACAAGAATTTCCTGTGCTGCGAGGTGCACCCGCCGGGCGTCGGCGCGCTGCTGCTGCGGATCGGCGAACTGAATCTGACGAACATCCGCATCGTCGCGCACGACGCGGTCGAGGTGGTCGAGCGGATGCTCGCACCGGGATCGCTTGCCGGGATCCACATCTTCTTTCCGGACCCGTGGCACAAGAAGCGGCATCACAAGCGCCGGCTGATCCAGCCGCCGCTCGTCGCCCGACTCGCGACCCGGATCGCCCCCGGCGGCTACCTGCACTGCGCGACCGACTGGCAGCCCTATGCCGAGCAGATGCTGCAGGTGCTGTCGAACGAACCGCTGCTCTGCAATCGCGCCGACGCGGTGAGCGATGGCTTCGTGCCGCGGCCCGACTGGCGGCCGCCGACCAAGTTCGAGCAGCGCGGCCTGAGGCTCGGCCACGGCGTCTGGGATCTGCTGTTCGAACGCGTCTGAGCCGCGCTCAGTAGCGCAGGCCCGCTTGGCGCGAAGGCCCGCGCCGACATCAGGCTCAGATGCGCTCGGCCACCCAGGCCTGCACGCTCGCGAGCGCCTTGGGCAGGCCGGCGGCATCGCTGCCGCCGGCCATCGCGATGTCGGGCTTGCCCCCGCCCTTGCCACCGACCTGTTGCGCGACGAAGTTGACGAGCTCGCCGGCCTTGAGCCGCGCCGTGCGGTCGCTCGTCACGCCGGCGGCGATCTGCACCTTGTCGCCGTCGACCGACGCCAGCACGATCGCCGCGGACTTGAGCTTGTCCTTGAGCTTGTCCATGGTTTCGCGCAACGTCCTAGCGTCGGCGCCGTCGAGCCGCGCGGCCAGCACCTTGACGCCCTTCACGTCCGCGGCCTGCGACAGCAGTTCGTCGCCTTGCGCGCTTGCGAGCTTGGCCTTCAAGCGATCCAACTCGTGTCCAAGCTGCTTATTCTGACTAAGCAGGCTCTGCACACGCTCTGGCAGGCCCGAGGTTGAGCTGTTGAGTATGTCGACAACGCCAAAGAGATTTCTCTGTGTGTCTTGAATCCACTGAATGGCTCGATCTCCAGTGCAAGCCTCGATTCGCCTGACTCCTGCGGCAACGCCCGTCTCCTCCAGGATTTGGAAGACACCGATATCACCGGTGCGCGCCACGTGCGTCCCACCGCACAGCTCGCGACTGGAGCCGATGTCGAGCACGCGCACGGTGTCGCCGTACTTTTCGCCGAACAGCATCACAGCGCCGGTCGCCTTCGCCGACTCGATATCCATGATGCGCGCCTGAGTGGGGACGTTTTGAATGATCTCGTCATTGACGATCTGTTCGACGCGGTACATCTCTTCCCGAGTCATCGGCGCGTTGTGCGCGAAGTCGAAGCGCGTCTTCTCCGCGTCGACCAAGCTGCCCTTTTGCTGCACGTGCGCGCCCAGCACCTCGCGCAGCGCCTTGTGCATCAGATGCGTCACGCTGTGGTTGCGCATGGTCGCGGCGCGGAGCAGCGTGTCGACCTGGGCCGTGACCGCGTCGCCGACTTTCAGCTTGCCAGCCACGAGCGTGCCGTGGTGGCCGAACACGTCGGCCTTGATCTTCTGCGTGTCGGCCACGTCAAAGCGCGCGCCGCCCTGCGCGACGATCGCGCCACGGTCGCCGACCTGGCCGCCGCTTTCCGCATAGAACGGCGTCACATCCAGCACGACGACCCCGGTTTCACCCTGCTTTAGCTCCGAAGCCTGCGTACCTTCTACGTAGATAGCTACTATTTTGCTAGCATGCGCAAGCTCGTCGTAGCCGGTGAAGCGGTTCCCCGCGCCGTCGTATTCGAGCGCGCGGTCCATCTTGAACTTGCCCGCGGCGCGCGCCTGCGAGCGCTGCCGCTCCATCGCCGCGTCGAAGCCGGCCTCGTCCACCGTCACGCCGCGCTCGCGGCAGACGTCGTTCGTCAGATCGAGCGGAAAGCCGTAGGTGTCGTGCAGCTTGAACGCGACGTCGCCGGGGAGCAGCTTCGCGTCCGTGCCGCTGGCGGCGCCATCAGCGGCCAGCGCCGCGTCGAGAATCTGCATGCCGTGCTCCAGCGTCTCGAAGAAGCGTTCCTCCTCGGCGCGCAGCACCTCGATCACTTGAACTTGCGCGGCCGCGAGCCGCGGATAGGCGTCGCCCATCAGCGCCACCAGATCGGGCACCAGCTTGTGGAAGAACGGCGTCTTGCAGCCCAGCTTGTAGCCGTGCCGGATCGCGCGGCGGATGATGCGCCGCTGCACGTAGCCGCGCCCCTCGTTGCCGGGAATCACGCCGTCGGCCGCGAGGAACGCGGTCGCGCGGATATGGTCGGCGATCACCTTCAGCGACGGGTTGGCGAGGTCCGTCGTGTGCGTCTCGCGCGCCGCGGCGCGGATCAGCGTGGCGAACAGGTCGATCTCGTAGTTGCTGTGCACATGCTGCAGGATCGCGGCGAGGCGCTCCAGGCCCATGCCGGTGTCGACGCAGGGAGCCGGGAGCTTCTTCAGGCTGCCGTCCGCCTGCATGTCGAACTGCATGAACACGTGGTTCCAGATCTCGATGTAGCGGTCGCCGTCGGCATCCGGGCTACCGGGCGGGCCGCCGGCAATGCCGGGGCCGTGGTCGTAGAACACTTCGCTGCACGGCCCGCAGGGGCCGGTGTCGGCCATCATCCAGAAGTTGTCGGAAGCGTATTTCGCGCCCTTGTTGTCGCCGATGCGCACCACGCGCTCCGGCGGCAGACCGATGTCCTTGGTCCAGACCTCGTAGGCCTCGTCGTCGTCGATGTAGACCGTGGCCCACAGCCGGTCCTTGGGCAGCTTGAGCACCCCGGTCAGCAGTTCCCAGCCCCAGACCAGGCTCTCGCGCTTGAAGTAGTCGCCGAAGCTCCAGTTGCCCAGCATCTCGAAGAAGGTGTGGTGCCGCGCGGTGTAGCCGACGTTCTCCAGGTCGTTGTGCTTGCCGCCGGCGCGCAGGCAGGTCTGCACCGACGCGGCGCGCACGTAGGGGCGGCGGTCGGTGCCGAGGAACACGTCCTTGAACTGCACCATGCCCGAGTTGGTGAACATCAGCGTCGGGTCGTTCGCCGGCACCAGCGGACTCGACGGCACGATGGTGTGCCCCTTCGACGCGAAGAATTCAAGGAAAATCCTGCGGATGTCGGCAACAGTAAAGGACGGGGTGCTCATGTTTTCATAGTAAGCGAGCCGGCGGCCGAGCAGCATCGGAGTGCTTCGCAGCATCGCGGAAATGGAGCCGATCATTATAGGTTTGGGGCCTCGCCCCCAGGGCGGCGCGGCAGGTGCGAGCGCGCTATGCTCTAGGGCCTGACCTGATCAAAGCAGATCGCAACACGATGCCGCCGTCGCCGCACCGATTCTGGAGACCCTCTCATGGACATGAAAACTTCTCCACTTTCGCGCCTGAAGGACGCGAGCCTGCTGAAGACCGATGCGCTGATCGACGGCAAATGGATCAAGGGCGCGAGCCGCTTCGACGTGCACGACCCGGCGACCGGCGCGAAGCTCGCCGACGTGGCGAATCTCGGCGCGCGCGACGCGGAGGCTGCGATCGCCGCGGCGAATGCGGCGTGGCCCGCGTGGCGCAACCAGACCGCAAAGCAGCGCCACGCGGTGCTGATGAAGTGGTTCCAGTTGCTGATGGCGAACCAGGAAGATCTGGCGACGCTGATGACCGCCGAGCAGGGCAAGCCGCTGGCCGAGGCGCGCGGCGAGGTCGCGTACGGCGCGAGCTTCGTCGAGTGGTTCGCCGAAGAAGCCAAGCGCGTCAACGGCGAGACGCTGGCGCAGTACGACAACAACCGCCGCGTGCTGGTGCTGCGCCAGCCGATCGGCGTGTGCGCGGCGATCACGCCGTGGAACTTCCCGCTCGCGATGATCACGCGCAAGGTCGCGCCGGCATTGGCGGCCGGCTGCACCGTGGTGATCAAGCCGGCCGAGCTGACGCCGCTGACCGCGCTCGCCGCCGCCGAACTGGCGCAGCGCGCCGGCATGCCGGCCGGCGTGCTCAACATGCTGTCGGCCGACGGCGCGAACAGCATCGCGATCGGCAAGGCGCTGTGCGCGAGTGACGTGGTGCGCCACCTCTCGTTCACCGGCTCGACCGAGGTCGGTCGCATCCTGATGGCGCAGTCGGCGCCGACCGTCAAGAAGCTCTCGCTGGAGCTCGGCGGCAACGCGCCGTTCATCGTGTTCGACGACGCCGACCTCGACAGCGCGGTCGAGGGCGCGATCGCCAGCAAGTACCGCAACGCCGGCCAGACCTGCGTCTGCTCGAACCGCCTCTACGTGCAGGACGGCGTGTACGACCGGTTCGTAGAGAAGTTCAGCGCGAAGGTCAAAGGCCTGAAGGTCGGCAACGGCTTCGAGGATGGCGTGGTGCAGGGCCCGCTGATCGAAGAGGCGGCGCTACAGAAAGTGGAGCGCCATCTGGCGGACGCTGTCGCCAAGGGCGGCAGGGTGCAGACCGGCGGCCATCGTCTGAAAGGCCAGTTCTTCGAGCCGACCGTGGTGTCGGAGGCGAGCGCCGACATGGCCTGCGCGCGCGAGGAGACGTTCGGCCCGTTCGCCCCGGTGTTCCGTTTCAAGACCGAGCAGGAGGCAATCGACGCAGCGAACGCAACCGAGTTCGGGCTGGCCAGCTACTTCTACAGCCGCGACGTGGGCCGCATCTTCCGCGTCGCCGAAGGACTGGAATACGGCATGGTCGGCATCAACACCGGCAT
The DNA here is from genome assembly GCA_030123545.1 of Burkholderiaceae bacterium. NCBI lineage: Bacteria > Pseudomonadati > Pseudomonadota > Betaproteobacteria > Burkholderiales > Burkholderiaceae > Burkholderiaceae bacterium. The sequence goes on along the minus strand of CP126124.1, from coordinate 1,704,110 downwards.
CATCTCGACCGAGCACGTACCGTTCGGCGGCGTCAAGCAGTCGGGCCTGGGGCGCGAGGGCTCGAGCCACGGCATGGAAGAATACGTCGAGATGAAATACCTCTGTCTCGGCGATATCTTGAAATAGCAGCTCGGCGAGGCGAGCGAGCCTGAAGGACAGACGATGCGCATCCTGCTGGTCGAAGACGAACTCGAGATGGCGTCGTGGCTGATGCGCGGGCTCAAGCAGGGCTCGCTGGTGCCGGACCACGCACCGGACGCCGCGACCGCGCAGGCGCTGATCGCGCGCACCGACTACGACGTCGTGGTGCTGGACTTGCGCTTGCCGGACCGGCATGGCCTGGACCTGCTCGGTGAACTGCGCAAGCAGGGCTGGCGCACCCCGGTGCTGGTGCTGACCGCGCAAGGTTCGGTGCAGGACCGGGTGCGCGGACTGAAGGTCGGCGCCGACGACTTCCTGACCAAGCCATTCGCGCTGGAGGAACTCGAAGCGCGGCTCGCGGCGCTGGTGCGGCGCAGCCGGGCGCATGCGCATCAGCCGCTGCAATGCGGCTCGCTGTCGTTCGACCCGGACAGCGGCGCCTTCCTGCTCGGCGGCCGCGTGGTCGCGCTGACGCCGCGCGAACATGCCGCCCTCAGTGCGCTGGTCGCGCGCGGCGGCACGCCGCTGGCAAAGGCCCAGCTCGCGAGCAAGGTGTTCCCGCAGCAAAGCCAGGCCGGACCGGACGCGATCGAACTCGTGCTGCACCGGCTGCGACGCAAGCTCGCCGGGGGCGACGTGCGCATCATCACGATCCGCGGTCTGGGCTACATGCTCGAAGCGGTGGCACATGCCCCCGCGGGGAACTGAGCCCTCGCGGGGAATCAAGCACCCGCGCTGGGGACTGCGCACCAGGGTGCTGGCCCTGCTGCTGCCCTGCCTGTTCGTGCTGCTGGTGATCGACAACTGGTACACCTACCAGGCCGGCTACCAGTTGCTGCAGGACGCGCACGATCAGACCCTGCTCGAATCGGCTCGCGCGCTGGACGAACGCATTGCGCCGGACGGCGCCGGCACGATCGAGGTTCACGAGTCGCTCGATCGGCAAAGCCTGCTCGACGGCGGCGGATCGCCGCGGATCGTGCTGTACGCCGCGTTGACGCCGCTGTCCGAATCGCAGGGACCGGAACGCGCTGCGCCGCCGGGCCCGGTGCGAATGCTGGTCGGCGCCGCCGACCTTCCGACGCCGCCGCCCGGCGCCGCGAGCGAACGCGGCAGCCTGCGTTACGACGCGAACTACCGCGGCCAGCCGCTTCGCGTGGTGGCACTGGAGCGCACGCTGCGCGACGGCAGCGGCCGCAGCTTTCGCCTGCTGGTGCAGGCGGCGCAGGGCAATCAACCGCGGCGCGAAGCCTGGGTTCATGCGCTGGGCACCGCGCTGCTGCGCGACGGCGCCACGGTCGTCATCGTGCTGCTGCTGGTCTGGTTCGGCGTGGATCTTTCGCTGCGGCCGCTGGAGCACCTGCACCGGTCGGTGCTGGCGCGCGCGCCGGACGATCTGCGACCGCTCGACGCGCACGAACTGCCGCGCGAGGTCACGCCGCTGGTCGAAGCGATCAACCGGCATATCGACGCGCGCCAGCAGCTGCTGGCCGAGCAGACGCGCCTGCTCGCGGACGCTTCGCACCAGTTGCGCACGCCGCTGGCGATCATGCTGACCCAGGCCGGCTATGCGCTGCGCGAGCCGGATCCGGCGCTCGCGCGCGAGACCCTGCACGCGATCGTCACGCAGCTGGAACGCAGCCGGCGGCTGTGCGAGCAGTTGCTCGCGCTGGCCCATGCGAACCAGCCGGCCGAGCGTCCGACCGCCGCCGCAACCGCCGACCTGAACCAGGTCGCGCGCGAGGTCACGCTGCAGTATCTGCCGCTCGCGCGCGAGAAGCAGCAGGACCTGGGTTGGGTCGACGCCGGCGGCGACGGCGCGACCGAACCGGACAGCAATGCGGCAGCGGTGCCGGTCGCTGCCGACGCGGCCGAGTTGCACGAGGCGCTGGCGAATCTGGTGCACAACGCGATCCGCTACACGCCGGTCGGCGGCCGCATCACGGTGTCGGCGCGGGCGGGCCCGGGCGGCGCCTGCGCGGAGGTGCGCGACAACGGCCCCGGCATTGCCGCGAACCGGCGCGCCGGCATGTTCGAGCGCTTCGCCAAGGGTTCGGCCGCGCCCGACCAGAGCGGCGCCGGGCTAGGCCTGCCGATCGCACGCGCCTATGCGCGGCGCAACGGCGGCGAGATCGAACTCGCCGACGGCGACCCGAACAGCGCCGGCAGCTGCGGCCTGGCCGCGCGGTTGCGGTTGCCGGTTGCGCCGGCCGCTCGGTGATTTCCCGCTGCCGCTTAAGTCGGCAGCCGTCAATAATGCATGGGCGATCCTCGTGAAGCACCCAGCCCAGCCCGGGGTGCGCCCATGGAGCAGGGTCTCGACGATGAAATCTCCAAGTCGGTTCAAGAAGGACTACTACGGCGGCGCGCTGATGGTCGTGATCGGCGTCGCCGCGGCCTATGCGGCGACCAGCTACCACCTGGGCACGCTCGCGCGCATGGGCCCGGGCTTTTTCCCTTTCGCACTGGGCGTGCTGCTGGTGTTGATCGGGGTGGCGATCGCGGCGTCGGCACGTAGCGACGGAGCCCCCAGGGCCGGCGGCGGCCATGGCCACGGGCACGCGCTGCCCGACGCGCGCGGTGCGATCTGCATCGTGCTCGGCATCCTCGCGTTCCTGATGCTCGGCAAATGGGGCGGCCTGCTGCCGGCGACCTTCGCGATCGTGTTCATCTCCGCGCTGGGCGACCGCGGCAACCGCTTGAAGCATGCGCTGCTGCTGGCCGTCGCGATGACCGTCATCGCGGCTGTCGTGTTCTGGTGGGCGCTGCAGCTGCAGATGCCGCTGTTCCAGTGGGGGGGCTGATGGAACAGTCGCTGCACGACCTGATGATGGGGTTCGAGATTGCATTCGAGCACCACAACCTGCTGTGGTCGTTCTTCGGGGTGCTGGTCGGCAACCTGATCGGCGTGCTGCCTGGCCTTGGCGCGCTGTCGGCGATCTCGATGCTGCTGCCGCTCACCTACGTGATGAAGCCGGTGCCGGCGATCCTGATGCTGGCCGGCATCTTCTACGGCTCGATGTACGGCGGCGCGATCGGCGCCATTCTGCTGAACCTCCCCTCGCACCCGCCGCACGCGGTCACCTGCCTGGACGGCTACCCGATGACGCGCAAAGGCAAGGGCGGCACCGCGCTGGGCATCACGATGATCGCGTCGTTCTTCGCCGCGTCGGTCGGCATCATCGTGATGATCTTCGCCTCGCCGGCGCTGGTCGCGGTCTCGTTCAAGTTCGGCCCGACCGAGCTGTTCTCGATCATGCTGCTGGGCCTGCTCGCGGGCTCGACCATGTCGCGCGGCTCGGCGCTGAAAGGCGTCGCGATGACGCTGTTCGGTCTGCTGTGCGGCGTGGTCGGCACCGACGTGAACAGCGGCACGTTCCGCTTCAGCTTCGGCATCCCCGAACTCAGCGACGGGCTGGAACTGGTCGCGATCGCGCTCGGCGTGTTCGGCGTCGCCGACTTCCTGCTCAACGTCAATCGCCTCACGACGATCAGCACCAACACCAAGTTGCGCATCCGCGACATGTGGCCGAACTGGGCCGAGCTGCGCGAATCGTTCTGGCCGATGGTGCGCGGCACTGCCGTCGGCACGCTGTTCGGCGCGATGCCCGGCACGGGACCTACGATCACCACCTTTCTCGCGTACGCGCTGGAGCGCAAGGTGTCGAAGACGCCGGAGAAGTTCGGCACCGGCATGATCGCCGGCGTCGCTTCGCCCGAGGCGTCCGCGCACTCGAAGACGCAGGTCGACTTCATCCCGACGATGAGCCTGGGGATCCCCGGCGACGCGGTGATGGCGCTGCTCTTGGGCGCGCTGCTGATCCAGGGCATCCAGCCCGGGCCGCAACTGCTCGGCGAGCACCCGGACATCTTCTGGGGCCTGATCGCGAGCTTCTGGATCGGCAACGTGCTGCTGATCGTGCTGAACGTGCCGCTGATCGGGGTGTGGGTGAAGCTGCTGCAGGTGCCGTACCGCTATCTGTTCCCGTCGGCGCTGTTCTTCATCGTGGTCGGCACCTACAGCACGCAGAACAACCTGTTCCAGGTGTGGGAGGTGCTGGTGTTCGGCGTGCTCGGCGCGGTGTTCATGGTGCTCGACTTCCCGGTCGCGCCGATCCTGCTCGGCTTCGTGCTCGGGCCGATGGTCGAGGAGAACTTTCGCCGCGCGCTGCTGCTGTCGCGCGGCGACATGTCGGTGTTCGTCACGCGCCCGATCAGCGCCGCCTTCATTGCGGCTTGCGCGCTGCTGCTGCTGGTGCTGGGCTTCTCGGCCTGGCGCACGCACCGGCGCCGGCTCGCGCAGGGGCGCCCTGCAACAGCCGAGCCGATTCCCGACGCACTGGGGCTGCCCGAGGTCGAACTCAAGGGAGACGACTAAAGTCGGAAGCCTCAGAGGAAGCGGCCGAGCAGCCGCCGCGACGCCGCATCCAGCGCCTGCAGGTCACGCACCCTGAAGTACGCGCCTTGGGCAGCCGCGATCAGCAGCGCGTTACCGTCGAGGCGCCGGATGTCCTCCTCGCCGGCCAGCACGAACTGCGCCCTGCCGCGGTCGGTGTCGACCTCCCACTGGCTAGGGGTCGAGAACGTCGACACCTTTCGGATGCGCAGGATTTCCGGAACGAATTCGCGGGTGGCGAGTTCCTCGTCGATCAGCGCGCGCGCCGGCGCCGGCAGCGCGTCGAGACTTTCGATCCAGGCCAGTTCGTGGCCGTCGGCACCGACCAGCGACAGGCCCGCGCCCGGCGCGGAAAGCGGAAAGGTGCGTACCGGGATCACGCCCTCGTGGCGCTCGCCGTCCGGCGCGGTCCAGACTAGGCGGCCGAATGCGTTTCGGTGGAGCAAGAACCGGCGCTCGGCCGCCCCGCCGTTCGCGCTCACGTCGTCGCCTCCGAATGCGCGAGCGGCAGTTCGATCTGCCTGCGCTCGGCCGCGCCCCGAACTGGCGGCTCGTGCTCGCCCTCGTCCTCGTCGATGCGCCGCAGCTGCGCCTGGTACAACCGCCAGTACGCCCCCTGGTTCGCCATCAGTTCGTCGTGCGGACCGATTTCGACCACCTCGCCGCGATCCATCACCACCAGCCGGCTCGCGCGGCGCAACGTCGAGAGCCGGTGTGCGATCGCGATCGTGGTGCGCCCCTGCACCAGGTTGTCGAGCGCGCGCTGGATTTCCTTCTCGGTTTCGGTGTCGACCGACGAGGTCGCCTCGTCGAGGATCAGGATGCGTGGGTCGATCAGCAGCGCGCGCGCGATCGACAGCCGCTGGCGCTCGCCGCCGGACAGGCCCTGGCCACGTTCGCCGACCAGCGAGTCGTAGCCGTGCGGCAGCCGCAGGATGAACTCGTGCGCATGCGCGGCGCGCGCCGCGGCGACGATCTCGCCCCGCGAGGCGTCGGGCCGGCCATAGGCGATGTTCTCCGCGACGGTGCCGAAGAACAGGAACGGCTCCTGCAGCACGAGGCCGATATGGCGCCGGTATTCGGCCAGGCCGAAGCGCCGGATGTCGGTGCCGTCGACGCTGATCGATCCCTCGGTCACGTCGTAGAAGCGGCAGATCAGGTTCACCAGCGTGCTCTTGCCCGAGCCGCTGTGACCCACGAGGCCGATCATCTCGCCAGGCGCTATCGTCAGGTCCAGGTTGCGGATCACCGAGCGCTGGCCGTAGCGAAAGCCGATGCCGGCAATCTCGATGCGTCCTTGCAAAGCGTCCGGCCCGCTGCCGATCGCCACCGGATGCACCGGCTCGGGCACATTCGACACATGGTCGAGGATGTCGAAGATCCGCTTCGCCCCGGCCGCCGCCTTCTGCGTGACCGAGACGATGCGGCTCATCGAATCGAGCCGTGCGTAGAACCGTCCGATGTAGGCGATGAACGCGGTCAGCACGCCGACCGTGATCTGGTGCTCGGACACGAGCCAGATGCCGAATGCCCAAACCACCAACAGGCCGATCTCGGTCAGCAGCGAGACGGTCGGCGCGAACAGTGACCAGATCCGGTTCAGCCGGTCGTTCACCACGAGGTTGTGTTCGTTGGCAACGCGAAAGCGCTGCGCCTCGCGCTGCTCCTGCGCGAACGCCTTGACGACGCGGATGCCGGGGATGGTGTCGGCCAGCACGTTCGTGACCTCGGCCCAGACCCGGCCCACCTTCTCGAACCCGGTGCGCAGCCGGTCGCGTACCACGTGGATCATCCATGCGATGAACGGCAGCGGCACCAGCGTGACCAGCGCGAGCCAGGGATCGATCGAGAACAGGATTACCGCGGTCATCGCGATCATCAGCACATCGGTCGCGAAGTCCAGCGCGTGCAGCGACAGGAACACGCAGATGCGGTCGGTTTCGGAGCCGATGCGCGCCATCAGGTCGCCGGTGCGCTTGCCGCCGAAATACTCCAGCGACAGGCCGAGCAGGTGGTCGAACGTCGCGGTGCGCAGGTCGGCGCCGATCCGCTCGGACACCAGCGACAGGATGTAGGTGCGCGCCCAGCCCAGGCCCCAGCCGACCAGCGCGGACGCCAGCAACCCGCCGAGCAATGCCGCCACCAGCCCGACATCGATGCGGTGCCCGTTCTGAAACGGAATCAGCACGTCGTCCATCAGCGGGATCGTCAGGTACGGCGGGATCAGCGTGGCCGCGGTCGAGATCAGCGTCAGCGCGAACGCGGTGGCGAGCTGCCGGCGGTACGGCCGGGCAAAGCGCCCCAGCCGCAGCAGCACCCAGGTGGACGGCGGAGTGTGCAGTTCGCGCGCGCACACCGGACATTCGTCGGTGTCGGGCGGCAGCGGCGACTGGCATTGGGGACACAAAGCCGGCTCGTCTTCGGCGGCCGCCAAGGCCCGCCCCTGCAGCGCCGCGATCTGCTGCTCGAACTGCCGGATCAGCCGCAGCGCCTGCACGTTCGCGGCCAGCGTGAAGCGCCAGACCGCGAGCCGCGCGTGCGCGTCGTGCAGTTCGATCGTGCCGACGCCGGCATGGTCGAAATGGCGCATCGACAGCTCGGCCGACAGGTTCCAGTGCTGCCAGCGCCCGTCACCCGGCGCCGCCGGATCCGGCTCGAACGCCCACAGGCGGCGATTCGTCAGCGCGAGCAGGCCGGTGGAAAACCGCAGCCGGCGGTCCAAGTCAACCGCGAGCGTCGCCAAGACGTTTTCTTCAGCATCGAGCCGGGCGCGCAGCGCATCCTGCGCCGAACCCGAATCTGCATTCCCCGTGGCGGCAACGATCGAATGGTGATTTTGCATTTTGTTTCCGTGCCGGAGCGCCAGAATCCTGGCTCTGCCGGGTTACGGTCTGCGGAAATTCCCGCAGCGGCCACGTTCCCTGCAACGCCCGGCTGCGGCGCCGCCCATCAGGAAAGCGCAACGCCCGACTCCGATTGGCAGACGGCCTAGGCACAGCAGTATATGAGTCCGAGTCCGAAAAACGATATCAAGCTGCTGCGCATCAGTTACCTGCGCGGCCCGAACATCTGGACCTACCGTCCGGCGCTCGAGGTCTGGCTCGACCTGGGCGAACTGGAAGACCATCCGTCGAATCTGCTGCCGGGATTGAACGAGCGATTACTCGCGTGGCTGCCGGCGCTGGTGGAGCACCATTGCGGCGTCGGCGAGCGCGGCGGCTTCGTGCAGCGCCTGCACGAGGGCACCTGGGCCGGCCATGTGCTGGAACATGTGGTGATCGAGCTGCTGAACCTGGCCGGCATGCCGACCGGCTTCGGCCAGACCCGCAGCACCAGTCAGCGCGGCATCTATCGCATGGTGTTTCGCGCGCGCGACGAGCAGGTGGCGCGCACCGCGCTCGCGCAGGGCCATCGATTGCTGATGGCTGCGATCAACGATCAGCCATTTGACGTCGCGCAGGCGGTGGCCCAGTTGCGCGAACGGGTCGACGATTGCTACCTGGGACCGAGCACCGCCAGCATCGTCGCTGCGGCGGCCGACCGGCACATTCCCCACATCCGCCTGAACGCCGGCAACCTGGTCCAGCTCGGCTACGGATCGCGGCAGCGCCGGATCTGGACCGCCGAGACCGAATTCAGCAGCGCGATCGCCGCCGGCATCGCGAGCGACAAGGACCTCACGAAGCGGCTGCTGAAGTCCTGCGGCGTTCCGGTGCCGGAGGGCGAGATCGTCGACAGCCCCGAGCGTGCCTGGGACGCGGCGCAGGAGATCGGCCTGCCGGTCGCGATCAAGCCGAGCGACGCGAACCATGGCCGCGGCGTCGCACTCGATCTGTCGACCGAGGCCGAGGTGCGCGCCGCGTTCGCGGTCGCAAAGGCCCATGGCAGCGAGGTGATGGTCGAGCGCTTTGCGCGCGGCCAGGAACACCGGCTCCTGGTGGTCGGCGGCAAAGTGGTCGCGGCCGCGCGCGGCGAGACCGCGTCGGTCGTCGCAGACGGGCGCGCGAGTGTGGTCGAACTGGTCGACGCGCAGCTCAACACCGATCCGCGGCGAGGCACCAGCGAGGACTTCCCGCTGAACCTGGTCGAGACGCGAACCGACGAGAACATCGTCCTCGAACTGCAGCGCCAGGGATTGACGCCCGACAGCGTGCCGCAGGCTGGACGCCTGGTGCTGATCCAGCGCAACGGCAATGTCGCGATCGACTGCACCGATCAGCTTCATCCGGCGGTCGCCCATGCGGCTTCGCTCGCGGCGCGCGTCGTCGGACTCGACGTGGCCGGCGTCGACCTCGTCGCCGAGGACATCTCGCGCCCGCTCGAAGAGCAAGGCGGCGCGGTGGTCGAAGTCAACGCAGGCCCGGGGCTGCTGATGCATCTGAAACCGGCGATTGGCGCGCCGCGCCCGGTCGGGCGCGCGATCGTCGATCATCTGTTTCCCGACGGGCCGGGCCGCCCGCCGGGGCGCATCCCCATCGTCGGCGTGGCCGGCAACAACCACACGCAGACGATTGCGCGGCTGGTCGCCTGGCTGATCCATCTCGGCGGCACCCGGGTCGGGCTCGCCTGCCGCGACGGCCTGTTCCTCGATCGGCGCCGCGTCTCGCACGGCAATTGCGCCCGTTTCGACGCGGCGCGCCGGCTGCTGATGAATGTCGCGGTACAGGCCGCGGTCATCGAGAACGGTCCCGAAGCCATTCTGCGCGACGGCCTCGCTTACGACCGCTGCCTCGTCGGTGTCGTGACCGATTCCGACGGCGTGGCGGAACTGGGCGAATTCGACATCTTCGAGACCGAGCAGATGGCCCGGGTGCTGCGCACTCAGGTCGACGTCGTGCTGCCGCACGGCGCCGCCGTGCTCAACGCTGCCGACGACGCGGTTGCGGCGTTGGCATCGCTGTGCGACGGCGAGGTGATCCTGTACGCCGACGATGCGCTGGCGCCGGCGATCGCGTCGCACCGTGCCAAGGGCGGCCGCGCGGTGTTCGTGCGCGGCGGCGCGGTGGTCCTCGCCACCGGCGCCACCGAGGTCCAACTGGCGAGCCTGGACCGGCTGATGGGCCGGCACGAACGCGGCACGCCCGCGGCTGCGGAAACCCTGCGCCGCAGCCTGCTCGCCGCGGTCGCGGCAAGCTGGGCACTGGGCATTTCGCACGACCTGATCGCGGTCGGCATCGAAACCTTCGACCCGGACCTGAAGCCGTACTACACGGCGCCCGAACCCTTTGCCGCGAACTAGATGGACCACCCCCAGTCTTCGCGCACTGCGTGTCGCTTCGCCAACCCCCTCACCGGGGGCGCACCCGGCGGACTGGCAGAGCCAGCTCCGCGGGTGCCCGTGAACGGCCTGCTCTGCGGCCTTCTGCTCCTTTGCACTCATGCATCGCAGATGGCGCGCAGCGCAATGGACAACTGAGATAGAAAGAACCCAGCATGGAAGTCTCCCGCATCCGGATGCTGCGCGGCCCTAACCTGTGGTGCCGGCATACCGCGCTCGAGGCCGTCGTATCGTGCGCACCGGCCGAACGCTCGATCGCCGAACTGCCGGACTTCGAATCCCGGGTACGCGAGCTGTTCCCGACGATCGGCGCGCTGCAGCGCAGCGGCTACCAGGGCCCGATCTCGCTGGCCCACGTGCTCGAAGCGGCGACGCTGGCGCTGCAGACCCAGGCCGGTTGCCCGGTCACCTTCAGCCGCACCGCGGCCACGGTCGAGATCGGCGTGTACCAGGTCGTGGTGGCCTACAGCGAAGAGGCCGTGGGCCGTGCGGCATTCGAGCTGGCGCAGACACTGGTGCAGGCGGCGCTGAACCAAACCGGCTTCGACCTGGCCGCCGCCCTTGCCCGGCTGCGCGAAGCCGACGAGGACGAGCGGCTCGGGCCCAGCACCGGCGCGATCGTCAACGCTGCAGCTGCGCGCGGCATTCCGTGGCGCAGGCTGACCCAGGGCAGCCTCGTGCAGTTCGGCTGGGGCTCGCACCAGCGCCGCATCCAGGCGGCCGAGGTGGACGCGACCAGCGCAGTGTCGGAAGCGATCGCGCAGGACAAGGACCTGACCAAGAAGCTGTTGTACGCGGCAGGGGTGCCGGTGCCGTTCGGCCGCCCGGTCTTTGACGCCGCCGACGCCTGGGCCGCGGCCTGCGAGATCGGCCTGCCGGTCGTCGTCAAACCACAGGACGGCAACCAGGGCAAGGGGGTCACCGTCAACGTCACCAGCCGCGAGCAACTGGAAGCCGCGTTCCACGCGGCTGCCGACGCCGGCGACGACGTGATGGTCGAAAAATACCTGTCCGGCAACGACTTTCGGCTGCTGGTGGTCGGCGACAAGCTGGTCGCCGCGGCGCGGCGCGAGCCGCCGCACGTGATCGGCGACGGCATCCACACGGTGCGCGAACTGGTGGACCGGGTCAACGCCGACCCGCGGCGCGGCGACGGCCATGCGACCTCGCTCACGCGGATCCGCTTCGACGAGATCGCGGTGGCCCGGCTCGACGCGCAGGGGCTGACGCAGGAATCGGTGCCCGCCAAGGGTCGCCGCATCGTGCTGCGCAACAACGCGAACTTGAGCACCGGTGGCACCGCCACCGACGTGACCGACGACGTCCACCCGGAGATCGCCGCCAACGCGGTCGCCGCGGCGCAGATGGTTGGGCTGCATGTCTGCGGCGTCGATCTGGTGTGCGAGAGCGTGCTGCGGCCGATGCGCGAGCAGCATGGCGGGATCGTCGAGGTCAACGCCGCGCCCGGGCTGCGCATGCACCTGTCGCCGTCGTTCGGCAAGGGCCGCTCGGTCGGAGAGGCAATCGTGTCGCATCTGTTCGCCAACGGTGACGACGGCCGCATCCCGGTGGTCGCGGTCACCGGCACGAACGGCAAGACCACGACCGCGCGGCTGATCGCGCATCTGCTGACCGGCAGCGCGATGCGCGTCGGCCTGACCAACACCGACGGGGTCTGGGTCAACGGCCACCGGATCGACAGCGGCGACTGCAGCGGGCCGCGCAGCGCGCGCAGCGTGCTGATGCACCCCGACGTCGACGCCGCCGTGTTCGAGACCGCGCGCGGCGGGATTCTCCGCGAGGGCCTGGGCTTCGACCGCTGCCAGGTGGCCGTGGTCACCAACATCGGCGCCGGCGACCATCTGGGACTGAACTTCATCACCACCGTCGAAGACCTGGCCGTGCTCAAGCGGGTCATCGTGCAGAACGTCGCGCCGGGCGGTTACGCGGTGCTGAACGCAGCCGACGCCATGGTGCAGGCGATGGCGTCGAGTTGCCCCGGCCAGGTGATCTACTTTGCCGCGGACCACCACCTGCCGGCGATGGCGACGCAGCGCGCGCAGGGCCGGCGCATGGTGTACGTCGATGACGGCGCGATCGTGGCCGCCGAAGGATCCTGGCGCGAGCGCATGCTGCTTTCCGAGATCCCGATCACCGCGAACGGCACGATCGGTTTTCAGGTCGAGAACGTGATGGCCGCGGTCGCGGCGGCATGGGGCGTGGGCCTGAACTGGGACACGATCCGTCGCGGTCTTGCCAGCTTCTCGAGCGACGCCGGCCATGTGCCGGGCCGATTCAACCTGATGCCCTACCGCGGCGCGACGGTGATCGCCGACTATGGCCACAACCCGGACGCAATGCGTGCGCTGGCGGCCGCGGTGCGGGCAATGCCGGCGCGCCGCCGCAGCGTGGTGATCAGCGGTGCCGGCGACCGGCGCGACGAGGACATCCGCGAGCAGACCGTGATCCTCGGCGACGTGTTCGACGAAGCGATCCTGTACCAGGACGCCTGCCAGCGCGGGCGCGCCGACGGCGAGGTGCTGGCGCTGCTGCGTGCCGGATTGGCGCATGCCCGGCAGACCAGCCACGTCACCGAGATTCACGGCGAGTTCGCCGCGATCGACGCGGCGCTGGAGCGGTTGGAGCCGGGCGATCTGTGCCTGATTCTGGTCGACCAGGTCGAACAGGCGCTGGCGCATCTGGCGAAGCGCGTCGCCGAGGCCGGGCAGGAGCAGGCGGCCGTCCCGGTCGAAGCCGCGGTCGCCCCCTGAAGGACAGGCAGCGACGGCCTGGCCGTGCGCGACGCGTCGCGCACGGCCACAATCGCTGCAATGAGACCACTTGCCGCCGACCCGCAGTCGGCTGCACCCCGGGCTGCATCGCGCACGCCTGACCGGACAGATCCATGAGAGGCACGTTCCGCTCGCTGGCCAGCAGGAACTACCGGATCTGGGCCACCGGGGCGGCGGTGTCGAACGTTGGCACCTGGATGCAGCGCACCGCGCAGGACTGGCTGGTGCTGACCGGCCTGACGCACCACAACGCGACCGCGGTCGGCGTGGTGATGTCGCTGCAGTTCGGGCCGCAATTGCTGTTGCTGCCGCTGACCGGCTTCGCCGCCGATCACCTGGACCGACGCCGGCTGCTGTTCGCGACGCAGACCGCGATGGGCGTGCTCGCGCTGGGGCTGGGCCTGCTCACCGTTACCGGCGTTGTGCGACTGTGGCAGGTGTACCTGTTCGCGCTGCTTCTCGGCATCGTGGCCGCGTTCGACGCACCGGCTCGCCAGGCGTTCGTGTCGGAGCTTGCCGGCGAAGGCGATCTGCCGAACGCGGTCGCGCTCAATTCCGCGTCGTTCAATGCGGCGCGCCTGGTCGGACCGGCGGTGGCCGGCCTGCTGATCAGCGCGGTCGGAGTGGGCTGGGTGTTCCTGATCAACGCAGCCTCGTACCTTGCCGTCCTCTATTCGCTGGCCCGCCTGAGCACCGCCGAGTTGCATCCGCGCCCCGCTGCGCCGCCGGACGGCTTTCGCGTCACCGACGGGATCCTGTATGTCTGGCGGCGATCGGACCTGAAGGCGCTGCTGCTGATGCTGTTCCTGCTCGGCACCTTCGGCCTGAATTTCCCGATCTTCATCTCGACGATGTCGGTCAGCACCTTCCACATCGATGCGCGCCACTACGGGTTGCTGACCTCGATGATGGCGATCGGCTCGGTCACCGGCGCGCTGCTGGCCGCGCGGCGGCCTCGGCCGACGATGACGCTGCTGGTCGGCGCCGCCGCGCTGTTCGGCGTCGGCTGCGGCCTGGCGGCGGTCATGCCCGACTACCGGCTGTTCGGCGTTGCGCTGGTCGGCGTCGGCATCGCGGCGCAGACCTTCACCGCTTCCACGAACGGACTGGTGCAGCTCTCGACCGAACCCGCGATGCGCGGCCGCGTGATGGCGATCCATCTGGCGATGCTGCTGGGCGGCACCCCGGTCGGCGCCCCTATCGTCGGCTGGATCGCCGACACGCTCGGGCCGCGCTGGGCACTGGGCGTGGGGGCGCTGGCCGGTCTCGCCACCGCCTGGGTCGGCCTGCGCTACCTCACGGTGCATCGCGGGCTGCGCGTGCGTATCGAAGCCGGTCGCCTGCGCTGGCGCCGGGATCGAGCCGATCCCGCTGCGCCCGACCCGTCAGGCCAACCGCGCTCGTGACCGCCGCCGGCAGCCGCTAGAATTCGACCCTGCCGCGGGTGTAGTTCAATGGCAGAACGGCAGCTTCCCAAGCTTCATACGAGGGTTCGATTCCCTTCACCCGCTCCACTTTTTTCATGTAAAACGCAACACTTGAGGTAGCGGCATGAACACGATGGATCTGCTGGACCGAGCGCTCAAGGAGGCCACGCTCTACGAATGGCATCTACGCCTGGGGCTAGCTGAACAGTCGCTCTATTCCGCCCGACGCCGAGGCAATCTCAGCCCGTCAATCGCCGGCTCGCTCGCGGAAGCACTCGGGTTGAACGTCGAAAAGTGGATCGTCACGGCCGCACTTGAAGGCGAGCGAGACAGCGCCTGCCGCGACAGGATGCGCAAGCGGTACGGCATGCCCTAGAGGTATTGCCGAAGCACCTTCATCCGGTCGCGGTTGTCACCAAGAACCGCACGCCGCGCAGTCGTGTTGGACACTCCGAGCCGAGCACCGATTTCCGGCCAGGTGTAGCCACCCTCACGCAACCGCTTCGCCCTACTCGCTTCACGTGCAGTAAGCAGCTTCGGCCGACCCCCGACGACGACGCCACGCCTGATAGCGGCAACCTGGCCAGCGATGATGCGCTCTCGGATGATGTTGCGCTCCAGCTCGGCCACCGCGCCGAGAACCTGCAGCGTGAACCGGCCGTAGGGACTACCCGTGTCGATCGGCTCCATCAGGCTACGGACGGACGCGCCCGAGAGCCTGACGCGATCGAGCAGCGCCAGCAGGTCGAACAGGCTGCGCGCGATCCGATCGAGCTTCCACACAACAAACTGATCGCCGGGCCGCAACGCCGACAGGGCGCGGTGCAGCTGAGGACGAGGTCCTACCCCGCTCGACTTATCCTGAAAGACCCGACGGACCCCGGCAGCCCGCAACGCGTCGAGCTGCAGGCGCGTGTTCTGATCGAGCGTGCTGACCCTGGCGTAGCCAACGAGCATCGACCGTCAACGAGCGAAGCCCTTGAACAAGCCGTGGAGCACCAAAAGGACAGCAATCCAAACCAAGGCGATCAGCAGCGGGTGCACCTTCCGGAGCGACGATCGCACCGGCCGCTTTGCCTGAGTGGTCCAGGACTGGCCAGCGCGCCAGGTATTCCACCTGGGCTTCATGCCCGCCCGAGCGCGAAGCTCGTCACGATACCAATCGCGATCGTCAAGGCTCATGATGACTCCCTCTTCCCTGTCAAGAAACCTGCAGAAAGCGTAGCACGAAGGCCAAGCCCTGATCCGTGCATTTCTCACACTGTGACGGGACGGCGCAGCGCTCCGCTTGCTGCCGCGTACGAACCGGGCCGGCGGGCCGACCGCCGGGCCACTCTACGAGCGGCAGGCCTGACGGCCCGTTGCTTTGAACAAAAGAGCGCGGAGGATTGGCACCGGCACTAGCGCATCGACAGTCTGGAGCCACGATCCGACAGCCACCTCAAAGCCTCGACATCGCGCGTGATCTGCTCGAACGAGAGCCGCGGCTGAACCGACTCAATCAACGGCGAGAGCGGCGAGGCCTTCGCGGTCGCCTTGACTGGCCCGAAGTCAGTGCGAGCCTCACACACGCCGCCATCGACCTTGAACGGCGCCCCGAACTGATCGGTGCAAGAGCACCTGCCACGGAACACGAAGCATCCGGCCAGGTGCGGCGCATCGTCGGCTGGCTTCGACGAAGCCAAGGCAGACGCCGGCGCGACAGGAGCCGAGGCAACGGCAACGGGCTGAGAAGCCGGCAAAACGGGCGCAGCAGCGCTCGAATGCGACGAGCCTACCCCTTGCCCCGTCATCGAACCCTTGATCGCGCTGTAGGCCCGAGGAACGGCCCACACGCCGAGCACCAGCGCCAGCACCGGCACGATCAAGAACAGCGGCACACGCTGGCGCTGCTTCGTGTGCAGCTCGCTCGACTTGTAGAGCTTGTACGCCGACTTCGGGTAGGACCACATGCTCATCGTCGAACCCTTGGTCCGATGCACATCAACGCTGCACGCGTCCCACGAATAGACGACGGCACGCGCCATGCCGAACAGCCGGCGCACGTGAATATGCCGGCCGACCAGGCGGCGCACGTTCTGATCGACCAGCATCGGGTTTTGCGTGATAAACACGATATCGACGCCAAAGTGTCGATGCGTCTCCAGCATCTTGACCATGTCGGGCGGCTTCGCACCGAGCGCACGCGGACGCAGGTAGCGCTGAACCTCGTCGACCACCAGCACATCACCCGGCTTGCACCAGTCGAACCAGGTCATGAAGCTATCGCCGTCGGTCTCCGGCTCCAACTGGCCGCGCTCGTTCTCAACGAGCGATACCATGCTCTCGTGCGGAATCAACAGGTTCGGGATCCCATCGACCACGATACGACGCTCGATCAGCTCGCCATCTTTCCCCTTGAGCCGCTCCGCAGCAAGCTTGCGAATCAGCGTCGAGACGGCATAGAGGGTCTTGCCAGAACCGGGAACGCCGGTGATCAGATAGATCATGCAGACGCTCCGCCGAACACGAGCCGCGTTGCCTTGACGCCGATCCAAATCGTGGTCCGAGTGACCATGGCGCCGAACAACAAGCCGACCGCCGTAGGCAGGCCAGCGAGCGACACCAACCCCAGCACGGCCGAAGGCAAAGAGGACCAGGACGATTGCGCGCTCGCAATCAAGCCCTCAATCAACGCCATCATGCCGGTGTACGACACCGAAGCGAAGCCGAGCATGATGAGCACGCGCAGCACGAGCGGACCCGCAGCCGCGACAAGAAAAGCCCAGAAACTAATCACGACAGCAACCCTCCCACAACAATAATCGCGGCGAACGTGTACGCCATCAGAAGCACCACCGGCCGCACATAGCGCGTCGTCGCATCGCAAATGCCGGCGAAGGAAAACGTCGCGGTCGCAGAGAACGTGCCGAAGTGCACCGGCACCGAAATATCGGCAGGGCACGACGGCGAGTTTGCGAAATCGATCGGCGTCAAAGTGACCGGTATGTCACGCTGCGGCAATGCTGGTGGCGCAGGGTCAGGCGTGCCGAGCGGCGTGCAACCGAGCGCGTCCGGATGCTTGTCGCAATCGGTCGGCGGCGGCTTGTCGCCGGCATCACCTGGCTGCGTGGTGGTCGTGCTGCTGCTGGTGGTGTTGCCAGCAGCGTCTTGGTTCGTGACGGTCTTGTTCGTCGACACGTTGGTGATCGTGTCGCCGCTCGTGGTGATGTTGTAGGTCGTCGTCGTGGTCGTCTTCGAGTTGTCGTTATTAATCGTCGTGGAGGTTGGACCCTGCACCGTCGCGGGAGCCGAGATTGTGAGCGGACCCATCTGAAAAGACGCACCGGCCCCGAGCAGCTGCGGGACCACAGCAGGATCAGGCTGCACCGCCTGCATGTACGGAGCAATGTCGTCCATAGACGACGGAAGCCAAACGACCGGCTTGTCTTGCACGCATTGCCCATCCGACGTACGCCACCAGCCCGCCGAACAAGAAGCAGCCCTTCTAGTGTTCGGCTGGTACCCGATACCCGAAAAATAGCACCTACCAATCCCGCCGCTCGCATTCACATCTGTCAACGCCGGATTGTTCACGTACTGCGGCCACTTCGCAGACACCAGGTCACACGCACCTTGCACAGTAGATGCGAAATCGGTGAACTGCCCGCCGACGCTGACCGAACTGCGGTATTCAAACCCCGTAGACTGCACCGCGCCATCACTCGACGAGCGCTCGAGCTGACCCGTTTGCGGATTGACGCGACCGCCCGACGAAATCAACCAGTCAAGCACGGCGCCAGTGCCGAGAAGCGCAACGCCCCACGGCCCACCGACAAGCGATGCACCGACGCCCACAGCGACCTTGAGACCAGCGACCAGGTCAGCGGCAGAGATGCCGGTCGTGGCTGTCACAGGAACAACGACACCGGGGAGCACAGCAACCTGCCCGGTGCCCTGCACAACCATCCCGTCAGCTACGTTTGCCGCCTTCGAGACGCCGAAACCGGAATTCGCCCCAACGACCCAGCCAGCGCCCGCAGTGGGAACAGTCGACACCGCCTCACCGGCGCCTCGATTCATGTCGATGATGAGCTGCTTACCGTTCTCGCGCTTGATCATCCGCTCGAACGCGCTGGCACCGGCAGGGATGCCAGCGGCAGAGCCGATCAACGGAACAAAAGCCAGAGCAAGAAGGCAAAACCGAAGGCAGTAGAGAGCAAGATGGGATCGAACATGTTTCATGACTCAATGCTCCGGCACCTGCCAGAGCAGTTTGAAAAGCTGGCGACCACCCCAGACGAGGCAAGCCGCAGCGAGAATCGCGCCGAACACCATCGACAGCGCGGTGTAGTCATCGGCGGTGGCGGTGTAGGGCTGCGCAGTCACCACCAGCGTGCAGCTGTTGGTGCTCGAATCGCAGGTAATCGTCGGATCAGCCATGAGAAAAAAGGGGGGCGAACCCCCCTCCCTCACATCAGCGACGGCCAAGCAGAGCGAGCACCTTGACCACGCCGTACACAGCAGCGGCCATCGTGATCATCGCGGCCAGCACGGCCAGGACCGCAGTCTGCGCATCGGCGATGCCGGTGGTCGCGGCCGTGACGTCGATCGCGGCATGCGCGCCCTGCGACAGCACCAGCGCGCCGAAGGAAGCCAGCGAGACGCCGGCCGTCGCCGCGTACTTGCGGCACTTTTCCAGGAACATCATTTCAATCTCTCCAAGTTGAACGGTGCGGAATTGCACCCGGAAGCCCTGCACGCAGGGCGACCGGCTGGAATCACGCTCGCGGCTCCTCCCACTGACGCCACCAAGTGATCGCAGCTGCTCGAGCTCGAGCGACGCGGACGCGCCTGGCGGCTTCGAGACGCTGGTGCGACCACTCGAAACCAGCGATCACGATCGCGCCCGCCAGCAGGCCCAAGAAAAACTCAGACCAAGCCATCACGACACCCCCCGGCCAGGCAAAGGCCACGCAACCAGATCGGCGTCGGACACCTGCACGCCCATCTGTGCCTTCTGCTCACCGATCGCCCTACGTAACTCCGCATACGACAACAGCAGGGAGTTGCGAACGCCGTAGCTGCATTGAGCCTCGACAGCAACATCGAGCGCCCGCTTGAGCCACTTGAGAGCCTCCTCCATGGAGGACAGCGTCCCGTCCTGCAGAGTCACGCGGACCTCCGTACCGTACCCGGCTTGATTTCGCCAGTCTGCTGGTCGATCACCGGCGCACCGACCGGGCGCACATCGAGCACGACCTCGCGGCTCTCGCGGCCGTTGCCGACGCGCTCGGTATCGACCTCAGCCATGAACGGGAGCGGCAGCCTCTCCAGGCGCTTGACCAGTTCAGACGACGGGAGCCGCAGCTCCTCGGTGAACACGCCCTTCGCGAACTGATCGACGCCGTTGCGGCTGTCGTCGAGCTTGACCTCGATGTAGAGCTTGGCGCTGTCGATGGCCTTGCCATCGAGAGAGCCCTTCCAGCGCTTGAGCGCAACGACCTTGAACCTAGCCATGATGGAGATCTCCTATGCTGCGAGCTGGTACCAGGATGGAACCTCGGCCGGGCGCAGCTGCACCACCCGGACACGAGGCTGGAACGGACGGACGTTGCGCACGGCAATGTCCAGGCCGTAGGGGAGAAGACCGCGCCGATGCGCATAGAACCCGGAGCGGCTCATGGACCGCGAGCAGTCCATGCCGGCCAGGTAGTCACGCGCCGTCGCACGAAGGCGCTTCGGCAGAAGCTCGAGCTCGTCGGTCGAATGCTCGACGCGGCCGAGGACTTCGGTTTGCTGATCGAAAAGCTTGATGAGTTGGCCCATAGCGAACCCCGATTCGTAGTCGCCCAGAAACGCAGCTCCCATGTCAGTCAGGGCGTTTGACCGAAGGGTTCCCTCAAAACGGACGACACCGCGCTGCTCGCAGTGCGCCGCTACTTGCTCGCTTCCGCCGTGCCGACGAAGCTCCAGATGCTTGATGTAGGCCTTCCAGTACTGGCGGCGGCTCCCGACGCCCCAGGCGACGGTTTCACCCTGACCGAGGACCCGGCCCTCGTGCCGCCTTGCATGCTGGCTGCCGAGGTACTGCATCACCGCGTGCGCATCGGCCTCACTGCCCGCTTCGTAGTTGGCGGTGAGGTCGATGCGGGAGAATCGGGCACCGGTCCACTGATAGACCACATCGCCGCGCTTCACGAACTCGATTCTTTTGCCGGCCGTGAAAGGCGGCAGGCCATAGTGAGAGAGCAACGCGTTGACACGACGCAGGCACTCGACGAAACCGAAGCCAAAGAAGTTATCGGCACGGCCGAAGCGGGAGACGTTGCCG
The DNA here is from genome assembly GCA_030123545.1 of Burkholderiaceae bacterium. Lineage (NCBI taxonomy): Bacteria > Pseudomonadati > Pseudomonadota > Betaproteobacteria > Burkholderiales > Burkholderiaceae > Burkholderiaceae bacterium. The sequence continues at coordinate 1,683,762 of CP126124.1, read as the reverse complement.
GAGAAGGTGACCCGATGGCCGTCACAACGGACATTGACGCTGGTCTCAAAAGACCCTTCGTGCTTCACCGCCCGCACGGTCTTCCAGACCAGTTCCCCGCCCTCGTCGGTCGCCATCACGCAGCCGGCATCAACGAGAGGGAGGCCACCCTCTAGGTGGACCTGGCTGATGCTGAGCCAATCGACGAAGAAGGGAGCCGGGCGGGGGGTCTCAGTCCAGAAATTTGGACTAACGGGACGTGTTACTAGCACGTCCCGCCCTTCGGAGGCCAGCCGGAGCAGCCGAGCACCGGCCGGGCCGCTGCGCGCTCCGCTTGCCGCTGCGGCCCGGCCGGTGCTCATGCAAAGGCTCCCGAGACGGAAACCAACCACACGCCGACGACGCGGCAATGCGAATCGGAGCGGGAGACAACGACAGAGAAGGTCACGGCGGCAGCTATTCGTTACGAATAGCTGCGCACCTTAACCTATTCTTGACGAATAACCAACCCAAATTTCATACGAGGGTTCGATTCCCTTCACCCGCTCCACGCGATCCGTGCACCGGCAGCGATGGCTGATGCGCAGCGCAGCGCGGGATGCCGGCACGACGCGGGTCGTGAGCGGCATCGCGTCACAGCCGCGCTAGTTCAAAAACAATAGCAAGAAACCTTTTCTCCGTATAGGCTAGAACCGGTTACGGTCTGCGACGACGCGGGAGACCTGTTCTGTGCATAATGCGTCGTTCTTTAGTTCGCATGCCGCGCCGGATCGCTGCCTGCGGCATCGCGGCCATGCATAACAACAGCGTCCTCCCGTCGCACCCCCCCTTTCTGCAACGCCCGCTCAGCGTGGCGGGGATTCGCCGCGCAGGCCTGCTCGCGCTCGCCAGTGCGCTGCTTTCCGGATGCGCGGTCGGACCCGACTTCAAGACGCCGGAGTTGCCGGCGGCTGCGCGCGGCCCGGACTACACTGCCTCTCCGCTACCGGCGAAGACCGCACAGGCACCGGTCGCCGGCGGCACGGCGCAGGAATGGGCCAGCGGCTCCGATATTCCGGCCCAATGGTGGGCGGTGTTCCATTCCAGCCAGCTCGACGAGCTGATCCGCAGCGCGCTCGAGCGCAGCCCGACGCTGGCCGCAGCGCAGGCCACCTTGCGCGAGGCGCAGGAGAGTCTGCGCGCGCAGCAAGGCAATCTGCAGTTGCCGCGCGTGGATGCGCAGCTCGGTGTGCAGCGCGAGCACGCGTCCGCGGTCCAGACCCAGACCCCTGGCGGCGCTCTGCTGACGCTGTTCAACGCCCAGGTCAACGTCTCCTACACGCTGGACCTGTTCGGTGGCGTGCGCCGCCAGCTCGAGGGTGCGCAGGCCGCCGTCGATGCGCAGCGCTACCAGGTAGAGGCCACCTACCTGATGCTGACCGGCAACCTGGTCACCACCGCGATCCGGGAAGCGGGGCTGCGCGCTCAGTTGAAGGCGACGCGCGAAGTGCTGAAGGCCCAGCAGGACCAGCTCGGCATTCTCGAGAAACAGTTCGACACCGGCGCGACGCCGAAATCGATCGTGCTCGCGCAGCGCACGCAGGTGGCGCAGACGCTGGCCACACTGCCGGCGCTGGAGAAATCGCTGGCGCAGACACGCCATCAACTCGCGGTGTACGCCGGCCGGCTGCCGAGCGAGCCGAACCTGCCCGAATTCGATCTCGCCAGCCTGAACCTGCCGCAGACGCTGCCGCTGTCGCTGCCGTCGGAACTGGCGCGCCAGCGCCCGGACGTGCGCGCCGCCGAGGCGCTGCTGCACCAGGCGAGCGCGCAGGTCGGCGTCGCGACCGCGAATCTCTATCCGCAGATCCAGCTTTCCGCGAGCTACGGCAGCACCGCGCTGCAGGCCAGCGACCTGTTCAGCACTCCGTGGACCTTCTGGAGCCTCGCGGCCGGGCTGACCCAGCCGCTGTTCCACGGCGGCGCGCTGAACGCGCAGCGGCGCGCGGCGATCGCGGCCTACGATGCGGCTGCTGCGCAATACCGCAGCACGCTGCTGGTCGCATTCCAGAACGTGGCCGACGCGCTGCGCGCGCTCGAGTTCGACGCCGACACGCTCAAGTCGCAGGCCGACGCCGAGGCCGCGGCGCGCCAGTCGCTCGACATGAGCACCGAGCAGTACCGCAATGGGGCGGTCAGCTACGTGCAGCTGCTCACGTCGCAGCAGGCTTGGCTGCAAACCCATACCGCGCTGGTGCAGGCGCAGGCGGCGCGCTACGCCGACACCGCCGCGCTGTTTCAGGCGCTCGGCGGCGGCTGGTGGAACCGCGGCGCACTGGCCGATGCATCCATTGCGCCGGCGACTGCACCCAACGCGACGCCGTCCAGTACGCCGGCCACCGCGCCGAACTGACCGACCCGGCCCGAAGAACCGCAGGAGAACTCGAAGATGACGAAGCGCATGCTGATCATGATCGGCGCCGTGCTGGTGCTGATCGCAGCGCTGGCCCTCGGCAAATTTTTGCAGATCAGGAAACTGATCGCGTCGATCCCTAAGCCGCAGCCGCAGACGGTGTCGACGATCGTGGTGCAAAAGCTCCAGTGGCAGCCGCAGCTCAAGGCGGTCGGCACGCTGAACCCGGTGCGTGGCGCCGATCTGGCGAGCGAGGTCGCCGGACTGGTGCGCAGCATTCACTTCAAGTCGGGACAGGACGTGCCGGCCGGCGCGCTGCTGGTGCAGCTCAATGCCGATGCCGACGTCGCGCAGCTGCATGTGCTGCAGGCGGCGGCTGACCAGGCCGAGACCGTGCTCAAGCGCGATAAGGCGCAGCTCGCCGTGCAGGCGGTAAGCCAGGCGCAGGTCGACGCCGACACGAACGCCCTCAAGAGCGCACGCGCGCAGGTGGCGCAACAGGCCGCGCAGGTTGACAAGAAGTCGATCCGCGCACCGTTCGCCGGGCGCCTGGGCATCACCACGCTGCAGCCCGGGCAATACGTGAATGCCGGCACCGCGCTGGTCACGCTGCAGACGCTCGATCCGATCTATGTCGACTTCACGCTGCCGCAGCAGGAATTGAACGGCCTCGCGACAGGCCAGGCCGTGAAGCTGGGCATCGATGCCTATCCGGGCCAGACCTTTGCCGGCAAGATCAATGCGATCAATCCGAAGGTCGATCCGTCGACGCGCAACGTGCAGGTGCAGGCCACCGTCGCCAATCCGAAGCGCGAGCTGCTGCCCGGCATGTTCGCCGATGTGCGCATCGACGTCGGCGCGGTCCAGGAACGGCTCACGGTGCCGCAGACCGCGATCACCTACAACCCGTATGGCTCGACCGTGTTCGTGGTCGAGAAAGCCAAGCCGCCGGCAGCGAAACCGGGCGAGCCCCAGCCGAAACCCGGCGCCGCTGCGTCGGGCAACGGCGAGCAGCTCGTCGCGAAACAGGTGTTCGTCGAGACCGGGCCGACACGCGGCGACCAAGTCGCCATCACCAAAGGCCTGGAAGCCGGCCAGCAGGTGGTGAGCAGCGGGCAGCTCAAGCTCAAGAACGACACGCCGGTCGTGATCGACAACAAGATCCAACCGGCGGACAACCCGAACCCGACGCCCCAGGAAAAGTGAAGGCCCTGCCCCGATGAAGTTCACCGACCTCTTCATCCGCCGGCCGGTGCTGGCGATGGTGATCAGCCTGCTCATCGTCGTGCTCGGCCTGCGCGCGCTCGACAGCCTGCCGATCAACCAGTACCCGAAGACCCAGAACGCGGTCGTGACCGTCACCACTGCCTATTTCGGTGCCGATGCCGAGACCGTGGCCGGTTTCATCACGCAGCCGCTCGAGGCCGCGATCGCGCAAGCGCAGGGCATCGACTACCTGTCGTCCTCCAGCAGCCTGGGGGTGTCGGTGATCACCGCGACGCTGCGCCTCAATTACGACGCCAATCGCGCGCTGACCGAGATCAACACCCAGGTGGCGTCGGTGCGCAATCAACTGCCGGCGCAGGCGCAGGCGCCGGTGCTCGCGGTGCAGGTCGGCCAGACCACCGACGCGATGTACATGGGCTTCTACAGCAATGAGATGCCCAACAACAGCATCACCGACTACCTGGTGCGCGTGGTGCAACCGAAGCTCAATTCGATCCAGGGCGTGCAGACCGCCGAAATCCTGGGCGCGCGCACCTTCGCGCTGCGCGCCTGGCTCGATGCGTCGAAGATGGCCGCGGTCGGCGTCACGGCGGCCGACGTCTCCGCGGCGCTGGCGGCGAACAACTTCCTGGCCGCGGTCGGCCAGAGCAAGAACGACATGGTGACGGTGCCGTTGAACGCGAACACCTCGCTGCACAGCGTCGAAGAGTTCAAGCACCTCGCGATCAAGAGCGCGAACGGCGCGATCGTGCGGCTGCAGGACGTCGCGACCGTCACGCTCGGGTCCGAGAACTACAACTTCAACGTCGCGTTCAATGGCGTGCGCTCGGTGTTCATCGGGATCAAGGTCGCGCCCGAGGCCAACGTGCTCACCGTCGCCGATAGCGTGCGCAAGGCGTTCCCCGAACTCCAGAGCCAGCTCCCCGCCGGCCTGACCGGCAAGATCGTCTACGACTCGACCGATTTCATCAACAGCTCGATTCACGAAGTGGTCAAGACGCTGATCGAGGCGCTGGTGATCGTCACGATCGTGATCTATCTGTTCCTCGGTACGCTGCGCGCGGTCATCGTGCCGCTGATCGCGATGCCGCTGTCGCTGATCGGCGCGTTCTTCGTGATGCTGGTGCTCGGCTACTCGATCAACCTGCTGACGCTGCTGGCGCTGGTGCTGGCGATCGGGCTGGTGGTGGACGACGCGATCATCGTCGTCGAGAACGTGGACCGCCACATGCGCGAGGGCAAGAGCGCATTCCAGTCGGCACTGATCGCCGCGCGCGAACTCGGCAGTCCGATCATCGCGATGACCGTGGTGCTGGTCGCGGTGTACGTGCCGATCGGCTTCCAGGGAGGCCTCACCGGCGCGTTGTTCACCGAATTCGCATTCACGCTCGCCGGCGCGGTCACGGTGTCGGGCATCGTTGCATTGACGCTGTCGCCGATGATCTGCTCGCGCATCTTCAGGCCCGAGCAGGACAGCGGCAAGTTCGCGACGCTGATCGAGCACGTGTTCGAGCGCGTGCATCGCGGCTACACGCGCCTCCTGGCCAGCCTGCTGAAGACCTGGCCGGTGCTGATCGTGATGGGCGCGATCCTGATCGTCTGCCTGGGCCTGATGTTCAAGATGGCCAAGTACGAACTCGCGCCCGAGGAAGATCAGGGCATCGTGCTCGGCATACTGCAGGGGCCCGCGACCGCGACCATCGACCAGATGCAGACCTACGCGGACCAGGTGTTCCAGGACGCGAAATCGCTGCCCGAATACCAGCAGATATTCCAGTTGACCGGTGCACCGGCGCCGAACAGCGGCATCGCCGGCATCATTCTGAAGCCGTGGGACCAGCGCACGCGCAGCGCGCACGAGATCCAGACCGAACTGCAGCAGCGCTGGAACAAGATCGCCGGCGCGCGCGTCGCCGCGTTCCAGTTCCCGCCGCTGCCGGGGTCGTCGGGCCTGCCGGTGCAGTTCGTGATCAAGAGCACCGAGTCGTTCCAGAACCTCAACACGCTGTCGCAGCAGCTGATGGACAAGGCGCGCACAGACGGCAAGTTCTACTTCGTCGACGCCGACCTGAAGTACGACCTGCCGCAGGCGACGGTGGTGATCGACCGTGACAAGGCGGCGTCGCTCGGCATGACCCAGCAGGATGTCGGCAACGCGCTGACCGCGGCCATGGCTGGCGGCTACGTCAACTACTTCTCGATCTCGGGTCGATCGTACAAGGTGATGCCGCAGGTGCTGCAGGTCGACCGGCTGAACCCGGCCAACGTGTTGAACTTCTACCTCAAGACGCCGAGCGGAGGCCTGGTGCAGGCCAGCACCGTGGCGAGCCTGAAGTACTCGGTCGAGCCCGAAACGATCAACCACTTCCAGCAGCTCAATTCGGTCACGATCTCGGGCGTTCCCAGCGGCTCGCAGGGCGAAACGCTGCAATACCTGCGCGACGAGGTACACAAGCTCGCACCGAGCGGCTACCAGGTCGACTACGCGGGTCCGTCGCGCCAGTTCGTGCAGGAATCGGGCGGCTTCGCCCTGACCTTCGCATTCGCGGTCATCATCGTGTTCCTGGCGCTCGCGGCGCTGTTCGAGAGCTTCCGCGACCCGGTGGTGATCCTGGTCTCGGTGCCGATGGCGCTGTTCGGCGCGATGATCTTCATCTTCCTCGGCTTCGATTCGATGAACATCTACACCGAGGTCGGGCTCGTGACGCTGATGGGCCTGATCAGCAAGCACGGCATCCTGATCGTCGAGGTCGCCAACACGCTGCAGCACGAGGGCAAAAGCAAACGCGATGCGATCGTCGAAGCCGCCGGCATCCGGCTGCGCCCGATCCTGATGACCACCGCGGCGATGGTGTTCGGCGTGGTGCCGCTGGTGATCGCCTCCGGCGCCGGCGCGGCGGGCCGGCATGCGATGGGCCTGGTGATCTTCACCGGCATGGCGATCGGCACGCTGTTCACGCTGTTCGTGGTGCCGGCGATGTACCTGTTCATCGCCTCCGACCGCAGCAAGCATCGCGACATCGAAAACGCCGAGAGCGCCGCGAGCGACGGTGCGCCGCATACCGCGTGACCGCCGGGTGAACCGGGTCGCTCAAGCCGCCTTCGGGCGGCTTTTTTTTCGGTCGCTCAATGAAAATCCCGGCTGCGGTTGGCCTGCTGGCCAAGCCGGCCCAGCAGCGGCGTAAGGTCTTGCAGGCGTTCGGCCACCAGGTGGCGCACCGCGCCACCGCTCTCCACATCGCGCTGCCAGGTACCGTGCACCGCGAGCAGGCGTGAGTACAGCAGTGCATCGCGCTGGCGCTCGCGCACATGCTTCCACATGATCACGTTGACCGGGCCGGTCTCGTCTTCCAACGTAACAAAGATCGTGCCGTTGGCGGTTTGCGGCTGCTGGCGCACGGTGACCAGGCCGCAGGCCGCTACCTGGCGGCCGCTCGGCAGATCGCGCAATTCGTGCGCCGTCAGCAGTTGCATGCGCGCCAGGCGCGGGCGCAACAGCGCCAGCGGATGGCGGCGCAGGGTGAGGCCCATGGCGGCGTAGTCGAACACGATCTCCTCGCCTTCGGGCGCAGCAGGCAATACCAGCGGCTCTTCATGGACCGGCGCGCCCTGCAGCAGCATCGGTGCACGCTGCTGCGCGGCAGCAGCCCAGACCTGCTGGCGCCGGTGGCCCGAGAGCGAGATCAGTGCATCGGCCGCGGCCAGCGCGTCGAGGTCCACCCGATCGAGCCGGGCGCGCAGGGCCAGGTCTTCGGTGCTCGCGAACGGCGCCTGCGCGCGCGCCCGCACCAGCCGCCCTGCCCCGGTCTGGCTCAGGCTGCCGACCAGACGCAGGCCCAGGCGCACTGCTGGTTGAAGCCCTCCGACGGGTTCAGGGCGAACGGGGTTTTCTTCGAGCGTGCAATCCCAGTCGCTGCGCGTCACGTCGGGCGCAAGCACGACGACACCGTGACGCCGCGCATCCTGGATCAGTTGCGAAGGCGGATAAAAACCCATGGGCTGCGAATTGAGCAGCGCAGCGAGGAAGCAGGCCGGCTCATGGCGTTTGAGCCAGCTGCTGTCATAGGCCAGCAGCGCGAAGCTGTAGGCATGGCTTTCGGGGAAACCGTACTCGCCAAAGCCCAGGATCTGCTTGAAGATGGCCTCGGCGAACTGCCGTCGATAGCCCTTGGCCAGCATGCCGTTGATCAGCCGGTCCTCGAACTTGTGCACGCCGCCATGGCGCTTCCAGGCCGCCATGGAGCGGCGCAGGCGATCGGCCTCGCCCGGCGTGAAGCCGGCGGCGATCATCGCGATCTGCATGACCTGTTCCTGGAAAATCGGCACCCCCAGCGTGCGCGCCAGGGCCTTCTTGAGAGCCGGCTTTTCGTAATGGATTTCCAGGCCCTGGCGGATGCGCTCCCTGGCCTTGAGGTAGGGATGCACCATGCCGCCCTGAATCGGCCCCGGGCGCACGATGGCCACCTCGACCACCAGGTCGTAGAACACGCGCGGTTTGAGACGCGGCAGCATCGACATCTGCGCGCGGCTCTCGATCTGGAACACGCCCACGGTGTCGGCGGCGCCGATCATGTCGTAGGTGGCGGCATCCTCGGGCTCGATGTCCTGCATCGAGAACGGCTGGCCGCGCCGCTGGCTCACGAAGTCCAGGCAGCGCCGCAGCGCGGTCAGCATGCCGAGCGCCAGCACGTCGACCTTCATCAGCCCCATGTCTTCGAGGTCGTCCTTGTCCCACTGGATGATGGAGCGCTCCGGCATCGCGGCGTTTTCCACGGGCACCACCCGCGTGAGCCTGTCCTGTGTCAGCACGAAGCCGCCCACATGCTGGCTCAGATGCCGCGGGAAACCCTTGAGCTGCCGCGTCAGCTCCAGCCACAACGACATGAGCCGCCCCTTGACCTCCAGCCCGGCCTGCTGCGCCAGCTCGCGCAGGCGCTGCACGGCCAGTTCGTCATCGAACCAGTAGTGCTCCTTGGCGAAAGTATCGATCAGCGCAGGCGGCAGGCCCAGCGCCTTGCCCACATCGCGGATCGCGCTGCGCGTGCGGTAGGTGGTGACCACCGCCGCAATCGCTGCACGCTCGCGGCCGTACTTTGCATAGATGTACTGGATGACCTCTTCGCGCCGCTCGTGCTCGAAGTCCACGTCGATGTCGGGCGGCTCCTTACGCTCTCTGGAAATGAAACGCTCGAACAGCAAATGCGAGCGCGTCGGGTCCACCGCCGTAATGCCCAGGCAATAGCAGACCGCCGAATTGGCGGCCGAGCCGCGGCCCTGGCACAGGATGCCCACGCTGCGCGCGAAGCGCACGATGTCGTGCACCGTGAGGAAGTACATCTCGTACCGGCAATCGGCGATCAGGGCCAGCTCGCGCGCGAGCTGCTGGCGCACGCCGCCTGGAACGCCTTGCGGGTAACGCTGTGCCGCACCTTCGAAGGTCAGTTGCGCCAGCGCCAGCGCCGGCGTCAGGCCCGTGGGCACGGTCTCCCGCGGGTAGTTGTATTTGATCTCGTCCAGGCTGAAGCTGCAGCGCCCCGCCACCACCAAGGTGTTGGCCAGCAACTGCGGTGGATAAAGACCACCGAGGCGAACGCGCGGGCGCAGATGACGCTCGGCGTTGGGCTGCAGGGCCAAGCCGCATTCGGCGACCGGTTTTCCCAGCCGCGCCGCCGTGATCACATCCTGCAGCGGCTTGCGCGAACGCACATGCATGTGCACGTCGCCGGCGGCCACCAGGGGCACGCCGGTGGCCGCGCTCACGCGTTGCAGCGTGTCCAGCCACAGGTCGTCGCCCGCGCCCAGCAGCAGTTCGGCCGCCAGCCAGGTTGCTGCGCCAAAAAACCCTTGAGCCCAGGTCACACGCTCGCAGAGCGCTTCAAAATCGGTAGCGTTCGATGATTCGAACAGCGGTGCCAGGATGATTTCGCAGTCCTGCAGCAGGGCGAAATTGCTGCCGGCGCGGCTCACGCGGTACTCGCCCTTGGGCACTTCCTTGAGCGGATGGCGGCGCGCCGCGGTGATGAACTCGCACAGATTCCCCCAGCCCCGCAGGTTGCGCGCGAGCGCGATCAGCCGAAAGCCGTCGAGCCGGAACTCGCTGCCCAGCAGCAGTTTGAGGCCGAGTTTTTTTGCCTCGACATGAGCCCGCACCGCGCCGGCCACCGAGCATTCATCGGTGAGGGCCAACGCCGCATAGCCGAGTTCATGGGCGCGCGCCACCAGCTCCTGGGCATGCGAGGCGCCACGCTGGAAGCTGAAATTCGACAGGCAATGCAGTTCGGCGTAGGCCGGAAGTAGTTCCACCATGATGCAGGGTCTCAGGCGTAAATGCCGTGCAGGAACCAGCGCACTTCGGCCGGCTCCGCCGCCAGCCGCTCACGGTAAATCCACAGCAGACCGGCCTGCTCGTTCTGCGCGATGAAGTAGTCGCGCAGGGCCGTGCTGCTTTCGGCACCAGGCCCCCACCAGCCGGCCTCCAGCCGTTGCGGGCCGGCCAGCAGACGCAGCGGACCCAGATGTTGCGGGCGCTCGCCCTGCAGCGCCAGGCGCAGCGGCTCGCGCAGCAGCCAGGTCGGGTACAGCGCCGCCTCTTGCACGTTATTTGTGCCTGCAGCCCTTGTCGAGACTACACGAGCAGCTAGTTTTTGAATAGCATCCTGCGCCGCAACCCGGCCTTGCATCCGCTCGGGCCGGTGGTCGGCCAGCGGCTGCAGGCAGACCACCTGCTGCGAGCCCAGTCGCGCACTCAAGCGCTCCACCAGCTGGTGCAGGCTGTCCCCTGGCGTCCGCTCGGCTGGCAGCAGGCTGACGCTGGCCATGACCAGGCTGGCGGTCTCCAGCGAGCGCAGCCGCAGGCTGTGCACCGGCGCCGGCAGGGTGATGCGCGCCAGCTGCTCGGCCATGAGGCGGCCCAGGTGCGTCATGTCCTGCGTGGGCTCGGCCGTGCGAATCAGCAATGGCTGCGCGGCCGGCACGGCGACGCCGTTGACGCGCCGCACATCGAACGACCAGGCCAGCTCCAGCGCGAGCACGCCGCGGTGCCGCGCCTGCAACCAGGCGCGCAAGCGTCCCAGCAGGCGCTGCGCGCCGAACAGCAACGCCGGTGCCGTATCCACCAGCGCGGGCAGTTCGCACGCGAGCTCGAAGACCTCGGGCAGGATCAACCAGTCATGGCTCTCGGGCCGGCTGCCATAGGCGGCATCGAGCGCCGCGAGCAAGGGGGCGCCGAAGCGCCGCGCCACCCCGCCGCGCGGCAGCGCGCGCAGCTGGCCCCAGCTGCGGCAGCCGAGCCGCGCCAGCGTGTGCAGGTGAGGCCGCGCCGCGCCCAGCGTGTCCAGGGGCAGGCCATCGGGTACATCGCGAGGCGTGCTCTGGCCTTGCGCAGCCAGCCGCAGCAACGCGATTGCTATGAATGATGTAGCGCCTTGTCCATGAATGGCAAGGGCTGGAGGCCTATTTTCCTTGCAAATCCGGGCCAGCAAGCGCTCCCGCCCGCCCCACAGGCGCTCGCTGCCCGAGACCTCCAGCAGCACGGCCTCGTCCACCAGCGTCACGCGCGGCGTGAACTGCAGCGCCCACCAGCCCAGCGCCACGGCGTCCGGCGGCTGGCCCGGCTCAGGCTGCGGCAGCAATGCGATCCAGTGCATGACCTGGCCTAAAAGAAAGCACCGCGGCCGTTGGCACGGGTGAACGCCGGCCGCCCCGAGCAAGTTCGGCCCCCTTGGCAGGCAGCGTCGTACGCGCAGCGACAAGCGCGGGGGTTTGCAAACGTCTTGCATGGCTGGCCGCGAGCAAGGCCGCCAGCCGCGGCGCGCGCGCAGGCAGCCGCAGCGACGCCAGCAGCGGCGGGCCACGGCGCTTGAAGATGTCCACCGTCATCGTCTCCAGGCCACCGAGCCGCAGGCGCAGCGGGGCGGCAGAGGACTCGTGCTGCGCCGCGACGGAGCGAAATACAAAAAACAGCTTGCCGCCGCCCTGCGCGGCCATGTGCAGGCGCCGCAAGGCGCCGGCGCGGGCCTGCGGCAGCCAGGCCAGAACAGCAACCACGTCAGCGCAGCGCAAGGCCTGCTCGCAGGCCCACAGCCGTGCGGCCGGCGCCACGGCATCGACCCACAACAGGCGCCCTGGCGGCAGGCCGCGCGCCGCCAGTGCCGGGCCGAACGGCACATGAGGCGCGCCCACCAGCACCACCGGGCCGCTGTGATCGCCAGCGCGCCGGGCCAGCGCCGGCAACAGCAGTTGCCACTCGTGCGCGCCGGGACACGGCTGCAGCAACTCGACCATCGCCCCGAGCGGCCAGCCGCCACCGGGCAGTTGCGCGTCGAGCGCCAGATGGCCGGTGGGAAGCACCGCGCCTTCGGCGCGCCCCAATTCGGCGGCGTGCCAGACCTGCGGCAGATCGACCGGCCGGGGCGCCTGTGAGAGGACGGGAACCGAGACGGCCATGACAGCAAAGAGATTCAGTGAATAACTGTTTATTTATACAGTTAATTTCCTGGTCTTGCAAACCTCCTGCGCCAGGCTGTTGCACCGGATCGAGTGCCCGGCCTATCGGTGCATGTCCATGTCTTTCATGCCGTCGGCGCCGTGGCTGTGTCCGCCCTCGTCGCCCATGTCCATGTCTTCGTCCGGCGGGGCCTTCGCGACCATGTCTTGGTACTCTGCCGGCGTCATGTCGGGGAGTTTCTGCAGGAACGCGACCATGCTCCAGATCGTCGGGTCGTCGTGGCTGCGTCCCCAGGCTGGCATCGCACTCATCTTGATGCCGTGCTTGATGATCCAAAACGCCTGCTTCGGATCGACCCGCTCGCGCGACAGGTTCGGCGGCTGCGGATACAGGCCCATGCGGAGCTCCGAATCCTTCCTGCCCGGCGCCAGGTGGCAGCCCGCGCACATCGCCGCATACTGTCCGGCTCCCTTCAGCACCAGTTGCGGATCGCCAAGGTCGGGCACCGCGAGATCCTTGGCACGCACTTCGATCGCGCGTTCGCGCAGGGTCTGCAGCACGGCCGACATCGGCCGGGTGTGGGCATCGTCGGCACCGATGTCGTAGACGCCTGAATAGACGAACACGCCGGCGCCGACGACCAGCACGCCTAACGTGGCGGCAACCGTGACGCCGACCGTGACAATAGATCCCATTTTCCGTTTCATCGCGTCCATCCTCAGAACCAGATACGCACGCCGGCCACGATCTGCTGGTCGAACACGGGGCGACCGTCCTGCAGCGCGTAATCGGCGGCGGCTCCGAAGCGCCGGATCCAGTTCACGCCGATGTAGGGCGCGAACTGGCGGTGAGCCTCGTAGCGCAGCCGCAGACCGAGTTGCAGGTCGGACACGCCGCTGCCGATGCGGCGCTGTGGATCGTCCTTGCCGTAGAGGTTGACCTCAAGCTCCGGCTGCAGGATCAGGCGCTGGGTGAACAGCAGTTCGTATTCGGCGCGCAGCCGCGCCGCGGTGCGGCCGCCGGGGCCGACATAGCCGGTGGCCTCGACGTCGAACCAGTATGGCGCCAGGCCCTGCACACCGAGCGCGGCCCAGGTCCGCTGCGGGCCTTCGCCGAAGTCCTGCCGCACGCCGAGCTGACGGTTCCAGAACGTGGCGACAGCACGACTCCAGAACACCTCCACGTCGCCGTCTTCCAGCTTGCCGCCGCTGCGCTCGCCTTCGGTGCGGACCCACAGCTTGTTCAGGTCGTTGCCCCACCAGCCCTGCGCGTTCCAGCGCTGGCCGTTCGCATCCCGGCCGTGAAAGGCCTCCAGCTGGTCGATCCGCAGCATGGCCAGCGGTGCGTTGTCGGCCATGTCCATGCCGGCCATGTCGCCGTAGCCAACGCCATCGGAATAGTCGGGGCTGCGCGCATTCGGCGGCGCACTGCCGCCCTGCATCGGCCCCATCGTCGTGCCCTGCGTCGGCGCCGTCTCTTGCTTGCCGCCGTGCGTCGCGTGGTCCGTGTTCTCGTGCGGGATGCCGGGCATCGCGCCCATGCCGTGGCTCGATGACGCCGGCGCATGCTGCGCGTGCGCGGCGATCGGCGGAACGAACAGCAGCACTGCCAGCAGCGGGGTATGTCGCAGACACGAAGCGATTCGTCGATGTTTCATGACACCACCACCTCGCGGAACATGCCCGCTTCCATGTGATAAAGCATGTGGCAGTGGTAGGCCCAGCGGCCGAGGTTGTCCGCGCTCACCCCATAGGCGATGCGTTGCGCGGGCTGCACGTTGATCGTGTGCTTGCGCACCTGGAACTGTCCGTCCGGGTTTTCCAGCTCGCTCCACATGCCGTGCAGGTGGATCGGGTGGTTCATCATGGTGTCGTTGACCAGCACGATGCGCAGCCGCTCGCCACTGCGGAAGTGCACCGGCTTGGCGTCGGAGAACTTCACGCCGTCGAACGACCACATGTAGCGCTCCATGTTGCCGGTGAGATGCAGCTCGATCTCGCGGCTTGGTTCCCGTTTGTCGATCGAGCCGCCGAGGGTGTGCAGGTCGGCATAGGTGAGCACGCGACGGCCGTTGTCGCGCAGTCCCGTGCCTGGGTCGTCGAGATTGGTGCGCGGCAGGTCCACGTGCATGTCGACGCCCGGGTTGTGATATTCGGTGCGGGCGTGACGCACCACGGGCGCAGCCGCCTCGCCGCCCATGTCCATGCCGGGCATATCCTGCATTCCGGCCATACCCGACATCCCATGCGTGCTGCCGTGCCCGGCGCCGCCCTGTGCCATCGCGCCCATCATGTCCACCATGCTCACGGGCATGCGCGGATCCATCGCCGGCACCTCCGACTGCATGCCGGAACGCGGTGCGAGTGTGCCGCGGGCGTAGCCGGTGCGGTCGATCGATTGCGCGAACAGCGTGTAGGCGCGCTCGTCCTGCGGCTCGACGATCACGTCGTAGGTCTCGGCCACCGCGATGCGGAATTCATCGACCGGCACCGGCTCGACATCCTGGCCATCGGCGGAGATCACCGTCATCTTCAGGCCCGGAATGCGTACATCGAAGATCGTCATCGATGAGCCGTTGATGAAACGCAGGCGCACCTTCTCGCCGGGCTTGAACAGGCCGGTCCAGTTGCCGGCCGGGGCGGTGCCGTTCATCAGGTAGGTGTAGGTGTAACCCGTGACGTCGCTGAGATCGCTCGGATACATGCGCATCTGATTCCACATCCGGCGCGTCGCCAGCGCCTGGCTCAGCCCCTGTTCGCGCACGTCGCGGAAGAACTCGGGCACGGTGGGCTGCGCGAAGTTGTAGTAGTCGCTCTGGCGCTTCAGCGTGGCGAAGATGTGCTCGGGGCTGGCGTCGCTCCAGTCGTTGAGCATCACCACGTAGTCGCGATCGGCGGGATGGCGATCCGGTCCGGCCGGCTCGATCACCAGCGGCCCATACAGCCCGGTCTGTTCCTGAAAGCCCGAGTGCGAGTGGTACCAATAGGTGCCGCTTTGACGCACCGGGAAGCGGTAGGTGAACGTCTCGCCCGGCGCGATGCCGGGGAAGCTGATGCCGGGCACGCCGTCCTCGCGAAACGGCACGATGATGCCGTGCCAATGGATCGAGGTCGGCACGCGCAGCCGGTTGGTGACGCGCAGGGTCACCGTGGTGCCTTCCTTCAAGCGCAGGGTCGGGCCGGGGATGCCGCCATTCACGGTGGTAGCCAGGCGCGCCGCACCGGTGTAATTGACCAGCGTTTCAGCGATGTCGAGCGCGAAGTCGGTGCCGCTAAGGACCGCAGGATGGCTGGGGCTGGTCAGCGCCCAGGCGTTCGAAGGACGCAGCAGGTCAAAACTGGCGGCGACGCCGCCCATGGCGATGCCCTGAACGAAACGTCGCCGCGACGGGGTGGCCGCTGGCCAGGGAAGCATTTTCATGGGTTTCTCCATGGTGGAAAGCATCGCAAGCCAACACGCGTTCTGGTCGATAGCGCTACGCATCAATGCGCGCGCCCCGCAATCGCAGCGAGTTGGCAATGACGCTGACCGACGATAGCGCCATCGCCGCGGCGGCCACCACCGGCGACAGCAGGATGCCGAAGAACGGATACAACACACCCGCGGCCAGAGGAACGCCGGCGGCGTTATAGACAAAGGCAAAGAACAGGTTCTGCCGGATATTGCGCATCGTCGCCTGCGACACCCGCCTGGCGCGCACGATGCCCAGCAAGTCCCCTTTGAGCAGGGTCACGCCGGAACTCTCCATCGCCACATCGGTGCCGGTGCCCATCGCAATGCCGACGTCAGCGGCCGCGAGCGCCGGTGCATCGTTCACGCCGTCGCCGGCCATGGCCACGATGCGCCCCTCGGACTTCAGCCGCTGCACGACCTGGCCCTTGTCTTGCGGAAGCACGTCGGCAATGACTTCGTCGATGCCCAACGCCCTGGCCACCGCTTGCGCCGTCGTCTGGCCGTCGCCGGTGAGCATCACGACCCGAATGCCGTCGGCGCGCAGCGCCTTGATGGCCTGGGGCGTGCTTTCCTTCACGGGGTCGGCAATGCCGACGAATCCGGCGAGCTTGCCGCCGAGGCCGACGAAGATGACCGTGGCGGCCTGGGCCCGGACCGCTTCTGCCGCAGCCATGAGGCTCCCCACATCAATGCCCTTTTCTGCAAGGAACCTGGCGCTGCCGCAGACGACCTGTACCCCCTCGATCGCGCCGACCACGCCCTTGCCGGCCGGCGAGTCGAAATCCGTGACCGGCGACAGCGTCAGCTTGCGCTCCTGGGCGGCCGCGACGATGGCGGCGGCCAGCGGGTGCTCGCTGGCGCGCTCCACGCTGGCCAAGTGCTGGAGCACCGTGTCGCGATCGAATCCGGGCGCCGGCTCGATCTGCGTCACCCGTGGCCGGCCCTCGGTCAAAGTCCCTGTCTTGTCCAGCACCATGGTGTCCACTTTCTCCATGCGCTCCAGGGCTTCGGCATCGCGGACCAGCACGCCGACCTGGGCACCGCGCCCCACCCCGACCATGATGGACATGGGCGTGGCAAGACCCAGGGCGCACGGGCAGGCGATGATGAGAACCGACACCGCCGAAATCAGCGCGTAGGTGAAGGCCGGGCTCGGCCCCCACATCAGCCAGGCCACAAAGGTCAGCACGGCAATCCCGATGATGAGCGGAACAAACCAGCTCGCCACCTGATCGGCCATGCGCTGGATGGGGGCGCGGCTGCGCTGCGCCGAGGCCACCATGTGGACGATCTGGGCGAGCAGCGTATCGGCGCCGACCTTTTCCGCACGCATGACCAGGCCGCCGGTCTGATTCAGCGTGCCCGCCGCGACCTGCGAGCCCGGCGCTTTGGCGATCGGCATCGGTTCGCCGGTCACCATCGCCTCGTCGACGCTGCTCTTGCCCTCGACGACCGCGCCATCGACCGGGACTTTCTCGCCGGGGCGCACGCGCAGCAGGTCGCCGACCTGCACCGACTCCAGCGGCACGTGCTCGTCGCTGCCGTCGGGCTTGACCCGCATCGCATGCTTGGGCGCCAGGTCCAGCAGCGCACGGATGGCGCCCGAGGTTTTCTCCCGGGCGCGCAGCTCGAGCACCTGCCCGAGAAGCACGAGCACCGTGATCACGGCGGCCGCCTCGAAATAGACCGCCACGGAGCCGTCCCCCACACGGAACGCCGCAGGAAAGAGCTGCGGTGCGATGGTCCCCACCATGCTGTAGATCCAGGCCACCCCGGTGCCGAGTGCGATCAGCGAAAACATGTTCAGGCTGCGGTTTTTCACCGATGCCCATGCCCGCACGAAGAACGGCCAGCCGGCCCAAAGCACGACCGGCGTTCCGAGCAGCAGTTGCACCCAGTTCGAGGTTTGCTGCGCAATGAGGTGGTGAATGTCGATCAGGTGCCCGCCCATCTCCAGGGCAAACACGGGCGCCGTGAGCGCCAGCCCGACCCAGAAGCGCTGCGTCATGTCGCGCAACTCGGGGCTCTCGCCTTGCTCGGCCGTGGCCACCACGGGCTCCAGCGCCATGCCGCAGATGGGGCAGTGGCCCGGCCCCATCTGGCGCACCTCGGGGTGCATCGGGCAGGTGTACTCGACATCGGTGGCGCCCGCCGGAGCGGGTTTCATGCCCGCCGTATCGGGATGCACGCCATGATGGGCGTGGGCCGCGTGATCATGGGCCGCGTGGCCATGATGCGCGTGTGGGTCGGCAGGCGGCTCGGCGCCCGGGGAAGCTTTGTGGTCTGACATGGCAATTCCTTTGTTGCACGCTCATTGTTGACCTTTCCACCATGGGAAGGTCAAGCATTGATTCGCGCTTGCCGTGGGAAAGGTCCTTTTGGGGCCGCTGACCCCCGGCTTGCTGTCGCTTACGCGGCATCACAGCACAAGCCCAGGCCCGATACTTTGGACTCACAGGAGCATGCAATGGACATACGAAACAAGGTCGCGATCGTCACCGGCGCCGCCAGCGGCATCGGCACCGGCATCGCGAAGCGCTTTGCGGCGGACGGCGCGCGCGGCGTGGTGCTGGCCGATCTGAACCTCGCGCCGGCCGAGGTGCTGGCCCGCGACATCGGCCCCACCGCGCTGGCGGTGCGCTGCGACGTCGGCCGCGAAGCCGACATCCAGGCGCTGGTCGAGGCGGCGCGCCGGCGCTTCGGGCAGGTCGATGTCTACGTCTCGAACGCCGGCATCATCGGGCGCGCCGGCGGCTTCGAACTCGACGACGCGCTATGGGACAGCATGTGGCGCATCCACGGCATGGCCCATGTCTGGGCCGCGCGCGCGGTGGTCCCCGAGATGGCCGCGCGCGGCGAGGGCTACTTCATCGTGACCGCGTCGGCCGCCGGCCTGCTCAACATCGTCGAGTCCGCGCCGTACGGCGTGACCAAGCACGCGGCGCTCGCGTTCGCCGAGTGGCTGCGCATTGCGTACGGGCGCCGCGGCGTGCGGGTGTCATGCCTGTGCCCGCAGGCGGTGCGCTCGGGCATGGTCCCGGGCGACGGCGGCTCGGCGGGACAGGACGGCATCCTCACGCCGGAGCAGGTGGCAGACGAGGTGACGCGGGTGATGCAGGGCGAGACGTTCCTGATTCTGCCGCACCCGCAAGTGCTGGACTATTTCAGGGCGAAGGGCCAGGACTACGACCGCTGGATCGGCGGCATGCAGAAAATCTACGCGCGGCACCAGCAGGCGAGCTGAGCCGGCCGGCTGCGCAAGGCGCCGGCCGAACCCGCGGCGCCGCTATTTCTCAGGCCGGCGCGCGCATCGCCACCCGGCGCGGCCGCAGCGTGGCCATC
This sequence comes from Burkholderiaceae bacterium, assembly GCA_030123545.1. Lineage (NCBI taxonomy): Bacteria > Pseudomonadati > Pseudomonadota > Betaproteobacteria > Burkholderiales > Burkholderiaceae > Burkholderiaceae bacterium. Next base: position 1,664,923 of record CP126124.1, on the reverse strand, counting down.
ACGAGGTACACGACCGCGCCGATCACCACGCCGAAGAACCAGCCGTAGATGCCCCACCACGACGGCAGCAGATCGGTGAAGGTCGGCAGGATGGTCGAAAACACCGCACCGATGCCGGTCGCGACCAGCGCGTTCACGTTCCAGCCGCCCTCGTAACGGTACTCGCCGTGCTCCTGGTACAGCGCCGGCACGTTCACCTGGCCCTTGGCCACCAGGTAGTAGTCGGTCAGGATCACGCCCAGCAGCGGGCCCATCACCGAGCCGATCGCGTTCACGAAATGCGCGGCACCGCCTTCCCACGGCGCGAACGGGTACAGCACCAGCGCGATCAGCGCGGCGATGTAGCCGCCCTTCTTGAAGCTGATCGCCTTCGGGAACACGTTCGAGATGTCGAACGCGGCCGACACGAAGTTCGCCACCACGTTGATGCCCAGCGTCGCGACCGCGAAGGTCAGCGCGGCAATTCCCGCGAGCACCCAGCTGTCGAACTTGGCCGAGATCTCGTCCGGGTGCAGCAGCACCTCGCCGTACACCTTGTACGCGGCGATCGTCGTGATGCCGGCAACCAGCGAGAACGCGATCAGGTTCACCGGCAGGCCCCACAGGTTGCCCCGGGTCACCGCTTCGCGGTTCTTCGCAAAGCGTGAGAAGTCGCAGAAGTTCAGGTACAGCGCGGCGAAGTAGGTGACCCAGGTCGCGCCGACCGCCATCAGCGCCCAGAACGTGCCCGGCTGGCCGCTGATGCCGACATCCTTGGTCTTCTCCAGCAGCACGTCCATCGGGATGCTGTTGTCGAAGAACGAGAGGCCGCCGGCCTTCACGGCGAGCCAGATCGCCAGCACCAGCATCGCGACCCAGACGGCCGGGCCGGCCCAGTCCTGGAACCTGCGCACCGTCTCCATCCCCTTCTGGATGATCAACAGTTGCAGCGCCCAGATCACGACGTAGCAGATCACGTCGAGCGTGGAATGGCCGAGCATGTGGCTGTGCTGGTGGAACGCCATGATCGCGTCGTTCCTCACCAGCAGCGCGACCACCGCGCCCGACGCGGCCGAGGTCTGCGCGCCGTACCAGAAGCAGGCGACGATCGCGCGCACGATCGCCGCGAGGTTCGCGCCCCAGACGCCGAACGACGAGCGCGCCAGCACCGGATAAGGCACGCCGGTCTTCGCGCCGGCGTAACCGATCAGGCTCATCAGCACGTAGATCACCAGCGAACCGATGCCGATCGCCAGGATGAAGTTGACGAAGCTGCCGCACAGCATGAACAGGCTGGCCGCGAGGTAGTAGCCCCACAGGCTGTGCACGTCCGAGGTCCAGACGTTGAAGATGCTGAACGCGCCCCAGTTGCGCTCGCGCGCCGGCGCAAGGTCTTCGTTGTACAGGCCCGGGGACGGGTTGCGGATTTCCATCGCGTGTCTCCTCGCGGTGCATCAATCAGCGGCGGTCCGGTCGACCGCCGCTCCGCAGTGACTTTAGCGATGTCGGATCGACGATGCAATACGCCGGCCGAGCCGGACGCGCCGGCTACTGCAGCAGCTTGACGCCGGTCTTGCCCTGCACCTCGTCGAACGTCACGCCGTCGGCCAGTTCGCGCACCTTCAGCCCCTTGGGCGTGACATCGAACACGCCGAGGTCGGTGATGATCATGTGCACCACGCCGACGCCGGTGAGCGGCAGCGTGCAATTCGGCAGGATCTTAAGATCGGTCGTGCCATCCTTCTTGCGCGCGACGTGTTCCATCAGCACGATCACCTTCGGCACGCCGCCGACCAGGTCCATCGCGCCGCCCATGCCCTTGACCATCTTGCCCGGGATCATCCAGTTCGCCAGGTCGCCCTTCTCGCTGACCTGCATCGCGCCGAGGATGGCCAGGTTGATCTTGCCGCCGCGGATCATCGCGAAGCTGTCGTGGCTGCCGAAGATCGACGAGCCGGGAATCGTCGTGACGGTCTGCTTGCCGGCGTTGATCAGGTCGGCGTTGATCTGCTTCTCGGTCGGGAACGGGCCGATGCCGAGCAGGCCGTTCTCGGACTGCAGCCACACCTCTTTCTTGCCGGTGTGATTGGCCACCAGCGTCGGGATGCCGATGCCGAGGTTGACGTAGAAGCCGTCCTGCAGTTCCTGCGCCGCGCGCGCGGCCATCTGATCTTGGGTCCAGGCCATGTCGGTTCTCCTATTCGGTTGGGGACAGCGCTGAAGGTCTGCCCCGCAAAATCATTTGGCTTCGGTGAGAGTGCGCTTTTCGATGCGCTTCTCGGGATGGGCGTTGAGCACGATGCGGTGCACGTAGATGCCGGGCAGATGCACGTCGTCGGGCGCCAGTTCGCCCATCTCGACGATTTTCTCGACCTCGACGATGCAGACCTTGCCCGCCATCGCGCAGGCCGGGTTGAAGTTGCGCGCGGTCAGGTTGAAGCGCAGGTTGCCGCTCTTGTCGGCCACGGCGGCCTTGACCAGCGACACGCCGGGCACCAGCGAGCGTTCCATCAGATAGGTGTGGCCGTCGAATTCGCGCGTTTCCTTGCCCTCGGCCACCACGGTGCCGACGCCGGTGCGGGTGAAGAACGCCGGAATGCCGGCGCCGCCGGCGCGCAGCTTCTCGGCCAGCGTGCCTTGCGGCGTGAATTCGAGTTCGAGCTCCTTCGCGAGGAACTGGCGCTCGAACTCCTTGTTCTCGCCGACGTAGCTGGCGATCATCTTCTTGATCTGCCGCGTCTCGAGCAGCTTGCCCAGGCCGAAGCCGTCGACGCCGGCGTTGTTCGAGATGCAGGTCAGGTTCTTCACGCCGCTGTCGTGCAGCGCCTGGATCAGCGCCTCCGGGATGCCGCACAGCCCGAACCCGCCGACCGCCAATAGCTGGCCATCCTTGACGACGCCCTTGAGCGCCGCGTCGGCCGATGGATAGATTTTGTTCACGCGGTTCTCCTTTGATGACTACGTTGCAATACTAGCAGGCACACGTCGGACCGGCAGGCACATGCCGGTCGCAGGGCCATGCCGGTTTGTGTATCGCCGCCCTGCGGGAGTTCAATCTTCGATCTCGCATGCGCGATCGGGGATATGTCAGAACCGATTTGGGCGACAGCCTGCGCGCCTATGATGCCGGCATCGCCCGACGCTTTTTGGAGACCTCGCCATGACCGACCGCTACCCCGCCGCCGCCATCAAGGACCTACCCGACGACATCCGCGCCAAGGTGCTGCAGGTGCAGGAAAAAGCCGGCTTCGTGCCGAACGTGTTCCTCGCGCTGGCGCGCCGCCCGGCCGAGTGGCGCGCGTTCTTCGCCTACCACGACGCGCTGATGGAGCCCGAGACGGCGGGCCGCGATAGCGGCCTCACCAAGGGCGACCGCGAGATGATCGTGGTGACGACGAGCGCCGCAAACGGCTGCCTGTATTGCGTGGTCGCGCACGGCGCGCTCTTGCGCATCTACGAGAAAAAGCCGCAGGTCGCGGATCAGGTGGCGACGAACTACCGCAAGGCCGACATCACGCCGCGCCAGCGCGCGATGCTGGATTTCGCGATGAAGGTCTGCCTGCGCTCGCACGAGCTGGGCGAAGAGGACTTCGCGCCACTGCACGCGCACGGCTTCTCGGACGAGGACATCTGGGACATCGCCGCGATCACCGCGTTCTTCGGCCTGTCGAACCGGCTCGCGAGCTTCTCGAACATGCTGCCGAACCCCGAGTTCTACCTGATGGGTCGCGTGCCGCGGCAGAAGACGTAGCTATTATTTCAGTAGCGCACTACGAACGACTGATGCCGGCTGTAGCCTGATTTTGTTCGAAAATCAGGTCGAACCCCATGTCGGCGCCCTATTGCCATCCGAATCGGCGCGTGTAGAACGCCTTCATCGCCTGCGTCAGCAGCATGTAGCAGATCACGATCCCGATCATGAACGGGAAGTACCCCAGCGGCAGCGCGGTCAGCTTGAAGTAGTCGGCCAGCGGCCCCATTGGCAGGAAGATGCCGATCGCCATGATGAACAGCGTCATCACCGTCAGCGGCCCGGCGGCGCGGCTCTGGATGAACGGCAGCTTGGGCGTGCGGATCATGTGCACGATCAGCGTCTGCGTGAGCAGCCCCACGACGAACCAGCCGGACTGGAACAGCGACTGCTGCTCGGGCGTGGTCGCATGGAACACGAACCACATCAGGCAGAACGTGACCACGTCGAACACCGAGCTGGTCGGGCCGAAGAACACCATGAAGCGGCCGATGTCGCCCGGGTTCCATTTCAGCGGATAGCGCACCAGGTCGTCGTCGACGTTGTCGAACGGAATCGCGATCTGCGAAATGTCGTACAGCAGGTTCTGCATCAGCAGCTGCAGCGGCAGCATCGGCAGGAACGGCAGGAACGCGCTGGCGATCAGCACCGAGAACACGTTGCCGAAGTTCGAGCTCGCCGTCATGCGGATGTACTTGAGCATGTTGCAGAAGGTCTTGCGCCCTTCGAGCACGCCTTCTTCGAGCACCATCAGGCTCTTCTCCAGCATGATGATGTCGGCCGCCTCCTTCGCGATGTCGACCGCGCTGTCGACCGAGATGCCGATGTCGGCCGCGCGCAGCGCCGGCGCGTCGTTGATGCCGTCGCCCATGAAGCCGACCACGTGGCCGCCGGCACGCAGCGTGCGCACGATGCGCTCCTTGTGCAGCGGCGTGAGCTTGGCGAACACGTTGTAGCGCTCGACCGTCGCGGCCAGCGCCGCGTCGTCGACATCGTCGAGCTGCTGGCCCAGGATCACGCGCTCGAACGGCAGCCCGACCTCGCGGCAGATCTTCGCCGTCACCAGTTCGTTGTCGCCGGTCAGCACCTTGACCGCGACCCCGTGCTCGGTCAAGGCTTTCAGCGCCGGCGCGGTCGATTCCTTCGGCGGATCGAGGAACGCGATGTAGCCGATCAGCGTCAACTCGGCCTCGTCGGCGATCGCGTAGGTGGATTTGTCCGGCGGCACCTCCTTCATCGCGACCGCGACCACGCGCAGGCCCTGCTCGTTCAGATCGGCGGTCACGCTGCGCACCCGCTCGAGCATGGTTTCGTCGAGCAACAGGTCGTGCCCGTCGACCTGCACCCGGGTGCAGGCGGCGAGGATTTCCTCGACCGCGCCCTTGCAGATCAGCTCGTGGTGGTGGCGCTTCTCCGACACCACGACCGACATGCGCCGGCGCTCGAAGTCGAACGGGATCTCGTCGACCTTCTGGTAGTCCTGCGCGAGCTTGAGCTCGGCCTGCAGGCCGGCGTGGTCGAGCACCGCACGGTCCAGCAGGTTCTTCAGCCCGGTCTGGTAGTAGCTGTTCAGATACGCGTACTTCAGCACGTCGTCCGAGTCCTGGCCGAACACGTCGGTGTGCCGTTCCAGGAAAATCTTGTCCTGCGTCAGCGTGCCGGTCTTGTCGGTACAGAGGACGTTCATCGCGCCGAAGTTCTGGATCGCGTCCAGCCTTTTGACGATCACCTTCTGACGCGAGAGGATCACCGCGCCCTTGGCCAACGTCGAGGTCACGATCATCGGCAGCATCTCGGGCGTGAGGCCGACCGCGACCGACAGCGCGAACAGGAACGCTTCGGTCCAGTCGCCCTTGGTGAAGCCGTTGATCAGCAGCACCACCGGCACCATCACGACAGCGAAGCGGATCAGCAGCCAGCTCACGCTGTTGACGCCGGCCTGGAACGAGGTGGTCGTGCGATCGGCGGCGGTCACGCGCGTCGCCAGCGCGCCGAAGTAGGTGCGGTTGCCGGTGGTGACGACCACCGCGGTGGCCGAGCCCGACACCACGTTCGTGCCCATGAACAGCAGGTTGCTGAACTCGAGCGGGTTGCATGTGGGGGCGCCGCGGCGATCGGGAAATTTCTCGACCGGCAGCGATTCACCAGTCATCGCCGCCTGGCTCACGAACAGGTCCTTGGCCTGCAGCACGCGGCAATCGGCCGGGATCATGTCGCCGGCCGACAGCACGACCAGTTCGCCCGGCACCAGCGCCTTGATCGGCACCTCGACGCGAGTCGGCGGGCGCAGGTGCGGCGCGACTTCCAAGTAGCGCTCGGTGACTTCGACCACCTCGGCGGCGACGTCGCGCCGGATCACGGTCGAGGTGTTGCTGACCATCTCCTTCAGCCGCTCGGCCGCCCGGTTCGAGCGACCCTCCTGCACGAAGCGGATCAGCGTGGAGAGCACGACCATCGTTCCGATCACGACCGTGCCCGGCATGTCGTCGGTCGCGTACGACACGATCGCCAGCAGCGTCAACAACAGGTTGAACGGGTTCCGGTAGCAATGCCACAGGTGCTGCCACCAGCGCAGCGGCTTCTCGTGCTCGACCTCGTTCGGCCCGACGCGCTCGGTGATCACCTCGACCTCGGCCTCGCTCAGACCGCTCTCGTGCGAATGCAGCCGCGCGAGCAGCGTGGTCGCGTCGTCGTCGGCCGCCTGCGTGAGTTCGCGCGACAGGTCGTCGGGGACGCCGCCGCGCCGCACCGCCGCAACCCCGAGCGAATCCGGGATCAGCAGCCGGCGGAAATGGCGCATCGTGTGCCGCGTGCGCAGGAACGATACGAACAGGCTTTTCAGAATGAGGTTCATGCGACCACTCCCGGCGTTGTCGGCACTGATCCGCAATCAACGCACAAGTTCATGGCCGCGGCGACGCGACGGCGGCCGCGCGCCAGCATCGAACTGGCCGCCGATGGAGCAGGCCGATACGATGCCGGCTGGTGCCGGCGCGCGAAGCATCAAGCGCGTGCGGTCGCGCCCGGGTCGGGGCGCAGCCGGCGCGCGACGACAGGACAGAATCGATCAGGAGCGGCCGGTGCTCACCGGCCAAGGACACCGCAAGCCTGACGCGGATGCGGCGGAAGACGAGGATTCCGGGCGGCCGCTCAGGCAGTGGTGTCGACCCAAGGTCGAGGACTGTCGCTGGAACTTGTGCCCAAAGCGGAATTCTCCGTTGGTTGAAACCTGTCGAGCATACTGCGCGTGAGCGAAGGCTGTCAATGCGCGCGTGCTGCGCGCCGCGCTCGGGCAACGTCAGCTGACCAGCTCGCGCAGCCAGTCCGGCAGCGGCAGCGCTTTCTGCTTGTGGAAATCGACCCAGACCGTGGTCGCGCCGCCGGCCGCGTGGACCACGCCCGGCAGGTCGGTGCGCTCCATCGTGGCCCAGCTCTCGAACGTGGTGCGCGCCGGATCGCTCACGTACATCCTCAGCAGCACGTCGCCCGGATAGACGAGCTGCCGGTAGAAGCTGCAGAACGCGTTGACGATCACGATGCCTTCGCCGGACGGATCCGGCTCGCAGCCGAGCGAACGGAACCAGTCGATGCGCGCCGTCTCCAGAAAGCGGAAATAGCTGGCGTTGTTCAGATGGCCCATCGCGTCCATGTCGCCCCAGCGGATCGACATGCGTGCCTCGTAGACGAACTTCTTTTTTTCGGGGATTTCGATTCTCATGGGTTTACTACAAATAACATAGCGCAATACGCAGTATCCATGCCGACTACGGCATCATTTCATTCAAATAGGTGCGGCGCGCTCACACGCCGAAGCCGTCGTCCGCCGCGATCACCGCGCCGTTGACGAAATGGCTCTGGTCGCTCGCGAGCATCACGATCAACGCGTCCAGATCCGCCGGCTTGCCGACGCGCTTGCGCGGCAGCATCTGCACCAGCTTCTGGCCCTGCTCGGTCTGCCAGTGGCGGTGGTTGATTTCGGTGTCGATGTAGCCGGGGCAGATCGCGTTCACGTTGATGCCGAACCGGCCCCATTCGAGTGCGAGCGCACGCGTCATCTGCACCACCGCGGCCTTGCTCATGCAGTAGACACCGATCTGCGGCAGCACGCGCAGCCCCGCCATCGACGCGATATTGATGATGCGCCCGCCGGTGTAGCTGCCCGGCGCGGCGCCGCGCGCGCGCGCCAGCATGCGCCGGCCCACTTCCTGCGCGACGAAGAACGCGCCCTTCACGTTGGTGCCGAACACGAAGTCGAAGTCGGCCTCGGCCACCTCCTGGATGCGCTGCGTGGTGCTGACGCCCGAGTTGTTGACCAGGATGTCGATCGAGCCGACCTCGGTCTCGGCGCGCGCGACGGCCGCCTTGATCGATTGAAGGTCGGTCACGTCGAGCGCGACCACGTGCGCGTCGCCGCCCTCGCCCTCGATGCGCGCGCGCAGGTCCTTGAGCTTCTCGGTGCGGCGGCTCGCCAGCACCACGGCGGCGCCTGCGCCGGCGAGCGTGCGCGCGAACTGCGCGCCCAGGCCGCTGGACGCGCCGGTGACAAAGGCCACGCGGCCGGAGAGATCGATGCTGTAAGCCATGCTGTGCCCTCGCTGTTGTCGGGACCGGCCGCGCGGACGGCGCCGCTCCCCGCATACTTCCCCGCATAAAATCATCGGGGCCTGCCGTGCGGCGACCGGCCCGCGCCCAGTGCCTCGGTGGCCGTCCCATTATCGAACCAGAACCCTGCGAGACGCCTCATGACCTCTGAAGAAATTCTTGCCCGATTCGGTCCGCGCGAAGCAATGGAGTACGACGTGGTCGTCGTCGGCGCCGGCCCGGGCGGGCTGTGCGCCGCCATCCGCATCAAGCAGCGCGCCGCGCAACTGGGCAAGGAAGTGTCGGTCGTTGTGCTCGAAAAAGGCTCCGAGCCGGGTGCGCACATTCTCTCGGGCGCCGTGATCGACCCCAAGGCGCTGACCGAGCTGATTCCGGACTGGAAGGCCAAGGGCGCGCCATTGAACCAGCCGGTGACCGAGGATGCCTATGTCTTCTTGAACGAGACCGGCGGCACGCGCGTGCCCAACCTGTTCTTGCCGCCCTTTGCCGACAACCACGGCAACTACATTGCCAGCCTGGGCAAGGTGGTGCGCTGGCTGGCCGCGCAGGCTGAAGGATTGGGGGTCGAGATCTTCCCCGGCTTTCCGGCCTCCGAAGTGCTCTACAACGACGATGGCAGCGTCAAGGGTGTGGCCACGGGCAACATGGGCTTGGGCAAGAACGGCGAACCGACCGACCACTTCCAGCTGGGCATGGAACTGCATGCCAAGTACACCATTTTTGCCGAGGGCTCGCGCGGCAGCCTGGGCAGGCAGCTGATTGCGCGCTACAAGCTGGACGCGCACAGCGACCCGCAAAGCTACGCCATCGGTGTCAAGGAGATCTGGGAGATCGACGGGAGCCGCCACACGCCCGGGTTCGTGATGCACACCGCCGGCTGGCCGATGGACGAGCGGACCTATGGCGGCGCGTTCCTGTACCACGCCGAGGACAACAAGGTCTATTGCGGCTACGTGATCGGCTTGAATTACAGCAACCCGTACATGAGCCCGTTCGAGGAATTCCAGCGCTGGAAAACGCACCCACGCATCAAGTGGTACTTCACCGACGACGCGGGCAATGTCAACGCCAAGCGCCTATCCTACGGCGCGCGCGCCATCACCGCCGGCGGCGTACTGGCCTTGCCCAAGACCGTGTTCCCTGGCGGCGCACTGGTGGGCTGCGACGCGGGCTACCTCAACGTCGGACGCATCAAGGGCAGCCATGCGGCGATGAAGACCGGCTCGCTGGCCGGAGAGGCCGCCTGCGACGCAGTAGTGGCCGGGCGTCAGCACGACGAGCTCGCCGCGTACCCCGAGGCGTTTGAAAACAGCTGGCTCGCCGCCGAGTTGAAGAAGGACCGCAACTTCAAGAACTGGTTCAAGAAGGGCCTGACGGTGGGCACCGTGATGAACGGCTTCGAGCAATACGCGCTGCGCGGCCACATGCCCTGGACGTTGCACCGCGCGCAGCCCGATCACGTGCAACTGAAGCCCGCTGCCAAGTGCAAACCGATCGACTATCCCAAGCCCGACGGCAAGCTGACCTTCGACCGGCTCTCCAGCGTGTTCATCAGCAACACCAATCACGAAGAGAACCAACCCGCGCACCTGACGCTGAAAGACCCGACGGTGCCGGTGCGCATCAACCTGCCGCAATACGCCGGCCCCGAAGGGCGTTATTGCCCGGCGGGGGTGTACGAGTTCGTGCCCGACGAAGCGCAAGGCGCAGGCAGAATGCGCCTGCAGATCAACGCGCAGAACTGCGTGCACTGCAAGACCTGCGACATCAAGGATCCGACGCAGAACATCGTCTGGGTGACACCCGAAGGCGGCGGCGGCCCGAACTACAGCGAGATGTAGACAGCGCATCCGCTGCGGCGCGCGGAGCGCCGCCCGGCGCCCTGCTGCCGCAGCGCTATTTGTCGACCAGCCGCGCCGGCACCGAGAGCGTCAGCAGCGCGCCGATCACCAGCGAGCCGGCCAGCATGTACATGCCGGCGTCGGTGCTCTGCGTCAGGTCCTTCAGCCAGCCGACCAGCGACGGGCTGACGAAGCCGGCCAGGTTGCCGACCGAGTTGATCAGCGCAATGCCGGCGGCCGCACCGGTGCCGGCCAGGAACGCGGTCGGCAGACTCCAGAACAACGGGAACGTGGTCAGGATGCCCATGGTCGCGAGGGTCAGCGCGACCATCGCCAGCACCGTGTCGTGCGCCCAGATCGCGCTCAGCACCAGCCCGACCGCGCCGGCCAGCGCCGGGATCGCGACGTGCCAGCGCCGCTCGCGGTGCCGGTCCGAGCGGCGCGCGACCAGCACCATCGCGACCGCGGCGAACGCGAACGGGATCGCAGTGAGCAGCCCGATCTGCAGCGCGTCCTTGACCCCGGTCGCCTTGATGATGGTCGGCAGCCAGAAGCTCACGCCGTACAGCCCCATCACGAAGCTGAAATAGATCAGCGCCATCAGCCAGACGCGCGGCGTCCTGAACACCGCGCCGATCTTCAGGTCGCTCTTTTCGGCATTCTCGACGTCGATGCGGCGCTCGAGCAGCGCCTTCTGCTCGGCGGTGAGCCAGCGCGCGCTGTGGATGCGGTCGTCCAGATAGAACAGCGTGGCGATGCCCAGCAGCACCGCCGGCACGCCTTCGAGCACGAACAGCCACTGCCAGGAGCGCAGGCCGCCGACGCCCTCCATGCCATGCATGATCCAGCCCGAGATCGGCCCGCCGATCACGCCGGAGAGCGCGACCGCGGTCATGAACAGCGCAGTCATGCGCCCGCGCCGCTCGGCCGGATACCAGTAGGTCAGGTACAGGATCACGCCGGGAAAGAAACCCGCCTCGGCGGCGCCGAGCAGGAAGCGCATCGCGTAGAAGCCGGTTTCGGACGAAACGAACATCGTCGCCGCCGAAATCAGGCCCCAGCTCACCATGATGCGCGCGATCCAGATGCGCGCGCCGACCCGGTGCAGGATCACGTTGCTCGGCACTTCGAACAGGAAGTAACCGATGAAGAAGATGCCGGCGCCGAGCCCGTACACCGTGTTGCTCAGGTGCAGGTCCTGCTGCATCTCGAGCTTCGCGAAGCCGACGTTGACGCGGTCCAGGTACGAGACGATGTAGCACAGCAGCAGGAACGGGATCAGCCGCCAGCCGACCTTGGCGTAGGTTTCGGCCTCGAACAGCTTCGTGATCGCTGCCGCATCGCCATGCCCCTCCGGCGATCGTGTCTGCATCGCATCCCGCGTTTCCATTCCGTCTCCTGTCGCCGTCTATCCAGTCGTTGGGGAGGCGATTATCGCGCCGACCGCAAGCCCGCATCAGGCAGTAGAATCCCGCGAGTCAGGAGAGAGTTTCGCGTGCGAAACCGCCGAAGGCCGAACGCTCAGGCAAAAGGACTGACGAACAGCGATTCTGTTGGAGAGAGGCCCGACCCGATCGGGCCCACCGAAGGGGCAAGGCGCCGGCATCCGCGGCGCCGAATCTCTCAGGTAACGCGGACAACAGGGTTCCCGGCGCGAATGGTTCGCGCCGCATGGCCAGAAGCCCCAGGAGCCCGCCCGTGACCGCTGATCAGAACCTTCTTCGCACCCCGCTGCACACCCTGCACGTCGAACTCGGCGCGCGCATGGTGTCGTTTGCTGGCTACGAAATGCCGGTGCAATACAAGAGCGGCCTGCTCGCCGAGCATCTGCACACCCGCGCCGCGGCCGGGCTGTTCGACGTCTCGCACATGGGCCAGCTGCGGCTGGAAGGTGCCGATGCCGCTGCTGCATTCGAGACGTTGATGCCGGTCGACGTGGTCGATCTCGCGGTGGGCAAGCAGCGCTACGGGCTGCTGCTGAACGACGACGGCGGCATCCTCGACGACCTGATGTTCTTCAACCGCGGCAGCGATCTGTTCGTGATCGTCAACGGCGCTTGCAAGGCGGCCGACATTGCGCATATCCAGGCTCGTATCGGCAGCCGCTGCCGGGTCGTGCCCATGCCCGAGATGGCGCTGCTCGCGCTGCAGGGTCCGCAGGCGGCCGCCGCACTCGCGCGACTCGCACCGGGCGTCGCGTCGCTGGTGTTCATGACCGGCGGGCGCTTCGAAATCGCCGGCTGCGACTGCTTCGTCACGCGCAGCGGCTACACCGGCGAGGACGGCTTCGAGATCTCGGTGCCGGGCGCGCAGGCCGAAACCCTCGCGCGCGCGCTGCTGGCCCAGCCCGAGGTCAAGCCGGTCGGCCTGGGCGCGCGCAACTCGCTGCGGCTGGAAGCGGGCCTGTGCCTGTACGGCAACGACATAGCCGCCGACACCACGCCGGTCGAAGCCGCGCTCACCTGGGCGATCCAGAAGGTGCGCCGCAGCGGCGGCGCGCGCGCCGGCGGCTTTCCGGGCGCGGACCGCGTGCTCGCGCAGCTGGCGGGCGGCGCGAACGCCGTCACGCGCAAGCGCGTCGGCCTGGTCGCGAAGGAGCGCGTGCCGGTGCGCGAGCCGGCGCCGCTCGCGAATGCGAACGGCGAGGCGGTCGGCCAGGTCACGAGCGGCCTCTTGAGCCCGACCTTGAACCAGCCGATCGCGATGGCCTACGTGCGCGCCGATTGCGCCGCGCCCGGCACCGAGCTGTTCGCGTCGGTGCGCGGCAAGCAGGTAGCCATGGCGGTCAGCAGCATGCCGTTCGTTGCGAACCGCTACGTCCGCGGCTGAAGTCCATTCCCCGATTCGATCCCTGATTCCTTTTTTTCCGGAGACCACGATGATCAAGTACACCGAAGACCACGAATGGGTGCAGACCGACGGCGCAATCGCAACGGTCGGCATCACCAAGCATGCGCAGGATGCGCTTGGCGACGTGGTGTTCGTCGATCTGCCCGAAGTCGGCAAGTCGTATGCGCAGAAGGACGCTGCCGGCGTCGTCGAATCGGTGAAGGCGGCCGCCGACGTCTACATGCCGGTGAGCGGCGAAGTGACCGAAGTCAACGAAGCGCTGCGCGCCGACCCGAGCCTGGCCAACAGCGACCCGCTGGGCGCCGGCTGGTTCTTCCGCGTCAAGCTCGGCGACCCGGCGCAGCTCGACGCGCTGATGGACGAAGCGGGCTACGCGCGCTTTGCCGACGCCGGCTGAGCGCCGCCGGGCCGGGGCCGCGCAGTCGCGGCCCTTCCCCTGGCTGGCTGCGTTTCGCTTTTCCCCTCCCTTCCCCACTCTCCCACTTGCTGCTGGACTCGACCATGGCCCTGCCGTCCGCCCACGCCACCGACACTCTCGCCGCCCTCGAAAACCATGACGAATTCGTCGCCCGGCATATCGGCATAGCCGCGGAGGACGAGGCGCGCATGCTGGCCGTGGTCGGCGCGCCCTCGCGCCGCGCGTTGATCGACGGCATCGTGCCGCGCGCAATCGCGCGCAAAGACACAATGGCAATTCCGGCCGCCGTGACCGAAGCCGCGGCGCTGGCCGAACTCAAAAGCCTTGCAGGCAAGAACAAAATCCTCAAAAGCTTCATCGGCCAGGGCTACCACGGCACGCACACGCCCGGCGTGATCCTGCGCAACGTGCTGGAGAACCCGGCCTGGTACACCGCGTACACCCCGTACCAGGCCGAAATCTCGCAGGGCCGGATGGAAGCGCTGATCAACTTCCAGACCATGGTCTGCGACCTGACCGCGATGCCGATCGCGAACGCGTCGATGCTCGACGAAGCGACCGCCGCGGCCGAGGCGATGACCTTGGCCCGGCGCTCGGTCAAGGCGAAGAGCAACCGCTTCGTGGTTGCCGGCGACGCGCACCCGCAGACCATCGAGGTCATTCAAACCCGTGCCGCGCCGCTGGGCATCGAGGTCGTGCTCGCGAACTCGCACGAGGAATGGGACGCGGCGCTCGAAGGCGAGTACTTCGCCGTGCTGCTGCAATACCCTGCCACGAGTGGTCGTCTGGACGAACCCGGCGACCTGCGCGCCTACGTAGAGAAGGCCCACGCCCGGCAGGCCGCGTTCATCGCCGCGGCCGACCTGCTCGCGCTCACGCTGATCGCCCCGCCCGGCGAATGGGGCGCCGACATCGTGGTCGGCACCACGCAGCGCTTCGGCATGCCGATGGGCGCGGGCGGCCCGCACGCGGCCTACATGGCCTGCCGCGACGAGTTCAAGCGCTCGCTGCCGGGCCGCCTGGTCGGCGTCAGCGTGGACGCACACGGCCGGCCCGCATACCGCCTTGCGCTGCAGACGCGCGAGCAGCACATCCGCCGCGAGAAGGCGACCTCGAACATCTGCACCGCGCAGGTGCTGCCGGCCGTGATTGCCAGCCTGTACGCGGTCTACCACGGCCCGCAGGGCCTCGCGCGCATCGCGCGGCGCGTCGCCGCCTACACCGCGATCCTGGCGCGCGGGCTGAAGCAACTCGGTGCGCCGCTGCGCGAGCAGGCCACGTTCGATACGCTGTCGCTGCATACCCGGGATGCTACTAAAACAATAGCTGGTCGTGCAGTATCGATGGGGGCGAACCTGCGAAAAACATGGGAAGAGTACCTGTGCATCTCGCTCGACGAGACCACGACGCGCGCCGACGTGGAGCTGCTGTGGAAGATCTTCGCGAAGGACGGCCAGGCGCTGCCGAGCTTCGCCGCGCTGGAAAGCGGCGCAGGTTCGCTGATCCCGCCAGCGCTCGCCCGCACCAGCGCCTTTCTCACGCATCCGGTATTCAACACGCACCACTCCGAAACCGGCATGCTGCGCTACATCCGGGCGCTGTCGGACAAGGACCTCGCGCTCGATCGCACGATGATTCCGCTCGGCTCGTGCACGATGAAGCTCAACGCGACCAGCGAGATGATCCCGATCACCTGGCCCGAGTTCGCGCAGATGCA
The DNA here is from genome assembly GCA_030123545.1 of Burkholderiaceae bacterium. Classification (NCBI taxonomy): domain Bacteria; kingdom Pseudomonadati; phylum Pseudomonadota; class Betaproteobacteria; order Burkholderiales; family Burkholderiaceae; species Burkholderiaceae bacterium. Next base: position 1,649,765 of record CP126124.1, on the reverse strand, counting down.
TCCGTTCGCGCCGCGCGACCAGCAACAGGGCTATCGACTGCTCGACGAGCAACTGCGCGCCTGGCTTTGCGCCGCGACCGGCTATGCGGGGGTGAGCCTGCAGCCGAATGCCGGCTCGCAGGGCGAGTACGCCGGGCTGCTCGCGATCCGCGCCTACCACCGAGCGCAGGGCCAGGGTCATCGCGACGTCTGCCTGATCCCGAGCAGCGCGCACGGCACGAACCCGGCGAGCGCGCAGATGGTGGGCCTGCGCGTGGTCGTGACCCAGTGCGACGAGCAGGGCAATGTCGATCTGGCCGACCTGCAGGCCAAGTGCGAGCAGCACGGCAAGAACCTCGCCTGCGTGATGATCACCTACCCGAGCACGCACGGCGTGTTCGAGACGCAGGTGAAGGAGCTGTGCGCGCTGGTGCACCGCCACGGCGGCCGGGTCTACGTCGACGGCGCGAACCTGAACGCGCTGGTCGGCCTGGCCGCGCCTGGTGAATTCGGCGGCGACGTGAGCCACCTGAACCTGCACAAGACCTTCTGCATCCCGCACGGCGGCGGCGGCCCGGGCGTCGGGCCGGTCTGTGTGGTCGAAGATCTGGTGCCGTACCTGCCCGGCCTGCCGGGCCAGGGCGACCGGCCTCAGACCCCGGCCGACGGCAAGGTCGGCGCGATCAGCGCGGCGCCGCTCGGAAACGCGGCGGTGCTGCCGATTTCGTGGATGTACATCCGCATGATGGGAGCCGACGGTCTGACGGCCGCCACCGAGGCGGCGATCCTGAGCGCGAACTACGTCAGCGCGCGCCTGCGGGACCATTACCCCACGCTGTACGCGAGCGAAGGCGGAGATGGCCAAGACGGCCAAAACGACCGATCAGGCCGCGTCGCGCACGAATGCATCCTCGACCTGCGGCAACTCAAGGAAACCAGCGGCGTGATGGCCGAGGACGTGGCCAAGCGGCTGATCGACTATGGCTTTCACGCGCCCACGCTGTCGTTCCCGGTGGCGAACACGCTGATGGTCGAGCCGACCGAAAGCGAGCCGCTGGCCGAGCTCGACCGCTTCATCGACGCGATGATCGCGATCCGCGAGGAAATCCGTCGCATCGAGCGCGGCGACTGGCCGCAGGACGACAACCCGTTGAAGAACGCGCCACACACGGCCGAGAGCCTGCTGCAGGGCGAATGGCGCCACGCGTATTCGCGCGAGGTCGGCGCGGCGCTGCAGGGCCGCTCGCACCATGCCAAGTACTGGCCGCCGATCGGCCGGGTCGACAACGTTTACGGCGACCGCAACCTGTTCTGCAGCTGCGTGCCGGTCGAAGGCGACGCGGCCTGAGGCCCCCGCCTCCGCGACTAGAAACCATACCCCGATCGCAAAAATTGGCCGCGCGCCGGATTGGCCGGCGTGGCCGGCGTAGGCTTGCAGCAGAGGACTGCATGATGCTTGGCGTTCGCGAAAGCTCCCTGATCTGCGCCATTGCCGCGGCACTGATGCTGCTGTCGACGAGCGCCGCGGCCGCGCCCGACCCCGATTCGGCGGCCTGCAGCAATGCCTGGTCTTCTTACAACGACTTCAAGTCGCGCACCGCGATGGATCCGTCGCAATACCCGCTGACGATTCAGGGCGCGGCGGTGCGCGCCGCCTGCGGCGAGAGCGCATTGCCGGCGCCGCCCGGCGCCGACACGCCGCCGCGCCATATCCTGCGGCGCCACCCGGCATCGAAGCCGGAGGCGCCTGGCGCCCAGGGTCAGCCCAAGGTCAATCCGACGTCGCCGCTGGCGCCGGTACCCGTCGTTCCGCGCGGCGCCGCGCCGGAGCACCGCCGCGCGACCTGAAGCCAGGCCGGCGCGCTGTGGCCTCAGGCGCGATCAGGAGCAGGACTTGCCGTGGCTCGGGTGGTCGCCCTGGGCCTTGGCCTCGGACTCGGTCATGTACTGGCCCACCTTGGTCTTGCCGTAATACCGGTCGCCCTCGCAATGGTAGGTCTTGGTGCTGGTGTTGACCCAGACCTTGCCGGCGCCGCCGCCGGCGGCGGCGGTGGCCGCCGGTGCCATCTTGGCCGCCTTCTCCTTCTTCGAAGCCTTGGCCGCCGGTTCCGCCGCCGCGGCAGGCGCTGCGCCCGCAGCGGCCGTATCGCTGTGCCAGGTCTTCACGCCCTTGTGCCCCTTGCAGGCGCCCTTGCGGCTGGCACCCGAAAATTCGGTGCCGTCCTTGCAGGTCGCCGTCACGCTGGCGGACGGCGCTGCCGGCGCCGCGGCCGGTGCCTGCGCGAACGAGGCGGCCCCGAAGGCGGCGAACGAGGCTGCGAGAAGAATCGATTTCAGTGTCATGGAGGCTCCTTGGGAACTGGTGGAGAAAAGAAACCGGGACGCAGCACGCGCCCCGGACTACCTGAACGCGGCATTCGCGCGCCGCGCCGACGGGGTTGCACTACTGGACGTAACGCCAGACGACGAGCAGCACGACCGAGCCGATGATCGACAGGATGATGCCGGCCGGGTGGAACATCTGGCCTTCGGCAGGCTTGCTGAAGATCCGCGCGATGAAGCCGCCGATGTATGAACCGACGATGCCGACCACGCCGGTCATCAGCAGGCCCATGTGCTGGGCGCCGGGCGTGACCGCGCGGGCGATCAGCCCGACGACGATGCCGATGATGAACATCCAGATCAGGTGGAACATGGTGTCTTCCTTTCTTCGTGTTGTTGGCGAATGGAGCGCGAAGTATTTCCGGTTATGACCGGTAGCGCAATCGCCGGCATCCCGGGTCCGGAAGGATTTCGAAAGCGTTGCCACAAGCTATCGGCAGCGACGCCCGGATCAGACCTGCACCACCAGCCTCGGATCGAACGTGGGGTTCTCCGGCACGCCGTTTCGCACATAGCCGCGCGGGTTGCACAGCACGCGGGTCGCGCCGACCCGGTAGTCGTAGCTGTCGTGCAGGTGGCCGTGAATCCACAGCGGCGGCTGCCAGCGCCGCAGCCGCTCGTCGAGGTCGGAGACGAAGCAGGCGTTCAGCGGCGAGCCCACGTACTTCGGGTTGATGCTGCCGGTTGACGGCGCGTGGTGCGTCACGACGACCGTGGTGCCGTCCCACGGCTCGGCAAACTTACTTTCGAGCCAGGCCACGCTCGCGTCGAAGCGCTCGCGCGACAGCAGCGGCGTGAACAGCGCATCGCCGCTCTCCGCGAGCCGGATCCGGCTGAAGTCGCGCACCTTCTCGGTCGCGATCGCGATCGCCGCGGCGCGCTCGGCATCGATCCCGAGCCGGAAATCGCTCCACAACGTGCAGCACAGAAAACGCACGCCTGCGATACGCAGTTCGTCACGTTCCAGCACGTGAATGCGGCTGCCCGCGGCCAGTTCGCGCAGATGCGCCAGCGTGCCGTCGAAGCTGCCGCCGTAATACTCGTGATTGCCGGGCACATAGATCACCGGCTGCGGAAACGCCCGCGCCCAGGCGATCGCCTGCTCTGGTCGCGCCAGGTCGCCGGCGAGGATGACGAGGTCACAATCGAGCTCGGGCACGGCCATCTCGGCCACGGTCAGGTGCAGGTCGGACAGTACCGCAAGCTTCATCGATGCCCCGTCGCGCCGGTCACGCCCCGGCCAGGCCAGCCAGCCCGATGATCGCGAGCGCGTAGCCTTGCACGCCGAAGCCGGCCATCACGGCGCGCGCCGCCGGCGAAATGTACGAGTGATGCCGGAACGCCTCGCGCGCATGCACGTTCGAGATGTGCAACTCGATCAGCGTGACGCCTGCCCCCTTGATCGCATCGTGCAGCGCGACGCTGGTGTGGGTGTAGGCGCCTGCGTTCAGCACCACGCCGGCCAGCGTGCCGGCGGCCTGCGCGCGCCCGGCCTCGTGGATCCAGTCGATCAGCTCGCCCTCGTGGTTGCTCTGGCGAAAGTCGAGCACCAGACCCTGCGCCGCGCAGGCGCGCTCGCACAGCGCGCGCACGTCGGCCAGCGTCTGCGCGCCGTAGATCGCCGGCTCGCGCGTGCCGAGCAGGTTCAGGTTCGGGCCGTTGATGACGAGTGCGGTTTTCATGTTGGTTGCTTGCACGGACGCGACATCGTAGCGCGCGGCGGCTTCAGTGATGACCGAGCACCGGATGCGGCTCGTAAGGCGCCTCGAGCCGTTCCATTTCCGGCGCCGACAATGCGACGTCGAGCGCGGCAACCGCCTGATCGATCTGCCAGGATTTGCTCGCACCGACGATGGGCGCGGTCACGCCCTTGTGCAGCAGCCAGGCGTAGGCGAGCGTCGCCGGGCTCACGCCCTTCTTCTGCGCCAGCCGCACGAGCGCCTGCACCACCTTGAAGTCGCTCTTGCGGTAGTAGAGACTGTGCGCGAACGCGTCGGTCTTCGCGCGCGGAGTCGCGCCCTGTTCGCGATCATGAGGCTGGCGATTGCCGGCGAGGAAGCCGCGCGCGAGCGGGCTCCACGGGATCAGCGCCACGCGCTGGTCGCGGCACAGCGGGATCATCTCGCGCTCCTCCTCGCGGTACGCGAGGTTGTAGTGGTTCTGCATGCTGACGAAGCGGGTCCAACCGTGTTCCTTCGCAAGCTGCTGCGCCTTCGCGAACTGCCAGGCCCACATGCTGCTGGCACCGATGTAGCGCACCTTGCCGGACTTGACCACGTCGTGCAACGCCTCCATCGTCTCCTCGATCGGCGTCTGCGCATCGAGCCGGTGGATCTGGTACAGATCGATGTAGTCGCAACCGAGGCGCTGCAGGCTCGCGTCCACCGCGTGGAAGATGCGCTTCCTGCCCAGCCCGCTCAGGTTCGGGCGCCGCGCCGGACTGCCGCGCGCCTCGCGGTCGGCATGGAAGGCCATGTCGACCGGAAAGTACAGTTTGGTCGCGATCACCACTTCTTCGCGGCGGCACAGCATCTTGACGAAGCGGCCGGTCAGCTCTTCGCTCTCGCCGGCCGAATACATGTCGGCGGTGTCGAAGAAATTCACGCCCAGGTCCACCGCATGCTTGACCACCGGCAGCGCGTCGGCCTCGCCCAGCACCCAGGGCCGCCACTGCGGGCTGCCGTAGGTCATCATGCCGAGGCAGATGCGCGAGACTTCGAGCCCGGTGTTGCCAAGGTGCGTGTACTGCATCGGGGTTCTGCCTGGCTGACCGTTACTGCCTGATCGTTCGTGCGCCTGTGCCCGGCCGCCGTGTTCGCCCGCTACGGCGCCGCCGCGGGAATCGGCGGCACCGGCAGCCGGACATCCGCGCATTGCGCGCGCTGCCGCAGTGCATGTTCCATCACGACCAGCGCCAGCATCGCCTCGGCGATCGGCGCCGCGCGCAGGCCGACGCAGGGGTCGTGGCGGCCTCGCGTCACGACCTCGGTCGAGCGCCCCTGCGTGTCGATCGACTCGCGCGGCGTGAGGATCGAACTGGTCGGCTTGACCGTGATGTGGACTTCCAGGTCCTGCCCGCTGCTGATGCCGCCCAGCGTGCCGCCCGCGTTGTTCGAGCGAAAGCCCTCTGGCGACAGCGCGTCGCCGTGCGTGCTGCCGCGCTGCGCGACGCTATCCACACCGGCGCCGATCTCGACCGCCTTCACCGCGTTGATGCCCATCATCGCCCACGCGATGTCGGCATCGAGCTTGTCGAACAGCGGCTCGCCCAGACCGACCGGGACGCCGGTCGCGGACACGCGCAGACGTGCGCCGCACGAGTCGCCGCTCTTGCGAAGCGCCTCCAGATACGCCTCCAGCTTCGACACATCGGCCGCCGGCGCGAAGAACGGGTTGTTCGGCACATGGTCCCAGGATTCGAACGGAATCTCGATCTCGCCGATCTGCACCATGCAGCCGCGAAAACGGCAGCCGTATTGTTCGCCGAGCCACTTCTTGGCGACCGCGCCGGCCGCGACCATCGGCGCGGTGAGCCGCGCCGACGAACGGCCACCGCCGCGCGGGTCGCGCAGGCCGTATTTGTGCCAGTACGTGTAGTCGGCATGGCCGGGGCGAAAGGTCTGCGCGATGCTGCCGTAATCCTTGCTGCGCTGATCCTCGTTGCGGATCAGCAGGCAGATCGGCGTGCCGGTGGTCCGGCCCTCATATACGCCGGAGAGGATTTCGACCCGATCCGGCTCCTTCCGCTGCGTCACGTATTTGGAACTGCCGGGCCGGCGCCGGTCCAGGTCGGGCTGGATGTCGGCCTCGGCCAGCGCCAGATCCGGCGGGCAACCGTCGATCACGCAGCCGATCGCCGGTCCATGCGACTCACCGAAGTTGGTGACGGCGAACAGGGTTCCGAAGGTATTGCCGCTCATTGCGCACGATTATCCGCGAGTGCGCCGCGGCCTGCCGTGCTGCTTTCAGCCGTTGCCGCCTTCGTCGCCGCCCGGCCAGTCGCGGATATAGGCCTTGAGCATCTGGTTCTCGAAGTTCTGGCTGTCGACCACGGCCTTCGCGACGTCATAGAAGCTGATCACGCCCATCAGCATCTTCTTGTCCATCACCGGCAGGTAGCGCGCATGGTGGTCCAGCATCAGGCGGCGCACCTCGTCGAGTTCGGTGTCGGAGCTGCAGGTCTGCGGGCGCTCGACCATTGCGCCGCGCACCTGGGACGTGCCGACCGCGCCGCCGTTCTTGACGATGGTCTGGATCACCTCGCGGAACGTCAACAGGCCGCACAGCTCGCCGCGCTCCATCACGACGAGCGAGCCGATGTCCTTCTCGGCCATCGTCTGCACGGCCTCGGCCATGGCGTCGTCCGGCGTGACGGTGTAGAGCGTATTGCCCTTGACGCGCAGGATGTCGCTGACTTTCATGCTGCTCTCCTCGTTGCGGGCCGCCGCCGGCCGCATCGCGCCGGCGCTCCCAGAACCGGAACCCCCATGGCCCACAATGCGGGTTCCACGACCATTCAACACGGAACGGGAAGCCGGGTCAAGCCCGCCGCCGCAACATCTGAGCGCGGGCCGGCGACCGTCGGCAACGTTCGCGACAGCTCCTGGAGACATCATGCCCGGCTACGCAGACCCCGGCTTCGACACGTTGGCGGTACACGCCGGCGCCGCGCCCGACCCGGCCACCGGCGCGCGTGCGGTGCCGATCCACCTGACCACCTCGTTCGTGTTCGAGAGCTCGGATCAGGCGGCGGCGCTGTTCAACCTGGAACGCGCCGGCCATGTCTATTCGCGGCTCACCAATCCGACCAACGCCGTGCTGGAAGAGCGCATCGCCGCGCTCGAAGGCGGCATCGGCGCGATCGGGGCGGCCAGCGGCATGGCGGCGTTGCATCTGGCGATCGTGACGCTGATGGGCGCTGGCGGGCACATCGTCGCGAGCACCGCGGTGTACGGCGGCTCGCAGAACCTGCTGCATTTCACGCTGCCGCGCTTTGGCATCCACACCACCTTCGTCAAACCCGGCGACATCGCCGGCTGGCGCGCGGCGATCCGGCCCGAAACCCGGCTGCTGTTTGGCGAGACCATCGGCAACCCGGGGCTGGACGTGCTCGACATCCCGACCGTCTCGCAGATCGCGCACGAGGCTGGCGTGCCGCTGCTGGTCGATGCGACCTTCACCACGCCGTACCTGATGAAGCCGTTCGACCACGGCGCCGATCTGGTGTACCACGCTGCGACCAAGTTCCTCTCCGGCCACGGCACGGTGATCGGCGGCCTGGTGGTCGACGGCGGCAGCTTCGACTGGGAAGCGGCCGCCGCGCGCGACGGGCGCTTCGCCGAACTGACGAAAGCCTACGACGGCTACCACGGCATGGTGTTCACCGAGGAGAGCACCGTCGGCGCGTTCCTGCTGCGCGCGCGCCGCGAAGGCTTGCGCGATTTCGGCGCCTGCATGAGTCCGCACACCGCGTGGCTGATCCTGCAGGGCATCGAAACCCTGCCGCTGCGCATGGCGCGGCACGTGGCGAACACCGAGCGGGTCGTCGAATTCCTCGCTGGCCAGCCGTTCGTCGCACGCGTCGGCCACCCGCTGCTCGAATCGCACCCCAGCCACGCGCTGGCGAAAAAGCTGCTGCCGCGAGGCGCCGGCGCGGTATTCAGCTTCGACCTGAAGGGCAACCGCGAGCAGGGCAAGAAGTTCATCGAGACGCTGCGCCTGTTCAGCCATCTCGCGAACGTCGGCGACGTCCGTTCGCTGGTGATCCACCCGGCCAGCACCACGCATTTCCGCATGAGCGACGAGGCGCTGGCGGCGGCCGGCATCACGCAGGGCACGATACGGCTGTCGATCGGGCTGGAAGACCCGGATGACCTGATCGATGACCTGAAACGCGCGCTGAAGGCTGCCGAGAAAGCGGGAGCCTGACCATGAACCTCACTGTCCACGGCCACGTCACCTACTGCTACACCGGCGGCAAGGCGTTCGACCCGGCGCAGCCGACCATGATGTTCATCCACGGCGTTCTGAACGATCACAGCGTCTGGATTCTGCAAAGCCGCTGGTTCGCGCACCACGGCTGGAACGTGCTCGCGCTCGACCTGCCGGGCCATTGCCGCAGCAGCGGCGCGCCGCCGCGCTCGGTCGAGGAAGCGGCGCGCTTCGTCATCGCGTTGCTGGATGCGGCAGGAGTGCGGCGCGCTGCGCTGGTCGGCCACAGCTTCGGCTCGCTGATCGCGCTCGAAGCGGCGGCGACCGCGCCGGAGCGGGTCAGCCATCTCGCCTTAGTCGGCACGGCGTTCCCGATGAAGGTGTCGCCGGCGCTGCTCGATGCGTCGTTAAAGCAGCCGCAGCAGGCGATAGCCATGGTCAATGTGTTCTCGCACTCGACGCTCGCGCCGCCGCCCTCGACGCTCGGCCCCGGCACCTGGCTCTACGGCGGCTCGCGCGCGCTGATGCGCCGCGTGCTCGCGAGCAACCGGCAGCACAACCTGTTCCACACCGGCTTCAAGGCCTGTGATGACTACAAAGCCGGTGAAGCCCAGATACAGCGTGTGCAGTGCGCTACGCTTTTTATAGTAGGCCGATACGACCAGATGACGCCGGCTAAGGCCGCGGCGGCGCTCGCGGCAAAGGCACGCAATGCGAAAGTGGTGACGCTGGCCGCCGGCCACGCGCTGATGACCGAGGCGCCGGACGGCGTGCTGTTCGCGCTGCGTGATTTCCTGCGCGGCTGACCAAAGCGTCGTCGCGGGCGGCGGGCCGACCCCCGAACCCCCCTGCCGGCGACCCTCATGCACCGGCGCATTTGCGCACGGTTTCCTGCGTGCGTGTGGTGATGTCCGGACCGAATTGGCGCTCGAGCAGGCTCATGAACACCGGATCTTTCGGCCCCGGCACATAGACGCTGTAGACCTCGCGGCCGACCGCCTTGAGCACGCGCGCGCCGTCGCGCGCGGGCGGGAGCAGGATGCCCGGCGGGACGGCTTCGCGCAAAAAGGTGACGACACGCTTGGCACCAGGATCGATGTCGAAGGCCGCGTAGGGATCGGCGGCGAGCAGCGCGTGCAACTGCGCCTTTGAGCGGATGAAGGTGCCGAACGCCTTGCCCAGCCCGTCCTGCATCGCGAGTTCGGCGCGCCGCGCGAGCGTGGCCTCAGTCAAGGCGCGGCTGGAGAAAGCGACGTTGCCGCTGGAGAGCAGCGTGCGCACGTCGGTGAAGCCCGCCGCTTCGAAGCAGGCCTTCAGTTCAGGCATCTTCGCGTTCATCGGGCTGACGCCGCGCAGGAAGGCGATGTATCTGGGCATGACGGGTGTGCTGCTGGCCACGGCCAATGTACTCGCACGGACCTCGTCGATCGACATGCACTTCGCGCGAATAAATCAATACAAACCGGGAGTCAAGCTCAACCCGCCCGCGCAGCAGGGTCACCTGCAAGGTCCGGAACTTTCAAACACGAAGCGAACCACACAGTCTGCTGTCATGTGAGCGTTCGATTCAGTCGAGGGTTCGCGGTTGGAATGTTTTTCTCGGCCGTGCAACGGCCGGATGGGAGCGCGTGTGTCCGAGTTTTCATCGTCAGTGCTGCGCTTGCAAGGTCGGCGCCGGCGGTCTGTCGCCCGCTGGTTCGCTTGCTGTGGTGCGCTGCTGGTGTTGGGTGGTTGCAGCGGCGCCGAGCACCTGAGTTTTCTCAATCCACAGGGGCCGATTGCCGCGGCCGAAAGCGAACACTTCTGGATCGTGGTCGCGATCCTGTTCATCTTCGTCGCGCTGCCGGTGTTCGTCGGCACCGTGTGGATTGCGTGGCGTTACCGGTATGGCGTGACCGGGCCGAAGTACACACCCCGATGGAAGTTCTACAAGCCGCTCGAATTCTTCACCTGGGGCGGCCCCATCGTCATCGTCATCATTCTGAGCGTCCTGGTGTGGCGCAATACCGAGCGCTACGACCCGTACCGGGCGATTGCGTCGAGCGCGCCGCCGCTTCACGTGCAGGTGATCGGCTACGACTGGAAGTGGCTCTTTGTCTACCCCGACCAGGGCATTGCCAGCGTCGGCGTGCTGGCGTTTCCCTCCGGGCGGCCGGTTTCGATGGAATTGACGTCGGCCACCGTGATGCAGTCGTTCTTCATTCCGGCGCTCGCGGGCCAGATTTATGCGATGGGCGGCATGGTCACGCAGCTCAATCTGGAGGCCGCCAAGCCGGGGCGCTTCCTGGGCGAGAACACCATGTACAACGGCAACGGCTTTCACCAGCAGAAGTTTGCCGCGGTGGCGATGACGCCGGCCGAGTTCGACGCCTGGGTGCAGAAGGTGCGCGGCACCGGAGTCCATCTGGACGCAGCGGCGTTGAAAGCCCTCGCAACGCCAGGGACCAAGGCGCAGCTGCGCGCGGCGCTGCCGCAAGCGACGGCACCCGACGGCCATGTCTATTTCACCGGCGTGAAGCCCGGCTTCTTCGCTGATCTGGTGATGTCGGTCATGGACGACACGCCGCTTGCGCCGACCGCCCTGGCTCCGGCACCCACCGGAGGCCAGTAGTCCTATGAGCTTGTCTGCCATTTTCGTTCACCCTTTGGGGCTGCTGGCCCAGGATGCGTTCCCGTTCTGGGCCCTGCTTCGCAGCGGTAACAGGGGCGATTTGATCAACGGGCTGATCGGCAGCTCCGCCGCCGCGATCGTGGTCATCGGCGTGATCGTGGTGGTCGCGCTGCTGACGCGTTACCGCGCCTGGCGCCCTCTGTGGTTCGACTGGCTCACCAGCACCGACCACAAAAGAATAGGCATCATGTACGTGGTGATCGCGCTGGTGATGCTGGCACGCGCCATCATCGAGGCGATCCTGATGCGCGCGCAGCAAGCGGACGGGCTGGGCGGCGGCTTTCTTTCGCCGGACCACTTCGCGCAGCTGTTCAGCACGCACGGCACGATCATGATCTTCTTCATGGTGATGCCGTTCCTCACCGGGCTCATCAACTACGCAGTGCCGCTGCAGATCGGCGCGCGCGACGTCGCCTTTCCGGTGCTCAATTCCATCAGCCTGGGGCTCACGGCAGCGGGCGCGGGGCTGGTGATGATTTCGCTCGTCGTCGGCGAGTTTTCCACCGGCGGCTGGTTCGGCTACCCGCCCTACACCGAGGCGCTGTACACCCCGGGCGTGGGGGTGGACTACTGGATCTGGGCGCTCTCGGTGACATCGATCGGCACAACGCTCACCGGCATCAACTTCGCGGTGACGATCTACAAGAAGCGCGCGCCCGGCATGACGCTGTACCGCATGCCGCTGTTCACCTGGACCGCGCTTTGCACGGCGATCCTGATGATTTTCGCGATGCCGCCGCTGACCGTGGCGACGCTGCAGCTGGCGCTGGACCGCTACCTCGGCTTCCACTACTTCACCAATGGGCTGGGCGGCAACCAGATGAATTTCGCGAACATGTTCTGGCTGTTCGGCCACCCCGAGGTCTACATCCTGATCCTGCCCGGTTTCGGTATTTTTTCCGAAGTCTTTTCGACTTTTTCCGGCAAGGCGCTGTTCGGCTACAAGTCGATGGTGTGGGCCGCCATGTCGATCGCGTTCCTGTCGTTCCTGGTCTGGTTGCACCACTTTTTCACCATGGGGCAGTCGGGCCATATCAACGCGGCCTTCGGCATCGCTTCCATGTTCATCGGTATTCCCACCGGCGTGAAGGTGTACGACTGGATGGCGACGATGTTCCGCGGCCGCGTGCGCTTCGGGGTGCCGATGATCTATGCGATCGCGTTCCTGTTCCTGTTCGTGATCGGCGGCATCACCGGCGTCATGCTGGCGAACCCGATCCTCGACTACCAGGTTCACAACACCGTGTTTCTGGTTGCGCACTTCCACAACGTGGCGGTGCCCGGGGTGTTGTTCGGCATGCTGGCCGGATACACCTACTGGTTTCCGAAAGCGTTCGGATTCCGCCTGAACGAGCGCTGGGGCAAGATCTCGGCGTACTGCTGGATTTTCGGCTGGATGGGGGCTTTCTTCCCGCTCTACGTCCTGGGTCTGATGGGGCTGCCGCGCCGCAGCGTGGCCTATGAGCAGGCCCGTTACGTGCCGATGGAAATCGTCGCCTTCGTCGGCGCGCTGGTGGTCGGCGCGGGGCTCGCGAGCCTGGTGATCCAGTTGTGGGTGTCGATCAGGCAGCGCGAGCAGAACCGCGTCTACGTGGGCGACCCCTGGGACGGCCGCAGCCTCGAATGGGCGACGTCGGCGCCGCCCCCGGAATACAACTTCCCGGTCATACCGATCGTGAACGACCGCGACGCTTTCACCGCCGCCAAGGAATTCGGCATGGGCTATCAGGAACCCGACGAATACGTCGACATCGAAATGCCGAAGAACAGCGCGCTGGGGCCGGTGTTCGGCGGCACCGGCTTCCTGCTCGCGTTCGGCCTGGTCTGGCACATCTGGTGGCTGGTGATCCTGGCGGCGTTGGTGGCCATAGTCGCGCTGATCGTGCGCGGCTTTCAACGCGAGACGGTCCAGATCATTCCCGCGGAACAGGTACGCCGGGAGCATCAACGCTGGGTGCATGCAGCGCGCGCGGCCCAGCCCATTACGCGCGGCAAGGAGGGCACGAGCGCAAACCGGGGGCGCGCCGCGCTCGAGACGGTGGGAGCGCCGACATGAGCAATGGAATTCTTCAGCACCCGTTCCTGGACCTCGAGGCACGCCAGAACAAGCAGATCTTTCAGTACCCCGGCATAAACCTCGGGACCGAACATGAGGAGGCGCATACGCAGGCCGAGTCGATGCTGTTCGGCTTCTGGGTGTTTCTGATGAGCGACGCCATCATTTTCGGCATGGTGTTCGCCACCTACGCGACCCTGGTGTCGGGCACCGCGGGCGGCCCCGGGCCGCGCGAGCTGTACCACCTGGGTCCGGTCTTCATCGAAACCATGCTGCTGCTGGCGAGCAGCTTCACGTTCGGCATGGCGTCTGTCGCGTTGAAATACAAGCATCCCACGTCGGCGCTGGTCGGCTGGCTGCTCGTGACGCTGGTGCTCGGATTGGCGTTCCTCGGCTTCGAGCTCAATGACTTCAGCACCATGTTCGCGGCCGGCGGCGTGCCGACGCGAAGCGGCTATCTGTCCGCGTTCTTCGACCTCGTCCCGTTGCACGGCCTGCACGTGACCGCCGCCTGCATCTGGCTGGTCTGCATGCTCGGGCAAATCGCGGTCCATGGGCTGGACACCAAGACCAAACTCGGTCTGCTCAGGCTGGCGCTGTTCTGGCACTTCCTGGACATCGTCTGGATCTTCATTTTTTCCGTGGTCTATCTGGCGGGGCTGGCATGAGCGAAATTCCAAGCAGGTACGCGCCGCGTGTGCGCAGCGCGGCCGAGCGGCGCGATCTGATGTCCTATGTGTGGGGGCTGGCGCTGGCGCTGGTATTGACGCTGGTGCCGTTTGCGATGGTGCAGTGGCACTGGGCGGCGCACACGGCACTGATGGTGACGATCGGCGTGCTGGCGCTGATCCAGGTCGTGGTGCACTTTCGCTTCTTCCTGCACATCGGCCTGAAGCGCAAGCGTGAAGACCTGTGGCTGATCCTGTTTTCCGCATCGCTGCTGATCATCATGGTGTTCGGCACGATCTGGATCATGGTCAACCTGGCTGCGCGAATGGCGATCCCTATGTAGCCGCGAAGCCGGCACGCGGTCGCGCGCCGGCCGGCGGCGGTTTGTTCGCCTTTAGGGCCGTGCCGGCGTCCGGCCCGCCACGCCGCCGCGGCGGTCGCCGTTCAGCGCATGCGCAATCGCGGCGCGCGCCAACAGCCGGGGCGAGTCGAGCGTAGTCAGCGCCGAGTTGCGATCCGACAGCGCCAACGGCAGTTCGGTGCAGCCGAGCACGACCGCGTCGCAGCCCTGCGCGCGCAGCCGCTCGGTGACGGCGCAGAGGCGCTCGGTGCTGGCGGGCCGGATATCGCCGGCGACCAGCTCGTCCATGATGATGCGATCCGTCTCGGCGACATCGGCGGCGCCTGGCCGCACGCAGGCGATGTCGAACCGGCCCAGGCTTTGCGCATAGACCTCGCTCGCGACCAGCCAGCGCGTGCCCATCACGCCGACCCGCGCATGGCCGCGCGCCTTCGCCGCCGCGGCCACGGTGTCGGCGATGTGCAGCCAGGGCAGCGGCGACTGCGGAACGACGAGGTGCATCGCCTGGTGGACCGTGTTGTCGGGGCAGATCAGGAACTCGGCGCCGGCGCGCGCGAGCCTGTGCGCGGAATCCTGCATCAGCGCGGCCACGCCGGCCAGATCGGAGGCGTCAAGGCAGTCCACATAAGCCGCGAGCGAATGGCCGTGCAGCAGCACCTCGGGGTGCGCGTGCGGCCCCATCGCCTGCACGGCCTCGGCGCAGATCGTGCGGTAGCAAAGTGCCGCGCCTTCGGAGGAACAGGCGACGATGCCGATGCAAAGCGGCGCCGCGGGCGGCGGGCGAGATGGGGTCAGGTCGGCCATCGGTCTCGGGGTCGGTGCGTTTCGATCGGAACGGCGCGGCACTGTCTGCGCTCAACGCAGCGGCTTCTCCGGCAGCGAGAGGACGAACTCGACCGCCTGTGAAAGCAGCTCGCCGCGCACCGCGTCGTCGGCGTAGGCATCGGCGTTGCAGCGCACCCAGCCGGACATCGTGCGTCCGCCCATCACCGCCGGCGCCACGCCCCGCCTGCCGAGCGCCGCCGCATCGCGCCCCTTGCCGAGGCGCACCAGCAAACTGCCCTGGCGCGCGCCGCACAGCAGATGGCCGCACAGCAGCCAGGCCCAGCCGCCGAACATGGCCCGCTCGGCCAGACCGTGCACCGACCGAAGGTCGTCGCGGATCAGTTCTTCCAGCCCTTCATCGCGCGCCATCGCAGGCATCCTCGTGCATTGGTTTCATCCGCGGCCGCTGCCGTTGCATCGACGGCGGCGCATCTGTCGCAACGATACCTCGCGGTTCCGATCGGCGCCAGCAACGCGGTGCCGGCCCGACCGGACTACCATGGAACCACCGCAGGATCTGCATCGAACCCCGGAGGCTGCATCATGACTCCCACCGTTTCCGGCACGGCCGCGATCACGCCGCCCATGACACCCGAGCGCGCCCGCGAGATCGCCGCCGGCTTCGACCTGCGCGCGCTGCCGCAGGACTTTTACGCGAACCCGTACCCGGTGTATACGGAGCTGCGCGAGCGCGAGCCGGTGCGGCACATGCCGGACGGCTCGTTCTTCCTGTCCCGCTACGACGATCTGGTCGCGGTGTACCGCGACGCGCATCGCTTCTCGTCGGACAAGCATGTGGAGTTCGACCCGAAGTACAACCACCCGCCGTTCGGCAGCCGCGAGGCGCCTGCACCCCTGTTCCAGCATCACACGACCAGCCTGGTGTTCAACGACCCGCCGCTGCACACGCGGGTGCGCCAGTTGATGATGGGCGCGCTCACGCGGCGCGCGATCGCCGCGATGGAGCCCGGCCTCATTGCGCTGGTCGACGGCTTGCTCGATGCGATCGCGCTGCGCGGCGGCGGCGATCTGGTTGAAGACTTCGCCGCGGCGATTCCGGTCGAGATCATCGGCAACCTGCTGAACGTGCCGCATGCGGACCGCGGGCCGCTGCGCGGCTGGTCGCTCGCGATCCTCGGCGCGCTCGAGCCGCAGCTCAACGTGGAGCAGGAGGAACTCGGCAACCGCGCGGTGCGCGAGTTCGGCGCGTACCTGGAGCGGCTGATCGCCGAGCGCCGGCAGCACCCGGGCGACCCGGAGCACGACGTGCTGACGCGGCTCATCGCGGGCCAGGCCGGCGTGGAACCGCTGTCGGCGTTCGAGTTGCTGCACAACTGCATCTTCATCCTGAACGCCGGCCACGAGACCACGACGAATCTGATCGGCAACGCGCTGGTCGCGCTCTCGGAATGGCCACAGGAGAAGGATCGATTGCTATCGCAATTGAAGCAACGTGCGCAGGATCCATCTGGGCTGGAGGCCGATTTGATGCTCGCTGTCGACGAATTCCTGCGCTTCGAGTCGTCGAACCAGCTCGGCAACCGGCGCGCGCTGGTCGCGTGCGAGATCGGCGGCGTGCCGTTGCCGGTGGGCGCGCTGATCACGCTTTGCATCGGCGCGGCGAACCGCGACCCGGCGCAGTTCGCCGATCCGGAGCGGCTCGACCTCGCGCGGCAGGCCAACCGGCATCTGGCGTTCGGCTTCGGCATCCACCAGTGCGCGGGCCTGAGCCTGGCGCGGCTGGAAGGCCGGACCGCGATCGGCCGCTTTCTGCAGCGCTTTCCCGGCTACCGGCTCACCGCGGCGCCGACGCGCGGCGGCCGCGCGCGCTTTCGCGGCTTTCTGCACGCGCCGTTCAGCGTGACGTAGCGCTGAGCAGGCTGTCCAGTAGCGCCTGAACGTCCGGCTCCGCGGCGAGGCCCGGCCCGTCGCTCGGCAATCCGTCGAGCAGCCGCGCCAGCGTCTGCGGCTGCGGCGCGAGCGGCCCGATGAAGCGCAGCAGCGCGCCGTCGGCGACCAGCAATGTGGGAAAGGTTTCGATGTCCAGGTCGCCGACCAGATCGGCTTCGTCCTCGATGTCGACCCAGCGGAACTGCCACTGCGGGCGCGCTGCCGCCGCGGCATCGAACGTCGCGCGGTAGTCGCGGCAGGTGTCGCACCAGGCGGCGCACAGGCAGACCACGCGGCGCGGGGTCGAATCGGGCGGACTGTTCACGTCGGGCATGGTGCGATTGTGGCGCAGCGCGCCGATCCGGCATCGAAAGCGGGTGACTGCGCCGCGCCTATCCGAACAGCAGCGCCAAGGTCCAGTAGATCGCGATCAGCGTCTGCACGAAGAACGCCGCAAAGCGTGCGTTGACCGCGGCCACGCTCAGTGACGACAGATGCACACAGGACTGCACGATACGCGCCGCCAGCAGCCAGGGCGCGAGCGGATCGGTCACGCCGGTGCGCCCGAGCAGCAGCGCCACCAGCATCAGGCCACCGAACACCGGGAAGCTCTCCACGCAGTTGGCGTGCGCGCGCGCCAGCCGTTGCATGAACGGCGACAGATTCGCGTTATCCGGGCTGAACGCGTTCGCGGCGACGCGCCGGCGCGCCACCAGCGCGCCGCGCAGCACTTCCATCAGGACCAGCAACAGCAGCGTCCAGGCGATGAACAGCGTCAGTACCATTGCAGTCGTTCCCATTGTTCTCCTCCGTTGGCGGTCAAAATCGCTTTGAATATGCAGATACTATGTTTTTCATAGCATACTGCGCAGATACAGAGCCGGCGTCAGGCCGTTTTTCCATAAATTATCGACCGACGCGGTGCGCTCCAGCAGCAGCCGCGCGATCAGCGGCTCGAGCGGGGTTGCGTCCGGGTCGGCGAGCAGCACCCAGCGCGGCTCGGTCTCGCTGCGCATCTCGGTCAGCTGGCCGATCCAGTCGAGCGCGGCCAGCGCTTCGAGCGCGGGTTCGAGCTGCAGCGGATCGACGCGCAGCGTGCGTGCGAGCTGCAGCCCGGCGATGCCGTGCCGGCCCTGGGCGCGCGCGCGATGCAGCTGCTGCAGCACCTCGACCGCGAGCTGGAACTGCCAGCCGTGGCCGCCGACGCGGCGCTGGACGCCGGCCGTGAGGCTCGGCAGGTAGGCCGCGACCACCGCGCCCAGCAGCACGATGATCCACGAGACGTAAACCCACAGCAGCAGGATCGGCAGCGTGGCGAAGGTGCCGTACACCACCGAATAGGTCGGCACCGCGGCCAGGTACAGCGCGAGCAGCTTCTTCGCGATCTCGATGCCGATCGCGACGAACAGGCCGCCGATCCAGGCGTGACGCCAGCGCACCTGGGTGTTGGGCACGTAGCGGTACATCGCCGCCATGCCGCCGGCGAACACGAAGAACTCGATCGAGTCGAGCAGCAGCCGCACCCCGCCGGGCAGCGCGCTGACCACGCCGCGCGACGCGGTGACCGCGTACGAGGTCAGCGTGAGACTGCCGCCGAGCACCAGCGGCCCGAGCGTGAGCGCGGCCCAGTAGATCAGCACGCGCTGCGCCAGCGGCCGCGGCCGGCGCACCCGCCAGATCGCGTTCAGCGTCTTGTCGATCGTCAGGATCAGCGCGATCGCGGTGATCAGCAGCACGGCCAGGCCGGCGGCGCCGAGCTTGCTCGCCTGACCGGCGAACTGCGTCAGGTAACCGAGCACCTGGCGCGAAATGTTGCCCGGAATCAGGCTGTCGATCAGCCATTTCTGCAGCACCCGTTCCATGTGCCCGAACATCGGGAACGCGGTGAACACCGCCAGCGCGACCGTGAAGAACGGAACCAGCGCGGTCAGCGTGGTGAAGGTCAGGCTGCTCGCGGTCAGGCCCAGCCGGTCTTCGCGAAAGCGCTCGAGCAGCGTCTGCGCGGTGGTCGCCCAGGGGAAACGGGCCAGGTCCCGGAGCAACCGCTCGAGCCTCGGGGTCGGGGTCATGGCCGCTATGATGCCATCGCCATGCCCGTGAACAGCCCGCCTCCCGTCACGGCGTCCGCGCCGCCGGCGCCGGTCGCGCTCACGCGTCGGCTCGCGGTCGGCAGCCTGCTCGGTCTGATCGTGCTGGGGCTCTCATGGGAACTGTGGCTCGCGCCGCTGCGCCCTGGCGGCTCCTGGCTCGCGCTGAAGGTGCTGCCGCTGTGCATTCCGCTCGCAGGCCTCTTGAAGAACCGCATGTACACCTACCGCTGGGTCAGCCTGCTGGTGTGGCCGTACTTTGCCGAAGGCGTGGTGCGCGCAACCACCGACCGGGCGCCGAGCGCCTGGCTCGCGATGGTCGAGATCGCGCTGTGCCTGCTGCTGTTCACCGCGTGCGCGCTGCATGTGCGGATCCGGCTGAAGAGCGCGCACGCCGCCGCAGCCGCCCTCACGCCCACTTCGCGCGGCTGATTTCCCAGCCGAGTCGCGCGCGATGAAACCGCAGATCGAAGCGCTGATCGATTCGCTGCGCCGCGCGGTCGGGCCAGCGCATGTGCTGACCGAAGGCGACCTCGCGGCCTGGGAGCAGGACTGGCGGCGCCGCGTGCGCGGCAAGGCGCTCGCGGTGGTGCGGCCGGCGAGCACGGCGCAGGTCGCCGAGGTGGTGCGCTCCTGCGCGGCTGGAGGCGCCGCGATCGTGCCGCAGGGCGGCAACACCGGACTCGTGGTCGGCTCGACGCCGGACGCGAGCGGCACCCAGGTCGTGCTCAGTCTCACGCGGATGAATGCGGTGCGCGCGATCGACCCGGCGAACCTGACGCTGACGGTGGAAGCCGGCTGCGTGCTGCAGGCGGTGCAACAGCGCGCCGAAGACAGCGGCTTTCTGTTCCCGTTGAGTCTCGCGGCCGAAGGCAGCTGCACGATAGGCGGGAACCTTTCGACCAACGCCGGCGGCACGCAGGTGCTGCGCTACGGCAATGCGCGCGAACTGTGCCTGGGGCTGGAAGTGGTCACCGCGCAGGGAGACATCTGGGACGGCCTCTCGGGCCTGCGCAAGGACAACACCGGCTACGACCTGCGCGACCTGTTCATCGGCTCGGAAGGCACGCTCGGCGTGATCACCGCCGCGACGCTGAAACTGCACCCGCTGCCGGCCGCGCGCCTGACGGCCTGGGCGGCGTTGCCGTCGCTGGACGCGGCGGTCGCGCTGCTGGCGCTCGCGCAGCGCCGGCTCGGCGCCGGCCTGACCGGGTTCGAGGTGATGAACCGCTTTGCGCTCGAACTGGTCGCGCGCCACTTCGCGCAGTTGCGCCAGCCCCGGCTTGCGGATGCGCCGTACTGCGTGCTGCTGGAAGCGTCGGACCATGAATCCGAGGCGCATGCGCGCGCGCAGTTCGAGCAGTTGCTGGAAGCCGCGCTGCAAGACGGCTGCGTGCTTGATGCGGTGATCGCGGAAAGCCTCGCGCAGGCGCGGGAACTCTGGCATTTGCGCGAGAGCATTCCGCTGGCGCAGGTCGAGGAAGGGCTGAACATCAAGCACGACATTTCGCTGCCGGTGTCGAGCATCCCGGCGTTCTGCGCGGCGACCGATGCGGCTCTGGCGCAGGCGATCCCCGGCGTGCGGCTGGTGAACTTCGGGCACCTGGGCGACGGCAACCTGCACTACAACGTGCAGGCGCCGGAGGGCGTCGATACCGCCGCGTTCCTGCGTGACGAAGAAGCACGGATCAACGCACTGGTATTCGACGCGGTGCAGGCGCATGGCGGATCGATCTCGGCCGAGCACGGCGTCGGCAGCCTCAAGGTGCACGAACTCGAACAGCGCAAGTCGCCGGTCGCGCTCGCACTGATGCGCGCGATCAAGCAGGCGCTCGATCCGCAGAATCTGATGAATCCGGGCCGCGTACTGCGGAGATGAACACAATGAATTCTTCGGCCGAAACTGCGCTGCCCGCGCCGGAACTCGACGTCGCCCAGTGGTTCAACGCCGACGCGCCGCTTCTCCTCTCCGGTCTGCGCGGCAAGGTCGTGCTGCTGCACGCGTTCCAGATGCTGTGCCCGGCCTGCGTGCGGCTGGCCATGCCGCAAGCCGAGCAGGTGCACGAGCAGTTCGCCGGCGCTGACCTCGCGGTGATCGGCCTGCACACGGTGTTCGAACACCACGAGGCGATGCAGCCGGTGTCGCTGGCCGCGTACATCCACGAGAACCGGCTGCGCTTTCCGATAGCCGTGGATCGGCCCGACGGCCGCGGCGGCATCCCGGCGACGATGCGCGCCTACGGCATGCAGGGCACGCCGACGCTGCTGTTGATCGACCGCCAGGGGCGGCTGCGCCAGCATGCGTTCGGCCACGTGCCGGACCTCGCGCTGGGCGCGGCGCTCGGCACGCTGCTGGCCGAACGCTGAGCAGCGATCGGCCGCTTCAATCCTTTTCGATGCCGGCGCAGCTCGCGCCGAGCCAGTGGCTCTTTGCTTCGACGTGCATCTTGCCGCCGCCTTGCATCTGTCCGTCCGCCGTCATCGTCACGCTCGTCGAACTGGTCGCTTCGACCGTCGCATGCATCGCCATCGTGTTCGGCGCGGCGCCGCAGGTTTGCTCGATATCGATCCGGGTGCTCGACTTCGACAGCACCTTGCGGCTGCACTGGTTGTCGCGCGGGTCCTTGAACAGCCGGTCCTCGTCCAGGTCCTTCTCGGTCACGCAGTACTTGTGCGTCGTCGTGCGCGCCTTGCCGGATTGCGCGCGCATCGCCTCTTCGATCTTCGCGCGTCGCTCGGGCGGCATCTTGGACAGCATGTCCTGCGGAATCATGATGCCGGTCGTGGTGGAGGTCGACGTGCTCTCCCACGCGCCGGGCTTCACGTTGAACGAATCCGCCCGCGCCGCGGTCGCGACCAGGGCGACTACGCCGGCGCCGGCACAGAGAATGAGCTTGGTATTGAACATGGTCGCTCCTTTGCGCTGTGGTTGAACCTCATTCGTTCGCGTTGCCGAGCACGCGCTCGATGCGGCGGTCCGGCAACAACCAGAGCAGCGCGACCAGCACGTAAAAGGATTGGGCCAGCCAGGCCGACCGAGTCGCTGCGCCAATGCCGGCCAGATACAGCACCGGCGAGACCTTGCCTTTCCAGTCACGCCCGACGGCCTTCTTCAGCAGCGAATCCGGCCCCTGCACCGCGATGATCGCGCTCTGCAGGACCCAGTACGCGACCGCCGCCATCAGCAGCACCACGCCGTAGGCGATCGACGGCAGCATCGCATAGTGGTTCTCGCCCATCCATGCGGTCGCGAACGGAAACAGCGACAGCCAGAACAGCAGGTACAGATTCGCCCAGAGCACCGAGCCAGAGACCTTCCCACTCGCGTGCAGCATGTGGTGGTGATTGTTCCAGTAGATGCCAACGTAGACGAAGCTGAGCACGTAGCTGAGGAACACCGGCAGCAGCGGCGCCAGCGCATCGAGGTTCTCGCCGTGCGGCACCTTCAGTTCGAGCACCATGATCGTGATGATGATCGCGATCACGCCGTCGCTGAATGCCTCGAGTCTGCTTTTGCCCATCCTGCCTCGCCGTTGCCCCGGAAACCCTCTCGGCCCGCAGATTGCCCCGGCCACCGGCAAAAATCAAGCTCGGGCGGCCTCGACGGCCGCCCACAACAGTCCCAGCAACAGCACGATGGTCGACGCGATGACGTATCGGACGGTGCGGCGATATTCGTCGGGCGCATCGTCTTCAAGCCGTAGCGATCGCAGCAGCGCGACGATCTGCAGCACGATCGCCACGACCAACGGAGCGGTTGCAACGACGCCTCGCCAGGACCACTCACCGGGTGCCTCGAAGCTCCAGAAGCGCAGAAAGGCGAGCGAAAACCCGAGCAGCACCGTGATCGCGGTGATGAGGCCCTGTCGGTATCCCTGCGGGATGCCCCGGCCCGGCTCCTCGGCTTCGGATTTACCTGAGCACTCGCTTTCGGGGTCATCGGCCATAGGGGTTCCATCGTACTCTCGAGCCAACCTGCACCTACGCAGAATGACTTCGGTCGCACGCTCGCCTGCGACTCGCTTTGCGCAGCCGCAGTTCGGGCGACGCGGTCGCCTGCGCAGATGCAATGCGCATACAATTCATACATCGTCATCCAAGGAGTGCGCCATGCTCCCTTCTGCCAAGGCCCCGAAGAAGGCCACCAACCTGTCGCTCAACGCCGAAGTGCTGAAGATGGCCAAGGAGCTGGGGATGAACATCTCGCAGACGGTGGACGCACTGCTGGCCGAAGAGGTCAAGCGCCGCTATTGGGAAAAGTGGCGCGACGACAATCGGGAGGCGTTCGCGGCCTACAACGAGCGCATCCGCCGCGAAGGGCTGCCCCTGGCAAGATACCGCGGCTTCGGCCGCAGCCTGGGCGACGGCAAGGTGGCCGATGCCCGGCGCAAGACAGCCTGACCCGATGGCGCGCTTCGACGTGTATCCCAACCCGGACAGCGACGACCGGACCACCGTCCCCTACTTCCTCGACGTGCAAAACACGTTCATCGAAGTGGAAACGCGCGTGGTGATACCGCTGCACACGGCCAGCCGATTTGCGGGGCCTGTACGCAACCTCAACCCGGAACTGGTGGTCCAAGGCAAGCGCGTCGTCTTGAACACGGTGGCGCTTGGCGCCGTTCCGTCCAACGAACTGCGCCGCCCCGTGGCCAACCTTGCTTCGCATCAACCCCTCATCCAGGAAGCCCTCGACACATTGCTCGGGGGCTATTGACATGCCGACCCGCCCCATCCGCTCCCAATACGAGGACTTCATGCGCCACGTGGCGACGCACGGCACGCCGAAGAGCGACCGCACCGGCACCGGCACCAAGAGCGTGTTCGGCTACCAGATGCGGTTCGACCTGAGCGAGGGCTTTCCGCTGGTCACGACGAAGAAGGTGCACCTCAAGTCCATCATCCACGAGCTGCTGTGGTTTCTGCAGGGTTCGGGCAACAACAACTGGCTGAAAGAGCGCGGCGTCACGATCTGGGACGAATGGGCCGCGCCGGACGGCGACCTGGGCCCGATCTACGGCGTGCAGTGGCGCAGCTGGCCGGCGCCGACCCCCGATGATCCGAACAGCCACATCGACCAGATCGCCGAGGTCATCAAGACGCTCAAGGCCAACCCCGATTCGCGCCGCATCATCGTCAGCGCCTGGAACGTGGCCGACCTGCCGAAGATGGCGCTCGCGCCCTGCCACGCGTTCTTCCAGTTCTACGTTGCGCCGCCCGCCGAGGCCGGTGGCCGCGGGCGCCTCTCCTGCCAGCTGTACCAGCGCAGCGCCGACATCTTCCTGGGCGTGCCGTTCAACATCGCGAGCTATGCGCTGCTGACGCTGATGGTCGCGCAGCAGTGCGACCTGGACCCGGGCGACTTCGTCTGGACCGGCGGCGACTGCCACATCTACAGCAACCACGCCGAGCAGGTCGCGCTGCAACTGAGCCGTGCGCCCTACCCGTATCCCACGATGCACTTCCGGCGCCGGCCGGCCTCGATCTTCGAGTACGAATTCGAGGACTTCGAGCTGCAGGACTACCGCTGCCACGACGCGATCAAGGCACCGGTGGCGGTGTGAAGCTGCAGCTGATCTTCGCGCGCGCGGCCAACGGCGTGATCGGCGCCGCGGGCGGCCTGCCCTGGCACCTGCCGGAAGACCTGGCGCATTTCAAGCGCGTCACGCAGGGGCACCCGGTGATCATGGGGCGTCGCACCTGGGACTCGCTGCCGGCTAAGTTTCGCCCGCTGCCGGGGCGCGTGAACATCGTCGTCACGCGCCAAAAGAATTGGAACGAAACCGGCGCCAAGCCCTTTACGGACATGCACAGTGCGCTACGTTTTTGCGAGCAATACGACGAGGCCTGGGTAATCGGCGGCGCGCAACTCTACGCCCAGGCGCTGCCGCTCGCGACGCGTGCGGTCGTGACCGAGATCGCGCAGGACTTCGAAGGCGACGCCTTCGCCCCGGCTTTCGGCCCGGAGTGGCATGAGGTCGCGCGCGAGCCGCATGTCTCGGCCTCGGGCCTCAATTACAGCTTCGTCACGCTGGAACGCGATTGAACCGCCGGGGGGCCGAAGCCGGCCTGCGGTTCATTCAACTGCAACAGCCGGCTACAGCCGCTCGAACACCGCGGCGATGCCCTGCCCGCCGCCGATGCACATCGTCACCAACGCATAGCGGCCGTTGATGCGCTGCAGCTCGTACAGCGCCTTCGTCGCGAGGAACGCGCCCGAGCAGCCGATCGGGTGGCCGAGCGCGATCGCGCCGCCGTTCGGGTTCGTTTTCTTCATGTCGAGTTCGAGCCCGCGCGCGACCGCGATCGCCTGCGCGGCGAACGCTTCATTCGACTCGATCACGTCCATCTGCGACAGCGTGACGCCGCCCTTTTTCAGCGCCATCTTCGACGCGGGGATCGGCCCCTCGCCCATGATCTCGTTCGGCACGCCGGCCACCGCGTACGACACGAGGCGCGCCAGCGGCTTGTGCCCGGCCGCCTGCGCGACTGCTGCGTCGGCAAGCACGAAGAACGCGGCGCCGTCGTTGATGCCGGAGGCGTTGCCGGCGGTCACGGTACCGTCCTTCTTGAACGCCGGCCGCATCTTCGCGAGCGCCTCCATCGTGGTGCCGGGTTTCACGTGCTCGTCGGTGTCGAACACCACCTCGCCCTTCTTGGTCTGCTTGACGATCGGCACGATCTGGGACTTGAAGCGGCCTTCCTTGATCGCGGCCGCGGCGCGGCGGTGCGACTCGACCGCGAGCGCGTCCTGCTCCTCGCGCGTGATCTTCCACTTGACCGCGAGATTCTCGGCGGTGATGCCCATGTGGCCAACGCCGAACGGATCGGTCAGCGTCGCGACCATGGTGTCGATCAGCTTGGTGTCGCCCATGCGCGCGCCGGTGCGCATCGCGGTCGACAGATAGCCGCCGCGGCTCATCACCTCGACCCCGCCGCCGACGCCGTAGTCGCAGTCGCCGAGCAAAATGTTCTGCGCGGTCGTCACGATGCCCTGCAGTCCGGATGAGCAGAGGCGGTTCACCGCCATCGCGACAGAGTCCATCGGCAGCCCGGCCTGGATCGAAGCGACTCGCGCGACGTAGGCGAAGCGGCTCTCGGTCGGGATCGTGTTGCCCACGGTCACGTAGTTGATCAGCTTCGGGTCGACGCCGGAGCGCTTGACCGCCTCCTTCATCACGGTGCCGGCGAGATCCGCCGGCTCGATGTCGGCCAGCGAACCGCCGAAGCTGCCGATCGCCGAACGTGCTGCACCCAGCACCACCACGTCACGCTTGCTCATGCTCCATCTCCTTGATGAACGAATCGATAGCCGACCCCTGCCATGCGCCGGCGGCGCCGCGGCGCGGGCGCAACAGATGCGCTGCGTTACGCGCGCCGGGCTTCACCGTCCGGAATCGCCCTACTTGGGCTGCATCATCTTCCGGACTTCCTCGACACTCTGCGTCGCGCGCTGGCTGATGCCGGCCACCATGTCGGACTGCGACTTGCACGCCATCTCGGCCAGCGTCTTCATGTCGTTCAGCGTCTTGGTCCAGGCGTCGCGCGCGAGTTCCGCCTGCCGGGTCGGATCGGTCAGGCCGCCGGACGCGGCGTTCTGCATCGCCTGCTGGATGCCGTGCATCGCCTCGGTCAGCATTTCAGTCTGCTTCTGCGCGATCGCCTGCATCGATGCATAGGCAGCCTTGTTCGCCTCCATCAGCGCGTCGATGTCCTTGCGGCGCGCCTCCATCAGCGCCGACATGTCGACGCCGGGCAGCTTGAACTGCTCCATCATCTTCGTCAGGTCGCCGAACGGGTTGGGAATCGCCGAATCCCTGGAATCCTTGGCCATGGCATTGCTCCTTTTCGAACGGGTGATCGAGATGCGAATGGGTCCGAGCCCTCCGTTTGTGCTCGCCAGCGGTGAACGCTGGCGCTGCGAAGGCCTCTCGGTCATTATCGCTCGCATGGTCGCTCGCGGCTTGGCAAGCCCCATTGCGCGAGGCGGATTGCATTGCCCGAACGCCACCCCTACACTTTTCTTCCCGATAGCGCCATGACCGACAACCCACTCGATCCGCGCCGCTTCCGTGGTGACAAGCTCGTCACGGCCGCGCAGGCCGTGCGCCTGATCCGCGGCGGCGACACGCTGGCCACCGGCGGCTTCGTCGGGATCGGTTTCGCCGAGGCGGTGGCGGTGGCGCTGGAGGAACTCCACCTGTCGGGCGATCCGGCACGGCCCGAAGGGCTGACGCTGCTCTACGCGGCGGGACAGGGCGACGGCAAGACCTGCGGCCTGAACCACCTCGGCCATGAAGGGCTGGTGCGGCGCGCGGTCGGCGGCCACTGGGGCCTGGTGCCGCGGTTGCAGAAGCTGGCGGTGGACAACCGCATCGAGGCGTACAACCTGCCGCAGGGGGTGATCTCGCACCTGTACCGCGACATCGCCGCCGGCAAACCGGGGCACCTGAGCCGGATCGGCCTCGGAACCTTCGTCGACCCGCGGCACGGCGGCGGCAAGCTCAATGCGCGCACGACCGAGGATCTTGTCACGCTGATGCCGCTCGACGGCCGGGAATACCTGTTCTACCGCGCGATGCCGGTCGACGTGGCGGTGCTGCGCGGCACCACCGCCGACACCGACGGCAACATCACGATGGAGCGCGAGGCGCTGACGCTGGAGAGCCTCTCGATCGCGATGGCAGCCCACAACAGCGGCGGCCTGGTGATCGTGCAGGTCGAGCGCCTTGCCGAACGCGCCAGCCTGAACCCGCGCCAGGTCAAGATTCCGGCGGCGCTGGTCGACTGCGTGGTGCTCGCCGAACCGGAACTGCACCGGCAGACCTTCGCGACCGCGTACAACCCGGCCTACGCCGGCGAACTGCGGGTTCCCGCGGGGCAATCGCAGCCGCTGAAGCTGGGCGTGCGCAAGGTGATCGCGCGCCGCGCCGCGCTGGAGCTGCTTGCGAACAGCGTGGTCAACCTGGGCATCGGAATGCCCGAAGGCGTCGCGGCGGTTGCCGCCGAGGAAAAGGCCACCGACCTGATGACGTTGACGGCCGAGCCGGGCGTGATCGGCGGCGTACCGGCGGGCGGCCTCGATTTCGGTGCCGCGGTCAATGCGCAGGCGATCATCGACCAGCCGTACCAGTTCGACTTCTACGATGGCGGCGGGCTCGACATCGCCTTCCTCGGGCTCGCGCAGGCCGACGCCGAGGGCAACGTGAACGTGTCGAAGTTCGGGCCCCGGCTGGCCGGGGCCGGCGGCTTCATCAACATCAGCCAGAGCGCGCGCAAGGTGGTGTTCGTCGGCACGTTCTGCGCCGGCGACAGCGAGATCGTGGTCAAGGATGGGAAGCTGCGCATCGTTCGCGACGGTCCCGCGCGCAAGTTCGTCGCCGAGGTCGAGCACCGGACGTTCTCCGGCCGGCATGCGATCGGCAGTGGCCAGCAGGTGCTGTACGTGACCGAGCGCTGCGTCTTTGCGCTGCGTGCCGACGGCCTCGAACTCGTCGAGGTCGCGCCCGGCGTCGATATCGAACGCGACATCCTGTCCCGCATGGACTTCAGACCGATCGTGAGCACGCCGGCTGCGATGGATGCGCGGATCTTCGCCGCGCCCGCGATGGGACTGCGCGAGCAGCTGATCAGCCTGCCGCTGGAGGCCCGCTTCACCTTTGACCGAGCGCGCAACACGCTCTTCATCAACTTCGAACGCTTGCGCGTGCGATCGGGGTCGGACATCGAGGCGGTGGCGGCGCAGGTGGCAGCGATCTGCTCACCGCTGGGCCGGCGCGTCCACGCGATCGTCAACTACGAAGGCTTCGAACTCGCGCGCGATCTGGAAGACGCGTGGGCGGATGCGGTGCGCCGCATCGTCGAGCGCTGGTACGACAGCGTCACGCGCTACACCACCAGTGCATTCCTGCGCGCGAAGCTCGGCGAGGCCTTGTCGAACCGCAGGCTCGCGCCGCACATCTTCGAGTCGCGCGACGAGGCGCTGGCGGCGTCGGCCGAGCACCGGGGAGTATCGAAGCCGCAGGCTTGATGACCGCGCCCGCCCTCGCGGCGCACCCGCAAATGCTCCGAGTCCGGGCCGGAGAGCCCCTACCCGAAGTGCCAGAAATGCTTGGCGGCCGCGCCCAAGTGGCAGCATGTCAACCCACAGCGGGTTGACAGGCTTGAATGGCCAAGAGAGCGAAATGCCGATCACGAACAAGCAGTCCGGGACCAACGTGCACGAGATCGCCGACGGAATCTACCGCATCAGCACGCCGGTCGATATCCCAGGGGGCGGCTTTTCGTTCAACCAGTACCTGATCCTCGACGACGAGCCGCTGCTCTTTCACACGGGGCCGCGCAAGATGTTTCCGCTGGTGCGCGAAGCGGTCGCCAACGTCGTTGCTCCCGAGCGCCTTCGGCACATTGCGTTCTCGCACGTGGAGGCCGACGAATGCGGCTCGCTCAACGAATGGCTCGCGGCGGCTCCGCAGTCCGCACCGCTGTGCGGAAACGTTGCAGCGATGGTGTCGATCGGCGACCTTGCCGACCGGCCGCCTCGCGCGCTCGCCGACGGCCAGTCGCTGTCTCTCGGCAAACACGCGGTGCGCTGGCATGACACGCCGCACCTTCCGCACGCATGGGAATGCGGTTTGATGACCGAGGAACGGACGAGAACGCTGCTGTGCGGCGACCTGTTCACACAGGGCGGCGCTGACCATCCGCCGGTGACCGAGTCCGATATCCTCGGGCCGAGCGAGGCGTTCCGTCACCAGATGGACTACTTCTCCCACTCGAAGAATGCGCGCGAGATGCTGGAGCGACTGGCCTCGACCAGCCCGAAGACGCTCGCGTGCATGCACGGCAGCGCATGGCGCGGCGACGGCGCGAAACTACTGCGCGCGCTGGCCGATGCGATCTGTGTGTGAGCGAGGTCTGGCAGCAGATCGCGGACAAGCGGGTTTACGTTCCCGCCGACGCCACGTTCAGCGTGGGGCACGAGCGGGATGCCGGCGGCGAGGAAATCGAACTTCAGCTGCGATGGAATTCGCCGAGCGAATGAGCCGTTCTGCGGGCCTCAGGAAACCAGACCAGCCAGTACCTTGTAGCATGGCGGCAACTGGCGATCGGCTTCGGCCGGGTTCACGGCACAGGAATCCGGGGCATGCGTCGAAACGACGAGCGCGACGTCAGACGACGAATTCGGCAAGGTTCGCAGATTGGAACGACTTTGAAACTCGCCACCTGGAACATCAACTCGCTCAACGTGCGGCTGCCGCAGGTGCTGGACTGGCTTGGCGCCCATCCGGTGGACCTGCTGGCGCTGCAGGAACTCAAGCTCACCGACGACAAGTTCCCGGCCGCGGCGTTCGCCGAGGCCGGCTTCCAGGCGCAATGGTTCGGCCAGAAGACGTACAACGGGGTCGCGCTGATCTCGCGCGAGCCGGTCGCCGATGTGGTGCGCAACATCCCGGGTTTCGTCGACGATCAGGCGCGGCTGCTGTGCGGCACGATCGGGGATCTGCGCGTGGTCGGAGCGTACTTCCCGAACGGACAGGCGCCCGGCACCGACAAGTTCGACTACAAGATGCAGTGGCTGCGCGCGCTGCGCGACTGGCTGCGCGAGGAACTCGCAAAGCACCCGCGGCTCGTGCTGATGGGTGACTACAACATCACGTTCGACGATGCCGACGTGTGGGACCCGGAAGGCATGCGCGGCCAGATCCATTGCACCGACGAGGAGCGCGCGCAGCTGCAGGCGCTGATCAAGCTCGGGCTGGTCGACGCGTTCCGGCTGTTTCCGCAGCCGGAGAAAAGCTACACGTGGTGGGACTACCGGATGCTCGGTTACCAGAAGAACCGCGGCATGCGGATCGACCACATCCTGGTCAGCGACGCGTTGCGCCCGCAGGTGAAATCGTGCGCGGTCGATCGCGCGCCGCGCAAGAACAAGCAGCCGAGCGACCATGCGCCGGTGGTCGCGGAATTGCAGTTGCTATGAATTCAGTAGCTGGATGTCGAGATGGGCTCCAGGCTTCAGGCCAAATTCATTCAGGATTTGTCCGATCCAGCCCCAGTTCCTGAATCTTGCGCGTGATCGTGTTGCGGCCGATGCCGAGCTTGTGCGCGGCCTCGATGCGCCGGCCGCGGGTGGTGGCCAGTGCCGTCAGGATCAGCCGCGACTCGAAGCGGCGTGAGAGCTCGTCCCACACGTCGAGGCGACCGGCGGCGAGCAGCGCGAGCGCATCTGCTTGGAGCCCGCGCTCCCAACCCTGAACGGTCGCCGACTCGGCGGCGCTGGCGTCGCCGGTGCCCAGTGCAAGCGGCGCTAGCGATGATGTCGGCGCCAGGGCGTCCGTCGACGCCGGCGCCGCCGCAGGTTCCGTGCCCGGCATCCGCTGCGGCTCTGCGGCGGGCTGCAGCTCCGGCGGCAAATCCTTCGCCTCGATCACCTGCGCCGGCGCCATCACCGTCAGCCAGTGGCAGATGTTCTCGAGTTGGCGCACGTTGCCGGGGAAGTCGAACGCGGCCAGCCGCCGCAGCGCCGGCTCGGCGATGCGCTTGGGTTCGACGCCGAGTTGGCGCGCGCTCTGCTGCAGGAAATGGCGCGTCAGCATCGCGATGTCCTCGCGGCGCTCGCGCAGCGGCGGCAGCCGCAGCCGGATCACGTTCAGGCGATGGAACAGGTCTTCGCGGAACAGCCCGTCCTGCACGCGCCGCTCCAGGTCCTGATGCGTCGCCGCGATCACCCGCACGTTGGTGCGCACCGGGCTGTGGCCGCCGACGCGGTAGAACTGCCCATCGGAGAGCACGCGCAGCAGCCGCGTCTGCAGCTCCAGCGGCATGTCGCCGATCTCGTCGAGGAACAGCGTGCCGCCGTCGCTCTGCTCGAAGCGGCCGCGGCGCATCGCCTGTGCGCCGGTGAACGCGCCGCGCTCGTGGCCGAACAGCTCGGACTCGAGCAGGTCCTTCGGGATCGCCGCGGTGTTGATCGCGACGAACGGCCCGCTCGCGCGCGGCGAATGCCGGTGCAGCGCGCGCGCGACCAGTTCCTTGCCGGAACCCGATTCCCCGGTGATCAGCACCGTGACCTGGCTCTGCGACAGGCGCCCGATCGCGCGGAACACATCCTGCATCGCCGGCGCCTGGCCGAGCATCTCGGGCGCGTCGGTTTGCTGCTGATCGGCGACCTCCTCGCGCCGGCTTTCCTCGACCGCGCGGCGGATCAGCTCGACCGCGCGAGGCAGGTCGAACGGCTTCGGCAGGTATTCGAACGCGCCGCCCTGGAACGCCGAGACCGCGCTGTCGAGATCCGAGTACGCGGTCATCACGATCACCGGCAGGCCCGGGTGTTCGCGCTTGACCTGCTCCAGCAGTTCGAGCCCGGTACCGCCGGGCATGCGCACGTCACTGACCAGCACCTGCGGGCCGTCGCTGCCGCCGTCACCCAGCGCGGTGAGCACGTCGCGAGCGCTGGCGAAGCTGCGCGTCGGCAACTCCTCGCGCAGCAGCGCCTTCTCCAGCACGAAGCGGATCGAAGGGTCGTCGTCCACTATCCAGATCGGCTTCATCGGTTTCGTGTCACCTCGGGCCCTCGCCTACTGCAGCGGGATCAGCAGCTTGAAATCGGTCCGGCCCGGCACGCTGTCGCATTCGATCAGGCCATCGTGCTGTTGCAGAAAGGTCTGCGCCAGCGTCAACCCCAGGCCGGAGCCGCCCTCCCGGCCCGACACCAGCGGGTAGAAGATGCGGTCTCTGATCGATTCCGGCACGCCCGGTCCGTTGTCGATCACATGCAATTCCAGTGCCAGCCTGTGGCGCTGTCGGGCCCAGGTGACCTGGCGCGCAATGCGGGTGCGCAGCACGATCTGCGCGTCTCCGTGCGCGATCCGTCGCTCAAGCGCCTGCACCGCGTTCCGCACCACGTTCAGCAGCGCCTGGATCAGCTGCTCGCGGTCGCCGCGGAATTCCGGGATCGACGCGTCGTAGTCGCGCAGCACCTGCAAGCCGCGCGGCGTTTCGGCCTGGACCAGCGCGCGCACCCGCTCGCAGACCTCGTGGATGTTGACGTCGCCGACCACATGCGGCTTGCGGTGCGGCGCCAGCAGCCGATCGACCAGGGTCTGCAGCCGATCGGCCTCGTGGATGATCACGCCGGTGTATTCGCGCAGCTCGGGCGCGTCGATTTCCATCTCGAGCAGCTGCGCCGCACCGCGAATGCCGCCCAGCGGATTCTTCACCTCGTGCGCCAGGTTGCGAAACAGCTCCTTGTTCGTCTGCGCCTGGTCGAGCAGCCGCTCCTCGCGCTCCTGGCGCGCCTGCTGCGCGAGCGGCAACAGTTCGACGATGATTTCGTTGGGTCGCTCCGTCTGTGCAACGATCACGTGCACCGGCAGCGCCTCGTGCTGCGCGCGGTTCAGCCAGGCGTCGTAGCGTAACGCCGCGAATTCATTGGAGTCGGCGCCGTCCAGCGCACTGCTCAGCACGTGCGGTTCGGTGAAGAAACCTGCAAATTGCGAGCCTTCGATCGTACGGCGCGAACTGCCGATCGCGTCTTCCAGCGCGGCGTTCGCGAACAGCACCATGCCGTCGCCGCGCACCACGGCCACCAGCGTCGCCAGCAGGTCGAACGCCTGGAACCGCGCGGCAGCAGCGAGAGAATCGGCGGTGCTCAAGCCGCCTATTGTGATGCGCCCGGCGCTGGCGGCGGGGGCAGGCGGCTCAGCTCGCGCTGGATGCCTTCGATGTCGGCCTGGTTGCGGTCGATGGCGGCCTTCATCTCCGCCACTCGATCGAGGTACTTCTGGTAGTTGTGCGCCTCGCCGCCGATCTTGTCGGGTTGGCCGTTGTTGTATTCCTTCAGCAGTTCGGTCTGGCGCGCCTGGGCCTTCTGCAATTCAGCCTCGAGGATCGCGCGCGCATCGGCGTCGCGTGCACGCTGCTCGGCGGACGGCACCCTGGGCTGCGACGCCGGCGGCGTGGTGCGCGCCGGCGCGGCAGGACGCGTGCCCTGGATGATCGTGATGTTGCCGCCGGTGAACGGCTTGCAGCCGCGCGCCTTCGCATCGGCCGCGTCGTTCGTGTACTCGTTGCCGCAGCGGTAGATCTGGCTCTCGGCATAGGCGTGGCCGGCCACGGCGGCGACGAGGCTGAAGAGGGTGGCAAGAGCAAGGCGCTTCATACGGTGGGCATCGATCTGTGGCGGGCGTCGGTCCGCAGGCAAAACGCGGTCAAGTATCGCCGATGGCGCCCGCGAACTCCAGAACGAGGCGTCGCGATCGGTCCTCAAAGGGTCGGCCGAGGCAGCGTGTCGCAAGCCAGACCTCCCATTGAAAACGGGCGGCCGCGCCGCCCGTTGACCGCCGTTACCCGATCACAGCGAGTAGTACATGTCGAACTCGACCGGATGCGTGGTCATGCGCAGCCGCGTCACCTCCTGCATCTTCAGCTCGATGTACGCGTCGATCATCGCGTCGCTGAACACCCCGCCCTTGGTCAGGAACGCGCGGCCCTTGTCGAGGTAGTCGAGCGCCTGGTCGAGCGCGAAACAGACGGTCGGCACCTTCGCATCCTCTTCCGGCGGCAGGTGGTACAGATCCTTGCTTGCCGCTTCGCCCGGATGGATCTTGTTCTCGACGCCGTCGAGGCCGGCCATCAGCAGCGCCGCGAAGCCGAGGTACGGGTTCATCAGCGGATCGGGAAAGCGCACCTCGATGCGGCGCGCCTTGGGACTCGCGACATACGGGATGCGCACCGAGGCCGAGCGGTTCTTCGCCGAATAGGCGAGCTTGACCGGCGCCTCGAACCCCGGCACCAGCCGCTTGTACGAGTTCGTGCCCGGGTTGGTGATCGCATTCAGCGCGCGCGCGTGCTTGATGACGCCGCCGATGTAGTACAGCGCGAAGTCCGACAGGCCCGCGTAGCCGTCGCCGGCGAACAGGTTCTTGCCGTCCTTCCAGACCGACTGGTGCACGTGCATGCCGGAGCCGTTGTCGCCGACCAGCGGCTTGGGCATGAAGGTCGCCGTCTTGCCATACGAATTAGCAACGTTCCAGATCACGTATTTGAGAACCTGGGTCCAGTCGGCGCGCTGCACCAGCGTGCTGAACTTGGTGCCGATCTCGTTCTGGCCGGCGCCGCCGACCTCGTGGTGGAACACCTCAACTGGAATGCCGAGCGACTCGAGCACCAGCGAGATCTCGGCGCGGATGTCCTGCATGCTGTCGACCGGCGGCACCGGAAAGTAGCCACCCTTGACCGTCGGCCGGTGGCCGCGGTTGCCCTCGGCCGCGCTGCCGGTGTTCCACGACGCCTCGTATTCGTCGATCTTGACGAACGAGCCCGACATGTCGTCGCCCCAGCGCACTTCGTCGAAGATGAAGAACTCGGGCTCGGGGCCGAAAAACGCGGTGTCGCCGATGCCCGACGCCTTCAGGTACGCCTCGGCGCGCTTCGCGACCGAGCGCGGGTCGCGGTCGTAGGCCTTGCCGTCGCCGGGCTCGAGCACGTCGCAGCTCATGAACAGCGTCGATTCCTCGAAGAACGGGTCGATGTTCGCGGTGTTCGGGTCCGGCATCAGCAGCATGTCGGAGGCCTCGATACCCTTCCAGCCGGCAATCGACGAGCCGTCGAACGCATGGCCGGCGCTGAACTTGTCCTCGTCGAAATGCGAGACCGGCACCGTCACGTGCTGCTCCTTGCCACGGGTATCGGTAAAGCGCAGGTCGACGAACTTGACCTCACTCTCCTTCATCATCTTGAACACGTCTGCGACGGTCTTCGCCATCAATTTCTCCTGGTTGGGTAGGGCTGTCGAATGGTGGAATGGTCAGTTACTGCAGCTTTCATGCCAGCGTTGGGAATGACGCGCGGGCAACGCCAAGAACAGACCGATGCGGAATCGACCTGTATTGCTTGAACCATATTGGTGCAGCACGAACGCATCGTGATGGTGCGTCAAGATTTTCGCACCATTTCGGGGCCCAACTTCGCGTCCAACAGTGCCAAGCCGGAAACCAGGGTGCGGTACGCGGCTTCCGTCGCCGTCGGGTCGCCCTTGACGCCCAATTCGATATGGCGGCCGAAATCCGGGTGATCGACGCTCGGCAGGCTAAACACCTTCACGCCCGGATGGCGCCGTTCGATCTCTTCCATCAACGGCGTGAGCAGTGCCTCCATCGACCCGAACACGATTACCGACCGCTCCTCGTGCGGCTGACTATGGAACAGGCGGGCGTAGCGATGGTCGAGTACCCATTCGATCATCGGCCAGGCCATCACCGGAAACCCCGGCACGAAGTGCACCGCGCCGCCGCCCGAGCCGTGGCAGCTGAAGCCGGGAATCTTGTTGTACGGATTCGGGATCAGCTCGGCCCCCACCGGGAACACGCCCATGTTGAGCCGATGCACGTTGTCGGGCCGGTCCGGCTCGTACGGCTGGCCCTGCTCGGCCGCGACGTCGCGCATGCGCTCGCGAATCAGGCGCCCGGCTTCGGGGTGCAGTTCGAGCCCCACCCCGAGCGCGTGAGCCGCGCTCTGGCGCGTGTGGTCGTCGGGCGTCGCGCCGATGCCGCCGCTGCAGAACACCGCGTCACCGGACGCGAACGCACGCGCGAGCGTCGCGGTGATGCGCGCTGGATCGTCACCGACGCATTCCGAATAGGCCAGCTGCAACCCGCGCGCGGCCAGCAAGTCGATGACCTGCGGCATGTGCCGGTCGGCACGCTTGCCGGACAGGATCTCGTCGCCGACGATGATCAGGCCGAACGCCGGCCGCGCGGCGCTTCGATGGTCTGGATGAGGCTCAGGGCGCGAGCCTGCGGGTAGGGTCGTTGTCTGCATCTTGGGCCTGGACGAGAACCGGGTCGACCCGCTCGGCCGGCGCGAGCGGCACCCCGCCGAATGGCCGCGCGCGCAGCGACTCCAAGGCGGCGAGGCAGTAGTGCGCGAACCACAGCGAAGAAAAAGCGAACACCAACGTGTAGATCCAGATCGCGACCGGCACCAGGATCACGAACGCCGCGGCGAACAAGGCGCCCGACGCCCAGACCAGGCTCGGCGCCCCGCCCAGATACCCGGTCAGCACGCCGATGCCCAGCAGCCAGCCGCGATGACGGCGGATGATCTCATGCCGCTCCGCGGCACTCGCATGCTCGGAAAGTGCATCGAAGCTCATCACGCGGTAGGTGAGCCAGCCCCAGATCAGCGGCGGCAACACCAGGATCAGCGGCGGCACCAGCCACAACGGCATCGACAGCAGCAGCACGACGATCGCCAGCAGCGTGGCGCCGAGCGAGCGGGCAATGCTGCCGAGCAACGAGCCGCCGCGCTTGCGCTCCAGGTTCGGAAAACGGCGTTCGGCCACCAGCGCGACCAGCGCCGGCGTCATCATCGATGCGACCAGCAGCAGCGAGACCAGCACCAGCACCGGCGTGACGGTGAAGATCACGAGCAGCGGTGCCACCACCGTCTTCAGGTTGCCCACACCCATGCCGTCGAGCCAGGCCCACAGGTGCGCGGTCCACGAGAACGAATCGAGCTGGCCACGCACCCAGTCGAGCACCGGCGTCCAGAAGAAGTAACCGAGGCCGAGCGCCAGCGCCACCATCAGCACCAGTGGCAGGAACGACAGCGCGATCACGCGCGGCCGCAGGCAGTACGCGACCGCGCGCCAGAAGGAATCGAGCAACAGCGTCATGACGTGAGCATACTGCGCCCGCACCCCTTACCATCGGCCGATGCAGATGATACGCGTGGGTGGCGTGAACCTGGAACTGGAGCAGATCGCCGCGACCGGCGACCCGCCGCGCGCGCCTATCGTGTTCCTGCACGAGGGCCTGGGCTCGGTCGCGATGTGGCGCGGCTGGCCGACTCGGGTCTGCCGCGCGACCGGCCGCGCCGGCATCGTCTACTCGCGCCGCGGCTACGGCCGCTCGGACCCGGTGCCGGATGTGCGTGCCGAGCCGTCCAAGCGGGACGGCCGGCGCATCGGACGTTTGACACCCGACTACATGCATCTGGAAGCCTGGGAGGTGCTGCCCGAACT
The DNA here is from genome assembly GCA_030123545.1 of Burkholderiaceae bacterium. Lineage (NCBI taxonomy): Bacteria > Pseudomonadati > Pseudomonadota > Betaproteobacteria > Burkholderiales > Burkholderiaceae > Burkholderiaceae bacterium. The sequence goes on along the minus strand of CP126124.1, from coordinate 1,611,887 downwards.
GCTGCGACTGCTCGGAATCGAGAGGCCGGTGCTGCTCGGTCATTCGGACGGCGGCAGCATCGCGCTGCTGTACGCGAGCCGTCATCCGGTCACGGCCTGCATCGTGCTGGCGCCGCACGTGATCGTCGAGGATATCTCGGTGCGATCGATCGCAGAGGCGCGTGACGCTTACCTGACCACCGACCTGCGCGAGCGGCTCGCACGCTACCACGCCGACGTCGATTGCGCATTCTGGCAGTGGAACGACATCTGGCTTGACCCGGCGTTTCGCAGCTTCGACATCCGTGCCGACTGCGAGCGCATCACCGCACCGCTGCTCGCGATCCAGGGGGTCGACGACGCCTACGGAACCATGCAGCAGATCGAACAAATACGGCCGTCGCAGCTGACGCCCGTGCTGCAAAAACTGGAGCATTGCGGGCATTCTCCGCACCGCGACCAGCCGGCGCTGACGGCGCAGCTGGTCACGGACTTCCTGGCACCGCTCGGCTGATCCGGATTCTTCGCTGCGCGCCTCGCCGCACGTCGGTCAGGACCGCAGGCCGCAAGCCCGCGCCGGATTGTTGCGCCAGCGCCATCAACGGCCGGCAGCGGCAGTAATTGGCAGCAGCGGCTGGCGTTTCCGTGACTTAATTCATCTCGCTTCTGAGCTTACATTCGTAAACTTTCGTTGCATCTGCGAGCAACTGGCTACCACTTAATGATGGCAATCGACACGGGGAGGCTGATGGCGGGTCTGGCGCTGCTGGCCGGCCTGCTGCTGGGCGCCGTCGCCGTCGTCTGGTGGCAGCGCCGCAAGGCACGCGCGCAGCGGCGCATCCCGCGGCGCTGGCCGCTCAGCCCGCGGCTCGTCGCCAACAGCAAGGAACGCGAAGTCTGGCGCTGGCTGCTGCACGCCTTCGTCAGCCACCATGTGATGATCAAGATGCCGGTCACGCGCTTCACGATGCCGCGCAACAAGGAGCAGGGCCTGCGCTGGTATCAGATGCTGTCCGGGGTCTATTGCACCTTCACGATCTGCAACAGCGACGGGCACGTGATCGGCTGCGTCGATGTTCCGGGGCGCCTCGGCTTGCCGAAGAAAAACGAACTGCTCAAGCGCAAGCTGCTGCGCCAATGCGGCATTGCCTACCTCGTGGTCGAGCCGGACGAACTGCCCGAGGTCGACGAAATCCGCGCCGAGTTTCTCGGCGAGGCCGCCGCCGCAGGGCGCCGCCGCCAACGCAGCGACCGTGGCGATCGCGCAATGGCGACGGCACACCACAACCTGCGTCAGGCGCTGGTGCGCCAGCGCCTGATCCGCGACAGCGAGATGGCGCCGCTCAGTTCGATGCTGGACAGCGGACGCGACGATCTGCAGGGCGGGTCGGAATACGGCGCGCTGCAGTCCCGAGCCATGGCCGACAGCGCTTCGGCAACGCTGTTCAGCGATTTCGCGTCGCTGAACGCCGCGATCGACGCGGCGCTGGAGAACAACTCTTTTCTCACACCGCTCGACAGCCGCGAGGCCGATCTGCGCTGATCCGTCTGGCGCGTCTGGCGCTACTTTTCAGTTCGCCTGTTGGTCGATCTTGCCGCGCACGTCCGGCGGCTTGTGGCCCTGCGGCAGCTTCTCGTGCATTTTTGCGCCCATCTTGTCGCTGCCGCGCTTGACGGCGTGCGCTCCGCGCTCGGTGGCATGGCCGACCTTTGCTCCGGCCTTTCCGATCGCCCGCGTCACCGGTTTCGCGCCCTTGTCAATCTTGCGCTCGGCCTTCTGCAGCCAGGCCGGCCCGGCCGGCTGGACCTCGGCCTGGTCCGCGGCGTGCGCGGGCAAGGCAATGCCGTACAAAGCCGACGCGACGACCGATGCGGCCGCCAGCAGGCGCAGGGTGGATGAACACTTGGTCATGGGAGAACTCCTTCATCGATGCGATCCGCCGCACGGGGCGGATCGCGCTCGGACATTGCCGCCGGCGGGACCGGGCGGCTCGCAGTCCCCAGCTTAGCAGGCCTGCGCATCCGCGCGCCTTCGCATCGCGCACGAGCCCGCTGTGGCCGTCGCGGGCCGGGGCCGTGCGCCGGATCAGAAAGTCTCGGTATCGACCTCGGCGCGCGCCTGCTCGGCGTAGCGGTGGCCGCTGACGGTGCCGGTGTTGATGAGCGCGCCGAGCCGCGCCAGCACGTCGGTGGGAAGCCGCACCTCGGCCGCGCCCAGATCTTCGCGCAGGTGGGCGATGGAGCGGGTGCCGGGAATGGGCAGGACGTGATCGCCCTGGTGCAGCAGCCAGGCCAGCGCCAGCTGCGCGGGGGTGCAGTCGGCCTCGGCGGCGATGGCCCTGAAGCCTTCCAGCAGCCGCAGGTTGCGCGCGAAGTGCTCGGGCGCGAAGCGCGGCATGGCGCGGCGCAGGTCTTTCTCGGGCAGCGCGTCCACCGCCGCCTGGTCGGGCAGCGCGCCGGCCAGGAAGCCGCGCGCCACCGGGCTGAAAGCGACGAAGCTCACGCCCAGTTCGCGGCAGGCCTGCAGCACCGCGATCTCGGGGTTGCGCGTCCACAGCGAATACTCGGTCTGCAGCGCGGTGATGGGATGCACGGCGTGCGCGCGGCGCAGCGTCGCGGCCGACACTTCGGACAGGCCGATGGCGCGGATCTTGCCCGCGCGCTTGAGATCCGCCAGCGCGCCCACGCTGTCCTCGACGGGCACGGCCTTGTCCCAGCGGTGCAGGTAGTAGAGGTCGATCACGTCGGTCTTCAGGCGCCTGAGCGAACCCTCGCAGGTAGTGCGCAGCGACTCGGGCCGGCCGTCGATGATGCGCGGCGGTCGGATGGTGCCGTCGCCCTGCTCCACCGTCATGCCGCATTTGCTGGCCAGCGTGAAGCGGCCGCGGTGCGGCGACAGCGCGCGGCCGACCAGCGTTTCGCTGGCGCCGAAGCCGTACAGCGCGGCGGTGTCGAAGTGGGTCACGCCCGCGTCCAGCGCGGCCAGCAGCAGACGCTCGGCCTGCTCGGGCGCGAGCGGTGTGCCGTAGGCGTGGCAGATGTTCATGCAGCCCAGGCCGATCGGGCTGACGGAGAACGGGCCGAGCTGGCGTGGGGTCATGGGTTCGGTTTCTTGAATGAAAAGTGGCTGCAACCCTTGATGGACAAGAGACGGCAGCTATATTTAAAGGAGCGATTGCTGCCCCGGGGATACATGCTCAGAGACGCAAAGTGCGCCGGCCAGATTACTCCATCAGGCTCTTTTTGGTGGGCGCGAGGTAAATGCCGAGCAGATAGACGGCGGCGAGCAGCCCCGTGGACAGCGCCAGCGCAACGGCCAAATTCGTCGACATCCGGGCCAGCAGGGAGACGACGACCGGCATCGAACCGCCGAGGGCGAAGCCGATGTTCCAAGCCACCGCCGTCCCGCGCGAGCGCAGCACGGTCGGGAACCGCTCGTTCAGCACGATGAGCAGCGGCGCGTAGCAAAAGGTCCCGATGCCGCTCAGCAGCACCGCGTACAGCGCGATGAGGCGCAGGTCGGTCGCCGTCGCCAGCGCGTGATAGAGCAGCGGGATCGCGACCAGCGAGACGATGCCGAACAGGGTCATCGCGCGACGGCGGCCCAGCACGTCCGACAGGTAACCGGCGAGCGTCGAAGATGCGATGACGACGAGCGCCGCAATGCTCAGGATGAAGCCCACGCTGGTCGGCTCGATGTGGTTGACGAGTCTCATGAAGGTCGGCAGATATCCCGATGTGAGATAGGAAAGGCCACCGCCCGCAGTCGTAAGCACGATGCAAATCACGATTGTCGGAAAAAACTGGGAAAGCCGGGCTGTTTCGCCTTGTTCGCTTCCGGCGCGCGTCTGACCTGTGCCCTTGGCTTTCGCGCTTTTCTGCAGCGCCTCCCACAGCGGCGATTCGTGCAAGCGCGTGAAGACGAAGAGCCCGAGAAAGGAACTCAGCAATCCCGTGAAGAACATCACGCGCCAGCCCCACTCCTGGAACGCCGGTCCTGGAAAGATGGCGCCGACGATCAGGAAAGCCAGCGATGCGACCAACTTGCCCAGGCCGGAGCCACCGCCGGAAATGATGCCGGAGGCCAGACCGCGATGGCCCGGTGAAATCGATTCGGTCCCCAGCGTATGCGTGGAGGCCACCATGCCGCCCATGAAAATTCCCTGAATCAGGCGCAACAAGAGGAACAGGACCGTGGCGAGCACACCGACGGTTTCGACCGTGGGAAGCGCGCCCATCAGCGCGGTGGACAGCCCGACGCCGGTGGCGGCCACGACCATCGCGCGCTTGCGTCCGCTCTTGTCCGCGTAACGGCCGAACAGATAGCCGCCCAGCGGCCGCATCACCAGAGTCGCGGTGAAGGCGGCGTAGACGGCGGCCAGCGACAACATCTGCTGCCCCGTAGGGAAGAAGACCTTGGCCAAAGTGGGAGCGATGTACAGGAGAATGAATAGGTCGAACAGATCGAATGCCCAGCCAATGCTGGAAAAGGCGATGGCGGCAACGACCTGCCGCTGCGTCAACGCCGGGCGCGCCGGCGCGGTGGGCGGTGATTCCAGGGTCATGTCCATGATCTGCGGCGGGGCGGCGCCCGAGCGCATGGATGGTCAATCAGACCTGCGCACGTCCGGGGCGGCGAGACGGAAGAGGCCCCGGCTCAAACCTGGTTCAACTGCCGCTCGAGCTGATCGAGCACGCGGTAGCACGGCAGCACCTGCGCCACGCTGGAGTTGGGCTCGCGGCCCTCGCGGATCGCGGCGAAGAACTCGCGGTCCTGCAGTTCGATGCCGTTCATCGACACATCGACCTTGCTCACGTCCACCGGCGTCTCGGGGCCCTTGCTGTGCGACTGCACCAGGTCGTCGTAGCGCGCGAGGTAGGTGGCGCTGTCGCCGATGTAGCGAAAGAACGTGCCCAGTGGCCCGTCGTTGTTGAACGAGAGGCTGAGCGTGCAGATCGCGCCGTTCGCGGCCTGCAGCTGAATGCTCATGTCCATCGCGATCTTAAGCTGCGGGTGGATCGGACCCTGGACGGCATTGGCGCGCACGATCGGGCTGCCGGCCTGGTACGCGAACAGATCCACCGTGTGCGCGGCGTGGTGCCACAGCAGGTGGTCGGTCCACGAGCGCGGCTGGCCCAGCGCGTTCATGTTGGTGCGGCGGAAGAAGTAGGTTTGCACGTCCATCTGCTGGATGTGGAACGCGCCGGCCTGGATCTTCTTGTGCACGTACTGGTGACTCGGGTTGAAGCGGCGCGTGTGGCCGACCATCGCCACGAGGCCGGTCTTCTTCGTAAGCGCCAGCACCGCCTCACCTTGCGCGAGCACGTCGCACAACGGGATCTCGACCTGCACGTGCTTGCCGGCCTTCAGGCATGCGAGCGTCTGATCCGCGTGCATCTGCGTCGGCGTGCACAGGATCACCGCGTCGACCTCTTTCAGTGCAAGGCTGTCGGCGAGATCGGTCGTCACGTGCGCTATGCCGTACCTGGCCGCCACTTCCTTCGTCTTGACCAGTTCGCGGCTGACCAGCGACACCACCTCGACACCGGGAATGTTCTTGATGCCGTCCAGATGCTTGATGCCGAACGCGCCGGCGCCGGCCAGCGCAACACGAATGGTTTGACTCATGATGCTCCTTGTTTAATAGCTGATTGCGTAATATTGGCACCGGCTCAGGCCACTTTTTCTTCAAGAATCAGGTGGCCGACCGCGGTGTTGGAAGCGGGCACATGGTAGAAGCGGTGCGCCACCTTGGGCGCCGGCCCACCGGCAACATCAGCCATCGCGCCGCGCGCAATGAGCCACATCACCAGCTCGATGCCCTCGCTGCCGGCCTCGCGCACGTACTCGATGTGCGGGACCTTGGCCAGTTCCGCCGGCTCGGCGATCAGCCGATCGAGAAAGCGGCCGTCCCACTCCGCGTTGATCAGCCCCGCACGCGGCCCCTGCAGTTGGTGGCTCATGCCGCCGGTGCCCCAGATCTGCACATTGAGGTCCTGGTCGTATGACTCGACGGCTTTGCGGATCGCCTGACCGAGCGCGAAGCAGCGCTGGCCCGACGGCACCGGGTACTGCACCACGTTCACCGCGAACGGAATCACCGGGCAGGGCCAGGCGCCCTGCTTCGGGTCCTGCTCGCCACACATCAGCGACAGCGGCACGGTCAGGCCATGGTCGACGTCCATCTTGTTGACGATGGTCAGGTCGAAGTCCTGCTGGATCACCGATTGCGCGATGTGGCTCGCCAGCTCGGGGTGGCCGACGACCTTGGGCACCGGGCGCGGACCCCAGCCCTCGTCGGCCACAGCGAACTCGGCGGCCGTGCCGATCGCGAAGGTCGGAATCAGCTCCAGGCTGAATGCGGTCGCGTGGTCGTTGTAGACCAGAAAGACGACATCGGGCCGGTTCGCCGCGAGCCACTTCCTGGAGAACGCGTAGCCGTCGAACAGCGGCTGCCAGTACGGTTCGTGGGTCTTGCCCAGGTCCATCGCCGCGCCGATCGCCGGCACATGCGAGGTGTAGACGGATGCTGTGATCTTGGCCATGTCGGTCCTTAAATGGAGGGGTCAGAGCACAATTTGCTGCGCAAATTCGTGATCTGACCCGCTTGCATCAGAGCAGCTTGCCGCTGCCGTGGCCCTGCGGCTGGTGCTGCGGCTGGGCGCTACCGTCTTCGCCGTCATAGCGATTGCCGGCGACCGAGCGGCCGCCACCCACCATCATGTCGCGGTACTCCTGCTCGGTCATGCCGGTCATCGATCCGGCCATCTGCTGGAAGCTCTTGCCGTGCGTTGCCCCCAGTTTCGCGAGGAAGTAGATGTTGCCGCCGAGCTGGATGCAGCGGTTCAGGTCCGCGTCCAGCACGGCTGCTTTTTGCTCCTCGCTCATCGGCCATTCGTCCAGCACCTTGCGCGGGTCGGCGAGAAAGCGCGTCCGGTTCTCGGCCTTCATCAGGCTCATGCAGAACTGGTTCAGCCAGTAGCCCTTGCGGCTCTGGTCGGCGTCGAAGATGACCGTGCCGGGCACGTCCAGGTAGGGTTTGTTCAAGGACATTTCATCGCTCCTCGGGCCAATACAGGCGCATCGGGTTGCCGACCAGCAGCTTCTGCTGCAACTCGGCCGTCGGTGCGATCTGCGGGATGTAGTCGACCAGCAGGCCGTCGTCGGGCATGTGGTCCTTCAGGTTCGGGTGCGGCCAGTCGGTGCCCCACAGCACGCGGTCGGGAAACTCCTCGACCACGCGGCGCGCGAACGGCACCACGTCGCGGTACGCATGCTGCTCGCCGGCCAGCGCCTTCGGGCCGGTGATGCTCAGGCGCTCGGGGCAACTGACTTTGCTCCAGACGTTCGGGTGTTCGCGCATGAATTTCAGGAACAGCGTGAACTCGGGGCCGTCGATCGGTTTGCTCACGTCCGGGCGGCCCATGTGGTCGACCACCACCGTGGTCGGCAGCGCGGTGAAGAAGTCCCACAGCTCGGGCAGGTCGACCGCCTCGAAATAGATCACCACCTGCCAGCCGAGGCGCGCGATGCGCCCGGCGATCTCCAGCAGTTCGTCCTTCGGCGTGAAGTCGACCAGCCGTTTCACGAAGTTGAAGCGCACGCCGCGCACGCCGGCCGCATGCAACCGCTGCAGTTCGTCGTCGGTCACGCCGCGCTTGACCGTCGCGATGCCGCGCGCTCGGCCGTTCGAAGCCTGCAACGCATCGACCAGCGCGCGATTGTCGGCGCCGTGGCAGGTCGCCTGCACGATCACGTTGCGCGCAAAACCCAGGTGGTCGCGCAGCGCGAACAGCTGCGCCTTGCTCGCGTCGCAGGGCGTGTACTTGCGCTCCGGCGCATAGGGGAATTCGGCGCCCGGGCCGAACACATGGCAGTGCGCATCGACACTGCCCACCGGCAGCTTGAAGCGCGGTTTGCTCGGGCCGGCGTACCAGTCGAGCCAGCCGGGAGTTTTCTCGAAAACGGGCATCGTTGTCTCCAGGGAAATCAATCGGCGGGCTCGAACGGCAGCCCCGCATATTGCTCGGCCAGCGCGGCCTGCGCCCGCTCGGACCGCTTCAGATGATCCAGTTCGACCTCTTGCGCACGCTGATCGAAGTCGCTCGCATCCGGAAAGCGATGCAGCAGGTTCGTCAAATACCACGAGGTGCGCACGCTGTTCCACACGCGCCGCAGCGCCGTTTCGCTGTAGCCGGCTAGCGGACCCTCGTCGCCGCGGCGGTAGAACGCGGCCATCGCGCGCGCGAGGTAAAAGACATCGGACACTGCGAGATTCAGGCCCTTCGCGCCGGTCGGCGGCACGATGTGCGCGGCGTCGCCGGCGAGGAACAGGCGGCCGTGGCGCATCGGCTCGGCGACATAGCTGCGCAGTGGGGCGATCGACTTTTCGACCGACGGCCCGGTCCGGATCATCGCGGCCAGATCGGCCGGGAATCGCGCCTTCACCTCAGACCAGAAGCGCTCGTCCGGCCAGTCCTCGATACGGTGCTCTAGCGGCACCTGGATGTAGTAGCGCGACAGTTGCGGGTTGCGCGCCGAGGCGAGCGCAAAGCCGCGCGGATGGTTCGCATAGGTGATGTCGGGCAGCGGCGGCACCTGCGCCAGCACGCCGAGCCAGCCGAACGGATAGACCTTCTCGTACTCGCGCAGCACCGTCGCCGGGATCGACTTGCGCGACACGCCGTGGAAGCCGTCGCAGCCGGCGACGAAGTCGCAGTCGATGCGCAGGCTCTCGCCGCGGTGCGTGGCGGTGACGGCGGCGTGCGCTTCGCCGGTGAGGTCGTGCAGCGCCACATCGGCTGCCTCGTCGAACACCGGCTGGCCGCGGCGGTCCGCAGCAGCGTACAGGTCCTGCTGGATCTGCGTCTGGCCGTAGGTCATGAAGCGGCGGCCGAGATGCTTCCAGATGTCGATCAGAAAGCCTTCGGACCCGGCCCAGACGACGCGCATGCCGTCGTGCGGATGGCCTTCGCGGTCCATGCGCTCGGCCAGACCGTTGGCGCGCAGCACATCGACGGTGGTGCTCTCGAGCACGCCGGCGCGGATGCGCGCGGCCACGTGGGCGCGACTCTGGCGTTCGAGCACGATGCTTTCGATGCCCTGGCGGCGCAACAACTCCGAAAGCAGCAGGCCCGCCGGGCCGCTGCCGATGATCGCGACCTGGGTCTTCATGCCGGCTTGCCCGGCGTCGCCAGGATGCGGTCCGCTTCGTCGCGCCAATCGGCGCTGCGTGCGAAGCCTGGCGTGCCGCGCTCGCCGAACACCCCGGCATCGGCGAGGTCGGCCACCCAGGCCTGGCGCTCAGCGGTGCCGGCAGCGCTCCACGGCGTGAGGCCGGCCTCCTGCACCGTGACCGCGACTTCGCGCACCTCTTCGCTGCGCCGGCGTCCATGTTCGATCACACGCTGAAAGAAATACGCAGCCTGCTTCTCCCAGTCGATGCCGGGGAAGGTTTCGCGCAGCGACGCGATCACCGCGTCCTCGACGCCGTAGTGACGCGCGGTGGTGAAGGCCTCGATCACCATCGCCTCCATCCCCTTGATCATTACGCTGCGGCACATCTTCGTCGCGCTGGCCACGCCGAGTTGCTCGCTGGCCATCTTGGCCGCAAAGCCCAGATCGCCCAGCAGCGGCTCGAGCGCGGCTGCGTCAGGGCCGCCAAGCAGCAGCGGCACCTTGATGCGGTACGGCGGCACCGAGGTCATCACCGCGCCCTCGACATAGCGGCCGCCTGCCGCGTTCACGATCGCGGCGGCGCGGCGCTTCGCGCCCGGCGACGCCGAGTTGAAGTCGAGGAAGAAGGCGCCGCGCGCCAGGCCCGGCGCCGAAGCCTCGGCCACCGCGACCGCCTGGCTGGCCGTCACCGCCGACAACACGAGGCTCGCGCCGCGTGCCGCGCCGGCAGCGTCGGCGGCAAGCGTCACACCGTGCGCAGCCGCGTGCTCGCGCAGCGGTCCACCGGCGTCGCCGTCCAGCTTGATGTCGTAGGCCTGCACCCGGTTCGCGTCGCGCGCACGCAGGTCCTCGGCGAGGATGCGCCCGACCTCACCATAGCCGATGAGGCCGATGGTCGATGGTTTGGCAGCAGCAGAAATCGTCATGTCGTCGCCCGCGTGGGGACCGAGAAATGACCATAGCCATCGGGGTCGAACGATCCGAAGCGCGCCTGCACGTTCACATCCACCAGATAGGGACGGCCCGCCACGATTGCAGCCTTCGCGCGGACCAGCGCAGCGGCCAGCATCTCGGGGTCGGCGACGCGTTCCGCATCGACGCCGTAGCCTGCTGCCAGACTGACGAAGTCAATTTCCGGGTTGAGCAGCGACACGCCAGGATAGCGTCCGGTGGCGGCCATGCGACCGGCATAGCGCGCCATGTTCATCCGGTTCGCCTGGTACTGCCCGTTGTTCAAAATGACATAGGCGACCGGCGCCGCATAGCGCGCCGCCGACCAGAGCGCCTGGATCGAGAAATTCGCACTGCCGTCGCCGGAGACGCACCAGGTCTCGCGGCCCGGGCGGCCGAGCGCCACGCCGATCGCCGCCGGCAGCCCCCAGCCCAGCACCCCGCTCGAGGTGCCGAACGCGTGCCGGCGCTGCGCGGTGGGCAGCGCATGATCGATCGTCAAGTAGTCCTGCGCGACATCCAGCGCCGTCACCGCCTCCAGCACGACGTTGGCGTCGCTGCCCATCGCGCGGTCGAGTTCGCCGAATAGCCGGCTGAGCGCAATCGGCGTGTCGCCGGCTTCCCGTGCCTGCGCATCGGCCAAGCGCTTCCTGCGTGCCGCCGCATAGTTCGCCAGCCATGCGCGCCGCGCGCGCAGCAGCGGGGTCTCGAGATCGTGCGCGCGCAGCGCATCGAGCACCGCAGCGGCCGTGCACTTGATGTTCGCGAGCGCGGCGGAGTCGACCGGATAGTTGCGGGCGACCTCGGTCCAGTCCTGCCCGGTGTGGAAGATCCGCGCCGAGCGGTCGACGATCACTCCTTCGTTTCTTGGCCGCTTGAACATGTGGCCGCCCAGACTCCAGAACAGGTCGGCCCGGCGCGGCAGTTCCGGATCCTGCAGCAGAACGGTCCCGGCGAAGCTGGGGTGGTTGGTCGGATAGACCATCCCCATCTCCCACGAGGTCACGACCGGCGCGCCGACCGCATCGGCGATCGCCACCACCTCGCCGCTGACTTCGTCCCGAACGGCTTCGTTGCCGAGCAGGATCAACGGCCGCTCGGCGGCCAGCAGTCCGCTGACGATCGCATCGACATGCTCGGGTGGCGGCAGCACCGCGCGCGACACGCGGGATTTGTCACGCGGCAGGATTTCCGTCTCGGCGATGCGCCGCTCGAACAGATCCTTGGAGAAGGTGACGAAGGTCGGCCCCCCCGGCGGCGCCTCCGCCAGCAGCATCGCGCGACGCAAGGTCGCCGCGATCGTGGAGGCATCCATCACGTCCCAGGTCCACTGCGTGTACTGCTGCGGAAACTGGTGCAGGCCGGGCGACTCGAGGAAGCCGTCGTGGCCGCGGAAATCGGTCGATTGGTGACCGGCCGTGACGACCACGGGAACGCGGTCGCGGAAGCTCGCCACCATCTGGCCGAACGCATACGCGGCACCGGCGATCGAATGCAGCGCCACCAGCGGCGTCGTGCCACTCGCGCGCGCATAGCCGTCGGCCATCGCCATCGCGACCTGTTCGTGCAGGCAGGTCACGTACTTGAGGCCCTGCTCGCGGTCGATCAGCGCGTCCCACAGCCCGATCTCCTCCGAACCGGACAGGCCGAACACATAGGGAACGCTCCAGTGCATCAGGAACTCGGCCACGACCTCGCCGCCGGTCGCATTGCGCAGCAGCAGCCCGCCCTGCCCGGTCCGCTCGGACGCAAAGTCGCCGCCGGGCCCTGTCGCCGGCTTTGCTGTGCTTTCCAGTCTGGCGGTGTCGCTCATCGCGGGGCGTCCAATCGGTTAGCGCATAGATCCGCAGCCGTGTGTGTCCGCGCTTAGTCGATGTAGCGCAGCCCGGCCTTCGCCAGCCCTTCGCGCATCTTGTAGTAGTCGAGGCCGAGCACTCCGCCGGCAAAGGTCTCGCGCTTGCCGGCCTCGTTCGCTTCGCGTTTCTTCGCGGCTTCCAGCGTCTGGACCGCGCGCGCGGCCGGCACGCAGACCACGCCGTCGTCGTCGGCGACGATCACGTCGCCCGGGTTCACCAGCATGCCGGCGCACACCAGCGGAACGTTCACCGAGCCTAACGTCGCCTTGATCGTCCCCTTCGCGCTGATCGCCTTGCTCCAGACCGGAAAGCCCATCTCGGTCAGCGTCTTCACGTCACGCACGCCGGCGTCGATCACGAGCGCGCGCGCGCCGCGCGCCTTGAAGCTGGTCGCGAGCAGATCGCCGAAGTAGCCGTCGGTGCATTCCGCGGTGACCGCGGCGACCACGATGTCGCCGGGCCGGATCTGTTCGGCCGCGACATGCATCATCCAGTTGTCGCCGGGCTGCAGCAGCACGGTGACTGCGGTGCCGGACACCTGCGCGCCGGCATAGATCGGCCGCATGTAGGGTTTCATCAGGCCGACACGGCCCATCGCCTCGTGCACCGTGGCGCTGCCGAAATGCGCGAGTGCATCGGCCGCGTCGCGGTCGGCGCGGCTGATGTTGCGGTAGACGACTCCGAGTTCGTACATGGCTTATTTTCCTTTCGCTTTCAATGCCGCGTCGAGGCGCGGATAGACGCGGCGCGCATTGCCCTCGTAGACCTTGTAGCGCTGCTCGGCGCTCAAGTTGGCCGTGGCCTCGACGTAGCGCTTGGTGTCGTCGTAGTAATGCCCGGTTTCCGGATCGATGCCACGCACCGCGCCGATCATCTCGCTCGCGAACAGGATGTTGTCGACCGGGATGACTTTGGTCAGCAGGTCGATGCCGGGCTGGTGGTAGACGCAGGTGTCGAAGAACACGTTGTGCAGCAGATGGTCGGCCAGCAGCGGTTTCTTCAGTTCCTGCGCGAGCCCGCGGTAGCGGCCCCAGTGATACGGGGCGGCGCCGCCGCCGTGCGGGATCACGAAGCGCAGCGTCGGAAAGTCCTTGAACAGATCGCCCTGAATCAGCTGCATCACCGCAGTGGTGTCGGCGTTGATGTAGTGCGCGCCGGTGGTGTGGAAGCACGGATTGCACGAGGTCGAGACGTGGATCATCGCCGGGATGTCGTATTCGACCATCTTTTCGTAGATCGGGTACCAGTGCCGGTCGGTCAGCGGCGGGCTGTTCCAGTGGCCGCCGGAAGGATCGGGGTTCAGGTTGATCGCGACGTTGCCATACTGCTCGACGCACTTCACCAGTTCGGGGATGCAGGTCCTGGGGTCGACGCCCGGGCTCTGCGGCAGCATCGCCGCCGGGACGAAATGATCGGGAAACAGCCGGCTCACGCGATGGCACAGCTCGTTGCAGATCGCGGCCCAGGTGCTGGAGACCTGGAAGTCGCCGATATGGTGCGCCATGAAGCTTGCGCGCGGAGAGAAGATGGTCAGGTCGCTGCCGCGCTCCTTCATCTTTGCGAGTTGGTTGGTCACGATCGATTCGCGCAGCTCGTCGTCGGAAATCTTCAGATCGGAAACGCGGGGCTTCGCCGCCGCGTCCTTCAGCCCGGCGATTTGCCGGTTGCGCCAGTTCTCCAGCGCCTTCGGCGCGGTCGTGTAGTGGCCGTGGCAGTCGATGATCATGGTGTCACCTCGTTCTGGAATTTTCCGTGCAATCTTTCGTGCAATCGCCGCATGCTAGGCCAGGGCCCGGATCGGGCAATCAATGCGCGCCGACAGCGCGTATCGAGCGCCGCGCCGGCTCAGCGTTCGGCACGAACCGGTCCTTGACGAACAGTGCGAGCGCCGCGATCAGCCCCGGGATACCGACGACGACGAACACCTCGGGAAGCGCCAGATGCCGCTGCGCCAACTCCGCCACCAGGAACGACCCGGCGATGCCCCCGAACCGGCCGATACCCAGCATCCACGACACGCCGGTCGCGCGTCCCGACGTCGGATAGTACGCCGCGGCCAAAGCCTGCATCGACGACTGCGCCGCATTCATCATCAAGCCCGCAATGAACACCGCCACCACCAGGGTCACTAGGCCTGCACCCAACGCCTGGCCGATCAGGCCGACCGCAATCGCAGTGAACAGGTAGCCGGCGGCAATGATCAAATTAGCATTGAATCGGTCCATCAGCAAGCCGAACAGAATGGCACCGACGCCGCCCAGCTGGAACAACGCGGCGATCACGGCCGCCTGGGACGGAGCGATCCCGGCTTCCTTGAACAGCACCGGCATCCAGTTGACCAGGCCGTACACGATGACCAGGCCCATGAAGTAGGCGATCCACAGCATCAGCGTGCCGACCAGAAATCGCATCGACAGCACCAGCCGCAGACCCTGCCGGGTTTCGACTTCGGCCGCGTCCGTGCCTTGCAATTCATGCAGCACGAACGAAGCGACGCCCTGCGCGGTCGATGAAATCCGCGCCAGAACCCTGCGGATGCGATCCACCGGGTAACCGCGTGCGACCATGTAGCGGACCGACTCGGGCATCAGCACGACCATCAGCACCATCAGGACCAACGGCACCACGCCGCCGAGCACCAGCAGGCTGCGCCAGCCGAAGTGCGGAATCATCCACGCTGCGAAGAACCCGCCGAACGCCGAGCCGACCGGAAAACCGCAGAACATGCTGTTCGTGATGAACGAGCGCTTGCTGTCTGGGCAATACTCGTTCATCAGCGTCACCGCGTTGGGCATCGCAGCGCCGAGCCCGAGGCCGGTGACGAAGCGCCAGAGGGTCAGCTCGGTCAAGTTGCCGGCGCCGGCGGAAACCAGCGACGCGACGCCCATCACGCCGACCGCCGCCGCCAGCACGCCCTTGCGGCCGAAGCGGTCGGCCAGCGGTCCCGCGCCGAGCGCACCGAACGCGAGGCCGAACAGCGCGGCGCTCAGCACCGGCGCGAGCGCGGACTTGGCGATACCCCATTCACCGAGCAGGGACGGCGCGATGAAACCGATGGCGGCGGTATCGAATCCGTCCATCAGCACGATCAGAAATGACAGCGCGAAGATCAGCCATTGGTAAGCCGAAATCCGGTGGCTGTTCAGGAATTGCTGCACGTCGATGACATCGACGCTGGCCTGTGCGGCACTGCTCACGGCTTGTCTCCTTGATGAGCGGCGCCGCCAGCGAAAGCCTGCGCGCCGTTGGTTCGTGATGCAAGGATTGTCGATTCGTCGTCGCCTGGAAGCCAGCCCGCACGGCCGCTAGCAGATATAAAATTTTTGAATAGCGAATTTGCCGCCATACCAGCGTGTAGGGAATGGATCCATGGATCTGAAACAGATCGAAGCCTTCGTGCGCGTCGCCGAACTCGGCAGCTTTACCCGTGCCGCCGCGGTGCTCGGCGTCGCGCAGCCGGCGCTGAGCCGCCAGGTGCGGCTGCTCGAAGTCGAACTGCGGCAGAACCTGCTCAAGCGCAATGGGCGCGGCGCGGCGCCGACCGAGGCGGGACGGCTGCTGCTCGAGCACGGCCGCGGCATCCTGCACCAGGTCGAGCGCGCGCGCGAGGAACTGGGGCGGCTGCGCGGCGCGCTGACCGGCCGCGTCGCGCTCGGACTGCCGCCGAGCGTCGCGAAGGTGCTGACCGTGCCGCTGACGCGCGCGGCGCGCGCGCGCCTGCCGGCGGCCACGCTGTCGATCAACGAAGGCCTGTCGGCCGCGATGCGCGAGGCGCTGGTCACCGGGCGGCTCGACGTGGCGCTGCTCTATAACGCGGTGGCTAGCCCGGACATCGAGATCACGCCGCTGCTCGAGGAGGACCTGTTCCTGGTCGAGCGCCGCACCACGGCCCGCAGCCGCGCCGCGCCGATCCGGCTGCGCGAGCTGGCCAAGATCCCGCTGGTGATCCCGACCCGCCCGAATGCGATGCGCATGCTGGTCGAGTCCGAACTGGCGCGGCTCGGCTGCCAGGCGCAGGTCGCGCTCGAGATCGACGGGGTCGCGGCGATCCTGGACCTGGTCGCCGACGGCGCCGGCTGCGCGGTGCTGCCGATGAACGCGGTCGCGACCGCGGGCGACCCGACGCGGTTCCATACGCGGGCGATCCATGCGCCGCGGCTGCGCAGCCGGCTCGCGATGGCGGCGAGCGCGCTGCGGCCGGCGACGCTGACGCAGCAGGCGATGCAGGGGCTGATCCGCGAGACGCTGGGCACGGTGTTCACGCCGCCCGAGTGAACGCGCAACGCAGCGCGCACCGCCTCGTTCAGGCGCGTGCCACGCCCAGCAGCCTGTCGAGCAGCGCCGGCTGCTCGCGCAGCTCCCGCGCGGCGCCGGCATGCACCACGGCGCCGCGATCGAGCACGATGGCGTTGTCGGAGATCGCGAGGATCGCCTGCGGATGCTGCTCGACGATGATCGCGGCCAGCCCCTCCTCGCGCGTGATCTGGCGAATCGCGCGCAGCAGTTCCTCGACGATGATCGGCGCCAGCCCTTCGAGCGGCTCGTCGAGCAGCAGCACGCGCGGGTTCAACACCAGCGCGCGGCCGACCGCGAGCATCTGCTGCTCGCCGCCCGACAGCTGCGTGCCCAGGTTGCCGCGGCGTTCGGCCAGCCGCGGAAACATCGCGTAGACCCGCTCCGGCGTCCACGCGCGAGCGCCGGCGCGCGCCGGCCGCTGCACCGCGGTCAGGTTCTCGTGCACGGTCAGCGACTTGAAGATGTTGCGCTCCTGCGGCACCCAGCCGATTCCCGCGGCCGCGCGCCGGAACGGCGCGAGCCCTTGCAGCGCGCTGCCGGCGAGCGTGATCGTGCCGCCGTGCTGGCGCGTGGTGCCGGCCAGCGTGTCGATCAGCGTGGTCTTGCCGGTGCCGTTGCGGCCGAGCAGCGCGAGCGTCCGGCCCTCGTCCAGCGCGAGCGAGACATCCTGCAGCACCACCGCCTCGCCGTAGCCGGCGCTCAAGTGCTCCACCTGCAGCAGCTCAGCCATGGGCCACCCCTTCGCCCACGCCCTCGCCCTGGCCGAGGTAGACGTCGCGCACGCGCGGATCGGCGGCGATCTGCTCGGGGCTGCCCTCGGTCAGCACCGCGCCGTTGACCAGCACCGTCATGCGGTTCGCGAAGCTGAACACCAGGTCCATGTCGTGCTCGATCAGCAGCACCGACACCTCGGCCGGCAGCGCGGCCACGGTCTGCAGCAGTTCCTCGCGCTCGCCCGCCGGCACGCCGGCCACCGGCTCGTCGAGCAGCAGCACGCGCGGCTCGCAGGCGAGCGCAATCGCGATCTCTAGCAGTCGCCGCTTGCCGTATGCGAGCTGGTGCGTGGGCTGACTGCGCACGTCCGCCAGATGCAGTCGCTCGAGCAGGGCCGATGCCTGGTTTGCTATATCTTTTGTAGCACCCAGTGGGCGCCACCACTGGGCTCCAATGCCTTTTTGCTGAGAAATCACGAGCGTGACCGTCTGCAGCGGCGTCATCGAATCGAACAGCTGGTTGATCTGGAAGGTGCGCACCATGCCGCGGCGCACGCGCCGGTGCGGCGCGAGCGCGGTCACGTCCTGCCCTTCGAGCACGATGCGCCCGGCGGTCGGCGGCAGCACGCCGGTGAGCAGGTTCACCAGCGTGGTCTTGCCGGCGCCGTTCGGGCCGATCAATGCATGGCGCGCGCCGCGGCGCAGGTCCAGGTCGACGTGGTCGGTCGCGGTGATGCCGCCAAAGCGCTTGACCAGGCCCGCGCAGGAGAGAACGACAGGATGGTCCATTTCAGTGGTCCATGGTGCGCCGCACCACCCGTACCGCATGAAACAGGTTCGAGGGGCCGCGGAGCAGGCCGTTCGCGGGCACCCGCGGAACTGGCTTTGCCAGGCCGCTGGGTGCGCCCCCTGCAAGGGGGTTGGCGAAGCGACACGCAGTGCGCGAAGACTGGGGGTGTTTCATTTCCCCCACCAGGTCCAAGGGCGCAGCAGACGATCGCGCCCGACGCGTACCAAGAGCACCAGGATCAGTCCGATCCAGAACATCCAGTATTCCGGCGTAATCGTCGACAGGCTGTCCTGCAGGATCTTGAACACCAGCGCACCGACGATGCCGCCGTACAGCCAGCCGACGCCGCCGATCACCAGCATCAGCAGCACGTCGGCGGAACGGTCGAACGCCAGCACGTCGAGCGAGGCAAAGCCCGTGGTCTGCGCCAGCAGCGCGCCGGCGGCGCCGGCCACCGCGGCCGCCACCGTGTAGATCAGCACGAGCCGCGCGCGCACCGGGATGCCGATCGCCATCGCGCGCAGCCGGTTGTCGCGGATCGCCTGCAGGCTCGCGCCGAACGGCGAATGCACGAGCCGGCGCAGCAGCAGGAACAGCAGCAGCAGCACCGCGAGCGAATACCAGGCCGCGGTGCGTCCTCGCAGGTCGAACGCGAAATGGCCGAGCACCGGACCGATCACCACGCCCTGCAGGCCGTCGGCGCCGCCGGTCAGCCAGTCGAGCTTGTTCGCCAGTTCCAGCAGCAGCAGCGACGCGCCGAGCGTGACCATCAGCCGCGTCAGGTCGGTGCCGCGCAGGATCGTGAAGCTCAGCAGGAAGCCGAGCAGCCCCGACAGCGCCATCGCCACGACCAGGCCGATGACCGGCTCGGGCATCACGAGTTTCGCGAACAGCGCGCCGGCGTAGGCGCCGAACCCGAAGAACGCGGCATGGCCGAGCGACACGATGCCGGCGTAGCCCAGGATCAGGTCGAGCGAGACCGCGAACAGCGCGACGATCGCGATCTCGCTGATGCGCAGCGCCTGCCCCGGCAGCAGCCACGGCGCGGCAAACGCGATCAGCCAGAGCAGCGGCTCCCAGACCCGCCAGCGCGACAGCCGCAGCAGCTCGGCGCGTGCCGGATCCGACACGAGCACCGTCATCAGCCGCCTCCTTTGCGCACGAACAGCCCTTCGGGTCGCCACAGCAGGATCAGGATCATCAGCAGGTAGACGATGAACGCGCCCAGCGTCGGGATGAAGTATTTGCCCGCCACGTCGGCGATGCCCAGCAGCAGCGCGGCCGCCAGCGGGCCGGTGATCGACGCGGTGCCGCCGACCGCGACCACGATCAGGAAGTACACCATGTAGCGCAAGGGAAAGGTCGGGTCGATGCCGACGATCTCGGTCGCCAGCGCGCCACCGAGCCCGGCCAGCCCGGAACCGGCGGCGAAGGTCAGCAGGAAGATCACGTTCACGTTGATGCCCAGGCCCGAGGCGACGCGCGGATCGTCGACTGCCGCGCGCAGCCGGCTGCCGAAACGGGTGCGGCCGAGGATCAGCTGCAGCGCGAGCGTCAGCAGTCCGCACAGCACGATGATGAACAGTCGGTAGTGGCCCATGCCGAGCTGCAGCGGCCCGTGGCCGACCACGGTGCGCCCGCTGAGCCAGCCCGGCAGCTGCAGGTTCTGCTGGCTGGTGCCGAGAAAGTAGTCGACCGCGGCAACCGCCATGAACACGAGCCCGATCGAGAACAGCACCTGGTCCAGCGGCGGCTTCGCGTACATCGGCCGGTACAGCGTGACCTCGAGCAGCGCGCCGAGCACGCCGACCAGCACGAACGCCAGCAGCAGGCAGACCCCGAACGGCACGCCCGCGCGCTGCATCAGGTACACGGTCAGGTAGCCGCCGGCCATCGCGAACGCGCCGTGCGCCAAGTTGATGAAGTTCATCAGCCCGAGCGTGACCGCGAGGCCAACGGCCAGCACGAACAGCAGCATGCCGTAGGCGACGCCGTCGAACAGGATCGTGATCATCGGATGTCGGGGCCGTCGGTTTCGGCGAGCCGCTGCGCAAACGAGGTCAGCGAGCGGCGGCAACGGATCAGCGCCAGCGAACCGCCACGCGCGTCACCGGCCGCCGCGCTTGCGCCCTTGCGCAGCGTCACTTGGACTTGGCCGGGTCCTTGACGTCCTTGAACGTCTCGAACTCCACGTTGTAGAGCTGGCCGTTCACGCGCTCGACCTTGCGCAGGTAGATGTTCTGCACGATGTCGCGCGTCTGCGCGTCGATCGAAATCGGCCCGCGCGGGCTCTCGAACGCGTCGCCCCTCATCGCGGCCAGCAGCGCGTCGCCGCCGCCCTTGCCGTTCGTTTTTTTGAGCGCGTCGTAGATCAGGTGCATGCCGTCGTAGCCGCCGACCGCCATGAAGTTCGGCCGCATGCCCTTGTTCGCCTTCTCGAACGCGGCGACGAACTGCTTGTTCAGCGCCGACGGGTGCGCTGCCGAATAGTGGTGCGCGGTGATGACGCCGAGCGCGCCGTCGCCCATGTCATTCAACTGGTCGTCGTCGGTGATGTCGCCGGTGCCGATCAGCCGGATGCCGGCCTTGGCCATGCCGCGCTGCACGAACTGCTTCATCACCGATGCGCCGGTGCCTGACGGAACGAACACGAACAGCGCGTCCGGATGATCGTCCTGCGCCTTCTGCAGGAACGGCGCGAAATCGGGATTGCGCAGCGGCACGCGCAACGACTGGATCACCTTACCGCCGTTCGCCTTGAACCGCTCGACGAACGCCTTCTCGCCGTCGATGCCCGGACCGTAGTCGCTGACCAGCGTCACGACCGACTTGATGCCGTTCTTCACGGCCCAGTCGGCCAGCGGCACCGCGGCCTGCGGCAGCGTGAAGCTGGTGCGCACGATGTACGGCGACGCGTCGACGATGGTCGAGGTCGCCGCCGCCATCACCACCTCGGGGGTCTTGGACTGGGTCGCGATCGGCGCGGTGGCGAGCGCCGCCGGCGTGATGCCGAAACCGGCCAGCACGTCGACATGGTCATTCACCACCAGCTCCTGCGCGATGCGCTTGGTCATGTCGGGCAGGCTGGTGTCGTCGCGCACGACCAGCTCGATCTTGCGCCCGTCGACCGCGTCGCCGTTCTGCGCCATGTACAGCCGCGCCGCGGCCTCGATCTGGCGCCCGGTCGACGCCTGCGGCCCGGTCATCGGCAGGATCAGGCCGATCTTGAACGGCTGGCTTTGCGCCAGCGCCGCGCCGCAGGCCAGTGCGCCGGCGGCCAGCACGGCCGCACCGAGGAATGTCCGCTTCTTCATGAATATCTCCGTCGCTGTAGAGAGGAACCGGGCTGCCAATTGCCTGGCCGGCTATTTCCCGTCCGAATATGCCCGTGAACGCAGCCACCGACAAGGTTGATTTCCCCACTAGGTGCTATAGCGGATCGGCATAACGGCCGACAATCCTCAGTTGCGCCGGCGGATCAACCGCGGGAGACATGCGCCGCCTCCTCGCCTTGCACCGCTTCGCCGAGGTTGCGCTGCGCGATGCGTGCATGCTCGCGCGTGCTGGCGCATGATCCCCTCCGCGCGGTGCCCTTGCGAAGATCCAGGGCACCGAATCACTTCCCTGACCTGGAGCCCCCGATGTTTCCGAAGAATGCCTGGTACGTTGCCTGCAACCCCTCCGAAATCGACGCGCGGCCGCTCGGGCGACAGATTTGCGGCGAGAAGATCGTGTTCTTCCGTGGCAGCGAGACCCAAGTCGCCGCGCTCGAGGACTTCTGCCCGCACCGGGGGGTGCCGCTGTCGCTGGGCCGGGTCTGCGACGGCAACATCGAATGCGGCTACCACGGCGCGGTGGTCGGCTGCGATGGCAAGGTGGTCTCGATGCCGGGCCAGCGCGTGCGGGGGTTCCCGCCGACGCGCAGCTTCCCGGTGGTCGAGCGCCACGGCTTCGTCTGGGTCTGGACCGGCGACGAGAAGCTGGCCGACCCGGCCAAGATCCCGCATCTCGAATGGGCCGACCACCCCGACTGGGCCTATGGCGGCGGGCTGTATCACGTCAACTGCAGCTACCGGCTGATGATCGACAACCTGATGGACCTGACGCACGAACGCTACGTGCACAAGACCAGCATCGGGCAGAGCGAGATCGACACGGCGCCGGTCAACACCAAGGTTGACGGCGACGTGGTCACGACCAGCCGCTTCATGGAAGGCGTGATGCCGCCGCCGTTCTGGCGCGCCAACCTGCGCGGCAACCACATGGCCGACGACGTGCCGGTGGACCGCTGGCAGATCTCGCGCTTCACGCCGCCGGCGCAGGTGATGATCGAGGTCGGCGTCGCTCATGCCGGCAAGGGCGGCTACCACGCCGACGCGAACGACAAGGTCTACAGCATCGTCGTCGACTTCTGCACGCCCGAGACCGAGACCTCGATGTGGTATTTCTGGGGCATGGCGCGCAACTTCAATCCGGCCGACGAGGCGCTGACCGCGGCGATCCGCGACGGCCAGGCCAAGGTGTTCTCGGAAGACCTCGCGGTGCTGGAAGCCCAGCAAGCGAACATTTCCCGCTATCCCGAGCGGCGGCTGCTGATGCTCAACATCGACGCCGGCGGCATGCACTCGCGGCGCATCCTCGACCGGCTGATCGCGCAGGAAGCGGACCGGTGAGCCGGCTGCCGGCGCCGGCTTCGCCGCAGGCAGCGGCGGCCGCGCGAATCTATGATCACGTGCAATCGCAATCGACCCGAGGTGACCCATGACCCAGCTTCCCGCCCGCTATGACCATGTCGGCAGCTTCCTGCGCCCGAAGTACCTGCTCGAGGCACGCGCGCAGAAAGCACGGGGCGAGATCACGCCCGCGCAGTTGCGCAGCGTCGAGGACCGCGCAATCACCGAGATCGCGCGGTTCCAGCAGGACGTCGGGCTGAAGAGCATCACCGACGGCGAGTTCCGCCGCACCTACTTCCACATCGACTTTCTGGACCAGCTCGGCGGCGTGAAGACCGACATTCCGGTCACGATCAAGAAGCCCGATGGCACCGAAGAACTCGCGCCGCCGGTGATGAAGGTGGTCGACAAGGTGCGCCATGTGCGCGACATCCAGCGTGCCGACTTCGAATACCTGAAAACCCAGGTCGATGCCGGACATACGCCGAAGGTCTGCATTCCGTCGCCGACGATGCTGCACTTCCGCGGCGGGCGCGGCGGCATCAGCAAGGGTGCCTACCCCGAGCTCGACCCCGACTTCTACGACGACGTGGCCCAGGCCTACGGCGACGAGCTGCGCAGCCTGGCCGCGGCCGGTTGCCGCTACGTGCAGATGGACGACACCAACATGGCGTACCTGTGCGATGAACGCATGCGCGAGGCGGCGCGCAGCCGCGGCGACGACCCGAACGAGCTGCCGCACCGCTACGCGAAGTTCATCAACAAGGTGGTCGCGCAAAAGCCCGCCGGCATGCTGCTGGCGATGCACCTGTGCCGCGGCAACTTCAAGAGCACGCACGCCGCGGCCGGCAACTACGAGCCGGTGGCCGAAGCCTTGCTGCGCGAGATGGACCTGGACGCGTATTTCATGGAGTACGACGACGAGCGCTCCGGCGACTTTCGCCCGCTGCGCTACCTGCCCAAGGGCAAGACGGCGGTGCTGGGCCTGGTCACGACCAAGGTCGGCCGGCTCGAGGACAAGGACGAGCTGAAGCGCCGCATCGACGAGGCGGCGCGCCATGCGCCGCTGGAGCAGCTCGCGCTCAGTCCGCAGTGCGGGTTCAGCAGCACGGTCGACGGCAACAAGGTCACGGTGGAAGACGAGCGCAACAAGCTGCGCCTGGTGATCGAGACCGCGCGCGAGGTCTGGGGTACGGATTGAATGAACACCCCCAGGCTTCGCGCACTGCGTGTCGCTTCGCCAACCCCCTGCAAGGGGGCACCGCCAGCGGCCGGGCCAAGCCCGATCCGCGGCGGTCGCTTGCATGGCCTGCTCCGCGGCCTTCTGATTCTTTGCGTTTCATGCGTCGCGGGTGGTGCGGCGCTGCGATACTGACCGAATGACACGGCGATTCGATGCCGCGCGCGCGGCGGGCCTGCGGCATTGGCTGCGCGGGCCGATGCGGACTTTGCGGATCGTCTGCATCGCCTGCGCGGCGATCGGGGCCATCGGGATCACGGCGCCGCGAGCCGCTCTCGCGCAGGGCGACGCGCTGCGCATCGGATCGAAGCGCTTCACCGAGTCGTACATCCTCGCGCAGGTGCTGGCGCAGACCGCGGCACCGCACACCGCCGTGCCGCCGCAGGTCGAGCCCGGCCTGGGCAACACCGCGATCGTCTACCAGGCGCTGCGCTCCGGCGCGATCGACCTGTACCCGGAATACACCGGAACGATCAGCCTCGAAATCCTGAAGAGCACTAAGGCGCTGTCGATGGCCGAGCTGAACCAAGCGTTGGCGCCGCTGGGCCTCGGCGTCGCGATCCCGCTCGGGTTCAACGACGGCTATGCGCTGGCGATGCGGGGCGACGAGGCCAAGCGGCTCGGCATCCGCTCGCTCAGCGACCTGGCGCAGCACCCGGCGCTGAAATTCGGCCTGTCGAACGAATTCATCGGCCGGGCCGACGGCTGGCAAGGCCTCGCGCAGCGCTACGGCTTCACGCAAAAGCCCACCGGCCTGGACCATGGCCTCGCCTACGAGGCGCTGGCGCGCAAGCAGGTGGACGTGATCGACATCTACACCACCGACGCCAAGATCGATCAGCTCGGCTTGCGCGTGCTCACCGACGATCGCCATTACTTTCCGCTCTACGACGCGGTGGTGCTGTACCGGCTCGATGTTCCGAAGCGCTTCCCGAAGGCCTGGGCCGCGCTGCAGACGCTGGCCGGCAGCATCGACGAGAAACAGATGATCGCGATGAACGCGCGTGCCGAACTGCACGGCGTCGCGTTCGATGCGATCGCGCGCGATTTCCTTGCGAGCCGCGCCCGCGGCGCTGCAGCAGGCATGGCGGTAGGCACGGCGGCGGGCGCAACCGCGAGCGGCGCACCGCCGCCTGCCGAGAGCCGCGGCTTCTGGGCCAAGCTGTTCGGCCCCGACCTGTGGCGCCTGACCTGGCAGCATCTGGCGCTGGTGGCGGTGTCGGTCGCGGTCGCGGTGCTGATCGGCGTTCCGCTCGCGGTGTTCGCGTTCTTCCGCCCGCGCCTGCGCACGCTGGTGCTCGGCGCCGCCGGTCTGCTGCAGACGGTGCCGTCGCTGGCGCTGCTGGCGGTGCTGATCTCGCTGCTCAAGATGATCGGCGCGGTGCCGGCACTGATCGCGCTGATGCTGTACGCGCTGCTGCCGATCATGCGCAACACCGACGCGGGCCTGGCCTCGGTGTCGCCCGGTCTGCGGCTGGCCGGGCTCGCTTTGGGCATGACGAAAACGCAGCGGCTGCGGCTCATCGAATTGCCGCTGGCGCTGCCGACCCTCGTCGCCGGCGTGCGCATCGCGACCTCGATCACGATCGGCACCGCAACGATCGCCGCGTTCATCGGCGCCGGCGGCTACGGCGAACGCATCGTCACCGGCCTTGCGCTGAACGACAACCAGTTGCTGCTCGCCGGAGCGATTCCGGCGATCGTGCTCGCGCTGCTGAGCGAAGTGCTGTTCGAGTTCATCGAACGCGCGATGCGGCGACGCCGCACGTGAAAGACGCGAGCGGCCGCCCAGCGCGAGGGACTGCTTTGATGCCAATTGCGCGGCACCGCGAATACGCCTGTAATGCGGGTTCGAAGGAGTACCCGCCGATGGCAACCACCGCGACACCGGATTTCGTCACCATCCACGGCCTGCACCATTTCGCGTGGCGCTGCCGCGATGCCGAACAGACGCGCCATTTCTACGAGGACATCCTGGGCCTGCCGCTGGTGCACGTGATCAAGAGCGACCACGTGCCGAGCACCGGCGAGTACTGCCCGTACGTGCACATCTTCTTCCGGATGGCCGACGGCTCGTGCATTGCGTTCTTCGACCTCGGCGACGACACCGCCGCCCTGCCCTCGCCGAATACGCCGGCCTGGGTCAACCACATCGCTCTGCGCGTTGCGTCGGAGAGCGACCTGCTAGCGGCGAAGGCTCGGCTCGAGGCCGCCGGCATCGAGGTACTGGGCGTGACCGACCACCACATCATCCACTCGATCTATTTCTTCGACCCGAACGGCCTGCGGCTGGAGCTGACCACGCCGACCGTGCCGCAGTCCGAGATGGACGAGCACGCGCGGCGCGCGCACGAGGCGCTCGCAGCCTGGACTCGGGTGAAGGCCGAGCACGGCGCGGCGACCGAGGGAGCGGCGCATGGCTGAGCTGCAGCTAGCGGTGATCGACGTCAAGCCGGGCGCCACGCACGAGAGCCAGTCCGGCCTGCAACTGCTGCGCCCGCGCATCTACGGCGCGCTCGCCGAGGCGTCGGGTCCGCGCGACATCGCCGCGATCGTGATGCACCCGGCCAGCAACTTCATGGGGCATTACCTGCTGCAGCCGCTGGCCGAGCGCGGCATCAGCTGCATGGGGCTCAATTCGCGCTATGCCGGCAACGACACGCTGCTGCTGATGGAGCGCGTGATCCAGGATCTGGGCGCCGGCGTGCAGTACCTGCGCGGGCGCGGCTACCGGCGTGTGGTGCTGATCGGAAATTCCGGCGGCGCGTCGCTCAGCGCGTTCTACCAGGCGCAGGCCGAGCAGCTCACAATCGAGCGCATGCTCGACGGCGACCCGGCCGGCCTGTCGCCGCAGGATCTGCCGCCGGTGGACGGCATTGCGCTGTGCGCCGCGCACGAGGGGCGTTCGCGGCTGATGCGCAACTGGATCGACCCATCGGTGATCGACGAGCACGACGCGCTGGCGGCGGATCCGGCGCTCGACCTCTACAACCCGGCGAACCAGCCGTTCACGCCCGAGTTTCTGCAACGCTTCCGCGCGGCCCAAGCGGCGCGGCTCGCGCGCATCGAGGCCTGGGTCGACGCACGGCTGCGGCTGCTGCGCAGCCAGACCGCGCCGGGCTGTGCGCGCGACGAGACCTTCATCATCTACCGCACCCATGCCGATCCGCGTTGTCTCGACCTGAGCCTGGAGCCGAACGACCGCCAGCTCGGCAGCGTCTGGGGCAACGGCGCCCACGGCGCGCGCGCGGTCAACTACGCGGCCAGCCAGATGGGGCGCATCACCTCGCTGACCGCGTTCCTGTCGCAATGGTCTTCGCGCTCGCGCGCCGACGGCCCGGCGAACCTCGCGCGCACCAGCGTGCCGGTGCTGCTGTGCACCTACACCGCCGATCAATCGACCTTTCCGAGCACGCGCGATGCGTGGCTAGCAGCCGGTGGCGGCACGGCGGGCGGACGGATACGCAACATCGACATCGTCGGCGGCAACCACTACCTCGCGGGCCAGCCGAAGCTGGTCGAGCAGACCGCCGATGCGATGGCGGCATGGATGCATGTGCTCTGAACTGCGCCGGTGTCTCGGACGCCGAGGCGCTTCATTTTCAATTCAAATCGGCCTGAAATCCAGGTGTAGCAGCAGTTGTCAGCTACGAATAACGTAGCATTCAGCTTGCTTGTCGATCCAGCCCCAGCAGCCGCACCGCGTTGCCCTTCAGGATGTCGGGCATGACCTCGGGCCGGAAGCCGGCCTCCTCGAAGTCCTTCAGCCAGCGGTCCGGCGTGATCAGCGGGAAGTCGCTGCCGAACAGCACGCGGTCTTTCAGCAGCGTGTTCGCGTACTGGATCAGCTGCTTCGGAAAATACTTCGGGCTCCAGCCCGACAGGTCGATCCAGACATTCGGCTTGTGCATCGCGACCGAGATCGCCTCGTCCTGCCACGGAAAGCTCGGGTGCGCCATGATGATCTGCATGTCGGGAAAGGCCATCGCGACATCGTCCAGATGCATCGGGTTGCTGTACTCCAGCCGCAGCCCGCCGCCGCAGCGCATGCCCGAGCCGATGCCGCTGTGGCCGGTGTGGAACACCGCGGGCAGCTTGTGGGCGTTGATGACCTCGTAGATCGGCCAGGCGATCCGGTCGTACGGGTGATAGCCCTGCACCGTCGGGTGGAACTTGAAGCCCTTGACGCCGTGCTGCGCGATCAGGCGCTCGGCCTCGCGCGCGCCCATCCTGCCCTTGTGCGGGTCGATGCTGGCGAATGCGATCATCATGTCGGCGTTCTCGCGCGCCGCCTCGGCGATCTCCTCGTTCGGGATGCGGCGGCGGCCCATCTGGGTTTCCGCGTCGACCGTGAACATCACCAACCCGATCCTGCGCTCGCGGTAGTACGAGATGGTTTCGGCGATCGTCGGGCGCCGGCTCGAGCGGAAATACTTGTCGGCGGCCCGGTCGTATTCCTGGCCGTAGTTGTCGAACGGGTTCCAGCAGCCGACCTCGGCGTGCGTATGGGTGTCGATCGCGATCAGGTTCTGATGGTCCATGGCGCCTCCGGGCGACGTTTGACAGATCTCGGGGAAACCCCTAGAAAGGAGCGGGAATCAAAGCTTGATTTAATTATATTTAATAATCATAATCGGCCCTCGGAAGCGATTCATCATGACAGACAAAATCATCCAGCTCGACATTCGCGGCGCCGATCGCCAGATTGCCGTGGTGCGCCTGACGCGCGCCGCCAAGCGCAATGCGCTGAACGACGAACTCATTCTCGCGCTGCGCCGGATTTTTGAAAACCTGCCGGCCGGCGTGCGCGCCGCTGTGCTCGACGGCGACGGCGAGCATTTCAGCGCCGGCCTCGACCTGTCCGAGATCCAGGAGCGCGATGCGGGCGCAGGGCTGCTTCATTCGCGCATGTGGCATGCGGCGCTGGAGCGCGTGCAGTACGGAACCGTGCCGGTGATCGCGGCGCTGCACGGCGCGGTGGTCGGCGGCGGGCTGGAGCTCGCCTGCGCCTGCCATATCCGCGTGGCCGACGAGACCACCTTCTACGCGCTGCCCGAGGGATCGCGCGGCATCTTCGTCGGCGGCGGCGGCGCGGTGCGCATCCCGCGCCTGATCGGCGCCGCGCGCATGACCGACATGATGCTGACCGGCCGCGTCTACAACGCGGCCGACGGCGAGCGCGCCGGCTTCGCGCAGTACCTGGTGCCGGCCGGCACCGCGTTCGACAAGGCTTTCGAGCTCGCCGAGCGGGTCGCGCAGAACGCGCCGCTGACCAATTACGCGCTGATGCATGCGCTGCCGCGCATCGCCGAACAGCCGGCCGATCAGGGCTTCCTGACCGAAGCGATGATGGCGGCGATCGCGCAGAGCGCGCCGGAAGCGAAGGAGCGCGTGCGCGCCTTCCTCGAAGGCCGCGCCGCGAAGGTGCAAAAAGCCTGAACGCAGGGCGCACGCGCCGCTGCCAACCGTCATTCGGACCCCATCGACATGAGCGAAACCAAAGCAACGCCGCGCTACCGCGCGATCGGCTTCGGTGTGACCCGCGCGGTGCTGCGTGAAGGCGGCCCGGGGGTGCGCTATCTGACGGCCGAGGTGCCACTGGCGGATTACGCCGTGCGGATGACCGACCGCGTGCAGCATTGGGTCGCAGATGCGCCCGAGCGCACGCTAGTCGCGCGGCGCGCGCGCCGGGCCGATGGATCGCCGGGCGACTGGATCCGCATCAGCTACGCCGAGGCCTGGGCCCGGGCGCGCTCGATCGCGCAGGCGCTGATCGAGCGCGGCGTATCGGTCGAGCGGCCGGTCGCGATCCTGAGCGAAAACAGCATCGAGCATCTGCTGCTCGCGCTCGGTTGCCTGTGCGCCGGTGTGCCGCATTGCCCGGTATCGCCGCCGTATTCGCTGGTGAGCCAGGACTACGCGAAGCTGCGCCACGTACTCGATACGCTGACGCCGGCGCTGGTGTTCGCGAGCGACGCCCGCTATGCGCGCGCGATCGAGCAGGCGGTGCCGGCCGGCTGCGAGGTGGTGCTGGCCGAAGGCACGCTCGACGGCCGCGCCGTGACGCCGTTCTCCGCACTGACCACAGCGATGCCGACCGCGGCGGTCGATGCCGCATTGGCCGCGATCGGGCCCGACACGATCACCAAGTTCCTGTTCACCTCGGGCTCGACCAAGCTGCCGAAGGCGGTGATCAACACGCACCGGATGTGGTGTGCGAACCAGCAGCAGATGCGCCAGTCGATGCCGGTGCTGGCCGAGCAGCCTCCGGTGCTGGTCGACTGGCTGCCGTGGAACCACACCTTCGGCGGCAATCACAACGTCGGGCTCGTGCTCTACAACGGCGGCACGCTGTACATCGATGACGGCAAGCCCACGCCGGCGCTGGTCCAGGAGACCTTGCACAACCTGCGCGAGATCGCGCCGACCGCGTATTTCAACGTGCCGACCGGGTTCGAGGCGATCGCGAACGCGATGAAGACCGACGCGCAGCTGCGCAAGACACTGCTGTCGCGCGTGCGCATGTTCTTTTATGCCGGCGCCGGGCTGGCGCAGCCGGTGTGGGACAGCCTGCATGCGACGCAGGAGGCCGAGCTCGGCGAGCGCATCGTGATGGGCACCGGTCTGGGCATGACCGAATCCGGACCGTTCGCGCTCTACATCACGAATCCCCATGTCCACTCGGGTGACCTCGGTCTGCCGACCGCGGGGCTGGAACTCAAGCTGGTCGACGTGGGTGACAAAACCGAGGTGCGCTACCGCGGCCCGAACATCACGCCCGGCTACTGGCGCGCGCCGCGCGAGACGGCCGAGCATTTCGATGAGGAAGGGTTCTTCTGCTCCGGCGACGCGGTGCGCTGGATCGACGAGCACGACATCCACCAGGGGCTGAAGTTCGACGGCCGCATCGCCGAGGACTTCAAGCTCGCGACCGGCACCTTCGTCAGCGTCGGGCCGCTGCGCGCGAAAATCATCGCCGCCGGCGCTCCCTACGTGCAGGACGCGGTGCTGACCGGGCTGAATCTGAAAGAGGTCGGCGCGATGATCTTCCCCACGCCTCTGGTGCGGCAGCTCGGCGGTCTCGCGCCGGAGGCGCCATTGGCCGAGGTGCTGGCCAGCGGCCCGGTGCTCGCGTTCTTCGGGGAGCTGATCGACCGGCTGGCGCAGGAGGCCACCGGCAGCGCGAACCGAATCGCGCGCGCGGTCCTGCTGGCCGAGCCGCCGTCGATCGACAAGGGCGAGGTGACCGACAAGGGATCGATCAACCAGCGCGCGGTGCTGAAGTGGCGCGACGCGATGGTGCAGGCGCTGCACGACGACTCGGCCCCAC
This sequence comes from Burkholderiaceae bacterium, assembly GCA_030123545.1. Taxonomy (NCBI): domain Bacteria; kingdom Pseudomonadati; phylum Pseudomonadota; class Betaproteobacteria; order Burkholderiales; family Burkholderiaceae; species Burkholderiaceae bacterium. The sequence goes on along the minus strand of CP126124.1, from coordinate 1,580,881 downwards.
ACATCCTGAAGCCGCGCGCGCGCTGACGGCCCCGCATGCGCGCCGCCTCCAGCGCCCGGGTGTGCTCCGGGATTTTAAGAAAAATCAGCTCCAAGCCTAGGCGTGATCTACGCTTATTACTATCATTTAGATAGCAAACCAGGAGACGAACCATGCAGATCCAAGGACAGGCCGCGCTCGTCACCGGCGGCGGCTCCGGCCTCGGCGAGGCGACCGCGCGCGAACTCGCACGGCTCGGCGCGAAGGTCGCGGTGCTCGACGTGAACCGCGCGAACGCGGAACGCGTCGCGGCCGAGATCGGCGGCGTCGCCTGCGAATGCGACATCGCCGCGACGAGCAGCGTCGAGGCGGCGCTGGCCAACGCCGCTGCCGCGCACGGCCCGGCGCGCATCCTGATGAACATCGCCGGCATCGGCACCGCCAAACGCGTGGTCGGCAAGGACGGCGCCGCCGCGCCGCTGGAGGATTTCGCACGCGTCGTGGGCGTGAACCTGATCGGCACCTACAACGTCAGCCGGCTGTTCGCCGCCGAATGCGCCAAGCTCGCGCCGCTGGCCGATGGCGAGCGCGGCGTGATGCTGTTCACCGCGTCGGTGGCCGCGTTCGACGGCCAGGTCGGCCAGCAGGCGTACAGCGCGTCCAAGGGCGGCCTGGTCGGCATGACCTTGCCGATGGCGCGCGACCTTGCGCAGCACGGCATCCGCGTCTGCACGATCGCGCCGGGCCTCTTTGCGACGCCGCTGATGCGCACGCTGCCGGAAGCGGTGCAGCAGTCGCTGGCCGCGTCCATCCCGTTTCCGCCGCGTCTCGGCAAGCCGGAGGAGTTTGCCGAACTGGCCTGCCACATCGTCACGAACGGGCACCTCAACGGCGAGGTGATCCGGCTCGACGGTGCGCTGCGCATGGCGCCGCGCTGACCGGAACCGGCCCCACCATGAGCAAGACCCAGGTCTACCAAGTCGACGTGCAGTTCGGCGACTGCGATCCGGCCGGCATCGTGTTCTTCCCGAACTTCTCGCGCTGGATGGACGCGTCGTCGCTGCATTTCTTCATGGCCTGCGGCGTGCCGCCCTGGCGCGAGCTGGCGAAGACCACCGGCATCGTCGGCACCCCACTGCTGGAAGTCCATACGAAATTCATGCGCCCTGCCACCTACGGCGAGACGCTGCAGGTGCACACCAGCGTCGAGGAATGGCAGGACAAGGTGTTCATCCAGCGGCACCAGGTGCGCCGCGGCGACGAACTGCTGTGCGAGGGCCGCGAGACGCGCGCGTTCGTGGTCCACCCGCCGGACGCACCGGACCGCCTCAAGGCGATCCCGATCCCGCCCGAGATCCGGGCGCTGTGCAGTTGAGCGCATGGCGCCGTACGTTCCAATTCCCCCAACCCTTCTGGAGAGTCCTCAATGAAGAAATTCAAGATTGCCGTGGCCGCCGCCGTCCTGCTCGCTGCGAGCGCCTCGTACGCCGACATCACGATCGGCGTGAGCCTGTCGCTGACCGGCCCGGCGTCCGGCCTCGGCATCCCGATCAAGAACGAGATCGCGCTGTGGCCCAAGAGCATCGCCGGCCAGAAGCTCGACGTGATCGTGCTCGACGACGCCACCGATCCGACCACCGGGGTGAAGAACGCGCGCCGCTTCGTTACCGAGGACAAGGCCGACGTGATCGTCGGTTCGGTCGCGACGCCGGTTGCGATCCCGATGGCCGCGGTCGCCGCGGAGGCGGATACGGTGCAGTTGGCGCTGTCTCCCGCCGCGCTGCCGCCGGGCAAGGACAAATGGACGTTCCGGCTGCCGCAGTCGAATCTCGTGATGGCCCATGCCATCGTTGCGCACATGAAGAAGCTGGGCGTGAAGACGGTCGGCTTTCTTGGCTACACCGACGCCTACGGTGAAGAGTGGCTGAAGGCGTTCGGCCCGCTGGCCGAAAAGAACGGAATCAAGCTGGTGGCGACCGAGCGCTTCGCGCGCTCCGACACCAGCGTGACCGGGCAGGCGCTGAAGCTGGTGGCGGCCCATCCGGACGCGATCCTGATCGTCGCGTCGGGCAGCGGCGCGGCGATGCCGGAGATGGGCGTGGTCGAACGCGGCTACAAGGGCAAGATCTACCAGACCCACGCGGCCGCGACGCATGACCTGATGCGAGTCGGCGGCAAGGAGGTCGAAGGCACCTACGTGGTCTCCGGGCCGGCCGTGGTGGCCGATCAGTTGCCGGCCAGCAACCCGTCGAAGCAGCTCGGCATGGAGTTCATCCAGAGCTACGAAAAGGCCTACGGCCCGGGGTCGCGCAACCAGTTCGCGGCGCACGGGTTCGACACGGCGCTGCTGCTGGAAAAGGCCGTGCCGATCGCGCTGAAGAAGGGCAAGCCGGGCACGAAGGAATTCCGCGCCGCGCTGCGTGACGCGCTGGAGACCATGGGCCGCACCGTCGTGTCCCAGGGCGTGCTCACCTACACGCCGACAGACCACTGGGGCTTTCCCGACGACACCGGGGTGATGCTGAAAGTCGTCAACGGCCAATTCAAGGTGGATTGACGTCCCGCGGCGCCGGCCCACTTTCCCCACCCCCTGCCTCATGGACCTCTCGATTGCCAGCGTGCTGCTGGTCGACGGGATTACCAGCGGCGCGATCTATGCGCTGCTCGGCCTGGCGATCGTGCTGGTGTTCGCGGTGACGCGCGTCATCTTCATACCGCAGGGCGAATTCGTCGCCTATGGCGCGCTGACCCTGGCGATTCTGCAGACCGGCGCCGTGCCGGGCACGGTGTGGCTGCTGTTGCTGATGGGGGCCGTCGCCGCGGCCATGGACGGCGCCGGTGCATGGCGGCGCCACCGGCGCGTCATGGCGGCGGCACGTGCGGCAGGAGGCACGCTGCTCGTGCCCGTGCTGCTGTCGTTGGTCACGGTGTGGGCTGCACCGCATCGGTTTCCGATGCTGGTGCAGATGCTGCTGTCGCTCGCGCTGGTCACGGCGTTCGGGCCGCTCGTCTACCGCGTGGCGTTCCAGTCGCTCGCCGATGCGAGCACGCTGGTGCTGCTGATCGTCTCGGTCGGAGTGCACTTCGCGATGACCGGCCTGGCGCTGGTGTTCTTCGGCGCCGAGGGGTTCCGCAACCCATCGTTCTGGGATCTGCGCATGCAGCTGGGCGCGGTCACGCTGACCGGCCAGGCGATCATCATCATCACCGTATCCGTCGCGTTGATCGTGCTGTTGTGGCTGTTCTTCGAGCGCACGCTGTACGGCAAGGCGCTGCGCGCGACCGCGGTGAACCGGCTCGGCGCCCGCCTGATGGGGGTTTCGGCGCACGCAGCCGGCCGCTGGAGCTTTGCAATGGCGGCGCTGATCGGCGCGCTGTCCGGACTTCTGATCGGCCCGACCACGACCGTGTTCTACGACTCAGGCTTTCTGATCGGTCTCAAGGGCTTCGTCGCCGCCGTGATCGGGGGACTGGCCAGCTACCCGGCCACCGCCATCGGGGCGCTGTTCGTCGGCATCGTCGAGTCGTTCAGCTCGTTCTGGGCCAGCGCGTTCAAGGAAGTGATCGTGTTCACGCTGATCCTGCCGATCCTGTTCTGGCTGTCGCTGACCGACAAGCACGCGGCGGAGGAGCATTGATGCGCCGCCCTGCCCTGACGCTGCCGCTCGTCGGCCTCGCGCTGATCGTGCTGCTCGCCTGGCTGCCGCTGCCCGTTTTCTGGATCACCCAGCTCAGCGCCGTCGGTGAATACAGCCTGGTGGTGCTCGGCCTCGTGCTGCTGACCGGGATCGGCGGACTGACCTCGTTCGGCCAGGCGGCGTTCGTCGGCATCGGCGCCTACACCACCGCCTATCTGACGCTCAATGCCGGCCTCTCGCCGTGGTTGACGCTGTTCATCGGCCTGGCGCTGACGGCGCTCAGCGCGGCGGTTATCGGCTGGATCACGCTGCGCATGTCGGGCCACTATCTGCCGCTGGCGACGATCGCCTGGGGGCTGGCGCTGTACTACCTGCTGGGCAACCTGGATGCGCTCGGGCGCTACGACGGCCTGCTCGGCGTGCCCGGCATTCCGCTCGGCCGCTGGGACCTGAGCCAGGGGCGGCCATTCTTCGTGCTGACCTGGGTGCTGGTGCTGCTGGCCGGGTTTTCGCTGGTCAACCTGCTCGATTCGCGGCCCGGCCGCGCGATCCGCTCGCTGAGTAGCGGTTCGCGCATGGCCGAGGCGATGGGCGTGAACACGCTGCGCTACAAGATCGGGATCTTCCTGATCGCCGCACTGTTCGCAAGCGTTTCCGGATGGCTGTTTGCGCACAACCAGCAGACGGTGAACCCCTCGCCGTTCGGCATCAAATGGGGCATCGAGTATCTGTTCATGGCGGTGCTGGGCGGGGCCAGCTATGTCTGGGGCGCGATCACCGGGGCCGCGGTGACCAAGCTGCTGGAGGATCAGTTGCAGGTGCTGCTGCCGAAGCTGTTCGGCGCCAGCGGCAGCTACGACACCATCGTGCTCGGCATCGTGCTGGTGTTGGTGCTGAAATACCTGCCCGACGGCATCTGGGCCTCGATCACGCGGCGCCTGCCGCGCCGCCGCCGGAGTCCGGATTGGAACGATGCGCCGCCGCTGGACGATCGGCCCAAGCCCGCGCCGGACGAGCCGGTGCTCGAGGTGAACGCCGCGCGCAAGGTGTTCGGCGGTCTTACCGCGGTCAACGACGTCAGCTTTTCGGTGCGCGCCGGACAGATCGTCGGGCTGATCGGCCCGAACGGCGCGGGCAAGTCGACCACGTTCAACCTGATCACCGGCGTGCTCGAGCTGAGCGCCGGCGAAGTGCGGTTCCGGGGCGAGAGGATCAGCGGACTGCCCTCGCGCGAGATCGCGCGGCGCGGCGTCTCGCGCACCTTCCAGCACGTGAAGATGATCCCCGGCATGACCGTGCTCGAGAACGTCGCGCTGGGTGCGCATCTGCGCGGACATCGCGGCGCGCTGTCAGCGATGTTGCGGCTCGACCGCGCCGAGGAGCGGCGGCTGCTGCGCCAGGCCGCGCAGCAATTGGAACGGGTCGGCATGGCCGACAGCCTGCACGAGCTGGCCGGCAATCTGGCGATGGGGCAGCAGCGGCTGATGGAGATCGCGCGCGCGCTGTGCAGCGACCCGGCGCTGCTGCTGCTCGACGAGCCGGCCGCCGGCCTGCGGCACCTGGAGAAGCAGGCGCTCGCGCGAGTGCTGCGCGAACTGCGCACGCAGGGCATGACCATCCTGTTGGTGGAGCACGACATGGACTTGGTGATGGACGTGACGGACCACATCGTCGTGATGGAGTTCGGCACGCACCTGATGGAAGGCACACCGGCCGAGGTGCGCCAGAGCCCGGCTGTGCGTGCCGCCTATCTCGGGACAGAACATTGAACCGCCCCGCCATGACATCGCCTCTTCTTCGCGTTCACGGTCTGCGCGCCGGCTACGGCCGCGCCGAGGTTCTGCATCGCATCGACCTGCAGGCGGCCGCCGGCAGCGTGATCACCGTGATCGGCCCGAACGGTGCCGGCAAGTCCACGCTGCTGAACACGCTGATCGGCGTGCTCCCGGGGCACGGCAGCGTCGAGTACCAGGGCCAGGACATAGCGCCGCTGTCGCTGGAGGAACGCGTGATGCTGGGCATCGCGCTCGTCCCGGAAAAGCGCGAGCTGTTCGGCACGATGCCGGTGGAAGACAATCTCGTGCTCGGCGGCTTTCGCCAGTTGCGGCTGCGCAATCGACAATGGCGCAATGGGCTGGAGCAGGTCTATGCGCTGTTTCCGCGTCTGAAGGAGCGCCGCGCCCAACTCGCCGGAACGCTGTCGGGTGGCGAGCGACAAATGCTCGCCGTCGGCCGCGCGCTGATGTCGCAGCCCTCGCTGCTGATGCTCGACGAGCCCAGCCTGGGGCTGGCGCCGCTGGTGGTCAAGGAGATCTTCCGCACCATCGACGCGCTGCGTCAGACCGGCGTGACCATCCTGCTGGTGGAGCAGAACGCCCGCGCCGCACTGCAGGTCGCCGACCACGGCTACTTGCTCGAAATGGGCGAGATCGGCCTGCAGGGCCCGGCGGCCGAACTGGCACGCGACGCGCGCGTGATCGACACCTACCTCGGGGCGGCGCGGGACGCCTGATCCTGCCTCCTCGCTTCGGACTGTGCTTCCCTGCCAACCGCACCTGCGCAGATCACCATGAGTTACCAACCCCCGCTCGACGACATCCGCTTCACCCTGCGCGAGGCGTTGCAGGCGCCCTCTCGGCTGCAGGCCCTGCCCGCCTTCGCCGAAACCGACGAGGATCTGCAGTTGCAGGTGCTGGAGGAAGCGGCCAAATTCGTCGCCAGTGCCGTCGCGCCCCTCTCGCGCGTGGGCGACGAGGAAGGCTGCCGCTACGATCAGGGCCGCGTTACCACGCCACCAGGCGCGCGCGCGGCCTACCAGGCGTTCTGGCAGGCCGGCTGGCCGGCGCTCGCCTGCGCCCCCGAGGACGGCGGCCAGGGCCTGCCCTGGGTGCTGGAAGGCGTGCTGTACGAGATGCTGAGCGCGGCCAATCACGGCTGGACCATGGCCCCCGGCCTGCTGCACGGCGCCTACGAGTGCCTCAGGCACCACGGCAGCGACGCGCTGAAGGCGGGCTACCTCGGCAAGATCGCCAGCGGCGAATGGCTGGCGACGATGTGCCTGACCGAGCCGCATGCCGGCAGCGACCTGGGTCTGGCGCGCACGCGCGCCGTGGCGCAGTCCGACGGCAGCCATGCAATCAGCGGCACCAAGATCTTCATCTCGGGCGGCGAGCACGACCTGACCGACAACATCGTGCATCTGGTGCTGGGCCGGCTTCCCGATGCGCCGCCTGGACCCAAGGGCCTGTCGCTGTTCCTCTGTCCCAAGCTGCTTCCCGACGGCACGCCCAATGCCGTGCACTGCGAGCGCATCGAGGAGAAGATGGGCCTGCACGGCAGCCCGACCTGCGTGATGCGCTTCGACGAGGCGATCGGCTGGCTCGTCGGCGAGCCCGGGCGCGGCCTCGCCGCCATGTTCGTGATGATGAACGCGGCCCGATTGCACGTGGCGCTGCAGGGCATCGGCCTGCTCGACGCGGCATGGCAGAAGGCCGACGCGTACGCGCGCGAGCGCCGCCAGATGCGAACGCCCAAGCCCGAAGGCACGCCGGCAACCGCCGGACCGGACCCGATCATCGAACACCCCGCGATCCGACGCATCCTCGACGTGCAGCGCGCCTGGATCGACGGCGGCCGGCTGCTCGCCTACCGCACCGGCGTCGAGCTCGATTTCGCGCGCCATCACCCCGACGGCGCGCGCCGCGCTCAGGCGCAATCGTGGTGCAGTCTGGTCACCCCCGTGCTCAAGGCCGCCTTCACGCACCAGGCCTTCCACGGCGCCAGCGACTGCCTGCAGGTGTTAGGCGGCCACGGCTACGTGCGCGAATGGGGGATCGAGCAGATCGTGCGCGATGCGCGCGTGACGATGATCTACGAGGGCACCAACGAGATCCAGGCGATCGATCTGCTGGTGCGCAAGGTGCTGCCCGACGGCGGCGTGGCGCTGACCGCGCTGCTGCTGGCGCTGCGCGCCGACCTCGATGCCACCCGGGCCGCCGATGCGAAGGTGCTGCGCCGCTGCGACGAACTGCGCGACCTCACCAGCGCCTTGGTCGAAGCGGCCAAAACCCGTTCCACTCTGCCCTACGAAGCCGCCGACGACTACCTGCGCGCCGTCGCGCTGGCCTTGCTGGGCTGGGCCTGGGTGCAAATCGAGCGCGCGCCGGGCGCCGACGCGCCGCGCTGGAGCGCCCCGGCCGTCGCGCTGCGCCGGCGCGTGCTGCCGGAGTTCGAACTGCGCCTGGCACTGCTGAACGAACTCGCCGCGCCGCTCGGGTAGAGTGCTGGTAGCGCCCGCCCCCTTCCAACGCGATGCCAACCGAAGAACCCGCCCACCACGTCACCGAGATCGACACCAGCTATCTCGAGTCGCTGGTCGGCTACAACGCGCGGCGCGCCGCGCTCGCGATCATCGACCGGTTCCTCGAGCAGATGGCGGTGTACCAGCTGCGGCCGGTCGATTTTTCGGTGCTGTCGCTGATCACGCACAACCCGGGCATCACCTCGCGCCAGCTGTGCAGCACGCTGGCAATCCAGCCGCCCAATCTGGTCGGGATGATCCAGGCGCTGGAAAAGCGCGAACTGGTGCACAGGCGCCCGCATCCGCACGACGGACGGGCGATCGGCCTGCATCTGACGCCAGCCGGCGCGAAACTGATGCGCGACGCCGAGCGGACCGCCACCGAGACCGAGCTTGCCGCGACGCACCGGCTGAGCAGCGCAGAGCGGAAAACCCTGATGCGGCTTCTGCAAAAAATCTATATATAGCAAGCTATGGACCGGCAGTGGCTCGGAGGCCACGTGGTTCGGACGCTGGCAGCTATTAAACTCGTAGCATTTCGGAAACTGCGCTATATTCGTGGCACCCTGCCGGCGTCTGCCGCCGCCCGCCGCAACCGGCCACGATCAAAGAAATACACGCCATCCGAGGAGATCGCCGAATGAGTTCGAAGGACAACCATGCCATCAGCCAGTTGCTGAGCCTGCTGGAGTCGCGCTATGCGATGCGCGTGCTGTGGGCGCTGCGCGACGGCCATGCGCAGACCTTCCGCCTGCTGCAGGACAGCGTCGGCGGCATCACGCCGAACACGCTGAACACGCGGATCAAGGAACTGCGCGAGGCCGGCCTGCTGACGCACGGCGGCGACGGCTACGGCGTGACGGCCTCGGGGGCCGACCTGCTCAAGCGCCTGAACGATCTGCAGGCCTTCGCCGGCCGCTGGGCGGCCAACCAGGCGAAGAAGAAGTAGCTTCTCCACCCACACCCTCGGCCCACGTCGGGGGCGATCGAAGCAGACAGGCAGCGCCTGTCTTTTTTTCGCCGCGCGTCGGCCGGACTTGAAATCCGGCTCGCCGCCCCAAGGTGGCACGCAGATTACGCAAAGCTTTCAATCCTTCGATCAGACTTTCGATATCCCAATGTCCGAACCGCAGAACACCGCCGCCCCCTTCCCCGGGGACCCGAACGAGAACGATCCGAGCGCCGGGGCCGCGATGCCGGCCGACACCGGCGCCGGCGATCTGGCCACCGAAGAAGCCGCGGCGCAGGCCGAACTGGCCGGCGTGCAGGCGGAGATGGCCAGTCTGAAGACCAAGGTCGCCGATCTGTCCGATCATTTCCTGCGCGCCAAGGCCGAAACGGAAAACGCCCGGCGTCGGGCCGACGAGGAAATCGCGAAGGCGCGCAAGTTCGCGCTCGAGGGCTTCGCCGAGAGCCTGCTGCCAGTGCTCGACAGCCTGGAGGCGGGTCTGGCGGTACGCGATGCAACGCTGGAGCAGATCCGCGAGGGAACCCTTGCCACGCTGCAGCAGCTCCGGGCGGCGCTGGCACGCAACCAGGTGCTCGAGGTCAGCCCGGCCGTCGGGGAACGCTTCGATCCGCATCGTCACCAGGCGATCAGCATGGTGCCGGCGGAACAGGAGGCGAACACCGTGGTCAGCCTGCTGCAAAAGGGCTACACGATCGCCGACCGCGTGATCCGCCCGGCGCTGGTCACGGTCGCGGCCCCGAAATGACCGCCCGCCGGCCTTGAACTCGGCCCGCTTATCCACACGTTATCGTTAATCGAAATCCTCATTCCCCCGGAGCAACACATGGCAAAAATCATCGGCATCGACCTGGGCACGACCAATTCCTGCGTCGCGATCATGGAAGGCAACTCGACCAAGGTGATCGAGAACTCGGAAGGCGCGCGCACCACGCCGTCGATCATCGCCTACCAGGAGGACGGCGAGGTGCTGGTCGGCGCCTCGGCCAAGCGCCAGGCCGTGACCAACCCGAAGAACACGCTGTACGCGGTGAAACGCCTGATCGGCCGCAAGTTCACCGAGAAGGAAGTGCAGAAGGACATCAACCTGATGCCCTACAAGATCATCGCGGCCGACAACGGCGACGCCTGGGTCGAGGTGCGCGGCAAGAAGCTGGCGCCGCCGCAGGTCAGCGCCGAGGTGCTGCGCAAGATGAAGAAGACCGCCGAGGACTACCTCGGCGAGCCGGTCACCGAGGCCGTGATCACCGTGCCCGCGTACTTCAACGACAGCCAGCGCCAGGCGACCAAGGACGCCGGCCGCATCGCCGGCCTGGACGTGAAGCGCATCATCAACGAGCCGACCGCGGCGGCGCTCGCGTTCGGCCTGGACAAGATGGAAAAGGGCGACCGCAAGATCGCGGTCTATGACCTCGGCGGCGGCACGTTCGACATCTCGATCATCGAGATCGCCGACGTCGACGGCGAAAAGCAGTTCGAGGTGCTGTCGACGAACGGCGACACCTTCCTCGGCGGCGAGGACTTCGACCAGCGCATCATCGACTACATCATCGCCGAGTTCAAGAAAGACCAGGGCGTCGACCTGTCGAAGGACGTGCTCGCGCTGCAGCGGCTGAAGGAAGCGGCCGAGAAGGCGAAGATCGAACTCTCGAACAGCGCGCAGACCGACATCAACCTGCCGTACATCACGGCCGACGCGAGCGGCCCGAAGCACCTGAACATCAAGCTCACGCGCGCCAAGCTCGAGGCCCTGGTGGAGGATCTGATCGAGCGCACGATCGAGCCCTGCCGCACCGCGATCAAGGACGCGGGCGTGTCGGTAAGCGACATCAACGACGTGATCCTGGTCGGCGGCATGACGCGCATGCCCAAGGTGCAGGACACGGTCAAGGAATTCTTCGGCCGCGATCCGCGCAAGGACGTGAACCCGGACGAGGCGGTAGCCGCCGGCGCCGCGGTCCAGGGCCAGGTCTTGGGCGGCGACCGCAAGGACGTGCTGCTGCTCGACGTGACGCCGCTCAGCCTGGGCATCGAGACCCTGGGCGGCGTGATGACGAAGATGATCACGAAGAACACGACGATCCCGACCAAGTTCGCGCAGACCTTCTCGACCGCCGACGACAACCAGCCGGCGGTGACGATCAAGGTGTTCCAGGGCGAGCGCGAGATCGCCAGCGGCAACAAGCTGCTCGGCGAGTTCAACCTGGAAGGCATCCCGCCGGCGCCGCGCGGCCTGCCGCAGATCGAGGTCTCGTTCGACATCGACGCGAACGGCATCCTGCACGTCGGCGCGAAGGACAAGGGCACCGGCAAGGAGAACAAGATCACGATCAAGGCCAACTCGGGCCTGTCGGAGGGCGAAATCCAGCAGATGGTGAAGGACGCCGAACTGAACGCGGCCGAGGACCACAAGAAGCTGGAACTGGTGCAGGCGCGCAACCAGGGCGAAGCGATGGTGCACAGCGCGCGCAAGAGCCTGACCGAATACGGCGACAAGCTCGATGCCGGCGAGAAGGAGAAGATCGAGGCCGCGATCAAGGAGCTCGACGAAGCGCTGAAGGGCGACGACAAGGCCGCGATCGAGGCCAAGACCGAGGCGCTGACCGGCGCGAGCCAGAAGCTCGGCGAGAAAATGTACGCCGACATGCAGGCTGCGCAGCAGGCGGCGGCCGGAGCCGGTGCGGCGGGTGCGGGCGGTGGTGCTGGCGAGCAGGCATCGGCGCAGCAGGCCCCGGGAGACGACAACGTGGTGGATGCCGAGGTGAAGGAAGTCAAGAAAGGCTGACAGTCCGCGGCCACGGCGGGCGAGCAGGCCGATGGGCGGCAGGCGATCAGCCTGGCCGCCCTTCGCGCTGCTGAAGCTGGAACATATTTCATGGGCAAGAGCCGATTCGAAGCATTCAGCGACGGCGTGATGGCCATCATCCTGACCATCATGGTGCTCGATCTGAAGGTGCCCAAGGAACCGACGCTGGGCGCGCTGGCGCAGTTGTGGCCGGTCTATCTGGCCTACACCATCGCCTTCGGCAACATCCTGGCCAACTGGATCGCGCACCAGCATCTGTTCGCCCGCGTCGAGCGCATCGACGCGCGCATCCTGCTGGTGAACGGCTTGCTGCTGTTCTTCATGTCGCTGGTGCCGTTCGCGCTCAGCTACGGCAGCGAATATCATTGGCGCGAACCGTTGCCGGCGGCGTTCTACGGCGCAGTGATGGTGCTGGTGTGCCTGGGCTTTGCGGTGTTGCGCGGCGCGGTGGTCCGCGCCCAGCCTGCAGTCGCGGTAACCGAACGAGCGCAGATTCGCGCCAGCCTGGTGATGGCCGGCATCTATCTCGTCGGAACCGGGGTGGCCTGGTTCCTCCCGCTGCTAGCGCTGTTGTTCTATGCGGTGGTGCCGCTCGGGCGGCTGCGCACCGCTCCGCAGTACCACGATGCGCAGGGCCTGGAGCCGCCGCGGTAAATCCGGCAGCCCCGCACTTTTGAATTCAGATCATCGAGTCCCCCATGGCCAACAAACGAGACTATTACGACATCCTCGGCGTTCCGAAGAATGCAGGCGAAGCCGAGATCAAGAAGGCCTATCGCAAGCTCGCGATGAAGTTCCATCCGGACCGCAACCAGGGGGACGCCGCGAAGACCGCCGAAGCGAAGTTCAAGGAGGCCAAGGAAGCGTACGAGATGCTGAGCGATCCGCAGAAGCGCACGGCGTACGACCAATACGGCCACGCCGGCGTCGATCCGAACATGCGCGGCGCCGGGTCCGATGGCTTCGGCGGCTTTGCCGAAACCTTCGGCGACATCTTTGGCGAGATCTTCGGTGGCCAACGTGCGCGCGGCGGCCACGGCGGCGGTCGCCAGGTGTTCCGCGGCGGCGACCTGAGCTACGCGATGGAGATCACGCTGGAAGAGGCGGCGCGCGGCAAGGACGCGCAGATCCGCATTCCGACCTGGGACCCGTGCAGCACCTGCAACGGCAGCGGCGCCAAGCCCGGCACCAAGCCGATCACCTGCACCACCTGCCATGGCGCCGGCGCGGTGCAGATGCGCCAAGGCTTCTTCAGCGTGCAGCAGACCTGCCCGACCTGCCGTGGCAGCGGCCGGCTGATCCCCGAACCGTGCAGTACCTGCCACGGCCAGGGCAAGGTGAAGGCCAACAAGACGCTGGAAGTGCGGATTCCGGCCGGCATCGACGACGGCATGCGCATCCGCAGCGCCGGCAACGGCGAACCGGGCACGAACGGCGGCCCGCCCGGCGACCTGTACATCGAAATCCGGCTGAAGAAACACGAGATCTTCGAGCGCGACGGCGACGACCTGCACTGCGAGGTGCCGATCAGCTTCACCATCGCCGCGCTCGGCGGCGAGATCGAGGTGCCGACCCTCGCCGGCAACGCGGCGATCGACATTCCGGAAGGCACGCAAAGCGGCAAGCAGTTCCGGCTGCGCGGCAAGGGAATCAAGGGCGTGCGCTCCAGCTACCCCGGCGACCTGTACTGCCACGTCACGCTGGAGACGCCGGTCAAGCTGACCGAGCACCAGAAGAAGCTGCTGAAGGAACTCGACGAATCGCTGAAGAAAGGCGGGCCTAAGCACACCCCGGGCAGCGGCAGCTGGTCCGAACGGCTGAAGAGCTTCTTCAACGCATGACGGATCCACTGTCGCCGCGAATGCGGTGACAATGCGGGCCATGCCGACGCTGAGACTGTTCCGCAACACGGAATTCGCGCTCTCTTCATTGTTCTTTTCCCCGGAGCAGCAGCGCGCCGCGACCCATCCGGGCTGGATCATCGTCACCGCGTCGCTGTGGATCGCGACCGTCTGCAACCTGGCGCTGTGGCGCGCGCTCTGGCGGCTGCCGGATCTGCACAGCGCGCACGGGCTGTGGTTCGGCATCGGCTTCGCGGTCGCGATTGCCGCCGCCATCGGCGCGATCCTGAGCCTGCTGTGCTGGCGCTGGACGTTCAAGCCGGCGATCACGCTGCTGCTGCTGATCGCGGCGGCCGGCACCTACTTCATGTTGAGCTACGGCGTGGTGATCGACACCCCGATGATGGTCAACGTGCTGCAGACGAACCCGCGCGAGGTCGCGAACCTGATGAACTGGCGCCTGGCGGTGACGGTGCTGGTGCTCGCGCTGCTGCCGGCGCTGTGGCTGTGGCCGCGGCCGCTGCGACGCATCGGCGGGTGGCGGCAGCTGCGCATGAATGCTATCGTTTTTATTGCGTCGATCGTAGTGTTCATAGGGGCGTTACTGCTTTTTTATGTTGATTTCGCGTCGGTGATGCGCAACCACACGCAGCTGCGCTACCTTGTGAACCCGCTGAACACGTTGTACGCGCTCGGCGATCTGGCGGCCGGCAGCCGGCACCACGAGCGCGGCCCGCTGGTGCCGATCGCGACCGACGCGAAACTGGGCGCGAGCTACCGCGACCAGGCCAAGCCGCCACTGTTGCTGCTGGTGCTCGGCGAGACCGGACGCGCAGGCAACTTTGGCCTGAACGGCTACGCGCGGGACACCACGCCGGAGCTGGCGCGCGCGGGCGTGGTCAGCGAGCGCAACGCCTGGTCCTGCGGCACCAGCACGGCCACTTCGGTGCCCTGCATGTTCTCCGATCTCGGCCGCACGGAATTCGAAGCCAGCGACAAGAACCAGGGAAACCTGCTCGATCTGCTGCAGCGGCTCGGCCTCGCGGTGCTGTGGATCGACAACCAGGCCGGCTGCAAAGGGGTCTGCGACCGCGTGCCGCATGTCGACACCTCGCACCTGAACGTGCCCGGCCTGTGCAGCGACGGCGAATGCCTGGACGGGGTGATGCTGGTGGGGCTCGATCGGCGCATCGACGCGCTGCCGGCCGCGGCGCGCGCGCGCGGCGTCGTGCTGGTGATGCACCAGATCGGCAGCCACGGGCCGGCCTACTACAAGCGCAGCCCGCCCGCGTACAAGAAGTTCCTGCCCGAATGCACGAGCAACGCACTCGAGACCTGCACGCGCCAGCAGGTCGTCAACGCTTACGACAACAGCGTGCTCTACACCGACCATTTCCTCGCATCGTGCATCGCGTGGCTGAAGGACCAGCAGCCCTGGGCGGCGCCGGCGATGGTCTATGTGGCCGACCACGGCGAATCGCTTGGCGAGAACAACCTCTACCTGCACGGGCTGCCGTACCGGGTGGCGCCCGACGTGCAAAAGCACGTTCCATGGATCACCTGGCTGTCGCCGGCGATCCAGCAGCGCACCGGCATCAGCACCGCCTGCCTCGACAAGCAGCGCGACCGCAGGATCTCGCACGACGACTATTTCGATTCGGTGCTCGGCCTGCTCGACGTGCAGACCCGGCTGTACCACCGCGACCGCGACATCTACGCCGACTGCGAAAAATCCAGGGCGTAACACCGGCAGCGGTCAGAACAGGCTGCCCTGCCCCACCACTTCGCCGCGCAGAAATCGGTTCGCATCCAGCACTATCCGTTCGCGATTCAGTCCGAGGCGGCGGCAGGCGGTCTCGAAGCGCCGGCGGATCAACTCGGCCCAAGTGCCGCTGCCCTTCATCCGGGTCGCGAAGTCGCTGTCGTAGTCCTTGCCGCCGCGCATCTCCCGGATGCGCGCGATCACGCGGCCGGCGCGCTCCGGGTAATGCAGGTCGAGCCACTGCCGAAACAGCGGCGCGAGTTCCCAGGGCAGCCGCAGCACGGTGTAGAACGCGGCTGAAGCGCCGGCTTCTCGCGCGGCGGCCAGCACCTGCTCCATGTCGTCGTTCAGGAACGGGATTTGCGGCGCGACGCTGACGCCGACCGGCACCCCGGCCGCGGCCAGCTTGCGGATCGTGGCGAGGCGCCGATACGGCGCGGCGGCGCGCGGCTCCAGCACCCGGGCCAGCCGCGCATCGAGCGTGGTGATCGTCACGTAGACCGCGGCGAGGTGATCCGCGGCCAGCGCCGCGAGCAGATCCAGGTCGCGCTCCACGCCGCTGCCCTTGGTGATCACCGCCAGCGGATGGCGGCAGCGCGCCAGCAGTTCGAGCACCGAGCGCGTCAGCCGCAGCTCGCGCTCGATCGGCTGGTAGGCATCGGTGACGGTTCCGATCGCGATCATCCGCGGCTCGTAGCGCGGAGCCGCGAGCTCGCGCGCCAGCACCTCGGCGATGTTGCGCTTGGCGATGATGCGGGTCTCGAAATCGAGCCCCGGCGACAGGCCCAGATAGCTGTGCGTCGGACGCGCGTAGCAGTAGACGCAACCGTGCTCGCAGCCGCGGTACGGGTTCAGCCCGTAGTCGAAATGGATGTCGGGCGAGTCGTTGCGGGTGAGCGCGCTGCGCGCGTTCTCGAAGCTGACCTGCGTTGCCGGCGGCGTGGGTTCGTCGCTCGCCAGCGTTGCCCAGCCGTCGTCGAACGCCTCGCGCTGGTCCTGCTCGAACCGGTGCGCGATGCGCGAGGCGCTGCCGCGGCCCTTGATCGCGCGCAGCGGAATCGTCGCATCACTCACGTCCAGCCCCGATCCGCCGGAGCGACACGGTAGGCGAGCTGTCCATGCAGAAGCCTTGCAATTTGAGGTACCCGGCAAGTAACTGTATATAATAACAGTATCAATACCGAGCGTCTTCAGCACGCGAGGCGGGGTTTCATCGGCCCCAGGCAATTTGCTCCTGGTGCACGACTTCTCCAGCGCGCACGGCCATCACGGTCGATCGCTCGAGCGGCTCCCAGGGCCCGCGGCTGAGCGGAAGGCTGGCAAACACCACCATGTGCTCGGGCACGGCTTCTATCGCGGCGCCCACGCATTCGTGCGGCCCCGACAACGAGCCCCGCACCGATCGCAGCATGTGCAGGCCGGGCGCCCGGGGTTCGGAGAGCCCGTGTTCGGTCTCGTACCTGCGCCGATCGGCGTGCACATGAAGCGTATCCCCGTCGAGCCAGATGAAATTCGCCGGCCCGAGCCGTGCCATGTCCCGGCAGAAATCCCGGAACACGCTGAAGCGGACGCTGCTCCGGGATGAATCCGGCGCCTCTCGCGCCACCCGATCGAGCAGAAGCAGAAACGCCAGCTCGCTGTCGGTGTTGCCGACGCGCTCGTCCGACAGGCGCCGGGCCTCCGGCATGCGCTCGAGGCCATCGAGCGTGCCGTTGTGCGCGAAGTGCTGCAGGCGCCCGTGCAGGACACGGCGGAACGGATGCGTATTGGCCAGCGCCCGCTCTCCCTGTGACGCCCGCCGCACGTGCGCCAGAACGAGCGCATGGGGCGTGGAATGCGTGCGCACGAAGCGGTCCAGCGGACTTTTGCTGGCGGGTGCCGACTCGCGGAAATAGTGCGCATCCCGTCCGTCCGAAAAGACGATGCCCCATCCGTCGCGGTTCTGGTGCCGCTCGCCCCCTTCCGCGGCGAAGCGATCCAGGTCGTACCGGACCCTGGCGGGGGCGCTGGCGGACATCGCGAACAGCTCACACACGACATCTCCTGGTGATCCAGCTGAAGTGTGACCGGTTTGGCCGCGGAGCGTCGGCTGGCCGTCGAAGTCCCCGACCGCGCGCGGCGCTCGTCTTCGCGACCGACGAGGCCAGGTGGGCCACCGGCGCACCGGCGATCTGCACCGAATAGACTAGGGCCTGTTGACGCTATGCATGGAGCAGGCCCGATGATCCCGATCCAGGACATCGATCACGTCGTTCTTCGAACCGTCGATCTGGATGCGATGCTCCATTTCTACGGCACCGTGCTCGGCTGCCCCGTCGAACGCCGGCAGGACGACCTCGGACTGATACAGCTGCGCGCCGGGCGCAGCCTGATCGATCTGGTGCCGGTCGAAGGGCGCATCGGCCGCGCCGGCGGCGCTGCGCCGGGCGCGGCTGGCGCCGGGGGCCGCAATCTCGACCACTTCTGCCTGCGCGTGGAGCCGTTCGACGAGGCCGCGATCCGGGCGCAGTTGAACGCCGCAGGCATCACCGCCGGAGCACTCGAGTCGCGCAACGGCGCGCAAGGAGAGGGCCCGTCGATCTACCTCAACGACCCGGACGGCAACACGGTGGAACTGAAGGGACCGCCGTGGGAACAGGGAAAACGACGATGACGAAGCGCCCGCGCAATCTGTACGACCAGTACCACGCCCATGTCTACTTCGGGCCGGAGACGGTCGCGCAGGCTACGGCGCTGTGCGAACAGGCCGGCGCACTGTTCGGCATCTCCGTCGGCCGCGTCCACGAGAGGCTGGTCGGCCCGCATCCGCACTGGAGCTGCCAGCTCAGCTTCGGCCGTTCGCAGTTCGATGCGGTGATCCCCTGGCTCGAGCAGAACCGCCACGGCCTCACGGTGCTGGTGCACGGGCTGACCGGCGACGACCTGCCCGACCACACGCTGCACGCGTCCTGGCTCGGCGAACCGGCGGTGCTGAACCTGGCGATGTTCGGCGGCGCGTGACGCGTGGCGAGCTGCGGATGCAGTCGGTGATTGCTATGTAATTCATAGCGTACGGACGAAATGTCATAAGGGCTGTCGGCCCGGAATTTGTTTGAACTTCCGGATTCCATGTGAACGGGCTTGGTCCGCATCCGGGCCGCCGAAAAACGACCTACCATGGCTTGAAGTCCTCTCCAGGAGCCTCGCATGAACACCAGCTTTTCAAGCGCGAACACCACGCCCGGTGTGATCAGCATCAAGAGCGCTCACACGTTCTCCGGCACCCTGGAGCGATTGCGCGCCACCTTCGAAGCGCATGGGCTGCAGGTGTTTGCGACCATCGATCACGCGGGCGCCGCCGCTGCCGTGGGCCTGGCCATGCCGCCCACCGTCCTGCTGATTTTCGGCAATGCAGCAGCCGGCACGCCGCTGATGCTGGCGCATCCGCTGGCGGCGTTGGACCTGCCCTTGAAGGCACTGGTGTCGGAACCGGCGCCCGGCGTGGTGATGGTCAGCTTCAACACGCCGCAGTACCTGGTGGAGCGCCATGGGTTGCCGCACGAGCTGGCGGCCAATCTGGCCCCGGCGGGCCGGCTCATTACCCAGGCCGTGGGCAACTGACCCGGTTCACAGTGCGAGGCGCGCCCGCGCCTCGGCGTACTCGCGCTTCAACTGCGCGATGTAGTCGGCCGCATGCTGCACCTTGCGCACCGCGCCGATGCCCTGGCCGCTGCCCCAGATGTCCTTCCAGGCCTTGGTCTTGTCGCCGCCGAAGTTCATCTTGCTCGGGTCGCTGATCGGCAACTGCTCCGGGTCGAGCCCGGCCGCGCGGATGCTCGGCGCGAGGTAGTTGCCGTGCACGCCGGTGAACAGGTTGCTGTAGACGATGTCGTCCGATGTCCCGGCGACGATCGCCTGCTTGTAGCCCTCGACCGCCCGCGCCTCCTCGGTCGCGATGAAAGCGGTGCCGATGTACGCGAAGTCGGCGCCCATCGCCTGCGCGGCCAGCACCGCGGCGCCGGTCGAGATCGATCCGCTCAGGACCAGCGGCCCGTCGAACCAGGCGCGGATCTCCTGGATCAGCGCGAACGGGCTCTTCACGCCGGCATGGCCACCGGCGCCGGCGGCGACCGCGATCAGGCCGTCCGCGCCCTTCTCGATCGCCTTGCGCGCGAAGCGGTCGTTGATCACGTCGTGCAGCACCACGCCGCCGTAGCCGTGCGCCGCGGCGTTGATGTCCTCGCGCGCGCCGAGCGAGGTGATGTAGACCGGCACCTTGTACTTCACGCACAGTTCCATGTCGTGCTCGAGCCGGTCGTTGCTCTTGTGCACGATCTGGTTCACCGCGAACGGCGCGGCGGGCGTATCAGGGTGCGCGCGGTCCCAGGCGGCGAGCGCCTCTGTAACTTCAGCCAGCCATTCGTCGAGCTGCGACGCCGGCCGCGCGTTCAGCGCCGGCATCGCGCCGATCACGCCGCTGGTGCACTGCGCGATCACCAGCTTCGGGTTGCTGATGATGAACAGCGGCGAGCCGATCACGGGGAACGAAAGCCGAGCTAGCGGCGCGGGCAGATGGGACATGGCTGTCGTTGCGGCGAGCGTTGTTGACGCTCGCCTGAATTTTGAAGAAATAGTGCCGTAGCCCAGTCGGTATCTACGCGATCAGCCATCTTTTATATAGCAATTCAGAACGCGTCGAGCGCCAGCGCGGTCACGCTGTCGGCCCCTTCGACGATGCTCTGACCCAGGCCCGGCGCCTTCACCAGTATGTGTTCGGCATAGAAGCGCGCGGTCGTGATCTTGGCCTGCATGAAGGCAGTATCGACGCCGTCGGCCAACTGGTCTTCCGCGGCAATCAGCGCGCGCGCCATCTGCCAGCCGGCCATCAGGTTGCCGGCGAGCAGCAGGTACGGGACGCTGCCGGCATACGCCGCATTCGGATTCGCGCGGGCGTTGTCGACCATGAAATCGACCGCGCCGAGGAACGCCGCGCGCGCCGCCGCCAGTCGCACCGCCACCGCACGGCCGGCAACGCTGGTGCGCCGGCGCAGCTCGGTCTCGGTCGCCTCGATCTGGCCGGCGATGGCCTTGGCGGTCTCGCCGCCGTCGCGCGCGGTCTTGCGCCCGACCAGGTCGTTCGCCTGGATCGCGGTCGTGCCCTCGTAGATCGTCAGGATCTTCGCGTCGCGCAGGTACTGCGCGGCGCCGGTCTCTTCGATGAAGCCCATGCCGCCGTGCACCTGCACGCCCAGGCTGGCCACCTCCAGACTCATCTCGGTGCTGTAGCCCTTGATCAGCGGCACCATGAACTCGTAGAACGACTGGTTCTGGCGCCGCACCTCGGCGTCGGGGTGGTGGTGCGCCGCGTCGTAGGCGCCGGCCGACGCGATCGCCAGCGCGCGGCAGCCCTCGGTATACGCGCGCATCGTCATCAGCATGCGCCGCACGTCCGGGTGGTGGACGATGGTCGCCGCGCCCCTGGTCGAGCCGTCGACCGGGCGCGACTGCACCCTCTCCTTCGCGAACGCGGCCGCCTTCTGGTACGCGCGCTCGGCGATCGCGATGCCCTGCACGCCGACCGCATAGCGCGCAGCGTTCATCATGATGAACATGTATTCGAGGCCGCGGTTCTCTTCGCCGACCAGGTAGCCCACGGCGCCGGGTGCGCCCGCGTCGCCGACACTGCCCGCCAGACCGTCGCCGTACTGCAGCACCGCGGTCGGGCTGGCCTTGATGCCGAGCTTGTGCTCGATGCTGACGCACTGCACGTCGTTGCGCGTGCTCAAGGTGCCGTCGTCTTTCACCAGGAACTTCGGCACGACGAACAGGCTGATCCCCTTCACCCCCTCGGGCGCGCCGGCGACGCGGGCCAGCACCAGGTGCACGATGTTCTCGGCCATGTCGTGCTCGCCGTAGGTGATGAAGATCTTGGTGCCGAAGATCCGGTAGGTACCGTCCGGCTGCGGCTCGGCGCGGCTGCGCACCGCGGCGAGATCCGAGCCCGCCTGCGGTTCGGTCAGGTTCATCGTGCCGGTCCACTGGCCGCTGACGAGTTTTTCGAGGTATTTGCCCTTGAGCGCGTCGGAACCGGCGGTCAGCAGCGCCTCAATCGCGCCGTCGGTCAGCAGCGGACACAGCGCAAAACTCATGTTCGCGCTGTTCAGGATTTCGCCGCAGGGCGCGCCTATCGTCTTCGGCAGCCCCTGGCCGCCGAACTCGATCGGATGCTGCAGGCCCTGCCAGCCGCCTTCGGTGTACTGCCGGAACGCATCGCGAAAGCCGGGGGTCGTGGTCACGACGCCGGACTGAAAGCTCGACGGGCTCCTGTCGCCCTCGACGTTCAGCGGCGCAAGCACGCCCTCGTTGAACTTCGCGCATTCGGCCAGCACCGCCGCTGCGGTGTCGAGGCCGGCCTCCTCGAAGCCGGGCAGGCGCGCGATCTCGTCGATTCGCGCCAGATGCTCGATGTCGAACAGCATGTCCCGCACGGGGGCGACGTAGCTCATGTTCCGTCTCCTTCAAACGTCTCCTTCCCCTGCTGGGGGAAGGTTGGGCTGGGGCTCGCCCTACGCGGTGAAATCTCCGGGCCCGCCGCCCCACCCCTGCCCTCCCCCAGCGGGGGAGGGAGTCAAACGGCTACAGCGCCTTCACCAGTTCCGGCACCGCAACAAACAGATCGGCGACCAGGCCGTAGTCGGCGACGCTGAAGATCGGCGCCTCCTCGTCCTTGTTGATCGCGACGATCACCTTCGAATCCTTCATGCCGGCCAGATGCTGGATCGCGCCCGAGATGCCGCAGGCGATGTAGAGTTCGGGCGCGACGATCTTGCCGGTCTGCCCGACCTGCAGGTCGTTCGCCGCGTAGCCGGCGTCGACCGCCGCGCGGCTGGCGCCGATCGCGGCGCCGAGCTTGTCGGCCAGCGGCGTGATCACCTCGTTGAACTTTTCCGCGCTGCCCAGCGCCCGGCCACCCGAGACGATGATCTTGGCCGCGGTCAGTTCGGGTCGATCGTTCTTCGCGATCTCGGCGCCGACGAAGCTCGACTTGCCGCTGTCGGCCACCGCCGCGACGGTCTCGACCGCGGCGCTGCCGCCACTCGCCGGTGCAGGGTCGAACCCGGTGCCGCGCACCGTGATCACCTTGGTTGCATCGGCGCTTTGCACGGTCGCGATCGCGTTGCCGGCGTAGATCGGCCGCTCGAAAGTATCGGGGCCATCGACCTTGCTGATGTCGCTGATCTGCGCGACATCGAGCTTGGCCGCGACCCGGGGCGCGACGTTCTTGCCGCTGGCGGTTGCCGGAAACAGGATGTGGCTGTAATTCGCGGCCAGCGCCAGCACCTGGGCTGCGACGTTCTCGGCCAGCGCATGCGCGAGCGGCTCGCCGTCGGCGTGCAACACCTTCGCGACGCCGGTGATCTTGGCGGCGGCCTGCGCGACCGCTGCCGCGTTGTGGCCGGCCACCAGCACATGGACCTCGCCGCCGCAGGCAGCGGCAGCGGTCACGGTATTGAGGGTGGCACCCTTGAGTTGAGCGTTGTCGTGTTCGGCGATGACGAGGGCGGTCATTTCTTTTCTCCTTTGCGGCGGCCTGGGCTCGCACGTATCTGGGTTTTATCGGGGGACACCGCGGATCCGGCTTTGCCGGTCCGATGGTGTCGCCCCCTGCGAGGGGGTGGGCGTAGCGACACGAAGTGCGCGAAGCCTGGGGGTGTCAAATAACTTTGGCTTCGTTCTTCAGCTTGTCGACCAGCGTGGCGACATCGGGCACCTTGATGCCGGCGCCGCGCTTCGGCGGCTCGGCCACTTTCAGGGTCTTCAGCCGCGGCGTCACGTCGACGCCCAGGTCCTCGGGCTTTAAAGTTTCCAGCGGCTTCTTCTTGGCCTTCATGATGTTGGGCAGCGTGACGTAGCGCGGCTCGTTCAGCCGGAGATCCGTGGTGATGACCGCGGGCAGGCTCAGTTGCTCGGTCTCCAGCCCGCCGTCCACTTCGCGCGTGACGCTGACCTTCTCGCCGGCGACTTCGACCTTGCTGGCGAACGTGGCCTGCGGCAGGTCGGCCAGCGCGGCGAGCATCTGGCCGGTCTGGTTGCAGTCGTCGTCGATCGCCTGCTTGCCCAGGATCACGAGGCCGGGCTGCTCCTTGTCGACCAGCGCCTTGAGCAGCTTGGCCACCGCGAGCGGCTGCAGTTCGACGTCGGTCTGCACCAGGATGCCGCGGTCGGCGCCGATCGCCATCGCGGTGCGCAAGGTTTCCTGGCATTGGGCGACGCCGCACGAGACGGCGATGATCTCGGTCGCGGCACCCTTCTCTTTCAATCGCACCGCCTCTTCGATGGCGATTTCGTCAAATGGATTCATGCTCATCTTCACGTTCGCGATGTCGACGCCGGTGTTGTCGGATTTCACCCGCACCTTCACGTTGTAGTCGACCACACGCTTGACTGCGACCAGGATTTTCATCTTCACGACTCCGCTAATGAGTTGAACGGAACAGGCGCCGGCGCCACCGCATCGATTCTAGAACCCGCCTCCGGCGGATCGGTGTCACCAACGAAAAATAGCACGACCGTTCTTTTTTTATGATAACCGAAAACCGCGCACTCACGCCGGCCCGGTCCGGCTCCGGCGCAACACGCGCTGCGGATACGGCAGTTCGATGCCATTGGCACGCAGCGCACGCAGGATCGCCAGGTTGATTTCGGAACGCAGCCCGAGTTGCCCGTTCTCCGGGTCGGCGATCCAGTAGCCGACAGTGAATTCCAGCCCGTCGGCCGGAAACGCGGACAGCGCCGCCATCGGCGCCGGCTGGCGCAGCACGCGCGGGCTTTGCAGCGCGGCGTCGAGCAGCAGCCGGATCACCAGATCGACATCGCTGTCTTGCCCGACCACCACGACCGTCGAGAGCCAGACATTACGGTCCGACAGCGACAGGTTTTCCACGCGCTGCGTGGTCATCATCGCGTTCGGCACGATCGATTCGCGCCCGGCCGTCGATCGGATCATCGTGTAGCGCGCGGTCACGTCGGTGATGAAGCCCTCGAAGCTGTCGACGCGCACGTTGTCGCCGATACGGAGCCTGCGCTCGGCCAAAATGACGAAGCCGCTGACGTAGTTCGCCGCCAGTTGCTGCAGGCCGATGCCGATCCCGACGCCGATCGCGCCGCCCAACACCGAGAGCGCGGTCAGGTCGATGCCGGCCGCCGACAACGCGATCAGCAGACCGACGAACACCAGCACCGCGCGGATCGCATTGCTGATCGCCTTGCGCACCGACAGTTCGTTGCCGCTCGCATTGCGCAGCAGCCGGTTTTCGATCGCCGACGAGATCCACAGCGCGATCAGCAGCACCACGCCGGTGGTCAGCACGCCGGCGATCATGTCGGTGATCGAGATGCGGCTGCCCCCCACCTTCCAGGTGATCTTGTCGAACTGGTCGAGCAGCAGCGGCAGGAAGCCGCTGATCCACAGCACGACGGCAATCCAGGCGAGCCAGGACACGGTGCGCTCGAGCGCCCGCACCAGCGGCGCGTGGGGGAACGCGGCCTGCAGCACCTTGACGCCGAGCCGGATCGCCGCCAGCGACACCAGCACCGGCATCGCGATGCGGAACACCGCGAACGGGATGCGGTTCTCCAGCGCCTCGCGCGCGACCACGCCCGCGCACAGCAGCAGCAGCGGGAACATCACGCCGTCGAACAGCTTGCGGCCATACCAGATCGAGTTCGCGTCCGGATGCGCGACGCGGCGCCCGAGCCAGGCCACGGCCCAGGCCACGACGAAGCAGACCGCGAGCACCAGCAGTTCGAGCAGCGCGGTCGGCCGTGTCAGCGCCTGGAACCAGTCCTGCAGATCGTCGATGCGCGGCGCCAGCGCCATCACGGTCGGTACGCCGGCCGCCATGTCAGATCTCAGAGAGCACGCGCAGATGCGCTTCCACGCTGCGCGCCAGCGCGTCGAGGTTGTAGCCGCCCTCGAGGCACGAGACGATGCGCCCGCCCGCATGGCGGCGCGCGATTCGCTTCACGTGCTCGGTGATCCAGGCGTAGTCCTGCTCAACCAGGCCGAGCTGGCCCAGCTCGTCGTCGCGGTGCGCGTCGAAGCCGGCGCTGCACAGCACCAGTTGCGGCGCGAACGCGTCGAGCCGCGGCAGCAGCAGCGTGTCGACCAGTTCGCGGATCGCCAGGCCGCGCGTGTAGGCCGGCACCGGCAGGTTCAGCATGTTCGCGCCGCGCGGATCGGCGCCGCTGTACGGGTAGAACGGGTGCTGGAAGAAGCCGACCATCAGCGTGCGCTCGTCGCCGGCGAGGATGTCTTCGGTGCCGTTGCCGTGGTGCACGTCGAAATCGACGACCGCGACCCGCTGCAGCCCATGCCGCTCGAGCGCGTATTTCGCGGCAATCGCGACGTTGCTGAAGAAACAGAACCCCATCGCCTGGTTGCGCGTCGCGTGATGCCCCGGCGGGCGCGTCGCGCAGAACGCGTTCTCCAGTTCGCCCGCCAGCACCGCGTCCACCGCGTCGATCGCGGCGCCGGCCGACAGCAGCGCGGCGCGGTAGGTGGCGCCGTTCATCGAGGTGTCCGGGTCGAGCGAATAGCGGCCCGGCCCGCCGGCCGCAATCTCCTCTTCGAGCATTTCACTCAGGCCGCGCAGCGCCGCCACATGGCGCCTGCCATGCGCCAGCAGCAACTCGCCGACATTCGCCGGTGTCGCCTCGCGCTGCTCCAGCGCGTCGAGCACGCCAGTCGCGAGCAAGCGGTCGGCGATCGCGTCGAGCCGCTCCGGGCATTCGGGATGCCCGGGCCCCATGTCGTGAAGCCGGCAGTCCGGATGGCTGAAGTAGCCGGTGCGGCCCATCAGGACGGCTCCGTGGACCGCGGCGGTGCACGCAAGGGGTTCTCGGATAATCTCATCGCATGCAAATCCAGGCAAAACTTCAGGCGCTGCTCGGCCAGCTTAACACGGTGATCGTCGGCAAATCGGCGCAGGTGCAGGACTGCGTGGCCTGCCTGCTGGCGGGCGGGCACCTGCTGATCGAGGACGTGCCCGGCGTCGGCAAGACCACGCTGGCGCACGCGCTGGCGCGCGGCTTCGGTCTCCAGTTCTCGCGCGTGCAGTTCACCGCGGACCTGATGCCGACCGACCTCACCGGCGTCGCGGTGTACGAGCGCGGCAGCGAGTCGTTCGTATTCCATCCCGGCCCGATCTTCGCGCAGGTGCTGCTGGCCGACGAGATCAACCGCGCCAGCCCGAAGACGCAGAGCGCGCTGCTCGAGGCGATGGAAGAGCGCCAGGTCAGCGTCGAGGGCGAGACGCGCGCGCTGCCGGCGCCGTTCTTCGTGATCGCGACGCAGAACCCGCACGACCAGCTCGGCACCTACGCGCTGCCCGAGTCGCAGCTCGACCGCTTCCTGATGCGCATCTCGCTCGGCTACCCGGACCGCGCGGCCGAACGCGAACTGCTGACCGGGCGCGACCGGCGCGAACTGGTGCAGGCGCTGCCGGCGCTGCTCGGCGCCGCCGATCTGCACGCGCTGCAGCAGCAGGTGCAGCGCATCCATGCCGCGCAGCCGCTGCTCGACTACGTGCAGGACCTGGTCGCCGCGACCCGCTCCGGCCGCTGGTTCGAGTCCGGCCTGTCGCCGCGCGCCGGCATGGCCGTGCTGCGCGCGGCCAAGGCGCAGGCGCTGCTCTCGGGGCGCGACTATGTCGCGCCGGACGACGTGCAGGCGATCCTGGCGCAGACCGTCGCGCACCGTCTGGTGCCGGTCGGCGAAGCGGGCCGCGGCGCGGCCGAGCAGGTGCGCGCGATGGTCGAGGCAGTAAAGCTGCCGTGATGACCGCGCTCACGCGTCGCAACCCGGTCTCGCACTTGGCCGCGCGAGCGCGGCAGTGGTGGCACAACCGCATCGCGCCGAGCGACACGATCGTGCTGCGCCAGCGCAACGTGTACATACTGCCGACCCGCGCCGGGCTGATGCTGGGCGCGACGCTCGTCGTGCTGCTGGTGGCATCGATCAACTACCAGCTGAACCTCGGGTATCTATTGACCTTTCTGCTGACCGGCTGCGGCCTGGTCAGCATGTACGTGTGCCATGCGACGCTGCGCGGCCTCACGCTGAACCTGGCCGCGCCCAGCCCCTGCTTTCTCGGCGCCAGCGCGACGCTCGAAGTACAGCTCGCGAGCCGGCGCCGCACGGTGCGCTACGGCGTCGGCCTCACCACCGCCGGCGAACGACGCTGGGCCTGGACGGACGTGCCGGCGCAGGGCAGCACGACGCTGCGCATCGCGTTCCAGCCGGCCGGGCGCGGGTTGCAGCAGGCGCCGACGCTGATCGCCGAGACCCGCTATCCGCTCGGCACCTTCCGCGTCTGGTCGATCTGGCGACCGGCCGCGCGGGTGCTGGTCTATCCGGCGCCCGAGCCGCGCGCGCCGGCGCTGCCGCCGGGCGAGCCGCGCGGCGGCGGCCGCGTCGATCCGCTGATGGCCAGCACCGAGTTCGACGGCGCGCGCGCCTACCGGCGCGGCGATCCGGCGCGGCTCGTGCTGTGGAAGAAGGCCGCGAAGACGCTGGCCGGCGGCAGTGGCGAGCTGGTGAGCCGCGACACCGAACGCGCGCAGGCGAACGAGTTGTGGCTGGACTTCGCGCAGGCCGGTGCGCTGCCCGCCGAGCAGCGGCTGTCCAGGCTGTGCGCCTGGGTGCTGCGCGCCGACGGCCTGAACCTGCGCTACGGCCTGCGGCTGCCGGGGCTGACGGTGACGCCGGCCAGCGGCGACGCGCAGCGGCGGCGCTGCCTGGAAGCGCTGGCCCTATGCTGAGCCTGCGGCGCGAAGCTGGGGCGGCCGTCGGCGGCAATCATGCAGGCGGCAATCACGCCGGTGGTCTGAGCGCGCGCCTGCGCGCGCTGCCACGCGATACGCGCGACACGCTGTTCCTGCTCGCGGTGATCGGCTGGATCTTGCTGCCGCAGCTCGGCCGGCTGCCGCCGTGGTGCAGCGCGCTGGCGGTCGGGGTGCTGGCCTGGCGCGGCTGGCTCTCGCTGCGAGCGCGTCCGCTGCCGCAAGGTCGATGGATCCTGGTGCTGCTGGTCGTGACCATCGCTGCGACCTGGCTGAACTACAGCACGCTGCTCGGCCGAGACGCCGGCGTCACGCTGATCGTCGGCCTGCTCGCGCTAAAAACGCTGGAGCTGCGCGCGCGCCGCGACGCGTTCGTGATCTTCTTCCTGGGCTTCTTCACGATGCTCACGAACTTCTTCTTCTCGCAGTCGCTGCTCGTCGCGGCGGCGATGCTGATCGGCCTGCTCGGGCTGCTGACCGCGCTGGTGAACGCGCACATGCCGGTGGGCCGGCCGCCGCTCGTGCATGCGGCGCGCACCGCGGGCTGGATGGCGCTGCTCGGCGCTCCGGTGATGGCGGCGCTGTTCATGCTGTTCCCGCGGCTCGCGCCGCTGTGGGGTATCCCCGACGACGCGATGAGCGGGCGCAGCGGCCTGTCTTCGACGATGGAAGTCGGCGCGATCGCAAGCCTCGCGCTCGACGACAGCATCGCGATGCGGATTCGCTTCGACGGGCCGGTGCCCGCGCCGTTCGAGCTGTACTTCCGCGGTCCGGTGCTGTCGCAGTTCGACGGGCGCGAATGGCGCGCCGCGCCGCGCCGCTTCGATGTAGACGCCACCTTCGACAGGCTGCAGGTCGCCGGCCGCGCGGTGCACTACCAGGTCACGCTGCAGCCGGACAACCGGCCCTGGGTTTTCGTGCTGGACGCGGCCGACCGCGCGCCGCAACTGCCCGGCTACGAACTGACGCGCGGACCGGCTTTGCTGTGGCGCGCCAACCGGCCGATCACCGACATCGTGCGCTATCGCGCGACCAGCCACCCTGATTTCCGCTACGACGTGGTGCCCGATGCGCTGACCCTGCAACGCGATCTCGAACTGCCGGCCGGCTACGACCCGCGCACGCTGGCGCTGGCCGCGCAGATTCGCAGTGAGCCGCGCTACGCTGATGCCGACGCGCTGACGCTGGTGAACCTGGTGCTGGCGCGGCTGCGCGGCGGCGGCTACCGCTACACGTTGGAGCCCGGCACCTACGGCCGCAACACCGCCGACGAATTCTGGTTCGATCGCAAGCAGGGTTTCTGCGAGCACATCGCGTCCGCGTTCGTCGTGCTGATGCGCGCGCTTGGCGTGCCGGCGCGAATCGTGACCGGCTACCAGGGCGGCTCGCAGAATCCGGTCGACGGCGACTGGGTGGTGCGCCAGAGCGACGCCCACGCCTGGGCCGAGGTCTGGAGCCCGGGGCGCGGCTGGGTGCGGGTCGATCCGACCGCGGCGGTCGCGCCGAGCCGGATCGGCGCGCTCGCACGACTCGCGCCGCCGGCCGGTGTGTTCGCGTCGGTGATCGACGGGGTCAGCCCGACGCTTGCGCACGACCTGCGCGCATTTTGGGAAGCGATGAACAACCGCTGGAACCAGTGGGTGCTGAACTACACGCAGAGCCGGCAGTTCGATCTGCTGCGCAGCCTCGGCTTCGACGCCCCGTCGCGCGAGGACCTGGGCCGCCTGCTGATCGCGCTGGTCGTCGCCGCGAGCCTGCTGGCTGCCGCATGGAGCTGGTGGGACCAGCGCCAGCACGACCCGTGGCTGCGCCTGCTGGAGCGCGTGCGCGCTCGCCTGCGCGCGCTCGGCCTGCCGCTCGCCGCAAGCGCGCCGCCGCGAGCTATCGCCGCCGCCGCGCGGCAGCGCTTCGGCGACGCGGCCGCGCCGCTGGCCGACTGGCTGCTGCGGCTCGAAGCCTTGCGCTATGCTGCAACGGAGCGCGGCCGGCTGGCCCCGCTGCAACGTGAACTCGAGCGACTGAAGTGGCCACGCTGACTGGGAGAAAAATCGCGAGTGCTATCGCAGTGATAGCGCTCTGCGTAGGTACCGCCTCGGCTTTTGCCGCAAAAGGCATCAAGAAACTGGCACAGGCCGATGCCGGGCCAGGCAAGCCGGCGAGCACGGCGAGCGACGCAGTCACCTACGCCGCCCGCGCTGACGCGATGCAGGCCGCCGCCGACATCGCGCAGCGCGACGACCTGGACCCGGCCTGGGTGCGCGAGGCGATAGGCGAGGCGCGCTTCCTGCCGAACGTGCCGCGGCTGATGCTGCCGCCGCCCGCCGGCACGCTGAAGAACTGGACCGTCTATCGCAGCCGCTTCGTGAACGCGGCACGCATCCGCGCCGGCGTGCGCTTCTGGCAGGAGAACCGCGATGCGCTGGCGCGCGCCGAGCAGCAGTACGGCGTACCGCCGCAGATCGTCATCGGCATCCTCGGCGTCGAGACGATCTACGGCCGCCAGATGGGGAACTTTCGCGTGATCGACGCGCTCTCCACGCTCGCGTTCGACTTCCCGGCAGCGCACCCGCGCGCGGCCGAGCGCAGCGCGTTCTTCCGCGGCGAACTCGAGCAGTTCCTGCTGTGGGCGCACCGCAGCGGCACCGACCCGCTCGCGCCGCGCGGCAGCTACGCCGGCGCGATGGGCATGCCGCAGTTCATGCCGTCGAGCGTCGCCAAGTACGCGGTCGACTTCGACGGCAAGGGCAGCGTCGACCTGGCCGGCGACGCCGCCGACGCGATCGGCTCGGTCGCGAACTACCTGCATGCGTTTGGCTGGCTGCCGGGCGTCGCGCCGTTCTATCCGGTGCGGTTCGATCCGTCCACGCTGGACCTGGACGCGCTGCTCGCGCCCGACATCCTGCCGACCTTCAGCGCCGCGAGCTTCAAGGCCAAGGGCGCGCTGCTGCCCGACGACGCCGGCGCCTACCCCGGCAAGCTCGCGCTGGTCGAGTTGCAGAACGGCGCCGACGGCCCGACCTATGTTGCCGGCACCGAGAACTTCTACGTGATCACCCGCTACAACTGGTCGAGCTACTACGCGATGGCGGTGATCGAACTCGGGCGCGCGGTGGCGGCGGCGGTCGGCGGCGTGGAGTGAAGCAGCGTTCCGCCGCAACTGCACCGACGCTCGCCGCAACCATCCGCTCTGCATGACATCGCCGATGAAACCGGCTTCGCCCGGACGCTGGGCCGCCGCCCTCGAACGTGCGCTGCTGGTGGTCGCCGCATCGGTGGTCGCCGCCTCAACCGTCGCCGTCGCGGGTGGACCGCCCGCATCGGCCGAGCCCAATCCCCGTGAGGTCGTCGATCAGTTCCAGAAGAACCAGGGCCTGTTTCCCGGCTATCGTCGCAATCACGCGAAGGGCGTCTGCGTTTCGGGCTATTTCGAGAGCAGCGGCCAGGCCGCGCCATACTCGGTCGCACAGGTGTTCGCACCGCATCAGCGAACGCCCGTGGTGGGTCGCCTGTCGATTCCCGGCACCAATCCCTATGCGTGGGACGACAGCACGCCGATCCGCGGTATGGCGCTGAGCTTCACCCAGCGCAACGGCCAGCAGTGGCGTACCGCGATGAATGCCGTCCCGGCTTTCCCGGTTTCCACGCCAGAGAACAACTACGAATTCCTGAAAGCGCAACAGCCCGATCCCGCCACCGGCGACCCCGATCCCGCGAAGATGGCGGCGTTCTTCGCGGCGCATCCGAGCGCCGACGCATTCCGGACGTGGGACGCCGCCACCCAGCCCTCGGCCAGCTACGCCACCGAGCGCTACAACGGCCTCGACACCTTTGAGTTCGTCGATGCCCGCGGCCGGCGCCACGCAGTGCGCTGGAGCCTGCTGCCGCAGGCCGCTGCCGATGGCGGCCCCGTCCCCATCGACGACCCCGACTTTCTGGCAAAGGACCTGCAGCGTCGCCTGTCGCGCGCTCCGCTGCGATGGCAGCTTTCGGTGACCCTGGCCGGCCCGGGCGATCCGACCGACGACGCGACGCGCGCGTGGCCCGTTGATCGCCGCCACGTCGATGCCGGCACCCTGGTGCTCGACGCCGCGCAGCCGCAGGACACCGGCCCGTGCCGCGACATCAACTTCGATCCGCTGGTGCTGCCCACGGGCATAGCGCCCTCGGACGACCCGTTGCTGCAAAACCGTTCCGCCGTCTACGCCGAATCGCACCGAAGACGGGCCCACGAACAGTCGCGAGCGTCAAGCGACGATCGCCGGCCTGCGCGGGCAAAGAAGCCGTAACGGCACGCCGACGACGTTGGACTGGCGGGCCCGCGCGTACCCGGGCAACGCCGGACAGCCGCCGTTCGTCCGCCGTTCACGGGCGGTCGCGGCTGCGCTACCAGGAATAGCTGCCGGCCTTCTTCTGCGCCGGCGTGTCCTGCAGCGCTGCGGCCACCTTGCCGGCATCCTGCTGCACGGCGGCGAGCGAATCCAGCTTCAGTCCGGCCTGCGCCTGCTCC
Organism: Burkholderiaceae bacterium; assembly: GCA_030123545.1. Classification (NCBI taxonomy): domain Bacteria; kingdom Pseudomonadati; phylum Pseudomonadota; class Betaproteobacteria; order Burkholderiales; family Burkholderiaceae; species Burkholderiaceae bacterium. The sequence continues at coordinate 1,548,259 of CP126124.1, read as the reverse complement.
AACGCGGCTTGCAGCTTGGCCTTCACAGCTTGATCGCTGGCCGAGTCAGGAATCGCTCCGTTGCCCTGGCCCTTGCAAGGATTGCCTGGAGCGGCGTCGAAACCCGTCCCGCCGGGACCAACCAGGCAGTTGACGACATGCTGCAGGTGCATGTGCGCCGTGGCCAGCGCGGTCGAACCCTGCGCCAGAAGCGCATGCGCATGGGCCGTCTTGATTTCCGCCGCGGCGCCGCTCTGGGCGTAGGCCGTGATGGCGGAACCTGCCGCCAGCGTGCAGGCGGCAGTCAATGCGAGCAGTTTCTTCATCGCACTCTCCTCAAGGTCCTTCCCCGCCAGCTCGTGGCGCATGAACGCGAACACCGCCGATGCGCACAGGCCTGACGGTCGCGCCGGCATCGACGCCGACCATCGTAGATCAGGCAGCATTCGAGCGATATACCTTTTCGTCACAACGCGTAAGAACGAGAATCCGCATCTGGTTGCTCCCCGGGGGCAGATCGTCGGGGAATGCTCGCCCGGACCACGAACTCCTTCGGAAAAATTCGGGTTTGAAGATGCTGGCCTGCGCTGGTGTTTTTCTGCGGCGAGCGGTAGAAATATCGTCTTGACGGACCTCGTCGCGCGGGACGGTCTCCACCCGCTTCTGCCGGGCCGCTCAAGGCAAATCTTCATAGGAGAAAGCCGTGCGCAACGCGAACATCTCTGCCGCCAAAGCGCTGCTGCTTCTCGGGGTCGCGCTGCAAACGATCGGTGCGTTTGGCCAAAAGACATTGGACGAACAACTCGCTGGTGCCTGGACCTAGGTCACGGTGGATACGGTTCGCGCAGATGGCAGCCGGACCCCGATGTACGGCCCCGATCCCCACGGTCTGGTGATCTTCGATGGTCACGGTCATTACGCGTTGGTGAACTCGCGCGCCGACCTGCCCAAGTATGTTTCCAGCGACCGCTTGAAGGGCACTGCCGACGAATACAAGACTACGGTGCAAGGATCGATCGCCCACTTTGGCACGTACACGATCAATGAGGCAGACAAGACGATCACCTTTCACATCGAAACGAGCACGTTTCCGAACTGGAACGGGGTCGAGCAGCGCAGACCATTTGCTCTCTCGGGCGACGACCTCAGATGGACCACTCCTGCTGCGTCCGGAGGTGGTTCAGGCGAAGTCGTATTGAAGCGCGCCAAGTGATCCGGCGAGAACCCTGGCACGCAGGGCAACTCACTTCCTCCATGAAGTAGACGGCCAGCAGCCAGCTTCGTCGCCTGCCGGCCGCCACGCATGCCGAACACCAGCTCGCAGGAGATTGCCATGGCAGACCCACCTGACGCCGCATCAGCCACCGTGTCTCGCAGCGTTGCCGTCTGGGTTGCCGCGATCACCGCGCTTGGCGGCTTTGCCACTGCGATCGCGACCGGCGCATTCGGACTGATAGGAAAGAGCAAGCCAACGCCCGTTGTTCAGCATTGGCTTCGCATCGAATCCGTTGAACTGCCCAAGGACGGGAGCCTTCCCCAGATCGACCGGGTGCGCCTCGTCGCACAGGTCAACGGCGTGAGTTACGGCTTTCCCACGAGCGTGTATTCGGTCTGGGCGCCGGTCGGTCCTGGGATGACAGCGGAGCGCTACCCGCTTCCAATAGGTGCCGCATCCTACCGAGTCAAGTTTTATGGCTTTGGCCTGACTGCTGATGCCCGGATTCCCAGATATGAGTATCGGGGCACGGCTGAGTATGCGGTCCGCCGCCTGCCAATTGCCGGGGAAACACAGACCCTCCAATACACGACTTCGGGTCCGGCCGGGCTTTCGGCCGGCATGATCGTCCGATATTCCATTGAATGAGCGGCACGAACAGCCGGTCAGCAGTTCACTACGAATCAAGGCAATTCTTGTAGCCGATCACATGGGTACAGTTAGCGATGGGTTCCGAAAATGCAAAGGGTTATGCGAGCAGCCGCTTTCCTCGGTTGGTTACGTAGTCGGCCCCGAGCAACTGACTCGACGGGAGCCTGCTCAGTCATGCACAAGGTAGTTTTGGCATCGTGGGCAACCGGCGGTGGAGCAACCGGCATCATCATCCGTGCCCCGCCGCTCGTATCATTCGTTGAATCGCATCAAGCAACTCACCCAGAGGTACTCGTCATGATGCTCGACTGGCAGTCATATCGTGGTCAACTTGCGCAGCGGATTGGTGAAATCGGGCGTCTGAGCCCGGACACGATCCGAGGCTATCGCGGCCTCAGCCAAGCCGGTGACAAGGCCAATCTACTGGGCGCGAAGACCCGCGAACTGATCGCACTCGCGGTCGGCGTCACGAGGCAATGCGATGGCTGTATCGCCACCCACTCGGCCGCTGCGATCAAGGCGGGCGCGACGCGGGAAGAAATCGCCGAGGCCCTTGGCGTGGCCATCGCGGTCAACGCCGGCGCCGCCTTGGTCTACTCGTCAAGAGTCATGGATGCCTTGCCCGCTCCGGACACGGCCTGACCGCGAAGTCTGCCCAATCATGCGCAAGGTGCTTCTGGCCGCGGCAGCCGCGGCGCTTTTCGCCTTGCTCATGGGCACGCTGCTTCCGCCCGTCGTCGCATCGCACTTCGACGTCGCGGGCAACCCCAATTCATTCGTGTCGCGAAACAGCTATCTCGCACCGATGGTCATCGTCTCGGCACGGCTGCCGCTCGCGATCGCAGCAGCCGGCCGCTGGACTGCTTCGCTGTCCGGCGACCTGCTCAACATTCCGAACAAGGCTTACTGGCTTGCCCCTGAGCGCAGGACCGCATCGCTGGCCTCCATCGCCATGCAGATCGAGTGGTTCGCGGTCGTGCTCGCGATGTTCCTCTGCTACGTTCACTGGCTGGTGGTTCGCGCCAATTGGGATGGCTCGCACCACCTCGCAGGTGTTCCGTTCGTCGTCGATCTGGTCGCGTTTCTGGTGTTCACGACGGGCTGGGTGGTAGCGCTGGTTCTGAGGTTTCGCGATGTTCGCTGAGCAAGCCCTTGCACCCGACAACACGGCGGTGCGCACCGCGCTATGGCGCGCGCTGCACCTGGAGATCGATGCGCCGCCGCATGTGTTCGAAGACGTCGTCGGCTTGAAGCTGGCGGCGCCCGATGACGGCTGGCGGGATCGGCCCGACATGAGTCCGTTCACGCGGCCGTTTCGCGCTTCGATCCTGGCGCGGGCGCGCTTCGTCGAGGATCTCGTGACCGAGCAGGCCGCGCAGGGCGTTGCGCAGTACGTGATTCTCGGCGCGGGGCTGGACACGTTCGCGCAGCGCAAGCCGGACCTTGCCGCGCGCATGCAGGTGTTCGAGATCGACCAGCCGGCTGCGCAGCAATGGAAGCTCAGGCGCCTCGTGGAACTCGGTTTCGGCGTTCCGCCGTTCCTGCATCTGGTCCCGGTGAATTTCGAGGCGGGAGACGACTGGTGCGAGCGCTTGCAGGCCTCGGGCCTCGATCCGCGCAAGCCATCGGTGGTGGCCTCCACCGGCGTCAGCATGTACCTGACGCGGGACGCGATCAGGGCGACGCTGCGCCAGGTCGCGACGCTCGCGCCGGGTTCGACCTTCGTCATGTCGTTCATGCTGCCGATCGAGCTGAACGACCCCGACGTCCGCGTCGGCGTCGAGCGCGCGGCCGCCGGCGCGAAGGCGAGCGGCACGCCGTGGCTCAGTTTCTTCACGCCGGCGGAAATGCTGGCGCTGGCGCGCGACGCGGGCCTCAGCCAGGTCGAGCACGTCTCGGCGGAGGCGCTCGTCGTGCGCTATTTCGCAGGCAGGGCAGACGGTCTGCGCCCGCCGGCCAATTCCGAAGAGCTGCTGGTGGCGACTGCGTAGCGGTTCGACTGCCACGGGTGAAGTGACCCGCCCTGTCACTTCAAGGTGTGTCGCGCGCTGCCAACGAACCTGCGCAGGCTCGTTGGACATGCCCCAAATTGACATGGATCAATACGGCACCTGCAACGGCGACATAACCTGCCGCCGCCGGAATCGCGCTCGTCAATAACCGAACTTACCCATGCAAGCCACCGAAACCTACAATGACCAGGTCGTGCGCCTGTTCCTGCTCGCTTCGGCGGTGTGGGGAATCATCGGCATGCTGGTCGGCATGTACCTGGCGGCCGAACTGGCCTGGCCGTACTGGAATTTCAGCGTCCCATTCCTCGCCTTCAGCAAGCTGCGTCCGGACCACACCTTCGGCGTGATCTTCGCGTTCGGCGGCTCGGCGCTGATGGGCACCTGCTATTACTCGGTGCAGCGCACCGGACACACCCGCCTGGCGTTGCCGCGCCTCGCTGAGTTCACCTTCTGGGGCTGGCAGCTGATCTGCGTGCTGGCGATGACGACGATGCCGCTGGGCATGACCCAGAGCAAGGAGTACGCGGAGCCCGAGTGGTTCATCGACATCCTGATCGCGATCGTCTGGGTCAGTTTCGGCGTGGTGTTCTTCGCGACATTGGCGCGGCGGCGCATCCGCCACATCTACGTTTCGAACTGGTATTACGGCGCGTTCATCATCGCCGTCGGGTTGCTGCACATCGTCAACAATCTCGCGATTCCGGTGTCGCTGACCAAGTCGTACCCGATCTATTCCGGCGCGGTCGATGCGATGGTGCAGTGGTGGTACGGCCACAACGCGGTCGCGTTCTTCCTGACCGCGGGCTTCCTCGGCATGATGTACTACTTCGTGCCACGCCAGGCGCAGCAGCCGTTGTGGAGCTACCGCTTCTCGATCGTCAATTTCTGGGCGCTGATTTCGATCTACATGTGGGCGGGCTCGCACCACCTGATGTACACGGCGCTGCCGGACTGGGTGCAATCGGTCGGCATGGCGTTTTCGCTGGTGCTGCTGATGCCGAGCTGGGGCTCGGCGGCGAACGGCCTGCTCACGTTCAACGGCTCGTGGCACCGGCTGAAAGAAGATCCCGCCGCCAAGTTCATGGTGCTGGCGCTGGTGTTCTATGCCGCGGCGACCTTCGAAGGCTCGTTGATGGCGGTCAAGACCGTCAACTCGCTGTCGCACTACACCGACTGGACGATCGCCCACGTGCATTCGGGTTCGCTCGGCTGGGTCGCGATGATCACGATCGGATCGCTGTACGCGATGGCGCCGCGCGCGCTCGGCCGCCCGGCGATGCATTCGCGCAAGGGCATGGAACTGCACTTCTGGCTGCACCTGATCGGCACGCTGTTCTACGTGATCGCGATGTGGGCAGCCGGCGTGACCGAAGGGATGATGTGGCGCGCCACCAACCCCGACGGCGGGTTGACCTACTCGTTCATCGACAGCCTGATCGCGATCAAGCCGGCCTACGTGTTCCGCTGGTTCGGCGGCGTGCTGATCTGGCTCGGTATGTGGGTGATGGCCTGGAATCTTTGGTACACGGCCGCCGACGCGCGCAAGAAGATCATCGTGCCGATCCCCGTGCCCATCCCCGAACCGGTGGCGGAGCAGTTGCCGCCGCCACTGCCGGCAGCGACCTGAGGAGCGCAAGATGGCATATCGTCACTTCGAGTTCATCGAAAAGCACGCCTGGACGCTGGGCATTCTCACCGCGATCATGGTTTCGATCGGCGGCCTGGCCGAGATCACGCCGTTGTTCATGGAAGCGAACAAGGTGCAACCGGCCGAGGGCGTGAAGCCGTACTCGCCGCTGCGCCTGGCCGGACGCGACGTCTATGTCCGCGAGGGTTGCTACCTGTGCCACTCGCAGATGATCCGCGCGCTGCGCTTCGAGACTCAGCGCTACGGTCACTATTCGACCGCGTCCGAGTCGGTCTACGACCGCCCGTTCCAGTGGGGCTCCAAGCGCACCGGTCCGGATCTGGCGCGCGTGGGCGGCAAATACTCCGACGAATGGCAACTGCTGCACCTGATGAATCCGCGCCAGGTCGCACCGGAGTCGAACATGCCGGGCTACCCGTGGCTGGCCAAGGCAGCCATCGACGGCAAGGACATGCAGGCGCGCATGCGCGTGCTGCGCAAGCTCGGCGACCCCTACAGCGACGCCGACATCGCCGCCGCGCCCAAGGATGTCGCCGGCAAGACCGAGATGGATGCGCTGATCGCGTACCTCCAGGGGCTGGGCATCGACAACGAACCCCAGGTCAAGGTGGTCGACGAGTCTCCGGCAACCGACGGAGGCGCACGATGAATCCAATCTGGGGACCGATTGCCGGCGCTTTCATCGTGCTGATGATGCTGGCGTTCGTCGGCATCTGGATCTGGGCCTGGTTGCCCCATCACCGGCGCAGCTTCGCGGAACTGGCCCGAATTCCGATGAACGATGACGATGGCGCGCACGGCGCCGCCGCCTCCAGCGGAGACCGCCCATGAGCAGCTTCTGGTCGTCGTGGGTGATGGTGCTGATCGTGTTCAACCTCGGCATCTCTTTCCTGCTGTTCCTGTGGGGGCCGCGCGCCAAGGTGCCCACTCTTCCGGACGGCACCACCGGCCACGTCTGGGCGCACGGTGTCCTGCGCGAAGGCATGCACCGGCTGCCCGCGTGGTGGATCGTGATTTCGTTCCTCATGTTCGCCGGTGCGTTCGGGTATCTGGTGCTGTATCCGGGATTCGGCAATTCCGCTGGCCACCTGGGCTGGACCTCGCACAAGGAACTGGCAAGCGATACCGCCGCCAACGATGTGCGCCTGAAGGCGACGATGCAGCGGTTTGCGCAGATGCCGATCGAGACGCTCGCCGCCGACCATGAAGCGCTGGCCATGGGCAAGGTGCTGTTCGGCGACAACTGCGCGGCCTGCCACGGCGGCGCTGCGCATGGCAATCCGCTGCTGGGCGCGCCTAACCTCACCGACAACGACTGGCTCTATGGCGGCGACGGCAAGGCGATCTTGACCTCCATTCAAGACGGTCGCCGTGGCGTGATGCCGGCCTGGGGCGCGGCGTTTGGTGAAGCCGGCGTGGAGAACGTCGCCAACTACGTGCTCAGCCTTTCCGGCGCGCCGCACGATGCGACCAAGGCGATCGCGGGCAAGGCGCTGTTCACGGCGTGCGCGGCCTGTCACGGCGCAGACGGCAAGGGCAATCAGATCCTCGGGGCACCGAATCTCACCGATACGACCTGGCTCTACGGCGGCACGCTTGCAGACGTGGAAAAGACCATTCGCGATGGCCGCAATGGCAACATGCCAGCGTGGCGCACCCGCCTGGGCGAGAACGATGTGCGGGTGCTGGCTGCCTATGTCTACTCGTTGTCGCACCCCAGCCCGACCTCGGCCCGATGATTCGAGCCCGCGCGACGCCCGCCGCGCTTGGTACCGCCAACCGATCGTCTGGCTGGGCACGGCCGTGTTGGCCGCGTCCATCGCCGGCTGCGTTTGGTTGATCGTCGTCGCTGAGCGCTACGCCGATCCGCCGTTGCCGGTCGAGGGCCTGCAAATCCTGAAGGTTCCGTTGACGCGGCCACCGCCGCAGACATCCAGGCCATCCCGGTGAACGCGCCCGCTGCATCCTGCTGGCATTGCGGCGAGAGTCTGCCTGCCGATGCACCGCGGGCGCTCGTCGCCGGCATCGAACACTTGGTGTGCTGCCAGGGTTGCCGCGCGGCGGCCGAATGGATAGGCCAGCTCGGCCTGGGAGACTATTACCGCCTGCGCAGCGCCGTGCCGCCGCGCGCACCGGACCCGCTGCTCGCGCAGCGCAGCGCCGATGCATGGAAACGCCCCGAGTTGTCGCGCCACGCCGTGCGCACGCTCGCGAGCGGACAGTGCGAAGCCCTGCTGCTGGTCGACGGCATCCGCTGCACGGCCTGCGTATGGTTGATCGAGCGCGCGCTCGGTGCCGTCCCTGGCGTGGAATCGGTTCAGGTCAACAGTGTCGCGCAGCGCGCACGCATCGTCTGGGACCCGGAGCGGATCACGCTCGCGGCGATCCTGCAGGCGCTGGCGCGCACCGGCTACTGCGCACTTCCACTGGATGCGGCCGCGCTCGACGATTCGCGCCGCCGCGAATCGCGCGCGGCACTCAAGCGTCTGGCTGTCGCCGGCTTCGGCACGATGCAGGCGATGATGTATGCCAGTGCCCTGTACCTCGGGGCCGCCGAGGCCATGGATCCGAGCACGCGCGAGCTGATGCGCTGGTTCGGCTTGCTGGTGGCCACGCCGGTGGTGTTCTATTCGGCGCGGCCGTTCTTCCAGGGCGCATGGCGTGCGCTGCGCGCACGCACACTCGGCATGGACGTGCCGGTGGCGCTGGCGATCGCGCTCATCTATGCCGCCAGCCTGGTGCAGGCGCTGCACGGCGGCGGCGAGGTCTATTTCGATTCCGTGTCCATGTTCGTGTTCTTCCTGCTCGCCGGACGCTACCTGGAAATGCGCGCGCGCCATCGCGCCGGCAACCTGGCCGATGCGATGGCGCGGTTGGTGCCTGCCTTTGCCGACCGCTATGGCAGCAACGGCACGCTGGAGCGCGTCGGCGTGCCCGAACTGGTGCCCGGTGATCGCGTGCACGTCGCGCAAGGCATGCGCGTGCCGGCCGACGGTGTTCTCGACAGCGCAGACTGCCGGGTGGACGAAGCGCTGCTGTCGGGCGAATCGGCGCCGCTGCGCAAACGCCGTGGCGACGCGCTCACCGGCGGCAGCATGGTGATCGAGGGTCCGGCCATCCTGCGCGTGCAGCGTGTCGGCGCCGAGACCGCGCTCGCCGGCATTGCGGCGCTGGTCGCGCGAGCGCAGAGCGAGCGCCCTCGCCTGGCGCGCGCCGGCGAACGCGCCGCCGCCGGCTTTGTGGCGCGCGTGCTCGCGCTCGCCACGCTGTGCGCCATCGGCTGGAGCGCTATCGACCCCACGCGCGCCTTTGCGGCCACGCTCGCGGTGCTGGTCGTGTCGTGCCCGTGTGCGTTCGCGCTCGCGGTGCCGGCCGCGATCACCCGTGCACTGGCGGTGCTGGCCCGGCAGGGTGTGTTCGTCGTCCACGGCGATGCGGTCGAGAACCTGGCGCTGGCGAGCCATGCCGTGTTCGACAAGACCGGTACGCTGACCGACACGCATCTCGAACTGGAGGCCGCCCTGGCCGCGGACCGTGAGGCCGCGCTCGTGCTGGCGGCGGCCCTGGCGCGCGGCAGCCGCCATCCGGTGGCGCAGGCCCTGGTGCGCGCGGCCTCCGGCCTCGCTGTCGAGACCGCCAGCGACGTGCGCACCGAAGGCGGCGGCGGCCTTTCGGGCATGGTCGCCGGCCGCGCCTACCGATTGGGCAGCCCGGCCTTTGCGCTGGGCGCCGCGCAGGACGATCGCGACGCGGTGATTCTGGCTGGCGAACACGGCGCCATCGCCGCGTTCAGCTTGAGCGAACGGCTGCGCCCCGGTGCCCGCGAGGCGGTGGCCGCGCTGCGCACCGGCGGGGTCGCGGTCGAGATCGTCAGCGGCGATGCCGCGGCGAAGGTCGCGCACGTCGCAACACGTCTGGGCATCACGCATTGGCGGGCGCGCCAGAGCCCGGCCGCCAAGCTCGAGCGCCTGCGCGAACTGCGCGCCGGCGGCGCGCGCGTGCTGGCCATCGGCGACGGCATCAACGATGCGCCCGTGCTCGCCGGCGCCGACGTCGCCGTGGCGCTCGCCTCGGGTGCCGAACTGGCACAGGCCGCGGGCGATGTCATCCTCGATGGCAACCACCTGGCAGCCCTGCCCGAAGCGCGTGCAATCGCGCGCCAGACCCTGGCCGTGCTGCGCCAGAACCAGCGCTGGGCGCTGGGCTACAACCTGGCGGTGGTACCGGTCGCCGCACTCGGCTTCGTACCGCCCTGGCTGGCCGCGATCGGCATGTCGCTGAGTTCGCTTTTTGTCGTACTCAATGCACTGCGCATCGGCCGGCGCACGCCGGCCGCGCCCGTGCCTGTGCCCTCAGCCGCAGCCGCCGACCTGGGCCGCGTGGCATGAACATCCTGGTCGTGATGATCCCGCTGTCGATCGTGCTGCTGATCGGCGCCGGCATCGCTTTCTTCTGGGCGGTCGAGCACGATCAGTTCGAAGACATGGACACACCGCGGCTGCTGCCGCTGCTCGACGAGCCGCCCCCGCCGGGCGAAAGGCACGAATGAACGTCGTGCTCACGATAGCCGCCGCACTGCTGCTGGGCCTGGCCGCCAGCGGCCACTGCCTGGTCATGTGCGGCGGCATCTCTGCCGCCTTAGGCATCGCCACGGTCAAGGACGCGAGCGGCCGTCCGCGCCCACGGCTGCTGGTGGGCTACCAACTCGGCCGTGTCGCCTCCTACTCCCTGGCCGGCTTGCTGCTCGGCGGGGTGTTCGGCGGCCTGCTCGGCTTGCTCGATACCGACAACTTGCGCCGAATCCTGCGCATCGTCGCCGCCGGCGCATTGGTGCTCGGGGCATTGGTCGCGTTCGGAAGCGTGCGCGAGGTCGGCTTCGGCGCCGGTCGGCGCCTGTGGTCGCACATCGCGCCGCTCGGACGCCGGCTGCTGCCGGTGACGACGCTGCCGCGCTCGTTCGCGTTCGGCATGGTCTGGGGTTTCATGCCGTGCGGCTTCATCTACACGGTGCTGCTGATCGCAACGGTGCAACTGGACGCGGCCCGCAGCGCACTGACGATGGCCGCATTCGGGCTGGGCACGCTTCCGGCCATGCTGCTCGCCAGTTTCGGCGCGCAGCGATTCGCCGGCTTCAGCGCTCGGCCCGCGGCGCGGCGCATCGCCGGGGCCGCCCTGCTCGCCAGTGCCGTGCTGACCCTTGTCGCACCGTGGCTGCCCGAAGCCTCGTGGCTGCATGCGTGGCTGCCGTTCGTTTGCGCGACGCGCTGAGGACGATCGCTGTGCCCGCGGTAGTGCCAGTAGCGCGGGCCAGTGACACGCAGGCAAGTCACCTCGTCGGGTAGCAAGCCAGTTGCGGATTGTTAGCGCATTTGCTAACATCGTGCATGTCATACCAGATCGAGTACTTTCACCCGCGCGTTCTCGCAGAGATCGAGTTATGGCCGGTCGACGTCCTTGCCGACTACGCTCGTCTAATCGAACTTTTGGCCGAGCACGGGCCAAGCCTTCGGTTGCCGCACTCGCACGCCTTCGGAGACGGGCTGTTCGAGCTCAGGCCCCGCGGTCGTTCCGGCATCGGTCGTGCTTTTTACTGCTTCCTGCTCGGCAAGCGCATCGTCGTGGTTCACGCGTTCATCAAGAAGACGCAAGAGACTCCCGACAAGTATCTCAAGCTGGCCCGAAAACGGGTCAAGGAGTTGCAACATGGCTAATCTCAGTTACAAGCCCGTGCCACATGATCATCAAGCGTTTCTGGCTCGTGCGTCCAAGCGCAAGGGCTTCGCCCAAGCGTATGACGCGCTGGAGCTGGAATATCAGCTTGCCAACCAGATGCTCAAAGCCCGTTCGCGGGCGGGCCTCACGCAAGATGCCGTCGCGGAACGCATGGGCACGACGAAGAGCGCCGTTTCCCGGCTCGAATCTGCCGGCAAAAAGCATGCCCCTTCCGTTGCCACCCTTCAGCGGTATGCGCAGGCAGTCGGCTGCGACCTGCAGGTCAAGCTGGTGCCGCAGAGGTGATGCATGACAACTCATCCTTCCAGCAAACCGCCCACTGCGGCCGCTGAATTTCGACATTAGCGGGCGTCGACCTGCATGGCCGATTACTCGATCAAGCGATTCAGTGCCTACTCCGACGCAGAGTTGCTGGAGTCGCTGCACAGGTACGCTTCGAACAGCAGGGTTGCCCACGTTTCGTCGCGCGCCTTTTCCGAGGCAACAGGTATCGCCGAAGCCACAGTTACCAACCATTTCGGCAGCTGGCGCGAATTCTGCTCAAAGGCCGGTTTGGCACCGCGGTACCAGCGGACCGTATCGCATCAGTCGCTCTTTGAGAACCTTGAGCACGTTTGGCAATATCTTGGCCGTCAGCCGCGTGCGAAGGAGATGAAGCAGCCCTTGTCATCCATCTCCATTTCACGCTACCAGAAGGAGTTCAACGAACCGTGGCACCGCTTGTGTCTGCGGTTTCTTTCTTGGAAGTCCGGTGCCCCAACCTCCGAAATTGAGCGGGAAGCCGTCGCACCGCCATCGAGCGCCCAGGTATCAAGAGCTTCGCGCCGCGGAGTCACCTTGTCACTCAGGTATGCGGTGCTCAAGCGCGACGGATTCCGCTGTGTCAAGTGTGGAGCCTCACCCGCAACAAACCGTGCCGTGCAACTCCCGTTGATCATGTCATCGCGTGGGCAAATGGTGGCCAAACGGCCCTGTCGAATCTTCAGTCTCTTTGTTCCAACTGCAATCTTGGCAAATCCAACCGCCACGACGGCTAGCCCGGATATTTCATCAGCAAGCCGATGGCTGTTGACCGGGCGTGCTGGCGGGCATTGAGCGCGGCCCTTTGGGCCGATGCGAGCTACTGGATGGGGTTGTTGGCTGTTTCGGGGCGCAGCACCCCCTTTCCCCCGTTGTTTGTCAGTGTGCCGGGGACAGCACTGGATGAGGTTCAGGGGGCCAGGGCCTGTGCGGCGCTGAGGAAGATGCTGCGCATCGGGTGGTGCGAAGCCAGCAACACGCGCACACGGCGTGTGTTGCGCACGATGGCCGCGCCGATCTTGAGCAGTCGCACGCGGATCGTGGCCGCGGCGGCGCGCTCCAACTCGGTGTTCTTGAGCGCCAGATCGCGCAGCCGCTGCATCAGCGTGTAGGCCAGCGCCGCCAGCAACAAGCGAAGCTGGTTGGCCGCGAAGCGCTGGCAACTGGCCCGGGTGCCGAACAGGTCGAGCTGGGCCTCCTTGATGCGGTTCTCCGCCTCGCCGCGCTGGCAGTACAGCCGCTCATACAGCTGGACGGCGTCGCCTTGGAGGTTGGTCACCACGAAGCGCGGGTTGTTGCCTTGGGCACCGTACTCCAGCCGCGTGATCACGCGCCGCTCGATGTCCCAGCTATCGGCTGCGTAGACGAACTCGCCGATCAGGCGCTGCTTGGCGCCCGTGCGTTCGTATTCGTCGGCCAGCATCGCCTCGGCGTACTGCACGATGGCCTGCAGCCGCGCGTTGCGCGCCAGACCTACGATGTAGCTCACGCCCGAGCGCTCGCACCAGCGCAACAGGCGCTGGCGGCAGAACCCCGAGTCACCGCGCACGATGATGCGCACCTGGGGCCACGCGCGGCGAAGTCGCGCAACGATCAGCTTGATGACGGCCGCGGCGTTCTTCGCCCCGTCGATGCGGCTGCGCCGCAAGACGCAAGCGAGCATGGCCTGGCCGCAGAACACGTACAGCGGCAGATAGCAGTGGTGGTCGTAGTAGGCGTGGAACTCGCAACTCTCCTGGCTGCCGTGCAAGGGCACATCCGAGGCGTCGATGTCCAGCACCAGTTCCGCGGGCGCGCTCCGGTGGCTGGCGATGAACTGCTCGATCAGTACGCCATGCAGGGCCAGCGCCTGCGCGCGTGTGGCCCGGCTCTCCAGGCGGCACAGTGTGGGCGAGGAGGCCAGTGCATCGACCCGGCCTACGGCGGTCTGCATCAGCAGGTCCGAGCGCAGCATGTCGTGGTCGTTGAGGTCTTCGTAGCCGCAGCACAACCCGTAGACGCGCTGCGCCAGCAGCTCGCGCAGGCCATGCGTGATGCGCCCCGGATCGCGTGGGTCGCTGAGCACGGCTGCGGCAGATCGGCTCAAACCAATGCGCTCATCGACGCGTCGCAGCAGCAAAACTCCACCGTCCGAGCCAATGTCACCGCCTTCGAAGTTGGCCTCGATGATGCGCCGGCCCACGCGCCCCAAATCCATCGTCCCATCGGTACACTTTGGCATCGGCAGTCCTCGGTTGAAATTGGCGTCAGATACCAATGTCAACGCGCTCACGCACGAGGCTGCCGACCCACTATTGGTGAAATATCCGGGCTAGACGTTAAGGCTGGCGGCACGGGTTTCTGCGCCGCACCACCTCTTCAAACGGCGCGCCCTCACGGCACCCGATGCCGCCAATAGTGCCGATCCGCATCGCGCTGGCAGATCGGCTCGCCCGGCCTCGCGGAAGACCAGATGACCGCGCCGCAATGCGCTGAATCGAGCACGCGGATGTCGCGCTCTTCGTAGCGGTCGATCACGCTCGGCGCCGGGTGGCCGAAGCGGCTGCGGTACGCGGCCTGCACCAGCGCGAGGCGCGGCTGCACGGTATCGAGAAACACGGCGCTGCTCGAAGTCTTGCTGCCGTGGTGCGGCACCAGCAGCAGGTCAGCGCGGATCTGCTCCGGCACCTCGGCCGCCAGCCGCTCCTCCTGCGGCCGCTCGATGTCGCCGACCAGCAGCGCGGTCTGCGCGCCGTTCGAGATGCGCAGCACGCAGCTGAGCGCATTGCTTTTGCTCGCGGCGTCGTAGTCGGCCGCGCCCGGGTGCAGCATCTCGAACTCGACGCCGTCCCAGCGCCAGCGCTGCCCGCCATCGCGCGCCGCGATGCAGTGCGCGGCCGGCCGCAGCGCCTGCAGCGGGTGATCGGGCTCGATCGAGCTGATGAGCTGGGCCTGCGGCTGCATCGCCAGCACCGCCGCCGCGCCGCCGATATGGTCCGAGTCGCGGTGGCTGAGCAGCACGGTGTCGACCCGTTCATCGAGCGCGCGCAACAGCGGCACCAGCACGCGCTGGCCGGCATCGCTCTCCTGGCTGAAGCGCGGGCCGGTGTCGTACACCAGCGTATGCGCATGGGTGCGCACCAGCACCGCATTGCCCTGGCCGATGTCGGCGGCGAGCAGTTCGAACTGCCCTGGCGCCGGCCGGGCGGGAAGCCACAACAGCGCCGGCAGCACGAGCGGCAGCCCGAGCAGGCGCAGGCTGACGGGCAGGCGCATCGCAATGAGCAGGCCGCCGACCACGCCGGCCGCGCCGGCCCACAGCGGCGGCGCAGCGACCGACAGCGTCGCGAACGGCAGCGCCGCAAGCAGGCCCAAGTACCAGCGCAGCGCCTCGACACTCGCCGCCGCAAGCTGCCACAGCGGTGCGACCAGCACCCCGGCCATCGCCAGCGGCGTGACCAGCAACGTGACCCAGGGAATCGCGACCAGGTTCGCCAGCAGCCCAACCAGCGAGACCTGGCCGAACAGCAGCAGAGTCAGCGGCGCGAGCGCGATCGTCAGCACCGATTGCTCGCGCAGCGCGGCGCGCAGCCGGGCCGCGAGGCCGCGCCCGCTCTTGCTGTCGTCGCCCCGCTGGGCGCCCGGATCGGTCGCGAACAGCACGCCGACCGCGACGAAGCTGAGCCAGAACCCGGCTTGCGTCAGCGCGAGCGGATCGACTGCGAGCACCACCGCGCAGGCCAGCAGCCAGACCTGCGGCCACGGCCAGCGGCGCCCGGAAAGCCGCAGCAGCGCCGTAGTGGCCAGCATCAGCACGGTTCGCTGCGACGGCACGCCCCAGCCGCTGAACACCGCGTAAGCACTGGCCAGCAGCACGCCGCCGACCAGCGCCGCGCTAGGCGCCGGAACCGCGAGGCACAGCCGGCCCGAGCGCCGCCACAGCGCGCCGACGACGAGCGCGGCAAGCCACGCGAACATCGTGATGTGCAGGCCTGAGATCGCCATCAGGTGCGCGACGCCGGTCGCGCGGAACACGTCCCAGTCGCCGCGTTCAATCGCGTTCTGGTCGCCGGTCACCAGCGCGGCGATCACGCCGGCCTGTGCCCGGTCCGCGACCCGCGCGAAGATCGCGTTGCGCACCCTCTCGCGCGCGAGTTCGACCGGATGGCGCCAGGTCTGGACCAGCCGCTGCGGCGGCGAGTCATTGCGGCCGGTGCGCACGTAGCCGGTCGCCTGCAGGCCCTGCTCCCACAGCCACAGCTCGTAGTCGAAGCCATGCGGATTGACGTTGCCGTGCGGCGCCTTCAGCCGCACCGTCATGCGCCAGCGCTCGCCGGCATGCAACTCACTCGCCTGCGGCTCGGCGCGCGTCCTCGGCTCGGTCGCCGGCAGCGCGATGGGCAGCGTCAGCGGTGCCGCATCGGGCGATGCCCCGTAGCCGTTCGTGTACCAGTGCAGGTCGATCAGCGGCGGCAGCGCAACCGCGCTGCCATCGAGCCTCGCCGCTTCAACCTGGAACCGGAACCGGGTGCCGAGCTCGCCATGCTGCGGCATCGCGGCGACGACGCCAACGACGTCGATGTCGCGCCCCTCCAGCGCCGGCGAAAGCGCATCGCGTTCGAACGCCGTGGCGCGCAGGCCGCACAGCGCAAAGCCCAGCAGCGCCACCGCGACAAGGGCCGCGCAGCGGCGCCAGACTCTACCGTTGATTGCTATATGTTTAGTAGCGCTAGCCCAATACAGAGTAAGGGCTAGGGCCACAAAACATGCATAAATCGGCCAGAACCAGAGCGCCGGTTGCTGCGTCTGCAGCGCCGTGCCCGCGATAAACCCGGGCAGCGTCGCAAGGGCCAGCCTAGCACCGGCCACGCTTCGGTATCCACCCTGACGCCCCATATCGCGCATGGCGCGATGCTAAACGGCCGGGCCGGCGCGGCGACGTTGATGGATCCGGCCGCCGGCTGGCGCGTCAGCACAGAGGCGGTATCTCGCCAGTGGCTGAACGATCAGTGCGATATCTCTTCAAGCGCCAAGCCCTTGGTCTTCGGTCCAAATCCACCGATAGAGATAGCGACGATCAGCATGCAGCTGACGATACCGGCGAACACGCCGACGACGCCGAAGTTGCGCAGCAGGTAAGCCACGAGAAAGCCCGACAGCATCGCTCCGATTCGACTGGCGGAATAGACCAGGCCGCTGGCCCTGGCGCGCACACTGGTTGGGAACAATTCGGCCTGATAGGCGTGGTAGCTGACCGAGATGATCTGGCCCGCCAGACTGATCAAGACGCCAAATACGATCAGCAGAGGCGTAGCCTTGGTCTGACTGAACAGGACGCCGAAAACAATCACCGCCAGCGCAGGAACGACGATCAGCCACTTGCGCTGAATCTTGTCAGCGACCGTCATCGCGAGCAGCGGCCCGATCGGCAACGCAAAGGCAATGATGAACGAATAGAGCAGGCTCTTCGTGACGGTGATGCCTTGACCGATCAGCAGCGTCGGCACCCAGTTCGCGAAGCCGTAATAGCCAATGGCCTGAAAGAAATTGAAAGCGATCAGCATGATCACGCGGGAGCGATACGGAGGCTTCCAGATGGCGCTGAATGACACCGTGGCGGGCTTGCCGGCCGGGATCGACGGCCGCGCAGGTGGCAGCGGCTTGCCATATTGCGCAGTCACTTTCTTCTCGATCAGCTGGACGGCGCGATCGGCTTCCTCGGCGTGTCCATGCTGCGCGAGCCAGCGGGGGCTCTCGGGGAGCGAGCGGCGAATGAACCAGACCACGACCGCGCCGACGGCACCGATCAGTACCACCCAGCGCCAGCCATCGATGCCATGGGGAGCGATCGGCACGAGGAAATACGACAACAAGGCAGCGACCGGCGCGGCGCCGAACATCACGGCCTGGTTGAACGCCATCGCGCGACCGCGCATGTTCTGGGGGACCAGTTCGCTGATGTAGGCGTCGATCGTGATGATCTCGACGCCGACTCCGATGCCGGTAATGAAGCGCCACAGGATGACGCCCTCGCTGGTACTCTGGAACGCCATGATGGCCGAGCCGATGCTGTACCACAGCAACGAGAAGGTGAAGACGGCGCGGCGGCCGTAGCGATCGGGCAGGAAGCCAAGACCGAACGTCCCGACGAAGAGACCGGCAAAGGTGGCGGCAACGAAGGCGCCGATGCCCTTGAATCCGAAGAAGGCGGCGGTGGTGGTCTCGAGCATCCCGCTCTTGGCCATGCCCGGCGCGATATACCCGGTGAAGATCAGATCGTAGATTTCAAAGAAACCGCCGAGCGAGATCAACAGAACGAGAATCCACAGATGACGCGACATCGGCAGGCGGTCCATGCGTGCCGTAATGGCGGACACCGAATCGGCGGCGCTGGGTGGCGAGCCGGCCAACACGGGCCGGATGGCTTCACTGGAAGAGGTCATGCTTGTCTCCTGGAATTTGAAGAAGGATTGGAAAATGACGCGTTGCGCGGCACGGTGCGTGCGACGCCCGCTACAAACAGGCTGCTGCTTCGGATTCAGTCCACCTGCAGTGCACCCCGCGCGACCTGGTCGCGCTCCAGCGATTCGAACAGCGCCTTGAAGTTGCCCTCACCGAAGCCGTCATCGCCCTTGCGCTGGATGAACTCGAAGAACACCGGCCCGAGCAGCGGCTGCGAGAAGATCTGCAGCAGCAGTCGTTTGCTGCCGTCCTTGGTGGAGCCATCGAGCAGGATGCCGCGGCTTTGCAGATCGGGCACGTGCTCGCCGTGGCCCGGCAGGCGCTCTTCCAGCATTTCGTAGTAGATGTCGTTCGGCGCGGTCAGCACCGGAACGCCCGCCAGCTGCAGCTTGTCCACCGCATCGAAGATGTCATCGGCCAGCAGCGCGATGTGCTGGATGCCCTCGCCGTTGAACTGCATCAGGAACTCTTCGATCTGGCCGCCGCCCTGCTTGGCCTCCTCGTTCAGCGGGATGCGGATTCGGCCGTCGGGCGCGGTCATCGCCTTCGACGTGAGCCCGGTGTACTCGCCCTGGATGTCGAAGTAGCGGATTTCGCGGAAGTTGAACAGCTTCTCGTAGAAGCCGGCCCAATAGGCCATGCGGCCGCGGTAGACGTTGTGCGTCAGGTGGTCGACGATTTTGAAGCCGTGGCCTTTCGGATGGCGGTCGACGCCAGGCAAGAACTCGAAGTCGATGTCGTAGATCGACTTGCCGTCTTCGAAGCGGTCGATCAGGTACAGCGGAGCGCCGCCGATGCCCTTGATCGCCGGCAGGCGCAGTTCCATCGGGCCGGTGGGAATGTCGACCGGCTGCGCGCCCAGTTCCAGCGCGCGGTGGTAGGCGCCATGCGCGTCCCGCACGCGGAATGCCAGCCCGCAGGCCGAGGGGCCATGCTCGGCCGCGAAGAAGGCGGCCTGGCTCTTGGGCTCGCGGTTCACGATGAAGTTGATCTCGCCCTGGCGGTACAGCACCACGTCCTTGGAGCGGTGCCGGGCCACCAGGGTGAAGCCCAGTTTCTCGAACAGCGGGCCGAGCACGTCGCTGCGGGGCGATGCGAATTCCACGAACTCGAAGCCCGCAAGGCCCATCGGGTTGTCGAACAGATCAGCCATGGCAATGCTCCGGAAGTTCTGATCGTTCATGCGTGACGCCCGGACGCGAGCCGCGACAGGACTTCTTCGGTGTGTTCGCCGACACGCGCCAACGGCTGGCGCACGCCGGGACGCCGTCCACCCAGCGTCAGCGGCAGCAGCACCACGTCGGTCGTGCCGCCGTCATCAGTCTGCATCGGAACCAGCCCGCCGCTCGCGCGCAGATGCGGGTCGTCGACCAGTTGCTCCGGGCGCACGATGGGGGCATACGGGATGCCGGCGGCTTCGAGCTTGGGCGACAGCTCCTCGACCTTGTGCTGGCGCAGGATGGCGCCGAGGCGTTCGAGCAAATCGGGGCGGACAGCCACCCGCTTCTCGTTGTTCGACAGCGCCGGGTCCTGCGCAAGCTCCGGGGCATCGATCACCCGGCACAGCATCAGAAACTGCTTGTCGCTGACCGCACCGATGAACAACTGCTCGTCATTTGCGAGCGTGAAGACGTCGTACACGCTCCAGGCGGATACGCGCGATGGCATCGGCGGCGGCGGCTCGCCCGTCATCAGAAACTGCTGCAGGTGTTGGGCCGAGAGGAATGCGCAGTTTTCGAACAGCGCGCTCTGCACTTCCTGGCCACGGCCGGTGCGGTCTCGTTCGCGCAGCGCGGCCAGCACGCCGATCGCACCGAACATGCCGCCCATGATGTCGTTGACCGAGGTGCCCGCGCGCAGCGGCCGCCCCTTCGGGCCGGTCATGTACGACAGGCCGCCCATCATCTGCACCACCTCGTCGAGCGCGAGGCGCTTTTCATAAGGCCCCGGCAGAAATCCCTTGTGCGAAACGTAGATCAGCCGAGGGTAAACCTTCGATAGCGTCTCGTAGTCGAGGCCCAGCGCGGTCATCATGCCGGGGCGGAAATTCTCCAGCATCACGTCGCACTGGCCGATCAACTCGACCGCCGTGGCATGGCCTTCGGGCGTGCTGATGTCGAGTACGACGCTTTTCTTGTTGCGGTTGAACGACCGGAAAAATCCGATGCCCAGTCCGGGCAGCTTGCGCGTCTTGTCGCCGCCAGGCGGCTCGATCTTGATGACCTCGGCGCCCAGATCGGCGAGGATCATGCCGCAGGTTGGACCCATGACCATATGGGTGAATTCGACAACGCGCACGCCGTCCAGCGGCAGGCCATTGGAGACTGTGTTGCTCATGGTGTTCAGGCCGCGGTGGCCGCCGTGTTGGGGTTGATGAAGGTCTTCGGCAGGCCGGCAAGCCACAAGGTACCGTGCAGCGTTTCGCCAGCCAGCCACCCGGCAACCTTCGCGCGCAGCGTCAGCAGGCGAGGGATGTCGATGCCCGTCGCAATGTTCATGCTGGACAGCATGAACGCGAGGTCTTCGCTGGACGCGTTGCCGCTGGCGCCCGGCGCGTGCGGACAGCCCCCGATGCCGGCCAGCGTCGCATCGAACCGGGTGATGCCGGTCTCCAGCGCTGCATAGACATTGGCCAGCGCCAGCCCTCGCGTGTCATGGAAGTGGCCGCACCAGAATTTTTCGCCGGCCAGCTTGCGTGCCTGCCCGAAGAGCTCGCGCACCGCCGCAGGATCGGCATATCCGACGGTATCGGCGATGCTGACGCGGTCGGCGCCGGCATCGAGCAACGCCTGCATGCAGCGCAGCACCTCGGACGGTTCGACCGTGCCTTGCAGCGTGCAGCCGAATGCGGTTCCAATGCCACCTTCGATCAGGGTTTTCGAGCCGGCCGCATCGCGCGCAGCGCGGATGCGCCCCACCTCGGCAACCACCTCATCGGGCGTCTTGCGCAGGTTGGCAAGGCTGTGCGCATGGCTGGCGGACAGTGGCACCAGCAGCAGATCGGCCCCGGCATCGATCGCGCGCTCGGCGCCCTTCAGATTGGGAACCAGGACCGAGACCAACAAGCCCGGCAAGGTCTTCGCATAGGCCACCAGCTCGGCGGTGTCGGCCAGTTGCGGCAGCAGGTGCGCCGGCACGAACGAGCCGACTTCGATTTCGCGCTGGCCGGCGGCATAGGCATCGCGGATCCATTCGATCTTGCGATCCGTCGAAAGAATGCTCTGAATGCTCTGCAGGCCGTCCCGTAATCCGACTTCGCGAATGACGGCGCTCGAGAGGAACTGTGACATCGGTTGTCTCCGTAGGTTTCAGCCAGCTTCTTGATGCTGGCTGTGCGTGAATCTTAGGTATTCCATCCAAAACATAAAGTGGTATATAAGAACCACTAAATTTCTCAAACGGAAACACAGACCCACCATCGCCTCATCACGCCATGCATGACATCGACATCAAGACATTGCGACTGTTCGTGGCGGTTTGCGAACGCCAGAACATGGCCCGCGCCGCCGAGAGCGAACATATCGAGCCGTCGGCGATCAGCAAGCGGATAGCCCAGCTGGAGGTCGAACTCGGCGTGCCGCTCCTGCTGCGGTCACGCCGAGGTGTTCAGCCGACGCCGGCTGGCGTCTCCCTGCTTGAGCACGCCCGCAACGTGCTGTTCACGATGGAGCGGCTTGCCACCGACGTGGCCGCGTTCGGCAGCGGGGTCAAGGGCCACGTCAGGTTGGTTGCAACGGCGTCGGCGATTGCCGAATCGCTGCTGGACGACATCGCACTATTCATGCGCGAGCCGGCGAATCGCAACATCAAGGTCGACATCGAAGAGCGGTTCTCCCGCGACCTGGTGCCCCAGTTGCGCGAAGGCAGCGCGTCGGTGGGCGTCTGCTGGGACAGCGTCGATCTGCAAGGACTGCAGCATCGCCCCTATCGGCAGGATCGTCTGGCGCTCGCCGTTCATGCGGACCACCCGCTGGCGCATCGAAAGTCGCTGCGGTTCGAGCAAACGCTGGAATTCGAGCATGTGGGCCTGTCACCCTCGGCCGCGGTGCACATCATGCTGCAGCGGGCGGCCGCGCGTGTCGGCCGCACCATGTCGTATCGGGTGATCGTGTCGAGCTTCGATGCAGCATTCCGGGTCGTCGCTGCCAACCTTGCCGTCAGCGTGGTTCCGCTCGAGATCGGGGGGCCTCATGCGGCGATTCGGGGCATCAAGATCATCCCGCTGACGGATACCTGGGCGCAACGCAGCTTCGTGATTTGCTATCGGGACTTCGATGCACTGCAACTCGCGGCACAGCGGCTGGTCGAGCATCTGGCCCAGCGCGCAACACTGCAGCAATAGGATTTGCGGTTCCGGCTGCACGGCGGCGCATGGTCAGTGGAGCAGGTCGTCACAGCCAGTTGCCGGATCTGCAGCAACGGCGCATGCGCGCGGCGTCGGGCGGGATCGGTACGCTTGGACACCATGCGCTCGACATGCGGGGTACAGTGGAGCCCGTTCCGCCCTTCCGCCAGCAACCATTCCACGAGGTATCACGATGAGCGCAACCGCCCGACTGAAGGAACTCGGCATCACGCTGCCGCCAGTAGCAACGCCTGCCGCCGCCTACGTGCCGTTCGTGCGCAGCGGCAACCTGCTGTTCCTGAGCGGCCATATCGCGAAGCGCGAGGGCGCGCCCTGGGTCGGCCAGCTCGGCAACACGATGACGACCGAAGAGGCGAAGGCGGCCGCGCGCGCGGTCGCGATCGACCTGATGGGCACGCTTGCCGCCGCGACCGGTGATCTGGACCGGGTGCGGCGCATCGTCAAGCTGGTGTCGCTGGTCAACTCGAGCGCCTCGTACACCGAGCAGCATCTGGTGACGAACGGCGCGAGCGAGCTGTTCGGCCAGGTGCTCGGCGATCGTGGCGCGCATGCACGCAGTGCGTTCGGCGTCGCGCAACTGCCGTTCGGCGTCTGCGTCGAGATCGAGCTGATCGCCGAAGTCGACTGAAGCAGCGCGCCGCGTCGACGGCGCGATCCGATCCGCGGTTTGCTATTGTATCTATAGCGGTAGCCACAGATAATACACCGGCTACCGGCCTGATTCTTTCAAATATTTCCCGATGCGGCCGCGCGCCGCGGCGTGCGACGCACCGCAACCTGCATCGCCGCCCCGGCGCCAATACCCCTACTCGCGATCGCGCGCGCGCACGCGCGTAAGCTGACGTTGGATTTGATCGTGCCGCGAGGGAAACGATGAGCAAGAAGATTCCGGCCCACAACATCCGCGTCAAGCGCGCCTACGAACCGGCCGCGCCGGAAGACGGCGCGCGCATCCTGATCGACCGCCTCTGGCCGCGCGGCGTGAAGAAGGAAACGCTCGCGCTGGCCGAATGGGACAAGGATCTGTCGCCGAGCAACGAACTGCGCCAGTGGTACGGCCACGAGCCGGCGCGCTGGGACGAGTTCCGGCGCCGCTACGCGGCCGAGTTGCGCGCGCATGCCGATCGCTTCGAAGCGCTGCGCGAGCGCGCACGGGAGGGCGTGGTCACGCTGGTCTTCTCGTCGCACGAAGAGCATTTGAACAACGCGGTCGCGATGCGCGAATTCCTGCTGAATCCGGACGGCCTCGGCGCCGGATAGCTTTTCTGCCCGGCCGGGGCGGCGCCCGTCGCAGGGGCCGACGAACCGGCATTTTCGAACTGGAGTGAATCGATGACGCAAAGAATCAATTACGCGAAGGCCGCGCCCGGCGCATTGGCGGCGATGCAGGGGCTCGAGAAGTACGTGCGCGGCTGCGGCCTCGAGCATCCGCTGCTGGAACTGGTGAAGACGCGCGTCTCGCAGATCAACGGCTGTGCGTTCTGCCTGGACATGCACACCAAGGACGCGCGCGCCGCCGGCGAGACCGAGCAGCGGCTGTACGTGCTGCCGGCCTGGCGCGAGACCGGGTTCTACACGCCGCGCGAGCGCGCCGCGCTGGCCTGGACCGAGGCGGTGACCAAGCTGACCGACCAGGAGGTGCCGGACGCGGTGTACGAAGAGGCGCGGCGCCACTTCGACGAAAAATCGCTGGTGGACCTGACGCTCGCGGTGATCGCGATCAACGGCTGGAACCGCCTGTCGATCCCGTTCCGCGTCGAAGCCGGCACCTACCAGCCGCCGGCGCGCAGCGATCGCTGACGCACCGGCCCCTCGGTCATCGCCGCAGTCACCCGCAAAGGAGAAGAACAGATGGAAACCGCCCTCTATCCGCAGGCCAGCGCCGACATCGCGCGCAAGCGGCGCGAGCTCGCGCCGAAGCAACTGGAAGCGTTCCGCGCGTTCAGCGCCGCGGCGTTCGCCGACGGTGCGCTGAATGCGAAGACCAAGCAGCTGATCGCGGTCGCGGTCGCGCACACCACGCAGTGCCCGTACTGCATCCGCGGCCACACCGAAGGCGCGCTGAAGGCCGGCGCGAGCGAGGCCGAGATCATGGAAGCGATCTGGGTCGCGGCCGAGATGCGCGCCGGCGCCGCCTATGCGCATTCGGCGCTCGCGATCGACACGATGGCGGCGCATGCGCACGCCGCCGGCACGCGCACAACCTGATCGGAACTGGCGCGCCTCCGCCCCCGCCCTGCCCGGCGGGTTCGTGCAGCCTCTATTCCACTCGCTCGACCGATTGCGGCTTGAAGCCCAGGTCTGCCATGCGGCCCTTGCGGCCGCGCGCGGCGCGCGCGTTGTTCAGGCTGCGAATTTCCAGCGTCTCGTCGCGCGGCTTGCCGCCGCGGCCGACGCCGGCGATGCGCACGCTGCGCGTGTAGGCCGCGGCGCCGGCGAGGCGGTCCTTCGCGTCCAGGTCAATCAGCAGCAGGCCGCGCCCGCCGTTCGCCATGCTTTTCAGTTCGCCGATCTCGAACGTCAGGATGCGCCCGCCGGTCGACGCGCAGGCCACATGCGTCGCAGCCGGCAGTTCGCGCGCGCCGGCTTCGACGGTAAGGCCGGCGACCGGCGACGGCCTGCAGATCGCTTCGCCGTCGCCCACGCTGACGAAGGACTTGCCGCCGCGCTGGCGTGAAACCAGGTGCTCGATGCTCGCCAGAAAGCCGTAGCCGGCCGAGCTGCTGAGCAGCAGCGTCGCGCCATTCGGCCCGGCGAAGTAGTGCGCCGCCTGCGTGCCGGGCTCCAAATCGATCAGCGTGGTGACCGGCTGGCCGTCGCCGCGCGCGCCGGGCAACTGCGCGACCGGCACCGAATAGACCCGGCCGTTGCTGCCGAACACGATCAGCTGATCGACGGTGCGGCACTCGAAGGTGCCGTACAGCGCGTCGCCGGCCTTGAACGCGAAGCTCGCCGCGTCGTGCCCCTGGCCCTGGCGCGCGCGCACCCAGCCCTTCTCGGACACCACGACGGTCACCGGCTCGTCGACCACGCGCACCTCGGCCACCGCCTTCTTCTCTTCCTGGATCAGCGTGCGGCGCGCATCCTGAAACTGCTTCGCGTCCTGCTCGATCTCTTTCACCATCAGCCGGCGCAGCGCGGCCGGGCTGGCGAGGATTTCTTCGAGCCGGCCCTGCTCGGTGCGCAACTCCTTCAATTCCTGCTCGATCTTGATCGCCTCCAGCCGCGCGAGCTGGCGCAGCCGGATTTCCAGGATGTCCTCTGCCTGCCGGTCGCTCAGGCGAAAGCGCTCGATCAGCGCCGCCTTGGGCTCGTCGCTGGCGCGGATGATCGCGATCACCTCGTCGATGTTCAGCAGCACCAGTTGCCGGCCTTCGAGGATGTGGATGCGGTCCAGCACCTTGCCGAGCCGGTGCTGCGAGCGCCGCGTGATCGTGGTCTGGCGGAACGCGATCCACTCGGTCAGCATCTCGCGCAGCGACTTCTGCACGGGACGGCCGTCGAGCCCGACCAGCGTCAGGTTCACCGGTGCCGAAGTTTCCAGGCTGGTGTGCGCGAGCAGCGCGGTGGTCAGCTCCTGCTGGTCGATGCGGCTCGTCTTCGGTTCGAACACCAGGCGCACCGGCGCGTCCTTGCTCGACTCGTCGCGCACCCCGTCTAGCACCGCGAGCAGGCTGGCCTTCAGCTGCGTCTGCTCGGCGCTCAGCGTCTTCTTGCCGGCGCGCAGCTTCGGGTTCGTGATCTCCTCGATCTCTTCCAGCACCTTCTGCGTCGAGACGCCCGGCGGCAGCTCGGTCACCACCAGTTGCCATTGGCCGCGCGCGAGGTCTTCGATCTTCCAGCACGCGCGCACCTTCAGGCTGCCGCGCCCGCTGCGGTACGCCTCCTGGATGTCGGCCGCGGCGCTGATCAGCTGGCCGCCGCCGGGGTAGTCGGGCCCGGGCATGAGCGCGAACAGTTCGTCGTCGGCGAGCTTGACGTTCTTCACCAGCGCAATGCAGGCGTCGGCGACTTCGCGCAGGTTATGGCTCGGGATCTCGGTGGCGAGACCGACCGCGATGCCGGACGCGCCGTTCAGCAGCGAGAACGGCAGCCGCGCCGGCAGCTGGCGCGGCTCCTGCGTCGAGCCGTCGTAGTTCGGCATGAAATCGACCGTGCCCTGGTCGATCTCGTCGAGCAGCAGGCTGCTGATGCGCGCGAGCCGCGCCTCGGTGTAGCGCATCGCGGCCGCGCCGTCGCCGTCGCGGCTGCCGAAGTTGCCGTGGCCGTCGATCAGCGGATAGCGCTGCGAAAAGTCCTGCGCCATGCGCACCAGCGCGTCGTACGCGGCCTGGTCGCCGTGCGGATGGAAGCGCCCCAGCACGTCGCCGACCACGCGCGCGCTCTTGACCGGCCTCGCGCCGCTCGCGCCCGAGAAGCCCAACCCCATGCGCTCCATCGCGTACAGGATGCGCCGCTGCACCGGCTTCTGGCCGTCGCAGGCGTCGGGCAGCGCGCGGCCCTTGACCACGGACAGCGCGTATTCGAGGTAGGCGGTCTGCGCGTAGTCGGCGAGCGTGAGGGCGTCGTCGTCGGGGGAAGAAAGATCCAGAGTGGATTGATCCGTCATGCTTCAAAAACAATAGCTTCTCGCGCCTGCCGCACGGGCGCCTGAGCCCAGAAATGCTTGGATTTCACACATCCACCTCGACCTCGTCGCCATGCAGTTCCATCAGCTCGCGGCGCGCGGCGGCTTCGCCCTTGCCCATCAGCTTGCCGATCAGCCCTTCGGTCTGGCCGGAATCGAAACGGCCGAGTTGCACCGGCAGCAGGCGGCGCGTGTCGGGGTTCAGCGTGGTCTCCCAAAGCTGCTCGGCGCTCATCTCGCCCAGGCCTTTGAAGCGGCTGATCTGGCAACGCTCGCGCGCGACGCCTTCCTTCGCGCCCTTGTCGAGAATCGCGGCGAGTTCGCCTTCGTCGAGCGCATAGACCTTGGACGCCGGCTTCTTGCCGCGCGCCGGCAGATCGACACGGAACAGCGGCGGACGCGCGACGTAGACATGGCCGGCATCGACCAGCTTCGGGAAATGGCGGAAGAACAGGGTCAGCAGCAGCACCTGGATGTGCGAGCCGTCGACGTCGGCGTCGGACAGGATGCAGATCTTGCCGTAGCGGAGATTGCTCAAGTCGACGTCTTCGTTCGGCCCATGCGGATCGACGCCGATCGCGACCGAGATGTCGTGGATCTCGGTGTTCGCGAACAGGCGATCGCGATCCACCTCCCAGGTGTTCAGCACCTTGCCGCGCAGCGGCAGGACCGCCTGGCTTTCCTTGTCGCGGCCCATCTTCGCGCTGCCGCCGGCCGAGTCGCCCTCGACCAGGAACACCTCGTTGTGCGCGATGTCGCGGCTCTCGCAGTCGGTGAGCTTGCCCGGCAACACCGCGACGCCCGAGCCCTTGCGCTTTTCCACCTTCTGGCCGGCGCGCTGGCGGCTTTGCGCGGCGCGGATCGCCAGCTCCGCGAGCC
Organism: Burkholderiaceae bacterium; assembly: GCA_030123545.1. NCBI lineage: Bacteria > Pseudomonadati > Pseudomonadota > Betaproteobacteria > Burkholderiales > Burkholderiaceae > Burkholderiaceae bacterium. The sequence goes on along the minus strand of CP126124.1, from coordinate 1,520,407 downwards.
GTTTGCCGTGGTCCACATGCTGGTTCAGCCACAGCTCCAGCGCCGGGCGCACGAAGCTGGAGACCAGCCGCACCGCGTCGCGCGAATTGAGCCGCTCCTTGATCTGGCCCTGGAACTGCGGATCGAGCACCTTGGCCGACAGCACGAAGCTGGCGCGCGCGAACACGTCCTCCGGCAGCAGCTTGACGCCCTTCGGCAGCAACGAGTGCAGATCGATGAAGCCCTTCACCGCGTTGAACAAGCCGTCGCGCAGGCCGCTTTCGTGCGTGCCGCCGGCGCGGGTCGGGATCAGGTTCACGTAGCTCTCGCGCACCGGCGCGCCGTCCTCGGTGAAGGCCAGCACCCAGGCCGCGCCCTCGCCTTCGGCGAAGCTCTCGCTGCCGGCGTCGGCGTAGCCTTCGCCCTCGAACGGCGGGATCACCGGATCCGCGGTCAACTCCTGCACGAGATAGTCGAGCAGCCCGCCCTTGTACTGCCAGCTTTGCACTTCGGGGGGCTGGCGCGTCTTCTCGACCTGCAGCGACACCGTCACGCCCGGCATCAGCACCGCCTTGCTGCGCAGCAGGTGCGCCAGCTCGGCAGCCGGCAGCGCACTGGTCTCGAAGTACTTGGGGTCGGGCCAGACCCGCACCGTGGTGCCCGATTTACGATCGTCCGCGCCTTGCGCGCGCAATTCGAGCGGCTCGGCCAGTTCGCCGCCGGCGAACGCGATTCGCGCGACCTGGCCGTCGCGCCAGCTCGTCGCCTCGAGCCTGCGCGCGAGCGCGTTCGTCACCGACACGCCGACGCCGTGCAGGCCGCCGGAGAAGCTGTACGCGCCGCCGCTTCCCTTGTCGAACTTGCCGCCCGCGTGCAGCCGCGTAAACACGAGCTCGATCACCGGCGCCTGCTCTTCGGGGTGCAGGCCGAACGGAATGCCGCGGCCGTCGTCCTCGACGCTGACCGAGCCGTCGGCATGGAGCGTGACGCGGATCTTCCTGCCGTGGCCGGCCAACGCCTCGTCGGCGGCGTTGTCGATCACCTCCTGGATCACGTGCAGCGGGTTGTCGGTGCGGGTGTACATGCCGGGGCGCTGGCGCACCGGCTCCAGGCCCTTGAGGACGCGGATCGAGCCTTCGGAATAGTCGGCCTGTGGTTTGACTGCCATGGCGCCGGATTGTAGTGCCGCAGTGCAACAAGACTGGATGCGCATACAGATCGGTCGCTCGTGGCCGGAGCGGGAGCCTCTCAGCTTTGCGCTGTCTTGCGCTGTATTCCTGGCGACGCTAGCCGGCGCGCGCCGCGCGCCGCAGGCGGGCGGCATCGCGCTGCAAGGCGGCCAGCAGCGCATCGACGCCGAGCGCGAAGGTCGCGTCCCAGTGCGGACGCTGGAAATAGGGTGCGGCGCGCACCAGTTGCGGGCATTCGCGCGCGATGAACGCACCATCGACCGGCTCGGCCGCCGACGGGCCTTCGGCGTAGCCAGCGCTCTCGTCCAGCCCGGCACCGACGATGTAGTAACCGATGACGCGAAAGTGGCGGGCCGCGAGTTCGTCGTCCGGCACCACCGCACGGATCAGCGCCAGGATCGATTCGATGTAGCGCACGCCGACCGGCGTGTTGAGCCGGTGCACCGCTATCAGTGCAAACAGGGCCGGGAAGCGATTCGCCATCGCGCGATAGCCGTCGATGGCATGGCGCAAGCGCGCCATCGGTGCCAGCGCGGCCGGCGGCGCCGGAATCGACCCGATGGCGTGATCGACCATCGCATCGAGAAGATGCTGCTTGCTCGGGAAGTGGTGGTACAGGCTCATCGCCTCGCGGCCCAGCCGCTGCCCGACCTTGCGCATGCTCAGCGCCGGCAGGCCGCTTTCCGCCACCTCGTCCAATGCGGCCTGCACGATGCGTTCGCGCGACAGCGGCTGCGCCGCCTCCTGCTTATCGATTTTTCTTCTCGCCATGCTTGACATCTTACAGCGTAAGACTAAACTGTGTTTTACCTTACGCCGTAAGGAAGGAGCGGGACATGGAAGCTGTCGACCTGATCGGCCTGCTGGTGCCGGCCACCTACCTCGTGATGCTTGCCATCGAATCGCGATGGCCCGCGCGCGCCTTTCCGCCGCGCAAGGGCTGGCGCTGGCTGGGCATCGGCTTCCTGCTGATGGTCGGCATCGCCGGCGCGACGGTTCCCCTGGTTCTGCCGCTGGACTGGATGGCGGCGCACCGCTGGATGGACGGAACGCGGCTGGGCGTGGCGGGCGGCGCGCTGGCGGGATGGTTGGTCCAGTCCTTCGTCACCTTCGTCTCCCACCGCGCCTACCATGCCTTCTCGCCGCTGTGGCGCCTGGGCCACCAGATGCATCACAGCCCGCAGCGCGTCGACATCTCGGGCTCGGTCCTGTTCCATCCGACCGAGGTGGTGCTGCAGGTGTTGTTCCAGCTGTTCGTCACGGTGATCGTGCTCGGCCTGGACCCGCTGGCCGCCGCGCTCGTGGGCTACGTGGCGGCGTTCCACGGCATGTTCCAGCACTGGAACGTGCGCACGCCGCGCTGGCTTGGCTACTTCATCCAGCGTCCCGAATCGCACTGCGTGCACCATCGCCGCGGCATGCACAGCTGGAACTACAGCGATCTGCCGCTGTGGGACATGTTGTTCGGCAGCTTTCGCAATCCGCGCGAGTTTCGCGGCGAATGCGGCTTCGATGCGCCGGCCGATCGCCGCGTGGGCGCCCTGCTGGCCTGGCACGACGTCAACGCAGCACGCTATGGCGCCGCCAACCGGGGCGCGGCGCCGCCGTCCGGCCCGGCCATCGCGTAGAAGCCCCAGCAACCCGCTTGACAGCAAAGGAGATTTGCCATGACGCACGATGAAGCCAATAGACTCGCCGGCCTTTTCATTCGGTTCCTCGAGACGGGAGCGGTGCCCGATGGGCTCTTCACCGCGGACGTGCTTTGTGATTTCACGTTGCCCAAATGGCGCCTCCAGGCCCAAGGCATCGAAGGCATGGCGGCTCTTCGGAAAGCCGGCCACCCAGGGCCAGGTACGGTTCCGCGTTGGCGTTGCGACGCCACTGAGTCGGGTTTCGTTCTTGAGTTCGAAGAACAATGGGTGCAAGACGGCAAAGAATGGTATTCGCGCGAGATGGTTCGAGCGGATGCGCGCAGTGGAACGATTTCCGAGTTTGCCGTGTATTGCACCGGGGATTGGGACGCCGAGCTTCGCGCAAGGCATGCGGCCTCGGTCGTCCTTGTGCGCCCGTGATCTGCTCTGCGCTGCTGCACGCCTGACAGGCTGATGAATTTCGGCGCATTGAGTCGATCGACGTCGGCCTTGTCCAGCAAGTCCCTGTATTCTTGGTTGCTCGCGGGCACCGGCTGAGCCGGTGTCCAACGTCGCCCCGGAACCCCCTTCGCAGCCATCGACATGGAAACCACCGCCCATACCACCGCATCGGACTGGGTACGACGCTGGTCGCACCTGGTGCCGACTGGCGGCACGGTGCTCGACGTCGCCTGCGGGCGGGGCCGGCATCTGCGCTGGTTTTCTGAACGAAATCATGCTGTCGTCGGCGTTGATCTTTCGCAGGATGCTCTCGATTTTGTAGCGGACCTGATGCGTGCTGGACGCGCCGAACTGGTCTGCGCCGATCTGGAGAACGGCCCATGGCCGTTCACGGACCAGCGCCGATTCGACGCGGTCGTCGTCACGAACTACCTGTGGCGCCCGCTGCTGCCGGTGCTGATTGATAGCGTCGCGCCCAGCGGCGTGCTGCTCTACGAGACCTTCGCCGCCGGCAACGAGACCGTCGGCCGACCGTCGCGGGCCGACTTTCTGCTCGCGCCCGGCGAACTGCTGGCCGCCTGCGCGGCGCTGCGCGTGGTCGCCTACGAAGATGGTTTCCTCGAAACGCCGGCGCGCTTCGTGCAGCGCATCGCGGCAGTGCGGGCGCAGCCCGGCGGCGCGCTTGCGCGCTATCCGCTGGGCGGCGGACGCGGCAGCTAAAATGCGCGTTTACTCGTAACGAGCGACGGACATGACCCCGATTACCGGCAGCATCGTGGCCCTGGTGACCCCGATGCAGGAAGACGGCAGCGTGGACTACCCTGCGCTGCGCAAGCTGATCGACTGGCACATCCAGGAGGGCACGGACTGCATCAGCGTGGTCGGCACCACCGGCGAATCGCCGACGGTGAACGTCGAGGAGCATTGCGAGATCATCCGCGTGTCGGTCGAGCAGGCGCAGCGCCACAGGGAACGCGCGGTGACGATCATGGCCGGCTGCGGCGCGAACTCGACCGCGGAAGCGATCGAGCTCACGCGCTATGCGAAAGAGGTCGGCGCCGACTGCCACCTGCAGGTCGTGCCGTACTACAACAAGCCGGGCCAGGAAGGCCAGTACCGGCACTTCCGTGCGATCGCCGAGGCGGTGGACCTGCCGATGGTGCTGTACAACGTGCCGGGCCGCTCGGTTGCCGATCTGCATCACGACACCGTGCTGCGGCTGGCCCAGGTGCCGGGCATCGTCGCCATCAAGGAGGCGACCGGCGACATCGAGCGCGCGCAGTGGCTGCTGCGCGACCTGCCGGGCAGCTTCTCGGTGTATTCGGGCGACGACCCGACGGCGGTCGCGCTGATGCTGTGCGGCGGCCAGGGCAACATCAGCGTCACCGCGAACATCGCACCGCGCGCGATGCACGAGTTGTGCGTTGCCGCGATTGCCGGCGACGCGCGGCGCGCGATGGAACTGCAGCGCCGGCTGATGCCGCTGCACAAGCACCTGTTCGTCGAGGCGAACCCGATGCCGCTCAAGTGGGCGATGGCGCGCCTCGGCCTGTGCGGCGAAACGATGCGCCTGCCGATGACGCCGATCGCACCGGCGAGCCGGGCCGTGGTCGAAGCCGCGCTGCGCGCGTCCGGCCTGCTGTGACCCACCCCATTCCATTCATGAAACTGAAACTGAATCGATGCGCCCGGCCGGCGCTGCTGGTCCTGGTCGCGGTGGCGCTTTCCGCCTGCTCGTCGCTGCAGGGCGACAAAGTCGACTACAAGAGCGCGCGCTCCGGGCCCGGCCTCGATGTGCCGCCGGATCTGACGCAACTCGCGGCCGACAATCGCTACGCGATCCCCGGTGCCGCGGTGACGGCGAGCGGCTACCAGACCGCGCAGACAAAGGCGACGAGCGAGCAGGTGGGCACGGCGCCGACCGCGATCGGCGACATGCACATCGAGCGCGACGGCAACGACCGCTGGTTGGTGGTGAACCGCCCGGCCGACAAACTGTGGGAGCCGGTGCGCGAGTTCTGGCAGGAGAACGGCTTTCTGCTGACGGAGGACGACCGCAAGCTCGGCGTGATGGAAACCGACTGGGCCGAGAACCACGCGAAGCTGCCGCAGGACATCATCCGCCGCACGATCGGCAAGGTGTTCGGCTCGTTGTACGACACCGGCGAGCGCGACCGCTTCCGCACCCGGCTCGAGCGCGCGGGCCCGGACACGACCGACATCTACATCACCCATCAGGGCATGGTCGAGGTCTACACCGATGCACAGAAGACCCAGACCATCTGGGAGCCGCGGCCGCCCGATCCGGGGCTGGAGGCGATCTTCCTGCGCCGGCTGATGATCCGGCTCGGCGCGACCGAACAGCAGGCGAAAGAACTGCTGGCAACGGCCGCCGTGGTCAAGCCGGTCGCGCGCGTGACCACGCTGAACAACCAGCCGGTGCTGCAGATGGGCGAGGACTTCGAGCGCGCCTGGCGCCGCGTCGGCCTCACGCTGGACCGCGCCGGCTTCACCGTCGAGGACCGCGACCGCAGCAAGGGCCTGTATTACGTCCGCTACGTCGATCCGACCGTGCAGACCAAGGAGCCGGGCTTCTTCGCGAAAATGTTCGGCGCATCGGAAAAGACCACCAAGCCGCTGCAATACCGCATTGCGCTGCAGAGCCAGGGCAATTCGACCACGGTGTCGGTGCAGGATCCGAACGGCGCGCCCGACGCCTCGGCCAACGCGAAGCGCATCGTCCAGGTCATCGCCGACGACCTGAACTGAGAACGCAGGCCGCTGCCATGCTGAGGTTCGTCAGCCTGGGCAGCGGCAGTTCCGGCAACGCAACGCTGGTCGAGGCCCAAAGCGGCACTCTCACCACGCGCCTGCTGATCGATTGCGGTTTTGCGCTCAAGCAGTTCGACGCGCGGCTCGAGCGCGCCGGGCTCATGGCGCAGCAGATCGACGCGGTGTTCGTCACCCATGAGCACAGCGACCATATCGGCTGCGCGGCCCAGCTCGCGCGGCGCGAGGGCATTTCGCTGTGGACGAGCCATGGCACCTGGGCCGCGCTGGGCGGACCTCGGCCTGACGAATCCGGCCGCATCGCGCGCGACGGCCAGGTGATCGACCTCGGTGCGCTACAGATCCTGCCGTTCACCGTACCGCACGACGCGCGCGAGCCGCTGCAACTGTGCTGCAGCGACGGCGCGTCGCGGCTCGGCGTGCTGACCGACCTCGGGCACGGTACCGCGCATGTGCTGGAGCAACTGCAGTCGTGCAACGCGTTGCTGCTCGAATGCAACCACGAGCCGGCGCTGCTGGCCGCGTCGAACTACCCGCCGCATCTGAAGAAGCGGGTCGGTGGGCCGCGAGGTCACCTTGCGAATGCGCAGGCCGCCGAGATCGCGCGCTCGCTTGCGCATCCCGGGTTGAACCGCGTCGTTGCAGCGCACCTGAGCCGTCAGAATAACCGGCCGGAACTCGCACGCACCGCGCTCGCCGACGCCCTCGGCCGCGCGGCCGAAGACGTCGACGTCGCGGACCCGGTGCGCGGGACCGGGTGGATCACGGTCTAGGGCCTGTTCACGCTAAAGCGGGAGCGCGTTTTAGCGTGAACAGGCCCTAGACCATCAAGTGCCGCTCCAGCGCTTCGCGCGAATACGCCGCGGCAGCGCCCTGCAACACGCAGCGGCCGTGGTCGAGCACCATCACGTCGTCCATCACCTCGCGCAGAAAGCCGAGATTCTGCTCGACGATGATGAACGCCGCGCCGGTTCGCTGCCGTTCGCGAACGAGCGCGAGCCTGTCCTGAATTTTGTGTGCGAGGCATAGGATGACGACCAGGAGCATGTATGCCAAGCAAGACGAAGATGAAGAACGCGGCCATAGCCGCCAGGTCGGCGGCGCTGCCGTCGATCCCGAGGGAACTGATTGACCGGTTCGTGACCGGCCCGATGAGCGGCGAGGCGGTCAACGCCGCGTCGATGGCGTTCAAGAAGGCGCTGATCGAGCGCGCGCTGGGCGCCGAACTCGGCCACCACCTGGGCTACCCGAGCGGCGACGCCAAGCCCGAGGGGGCGGCCAACCAGCGCAACGGCAAGAGCGCCAAGACCGTACTGACCGATGATGGCCCGCTGCGCATCGAGGTGCCACGCGATCGCGAAGGCAGTTTCGAGCCGCTCTTGATCCCCAAGCACGAGCGCCGTTTCACCGGCTTCGATGACAAGATCATCGCCATGTACGCGCGCGGCATGACCATGCGCGAGATCCAGGGTTTCTTGCAAGAGAGCTACGGTGTCGAGGTCAGCGCCGAGTTCATCAGCTCGGTCACCGACGCGGTCATGGCCGAGGTGACGGCTTGGCAAGCGCGGCCCTTGGAGCCGATGTACCCGGTGGTGTTCTTCGACGCGCTGCGCGTGAAGATCAGGGAAGACGCGGTGGTGCGCAACAAGGCCATCTACCTGGCCCTGGGGATCCTTCCCGACGGTACGCGCGACATCCTGGGGCTGTGGATCGAAGGCACCGAGGGTGCCAAGTTCTGGATGAAGGTGTTCAACGACCTGAAGACCCGCGGCGTGGGCGACATTCTGATCGCCGTCACCGATGGCCTCAAGGGCATGGCCGAGGCCCTGGGCGCGGTGTTCCCGGCCACCACGCTGCAAACGTGCATCGTGCACTTGATCCGCAACTCGCTGGACTACGCGAGTTGGAAGGACAGGAAGGCGCTGGCCGCGGCCATCAAGCCGATCTACACGGCCACCAGCGCCGAGGCGGCACAGGCCGAGCTCGATGCCTTCGAGCGCGGTCCCTGGGGCCAGAAGTTCCCCACCGTCGCGGGCGCCTGGCGCCGGGCCTGGGATCGCGTGATTCCGTTCTTCGCGTTCCCGCCGTCCATCCGCAGAGTGATCTACACCACCAACGCGATCGAGAGCATCAACGCGCGGCTGAGGAAGATCATCAAGACCCGCGGCCACTTCCCCAGCGACGACGCGGCCACCAAGCTGATCTGGCTGGCGCTGCGCAACATCACGGCCGACTGGAGCCGCGCGGCGCACAACTGGAAGGAGGCAATGAACCAATTCGCGATCCTCTACGAAGATCGGTTCACGAAGGCCGGTGCGTAAGATGGAGACCGACTTGCCCACCGCGGCTTTGCGTTCGTCGCAAGCGACGCACGCCGCCGTGGACAAGTCTCCGAGCACCTCGCACACAAAAATTCAGACACTCCCACGAGCGCAGCCATGATCGCGATATTCTCCTGCTGCACGCCTTCGGTCGGCTCGTCGAGCAGGGTCAGCGGCGAACTCTCGGCAAGCACGCGCACGAACGAAACCAGCTTCTTCTCGCCGCCGCTCAGGCTGCCGGCCAGCTGACGCAAACGCTGCGCCAAGCGCGGGAACGCGTCGAAATACCGCGCGTAGTCGTCGAGCACGCGCGAGGTGCGGTGCAACGTCAGATTGTCGAACACCGTGAGTTCGTCGAACACGACGGATTCCTGCGGCGCGTAGCTGATGCCGATCCGGCGTCGCGCGAACGGCGGCAACCGCGCGAGATCGCGATCACGCCAATGCACCGTGCCCGAGAACGGTCGGTTGTAACCCATCAGCAGCCGCAGCAGCGTTGTCTTGCCGACGCCGTTGCGCCCGAGCACACCGAGCGTGCGCGCCGGGGCCACACCGCCGTCCAGCCCGCGCAACACCGCGGTATCGCCGTAGCCGCCCGCGAGATTCTCGAACCGCAGCAGCGGCCGCTGCGCATCGCGATTCATTTGCGTCCACCTGCATAAACCGCCTGCACGTCCGCATCCGCCCGAATCTCGGCGTAGCTCCCAGCGGCGAGCAACCGCCCCTGGTGCAGCACGTAGACACGGTCGGCGAGCGCCTCCACCGCCGCCATGTCATGCTCGACGATCAGCGCGCTCGCTCCAAGCGCGCGCACCGTACGCGCGATCACACCGGAGAGATGTTGTGTCTCCTCCGGAGACAACCCCGCGCAAGGCTCGTCGAGCAGGAACAGCCGGGGCAAGCTCGCAGGACTGGTGGCCACGAACCGGCGACCCGACGATTCGACCGGCGACAGCCGTCTGCGCGGCCCGATGGGCCCATGATTCGAGAACAGGTGTCGACTTCCCGCGGAACCCGGTCACCCCCAATGAAAAATGTCCGCTGTCAAGTCCCTTTTGAGGTCATGCAGCGGCGCAAAAGGTCTTATGGGGCAATAGGTTAGCCTAGATTCAGGCTGCGGCGCGCTCTTGCTGCATTTCTAGCTAGGTGCCACATAGGCGCTTTGCGGTGGCAAACGCAGGGGCGCCGCAGCGGGCAAGATCGCGTAGCCATCTTATGCCCCTGCTTGTCGCAATCCACCTCAAAGCGAAAGCGCAGCCCTCGGGCTGCGCTTTCATCGTGAGCGGATGCTGGATGCGCCCGCATCGTCAACCCGGCTTCGGCGGTGCGGCCTTGTTCCCACTTCCCTTCCTGAATCCCCGATCCCCCGCCATGAACGCCTCCAGCATGTGCGGGATCAGCGTCACCGCATCGACCGCCTCGCCATACGCCTGCGCGTGCAGCGCGGCGTAGGCATCGAGGTCAGCTTTCAGGCTGGCCGGGCAGGTGAAAGTCAGCTTCGTACTGCCGCTGGACGGTAGTGGGCCAAGACGGAGTTTTCGGGCGGTACTCATCGTGCACCTCCAAGCTGATAGAACATGGGTTGGTAAGGACGCAACACGAGGTCGCGCGCCACGATCACCCGAACCGGCAGGCCCGGCCGCGCCGTCAGCGTCGGCTGCACGTTCATGTTGCGCCGGGTCATCTCCTGCCCGACCTGATTGATGCTGTCCTGCGCGCTGTCACGCCCGGCGATCACGATGCGGTTGCCATCCTGCCGGTTCTCCGGCGCAGCCAGCTCGGCGCCCACGCCCAGCAGCGTCGTCAGCGCCGCGCCTGCGACGATGCGGCTCCAGTGGTAGTCCACACCGTCTTCCAGGCCGGAATAGCCGGCCGGATCGGTGCCCACGAGGTTGTCGAGCGTCAGCGAGGACGTGTCAGGCAGGATGACCCGGTTCCACACCACCTGAACCCGGCTCTGCCCATAGCTGACCTGGCTGTTGTATTTGCCCAGGATGCGTGACCCCTGCGGGATCAAAAGAAACTTGCCCGTGGCCGAGTCATAGACCGGCTCCGTCACCGTGGCGATCACGTCGCCCGGCAAGTCCGACTTGATACCTGTCACAAGCGCCCCCGCGATCACCGTCCCGGCCATGACCTGATACGACGAGGACGGCATTTTCAGATTCCCGGAATTGCGGGTTTCCGTAGAGCCGCCTTTCAGGAACGCCTCTTTCTGGTCTTGCCGGTTCTGCGTGGCGGTTGGGTCGGCAGGCTGGGCCGCCGTCGAGGCCGGCCCGGCGGCGAGCGGGTCGAAGCCCGCCAAGGCCGATGCTTGGCCAGCCGCAGCGACTTGCGCAGTCGCTGGCGCGGCGGTCTTGCCAGGCGTGCCCGAGCGGAAGAACACCGAGGAAGCTGCTGCCGCTTCAGCTTCCTTGCGCCGTGCATCCTCCGGGTCGTGGCCCGGCGGCGCGTAGGTGGGCGTCACGGGCTGCTGCGACTTCACGATGGCCGGGCCAAGGTCGCCCGGCAGCGGCGGCCCCAGCTCCGGCACCTTTGGCAGCTTGGAGTAATCCGAAGGCAAGCCATCCAGCCCTTCGGACTTCGACACGCGATCGACGTTGTACAGCTCGGTCTGCTCACCCGCGCGCCGGTGCGGCTGCAATGACCAGATCGTAGCCCCGAGCACGGCGACCGACAGGCCGCCGGTGAGCATGGCCAGCGTGCGCCGGTTCAGGCGCGTGACCGCGCGCGGCTGGGCGCGCAGCGCCACCGCCTCGGGCGCGACCTTGCCCGCTTGCGGCGCAAGGTCAGGGGAATCGTCCTGGCTCATGGTCAGTTCCTCCGCGTTCCGTCCGTGCGTTCGATCCGCACCACGTCGCCCTTGTCCCCGCCTAGGCGCAGTTCGGCGGCGCCGAACAGGCGATCAACGATGTAGTACGGCGAGCGGAAGCGGTAGTTCACCAGTTGTCCGTCGCCCTGCGCGCCAATCACGAACAGCGGCGGCAATTCGCCCTGGGCGATGCCCGGCGGAAACTGGATGTAGACCTTCTCGCCATCATCGAAAGCGCGCAGCGGCTTCCATGGCGGATTGCTGCCGCTGACCGCGTAGCGGAAACGGATCCTCTCCAGCGACAGGCCGCTATCGACCGGCGCGGCGGCGCTCGCTGCCTGCGCCTGGCGCTGCAAAGCCAGCATCCTGTCCTTGGGATATTCCCAGGACACCGATGCCATCCAGGTCTTCTCGGTCGAGGTCAGCTCCAGCAGGTACGTCCTGCGGCTGGTGGTGACGACGAGATTGGTCTTCAGGGCCGAGCGGATCGGCTTGACCATCACGTTGACGCGCAAGGCGTCGCCGCTGCCGCTGGACGTGTCGCCCACGATCCAGCGCACCGTGTCGCCAGCAGCGACAGTCACCAGTTCCTCGCCCGGCTGGAGCGCGATCACCGTCACGCGGCCCACGGCCGCATAGACCTGATATAGCGCGCCGTCCGTGAAGGGCCACACCTGGATTGCGTTGACGTAGCCCTCGCGCGTCGGCGCAATGCGCGCTTCGGCATTGGCGCGGGACACGCGCACGGTTTCATCGGCGGGTTCTGCGGCGGGCTTGGCATCCGGCACAGGCTTCATCTGAGCCGGCATCGGCAGCACTTGCGGCATGGCCACCACCTCCACCGGCGCAGGCGGCTCCGGTAGCGGCTGCGCCTGCACCGGCTCATCGAGCGAGATGGACGGCGGCGGCTTGCCCTGCGTGGCGCAGGCCGCCAGGGCCACAAGCGTCAGCACGGAAGCGTAAATACGGAAAGACAGGTTCATGGTTTTGCTCCTTCGGAAGAATCCAGTTCGCGGCTCCACGACAGGCCATTGACGTAAATGCCGAGAGGGTTCTTGCGCAGGCGTTCCTCGGTGCGTGGCGTCTGCTGCACGATGGAAATCACGGCGTTCCAGCGTTCAGTGCCTGCGGCGGCGCCGTTGACGTAGCGCCGTTCCGTCCAGCGCACGTTGAAAGACGTGTCGCTGGCACGGGTCACGCTGGCGATCTGCACCGTCACCGACTCCTTGCCGATGCGCGCGAACGGATCGTTCACGCGGGCGTAGTCGTTGAGCGCCACGGCGCCCTTGTCGGTGGTGTAGTCGTAGGCGTCGAGCCAGTTCTGGCGGACGACAATGGGGTCGATGGACAGCGAGCGCACCAGCGTCACGAAACGCGCGATGTGGTGCGCCGTCTGCGCATCGTTCGGCCGGTAAGGCGTGGCGGCTTCGCCCACGGTGCGCACCTGGCCCGCGTTGTCCACCTCCACCACATAGGGCGTCACGATGGACTGCGCCGAGCGCCACACCAGGCCGCCGGCCATCAGCAGCGCGAGCGTGAGGCACCCGAAGGCCATCAGCCGCCAGTTCCTCGCCTGCACGCGCGGCGAGCCTATACGGTCGTCCCACACCTGACCGGCAGCTTGGTACGGGGTGGCAGGCTGCGGCGTGTCGGCGTAGCGCACCTGCGGTCGTTTGAATTGCATGGGTGTTCTCCTTGAGGATCAGGAATCGGAATCGCGCAGGCTCGGCCCCTGGCTGGAGCTGCCGCCGTCGCCCCCGCGCAGCGTGTGGGCGGCTGTCGTCGCGGCGTGGGTGAGTTGCTGCCTGCGATGCAGGCGCTTGGCCCAGGCGGGTTGCTCGACGGGCGGAGATGAACCAGCAGCGTCAGGCCCGGCGGATGCAGCGCTGGATGCCTGCGCGTCGTCAGGCCCAAAAGCCGCCGCCATGCGCTCTTTCATCGAGCGCGCCCCGTCGGCAACCTTCTGCCCGGCCGCCCGCGCGCCAGTCTTGGCGACATTGCCTACGCCAGCGGCGGCACCCTTGAGGCCGCCACCGGCCGAAGCGGAGCCCGCCTGATATGCCGACCTGGCAATGCTGGCGGTTGATGTCATCGAGCGGGCGGCTGCGGGGGCCATGCGCGCTCCGGCCGTCACGGCACTACCGACGCCCGCAGCCGCGGCACCGACCGCCACAGCGGTTCCGGCTGCGCCGATGGCGGCACCAGCCATCGCGCCTGCGCCAAGCTGCGGCCCACCCGATACCAAGCCCGTCGCGATGCCCGGCCCAAAGATGCCCAGGGCCAGCATCGCGAGCGAGGCCAGCATGATGACCAATGCCCGGTCGATCGACGGCTCCGAGCCGGCCGGTATGTTGAACTCGGAGAACAGCCCTGAGCCGATGCCCACGATCACGGCAAGCACCAGCACCTTGATGCCCGACGACACCACGTTGCCCAAGACCTTCTCGGCCAGGAACGCTGTCTTGTTCCAGAGGGCGAACGGCACCAGCACGAAGCCCGCGAGCGTGGTCAGCTTGAACTCGATCAGCGTGACGAAGAGCTGCACCGCCAGCACGAAGAAGCTGACGATGACCACCATCCATGCGAAGAACAGCACGACGATGGGCATGATGTGGATGAACACCTCGGGGAAGCCCGCCATCTCCTTGATCTGCTCAAGAATGGGCGCCCCGGCGTCGATGCCCACCTTGGCGAGCCGTCCCGGCTGCAAGAAGTTGCCCAAGCTCAAGGTCGAGCCGCTGGCCGTCAGGCCCAGGCCCGCGAACGAGCGGAACACCGCGCTGGCGAGCATGTTGAAGTTGCCGATGATGTAGGCGAAGGCACCGACATAAAGCACCTTGCGGAGCAATTTGGAGATCACGTCCTCGCCCTGGCCGGAGGCATGGCCCATTGCCCAGAACAGCCCGGCGAGCGTCATGTCGATGACGATCAGCGTGGCCGTGAGGAACGCCACCTCGCCGTGCAACAGCCCAAACCCCGAGTCGATGTAGCGCGAGAAAACATCGAGGAAACGGTCGATGACCGAAACGTCGTTCATGGCCCGACCCCGTCAGCGGCTATAAAAATCGACGGTCTGAGGCGTGTACGGCGTGCCTCCACCCAAGAAGCGCCGGTTCACCTCGCGGCCCCGCTCCACAGCGGCGGCCTGCCGCGCCAGCTCTAGCGAAGCGGCACGATCCTGAGTGATGTTCAGGCGCTGTGTCTGGATGGACTGCTTGGCCTGCAAGGCCAGAAGCTGGTTGGTGGCTTGCATGGCCTGCAAAGCACCCACGGCCGATTGGCTCTTGCCCACGAGGTCGGCCAGCACGCTTTCGTCATCGCTCAGGTTCTGCGATGCCTGGGCCTGCATCTGCATGGTGGTCTGCAAGCCATTGAGCGTGTTCTTCCAGCGTTCCTGCGCGTCGCGGTACATCTGGTTGCCGCTCACCGTGGCGGCGTATTGCTCTGGATACAGGCGCTGGAACTCCCGATCCAGATTCGTCACGTCATAAGCCAGGCCTCGGGCCTGGGCGATCAGCCGCTGGGTGGTCGCCAGGTTGGCGCGTAACTGGCCGACCACGCTGGACGGCAGGCTGGCCAGGTTGCGCGCCTGGTTACGCAGCATCTGCGCCTCGTTCTCAAGCTGCTTGATCTGGTTGTAGATCTGCTCCAGCGTCTGGATGGCCGTCAGCGTGTTCTGGATCAGGTTCGTAGGGTCGATCACGACCCATTGCGCATGGGCAGTGGCGGTGCAAAGCATGGCCGCGACGGCGGCGGCGAGTAGACGCCTTTTCATGATGGGTTCTCCTGGAGGTGGGTGGACGGGAACGTGGAAAGCAGGTCGGCGGCCCAATGCAGGCCGCGATGGCGCAGCCACGCGGCTGCAAACGGGGTGACAGCGGATGAAGCGGCGAGCACCGCGTCGATGTCGCGCTGGTCTTGCGGTGTGGACGCACCCGCGAAGGCGAGCGCCGCCGGCCCCAAGTCGAGGTCGAACAGGCGGTTTCCGAGGCGGGATTGGTAGTAGTAGTCGCGCTTGGGCTGCCCGGTAGCGACGATCTCGATCTGGCGGCTGTTGAGGCCGAAGCCTTCGTAGATAGCTCGGATTTGCGGCTCGGTCGCCTGCGGGTTCGGCAGAAAGATGCGGCTCGCGCAGCTTTCGATGATCGCGGGCGCGATGCTCGAATCCTTGATGTCGGCCAGGCTCTGCGTGGCGAAGATGACGCTGACGTTCTTCTTGCGCAGCGTCTTGAGCCACTGGCGAATGCGCGCCGCAAACACCG
Organism: Burkholderiaceae bacterium; assembly: GCA_030123545.1. Lineage (NCBI taxonomy): Bacteria > Pseudomonadati > Pseudomonadota > Betaproteobacteria > Burkholderiales > Burkholderiaceae > Burkholderiaceae bacterium. The sequence continues at coordinate 1,504,960 of CP126124.1, read as the reverse complement.
GGTCATCGAGGAACAGCCACGCTTCATCGAGGATCAGCAGCGTGGGCGCACCGTCAAAGCGTTCATCGAAGCGCGCAAAGAGGTAATGCAGCACGGCCATGACGGCGGCCTTGCTGTGCATCAGCTCCTCCATCTCGAAGCACTGCACGTCGGCCATGCCCAGCCGATCATGGTCGGCGTCCAGCAGCTTGCCGTGCGCGCCACCCAACACATAGGGCGCGAGCGCCTGCCGCAGCGAGTTCGATTGCAGCAGCACCGACAGACCCGTCATCGTGCGCTGCTCCACGGGCGCACCAGCGAGACTGCCGAGCGCCGACCAGATGGCAACCTTCTCGTCGGGGCCGACCGCGACACCTTCGTGCCGCAAGCGCCCTTCGATCCATTCGGCCGCCCAGGTGCGGTAGCCCTCACGGTCGATGCGGGCCAGCGGCTGGAAAGCAATCTCGCCATCCATCCCGAGGTCGTAGTGCTCGCCGGCCAGGCCCAGGATCGTGGCGCGCATCGAGCGCCCCATGTCGAAGGCGAAGATGCGTGAGCCGCGATAACGCCGAAACTGCATCGCCAGCGTAGCGAGCAGGACGGACTTGCCCATGCCGGTCGGCCCGGCCACCAGTGTGTGGCCCACGTCGCCGATGTGCGTGACCAGCCGGAATGGCGTCGCGCCTTCGGTGCGGGTCACGATCAGCGGCGGGCCGTCGAGGTGGGAGTTTTTCTCCGGCCCGGCCCATACGGCGGACACCGGCATCAGGTGCGCCAAGTTCAGCGTCGAGACGATGGGCTGGCGGACGTTCGCGTAGGCGTGGCCGGGAATCGACGACAGCCACGCCTCCACCGCGTTCAAGGTCTCGGGGATCGTCACGAACCCACGCCCTTGAATCACCCGTTCCACCATGCGCAGCTTCTCGTCGGCCTTTGCCGGGTCGGCGTCGAGCACCGTCACCGTGGTGGTGACATACCCGAAGGCCACCTGGTCGCTGCCCAGCTCCTGCAACGCTGCGTCTGCATCGGCCGATTTGTTGCTGGCGTCGGTATCAACCAGCGGGGTTTCCTGCTGGAAGATGGTTTCGCGCAGCAGCGCGATGACGTTCTTGCGCTTGGCGAACCATTGGCGGCGCAGGCGGGAAAGTTCCTTTTCCGCATCGGCTTTGTCCATGCAGAGGAACCGGGTTGACCAGCGATAGCCAAAGCCGAGGCGGGTGAGGTCGTCCAGAATCCCCGGCCAGGTCGAGGTCGGGAAGCCCCGCACCGACACCACGCGCAGGTGCTGGTCGCCCAGCATGGGCGCCAGGCCGCCAACCAGTGCGGAATCCGTCAGCAGCGCGTCGATGTGGAATGGCACTTCGGGCACGCTGACGCGGTAGCGCCGCGTGGAGATGGTCGAGTGCAGATAGGTCAGCGTCTGGCCGTCATCGAGCCAGGCGATTTCCGGCATCACGCCATCGAGCAGGTCAAAGACGCGATCGGTTTCCGCCACGAAGGCCGTCAGGCGCTCGCGCCAGTCCACGCCTTCGGTGGGCCGGTTCTCGTACAGCATCCCCGCCGCGCGGGCGCGCGATTCCTCGGGCGGCAGGTACACCAGCGTCAGGTGGTAGCCGCTCTCGAAGTGGTTGCCCGAGTCCTCGAACGTAGCGCGGCGTTCCTCGTCCACCAGCCACGAAAGCGGCTCGGGAAACTCCGAGTGCGGATAGTCGGCGGCGGCGCGGCGCTCGGCCTCGATGAACAGCGCCCAGCCCGAACCGAGCCGGCGCAGCGCGTTGTTCAACCGCGCAGCCGTGGCGATCAGCTCGCCCTGCGTTGCGCTATCGAGGTCGGGGCCACGAAAGCGCGCCGTGCGCTGGAAACTGCCGTCCTTGTTCAGGACGACGCCCGGCGCAACCAGTCCAGCCCAAGGCAGCCAGTCGGCCAGCAGCGCGGGCCGCTGGCGGTATTCGGCAAGGTTCAGCATGGCATTCCCTCACACGTCCAGCAGCGGCCGGTGCTTGATGTGCCGCGCGAACACGGCCATGAACTGCGGATCGACTCGGGCACCCCACACCGCCAGCGAATGGCCGGCGATCCACAGCACCACGCCGGGAATCCACAGTTGCAGGCCCAGGCCCACGGCGGCGGCCAGCGTGCCGTTGGTGATGGCCACGGTGCGCGGAGCGCCGCCCATCAGGATCGGCTCGGTCAGAGACCGATGTAGCGGCACCTCGAAGCCGGGCATTCCATCGTGCGGGCCGTTCATACGACGGCCCCACCGGAGAAGCTGAAGAACGACAGGAAGAAGCTCGAAGCGGCGAACGCGATGGACAGGCCAAACACGATCTGGATCAGCTTGCGGAAGCCGCCCGAGGTATCGCCGAAGGCCAGCGCCAAGCCCGTGGCGATGATGATGATGACTGCGACGATGCGCGCCACCGGCCCCTGGATGGATTCGAGGATAGATTGCAGCGGTCCTTCCCAGGGCATCGAAGAACCGGCGGCCTGCGCAGTACCTGCGAGCAGCAGCATGAAGGCAGCGAGCATCAAGCCCTGAATGGCCGGGCGAGCCAAGCCATGCAGCCGTGCGGGCCGAGGAAGCGGATTTGCGGAAATACGGAAAGCATCAACGTGCGTCATGGAAGTTCTCCAGAGTGGTCAGGGGACGGGGAGGAAAGGTCGGACTGCGGCAGCAGCTCCGGGAATGGAGCCTCAAGCGCATCCGCCAGGTGGTAGCCCACGCCATCGAAGCCGATGACGCGGGCGATGCTCTCGATGCGGCGCTTGCGCCCGCGCCCAGCGATGTGGATGACCACATTGACCGCTTCCGCGATCAACGCACGGGGCGGGTTCACCGCCACTTCGAGGATCAGTTGCTCCAAACGCAGCAGCGCGCCCAGCGCGGAGCCGGCATGGATCGTGGCAATGCCGCCCGGATGGCCTGTACCCCACACCTTGATGAGATCCAGCGCTTCGGCGCCGCGTACCTCGCCGACGACCACGCGATCCGGGCGCAGGCGCATGGACGAACGCACCAACTCGGTCATGGACACGACGCCCTGGCGTGTGCGCAGCGGCACATGGTCGCGGGCCGCGCATTGCAGCTCCACAGTGTCTTCGAGCACCAGCACGCGGTCGCCCGTGGCGGCGATCTCCGCCAGTAGCGCATTGGCCAAGGTGGTCTTGCCGGTGCTCGTCCCACCTGCGATCAGGATGTTTTGGCGCTCGCGCACGGCGCGCACCAGCAGACCCGCCTGCGCGGCGGTCATCATTCCGTCCTCGATGTAGCGCGACAGCGGGATCACGCCAAAGGCGCGCTTGCGCAAGGCGAAGGCCGGCCCCGGTGCGGCGGGCGGCAAGATGCCCTCGAAGCGCTCGCCCGTCTCGGGCAGCTCCGCCGTCAGGAGCGGCTGACCGCGATGCACCTCGGCGCCGACGTGGGCCGCGACGAGGCGGATGATGCGTTCACCGTCCGCCTCGGACAGCTCCACACCCATCGGTGCGCGACCCGACGAAAGCCGGTCGATCCACAAGGTTCGATCCGGGTTCAGCATGACTTCCACTACGTCGGGGTCTTCCAGCGCGGCGGCGATCAGCGGCCCCATTGCCGTGCGCAGCATCTGGATGCGGCGATCCAGGGAAACGGCGGTGAAGGAAGGAACGGCGCTCATGACGCGCGCTCCTGCGCGTCGTCCATGCGTGCCGGGTCTGGATGCAGTTCTTCCACCACGTCCCGCACCAGACTGCGACCGCGCAGCAAATGCCGCCCGAGTTGTTCGACGAACTGCTCGAAGCGCGCCTTGCCCTGGGCGCGCGCTGCGTCCTGATGCGCTTCGGGCACGGGCGTGCTCACCGTGAGGAAGTAGCGGATGAACAGTGCCAGCGTCTCGATCTGGATGTTCAGGTCGCGCTCCATGCGCTCGGCGTGCCGTGACAAGCGATCCAGGCGCTTGGCAATTGCTGCTTCGCGCTGGTCGGCGGCATCGGGCGACAGCCACGATGCCAAGGCGGCAGCGACGATGCTGGACTTGGATACGCCTTTCTTGGCGGCCAGTTCGTCGAGCCGCTTGCCATGCTCAGGCTGGATGAACACGTTGAGGCGGTGTTGGGTCATAGGTCGATTCCGTCGTCAGGGTCGAGGGAAGCCAGCCGGGCCGTGCGCTGCATGGCCGGATCAAGCTGGCGCGGAAGGGGAAGCGGCAAGTCGTCGTCGTCATCGAGCAACCCGAGGTCGGCTGCGGGCGCGGCCAGCTCGGGGTCGTAGGCGACGGTTTCGGAGAGTTCAGGCTGACGGCGCGGGCCGCCTTCATCCGTGGAACCCAGGCCATCGGCGGATGCCGTGGCCGGTGCGGCGGGCACGGCGGGGATCGCCAGCCCGCTCCAGTCGTCCGGGCGTAGCGGCGGCGCGTCGGCGTACTGACCGCCTGCAAGCACAGGCGGCGGCAGCACGCGGCGCTTGAAATTGGCGTCCGCGTAGTAGCGCAGCTTCTTCGACTTGATCGGTGCCACGCTGGACACCATCACCACGGCCTCGTCGGGCGGAAGCTGCATGACTTCACCCGGCGTCAGCAGCGGACGCGCGGTTTCCTGGCGCGACACCATCAGGTGGCCCAGCCACGGCGCAAGCCGGTGGCCCGCGTAGTTGCGCTGGGCGCGCAGCTCGGTGGCCGTACCCAGCGTCTCGGAGATCCGCTTGGCGGTGCGCTCGTCGTTCGTGGCGAACGTCACGCGCACATGGCAGTTGTCGAGGATGGAATGGTTCTGCCCATACGCCTTGTCGATCTGGTTGAGCGACTGCGCGATGAGAAAGCTGCGGATGCCGTAGCCCGCCATGAAGGCCAGCGCCGTCTCGAAGAAGTCCAGGCGCCCCAGCGCCGGAAACTCATCGAGCATCAGCAGCAGCTTGTGACGGCGCTCGATGCCATCGGAGCCATCGAGCGATTCGGTGAGGCGCCGGCCGATCTGGTTGAGGATCAGGCGAATGAGCGGCTTCGTGCGCGAAATGTCCGAAGGCGGCACCACCAGGTACAGCGACACCGGATGCTCGGCCGCGATCAGGTCGGCGATGCGCCAGTCGCAGCGCGATGTGACTTCGGCCACCGTGGGGTCACGGTACAGGCCGAGGAACGACATGGCGGTGCTCAACACGCCGGAACGCTCGTTGTCCGATTTGTTGAGCACTTCGCGCGCGGCCGACGCCACCACCGGGTGCGAGCGATCGCCCAGGTGCAGGGTCGTCATCATCCGGTGCAGCGTCAGCTCGAACGGGCAAGCCGGGTCAGACAGGAAGTTGGCGACGCCGCACAGCGTCTTGTCCTCGCCGGCATAGAGCACGTGCAGAATCGCGCCGACCAGCAGCGCATGGCTGGTCTTCTCCCAATGATTGCGTTTCTCTAACGCCCCTTCGGGATCGACCAGAATGTCGGCGATGTTCTGCACGTCGCGGACTTCATGCACGCCGCGCCGCACTTCCAGCAGCGGGTTGTAGGCCGCTGACTGGCTATCCGTCGGGTTGAACAGCAAGCAATGCGAAAAGCGCGAGCGCCAACCGGCGGTGATCTGCCAGTTCTCGCCTTTGATGTCGTGGATGACGGCCGAAGCTGGCCAGGAAAGCAGCGTCGGCACCACGAGGCCCACGCCCTTGCCCGAGCGCGTGGGCGCGAAGGTCAGGATGTGTTCCGGGCCTTCATGGCGCAGGTACTGGTGGTCGTGCTGGCCGAGGAACACGCCGGTCGGCTGCGTGAGGCCGGCCTTGCGAATGTCATCCGCGTTCGCCCAGCGGGCCGAGCCGTAGGTCGTGACCAGGCGCGATTGCCGCGAGCGCCAGATCGACATGCCGATGGCGACCACCACCGCCAGCAATCCGCTGCCGCCTGCGATGGCGCCGCCGGTGTCGAACACGCGCGGCGCATAGGCATCGAAGACGAACCACCACTCGAACAGCCGCCACGGGTGATAGACCGGCGTACCGAAGAAATCGAACCAGGGCGAGCCAAGGCGTAGCTGATAGCCCAGGGCGGCGGCTGTCCATTGCGTGGCGCTCCACACCCCAGCGATCACGATGCCGAACACCACGGCAATCTGACCGAACAGCACGTTCGTTCCCTGCATCATCCAGCCTCCGATCGCGGCACAGGCATGTGCCGCCCTCGTGAGGATCAGTGCCGCTGGGCGTGCCGGTCAAAGACCGTTATCGGCAGGTTGATGCCGCAAAAAGCATGGTTTCCGGCAGGGAAGAACTGGGGCGAAAGACCGCCACAACGGGCGCGCTGCTGCGCAGCGCGCAAAAAGGCGCAGGCACGCGCAGGTGCGTTGCGGCAAACCGACCATCAGAACTTCGGCGGTTCCTTCGGCGGCGTATAAGGCACCTTGCCGTCACCCAGGAAACGCCGGTTCGTCGCCTCGGCCACTCGGTTGCACAGCACGTCGCCCATCGTCGGACGATCCGTCTTGCACTGCTGGCGCAGTTCTCGCAAACGCACGGGGTCAGCAGCCAGTTCCTCCACGCTGGGCACGGCGGCGGGCTTGGACGGCTCAGACTTGCCGCAGGCGACCAGCAGAACTGCTAGCGACGACATAGCGATGATCTTGGATAGGTTCATGGCTTGAATCCTCCGAAGTGAAACGGGGCCAATGGCTAAGCGTCTCCCGGTCCCAGGGCTTCGACCCGCTCGATAAAGCGGGCTAGCGCCTGCGACGGCTCGGCGTCGCGGCGCAGCAGATAGGTAGTGAGCATGGGCGACTTTCCCGCGAGCGGTCGGCCCACCACGCCCGGCTCGCGGCTGGAAGCGATGTGCGCGGCGCCTGCGAGCCCCAGCGCCAAGCCGGCCGACACGAAAGTCATCATCACGTCGAACGTGGCGACGTACTGTTCGATCAAGGGCTCCCGGTCCTGCTTGCGCAGGATGCGGTCGATCTGCTTGGCATGGCCTTCGCAAACTGCCGGGTCGCCCAGCACCAGGGGATGTTGCAGCACTTCATCCAGCGGTACCCGCCTGTGGGCCAGTAGTTCATGGCGCGCGGGCATGGCGACCATCAGCTCATCCTCCCAGGCGGGTTCGATGATGATGCCGTCGCCCACCTCGTCGGCCATCGAGAAGCCCGCGTCGTATAGATCGTCACGCAGGCCGCTGAGTTGCTGGGCCAGCGGCACCTCGAACAGGCGGATCTCGATCTCCGGGTCTTCCTCGCGGCAGCGCGCCAGCAGCGCCGGCAGGCGCGAGGGGGTGATGCCGTCGGACAGCGCCACGCGCAACCGGCCGTGAAAGCCATTGGCTGCCGCCTTCACGCTCTCACGCGCCTGGTCCAGCGCCAGCAGCACGCGAGGCGCGTTCTCCATCAGCAGCTTGCCCGCCAGCGTCAGGCGCGTGCTGCGGCTGGTACGCACGAACAGTTGCGCGCCCAATTCCTCTTCCAATTCCCTGATGGCGCGCGACAGTGGTGACTGTTCGATATGCAGCCGCTCCGCAGCGCGGGCGAAGTGAAGCTCTTCGGCAACGGCCAGAAAGTACCGGAGGTGACGCAATTCCATGAGTCGATGTCCCTGTAAAGCTTGAAGGAGTCTGTCGTGGTGCCGTAACGGCGTTCATCGTTGTTCCTTTCAAGCGGCTACGCCCTCATGTGCAGGCTCTGCCGTGACATCCTCTTCCTGCTCGTCCGGGCGATGGGCCAGCCGATACAGAATCGGTAACACCAGCAGCGTCAGCACCGTGGAAGACAAGATGCCTCCGATCACTACGGTAGCCAGGGGGCGCTGCACTTCCGCGCCTGTTCCCGTGGCAATTGCCATCGGGATAAAACCCAGCGACGCCACCAGGGCTGTCATCAGCACCGGCCGCAAGCGCGTCAGCGCGCCCGCGCGGATGGCTTCATCCAGTGGTGTTCCGTCCTCGCGCAAGCTGCGGATGTAGGAAATCATCACTAGGCCATTGAGCACGGCCACACCTGACAGCGCGATGAAGCCCACGGCAGCGGAAATGGACAGAGGAATGTCGCGCAGCCACAGCGCCAAGATGCCGCCGGTCAGCGCGAACGGAATGCCAGTGAAGACCAGCAAGCCGTCTTTGACGTTGCCGAACATGGCGAACAACAGCAGGAAGACCAGCAGCAGCGACACCGGCACGACGATCTGCAAACGCTGCGTGGCTGATTGCAGGTTCTCGAAAGTGCCGCCCCAACTCGTCCAGTAGCCCGTGGGAATCTTGACCTGTGCCAGCGCCGCCTCGGCGTCAGCCACGAATGAGCCCACGTCACGGCCGCGCACGTTGGCGCTCACCACGATGCGGCGCTTGCCGTTTTCGCGGCTGACCTGGTTGGGGCCGGGTGCCAGTTCAAAGCTCGCCACCTCGGCCAGTTGGATGAAGTTCGTCCGTCCTTCGGCACTGCCGGTGCCACCCGTTCCGCGCGGCAGCGGAATCGGCAGGCGCTTCATGCTTTCCAGGTCGTTGCGCAAGGACTCCGGCAGGCGAACCAGGATGTCGAAGCGGCGGTCGCCTTCGAACAGCGTGCCAGCCTCGCGCCCGCCGATGGCGGTGGCCACGGCGTCCTGGATGTCGGCCACGTTCAGCCCATAGCGCGAGGCTTTTTGGCGGTCGATATTCACGGTCAGCATGGGCAAGCCGGTGGTCTGCTCCACCTTGACCTCGGACGCGCCGGGAATCTTCTGCAACATGGACGAGATTTCTTCACCTGTCTTATTCAGGACATCCATGTCGTCGCCAAAAATCTTCACCGCCACATCGCTGCGAACCCCTGAGATAAGTTCGTTGAAGCGCAATTGGATCGGCTGCGAGAACTCGTAGTTGTTGCCCGGCACCTTGCCCACGACCTCCTGAATGGCCGCCAGCAATTCGTCGCGCGACTTGCGCGGCTCCGGCCACTCGGACACCGGCTTAAGCATGATGTAGCCGTCGGAAATGTTCGGCGGCATGGGGTCGGACGCGATTTCCGCCGTGCCGGTGCGCGCGAAAACGCGGTCGATCTCGGAGAACTTAGCCTTCAGCGTCGCCTCCAGGCGCTGCTGCATCGCGACCGATTGCGACAGGCTGGTACCGGGAATGCGCAGGGCCTGGATGGCGAAGTCGCCTTCGTTCAGGCTGGGCACGAACTCGCTGCCCATGCGGGTGGCGATCAGGCCGCACAGCACCACTGCCACGGCGGCTGCCGCGAGCACCACCGCTTTGGCCGCCATCACGCGATCCAGCAGCGGGCCATACCAGCGCTTGGCCTGTACAACCAGGAAGTTTTCCGTCTCGCTGACCCGATGGCCGATGAACAGGGCGACCGCTGCCGGAATGAAAGTCACCGACAGGATCATGGCCCCCACGAGCGCAGCCACCACCGTGAACGCCATCGGGTGGAACATCTTCCCTTCCACGCCCGTCAGGGCGAAGATGGGTAAGTACACCACCATGATGATGAGCTGTCCGAACAGCAGCGCGCGGCGCGATTCCTTGGACGCCAGGAATACCTCATGAAAGCGTTCTGCCCGTGTCAAGGGCCTGCCATAGTGCGCCTGCGCATGAGCCAGGCGGCGCACGCAGTTCTCGACGATCACCACCGCTCCGTCGATGATGATGCCGAAGTCCAGCGCCCCGAGGCTCATCAGGTTGGCGCTCACCTTGTAATGCACCATGCCAGTGAAGGTGAACAGCATCGACAAGGGAATCACTGTCGCCGTGATGATGGCCGCGCGGATGTTGCCCAGGAACAGGAACAGGATCACGATCACCAGGATCGCACCTTCCAGCAGGTTCTTCTTCACTGTGGCGATGGCCTTGTCCACCAGCACAGTGCGGTCGTAGACCGTCACCGCATGCACGCCCTCGGGCAAGCTGCGGTTGATCTCCACCATCTTCTTGTCCACGGCCTGCGAAACCGTACGGCTGTTCTGGCCGATGAGCATGAACACAGTGCCCAGCACCACCTCGCGGCCGTTGTCCGTGGCCGCGCCGGTGCGCAGTTCACGCCCCAGCCCCACGTCCGCCACGTCACGCACCCGTATCGGCACGCCGCCCGCACTGCTGAGGATAACGTTGCCAATGTCCTCCAGGGTCTTGACTTGCCCAGGCGCACGGATCAGGTACTGCTCGCCGCGCTTCTCGATATAGCCCGCACCCACGTTGCCGTTGTTGCGATCCAGTGCCGTCACGATGTCTTGCAGGGTAACGCCGAGCGAAGCCAAGCGAGCGGGTATAGGTGCGATCTGATACTCCTTGGCATAACCGCCAATCGAGTTGATTTCAGTCACACCGGGCACGTTGCGCAACTGCGGCTTGATGATCCAATCCTGAATCTCGCGCAGGTCTGTTGCCGTGTAGGGCATGCCGTCGGGTTTCTTCGCACCGTCCTTCGCCTCGACCGTCCACAGGTAAATCTCCCCCAGGCCGGTGGAGATCGGCCCCAGCGCAGGTGTGATGCCGACCGGCAATTTATCCCGTGCTTCCTGGATGCGCTCATTGACCAACTGGCGCGCAAAGTAAATGTCGGTGCCGTCCTTGAAGATCACGGTCACTTGCGAGAGGCCATAGCGCGAAAGAGAGCGGGTTTGCTCCAGGTTGGGCAGGCCCGCCATCACGGTTTCAATGGGGTAGGTCACCCGTTGCTCGGTCTCCAACGGTGAATAGCCCGGCGCCTGGGTATTGATCTGCACTTGGACGTTGGTGATGTCCGGCACGGCGTCGATGGGCAACTTCTGGTAGCTGAACACGCCGACGGCGGCCATGCCAATGGCAGCTAACAACACTAGCCATCGGTGCTCGATGGCCGCGCGAATAAGTTTTTCAAACATGGGCGTAGCTCCGGCATCAATGGGTGTGCTCGGCAGAGGCTTTGCCGAGTTCAGACTTCACGACGAAACTGCCTGCGGCCGCATATGCCGCCCCTGCTTGAAGACCTTGCAGTACCTCGACCCGCTTGCCATCGCTGCGACCCAACTGCACAGGCTGGGCCACAAAGCCGTCCTTCACCTTGACGAAAACGACCGGCTTGTCCCCCACGCTCTGAATAGCGTCGCTAGCCACGCTGACTGGCACGGCGGTTTCGGACGCGATCACTTCCACATTGACGAACAGGCCGGGACGCCACGCGCCCTGGGGATTGGCCAAGACCACACGAGCCTTGGCCATGCGGGTTTGTTCGCCGATCAGCGCACCCACGAAAGTGATGGTCCCTTGCGCGCTGGCATCGAATGCTGTGGCTTTGATGCTGACCTTTTCACCCACTCTGACCAGCGGCAAATCCTTGGCGGGCACGTTGATCTCTGCCCAGACCTGGCCCAGGTCGGACACCGTGAACACGGCGGCGTCTTCCTTGACGGCCTCGCCCAGGCTGAGGTGCTTTTCAATCACCACGCCATCGAAAGGCGCACGCAGCTCGAAGCGGTTCAGCCCGCCCGAGGAACCTGGGGCCAAGCCCACGGCCGACAGCTTCTGCTGCGCGTTGGCCACGGCGACCTGCGCCTCGTTCAGTGCCTGGCCGGCTTGCAGGTAGTCCTGCTCGGCGGAAATCTTCTGTTCCCACAGCCGCTTCTCGCGTTCAAAAGTTGTCTGGGCCAAGGCCAGCCGCTTTTGCGCCGTCTGCAACTCGCTGCGCTGCTCGGATGCGGCAGGGCTGGCGATAACGGCGAGCACCTGTCCCTTCTTGACCGTTTGCCCCAAACTGGCCTGCACACTTTCGACAACACCCGCAATGCGCGGAACAACGTGCGAGGTGCGGTCTTCATTCAGTCTAATCTCACCCGGCAATTGCAGGGCGGACTTGATGCTTGCAGCCCCTGCGGTGTCAATGCCGATGGATGCAGCCTTGATTTGCGGATCGCTGAGTTCGACTTTTCCTTCCTCCTGGCTGAAGCTGAACGTGAAAGGCGCGTTGGCCGTCTGAGCCACGATGTTGATCTCGAACGCATGGGGTTCCGGCACAATCTCTCGACTCAACAGGCTGTCCTTGTCGGGCGTGAAGTTGAGCGCCTGCTTCTCCCCAGTCAAGCGTGTAACGGTAGCGCTGACCTTGGCGGCGCTGCTGGCTAGCGCCTTTTCCTTTTCGTAAAGCCAGATTCGCAGACGTGGTTCGCCGCCGTCCTCAGCGAGTAAGGCTTCCAATCCAAAGTCCCCTTCTTTGAACAGCTTGCCGCCATGCGGGCCCTTGCTTGATCCCTCGTGGTGCTCGCCGTCCGCATGGCCTTTGTCATCCTCGTGGGAGTCTGCGCCTGTCTTGCCATGATGCTCACCATCACTGTGGGCCTTGGCTTCAACGTGGCTGCCGTGGCCCTCGCCCTCGGCGCTCTTGCCCGTCTTGCCGCCGAGAATGGCGCTGCCCAGTCCTATGCCCACTGCGGCGATCACGACGATGGCAATCCACTGCTTCTTGCCGACGTTCAGTTTGTTCGTTTCGGGTTTCATGTTCATTCCTTATTTGCAGGCGGGGTGATCGTGGGTTCGGATGCGCCGATCACGCGATCCATGTCCGCCGCCGCGCGATGCGCATCGGCGAGCGCCTTGAGGTACTGGGACTTGGCGGCAAAGTAAGTGCGTTGCGCGTCCAGCATTTCCAGAAAGTTGAACTTGCCGTACCCAAAACCCACGGTGGCCGCGTCATAGGCGCTCTTGGCCCCTGGCAGCACCTCTCGCTGCAATACGTCGATCTCGCCGCGAACCGACGCCAGCCGCTCGCGGGCTTGCGACACTTCTGTGCTGAGGCGTAGATTCAACGCCTGGAGTTCATCCCGCGCCTTGTCTTCACGCTTCAGCGCTTCCAGCAGATTGCCCTGATTGCGATCGAACAAAGGCAGCGGCACGGAAATGCCGAGCACTAACTGATTGCGCGCTAACTCGTTCGGACGCTTCACACCCAGGCTGACCGTGACGTCGGGCGTCTGCTTGCTGCGCTCCACGTCGGCCAGCGACCGACGGCGTTCGACCTCCAACTGCGCCCGGCGCAGTGCCGATGAGGCCGACAGGCGCTGCTGGATGTCATCCAGTGAAGGGACGGCCGGAAGATCGTCCACACTGCCTGCCACTTGGGTGAATCGCGGTGGATTGGCTCCCAGCAAACCCGCCAGCCGTGCGCGGGTGCTGCGTTGCTCGCTCTGAGCCTGCGCCAGTTCAACTCGCACGCCAGCTTCGGCCACCCGAGCCTTGGTCTCCTCGACTGGGGACACCTTGCCCGCCGTCACGCGCTTTGCGACTGCATCCGTCGCTTTCTTGGCCAGATCGACGCTGTCCTGAGCCAGCATCGTGCGATCCTGGGCAGCCAACGCCTCGAAAAAGGCGGAGACCACTGCGGCGCGAATTTCGACACGCCGCGTGTTCAGTTCTTCAACTGCGACGTCACGCCCCCGCTCTGCCGCGGCAATGCGGGCAGCGCGCTTGCCCCCCAGTTCGATGGGTAGATTGATCTGGACGCTTTGCGTGCGGGTTGGCGTGCGTTGGTCTTCGAGCGAGTACGTCAGTTCGGGATTGGGACGTACTCGTCCCTGAATTACCTGGCCTTCCACGGCCTCGATTTCCCGTTGGGCGACGGTCAGGTCAAGATTCCCCTCCAAAGCCAGCGCGATGGCCTCTTGCAGGCTCAGAGGCGTCGCCGCTTCAATCTGCTCCCCGCCGTTGGCGCTCCGCGCATGGCCAGGCACCGTCGGCAGTGCCTGGGCGGAAGCCGTCCCCGCCGTGAGCGCAAAGACCAAGCCTGCCGCGACCGCGCTCGCCCTGCGATTGTGAATACCCTTCAACATCCGATTCTCCAGTGACTTGAAATACACGAGGGAATCGGCGGGGGGCGATCCAGATGATCGCCAGCAACGTCGTCACATCAGCCGCACGAAGCCGGCTGGATACCGTAGCGCGCCATGCGCGACGGTAGTGGTGAGGACGAAGGGAAAGGAACGCGCTCCCCGCCGATCAGGCGAGGGCACGCCACTGAGGGCGCTCTAGACGTTCGGGTGGAGGCGCGGCAAGGCGCTCCGGGTGGTACGCTGTATCCAGGGACGGGCTGATCAACGACGCCAGCTTGATCTCCCCGGACAAGACCGAGAAGCACCCGGCATGACAGGACGCGCAATCAGGATCGCCGCCCAGGGTCTTGGCCGGATCAGGGCTGGCGTCCTTGCCGTCGGCCGCCTTGTGCTGGTGCGCATGGTGGCCGAAGTGCTTGGCCGCGGCCCCGGTTTCATGCTGGCAATAACTGGCCACAGCCGCCCAACTGAATTGGAGCGGCAAGAACACCAGCAAGACGATAGCCAGCCATTTGCGCATAGGGGTAACAGTGTAGCAGCTACAGGCTTCAATCCGCCACTCCTCGCTGCTTGGGTTTGTTTCAGAGTCCTCTGCGCGTAGCGTGCCTCCTCGCGGGTTCATCCAGAATGAAATAAGGACCGCTTCTATATTCGAATAGCTGTGGTCGCTTGACGCAACGAAGCGACACGAGGGGCACGGCAGCGCAGGGTATTGGCAGCAGTGTCAACCGCCGAAATACATTTCGAGCCGCGCACGCCGCGCTTCTGGTGATTCGCTGCGCATCTCATCGACAACCTGCTGGCGCGTCTTCGGCGCTTCGGAACTCTTGATGGGCAACGGTGCTCCACGTTGCAGGATTGCCAGCGTACCGTCCTTGAGGGCTGCCTCGACTTCGGCCATCACCTGGGCGCGTGTCTTGGTACTCTGGAAGTGATCCGGGTGGTACGTGAAGCCCTCCTCGGTGGGGGCCGGATGCCACATCGAACTGGCCTGGGCCGTCAGGGGGAGTGCCGTAGCCAGGACGATGGCCTTCAAGGCAGCAATATGGGGCAGTTTCATTTCATGGTCCTTTCCATTGCTAAGTACAGATAATCGATATGCCCGAAGGCATGAGGACAATGTAAGAACCGGCACCGAACGGGAGTAAAACGTGCAGATGACAATTTGGACAGGTTGCGAGAGACCGCGGCAGGAACGCTGCGCATGAAGCTGCTGATCGTGGAAGACGAAGCCAAGCTCGCGGACTATCTTCGCAAGGGACTCTCTGAAGAAGGCTATGTGATCGATGTGGCTGTCAACGGCATCGATGGCCTCCACATGGCCTCTGACGGCCACTACGACCTGATCGTTCTCGACACCATGCTGCCGGGCATCGACGGCTTTGGCTTGCTGGCCGCGCTGCGACAGAACAAGCAGACGCCGGTGATCATGTTGACGGCCCGTCATCGTATCGAGGATCGCGTGCGCGGACTGAAGACGGGAGCGGACGACTACCTCGTTAAGCCGTTCGCCTTTTCCGAACTGGTGGCACGCATCGAGGTGCTGCTGCGCCGCGCTGCTGGTACTGCACCCGCGCCTGATGCGCTGGTGCTGTGCCTTGGGGATTTGCAAGTGGACCTGGCGAGGCGGCGCGCTACTCGGGCCGGCCAGCGCATCGACCTGTCCGCAAAGGAGTTCCAACTGCTGACGCTGCTCTTGCGCCGCAAGGGCGAGGTTCTGTCACGTACCGAAATCGCGGAGCAAGTATGGGACGTGAACTTCGATCACGGTACCAACGTGATCGACGTCGCTGTGCGTCGCCTTCGGAGCAAGCTCGACCTGCCCTTCGAGCGCCCACTGCTGCACACCGTCCGTGGCATGGGCTACGTACTCGAAGATCGGCAGTCGTGAGACCCAGGCGTGCCGGATCGCTGGGACGGCGGCTTGCCCGTTGGCTCGCACTTCTCACACTGGTCGGGCTGGCCTTAACCTGCCTGGGCATTTACACCGTCACCGCGCTGAGCCTCAAGGAGCGGCAGATGGACACGCTGCGGCAACAGCAGACCCAGGTGAACCATCTTATTGCCGAGGCAGCAGAGTTAGACAGCGGCACGCTCGCACACAAGCTCGACGATGGCATGGTCGGCCGACAGGACATGAAATTGATCCTGACCCGTGCCGACGGCAGCGTCATCTATGCCAGCGCCGGCATTCCAGTGCATCACCGCGTGATCGACATGCGATTCGAGGCTACGACCGGCATCCCCCCCATCCAGGCGGTGCTGAGTCTTGATGTCAGCGAGGACGATCGTGTGCTAGAACGCCTAGCCCGCACGCTCGTCGCCGCCGCACTCGCTGGCGCAGTGGTGATTGCTGCTGGCGGATTTACGCTGGTGCAAATCGGGCTGCGTCCCGTGCGCGACCTCTCGGCTCAGATCCAGGCACTGGAGGCCGATACTCTGCACCGGCTTCTGGATGGCTCCGCTCAACCCGACGAACTGGCTCCGCTGGTGGCTCACGTCAACGAGTTGCTGAAGCGTCTGCACAAAGCCTACGAACAACTGGAAGCCTTCAATGCTGACGTTGCGCATGAACTGTTCACGCCGTTGGCGACGTTGATGGGGGGCACTGAAGTTGCTTTGCGCAAAGCACGCGATGCCGACACGTTGCGAGACGTGTTGGGCTCGCACCTCGAAGATCTCCAGCGCATGTCGATGATCGTGCAGGACATGCTCTTTCTGTCGCAAGCCGACCGTGGGGCTGAGGCCCGCCGCGAGCACGTCGCCAGCATGGCAGGCGTTGCGCGCACGGTGGTGGAATTGCACGAGGCAGCCATTGAGGAAGCCGGGCTGAAAGTTCGTATCAATGGTGATGCCACTGGCTTGGCCGACGTGCGCCTATTGCAGCGCGCATTGTCCAACCTGATCGGCAACGCAACCCGGCACGCGCATCCGCACAGCACCGTTGTCGTGCAAATCGACCGGCTGGACGGCGAGATCGCCCTGCGGGTGGTGAACGAGGGGCAGACGATTTCAGCCGAGCATTTGCCCAATCTGTTCAACCGCTTCTACCGGGCAGATGCAGCGCGGTCGGATGCCGCCCGCAATCATGGACTGGGCTTGGCCATCGTGGCTGCCATCGCCCGCATGCACGGAGGGCGGACGATGGTCGATTCGAGCAACGGCATCACGTCTATCGGGCTCATGGTGCCCACCCCGCGCGCGCAATAGTCAACGGATCGGGCACCACCAACAGACTGGCTCCACTAGCCAATTACTTCTTCCAGCAGGAGAAGCGCCAGAAAGCCGACAAAGAACATCGCCGTCACCCAGGGGCGATCTGGCGTTTCGTGTGCTTCGATCAGCAGTTCTTCGGTCACGAGGTAGAGCAACGCAATCAGACCAAACGCGAAGAAGCCAGTCAGAAGAGGGTTGGGCAACAGCGCCACCGGCGCTCCAAGCAAGGCCCCGATCGGCAGCAAGAGCACGAGCGCGGCCGTGATCCAGACGACCCTGGCACGGGAGCGAACGCTCTCGCCGAGTTCCGTGGCCACTGTCAATCCCAGGAACAGAACCTCGATGGTCAGGGCGATGGTCAGAAGCAAGCCGACCTTTGGGCCAGCCGCAAACCCGATACCAAGCACCAAGCCATCAATCAGGATGTCGATGCCGATCACGGTCAGGAGACCGGCCGGCCCCTTCGCCAACGCTTCCAGATGCTTCACCAGCAGCATGGTGGCGACGCCGATTCCGCCGCCGATCATCGTCGCCCAAGGCGAGGCCCGGTGCATGATGTCGGGCAAGATTTCGCCGGCCGCCGCCGCGAACACGACGCCAGCGGCGAAATGCTGAATCGCGCTGACCAGTGTTGGCCCCGGCCGCACGTTCACCGCGACCGCAGCTCCGATGATGGCGGCCGCTGCCGGGATCAAGGTGTAGATCCAGGCCGAGATCACCATGACTTAAGTTACCGCGTTGCCGCACTGAGCACAGAATTTCGCGCCGATCGGAATGACGCTACTGCACTTCGTGCACGACGCTGGCACCAGCGATGTCCCGCACTGGCCGCAAAAGCGAGCGCCGTTCGGATTGATCGCTTTGCATTGCGGGCAGGTGATGCCACTGACCGAAGGCGCTGGATTGTGCCCCCAGTCGTGGCTGCTGGGGCTACCGTGGCCGCGGCTATTGCCATGCCCGTGGGAACTGCCATGCCCCCCGCCATGCCCGCCAAAAATTCGATCCAGAATTCCCATTTTCAACACTCCATATTCAGTTTTACTGACCCGCCCGCTGCCTGAGCAGCCTCAGCCCGTTGAAGACCACCAGCAGGCTCGCCCCCATGTCGGCGAACACGGCCATCCACATGGAGGCATCGTCGAAGATGGCCAGCAGCAAGAACACCAACTTGATGCCCAGCGCGAGCGCGATGTTCTGCCACAGCACGGCGTGGGTGCGCTTGGATAGCCGGATCGTTTCGGGCAGGCGGCGCAGGTCGTCGTTCATGACCACCACGTCGGCGGCTTCCATCGCCGTGTGGGTGCCCGCGCCGCCCATAGCGAAGCCGATGTCAGCCTTCGCCAGCGCGGGGGCATCGTTGATGCCGTCGCCGGTCATCGCCGTGACGCCCAGGCGCTGCTGAAGCTCGCCGATGGCGCGCAGCTTGTCTTCGGGCAGCAGGTTGCCGCGCACCTCGGCGATGCCCGCCTGGGCGCCGACGGTTTGCGCCGTCGCTAGGTTGTCCCCCGTCAGCATCACCGGCGTCACACCCAGCGCCTTCAGGTCGGCCACGGCCTGCGCCGACGAGGGTTTGATCGTGTCAGCCACCGCGCAGATGGCCATGACCCGTTCGCTGCTGGCCAGCAGCGTGACGGTACGGCCCGCTTGTTCATGCACTGCGAGGCGGGCTTCGAGTTCAGCCGAGCATTGCCCGCGCTCTTCGATCCAGCGGTGGTTGGCCAGCACATAGGTATGGCCGTCGATCACCCCCTGCACGCCGCGCCCGGCAACGGCCTGAAATTCGTCCACCTCTTGCGCGGCGGATGACACGCCGTCCGCGATGGCTTTGGACACCGGGTGATCCGACCGCGCCGCGAGGCTCTTGGCCAGCCCCTCCAGGACTTGCTGACCGAGTCCTGCGTCCACGGGCTCGAAGGCCACCAGCTTGGGCTTGCCTTCGGTGATGGTGCCGGTCTTGTCCAGCGCCACGGCCTTGATCTTGCGCGCCTCTTCCAGGTACACACCGCCTTTGAT
The DNA here is from genome assembly GCA_030123545.1 of Burkholderiaceae bacterium. Taxonomy (NCBI): domain Bacteria; kingdom Pseudomonadati; phylum Pseudomonadota; class Betaproteobacteria; order Burkholderiales; family Burkholderiaceae; species Burkholderiaceae bacterium. Next base: position 1,486,044 of record CP126124.1, on the reverse strand, counting down.
CAGGATGCCCCGCCGCGCCCCGGCGGCCAAACCGCTGACGACGGTGACGGGCGTGGAAATCACCAAGGCGCAGGGGCAGGCAATGACCAGCAGCACCAGAGCCTTATAGGCGGCCTGCATCCAGGTCAGCCCCATGAGCCACGGAGCCAACAGCGCAACGGCAACGGCCAGGACAAACACCGCAGGCGTGTAGATGGCGGCAAAGCGATCCACGAAACGCTGGGTGGGCGCGCGGGAGGACTGGGCCTGCTCAACGGCGTGGATGATGCGCGCCAGCGTGCTGTCGGAAGCAGGCGCCGTAACACGGATTTCCAGCGCCGCAGCCTGATTGATGGTGCCGGCGAAGACTTCATCGCCAGGGCTCTTGTCCACCGGCAGGCTTTCGCCGGTCACGGGGGATTGGTCAATGGCGCTCTGGCCCAAGGTCACGATGCCATCCAGAGGAAGGCGCTCGCCGGGGCGAATACGCACCGTCGCGCCCACAGTGACTTCCTTGACGCCGATGCGTGCCCAACTGCCGTCGTCTTGACGCACTTCGGCCTGCTCCGGCGCGAGCGCCAGCAAGCTCTTGATGGCACCGCGCGCCCGATCCACGGCGCGCGCCTCGATGGCTTCCGCAATGGCATACAAGGCCATCACCATCGCCGCTTCGGGCCACTGGCCGATCAGAAAAGCGCCGGTCACGGCCACGGTCATCAGGGCATTGATGTTCAAGCGGCCCTGTCGCAGCGCGGCCAGTCCCTTGCCGTAAACCGAGAAACCCGACAGCGCGATGGCCGCCGCAGCCAGTGCCATTCCCAGCGCCTTGACTGGCACGCTGTCTGGGAAGGCGAATGCCAAGCCTTCGGCCGCCACGGCGAGCCCCAAGGCGCCCAGCGACTTGCCCCAGGTCGTCCAGAAGCCCGTTGGCGAGGCAACCGCAGCGGCAGCAGCCGACGACCCGGTATCGCCAAGAGGTTCCGGCTTGAAGCCTGCCTTGCGGATCGCGTCCACCGCCTGCTGCAAGACAGGATCATCGGCGGCAATGGCCAGCTCGCGGTCGCCCAGATTGAATTGCAGGCTACGAATTCCCGCCATGCCGTCCAACGCCCGGCGGATTTCCGACTCCTCCGAGGCACAGTCCATGTTTGCAATGCGGAAGCGCTGGGCATTCTTCGCGCCGAGGGGTTCTGGCTTGAAACCCGCTTTGCGGATCGCTTCCAGGGCTTGGGGCAGCGCGTGGTCATCGGCGGCAATGGCAAGCTCTCGATCCCCTAGGTTGAATCGCAGGCCGCGAATCCCCGCCATGCCTTCCAGCGCCCGGCGGATTTCCGACTCCTCCGAGGCGCAGTCCATGTTTGCTATGCGAAAGCGCTGCGGCTCGACAGTCGTTGCATCAGACGGTGTTGGCTCGGGCACCGCAGGCACTGTTGCACAGCTACTCCCGCAGCAAGCAGCGTCGGCGTGTTGGCGTTGGTGGGCAGGGTTCATGAAATTCTCCTTTTCAGGCAAATTGGAAACCCTATACCCACTACAGAGTCAAGCGCCTACAATGAGCCTTGGAGAAAAACTCGCGACCGCTCAAGATGAAGCTATGAAAATCGGCGAACTGGCTAAGGCCGCACATACCCAGGTAGAGACGATCCGGTACTACGAGCGTGAAGGCTTGCTACCAGAAACGGCCCGTACAGATGGCAACTACCGCATGTACGCAGAAGAACACGTTGACCGACTGTCCTTCATCCGGCACTGCCGGGGTTTGGACATGACACTGGATGAAATCCGGGTTCTATTGCGCTTCAAGGATGCTCCGCACGAGAACTGCGCCCAGGTGAATGACCTGCTCGACGAGCACATCGACCATGTGGCTACCCGCATCAAGGAATTGAAAGCGTTGGAACGACAGCTCAAGACCTTGCGGGAAAGCTGCCGGGAATCCCAGCAGGCCAGCCAGTGCGGCATCTTGACCGAACTGTCCTCAGCATCGCGCCAGGTGCACGAGCCAGCAACGCGCAGGGGTCATGTTCATGGGGCACATAGCCTCAAGTGACTAGCTCAAAGAAACTCCAAGCCGACGCCCGATTTCCCATGAGGCCGCTCCGCCACGCACCGTCGCCGCAAGCTGCTGCCCCAGTCGCTGCTCGATCACTGGCTTCCACGGCACCAAGCTGAAGCCCATGCCGTCGTCCAGCATCGCGTACCGACCGCTGGCGAGCATGACGCTGCGCCGGTAGATACCGGCCACGCGCTGCCCGTCGGCCACCGGGCGATGCTCCAGGCCGGTGTCGGCCGCAATGTCTTTGGCGGCCTGCGCCAGTTCCCGGTAGCGCAGCGTGCCCAGCAGGTTGCGCGCCAGGATCACGCGCTGCCCGCGACGCTCTGCAAGCCCCTGTTCAGCCAAGAAGTCGGCGCGCTGCTGCATCGCCTGTTTGGCCTCGCTGCCAAAGCCCAGGTCGCCCAGGCCCGAGCCGCCGCCGATCAGTTGTTGGTCGAGCCAAGTGGCCCCCATCACGCGGGCCTGCCGCTCGATGGGCAGGTGCGATTTCAGTTCCACAGCCACGCCGCCCAGGCGCTGCGCGTCATACTGGCGGCCACGCTCGGGCAGATCGTCCGGCACCTTCCATAGCCCCTCGGCCACGCGCTCCACGATGCCGGCCCGGCGCAGGGCTTCGAGCCGGCGGACGTGGGCGGCGACGACTTCCTGCGGATCGCGGCCGGGCACGGCTTGACCCTGCGCAATTGCTAGGTGATGGTCGGTGCGGTACAGGCCATCGCTCGCCAGCGCGGCGATGTTCTTGTCTGCCGCCCGCACGTCGGCCGAACCCTTCACTTCCACCACGGCGCCGGCCGGATAGTTCACCAGTTCGTCGCGGGCGTTGAGCGCGACGTAGTGGGCCTTGCCGTCCACTCCGTCGATGACCAGATAGCCTCGGTCGCGCAGTTCGTCGGCCAGCCCCTTCGCGGCCACGCGGCCGAGGATGGTTCGGCCACTTCCATCGGCACCTTGGCCCGGCTCGAACACCGCCAGCTCGCGCGGCTCGCCACGCATGGCCCGCTGCATGGTGCGGATGATGTCGCCGCGCTCGCCCAGGGCGCGCAGCGTCTTTTCCGCATCGGCATGAACGGCCCAGGTGCCCGGCTGCATCTCGTCGGCCAGGCCCAGGCGCTGCAAGCGTTGCAGGCGGCCGATCAGCAGCAGGCGCTGGCGTTGCAGCCGCAGTTCGTTGAAGCGTTCGATCTGCACCCGGCCATCCTCGCCGGCCTCGCGTTGCAGCGTGCGGTCGAGGCTCGTCCACCGCTCTTGCTCCACCTCGCGTTGCAAGGTCTGCTGGATCTCCAGCTCGGTGCGCGGCCCCAGCCATTCGGTCGCCAGTTCGGCGGCGCGATGGCGGAAGCCACCGGCGATGTAGTCGCCCGCGATGATGAGGTCTTTGCCGGTGTCGTCGCGCCCGCGCACGACGATGTGCATGTGTGGGTTGTCGGTGTTCCAGTGGTTGACGGCCACCCAATCGAGGCCCGTGCCCAGGTCGGCCTCCATCCGGCCCATGAGGTGCCGCGTGTAGGTGCGCAGGTCTTCCAGCTCGGCGCCATCCTCGGGCGAGAGGATGAAGCGGAAATGATGCCGGTCATCGGCGCAGCGTTCCTTGAAGGCGTCGAGGTCGGCGGTATCGGTCTGCGGCCCGTAGGCTTGGCCCGGCTCGCCATCGCGGCCCACGCCGTCGCGCTCGATGTAGCGCAGGTGCTTGGCGAGCGACTGCGGGCTGGCCCGCTGCTGATTGACCAGCAGCGTCTTGATGGCCACGCGCCGCGACATGGGCGTGAGCTTCGCCCCCGCGAAGCGCGCTGCCGTGTGGCCGCGTCCCAGGCGCGAGCCGGGCCGCTGGCCGGCGCGCTGTCCGCTGCCGCTGGCGCCAGGACGGCGCACCGAGGACTTGCCGCTGCTGGCCTTGCCTGCCTGCCTGAGCACCTTGGAGACGAAGCCCTGGCCCCGGTTCTTCGGGGCACTGGGGCGGATGCGGAAATCATCGTCGCGGCGGTCGGTCATGGCTGCGCTCCCTGCAAGCTCTGGCGTGTCCGGTCGTGCGAAGCACGCGGACATGCCTGCATTGGCGCGGGCTTCGCGCCCCACGCGGCACGGCGGCGAAGCCGCTCCGTGCCGCGCCACCCCCACGTGCAGACTGGCTTTGCGGGCCGACAGGTGCCGCACCCTTTTGTCTTGCCTTCCGCCTTTGCCCCTCGCTGGCGCTCCGGGCCGCGGCGGCCCGGCGACGCTGCTGCGCGAGCAGCCAGCGCCCCGGCGAACACGGCGATGGCCGAAGTCCAGCCGCGTTCGAGGCAAGACGCCTGCACGTTGGACGGCTGCGCCGGAGACAGCGCGAAGTGCGGTGCCCAATGCGAAGTATTGGCACCGGCACTGCACGCGCGACGACACGGCGACGGCCAGCAGAACGACACGCCCGATAGCACGATGATGCGCAGCGAATCGGTGGCGATCATGGGCGAGGCTCCAGCCAGACCGGGCGCGCAACGCCGATCACGGCGGCTACGCTGACCGGCCCGAAATACCGGCTGTCGAACGACGCCGGATTGGTGACGCTGAGCAGGAACAGCTCGCCAGGCCGAAGGCGGCGGCACTGCGACCAGGATGGCAGCGGACGGCCCCAGCGATCGGCAGACAGCACGGCGGCCGAAGGCACGCCGTCGATGCGGACGCTGCCCCCAATGACGCACACCTCCTGCGGTGCGACCGCGCCCACGCGCTTGAGCAGTGGGATGCGCGTCGGCAGGTAGCTGCGCTGCGCAGCGAGCGCGGCAGCCTCGGCAGGCAGCGGCACCAGCACGATGCTACCCACTTCCAGCCGACGTGGCGGCGAGCTGGTGCGACGGTCGAGCGGATCGACGCGATACCAACCGACCGCCACGCTGTCGGACGGGTTGTAGGTCAGGCGCGGCAGTGGATGCACGAAGGACGCCCAGGCCAGCGCAGCGAGGCCGCAGGCGGACAGGCCCGCCAACACGAGGCGAGCGCGCACGCGCAAGCGAGGGGGCGGCGCGGTGCCGGAAGTGGAAACTGCGGTCATGGCAGTGCCCTCCCTGCCAGCCAGGCGGCGTGCCGCTCGGCGGTGTATTCGGGCAGCGGCAGGCGCGCAGCGAGCCGGTTGGCGAGCGTGCGCCAGTACGCGGGCGAGGCGCCGACAGGCGCGATGTCCAGCGCCTCGATGGCGTCGATGCGTTCCAGAACGGCGCGCACCGATTGCTCGCCTTCGGCGTGCAACAGCAGGCGCGCGCCCGGCTGCACGCCGGGAATGCGCTGCGCCGCGTTCAGCGGCGTGCAAGCCTGCATCACCATGAGTTGCCAGCGCACGGTGCCGTAGTCGTTGGCCTGCCAGCGGATGCGGCAGAAAATCGCGCTCGGCAGGAACACCGCGCAGCGCCGCCAGCGGTCGAGCTGGAGCGTGCGCGCAGGTTCGCCGAAGCGCAGGTAGAGCTTGAAGCGCGGTTCAATGTAGGCCAGTGCAACGCGCGTCAGCGGTGTGCTGGCGGGCTGGCCGGAAGGTGCTGCAAGCGCAGCCGTAGCCGCGCCAGCGGCAGGCGAAGCGGATGCGGTCATGGTGTGTTCTCCCCGCGATGTTCTGGAAACTCCCGTTCCAGCAGGCCGCGCAGCAGGTCGGCCACGGTCATGCCCTGCGTAAAGGCCGACACCTTGATGCGCGCCCGCATGGCGGGCGTGATGTCGAGGGTGAGGCGGGCCGTGTAGAGGTCGCCCTTGCCCAGCGCATCGGCGTCGCCCTGGCGAATCCACGCTTCAGCGTGCGGATTCGCCGGCGGACGCGCGCCGATGCCGACGCGCTTTGCGCGGGGTGGCGGCTTCGCCGTCATGGCGTCCACCGCAGCAGTTCGTCCACCAGCGCGGTGATTTCGCGCGCGGCGGCGCTGTCCGGCGCCGTCTCGCGGGCGAGCCGGCCAGCGGCCACGCTGTCGGCGAACACGATGCGTTGATGCACTTCCGCGCGCAGCGCAGGAAGCGGCTGGTCGGCGAGCGCCTGGCGCGCTTCGCGTCCGATCACGGTGGTACTGACGCGCCGGTTGATGACGAAGGCCGTGCGCAGCGCAGGCCGGAACACCTGCGCTTCGCGGATCAGCGCCACCATCTCGGCGCTGGCCCACAGGTCGTAAGGGCTGGGCTGCACCGGGATCAGCACGCGCTCGGCCGCCAGCAGCGCAGAGCGCGCCAAGGCGGCGATCCTGGGCGGGCTGTCGATGACGACGTGATCGGCCCGCTTGGCGAGTTCTGGGGCCTCCTGATGCAGCGTTTCGCGTGCGAGGCCCACGGCGCTGAACAGCCGTGGCAAGCCTTGCTGGCTTCTGCGCTGTGTCCAGTCGAGCGATGAACCCTGCGGGTCGGCGTCCAGCAGAACGACGTGCTGGCCGCGCATCGCCAGCTCGCCGGCAATGTGCGTAGCGAGCGTGGTCTTGCCCACGCCGCCTTTCTGGTTGAGCAGAGCGACGATCATGGCCTGGCCCTCCTTGCTGGAAAGCCGGGCTGTTGCTGCTGCGCTTCGTGCCGCGTGGCGGTTATCCACCGTGGCACGGCGCTTCTACTACCAGTTAGATGTTTTAAGTTAGGGAAGTTAAGGGAGGCCGAAACCCGCGCCGTTATTGGCTTTGCGGCCGATCCGTACTCCTGATAGCACGAGAGCCGTACTCCCGATAGCACGATACCTCGTACTCCTGATAGCACGAGTCTGTCCACAGGCAACGCACCGTTTATCCCCGTGCCGTGAACGGCACGGGCCGAAAGGTCAGCAGTTCGGCGCTGTTGTCCGGCATTCGCTCGATGCCCAGGACGTAGCCGGGCATCGACTGCCGCGCGACCAGCGCGCGCAGGTCGTAGGCGAAGTCCGAGAAGCGCGTGGCGCTGCCCGATTTCCGATACAGGTGCCGGAAATCGAATTGCCAGCCGCCCGGCTGTCGCCCGCCGTGTTTGCGCACCAGCCGGTACAGCCATCGCTCTATCCCGCCCGTGAGCCGGAAATATGCTGGGTCGATGGTCAGCACGAGCGCGGCATCCATAACGCCCGCGTAAAACCAGTCCGGCAGGATCAGTTCCAGCCCCAAGGGCGTGCCCTTGGCATCGGCCAGTTCTTTCCACTCGTTGATCCACGAGAAGCGATGCAGGCGCCGCCCGGTCGTCTCGCGGATGGACGTGGCCACCGTCGTGGATTGCAGGCGATCCAGCGCGGCCTTGAGGCGCTGGTAGTCGCGCAGCGACGTACCGCGCCCGATGAAGCGCAGGATCTCGTAGGGCGTGGCCTGCATCAGCCGCGACGGGCGCAAGCCCGCGTCGCGTGCTTCCACGATCTGCGAAGCTGCCCAAATGAGCACGTCCGCATCCCAAATGGTGGCGATGCCGTGCTCCTGCGTGCCCTCCACGCGGATCGTGATGCCGCTGGCGCGGAAGTCGATCGGCGCCGTGCGCCGCGACTTCGCCAGCGAGAAGAACGGAAAGGCCATCAAGTCCTGGCTGTCGCGCGGCGCCATGTCGCCCGGCAGGGCGCGAAACAGGTCGAGCTGTTCGCGCTCCGGCACGGGCCGCTGCCGGGACGGCAGCGCAGAGCTGGACATGGCGAAGGCCACCCGCGCGCAAGCGATCAGCGCGCACGGCTGTCCGCCGAATGCTGCTCGGCGTACTCGGGATCGGATGTGCTCTCGAAGCTGCGCTCGGAAGCCCAGGCATCGAGATCGGCCACGGCGTACATGACGCGGCGGCCGAACTTGCGGAACTTGGGGCCGCCACCCAGCACGCGCTGCTTTTCCAGCGTGCGCGGCGACAGGCGCAGGTATTCGGCGGCTTCGTCGTTGGTGAGATAGCGTTGGGGCTGCGCGGCAGCGGTCGAGACAGTAGCGGCAGGCCGCAAGGGAGCGGGACGCATGGTGTGAACCTCCATAGCTTTCAAAGCTCCGGCCACACAGCGCAACCGGATGGAGGCAGTCTCAGAAAACGCGGCCCTTCTGCTCAGGGTCGTTTTGCGTTGCCTTCAAAACGACCCTTCTCAAGCGGCGACAGTTGTGCTAGGCGGCGATAGCCGCCGCGCATCAACGCATCGCCGCGCCGCACCAGGCGACGCACCTTGGAGCGCAGGCCACCGTCGCTGTACCAACCGGCCGCGGCGTCCACGCCGAACAAGCCTTCGGCCACGTCGCGGAAGGACGAGCCCGCCAGGGTCGCGTCGAGCGCCTGCAACGTATGCAGTTCCAGCAGCGCGGAGGGTGCTGGCCTGGACTTGGTGGCGGCCTGGGCCGCGTCGAGCGCATGACCGCGCGTAGGCGCGAAGGCGCCGCCGCGATGGGCATAGGCGACAGCCATGCCGTCTTGCAGGCCAGGCGCGAGCGCGAAGCGCAGGCACTGGCCGGGGCTGCGCGCGATCAGCGCCAGTGCCTTGCCATCGTGGAGAAGTTGCTTGTGGCCGGGGATACGCCAGAACGCGAAGGGCTCGGCATCCACGGGCGGATCGGCATCGGGGTAGAGCTGCACTACATCAGCTTGGCCGGGCTGCCAGGCCGGATGCGCATCGCGCGCATCCAGCGCCGGGTCTTCCAGCACGCGCAAGCCCCAGCGATGCGCCGCATCGGGGCGGCGCGCACGGCGCAGCCAGTCGAGCCGGTAATCGGGGTGCCTGCGCAGGTACTCCCAGGCCAGCGCAAGCGCATCCAGCCACAAGACATAGAGGTAAGCCGCAGTGGGATACCAGTGCGCGACATGATGAGGATTGACCATGACCCAAGCTCCCGTCGAACAGCAGGAACGTCGCCACGGCGTCAAACATGCGGGAGCATCAAATCAAGGTAGAAATCCGGTTAAGCTGTAACTGCTGGTGTCAAGATTGGTTGGCTCCGGCATGTTGCGTAATCCGTCCGAATGCGACGGCAGCATGGCACCAAAAACGTCATGCGGTACTGACACCGTGCCGCAAGCCGCATGAAAGATCGTGGCTGATTCCGCCACGCACGCACAGGTTTGGTGCAAGAGTGTTGATTCAGACTGGAAAGGTCTGGAGCAAGACCAAAATAGCCTCAATGCGCCCGGCTTGGCCGTAGCGCGAGCGGTTCAATCGACGACGGAACCGTTTTCCTGCGCCAGGCGCAGATATTCCGACAGCGGGCGCATCGCCTGGAAATACCGATCCCGCATCACGGGTTGCTGGCGCGGCCCGACGATGGAAGCCAGGTCGGAAAGTTTCACCGTCCCCAGCTCGGGCAAGCTGATTCCCAGGTCGATCAGGCCGTAGGCCGTGTCGCCATCGACGGGATCGAGCGAGGTCAGCAGCCAGGTGGCGTGCGCGTCGGGAGTGAACAGCCGCACAACCGGCAACGGGTCGTGCGGTTCACCAGCGGCGGCCCGCCGTCCGTTCTCCAGCAGCGCGGCGCGCTGCGCATCGGTGACGAGGGGAGCGTTCATCGTGGTGCTCCTGTTCCAACACGGAATGTCGGTTTTGCACATTCACGCCAAAGCATGGATGCGTATTCCACGAAAGCCGTGGAAACACGAAAGCGCAAAAGCTCAATTGTAGAAATCTGCAAATACACGTTGGCGGTTTTCCGGTTCTGTCGGAATCCGCAGAAGCGGATTTCCGTAAAAGCACGAATAAGGGCCAAAGGCATGAATGAGTTAAAGATAACGTGGTTTTAATTGTGCTGCGAATTGACGCTTCTGTCCATGCAGAAGCGATCCATCCACCGCGGCCGGCCAGCGGGCGCCACCACCTACGATGCCGAATTGGCTCAAGCCTTCGGCGCGGCGGTGCGCGCGCTGCGGACGGAGCGCGGCATCGCGCAGGAATCGCTGGCGAACCTCGCCGGCATCGAGCGTTCGCACATGGGCAAGGTCGAGCGTGGCGAACACATGCCCACGCTGGCGATCATCTTCAAAATTGCCAGCGCACTCGAATGCAGCACGGCAGTGCTGATGAGCGAGGCTGAAAGCCAGCTCGCAGCAGCGGCCCAGCCGTAGGCGCTGGGCCACCGATCCGGCGCAGCCGGTTCGGGGACTTCAGGGGCGCCAAGCATCGCGCGGCGGGGATAGGCCGCAGGGCTTTCCCCTGGAGGCAAGCGCAGCGCGCAGCGCCACCGGCGCGAAGCCGCGATAGGGATTGAAGCCGAATGGCCATGACGGCGAAGTCGGCATGGGGCGCAGCCCGCAAAGCCCGGTCGGCGCAGTGCGCCGAATCGCCCTGCATTCGCCCTGGCAACCCGAGGTCATTGTGATGCTGCCCGACCACCACCATCACGAAGCTGGGAGAGCCAAGCCTCTCTGTCTGCCGATCCAAGTAGCACAGCGCCCCGCCGCCGTGGGCGGGGCGCTGGCGGCCGTCAGGCCGCCTGGGGCTTGCTGCGCGACCAGATCAGGTCGTGCGTGCCGTTCTCGCCTTCGATCAGGCGGGCGTAGACCGTGGCCGGGAACGAAGGATCGTCGAGGGTCACGGAGATGTACTCCCGCCCGGCCTCGCTGGTCTTCTTCCATGCCGCGCCGATGTCGTGGCTGGCGGCCTGCAAGCGGAAGTCCGGTGCTTTCTCGTTGTCCCCCTTGTCGTTGGGAACCAGCTTGACCTTGACGTTGAGCGTCAGGGTGCGAAGCGTGCCGGCGAAGCCGTCTTTGTCTGCGGTGAAGGTGCCGATGTTGGCCATGATGTTTTCTCCGTTCGGTTGAACAAGGTTCGCGCCCATCGCGTCCTTGTTGTGATCCGGCCGGCGGGGGACGGGCTGGCTGCACCGCTTGTGGTCGCAACGCAGTGGAGAGCCGGGAGGCGAAAAGAATTTGTCCCGCGAGGAATGCGCGCAGCGCAGGGGAAATTGTTTTCGCTGGACGGTTGCAGCCATGAAGCCCGAGGCGCAGCCGCGCCCCCGCCAGGATTCACAACAACACAAGGACGCCTTGGGCCGAACCGCACCGAAAGGAGACAAGGCCGGCTCGGCATCCCCGCACGAAGGCTGCACCGACTCGCCCACTGACGTGGGCCAGGTCAACCACCCGACGACAAGCGAGAACACCCCTGCCGCACCTTGCGGCGCTGGTCTTGAGGCGTGGCGTGGAAGCTCCATAGCGATGCCGGGCGGGATGTCCGTGAACCGTCCTTCGTGACGTGATGGGCAGGAACCGCCAGCGTTGGGGAGGGCACGCATTTGCACAACCTGCCGCAGCAGGCTCCAGCGTGTTCGCCAATGCACTGTCCATCGCGGCGGGGCACTGGCCGGGCCGATCCGGCGCAGCCGGTTCGGCGGCATCGAGGGGCGCCAAGCCTGCGCGGCGGGGATGGGCCTTGTGCCGATCCCCCGGAGGCAAGCGAAGCGCGCAGCGCCGCAGGCGCGAAGGCGTGAGGGATTGAAGCCGAATGGCCGTGACGGCAAAGACGGCACGGGGCGCAGCCCGAAAGCCCGGCGGCGCATCGAGCCGACACGCCCAGGCCGTTCCAGATTTCCATGCAGGAAACGCGGATATGCCGCCGATGAAATGGAAGCGGCCCACGCTGCGGGGTATGCACGCGGCAAGCCGAAAACTGCTGATGATTCCCGCGCAGGGTGGGCGCTTCGGCTTGCAGGCCCATGTGGGCCTGCCCATTACCGGGCGGGAGGCCCGCCTACTTCAACGCCGCCGCATGAGCCACCGCGAAGGCGGCGGCGTTCTGATTTGGCTGTTGGGCTTGAACATCGGGCGCGGCCACCGCCGCGCCCGGATTTTGAAGTTCACCGCGCCCAGGACGGAACGACCTGGGCGCGGTGCTGAACGCGGTTATTCCTTCGTCTCGATGAGCCACCACACGGCACGCGGCAAGGCGCAGCCCGTGATGGGGTGAATGTCGGTGAGGTCGGCGCGGGCCGACCAGCCCGAGGGCTGGCGGTAGCCGCGCACGTCGCCATCGCCGTGCCAGCGGCGGGCGCGCACCGTGCCGGGGGCGTAGATCGCCGCCATGCGCGAGCGGCTGGTGGTGGTACGGATCATGGGAGCTTTTCCTTCCAGCGAAGCGCCCCGGTCGAAGCCGGGGCGTTCGCCTTCTGCACGGGTCAAGCGGCCAGCGCCTCGGCGGGTTCATCCGCCATTGCCTCGGCATCCTCCGGGGCGTCCTGCTCCGGGCCTGCCTCCTGGGCCTCCTGCGGGCCTTCGGCCTTGAAGATGGCGGGCATCCAGCCCGTGCCATCGGCCAGCCGCTCGGCTTCGCTGGCAATGTCGGCCTTCTTGAGCTTCGCCAGCCGGGTGACGGACTCCGGGGCAAACGCGCCCACGGCATCCAGAATCACGGCCTTGGAAACGTGCTTGAAGTAGCCTTCGGCGGTCGGCTTCCACCATGCGGCCATGTCGAGGCCCACGGCCTGCGCCAGTTCCGCGCCGGGCTGGCGCGGCGTGGCGCGAGGCGTCACCACGTCCACCGTGGATGCCACGCACACGGCCAGCAGCCGCACCAGTTCGTCTTGCGGCTTCGCCAGCAGCGCGGCGAACAGTTCGGCGCTGTCCTCCGGCAAGGCTTCGCCCGCCACCTGTTGCAGTTCGCGCAGTGCCACGGCGGCGGCGGAGTGAGGCCAGTCCGGGGCCATGCCTTCCAGCCGGTCTTGCACTTTCAGGCTCACGCCCAGCGGCAAAGAATCACGGTTGAGGCCGTAGCGGCGTTCCTGCAAGACGGTCTGCACCATGCCATGCACCACGGCAGCCAGTGCGGCTTGCGGATGCCGTGCGACTTCGATTTGCAGCGCGGCGGTGCGGTGGGCGCTCAAGCGTTGCGCCAGCCGGTCAGACATGGCGACGCTCTTGGGTTGCTTGTCGTCCTCGCCTTCGTCGTTGTTCTCGGCATCCTCGCCGCTGAACCCTTGGCGCAGCCGTTCCAGTGTGCGCAGCGCCTTGGCCTCGACCTCGCGCATCAGGCCGCGATGAATGACGGCCTCACCGTTGCGGTCGATGCTGACAATGGCACCGGCTGCGGCCTTCACGTTCGCGCCGTACCCTTGCAAGCCATCTTCCAGCGCCTGCAACTGCTCGCCCAGGGTTTCGCCTTCCTCCTGCAAGGCGTCGGCCTTGTCCTCGTCGTCGGCGTCCAGCGCAGCATCCACGGCTTCGGCCAGTTCGTGCATCTTGGCTTGCAGCCTCTCGATGCGTGCCGCTTCGCGCTTGTTCGGTTCGCGGCGCTCCTTCGGTGCGCGTTGGAAAGCGTGCAGGTCGGCATGGGTCACGCCCGGCGTGGCATCCACCCACGCCCAACCCTCGACGCGGACAGTGGCGGCGATGCCTGCCAGCTTGTCTTGCGCCAGCCGTTCCAGCAGCGCGGCATCGGTCAGATACACGCCCGCGTCATCTTCCGCGAACAGGTCACGGCGGATGCCACCGCCTGCGGCCTCGTAGGTGTCCAGCCCGACGAAGCGCACCAGCGGATGCCGGTAGGCGTCGATTTCGCGCTCGGTGAGGCGTTCGCGCAGCGCGGACGGGCCGCGCTGCCAGGTTGGCGCATCGTAGAACGCGCTTTCCTGCGCGGCGTGGTCATCGGTGATGGCAAGGGCCATCAACTGGTCAAGGCTCACGGCATCGGCGCGATAGTCAGCCATGAGGCGGGGCGAGACGTTCGCCAGCTTCAATCGGCGCTGCACCACCAGCGGCGTAACGGAGAAATCTGCCGCAATGTCCTCGATGGGACGGCCTTCGGCCACCAGCGCGGCGAAAGCCTCGAACTGGTCTGCGGGGTGCATGGCTTCGCGCTGCACGTTTTCGGTGAGGCTGGCCGTGCGGGCGGTGCCATCGGCCACCAGCAGGCAAGGCACTTCCCATTCCTTGCTGATGCGGTGCTTTTTCGCCAGCAGCTTGAGGGCTGCGAGGCGTCGGCCACCGGCCACGACTTCGTAATGCTCGCCATCGGCGGATGCAATGACGATCAGGTTTTGCAGCAGGCCCACGCGCTGGATGCTCGCAGCCAGTTCGGGGATGGACATGCGCGGGGTCTTGCGCACGTTGCGGCCCGTGGGGCGCAGCACCAGCCGCGACAGCGGAACCAGAATCAGGTTCTTGGTCGGGTCGGCGGCTTCCAGCGCGGGGGCTTGGATGGCGCGGGCTTCGGTTTGGGTAACGGCGTTCATAGCGAATCTCCAATCGAGTGAAACAAGGGAATGGAGGGGAACCGCCCCTCCGGCGGGGGAACGGTTCAGGCTTTCAACTGGCGCAGGCCATCGGCCAGCATCCAGAGGGCGCGGTTCAGGCGCACATCGGAATCAATGCCCTGCACGGGTCGGGTCTGCTGGCGGCGTCCGTTGGCGCTGCGGCCATGCAATCCGCCCTTGGTCAAGTTCTCCTGCGTGCGGTTGAACACGCTCCACAGGTCGGGGCGGCGGTCGTCGAACCGGCGCGGCATCAGGATTTGCGATTCGGTGATGGGCGCGGGCTTGTTGTCGGCGGGGTCGTACTTGAGGGCCAGCGCGGAACGGGCGAACACTTCGGACTCGCCTTCGTCCAGCGTGATTGCGCGCATGGCATCGCGGGATTCCTTCACGCGCTCGAAGCCGCTCAACACCTCGAAAGCGCCTTCGATGACGGAACCGGCCACGTCGCCCTTGTGGGGCACGCGCACGTCCGCCACGGTGTCGCCGCAGACAAGGCCATTGCTGCAAACGAAGCGGAACATTCCGGCCAGCATCTGATAGCTGCTCGTGCCGTCATGGGAGTTCAGCAGCACGATTTCGTTAGCCTCCGCGCCGTTGATCTGGCTGGCATGGCGCAGGCGCAGCATGTGTTTCGTGTGCTCGCGCTTGCCTTCATCGCGCACGCGGGTCTGCGTCACCATGAAAGGCTGAAAGCCTTCTTTGCGAAGCTCGGTCAGTACGGCGGCGGTGGGGATATAGGCGTACCGCTGCGAACGGCTTTCGTGCGGGGCATCCGCGAAGATGGACGGGGCCACGCGATGAATCTGGTCATCGGACAGCGGGTAGTCGCTGCGCAGCGCCGGGGAGTGGGAAGCGAAGCGGGATGCGAGTTGCATGCTCTTTCTCCTGAACAAAATGGCTGTTGAAGAAAACCGCACACCGGATTCCTAGATTCGGAGCCCAGCCTTTCGGCTGTTCGGTGCGGTCGGCACGAGGAACCCGGTTGGCCCTGTTGCCACCGTCTTTCCTGAGTTCATCGCCCGCGACGAAAGGGAGCCCGTGGACGGGGGCCGTCAAGGAGACAAGCGCAGGGTTGGTGCGGCCCGCAGGCGCAGCCGAGGACACGGCCCTGCGCGCCTTGACGCCACCAGGCCGCGGGCTACAGTCGCGGACAAGGTGATGAAGTCAGGGAAGACGGCTGGACATGGCAACGGCCTTCCCACACGCCGACCGCACGGCAAGCGAAGCGCGCAGGCCCGAAGCTGGAAGCCGGGCCGGAGGCGTCAGCCGAGCGGAGCGAGGGAACGATGGAAGCCCGACAGGGGCGAAACCCCGCAGGGGGGTCGATGCGCAGCACGACAGCGCGACCGGCCATCTCGCAGGGGGCCGGGGACGCCCGGACTTCAATGCTTGATGCACAAGCTCATGTGCTAGTCATCGGGAAACAGGTTCGACAGCGACTGCCGTGGTCTGGCCGATCCGGCGTAGCCGGGTCGGCGGTGTTCAGGGGCGCCAAGCCTGCGCGGCGGGGATAGCCCGCAG
The DNA here is from genome assembly GCA_030123545.1 of Burkholderiaceae bacterium. Lineage (NCBI taxonomy): Bacteria > Pseudomonadati > Pseudomonadota > Betaproteobacteria > Burkholderiales > Burkholderiaceae > Burkholderiaceae bacterium. Next base: position 1,470,411 of record CP126124.1, on the reverse strand, counting down.
GGCTTTCCCCTGGAGAGCAAGTCGAAGGCGCGCAGGCATCGCGCCTCGTGGGCGCGATGCGAAGGGGCGTCCCGCGACGCCCCCAGGGCCGGGTCAGACGATGACCCGCCCGGCCAGCCGCTCATCGTGCGCATAGGCGCTCAACCGCTTCTCGGCCCGAAAAGACAGGTCGCGCTCAATCGGCAGGCCCAACCCGCCGCGCACCGTCGCCAGCTCACCCAGGCTGACCCAGCCAATTTCCGGCTCACCCAGCCCCAGGTCGTAAAGGCCGAAGGCGTGGTCGTGGTCATCGGGATCAATCTCGGTCAGCAGCCAGGTCGCGCCAGCATCCGGCGTGAACAGCTTGACCATGGGGGCCGGATCGAAGTCCGGGTTCTGCAAGGATTCGCGGCCATTGGCCAGCAGCACGATGCGCTGCTCGTCGGTGATGAGTGCGTGGTTCATGGTGAACTCCTGAAAGGTTGCCGGGCGGAATTGCCCGACCCTTCCGGGGCACGGCGCAGCGCAAGCAGTCAGGGGGCAACGACGGCCGCCAGGACGCAAGCGCCCTCGGCGCGCAGCCCTTGACGGCGCGAACGCCGTGGCACGATGAAGGGAACAGCAAGCCGCCACCCTCCAACAAAGGCACGGACTGGCAAGCGAAGCGCGCAGCGCCGCAGGCGCGGAGGAACCGGCACCGGGCGCAGCAGAAAAAAAGTGCGCCGCCCCCGCAGGGACGACGCACCGAAGGCTGTCCGGCGCGATCAGTTCGCCGCCGATGCCGTCATCGACTGCAACTGGTCGATCACGCCAGGCTCGACGAACACGCAAGCCTGCTCGTCCGCGATCGGCACGTTGAACATCTGCGCGAACACCGTGCGCCGCAGGTGCGCCAGCCGCCCCGTCCGGTACGCCTGCTCGGGCTTCATGCGGCCACCGGCCTGCGAACCGCTGCGCTGCGGATCGCATTCGACCAGCGCGACGAAGCCATCGTCGGCCAGCTTCCGATGCTCGGGGCACAGACCCCAGCCGGTCGCCGTATGGCGCTCCATGCTCGCGCGCAGGCGCTTGTCCAGCAGGATGGCGCCGGTATCGAACGCCGTGCCGCAAACGAGGCAAACATGCTGTTCGAGTGAAACGTGTGATTTGTCGTTCATGACGATCTCCGGTTGCACGGGCGGAATTGCCCGGAACCGTCGCCAGCACGGCGCAGCGCAAGCAGTCAGGGGTCGCAGACGGCCGCCAGGACGCCAGCGCGCAAGGCGCGCGCCGCCCTTGACGGCGAGAACGCCGTGATACGGTGAAGGGAACAGCAAGACCGCCTCCCTCACACCTCCATGCTCCTCGGCTTTCGGCAAGCGAAGCGCGCAGGCCCGCGCGGGCCGGAGTTGCGCTGCCGGACGCAGCAAAAAGGGGGCTGAAGCCCCCTCGGTCAGATCAGGCCGCGTTCGGCGAATGACGTGGTGCTGCTGCCCGTGACGACGATGTGATCCAACGTGCGAACGTCCACCAGCGCCAGCGACTCCTTGAGCCGCTGGGTCAGCGCCCGGTCGGCCGCGCTTGGCTCCGGGTTCCCGCTCGGATGGTTGTGCGACACGATGACCGCCGCCGCATTGAGCCGCAGTGCCTCCTTGACCAACTCGCGCGGGTACACCGATGCACTGTCGATGGTGCCGCGAAACATCTCTGTGTATTCGATCAGGCGATGCTGCGAATCGAGGAACAGCACCGCAAAGACTTCGTGCTCGTAGCCGGCCAGCTTGGCGCACAGGTACTCCTTGACCGCCGCCGGTGAAGTGAACGAGGCACCGCGCTGCATCTTGTGCTCGATGGCCTGGCGCGCGGCCTCCAGAATCTGGTCAGTCGTCGCCAGCAGGTAGCGGCCCTGCGCATCACGCACCATCAGCGAGGCATCGAACGAGGAAAAGGACAGTTGCGACATGATCGTGCTCCGGTTGCTCGGGCGGAATTGCCCGGAACCGTCGGGAGCACGGCGCAGCGCAAGCAGTCAGGGGTCGCAGACGGCCGCCAGGACGCAAGCGCGCACCCGCGCGCGCCGCCCTTGACGGCGAGAACGCCGTGATACGGTGAAGGGAACAGCAAGACCGCCTACACCCCGCCCACTGCACACACCCGCCTTTGGGCAAGCGCAGCGCGCAGGCCCGAGAGGGCCGGAGGCGCCAGGGATCAAAGCCGGATGGCCGCGATTCGGCACGAAGCGCGGGGCGCAGCCCGAGAGCCCGACGGCGGCACGCCGGGACGCCCGGTTATTGCCGGAGCTTCTTGGGCTGCCTCACCACACGCGACTCCAGCAAGCGCCGCGTGGTTTCCAGCTCTTTCTGCAACAGCTCGGCATCTGGCAACACGGTACGGTAGTTCGCCGCCATCACCTTCGTCGGCAAACCTTCCAAGGCATACCGCGCCAGCGCATGGCCCTTGTCAGCACAGAGAATCAACCCCACGGGCGGGTTCTCATCGGGATAGGCCCAATGCTCCTTGGCGTAGTTGCAATACATGTGCATCTGGCCCACGTCCGCATGGGTCAGGCTGCCCAGCTTCAAGTCGATGATGACCAAGCAACGCAACTTGCGATGGTAGAACAGCAGATCGACCCGATACCAGGTCTGGTCAATGCGCAAGCGCCGCTGCCGGCCGACGAAGGTGAAGCCTTCGCCCAGCTCCAGCAGAAAATCCTCCAGCCGCTGGATCAACGCGGCCTCCAGATCGGATTCCGAATACTCGTCCTTGAGATTCAGGAACTCCAGCACATACGGATCTTTGATCGCGTCGTCGGGCGTGACGGCATCCTCGGGCCTCGCCACCGCTCCCTTGACCAGCATCGCCGCCTTATCCTTGGACAAGGCGGTGCGCTCGTAAAACTGGCTGCCAATCTGCCGGTCAAGCTGGCGCACGCTCCAGCCGCCGCGCAGTGCCTCGGCTTCGTAGAAGCGCCGGGCATGGTTGTCCTTGACCACCAGCAGCCGCACATAGGCCGACCACGGCAGCGTGAACACCTGTGCCAGCTCGGCGAGGCTCAATTTCCCAGACACTGTCTGGGATTTCTCGTCGGGCAGCTCGTTGTCCAATTTCCCAGACAGTGTCTGGGAAATCTCGGAGACAGGGTATGCGAGGAAGAACCGCCGCATGTTCTCCAGGTTGTTCACGCCAAAGCCCCGCCCAAACTGCGCGGTCAAATCAGTGGACAGTCGCTCCATCAACTGCTCACCGTAACCCGCACGTCGTTTGCCCTGTTGCTCGGCCTCCACTATGCGGCGGCCAATCTCCCAATAGCTCGCCGTCATCAGCGCATTGACGCTGCGTGCCGCCGCCTGGCGCGCAGCGCCAAGCAGCTCCACGATGCCGCTGTGGATGCCGGCGTAGCCGGCAGGCAAAGCGGCGGGTGCGGCTCCCGCCGCCGCAGGCGTCTTCTTGATCATGCTGCCACCTCTGCGGGACGTTGCGCCTCGGTGATCGTCTTGCGCCGGTTCGCCACCAGTTCAGCCGCCTTGCGCACCGGATCGTCCTCGGTGTGGACGTAGCGCATGAACATCGCCACGGTCTTGTGCGCCGTCAGCGCCATGCCGACCTTGACCGGGATGCCCGAGTTGGCAATGTCGGTCGCAGAACGGTGGCGGATACCGTGCGTGCCGACGTGCGTGGCGCCCGCCGCCTTGAGGGCGCGGCTCCAGCCGTTGTAATACTCGCCCGTGGTCAGATGCTTGCCCGGATGGCTTGGAGACGGCAGCACGTAGGGAATGCCTTCCTGCCGTGGCGCCGTTGAGAGCAGCCGATAGGCTTCCTCGCTCATGGGCTTGGACATGCCACCCGTCTTGCTGTCCGGCCAGACCACGCGGCGGTTGTCCATGTCCACCCAATCCCATTGGAGCGTCACGATTTCGGAGCGGCGGCCGGCGAACTCGAATTGCAGACGGATCGCCAGCGGGATGACGTAGTTCTCCAGACCCTCGGCTTCGATGTGCTCCAGTCGCCGAAACAGCTTGCCCATGTCCTCGTCGCTGATGAGGTGGGTAGCCCTGCCGTTGGGATACATCGGGACGTGGCGGCAAGGGTTGGTGCCGTCAGGCCGGTGGCCCCACACCTCGGCCAGGTTGAACATCTTGCGCATCACGCTGAAAGCACGGTTGGCCTCGGCGGGCTTGTGGGCCATCTTCTTCATCGCCGTGGCCACGTCCGGCCGCTTCACGTCCTGAACCTTCAAACGGCCCAGCATCGGAACGATGCAGCGGTCGATGACGGCCTGATACCCGCGCTGGGTGCTGGGCTTGTTGCGCTGCTTGGAGTAGTCCTCCATGAACTTGGTGCACAGCTCCTTGACCGTGGGGGCTGAACGGGCGGCGGCCTTGGCCGCGCTGGGGTCGCCGCCCCGGCGCACCTCGGCCAGCCATTCCTGGGCCAGCGAACGGGCCTGCTCGACGGTCAGTTCCCCGTACAGGCCCAATGCGGGCTTGCGCCGCTCGCCGGCGTTCGTGCGGTACTGGAGCATGAACACCTTGCGGCCCGCTGGTGTAATCTTGCACAAGAAGCCGGGCACCAGCGTGTCCCGGAGTTCGACGGCTTGCGCCTGCGGTTGTGCCGCATCGACTGCGGACTTAGTGAGCTTGATTTTCGCCATGATGACTCCTCGGAAAGACCGGATTCCCAGGAGCCTTGTAGGGGCCAGCAGAGGGGAAGCCAGGTCAGGTTTCGGAAAGCACCGGCATATGTTGAACTCGCCTAAGTTATTGATAAACCTGCTGTATCGGGCTTCGGCGTAGTCCAGCGAAGTTCGGTGCTGGAGTCATGGTGAAATGAAAAAAGCCACCTTGCGGTGGCTTTCTCGCAGAAGCCGTCGGTCCGACCGATTACTTCTTCTCCATGGCCCCCTTGGCCGCGTCGGCGGCGGCACCTGCGGCGTCCTTCACCGCGCCGGCCGCATCCTTGGCTGCGTCGGCGGCGCCAGCGGCGGCACTCGCGGCAGTGCTGGCTGCGTTGGCGGCTTCACCGGCTGCTGCCGAAGCTGCTTCGGCAGGCGCAGTCGACTCGGCAGCAGGCGCAGACGCCGCGGGCGCAGGAGCTTCCGCCGGAGCGGGTGCGGGCGCAGGCGCCTCTTCCTTCTTGCCACAGGCAACCAGCGCGGCGGACGCGATCACGACCGCCAGGATCAGGGACTTGTTCATTTGAAAGGTTCCTTCAATGGAGAAAAATTTCCGGAAATTGTCAGTACAGCAAGGGGCTGTATCGACCGAGGGAAAGCACTCTCGCCCTTCCATCTCAGCAGCTGATTATAGGGGGCGAGGTCTGCAACTAGCGAAAACCCGTACACCAAAAAGCAACACTTTGTGGGCTGTACATAGTTACAGCCCCAGCGTCGACGCCGGCAAGCCAGGCGCGCTCTGGCGCAGCCATTCGTCGAGCAGTTCCCGGATCTGCAGTCGGCGTTCCGGCTCGCTGCCGCAGACCCCGGTGCTGCGCTCCAGATCGAGCCGGCGCAGCGCCCAGACCGGAGTCCAGATCGCGCTCGGCAGGGCCAAAGCATCAGCCTGCGCGGAGCGGCGGCAGTCGATCAGATGCGCCCAGGTGCGCCGCCAGGTCACGAAACGCGCATGCCGACGACTGACTTCGTCGTACTGCCGCGCCAGCATCGTGAACCGACGTCCGGCTTGCGCCCAGTCTTGAAGCGATTGCGCGAACGCGCGCTCGCCGAGCGGCCAGTCGGCGAAGCTTGCGTCGCTGATGATGATTTCGCGCCAGCCTGCGTCGGCGGCACGCGCGAACAGGTCGCGAACGATCTGCGCGAACGCGGCCGGGCCGGCAAACCGGCCCGACGGCAGCGGCGCCGCCATCGAGCCACGCGCGTCTGCTGGGCCGCTGGCGGCCCCGGTTTGGTTTGCAGTCATGCCATGCACCTCCTTCCCGCGAATGGGCGGACCCGTCGTTCAGGTTCCCTACGCCGCGTCATCGGCAGCCGGATCGGACGGATGCAGCCAACCGGCCTCGCACCAGCTACTCAGCAGCGCTCGCAGTGCCGGGCCTGCGTCGCGCAGATCGCTTGGGCCCAGCATGCGCCGATCCGCGAGCCGGCGCAGCAGCGCGGCGCCCTGTCCGCGCGCGCGATGAGACTCGCCATTGATAAACACATGGTGCTCGTCGAACAGCATGCGCGTGCGCCGATCAAGCACCAGGTGCTGCAGCCGGCGCGGCGTCGGCCGCCGCTCGAACCAGACCGTCGCCTTCGGTTCGCACAACACTTCACCGAGTGCGCGCGACAGCGCCAGCGGATCGCGCTGCGCGGCGTGCAGAGCGCGCTGCGCGAACGCCTGCAGCGCGGACGGAATCCGGCCGGGCGAGGCCGCGGCCGGCTGGTCCGAGTCGCGGTACAGCGAGGGTCTGGCAGCGGCGCCGACCGCGTCCCCATGCGCGTCGGCGATACGGTGCATCAGTTCGCGCGCGAGCTCGTGCGCGGCCGGCGCGCGAAAGCCGATCGAGCAGGTCATGCATGCACCGAGCGCGACGCCGTCGTGCGCCCAGCGCGGCGGCAGGTACAGCATGTCGCCCGGGTCGAGGTCGAAGGTCTGCTCCGGCGTGAACCGCGCCAGCAGCTTGAGCGGCGCCCCGGCTTGCAGCGTCAGGTCACGCTGACGACCGATGCGCCAGCGGCGGCGCCCCTGCACTTGCAGCAGGAACACGTCGTAGCTGTCGAAATGCGGACCGACGCCGCCGCCGTCGGTCGCGTAGCTGATCATCAGGTCGTCCAGCCGTGCGTCGGGGATGAAGCGAAAGCGCTGCAGCAACTCGTGCGCCGCGTCCAGATGCAGGTCGACGCCTTGCACCAGCAGTGTCCATCCGGGACGCGCGAGCGGCGGCAACGACCGGCGAGCGAACGGGCCGCTGCGCAGTCGCCAGCCCTCGGCATCGCGTTCGACGAGGCGCGACTCGACTCCGCCCTGCCCCGCGAGCTCGAACAGCGCCGCGCGCCCCATCGGCGGCGCGACGCCCGGCACGGCCTGACGCACCAGCAGCGGCTTTTTTTGCCAATGCCGTTTCATGAACTGCGCGGGGCTGAGGCCTCCGAGCAGCGCCGACGCGCGAGTGATGTTCATAGCTGCGACAATTCTGCAATGGAAATCAACAGGCAGTGCGTGGTCGGTCTGACCTGGAAGCTCGAGGACACATTGGGCGAGACGCTCGACGTTCTGGCCGAGCCGGTCGAGTTCCTGGTCGGCGGCAGCGATCTGCTCGATGCGATCGACGACGCGCTGCAGGGTCATGCCGCCGGCGACCGGCTGGACCTGCATCTGGAGCCGGAACAGGCATTCGGCGACTACGACGACCAGCTGATCCTGCTCGAGCCGCGAGAGGCGTTCCCCGCAGAACTGGAAGAAGGAATGAGCTTTGCCGGCGCGGCCCTCCCCTCGGGGACGCCGACCGGCGCGCCCCAGGATGCGATCTACACCGTGACCGACATCTATCCGGACCACGTGGTGCTCGACGGCAACCATCCGCTCGCGGGCATCGCACTGCGGCTGCATCTGAAGATCGTCTCGGTACGCGCGGCCACCGACGAAGAACTGGCGCACGGCTCCTGCGGCGCGGCGTTCTTCCGCGTTGCGCCGGGCGCTGCGAAGCCGGATTGACGCGGCGGCCGGGCCGGCTCGCTAACGTGGTGCCGCGGCCGGCTACTGCTTGCCGGTCGAGCCGTAGCCGCCAGCGCCGCGTTCGCTCGGCGGGAATTCGGTGACCACATTGAACCGGGCCTGCAGCACCGGCACGACGACGAGCTGCGCGACACGCTCCATCGGGGCTATCGTGAACGCGGTGGCGCTGCGGTTCCAGGCGCTGACCATCAGCTGGCCCTGGTAGTCGCTGTCGATCAGCCCGACCAGGTTTCCGAGCACGATGCCGTGCTTGTGCCCCAATCCCGAGCGCGGCAGGATCAGCGCCGCATAGCCGGGGTCGGCCAGATGGATCGCGAGGCCGGTCGGCACCAGCTGCCAGGCGTTCGGCCCGAGGGTCAGCGGCGCATCGAGACAGGCCCGCAGGTCGAGGCCAGCGCTGCCCGGTGTTGCGTAGCCGGGCAGCCGGTCCTGCAGCCGCGCATCGAGGATTTTGACGTCGATGATCATGCGATTCTTAAGGTAAATACCGCTCAGGCCCTTATCCTTCGAGCGATATCTGCTATCAATTGGCGAGCAAGCTCTAGCTTGGGCGCACGCGCCAGTTCATGCGCGCCGTGCGCGTCGATGAGCAGCAGCGCGTTGTCGTCGTGGCCGAAGGTCGCCGGGCCGATGTTGCCGACCATGAGCGGCACGCCCTTCTTCGCGCGCTTCGCCGCGGCGTTGGCCGCGAGGTTCTCACTCTCGGCCGCGAAACCGACGCAGAACAGCGCGCCGGCCTGCGCGCGCGGCGAGCGCGCGAGCGTGGCCAGGATGTCGGGGTTCTCGACGAGGCCGAGCGCCGGCACGCGGTCCGAGCCGTCCTTCTTGATCTTCTGCGGTGCGGCGCTCTCGGGCCGCCAGTCGGCCACGGCCGCGGTCGCGATGAACACGTCAGCGGCGTCCGCGTGCTGCTGCACCGCGGCGAGCATCTCGCGCGCGGAGCGCACATCGAGCCTCGTTGCGCCGCGCGGTGTCGGCAGCGCAACCGGACCGGCAATGAGCGTGACCTCGGCGCCGGCCTCGCGCGCGGCGCGCGCGAGCGCGAAGCCCATCTTGCCGCTGGAGCGGTTCGTGATGCCGCGCACCGGATCGATCGCCTCGTAGGTCGGCCCGGCGGTGATCAGCACGCGCCGGCCGGCAAGCAGCTTGGGCGCGAAGAACGCAATCACGTCTTCCAGCAGTTCGGGCGGCTCGAGCATGCGGCCGTCGCCGGTTTCGCCACAGGCCTGCCAACCGCTGCCGACGCCAAGCAGCACCCCGCCATCGGCCGCGAGCTGCGCCATGTTGCGCTGGGTCGCCGGATGCGCCCACATCTCGCGATTCATCGCCGGCGCGATCAAGAGCGGCACCCGCTCGATCGGCCGCGCCAGGCACAGCAGCGACAGCAGGTCGTCCGCACGGCCCAGTGCGAGTTTCGCAATGAAGTCGGCGCTGCAGGGAGCGACCAGGATCGCGTCGGCCGCGCGCGACAGATTGATGTGCGGCATGTTGTTCGCCTCGCGCGCGTCCCAGGTCGAGTCGAACACCGGGGCCGCGCTCAAGGCCTGCATCGTCACCGGGGTGATGAACCGTTCGGCGTCCTGCGTCATCACCACCTGCACCGTTGCGCCGGCCTTCACCAGGCCGCGGCACAACTCGGCGGCCTTGTAGCAGGCGATGCCGCCGGTCAGCCCGAGCACCAGATGCTTGCCCGCAAGGTCCGTCATGGGCGCAATGTAGCAGACCCCTATAATTTCGTTTTACCAGTTCCTCGGGAACGGCTCCCGACCCTGACATGACCAAATTCGTCTTCGTCACCGGCGGCGTGGTGTCCTCTCTGGGCAAGGGAATCGCGTCGGCCTCGCTGGCCGCGATCCTCGAATCGCGCGGGCTGAAGGTCACGCTGATCAAGCTCGACCCGTACCTGAATGTCGACCCCGGCACGATGTCACCGTTTCAGCACGGCGAGGTGTTCGTCACCGACGATGGCGCCGAGACCGACCTCGATCTGGGCCATTACGAGCGCTTCATCGAGACCCGGATGGGCCGGGCCAACAACTTCACGACCGGCCAGGTCTACAAAAGCGTGCTCGAGAAGGAGCGGCGCGGCGACTACCTCGGCAAGACGGTGCAGGTGATCCCGCACGTGACGAACGAGATCCAGGAGTTCGTGCTGCGCGGCGGCGCCGGCGTCGACGTGGCGATCGTGGAGATCGGTGGCACGGTCGGCGACATCGAGTCGCTGCCATTCCTCGAGGCCGCGCGCCAGATGAGCCTGAAGCTCGGGCCCAACAACAGCGCGTTCGTGCACCTGACCTACGTGCCGTGGATCGCCGCGGCCGGCGAGCTCAAGACCAAGCCGACACAGCACACCGCGCAGAAGCTGCGCGAGATCGGCATTCAGGCGGACGCGTTGGTCTGCCGCGCCGACCGGCCGATCCCCGACGAGGAGCGCGCCAAGATCTCGCTGTTCTCGAACGTGCCCGAATGGGGCGTGATCTCGATGTGGGACGTGGACACGATCTACAAGGTGCCGCGCATGTTGCACGAGCAGGGGCTCGACGGCCTGATCTGCGATCGGCTGCGCCTGAACACGCCGCCGGCCAAGCTCGAGCGCTGGGACCAGCTGGTCTACGAGTTCGAGCACCCGAAGGGCGAGGTCAACATCGCGATGGTCGGAAAGTACGTCGACCTGTCCGACAGCTACAAGTCGCTGAACGAAGCGCTGCGCCACGCCGGCATGCGCAACCACACGCAGGTGCGCATCGGCTATGTCGACTCCGAGACCATCACGCCCGAGACCATGGCGCAGCTCGCGCGCTACGACGCGGTGCTGGTGCCCGGGGGCTTCGGCAAGCGCGGTATCGAGGGCAAGATCTGCGCGGCCCGCTTCGCGCGCGAGAACAAGGTACCGTACCTCGGCATCTGCCTCGGGATGCAGGTCGCTACGATCGAGTTCGCGCGCGACGTCGCGCGGCTGGACCATGCGAACAGCACCGAGTTCGACCCCGGCACCCCGCATCCGGTGATCGCGCTGATCACCGAGTGGAAGGACGCCGACGGCAGCATCAAGGTGCGCGACGAGAATTCGGATCTCGGCGGCACGATGCGCCTGGGCGCGCAGAGCTCGGACGTGGCCACCGGCACGCTCGCGCACAGCATCTACGGCGACATCGTGACCGAGCGGCACCGCCACCGCTACGAGGCGAACGTGAACTACCTCGACGCGCTGCGCCGCGCCGGGCTCGTGATTTCGGCGCTGACGCAGCGCGAGCATCTGACCGAGATCATCGAACTGCCGCAAAGCGTGCATCCGTGGTACATGGGCGTGCAGTTCCACCCGGAGTTCAAGTCCACGCCCTGGGCCGGCCACCCGCTGTTCAACGCGTTCATCGCCGCCGCGGTCGCCCATCGGGATCAGCGCTCGGCGCCGGGGAATCCCGCCGGCGCGGCAACCCTGAAGGTGGTCGGCTGACATGAGGCTCTGCGGCTTCGAGGCCGGCCTCGCGCATCGCTTCTTCCTGATTGCGGGCCCCTGCGTGGTCGAGTCCGAGCAGCTGCAAATCGACGTCGCCGGGCAGCTCATGGAAATCACTTCCGCGCTCGGCGTCCCGTTCATCTTCAAGAGCAGCTTCGACAAGGCGAACCGCTCGTCGGGCAGCAGCTTTCGCGGTCTCGGCCGAGGCAAGGGGCTGGAGATCCTGGCGAAGGTGAAGCGCGACATCGGCGTCCCGGTGTTGACCGACGTGCACAGCGAGGACGACATCCGCGCAGCGGCGCAGATGGTCGACGTGCTGCAGACGCCGGCGTTTCTGTGCCGCCAGACCGACTTCATCCGCGCGGTGGCGCAGTCGGGGCGGCCGGTGAACATCAAGAAGGGGCAGTTCCTCGCGCCCCATGACATGAAGAACGTGATCGACAAGGCGCGCGCCGCGGCCCGCGAGAAGAATTTGCCCGAAGACAGCTTTCTCGCCTGCGAACGCGGCGCGAGCTTCGGCTACAACAACCTCGTCTCGGACATGAGGAGCCTTGCGATCATGCGCGAGACCGGCGCGCCGGTGGTGTTCGATGCGACTCATTCGGTGCAACTGCCCGGCGGCCAGGGGACGAGCTCGGGCGGCCAGCGCGAATTTGTTCCGGTGCTCGCGCGCGCCGCGGTCGCGGTCGGCGTCGCCGGGCTGTTCATGGAAACGCATCCTGATCCGGCGCATGCGCTGTCGGACGGACCGAACGCGGTGCCACTCAAGCACATGAAGGCGTTGCTCGAGACGCTGGTCGCGCTCGACGCGGTCGCCAAGCAGCGCCGCTTTCTGGAAGACGACTTCGAATGAATCCAGGCTACGTCATCGCCTATATCGATGTCACGAACCCCGCGCAGTACGAGGAGTACAAGAAGCTGTCCAGCGCCGCGATGGAGCAGCACGGCGCCCAGGTCTGCGTGCGCGGCGGCCGGACCGAGCCGCTCGAGGGTGACTGGAACCCGACCCGCGTCGTGGTGCTGAAGTTCGCGAGCTTCGAGCGGGCGAAGGCGTTCTACCACTCGTCCGAGTACGGCCGGGCGCGGCAGGCGCGGGCCGGCGCGGCGGTGATGAACATGATCGCCGTCGAAGGCGTGGCGTAGCGCGCGCCCACCCCTTCCCGCCAGCAGCCAATCCCATCCCATCCAACACAACACAACCAGGAAAGAGATCCATCCATGAGTGCCATCGTCGATATCGTCGGCCGCGAAATTCTCGACAGCCGCGGCAACCCCACGGTCGAATGCGACGTGCTGCTGGAGTCCGGCACGATGGGTCGCGCGGCCGTGCCCTCGGGCGCGTCCACCGGCTCGCGCGAGGCGATCGAACTGCGCGACGGCGACAAGAGCCGCTACGGCGGCAAGGGCGTGTTGAAGGCGGTCGAGCACGTGAACACCGAAATCTCCGAAGCGGTGCTGGGGCTGGACGCAGCCGAACAGGCGTTCCTGGACAAAACGCTGATCGAACTCGACGGCACCGACAACAAGGCGCGTCTCGGCGCGAACGCGATCCTCGCGGTGTCGATGGCGGTGGCGCGCGCCGCGGCCGAGGAATCGGGCCTGCCGCTGTACCGCTATTTCGGCGGCATGAACGGCAGCCAGCTGCCGGTGCCGATGATGAACGTGATCAACGGCGGCGCGCACGCGAACAACAACCTCGACCTGCAGGAGTTCATGATCATCCCGGTCGGCGCGCCGAGCTATCGCGAAGCGCTGCGCTACGGCGCCGAGGTGTTCCATGCGCTCAAGAAGATCCTGGCCGACAAGGGCATCAGCACCGCGGTCGGCGACGAAGGCGGCTTTGCGCCGAGCGTGCCGAACCACGAGGGCGCGATCCAGTTGATCCTCGACGCGATCGACAAGGCCGGGTTCACCGCGGGCCAGCAGGTCGCGATCGGCATCGACTGCGCCGCCAGCGAGTTCTATCGTGGCGGCCAGTACCACCTGGCCGGCGAAGGGCTGACGCTGTCGGCCGCCGCATGGACCGACATGCTCACCACCTGGTGCGACAAGTACCCGATCCTCAGCGTCGAGGACGGCATGGCCGAGGGCGACTGGGACGGCTGGCAGATCTTGACCGACCGGCTGGTGAACAAGGTGCAGTTGGTCGGCGACGACATCTTCGTCACGAACACGAAGATTCTCAAGGAAGCCATAGACAAGCGCATCGCGAATTCGATCCTGATCAAGATCAACCAGATCGGCACGCTGACCGAAACCTTCGCCGCGATCGAAATGGCCAAGCGCGCCGGCTACACCGCGGTCATCAGCCACCGCTCGGGCGAGACCGAAGATTCGACGATCGCCGACATCGCGGTCGGCACCAACGCCGGGCAGATCAAGACCGGCTCGATGAGCCGGTCCGACCGCATGGCCAAGTACAACCAGCTGCTGCGCATCGAGGAAGACCTGGGCGACATCGCCAGCTACCCCGGGCGCGCCGCGTTCTACAACCTGCGCTGACGGGAGCGACGATGGGCGCGCGCTTCGCGATGGTGGTGCTGCTGGTGCTGCTGGCGGTGTTGCAGGTGCAGCTGTGGACCGGCCGCGGCAGCATCCCCGACGTGCATCAGATGCGCGAGAAGCTCGCAGCGCTGCACACCGCCAACACGCAGACCCAGATCGCGAACGAACAGTTGCGCTCCGAGGTCGCGGACCTGAAGAACGGGCGCGACATGATCGAGGAAAAGGCGCGCATGGAACTGGGCATGGTCAAGCCGGGCGAGATCTTCGTGCAGGTGACCGACAAGTAGCGCGGCCACGGCGCCGGCGGTTCGCCTGAATTTCAGCGCAGCGACGACGCACGGGGCACGAGGCGAGTCTGCGGCCCCGGCACGCTGCGCGTCGTCCCATCACCGCGCAGATGCTCGAACAACAGGGCGACCGCCAGGTCCGCGGTCTGATCCAGACACATGTCGATCGCGGTCAGCGGCGGCTCGCAGGTCTGCGCGCGCAGCCCGTCGTAGCGGGTGACGACCATCACGTCCTGCGGGATGCGGCGGCCGGCGTCCTGCAGCGCCCGCACCGCGCCGACCGCGAACGCATCGACCGTCACGCAGAACGCGTCGATGTCGGGATGCTTTGAGAGCAACGCCATCGTCGCCTGGTAGCCGCCGGCCTCGCCCTGCTGCTCGTCCGCGTGCATCAGCAGGCAGGGGGCGTCGCGCTGCAGGGCGGCGGCCCGATAAACCGCCTCGGCCTCGAGATAGGAGTTCCGCTGGGCCGATCCAAGTACCATCGCCACCTTGCGCGCGCCTTGGATATACAGGTGGTCGAGCAGCCGCTGCGTCGTCTCGGCCGAATGGATTTCGACGAACGGCACGGTGTCGCCGGAGCCCGGCTGGCGGCCGATCGCGACCACCGGCAGGCCGCGCTGCTGCAGCACCTCGATGTTCGGATCCCGCGCCGACGGCTCGACCACCAGCGCCCCATCGACGTCCAGCAGATCCAGCGGGACCGCGCCGTTTTCCATCGGCGGCGCCAGCACCAGTGCCAGGCCGCGGGTCAGCGCCGCGGTCGCCGCGACCGCGGCGATCTCCATCAGGAAACCAAGCCGTGACGGCCCGCCGGCAATCGCAAACGGCATCGAAGACAGCAGCGCAATCATGTGCGCCTCGCCGGTGCGCAAGCGCTGCGCATGGCGGTTCGGCCGGTACCCGAGCTTGGCGGCGGCGGTCTCGACCCGCTTGCGCGTGCGCAGATCGACCTGGCCCCGCCCGTTCAGCGCATGCGAGACGGTGGTCGGCGACACGCCCGCCTCGCGCGCCACGTCCGAGATGTTGACCCGCCGCTTCGTTCCGCCCGCATCGCTGCTCATGGGCGAATGCTAGCGCCTCGGTGCCCGACCGCACCAACTCCGTCGCCGCAAGCCGGTTCCATCGATGTCGAAATCGCTAGAAAACCCGGTTGACAGCCAAAAATAATCGTGATTGAATCGCCCAAATCGATTTAGGAAGCTGATTGAAGTCACTTTGAACGCCCACGTGAGGGCGTTTTTCGATAGGCCGCCCAAATCGATTTGTGGTAACCAATGCATCCATAACATTTCGACCGGAGACGACCATGACCCAGCCCACGGGCACGCATCCTGTAGACACCGTATTGCCGATTCCGAAACTGCTGCTGTTCGGCCTGCAGCACGTGATGGTGATGGCCGCGGTGCCGATCACCTCGGTGTTCCTGATTGCAAAGGCGCTCGGACTTCCAACGGGGCTGACGATCAACCTGATCAGCGCAACGTTCCTGCTTTGCGGCGTGGGCTCGCTGCTGCAATCGATCGGGATCTGGAAATTCGGCGCCAAGCTGCCGTTCGTGATGGTGCCGGGCGGCGCGCCGATCGTGATGTTCCTGCAGATCGCGCAGCAGACGAATCTGCAGACCGCGTCCGGCGCGGTGATCCTGACCGCCGTGTTCTATTTCCTGGTGCTGCCGGTGTTCTCGCGCTGCCTTAAGTACTTCCCGAATATCGTCATCGGGACGCTGCTGCTGCTGGTGTCGATCAACCTGTTGAAGATCTACGGCGGCATCATCGCCGGCCGGCCCGGCACGCCCGCGTTCGGCGACCCGGCGAGCATCGGGCTCGCACTCGCGACGGTGGGCTTCACCGTGCTGTTCGCCCGCCTGTTCAAGGGCACGCTCGGACAGTTGTCGGTGCTGCTGGGGCTGGTCGCCGGCGCGGTGCTGGCGGGTCTGACCGGGCACATGACTCTGGCCGGCGTCGGCACCGGCCCGATCTGGGCCGCTCCGACGCTGCTGCCGTTCGGAATGCCGCATTTCAGCCTGATTGCGGCGACGCCGCTCTTGATCTTCAGCGTGATTTCGATGGTCGAGGCCACCGGCCAGACGCTCGCCGTCGCCGAAATCGTCGGCCGCAAAGTCGAGCCGCGCGACGTGGTGCCGCGCACCATCCGCGGTGACGCACTCATATCGCTGCTCGGCGGATTCTTCGGCACCTCGATGATCATCACCAGCGGTGAGAACATCGGCATCGTCCGCGCCACCAACGTGCGCTCGCGCTACGTGACGGCAGCAGCCGGCGTGATTCTGGTCCTGATCGCGCTGCTCGCGCCGCTCGGTCGGCTCGCAGATGCGATCCCGGCCGCGGTCGTCGGCGGCACCGCGATGGTGGTGTTCGCGGTGATCGGCACCATAGGCATCAACATCCTCCGTCGGGTCGACCTGCATGATCGCGGCAACATGTTCGTGCTGGCGGCTGCCTTGACCATGGGTCTGCTGCCGATCCTGGTGCCCGGTCTGTACAACAAGTTCCCAATGACGATGCAACTGATCGTCGGCAACGGGCTGGCGATGGGTTCAATAACCGCCGTCATCCTGAACATCGTGTTCAACCATTTTCCCGGCAAACCGGTGGTCGCCGCGGCGAACCCGGATGCCATCGAAGGTGCCAACAATGCCCATTGAAATCCCCACCGAAGTCCCGACCGATCTCGAAGCCAGGCAACTCGACGCACCCGAGCTGCTGCTGGTCCCCGACAGCGTGATGCTGCAGGACGGCCCGGCAGAGAACCATGCGGTGCTGGTGCGCGAAAGCAGGTTTGCCGACCTCGGTCCGGCCGCGCTCGTCGCCGCGCGCCACCCGCATCTGACGCCGACCGAGCTGCCCGGCAAGATCGTGATGCCGGGCATGATCGACGCGCACCACCACCTGACGCAATCGTTCGGCAAGTCGCTGGCCTACGGCGAGCCGTCCGAGATCTTCCGCCGGATCTGGGTGCCGCTCGAAGCCAGCCTGGACGAGGAGTTCGTCTACCAGAGCGGCAAGCTCGCGGCGCTGGAGTCGCTGCGCGGCGGCTTCACCACGGTCTGCGACGCCGGAACCCGCGCCACCGGCGATATCGGCGCGCTGGCCGCGGCCACGCAGGAGGCCGGCCTGCGCTGCGTGCTGGGCCTGATCTGCAACGACAGCGGCAACGTCAGCAACGCGGACCAGCGGCAAGAAATCGAGCAGCGCGCCGAGCGGTTCCTCGAGCAATGGTCGAGCAGCCGGCTGATCCATCCGTCGCTCGCGATCTCGGTGCCCGAGGCTGCTTCCGACGCGATGCTGCAGCGCGTGTCGTCGCTGTGCGCCGAAGCCGGCGCGGTGTTTCAGACTCACGTGAACGAACACCTGGCATCGGTCGAGCGCTCGATCGTGCAGCGCGGCATGCGCCCGCTGGAGTTGCTCGCGCAGTTGGGGGTGCTCGGCCCGCAGCTGCTGATCGCGCACGGCACGCTGGTCACGCCGCCCGAGCTGGCGCTGCTGCGTGACACCGACACCGCGGTCAGCTACAACCCGGTCGCCAGCCAGTGGAAGGGCAACGCGGTCGCGCCGGCGCACCTGATGGCTGCGCTCGGCATCCGCTTCGGGCTTGGCACCGACGCGACCCGCAGCGACGCGTTCCGGCTGATGGACAGCGCGGAAGCGGCGCAGAAGCTGGCGTTCGGCCTCTCCATCGGCGACGCGTCCTGTGGCGGCGGCTGGACCTGGTTCGACCACGCAACGCACGAGGGCGCGCGCGCGATCGGACAGGGCCACCGGATCGGCGAGATCGCGGTCGGCAAGGAGGCCGATTTCCTGATCGTCGATGTCGATACGCCGGAGATGTGCTCGACCTTCGACCTGACTTGGGACTTGGTACGCCTCGGCAACCGGGACCAGATCGTCGCCACCTTCGTCGCCGGCCGGCTGCGTCTCTGGCACGGCTGGCCGCTGGACTGGGACGCGAAGGCGCTGCAGCGGCAGGTCGCCGACAAGGCGCGCGACGCGGCGGCGCGTGCGCCGATCCAGCGCCTGCACCTGCCTGCGGCCGAACATCGTCGCGCACAGCGCGGCACCTCCACTTCGCAAACGGCGGGCCGCCCGTGAGTCCAGACCAATTCCTCGTCATCTCCAGCGTCGTGCTGATCGCCGCGTTCGTGCAGGGATCGACCGGCGTCGGCTTCGCGCTGATCAGCGCGCCGGTGATCGGGATCGTCCGGCCCGACCTGCTGCCGGTGTGCGTGCTGATCCTGATGCTGCCGCTGAACTTCTACGTCGCGTGGCGTGAGCGGCGAGCGGTCGATCGCCACGGCGCGAGCTGGATCACCGCGGGCCGCGTGTTCGGCACCGCTGGCGGGCTGTGGGTGCTGGCTGCGCTCAGCGCGCCCAGTCTGGCGGTGTTCGTCGGCGCGGCCACCATCGCGGCCGCCGTCGCCACGCTGGTGATGCCGGCGTTCTCGCCGAACCGCCATGCGTTCGTCGCGGCCGGACTGGTCACCGGCGTCACGGAAACCGCGACCGGCATCGGCGGCCCGCCGCTGGCGCTGGTGTACCAGCACCAGAGCGCGCCGGTGATGCGCTCGACGGTCGCGCTGTGCTTCCTGGTCGGCGAGCTGTTCTCGCTCGTCATCCTGTTGTTCACCGGCCGCGTCGGTCCGACCCAGTTCGGCGCTGCGATCGAGTTGCTGCCGGCGCTGGCGATCGGCGCGCTGCTGAGCCGCTTCGTGCATCACCGGATCAACGACCGATTCCTCAGAACCTTCGTTCTCGTGTTCGCCGTCGTGTCGGGCGCGGTGCTGCTGATCAAGGCGCATTGAGCGCGTCTGTTTTTTGGCGCGAGCCGCCGCTAATGAACGGCCGAGCTGCCGGGCGAAGCGATGCCCGGCGCCGCGAACAACTGCGCCGCGTCGATCGCGTCGAAGCGGTACTGCCTGCCGCAGAACTCGCAGCCGACCTCGATCTGGCCGCGCTCGGCGATGATGCCGGTCGCCTCGCCCTGCCCCAGGCCGCGGATCATGTTTGCCACGCGCTCGCTGCTGCAGGTACAGGCAAAACGCGGGCCGTCCGCGCCGACGCGCGGCGCAAAACGCTGCAGCCGCTCCTGCCAGAACAGGCGCCGCAGCACGGTGTCGACGTCCAGCGTCAGAAGTTCATCACGGGTCAGGCTGGCGGCGAGCGTTGCGATCCGGTTGTAGTCCTCGTCCAGACCGATGCGCTCCTCGTCGGGCCGTGCCGCTCCAGCCGCGGCCCCACCCTCAGCCGGCATGCGCTGGATCAGCAGGCCGGCCGCGACCCGGTCGTCGGCGGCCAGCACCAATCGGGTGTCGACCTGCTCGCTCTG
Organism: Burkholderiaceae bacterium; assembly: GCA_030123545.1. Taxonomy (NCBI): domain Bacteria; kingdom Pseudomonadati; phylum Pseudomonadota; class Betaproteobacteria; order Burkholderiales; family Burkholderiaceae; species Burkholderiaceae bacterium. The sequence continues at coordinate 1,451,182 of CP126124.1, read as the reverse complement.
CAGCATGTAATGCTCGAGCACCGCGCCCAATGCCTCGAGCTTCTCGTGCCGGTCGCCGAACAGTGGCACCACGCCCTGGTACGGTCGCTGCCCCGGGCGCCGGGCCAGCGGGTCGAGCGTGATCGCGCAGCGGCCCTGGTTCGCGACGTTCACCAGATCACTCAGGCGCGCGCTTGGCGCGACCTCGCCGGCAACGGTCGCGGTCGCACGCAGACGCAGATCGGCCTGCACCTCGGCCACCGCGAGCTTGACCGGCCCGTCGCCGAAGATCTGCAGGATCAGCGCGCCGTCGAACTTGATGTTGGCCTGCATCAGCACGCCGGCCGCCGTCATTTCGCCCAGCAACGCACGCAGTGGCTGCGGCCACGCGCCGGTGGCGCTTATCTGCCGCCGGCGCAGGATCTCCTGCCATGCGTCGGTGAGCCGCACCAGCGCGCCGCGCACTGGCAGACCGTCGAACACAAAGCGATGCAGTTCCGACACCGGGGCGCCCTCGCTTCACGCGATCTTCTTCAACCCGGCGCGGAACCGGCGCGCGTTCTCGACGTAATGCTCGGCGCTCCATTTCAGGCCGGCAATCTGATCCGGCGTGAGCTTGCGCACCGCGCGCGCCGGGCTGCCGAGGATCATCGAGCCGTCGGGAAACTCCTTGCCCTCGGTCACGAGCGAGCCGGCGCCGACCAGGCAATGCCGGCCGATCTTCGCGCCGTTCAGCACCACCGCGCCGATGCCGATCAGCGATTCGTCGCCGATCGTGCAGCCGTGCAGCATCACCTTGTGGCCGACGGTCACGTTCTCGCCGACGACCAGCGGCAGCCCGACGTCCGCGTGCAGCACGCTCAGATCCTGGATGTTCGAGCCGCGTCCGATCGTGATGGTCTCGGTGTCGCCGCGGATCACGACGCCAAACCAGACGCTGACGCCCTCGGCTAAGTCCACATTGCCCATCACCTGCGCGTTGTCGGCGACCCAGGCGGAAGCAGCCACGCGCGGTGCGACGCCATCGAGTGCATAGATCGCCATACAAACTCCAATCGTAAGGGCTGACAAGACATTGTAGGGATGCCGCTGCCGAACCCCCGAGCGGGCGCGCAGCATCACCCCCGCGGATGGTGTTGCGCATGCAACTGCTTGAGCCGCTCCCGCGCCACGTGGGTGTAAATCGTCGTGGTCGAGATGTCGGCGTGGCCGAGCAGCATCTGCACCGCGCGCAGGTCGGCGCCGTGGTTCAGCAGGTGCGTCGCGAACGCGTGGCGCAGCGTGTGCGGCGACAGCGGCGCGGTAATGCCGGCGCCGCGCGCATGCTTCTTCACGATCATCCAGAACATCACCCGGGTCATGCCATGGCCGGCCTTCGACCCGCGGTGCGTGACGAACAGATCGTCGGTCTGCCGGCCCGCGAGCAGTTCGGGCCGCGCTTCGGCCAGGTAGCGCTCCAGCCACAGCCGCGCGACCTCGCCGAACGGAACGAGGCGCTCCTTCGAACCCTTTCCCATCACCCGCAGCACGCCCTCGCTCATGCTGACATGGAACACCTTCAGCGTGACCAGCTCGCTCACGCGCAGCCCGCTCGCGTACATCAGTTCCAGCATCGTGCGGTCGCGCAGGCCTAGATCGCTGTCGGTGTCGGGCGCGGCCAGCAGCGTCTCGACCTGGGCTTGCGTCAGCGTCTTCGGCACGCGCAGCGGCTGCTTCGCCGACTGGAGTTTCAGCGTCGGATCCGCGCCCAGCTGGCGCTCGCGCAGCGCCCAGCGGAAGTAGCGTTTGAACACGGTGAGCCGGCGGTTCGCGGTGGTCGCCCGCGTCGTCGCGTGCCGCGCAGCGAAGTACGCGGCCAGGTCGGCCTCGGCGGTGTCGTTCAGGCTGCGCCCATCACGCGCGTGCAACCATCGCGCAAACAGGCTCAGGTCACGCCGGTACGCGGCCAGCGTGTTCGCCGCGAGCCCCTGCTCCAGCCACAGCGCGTCCACGAACGCATCGATGCTGGCCTGGCTGCTCGGATCCATGCGGCGACGATAACAAAGGCTAGCGGTTCGGCATGCTGCGTTGCTCAAGCGCCCAGGCCACATGCTCGCGCACCAACGGGCTGGCGTCGTCGCGGCGCCGCTCGAGCGCCTCGACCAGCGCCGGGTCGCGGCTCGTGCGCAGAGCATTGCCCAGCGCGACCGCGATGTTGCGCAGCCAGCGCTCGTGGCCGATGCGCCGGATCGGGCTGCCTTCGGTGTGTTGCAGGAACTCCGCTTCGGTCCAGCCAAACAGTGCGCCAAGCTGCGCGCCGTTTGGGCCGCCCCGCTCGTCGAAGTCGGGCAACGCGCTGCGCCGCGCGAACTTGTTCCACGGACAGGCGAGCTGGCAATCGTCGCAGCCGTAGATCCGGTTGCCCATCAGCGGCCGCAGTTCGGTCGGAATCGCCCCATGGTGCTCTATCGTCAGGTACGAGATGCAGCGGCGCGCGTCGACGCGGTACGGCGCGACGATTGCACCGGTCGGGCAGGCATCGATGCAGGCGCTGCAACTGCCGCAATGGTCGGCTTCGCGAAAGGTCGGCGGCAGCGCGAAGTCGACATAGATCTCGCCGAGGAAGAACATCGACCCCGCGTCGCGGCTGAGCGCCAGCGTGTGCTTGCCGCGCCAGCCGAGGCCGCTGCGGGTCGCCAGTTCCACCTCGAGCACCGGCGCCGAATCGCTGAACACGCGATGCCCGAACGGACCGACCTGCGCGGCGATGCGGTCGGCGAGCTTTTGCAGCCGCGGGCGCAGCACCTTGTGGTAGTCGCGCCCGCGCGCATAGACCGAGACGATCGCCTGCTGCGGGCGCTCGAGCCGCGCCCATTCGATGGCCTGCCAATCCGTCGGCCGCTCTCGCGGCAGATAGTCCATGCGCGCGGTGATCACGCTGACCGTGCCCGGCACGAGTTCGGCGGGACGCGCGCGACGCATGCCATGCGCGGCCATGTAGTTCATGCCGCCGTGGAAGCCCTGCGCGAGCCAGGCCGCCAGACCCGCCTCGGCGGACGAGAGGTCGATGCCCGCAACGCCGATTTGGGAGAATCCGAGCTCCCGGCCCCATTCGTGGACCCGGGCCACAAGCGCCGGTCCGTCAACGCCGGAGGCGGCAATGCGTTGCAATGTCACGCGCCGATTGTAGAGAGCATGCCCCCGCACGACACCGAACGGTCCCTGGTCTGGCACAGCGAGGCCGACACCCGCGCCTACGCGCGCCGGCTCGCGCGGCGCATCGCGGCTCTGCCCTCCGTATTCATCGCGCTGCATGGCGACCTGGGCGCCGGCAAGACCACGTTCGTGCGCCATCTGCTGCATGCGCTGGGCGTTGCGGGACGCATCAAGAGCCCGACCTATACGCTGGTCGAACCGTACCGCGCCGGCGCGCTTTGCATCTGGCACTGCGACTTCTACCGCTTCGACGACCCGGGCGAATGGACCGACGCGGGCCTGCGCGACGTGTTCGCCGGCCCCGGGCTGAAGGTGGCCGAATGGCCACAGAAGGCTGCGCCGCATCTTCCTCGTGCCGATCTCGCTATTAAAATCGAAGCTATGTCGGACCAGTCGCGCAAGGTGCAGTTGAGCGCCGGCACCGCGCTCGGGCAGGAGCTGCTCGCATGACGCCGAAGGAGCGCGAGCGCCGCCTGCTGCTGCAATCCGGCACCGCGCTGCTGCTGCTCGGCGCCGCGCAGATCGCGCGCGGCGCGACCATTCTCGCGGTGCGCGTCTGGCCGGCGCAGGACTACACGCGGGTCACGATCGAATCCGACGGGCCGCTGCAGACCAAGCAGATCTTCGTGCCCGATCCGCCGCGGCTCGCGGTCGACATCTCGGGCATCGACCTCGACCCGGCGCTGCGCGAACTGGTGGCGAAGGTGCGGCCCGACGACCCGTACATCAGCGGCGTGCGCATCGGGCAGAACGCGCCGGACGTGGTACGGCTCGTGCTGGACCTGAAGCAGCCGACCCGGCCGCAGGTGTTCTCGCTGACCCCGGTCGCTGCCTATCAGTACCGTCTCGTGCTCGATCTCTACCCCACGCAGCCGCCCGATCCGCTCGCGGCGCTGATCGCGGACCGATTGCGCGACGAGCAGGGCACGGCGAGCGCTGGTGCCGACGCAGACAACGATCCGCTGGGCGCGTGGATGGCCAGCCGAGCGCGCAAACCGGCGGCCGTGCCCGACACCGACGGCGCTACTACTTCAATAGCGCAAGCACTACGTGAATCAAAGGCGACAGCGGGAAATCGTTCAAAAATTGGGGCAGCGGGCGCGAATTCGCCGGATCGGGTCAAGCGCCTGATCATCGTCGCGATCGATCCGGGCCATGGCGGCGAAGACCCGGGCGCGACCGGACCGAGTGGCACGCACGAGAAGGACGTGGTGCTGAAGATCGCGTTCCTGGTGCGCGATCGCATCAACGCGAGCAGCGTCGATGGCGACCCGATGCGCGCCTACCTCACGCGCGACGGCGACTATTTCGTGCCGCTACAGGTGCGGGTGCAGAAGGCGCGGCGCGTGCAGGCGGACCTGTTCGTCAGCATCCATGCCGACGCTTTCCTGACGCCGCAGGCGCGCGGCGCCAGCGTGTTCGCGCTGAGCCAGGGCGGCGCGACCAGCGCGACCGCGCGTTGGATGGCCAACAGCGAGAACCGGTCCGACCAGATCGGCGGCGTGAACGTGCGCGCGAAGGACGCGCAGGTGCAGCGCACGCTGCTCGACATGAGCGTGTCGGCACAGATCCGGGACAGCCTGAAGCTCGGCAACGCGGTGCTGGGCGAGATCGGCGACGTCGGCCGGCTGCACACCGGCCGCGTCGAGCAGGCCGGGTTCGCGGTGCTGAAGGCGCCCGACATTCCGAGCGTGCTGGTCGAGACCGGCTTCATCAGCAACCCCGAGGAAGAAGCCAAGCTCGACAGCGACGCGTACCGCCAGAAGCTCGCCGACGCGATCGTCAGCGGCATCCTGCGCTACTTCGCGAAGAACCCGCCGGCCGCGCGCAACCGGGTGATGTGATCAGCGCATCAGGCGGCCGCCGTTCAGATCCAGCGTCGCACCGGTGATGTAGCCGGCGCCGTCGCCCGCGAGGAAGACCGCGGCGGCGGCGACTTCATCGATCCCGCAAAAGCGTGCCAGCGGCGTTGCTGCGGCGAGTCGCTCGCGCTGCGCGGCGTCGAGACCGCGCAGCGCCGGGCTTTCCACCGCCGACGGCGCGAGCGCGTTGACCGTCACCGCGCATGCGGCCAGCTCGGTCGCGAATGTGCGCGTCAGCGCGAGGATGCCGGCCTTGGACGCGGCGTAGTGCGCGCCGCTGGCGGCGCTCGCCTGCTGCCCGGCAATCGACGACAGGTTGATGATGCGCCCGCCTCGGCGCGCCTCGCGCATGTGCCGGCCCGCGACTCGGCAGCCGAAGAAGCAGCCGCGCAGGTTGACGGCGAGCACCTCGTCCCACTCGTCGCCGGTGATGTCCCACAGCGACCCGTGCGCGGTGAGCGCGGCGTTGTTGACCATCACGTCGACCCGGCCCCAGCGGTCCAGCACCGTTGCGAACGCGATGTCGAAACCCGCTTCGTCGCGCACGTCCAGCCGCAGCGCGATGACGTCACGGCCCTCGCGGCGAAGCGCCTGGGCCGCATCCTGCACACGCGCGTCGTCGATGTCCGCCAGCGCGACCCGTGCCCCGGCCTCGGCCAAGCCGCCGGCAATGCCGAAGCCGAGGCCCTGCGCAGCGCCGGTGACGAAGGCGGTGCGCCCTGCCAGCGGTAGCGCCTTCGGTGCGCCGCGCGTCACATCAATCGTCATCGGTCGCGCCGCCGAGATAGGTGGCGTGCACGCGCGGGTCGTCCGCCAGCATCGCCGACGATCCGCTCAGCGCGATCTCGCCGGTCTCGAGCACGTAGCCGTGGTCGGAACTCTCGAGCGCCGCCCGGGCGTTCTGCTCGACGAGGAGGATGGACACGCCGTCCTGACGCAGGCTGCGGACGATGACGAAGATCTCGCGGACGATCAGCGGCGCGAGCCCGAGGCTGGGCTCGTCGAGCATCAGCAGACGCGGCCCCGACATCAACGCGCGCCCCAGCGCGAGCATCTGGCGCTCGCCGCCGGACAGTGTGTCCGCGCGCTGCGCGCGCCGCTCGGCCAGGCGGGGGAACCGGTCGTACACCGCTTCGAGACGGCTGCGCAGGGTCGCGCGCGCGATCCGCTTCGCGTAGGCGCCGAGCATCAGGTTGTCCAGCACCGACAACTCCCCGAACAACTCGCGCGTCTCGGGCACGAGGCACAGGCCGCTCTCCACGCGCGCCTCGACGTCCATCGCATGCAAGTCCTGGCCGTCGAAGCGCAGGGTTCCCTTGGACGGCAGCAAGCCCATCGCCGCCGACAGCAGCGTCGTCTTGCCGGCGCCGTTCGGACCGATCACCGAGACGATCTGCCCGGCCTGCAGCGACAGCGACACGCCGCGCACCGCATCGACCCGGCCATACGACACATGCAGGTCGCCGATTTCCAGCATCGCCGTGGTCATTGGGTAACCTCCGTGCTTCGCACTGCGGTGCGAGCCCCCTTCGGAGCGGCCGGGCGGGGGCTCATGACGCCCCTCCGCTTTGCACCGGAGCCGCCTTGGGGCTACCCGCTGCCGCCGAGGCCGGCGCGGATTGCTGCACCGGCGCCACTGCGACGCCGCCCAGATAGGCCGCCTGCACGCGTTCGTCGGCGCGCACGGCGGCAGGAGCGCCCTCCACCAGCTTGGAGCCGAAGTTCATCACGATCAGGCGGTCGACCAGCTTCATCACGAAATCCATGTCGTGCTCGACGATGAGAATCGTCACCCCTTCCTCGCGGAGCTTGCGCAGCAACTCGCCGAGCGCCCGCTTCTCGGGGCGCCGCAACCCGGCCGCCGGCTCGTCGAGCACGAGCAGCACCGGATCGGCCGCCAGCGCGCGCGCGATTTCCAGAATGCGCTGCGTGCCCAGCGGCAGATTGCCGGCCAGTTCATTCGCGCGATCCCCCAACCCGATGCGCTCGAGCTGGTGCTGCGCTTCGGCCAGCAGCCGCGCCTCCTGGCGCCGGTCCAGGCGCAGGCCGGAAGCGACCATGCCGGACCGGGCACGACCATGGGCACCGAGCGCCACATTGTCGAGCAGGCTCATCTGCGGCCGCAGCTTCACGTGCTGGAAGGTGCGCGCCATGCCGAGCCGCGCGATCTTGCGTTGCGGCAGATCGGTGACGTCGCCGCCGAGAAATTCGACGCGCCCCTGCGTCAGCGACAACGCGCCGGTCAGCAGATTGAACATGGTCGACTTGCCGGCTCCGTTCGGGCCGATCAGGCCGACGATCTCGCCCGCGTTGACCTCGAAGCTCACGCCGTTGACCGCGACCAGCCCGCCGAACCGCTTGACTGCATCGCTTACCGCCAGTACGCGCCGGCCTCGCTCGGGCAACGCGCGCCTCGGAAGCGGGTCGGCCGGCGCGGCGATCTGCTCCGCGGCGAACAGGGCACCGAAACGGCCCCGCACCTGGCGCATGATGAACCCCATCAACCCGGCGCGCGCCAGCTGCAGCAGCAGGATGAATAGCGCCGCGAACACGATGCTCTCTGTCTGCGTGCCGCTGCGCGAGAGCATCGGGAGCAGGTCCTGCAAGCCGTTCTTCAGGATCAGCACCAGCGCCGAGCCGGCGACCGCGCCGCTGAGCTGTCCGAGCCCCCCCGCGACGACCATCAGCAGGTATTCGATGCTGGCGCGCAGATCGAACGGCGACGGGCTGACGAAGCGGTTCATGTGCGCATACAGCCAACCCGCCAGGCCCGCCAGCAGGGCCGCCAGCACGAACAGCATCAGGCGCACGCGAAACGCGTCGGCGCCGACGCTGGCGAGCAGCGTGGACCCGCCGCGCAGGCCGCGAATGGCGCGGCCGATGCGCGAATGCAGGACGTTGTAGCAGAACAGGCAGGCCAGCCCGACCAGAACCCATATCAGGTAATAGATCGCCCGTGGTTCCGCCAGCGACCACGCACCCAGGTGAAGCGGCGGTATGTTGGACATCCCGGTATGCCTGCCCAGCCCGTCGACATTGCCGAACACGAGCGGGATCGACAGGCCCCAGGCGATGGTCGAAAGCGGCAGGAAGTGGCCGCCGAGCCGCAGCGTCAGCAGCCCGATGACCAGCGCCGACAGGCCCGTCAGCACGAGTGCGAGAACCAGGCCCAGCCAGGGCGACGCACCCTGCGCCGTCGTCAGCCAGGCCGTCGTGTAGGCGGCGATGCCGACGAACGCTGCCTGGCCGAACGAAGTCGCGCCGCCGATGCCGGTGAGCAGCACCAGCCCCAGGCCCACCAATGCGCCGATGCCGATGTCGTTGAGCAGCGATACGGTGAAACCGCTGAGCAGCGCCGGCGCCACCGCGAACGCGGCGACGACGACCGCCAGCACGGCGAGGCGAATGGAGCGCGGATTCATTGGTCGATCTCCTCGGCGTCCTCTTCGAAGTGAGGCACCAGGTAGGAACGTATCAACAGCACCGGGATCAGCAGCCCGAAGACCATGACGTCCTTGAATGCCCCGCTCCAGAACGACGCAAAGCTCTCGACAAAACCGACGGCCACCGCCCCGACCGCGGTGAGCGGATAGCTGGTCAGCCCGCCGATGATTGCGGCGACGAACGCCTTCAGGCCGATGATGAAACCCGAGTCGTAGTACATCGTCGTGACCGGCGCGATCAGCACGCCGATCAGCCCACCGAGCAGCGACGCCGCGCAATAGGAAAGCGCCGCGGTGCGCGCCGGCCGCACGCCGACCAGGCGCGCGCCGACGCGGTTCACGGCGGTCGCGCGCAGCGCCTTGCCGGTCAGCGTGCGCTCGAACAACAGGTAGAAGAGGCCGCTCAGCACCAGGGCCGAGGCGATCATCAGCAGCGTCTGCGCGCTGACCGAAAAGCCGCCGCCCAGCGACACGGCGCCGGTCGCCAGCGGGCTCGTGCGCGCCCCTTCCGGACCGAAGAACAGCAGCCCCAGTCCCGCCAGCAGGAAATGCAGCGCAAGGGAGGCGATCAGCAGCACCAGCACCGAGGCGTCCGCGATCGGCTGCAACGCGACTCGGGCGATCAACGGTCCGATCGGCACCACGAGCAGGATCGAGACGATGATGTTCACGGCCGCCGGCATCGCACGGCCGCCGATCGCCCAGGCCGCTAGACAGGGCAACACCGGCAGCAGACCCCAGACCGCCACTGCCCGCGGCATGCGGGCGTAGTCGCGGCGGCGCGCGAGCGAACCCAGTTCGACCAGCACCGCCAGCACGGCCAGCGTCAGGACCAGGCCTATCGTCGCAGGCGCATGGCCGGCCTCGAACGCCGCCAGGCTCAGCGCGGCGAATGCCGCGATGTCGCCGAACGGCACGAACACGACCCGCGTCACGGAAAAGATCAGCACCAGGCCGAGGCCCGCCAGCAGATAGATCGCGCCATTGGCCAGCCCGTCGAACGACAGGATCATCGCCACGTCCCAGTTCATCGGACAGTCTCCTTTGCGCCCGGCCGCGTCACGGCGCGAGCACCCATTTGCCGTTGTCCACCTTGACGATCACGCGCGCGCGTTGGTCGACGCCGTACAGATCGCCCGGCTTGAAGTTGTAGACGCCGTGGGTGCCGACCACCTCGTGGGTGCTTGCGATCGCGTCACGCAACGCGACCCGGAACGCGGGCGTGCCGGGCTGCGCCTTCGGCAGCGCACGCGACGCGGCGTCCCCGAACACCAGCCACGCATCGAACGAATAGGCCGAGAACGCGTCGGTCGACGGCACCCCGTTCACGCGCTGGTACACCTTGTGAAACTCGAGCGCGATCTTCTTCGTCGGGTAGTCGTCGGGCAACTGGTCGGCGACGATCACCGGACCGGTCGGCATGATCGCGCCTTGCGCCGATGCGCCGGCGACGCGCAGGAAGTCCGGGTTGATCAGGCCATGCTGGCCGTACAGCCGGCCCTTGTAGCCGCGCTCGGCAAGCGCCAGGAACGGCAGCGCCCCGGGCGTGCCGGCGCCGCCGTCCATCACGGCATCCGGGTGTTGCACGATGACGCGCAGCACCTGCCCCGCGACCGACTGGTCGGAGCGCGCATAACGCTCGTTCGCGACCACCTTGATGCCGGCCGACGGTGCGGCCTTCGTCAGCGCGTTGTAGACCAGATCGCCCCATGCGTCGGAGAAGCCGATGTACCCGACGGTCTTCACGCCGTCGCGCTTCATGCGCTCGACCACCGCGTCGACCATCAGCTGCGTCGGCTGCGCGACCGTGTGCACCCACGGGTTCTCGGCGGCGTCGATCGAGATCGGAGTCAGCCCGATCATTGGCGTCTTGCTCTCGCGCGCCACCTGCGCGATCGCGATCGCCGCCGGCACCCCCGAGGTTCCCATCAGCACATCGACCTTGTCCTCTTCGACCAGCTTGCGGGCGTTGCGCCCCGCATTCGTCGGATCGGAGGCGTCGTCGAGCACGATCAGATCGATCTTGCGTCCGTCGATCTCCGGCTTGTAGGCCAGCGCCGCCTTCATCCCTTTCGCGTACGGAATCCCCAGCGAGGAATTCGGCCCGGTCAGCGACACGCTTAGGCCGACCTTCAGGTCGGCGGCGCGCGCGCCTGTGGCAAGGGCGAAGGCGCAGGTCACGGCGGCGGCATGGAGAATGAGTCTCTTCATCTTGTTGCTCGTTGGATTGGGTTGCGTGGGCATCGCCGGATTCGCGCCGTCGATCATGGAAAGAGCTGGATGGCCGGCAGCGCGGCCCCCGGATTCAACAGGTCGACGCGCTTGAGCTCGATGCGCAGCCCGTCTGACGTGTCGATCAACCGGTGGCGACAGCAGCCGGTCAGCATCAGTTGCCGGTCTGCGCGCGCCTCGACATAGACGAACGGGGTGCGCAGTTCGTAGCGGCGCGCAGCGGCATCGGCATGAACGACGGTGGGCTGCTGCAGCACATGCTGGCAGCGGCTCGGCGGATGCTGCGAATGGGCGCGCGGGTTCTTCAGCCGCGCTATGCGCAGCGAGAGCAGCAGCCGGTCTTCATCGGCGAGCGCATTGTGCGTGCCGTCATCGGCCTGCAGCGCCCCCCGCAGCGGCACCCAGTAGCGGCCGTCGTCGGCGAACAGCGCCAGCCACTCGTCCAGGCGCAGCGCGTCGAGCAGCTGCGCCTCGTGCGCAATGAATTCGAACAGCGACAGTTCCGTCGTCTCGGTCATCGCGTCACTCCGGCATCGACATCGTCATGAACTCGACCCAGGCACGGAACTGGTTGCGCATCAGGATCTCGTTCGTGCCGTTGACATCGAGGATCGGCGCGGCCCGTTCCGCAGGGTCGAAGCCGCGGTGCAGGCTGATCCAGTCGTTGCCTTCGCCGCGCAGGCCCTGCTGCATGCCCTCGAACAGATGGACGTCGTCGTGCGCGACCACCGACATCGGAGAGAACGCAAGCCGGTTGTAGCTCATCGAGCGCTCGAACAGCAGCTCCGGCGCGCCCTCGACGCGCAGGCTCCAGGCTTCGATCAGCGTGCGGTCGGCCGCGAGCGGACGGATCACGCGGAACGCCTGGGGCGAGCCCTTGAGTGCGAGGCTCGGGAAGCACACCGAATTCTGCGGCGAACGCTGCAGGATCTCGGCTGCGCGCTCCACCCCATGCGCAGCGGCCAGCGCCTGCTCGTAGTCAGGCATTTGCGCGTAACCCGAGTGAATGCTGAAGTTGATGCCGAGCATGCTGTGCCCGTTCGGGTAGACGCGCGCCCCCATGCGGTCGAAGAAGTCGTAGCTCTCGCCGAACGGCAGGATTTGCTCCATCGCCATCGGCTTGGGCGCTTCGGCCGGCTGGCCCTGCCACAGGGCATTGGCCGCTTGCGCGGCCGACTCGTGGGTCGACACCGGGTGGACCGTGTCGTTGATGTTCTCCAGGTACATCTTCCAGTTGCAATGGATGATGTTGCGCAGCACCCCGCCATCGATGCGCAGCCGGCCCACCGGAGAACGGTCGACGAGGTTGTCGATTGCGCGCAGCGCAGCGCCGAAGTAGCTCTCGAAATCCGGCCCGGCGTCGCCGATCTTCACGAACACGAAGTCCCGGTAGACCGCGACATGGCGGAGCGCGACCATCCCGCGGCCCGACTCGCAGTCCTTCAGTCGCGTACCCTCGTAGCCGCTCTTGAGCGGAATCGACAGCGGCGTCCCGTCGAGCCTGTAGGTCCAGGCATGGTACGGGCAGCGAAAGAACTTGCCGCTACTGCCGCATTCGTCGCTGACCAGCTTCGAGCCCTTGTGCGCGCAGCGGTTGTAGAGCACGCGAATGCCGCCATCGCCCTGGCGCACCATCAACAGCGGGCGGCCGGCGATTTCGACCGCGAGGTAGTCGCCCGCGGCCGGCACCTGACTGGCGTGACCGAGATAGCTCCAGGTGTTGGCGAAGAAGTGCTGCTGTTCGAGCGCGAACAGTTCGTCGCTCAGGTACAAGTCGCGGTGCACGCGGTCGTCTTCGACGAGTGCGGCGATATCGGCCGGGCGGCGGTACGCTGTCATCTTCGTGGCGTAGTAGGCGAACCGGTCCCGCTCAAGGCACGAGCTTCCACTGCCCCTGTTCGAGCCGGATCACGAGCGCCGAGCGCTTGTCCAGGCCGTAGGCCTCGTTCGGTCGGAAGTTGTAGACACCCTGCGTGCCTGCAAGCTCGTGTGTCGCGGCGATCGCGTCGCGCAGCGCCGCCCGAAACGCCGGCGTTCCCGGCGCGGCGCCCTTCATCGCACGCGCCGCAGCGTCCGCAAACACCAGATACGCGTCGTAGGTGTAGGCGGCAAACGCGTCCACCGGGTAGGCGCCCTCCTTGCGCTTGTACGCCTCGCGGAATTCGATGGCCACGCTGCGCACCGGATTGCTCGCAGGCAATTGCTCGGCCACCATCACGGGCCCGCTCGGAACCATCAATCCATTGGCGGAACTCCCCGCGACGCGCACGAAATCGGCGTTGATCAGGCCATGCGTTCCATACAACTGGCCCTTGTAGCCGCGCTCGGCCAGAGCCAGGTAGGGCAGCGCGCCAGGCGACCCCGAATTGCCGGCAAACACCGCGTCGGGGTGGGTGCCCAGGATCCGGAGGATCTGGCCGGCCACCGACGAATCGCTGCGCGCATAGCGTTCGTTGGCGACGACCTTGATGCCCGCCGGCTGCGCTGCCTTGACCAGCGAGTCGTAGGCGAGATCACCCAGCGCATCGGAGAAGCCGATGTAAGCCACCGTCTTGACGCCCGAGCGCTTCATGCGATCGACGACGGCGCTGACCATCAGCGGAAACGGCTGCGACGAAGTGACGACCCAACCCCCGTCGTCGGACGGCAGATTCACCGGCGTCGGCGAGATCAGCGGCGTCTTGGTCTCGCGCGCGACGGCCGCGATCGCCATCGCTCCCGGAACGCCGGACGTGCCGATCAGTACGTCGACGTGGTCTTCGGCAACCAGCTTGCGCGCGTCGCGCGCCGCAGTCGTCGGATCGGACGCATCGTCGAGCATGATGAGCTGCACCTTGTGCCCGGCAATCTCGGGTCGCTGCGCAAGCGCCACCTGAATGCCTTTCGCATAAGGAATGCCGAGGCCCGATACCGGCCCCGACATCGAGCTGATGAAGCCGATCTTCAGGTCAGCGGCTGACGCGGTCGCGGCGACTGCCGCAGTCAGTGCCGTCGCACAGACTAGGCGAAGGAGAGTATTCATTGTCATCCGTTCAACGATGCCGGACGGTCCGCCGCAAGCCGCGCGAGTCGGCGGACAGTCCGAGCCAGGACGCTCAGGGCACCAGCTTCCATTGCCCCTTCTCGAGCCTCACCATCACACGGGCTCGCTCGTCGACACCGTAGCGGCTGTTCGGGTTGAAGTTGTAGACGCCGTGCGTGCCGACGAGTTCGTGCGTGCTGTTGATCGCATCGTGCAGCGCCACGCGAAACTGCGGCGTCCCCGGCTGCGCCTTCGGCAGCGCACGTGCGGCCGCGTCGGCAAAGATCAGCCAGGCGTCGAACGAATAGGCCGAGAACGCGTCGGTCGGCTCCACGCCGTTCGCCTTCTTGTAAGCAGACCGGAAATCCAGCGACACCTTTCGGATCGGATTGGACTCCGGCAGCTGTTCGGCGACGACGACGGGTCCTGTCGGAGCCAGCAGCCCCTCCACGGCAGCGCCGCCGACGCGCACGAAATCAGGGTTGATCAGCGCATGGGTGCCGTAAATCTTCCCCTTGTAGCCAAGTTGCGCGAGCGCAAGGTAAGGCAGCGCGCCCGGCGTGCCCGAGCCGCCGGTGATCACGGCGTCGGGACGCGCGGCGATGACCTTCAGCGCCTGGCCGGTAACCGACTGGTCCGAGCGGGCATAGCGCTCGTTCGTGACAACCTTGATGCCGTCCTTTTCCGCCGCCTTCATCAGTGAGTCGTAGACCAGGTCGCCCCACGCATCCGAGAAGCCGATGTAGCCGACGGTCTTGACGCCATCTTTTTTCATGTGGTCGACCACGGCACCGACCATCAGCGGTGCCGGCTGCGGCACCGTGATCATCCATGCGCCGTCTTCGCCGGGCAGATTCGCGTTGGCGATCGATATCAGCGGCGTCTTCGTCTCGCGCGCGACGGCGGCGATGGCGAGCGCGCCCGGCGAGCCGGCGGTTCCGATGATCACGTCCACCTTGTCTTCGTTGATCAGCTTGCGCGCATCGCGCGCCGCCGTCGACGGGTCGGACGCGTCGTCGAGTTCGATCATCTGGATCTTGTGGCCAGCCACCTCGGGCTTGTACGCCAATGCAGCCTTGATGCCTTTCTCGTACGGAATGCCGAGCGACGATACCGGCCCGGATAGCGAGGTGATGAAACCGACCTTCAGGTCTGCGGCCCAGGCGCCGACCCCCACTCCAGCCGCCAATGCGGCCACGGCAACCGAACGCAATATGTTTTTCATTCGAAGTCTCCTAGACAAGTTACAGCGAAAGACTGCCGATGCTCGTGCCGCCGCACACGTAGAGCACCTGCCCGGTGACGAATCCGTTGTCGGGATCCGCCAGAAACGATACGCATCGCGCCACGTCGTCGGCCTCGCCCAGCCGTCCGACCGGGATCGACGCGGCCAGCGCCCGCTCCCTGTCGCTGCCCTGCTCCACGACGTCGTAGAACATGTCGGTACGGATCGGCCCCGGCGCGACCACGTTGACGGTGATGCCGTCCCGGGCGAGTTCGAGCGCCCAGGTGCGCGCCATGCCGAGCATGCCGGCCTTGGTGGCTGAATAACTGGTACGGGTCGCCAAGCCCAGTGCGGCCCGCGACGACAGCAGCACCACGCGCCCGAAGTGCTGCGCGCGCATCGTCGGCAGCGCCGCCTGGACGAGCTGGATCGCGCAGCCCAGATGCAGGTCGAGCAGCGCGTCCAGATCGGCGAGCTTCACGTCGGGCAGCAGCGCCGCGCGGATGACGCCCGCGTTGTGGACGACGGTCGTCACCTCGAAACGGCGCGCCACGTCCCGCGCCGCGTCGGCCGTCGCCGCGCGGTCCGTCAGGTCGACCAGGATGTTGTGCATTTTCGGGTCGGCAATGTCGCTAGCTCGCCGTGCCAGCGACACCACCTGGTATCCGCGCCGCAGCAGGTCGGCGCAAATTGCCTTGCCGATGCCCGCGCTGCCGCCGGTAACCACGGCTGTTCCGGGCTTGCTCATGCGCCGCTCCCCACGAGTGCCAGCACGCGCAGCGGACTTCCACTGCCCTTCTGGATCTTCAGCGGCGGACAGATCAGCACTGCGCCGGTCGGCGGCAGCAGATGCAGATTGCACAGGCACTGCAGGCCGTACCTCCCTGCGCCGTGCATGAAGTAGTGGCATGGATACGGTGGGCGCAGGTGGTAGCCCTGACCGGCATCGGTGCCGATGGCCTCGGAGCCGAAACCCAGAACGCCGCGCCGCTCCACCAGGAATTGCACCGCTTCCGAACTCGGCCCCGGTGTGTGCTGCCCCGTTTCGTCGAAGTTCTGATACGCCTCGGGGTCGCGGCGCTGCGACCAGTCGGTGCGCATCAGCACCCAGGCGCCGGCCGGAATGCGGCCGTGCTCCGCCTCGAAGCGCTCGATGTCATCCACCGTCATCAGGTAGTCGTGATCGGCCGCGGTCTGGGCAGAGCAGTCGATCACGCAAGCGGGCGCGACGAAATGCGGGGCCGGGATCGTATCGACCGAATTGTTCGGCAGATCGCGCCCCGATATCCAGTGAATCGGCGCGTCGAAGTGCGTGCCCGTGTGCTCGCCGCAGGAAAAATTGTTCCAGTACCAACCCGGCCCGCGCTCGTCGTACTTGGAGACCTCCTCGATCCGGAACGGCCAGCACTGGCCCATTTCAGGCGGCAGCGCGATCTGCGGAAAATCGGGGGCCAGCGTCTGGGTCAGGTCGACCACGCGAATCCGTCCGCTTGCGATCGCAGTCACGAGGCCGCCGAGGATCTCTGTCGCGGGCAAGGAGGGGCTCGTCGTTTCAGTCATCGTTTCGCTCCGGTTCTCAGCCGCCGACCGCCAGTTCGCGCTCCAGCACCTTCGGGTTGTCAAGCCACCGTTCAAGCCATTCCTGCGCGACGTCGCCCGGGTAGACGTCCTCCACGCCGTCGCGCAAGGCCTTGACGATCGCAGCGGCGACCGCGGACGGGGCCACTTTCGGCGGCGGCAAGTTCTGGTTCCATTCGTCGTCGATCGGTCCCGGAAAGACGTTGACGACGCGGATGCCGGCCGGACGCATCTCGGCCCGCAGGCACTGCGCGAGTGAATGCGCGGCCGCTTTCGACGCGGAAAACGTTCCGTGCGGCGGGAAGTTGGCCAGCGCGTAGATCGACAGCAGGTTGACCCAGGCCGTGGCATTCGTGACGCCATCGGCGGAACGGCCTTTCAGCGCGGGACCGAATTCCTGCGCCAGACGCAGCAGGCCAAAATAGTTGACGTCCATCTCGGCGCGCGCCACGTCGGTTCCACGCCGCGCGCCGATGCCGAAGCTGCGATGCACTTCGGCGTTGTTGACGACGATGTCCACCTTGCCACCGATCTCGCCGGCGAGTTCGGTCACAGACCGGCTGTCGGTGAGATCCAGCGGCACCGGCGTGACCTGCGGCAGCGCGGCGATCTCGCTCCAGCCAGGCAGCTTCTTCCACGGTTCGGCATAGCCGACCCAGATGATGTCGGCGCCGGCCTGCGCCAATGCGCGCACCAGCGCCTGGCCGACGCCGGTCTTGCCGTCGGTCACCAGAACCTTGCGGAATTTCGGGTCGCAGGTCATTTCACGGAGCATCTTGTCGTCGACCATGTTCGTACTCCCGTTCTCAGGAAAACCGATCAATACCGCCCGGCCGGCGCGGTCGAGCCGCACCCCGACGAGCACGCGCTCGGGCGCCGCATCGACCTCGCCGTGCAGATGGACCATCAGCGTCGGGCCAGCGTCCAGGCGCACCAACCCGAGCCGCCACGGCAGACGCTCGCGAAAAAACAGATCGTTGCTGTGGTGCAGCGTAGTCGTGCCGAGCAAGACGCCTTCACCCGACTGTTCGCGCCAGCGCAGGCGCGGCGAAAGACAGCGATGACAGGCCTCGCGCGGCGGGTACTGCAAGGCGCCGCAGTCCGCGCACACCTGCAGCGCGAAGCGCCCTTCCGCGGCTGCCGCGGTCATGCCGAGCGCGACCCGGCCACGCGCCCACGGCGGCAGATTCATCTGCCGCGTGCGCAGCACCGGATTCTTGCGTTCCGGGCGCATCAGGGGCATGGTCATAGCGCCTCCGTCGGGCCGCCCCAAGGCAGGCGCGCGGCCCCCTCGGGGGGCAGTGCCGCCGCGTTGCGGCAAACGTGGGGGTTCATGTTCATGACCTCCCGAGGATCACCGCACCGGTGCACAGGCAGCGGTCGTACACGACCATGCCGAATCCGCTGACCAGGCCGAGTTCGGCACCCGCGACCGCGCGCTCGCCGGCCCGCCCAGTCAGCTGGCGAATCGCCTCGGTCATGCCCAGAAAGCCTCCGGCCGCGCCGGCCTGGCCGACCGACAGCTGGCCGCCGCTGGTGTTGTTGGGAAAGCTGCCGTCGTGCGTGAGCGTGTGCGAGCGCACGAAGGCCGGACCTTCGCCTTTCTCGCAGAACCCCAGATCCTCGAACTGCAGCATCACGATGACCGGGTAGTCGTCATAGGTCTGGACGAAACCGATGTCGCCGGGGCGCACGCCGGCCTGCGCATACAGGTCGTCCCGGTCCACGCGCCAGCCGCCGCAGACCATGACCGGATCGTCGCTGAACGCGTTGTGCCGCTCGATCGCCCCGCGCAGCAGCACATGGGGTAGGCCCAGCGCCCGCGCGCGCTCGTCGCTCATCACCAGGAAGGCCTCGGCGCCTGCGCAGGGCATCACGCAGTCGAACAGATGGATCGGGTCGGAAATCGCGCGCGCCGCGATGTACTCGTCCAGCGTCAGCGGCTTCTTGAACAGCGCGTTCGGGTTCTTCAGCGCATTGCTGCGCTGTGCGACCGCAATGCGGCCGAAATCCTCACGCGTGGCGCCGAAGGTGCGCATGTAGTTGGCCGTGATGAACGCGAAGATCGAGTTCGGTCCGCCCGAGCCGTACGGATAACTGGCGTCGCGGGCAAATTCGCTGAAGCTGCCGAGCGTGAGCCGGAACGAATCGACATGGTTGGTGTCGGCTGCGACGCAGGCCACGATGTCCGCATCACCCGCCTGCACTGCGCGCGCCGCACGCCGCAGGGCCATCACGCCCGAGGCGCCGCCGGTCGGTATGTGGTCGAGCCAGCGCGGCGACAGGCCCAGGTGCTGGGTCACGCCGACGGCGGTATCGGGCGCCAGCGAAAAGCTGCTCACCGTGAGGCCGTCGATCTGCTCCTTGGCCAGGCCCGAGCCCTCGATCAGAGCGCGCACCGCCTGCCCCAGAAACCAATGCGCGCCGCGCGTGGAATAGCGCTCGTACGGCACCGTGACCGGCACGGCGAGCGCCACGCCTTCGTAGCCTCTGCGTTTCAGATAGGCAGCCATGATGACGTTCAGCGCTTGACCACGATCCCGGCGGCCTCGCGGTCCCAGGTGGTCGGGGTGATGCCGCGCTCGCGCAGCTTGAACTTCTGCACCTTGCCGTTTTCGGTGGTGGGCAGCTCCATGAGGAAGTCCAGGTAGCGCGGCACCGCGAAATACGCCATGCGGGGCTCGCAGAACCGGATCAGTTCGACCGGATCGAGCGTCAGCCCCGCGCGCAGCACCACGGCGGCCATCACCTCGTCTTCGGCCATCTCGCTCCGGACAGGAAACACCGCTGCCAGCGCGATGGACGGGTGGCTCAGCAGCACCTGCTCCACTTCGTAGGACGAGATGTTCTCGCCGCGGCGGCGGATCGCGTCCTTGAGCCGGTCGAGAAAGGTGAAGAAGCCGTCGGCGTCCTTCTGCACGCGGTCGCCGGTGTGGAACCACAGGTTGCGCCAGGCTTCGACGGTCTTGTCGGGCATGCCGAAATAGCCCGATGCGAAGGCGAACGGCTCGTCGGCGCGCAGCAGCAGTTCGCCCGGCGTGCCGTCGGGAACCTCTTGGTCGAACGCATCGGCCACGCGCGCCTGAAAGCCTGGTGCGACGCGGCCCATGCTGCCGGGCTTCTGCTCGGCGTCGAGGCCGATGACGAAGTTGCTTTCGGTCGAGCCGTAGCCGTCGAGCAGCCGCATGCCGAAGCGCTGGCTGAAGGTGGCGTGAAAGCGCGGCGGCACCGCCGGCGCGAGAGCCACGCGCGCGCGGTGCGCGCGGTCGTGGGCCGACGGATCGCGCGACAGCAGAATCGGCACCATGGCGCCCAGCACGTAGGTGACGGTAGCCTGGTGGCGTGCCAGCGCAGCCCAGAAATCAGAGGCTGAGAAGCGCGGCTCGACCACCAGGGCCGAGCCCGTCAGCAAGGCCTGGAAAAAGGCGTTCAGTGCATTGGTGTGGAACAGCGGCAGCGTCGTCAGCAAGACTTCGCCGTCGCCCAGCCCGAGCAGCTGAGATGAATGGCGGCCCCACCAGTAGTACTGCGCGTGCGGGCAGCACACTCCCTTGGACAGGCCGGTCGTGCCCGAGGTGTACAGGATGGCGAGCGTGTCGCCGGGTTCGATCGCTGCGGCAGCGACCGGCGTGTCACCCGGCGCGGGCATCGGCTCGGCGCCGGCGGCATCGGACGTATCGATGCTCCAGACGCGCTCTACGGCCAAGGCCGCGCGGTTCTCCAGCCCCCCCAGTGCGGGCAGCGTCGCAGCCTCGCCAACGAACAGGCGCGCCCCGGAATTGCTCAGGATATGTCGCAAGTTGGCGCCGCGCGCGGCGGTGTTGATCGGCACTGTGATGGCGCCTATCCAGGCGCAACCGAGGAACACCTGCAGGAACTCGGGGCGATTGCCGCACATCAGCGCCACGCGGTCGCCGGCGCGGATGCCATGGGCCAGCAGCAGCGCGCCCATGGTCTGCGCGATGCGCAGCGCATCCGAATAGCGCCAGCGCGCTCCCGCGGCCACCAGCAGGGGGCGCTCTGCGAAGCGGGCGCACTGCTGCTTGAGCATGGCCGGTAACGTGCGTTCGGCCGGGGCAAAGGTGGCGATGGCGTCGTCGTTCACGCGGCCCTCACATGAAGAGCTGGATGTTGCCGAGGGCCGCATCGCAATTGAGCAGGTCGACGCGCTTGAGCTTGATGCGCAACCGGTCGCCTTGCTGCACCAGTTCGTGCGTGGCCCAGCCGGCGAACAGCGATTGTTCGTCCTGGCGCGTTTCGACGTAGTGGAATGCCGTACGGCAGCTGTAGGCACCCGCCGCGTCGTCGCGCGCGACCACGCGCGGGGCCTGCAACAAATGGTGGCAGCGGGTGTGCGGTTGCTGCGAGAAGGTGCGTTTGCCAAAGAAGCGCTCGATCCGGATCTGCAGCAGCATCTTGTCCTCGTACATCAGCGAGCCCTGCAGGATCGGGTCGGTCTGGCCTGGCGTGAGCGGCATCCAGTAGTGCCCTTCGTCGGCGAACAGGGCTTGCCACTCCTGCAGCTTCTGTTCGTCGATCAGCGCGGCTTCCTGGTAGATGAAGTCGATCAGCGCGTGGTCGGTAATGGGATTCATGCTGCGCTCCCGGCCGGGGTATCGGCCATGTCGGCGGTCATGTAGTGCGCCCAGGCGCGCATCTGGTTGCGCATCTGCAATTCGTTGGTGCCGTTGGTCTCGAAGTGCGCGGCGTTGCGGGGTTCCTTCGCGTCGTACAGCCGGCACAGGTTCATCCAGTCGCGGCCGCGGCTCTTCAGCGCTTCCTGCGCGCGCTCGTAGACCTCGGTGTCGTCGTGCGCCACCACCGACGTGGGCGCGTTGATCAGGCGGTTGTACATCAGCGTGCGCTCAAGCAGCATGTCGGGCGCGCCGACCAGGCGGAAGGTCCAGGATTCGACCAGCGTCTTGTCCACCGCGATCGGCTTGAACACGCGCATGGTCTGCACCGGTCCCTTCATCGTGAGGTTGGGGAAATAGATGGTGTTGTGCCGGTTCTCGTGCAGGATGGCATGGGCGCGCTCCTCGCCGTAGGCGGCGACCATGGCCTCCATGTAGCCGGGAATGGCCGAGTAGTCGGAGTGGATGGACTTGCTCACGCCGGTATGGCCGTGCCCGTTGGGCCAGACGCGGATGCCCATCTCCTCGAAAAACTCGTAGGAGCTGACGAAGGGCGTGAACACCTCCACGGCCATCGGTTTGGGTGTGCCCTCCGGCGCCTTGCCCCAGGCGGAGGCGGCGGTGCCGGCGGACGATTCGTGCGCCACCATAGGGTGCGTGGTGTCGGTCTGGTTGTCCACCAGCATCTTCCAGTTGCAGCGGTTGATGTAGCGCAGCACGCCGCCGACGATCTGCAGTTTGCCCTCGGGTGATCGATCGACCATGTTGTCGATGGTGGAGAGGGACTGGCCGAAGAAATCCTCGAAGGACACGCCCTCGGGGTTGAGCCGGCAGAACACGAAGTCACGGTAGACGTGCACGGCCTGCACCGCCGCCATGCCGCCGCTGGCCTCGCAGCACTCGAAGCCGGTGTTCTCGTAGCCTTTCTTGAACGGGACCGACAGCAGCGAACCGTCGGTCTTGAAGGTCCACGCGTGATAGGGGCAGCGGAAGAACTTGCCGGTATTGCCGCAGGTCTCGGCGGCCACCTTCACGCCCTTGTGCGGGCAGCGGTTGAACAGCACGCGGACGCTGTCGTCGCTATGCCGCACCATGACGACGGGCTCGGTGCCGACCGTGGTGGTGTAGAAGTCGCCCTTGTTCGGCACCTGGCTGGCGTGGCCGACGTAGACCCAGGTGTTGGCGAACAGGTGTTCCATCTCGAGCACGAACAGCTCGGGATCGACGTAGGTATCCTTGTGGACCTCGGCTTCGCGCACCAGCGCGCGAATCGCCGCAGGATTGTTGGCATAGCGTCCCATGCGGATCTCCTTGGGGTGGGGGTCTACAAATCCAGCACCAGCCGTTCGGACTTGGCGCGGGAAATACAGATCTGGATGAGCTTGCCCGAGGCCTTCTCGGCATCGCTCAGGAAATAGTCCCGGTGGTCGGGGATGCCTTCGAGTACCGTGGCCTGGCACACGCCACACTCGCCGCGGCGGCAGTCGAACATCGGATCGCAGCCGGCTTCTTCCATGACTTGCAGGATGGTCTTGTCGGCGGGGACTTGCAAGACCTGGCCGGACTGGCGCAACTCCACTTCGAGCGGCTGGTCGCCCGAACGCGTGGTTGGCTGCGTGAATACCTCGAAATGGACGCGCTCGTGTGTCCAGCCTCGCGCCTGGGTCTTCGCGAGCACCGCATCGAGCATGGGCTTCGGTCCGCAGACATACAACTGGTCGGCAGGCCCGCAGCCGTCGAGCACCGCGTCGACGTCGAGCGGCGCACCGGCACTGTCGTCCTCGTGCACTCTGAGCGCATCGCCGAGCAGTTGCTGCAATTCATTCAGGAAGGCCATCACCGCCCGGTCGCGGCCCGCGTAATGCATGCGCACCGGCGCCTGTTCCGCGACGCGCTGGGCGGCCATGCTCGTGAGCGGCGTCACGCCTATGCCGCCGGCCAGCAACACCGTGGCACCGGTCGCGCCGGCGCCGTCACCGTGCAGCGGAAACTCGTTCTTCGGCGCCTCGACCGACAGCAGCTGCCCGACCTGGACGCGCTCGTGCATGTACCGCGAACCGCCGCGGCCCTCGTCCTCGCGCCGCACCGCAATCGTGTAGGCAGCCGGAGCGCGGCAAGCGCCAGGGTCGGTCGAGAAATTGATCAGCGAGTAATGGCGCCAGTCGGCCCGGCCATCGGGCAGTTCGACCTGCACCCGCAGGTGCGCGCCCGCGTCGAAGCCCGGCAATGCGCTGCCGTCGAGCGCACGCAGCCTGATCATCCGGATCAGCGGATTCAACGACTGCGCTTCCGCAACACACAGTTGCAGGACGGTCGGCGCCGGATGTGTCATCGCAGATCCTCGTCAGGTCAGCGGATCAGGACTGGCCTTGATCGGCAAAGAAGGGCAACCGCGCAAGCGACCTGAGCGTCCTGACTTCTTCGACGAACGAACGCTCGGCATGGTAGGTCCTCTAAGCTGTAGCCGGCAAGCAGGCGACTGCAATTTCTCTATCCAATTCTTTGACGATTGAATATATGATATTGCATGAATTGAGGCATTCGGGTAAACCCTGAAATCCAAATGAAGAACCACCACCAAGCTTCGGACCGCTTCGTCGACAGTTACCTGCCCGCGCTGCTGGCGCAGGCGAGCCAGCTGATCTCGAGCGAGTTCCACCGCATCGTCAACGCGAACGGCCTGGGCGTGTCCGAATGGCGCGTACTTGCGACCCTGGCGGGCAGCGAGGCGCTCAGCATCGGCCGCATCGCGCAGATCACGACGATCAAGCAGTCGACCGTGAGCCGCCTGCTCGACCGCATGCAGGCTGCGGGCTACGTGCGGCGGCTCGAACACGATGGCGACCGGCGCGTCACCCCGGTGGCGATCACGCCGGCCGGCAACCGCGTGGTAGCGCGTCTGATTCCGCTGGCGCGCGCGCACGAACAGCGCGTGCTCGAACCGTTCGGCTTGCAGCGGGCCGAAGCACTGAAGGCGACGCTGCGCAGCATCATCGATCTGCATCGAACGCAGTCCACCGAAAACTGAGCACCACCTGCGCCGTCACCTGGCCGCCGGATCGCGCAACGCGCATTCAGGGACGAGACTGCAGAAAGGCAAGCACGGCGTCGGCAAAAGCCTGCGGCAGTTGGTCCGGCAGCGGCACCATGCCGCCCAGAATATCGACCACGCGTGCCGACGGCAGGTGCGCCTGCCACGCAGCAGCATGCGGTGCGGCGAACGGATCGCCTCCGGCGCGCAGCAGCAGCGTCGGCTGAATGACGCGGCCGATGCGGTCTTCGATGCGGTAAGCGGCGACGGCACGGTGTCCGTCTTCCACGTCTCCCGAGACCTTGAGCGCATCGCTGACGAAGGCCCTCAGCAGCTCCGGACGGCCCGATGGGTAGAACGGCTGGCGCCGTTGCCAAAGCGCCGTCAGGTGACTGCCGTCGTCGCGCGGTTCGACCGCATCGATCGGCGGCCGTTTACGCCGCTCTTGGCGAAAGGCCTCATCGGTGAACGGCGTGGACGACAGCACCAGCGATGCGACGCGGGCCGGGTTCGCAGCCGCGATCTCGACCGCGATCACGCCGCCGGTATGATGGCCGACCAGGTGGATGCGGCCGATGGCGAGCGCGTCGAGAAACTCGATCATGGCCGCGGCCCAGCGCTCGATGCTGGCCGGCCCTTGCAGCGGCGCCGAATCGCCGAAGCCGGGCGTGTCGACCGCGATCGCGTGAAAACGCCGGCCGATCAGCGGCAGCACATCACGGTACTCGGCCCAACTGCGCGGCGTCTGATGCAGCAGCAGAACGGGCGGCGCATCGCGATCGCCGCTCGCGGCGTAGTGGATCTGCCCGCGCGCGAGATCGACGAAGGCGCGGCGAACGGCGGACATGGAAGCGGCCGTCAGATCTGCGCCGCATCATCCGCAGGCGCGCGCCACAGGCCGGCGTGGCGCAGCATGCCCAGCGTGCGCGCCAGCACGTCGCGCCGGTAGGCGGCGAGGTCGCGGCCGGCATGCGCGTAGAAGCCGCCGCCGCTCTTCACGCCCAGGCGTCCTTGCTCAATCATCCGGGCCAGGATGGCCGGCGCGGCGTAGCGGCGCTCGTCGATCGTCTCCGCCATCTCGCGGCTCGCGTGATGCAGGATGTCGGCGCCGCCGAAGTCGATGAACTCCACGACACCGATGGACGCAAAGCGCAGGCCGAGGCCGAATCGCGTCGCCTTGTCGATCTCCTCGGCCGTCGCGGCGCCTTCCTCGATCATGCGTGCGGCCTCGTTCATGATCAGCGCCTGCAGCCTGGGCACGATGTAGCCTGGCGTTGCGCCGCACAGCACCGGCAGCTTGCCGATCGACTCCATCAGTTCGCGCGTGCGCGCCACCACCGCCGGCGCGGTCCCGGCATGCGCGCTCATTTCGACCACCGGAATCAGATAGGCCGGATTGAGCCAGTGCACGTTGAGGAAGCGCTCGGGCCGGCGCACCACGGCGGCGAGATCCGTCACCAGGATGCTGCTGGTGGTCGAAGTGAGGATGGCTTCTTCGCTGCAATGGCGGCCGATCTGCTCGAACGCGTCGCGTTTGGCCTCGAGGGTCTCGGTCACGCCCTCGAACACCAACTCGGCACGGCCCAGCGCGGCCGGCGCGCCGTCTGCGTCGACCAATTCGACCCGAGACGCGATGGCCAGGGCCTGCGTGGGTTGCAGCGCCCCCAGTTCCGCCAGGCCATCGAGGCTGGCGCGGATTTCGCCGCGAACCTCATCGCACAGCCGCTGCCAGGCGTCGGGCGTGCGCCGACGCAGATCGACGATCGCGATTCGATGACCGGCGTAGGCAAATGCGACTGCGATGCCGCGCCCCATGCGGCCGGGCCCGACGGCAGCGAAGCACGCCATCGTCAGACTCCGTCTTGCAGTCGCTGCCGCAAGGCCGCCGGACTCAGGGCCGCGAGGCCCAGCGCATCCAGCGTGCGCGGCCCGTGGCGAAGATCGCGGCCGAGCACGCCGCCGAGAATCGCGAGCAGGCCGTGCGCGATCGGCGCATCGACGCCGGCCCAACGCGCAACCGAGGAGAGAAACGCCAGTCCAAGCTCGGTGTCTTCGGTCACGTAGCGGTGCGAATGAAGGTCGATGCGTTCGCGCCAGTCGCCCGAGTCGACCAGCTTTCGGTGCGCGTCGCCGTACATCCACCGATCGTTGTCGTAGTGGTCGGACAACGGATAGTGCGGCGCGCCGTAACCCAGCGCTTCGCGCACCGCGATGCGCTCGCGATCGAGCCGGTCCGTCACGGCGCGCACTGCCGGCTGCGTGCCCTCGTTGTGAATGTCCCAGCGCTCGAAATGTTGCAACGGCGCCGCATTCATCACCATCAGTGGCGGGTGGATCACCGGCCCGGCATTCATCAGCGCGCCGGACAGCGCGTCGCCGCAGCCGTGCACACCGGGAAACGCTCGGCGAATCACCGCGATCGCCCGGGCTTCGAGCCGCGCAGGATAGACGCCTGTCGGCAGCCGCACCGCCCGCATGGTCACGTTGACCTCGCGCTCGCCGTGCTTGCGCGCGAGGTAGGGCAGCGTCCCCGTTTCGGCCCACATCACCTGGGCGGGGTTGCCGGCCTCGCGCACGGCTTGCGCCATCACATAGCTTCCGAACGTGCCCGGCGGAAGAAAGACCACCTGCCCGTCGACCAAGTGCGGCGCCAGCGCGCGCGCAATATCGCCCTGCGCGGTGGCCGGGCTGGGGATCACGATCAGCTCGACGCCCCGCAGCGCCGATCCGATGTCGGCGGTCGCCAGCGCGATCGCCGCCTCGCGCCGGCCCTTCTCATCCTTCAGAACGATCGTGCCCGCAGCGACGACCGGCTGCAGCGCCGCGGCGTCGCGCCGCCACAGACGCACTTCATGGCCGGCTTCGGACAGATCGGCCGCAGCCGCGTAGCAGCCGTTGCCGCCGCCAAGAACAGTTATCTTCATAACGAAAACCTCAGAGTTGCTCAGGCGCGCGGCGCCTTCGCCGCGGCGCGCCGGCCCGAGCGCCAGGCGCCGAAGATTGCGATCAGGCCGGGGATCACGATCATCGCCCAGATCACCTTCTCCAGGTTCGCGCGCACGAACGCGATGTTGCCGAAGAAGTAGCCGGCGCTGACCAGCCCGCCGACCCACAGCGCGCCGCCGGCCACGTCGTACAGCGAGAATTTGCGCCGCGTCATCTGCGCGACGCCGGCGACGAACGGCGCGAAGGTGCGCAGGAACGGCATGAAGCGCGCCGCGACGATCGTGATGCCGCCGTAGCGCTCGTAGAACGCGTGCGCGCGCTCGAACGCCTGCTTGTTGAAGAATTTCGAGCTTTCCCACTGGAACACGCGCGGACCAAAGTGGCGGCCGATCGTGTAGTTCGACTGGTTGCCGAGCACTGCGGCGGCGAACAGCAGCGCAACGGTCAGCGGGTAGCTCATCAGCCCGAGCCCGGCCATCGCGCCGGCGACGAACAGCAGCGAGTCGCCGGGCAGGAACGGCATCACCACGACGCCGGTCTCGACGAACACGACCAGGAACAGCAGCGCGTAGACCCAGGCGCCGTACTGCGCGACGAACGCCTCCAGGTGCCGGTCCACGTGCAGCACGAAATCGATGACGAACGCGATCAGATCCATGGGGACGCATTATCCCCGGCCACTAGAATGACCCGGTGAACGCGCCCCATAACGCGCCCTCCATCGCGCCCTCTGCCACGGCCGACTCGATCCCCCCGGCAACTGTCGTGAGCGCACGGCGCCCGATCCGGGAACTGCCTGACACGCTGATCAGCCAGATCGCCGCCGGCGAGGTGGTCGAGCGGCCGGCGTCGGTGGTGCGCGAGCTGCTCGACAACGCGCTCGACGCCGGCGCGACCGAGGTCACGCTGCGGCTGTCCGCCGGCGGCGTGCGGCTGATCGCCCTCGAAGACGACGGCATCGGCATCGCGCCGCATGAATTGCCGCTGGCCTTGCGCCGTCACGCGACGAGCAAGATCGCGACGCTGCAGGAGCTGGAATCGGTCGCGACACTCGGCTTTCGCGGCGAGGCGCTGGCCGCGATCAACGCGATCGCCGAATGCACGGTCTGCTCGCGCACCGCGGCTGAGCCGAACGGCTGGCTGCTCGACGGCGCGAGCGGCGAGCTGAAACCGGCCGCGCGCGCCGTCGGCACCACGGTCGAGGTGCGCGAACTGTTCTGGAGCGTGCCGGCGCGGCGCAAGTTCCTGAAGACCGACGCGACCGAGCAGGCGCACTGCATCGACGCGCTGCGGCGCCATGCGCTGGCGCGCCCCGACGTGGCGTTCGCGGCCTGGGCCGACGGCCGGCCGCTGGAGCAGTGGCGCGCCTGCGGCAGCGGCGAGGCGGCGCGCCTTGCGCGCATCGCCGACGTGCTCGGCGAGGATTTCGTGGCGCGCTCGGTCGCGATCGAGTGGCACGGCGGTGGTCTGCGGCTGTCCGGGCGCGCCGGCATCCCGGATGCGGCACGCGCCCGCGCCGACCAGCAGTTCTGCTACGTGAACGGCCGCTTCGTGCGCGACAAGGTGCTGAGCCACGCGGTGCGCAGCGCGTACGCCGACGTGCTGCACGGCCAGCGCCAGCCGGTGTACGCGCTGTTCGTCGACATCGATCCGGCGCGGGTCGACGTGAACGTGCACCCGAGCAAGATCGAGGTGCGCTTTCGCGACAGCCGCGAGGTGCACCAGGCGGTGCGCCATGCGTTCGACAACGCGCTCGCCGCGCCGCGTGCCGGAGCAGCAGCGCATCCGCAGGCACCGATCACACCCCAGGAATCGGGACGAATAAGCCTTCGAGCCCAGGAGCGATGGGCACAATCAGCTATCGTTTTGGAAGCAACCCCGAGTCGCTCCGTTTCTGAAGCGCCGGCGCCGTGGCAAATCACGCGACCCGCCGCTGCGATCGCCGGGACCCCAGTGGGCGCCGCCACCGGCGCGCGCAGCGCTGCCGCGACGGCTGCGCCGGATGCGCTGCAGAATGCCGCGGCTGCCGACTCGACGATCTGGCCGCTCGGCCGCGCGCTGGCGCAGCTGCAGGGCATCTACATCCTGGCCGAGAACGCGCAGGGGTTGGTGATCGTCGACATGCATGCGGCGCACGAGCGCATCGTTTACGAGCGGCTAAAAGCGCAGTTGCTGGGCTCGGCGATCGCCAGCCAGCCGCTGCTGGTGCCGGCGACCTTCGCGGCGACGCCGCAGGAGCTCGCGGCCTGCGAAGCCCATGGCGACACGCTGCACACGCTCGGGCTCGAAATTAGCCCTTTCTCGCCGCGCACGCTGGCGGTGCGCGCGGTGCCGGCCGCGCTCGCGCAGGGTGATGCGGTCGAGCTGGCGCGCAGCGTGCTGGCCGAACTCGGCTTGCACGACGCGAGCGAGGTGGTGCAGCGCGCACAGAACGAACTGCTGTCGACGATGGCCTGCCACGGCGCGGTGCGCGCGAACCGCCGGCTCACGCTGGACGAGATGAACGCGCTGCTGCGCCAGATGGAGGCCACCGAGCGATCGGACCAGTGCAACCACGGCCGTCCCACCTGGCGCCAGATCTCGCTGCGCGAACTCGACGCGCTGTTCCTCCGCGGGCGCTGAGCGCGCCACACCGCGGCAACTCTGCGGCGCGTCCGCGCTGAAGCGCGTGGGCATCGAAGGCAGGGACCGGGCACGCCGTCCGGGCGCTACCCGGGCTTACGGCAAAATACGCCCTTTCGAAAATCTTTCGCAGCCGCTCGGCCGCGCTCCTTTCCCTGATGAAACACAAGTCCGCCGAATCCTTCCTCGCCCATGTGGCCGAGCTCAACCCTGGTCAGCCGGAGTACCTGCAGGCCGTCACCGAGGTGATGGAAAGCCTCTGGCCGTACATCGAAAAACATCCGCGCTACGCCGAGCATGGGTTGCTCGAGCGGCTGGTCGAGCCCGAGCGCGCGATCATCTTCCGAGTCTCCTGGGTCGACGACCACGGCGAGGTGCGGGTGAACCGCGGCTACCGCGTGCAGCACAGCGCGGCGATCGGACCGTACAAGGGGGGTCTGCGGCTGCATCCGTCGGTGAACCTGTCGATCCTGAAGTTTCTCGCGTTCGAGCAGACCTTCAAGAACGCACTGACCACGCTACCGATGGGCGGCGCCAAGGGCGGCAGCGACTTCGATCCCAAGGGCCGCAGCCCGGGCGAGGTCATGCGCTTCTGCCAGTCGTTCGTGACCGAGCTGCTGCATCACGTGGGCGCGGACACCGACGTGCCGGCCGGCGACATCGGGGTCGGCGGCCGCGAGATCGGCTACATGGCCGGCATGATGAAGAAGCTCACGCGCCGCGCCGACTGCGTGTTCACCGGCAAGGGCCTCGCCTACGGCGGCTCGCTGATCCGGCCCGAGGCGACCGGCTACGGCACGGTCTACTTCGCCGAAGAAATGCTCAAGCGCAGCGGCCGTTCGCTGCAGGGCCTGCGCGTGAGCGTGTCCGGCTCGGGCAACGTCGCGCAGTACGCGGTGGAGAAGGCGATGGCACTCGGCGCCAAGGTCGTCACCGTGTCGGACTCCAGCGGCACCATCGTCGACGAGGCCGGCTTCAACGCGGCCAAGCTCGCCGAGCTGATGCATGTGAAGAACCACGACTACGGCCGGGTCAGCGACTATGCGAAACAGACCGGCGCCGAGTTCCACGCCGGCATGCGGCCCTGGCACGTGCCGGCCGACGTCGCGCTGCCGTGCGCGACGCAGAACGAGCTCGACGGCGAGGACGCGGCGGCCCTGATCAAGAACGGCGTGCTCTGCGTCGCCGAAGGCGCGAACATGCCGTGCACCGCGAACGCGGTGAAGGCGTTCGAGCGCGCCGGCGTGCTGTACGCGCCGGGCAAGGCGAGCAACGCCGGCGGCGTCGCGACCTCCGGCCTCGAGATGAGCCAGAACGCGATGCGCATCAGCTGGCCGCGCGACGAGGTCGACGCCCGGCTGCACTCGATCATGACCAGCATCCACGAAACCTGTTTGGCCTATGGCCAGCGCGCCGACGGCAGCGTCAGCTACGTCGACGGCGCGAACGTGGCCGGCTTCGTCAAGGTCGCCGACGCGCTGCTGGCACAAGGCGTCGTGTGACGGTGGACGAGCTACCGCTTCAGTCCTAGCAGCACGACCCCGGCCGCGACCAGCGCGATGCCGAGCCAGTCGCGCGCGCCGGGTCGCTCGCCGAGGAACAGGACCGCGAACAGCGCGACCAGCACCAGGCTGAACTTGTCGACCGGCGCAACCTTCGACGCTTCGCCCACCTTCAACGCGCGAAAGTAGCAGACCCAGGACGCGCCGGTCGCCAGGCCCGACAGCGTCAGGAAGCCCCAGGTGTGCGGCGAGAGCGCGAGCGGGTCGCTCCACTTGCCGGTCGCGGCCACGAACGCCGCGAGCACCACGATGATCACCGCGGTGCGGATCAGCGTCGCGAAATCCGAGTCGACGCCCTCGAGCCCGATCTTGGCGAAAATCGCGGTCAGCGCCGCGAACACCGCCGACATCGCAGCCCAGAAAAACCAGTTGCCGGCATTGCTCAGACTCATGGTTGCCCTCTTCGATGTCACTGCGACACGCAAACGACGGTCATTGTGACGGCGCCGCGGTGCGTACGCCAGAGCCACGCTGGATCGCGCTCGCCGGACCGACCGCGGCCGGCAAGACCGCGGCCGCGCTGGCGATCGCGCACGAACTGCCGGTCGAGATCGTCAGCGTCGATTCGGCGCTGGTGTACCGCGGCATGGACATCGGCACCGCGAAGCCGAGCGCGGCCGAACGCACGGCGGTGCCGCACCATCTGATCGACATCCGCGACCCGTGCCAGCCCTACAGCGCGGCCGAATTCGCGTTTGATGCGCGCCGCTTGATCGCCGAGATCAATGCGCGCGGTCGCCTGCCGCTGCTGGTCGGTGGCACGATGCTGTACTTCAACGCGCTGCTGCGCGGCATCGACGAGATGCCGGCGGCCGACGCGGCGGTCCGCGCCGCGCTGCAGGCCGAGGCGCAGCGCCTCGGCTGGCCGGCGATGCACGAGATGCTGGCGCGCGTCGACCCGGCGACCGCCGCGCGGCTCGCGCCGCATGATGCGCAGCGCATCGCCCGTGCGCTCGAAGTGCACCGGGTGTCAGGCCGGCCGCTGTCCGTTTACCACACTATCAAAACAGGAGCTGACCGCGAAGAACTGGAGCCGGGTGTGGCGATTGTTTCCCTGGAACCGCGGGACCGCGGCTGGCTCCATGCGCGGATCGCGCGCCGCTTCGACGCGATGCTGGAGCAAGGCTTTCTCGATGAAGTGCGGGCCCTTCGCGCGCGCGGCGACCTGAACGCCGACCTGCCGGCGATGCGCTGCGTCGGCTACCGGCAGGCCTGGGCCTGGCTGGCCGCGAACGAAACCATGCCGCACGGCGCCGCGCCGACCACGGCCGAGTTGCGCGACCGTGCGGTGTTCGCGACACGCCAGCTCGCGAAGCGCCAGCTGACCTGGCTGCGCGCGATGCACGAGCGCCAGGTCGTCGCCTGCGACGACCCGGACGCGATCGCGCAGGTGCTGGCGCTGGTGCGCCGCGCGACGGACGACGCCAATGAGGCGGCGGCCAGCAGCGCGCGGGAAGGCTCGCAGTGACCCTGGTCGTCGACGCGCTCGCGAAGCGCTACGGCGAGCAATCGGTGTTCGAGAACGTCTCGCTTGAGCTGCAGCCCGGTGAATTCGTCGCGATCGTCGGCGAGTCCGGCGTCGGCAAGTCGACGCTGCTCAACTGCATCGCCGGACTCGACGACTGGGACGGCGGGACTATCCACCTCGACGGCATCGACATCGGCGCATTGAACGACGACGACCGCGCGCTGCTGCGCAGGCGCCGCATCGGCTTCGTATTCCAGGCGTTTCACGTGCTGCCGCATCTGGACGCAGCGCAGAACGTCGCGCTGCCGCTGATGCTGCAGGGCATCGAGGACGACGCGCGCGTGCAGGCCATGCTCGATGCGGTCGGCCTGCACGGACTCGGAGCGAGATTGCCGCAACAGCTCAGCGGCGGCGAACTGCAGCGCGTCGCGATCGCGCGCGCGCTGGTGCACCGCCCGGCGCTGCTGCTGGCCGACGAGCCGACCGGCAACCTGGACCCGACCACCGGCGCGCGGGTGCTGGACGCGCTGATCCGGCAGACCCGCGAGCGTGGCGCCTCGCTGCTGCTGGTCACGCATTCTGATGCCGCAGCCGCGCGCGCCGACCGCGTGCTGCGGCTCACGAGCCGCGGCTTCGGGTGACGCAGCGCGCACCAGCTGCGCGATGCAACGCGCCGGGCGTGTTCGGATCGGCGCTGCGCATCACGAATCCGCAGGCGCGCGCAGCACCTGCTCGACTTCGAGCGCATCGACATCGCGCGCCGCGCCGAAACCGGCGACGTGGCGCGCACCGGTAACGCGCACCAGAGCGAAACGAAAGTCGCCGAGCTGCGTCATGAATTCGGCCTCGGGAAAGCGTGCGAGGTACGCAGCGGCGCAGGCCGGCCGGCGCGCGTCCACGGGTTCGAGCAGCGCGGCTTCGCCATCCAGCGTCACGCGCGGCAGCGCGTGCACCGGCGCGCCCTCCACCTCCGGCTCTGTCACCAGCAGCGACACGCGCGGGCTCGCCCGCAGATGACGGGTGTGCGCAGCCAAGCTGCTTACGTGCAGCACCAGCAGCGCCTGCCCGGGCTCAATCGCGTACGGCACCATCGAGACGAACGGGCTGCCGTCGTCCGCGATGCTGCCGAGCGCCGCGGTGCGCCGGCCGTGCAGCAGCAGGCGCAGCTCGCGCGTCAGTCGCGGTTCATGCGCCATGCCGGGACCACCTCGGACCTTGCACCGATGGATCGACGCGACTGCCGGAGCGCATGTTGCCCAATGCTCAGCGCCGCGTCAGAACCACGCCGAGCTCGTGAAACAGCGCCGAATGCGGTACCTTCACGTACGGCGGCGCCGGCCAGTGCCACTCCGGCTCAGGGAGCAACGCGCGCATGCCGTTGATGTCGCAGTGGTACGGCGGGCCCTGGATCAGCCCCTGCTCGGTCGCTTCGGGCCGCGGCCCCTGCATGAACATCACCCACAGATCGCCGCCGGGCCGCAGCCATTGCCGCAGCTGGGCCGCGTAGCCGCGCCAGCGGTCCGGGTGGATCGCGCACAGGCAGGTCTGCTCGTACACCGCGTCGAACGGCCGATCGGGCGCATAGCTCAGCACGTCGGCCTGCACCACCTGCGCCGCGAGCTTGTGCTGCGCGAGCCGGGCCCGGGTCTTCTCGACTGCGGCCGGGGTGTAGTCGATCGCGACGACCTCGAAGCCGCGGCGCGCGAACTCGGCCACCTCCCAGCCGCTGCCGCAGCCCGGCACCGCGATCCGGCATGGCGCGAGCGCGCCGCCAGCCAGCCATGCGAGCAACTGCGGATTCGGCGCGCCGCGGTCCCAGGGCGTGTTGTGCTCGTCGAAGCGTTGCTGCCAGAAAGCGACGGTCGGTCCGGCCATGGTGATGTCTCCTTCGATGATCGCTGCGGTCAGAAGGGTACGCCGCACGCTGACTATCGTCTTCGCGGCCCACGCCGTTCACGCGCCATGCCGCGCCACCAGCAGTGCTGCAACCGCGATCACCGCGAACACGATCGTGGCCAGCCCGAGCCGCTGCATGCGCCTGCGGAGCATCTCGATGCGCGCAATCAGCTGCGCGTTCTGTTCGGCCAGTGTCTGGATCAGCTTCGACGACTCGATCATCTGCTGATGCAGGCTGCCGACCGTGGCCTCGAGCGCGGCGATGCGCGCCTCGAGCGCGCCCGGGTTCGCGTCGGCCGGATCGCTCTGCAGCGCCGGCGGCGACGGTTTTTTTGCTACCGAGCTCCAGAGCTTCCTCGCGCCGTCGACCACCGTCGGCGCGGCGCCGATCACGTCCGCCCATGGAACCATCTTCAGCGCGGTAAGCCAGCTGATCGGCATGAGACTACCCCACCCCCAGGCTGCGCGCACTGCGTGTCGCTACGCCAACCCCCTCACGGGGGCACACCCAGCGGACCGGCGAAGCCGGCTCCGCGGGTGTCCGCGCACGGCCTGCTCCGCGGCCTTCGGTGCCTTCTCGATTCATGTGATTCGGGTGACGCGCAGCGCGGTGAAACAACTGAAGTGAGTGTACGGCGGCGGCCTTGTACCTGCGGCGCCGGCCGGCAAAATAGCCGCATATGCTCGCGCTGCTTTCGACTTTCAGCTGGCAGGAACTGCGCCACCACCGCTGGCGCAATGCGGCGGCCGTGGTCGCGGTGATGCTCGGCGTCGCGCTCGCGTTCTCGGTTCAGTTGATCAACGGATCGGCGCTCGACGCATTCTCGGCGGCGGTGCGCTCGGTCGACGGTCGGCCCGACCTGACGCTGCGCGCGGCGCGCGGCACGTTCGACGACCGGCTGTTCGCCAGAGTCGCGCAGGCGCCGCAGGTCGTGCTCGCGAGCCCGGTGCTGGAACTGTCCACCTACGCGGTCACCACCGCCGGCCGCGTGCCGCTGCGCGTGATCGGGGTCGATGCGCTGGTCGTCGCGCAGCTGGCACCGGCGCTGCTGCCGCGCCCGCGGGACGGCGCGGACCGGATGGCGATGCTGACCCCGGGCAACGTGTTTTTGAACGCGGCGGCGCGCACGGCTTTGCGGCGCGCGGACGGCACGCTGCCGGAGGCGTTGGAGCTGCAAAGCGGGCTGGCGCTGCGACAGGTGCGAGTCGCCGGCAGCGTCGCGGCCAGCGGCGCACCGCTCGCGGTGATGGACATTGCCGCGGCACAGGTGCTGTTCGGACAGCTCGGACGTCTGTCGCGGATCGACCTGCGGCTGGTTCCCGGCGCCGACCGCGCCGCGTTCGTGCGCTCGCTCGCGCTGCCGGGCGACGTGACGGCGAGCGATCCCGGCGACACGTTGCAGAGCGTCGGCAACGTGTCGCGCGCGTACCGGGTCAACCTGACCGTGCTGGCGCTGGTCGCACTGTTCACCGGCGCGTTCCTGGTGTATTCGGTGCTGGCGCTCGGCGTCGCAAAACGCGGCCCTCAGTTCGCGCTGCTCGCGGTGCTGGGTTTGACCGCGCGTGAGCGGCTCACGCTGGTGCTGATCGAGGCAGGTGCGCTCGGCGTGGTCGGCAGCGTCGCGGGTCTCGTCCTCGGCGCGGGTCTGGCCGCGCTGGGCCTGAAGCTCCTCGGCGGCGACCTGGGCGGCGGCTACTTCGCAGGCGAATCCCCGGCGCTGCAGTGGAGCTGGACCGCAGCGCTGATCTACGGCGCGCTCGGCGTGCTGACCGCGCTCGCCGGGGCCGCCTGGCCGGCCCGGGCTGCACAGCGGATTCGGCTGGCGGTCGCGCTCAAGGGTCTCGCCGTCACGACCCACGGTACGCGCGCGCCATGGATCGGTGCGGTGCTGATCGCGGCCGGGGCTCTGCTGACGCTCGCGCCGCCGGTGTTCGGCATGCCGCTCGCAGCGTACCTCGCGGTCGCGCTGCTGCTGGTCGGCGGCATCGTCGCCCTGCCCGGACCGATCGCGCTGTTGCTCGATCGTCTCGCGCCGCGGCTGCAGCGCCGGCTGCTGCCGCTGCTGGCGGTCGAGCGCGCGCGCCGCATGCGCCACGACGCGGCGGTCGCGGTCAGCGGCGTGGTCGCGGCGCTCAGCCTGGCGGTCGCGCTGACGGTGATGGTCACGAGCTTTCGCGGCTCGGTGCTGCACTGGCTGGACCAGGTTCTGCCGGCCGACCTGTACCTGCGCACCGCGATCACGGCCGGCAGCGGCGACACCGCGTACCTGCCGCCGCCGCTGGTGCAGGCGATCGCGCGGCTGCCCGGCGTGCAGCGTGTGAGCGCGCAGCGCAGCACGCGGCTCCTGCTCGCGCGCGGCGAGCCGCCGGTGACCTTGATCGCGCGCGAGCTCGGCGCGGGCGCGACCGAGCTGCCGCTGCTCGCGCCGGCGCTGCCGGTGCCGCCGGGCCGCATTGCGATCTACGTCAGCGAAGCGGTGGTCGACCTGTATGGCGCGCGTCCGGGCACGGCATTTCCCCAGTTCTCCAAGCTTTTTAGCGCTGGAGCCCAATATGGTTCTACCAAATTAGCTATATTTTTCGTAGCAGGCGTGTGGCGCGACTATGCGCGCCAGTTCGGCGCGGTCGCGATCGCGCGCAGCGACTACGAACGCCTGACCGGCGACCGGCGCGTGAACGACCTCGCGCTGTGGCTGCGGCCCGGGGCTGACCCGGCGCTGGTCCAGCAGCAGATCCGTGCGCTGGCGCAAACACAGACGCAACAAGGCACGCTGCTCGAATTCGCGTCGGCGGCGCAGATCCGCGCGAACTCGCTGCGCATCTTCGATCGCAGTTTCGCGGTCACCTACTGGCTGCAGGCGGTCGCGATCGTGATCGGCCTGTTCGGCGTCGCCGCGTCGTTCGGCGCGCAGGTGCTGGCGCGGCGGCGCGAGTTCGGCCTGCTCGCGCACCTGGGCCTCACCCAGCGCCAGATCCTCGCGGTGGTCGCCGGCGAAGGCGTGGCCTGGACCGCGATCGGCGCCGCGGCGGGGCTCATCCTCGGCCTCGGCGTCTCGCTGATTCTGGTGCGCGTGGTCAACCCGCAGAGCTTCCACTGGACAATGGACCTGCTGCTGCCCTGGGGCCGGCTGCTGCTGCTGTGCGTCGCCGTCGTGCTGGCCGGCACCGCCACCGCCGCGATCGCGGGCCGTGCCGCGGCGGGGCGCGACGCGGTGCTTGCGGTCAAGGAGGACTGGTGAACCTTGGTGCGCCCTGGTGAGCCGATGCGTGGCGCGAACGCCGCCGCGATCGGCGCCGGTTCACGCGCGTGCCGGCCGGTCAATCGACCGCGACAGTCCGGCGCTCGACGAGGCGCATACGCAAGCCCACAGGCCCCATGCTGAACGCGAGCCGCTCGGGCACCTCGGCGCCCGCGCTCGAACCGACCTCGGCGATGTCGAACGAGGACAGCAGCATTGCCGCGGCCATCTTGATTTCGAGCAACGCAAGGTAGCGTCCCGGGCACATGCGCGGGCCGGCGCCGAACGGCATCGCGACCCGCTTCGACGACGCCGCCGCACGCGCCGTGCCGGCATCATCCAGCCAGCGCTGGGGGTCGAATGCATGCGCGTTGGCAAAGTATTGCTCGCGCAGGCTGTCACGGCGCATCAGGCCGATCACCACGGTGCCGGCCGGGACCGTGACGCCGGCCACCGTTGTGTCGTGCACGGCCTCGGCCGCGATGATCGGCGCGACCGGTTTCAGCCGCATCGTCTCGTGCGCGCAGGCTTCCAGATAGTCGAGCCGGCTCATCGCTTCCAGCGTGAACGCGGCCGGCTCGCCCGCGGCCTGCAGCACCTCGGCGCGCGCGCGCGCAAGCGCCTCTGGGTGCCGGTGCAGCAGGTGGATCATCCAGGCCAGCGTGTTTGCCGTCGTGTCCTCGCCGGCGAGCAGCATCGTGACCGCGTTGCCGGCCACGTCCTGGTCGGTCAGGCCGCTGCCCGGTTGGTCGGCCGCGTTGATCATCGCCTCCAGCAGATTGTGCGGATGCTCGCGCAGGCTCGGATCGGCCCCGATTCGCTCGCGCGCCGCCGCGACGAAACCACGCACCGCCGCCTGCACCTCGGCGACGCTGCGCTCGAGTTCGCGGTCCCTGGGTAGCTTGACAAAGCGCCAGTACGGCACGATGGAGAACAGCCGGCGCGACAGCGCCGGAAATATCTTGTTCAGATGACGCTGGATCACGTCCTCATCGCCCGACAGCGTGTCGACCTCGGCGCCGAACGCCAGCCCTGCGACCACGTCGACCGTGAACCGCATCAGATCGGCCTGCAGGTCGATGCTGCCGTGCGAACGCGCCGCCGCTTGCCAGCGTGCGCGCAGCCGCTCGGTGACCCGCAGCAGGCTCGGGAAGTAGGCCTTGATGTGCGCCGGGTCGAGCCCGGCCATCACCATGCGGCGCTGGCGTTGCCAGACTTCGCCGTTCGCAAAGAACACCCCCTGATCGAACCCCATCTCGCGCGAAATCTTCGCGCCGCTCTGCGGACGAAGGAACTGCTGCGGCCGCTCGCGCAGCACCTGGGCGATCACCTCGTGGTCGGCGACGATCAGTGCGACGCGCGGTCCGAAGTCGATGCGGAACACGCTGCCGAACTGCTCGCTCCAGCCCTCGAGCTGGCGGTGCATGTCGGTGAGCCTGATCTGCAGCGTGTTGCCAAACCAGGGCAGCGCGCGCGGCCCCGGCAGGTCTTCGATCCGGCGCGGCGCCGCGCCCGGCGCCGCCGCAAGCGGATCTCGTTCTGGAGTCTCGGTGTTCATCTGAAGCAGAGACGGTTGGGAACCCTGAATCCGGTGCAGCGCTTCGTGCGGATTCACCAGCGGTTGCGCAGCTCGCGCAACAGCGTGAACACCGTCTTCGCGTCGGGGTTCTCGGGCAGGTCCGGATGGGCTTCGCGCAGCTTCGCGATCAGGCCGGGGCTCGCGAGGCGCAGAAAGGTGTTGATCCGCTTTTCCTCGGCCAGCGTCGTCACCGGCGCGCGCGACGGATCGTGCTCGGTGACGCTCGGCAGCAGTTGCTTCGCATCCTGATTGCCGGGTTCGTGCGCGAGCGTGAAGCGCAGGTTGTTTTCGATGTAGTCGTGGCCCGGGTAGACCCGCGTGTCGTCCGGGAGCTTGGCGAGCTGGTCGACGAAGGTCGTGAACAACGCATCCACGCTGCCGCCGTTGTGCACGTTGCCGGCGCCGGCGTTGAACAGCGTGTCGCCGCAAAACAGCGCCGGCTGGTCGGTGTGCGAGCGCAGGCAGACATGGCACATCGTGTGGCCGGGCGTGTCCATGCATTCGAGCTCCACCGTTTTGCCGACCTTGATCACGTCGCCCGCCTTCACCCCGCGGTCTACGCCCGCAATGCGGCCGCCGGTTGCGTGGTGCGCGATCAGCTTCGCGCCGGTCGCCGCGATCACGGCGGCGTTGCCGCCGGTATGGTCCAGATGTTCATGCGTGTTCAACACCTGGGTGATGCGCCAGCCGCGCGCCTTCGCGGTCGCCAGCGTTTTCTCGTGATCCAGCGGGTCGATCGCGAGCGCCTCGCCAGTCTCGGGGCAAGCGACAAGATAGTTGTAGTTGCGCCAGGCGTTGCCGGTCCAGATCCTCTCGACGATCATGCGTTGCTCCGTGGGCAGGATGAATCTGCATTGTAGGAACAAGCACGGGCAACGGCATCGGAGAAGGACGGGACAGAGGCGCCCCGCGCTGCGAGAATCGATGCATGAACACATCCGCACCCTTTTGGGCGGATCGCGCACGGGCCGACGGCCGGATCGATGCGTCGCGGCGGCGCCTGCTTGCGCTGGCCGCGGCCGGTCTCGGCAGCGCAGCGATAGCCCCGGCGCGGGCCGCGCAAGCGACCGGCGCGGCCGACCACGACCTTCGCGAGCCGATGAGGTTTCCGCGCGATTTCGGCAGCCATCCGCGCTTTCGCACCGAGTGGTGGTACGTCACCGGGTACGCGCAGAGCGACGCCGCGCAAGACCAACGCGAATTCGGCTTCCAGCTCACGTTCTTTCGTTCGCGCGTGGCGCAGACGCAGGATCTGCCCTCGCCGTTCGCTGCGCGCCAGCTGTACTTCGCGCACGCGGCGCTGACCGACGTGACAGGCCGGCGGCTGCTGCACGATCAGCGCAGCGCCCGCGCTTCGGGAACGCCGGGGTTCGATCTGGCGTCGGCCAGCGAGACCGACACCGACCTGCGGCTGCGCGACTGGACGCTGGTCCGGCACGGGGGCAGCTATCTGGCCCGGCTGCCTGCGGATGGATTCGGGCTGGACCTGCGGCTGGGTGAAACGCAGCCGGTGCTGCTGCAGGGCGACCAGGGCCTGTCGCGCAAGGGGCCGCAGGCCGACGAGATCAGCCACTACTACAGCGAGCCGCAGCTCGCGGTGCATGGCGTGCTGCATCTGGCCCGGCAGTCGTGGCGCATTGCCAGCGGCCGCGCCTGGCTGGACCATGAAT
This sequence comes from Burkholderiaceae bacterium, assembly GCA_030123545.1. Classification (NCBI taxonomy): domain Bacteria; kingdom Pseudomonadati; phylum Pseudomonadota; class Betaproteobacteria; order Burkholderiales; family Burkholderiaceae; species Burkholderiaceae bacterium. Next base: position 1,409,999 of record CP126124.1, on the reverse strand, counting down.
GGAGCGACGAACTGCTCGCTCCGAACGCCGTCGGCTGGGACTGGATCGGCATGAATCTCCATGACGGCGGCGCACTGACGGCATTCCAGGTGCGGGATCGTGCCGGCAACGCGCTGTGGGACGGGGGTTCTTATCGATCACCGGCGCTCGCGCTGCGCGTGTTCCGCCGCGGCGAGGTCGTGTTCAGCCCGCAGCGGCGCTGGACCAGCCCGGCCACCGGCACGGTCTATCCGGTGCAATGGGGCCTGTCCACGCCGGTCGGCCGCTTCACCGTGCGGCCGGTGATCGACGACCAGGAGGAGGACAGCCGGGCATCGACCGGCACGATCTACTGGGAAGGCCTGAGCGATCTCGTGGGCGCACAGGGGCAGCGCGTGGGGCGCGGCTATCTGGAGCTGACCGGCTATGCGGAACACCTGAAGCTGTAACGATTCGCTAAGCGTTTCACCCGATACCGCGGCGCGCGGGCAATGCCTAGGATGCTAGACTTTCCCGAGCAGTGGGCAGCCGGCGTGTGGCCGGTGCTCCGGGCGATCCAGCGACGGACGGAGGAGTTTTGTCGGCAGAGTATGTTCTAGAGACGCAGGGGTTGACCAAGGAGTTCAAGGGCTTTGTTGCCGTCGCCGCGGTCGATCTGAAGGTCAAGCGAGGGCATATTCATGCACTGATCGGACCGAACGGCGCCGGCAAGACCACCTTCTTCAACCTGCTGACCAAGTTCCTGACGCCCACCGCCGGGCGTATCCTCTACAACGACGTCGACATCACGCACGAGAATCCGGCGCAGACCGCGCGACGCGGTATCGTGCGCTCGTTCCAGATCTCGGCGGTGTTTCCGCACATGACGGTGCTGGAGAACGTGCGCGGCGCGCTGCAGCGCAACCTGGGCACGTCGTTCCATTTCTGGAAGGCCGAGAAGACGCTGTACCCGCTGCACGAGCGCGCGCACGAACTGCTGGCCGAGGTCGGGCTCGAGCCGTTCGCCGACACGCTCACCGCGTCTCTGTCGTACGGCCGCAAGCGCGCGCTGGAACTGGCGACCACGCTGGCGCTGCAGCCCGACCTGATGCTGCTCGACGAACCGACCCAGGGCATGGGCCACGAGGACGTGGGCCGCGTCACCGAGTTGATCCGCAAGGTCGCGGCGAACCGCACGATCCTGATGGTCGAGCACAACATGAACGTGGTGTCGTCCATCGCCGACCGCATCACGGTGCTGCAAAGCGGCGCCATCATCGCCGACGGGCCGTACGACGAAGTCTCCAGGAACCCGCAGGTGATTGAAGCCTACATGGGCACGGCCAGCACGACGCTGCAAGGAGCCCAGTGATGAGCGCCGAATTGCTGCGCATCAAGGGACTGAACGCCTGGTACGGCGAATCGCATGTGCTGCACGGCGTCGACCTCGCGGTAAATCGCGGCGAAGTCGTGACGCTGCTCGGGCGCAACGGCGCGGGGCGCACCACCACGCTGCGCGCAATCGTCGGCCTGACCGGCTCGCGCGCCGGATCGATCCTGATCAACGGCGAGGAAACCATCAAGCTTTCGCCGCACCGCATCGCGCGGCTTGGCATTGGCTACTGCCCCGAGGAGCGCGGCATCTTCGCCAGCCTCAGTGCCGAGGAGAACCTGATGCTGCCGCCAGTGGTCGCGTCCGGCGGCCTGAGCGTGAGCGAGATCTACACGATGTTCCCGAACCTGAAGGAGCGCGCCGGCAGCCCCGGCACACGCCTTTCGGGCGGCGAGCAGCAGATGCTCGCGGTCGCGCGCATCCTGCGCACCGGCGCGCAACTGCTGCTGCTCGACGAGATCTCGGAAGGGCTGGCGCCGGTGATCGTGCAAAAGCTCGCCGAGACCATCATGGCGCTCAAGGCCAAGGGCTACACGATCGTGCTGGTCGAGCAGAATTTCCACTTTGCGGCGCCGCTCGCGGACCGCTTCTACGTGATGGAGCACGGCCGCATCGTGCGCGAGTTCCGGCAGGCCGAACTCGAGCAGAACATGGCGATGTTGCAAGATCATCTCGGGGTTTAGGCACTTGCCCGGAACGCGCCTACCGTCCAACTCAAAAAGGAAATACCGATGAAATTGAAAGCACTCGTCGCGGCTCTGGCCATCGGCGTTGCCGGCGTGGCAGCGCAGGCGCAGGACACGGGTCCGATCAAGATCGGGATGATCACCGACCTGTCGGGCGTTTATGCCGACATCGACGGCCCGGCAGGGGTCGAGATGGTCAAATGGGCCGTGCAGGACTTCGGTGGCAAATTGCTCGGCCGCCCGATCGAAGTGCTGTCGGCGGACCACCAGAACAAGGCCGACATCGGCAGTTCCGTCGCGCGCAAATGGATCTCGGAGGACCACATTGCGATGCTGGTCGGCGGCACGAATTCGGGCGTGAACCTGGCCATGTCCAAGGTGGCCGACCAGGGGAAAATTCCAATCATGTCCGTTGGCCCGGGCTCGGCGCGCCTGACCAACCAGGACTGCAATGCCTACACCGTTCACTACGGCTACGACACCGTGGCTCTGGCGAACGTGGCGGCCAAGGCGCTGATCAAGCAGGGCTACAAAACCTGGTACTTCCTGACGGCTGACTACGCCTTCGGCAAGTCACTTCAAGCCGATGCGACGAAGGTCGTCGACGCCAACGGCGGCAAGGTCCTGGGATCGGTGCTGGCACCGCTCGGCGCGTCCGATTTCTCGTCGTTCCTGCTGCAGGCGCAGTCTTCCAAGGCACAGATCCTGGCGCTGGCCAACGCCGGTGGCGACTTCGACAACTCCATGAAGGCGGCTTCGCAATTCGGCATCACCAAGACCATGAAGGTCGCCGGCTTGCTGGTATTCATCAACGACATCCACGCGCTGGGCCTGAAGGCGACCGAAGGGCTGCAGTTGGCTGCGCCCTGGTACTGGAACGAGGACGCGGCATCGCGCAAGTTCGCACGCCGCTTCTTCGACAAGTACCATCGCATGCCCAGCTTCATCCAGGCCGGCGACTACTCCGCGACGATGAGCTGGCTCGAGGCCGCGAAGAAGGCCGGCACGATCGACGGCACCAAGGTGATGGCCGAGCTCAAGAAGATGAAGATCAACGACATGTTCGTCAAGAATGGGCACATCCGCGCCGATGGTCTGTTGCTCAACGACATGCACCTGTACCAGGTCAAGACGCCGGCGGAATCGCAGGAGCCGTGGGATTACTACAAGCTGGTCGCCACTTATCCCGGTGACCAGGCCTACACGCCGCTGGCCGACTCCACCTGCCCGCTGGTGAAGCACTGAGAAGCACGAACCCAGGCATGACGGTGCCCGCGCGGGCCGGCCGTCTCGAAGACGGCCGGCCCGTGAACGGGTGCTAAAGGCACGATGGACATTTTCGGAATTCCCCTGCAGGCTTTTCTCGGCCAGCTGATGCTGGGGCTGGTCAATGGCGCGTTCTACGCGATGCTCAGCCTCGGTCTGGCGGTGATCTTCGGGCTGCTTGGCATCATCAATTTCGCGCACGGCGTGCTCTACATGATGGGAGCCTACGCCGGCTGGATCCTGCTCGACTCGTTCGGCGTCAACTACTGGTTCGCGCTGGTGCTCGCGCCGCTGATCGTCGGCGTTGTCGGTGTCGTGATCGAACGCTTGTTCCTGCGCCATCTGTACAAGCTCGACCCGCTGTACGGGTTGCTTCTGACCTTTGGCCTGGCGCTGATCATCGAAGGCCTGTTTCGTTATGAATACGGGGTGTCGGGCCAGTCGTACCCGACACCGGACCTGCTGGCCGGAGCGACCAACCTCGGCTTCATGGTGCTGCCGAACTACCGGGCCTGGGTGATCGTCGCATCGATCGCGATCTGCATCGCCGTCTGGCTCCTGATCGAGCGCACGCGGCTTGGCGCCTACCTGCGCGCCGGCACCGAGAACGCGCCGCTGGTGCAGGCATTCGGCGTCAACGTGCCGGTTCTGGTGATGCTCACTTACGGCGGCGGCGCCGCGCTGGCCGCGCTGGCCGGCGTGATGGCGGCGCCGATCATCAACGTCACGCCGCTGATGGGGGAAAACATGATCATCGTGGTGTTCGCGGTGGTCGTGATCGGCGGCATGGGCTCGATCATCGGCTCGGTCGTCAGCGGCCTCGGGCTCGGCGTGATCGAGGGCTTCACGCGGGTGTTCTACCCGGAGGCGTCCAACGTCATCATCTTCGTCGTGATGGTGATCGTGCTGGTGCTGCGGCCGGCAGGCCTGTTCGGCAAGGAGGCCTGATCCATGGTTTCGTCTGGCGCCGCCACCCTGCGGGTCCGCATCACCTATGCCATCTTGCTGGTTTTGCTGGCGATCTTGCCCTGGCTCGGCGTGTACCCGGTGTTCGTGATGAAGCTGCTGTGCTTCGCACTGTTCGCCTGCGCGTTCAACCTGTTGCTCGGCTACACCGGCTTGCTGTCGTTCGGCCACGCGGCGCTGTTCGGCATGGCTGCCTACGTCTGTGGCTGGGTGGTGACCGCGCTCCATTGGCCGCCGCTCGCCGGCCTGCTGGCCGGCATGGTGACCTCGGCGTTGATCGGTCTCGTGATGGGCGCGGTGTCGATCCGGCGCCAGGGCATCTACTTCGCGATGATCACGCTGGCGATGGCGCAGATGGTCTTCTTCTTCTGCCTGCAAGCCCCGTTCACCGGTGGCGAGGACGGGCTGCAGGGCGTCCCGCGCGGCACCTTGTTCGGCGTGTTGTCGCTGCACTCGGACGTCGCGATGTACTACTTCGTCGCCGTGGTGTTCGTGCTGGCCTATCTCTTCATTTCGCGCATCGTGCACTCGCCGTATGGCCAGGTGCTGAAGATGATCCGCGAGAACGAGCCGCGCGCCATTTCTCTGGGCTACCGGGTCGACCGCTACAAGCTGCTGGCGTTCGTGCTGTCGGCCACGCTGTCGGGTCTGGCCGGTTCGATGAAGACGCTGGTGATGGGTTTCGCGACGCTGTCCGACGTGCATTGGGCGACGTCGGGCGAGGTGATCCTGATGACGCTGGTCGGCGGCGTCGGCACCTTCTTCGGTCCGGTGCTCGGCGCCGGCGTCATCAGCACGGTGCAGGACCAGTTGGCGGACAAGGTCGGTTCCTGGGTCATGGTGATCATCGGCGCGGTCTTCGTGCTGTGCGTGCTCGCGTTCCGGCGCGGCATCGTCGGGGAAATCCTGGCGTTCCTCGATCGGCGCCGGCAGGCGGCGAACCCGCCGAATCAGGGCAGCAGCGAAACCCACCGCGCAGCCGCCGCGCCTCCCGCCAAATAACTGCAGCGGGCCCCGCGCCGAGTCCTGGACGCGACCTTCAGTGCGCGCCGGCGCCGACCTGCGCGCCGCCGGTGTGATGGTCGGGGCGCGTCAGCCAGATCAGCGGAATCATCACGATGAAGATGACCGCCGACAGCCAGAAGATTTCGTCCGCCGAAATCATGAACGCCTGATCCGTCACCATCCGGTTCACCACCCCGAGCGCCTGCTCGGCACTGAAGCCGTGCGCCTGCAGGCCCGCGAGCGCGCCGACCGCAGCTTGATTGGTCCCGGTCACCGTCTCGGCCAGCTGCGCGTGGTGCAACGAAGCGCGGTTCTCCCACATCGTGGTCGTGATCGAGGTGCCGAACGCTCCAGCGGTGATGCGCACGAAATTCGCGAGGCCCGAAGCGCTGGGCAGCCGGTGCTGCGGCAGTCCGGCGAGCGTGATCAGGTTCAGCGGGATGAAGAAGGTCGCCACGCCTATGCCCTGGATGATGGTCGGCACCATGATGGTGTCGAAGTCCGACTCGGTGTTGAAGCGCGAGCGCATCCACATCACCAGCGCGAACACCAGGAACGAAACCGTGGCGTAGTAGCGCGGATCGTGCTTCGCCAGGTTCTTGCCGACGACCGGCGACAGCACCAGCGCCAGCACCCCGACCGGCGCCAGCACCATGCCGGCGTCGGTCGCGGTGTAGCCCATGAACTGCTGCAGCCACAGCGGCAGCAGCACGACCAGGCCGAAGAACAACCCGTAGCCGATCGACATCGTGACCGTGCCAGCCCAGAAGTTGCGCTTGGCGAACAGCGTCAGGTCCACCACCGGGTGCTTGTCGGTCAGCTCCCAGATCAGGAAAAACACGAAGCCCAAGGCGGCAACCACCGCGAGCGCGATGATCAGGGACGAATGAAACCAGTCGAGTTCCTTGCCCTTGTCGAGCAGCACCTGCAGCGAACCGACCCAGATCACCAGCGCCCCGAGGCCGATCGCGTCGATCGGCCGCTTGTGCGTCGGGCTCTCGCGCTTGCGGAAGATCGCGACGATCGCCGTCGCAGCGATCAGCCCGACCGGAATGTTGATGTAGAAGATCCACGGCCACGAGATGTTGTCGGTGATCCAGCCGCCGAGCAGCGGTCCGACCACCGGCGCGATCAGCACCGTCATCGACCACATCGCCATCGCCATGCCGGCCATCGCCTTCGGGTAGATGGTCAGCAGCAGCGACTGCGACAACGGGATCATCGGCCCGGCGACGAAACCCTGCAGCACCCGGAACACGATCAGCAGCGTCATGTTCGGCGCCAGTCCGCACAGCCACGAACACAGCACGAACAAGAGCACGCTGCCGACGAACAGCCGGACCTGGCCGAAGCGCTCCGACAGCCAGCCGGTCAGCGGCACCGACACCGCGTTCGCGACCGCGAAGCTGGTGATGACCCAGGTACCCTGATTCGGGCTGACGCCGAGGTCGCCCGCGATCGCCGGCAGCGAAACGTTCGCGATCGACGAATCGAGCACGTTCATGAACGTGGCGGCCGACAGGGCAATCGTGCCCCACATGCGCAACGAACCTTCGAGCGGCGGCTGCTCTGCGTATCTGGAGTCGGCTGTCATGTAGGTCTGCCTCTTCGATGCCGCGGCGCCGAGGCCAGCGCAGCGATCACCCGCGGGCCGCGCCGGCTCAGTTCAACGCCATCGCCGGCGCTGCGCCGGTGCGCAGCGCGGCCGGGTTCGCGGCCCTTTTCGCGACCGCCGCCGCATCCTTGCCGGGTGCGGCGCCGCCGAGTCCACGTGGTGCGACCTTTCCGCCGGCGTTCTCGGCGATCACGCGGCGCACCTCGGCGTTCGCGCCGTCGTCCTGCGACGCATACACCTCGGTCTGCGCCGGGGTCTGATCGGTCGGCGCGTCGGCCAGCGTCTTGCCTTGCTTGCTGCGGATATCGACCGTGACGTTCATCGACAGTCCGACGCGAAGCGGATGCGCAGCAAGCTGCTTCGGCTCTAGCGCGATGCGCACCGGCACCCGCTGCACCACCTTGATCCAGTTACCGGTCGCGTTCTGCGCCGGCAGCAGCGCGAACGCGGCGCCGGTGCCGGCGGCCAGACCGACGACCCGCCCGTTGTAATCGACCTTGCCGCCGTAGACGTCGGCGGTCAGCTTGACCGGCTGGCCGATGCGGATGTTGCGCAGCTGCCCCTCCTTGAAGTTCGCGTCGACCCAGACCTGGCTCAAAGGCACGATCGACATCAACGGCGTGCCGGGCGCGACGCGCTGGCCGAGCTGCACCGTGCGCCGCGCGACATAGCCGTCCACCGGCGCGGGAATCGTGGTGCGCTGCAGCGCCAGATAGGCCTCGCGCACCTTGGCCGCGGCGGCCTGCACGCTGGGATGGTGCTCGAGCGTCGTGCCTTCGGTCATCGATTCGTTGCTCGCCAGTTGTTCGCGCGCGGCGACGACGCCGGCCTGCGCGGCCGCCAGCGCGCTGCGCGCGGTCGCAACCTGGGTGCGCGCATGCTCGAGTTCCTCCTTCGACACCGCGCCGGTCGCCGCCAGCGACTCGCGCCGCTTCAGATCGTCGGCGGCCCGGCTCAGATCGCTCTGCGCTCGCACCACGTCGGCCTCGCGCAGCTTGATCTGCGCCTCGAACGTGCCGTTGTTCGCGTACAGCGTGCGCACCTGGCGAACGGTCTGCGCCAGGTTCGCGTCGGCCTGCGCCAGCGCGACCTTCGCGTCGGTCGGATCGAAACGGACCAGCGGCACGCCGGCATGCACGAAATCGGTGTCATCGGCCATGATCGCGATCACGGTGCCGCCGGTCTGCGGCGTGACCTGGATCACGTTGCCCTCGACATAGGCGTTGTCGGTGTCCTCGTATTTGCTGGCGACCAGCCACTCGTAGCCGGCCCAGCCTATGGCGGCGATCAGCACCAGGACGGCGAGCACCGTCAGGGCCTTTTTGCGCTTCGGGTTGCCGGCGGGCGCATCGTTTTCAGCCGGAGTTTGTACGGTGTCGTTCATGATCGGAAATTCGTGTGAATTGAATCGGTTGCGTCAGGGCCGCGACGCGACGCGCCCCCGCGCTGGCTCTTGCGCCGGACCGGCGCCGGCCTGCGCCACGGCCTCGGCCGGGTAGCCGCCGCCGAGCGCGCGGATCAGCGCGACTTCGGTGTCAAGCGCGCGCGCGCGCAGATCGACGTCGAGCCGGCGCTGCGCGAGCACGGTGGACTCGGCCGTCAGCACGTTCAGGTAGGTGCCCAGGCCGGCCTTGTAGCGCTGCAAGGACAGGTCGTATGCGCTCTCGGCCGCGGCCTGCGCCGCCTGCTGCTGCGTCTGCTGGCGCGCGATCGACTGCAGCGACGCGATCTGGTCCGCCGCGTCGCGCACCGCGTCGAGCACGGTGGCGTTGTAGCTCTCCACCGCGGCGTCGAGGTCGGCGTTCCTGCCATGCAGATTGGCGCGCAGCCGGCCGCCCTCGAAGATCGGCAATGTGATCGCCGGGCCCACGTTCCACTGCTGGCTGCCGCTCTTGAACAGGTTGCCGAAGCCGAGGCTGGAGAACCCGGCCAGCGCGATCAGGTTCACGTTCGGGTAGAACTGGCGCTTCGCGTTCTTCACGTCCGCGGTCGCGGCTTCGACGCGCCAGCGGGCCGCCGCCACGTCGGCGCGCTGCCCGAGCAGGCTGGCCGGGATCGCGTCCGGCAATGATACAGAATTGATAGCAATGAGCGCAGTCGGGGTCAGCGCCTTCGCCGCATCCGGCTGACCGACCAGCGCGCCCAGGGCATTGCGCTCGAGCGCGATCTGCTCGTGGAGCGCCTCGATCTGGCGGCGCGCCTCCGGCAGACCGCCTTCGCTCTCGCGCAGCTCCAGCGTCGTGTCGAGCCCGGCGTCGAAGCGGTCGCGCACCAGGCCCAGTTCCTGCGTGCGCTGCGCGAGCGTGCGCTCGGCCACCGCGAGCTGGTCGTGCAGGCGCGCCAGCTGGAAATAGCCGCGCGCCACGTTGCTGGCGAGCAGCACGCGCGCGGCCTGCGCGTCGGCCTCGGCGGCCTTTGTGTTGCCGAGCGCCGCGTCCAGCGCCGCGCGGTTCTTGCCGAAGAAATCGATCTCCCAGCTACCCTCCAGTTGCGCCTGAGCCGAGTTGTATGTCGCGCCGCCCAGCGGCGGCGGATAGATGAAGTTCGAACTGAACAGCTGCCGGTTCAGGTCGACTTCGGCGCCGAGCTTCGGCAGCAGCGCGGCGCGCGCGCCCTCGCTCATCGAGCGCGCGCGTTCGAGCCGCACCTGCGCGAGCTTGAGGCTTGGGCTGTCTTCGAGCGCGCGGGCAATCAGCGCGTCGAGTTGCGGATCGCCGAACGCGCGCCACCATTCGGCCGACACCGCGGGCTGCGCCGCCGCACCGGACAAGCCCAGCGATGCGGCGTCGCGCAGCTTCGCCTGCGGCGGCGGCACGCCGGCCATGTCGGCACAGCCGGCGAGCAACAGCGTCAGCGCGGCGATCGTCAGCAGCCGGGTCGGGAGCGCCCGCCGCTCAGGGTTGTTTTTCATTCGGTTCTCCGGCGGCCGTCAGCGCCTGCGTGTTCTCGAGCATGCGCCGCAGGAAGTCCTTCAGCGTCTGCCATTCCTCGCGCGTGAAGCCGGCGAGGCAGGCATTCTGGACGCGCGACAGCACCTCGGGAACCTTCTGCGCCGCCTCGCGCCCCTCGGGCGTCAGCTTCAGGCTGACCACGCGGCGATCCTCGGACGAGCGCTCGCGCCGGCACAGACCCTTGGCCTCGACCCGGTCCAGCAGCCGCGTCATCGCGCTCGCGTCCAGTTCGCACACGCGCGCGAGCTCGGCCGCGGTGCTGGCCTCGCCCAGGTAGAGCTTGAGCAGCGGCACCCACTGCGCGTTGGTCAGCCCGTTTGGCGCCATCTGGCGTTCGATCTCCAGCGCGAGACGGTTCACGGTCTTGCGCATCAACAGGCCTACGCTGTCCTCCGCGAAATAGCTGCCCGGACTGTAAAACTCGACTGCCGCGGCGGTGAGCGGCGGTATGTCACGGGCAGCATCGGCGTGCTGTGTCATCCACTCAATATATTTGCATAGGCAAATATTGTCAAGGCTATTTTTGCCGGGACAATAGAACTGACTACACTGGCGGCGAATGACCCAACCCCGCTCCGACCCGCGCCGAGGCTCCCCGCGATCGCTGTCGGGGCTGCTGCCGTTCCTGCGCCCGTACCGCGGCCGGATCGCGCTGGCGCTGCTGTTCCTGCTGCTCGCGGCGGCAGCGACGCTGGTGTTTCCGCTGGCGCTGCGCGGGCTGATCGACGCGGGCGTGGTCGATGCCGGGCTGGTCCATGCGGACCGCGGCGCGCAGGCGGTCGCGCTCAGCGGGCATTTCGCGCTGCTGTTCGCGGTCGCGGCCCTGCTCGGCCTCTTCTCGGCGGCGCGCTACTACATGGTGAGCTGGCTCGGCGAGCGCGTCACCGCCGACATCCGCAACGCGGTGTACCGCCATGTGCTGCACCAGAGCCCGGAGTTCTTCGAGACCACGCAGACCGGCGAGGTGCTGTCGCGCCTCACCGGCGACACCACGCTGGTGCAAACCGTCGTCGGTTCGTCGCTGAGCATGGGGCTGCGCAATGCGGTGATGGGGCTGGGCGCGCTGGTCATCCTGGTCTGGACCAATCCGACCGTGATGGCCAGCGTGCTCGGCGTGCTGGTTCTGGTCGTGCTGCCGACGCTGTGGATCGGCCGGCGCGTGCGCCGCCTGTCGCGCGCGAGCCAGGACCGTGTCGCCGACGCGAGCGCGATCGCGGCCGAGGTGCTTAACGCGATCCCCGTGGTGCAGAGCTACACCGCCGAGCCGCGCGAAGCCGGGCGCTTTCGCGCTTCCACCGAGAGCGCGTTCCAGACCGCGGTGCGCCGCACCGGGGCGCGCGCGCTGCTGGTCGCGTTCATCATCATCGCGACCAGCGCCGCGCTGATCTGGGGCCTGCACCAGGGCGCGCAGGCGGTGCTGGCGGGGCGGATGTCGCCGGGCCAGCTCGGCCAGACCGTGCTGTACGTGATCCTCCTCGCGAGCGCGTTCGCGGTGCTGGGCGAGGTCTACGGCGACCTGCTGCGCGCCGCCGGCGCGACCGAGCGGTTGATGGAGCTGCTGGCCGCGCGCCCGGCCATTATTTCACCACAGAATCCGGCTGTAGCCGAGGTATCGCCTACAGGTACTGCTATCGTTTTCGAAGCATTGACGTTTCACTACCCGTCGCGCCCGACGCAACCGGCGCTGGTCGACTTCAACCTCGCCGTGGCGCCGGGCGAGACGGTGGCGCTGGTGGGCGCGAGCGGCGCCGGCAAGAGCACCGTGTTCCAACTGCTGCTGCGCTTCTACGACCCGTCGGCCGGCACGATCCGGCTGGACGGCGTCGCGACGCGCGAGATGGCGCTGCAAGCATTGCGCGAGCGCATCGCGATCGTGCCGCAGGAGCCGGTGATCTTCTCGGCCAGCGCGCTGGAGAACATCCGCTACGGCCGGCCGGATGCAGGCGACGGCGAGGTCGAAGCCGCCGCCCGCGCGGCCCATGCGCACGAATTTCTGGCAGCACTGCCCGAGGGCTATCGCAGCTTCCTCGGCGAGCGCGGCGTGCGTCTGTCCGGCGGCCAGCGCCAGCGCATCGCGATCGCGCGCGCGATCCTGAAGAACCCGCCGCTGCTGCTGCTCGACGAGGCCACCAGCGCGCTCGACGCCGAGAGCGAACGCATGGTGCAGGCGGCACTCGAATCGGCGATGCGCGGGCGCACCACGCTGGTGATCGCGCACCGGCTCGCGACCGTGCAGCGCGCGGACCGCATCGTCGTGATGGACCGCGGCCGCATCGTCGAGCAGGGCACGCACGATGCGCTCGTCAAGCAGGGCGGCATCTACGCCAAACTCGCGGCGCTGCAGTTCATTACATGAGCAGCGCCGCGCGGCAGGAACTCGCGTGCGGCGCTATGCTCTGAGCATCATGAAATCTCGACGACCGGATCGGCCGCACTGGAGCCGCCGCGACTGGCTCACCGGCGCTGCTGCGCTGGCCGGCGCCCCGCTGGTGGCGGAACTCGCCGGTTGCGCGAGCGCACCCCCTGCCCCGCTCGCCACGCCGCTGCCGGTGCCCGTGGCGCCGCAAGTCGCGCCGCTGGCGGACGGCCGCCGGCTCGCCTTCCGTGCGATCAATCGCTACAACGGCGTCGATCTGGGCGACGCGCATTACGCGGTCGTCGCGGTAGCGCAGAGCGGCCCGGGGCGCACGCTGGACGTCAGCCTGCCGCCGTCGAACACTTACCCCGAAAGCGGCGCGGCGCGCACCGGCCGCTGCGTGCTGGCAACCGCCACCGCGGTAAGCCAGGAGCTGTTCTACGACCTGCAGTACGAATTCCAGCAGCCGGACCGGCTCGCACCGGACGGCCTCGCGATCGGCACCGGCGCCGTGATCCACAACCGCTACCGGCGCGGTGATTCTCCGTACTGGCAGCGCTGGGACACGCGCGTGAGCGGGCTTGGCTGGGAACGCATCACCGTGCCGGCCGGCGCGTTCGACACGCTGCGCGTGCGCCGCACGATCTGGTTCGAACAGCTCGATTCGGTCTACGGCGGCCACACGCGCGACGAACAACTCTGGTTCGCGCCGGCCCTCGGCTACTGGGTGCGGCGCGAATACACCGGCTACCACTTCGTGCTCGATTCGCTGTTCCACCGCGAGGAGGATGACGCGGTGCGGTTCGAGTTGATCCAGAGCTGACGACACATCTTCGATTGCACTCGGTCGCAGTGCAGCCGACCGCAGCCCGGGCCTAGAATGGCGGCCGCGGCGAGCCGGTGTGAACACTGAACCCGATCAGATCGTCGCAAGCACAAGGAAGCGTGGCCGAGCGGTTTAAGGCACCGGTCTTGAAAACCGGCGACGGGCAACCGTCCGTGAGTTCGAATCTCACCGCTTCCGCCAGTTTCAGGCATCAGCCCCAGCAGACCGGAGCCGACCCGCCAGCCAGGTCGGCTCCCGCTCGATCCCTGGCGCGGCAGCGCCGTCAGACCCGCCCCTTCCACGGCACCAGCACTCGCTCGATGTAGCGCATCAGCAGGTCGAACGCGAACGCGAACAGGCCGATCACGATGATGCCCATGATCACGGTGTCGGTCTGCAGGTACTGCGCCGCGTTCAGCACCATGAAGCCGAGGCCGCGGGTCGCGGCGACCATTTCGGCGGCGACCAGCGTGGTCCAACCGAAGCCGATGCCGATGCGCATGCCGGTCAGGATTTCCGGCGTCGCGGCCGGCAGCACCACGTGCCGGATGATCTGGAACCGGCTCGCGCCCATCGCATAGGCGGCGTGGATCTGCTCGATGCCGACCGAGCGCACGCCGGCGCGCGCGGAGATCGCCATCGGCGCGAAGATCGCGAGGAAGATCAGCAGGATCTTCGACAGCTCGCCGATGCCGAACCAGATGATCATCAGCGGCAGATAGGCCAGCGGCGGCAGCGGGCGGTAGAACTCGATCGGCGGGTCGAAGATGCCGCGCATCACGCGGTTCGTGCCCATCAGGATGCCGATCGGGATCGCGGTCACGCACGACAGCAGGAACGCGCCGAACACGCGCGACAGGCTCGTGACCGTGTGCTGCCAGAGGGTGGAGTTCGCGACGCCTTCGGTGACCGCGATGACGAACTTGCTCCACACCGCCTGCGGCGACGGCAGAAACAGCGGCTTGATCCAGCCCATGTTGGTGATCAGGAACCACAGGCCGATCAGCACGATGGTCGTCACCACGCTGATCGTCGTGCTCTTGCCCTGCCCCGGCGCGCCGTAGACCTGGCCCGGCGCCGCGGCCTTGCTCGTGAACAGACGCATCAGGCCGCCGCCGGTGGCGGCCGCGCCGCCGGCTTCGACGACGCCGAGCCGGGTTTTCGGAAATCTAAGCTTAAGCATGGGCTGCCTCCTGTTCGCTTTCCCCCGCCCTCTCATCGCCGTAGATGATGCCGAGCACCGTTTCGCGCATCTTGATGAAGTCCGGGCTGGATTTCACCGTGCGCGCATCGCGGCATTCGAGGAAGCGGCGATTGAAATCGAGCTCGAAGGTATTGGTGATGCGCCCCGGCCGCGGCGACATCACGATCACGCGGTTGCCGAGAAACAGCGCCTCCTCGACGCTGTGCGTGATGAAGAAGAACATCTTGCCGGTCTTCTGCCACACGTCGAGCAGCAGTTCCTGAATCGTTTCGCGCGTCAACGCGTCGAGCGCGGCCATCGGCTCGTCCATCAGCAGCGTCGCGGGGTTGCAGGTGAGCGCGCGCGCGATCCCCACGCGCTGCTGCATGCCGCCGGAGAGCTGGTAGATCATGTGCTTGTGAAAGTCCTTCAGGCCCACCAGTTCCAGGTTGCGCGAGGCGATCTCGAAGCGCTCCTTCTTGGAGACGCCCTGCAGCCGCAGACCGAATTCGGTGTTGTCGATCACGTTGAGCCAGGGCAGCAGCGCATGCTTCTGGAACACCACGCCGCGGTCCGAGCCGGGCCCGGTGATCTTTCTGTTCCCGAGCAGAAGCTCGCCGTTCGTGGGCGAGAGGAATCCGGCCATCATGTTCAGCAGCGTCGTCTTGCCGCAGCCCGACGCGCCGAGCGCGACGACGAAGTCGCCGCTGTTGACGGTGAGGTTGATGTTGTCGAGCGCCTGCACCTGCTCGCCCGGCTGCCGCCCCGGAAAGATCACGTTCACGCCCTTGACGTGCAAGGCTTCCTTTTGCGCTGCCATTTGCAATCCTCTGTACGCGGTCAATGGAATAGGTCGAAAAATCGGGGGCGGCGCGCCGGGCCGGGTGTCGCTTCCGGACCCGGCTGCCGCTGCTGCTACGGTGATTACTTGGCTGCCGCTTCCGCGTACTTCGCCGTCACGAACTTGCTGTAGTCAGGCAGCACGCTGTCGATCTGGCGCTGCGACTTGAGGAACTCGGCGCTCTGCGTCAGCGCACGCACCGCCTTGCTGTCCTTGCCGCCGCCGAGCCAGGTCGTGGAAGCCTGCTCCTGCGCGGTCGGATAGCTAAGGAGCTTGAGCGCATCGGCGTCGTCGGCCGGCTCGCCGCCGACCAGCTTGGCCATCGCCTTGACCTGCGGCGAATCGGCGGTCCACTTCGCCTTGTCCGCGTTGTAGCCCGCGTAATACTGGGCCAGCACCTTGGTGAAGCCCGCCATGAACTCCGGGTTCTTCGCGGCCCAGTCGCGGGCCACGATCAGCCCGTCGAAGGTCGGCACGCTCTTCTCGCCGACTTCTTCGGACGTGATGATCGTCTTGCCGGTCTTCAGGATCGTCGTCAGCGCCGGCGGCCAGACGTACGCGGCGTCGATGTCGCCGCGGGTCCAGGCCGCTACGATTTCCGGCGGCTTCATGTTCAGGATCTGCACCTTGGACGGCGGGATGTGCCAGATCTTCTCCAACGCGATCAGCAGGTGGAAGTGCGAGGTGGACACGAACGGCACGGCCACCTTCTTGCCGATCAGATCCTGCGGCGTCTTGATGCCCGAGCCGTTGCGCGCGACCAGCTGCTCCGACTTGCCGATGTTGTCGAGAATCCAGAACAGCTCGACGTCGACGCCGTGGCTCGCCGCCGCCGCGATTCCCGTGGATCCGAGCACGCCGATCGGCACGTTGCCGGATGCGAACGCCGCCGTGATGTCGCCCGCCGAAGTGAACTGGCGCCAGTCGATCTTGTAGCCGGTTGCCTTGTCGAACGCGCCATCCGCGATCGCGACCGGGAACGGACCGACGATGGTCTGATAGCCGGCGGTGACGCTCTTGCCCTGCGCCCAGGCGCTCGATGTCCCCAGCATCGACGCGCCCACCACCGAGCCGGCAACGAGATTGGCCGCCGCCAGATTGAACTTGCGGCGGGAAAGATTGGAATTCATGTTGAACCTCGCATTGAAGAACGTGAACCGACACCGGTGAAGCGCCCAGCCGGCGCGCTGGACACGATTGGCGCCGCCCCGCCCGGGTTCAGGATGACGCCGAAGTGACTTTAGTCGGACTCCCGCAGACATGGAAGTGCCAAACAGAGCCGCCCCATGGAGCCAGCGGCATCGGGCTTACCCTGATGCCGCGGCGCGAGGCCGCGGCGATGCCGATCAGGCCGCCGGGGCGTCGAAACGACCCTGCGCCATCTCGTGCACGGCAAGCGCAAGCGCGCGCATGCCATCCGGGATCCGATCCGCGGCAATCGAAGACAACCGCATCCGGAAATAGGGGCATGGGTAAGGTGGATCGGCGAAGAACACCCCGCCGGCCTCGATCAGCACGCCGTGGCCGCGCGCAACCAGCGCGAGCTCTCCCGAATCGATCCAGTGCGGCGCACGCACCCAGATCGAGGCGCCGCCCTGCGGCATTTCGAACACGAACTCCGGCAGGTGCTCGCGCAGCGCGCGCGCAGCCGTCGCCAGGCGCTCCTGCATCGCGGCGTTGACGCGCCGCGCGTGCGACTCGTGATGGCCGAGCGATAGGAACAGCGCATAAGCATGCTGCAGAAAGGCACTCGGGTGCCGGATCATTGCGTGGCGGATCACCCGCAGCTGCCGGATCAGTGCCCGCGGCGCCACCACGTAGCCCAGCCGCAGCACCGGTGACAGGCTCTTCGATACCGAGCCGATGTAGATCACGCGTCCGCTGCGGTCGAGGCTCTTGAGCGCGGGCATGGGCTCGCCTTCGTACAGGTTTTCCGCTTCGTAGTCGTCCTCGATCACGACGAAGTCGCGCGACTCGGCCAGGGCCAGCAGTGCTTGGCGCCGATCGAGGCTGAGCGTCACCGTGGTCGGGCTCTGATGCGACGGGGTGACGAACAGATAGTCGAGCCTGGGCAGCGCGTCGACGACGACGCCCTGGGCGTCGACCGGAACCGGAACCCATTGGGGGTCGCGCATCGAAAAGCTGTTGCGCGCATGCGGGTGGCCGGGCTCCTCGATCCCGATCCAACTGGTTCGCGCGAGCAGGGCTTCGGCCAGCAGGTAATAGGCATGCTGCGCGCCGACAGTGACGATGATCTCCTCGGGCGCGGCGAACACGCCGCGCCTGGGCAGCAGGCGCGTGCGTATCTGCTCGATCAGATCGGCGACGTCGTCGGTCTCGAAGTCCGGAGCCCATTGCGGTAGCTGGGAGCGCGCGAGACTGCGCACGCAGCACTCGCGGAAGTCTTCGGTCGGGAACAGCTGCGGATCGTAGTTGCCGTAGACGAACGGATATGGATAGGCGCGCCACTGGTCCGGCTTCGACAAGGTCGGCCGGTCGATCAGCGAGCGCAGCACGCGGGCGGACCAGTCCGGTAGGCGCCCGCCGGCCGCGGCCTCGGTCGGCGCGAGCGGCGCCGCTGACCGCGGCCGCGCATTCGCCGCGACGAACACACCGCTGCGCGGGCGCGCTTCGAGAAATCCCTCGTCGATCAGCTGCAGATAGGCCGAGGTCACCGTGTTGCGGCTCAAGCCCATGACCGCGGCCAACTCGCGCGACGACGGCAGCGCCGCCCCCGGCCGCAGATGACCGTGCAGCACCGCCTGCACCACGGCAAGCCGCAGCCGGCCCTGCAAGGTCAATGCGGGCTGCTCCGGCAGGGCGAACAGCTGCGCCCACTGTATCGCTCTAGGGTTGGCCATGTTGCAGCGGCAGTTTACTGCGGCCCCGCCTCTGGCTTGCGCGGTTCGGCCGATCTGGCCCTACCGGAACCCGATCCGGCGGCGTAAGCTGCCCGCTATCGAACCACCTAGGGGATTCACGATGAGCCAAGCCTCGCAACCGATCACCGCAGCCACGCTGGCTGCATTCAGTGACGCATGGAACCGCCACGACGTCGATGCGCTGATGCGCTTCATGAGCGACGACTGCGTCTTTCTGACCGCTGCGGGCCCGGACGCCTGCGGCACGCGCCACGTCGGCCAGGGCGCGGTGCGCAAGGCGTTCGCCGCTGCCTGGGAGGCGGTGCCGGACGCGCAATGGCGCAACGGCCAGCATTTCGTCCACGGCGACTTCGGGGTTTCGCAATGGACCTTCACCGGCACCGCCGCCGACGGCAGCCGGATCGAGGCCGACGGCGTCGATCTCTTCAAGTTCAGAAACGGCAAGATCGCGGTCAAGAACGCGTTCCGCAAAGTCCGGCCGAACCTGCCGGCGGCCAAGTGACCGAGGTGCGACATGGCCATGACTCAAACGCCATCCGCCCCGGCGGCACGCGCGCTGCCGGCTGACAAGCAGTACGACCCGCGCTACGACCCGCTGGTCGATCCGAATCCGGGCACCGGTCGCGACTACGCGCCCACCTACTGGGTGGCAAGCGCCGGCACGCCACCGGAGGACGACGGCCCTATCAAGGGCGACATCGACGCCGACGTGGTGATCGTCGGCTCCGGGTTCACCGGCCTCGCGGCCGCGCTGTTTCTCGCGCGCGAGCACGGCATCCGCGCGACCGTGCTGGAGGCGAACCGAAGCGTCTGGGGTTGCACCAGCCGCAACGGCGGGCAGGGCCAGAACGCCAGCGGCCGGCTGTACCGCTCGCAATGGATCGCGCGCTGGGGCAAGGAGACCGCGCTGCGGCTCGACGCCGAGATCCGCGAGGGCTTCGAGACTTTCAAGGGCCTGGTCGCCGAATTCCCCTGCGACGCGACGCCTGGCGGCCATCTGTACACCGCGCATCGCGAAAAAAAGATGGACTTCCTGCGCAACGAAGCCAAGGTGATGCGCGAAGTCTTCGGTTACGACACGCGCATGCTCAGCAAGGAGGAAATCCGGCGCGACTACGTCGATGAAGAGGAAGCCTGCGGCGCATTGCTGGAACCGGACGGCGTCGGCGTGCACCCGCTGAAGCTCGCCTTCGGCTACCTGCGCGCCGCGCGCGCTCTGGGCGTGAAGGTGCACCCGGCAAGTCCGGTGCTGCGCTGCGAAACGCGAAGCGGCGTCCACTACCTCAAGACGCCGGGCGGCACCGTGCGCGCGCGGGCGGTCGGCTTCGCGACCGGCGGCTACACCAGCAACGGCATGCATCCGAGCCTCGACTCGAAAATCATGCCGATCCTGTCGAATTCGCTGGTGACCCGGCCGCTGACCGCCGCGGAACTGGAGGCGACGAACTTCCGCACCAATATCTTCATCACCGACACGCGCACGCTGCGCTTCTACTACCGCAAGCTGGTCGACAACCGCGTACAGATCGGCAGCCGCAGTTCCGTCACCGGCGCCGACGCACCGAACCCGCGCCACATGCAGGTGCTGGTCGCCGGGCTGCACCGCAAGTTCCCGCCGCTCAAGGGCATCGAAATCGCCCATTCGTGGTGGGGCTGGGTCGACGTGAGCCACGACATGATGCCACGCGTGTTCCAGCCGAACCCAAAGGAGACGGTGTTCTACGCGCTCGGCTACGGCGGCAACGGCGTGAGCTTTTCGGCCCATGCCGGCCGGCGCATGGCGCAGCGCATTGCCGGCAAGCAGCTCAAGGTGTTCGATCTGCCGATCTACGACTCGCCGCTGCCGTACCCGAACGTATTCAACATGGTCGAGTCCCGCGCCTTCGCGCCGTTTCGACGCATAGGGCAACGCTTCCTCTATCACAAGTACCACCTGCGCGACGAATGGCTTTGAGCCGGCCGCAGGCGCCGCAGCGCGGCCGGCTGGCTCCATTGAAAGTGCCGTTCTGGCACCTTCGATACGCTGGCATCTACCGGATTACCGCGTTGACAGGAAGCGCTACCTTGCGGAATATGGGGTTTTCTTCATCCGAGGCTCCCAATGTCCGATTTCCGACTCACGCGCCGCGATACGCTGGCACTCGCGATGGGCGCTGCGACTGCGGCCTGGTCGATTCCGTCGCATGCGCAGGCCCCTAAGCGCGGCGGCATTCTCGTCATCGGTTCCACGCAGGTTCCCCGCACGCTGAACGGTGCGGTGCAATCCGGCATCGCGACGGCCGTGCCGTCGACGCAGCTCTTCGCGAGCCCGCTGCGCTACGACGACAAATGGAATCCGCAGCCCTATCTGGCGGAGTCATGGAAGTTCGCCGCCGACGGCAAGAGCCTCACGTTGAACCTGCGCAAGAACGCGCTGTTCCATGACGGCAAGCCGGTGACCTCGGCCGACGTCGCGTTCTCCATCATGGCGATCAAGGCGAACCATCCGTTCAAGACGATGATGGAGCCGGTCGAAAGGGTCGAAACCCCCGACGCGTACACCGCGATCATCCGCACCAGCACCCCGCACCCGGCGCTGCTTCTGGCGATGAGCCCGGCCCTGTGCCCGATCATGCCCAAGCACATCTATGACGACGGCCAGAATCTGCAGACCCACCCGCGCAACAGCACCGACGTGGTCGGCTCGGGCCCGTACAAGTGGGTCGAGTTCTCGCCGAGCCAGCGGGTCGTGATGGAGCGGTTCGACAAGTTCTTCCTGCCGGGCCGCCCGTATCTCGACAAGGTCATCGTCACGATCAACCCGGACGCGTCCAGCATGCTGATCGCATTCGAACGCGGCGACATCCAGATGGTGCCGTTCGTGACCAATCCGATCGACCTCAAGCGCCTTGCCGCCAATCCACAGGTGGCGCTGACGCCCAAGGGCTACGAAGGCATCGGCCCGCTGAACTGGCTTGCGTTCAATTGCGCGAAGAAGCCGTTGTCGGACGTGCGCGTGCGCCACGCGATCGCCACCGCGATCGACAAGAATTTCATCACCAAGGTGCTGATGGGCGGGTTCGCCGTGCCGGCCGAGGGTCCGATCGCGCCAAGCAGCCCGTTCTATGCGCCGAACGACATCGTCAAGTACCCGTTCGATCTGAAGAAGGCGGCCGCGATGCTGGATGAGGCCGGCTACAAGGCCGGCGGCGACGGCACGCGTTTCCCGTTGACGATCGACTACCTGCCGGGCGTCAACGATTACCAGAAGACGGTCGCGGAATACATCCGAGGCCAGATGAAGAAGATCGGCGTTGCCGCCGAGGTTCGGGCTTCGGCCGATTTCCCCTCCTGGGCCAAGCGGATGGCGACGCACGATTTCGACATGTCGATGGACGTCGTATTCAACTGGGGCGACCCGGTGATCGGCGTTGCGCGCACGTACCTGTCGACCAACATCAAGCCGGTCGTCTGGACGAACACCCAGTCGTACAGCAACCCAAAGGTCGACGAATTGCTGAATGCCGGCGGAGAGTCGCTGGATGTCGCCAAGCGCAAGGCCGACTACGCGATGTTCCAGAAGCTCGTCACCGAAGACCTGCCGATCGACTACATCAACGTCATCGCCTACCACACGGCAGCCAACAAGAAGGTCGGTAACCTGCCGACCTCGATCTGGGGCGTGATGTCGCCGTTCGACGAGGTCTACCTGAGTTGAACCCATCCGCCGCCTCCTGGCGTCGAAGGCCGACGGCGCCGAGGCTGATCCCATGAGAATCGGCCGGCTGATCCTGTACCGGCTGGCGCAGGCGGTGGGCATGGTGCTCGCCGTCGTCATCCTGAATTTCCTGCTGATTCATGGAGCACCGGGAGACCCGGTGTCGACGATCGCCGGCGCGAGCGGCGGGATGACGCCGGAACTGATGGCGCAGTTGCGCACGCAGTACGGTCTCGACAAGCCACTGTCGGTGCAACTCGGGGTCTATCTCTGGCAAGTGCTGCATGGTGACCTCGGCTACTCGTATTACTTCAACCTGCCGGTCGCCCACCTGATCGCCGAGCGCATTCCGGCGACGCTGCTGCTGGTCGTCAGTTCGATCCTGTGCGCGTTTGCCGTCGGCACCGCGCTCGGCGTGCTCTCGTCGCGCAAACCGAACGGGCTGCTGTCCCAGTTCGTCACCGTCGTCTCGATGTTCGGCTTCGCCGCGCCGGTGTTCTGGACCGGCATCATGCTGGTGATTCTGTTCGCTTCGGTATTCCCGATCCTGCCGGTCGCCGGCATGCACGGGATCACGTCGAGCCGGCATGGGCTGGAAGGCGCGCTCGACGTGCTGCACCACCTGGTGCTGCCGGCGGTCTCGCTGAGCCTGATCTATCTGGCGCAGTACAGCCGTCTGTCGCGCTCGTCGATGCTGGACGTGCTGGGCTCCGATTTCATCCGCACCGCGCGGGCGAAGGGGCTGTCCGAGCGCGTCGTGCTGTACAAGCACGCGCTGCGCAATGCGCTGCTGCCGGTGATCACCGTGCTCGGACTGCAGTTCGGCAACGTGTTGTCCGGCGCCATCCTGGTCGAGACGGTGTTCAACTGGCCCGGCCTGGGCCGGCTCTCGTTCGATTCGGTGCTCAGGCGCGACTACCCGACCCTGCTGGGCCTGCTGCTGATCTCGTCGATCGTCGTGATCGTGATGAATCTCGTGACCGACCTGTGCTATCGGCTGGCGGACCCGCGGATCAAGACATCATGAACACGCAGACATCCACCGTTGCCGACGCCTCTACTCCCGGCCCGTCGCTGCCGAAGACCGAACATCCGGGCGCCGAGGCGTTACGCATGTTCGTCCGCAATCCGTCGGCGATCATCGGCATGGTGTTGTTCCTCGTCATCGCCGTGGCGTCGATCGCCGGCCCGTGGATCGACCCCGCGGACCCGTTCGAGATTCGGGTGGCGCCGCTGACGCCGCCGTTCACCCCGGATGCCTGGCTCGGCAGCGACTACCTGGGCCGCGACGTACTGACGACCCTGATCTATGGCGGCCGCGTGACGCTCGTGATCGGCGCCGTCGCGGCATTGATCGCGGCGCTGATCGGCATCACCTTCGGCGCGCTGGCCGGTTACTACGGAGGCAAGGTCGATGCGCTGCTGATGCGCATCACCGAATTCTTCCAGGTGCTGCCGGCGCTGTTGTTCGCGATGGTCGTGGTGGCGCTGTTCTCGCCGACGCTGCTCACCGTCACGATCGCGATCGGGATCGTGATCTGGACCGGGACTGCACGGCTGACCCGCGCCGAGTTCCTGAAATTCCGCGACCTGGAATTCGTCCGCGCCGAACGCGCGATCGGCGCGCGCAACGCCCGCATCATCTGGAAAGTGATCCTCCCGAACGCGTTGCCGCCGCTGATCGTCACGATCGCGCTGTCGGTGGGCGCGGCCATCCTGTTCCAGGCCGGGTTGTCGTTCCTGGGCCTCGGCGATCCGAACGAAATGACCTGGGGCCTGATGATCGGATCGAGCCGCGACTACATCCTCTCCTGCTGGTGGGCCGTCGCATTTCCGGGTGCGGCGATCTTTCTCACGGTGCTGGCGATCAGCCTGATCGGCGACGGATTGAACGACGCGCTGAATCCGAAGCTGAGGGCGCGCTGATGAACACTTCCGCAACCCCGGTGCTGCAGGTCGAAGACCTGCGCGTCGAATTCAAGACGCGGCGCGGCACGGCGATGGTGCTCAATGGGGTCGACTTCGATCTGTTCGGCGGCGAGACCCTGTGCGTGGTCGGCGAATCCGGATGCGGCAAGAGCATGACTGCGCTGGCGCTGCTGCGGCTGATTCCGTCGCCGCCTGGAAAGATCAGCGGCGGGCGCATGACGTTCCAGAACGAAGATCTGGCACGGGCAAGCGAAGCGCGCATGCGCGAGGTTCGCGGCAACCGCATCTCGATGATTTTCCAAGAGCCGATGACATCGCTGAATCCGGTTTTCACGGTCGGCGATCAGATCGGCGAGTCCCTCAGGCTGCACGCGGGCCTGGGCGCCGCCGCCGTGCGCGCGCGCACGATCGAAATGCTGCAGCAGGTCGGCATACCGGCTCCCGAGCGACGCGTCGACGAGTATCCGCACCAGATGTCCGGGGGCATGCGCCAGCGCGTGATGATCGCGATGGCGCTGGCCTGCCGCCCCGACGTGCTGATTGCGGACGAGCCGACCACGGCGCTCGACGTCACGGTGCAGGCCCAGATCTTCGACCTGCTGCGCGAGCTGCAGCGCGAGCGCGGGACCGCCATCCTGCTGATCACGCACGACATGGGCGCGGTCGCCGAAATGGCCGATCGGGTAATGGTGATGTACGCGGGGCGCGTGGTCGAACGCGGCACCACCGAGCAGGTACTGGCGCGTCCCGGCCATCCGTACACCCAGGGCCTGATCGAATGCCTTCCGGAACTCGGCAGCAGCATGATCGAGGAGCGCAAGGAACTGGCCGAGATTCGCGGCGTGGTCCCGTCGATCTGGGAACTGGGCAGTGGTTGCGCGTTTCGCGAGCGCTGCCCGCAGGCCATGGCGATCTGCGAGCAGCGCGTGCCGCCGATGTTCGACCTCGATCGAGCGGCCGGCGCGGGATCGAGCCACGCCCATGCCGCGGCCTGCTGGCTGCACGCCGAGCAGCCTTCGGAGGCGCTGGCATGACGATGCAGGACGTCCGGCAGATCTCGACAGCCGCGACACCGGGCGTGCTGCTGTCGGTGCGGGATCTGCAGGTGCATTTTCCGCGCGCCAGGTCCGGCTGGTTCGCGCTGCCGGAAGTGGTAAAGGCGGTCGACGGGGTGTCGTTCGACGTTCCGCGCGGCAAGACGCTGGCGATCGTCGGGGAATCGGGATCGGGCAAGACCACGACCGCACTCGCCGCGATGCGGTTGTCACCGATCACCGGCGGCCAAATCAGGCTCGGTGACACGGACCTGGGCGCACTCGACGGCGAGGCGCTGCGCTTGCAGCGGCGGCGCATGCAGATCGTGTTCCAGGACCCGTATTCATCGCTGAATCCGCGCGAACGCGCGGGATCCGTAGTGCGCGCGCCGCTGGACCTGATGGGTGTCGGCACTCCGGCCGAGCGCCGCGAGCGCGTTGCCGAGCTGTTCACCGCGGTGGGACTGCGGCCGGAGCAGCAGCAGCTGTTCCCGCACCAGTTCTCCGGCGGACAGCGGCAACGGATCAACATCGCGCGGGCGCTGGCGACGAATCCGGAGCTGGTCGTCTGCGACGAGCCGGTGTCGGCACTCGACATCGCGATTCGGGCGCAGATCCTCAACCTGCTGGTCCGGCTGCAGCGCGAACTCGGCCTCACCTACCTGTTCATCTCGCATGACATGGCCGTGGTCGAGCATATCTGCGACGACATCGCGGTGATGTATCTTGGGCAGATCGTCGAGCGCGCGCCGCGCCGCGCGTTCTTCGGCAACCCGCTGCATCCGTACAGCGTGGCGCTGATGTCTGCCGTGCCGACCGTCCACGGTGGACGCAGGCACGCCGCGCAACGGATCAAGCTCACGGGGGATCCGCCCAGTCCGATCAACCCCCCGAGCGGGTGCCGTTTCGCTGGCCGTTGCCCGGTGGCCGAGCCCGCATGTGCGTCCGAGCCGCAGCCGCTGCGCGAGGTCGGACGGGGTCACTGGGTACGCTGCCGTCGCGTTGACCTGATCGACGGCGTGCCACACGCGCCGCTGCGCGCTCCCGCAGCCTGACCGCCCCAATCCTCTGAATCACCATGAACGGCATCACCGTCTATCCCGCGCGCAAGATCATCACGATGAACGCTATGCAGCCCATCGCGACGCATGTCGCGGTGCGTGATGGCCGCATCCTCGCGGTCGGCGACCTCGACCGGATGAAGGCCTGGGGCGCCCACAGGCTGGACACCCGATTTGCAGACAAGGTGCTGGTGCCCGGCCTTGTCGAAGGGCATTGCCATCTGAAGGAAGGCAGCATGTGGGACATGCCCTATCTCGGATGGTTCGACCGCCGGGATCCGCAGGGCCAGGTCTGGCCGGGGTTGCAGTCGATGGCGGCCGTGGTCGAGCGGCTCTCCGACATCGATGCGCGGATGCGCGCCGCGGGCAAAGCCGACACCGAGCCGCTGATCGCTTGGGGGTTCGATCCGATCTATTTCGAGGGCGGCGAGCGCATGACGGTCGAGCACCTGGACCGCGCCAGCGCGGTGCGGCCGATCGTGATCTCGCATTCGAACGGCCACGTGATGAACATCAATTCGGCGACGATGCGGCTGTGCGAGATCAGCGCCGAGACCGACGTCGAAGGCGTCGTCAAGTTCAGGAGCGGGCCGAAGGCCGGCCATCCGACCGGCGAACTGCAGGAACCCGGCGCGATGTTCCTCGCGCTGCGCAAGTTCGGCAACGCCGGCCTGCTCGCGCCGATGACGGAAGACGGAATCCGCTCATTTGCGAGCCTGGCCTGTATGCAGGGCGTAACCACCGCGACCGACCTGGTGAATCGCCTGACCGACGCCGACTGCGCGGTGCTCGAGGCCGCGACCTCGGATGAAGCCTGCAGCGTGCGCATCCTGCCCGCGTTCCAGGCGTTTCACGGCACGCACGGTGCGGCGCAGGGCGCCGAGCACGTCAAAGGGCTGATGTCGCGCAACACCAACCGCCTGCGCTACGGCCTGGTCAAGATGATGCTGGACGGCTCGATCCAGGGCTTCTCCGCGCGCCTGCGCTGGCCGGGCTACTACAACGGCGCCGCCAACGGCATCTGGGTCACGGCGCCGGCGCAGTATGCGGCCGACTTCGAGGCCTATCACCGGGCCGGTCTGCTGATCCATACCCACACCAATGCCGACGAGGCGAGCGAAGTCGCCATCAATGCGATCGAGCGGGTGCTGACGCGCGCGCCGCGCCCGGACCACCGGCATACCCTGCAGCACGGCCAGATGATCGATGCGGCGCTGTTCAAACGGATGAAGGCGCTCGGCCTTTCGGTGAATCTGTTCACCAATCACATCTGGTACTGGGGCGATCAGCATTACGAAATGACGATGGGGCCGGACCGGGCGCACCGAATGGACGCCTGCGGGAGCGCGCTGGCCGCCGGCGTGCCGCTGGCGATCCATTCCGACGCGCCGGTTACACCGCTGGGACCGCTGTTCACCGCGTGGTGCGCGGTGAACAGGCTCACGCCGTCGGGCCGCGTGCTCGGCCCGTCCGAGCGCATCAGCGTGGAGCAGGCGTTGCACGCGATCACGCTGGGGCCGGCCTGGACGCTGAAACTCGACCAGGAGGTCGGCAGCATCGAGTGCGGCAAGCGGGCCGACTTCTGCGTGCTTGAGGACGACCCGCTCTCCGTCGATCCGATGGCGCTGAAGGACGTGCGCGTCTGGGGTACGGTGCTGTCGGGCCGGGTGTTCGAGGCGCAAAGGAGTTCGAGCGCCGGATGACAGCGAAGCGGCTGCCGCTGACCGTCATCGGCGGCTTTCTCGGCGCCGGCAAGACCACGCTGCTGAACCGCTGGCTGCGCGAGTCCAATGGGGTCCGGATGGCGGTGCTGGTCAACGACTTTGGCGAGATCAACATCGACGCCGAGCTGGTCGCGGCGAGTTCCGGAGACACGATCGCGCTCAGCAACGGCTGCGTCTGCTGCCAGATCGGCGACGATCTGACGGGGGCGCTGATCCGCGTGCTGGGCGCCGAGCCGCCGTTCGACGCGGTCGTGATCGAAGCCAGCGGTGTGTCCGACCCCTGGCGCATCGCGCAGATCGGCCGCGCGGCGCCGGAGTTTCTGCTCGACGGCGTGATCGTGCTGATCGACGCCAGTGCCGCGCTCGCCCAGTCGCGCGATCCGCTGCTGGCTGATACGCTGGATCGCCAGCTGCGCTCCGCCGACCTGATCGTGGCGAATCACTGCGACCAGGCAAGCGGCGAACAGCGCGCGCAGCTGCACGCCTGGATTGCCTCGGTGGCGAACGACACGCCGGTCTACGAGACCACGCAGGCCGCCGTTCCGCTGGCGATGCTCAGCGGCCTGGCGCTGCCTGAAGCGGCAGCACATGGATCATCCGACCCGGTGCCCGCGCATCACGACCATGGGCACGGCGACTATGGACACAGCGGCCATGGACATGACGACCCGGCCCATGGTTCCCAGTTCGACACCTGGTCGTGTCGCCCCACCCAGGTGTTCGAAGAGGTTGATCTGCGCGCCTGGCTCGCTGCGCCGCCCGCTGGCCTGCTGCGGCTCAAGGGCGTCTTGCGCACCGCATCGGCCGGCGGCGAGCCCGGCTGGTCGGAGCTTCAGTTCGCGGGCCGGCACGGAACGCTGCGCAAGGCGGCCGCCCCGGCCAACGGCGCTGCGCTGGTCGCGATCGGCCTGCACGGACAGCTTCCGACGGCCGCGCTTTCGGCGACGTTCGGCACCAGCAACTGAACGCAGCAGCAGAAATGCCCGGCGTGCCGCGGCGACGCGACGCGGGGGGCACCAAGCCCTTTTTCGTCCGACTCAGGACACGACCTGGTAGTACAGGTTCTGCGGATGCTTCGCCTGCGCGAAGAAGAACCAGCGCTCGGCAAGCAGCCCCGGAATCTGCAGCAGGATCGCCAGCACCCATGCAGGCGCGCCGCCTCCAGCGACTCCCCACAACGCGCAGAACGCAGGCAGTACGAAGCAGAGCACGATGAATGCGGCCTTCACCTGCCTGAGCGCGGCGGCGGTGCGGCCATGGAAGAACTCGCGCGTGTTGAACGCTCCGGCCGACATCCCCATCGACTTCTGCCGCAGATTGTCGGCGCGAATGCCGGTGGCAGACTGCAGTGTCGACTTGTGCTTCAGCGCCGCATTGTGGCGCAGCGACAGCCAGCGCGTGAGCCATGCGAGCAGTGTGACCACCAGTGCAAACGGCCCGGCTGAGCGCACCAGGTCAGCTTCCCCGTACAGGGAGCCGAGCGCGCAGGTGGCCAGCAGGCCCGACGACAGGCCGATCAGCACGAAATTGACCAGCGTCAGCGGTTGCGCCCATTCCTCGATGAAGCGCAGGCAGGCGTAGATCATCGCGGTGCAGTACCAGAGCAGTGCTGCCAGCAGCAGCGCGATCACCGGAAGCACCACCGTGTCGGTGCCACTTCGCAGGGCCAGCCACCAGATCACGTTGACCGCGATGAAGGTCGGCAGCACGATCACCTCGCGCGACAGCCACGAGGTGCGCCACATCAGGGCGGCGCGCCATGCGCGCTCCGGATGGCCGAGGTGGCCGAACGATGCGCCCAGCCCGATCAGCAACAACACGATCGCCACGATCAGTGCGACGCTCATGAAGCCGCCGCTGACCGGCAAACCGGCCAGCCGAGCCAGCGCCAGCGTCACCACCAGGCCCTGCGCTAGGCCGGCGATCGTGGTGAAGACCACTACCGAGAACGCCGGCTTCATGGCTTATTCACCGGCGTATCGGCGCTCCCGGTCACGCGCCTGGGCAGGTACTGGTTCGCCGGGCGCGTTTCCCATTCGGGCATCAACGCATAGCCGCCGCGCTCGCGGATCGCGATCGACACTTCGGAGTCCGGATCCTTGACGTCACCGAACAGCCTGGCCCCGGTCGGGCAGGCCTTGACGCAGGCGGGCTTGCGATCTCCCGGTGCCAAGCTCTCGTCATAGATGCGGTCCACGCACAAGGTGCACTTGGTCATCACCTGGCGCTCTTCGTCGATCTCGCGCGCACCGTACGGGCAGGCCCAGGCGCAGTACTTGCACGCGATGCACTTGTCGTAGTCGACCAGCACGATGCCGTCTTCCTTGCGCTTGTAACTCGCGCCCGTGGGGCAGACCGGCACGCATGGCGGATCTTCGCAATGCAGACAACTCTTAGGGAAGTGGATGGTTTCGGTAAACGGGAAGCTGCCAGCCTCGTAGGTCTGAACGCGGTTGAAGAACGTACCGGTCGGCCCGGCCGCGTACGCATGGCTGTCGGCCAGCGGCCCCGCCGTGCCGGACGTATTCCATTCCTTGCACGAAGTCACGCAGGCGTGGCAGCCGACGCAGACGTTCAGATCGATCACCAGCGCGAGCTGCCGGGCCAGCGTTTCGCCAGGACGGGCCCGCGCACTGCGCCCAGGCGCAGCCTCATGGGTCGCCGGCGCAGGCGCGACCGCTTCGCTCTTCAGCAGATCCTGCAACCAACGGATCATGGTGCCCTCTTTCGCTTCAATCGGGCCAGGAATTGCCCCCGCCCAGCAAAGTACGCCTGAAACTCCTGCGCCGCGGTCGTCGTCATGCCCGGCACGCCGGCCATCGATTCGAACTGCGGCAGCGACGTTTCTGCCTGCGGTTCCGCAGGGTAGACGCGCACGCGCACGTCGTACCACCCCGCCTGCCCGGTAATCGGATCGGAGTTCGACGTGCGCCCCTGCGCCGACGGTAGTTCGTCGGTGATCAGGTGGTTCAACAGGAATCCTCGCCTCGATTCGTTCGCATCGGGCGCCAGACCCCATGCGCCGGCTGCCTTGCCGATCGCGTTCCAGGTCCACACCGTTCCCGGTTCGACCGCTTCGCTGTAGCGCGCCATGCAGCGCACCTTGCCCCACGGCGATTCGACGTAGATCCAGCCGCCGTCTTCGATGCCGGCCGCGGCGGCCACGCCCGGATTCACGAACAGATAGTTCTCCGCATGGATCTGGCGCAACCAGGCGTTCTGCGAGTCCCAGGAGTGGTACATCGCCATCGGCCGCTGCGTCACCGCGGCCAGCGGGTATTGCGCGGTGTCGGTCACGCTCTGCTCCAGCGGCGCGTACCAGAACGGCAGCGGGTCGAAGTAGCGCTCGATGCGCTCGCGCAAGTGCGCCGGCGGCTGACGCCCCCGGGTCTTGCCCTGCGCCGCGAGCCGAAACTTCTGCATCACATCGGAATACAGCTGGATCACGATCGGTTCCTTGAACTTACGGAACCCGTGTGACTGCGCCCATTCGAGGTAGTCGCCGTTGCAATTGCGCATGTATTGCAACGATTCCGGCAGCGTGAAATGGAACACGCAGTTGTTCGATGCGTACTGTTTCCACTGATCGGGATTCGGTTCGCCGACGAGCGCCTTGTCTCCGCCCTTGCCGCGCCAGCCAGTGAGAAAGCCGACGCCGGACCCGGGCGCGGTCTGCCAGTTCACGATGAAGTCGGCGTAATCCTTGAACCGGCGCTTGCCGTCGGCGTCGACGAACGCCGGAAACTTGAGGCGACTCGCGAGTTCGATCAGCACTTCCTGGAATGGCTTGCATTCTCCGGTCGGCGGCAATACCGGGATCCGCACCGAATCGACCGGGCCGTCGAACTCGGAAATCGGACGATCCAGCACCGACATCACGTCATGCCGTTCGAGATAGGTCGTGTCGGGCAGGACCAGATCGGCAAACGCCGTCATCTCCGACTGGAACGCATCGCAGACGACGATGAACGGGATCTTGTGTTCGCCCTTGTTCGGACCGTCGACATGCCTGTCGTTCAACATCCGTCGCATCTCGGCGGTGTTCATCGAAGAATTCCAGGCCATGTTGGCCATGAAGAACAGCAGCGTGTCGATCGGATAGGGGTCACCGCGCCACGCGTTCGTGATCACCGTGTGCATCAGCCCATGCACCGCGAGCGGGTACTCCCAGGAGAAAGCCTTGTCGAGGCGCACCGGTGCGCCGTCGGCTTCGACGAACAGATCCTCGGGCGCCGCCGGCCAACCCAGCGGACCCACCGGAAGCGGCGTATTCGGTTTCACCTGATCCGGGCTGTTCGGTGGTTTCGCCGAAGGCGGCACCGCGCGCGGATAAGGCGGCTTGTGGCGGAAGCCACCGGGCCGGTCGATCGTGCCGAGCAGCGACATCAGCACTGCCAGCGCGCGAATCGTCTGGAAGCCGTTGGAATGCGCAGCCAGGCCGCGCATCGCGTGGAACGCGACCGGATTGCCGGTCACGCTCTCGTGCGTCTGGCCCCAGGCGTCGGTCCAGCGTATCGGCAGCACGATCTTCTGGTCGCGCGCGGTCCGCCCCATCTCCTGCGCCAGACGGCGGATCGTCTCGGCCGGGATGCCTGTGATGTCCTGTGCCCACTCGGGCGTGCATCCCTGCACCTGCTCCTGCAGCAGTTGGAACGCCGGCTTCACCGGGGTGCCGTCGGGCAGCGTGAACGTGCCGGTCAGGGAGGGCTCGGCACCCGGTGCGTGGGTCTTGACAGGCCGGTTGCCATGCCGGTCCCACCACATCTTGTTCTGGGGAAACAGCTCGTTGCCGATAGGGCTGCTTTCGTCCCGAACGAACAGGCCGAACGCGTCGCTCTGCGTGTCGGTGTTGACGAGCTCGCCCGCATTGGAGTAGCGCTCGACGAAAGCGCGGTCGTACAGATCGTCGGCGATCAGCTCATGGATCAGCGCCATGAACAGCGCACCGTCGGTGCCCGGACGGATCGGGACCCATTCGTCGGCGATCGCCGAATAGCCGGTACGCACCGGATTGATCGATACGAACCGACCACCGGCGCGCTTGAACTTCGAAATCGCGATCTTCAGCGGGTTCGAATGGTGGTCCTCGGCTGTGCCGATCATGACGAACAGCTTGGCGCTGTCCAGGTCGGGGCCACCGAACTCCCAGAACGACCCCCCCATGGTGTAGATCATGCCGGCCGCCATGTTGACCGAGCAGAATCCCCCGTGCGCGGCGTAATTCGGCGTGCCGTACTGCTTCGCGAACAGCCCGGTCAGCGCCTGCATCTGGTCGCGCCCGGTGAACAGCGCGAAGCGCTTCGGATCGGTGGCGCGCAGATGACCGAGGCGCTTCTCGAGGATATCGAACGCCTCATCCCAGGAGATCGCCTCGAACGCTGCAGCGCCGCGCTCGGCATCCGGTTTGCGACGCAGAGGCCGCGTCAACCGCGCCGGCGAGTACTGCTTCATGATGCCCGACGAACCCTTCGCGCAGATCACGCCCTGGTTCAACGGATGGTCCGGGTTGCCGTCGATGTAGCGCACCTCGCCGTTGCGCAGATGCACGCGGATGCCGCAGCGGCAGGCGCACATGTAGCAGGTCGTGGTCTTGACCTCGACCTGCGCCGCCGGCAGCGGCGATGCGAGCGGATCGTGCAGCGGCTCGGAGGACAGAAACTCGAACATGTCAGTAGCCGTCTTTCTGAAGCGAACCGTCCGCGTGCGAGGAGGCCAGTGCCGCCAGCCCCACCGAGGCGACCCTCGAGCGCAGCGAATCGGCGCGCGACGTCAGCACCACCGGCACCTTCGCGCCAAGCACCAGCCCGGCGCATTCCCCGCCCCCGATATAGATGAAACTCTTATACAGCATGTTGCCGGCGTTGAGATCGGGCATGACCAGCAGATCGGCATCCCCGCTGACGCGAGAGTCGATCTTCTTGATGCGTGCCGCTTCGGCCGAAATCGCGTTGTCGAACCCGAACGGGCCCTCGACGATCGCGCCCGGCCACGCGCCCTGCGCCGCCATCTCGACCAATGCCTTCGCGTCCAGTGTTGCCGGAATCGCTGGGTTCACGCTCTCGACCGCCGCCACGATACCGACCTTCGGGTTCGGTATGCCGACGCGCCGCAACAGCGCGACCGCGTTACCCAGAATGCTGCGTTTGGCCTGCAGGCTCGGCGCAATGTTGACAACGCAGTCGGCCAGCGCGAGCAGCTTCGGATAGCGCGGCAGATCGAACAGGAAGGCGTGGCTGATGCGGGAATCGCTGCGCAAGCCCGACTGCTTGTTCACGATGGCCGCCATCAACTCGTCGGTATGCAGCGACCCCTTCATCAACACGTGGACCACCCCGCCCCGCGCGAGCGCGCAGGCCTGCTGCGCCGCTTCCGAAGCTGTTGGCCCAGTCGGAACGAGTTCGAATCGCCCCACATCGACACCGCAGCCATCCGCGGCCTTGGCAATCGCGTCGCGCGGCCCGATCAGGACCGGACGCCCGAGCCCCTCCGCCGCGATGCGCGCCGCCGCATCGAGCGCCAACGCATCGCAGGGATAGACCAGACCGATCCTCGGCGGTGCCGCCGCAGCGCGCGCACGCGCCTGTTCCACCAGGGCATCGAGGCGGGGGTGTGACGCCTCCCCCGCTGCACTTGGCTGCGCGACGCTCATCGCCCTGTCCTTGTCAAAGCCGCTGGTCAGACGTAGTCCTTGTACTTCTCGAGGAAGCGCACCGGCTTGGACAGCGCATCACGGCGGAACGGATCGCCCAGTTCGCGGGTGCACATGATCTCGACGATGCAGGTCTTGCCCTGGTTCATCTGCATGTCGACGGCCTTCTTCAAGGCCGGGCCAACGCCCTCTAGCTTGTCGACGACGATACCCTCGGCACCCATCGCCTTGGCAATGCCGGCAAAGCTCTGGTTGTCCAACTCGCCCGCGACGAAGCGCCGGTTGTAGAAGTCCACCTGGTTCTTCTTCTCAGCGCCCCATTGACGGTTGTGGAAGACGACGGCCGTCACCGGGATGTTGTGGCGCACGCAGGTCATCGTTTCCATCATGCTCATGCCCCAGGCGCCGTCACCGGCATAGGCGATCGCCGGGCGATCCGGTGCTGCCACCTTGGCGCCGATCACCGTCGGCAACGCGTAGCCGCAGTTGCCGAAGCTCATCGGCGCGAGGAAGCTGCGCGGCTCGTTGAAGCGCAGATAGCTGTTCGCGACCGAATTGATGTTGCCGATGTCGGTCGACACCATCGCATGCGCCGGCATCGCCTTTTCCAGTTCGCGCAACACCTGGCGCGGATGCAGCCATTTGCCGTCCTCGTGCTTGGCCTCCTCGATCATGTCCAGACTGAACGGGTCGCGCTCGTGCGTCCACTCGTCGAGTTCTTTCTCCCAGGCTGCCTTCTCCGCGGCGATGTCCTTCGCGCGCTCGGCCTTGGTCGCGTCGCAGGCCAGCTTCTTGCCCTGCAGCCGCTCGGCGAGCGCCTTCGCGGCCGCCTTCGCATCGGCATGGATGCCGACGGTGATCTTCTTCACCAGGCCGAGATTCGTGTGATCTGCCTCGATCTGGATGATCTTCGCGTTCTTCGGCCAGTAGTCCATACCATGCTGCGGCAAGGTTCCGAACGGGCCCATGCGCGAGCCGAGCGCCAGCACCACATCGGCCTTGGCAATCAGCTTCATCGCGGCCTTGCTGCCCTGGTAGCCGAGCGGGCCGGCCCACAGCGGGTGGTTTGCCGGAAATGCGTCGTTGCGCAGGTAGCCAGTGCACACAGGCGCACCCAACCGCTCCGCCAACACTTTGCATTCCTCGACCGCGTCGCCCATGACGACGCCGCCACCGGCCAGAATCACCGGGAACTTCGCAGTGGCGAGCAATTCCGCCGCCGCGTTCAGGCTCTCTTCGCCGCCGGCGCCACGCTCGACACGCATCGGCTTCGGAATCTCGCATTCGATCGTGCCATAGAAGTAATCGCGCGGGATGTTCAGCTGTGTAGGACCCATGTCGCTGATCGCGCGGTCGAAACAGCGCGCCGTGAACTCGGCCATACGCTTGGGATTGCACACATGGCCCTGGTACTTGGTGAACTCCTGGAACATCGGCAGTTGGTTCGCCTCCTGGAAGCCACCGAGCCCCATGCCCATGGTGCCGGTTTCCGGCGTCACGATCACGACCGGGCTGTGCGCCCAGTAGGCGGCGGCGATCGCGGTCACGCAGTTGCTGATGCCGGGCCCGTTCTGCCCGATCACCAGGCCGTGGCGCCCGCTGACGCGCGCATAGCCGTCGGCCATGTGGCCGGCGCCCTGCTCGTGCACGACCGGGATCAAGCGGATGCCTGCCGGCGCGAAGATATCCATCGCGTCCATGAAGGCGGAGCCCATGATGCCGAACATGTCGGTGACGCCGTTGGCCACCAGGGTTTCGACGAAGGCCTCCGACGGCGTCATTTTCTGGACACCGGTGACGGGGGTACGGGCGGCGGTGCGGTTCTGGCTCATGGCGGCAAGGCTCCTCGCGGGTGGATGGAAAACGGATGACTGGATCTGGTGATTTTCCGGGACGTTATGTTCCGGTTTTTTGGTTTCCGGACTATATCGCCCGAACCGGATCGGGTCAACATGATTTTACAAATCAATACGGTACGTTCCGTTTTTCGGAATTCGAATGTATGATGAATCCATGCAGATCGTCAATAACACCTTGCCGTTCGACGCCAGCGGCGACACGCCGACAATGCGGCTGTTCGCGCTGCTCGAGGTGATCAGCGCAACGGACCAACTCCACACACTGCAGAGCCTGGTCGAAGAAACGGGACTCCCAAAGGCCACGCTGCACCGCATGCTGCAGCAGCTCGAAGCCGCCGAGCTGCTGCAGCGCGAAGGCGACAACCGTCACTACGGCATCGGGCCCCGGCTGCGTCGTCTCGCCGAGAACCTGCTGCTCAACGACACCCAGCGCGGTGCCCGGCACACGGTGCTGCGCAAGCTGGTCGAGCAGGTCGGCGAGAGCTGTAACATCACGGCGCTTTCCGGCGACGAGGTGGTCTACCTCGATCGGGTCGAGACCGCGGCGCCGCTGCGCTTTTATCTGCGCGCGGGCTCGCGAGTGCCGGTGCACTGCTCGGCCAGCGGCAAGGTGCTGCTGGCGCAGATGAGCCCGGCCCAGCGCCGCCGGCTGCTCGCGCATGCGCCGCTGGAGAAATTCACCGCGACGACGAACACCGACCTGGAGCGGCTCGAACGCGAGATCGCGCGCGTCCGCAAGAACGGCTATGCGCTCGACGAAGAGGAGTTCCTGCCGGGGCTTATGTGTGTCGCCGTGCTCGTGCCGCGCGAAACCGGGCCCTCGAACCTGTGCGTCGCGGTCCAGGCGCCGACGATACGGGCCACCCCCGAGAAGGCCAGGCAGTGGCTGCCCGCGCTGCGGAGCGCCGCGCAGGCCATCGGCCGGATCGACACCGGCGCCTGATCTCGCTCCACCGCCATGACCGACACCCCGCAACGACCGGACCGGATGCTGTCGGTGCGCGGCACCTTCGGCATCGACACCGACCTGGAGGTGCCGGCCTTCAGCGAGCGTGACGACCACGTGCCCGAAATCGACACGGCCTACCGCTTCAATCCGGACGTGACGCTGGCGCTGCTCGCCGGCTTCGTGCGCAACCGTCGCGTGCTGGTGCAGGGGTTGCACGGCACCGGCAAGTCGTCGCACGTGGAACAGGTCGCGGCCCGGCTGAACTGGCCCTGCGTGCGCGTGAATCTCGACGGCCACATCAACCGGATGGACCTGGTCGGCAAGGACGCGGTGGTGCTGCGGGATGGACAGCAGGTGACCGAATTCCAGGAAGGCATCGTGCCCTGGGCGCTGCAGCGGCCGGTCGCGCTGGTGTTCGACGAGTACGACGCCGGCCGGCCCGACGTGATGTTCGTGATCCAGCGCATCCTCGAGCGCGACGGCAAGTTCACGCTGACCGATCAGAACCGCGTGATCAGCCCGCATCCGTACTTCCGGCTGTTCGCGACCGCGAACACCGTCGGCCTCGGCAACCTGAACGGCCTGTACCACGGAGCGCAGCGGCTGAACCACGCGCAGATCGACCGCTGGAACATCGTCGCGTCGCTGAACTACCTGCCGCGCGTAGAGGAGGTCGCGATCGTGCTGGCGCGCGTGCCGGGCAAGGCTGCGACCGAGCAGGGACGGCGGCATGTAGAGGCGATGGTCGCGGTCGCCGATCTCACGCGCAAGGGTTTTGCCGCCGGCGACCTGTCGACACTGATGTCGCCGCGCACCGTAATCACCTGGGCCGAGAACTGCGAGATCTTCCGCGATCCGGCGGTCGCGTTCCGCGTGTCGTTTCTGAACAAGTGCGACGAGGCGGAACGCCCCATCGTCGCCGAGTATTACCAGCGCTGCTTCGACCAGGAACTGGACGAATCGTTCGCACGCGGCGCCTTCGGCGGCTGACGGAGCGGCGGTGACCGACGCCCGGCTTCGCGCGCGCCACCTGCAGCAGGTGGAGGAACTGTGCGCGGCGGCGATCCGCGCGCTGGCCGGCGAAGCGGATCTGCATTTCCGCGGCCAACGGCTGTATCGCGCGGGGCGCCCGCTGCCGGCCTTCGCGCCGCATCTGCATCCGTCGATCGACGAGGACGACTTCGGATCATTCCGTGGGGCGGCGGACGGCATCGCGCTGCGGCTCGCGCATTCGGACCGCCGCATGCACGCCAGCCTCGCGCCGGCCGATCCGATCGAGCGGCTGATCTTCGATCTGCTCGAGCAGTTGCGCGTCGAATCGCTCGCGCAGAACGCCATGCCGGGCCTGCGGCGCAACCTGCGGCACCGGTTCCGGCAATGGTCGGACGCATTCGTGCAGTCGGGGCTCACGGAGAGTGCGCGCGGCATCCTGTTGTTCTCGCTGGCGCAGGCGGTGCGCACCCGGCTCAGCGGCGAGCCGATGCCCGAGCGAACCGCCGACATGATCGAGACCAGCTGCGTGATGCTGATCGGCCGTATCGCGCACGACCTGGCCGCGTTGCGCCGCACGCGCACCGACCAGCGGGCGTTCGCGCGGCACGCACGCGCGATCGCGACCACGGTTGCCGGCCTGCTCGCGAGCCGCGACGACGAGCGCGGCGACGAAAGCGGCCGCGAGGGCGGCGACGACGCGCCGGACCGGACCGGCCTGCAACTGCTGATGGCACTCGAAGGTGAGGAAGACGGCGGCGTGGCCCTGGCCGACGCCGGCACCAGCCGCGTGCTCGAGGCGTCCAGCGACGGCTACCGCGTGTTCACCCGCGCGTACGACCGCGAGGTGGGTGCGGAAACACTGGTGCGCGCGGCGCTTCTGGCCGAATACCGCGAGCGGCTCGATGCACGGATCGCCGCGCAGGGCATCCATCTGGGGCGACTGGCGCGCCAACTGAAGGCGCTGCTCGCGACGCCGCAGCACGACGGCTGGGACGGCGGGCAGGAAGACGGTCGCATCGACGGCCGCAGGATCGCGCAACTGATCGCGTCGCCGACCGAGCGCCGGCTGTTCCGCGCCGAGCGCATCGAACCGGTCGCCGACTGTCTGGTGACTTTTCTGGTCGACTGCTCCGGTTCGATGAAGGGGCAGATCGAGCCGGTGGCGATGATCGTCGACGTATTCGCCCGCGCGCTCGAAATCGCCGGTGTCCCGTGCGAAGTGCTCGGCTTCACCACTGGCGCATGGAACGGCGGCCGCGCGCAGCGCGACTGGCTGCGTGCCGGCCGGCCGCGGCACCCGGGACGGCTCAATGAAGTCTGCCACATGGTGTTCAAGGCGGCCGACACGCCATGGCGCCGGGCCCGGCGCGGCATCGCCGCGCTGCTGAAGGCCGATCTGTTTCGCGAAGGCGTCGATGGCGAGGCGATCGACTGGGCGATCTCGCGCATGGAAGGCCGCAGCGAGCGACGCCGCATCCTGCTGCCGGTCTCCGACGGCAGCCCGATGGATGCCGCGACGCACCTCGCCAACGACGAGCACTACCTCGACCACCATCTGCGCCAGGTGGTGCAGCGTCACGAGGCCGCAAGCGGCGTTGAAATCCTCGGGGTCGGGATCGGACTCGACCTGAGCCCGTACTACAGCCGCAGCCAGGTGCTCGACATCGCCGGCTCCAGCGGCAACCAGCTGTGCCGCGAACTGATCGGGCTGATTGGCGGGCGCAGGCGCCGCTGAACGCCGCCGCCTTCAATCCAGCGTGAATCCGATCTTCACGGAAACCTGCCAATAGGCGACCTTGCCGTCGACCACGTGACCGCGCGTCTCGGTCACGGAGAACCACTGGATTCCCCGCACCGTCTCATGCGCCTTCGCGATCGCATTGCCGACGGCGTCCTCGATCCCGATCCGGGACGAACCCGTCAGTTCCAGCAGCTTGTACACATGCTCGCTCATCGCCGCACTCCTCGTAGTTGAAGGCATGGTTTGCGGATGCGCTGTCCACTCTACGCCCCGAACCGGGCCGCTCGCAAGCGAGCGGGCCGATCCTGGCGCCGCATGGCCCGTCGACAGCCGGCCCGCGCACGATGACCGGCCACGCGTTGACTCTCGTATCCGGCCGCAAGGATTGCGGCCGCGGCGCGCGTTGCAGCGCCGTGACGCTTTCCACGCCTCGGCCGGGTTTGACGCGAGACCGTACGCACCGGCCGGTTTTCAGACGCCGAGATTTCTGCTTCAATAGAAGCGTTTCCGATCGACACATTCAAATGGCGCATAGCCATAGGGAGATTGATATGCGACTCGATCTATTCCACCCCCGCCCCGAAGCCCATGTGCGCAAGGCCCAGGAGTACCTGGAGGAAGCCTGCATGGCTCGCATCGAGCACGAAGCCGCGGCCGAACACCACGCCGCGCTGGCCGCGATGTACGCGCAGCGGATCGCCCGACTGAAGCAACAGATCGCGGACGCGCTGATGCCGTACGGCGCCGCGCCCGCGCTGGCCGAGCCGGCACCGGCCGAAGCGCCCAAGCGCGCGGCTGAGCCGGTCGTGTCGCTGCCGCGCATCCAGCGCACCGGCGACGGTGGCTGAGCGGCCGCTCGAGCCGTCACCGCGCTGCCCGAACCCGCCGGTGTGCACGCGCCCGGACCGGGTAACCACGACATCGACAGCCCTCGGGGCAAAGCCGTAGACTGTGCTGCACGGGCCCGCCGGCGGCCCGATGCCACCACCCCCCGAGGAGAAAAGATGAACTCGATGCCGAGAAGCCAGACCCTGGCCGACCTGCTGCGCCGCACTGCGCGCCGCATGCCCGGCAAGACCGCCGTCATTTGCGGCGACACGCGCTGGACCTATGCCGAGTTCAACGACGTGGTCGAACGCGTCGCGGCCGGGCTGGCGCAGCGCGGCGTGGCCAAGGGGGACCGCGTCGCGATCCTGGCCCGCAATTCCCATGCGTTCGCCGCTCTGCGCTTCGCGCTCGCGCGGCTCGGCGCGGTGCTGGTGCCGATCAACTTCATGCTGAAGGCCGACGAGGTGGCCTACATCCTGCGTCACGCGGGTGCGCGGATGCTCGCGACCGACAGCGGCATGGCCGAGGTCGCGCGCCAGGCGGCCGCGCAGGACACCACCGTGCGCGAGCTGGTCTGGCTGCCGTCCGAGGAGGCCAGCGAACCCGCGGCCGGCATGGTTCGCTTCGATGAACTGGCCGCGAGCCAGCCCGAACTGACCGCCGCGGGCCCCGAGAGCGGCGACTTGGCGCAGATCGTCTATACCAGCGGCACCGAGTCCAGCCCGAAAGGCGCGATGCTGACGCACGACGCGGTGCTCTGGCAGTACGTGAGCTGCGTGGTCGACGCCGAGATCGCGGAGGGCGACCTGGCGCTGCACGCGCTGCCGCTGTACCACTGCGCGCAGCTCGACGCGTTCTTCGGTCCGGCGGTCTATGTCGGATCGACCAACGTCATCACCGCCAAGCCGGTGCCGGACAACCTGCTGCCGCTGATCGCGCGGCACCGCATCACCTCGTTCTTCGCGCCGCCGACGGTCTGGATTTCGCTGCTGCGCTCGCCGCTGTTCGACAAGACCGACCTGTCCTCGCTCGCCAAGGGCTACTACGGCGCGTCGATCATGCCAGTCGAGGTGCTGCGCGAACTCAAGCAGAGGCTGCCCAAGGTGCGGCTGTGGAACCTGTACGGTCAGACCGAGATCGCGCCGCTGGCGACCATGCTCGGGCCGGACGACCAGCTGCGCAAGCCCGGCTCGTGCGGGCGCGCGGTGCTGAACGTCGAGACCCGCGTCGTCGACGAGCGGATGCAGGACGTCGCACCGGGTGTCGTCGGCGAGATCGTGCACCGCTCGCCGCACCTGATGCTCGGCTACTTCCACGACGACGAGCGCACGCGCGCGGCGTTCGAAGGCGGCTGGTTCCATTCGGGGGATCTCGCGACG
Source organism: Burkholderiaceae bacterium (assembly GCA_030123545.1). NCBI lineage: Bacteria > Pseudomonadati > Pseudomonadota > Betaproteobacteria > Burkholderiales > Burkholderiaceae > Burkholderiaceae bacterium. The sequence goes on along the minus strand of CP126124.1, from coordinate 1,368,228 downwards.
ATCGACGCGGAAGGCTTCATCACCGTGGTTGACCGCAAGAAGGACATGATCAAGACCGGCGGCGAGAACGTCGCGAGCCGCGAGGTCGAGGAGATGATCTACCGCCTGCCGCAGGTGTCCGAAGTCGCGGTGATCGGGCTGCCGGACGAGCGCTGGGTCGAGGCGGTCACCGCCGTGATCGTGGTCAAGGCCGGCGCGGCGCTCGACGCCGAGCAGGTGAAGGCCCATTGCGCCGCTGGCCTGGCCGGCTTCAAGACACCGAAGCACGTGCTGTTTGCGCAGGCGCTGCCGAAGAACCCGAGCGGCAAGCTGCTCAAGCGCGAGCTACGTCAGACCTACGCGAAATCGGTTTGATTGCTATTATTTAGATAGCTAACTTCGACGGAAATCAAAGACTCCTCGCCGGTTTCGATCGGAAGATAGCGCGCAGGGCTCAGCGTTGAAGGGCCGCGCCGCGCAGGTGCCTGAAGACGGTGACCGCAGCCACCACCAGGCCGCCGACGACGATGCCGACGACGGCGTTGAACAGCATGTCAATCACCATGCGGGCGATGCCCGCCATGCCCTGCGTCCAAGCTTCAAGCAGATGGTGAAGCGCAGGAACGCCATGCACGATGATGCCGCCGCCAACCAGGAACATCGCCGCCGTGCCGGCGATCGAGAGCGCCTTCATCAACCAGGGCGCCAGCGCCAGGATGGCGCGGCCCAGGCCTTGCGCCGTACCGCTGGCGCGCCGACTCAGCCACAAACCGAGGTCGTCGAGCTTGACGATGCCGCCCACCAGGCCGTAGACGCCCACGGTCATGGTCAGGGCAATGCCCACCAGCACCGCCACTTGCGTCCAGAAGCCGGCCTGCGCCACCGCCCCCAGCGTGATGGCGACAATCTCGGCCGAGAGAATGAAGTCGGTGCGCACCGCGCCCCTGATCTTGCTTTTTTCCAGCGCGGCCAGATTGACCGCCGGGTCGGCCAGCGCGGCCTCCAGCTCGGCCTCGTGGGCGTCGTCTTCGGCCTTGGTGTGCAGCAGCCTGTGCGCCAGTTTCTCGAAACCCTCGAAGCACAGGAAGGCGCCGCCCGCCATCAGCAGCGGCGTCACCGCCCAGGGCGCGAGGGCGCTGATCGCCAGCGCAGCCGGCACCAGGATCGCCTTGTTGATGAGCGAACCCTTGGCCACCGCCCACACCACAGGAACCTCGCGATTGGCCGCCACGCCCGTAACTTGCTGAGCGTTCAGCGCCAGGTCGTCGCCGAGCACGCCGGCGGTCTTCTGCGCCGACAACTTGGTCAGCACCGCCACATCGTCGGCCATCGCGGCGCTTTTTCGCGCGGCGACCTTGGTCATCACGGCCACGTCGTCGAGCACGGTGGCGATGTCGTCGAGCAGGGCAAGCAGGCTGGTGGCCACGGTGGGGATTCTCCCGTCGGAATGAGGGGTGTCGGGGCAACGGCCGCCATCAGTAGCTGCGCCGCAGGTCGCAGGTGTCGCAAGTCGCGGTGATCGGATCATTAAGACGCTATACTATCGATAGCTCACAACGCAACAGCGACAAAGAAGATTGGCACATTCAATACGGCAAACTGGAGCGATCATAGCGGCGCGCAGCGCGATGCCACGGCGTTCTCGCGGCCCACGCCCGTGACGGCGGGACCGCGATGAGTGCAGCGCGCCGCCACAGCCCGTCGCCGAACGCAACCAGCAACCGATCCTGGAGGCGCTCCGGCTGACGCGGTGCAAGGGGCCGGCTTTGGCGTGTCTTCGCTGCGGGCCACGGCGCCGTTTGACTTTTTCCGGACACTGCGATCAGATAGCGGCGGTTCCGCGGCTCATCAGGGAGTGAACATGGGGTACCGCCACGGCTCCTTCGTCTGGTTGGAACATCTGTCGCACGACGGGCCCCGAGCCCAGCGCTTCTACGAGGCGCTGTTCGGCTGGCGCACCGACACCATGGCGATCGGCGGCAACCCGCCGCTGCCGCTGATCCGCGCCAATGGCCATTGCATCGGTTCCTACCGCGACGTGGCCGATGTCGCACCGGTGCAGTGGATGCCCTACATGTCGGTGGCCGACGTCGACATGAGCTTTCACGACGCGCTGGCCGCGGGCGCGACCTCGCTGATGCCGCCGAACGACTATGGACAGGCCGGTTGCGGCGCAATGCTGGCCGGGCCCGACGACGCCCGGTTCGTGATCTGGACCGGCGCGCGCGGTGACCCGCCGGATGCCGCGCAATACGCGCTCGGCGACTGGTGCTGGACCGAACTGGTGACGCTGGACGAGCCGCGGTCGCTGGCGTTCTTCGAACGGGTGTTCGGGTTCCGCATCGAATGCCGCGAGCCGGACGGCGGCGGCGCGCGTTATCAGGTCTTGATCCAGAACGGCCGACCGCGCGCCGGCCTGCGTAGCGCCGCCGCACCGCAGAGCGTGTCGTTCTGGCTGCCGTACGTCCAGGTCGCGGACTGCGAAGCCGCGAGCGAGCAGGCGCTGGCCTTGGGTGCGCGCAGAGTCGGCTCCACGCGCGAAGTACCGGGGGTGGGTCGATCCAGCCTGCTGATCGACCCGCTGGGCGCGCTGTTTGCAACGGTCTGCACCGATCCCGTTGAGTGAGCGGCCAGGTCGGTAGCCGCCGCACGCCTGCCGGCTGCGCCTGGCCCACCCGCTGAGCGGCGACGAATCGACGTTCGCCTGTTCCGCGCCGTTCTAGCCTCGGCCTGGGAGGCAGCAACAACCGCTCAAGCGCGTACCACCAGCACCGGCACGTTCGCGTGCGACAACACCCGTTGGGTGACGCTGCCGAGCATCAGCTTTTCCAGGCCGCGCCGGCCGTGCGATCCCATCACGATCAGATCGGCGCCGATCGCCTGCGCGGTCTGAACGATCCCCTTGTAGACCACATGGCCCTCGACCACGTTGGTCTTGACCGGGATCGCCGCAGCCTCGAACGCCTCCTTGGCCGCCTTGACCGCTTCGTTCGCGTCGCCGGTGGCCGCGGCAAGGTATTGCTCCTGCCCATAGGCGTAATCGGTTCCCACCCCAGTGAACGGATAAGGGTCGATCACGTAGATCGCGGTGACCGCGCTCTGGAACGCCTTGGCCAGCGCGATGGCCTTGTCGATCGCCACGGCCGCCGTCGGCGAGCCGTCCACCGGAACCAGGATGTGCTTGAACATGGCTGCTCCTCGAATCGAAAAACCGGAAATGATCGGAATGCAAGGTCGCCGTTACATCGGCGGCGTCCAACTTATACCTGCTCTTCCATGAAGCCGTCGCTGCGCCAGGTCAATACCAGGGTGTCGCGCGACCCTTGTGCCTGCAATGGCTGGATCGGCGTCGATTCGTGGATCACCCGCGCATCGTCGAGCAGCAGTACCGACCACGGCTCGGTCAACGTGAAACGCTCGCCATGAGGACCATCGGCCTCGAACACGCGCGTCTCTCCGCCCTTGACGCCGGTGCGCGCGACCAGGAACACCGCCACGTAGTCGACGCCGTCGCGATGCGCGCCTTCGGGTGTCGGGCGGCCGATGCCGTCGGTCGTGTCGATGCGGAACTGGTGCGCCTCGACATACCAGGGCTGCTTGCCACGCCCGCCGTCACCGGCGCGCTGTGCGCGCAGCTCGGTGAACAGCCGCCCGAACCCGCCGAGCAACTGCGCCCACGCAGGCTGCGCGACGATCTGCGGCTCGATCGGTTCGAACCAGCGGTGCATGCCGCCATGCAGTGCGTTGTATTCGAGCGGTTGCCAATGCGCGCGGTGCGGCGCCTGCGTCACGCCGGCGCCGTCAACGATGAAGCAGGAATGCCGGCGGCGCCGGTAATGTCCGCCGTCCTTCAGGTATGCGTCGGGTGGCAGTCGGTCCCAACTCGCATTCAGCGCTCCCGGCGCATCGGGCGCGCAGCCCGCGATCGCGCAAACGTCGGCATGCCCCAGCACCGCATAGCCCTGCCGCTGCAGCATGGCGACCGCCTGCGCGGCCGGCGTCAACGGGGGAGAAAGCAAAGCCTGGGTCATGCCCCGAAATCAACACCCGTGCCGTTCAGGACGTGACCTGCACGCCCTTCCAGAACGCAACACGGCCGCGCACCATCTCGGCCTCGGGCTTGGGGTCGGCGTAGTACCAGATCGCATCCGTATTCATCTCGCCGTCGACGAGCAGCGAGTAGTAGCTGGCCTGCCCCTTCCACGGACAGGTCGTCTTGTGGTTGCTGAAAGTGACGTAGTCACGGTTCAGCGAATCGGCTGGGAAATAGTGGTTGCCTTCGACCACCACCGTGTCGTCGCTGTGCGCGATGACCGCGCCGTTCCAGATTGCCTTCATGTGAACTCCTTGGCCGAGGGGGCCTGCAGCCAGTGCAGGCTGAACAGCCGGTCCGGGTCGGTCCAGACCGCGGTCGGCAGGAAACCCGCCTGCCGAGCCAACGCCTGCATCCCCTCCACGGTGAATTTACAGGAATTCTCGGTGTGCAAGGTTTCCCCTTCGGCAAACTCGAAATGGCGGCCGCACACGCGAACCTGCTGCCGGCAGCGGCTCACCAGGTGCATCTCGATGCGTTGCAGCGGCGCGTTGTAGAACGCGCTGTGCGCGAACTGCCGCAGGTCGAAGTCGCTCCCCAGTTCGCGATTTGCCCGCGCCAGCAGGTTCAGGTTGAACGCGGCGGTCACGCCTTGCGCGTCGTTGTATGCGGCGTGCAGGATGGCCGGATCCTTGACCAGATCCGCACCGAGCAGCAGCGCACCGCCGCGCAGCGCCTGCGCCGCCATGCGCAGAAACTGCATGGCCTCGTCCCGGCTGAAGTTGCCGATCGTCGATCCCGGGAAGAACCCGGCGCGCCGACCGGCGCCGGATGCAAGCGCCGGCAGCGCGACAGGGTTTGTGTAGTCGGCCACGAGCGGTCGCACCTGCAGCCGTGGATAGGCGCGCCGCAGCGGCTGGGCCGCGACGGCCAGATGGTCGCCCGATATATCGATCGGCAGATAGCCGGCGGGTCGCTCCATCGCGTCGAGCAGCAGTCTGACCTTGCGCAGCGAGCCGGCGCCGAATTCGACGATTTCGGCGTCCGGCCCGATGCGCTCGGCGATCTCCGCCGCATGCGATGCGATCAGGTCCAGTTCGATCCGGGTCGGGTAGTACTCCGGCAGTTCACAGATCCGATCGAACAGCCGTGAGCCCTCGGCGTCGTAAAAGTACTTCGGCGAAATGCCGCGCGGCCTGCTGTCGAGCGCTGCCAGCAGGTCGCGCGCGAACGCGCTCCGCGGCTGCTCGCGTGGCGCTCGGGCCAGGTTCTCCATCAGCCGCCAGCTCTGCATCAGGCATCCCTCGCCAGTCGGATGCCCGAGAACTGCCAACGCGCGCCAGGCGGAAAGAAATTCCGGTAGGTCGGCCGCGCGTGCCCGGCCGGGGTCGCGATGCTGCCGCCGCGCAGCACCTGCTGCCCGACCATGAACTTGCCGTTGTACTCGCCGAAGGCACCCGCCAGCGGACGAAAGCCCGGATACGGTTCGTAGGCGGAGCGCGTCCACTGCCAGACATGGCCTGTCAGTTGCCGGATTCCGTCTGCCTCGCCCGCCGCCTCCCATTCGAACTCGGTGGGCAGCCGCGCACCGGCCCAGGACGCGTAGGCCGCTGCCTCGTAGAAGCTGACCTGGCTGACCGCCTCCAGCGGATCGATAGCGGTCACGCCGCCCAGACCGAACACCTGCCAATGGTCGGCAGGTGCGCGCGCGTCGCCGGGCGCGAGCCAGTACAGCGGACTGGTCCAGCCGTTCGCCTGGACCACCGCCCAGCCGTCGGACAGCCACAGTTCCGGCCGGCGGTAGCCGCCATCGGCGATGAAATCCAGATACTCGCCGCAGCTGACCAGCCGATCGGCGATCCGGTACGGTTGCAGCAGCACGTCGTGGCGCGGGGTTTCGTTGTCGAAAGCGAACCCGCTGCCGTCATGGCCGACCCGCACCCGCCCGCCGGGCTGGGGCAGCCAACGCAGCGGTCGCTGCCGGTCTGCCAGCCGCGGCACGCGCACCGGCTCGGTGCGGTAAGCCGGCAGCAGCGGATTGCACGACAGCAGGTGCAGGATGTCGGTCAGGATCAGTTCCTGGTGTTGCTGCTCGTGCTGCAGCCCGAGCTCCAGCAACGGCAGCGCCTGCCGCCAGGTCGGTTCGTCGCAGCGGCCGATCAAGCGGCGCACCCCGGCGTCGACATGGGCGCGATACGCATGGACCTGGTCCAGCGACGGCCGGCCGAGCAGCCCCCGCTGGGGCCGTGGATGACGCGGACCGAGCGACTCGTAGTAGGAGTTGAAGAGAAAGGCGTAGCGTGCGTCGAACGGGCGGAAGTCCGCCACATGCGCGCTCAGCAGCACCGTCTCGAAGAACCAGCTGGTATGTGCGAGATGCCATTTGGTCGGGCTCGCATCGGTCATCGACTGGATGCACTGGTCCTCCGCCGACAGTGGCGCCGCCAGCGCCATGCTGTGCGAGCGCACCTGCATGAACCGTCGTTCCAGCCGGTCGCGCGCGCCCTCGGTCAGGGAAGCGTGAACGTCGATGGACGGAAGAGCCGACATTTCGATGAGTTCCTGCGATCGGCGGGGCCCGCTCGCTCGGTTCGCTCCATGAAACCTGCAAGCCGGCTGGGGCAGCGCCGGTTCATTACAGCACAACGGGTTTGCGCTATCGGTCCGCCAGCCTGCGGCGGGTACAACGGCAGGCAGCAACTCGCCGCTGGGCCGGCCCCATAGCGACGCAGTCGATCACCCGTTAGCTATACTAATAATAGCATACTATCAAGTACCAGTATAGACTGTAGCTCACTTTCATTGAAATCCATCGGCACTCCCGGCGATTTTCCGATGGTCGGATGCGCCGCGGTGCGCGCGATCGACGCCTTGGACAATCGGCCCCGGCCGGCTTAAGCTCGGGCCATCCACATCCCCAAGCAAGGAGACTGTCCATGGCCAAGAATTCAGCGTCGCCTGCGTCGCCAACCCCAAAAACGCACGCCCTGCCCTCGTACCTGCAGGCCGACAAGCTCGGCCCGTGGGGCGTGTACCTGCAGCAGGTCGATCGCGTGACGCCCTACCTCGGAAGCCTGTCGCGCTGGGTCGAGACGCTCAAGCGACCGAAGCGCGCGCTGATCGTCGACGTTCCGATCCACCTCGACAACGGCACGGTCGCGCACTTCGAGGGCTACCGCGTGCAGCACAACGTCTCGCGCGGCCCCGGCAAGGGCGGCGTGCGCTTTCACCAGGACGTGACGCTGTCCGAGGTGATGGCGCTCTCGGCCTGGATGTCGATCAAGAACGCGGCCGTGAACGTGCCCTACGGCGGCGCCAAGGGCGGCATCCGGGTCGACCCGAAGACGCTGTCGCGCAGCGAACTGGAACGCGTGACGCGCCGCTACACCAGCGAGATCGGCATCATCATCGGCCCACAGAAGGACATTCCGGCCCCCGACGTCAACACCGACGATCAGATCATGGCCTGGATGATGGACACCTATTCGATGAACGTCGGCTCGACCGCGACCGGCGTCGTCACCGGCAAGCCGGTCGACCTCGGCGGCTCGCTCGGGCGCCGCGAAGCCACCGGGCGCGGCGTGTTCACCGTTGCCGGCGAAGCGGCCAAGCACATCGGCATGGACATCTCGAGGTCGCGCGTGGCTGTCCAGGGCTTCGGCAATGTCGGCGGCATTGCCGCCCGGCTGTTCGCCGAGGCCGGCGCGCGCGTGATCGCGGTGCAGGACCACGGCGGCACGGTGTTCCGCGATGCCGGGCTCGACGTGCCGGCGTTGCTCAGGCATGTCGCCGCGGCCGGCACCGTCGCCGGCTTCGAACATGCGGAGGTGATCGACAACGACAAGTTCTGGGAGGTCGATTGCGACATCCTGGTCCCGGCGGCGCTGGAGCAACAGGTCAACGCCGGCAACGCGAGCCGGATCAAGGCGCGGATGGTGATCGAGGGCGCGAACGGTCCGACCACGCCGGAGGCCGACGACATCCTGCACGACCGCAACGTGCTGGTGGTGCCCGACGTGATCGCGAACGCCGGCGGCGTGACCGTCAGCTACTTCGAGTGGGTACAGGACTTTTCCAGCTTCTTCTGGGACGAGGCCGAGATCAACGCGCGGCTGGTACGGATCATGAAGGACGCGTTCGCGGCGGTCTGGAATGTCGCGCAGGACCACAAGGTGAGCCTGCGCACCGCGACCTTCATCGTCGCCTGCACGCGCATCCTGCACACGCGCGAACTGCGCGGCCTCTACCCCTGAAGCCCGGGGGCTGCCGTCATTGCAGCGTGTCCTTCAGGACGGGCGGCACCGGCAGCACCGGGATTCCCTCTTCGAGCAATTCCACGGCCTCACCGGCGCTGGTGCGGCCGCGGATGCTGCGGGATTGGGTTTCGCCGTAATGCATGCGCCGCGCCTCTTCGGCAAAGCGCTCGCCCACGTCTTCGGACCCGGCAACCCAGCGCCTGAGCATGCGCATCAGCGCTGCCTGCTCGACCGGACCCACTGCGGCAAAGTGCTCGGCCGCAGGCGCCTGCGTCGCGGGCCGATCGACCTGCGGCCGGGCGCCCAATTGCAGCGCTGGCGCGCTGGGAAGCTTGCGGATGTCCTTGTCCCCGCACAGTGGGCATTCGAGCAGGCCGCGCTCCGACTGGTCCCGGAAATCGTCTTCCGAGGCGAACCAGCCTTCGAACGCATGTTGCTCGCGCGCGCACCGCAGGTCGAGTACTTTCATGCCCCGGATTATCGACGAGCATCCGCGGCCGCGCCGGCGGACCACTGCAACGGCCATTGGCCGGACAGCACGTTCTGCAGCCAGAGCGCGCCGGCCAGCGTCTTGCCGTCGGTGATCGTGCCGTCGCGGCACCAGTCGAGCAGCTGCGCCGGCGTCGTGCTGAACACGTCGAGAAATTCTCCGGCATCGAGCCGCCGCTCGCCCGGGCTCAAGCCGCGCGCGAACCAGATGTCTATGAACTCGGTCGAGTACGAAATCGTCGGATGCAGCAGGCCGGCACGGGCCCACTGCGCGGCCGAATAGCCGGTCTCCTCGCGCAGTTCGCGCCGTGCGCACGACAGCACGTCCTCGCCCGGGTCGAGCTTGCCGGCCGGGAACTCGACCATCACGCCATGCATTGGATAGCGGTACTGACGCTCGAGCAGCACCTGTAGCGGGCCGGGTCCCTGGTCCAGCAACGCGATCACCATCACCGCGCCCGGATGGACCAGGTACTCGCGCGCGGCCGCCGTCCCGTCGGGCAGGCGTACCGTATCCCGAAAGACATGCAGGAAGCTGCCGTTCAGCAGTTCGGTGCTGTCGACCTTCTGCTCCACCAGATGGGGGTCATCCATGGCCGCACCCGGTTCCGTTAACCGCGACGCCTAAGCAGATACCGATAGACGAAACCGGGAAACGCGAAGGTCAGGAACAGCGCGCCGGTAATGGCATAGAACGCCCACCCCTGCGGCGCGATCTGGCCGGCCCGCTTCTCCAACGCCATCCCGATCGCGCCGGTCAAAAAATAGAACACGACCAATTCGGCGAGACGCAGCGCCAGGTTCTTGACCATGCGCAGCGGAATCACGCCAAACAGGCGTTGATTGAGAAACGGCAGGTTCGCGGCGCAGAACGCCACGACGATCACGAGCCAGACCGAAACCGATTGCGACACTTCCAGGCAGAGACTGAACCGGGTGCTAGCTGCCCAGCGTCGCGACGATCGCCTGCGAGCACAGCTGCACGAAGCCGCCCGGCAGCACGCCGAGCAGCAGCACCAGCGCGCCGTTGATCGACAACACGACGCGCACGTCCATCGGCGCCGACACCGTGGTCGCGGTGATCGGCGCGTCGAAATACATCACCTTGACGACCCGCAGGTAGTAGAACGCGCCGATCAGCGACATCATCACCGCGAACACTGCCAGCACCACATAGGCGGGCGAGCCGGTCGCGATCAACGCCTGCAGCACCGCCAGTTTCGCGTAGAAGCCGACCAACGGCGGGATGCCGGCGAACGAGAACATCGCAGCCGCCATCACGCCAGCATACAGCGGACTGATCCGGTTCAGCCCGGCGAGATCCGATATCTCTTCGCTCTCGAACCCCTCGCGCGCCAGCAGCAGGATGACGCCGAACGCCGCCAGCGTCGTCAGCACGTAGGTCACCGCGTAGAACATCGCGGAGCTGTAGGCGTTCGCCGCCGATAGCGTATTTCCGTTCGCGACGCCGGACATCAGCCCGAGCAGCACGAAGCCCATGTGCGAGATCGTCGAATAACCGAGCATCCGCTTGAAATTGGTCTGGGCGATCGCGACCACGTTGCCGATCAGCAGCGATCCGATCGCCAGCAGCCCCAGCATCTGCTGCCAGTCGATCGCAAGCGGCAGCAGACCGTCGACCAGCAGCCGGATCGCGATCCCAAATGCGGCCAGCTTCAGTGCGCCGGCAACGATCAGGCTCACCACGGTCGGCGCGCCCTGGTAGATGTCCGGCAGCCACATGTGGAACGGCACCACGCCGAACTCGAACCCCAGCCCGGTCATGATGAAGACCAGGCCGAAGATCAGCACCTGGCGGTTCAGGTGGCCTGAGTTGACCGCCTTGAACACCTCGCTGATGTCGAGCGTACCGGTCGCCCCGTAGACCATCGACAGGCCATAGAGCAGGAAGCCGCTGGCCAGCACGCCCAGCACGAAGAACTTGATCGCGGCCTCCGTAGCCAGCGCCTGGTCGCGCCAGAGCGCGACCATCGAATAGCAACTGAGCGCGAGCAGTTCCAGGCCCATGTAGATGACCAGGAAATTGTTCGCCGAGATCATGATCGACATACCGAGCGTCGCGAACAGGCTCAGCGTATAGAGTTCGCCGCCGCGCATCATTCCGCGCTCGGCCCCGTAGACCCGGCCATAGATCAGCGTCACCAGCATCGCGATCGTGATGAAGCAGTTCAGCCAATTGCCCATCGGGTCACTGACGACCATGTTGCCAAAGCCGTACACGGTCGCGCCGCCGCTGGCGTACAACCCCTCCAGCAGCGCGACGACACCCAGCGTCAGCAGCGTCAGCACATAGGTCGCGGTACGCCGCGGGCTGGTCACGGCCAGGTCGACCAGCGCGATCACGCAGGCCATGACCAGCAGCACGACCTCAGGGTAGATGGAGATCCAGCTGAGTTTGTCGATCATCTTGTCGTTCCCTCCGGGGCCCCGGTCAGTTCAGCTTGGACGCCGCCAGGTGCTGCAGCAGGTTCGTGACCGATGCATCCATCACGTCGGTCATCGGCTTCGGATAGATGCCGACATACAGCACCGCCACGGCAAGCAACGCCAGCATCAGGAATTCGCGCGCGTTGATGTCCGGCATGGTCTTGACATGATCGTTCGCGACCGGCCCGAGGTAGACCCGCTTGTACATCCAGAGCGTGTAACCCGCGCCCCAGATCAACGCCGATGCCACCGCCACGCCGACCCAGAAATGGAAGCCGACGCTGCCGAGGATGACCATCCACTCGCCGACGAACCCGACGGTGCCCGGCAGGCCGCAGTTCGCCATCGCGAACAACAGCGCGAACGCCGCGAACTTGGGCATCTGGTTGATCACGCCGCCGTAGGCGGCGATCTCGCGGGTGTGCAACCGGTCGTACAGCACGCCGATGCACAGGAACATCGCGGCCGATACGAGGCCGTGCGACAGCATCTGCACGATGCCGCCTGCGGCGCCGAGGTCGCTGAAGATGAAAAAGCCCAGGGTGACGAACCCCATGTGCGCCACCGACGAATAGGCGACCAGCCGCTTCATGTCGGGTTGCACCAGCGCGACGATGCCGACATAGACCACAGCGATCAGCGAAAGCGCGATCATCAACCAGGCCCACTCGTGCGCGGCGTCAGGCGCGATCGGCATCGCAAACCGGATGAAGCCGTAAGCACCTAGCTTGAGCATGATCGCGGCCAGGATGACGGAGCCGCCGGTCGGCGCCTCCACGTGCACGTCCGGAAGCCAGGTGTGCACCGGCCACATCGGCACCTTCACCGCGAACGCGGCAAAAAAGCCGAAGAACAGCAGCGTCTGCGCGAGGCCGCTGAGCGGGAGCGCATACCAGGTCATCAGATCGAAGCTGCCGCCGGACTTCACGTACAGGTAGATCATCGTGATCAGCATCAGCAGCGAGCCGATCAGCATGTACAGAAAGTACTTGAACGCGGCATAGATCTTCTGCGGCCCGCCCCAGACGCCGATGATCAGGTACATCGGGATCAGCGTCGCTTCGAAGAACACGTAGAACAGCATGCCGTCGAGCGCGCAGAACACGCCGTTCATCAGGCCGCTCAAGATCAGGAACGCGGCCATGTATTGGTTGACGCGCTCGGTGATCGATTCCCAGCTCCCGATCACCACGATCAGCGTGATGAACGCGGTGAGCAGCACGAACCACAGCGAAATGCCGTCGACGCCGAGGTGGTAGTTGATGTTGAAGCGCGGAATCCAGTCAGCGGATTCGACGAACTGCATCGCCGGCGTTCCAATCTTGAAGCCGCCGTACAGCGGCAGCGTGACGAGAAAGCTGATGACGGCGCCGATCAGCGCGATCCAGCGCACGAGGCGCACATGCCGGTCGCGGCTGAATGCCAGAAGCACAACGCCGAACAGGATCGGCACCCAGATCGCGAGGCTCAGCCATCCCATCTTTGTTGTTTCCTTACTTGAGCCAGACGAAATAGGTCATCAGGATGAACATGCCGACGATCATCGCCAGCGCATAGTGGTACAGGTAGCCGGACTGAGCCCAGCGCAGCACGCCGGACATGCTGCGAACCACCTTCCACGAGCCGTTGACGACCAGCCCGTCGATCAGGCCCAGGTCGCTGCCCTTCCACAGTCCGGTGCCGATCGCTCGCAATCCGCGCACCAGCACGTTCTCGTTGAACCAATCGAAGTAGTACTTGTTGACGAGGATCGTGTAAAGCGGCTCGGTCGCGCGCCGGATCGCCTCGGGCACGCGCCGGTTCACCATGTACATGTAGTACGCGCAGGCGAATCCGGCGACCGCGATCCAGAACGGCGCCGTCGTGAATGAATGCAGCCCCATTTCCAGAGGGCCATGGAACGCATGGGCGAGTTCCGCCATCGCCGGGTGCCGGGCCGCATCGACCACGATCGCGCCCTTGAACAGGGACCCGAACAGCATCGGCTCGATCGTGATGTAGCCGATCACCGCGGACGGGATTGCCAGCAGGATCAGCGGCACCGTGACGACCCAGGGCTGCTCGCGAGGCTTGTCGCTATGGTGCCCGTCGTGGTGGTCGCCGTGGTGCGCATCCGGATTCTGGTCGTAACGTTCCTCGCCGTGGAACACCAGGAAGTACACGCGGAACGAGTAGAACGCGGTCACGAACACGCCGGCCATCACGCAGTACCAGGCAAAGCCGGCGCCGGCCAGATGGCTCTCGTGGACCGCCTCGATGATGCTGTCCTTCGAATAGAAGCCCGAGAAGAACGGCGTGGCGACCAGCGCCAGGGTCCCGACCAGGAACGTCAGCCAGGTGATCGGCATGTACTTGCGCAAGCCGCCCATCCACCGGATGTCCTGGTTGTGATGCATCGAAAGGATCACCGAACCGGCCCCGAGGAACAGCAGCGCCTTGAAGAACGCGTGCGTCATCAGGTGGAACACCGCCGCCGAATACGCCGAGGCACCGAGCGCGACCGTCATGTAGCCGAGCTGCGAAAGCGTGGAATACGCGACGACCCGCTTGATGTCGTTCTGCACGATGCCGACGATTCCCATGAACAGCGCGGTGATCCCGCCGATCACCAGCACGAAGCTCAGCGCGGTATCACTGAGTTCGAACAGCGGCGACATGCGCGCGACCATGAAGATCCCTGCCGTCACCATCGTCGCCGCATGGATCAGCGCGGAGATCGGCGTCGGACCCTCCATCGAGTCGGGCAGCCACACGTGCAGCGGAACCTGCGCGCTCTTGCCCATCGCGCCGACGAACAGGCAGATGCAGATCACGGTGATCAGCATCCAGTCGGTGCCGGGCAGGTTGAGCTTTGCCAATGTGTCCGCCTTGGCGAACAGTTCGCTGTAGTCCAGCGTGCCGGTATAGGCGAGCGCCAGCGCAATGCCGAGGATGAAACCGAAGTCGCCGACCCGGTTCACCATGAACGCCTTCAGGTTCGCATGCACCGCGCTCGGCTTGGTGTACCAGAAGCCGATCAGCAGATAGGACACCAGGCCCACAGCCTCCCAGCCGAAGAACAGCTGGAGCATGTTGTTGCTCATCGCGAGCATCAGCATCGAGAACGTGAACAGCGCGATGTAGCCGAAGAACCGGTCGTAGCCGTCATCGTCCGCCATGTAGCCGATCGTGTAGATGTGCACCATCAGCGAGACGAAGCTCACCACGCACATCATCATCGCGGACAGGCCGTCGATCAGGAAGCCGATTTCCATCTTGACGCCGCCGACCACCATCCAGGTGTAGACGGGCCCGTCGAAATGGGCGCCCTGCATCGCGACCCGGTACAGGACGATGGACGAGATCACGAACGAAATCAGCACGCCCAGGATGGTCACGCTGTGGCTGATTCGCCGGCCGACCAGGTTGCCGCCCAGCTTCGTCCCGAAGATGGAGGCGATGATCCCGCCGATCAGCGGAGCCAGCGGCACCGCCAGCAACATGCCCGCGGAAAGTGATGAACCCATGTCGTTCGCCAGGTTGGGGAGGCCGAGGTTAGCCCTTGAGACCGTCGAGCTCGTCGACGTTGATGCTGTTCTTGTTGCGGAACACGAGCACGAGGATTGCCAGGCCGATCGCCGACTCCGCGGCCGCGATCGTCAGGATGAAGAACACGAAAACCTGACCGGCCATATCGCCGAGAAAGTGGGAAAACGCGATGAAGTTCGTGTTGACCGCGAGCAGCATCAATTCGATCGCCATCAGCAGCACGATCAGGTTCCTGCGGTTGAGGAAGATGCCGATCGTGGCAAGAGCGAACAGGATCGCGCCGAGCGCGAGGTAATGTCCTAGCGTCAAGGTCATCGCTTGGTCTCCGGCTGTGCGGTGGTGGCGGCCTGGGCAGCCGGCTCGATCGCCGCGGCGGGTTGCGTCACCGGGATCTGTACCAACCGGACCCGGTCGACGGCGTGAACCCGCACCTGGACGGACGAACTCGTGTATTTCGCGTCCTTGCGCCGGCGCAGGGTCAGCGCGATCGCGGCGATGATCGCCACCAACAGGATCACCGCGGCGATTTCGAGCGGATACAGGTACTGCGAAAACAGCAGAATGCCGAGTTCGCGCGTGTTGGAAACCGGCGCCCCGGCCTTGCCCAGCGTCACGGTGACGCGCGAGAGTTCGCTGCCGCGAAACCCTCCCATCAGCACCGCCGCCATCTCCAGCGCCACCACCGCGCCGACCGTCGCAGCCAGCGGAAAGTGGTGCCAGAACCCCCGGCGCAACGCATCGATGTTGATGTCGAGCATCATCACCACGAACAGGAACAGCACCATCACCGCACCGACGTACACCAGCACCAGCGCGATCGCGAGAAACTCGGCCTTCAGCAGCATCCAGACCATCGCCGCCTGCGTGAACGCGAGCACCAGGTACAGCACCGCATTGACCGGGTTGCGCGCGGTGACGACGCGAAACGCGGCGAACAGCAGAATCGCCGAAAAAATATAAAAAAGAGCGCCCTTGACGTCCATGCGGCAACTACCCGTCGATCCTTGGAGTCAGCGGTACCTGGCGTCGGCCGCCCGGTTCGCCGCGATCTGTGCCTCGTAGCGGTCACCCACGGCGAGCAGCATTTCCTTCGTGAAATACAGGTCGCCGCGCTTCTCGCCGTGGTATTCGAGAATGTCGGTTTCGACGATCGAGTCGACCGGGCAGCTTTCCTCGCAGAAGCCGCAGAAGATGCACTTGGTCAGGTCGATGTCGTAGCGCGTGGTGCGCCGCGTGCCGTCCTCGCGCACCTTTGATTCGATCGTGATCGCCACCGCCGGGCAGATCGCCTCGCAGAGCTTGCAGGCGATGCAGCGCTCCTCGCCGTTCTCGTAGCGGCGCAGCGCATGCAGTCCGCGAAAGCGAGGGCTGAGCGGTGTCTTCTCTTCCGGGTACTCGACGGTCACCTTGCGGCTGAGCGCGTAGCGCCCGGTCAGCGCCATGCCCTTGAACAGTTCCACCAGCATAAAGCTGTTGAGAAAATCCTTGATCGAAAAGCCGGATCCCGCCTTGAGAGGGGTTTCGGTCGCAGCAGACATGACGGTCTCCTTACTTCCAGATATTCCACGGCGTCTGCATCCAGGCGCCGACCACCACCAGCCAGATCAGCGTGACCGGAATGAAGATCTTCCAGCCCAGACGCATGATCTGGTCATAGCGAAAGCGCGGGAACGTCGCCCGGAACCAGATGAACATCGAAACCACGACGAAGGTCTTCAGGCCGAGCCAGATCCAGCCCGGCACCCAGGTGAACGGCGCGGCGTCGATCGGCGACATCCAGCCGCCGAAGAACAGCGTGACCGCGAGGATCGACACCAGCCACATGCTGGTGTATTCCGCCAGGAAGAAGATCGCAAAGCCCATGCCGGAATACTCGACCATGTGCCCGGCGACGATTTCGGCCTCGCCTTCGGCCATGTCGAACGGATGGCGGTTCGTCTCGGCGACGCCGGAGATCAGGTACACGAGGAAGATCGGCAACAGCGGCAACCAGTTCCACGACAGGAAAGTCAGTCCCATGCTCGCGAAGTAGCCCTTGCCCTGTCCCATCACGATATCGGTCATGTTCAGGCTGCCACTGACCATCAGTACCACGAGGAAGCAAAAGCCCATCGCGATCTCGTAGCTGACCATCTGCGCCGACGCGCGCAGCGCGCCGAGCAATGCGTACTTGGAATTGGAGGCCCAGCCGCCGATGATGACGCCGTAGATCTCGAGCGAGGTCAGCGCCATGATCAGCAGCAGCCCGGCGTTGGTGTTGGCCAGCGCGACGTCCGGTCCGAACGGAATCGCGACCCAGGCCGCGAGCGCCGGCATGATGGCCATCACCGGCCCGAGCATAAACAGGCCGCTCGACGATGCGGCCGGCTGAATGATTTCCTTGGTCAGCAGCTTCAAGGCATCGGCGATCGGCTGCAGCAGCCCGAGCGGCCCGACGCGGTTCGGACCGATGCGCACCTGCATGAATCCGAGCAGCTTGCGCTCCCACAGCGTCAGATACGCGACGCAAAGCAGCAGCGGCACCAGCACCACGACGATCTTGATCAGCGCCCAGATCACCGGCCACGCGACTGCCGTCCACCAGGAGGCGCCGGCCAAGCCAAGCCCGGCGTTGTAGAACGCGTCGATCATGCGGAGACCTCCTCCTGCCCCCTGGCCGCCGCGCGCGCGTCGGCCGTGAGCTGCAGCGACGAGGCCCGGCGCACCAGGCCGTCGAGTTGATAGATGCTGGCGACGACCGGCGCCTGCGGCCCGGCGTCGGCGAGGTCGATCGGCCCGTTCGCCGCGTTGCTGAGCCGCTCGGCCGGAACGAAGCGCGCGCCGCCGCGCCGCTCAATCGGCATCTTCTCGAGCACCGCCTGCGACGACTCCTGGTCGAAGCCGGCCAGGCCGAGCAGATTCGCCAGCACGCGCAGCACCTTCCACGCCGGTCGCGTTTCGCCGAGCGGCGGCACGACCGCCTGGAAGCTCTGCAGCCGGCCCTCGGCATTGACGAACGTGCCCGAGGTCTCTGTGAACGGCGCGATCGGCAGCAGCACGTCGCTGAGATCAAGGTTCGCCTTGAACGGGCTCAGCGTGACGACCATCGAGGCGCGACCGAGCGCAGCCTTGGCCGCAGCTCCCGCGGCCGAGTCGAATTCGGGTTCCGTGCCGAGCAACAGCACGCCCTGCAGCGCGCCGGCCAGCATCTCGGCCGCGTTCAACCCGCCATCCACCACCGTACCGCCCGGCAACGCACCGGCCCATTGCGCGCCGACCGTGTTCGCAGCCTCGGTGAGGTAGCCGACGCTGGCGCCGGTCTGCGCGCCGATCCAGTTCGCCAGCGCAAGCAGGCTGGCCGCGCGCGCGTGGTGCGCGGCCGCGTTGCCGAGCAGGATCGCGCGACGCTCGCCACCGAGCAGCGACTCGGCGATCGCCGCGGCCTCGTCGGTGACGCGACCGGCCGCGGGCGGCGCCACGCCCTTGTTCGCCGCAACCGCCGCCGCGACATCGGCGAGCGCCTGCGTCCACGCGCCCGGGCCGGCCAGCGACGCATGCGCGACCGGCATCGCCCAGGCGTCGGCGGAGGCCAGCTCGACTACTGAATTGATAGCATTCAACTCACAACCAGTGCGGACTGACTGCCGAATTCTTTGCGCAAACAGCGGATGGTCCTTGCGCAGGTTCGATCCCACCACCAGCACGCGGTCCAGCGTGGACAGTGAAGCGATCGAAGTGCCCAACCAGCGCACGCCTTCGGATCGGGTGAACTCGGCATGGCGCAGCCGGCTGTCGATGTTGCCGCTGCCGAGCCCGTCCATCAGCGCCTTGGCCAGCACCAGCTCCTCGAGCGTGCTGTGCGGACTCGCCAGCAGGCCGATCGCCGCGGCGCCATGTTCCGCCTTGATGTCGCGCAGGCCGTTGGCCACGACCTCGAGCGCGGTCTGCCAATCGACCTCGACCCAGTGGCCGTCCTGCTTGAGCATCGGCTGCGTCAGACGATCGTCGCGGTTCAGCGCTTCGTACGAGAAGCGATCGCGGTCCGCGATCCAGCATTCGTTGACTTCCTCGTTCTCCAGCGGCACGACCCGCATTACCCGGTTGTTCTTGACCTGGATCACCAGGTTCGCGCCGGTGGAATCGTGCGGGCTGACCGACTTGCGGCGCAGCAGTTCCCAGGTGCGGGCGCTGAAGCGGAACGGCTTGCTCGTGATCGCGCCGACCGGGCAGATGTCGATCATGTTGCCCGACAGTTCGGAATCGATCGTGTCGCCGACCACCGTCGTGATTTCGGCGTGCTCGCCGCGGTTGACCATGCCGAGCTCCATCACGCCGCCGATTTCGATGCCGAAGCGGATGCAACGGGTGCAATGGATGCAGCGCGTCATCTCCTCCATCGAGATCAGCGGGCCGACCTCCTTGCGGAACACCACGCGCTTGGGCTCCTTGTAGCGCGAGGCCGATTCGCCGTAGCCGACCGCGAGGTCCTGCAGCTGGCATTCGCCGCCCTGGTCGCAGATCGGGCAGTCGAGCGGATGGTTGATCAGCAGGAACTCCATCACCGCCTGCTGCGCGCGGACGGCCTTCTCGCTGTGCGTGCGCACCACCATGCCCTGCGCGACCGGCAGCGCGCAGGCCGGCATCGGCTTGGGCATCTTCTCGATGTCGACCAGGCACATGCGGCAGTTCGCCGCGATCGTCAGCTTGCGGTGGTAGCAGAAGTGCGGGATGTAGATGCCGGCCTTGTCGGCGGCATGCATGATCATGCTGCCCTCGGCAACCTCTACCTTCGTTCCGTCGATTTCCAGTTCGATCATGGGGCGGTTCGCTCAGACCTCGGCCGTCACCTGGCAGGTCTTGTGTTCGATGTGGTAGGCGAATTCGGGTCGGAAATGCTTGATCATCGCGCGCACCGGCATCGCCGCCGCGTCGCCGAGCGCGCAGATGGTGCGGCCCATGATGCCGTCGGCCACCGAGTCGAGCACGTCGAGGTCGGCCTGCCGGCCCTCGCCGTTCTCGATCCGCTGCACCATGCGCCAGAGCCAGCCGGTGCCCTCGCGGCACGGCGTGCACTGGCCGCATGATTCATGCATGTAGAAGTACGACAGCCGCATCAGCGAGCGCACCATGCAGCGCGAGTCGTCCATCACGATCACCGCGCCCGATCCGAGCATCGACCCAGCCTTCGCGATCGAGTCGTAGTCCATCGTGCAGTCCATCATGATCGACGCCGGCAGCACCGGCGCCGACGATCCGCCCGGAATCACCGCCTTCAGCGCGCGGCCGCTGCGCACGCCGCCAGCGAGTTCCAGCAGCTTCGCGAACGGCGTGCCCATCGGGATTTCGTAGTTGCCGGGCAGTTCGACGTCGCCGCTGATCGAATAGATCTTGGTGCCGCCGTTGTTCGGCTTGCCGCACTCCAGATACGCCTGCGCGCCATGGCGGATCAGCCAGGGTACGGCGGCGAAGGTCTCGGTGTTGTTGACCGTGGTCGGCTTGCCGTACACGCCGTAGCTCGCCGGAAACGGCGGCTTGAAGCGCGGCATGCCCTTCTTGCCCTCGATCGACTCCAGCAGCGCGGTCTCCTCGCCGCAGATGTAGGCGCCGAAGCCGTGGTAGGCGACCAGATCGAAGTCGAAGCCGCTGCCCAGGATGTTCTTGCCGATCAGCCCGGCGGCGCGCGCCTCTTCCAGCGCCTCTTCGAAACGCTCGTAGGTCGCGAAGATCTCGCCGTGGATGTAGTTGAAACCGACCGAGGCGCCCATCGCATAGCCGGCGATCACCATGCCCTCGATCACGATGTGCGGGTTGTAGTGCAGGATGTCGCGGTCCTTGCAGGTGCCCGGCTCGCCCTCGTCCGAATTGCAGACCAGGTACTTCTGGCCCGGAAACTTGCGCGGCATGAAACTCCACTTCAGGCCGGTCGGGAAACCGGCGCCGCCACGGCCGCGCAGCCCGGAAGCCTTGACCTCGGCGATCACCTGCTCGGGCGTCATGCCGGCCTCGTTGCCGGCGCCGCCGTCCTTGCCGAGGATCTTGCGCAGCGCCTGATAGCCGTCGCGCGCGAGGTAGTCCTTCAGGCGCCAGTTGCTGCCGTCCAGGCCGGCGTAGATCTGCGGATCGATATGGCGGCCGTGAAAGCAGGTCTCGGCGCCGGTGGCGGCGAACTGGGAAAGCACTTGGTCCGGCGACATCATTTCATCTCGGCGGTCGCGGCGCCGTCGGCAGCGCGCAGGCCGTCGATCAGGCGGTCGAGCCGCTCATTGCTCATGAAGCTGCACATGGTGCGGTCGGTGACCAGCATCACCGGCGCGTCGGCGCAGGCGCCGAGGCACTCGCTCTGCTGCAGCGTGAACATGCCGTCGGCCGTGGTCTCTCCCATCTTGATGCCGAGCCGGCGCTCGAGGTAATCGAGCGCGTCCTGGCCGCCGCGCAGCTGGCACGGCAGGTTGGTGCAGACGCTGAGCTTGTGCCGGCCGACCGGCGTCTGGTTGAACATGTTGTAGAAGGTGGTCACCTCGTGCACCGCGATCGGTGGCATGCCGAGATAGGCAGCAACCTGGTTCTCGCTGTCCTGGCTGATGTAGCCGCGCTCGTGCTGCACGATCGTGAGGCAGGCGATCACCGCCGACTGCTTGTGCTCGGGCGCGAACTTCGCGACCTCTTTCGCGAACCGCGCGAGCATCGACGGCGAAAACGGCGCGGCCGGCGATGGGCTGGTTTTCGGATTCATCGGTCGATTTCCCCAAACACGATATCCAGCGTCCCGATGATGGCCACAGCGTCCGCCAGCATGTGGCCACGCGTCATTTCGTCGAACGCGGCCAGGTGTGCGAATCCCGGAGCGCGGATCTTCAGCCGATACGGCTTGTTCGCGCCGTCGCTGACGATGTAGATGCCGAACTCGCCCTTCGGATGCTCCACCGCCGCGTAGGCCTCGCCCTCCGGCACGCGAAAGCCCTCGGTGAACAGCTTGAAGTGGTGGATCAGGTCCTCCATGCCGAACTTCATGCGCTCGCGCGAAGGCGGCGCGATCTTGTGGTTGTCGACGATCACCGGGCCGGGATTCGCCCGCAGCCAGGCGATGCACTGCTTGATGATGCGGTTCGACTGGCGCATCTCCTCGACCCGGACCAGGTAGCGGTCGTAGCTGTCGCCGGTCTTGCCCACCGGCACGTCGAAGTCGACGCGGTCGTAGGCGTCGTACGGCTGCGTCTTGCGCAGGTCCCAGGCGATGCCCGAGCCGCGCAGCATCGGCCCGGTCGCGCCCAGGTTCAGCGCGCGCTCGGGCGGCAGCACGCCGATGCCCACCAGGCGCTGCTTCCAGATCCGGTTTTCGGTGAACAGGATCTCGTACTCGTCGACATACTTCGGAAAACGCTCGCAGAAGTCCTCGATGAAGTCGAGCAGCGACCCCTGCCGGTTCGCGTTGCGCGCCGCGGTCGACTTCGCGCTGCGCACCTTGCTTGGGCGGTACTGCGGCATCGTGTCCGGCAGGTCGCGGTAGACGCCGCCGGGACGAAAGTACGCCGCGTGCATGCGCGCGCCGCTGACGGCCTCGTACATGTCGAACAGATCCTCGCGCTCGCGAAAACAGTAGATCAGGATGGTCGAACTGCCGCAGTCGTTACCGTGCGAGCCCAGCCACATCAGGTGATTCATCAGCCGGGTGATCTCGCCGAACATCGTGCGGATGTACTTGGCGCGCACCGGGATCTCGATGCCGAGGAGCTTTTCGATCGCCAGGCAGTACGCCTGCTCGTTGCACATCATCGACACATAGTCGAGACGGTCCATGTACGGCAGCGACTGGATATAGGTCTTGTGCTCGGCCAGCTTTTCGGTCGCGCGGTGCAGCAGGCCGATATGCGGGTCCGCGCGCTGCACCACTTCGCCGTCGAGTTCGAGAACCAGCCGCAGCACGCCATGCGCCGCCGGGTGCTGCGGCCCGAAGTTCAGCGTGTAGTTCTTGATATCTGCCATCTCAGTGCAACCCGCCGTAGTGGTCCTCGCGGATCACGCGCGGCGTGACCTCGCGCGGTTCGATCGTCACCGGTTGGTAGATCACGCGCCGCTGCTCCGGGTCGTAGCGCATCTCGACATGGCCGGACAGCGGGAAATCCTTGCGGAACGGATGGCCGATGAAACCGTAATCGGTCAGGATGCGGCGCAGATCCTCGTGGCCTTCGAACACGATGCCGAACAGGTCGAACGCCTCACGCTCGTACCAGTTGGCGGAGTTCCACAGGCTGGTCACCGAAGGCAGCACCGGCACCCCGTCATCGGGCGCGAACACCTTCAACCGCACCCGCTGGTTCAGACTGACCGACAGCAGATGCAGCACCACGCAAAAGCGCGGGCCTTCCCAGACCCGGTCGCCGTACGTCGAATAGTCGACCCCGCACAGGTCGATCAGCTGCTCGAAGCGGCAGCCGTCGGCATCACGCAGGGCCTGCGCGACAGCCAGATAGTTCGCCGCGGCCACCTCGACGGTGACTTCGCCGAGACGCAGGTCGATGCGGCGCGAGCGCTCGCCCAACACCTCGGCGATGGTGTTCTTCAGGGTCTCGGGATGGACGGCAACGGCGGTCATGGGCTTTCTCGGCGCGTGTTCACACCCGGGCGATCGTCTGCGTGCGCCGGATCTTCTGCTGTAACTGGATGATGCCGTACAGCAGCGCCTCGGCGGTCGGCGGGCAGCCCGGCACGTACACGTCGACCGGCACGATCCGGTCGCAACCGCGCACCACCGAATAGCTGTAGTGGTAGTAGCCGCCGCCGTTCGCGCACGAGCCCATCGAGATCACCCAGCGCGGCTCGCTCATCTGGTCGTACACCTTGCGCAGCGCCGGCGCCATCTTGTTGCACAGCGTGCCGGCCACGATCATCAGGTCGGACTGGCGCGGGCTTGCGCGAAACACCTCGGCACCGAAGCGGCCGATGTCGTAGCGCGCCGCCGCCGCGTGCATCATCTCGACCGCGCAGCAGGCCAGCCCGAAAGTCATCGGCCAGAGCGAGCCGGTCTTGGCCCAGTTCACCACCGCGTCGTAGCTGGTGGTGACGAAACCTTCCTTGAAAACACCTTCAATCGCCATCTGGTTCTCCCGATCCGCCCTTCACTCCCAGTCCAGCGCACCCTTCTTCCACTCGTAGACGAAGCCCACGACGAGAATGCCGAGGAAGATCATCATGGCCCAGAAGCCGACCGCGCCGATGTCCTTCAACGACACCGCCCAAGGGAAGAGAAACGCGATCTCGAGGTCGAACAGAATGAACAGGATCGCGACCAGGTAATACCGTACATCGAACTTCATGCGGGCGTCCTCGAACGCCTCGAAGCCGCACTCGTACGGTGAGTTTTTCGCAGCGTCCGGGCGGTTCGGGCCGAGCACGCGGCCAAGCAGAAGCGGAACCACGCCGACGAGGAGGCCGACCAGGATGAACAAAAGCACGGGGAGGTACTGGTCGAGATTCATCGCTCGTTCTGATCACGATCGGCGCTGCGGCAATCCGCTGGCGCGCGGTTGTTCTGTGGTGCCGTCGGCGAGACTCGAACTCGCACAGCTTTCGCCACTACCCCCTCAAGATAGCGTGTCTACCAATTCCACCACGACGGCCTGTCGTTTGCTGTCCGACCCGCATGAGGACGCATTGCGGCGCGCCGGACTACTAAGAAGTTTACCCCCAATCCCCGTTGCTTCCGGCGCTCGGCCGCGCCGGACCCAAATGCTGCTCGCGCTGCGCGCGCTACTTGGTCGGGATCTGCGCCGCACCCGATGCGGCAGGCGCCGGCGCCGGCGCGGCCGAAGCCTTGGCCGGCGGCGGTGCGACCGAACTCTCGCCGGGGATCTGTGTCGTGGCGCTCGAGGCCGCCGACGCCGGCGCTGTGACCGCCGCGCGTTCGAGCACGCTGCCGCTGCTCGGCGCCGACGACCGCAGATTGCCGAAATACGCGAGCGCCAGCGTGCAGGCGAAGAACACCGTTGCGAGCACCGCGGTGGTTCGGGACAGGAAGTTCGCGCTGCCGCTGGCCCCGAACAGGCTGCCCGATGCGCCGCCGCCGAACGCCGCGCCCATGTCGGCGCCCTTGCCGTGCTGCAGCAGGACCAGGCCGACCAGGCCGACCGCCGACAGGATTTGCACCGCGGACAGGATGTTCAACATCAGATGCATCGCGTAACTCCCAAATTCATAGCATCTCGCGCTTAACCGACGCTGGCTGCGGAGATGATTTGCAGAAAATCCGCGGCCTTCAGCGAAGCACCGCCGATCAGCCCGCCGTCGATACCGGGCTGCGCCAGCAGCTCGCGCGCATTGGCCGCGTTCATGCTGCCGCCGTACAACACCGGCACCGCGGAAGCGCCGGAACGGTGCAGCTGCGCATGCAGCGCAGCGTGCACTTCGCGCGCCTGCGCGGGCGCCGCGGTGCGGCCGGTGCCGATCGCCCAGACCGGCTCGTAGGCCACGGCGATCTCGCTCGTGCGCGCGCCTAAAGCGGCGATCACCGCGCCGAGCTGCGCCAGCACGACGTCCTCAGTGCGGCCATGCTCGCGCTGCGCCAGCGTTTCCCCGACGCAGACGATCGGCGTGATGTCGCTTGCCAGCAGCCGCGCCGCCTT
The DNA here is from genome assembly GCA_030123545.1 of Burkholderiaceae bacterium. Classification (NCBI taxonomy): domain Bacteria; kingdom Pseudomonadati; phylum Pseudomonadota; class Betaproteobacteria; order Burkholderiales; family Burkholderiaceae; species Burkholderiaceae bacterium. The sequence goes on along the minus strand of CP126124.1, from coordinate 1,342,897 downwards.
CGCGGCTACCGCCGCATCGGTCTCGCCGTGGTACTGGCGGCGCTCGGAGTGGCCGACGATGCAATAGCGCACCGCAAAGTCCACGAGCATCGCCGCCGACACCTCGCCGGTGTAGGCGCCGGCCTCGTGCGCCGACACGTCCTGCGCGCCGAGCCGCATCGCGCTGCCGGCCAGCGCCGCCTGCAGCTGCGCCAGATACGGCGCCGGCACGCACAGCGCGACCGTGCAATTGGGCGAATCAGGCGCTTCGCCACCGAAGCCCGCGCGCAGCGCGTCGATCAGCGCCCGGTTCGCGGCCAGGCTGCCGTTCATCTTCCAGTTCGCCGCGATCAGCTTCGGTGCCATCGTGTTACCAAGTCAGCACGATCTTGCCGACATGCCGGTTCGACTCCATCAACGCATGGGCCTGCGCTGCATCAGACGCCGCGAAGGTGCCGTGCACGACCGGCCGGATACGGCCGGCTTCGATCAGTGGCCAGACCCGCTCGCGCAGCGAGCGCGCGATCGCCGCCTTGAACGCCACCGGCCGCGGACGCAGCGTCGAGCCGGTGACGGTAAGGCGCCGGCGCAGCACCAGACCGGCGTCGATCTCGCTCTTCACGCCGCCCTGCACCGCGATGATCACGAGCCGGCCGTCCTCGGCGAGACACTCGACCTCGCGCGCGACATAGCTGCCGGCGACCATGTCGAGGATCACGTCGACGCCGCGGCCGCCGGTCAGGCGCCTGGCTTCCGCGACAAAGTCGGCCTCGCGGTAGTTGATAGCATGATCGGCGCCGAGCGCGACGCAGGCCGCGCACTTGTCGGCGCTGCCGGCCGTGACGAGCACCGTCGCCCCGAGCACCTTGGCGATCTGGATCGCCGCGACGCCGATGCCGCTCGAGCCGCCCTGTACCAGCAGCGTCTCGCCGGCCAGCAGCCGGCCGCGATCGAACACGTTGCTCCAGACGGTGAAGAAGGTCTCGGGCAGCGCCGCGGCTTCGATGTCGGAGAGATTCTTCGGCACCGGCAGGCACTGGCCGACCGGCGCGACGCACAGTTCGGCATAGCCGCCGCCAGCGACCAGCGCGCAGACACGGTCGCCGAGCTTGAGACCTGCTGCCGCCAGCGCCGCGGCGTCGCCGGATTCGACGGTGCCTGCGACCTCCAGCCCCGGAATATCGGGCGCCCCCGGCGGCGGCGGATAGTGGCCCGCGCGTTGCAGTATGTCCGGCCGGTTCACGCCGGAAGCGCTGACGCGAATCAGCAGTTCGCCCGCACCCGGCTTTGGCGCGGCGCGCTCGCCGATACGCAGCACCTCGGGCGCGCCGAACGACGTGATTTCGACGGCTTTCATCATCAAACCTCGCGAAAGCGAACGAACGGCGTAAGTAGTTTGCTACTCAATCAATAGCATCTCACGGCAGATCGACGGCCGACGACGGCTCCACGCTCGGCGTGGCCTGGCGATCGGGGCGATCGAGCAGCGCCTTCATCGACAGCTTGACGCGGCCCTTGTCGTCGGTCTCGAGCACCTTGACGCGCACCACCTGGCCTTCCTTCAGGTAGTCGCTGACCCGCTCGACGCGCTCCTGCGCGATCTGGCTGATGTGCAGCAGGCCGTCCTTGCCGGGCAGCAGGTTGACCAGCGCGCCGAAGTCCAGGATCTTGGTGACCGGGCCTTCGTAGATCTTGCCGACCTCGACCTCGGCAGTGAGCTCCTCGATGCGGCGGCGCGCCTCGGCGGCGCGGTCGCCGTCGGTGGACGCGATCGTGATCGTGCCGTCCTCGGCGATGTCGATCTCGGTGCCGGTCTCCTCGGTCAGCGCGCGGATCGTCGCGCCGCCCTTGCCGATCACGTCGCGGATCTTCTCCGGATTGATCTTCATCGTGTACAGCCGCGGCGCATAGCTCGAGATCTCGGTCTTGGCCGCGCCCATCGCTTCCTGCATCTTGCCGAGGATGTGCATGCGCGCCTCCTTGGCCTGCGCCAGCGCGACCTGCATGATCTCCTTCGTGATGCCCTGGATCTTGATGTCCATCTGCAGCGCGGTCACGCCGTTCGCGGTGCCGGCGACCTTGAAGTCCATGTCGCCCAGGTGGTCCTCGTCGCCGAGGATGTCGGTCAGCACCGCGAAGCGGTTGTCTTCCTTGATCAGGCCCATCGCGATGCCGGCCACATGCGCCTTCATCGGCACGCCGGCGTCCATCAGCGACAGGCAGCCGCCGCAGACCGAAGCCATCGAGGACGAGCCGTTCGACTCGGTGATCTCGCTGACCACGCGGATCGTGTACGGAAATTCGTCGCGACTCGGCAGGCAGGCGGCCAGCGCGCGCTTGGCGAGGCGCCCGTGGCCGATCTCGCGCCGCTTCGGGCTGCCGACGCGTCCGGTCTCGCCGGTGGCGAACGGCGGCATGTTGTAGTGCAGCAGGAAATGGTCGGTGTACTCGCCGGCGAGCGCGTCGATGCGCTGCGCGTCGCGCTCGGTGCCGAGCGTGGTCATCACCAGCGCCTGCGTTTCGCCGCGCGTGAATAGCGCCGAACCGTGGGTGCGCGGCAGCACGCCGGTGCGGATCTCGATAGCACGCACCGTGCGGGTGTCGCGCCCGTCGATGCGCGGCTCGCCGGCCAGGATCTGGCCGCGCACGATCTGCGCCTCGATCTCGAACAGCAGGCCTTCGACCTTCACGCTGTCGAAGCTCGCACCGTCGGCGGCAAGACCTTCCATGACCGCGGCGTAGGCTTCGCGGCAGGCCTGGGTACGGGCCTGCTTGTTGCGGATCTGGTAGGCGGCGCGCAGACGCTCCTCGCCGAGCGCGCGCACGCGGGCGATCAGCGCCTCATCCTTCGGGGGTGCGCTCCAGTTCCAGACCGGCTTGCCGGCGTCGCGCACCAACGCATGGATCGCCTCGATCGCGATCCGGCCCTGCTCGTGGCCGAACATCACCGCGCCGAGCATCACTTCTTCGGTGAGCTGCTGCGCTTCCGATTCGACCATCAGCACCGCGCCTTCGGTGCCGGCGACGACCAGGTCGAGCTGGCTGTTCTTGCGCTCGCTCGGACCGGGGTTCAGCACGTACTCGCCGTTCACATAGCCGACGCGCGCGGCGCCGATCGGGCCATTGAACGGGATGCCGGAGATCGCGAGCGCCGCGCTGGTCGCGATCAGCGCCGGGATGTCGGCGTCGACCTCGGGGTTCAGCGACAGCGTGTGGATCACCACCTGCACTTCGTTGAAGAAGCCGTCCGGAAACAGCGGGCGGATCGGGCGGTCGATCAGCCGGCTGGTCAGCGTCTCATGCTCGCTGGGGCGCCCCTCGCGCTTGAAGAAGCTGCCGGGGATCTTGCCGGCCGCATAGGTCTTCTCGATGTAGTCGACCGTCAGCGGAAAAAAATCCTGCCCAGCCTTGGCTTCGGTCTTCGCGACCACCGTGGCCAGCACCACCGTGCCTTCGACTTCGAGCAGCACCGCGCCGCCGGCCTGGCGCGCGATCTCGCCGGTCTCGAGCGTGACCTGGTGCCGGCCCCATTGGAACGACTTCGTGACTTTGTTGAACAGACTCATGGCATGTGCCTCGCGTTGACTGCAGCCGCTGCCCGGGCCGTGAGGGCGGAGCGCCCAGTCAGAACACGATGCCATTCGAGAAGCGGACCCGCTTGGGGCGCATCCGCTCTTGGAATGACACAGCTTCGCTCTGGCCTGACCTGCTCCGAAGGACGAAGCGCCTGAGCTGGAAATTCGGCCCGCTCAGGCGCCGCGGTTCGATCGGCGTGCTACTTGCGCAGGCCCAGCTTGTTGATCAGCGCGGTATAGCGCTCTGCATCCTTGGACTTCAGGTAGTCGAGGAGCTTCCTGCGCCGGCTCACCATACGCAGCAGGCCGCGGCGGCCGTGATGATCCTTGGCGTGCGTCTTGAAGTGCGGCGTCAGCTCGTTGATGCGGGCGGTCAGCAGCGCGACCTGGACTTCCGGGCTGCCGGTGTCGGTGGCAGCGCGGGCGTTGTCCTTGACCACGGCGGCCTTGCTCTCCTTGGAGATCATGGGCTCAATTTCCTCGTTCCAAAGGGTTTGACTTGCGTGGCGCGCCGGAACTGCACGCCACGTGCGTTTCGCAAGATGCAAAACCGATGGATTATAACGATGCGACTCGACCGCCGCCGCCGAAGCCGACGCTGACGTAGACTTGACGACTTCGCTTTCGCCGGCGCCAGGGGCACACATCCACCGTCTGGCGCCGCGCTCATGTCTGCTGGTTCGACGACCGCCTCCCTGCCCGACTACAACGACCGCCCCGGCCCGTTGCTGCTTCTGACCATTGCGCTGGTGGGGGTGTTTGCCTTCCTGCAGGTGTATTCGGTGCAGTCGATCCTGCCCGAGTTGCGGCGCGACCTGAACGCCAGCGTGGTCGAGATCGGCCGCGCCGTCGGCGCCACGGTGCTGGCGGTGGCCATCGTCTCGCCGCTGATGGGCATGGTCTCCGACGCGCTGGGGCGCAAGGCGCTGGTGGTCGCTTCGGTGTTGGCGCTGGCGCTGCCGACGGCGGCGATGATGGGCGTACGGACGGTACATGGGCTGACGCTGTGGCGCTTCGTGCAGGGCCTGGCGGTGCCGGGCGTGACCGTGGTGGCCATTGCCTACATCGGCGAGGAATTCCGCCGTGCCGCGATGGTGCGGGTGATGACCTTCTACATCACCGGCAGCGTGCTGGGGGGCTTTCTCGGGCGCTTCCTGCTGGGCCATCTGACCGACTTCATGTCCTGGCGCGCGGCCTTCGGCGTGATGGCGGCGCTCAACCTGGCGGGCACCGTGCTGGTGTGGCGCGTGCTGCCGCCCTCGCGGCACTTCGTCGCCGACCGGCAGGTGGCCAGCGCCTTCGCCACGCTGGGCCAGTTGCTGCGCCATCCGGCGCTGCAGGCGGCTGGCGCGCTCGGCTTCACGGCCCTGTTCGCGCAGGTGGGCATGTTCACCTTCGTCAATTTTCATCTGGCGGCGGCGCCCTATTTCTTCAGTCCGGCCGATCTGGCCAACGTGTTTGCCGTTTACCTGCTGGGCGTGGTGGTGACCCCGTTGGCCGGACGCTGGATTCCGCGCCTGAGCGCACGGCGAACCATCCTGCTGTCGGTGGGTCTGTCGGCGCTGGGCGTGCTGCTGACCCTGCTGCCGCAGGTGCCCGGCATCGTGGCCGCGCTGGCGCTGGCGTCCTGCGGCACCTTCATCACGCAGTCGGCCACGCTGAGCTTTATCGCCTACCGCATCACGCACGGGCGCTCGCTGGCCAGCGGCCTGTACTACACCGCCTACTACGCGGGCGGCTTTTGCGGTGCGTGGCTGGGCGGCGTGGCCTATGCGCACGGCGGCTGGCCCGGCACGGTGGCCTTGCTGCTGGCGACGCAGGTGCTCGGCTGGGGCATTGCGTGGCGCTTCATTGCGGCGCCGGCAAGGGCTTGAAGCAACTGCACGCCGCATGGCGGTGTGAAATGCAAACCCGCCGGCTACGGCGATGCAGGCTGGTCGTGGCTCTCCCGGCCGCGCGGTCGGCTTTCAGGCGCAGCAGCAGGTCGCCCCGGATCACCCGAGACGGCGGCGGCCGCCACCGCCAGCAGCACCAGCGCGCAGCCGCTCAACTGCCACGCCGACACCCGCTCGCCCAGTACCAGCGCCGCAAGGCCCAGCGCCGCGACCGGCATCACCGCCGTCATCAACGAAGCCTGCGCGCCGGCCAACCGCTGCGAGCCTGCAAACCACAGCCAGAACCCGAGCACGCCGGGCACCAGCGCGTAGTACACCGCCGCCCAGACGGCGGTAGCCGCCACTGGCCGCGCCCACGCCTGCTCCAGCACGGCCGGCACCAGGCACACGAGCAGGCCGAGCGCGCTCATCACCGTGGACAGCGCCAGCGGTGCCACCGGCACGCGCAGCCGCTTGTTGACGAGAATGAAGGTCGCCTCACACGCCACCGCGCCCAGCACCAGCACGTGACCCAGCAACACCTGCGCCCCTTCGCCGCGGGCGGTGCCCGCGGCCTGCGGCAGCGAGATGGCCAGCACGCCGGCCGTGGCCAGCGCGACGCTTGCCAGCAGCGCGCGAGTCGGCCGCTCGCCCAGCGCCAGCACCGCGAACAGCGCCGCCATCGCCGGCAGCGTGCCGGCCACCACGCCGGCGTCGGCCGCTGGCGCATAGCGCGTGCCGAGGATCAGCAGCACCGTGTAGCCCACGCTGCCGCAAGCGGCCTGCATCAGCAGCAGCGCGCCGTCGCGCCGGTCGGGGCGCGGCCAGCGCGCGCGGGTCAGGCGCATCAGCAGCCAAAGCACGGGCGTGGCGACGGCAAAGCGCAGCGCGGCGGCGGTGAACGGCGGCAGGCCGCTGGCGATCAGACGGCTCGCGACCACCGTACTGCCGACGGTGATCATCGCGGCCGCGCACAGCAGCATGCCGAGCCAGCGGGAGGGAGGGTTGGAAGCGGTCATCGCACCTTCGATCTGTTCAGTGACGGTGCCCAGAGGATTGCTCACCGCCGCATGCTCGGTCTTGAACGATATTGCAGGCCGACGCGGCCCCTTCTGAAAAGCTCACGGCGTGTTCGCAAGAATCGCAATCGCCTGGCTTGACTGCGCAATTTCGTTCAAGACGGCTGGCCCGGGCTGGCGCATGCTCGATGCCGTTCAAACTTTCCACATCGGCCATGACATTCATGTTCCATTACGCGCCTGAAGTGACGGATGCCTTCCCGTCGCTCGTTTCCCAGGCCCTCGTGCTGGGCGGCATCGCGCAGGTGGCGCAACGCGCCCTCGAACCCGAAGCCAGCCTGTTGGCTGCCGCGCTCACCCGCCTCGCAGCCAACGCGGAAGGTGAATGGCCCGAGATCCAGGCTTGGCGCCGCGCGTTCAGCCAGATGGGATTCAAACCCACCCAGTACCGCTCTGCCGCCGAATCCCTGCTGCGGCGCTTGCGCAAGGAAGGTAGCCTGCCGCAAGTTCATCCGCTGGTCGATCTGTGCAATGCGGTATCGGTCGCCCACGCCACACCGATCGCGGTGTTCGACCTCGCATGTGTGGAGCAGACGCTGACCGTTCGCCGTGCGGACGGCTCGGAGCGGTACTTGTCCTTCAGCGGCGAGATCGAGCGGCCCGAGCCGGGCGAGATCATCTTTGCCGATGCCGCCGGCAATGCGCACGCGCGCCGATGGACACATCGCCAGAGCGCGCTCTCGGCGATCACCGCCAACACGGCGCGCGCACTGATCGTGGCGGAAGCTTTGCACGCCGACGCCGCGGCGCGGATGCCGCGGCTGGTTGCGGATCTGCGCGCCGCCGTGACGGCCCGCTGGCCCGATGCGACGATCAGCGAGTTGGTCCTTCAGCGCGGCGACTGGCGCAGTGCGCCGGCGTAGCTGCCGGGCGTATAGCCACGAAACCGCCGGAACGCGCGCGTCATGTGGCTTTGATCCGAAAAGCCGCTCGCCACTGCCGCCTCGGCCGGGGTCAGCCCGCTCAGGAGGCAAGCTTCGGCGCGGGCCATGCGCTGCTGCTGCGCCCAGGCATGCGGCGGCAGGCCGAACGCGGCAGCAAACGCCCGCAGGAACTGGTAGCGGCTCATCGCTGCGTCACGCGCCATTTCGGCGAGGCTGGGCGGCGCCAATGTATCGTCGGCCAGCCGCTCGCGCGCCATCCGCACAGCACCGTTGGCCTCCGACGGCACGCGGTGCGATGCAGCCGCGGTGCTGGGCGCATGGTGCAGCAGCGCCGTCAGGTGCTCCTCGACGGCCAGCGCGTCGCCGCCGCGCGCGGCGCTGGCGAACAGTGCCTCGAACCGCGCCATTACGCGTTCGTCGCGCAGCACGGGCAGCACCCACTCGGGCGTCGATTGCTCCGAATTCCATAGCGCAGGGTCGAAATAAACCATGCGCCAGCGGCGCTTTTCACCCTGCATCGGCACGCCGTCGTGCACTTCGCCGGGGTTGACGGTGATGACTTCGCCGCGCACCGCCTCGACCTGCCCGCGCCCGCTGGCCGAGGTCTGGCCGCCGGCGTCTATCACGCCGATGCCGTACACGGCATGCGTGTGCCGGTCGAAGCGTCGGCTGGTGTACGCGGTCACCAGCGTCAGGCCGGCCAGAGCGGTCTGCCGCACGATGAATTCGTGCGCCGACGCGTCGGGCGGTTCGTGCGCCATCGTCCGCGTCGTCAAGTGCGCGCTGCCAGCCAGCGGCGCAGCCGCGCCACGCCCTGCCCCAACCTTGCCACGTCCTTCGACGCGAAGCACCAGCGCAGCCAGCCCTGGGCCTCCGGACCGAACGCACTGCCCGGCGCCAGGCCGAGTCCGGCCTCGGCGACCAGGCGTTTCGCGACGGTCAGCGAATCGCGCTGCCCCTCGAGCTGCAGGAACGCGTACATGCCGCCGCGCGCCGGCGCCACCCGCACGCCGGGCAACTCGCCGAGCTGCGGCACCAGCGCATCGCGGCAGGAGCGCAGATGCCGGACGATGCGCGGCGTGATCTCGTCCGCATGGGCCAGCGCCGCCAGGCCGGCGCGCTGCGTGAACACGCTGGCGCACGAGGTGTTGAACTCGATCAGCTTGCCGAGCTGCGGCGTCAGCAGAGGCGGCATCACGAGCCAGCCCAGGCGCCATCCGGTCATCAGAAAGCTCTTGGAGAAGCTGTGGACGACGACCAGCCGGTCGTCCGGGTCGGCGATGTCCAGAAACGACGGCGCGCAGACGGCTCCCCCCGAGGCGCTCTGCGCCTCCCCCCGGAGGGGGGCGCCTGCCTTGGGGCGGCCCGGCGGCAGGCCGCTTTCGGTGTCGTCCGCGAAATACAGCCGCTCGTAGACCTCATCGGCGAGGATCCAGCTGCCCGTTTCTCGGCAGCGCGCGAGGATCGCCTGCTGCTCGGCTTTCGATAGCGTCCAGCCTGTCGGATTGTTCGGCGCGTTGACGACCAGGAGCCGCGTCGCCGGCGTGATCGCGGCGAGCAGCGCATCGAGATCGAGCGTCCACGCGCCGCCCACGGGCTTAAGCGCCACGCGCCGCACGCGCGCGCCGAGGATCGCCGGCTGCGCGGTCAGGTTCGGCCAGACCGGCGTGACCGCGATGACTTCATCGCCCGGATCGACCAGCGCCTGCACTGCAAGCATCAACGCGTTCACGCCGCCGGAAGTGATCGCGATCCGCTCGGCGTCGATCGCGCCGTGCAGCGCGCTCATGGTGCGCGCCACCGCGTCGCGCAGTTCGGGCAGGCCCAGGTTGTGCGCGTAGAAGGTCTCGCCGCGCTCGATCGAATCGATCGCGGCCCGGCGAATCACCTCGGGCGTGACCTCGTCGCTCTCGCCGAACCAGAACGCCAGCAGGTCGGCGCGGCCGAGTCCCGCGTTCGCGACTTCGCGGATCTTCGAGGCCTCGAGGTTCTGGATGGCTTGGCGCATGGCGGATGGTGTGTGGCTTGTCGTACTGCGGATTCACCGGCCATTGTCGGCGAATCAAGTCGCCGACTCAGCGCCAGCGCTGGGTATGATCGCCGCACCACGGCCGAGGCGCCGGACACAGGGAGGCCATCATGGAAGCAGCAGCGACGACGTCCCCACCGATCTCGCTTTCACGCACCCGCGCTCTGGCTGCGGCAGCCTGTGCGCTCGCGCTGTTCGCGGCCAGCGCGGACGCGGCCGAACGCAAGGCGAAGAGCGGCGACGCGCACCCCGCGCATGCGGCCAAGGCGCATAGCGCACACAAGGCGAAGAAGCCCGCGCGCATCAAGTTCGAGAAGGGCGGCGGCGAAACCCGCGCCGAACGCGACCGTCGCCTGCAGCGCGAGTGCAGAGGGCTGCCGAACGCCGGCGCCTGCCTGGGCTACGGCTCGTAGCGGCCGGCGCCAGGGGCCGCGGCAACCTGTTGCCGAGTACTTTCGCGCGCCGTTGAGGCGACCCGCGGCGTTTCCGGAGTCAGCCGGGGCGCACCATGCGGCAGCTCGTCGGTTGCTCGGCCTCTGCTGCGCCCAAGCGCCGGATCACGCGAAAGCCGTAGCCCGAGCCTTCTTCGTCGAAGCGCACGCCCGGCGCGCCGCGCCGCTCCATCAGTCCCACCACCAGCGGCTGCTGGAACTGGTGGTCGCTCGCTCGCATGGTCCCGGTCTGCCCGGCGACCGTGACCCGGGCCCGCTCGAGCTGGTCCGCCACCGCGATCACGTTCAGCGTGGCGGCATGTTCGATCGCCTGTGCCAACGCCTGCATCATCAACTGCATGCGCAGCTGCACGTACTGGTCGGACGGCTTCGGAAAGCGCTTCTGGAACGCGCGGTAGAACGCCGCGCCGGCGGCACCGGGCTCGTTCGGCATCCACTCGGCGACCGCGACCACGCGGCCGACGCCGGCGTCGCCGATCGCGGCCGGCGCTCCGAGCGAATTGCCGTAGAAGGTGTAGAAGCGCCCGTCGAACCCGACCTCGCGCGCCGCCTTCACGAGCAGCGTCAGGTCGTTGCCCCAGTTGCCGGTGATGACCGCCTGCGCGCCACTGGCCTTGATCTTGGTGCAGTACGGGACGAAATCCTTCACGCGGCCCAGTGGGTGCAACTCGTCGCCAACGATCGCGACATCCGGGCGCTGCACCCCAAGCTGGCGCCGCGCTTCGCGCAGCACCGCCTGGCCGAAGCTGTAGTCCTGGCCGATCAGGTAGACGCGCGCCAGCGACCGGTCGCCCTTGATCACCTGCATCAGCGCGGCCATGCGCATGTTCGCGTCGGCGTCGAAGCGGAAATGCCAGAAGCTGCACTTCTCGTTGGTCAGCGCCGGATCGACCGCGGCGTAATTCAGAAACAGCACGCGCTGGTTCGGCGCGCGTTCGTTGTGGCGCTCGATCGCGTCGACCAGCGCGAGCGCGACCGCGGACGAGTTGCCCTGCAACACGAAGCGCGCGCCGTCGTCGATCGCGGCGCGCAGCATGGCCAACGCCTGCTCCGGTTGTCCGCCGCTGTCGTAACGCTTGATCATGAGCGGCCGCGTCGTGCCGGCGACCGTCACACCGCCATGCGCATTCACCCGCTCGACCGCCCACAAGAGATTCCGGTACACCGCCTCGCCCGCGTTTGCGAACGGACCGCTCAGACCCTCGATCATCGCAAGCATGATCGGTGCGCCGGACGCCGGCTTCGCGCGGGCGGCCAGCGGCGCGCATAGCGACGCCGCGGCGAAATTCAAGAGTGTGCGGCGCCGAATATTCATCGGGGATTGATTGAGGATGGGTCTTGAAAACGCGGTGGCCGCACAGAGATGCAGGCCATGCGGCGCTCACGGTTGAACGCCGCGCAGTGTAACCAGGAGTCCGAAATGCTATTTGCCCCCGCCGCGGCGCTGCGCCGCACCGTCTACACGCCGAGCTTGGACCGCTTCTTCGACGAAGCGCTGTTCGGCGGCCGCCGCCCCGGCTGCTCGGTCGCGCAGGACGAGAAGTCGGTCACGCTGAGTTTCGATCTGCCGGGCATTGCGAAGGAGCAGCTGTCGATCGGCATCGAAGGCAACCTGGTCCGCATCGAGTCGCAAGAGGGCGCGCCGCGCCGCTACAAGTTTGCGTACGAGCTGCCGCAGGACATCGATGTCGCCGCCAGCGACGCGAAGCTGGAAAACGGCGTGCTGACGCTCAAACTCGTCAAGCAGGTGCCCGTCAGCCGCGCGACGCAACTCGCGATCAACTAGGACCACCCCCAGTCTTCGCGACACTTCGTGTCGCTTCGCCAACCCCCTGCAAGGGGGCACACCCAGCGGACCGGCCAAGCCGGCTCCGCGGGTGTCCGCGCATGGCCTGCTCCGCGGCCTTTCGCTCCTTTGCGTTTCACGCGCCGCGGGTGAAATGCGGCGCCATGAAGTACTGGGGGTCGCTATCGATGACGTAGCTGCAGACCATTGTTCCGTAATGGCTTGTGGCCCATTTCATGCAGATTCGTCGATCGCGGCGAGCGGCCAGCGCGGCTTCACGTCGAACGCATAGGTCTTGTTCGCCGACTGAACGCCGGCGGCCAGCCGCATCGCCGCAGCCAGCGCGATCATCGCGCCGTTGTCGGTGCACAGCGCAAGCTCCGGGTAGTGCACCCGCACGCCGGCGCGCGCGCATGCGGCGTCGAGCCGCCGGCGCAGCACGCGGTTCGCGCCGACGCCGCCGGCGACGACGAGCCGATCGAGCCCGGTGCGGCGCAGCGCCGCGAGCGACTTCGCGATCAGTACCTCGACGATCGCGGCTTCGGTTGACGCGGCCAGATCGGCGCGCCGCGCATCGAGCGCCGGCCCGAGCTTGCGCGCTTGCACCAGCACCGCGGTCTTCAGCCCGGCGAACGAGAAGTCCAACGTCTGGCTGCGCAGCAGCGGCCGCGGCAGTTTGAACGCCGCCGCGTCGCCCTGCTCGGCCAGCCTGGCCAGCGCGGGCCCGCCGGGATAGCCCAGGCCGAGCAGCTTGGCCGACTTGTCGAACGCCTCGCCGGCCGCGTCGTCGACGGTCTCGCCCAGCAGTTCGTAGCGGCCGACGCCATCGACCTGCATCAGTTGCGTGTGCCCGCCCGACACCAAGAGCGCGACGAACGGAAACCGCGGCGGATCGGCGGCTAGGAACGGCGACAGCAGATGCCCTTCGAGGTGATGCACGCCGAGCACCGGTCGGTCGAGTGCCGCGCCCAGGGCGCAGGCCACGCCGGCGCCGACCAGCAGCGCGCCGGCCAGCCCGGGACCGCGGGTGTACGCGACCACGTCGATGTCGCGCAGCGCCTCGCCGGCCTCGGCCAGCACCTGCCGCGCGAGCGGCAGCACGCGCCGGATATGGTCACGGCTCGCAAGCTCGGGCACCACGCCGCCGTAGGCCTGGTGCATCGCGACCTGACTGTGCAGCGCATGCGCGCACAGCCGCGGCGTGCCGGCGCCTTGCGTGCGCACCAGCGCAACGCCGGTCTCGTCGCACGAGGATTCGATGCCGAGCACCAGCAGGTCGGTTGCCATGGGATCGAGTCTAGCCGCGCGAGAACGCTTCGATCATGAGGCCGCAGTCCGCGCAGCCGGCGACCACGCACCGTTCTCGTGCCGTGCACCAACAAGGCCTTTCTCACGCCCCGTTCTCGCGCCCCGATCTCGCGCCCCGCTCTTGTATCCGTCGCCACGCCTGCCGCCGTGACCGGGTCACGCCGGGCGGCGCGACCGGTCTGGCATGGTTCTCGCATCGCGGCTGCATCCATCGATGCCGACCCGAGTGCAGCCATGACCGAGTTTCGCAACGCTCTCCGATCCGGGCACGCGCCGACCCTGTTCGCCGCGTTCTTCTATTTCGCCTGTTCCTGCGGCATCTGGGTGCTGAACGGCGCGCTGGCGCCATTCATCTCCGAGGCCTACCGGCTCACGCCGGCGCAGCAGGGCCTGATGCTGTCGATCCCGATCGTCGCCGGCGCGCTGCTGCGCTTTCCGCTCGGCGTGCTGGCGCAGTACATCGGATGCAAGCGTGCGACGCTGGTCGAGATGGGCCTGATCTGCGTCGCCATGCTGTACGGGCTCCTGTTCGTGCACGGCTTCGACGACCTGCTGGTCATGGGCGTGCTGCTGGGCATCGCGGGCGCGAGCTTCGGGGTGGCGATGGCGCTCGGCGCCGGCTCGTTTCCGCCACGGCACAAGGGGCTGGCGATGGGCCTGGTCGGCGCCGGCAATGTCGGAACCGCGGTCTCGGTGCTGGTCGCGCCGGCGCTGGCGCAGCGGCTCGGCTGGCAGGCGGTGTACGGCGTGGCCGCGGCCGCGATCCTGCTGCCGGCCGCGGTGATGATCGTGTTCGCGCGCGAGCCCCGCGCCGCGGGTCCGCGCGCGCGCCTGCGCCAGCATGTCGCCTGCCTGTCCGAGCGCGACGGCTGGGTGTTCAGCCTGATCTACGCGGTCACGTTCGGTGGCTTCATCGGCCTCGCGACCTTCCTGCCGTCGTACTACTTCGACCAGTTCGCGGTCGGCAAGGTGCGGGCCGGCGAGCTCGCGATGCTTGCCGCCTTCATCGGCGCCGCGATGCGCGTGACCGGCGGCTGGATCGCCGACCGCTTCGGCGGCATTCATACGCTGACCGGGGTGCTGCTGGTCGTCGCGGCCACGCTGCCGCTGTGCGCGGCGGCGACCGGATCGCTCACCGCGACGACGCTGCTGATGATGCTGTGCTTCGCCGCCCTGGGCGCGGGCAACGGTGCGCTGTTCCAGCTGGTGCCGCTGCGCTGGCCGGCGAGCACGGCCGTGGCCGGCTCGATGATCGGCGAAATCGGCGCGCTCGGCGGCGGCCTCGTGCCGAATGCGATGGGGCTGGCCAAGCAGTACCTGGGCGGCTACGGCTGGGGCTTCATGCTGCTCGCGCTGCTGCCCTTGCTGATGCTGGTCGTGGTCCGCGCGATGCAGGGCCGCTGGACACGCCGCTGGGCCGAAGCGGGCGGCCGCGCCCGCGCTTCCGCCGCCGCACCGGGATAGTCCCGGCGACGTCATCTGGCATCGAACTTGCTTGGATTCGTGCAGCATGGTTCGAGGAGTCTGAACATGATGAAGCAGATGAAGCTGGTGCTGGTCGGCAACGGCATGGCCGGCGTGCGCACGCTCGAGGAACTGCTGAAGATCGCGCCCGAGCTGTACCAGATCACGGTGTTCGGCGCCGAGCCGCATCCGAACTACAACCGCATCCTGCTCAGCCCGGTGCTCGCCGGCGAGCAGACGCTGGACCAGATCATGCTCAATTCCTGGGACTGGTACCGCGAACGGGGCATCCGGCTGCACGCCGGCACGAAGGTGGTGCAGGTCGACCGCGCGCGGCGCACCGTGCGCGCCGCGGACGGCACCGAGGCGCCTTACGACCGGCTGCTGCTGTGCACCGGCTCGAACCCGTTCCTGCTGCCGGTGCCGGGCTGCGGACTCGACGGCGTCGTCAGCTACCGCGACATCGCCGACACCGAGGCGATGATCGATGCGGCGGCGCGCTACAAGAAGGCGGTCGTCATCGGCGGCGGCCTGCTCGGGCTGGAAGCGGCGAACGGCCTGATGAAGCGCGGCATGATTGTCACTGTGGTGCACGTGATGCCCTGGCTGATGGAGCGCCAGCTCGACGACGCGGCCGGCCGGCTGCTGCAGAAGTCGCTGGCGCAGCGCGGCCTCCAATTTCTGATCGGCGCGAAGACAACGGCGCTCGTCGGCAGCGAAGACGACGGCCGCGCCGGCCGAGTGACAGCGGTCCGCTTCGAAGACGGCACCGAAATCGACGCCGACCTGGTCGTGATGGCGGTCGGCATCCGCCCGAACACCGAGCTGGCGCAATCGATGCGGCTGCACTGCGAGCGCGGCATCGTGGTGAACGACACGATGCAGACCGTGACCGACGCGCGCATCTACGCAGTCGGCGAATGCGCGGCGCACCGCGGCATCGCGTACGGGCTGGTGGCGCCGCTGTTCGAGCAGGCCAAGGTCGCGGCGAACCACCTCGCGCAGTTCGGGATCGGCCGCTACACCGGGTCGCTCACCTCGACCAAGCTGAAGGTCACCGGCATCGACCTGTTCTCCTGCGGCAACTTCATGGGCGCCGCGTCGGGGCGTCCCGAGGATGCCGGCGCCGAAGAGATCGTGATGAGCGACCCGTTCGCCGGCGTCTACAAGAAGCTGGTGCTGAAAGACGACCGTCTGATCGGCGCCTGCCTGTACGGCGACACGGTGGACGGCTCGTGGTACTTCCGGCTGCTGCGCGACGGGCGCAGCGTGCACGACATCCGCGACAAGCTGATGTTCGGCGAATCGAACATCGGCGACAGCGGCCACGCCGGTCACAGCAAGGCGGCGGCGATGGCGATGGACGCCGAAGTCTGCGGCTGCAACGGCGTGACCAAGGGCCAGATCTGCAACGCGATCAAGGAGCACGGCCTGTTCACGCTCGACGAGGTGCGCCGCCACACCAAGGCCAGCGCCTCGTGCGGCTCGTGCACCGGCCTGGTCGAGCAGATTCTGATGGCCACCGCCGGCGGCGACTATTCCGCCGCGCCGAAGCAGAAAGCCGTCTGCGCCTGCACCGACCACAGCCACCAGGAATTGCGCGACGCGATCCGCAAGAACCGGCTGCTCTCGGTCCGCGCGGTGATCCGCTTCATGGAGTGGCGCACTCCCGACGGCTGCGCGAGCTGCCGCCCGGCGATCAACTACTACCTGCTCTCGACCTGGCCGAAAGAGGCGCGCGACGATCCTCAGAGCCGCTTCGTCAACGAGCGCAGCCACGCGAACATCCAGAAGGACGGCACGTATTCGGTCGTGCCGCGCATCTGGGGCGGCGAGACCAATGCGTCCGAACTGCGCCGCATCGCCGACGTGGTCGACAAGTACAGCATTCCGACGGTCAAGCTCACCGGCGGGCAGCGCATCGACCTGCTCGGCGTGAAGAAGGAAGACCTGCCCGGCGTCTGGCAAGACCTCGGCATGCCCAGCGGCCACGCCTATGCGAAGGCGCTGCGCACCGTGAAAACCTGCGTCGGCTCGGAGTGGTGCCGCTTCGGCACGCAGGACTCGACGCGGATGGGCAAGGAGCTCGAGCACGCGCTATGGCGCATGGACACGCCGCACAAGGTCAAGCTCGCGGTCAGCGGCTGCCCGCGCAATTGCGCCGAGTCCGGCATCAAGGACGTCGGCGTAATCGGCGTCGACTCGGGCTGGGAGATCCATGTCGGCGGCAACGGCGGCATCAAGACCGAGGTCGCGCAGTTCCTCGTGAAGGTGAAGACGCGCGAGGAGGTGCTGGAATACGCCGGCGCGTTCCTGCAGCTCTATCGCGAAGAGGGCTGGTACCTGGAGCGCACCTGCCACTACATCGCGCGCGTCGGCCTCGATCACGTGAAGCAGCGCATCCTGGACGACGCCGACGCGCGCCGTGCGCTGTGGCAGCGGCTGCAGAACAGCCTGGACGGCTTGCCCGACCCGTGGCACGAGCCGGAGCGCGCCGGCGTCGACGCGCGCCAGTTCGAGCCTTTGCATGCCTGATCACGCCCGAATTTTTAACAAAAAGTGCCTTTAGCCCTTATGGAATATGCACTTACAGCTATTGATTGGATAGCATATGCGTGACTGGAAGACGATCTGCACCGTCGACGACATCGCGCCGCTGGGCGCGCGCCGCGTCGCGCGCGAACGCGGCGGCGACGTCGCGCTGTTCCGCACCGCAGAGGGCGAAGTGTTCGCGCTGCTGGACCGCTGCCCGCACCGCGGCGGCCCGCTGTCGCAGGGCATCGTGTTCGGCACGAGCGTGGCCTGCCCGCTGCACGGCCGCGTGATCGGCCTCCATGATGGCTGCGCGAAGGCGCCGGACGAGGGATGCACCCCCAGCTTCTCGGTCAAGGTCGAGGCCGGCCGCGTGCTGCTCGACGCGCAGGAACTCGCGACGCTCGGCGTCGATCGCGCCGGCGATGGTTGACACGCGATCCACCTGCCCCTGTTGCGGCGTCGGCTGCGGACACGCCTTCGGCGGTCCGCGTGGCGGAATCCGGGACACGCCGCAGCCGACTCCGCTGCGCCTCGGACCCAACGCATGACCGAAACCCGATCCACCTGCCCCTACTGCGGCGTCGGCTGCGGCGTGGTCATCGAATCGGACGGCGAACGCATCGTCGGCGTGCGCGGCGACCCGGAGCACCCGGCCAACTTCGGGCGGCTCTGCAGCAAAGGCGCGACGCTGCATCTGACGGTGGATCCGGCGGTGACGCGGCAGGTCCGGCTGCTCGCGCCGATGCAGCGGCCACGCCGCGGCGACGCGCCGCAGCCGCTCTCTTGGGAAGCGGCGTTGAATATTGCCGCCCGGCGCTTCGCGCGGGAGATCGCCGAACACGGCCCGGATTCGATAGGCTTCTACCTGTCGGGCCAGCTGCTGACCGAGGACTACTACGTCTTCAACAAGCTCGCGCGTGGCCTGATCGGCACCAACAACGTCGACAGCAATTCGCGCCTGTGCATGAGCAGCGCGGTCGCCGCGTACCGGCAAACGCTGGGCGCCGACGCGCCGCCGGCCTGCTACGACGACATAGCCCACGCGCAGTGCCTGTTCATCGCCGGCAGCAACACGGCCTGGGCGCACCCGGTGCTGTTCCGGCGCATCGAGGACGCGCGCGCGGCGAACCCACGGCTCCGCATCGTCGTGGTCGACCCGCGCTGCACCGACACCGCGGCCAGCGCCCATCTTCATCTGGCGATCCAGCCCGGCACCGACGTGATGCTGTTTCACGGCATGCTGCAGCTGATGGTGCGCGAAGGCTGGATAGCCCGCGACTGGATCGCCGCGCACACCGGGGGCTGGGACGCGCTCGAGGCGCTGCTGGCGGAGCACGCGCCCGAGCGCGCAGCGCAGGTCTGCGGCATTGCGCTCGCCGACCTGCACGCGGCGGCGCGGCTGTTCGCCGGGGTCGATGCAGGCGGCGGCGCGACGCTCAGCCTGTACTGCCAGGGCCTGAACCAGTCGACCAGCGGCACGGCGAAGAATGCGGCACTGATCAACCTGCATCTGGCGACCGGCCAGATCGGCCGGCCCGGCGCCGGGCCGCTGTCGCTCACCGGCCAGCCGAACGCGATGGGCGGGCGCGAGGTCGGCGCGATGGCGACCCTGCTCGGCGGCCACCGGAACCCGGCCGATCCGCGCCACCGCGCCGAGGTCGCCGCGCTGTGGGGCGTGCCGGAGCTGCCGGCGACGCCGGGCCGGACTGCAGTGGAGATGTTCCAGGCAGCGGCCGACGGCGAAATTCGCGCGCTGTGGATCGTCTGCACGAACCCGGCGCAGTCGATGCCGGACCAGGCGCTGGTACGGCGCGCGCTGGAGCGCGCCGAATTCGTCGTCGTGCAGGAAGCGTTCGCGACCACCGCGACCTGCGCCTTCGCCGACCTGCTGCTGCCGGCGACCAGTTGGGGCGAGAAGACCGGCACCGTGACCAACAGCGAGCGCCGCATCAGCCGCGTGCGCGCCGCGGTAACCGCGCCCGGCCAGGCGCGGCACGACTGGGCGATCGCGGTCGACTTCGCGCACCGGCTCGCGCCGCAACTGCCCGAACGCTTGCCCGCGCTCTCGCCGGCGCACTTGCCCGCGCGCGATCTGTTCCCATACCCGGCGGCCGACTTTGATGCCGCGGTCGAGGCGATCTGGAACGAGCATCGCGAGTCGACACGCGGCCGCGACCTGGACATCACCGGCCTCAGTTATGCGCGGCTCGATGACTACGGTCCGCAGCAGTGGCCGCTACCGCAAGGCGCGGCAGTCGGCACGGCTCGCCTGTACGAAGATGGCGTCTTCCCCACGCCCGACGGCCGCGCCCGATTCGCCGCAGTACGCTACCTGCCCGTCGCCGAGCCCTGCGATGCGCGCTTTCCCATCGCACTGACGACCGGGCGGCTGCGCGACCAGTGGCACGGCATGAGCCGGACCGGCACGCTGGGACGGCTGTTCGGCCACGCGCCCGAGCCGGCGTTGCAGCTTCATCCGCAGGACATCGCGCGGCGCTCTCTCGCGGAGGGCGACCTCGTGCACGTGACCAGCCGGCGCGGCGCTATCCTGCTGCCGCTGCAACGGGACGACACGCTCGCGCCGGGACAGGCGTTCGTCGCGATGCACTGGGGCGAGGAGGCCGTCGGCGGACGCGGCAGCCGCGGCCAGCGGCTCGCCGGCGTGAACGCGCTGACCAGCGCGGCGTACTGCCCGACGTCGAAGCAGCCCGAACTCAAGCACGCGGCGGTCAAGATCCTGAAGGCCGAGCTGCCCTGGTCGCTGCTGGCCATGGCGTGGATCGACAGCGACAAGCTGCTCGCGGTGCGCGAGCAGTTGAAACATCTGTTTCCCGCGTTCGCGTTCGCCAGCTGCGTGCCGTTCGGGAGCAGCCGCGGCGGGCTGCTGTTTCGCGCGGCCGGCTACGAGGCGGCCGACGCGAAGCTGCTGGCCGCGATCGAAGCGCTGCTGCAACTAGGCGGCCCCGACGTGCTGCGCTATGCCGATGGCCGGCGCGGCCAGCGCCGCGCGGCACGGCTCACACGCGTGGCCGGCGAGCCGCGCCTAGCCGCGTTCCTGCTGGCCGGCGACATCGAAGCCGAACGTTGGCTGCGGCCGCTGCTGCAAGACGAACTTCCGGCACCAACCGACGGCCGGCTGCTGCTGGCGCCCGGGGCCCGCGCGCCGGCTGTGCCGGCGTCGCGCGGCCGGCAGGTGTGCAGTTGCCGCGACGTCGGCTTTGATGCGATCCGCGGCCACCTGGCTGCCACGGCCGGCAGCGAGGACGCACGCCTCGCATCGCTGCAGGCAGCACTGAAATGCGGCACCGAGTGCGGCTCCTGCGTGCCCGAACTGCGCGGGCTGATCCGCGCGGTGCCGGCGCCCACAGCCGGCATGAGCTCATAACCCGAAATCATCAACGATCCGGGACAATCCGCCGATGGCGATCGCGCATTACCTGAGGGAAATCGGCCGCGGCCGGGACGGCGCGCGCGCGCTCGACCGCGCGCAGGCCGCCGACCTGTTCGGCCTGATCCTGGACGGCCATGCGAGTGATCTCGAGGTCGGCGCGTTCTGCGTCGCGATGCGGATCAAGGGCGAGACGCCGGGCGAGATGGCCGGCTTCCTCGACGCGACCGAAGCGCGGCTCGCGCGACTGCCGGCATCGGACCGGCCGGTCGTCGTGCTGCCCAGCTACAACGGCGCGCGCCGGCTCGCGCTGCTGACGCCGCTGCTCGCCTTGTTGCTGGCGCGCGAAGGGCTGCCGGTGCTGATCCACGGCATGGCCACCGAGGAGCGCCGCGTCTATACGACAAAAGTGCTTGACGCCCTGGACGTACCTGAACGACATGCTATCGAACCAATAGCGCCCGGCGAACTTGCGTTCGTTCCCACGCGGCTGCTTTGCGCCGGCCTCGCGCGGCTGCTCGAGGTGCGGCGCGTGATCGGGCTGCGCAACCCGGCGCACAGCCTGGTCAAGCAGATGAACCCCTGCGAAGGCCGCTGCCTGATCGTCGCAAGCTACACGCACCCCGATTACGCGGCAGCGATGGGCGCGG
This sequence comes from Burkholderiaceae bacterium, assembly GCA_030123545.1. Taxonomy (NCBI): domain Bacteria; kingdom Pseudomonadati; phylum Pseudomonadota; class Betaproteobacteria; order Burkholderiales; family Burkholderiaceae; species Burkholderiaceae bacterium. The sequence goes on along the minus strand of CP126124.1, from coordinate 1,321,894 downwards.
TGTTCGAACTGACGCAGGCCAACGCGCTGCTGCTGCGCGGCACCGAGGGCGAACCGGTGGCCGATCCGCGCCGGCTGCCGCAAATGACGGCGTTCCGGTCCGGCCGGCGGATGCTGCTGCAAGAGAAGCAGAGCGGCCCCTCGGCAGCACCGGCCGCGCCGCCGCTGCTGCCCGCGGCCGACGACGTCGCCGGCACCGCCGCCTACACGCGCGCGGTGCTGGCAGGCCGCGAACCGGTGCCGGCGCCGATCGCGCGCCAGCTAGCACTCATTCTTCAGTTGACGGAGGCACGATGAACACGACGCCCAAGCAAGCTGCGGCCGCCGGCCGCGTCACGCTGGTCGGCGCGGGACCGGGCGACCCGGAGTTGCTGACGCTCAAGGCCGTGCGCGCGATCGCCGCGGCGACCGTGCTGCTGGTCGACGATCTGGTCAGCGACGAGGTGCTGGCCCATGCCCGTCCCGGCGCTCGCATCATCCAGGTCGGCAAGCGCGGCGGCTGCAGGAGCACGCCGCAGGCGTTCATCGAGCGGCTGATGATCCTGGCCGCGCGCGAAGGCGAGACGGTGGTGCGCTTGAAGGGCGGCGACCCGTTCATCTTCGGTCGCGGCGGCGAGGAGGTCGAGCGGCTGCGCGCCGCCGGCGTCGAGGTCTCGGTGGTGAACGGCATCACCGCGGGCCTCGCGGCCGTCACCGCGCTCGGCGTGCCGCTGACGCACCGCGAGCATGCGCACGGCGTGCTGTTCGTCACCGGGCATGCGCAGCATGATGGCGCTGCGATCGACTGGCGCCAGCTCGCAGCGACTGCACGCGATGCCCGGCTCACGCTGGTGATCTACATGGGCATGCGCGGCGCCGCGCGCCTCCAGCGCGAACTGCTGCAGGGCCTGCCGGCCGACACGCCGGCCGCGGTGATCCAGCACGCCAGCTTGGCCCGGCAGCGCCACGCGCTGACCACGCTCGGCGAACTGCAGCGCACGATAGAGCGCGAGCATCTGGCCAGCCCGTCGGTGATCGTGATCGGCGATGTGCTGCGCGGCATCGCGGCGATCGCCGGCGAAGCGCGTGAACCTGTGACGGACGCGGCGCAGCGCGCGAACGCGTGACGGGCGCGGTGCCGCGCGCCTGTGGCACCGGATCGCCCGAGCGCTACGGCGCCGCCGCTGCCGCGGCCAGGCGGATCGCCTCGGCACGCTGCGCCTGCTCGCGCCGCAGTTCCCGGCGCAGCAGCGCGGCCTCCCAGCGGCGCCGCTCGTCGGGCGTCGCCGGCGACAGCTGCGGCACCGCGGTCGGCCGGCCGTCGTCGTCCATCGCCACCATCGTGAAGAAGCAGCTGTTCACATGCCGCAGCACCTGCGTGCGGATGCTCTCGGCAATCACCTTGATCCCGACCTCGAGCGACGAGCGCCCGGTGTAGTTGACGCTGGCGAGGAAGGTGACCAGTTCGCCGACGTGGATAGGCTGCAGGAAGTTCACCTGGTCGACGCTGAGCGTGACCACGTAGCGGCCCGAATAGCGGCTCGCGCAGGCGTAGGCCACCTGATCGAGCAGGCGCAGCACCGCGCCGCCGTGCACGTTGCCGGAGAAGTTCGCCATCTCGGGCGACATCAGCACGGTCATGCTGAGCTGGTGTGCTGAAGCGGTCATGAACTGCATTCTAGAAAGCAGACGCGCTGCCGCCTAGAGTCGCCGCGGAGCCGCCGGCGCACCCGCAGGCCTGCGCCTCGGCGACAATTGCTGCTGATCGCTTTCGACCGTTGCCGCCCGCCTCCCCTTGTCCACCCCGTTCTACGACGCCGTGATCGTCGGCGCCGGCGGCGCCGGGCTGTTCTGCGCCGCGATCGCCGGGCAGCGCGGCCTCAAAGTGCTGCTGATCGACCACGCCGTGCGGGTGGCCGAGAAGGTCCGCATCTCGGGCGGCGGGCGCTGCAACTTCACGAACCGGAACCTCGACCTCGCCTCGCCGCACCGGCATTTCGTCGGAGCGAACCCGCGCTTTTGCCGCTCGGCGCTGGCGCGCTACATGCCCGAGCATTTCATCGCGCTGGTTCGCCGCCACGGCATCGCGTTCCACGAGAAGCACCGCGGGCAGTTGTTCTGCGACGGCTCCTCGCAGCAGATCATCGACATGCTGCTGGCCGAATGCGCTGCGGGCCGGGTCGAACGCTGGCAGCCCTGCGCGGTGCATTCGATCAGGTTTTCGGCCGCAAGCCCATATGGGATAAATGGAAATAGCTATCAACTTGATAGCGAACGCGGGACGGTGGCCGCGCGCAGCCTGGTGATCGCGACCGGCGGGCTGTCAATTCCCGCGATCGGTGCGAGCGATTTCGGCTACCGCGTCGCGCGCCAGTTCGGCCTCTCCGTGGTCGAACCGCGCCCGGGCCTGGTGCCTTTGATCTTCGACAGCGCGGCCTGGGCGCCGTACGCGCAGCTCGCCGGTCTCGCGCTGCCGGTGCGCATCCGTGCCGGCGGCACGAACGCGGGTGCCACGTTCGACGAGGATCTGCTGTTCACGCACCGCGGGCTGTCGGGCCCGGCGGTGCTGCAGATCTCGAACTACTGGCGCAAAGGCAGCCCGCTCGTGATCGACCTGGCGCCGGGTGTCGCGCTGCACGGCGCGCTGCTCGAGACCAAGGCGCGCTCGAAAAAGCTGATTGCGAACGAGCTCGCCACGCTGCTGCCGAGCCGGCTCGCCGACGCCTGGGCCGGCCAGCGGCCCGAGTGGCAGCGCGCCATCAACGAGGCGTCGAACCAGGCGCTGGCGCGGTTGGCCGAGCGGTTGTCACGCTGGGAAATCACGCCGACCGGCACCGAGGGCTACAAAAAAGCCGAGGTCACGCAGGGCGGCGTCGCCACCGATGCGCTGTCGCAGCAGACGATGGAAGCGAAGGCGCAGCCGGGCCTGTATTTCATCGGCGAGGTGGTCGACATCACCGGCTGGCTCGGCGGCTACAACTTCCAGTGGGCCTGGGCCAGCGCCCATGCCTGCGCGCAGGCGCTGCCGGCGCGCTGACCAGCGGCCCGTCAGCCTTCGACGATCTCGCGCCAGCGCGCCGGCCCGAGCCAGCCGGACAGTGCCACCGTGCCGCGCGGCGTGATCTCGAGCGCGCGCGATTCGCGAGCACGGCGCAGCCAGCCGCGCTCCAGGCAGTGCGTGCACAACAGCGTGCCCAGCCGCCCCGCGACATGGGCACGCCGCTCGCTCCAGTCCAGGCAGGGCCGGCACAGCGGACGCCGCGCCGGACCCTGCGTCAATCCCGCCTGCGCCGCCAGACCGAGCGGCTCCAGCACCGTGGCGGCGCGCTCGGTTACCCGGCCGCCGGCCTCGTCGTCGAACGCGATCGCGCGCTGCTCCAGCAGGTGCGCGGCGATCGCGACCCCCAGGCGCCCGGCGATGTGGTCGTAGCAGGTGCGCGCCCGGCGCAGCGCGGCATCGCGCGGGCCGACGACCACCGGCCGCGGCGCGGGCACCTGCCGCGCGGCCAGTTGCATCAGCCCTTCGAGCAGGCGCGCGACCTCGACCGACGCAATCCGGTGGTAGCGGTGCCGCCCCTGACTCTCGACCACCAGCAACCCCGCCTCGACCATCAGCGCCAGATGGCGGCTCGCGGTCGCCGGCGAAACGCGGCCGGCTTGGGCCAGCTCGTGCGCGGTCAATGCGCGCCCGTCGCCCAGCGCGATCAGCATGCCGGTACGGGCCGCCTCGCCGATCAGCGCAGCGATATGCGCGATCTGGTTCGTGTTCATCGTCGCAGTGTGCCGCAGCCGCGCGGCCGACGCTTCGCTCGGGAACGAAGCATGCGAAGGCCGCCCGGGACCGGTTAGAATACCTGGTTCCACAGGCATTGCCCCTTTTGGGCAGAACATTCGATTCGACCGTCGCGCAAGGCTGGTCCGGGTTTCCGGCCAGCCCTCGTCGACACAGTTTGGACACCCTTCGCCGATGACCGCCATCCGTCTGAAAGAAAACGAGCCGTTCGACGTCGCCCTGCGCCGCTTCAAGCGCACCATCGAAAAACTCGGTCTGCTGACCGAGCTGCGTGCGCGCGAGTTCTACGAAAAGCCGACGTCCGAGCGCAAGCGCAAGAAGGCAGCCGCGGTCAAGCGCAACTACAAGCGCATTCGCTCGATGCAGCTTCCGAAGAAGCTGTACTGAGTCGACGACACGCGACAGCTTGAGCCGGGCATCGGGAGCCGCCCACGCGGCCTGCCGATGGCGGCCATGGCGGTCAGATGAGGCTCGCCCGGGGATGCTCTGGCGGGCCTTGCTTTTTGGACCCTTGCGCCCCGCGGCGCAGGATGCGCCATAAGAACGGGACAAGACAGGAGCCGAGCATGCCGCTGAGAGACCAGATCACCGAAGACATGAAGACCGCGATGCGCGCGAAGGACAGCGCGCGTCTCGGCACGATCCGGCTGCTGCTGGCGGCGATCAAGCAGAAGGAGGTCGACGAGCGCGTGGTCGTCGACGACCCGGCCGTGATCGCGCTCCTCGACAAGCTGATCAAGCAGCGGCGCGACTCGATCGCCGCGTTCAGCCAGGCCGGCCGCACCGATCTGGCCGACAAGGAGACGGCGGAGATCGCGGTGCTCGAGGGCTACCTGCCGGCACGGCTCGGTGCCGACGAGATCGCGGCCGAGGTGCGCGCGATCGTCGCCGAGCTGGGCGCGAAGGGCCCCGGCGACATGGGCCGCGTGATGGGTGCGGTCAAGACTCGACTCGCCGGCCGCGCCGATATGGCCCAGGTGTCGGCCGCGGTCAAGGCGGCACTGGCGCAATAGGGCGTCTCCGGGGCGCGAACACCATGTCCAGACTCCGGGTCCAGAGCTTTGCGATCTCGATCGACGGATTCGGCGCCGGAACCGGGCAGGATCTGCAGAACCCGCTCGGCGTGAACGGCCCGGAGCTGATGGAGTGGTTCTTCCACAGCCGCGTCTGGCGCAGCATGCACGGGCAGGACGGCGGCGAGACCGGCGTCGACAACGCGGCGGCGGTGCGCGGATTCGAGAACATCGGCGCCTGGATCCTCGGGCGCAACATGTTCGGCCCGGTGCGCGGGCCGTGGCCGGACGAGAGCTGGCGCGGCTGGTGGGGCGAAGAGCCGCCGTACCACGTGCCGGTGTTCGTGCTGACACACCATGCGCGCGCGCCGCTTCGCATGGCCGGCGGCACCGAGTTCCGCTTCGTCACCGACGGCATCCACTCGGCATTGACCCAGGCCCGCGCCGCGGCCGGCGGCCGTGATGTGCGCCTCGGCGGCGGCGTGGCCACGGTACGCCAGTTCCTGCGCGCGCGGCTCATCGACGAGATGCACCTCGCGGTGCGGCCAGTGTTGCTCGGCCGCGGCGAGCATCTGCTGCAGGGCATCGATCTGCGCGCACTCGGCTACGAATGCGTGCAGCAGGTCGCCGGCGAGCGCGCGACCCATTTGTTCATAGCGAAGCGCGGCTGATTGCAGCTGGGTCCGCATCGAGGCTGGCGCACAGCGCACGGTTGCATGAGGTAGCGATGGGCCGCGGGCCATGCAGGGACACTCGCGGGGCCGGCTTGGCCGGACCGCTGAGTGTGCCCCCTCGCAGGGGGTTGGCGAAGCGACACGCTAGTAGCGCGCAGCCTGGGGGTGAGTTCAGCTCCCGGCGACCTTCATCCGGTTCACCAGCACCGAGCCGACCGTCTTCGCGCCGTGGTTGTAGCGGTCGGCGCCGATCGCGGTGATGCCGAGCAGCATGCCCTGCAGATTGCCGGCGATCGTGATCTCTTCCACCGGGTACGCGATGCGCCCGCGCTCGACCCAGAAGCCGCTCGCGCCACGCGAATAGTCGCCGGTCACGTAGTTGACGCCCTGGCCCATCAGCTCGATCACGAACAGGCCGGTGCCGAGCTTGGCGAGCATCGCGTCCAGGTCGTCGCCGGGCGCGGTCAGGCGCGAGGTCATCGTCAGGTTGTGCGAGCCGCCGGCGTTGCCGGTCGTCTTCATGCCGAGCTTGCGCGCCGAATAGGTACTCAGAAAATAGCCTTCGAGCCGGCCTGCGTCGACCACTTTGCGCGGCGCCACCCGCACCCCCTCGTCGTCGAACGGCGCACTGCCCTTGCCGCGGCGCACGAACGGGTCTTCCTGCACATCGACATGCGGGGCCAGCACCGGCTTGCCCAGCGAGTCGAGCAGGAAGCTGCTGCGCCGGTACAGCGCGCCGCCGCTCACCGCCTGCACCAACGCGCCGAGCAGCCCGGCGGCCAGCGGCGACTCGAACAGCACCGGGCATTCGGTGGTCGCGATCTTGCGCGACTTCAGACGGCTCAAGGCCCGTTCGGCGGCGTAGCGGCCGACCGCCTCCGGCGACGCAAGCTCATCCGGCGAGCGCATCGAGCTGTACCAGGCGTCGCGCTGCATGTCCTGGCGCTGCCCCGGAGACGACGCAATCGGCGCGACCGAAAGGCTGTGGCGCGAGCTCGCGTAGCCACCGCGAAAGCCGTGCGTGTGCGCGCTGAAGAACTGCGACTGCTGCGCCGACACGCTCGCGCCCTCACTGTTCGTGATGCGCGGGTCGGTCGCGAGCGCAGCGGCTTCGCAGCGCAGCGCCAGCGCGCTGGCCTCTTCGCTGCCGAGCGCCCAGGGGTGGAACAGGTCCAGGTCCGGCTGCTCGGCGGCGATGTCGTCGGCGTCGGGCAGGCCGGCGGCGGGGTCGTCGGCGGTGAAGCGCGCGATGTCGTACGCGGCCTGCACGGTCTGCTCGATCGCGGCCTCCGAAAAGTCAGAGGTGCTGGCGTTGCCGCGGCGCCGGCCGACGTAAACCGTCACGCCCAGCGACTTGTCACGGTTGCGCTCGACGTTCTCGAGCTCTCCCTTGCGCACCGACACCGTGAGGCCGCAGCCCTCGGAGGCCTCGGCGCCGGCATCGCTCGCGCCGAGCCGTTTCGCATGGGCGAGCGCGCGATCGACCAAGTCTTCGAAATAGGGACGGCTGTAGCTGAAGCCGCTGGCGGCGTCGCCCGACGTCCGGCCCGAAGTGGATGCTCTCGTGGATGCTTTCATGTCGAAAGCTATGATACTTGGGCCGCGAATGCAGCATCAGCGCGACCGAAATGGGCCTGCGCCGCACCGCATCACCGCACCAGATCGCCGCCGCATCTCGACCATGTCACGCAAACCGACGAAGGGCTATTTCGTGCGCGGCCAGTTCGTCGCCGAGGGCAGCGAACTCGACCTGCAACTCAAGCGCGAACGGCTCGGCGACGACGCGACCAGCAGAACCGCGAAAAAGCGCGAGAGCACCGAACTGCAGCGGCTTGGCGAAGAATTGCTCGACCTGCGCGCCGAACTGCGCGCGCGGCTCGCACTGCCGGAGGCTTTGCAGGACGCATTGCGCGAAGCCGATCGCATCACCGATTTCGAAGGCCGACGTCGCCAGATGCAGTACATCGGCAAACTGATGCGGCGCCTGCCTTTGGGCCTGCCGGACGCGATCCGTGCACTGCTGCAAGAGCAGCGGCGCGGTTCGGCGCAGGACACGCTCGCGCTGCATCGGGCGGAGCAGTGGCGCGACGCGCTGCTCACAGGCGACGCGGCGCTGGCGCGCTGGCTCGCCGAGCACAGCCAAACCGACGCGCAGCAGTTGCGCGCGCTGATCCGCCAGGCGCGGCGCGACGCGATCGCCGAGCCGGCCGCCCGGCACGCCGGCGTGGTGCCACGCCACGGCCGTGCCTACCGCGAGCTGTTCCGGTTGCTGATGGAGCAGCTCGGCGCGCAGACTTCGCCCGACTCGACCACCGACCAGGACGCCGCGCCGACGGCGCAACGACAATGAGCAGCCCGCAACACAAAAGTCAGACCAGCCCCTACGACCTGGTCCGGATCGGTATCGTCTCGGTCAGCGACCGCGCATCGAGCGGCGTCTATGAAGACAAGGGGCTGCCCGCGCTGCGCGACTGGCTCACACGCGTGCTGAAGAACCCGATCGCGTTCGAGCCGCGGCTGATCCCCGACGAGCAGGCGGGGATCAGCGCCGCGCTGATCGAGCTGGTCGACGCCGGCTGCGCGCTGGTGCTGACCACCGGCGGCACCGGGCCGGCGCCGCGCGACGTGACGCCGGAGGCGACGCTGGCGGTCGCGCACAAGCTGATGCCGGGCTTCGGCGAGCAGATGCGCCAGATCAGCCTGCATTTCGTGCCGACCGCGATCCTGTCGCGCCAATGCGCGGTGGTGCGCGACCGCTCGCTGATCATCAACCTGCCGGGGCAACCGAAGGCGATCCAGGAAACGCTGGAAGGGCTGAAGGACGACGCGGGCAAGACCCTGGTCGCCGGCATCTTCGCCGCGGTGCCGTACTGCGTCGACCTGATCGGTGGTCCGTACCTCGAAACCGACGAGGCGGTGTGCAAGGCGTTCCGGCCGAAGCGGTGAACCACCCCCAGGCTGCGCGCACTTCGTGTCGCTTCGCCAACCCCCTGCAAGGGGGCACAGCCAGCGGCCGGGCATAGCCCGCTCCGCGGCTGTTCCCGCTTGGCCTGCTCTGCGGCCTTTCGCTCCTTTGCATTTCACGCGCCGCAGGTGGCATGCGGCGCGGGCAACTGATACGCCGCTATTTGCCGACCAGCTGGTTCAGCCGCTCGGCCTCGAACGCCTCGTTCTTGGTCGCATCGGCCGGCACGCAGCCGCCGGTCGTGCGTTCCCGAGACAGGGTCTCGATCGCGGTCCACAGCAGCGCGATCTGGTGCTCGTGCGACGAGGCGTTGTCGATCAGCCCCTTCATCGCCTGGCTCAGCGGATCGTCCTCCTGCGTGACGCCGTAGGCCGAGAACTTCGGCGGATGGTCGGTCACGTCCGCGCTCTCGCCGTGCTTCGACGGGATGATGCGCGCCGGGATGCCGACCGCGGTCGCGCCGGCCGGCACCGGCTTGATCACCACCGCGTTGCTGCCGATCTTCGCGCCGTCGCCGACGACGAAGCCGCCGAGCACCTTCGCGCCGGCGCTGACCACCACGTCGCGCCCCAGCGTCGGGTGCCGTTTCGTGCCCTTGTACAGCGAGGTGCCGCCCAGCGTCACGCCCTGGTAGATCGTGCAGCCGTCGCCGACCTCGGCGGTCTCGCCGATCACCACGCCCATCGCATGGTCGAAGAACACTCGCTCGCCGATCTTCGCGCCCGGATGGATCTCGATGCCGGTCAGGCCGCGCGAGATGTGCGACAAAAAGCGCGCGAGCCATTTCAGGCCATGGTTCCAGCACCAGTGCGCCCGGCGGTGAAAGACGAGCGCATGCAGCCCCGGATAACAGGTCAGCACCTCCCAGCCGGTGCGCGCCGCCGGGTCGCGCTCGAGGATGCACTGGATGTCGGAGCGTAGCCGCGAAAACATGGGAGCGAGTCTAGCGGTTCGACGGAAGCTTCGCCGTCGGCCCAGGCTTGGCGCGGGCGCGGTCCGGCGCCCTCCCCGCCTTGTTCCGCGCGCCGCCTTCCCCCGCGTCGGCACGCGCCGCAGAGGCCAGCGCCGCGCGCGCGATGCCGCGCAGGATGTCGACCTCGGCCGGCGTGAGCTGCAAGCGGTTCGCGAGCCGGTTCAGCCGCGGCAGCAGCTTCTTCGGCGCTGCCGGATCGAGGAAGCCGATCGCGACCAGCGCCTCGGCCCAGTGCGCAAGCAGCGCCGCGACCTGCTGCGCATCAGCCATCTTCGCGTGGGTCGCGTGCGCGGCCGATTCTGTGTGCCACTCGGCGAAGCCGCCCAGCGCGAGCCGCCACTCATACGCGATCACCTGCACCGCCGCCGCCAGGTTCAGCGAGCCGTGGCCCGGGTCGGTCGGAATGCGCAGGCAAACGTGGCAGCGGTACACGTCCTCGTTCGCGAGGCCGTAGCGCTCCGGGCCGAACAGGAACGCGACACCGGCGCCGGATTCCAAAGAAAAAACGGGCGATAGCCCAGATCCCGCTTCGACATCACGCTCCTGTTTCAGGAGCATCTCGAAATGCGCGCGCGGCGCGCGGGTCGGCGGGCCGAAGTCGCGCGGCGTCATCGCGGTGGCGCACAAATGCGTGATGCCGGCCAGCGCCTCGTCCAGCTTTGCCACGACGCGCGCCTTCGCCAGCACGTCGGTCGCGCCGCTGGCGCGCGCACGGGTCTCCTCGCGCCCCAGCACGTCAGGCCAGCGCGGCGCGACCAGCACCAGATCATCGAACCCCATGGTGCGGATCGCGCGCGCGGCGGCGCCGACGTTGCCGGCGTGGCTGGTGCCGATCAGGATGAATCGGGTCTTCATCGGTGCAAACGGGGATGCCGGAAGTCGGGAACCCATGGAACCCATCGAACGATGGCGTGCCCTGCGATTGTCGCCGTACGGCCGGCGGCAACGTGGGCCGCCTCGGTCCGCACCGGGTAAAATCGCCGGTTCGCGCCCGCATCGCCGGGCGACCCCTCGCTCTTCGCCCTGCAGCCGCAGCACGCCGCGGCCTGGGCTCACAACCGATGCCGTCCAATCTGCACCCCATGCTCAACGTGGCCGTGAAGGCCGCCCGCGCCGCCGGCGCGATCATCAATCGCGCGGCGCTCGACGTGGAAGCGGTGCGCATCTCGCAAAAGCAGGTGAACGACTTCGTCACCGAAGTCGACCAGGCGAGCGAAGCGACGATCATCGACACGCTGCTCACCGCCTACCCGGGCCACGGCATTCTGGCCGAGGAATCGGGCCGCGCGCACGGCGCGAAGGACTCCGAATACGTCTGGATCATCGACCCGCTGGACGGCACCACCAATTTCATCCACGGTTTTCCGGTGTACGCGGTGAGCATTGCATTGAGCGTGCGCGGGCGCATCGAGCAGGCTGTCGTGTACGACCCGACCCGCAACGACCTGTTCACCGCGACGCGGGGCCGCGGCGCCTACCTGAACGACCGGCGCCTGCGCGTGTCCAAGCGCTTTCGCCTGGGCGAAAGTCTGCTCGCGACCGGATTTCCGTTCCGCCCCGGCGACGACTTCCGGCGCTACCAGTTGACGATGGACGAGCTGATGCCGCGCTGCGTCGGCTTGCGCCGCGCCGGCGCGGCCGCGATCGACCTGGCCTATGTCGCGGCCGGCTTCACCGACGGCTTTTTCGAAAGCGGCCTGCAACCCTGGGACGTGGCGGCCGGCTCGCTGCTGGTGGCCGAGGCCGGCGGCCTGGTCGGCAACTTCACCGGCGAGTCCGATTTCCTGGAGCAGCACGAATGCCTGGCCGCGAATCCGCGCATCTACGCGCAGCTGGTGACGGTACTCTCCAAGTACAGCAAGTTCGCGCGCAGCGCCGACAAGACGGCGCTGCGCGAGCGGCTCACCGTGCGGCCGGCGGCCAGTGACCCGCCGGCGCCGGCCGATGCAGCGGATTCGGCGGCTGCGGACTGAGCCCCTGGCGATTGCTTCGTCGACCGGGCGTCGGCCCTAGCCCGCCGACCACTGCGCCGGTACATTCGACTCCGGCATGGCAAACCGCAATCGCTCCGAACCAAGCGCGCTGGCGCCGCAGGCGCCGACCGCCGCGTGGCTGCCCGAGCGCCTGCCCGAGCGCCTGCGCGGTGCGCTCTACGTGCTGCTCAGCCAGTACGTCACGAACGGACTGTCGGTCGCGATCGGCCTGCTCGTGATCCTGCTGATCGTCGCGCTTGGGTTCGGAACCGCGACGGCCGCCAGCGCCGGCGTCGGCGTGCTGATCACCACGATGCCCGACGTCGCCTCGCCGCGGCACCGCAAGCTGACCCAAATGCTGCCGGCGCCGCTGCTGGCGACGCCGATGTATGCGCTGGTCCAGTACGTGCACCACGACGCGCTCCGACTCGGCATCGTGATCGTGCTCGGCACCTATGGTTCGGTGATGCTGATGTCCTGGGGCAAGCGCGGCGGCCCGATCACGTTCGCGGTGCTGATCGCGATGATTCTCGCGATCGCGGAGCCGACGCCGGGTTCGCTGCGCCAGATCGCCGGGAGCACCGGCGGCTTCGCGCTCGGCTGCGCGCTGTACCTGGTGTGGGCGGTGTTGATGAGCCATTTGCTCAATCCGCTGTACCGGGTGCAGCTGCTGGCCGAGGCCATGGTCACGTTCGCGAAGATCCTGCGGCTCGAGGCGGACCGACTCGCACCCGATGCCGACCACCACCGGCTGCTGACCGCGATGCTGGCGCAGCAGATCACGCTGGCCGACTACCTTCAGAGCACGCGCGACGTAGTGCTGGAGTCGCCGACCACGCGGCGGCGCCAGCGGCTCGCGGCGATGCTGCTCGCGCTGCTCGAGGCGCGCGATCATCAGCTCGCGTGCGACCTGGATCTCGTATTCCTGCTCAAGCACCATCCGAGCGCCAGCCTGCCGACCGCGCCGCTGCTGCGTTCGAGCCTGGAGACGGCGGCGGCCTGCATCGAGCAGCTCGCGCTGGAGATGCTGCTCGGCCTGGCGCGCCGCGCGACGATGCCGGTGACCGATCTGCGCGAGCGGCTGCACGGCGCGCTGCCGCCGCAGCCGGAATCGGCCAGCGCACCGCTGCCGCTCACCGAAGGCGAGCCCGACGTCGCCGCGCTGCTGCGCAGCATGGCGAACCGGATCGGCCATCTGCACGACGAAACGATCCGCATGGCCCGGCTTGCGCGCGGCGAAGAGCGGCCCGCGCTGGCACAGGTGCGCTCGCAGTGGCAGATGTTCGTGAGCCCGACCCAATGGACGCTGCAGCCTTTGCGGATGCAACTGGCCTGGCGCGCACCGGTGATGCGCTACGCGCTGCGCGCGACGCTGGCGGTCGCGGTGGGCTACCTGTTGTCGATGCACCTGCCGTGGCAGGGCCACGGCTACTGGGTCATGCTGACGACCGCCGTCGTGATGCGCGGCAACCTGGCGCAGACGGTGCAGCGGCGCAACGCGCGGGTGCTGGGCACGCTGCTCGGCTGCCTGCTGGTCGCAGGCCTGCTGGCGCTGCAGCCGAGCGGCCTCGTGATCCTGCTCGTGGTCGCGCTGACCACCGGCATGTCGCACGCGTTTGCGCTGCGCCGCTACCTCTACACCACGGTTTCCGCGACCTTCACCGCGCTGCTGCTGGCCCACATGCTGGAAGCGGGCATGCAGCCTTCGTTCGCGGCCGCGCTGCGGATGGCCGACACGCTGCTCGGCGCGCTGATCGCCTGGCTGTTCAGCTACATCCTGCCGGCGTGGGAACGCAACCAGGTTCCGCCGCTGGTCAAGCGCTGCGTGAACGCGCAGCGCCAGCACGCGAAACTGGCGCTGGCGCTGCTCGATACGGCGCAGACCTCGGACCTGCCGTGGCGGCTCGCGCGGCGCGAGGCCTACGACAGCCTGGCGGCGCTCACCCTCGCGCTGCAGCGCACGATGGCCGAACCGCGCCAGGTGCGGCTCCCCGTGCAGGCGGTCGAGGCGCTGCAGTCGAGCAGCTATCAGTTGCTGGGCCAGCTCGCCGCGATCAAGTCGCTGCTGCGGCTGCGCCGTCCGCAGCTGAATCTGGCACTCGCCAAGCCGGCCCTCGAGGACGCGGTACGGCGCATCGACGCGGAACTGGGCGCGGCGCAACCGCCGGCTGCGGCCGCGCCCCGTGCACCGGCCGACGCGCCAGGCGCGCTGCCGACCGGCGCCGCCGCCGCGACAAACACCGATGCCGCGGGTGCTGCCAGCGCGCATGCGGCGACGGTGACGCGGTCGGCCGGCCAGCAGTTTCAGCCGCCGCCCGATCCGCTGCTCGCCGCCGACCTGACGCCGTGGCTGCTGCGCCGCCTGCGACTGGCTGCCGCGATGGCGCACGACCTGCGCCTCGCCGCCGACGCGGTGCAGGTCTGAGCCGCCGACGCCGGGACGCCCGGCGTGTGGCCTGCGACGCGGCATTCCCTGCGCGCTGCGCATCATCGGTCCGTAATCCGGAGGAACCGGGCTTTCCCCGACCCGAGCACAAACTCTTGACATGGCGCAAACCGGCGCGAATGGGGCCGGCGAACCGCTTGATCCGCGCGGTCGGCTGGCGTAAGACGACCGATGCTGCCATGGAGCCATTGCAATGAGCCAACCCACCCGGCCCGATTGGGATCCGCTGTCTCTGCAGGTGCTGATCGACCAGCGCACCGCCTACGACGGCATGCGCGAGCGCTGCCCGGTCGCCTACAGCGACGCGATGCAATGGTCGGTGCTGCGCCACGCCGACGTGATGCGCGTACTCGCCGATCATGAAACGTTCAGCAGCGCGGTGTCGCACCATCCGGCGGTACCCAGCGGCTACGACCCACCGCAGCACACCGCGTACCGGCGCGCGCTCGATCCGTTCTTCACGACCGAGCGCATGCGCCACTTCGAGCCGGTCTGCCGCGCGATCGCCGCAGGCACGGTGCAGGAAGCCCTGGTGCTGGGCGACCTGGAAGTGACGCACGAGTTCGCGCTGCCGTTCGCGGTGCACGTGCAATCGGCGTTCCTGGGTTGGCCCACGCTGATCCACGACGAACTGCTGGACTGGCTGCGGCGCAGCCACGAGGCGACGCGCTCGGGCGATCGCGACCTCACCTCGTCGGTCGCGCGTGAGTTCGAGGCCTTCGTCGACCGCGTACGCGACGCGCGACGCGACGCCGCGCCGGATCAGGACCTCAGCACCGAGCTGATGCACACCCGGGTCGACGGCCGGCCGCTGGACCTGCGCGAGCTCGCCAGCGTGCTGCGCAACTGGACCGTCGGCGAGATTGGGACGATCTCGGCCTCGGTCGGCATCCTGCTGCACTGGCTGGCAACGCACCCCGACTGGCAACAGCGCCTGCGCGAGCAGCCGGCGCTGCTGCCCGCAGCGATCGAAGAGATCCTGCGCATCGACGGGCCGCTGGTGGCGAACCGCCGCGTGACGCGCGCCCCGGTGGAACTCGGCGGGCACGGGCTCGACGTCGGCGCTCGGCTGTCGATCAACTGGGTGTCGGTCAACCGCGACCCACGCGCGTTCGACGATCCGGAAACCTTCCGCATCGACCGCGACCAGTCGCGCAACCTGCTGTACGGCGCCGGCATCCATGTTTGTCCGGGCGCTCCGCTGGCACGCATGGAACTGCGCATCCTGACCGAGGAATTGCTGGCGCGCACAACCCATGTCGCGCTGGCCGTCGGCCACGAACCCACGCGCGCCGGCTATCCGGATGCCGGTTACGCCAGCCTGCGGGTGCGCATGCAGTGACGGCGTCCACGCCGGGGTCGCGCGGCTTGCGCGGGTTCCGGCGTCACCGGTTCGGTTCGGTGACGAAACCGAGCTTTCGTATGCCGGCACGCTGAGCCGCAGCCATGACCTGGACCACCGGCTCGTACGCAGCCTTGCGGTCGCCACGAATATAGATTTCCGGCTGCGGCGCGCGCGCTGCGGCCGCCTCCAGCAGCGCGTCGAGTTGCCTTGCGTCGACCGTCTGCCGGTCCCAGTGCAGCGTGCCGTCGGCCGTCACCGAGATCTCTATCGTCTTCGGCTTGATTACCTGCGGCTTGTCGGTCGCGCGCGGCAGGTCGACCTTGACCCCATGCGTCAGCACCGGTACTGTCAGGATGAAGATCACGAGCAGCACCAGCATCACGTCGACCAGCGGCGTCACGTTGATGTCGCTGACCACCGCGTCGTCGTCGTCGAGTCCGCTTCCGAAGGCCATGGCCGGCTCCTAGCTCGCGCCGCCGATGCGCCGCAGCGCGAGCTTGTCGCTGCCGCGCGCGACCGGCGCGCCGGTCAGGAAATACGCGTGCAGTTGCCGCGCGAAGCGATTGAGCCTGCCGAGCACCGCCTTGTTCGCGCGTGTCAGCGCGTTGTACGCGAGCACCGCGGGGATCGCCGCGGCCAGGCCGCCGGCGGTCATGATCAGCGCTTCGCCGACCGGGCCGGCGATCTGGCCGATGTCGGCCTGGCCCGCGACGCCGATACCGACCAGCGCGTGGTAGATGCCCCAGACCGTGCCGAACAGTCCGACGAACGGCGCGGTCGCCCCCACCGACGCGAGCAGCGGCAGCCCGTTCTGGAAGCGTTCGGCACATTCGTCGATCGCGCCGCGCAGGCTCTCGGTCAGCCATTCGGCCAGGCTCAGCTGGCCGCGCAGGCCGGCCTCGTTCGCGACATGGTGGTCGACGGCAGCCTGCCCCGCTTGCGCGAGATAGCGAAACGGGTTGCCATCGGCGGTCCCCTTGAGCAGTTCCAGGCCGTCGGCGTAGCTCTTCGCGTGCCAGAAGTCGTCGGCGGCCAGCGCGGCGCGCCTCCATCGCAGCAGGCGCCAGCTGCGGGTGACGATCACGTACCACGAAGCGATCGACATCAGCAGCAGCAGCAGCGCGACCACCTTGATGATGGCGTCGCCGTGGCCGAACAGCGCGGCGATGCCGTAGGGGTTGTCAGTCATGAAAGATTCCTTCTGGAAGAATGAAGACGATGCAGGCGGCTACTGCAGTTCGAAGTCGATCGGCTGCACGTACCAGTAGGGAATCGGTACGCCGCCGCGCTTGGCCGGGATGTAGTGCCAGCCGCGTACCGCGTCGATCGCGGCCTGGTCGAGCCGAGCGTAGCCGCTGGAGCGATGCAGCTTGACCTGGCCGACGCTGCCGTCGGCCAGGATGTAGACATCGAGCAGCACGCGCCCCTGCTCACCGAGCGTTCGCGCCAGCCGCGGATATGGCGGCGGCGGATTGTTCAACGCCGCGGCGTCCGAACGCGGAGGTGTGACCGGCATGGTCTCGCTGCTGCGCGTGCTGGCCGGCGCGGCTGGCGTCGCCGGGCTCGCAGCGGGGCTCGGCTGCAGCGGCGCCGCAGGTGGGGGCGCAATCGGCGCGGCCGCCGGAGCCGACGGCGCTCGATCGGACGGCGGCGCCTGCGGCGCGGGTAGCCGGGGCGCCGGTGCCGGCTCGGCCAAGTGTTCGGGCCGGGGCGCCGGCCGCGGCGCCGGTGCGGGCCGCGTTTCGGGCTTAGGTCGCGGCTTCGATGGAGGTTCGACGTGCGGTTCGGTTGGCGGCGCAAGCGACCGAGGCAGCGGCGGCGACGGGGGCGGTATCGGAGCCGGCAGTTCAGTGACCAGTTCGCCGATCACGGCGGGTGGCAACAAGCGCGCGGGCGGCGCGTTCGGCGTGACGATCAGCCACGCGAGCAGCGCCGCGTGGGCCGCGCAGACCAACACCAGCGCACCGAACCGGCCGAGCCAGGCGCGTCGATCGCGTGGCACGCCGACAAAAGGAGTGAAGAAGGTCACTGTCGCAATCATGCCCGAGCAGGCAGGCACACTCGTCCGCGCAGCCGCAACCATGCAAGTGAAAGATAATCCGAGGCCCCATCGCACGACATGGGCGCTGGCGCGTCGTCACCTCCGAGCGCTGATCGGCCCGACAATCATCCGTCATGCAGGACGCCCACCGATGAACCCGAACCCCATCGACGCAGCCGCCCTCTGGTCCGACCTGCAGGCAGTGCGCCGGCAGGCGCCGCTGGTGCACAACATCACCAACTTCGTCGTGATGAACTTCAGCGCGAACGCGCTGCTGGCCGTCGGCGCGTCGCCGGTGATGGCGCACGCGAAGGAGGAAGTGGCCGACATGGTCGGCATCGCGCAGGCACTGGTGCTGAACATCGGCACGCTGGAACCCGACTGGATCGAGGCGATGCAGCTGGCGCTCGCCGCGGCGCGCAAACGTGGCGTGCCGGTGGTGCTCGATCCGGTCGGCGCCGGCGCGACACCGTACCGCAACGCGGCGCTCGCCGGATTGCTGCGCGCCGGCGCACCCAGCGTGGTGCGTGGCAATGGCTCGGAAATCATGAGCGTCGCCGGCCAGGCCGTGGCAACGCGCGGCGTCGACAGCGCGAGCTCATCGAACGACGCGGTCGACGCAGCCCGTGCGCTGGCACGCGAGTTGCAGGCGACGGTCTGCGTCAGCGGCGCCGACGACCATGTGGTCGACGCGGGCGGCCGTTGGGCCACGCTGTCGAACGGCCACCCGTGGATGACGCGCGTCACCGGCGTCGGCTGCTCGGCCAGCGCGCTGGTCGGCGCTTTCGCCGCGGTGCAGCCCGATACGTGGCGAGCGACGATCGCCGCGATGGCCGTGCTCGGCGTCGTCGGCGAACTGGCGGCCGAGCGCACGCAGGCCGCACAGGCCGGCGTCGGCCGGCTGCAGATCGAGCTGCTCGACGGCCTGCAACTGCTGGACGAGGCGAGCTTTGCCAGGCGGCTGAAGCGCAAGCTCCATGCGTGACGCGGCGTCCCGCGTGGCCGGCTTGCACCTGGTTACCGACAGCGCGCTGTGCGGCGCGCGCGGTGTCGAAGCGGTGGTCCTGGCCGCGGTGCGCGGCGGCGCGCGCGTCGTGCAACTGCGCGAGAAGGAGCTGGCGACCCGCGCGTTCGTCGAGCGCGCACGCGCGCTGAAGGCGCTGCTCGCGCCGCTCGGCGTGCCGCTCGTCATCAACGACCGGCTCGACGTCGCGCTCGCCTGCGCAGCGGACGGCCTGCATGTCGGCCAGGACGATCTCGCCCCGCAGGACGTGCGGCGCTGGATGCCGAACGCGCTGCTGGGGCTGTCGATCGAACGGCTCGACCAGTTGGACGCCGCCGAGCGTCTGCCGGTCGACTACTACGGCGCTGGCCCGGTATTCGCGACCCCGACCAAGCCCGATGCGGCGGCGCCGATGGGGCTGGACGGCCTGCGGCTGCTGCGCGCAGGCACGGCGCGCCCGCTGGTCGCGATCGGCGGCATCACCGAAACCAACGCCGCTGCAGTGATCGCGGCCGGAGCACAGGGCCTGGCCGTGGTCAGCGCGCTGTGTGCCGCGCCCGACCCGGAGGCCGCGGCGCGCCGCCTCTGCGCCGCGATGGATATCGCGCCCACGCGCTGACCGAACGCAACGCGGCCGATAGAATGGCCGCACGCACCCGACGTGTGCGCAGACAGCATCGAGGCAGCATGAGCGAATCCCCCCACGACAATCCCCGCCCCGTGTCCGGCGCCAAATTCGTCACGCCCGAGGGAACGCACGCGGTGATGGACGGCGTCAAACCGAGCGCGCTGAGCAGCATTCCCGATGCCCAAGCGAAGCCGCCGTGGCTGCGCGTGCGCGTGCCGCACGGCGCGAAGTACCAGGAGGTCGCCGAGATCGTGCGCTCGCACAAGCTCTCCACCGTCTGCGCGGAATCCAAATGCCCGAATATCGCCGAGTGCTGGGGGCGCGGCACCGCGACGCTGATGCTGATGGGATCGGTCTGCACGCGCGCCTGCAAGTTCTGCTCGGTCAACACTGGCAATCCCCATGGCTGGCTCGACCCGCAGGAGCCGGCCAGCGTCGCCGACGCAGTCGCGCTCATGGGGCTCAAGTACGTGGTACTGACCTCGGTCGATCGTGACGACCTGGCCGACTTCGGCGCCGGTCGCTACGCCGAATGCGTCGTCGCGATCCACCAGCGCGTGCCGGACACCGCGGTGGAAGCGCTGACACCGGACTTCCAGGGCCGGCACGATCTGGTGGCCAAGGTGCTCGATGCGGGCCTGGCGACCTATGCACAAAACCTGGAAACCGTGAAACGCCTGACGCATCCGGTGCGCGACGCGCGCGCCGGCTACGAGCAAACGCTTGGCGTGCTCAAGTTCGCGAAGCGCCACGCACCGCAAACGGTTTCCAAGACCAGCCTGATGCTGGGGCTGGGCGAAACCGACGATGAAATCGACCGCACGCTGGACGACATCCGGGCCGCCGACGTGGACGTCGTGACCATGGGCCAGTACATGCGCCCGACGAAGAACCATCTGCCGGTGCAGCGCTTCGTGACTCCGGAGCAGTTTCAGCAGTACCGCGAGAGCGCATTGCAGAAGGGCTTTCTCGAAGTCGTCGCCGGCCCACTGGTGCGCTCGAGCTACCGCGCCGAGCGCGTGCTCGAGCACAACAACGTCGGCCTGGATGCGGCCGTGCTGCAGGGAATCCGCGATTCAGCGTCGGCCGCGGTGCACTGCTGATCGATCTCCTGCCGCCATCCTGCGCAACCGCTCCCCGGCTCAGCCGGCGCCGACCGGGCCGGGATGCCTGCGCTGCGGCAGCAGCCGCAGCAAGGCGCCGCCCACCAGCGTCAGCGCAAGACTCGGCAGCGCCGAGCCCCATTCGGGCCAGTAGACCGATCCGAGCTGGAAGCAGACGATGCCCGCGATCCACAGCAGCGCCGGACCGAGCCGCACCGCGCGCGGCGCCGGCAGGTCGGTGAACGCGAGCTGCGAGATCACGACGCCGAATAGCGGAACGAACACCGAGCTGAGCAGCAGCAGGAACGGCTCCAGGCTGTTCATCGGCAACACCAGCGCGGCGCCGGTCGCAAGCAGTGCCAGCACCATGCCGATGCGGCGGATCGACCAGCGCGCGCGCGACAGGAAATGGGTCGACACCGCGCCCGAATGCACGTCGCCATAGGCGTTGTCGACCTCGTCGATCAGGATGATGCCGAGCGCGACCAGCCCGCCTTGCGCCAGCAGCAGTGTCGCCATCAGGTCGGCGTCGGCCGAAGCGGTCGCGACCACGACCACGCCGAGCGCGTAGCACCAGAGGTTGGCGACCGTGTAGCCGAGCCAGGTGCCCGAGAGCGTGCTGCGCGGGCTGCGCCCGTAGCGCGCATAGTCGGCCACCAGCGGCAGCCACGACACCGGCATTGCGATCACGAGGTCGAGCGCCTGCAGCGCGGTCATGCCGCCGCTGCCCGGCCGCGACCACCAGGCGGCAAAGCCTTGAGCAACCAGCCGCTCCGTGAACTGCCAGCTCATCCAGGCCAGCGACAGCACCACCAGCGGGAGGCCAAAGCGGCTGACGAAGCGCCGCACCAGGCCGACCATCGAACCCGCCGCCAGCGCGATCAGCAGCGCGCCCCAGAGCAGCGTCACCACCGGCGCGGCCCAGGCGGCCTGCAGACCGAAGCGGTGCAGCAGCGCGGTGCTGCCGTCGCGCATCACGACCAGCTCGAACGCGGTCCAGCCGAACAGTTGCAGCACGTTCAGCCCCACCGGCAGCGCCCCGAACACGCGGCCGAGCGCGGCGCCGATCAGCGCCGAACTCGACAGGCCGTGGCGCGCGCCGATTGCCGCGACCCAGGCGAGCAGCCCTGCGCCGAGCAGCGAGCCGGCAACGATTGCGATCAGCGCATCGCGGGCCGACAGCCCCGGCATCAGACTCGCGCCGACCTGCATCACGAGCAGGCCGACCCCTAAGCTGAACCACAGCGCCGCGTGATCGAACAGGCCGAACCGGCGCTCGTTCGCGCCTATCGTGCTGGCCGCGCCGTGCGCGGTATCGGATGTGCTGCTGCTTGCCATCGACTCAACTCCAATGCGATGGCAGGAAATGAAAGCGCGCCGCGCAGCATCGGTCGTAACCCGTTGCGTGCGGCCGGTTCGCCTTGCTTCCCTGCGCGAGGATGACCTCAATCAGGTTCAAAGGGTTCTCTCAGCCGCGAGCGACGACCGGTTCAGGCATCGTCGCGGCACCCCCAGCGCGTGGGACGGATTGGGATCCGCACCACTTAGCGCCGGATTATGCCGGCGACGCCTTGCTCGCGCGCGGCCTGAGCCGCAAAGCCATTGCCGCATGCAAAGTTTGAGCGGAGGGTCAAAGACCACCTGCTCACCGGCCCGGTCCAGCGGCAAATCCGGCGCGGTGCGGCCAATGCGGACGGCGCGATTGGCCTCGGGATTGGGTTCGGGCTCGATGCCGACGGACGAGTAGCGAGAACCCGGTAGGTGGGGAAGGGACGAAGCTTGGCGCTTCGTTCAGCCTGGCGCAGTCGTCGTCGCGGAAGAAGCCGGCTGCTGGAGCACTGCGTTCACTTCAACCAACGTCGTCTCGGCCAGTTGGTCGGTCAGCGCTGCCAGTTGCAAGCGGTTCTGTACCTGGGCCACACGCGCCTCGGCCAGTGTCAGCGTCGCGCGTGCGTTGTCGCTCTCGGCGTTCAGCAGGTCGAGCAGGGTGCGATCGCCCACTTTGTGGCCAAGACGCGTCGCATCGAGCCGCGCGGCGCTCGCCTTGAGACCGTCCTCCAGTGCAAGAATACGCGTCTGGCCCGATTGCCATCCGAGCCAGGCGGTGCGAACCTGCTCACCCACCCGTTCGCGCGCCGCGTCGAGTTCGGCCTGCGCTTTTTCCAGTTGGCGTGCGCCCTCGCTCGCCTGGGCGCCGGCCATGCCACCGTCGTAGAGCGGGATCGTGAGCTGCACCCCGATCATCGCGTTGCGGTTGCGGTTGTCGGCCGCGCCGAAGTCACCGTGACCGTCGATGCGGTCGAGCGAAGCCTGTGCCACCAGATCGACACGGACGTCGTTGGCGGCGCGGCGCCCGCGCAGGCTCTGCTCGGCCATCGCCACGGCCTGTCGCGCCAGTTGCACTTGCAGGTTGCGCGCCTCGGCATCGTCGAGCCAGGCCTGCAAGGTCTTTCCCGGCGCGCTGCTGTGCATCGGCAGCCGTGCGCTGGGGGCGGCAAGACCGGTGCTGTCGGCAAGTTTCTGGCGCTTGAGTTCGACCTGCAACCGTGCCGTCTCGACCTGCGCGCGCACGCGCGCCAGCGCTGCATCGGCCTCGTGCGAGTCGGTGACCGCAGACTCGCCGAGTCGGAAGCGCTCGTGAGCCTCCTCGGTGGTGCGCGCCACCGCGACCTGCTCGCGGTCTGCCACGCGCAGTTCCTCCTGCGCCAGGGCAAGCTCGAAATAGCGCTGCACTGTGCGCAAGGCAAGGTCGGTCTGCGCGGCACTCCAGGCGGTGTCACCCATGTCGGCACCGAGTTCCAGCTGCGCGCGACTCGCGTCGCGCCCGCGGTTGTACAGCGGCTGCCGCACGGTAATCGATCCGCGCGCCAGCAAGCCGCTGTTGATGGAGGTCGCGAAATCGACGCCGCTGGAAGTGCCCATGCCCGGCGCCGAAAACTGCGCGCCGTTCATCCGCACGTTGCTGGCACCCACGCCTGCACCCAGGCCCAGCGACACGTTCGGACGCCAGAGCGCGTCAGCCTGGTCGCGCTTGGTCTGGCTTGCAGCATGTTCGGCACGCGCCACGGCCAGCGTGCGGTCATGCTCCCGCGCGGCGCGCCAGACGGTCAGCAGATCCTGGGCCGGCGCCACTGCCGGCCAGGCCAGCAGCGTCGCCAGGCCCAGGGTCGGCCAGGCTCGGTGAAGCTTCATGCCGCCGCCTTCTCGCCGCCGAATTCCTCGTAGGCGGCCAGCGCGGCGGCGGCGTACATCAGCGAGGGGCCGCCGCCCATGTACACGCACATGCCGAGCATTTCCTCGACCTCGGCGCGCGTCGCCCCGTGCTTGACCAAGGCCCTACCGTGATAGCCCAGGCAGGGGTCGCAGCGCGCCGCTACCGACAGCGCCATCGCGATCAGCTCCTTGGTCTTCGCGTCGATCACTCCGGCCCGGCTCGCGGACTGCGCCATCGTGTGGAAGCCCTGCAGCACATCGGGAATGTCCTTGCGCATCTTCGCGACGTTGGCCGAGGTGTCGGCGACGATGCTCTCGTAGCTCTTGTTCATGGCCGCCCTCCGCGCTCAGCTGTCCGCACGCGCACCGAGCTTGTGCATCATCTTTTCCATCAGGCACCATTTGCTCAGGCCGCTTTGCATGATGTTGGCGCCGACGAAGGCGGTGAACCACAGCCAGTAGGTCGAATGGAAGATCGGGCTCGCGGGCGCGCCCAGCGCCAGCGACACCAGAATGAACAATCCGCCGATGGTGCGGGTGATTTGCCATGAAGTCATGTCTGCTCTCCTTCGAGGAACGAATGTGAAACGAATAATCTGGAAGCCGTTGTCCAGCAAGCGATATAAGCTATTAATACGATAGCAATCTATTTCTCCAGGCGCGTGACGCCCAGCGCTTTGAGCAGGTACTTCTCGTACACCGGCTCGGAATTGCCGGTCTTCATCTTGCGGATGAAGTACTTCTCGAACGCGACCTTGGCCAGGTGCACCCACTTGCCTTTCTTGAACCAGTTGACGTTGCGCGGCGGGATCTGTGGCAGCGCGACGAAGGCCGCGCCGGTGTCGCCCATGTCGGCCAGGCAGATGGCGTTCCAGGTGCCCTTGGCTGTTGCCGGCTTGCCGGCCAGATCGGCGGCGATGTTGTGAGCGATGGCACTCACCATCGACTCGATCATGTAGCCGGTCTTGGGCGCGCCGGTCGGTACCGGCGTGACCTCGACCGGCGGAATCGCCACGCAGACTCCAGCGGCGAAGATGTTGCGGTGCTTCTTGCTGCGCTGGTGCTCGTCGATCAGCACGAAGCCGCGCGGGTTGCACAGCTCGGGCACCATCGCCACCGGTTCAACGCCCTTGAACGCGGGCAGCATCATTGCCAGCTTGAACGGCAGCACATGCTCCTTGAGCGGCTCTCCCTTGTCGTTCACTTCGGTGGCGAACAACTTGCCCGGCTCGACGCTGGTGGTTCTGGCGTTGGTGATCCATTTGATGTCCTGGCTGCGCAGGTCGCCCTCGAGCATGCCGCGGCTGTCACCGACGCCGGCCAGGCCCAGGTGGCCAATGTACGGTTCGCTGGTGACGAAGGTGATCGGCACCTTGCTGCGCAGCCTGCGCCGGCGCAGGTCGGCCGCGACGATGAACGCGAACTCGTAGGCCGGGCCGAAGCAACTCGCACCCGGCATCGCGCCGATCACGATCGGGCCCGGCTGCTCAAGGAATTTCTGGTAGTCGGCCCACCACTTCTCGGCATGGTCGACGGTACACACCGAATGCGTGTAGCCGCCGATCGGCCCCGAGCCCGGGATCTCATCGAACCCGAGCTTCGCGCCGGTGGTGATGACCAGGTAGTCGTAGCCAAGTTCTTCGCCGCCGTCGAGCACCAGCTTGTTGCCGGGTGCGTCGATCGCCGTCACGCGCTTCGCAACGAAGCCGATGTCCTTCTTCTGCAAGGGTGCGGCGATCGGCACCACGATGTCGTCGCGTTTGCGCCAGCCCACCGCGACCCAGGGGTTGGACGGCACGAACTGGAAATAGTCGACCGCGTTGACCACGGTGACCCTGTGTTCCGAACCGAGCAGAGCTCGGATTTCGTAGGCGGCAGGCATGCCGCCGATGCCGGCGCCCAGAATGACGATATGTGCCATGGTGCTACCTCCTTCAGGGGTGGGTTGAGTCAACCTGTATCGGCGCGCCGCTGGCTTCGCCAGCCAGTGCCGCCCGGTGATTACCGCCGTCGCGCCTGCGGTACGCGACGTAGTAGAGGAGAGGGATCACGACCAGCGTCAGCACCGTCGACACCAGGATGCCGAAGATCAGCGAGATCGCCAGGCCGTTGAAAATCGGGTCGTCCAGGATGAACAGCGCACCGATCATCGCTGCCAGGCCGGTGAGCAGGATCGGCTGTGCACGCGTGATCGCGCTGGCCACGATCGCGCGGCGCAACGGCACGCCCGCGGCCAGCTGCAACTTGATGAAATCGACCAGCAGGATCGAGTTGCGCACGATGATGCCGGCCAGCGCGATCATGCCGATCATGCTGGTTGCGGTGAACTGCGCGTGCAGCAGCGCGTGGCCCGGCATCACGCCGATCACGGTGAGCGGAATCGGCGCCATGATGATCAGCGGCGTCAGGTACGAGCCGAAGTGCGCGACCACCAGCAGGTAGATCAGGATCAGCCCGACCGCATAAGCGGCGCCCATGTCGCGGAACGTCTCGTAGGTGATCTGCCACTCGCCGTCCCATTTGACCGCATAGCCGGCATAGGGATTGCCGGGTTGGCGGATGAAGTGCTCGGCGAGATGACCGCCGTCGGGCATCGTCAACGCGGCCAGCCGGCTGCGCATCTCGAACATGCCGTAGAGCGGGCTGTCGAGGTCGCCGGTCGCGGCGCTGGGCCGCTCCCGAGCCGCGACGGCCCCCTCGGGGGGCAGCGCACCACGCGCAGCGGGGGAGCGTGGGGGCTTGGTACCGCCCGCCATGTCACCCACGACATATTCCACCGGCAGCAGGTCCTTGTGGTAGATCGGCTGCTCGCGCACCGTGTCGCTCACGCGCACCAGTTCGCGGATCGGCACGATGGCCCCGGACTGCGACCGCACACCCAGCTGCAGCAGCGCATCCAGGCTGCCCTGCAACTGCGGCGGCAGCTGGACCATCACCGGCACCGGGTAGCGGCTCGCATCGTGCAGGTAGGTGGCCGCATCTCCCGCGAGGCCCATGCGCAGCGTGCTCGCGATCGCCTGCTGCGTGACTCCGAGTTGCGCGGCCTTGGTGCGGTCGACCAGCAGCACCGTCTCTGGCGCGGAACGGATCGTGGAATCATCGACATCGACCAAGCCGGGCGTGCTTTCGAACACGCTGCGCACCTGCCTGGCGGCCGTGCGGCGGCCCTCGGCATCCGGCCCGTAGACCTCGGCCACGATGGGCGAGAGCACCGGCGGCCCCGGCGGCACCTCGACCACCTTCACGTTGGCCCCGAAGCGCGCGCCGATCCGCTGCAGCGCCGGCCGCACCCGCATTGCGATCGCGTGGCTTTCCTCGCTCCGGTGCGCCTTGTCCACCAGGTTCACGTGGATGTCGCCCAGGTTGCCGCCGGCGCGCAGGTAGTACTGGCGCACCAGGCCGTTGAAGTTGATCGGCGCGGCGGTGCCGGCGTAGGCCTGGTAGTTGGTGACCTCGGGCACCGTTGCCAGATACGCGCCCAGCGCGTGCAGCGTGGCGGCGGTCTTCTCCAGCGGCGTGCCGGCCGGCATGTCGACCACCACCTGGAACTCGCTCTTGTTGTCGAACGGCAGCATCTTCAGGATCACCAGCTTGAACACCGGCAGCAGCAGCGACAGAACGATCAAGCCGGCAATCGCCAGCCCCAGCAGGCGGCGATTGCGTCGCCCGGCGCGCGTGGCCAGCAGCGGGGCGAACACCCTGCGGAACAGCGGCGCCAGCAGCCCGGCCAGCCCCTTGCCACCCTGGTGCACCGCATGCGCGCCACCCTTGCCCTGCTTCATCCAGATGCGCGACAGCCAGGGCGTGACGATGAAGGCGATCGCCAACGACAACAGCATGCCCATGCTGGCGTTGATCGGAATCGGGCTCATGTACGGTCCCATCAGGCCGCTGACGAAGGCCATCGGCAGCAGCGCGGCGATCACCGTGAGCGTGGCGAGGATGGTGGGGCCGCCCACCTCGTCCACCGCGCCGGGAATGATCTCGCGCAGCGATCGGCCCGGGTGGTGCTCGCGGTGACGATGGATGTTCTCCACCACCACGATCGCATCGTCCACCAGGATGCCGATCGAGAAGATCAGCGCGAACAGCGACACCCGGTTGAGCGTGAAGCCCCAGGCCCAGGACGCAAAGAGCGTGACCGTGAGCGTGAGAATCACCGCGGTCCCGACGATCGCGGCCTCGCGCCGGCCGAGCGTGAAGAACACCAGCGCCACCACCGACAGCGTCGCGAACAGCAGCTTCTTGATCAGCAGCGTCGCCTTGTCGTTCGCGGTGGCGCCGTAGTTACGCGTTTCGGTCACCTGCACGTCGGCCGGAATCACGGTGTTGCGCAATTCGCCAACACGCTGCATCACCGCGTCTGCGACGTCGATCGCGTTCTCGCCCGGCTTCTTGGTCACCGCGATCGTCACCGCCGGTTGCTCCGAAAGCGTGCTGCGACCATCCGCATGCCCGACCGCGCCGTACCACTCGTAGCGCGCAGGCGGCGGAGCACCGTCACGCACCGTAGCCACCTCGCTCAGGTAGACCGGCTTGTCGCCGCGACTGGCAAGCACCAGATCGGCCACGTCCTGCGCGCTGTGCAGGAACGGGCCGGTCTGCACCGAAATGGCCCGGTTGTCCGCCACCACGTCGCCGAGGGGCATGCCCATGTTCGCCGACTGCAGCGCGCCGCGCACCTGCTGCAGCGTGAGGCCCGAGGCCGCCAGCCGCGCAGGGTCGATCTCGACCATCACGGCATGACCAGGGCCTCCGAGCGTGGTCACCGTGCGTGTGCCGGGCACGCGCTTGAGCTCGGACTCGACGCTGTGCGCTACCCGCTCCAGGTCGAATGACCCGGTGTCCGCGCGCGCAGAATGCAGCGTGACCGCGACGATGGGCACGTCGTCCACGCCCATCGGCTTGATGATCGGTTGCAGCACACCCAGGCCGGGCGGAAGCCAGTCGGCATTGGCGCCGACGGCGTCGTACAGGCGCACCACCGCGGTCTGACGCGGGACGCCGACCTTGAACTGAACCGTCAGCACCGCCATGCCCGGGCGCGAGACACTCATCACATGCTCGACGCCCGTCATCTGCGACAACACCTGTTCGCCGGGCGACGCAACCATGGCCTCCACATCCCGCGCGCTCGCGCCGGGGAACGGGACGATCACGTTGGCCATGGTGACATCGATCTGCGGTTCCTCCTCGCGCGGCGTCACCATCACCGCGAATAGGCCAAGCAGGAAGGCAACGAGTGCCAGCAGCGGCGTGATCTGCGCTCCCTGGAAGTACGCGGCGATTCGACCCGAGATGCCCAGCCGCGGCGTGGAGCTGCCGGACGGCGCGACCTGATGCGGGGCGGGGTGCTTCATTTCGCCGCGTCCCTTACTTGGGCAGCGCCGCCTGCGCCGCAGCACGCGTCGCCGCCTGTGGATCGACCGCCACGCGCTCGCCGGCATCGACCCCGCTCAGAATCTCCACCTGCTCGCCGAGCGCCGGGCCCAGCCGTACCTGGCGCAGTTGCGGCGCGCCGTTCGAATCGAGCACGTACAGCCCCGTCATCTCGGCGCGCCGCACCACGGCCGTGCGCGGCACGAACAGGCGCCTCCCGCTACCGACCGCGGCGCCACCTTGCGCGCCGGGCAGGAGCAGACGCGCGAACAGACCCGGCACGGCATCGGTGCCTTGCGGCAGTTCGGCGCGCACCTCCCGCGTCAACGAGGCGGGATCGACGGTAGGCAGCACCTGCACACGAACGGGCGTCACGGGCTGCGCCTGCATCGCCAGCGCGATGCGTGCGCCTTCGATGCCGCCCGCAAGCACGGTCACGGGCACGGCCGCGCTCACGCGCAGCGCCGCCGGGTCGTACACGGCAAGCAGCAGCCGGCCGGGCATCGCCATGTCGCCGCGTTCCGCCGCCAGCTGCGAGACCACGCCGTCGAACGGCGCGCGCACCACGTAGAAGCCGGACTGCGTCCGTGCGGCTCCGGCCTGCGCGGCCAGCGCGTTGACCTGCGCCTGCGCCGCCCGGTAGCTGGCTTCGGCCTGGTCCAGCGCCGCCTGGCTGATGTAGCGCTTCTCGAAAAGCTGGCGTTTGCGGCCCAACTCCTTTGCCGCCACGTCGAGCTGTGCACGCGCCGCGGCGACCTGGGCGCTGCTCGCCGCAGCACCCTGCTCGGCGGCACGGGCGTCGATGCGCAGCAGCACCTGGCCCGCGTGTACGTGGTCTCCGGCCCGCACGTTCAACTCGACGATCGCGCCCGGCACCTGAGCCGCGATCTGCGCCTGGCGCACCGCTTCGACCTTGCCGTCGAACCCGACCAAAGCGGCCTGCCCCGAGGTCTGGACCGTCACGCTCTTCAGCTCCGCAGCCCCCGCGGCGGCAGGCAACCCGAACGCGGCCGCGAACGCAAGCGGCAGCACGACAGCGCGAGGCAGACGCCACGTCTCGGGGTGCGGGTTGATTTCTCGGTTCATTGGTATATTATTTGCGCAATTGTGCAAAATAGCAAATACGCAAATAAAGACCGGCCGATCGGAATAGACTTGTCGGCCGGAACCATCTGCCGGAGTGCTCGAACGTGACTGCGCTGGACCAACTGCCTCCCGCCGCACTCGAGCAGGTGGCCAGCTATTTCCGCACGCTCTCGGAGCCCACTCGCCTGCGCATCCTGAACCTGCTGGGCACCGGGGAACTGAGCGTGGGCGAGATCGCACAGCAGGTGGACTCCAGCGTGGCCAACGTCTCACGCCATCTGGCGCAGATGGCGCAGCGCGGGCTGGTCACGCGCGAGAGCCGGGGCAACAGCGTGTACTACCGTGTCGGCGACCCGACGGTCCAGGCACTGTGCGAACTGGTCTGCGGCAGCATTGCGCGCCGCTATGACCAGACGTTGAGCGAGCGCGCAGCTTTCATCGACCCGGCCGCCGGCTCCGATTCCAACGGCGATTGATGCCAAGCGCCGTTGCAGCGCGCGCATCTGCAAGCCGCGCCGCGTTGGTGTACGCGGTCAGGCTGTCGCCGGTCGCGCTGCTGACCGGCAAGCCCTCGTGGTCCAGCAGATTCATGCTCGTTCGGTTCGTCTCGACAGCGAAAGGAAGGCCCGACAGACCGACCACTGTACGGCCGGCGTTACTGGCCGGGGTCATTGACCCAGCGTCGAAATGTACTGCGCCAACGCGCGGGCATCCGCGTCCGTCAGATTGTGCGCGACCACCCTCATCGGCGCACCGCGCGGTCGGTCTTCCGTGGTCTGGAACACCTTCAGCTGCTTGTAGACATAGTCGGCGTGCTGGCCGGCGAGCCGCGGAAACTGGCCGCGCCCCTCCCCCTGGGCCCCATGGCATGACACGCAGGCCGGGACACCGGCTGTGGGCGATCCTTGCTGGAACAGCATCGCACCCCGCTCACCCGACGGCGTGCCATGTCCTTTCATCGGTGTCTGGCTCGAGAAATAGTCGGCCAGGCCGTCGATCTGCTCCTGACTGAGGTGGGTGAAGCCCCACATGAATTGCTGGCCCGTGATGTCGGCGCGCGCGTGCCCTTTGAAGTCCGTCAACTGGGCGACCAGGTATTCGCGCTGCTGCCCGGCGAGTTTCGGGAATTGTGGCGAACCCGAATTCCCGTCGAAGCCGTGGCAGGTGGCGCAGACCGTGTGCGCCAGCTTCACGGGCGCGATATTGGACTCCACGCCACCCCCGGCGGGCGCGACGGGCCCAGGGGCCTTGGCACAGCCGGCCAGCAACGCCACCAGACCGAGTGGCGCCAGCCAGCCGCAACGCAGGCGAGGCTTCATGAACATCCCCCAACGAGCAAGAGCCGGCGTCATATCGCCAGCCACAGGTACAGGAACAGGTTGTTGTTGTCGGTCGCGTTGCGGCCGTTGCCGTCGTAATTGGTTCTGGCACCGAGATAGCGTGTGAACAGATTGAACTGCAGGCCAATGCGCAGGTTGTTGAGCGGCATCCAGAACAGCTCGGGTGTCCAGTAGATGGTGTTGGGCGAGTTGATCGCGCTGCCCGCGTAGGCGGTCGGATCGGGGCTTCCGGTCACGTTGGTGTAGGCCAGGCTGACGCCGTACTTCTCCTGGTAGACATACGTGCCCTTGAGCCGGACCGAATCGAGCGTCGCCGGCGCGCTGTAGACGTTCTGCGTGTCGTCGTTGATGGCTTCGTGCACCCAGCGAAGCTGCGCGGTGAACGTGTGCGGCGACAGCAGGTACTGGTACTGGGCGTCGATACCGCTGTCGTGGTAGTGCGTTGCGCCCTGACCGTAGATCGGGTTGTTGTTGCCGTCGAGCGGCAGCACGCCGGCATGCAGGTCGAACGCCCCGAGCATGATGTTCTGCGGCCCCCACTCGCGCGTGTAGGCGAGGCGCAGATACGGGTTCCAGCCCTGCACGTAGGTCAGCGGGTTGTCGGGGTCTCCGGTGGTCTTGCCGATGCTCAGGAACGACCACGGGCCCTTGGCGGTCTGGTAGTTGGTGAATTCCAGATACACCGCCCGGTCGACCAGCGCATAGGCGCCGACCCCCGCGACACTTGCGGCCAGCGCCCCCTCGATCAGGGTCGACGGCGGCGCGCCCACCGAGGCATTGCCGCTCGGCGCAAGGTACGGATAGCCCCAGGCCGGCGTCGAATTCCAGATGTCCTGCACGGTCGGGTTGTTGTGCAGGGTCAGGCCCCAGATCAGGCCGTGGTCGGTCGAGCTGTCCTCGTGGGCGTAGCGCAGGTCGAAGTTGTCCGAGCCGAATTGACCGACCCAGTTGCCGCTGGCGTTCTGGTGGTCGTGCACCGCATAGGTCCACTGGCCGAAGCCGCCGATGTTATCGGTGATCTTGCCGGCGAGGAACACGCTGCCGAAGTCGGCGATGAAGCGCCGGTCCAGATCGGTCAGCTGGCCACCCATGCCGTCGCTGTTGTTGCTGTTGGCCGTCCAGTCGGCGACGACCATCGCCGAAACCGGGTTCGCATGCTCGCCGAACGTGTAGCCGGTCAGCTTGAATATGCGCCCGTACGGCGTGAGCTCGGGGAACTGGCCGCCGGCGTGACAGGCCACGCAACTCTGGCCGGTCTGGCGGGCGAACGCCGGCACGGCCCGGGCCGGCGTCGCGATCAGCCACAGGTTGGACCCCAGCCAGCAGATCGCCACGAAGCGCCAAAGCCGTCCGGCGCGGCCGTCCGCGGGTGAGAGTCCGCACGGAACCCAAGAACACCGGAGCGTCGCCATGGCTACCCTCTCGATCTGGATCTGCTGCAGTGGCATTCTGCGAGTTCCGGACCGATCCGCGCGGTCGATCCGCGCAGATTTTGATCGGCATCAAATGCGGCCCTCGCGACGCGCGCGCCGCTGAAAGCGTCATGACAGAAACCGCACCAAGTGCGCCCAGGGGTTGCGTCACCTGCAATTGATATGTATACTTACTAAGTGTCGCGCGGCTGTCGCCGACGCCAAGTCGAAACCGGCGGCCCATTCCGTTCCCTCCCCCCAGCATCCGATTGGAGACAAGCATGCAATTTCATCATCGCGGCTACGTGTCCGGCGACCCGCGCATCCAGGCCGCGGCGGGCGCCGGCGTCGATCGTCCTGCAGAACTCCCGGATCGGGTCGACGTGCTGATCGTCGGCGCCGGGCCGGCCGGCATGATCACCGCGGCCCAGCTCTCGCAGTTTCCCGGCATCACGACGCGCATCGTCGAGCGCCGCGGTGGACGCCTCGAAATCGGCCAGGCCGACGGCATCCAGAAGCGCAGCGTCGAAACCTTCGAGGCGTTCGGTTTCGCCGACGAGATCGTCGCCGAGGGCTGCGAGGTGACGCAGACCGTGTTCTGGAAACCCGACGCCCAGGATGCCGCCCGCATCGTTCGTGTTTCGCGCGAACCCGAGGACGCGAGCGGCATCAGCGAATATCCGCACATCCTGGTGAACCAGGCGCGCGTGCTCGACTACTTCGCTAAGGTAATGGCCGATGCGCCGACGCGCATGAAGCCCGACTACGGGTTCGAATTCGCGAGCCTCGTGATCGCTGATCAGGGAGACTATCCGGTCGCGGTCACGCTGGTGCGCAGCGCCGGCGAGCACAAGGGGCGCAAGCAGGTCGTCCATGCGAAGTACGTGGTCGGCGCGGACGGTGCGCACAGCCGCGTGCGCGGCGCGATCGGCGGCACGATGTCCGGCGGCGTGTCGAACCACGCCTGGGGCGTGATGGACCTACTGGCGGTCACCGACTTCCCGGACATCCGCACCAAATGCGTGATCCAGTCGGCCGCGCACGGCAACATCCTGCTGATCCCGCGCGAGGGCGGCTTCATGTTCCGCCTATACGTGGACCTGGGCGAGGTCGACCCGAAC
The DNA here is from genome assembly GCA_030123545.1 of Burkholderiaceae bacterium. Lineage (NCBI taxonomy): Bacteria > Pseudomonadati > Pseudomonadota > Betaproteobacteria > Burkholderiales > Burkholderiaceae > Burkholderiaceae bacterium. Next base: position 1,288,408 of record CP126124.1, on the reverse strand, counting down.
GCGCGCAGCGCGGTGCGGCAGACCACCGCCGAGCAGACGATAGAGCGCGCCCGCAAGATCCTGCAGCCCTACACCCTCGACGTGCGCAACGTCGCCTGGTACAGCGTGTACGAGGTCGGTCACCGGGTGTGCGACCGCTTCGACGACGTGCCGCTGGATCAGGTCGGCCGACGCGCTCCGCGCGTGTTCATCGCCGGCGACGCGAGCCACACGCACAGCGCGAAGGCCGGCCAGGGCATGAACGTGTCGATGCAGGACGGATTCAACCTGGGCTGGAAGCTCGCCCACGTGCTCGAGGGCCGCAGTCCGGAAAGCCTGCTCGCCACCTATTCGGCCGAGCGGCAGGTGATCGGCCAGAACATCATCGACTTCGACAAGCGCTGGGCGACGGTGATGGCCACGCCGGAAGAGGAACTGGGCGGCGCGTCGCAGGTCGAGGCCGCCTACGTGCAGATCACCGAGTTCGCGCAGGGCTTCATGACCCAGTACCGGCCGTCGATCCTCACTGCCGAACCGCGCCACCAGCAGCTAGCGACCGGCTTTCCCATCGGCAAGCGGTTCAAGTCGGCGCGGGTCATGCGCGTCGCCGACGCCAAGCCGCTGCACATCGGCCACGAAGCCCGGGCCGACGGCCGCTGGCGCCTTTATGTGTTCACCGACCCTGCGCCGGCCGGCGACGCATCGCCGACCACCGCGTTCGCGCATTGGCTTGCGCAGGCGAGCGAGTCGCCGCTCAACGCGTTCACGCCCGAGGGCTTGGACGCCAACGCCTGCTTCGACGTCAAAGTGATCTACCAGCAGGATCACGCCGCTGTCGACATGGCCCGCGTTCCCGACGCGTTCAAGCCCCGCGTCGGCCCGTACCAGCTGATCGACTACGAGGGCGTGTTCGCGCCGCTGCCCGGCGACGACATCTTCGAGCAGCGCGGCATCGACCGCGGCGGCGCGATTGTCGTGGTCCGCCCTGACCAGTACGTGGCCGATGTGCTGCCGCTGACTGGGGCGGCCGAACTCGCCACGTTCTTTCGCGGGTTCATGCGCGAGCGGCGGAGCGCAGCGGTCTGACCCGGCGCACCGCCCAGGCATCGTCGGAAAGAGCCGGCAGCACCGCGCCCGCGTGGGCTTCGCTCAGCGTGTCTTGCCCGTGCCCGGCCGCTGCTCGGCCGCCAGCACCGCATCGATCTGCTGCTGCGCTTCGAGCCGGTTGCGCAGCATCTGCAGATGAAGGTTCGATAGCGTCGTGGCCTTTTTCATCACCGCGTCGATATCGAGCCTGGATTCGCCGGCGCTCCAGGAGTCGATCATGGTCTGCTGCGCCGACCGCATCAGCGGCCATTGCTTGTCGAGCAAGGCCTTCTCGATCGCTTCGATCTTCTGGATCTGCGCATCGCTCGGCCGAGGCCCGCGCCCCCAGCCGCCATAGCCACCCATCATCCCCGGGCCCATGCCCCATCCGCCATGGCTGCCGCCCCAGCCGTTCATCATGCCGGGACCGTAGCCATCGCCCCAGCCGCCCATCATTCCCGGGCCCATGCCACCCCATCCGCCGTAGCCGCCGGCCCAACCGCCCATCATGCCGGACCCCATACCATGACCGGGCCCGTATCCACGCCCGTAGGCCGGAGGAGCGCCGGCGGAGTCGGCAGGCTGCGCGGGCACGGCCGCCGCAACACCGAGCGCCAGCATCGGCGCGGCGAGCAGGCCGATCCAGCCGCGCCTGTTCCAGGTCTTCACGATCCGGGTCTTCATGATCCACACCTCCACACAAGACCTTCGAAGGTCGACCATCTTCCATAATGGAAAGCCTCGATTGCCTTCCGCTTGCAAAGATCGTAGTCCGCGCTCTTTGCCGTGGGTTTGACCTGACGCAAACAGCCGACTTGCGCTGGCCGGCGTCGGGTGCATCGCGTTTGATGAGGGGGGAGACAGCTGTGCAACCGGCACCACTGAAGGGCCAGCGCATTGGCTTGGCCTCGCTGGCATTGACGCAGACGATGGCGCCCGCCGCGTCAGCGAAAAGCAAGATTCGCATCCAGAACCTGCGTGATCAGTCAGCCTGTATCGACCGACTCGGCCGGAACCGAAACAAAGACCGGCTCGCCCGCACTGACCTCGGACCCGAAATCGAACGCGTCGTTCAAGCCGACCACTCCCACGATTCGCTGAGTGGTAGGGCCATAAGGAAGTAGCCGATCGCAATGCCGCCGTGCGTTGGCCGCATTCCCGAGTCAGCAATCTGGATACATTTTGTCTATGTTTGAAACGTAAAGCAACATTCGTCTATAAAGACTCCTAGATCAAGGAACGTTCGGGTACAGGGTCACTCGCCGCAGTCGTTGCAATAAATATTCAACCACGCAACTTCCGACGGACTCCTATGAGAAGAGCCCTTTTCTCAATTCTGGTCTCGGCTCTGGCCGTAGCCGGCATGGTGCCGATCTCGCAGGCAGGTGTCGCCGAAGCGCATTTCCAGGTCACCCTGACGATTCTGCCGCCGCAGCCGGCGCCGAAAATCTCGCAAGAGACTCTTACGCCCACCTCCCCCGGCTACCCCGCGCATCCAGCGTTCCAAAGCCAAAGCGCAGCCGGACAAGAGTTCGTTGTCCTGGAGACGGAATTCTGAGCTTCCCCGAGGCCGGCGCAACCTGAACGCCCGCCTCGCTCGGCCACTCACCGACCGCTTCCTTCTTCCGCAGCCCAGTCAACGGCTGGTTCGGTACCGCTCGGAAGCAGGAGCATCCGGCTCCTTCGACATCGCCGTTACTGCCTGCAGGCCCCGCCGGATGCGGCGGAGCGGTCGCACCGCGCAGCCCGGCATCGGTGCACCGATGACCGACAATGCCCCGATCCGCACCGACCGTTCGGCGCGTGCATCGCAATCGATCGACCCGAATGGAAGCACCGGATCTCGCCGCCCACACGCCGATTGTGTAGGCAGGCAAATACGCCCCTGTGCGGATTTGCCAATTTTTCCTTTATTGACGGCCACTTAGAGCAGGTACGCCGGACTTCGCCAGAGTGCACCATGGGCGTGAATTGGCATAGTTTGGCGATGGAATTACCCCAAAATTACACCAAGCAAACAGCCCGGAAACTGGCGCATAGCCCAGCGTGTGATGGCGTACTTTGACGGCACACTCCCCCGCCTGCTCCAGCACGCTCCGACAGCAAGCGCCTCTACGCTCCAGCACGCCGGGACAGGTTTCGGCGGCCGTCACAGCATGGCATCGTCGCCCCATCGAGTAGCGGAACCTCCAAGTGCCACTCCCACCCTCAGCCTTCTACCAGACACACCTGTCGGGCCTCCACCAACAACTGCTGGCTAGCCCGATCGTCCGCTCCTACCTGACCGGCACGGGCATCCGCCTCGATGGCATCGAGTTGAACCCCGACGATCTCTACGAACTGCCCATCGGCATCTTCTCCGTGGTGGAGTTCGCTCACCTGCTCTCTGTGTTCGATGGCAGCCGCGTCCACCAGCAGGCCGAACACTCATTCGGCCTGGATGAAGCACCACCAGGCCTGTACTTCACCATCGCCAACTCCCAACTGATTCAGCACCCAGGCAAAAACCGGCTCGGCCTGTACGCGGCCCCAAACGGGGGAACCGACCTGTTCATCGACGGCCTGCACGTCGATCGGTATTTCCTAAACGAACACCACACCCCACCGACATTGGGCACGGTGGCGTTCGCGCTCTGCGCGATCACGGCACACTTGGCTGGTCTGTCCCATGTGTCCCTGGTGGCTGCGGGCGGACATGGGTTCGACCGGCGCCACATCGGTTACAAGGTCTGGCCCAAGCTGGGGTTCAATGCACCACTGTGGCCGGAAGAAGTGGCCCAGGCTCCGCACTTGGCCCACTGCCAGAGCGTGCAGGACGTGCTGGCCACGGACGCCGCCTGGTGGGCCGATCACGGCAGCCAGCGGCTCATGACCTTCGATCTGACCGCATCAAGCACAGCTTGGCAAAAACTGCTACCCTATGCAGGTAGAAAGCTCTCTGATGGGAGACTTCCATGAGCTACAACCGCGCAGTCCGCAAGCCTACCGAAACCCCGCAGAAAACCGCTGCGGCAGGCGGTCGCGTCTTCAAGTTCCCGTTCAAAGGCATCCCGCCCGTCACTGCGGAAATGTGGGCCAAGATGGAAGCCGCCGCGCGGATACCGCGCAAGGATCGGGACTATCCGGTCATGATCGAAGCGCCGGACGCCTGACCCGGCCCGAATGAACAGAACCCGCCAGCGATGGCGGGTTTTGCGTTTCAGGGGTCAGTTCGAACCCGGCGAGGCCACCGGCGACCGTGAGCGCGGCGACCTGGCACGTTCATCCCCGACCGGCCATAAAGGCTTCGAGCATAACCACCTCGCCATGCGTTTACGTGTACAGCGCCATGCCAGTCGGATGTGATAAGCCGCGCTTGTGGCCGTATAGTGCTCCTATGGTTGACACCTTGACACAAGAAGCCCGTAGTACGCTGATGTCGCGCGTTCGTCAAAAGGACACCTCTCCCGAGGTGAGGTTACGCAAACAACTGCACGCGAAAGGGCTGCGCTACCTCCTTCACCCTGCGTCTTTGCCTGGCCGTCCCGACTTAGCCTTTCCTAGATACCGAATCGCTGTCTTTGTTCATGGCTGCTTCTGGCATGGGCACAACTGTCGGGCTGGCCGACTGCCGTCCTCCAATCAGGCGTACTGGTCGGAAAAAATCGCCGCCAATCAGGTACGAGACGCCCGCAAGATCGCCGAACTCCGCGGATTGGGTTGGCGAGTCGCCGTTGTTTGGGAATGCGAAACAAAAGGCTCCAATCTCGTTCGGACAATCTCGACCATGGTTGAAATCATCCGAGACGGTGCTTCCCCCGAGATTTCACACCCAAGTGTCTGAACAGGAATCCTCATGGAACAAGATACCCTGGCCTTGCCGAATGCCGACCAAGCGGCATTAGTCGAAACACAGATCGCAGAACTGCAAAAAATCACGGATTACGAAATTCGCGAATGGCCGATTGAAGTTCTGGTGGAGAAATTCACCAGCGGCCGAGAAACCGACACGTCCGAAATTTTCATCCCGGATTATCAGCGCGAGATGGTCTGGAGTGCAAAACAACAATCGCGCTTCATCGAATCCATCCTTATTCGGCTTCCTGTTCCCTTCATTTTCGCCGCTGATGTCGGATCGGGCGACCGCGCGGGAACATTGGAAATCATCGACGGTTCACAGCGACTGCGTACGCTAGACAACTTCCTCTCCGACCGGCTGCACCTGCAAGACTTGGTACGGTTGACGGCAGCCAACGGCATGCGCTTCTCGGATTTCGGGAAGCCTCGTCAGCTGCGCTTCAAGCGATCCACGATCCGGGTCATCGAACTCACTGAGCAAGCTGACGAACAGGCACGCCGAGAAATGTTCGACCGCCTCAACTCCGGCGGCAGCAAACTCACCAGCATGGAAATTCGGCGCGGCGTGGAAGACGGCCCTTTCATGAAAATGATTACCGAATGGGCGGGTAAAGATATTTTCAAAGAAATGGTGCCTCTGAGCGATCGCAATGCCAAGCGCAAGGAATACGAGGAACTCGCACTGCGTTACTTCGCCTATGCCAACAACTACAAAGCCTTCCAGAAAAGCGTAGACCAGTTCCTGACCGACTATTTGAAGGATCGGAACAAAAATGCTACGCCTGCGGAGCTTGAAACGATGTCGGGAGAGTTCGAGCGTGCGCTGCAATTCGTGCAGCAACATTTCCCCAACGGCTTCAAGCGGAAGGACCACAACACCGTACCTCGCATCCGCTTCGAGGCCATAGCCGTGGGCGCCACTTTGGCGCTCCGGGAACAACCCGGTCTACAGCCGGCAAACATCGCGGCTTGGCTGGATAGTCCACAGTTCATCAAGCACACCCGTTCCGACGCAAGCAACTCGCGGCCCAAGCTGATCAATCGAATCCACTACGTACGCGACCATCTACTGGACAAGGAAGTCGAGGAAGACCCGGACACGGCTCTGGTCGAGGGCAGCGCCAACGACGATGCACCTCCTGACAACGAACCCGACCAGTCGGAACTGTTCGTATGACGCATATGCTGCCGTTAACCAAAGAGCTATTACGCTCTCGCGCTCATGAATTGCTGGTGTATCTGCAATTTTTGCGGATCGCGTTGGAAAAAGACGCGCATGTCAGCGCGCTGGGAGATCGGGTGCAACTACCTCTGGACAAGGCGCTCACCCATATGATGAAGGCCAACGTGTGCCTGTTGCTCTACAGCGCGATGGAGGCGTGCATGGTGCAATTATTGGACGAGATGCACGACATCATCGGCCAGAACTGCCAAGGTGCAGATCAACTTAACAATCAGCTCGTGCTGATGGTCGCACGCCACTTCAAGGCTAGCAAGACCAATCTGACTACAGAAAATACCAGTTCACCCCTTCATGAAAACCTCTTCAAGACATGGTTGGTCGATTGGCAAGATCGCAACCAGCGCGAAAAGCGTCAGGCCGGCCTATCTGGCAGCGTAGACAGTTTGGCAATTTTCGACAGATTGCGCCGGTTCGGCGTATTTCCAGCCGATCTCAAGAAGCCTCCCGCACATCTGACCCATGGGGCCTTGCAAAGCACCAAAGGGCGTCGAAACCAATTAGCGCACGGGGAACGCAGTTTCGCGGATCTGGGGCAAGATTTGGCATTCGAAGAACTATGCCGAGACGCGCTCGCTGTGTTCCGCACGCTGCGGCGCGTGGCTCAGGAAGTGAACGTTTTTCTGCAACAGCGCCGCTACTTAGCGGCACCGGCCTTAGCGTTAATCGAGGCGTAAAGCGAGCGCGCTACCGCCTCGCCCAATTTGGGCGGTACAGCGTTACCGATCAGCCGCGCCAAGGTTTTTATCACGACAGGCTTACCGTCTTCGACAAAACGGTAATCGCTAGGAAAAGACTGAAAGATAGCCGCCTCGCGCAAGGATATGCCACGATGCTGAAGCGGGTGGCCGAAGCGGCCGTTACCGTACCCGTTGCACAGTGTCGTCATGGTAGGAGCCGGCTTGTCCCACTCCATGCGCCCGTACACGCCGGCAGAGTGCTTACCACTATCACGCCGATGACATTCGGCCACCAGTTCACCTGGCCAGTCACGCCAAGTGCCGCCTGGACGCGAGGCACGAATACGCTTGCGATTGAGCGGTGACAGGGACGAGGCCACGTGCAGCGGGTCTTCCGCGCATTGTTGACCATCGACGAGGGTGGGCAAATGGCCCACTGCCTCACGGACAGTCACCCACTGGGTAGCCCCTTTGTGCGTGGGCTCCGGCAAAGTCACCGGCCCACTCCTGGAGGCGACCAACACCAACCGCTTACGCTGCTGAGGGGCCCCGTAGTCGGCGGCGTTCACTACTCCGTAAGCTACTTGATACTGCCCCTTCTTCAGTGCACGCAAAAATGCCTTGAATGGCGCTGTCCCCAGCAAGCGCGGCACGTTTTCCATAGTGACCAAGTCGGGCGAACACTCTTCCACCAGTCGAGCGAACTCCTTCAGCAAGCGCCACTTAACCTTGTCCACCGTGGCAGTGTTCGCATAGCTCGAAAAGGGCTGGCAAGGCGCACATCCGGCAAGCAATCGCACCGCGTTCGGCGACCATAGCTCGGCTAACTGCTGCCCCGTAACGTTCGCCACGTCGCCCTGCACGAACTGAGCGTCCGGGTGATTAGCTGTATAGGGATACTCGCAGGCCGGGTCCAGATCGAACCCCGCCACGACCTTCACCCCCTGACGTGCCAAGCCGTGCGAGAGGCCACCGGCCCCGCAGAACAAATCGATCGCTTCAACTTGACGCGCTGAAGGCACATGGTGAACAACAGTCCGAGTAGACATCCTGAAACTTACTATGAAATCGTGCCCCACTACGCCGTCAGCGCAACTACCCTAGTTTCGCATCTTGCCACAAGTCGGGCCGTTAAAGACAGGCCCTCGGCCTTGCAAACCGTACCTGCGCCCCAAATGCCTTCTGCGGCAAAAGTCCGGTCATGATCGAAGCGCCGGAGGTCTGAACCGGCCCGAAGGAACAAAGCCCGCCAGCGGCGGCGGGTTTTGCGTTTTATGACCTGAGCGAGGGTGCATCGGTCCCCGGCGCAGCCGCCGAGGGCCGCGAAAGCGGCGGCTTGACGCGCTCGCCCTTCCTGAATCCTCGATCCCCCGCCATGAAGGCTTCCAGCATGTGCGGGATCAGCGTCATGGCATCGGCCGCCTCACCATAGGTCTGCGCGTGCAACGCGGCGTAGCGGTCGAGGTCGGCTTTCAGGCTGGCCGGGCAGGCAAATATCAGCTTGACGCTCTCGGTCTTGGGCAGCGGCCCGAGTCGCAGTTTCTTGGTCGTGCTCATTGCGAAGTTCCCCGATTGAAGAACAGCGGCTGGTAGGGCCGCAGCACCAGATCGCGGTTCACGATGATCCTCACCGGCAGACCTGGCCGGCTGGTCAGCGTCGGCTGGATGTTCATGTTGCGCCGGGTTATTTCCTGGCCCACCTGATTGATGCTGTCCTGCGCGGTGTCGCGCCCGGCGATCACGATGCGGTTGCCGTCCTGACGGTTCTCCGGCGCGGCCAGCTCGGCACCGATGCCCAGCAGCGTGGTCAGCGCCGCGCCGGCAAAGACGCGGCCCCAATGCCAATCGACGCCATCCTCCAGGCCGGCGTAGCCGGCCGGATCGGTACCCACGGGGTTGTCCAGCGTCAGCGAAGACGTGTCCGGCAGGATGACGCGGTTCCACACCACCTGCACGCGGCTCTGCCCGTAGCTCACCTGGCTGTTGTACCTGCCCAGGATGCGCGAGCCCTGCGGGATCAGCAGGAACTTGCCCGTGGCCGTGTCATAGACCGGCTCCGTCACCGTGGCGATCACGTCGCCCGGTAGGTCCGACTTGATGCCCGTCACCAGCGCCCCGGCGATCACCGTCCCGGCCATCACCTGGTACGGCGAAGCCGGCATTTGCAGATGGCCGGAATTGCGGGTTTCCGTAGAACCGGCTTTCTGGAAAGCCTCCTTCTGGTCCTGCCGGTTCTGCGCGGTGGTCGGGTCGGTGAGCTGGGCCGCCGTCGAGGCTGGCCCAGCGGCGAGCGGGTCGAAGGCCGCCAAGGCGGATCCCGGGCCGGCAGTGGCGGCCTGCGTAGGCGCAGCGGTCTTCTGTCCACCCGATTGGAAGAACACCGTAGAGGCTGCCGCTGCATCCGCTTCCTTGCGCCGTGCGTCCTCCGGGTCATGTCCCGGTGGGGCATAGACAGGCGTCACCGGCTGCTGCGACTTCACGATGGCCGGACCGAGATCGCCCGGCAGCGGCGGCCCCAGCTCGGGCACCTTGACCGGCAGCTTGGAGTAGTCGGCTGGCAGGCCATCCAGCCCTTCGGACTTCGAGACGCGATCCACGTTGTACAGCTCGGTCTGTTCGCCAGCACTGCGCCGATGCGGCTGGAGCGACCAGATGGTGGCCCCGAGCACGGCCACCGACAGGCCGCCAGTGAGGATGGCCAGCGCGCGCCGGTTCAGGCGCGTGACCGGACGCGGCTGGGCGCGCAGCGCCACCGCCTCCGGCGCCACCTTGGCCGCCGAAGGCGCGGCAAGGCCGGGAGTGTCGTCCTGGCTCATGCTCAGTTCCTCCCCGCTGCACCAACCACCCCGTCCGTGCGCTCGATGCGCACCACGTCGCCCTTGTCTGCCCCGAGGCGCAGTTCGGCCGCGCCGAACAGCCGGTCCACGATGTAGTACGGCGGGCGAAAGCGGTAGTTCACCAACTGCCCGTCGCCCTGCGCACCGATCACGAACAGCGGAGGCAGCTCGCCCTGGGCGATGCCGGCCGGGAACTGGATGTAGACCTTCTCGCCATCGTCGAAGGCGCGCAGCGGCTTCCAGGGCGGGTTGCTGCCGCTGATCGCGTAGCGGAACCGGATGCGCTCCAGCGACAGGCCGGTATCCACGGGGGCCGCAGCGTTGGCCGCTTGCGCCTGGCGCTGCAGGGCCAGCATCTTGTCCTTGGGGTAGTCCCAGGACACGGATGCCATCCACGCCTTGTCGGTCGAGGTCAGCTCGATCAGGTAGGTGCGCCGGCTGGTCGTGATGACCAGATTGGTCTTGAGGCCCGAGCGGATCGGCTTGACCATCACATTCACGCGCAAGTCCGCACCGGAACCGCTGGACGTATCGCCCACGATCCAGCGCACGGTATCGCCAGAGGCCACCGTCACCAGTTCCTCGCCCGGCTGCAGGGCCACCACGGTCACGCGGCCCACGGCCGCATAGACCTGGTACAGCGCGCCATCGGTGAACGGCCAAACCTGGATCGCATTGACGTAGCCCTCGCGGGTCGGTGCGATGCGTGCCTCGGCATTGGCGCGGGACACACGCACTTTCTCGTCGGCCGGCTCCGGCATCGGCGCCGGTTTGGCACTGTCCTCCGCCACGGGCTTCAACTGCGCCGGCATCGGCAACACCTCGGGCACGGCCACAACTTCCACGGGCTTGGGCGCTTCCGGCAACGGTTGGGCCTGTACCGGCTCATCCAGCGCGATCACCGGCGGCGGCTTGCCCTGCGTGGCGCAGCCTGCGAACAGAACGGTCGATGCCAGCAGGACCACCGGCAAAGCGGATTTGCAGAAAAACGTGTTCATGGTTTTGTTCCTTCGGAAGAATCGAGTTCGCGGCTCCACGACAGGCCGTTGACGTAGATGCCCAGGGGGTTCTTGCGCAGCCGCTGCTCGGTGCGCGGGGTCTGCTGCACGATGGACACCACCGCGTTCCAGCGCTCGGTGCGGTCCAGTGCGCCCGTGACGAAGCGCTGCTCGGTCCAGCGCACGTTGAACGACGTGTCGCTGGCGCGGGTCACGCTGGCGATCTGCACCGTTACCGACTCCTTGCCGATGCGCGCGAACGGGTCGCTGGTGCGGGCGTACTCGTTGAGCACCACCGCGCCCTTGTCCGTGGCGTAGTCGTACGCGTCGAGCCAGTTCTGCCGCACCACGATGGGGTCGATGGAGAGGGAGCGCACCAGCGTGACGAAGCGCGCGATGTGGTGGGCCGTCTGCGCATCGGTCGGCCGGTACGGCGTGGCCGCCTCGCCCACGGTGCGCACCTGGCCGGCCTGGTCCACCTCGATGACGTAAGGCGTCACGATGGACTGCGCCGAGCGCCACACCAGGCCGCCCGCCATCAGCAAGGCCAGCGACAGGCAGCCGAAAGCCATCAGCCGCCAGTTCTTCGCCTGCACGCGGGCTGAGCCGATGCGCTCGTCCCAGGCCTGGGCGGCGGATTGATACGGGGTTGCAGGCTGCGGCGTATCGGCGTAGCGCACCTGTGGTCGTTTGAATCGCATGGATGGTTCTCCTCAAGAATCGGAATCACGCAGGCTCGGACCGGAACCCGAGCCGCCGCCATCGCCACCGCGCAGCGTGTGGGCGGCGGTCGTGGCGGCATGGGTGAGCTGCTGCCTGCGGTGCAGGCGCTTGGCCCAGGCAGGCTGTTCCTTGGCGCCTTCGGCCTGGGGCGCGCCTTCGGCAGTGCCACCGGCAGCCTCTGCACCGCCGCCTTCGCGGAAAGCCGCCGCAACCCGCTCCTTCATGGAGCGCGCGCCTTCAGCCACCTTCTGCCCGGCCGCATGTGCACCGGCCCTGGCGACGTTCCCCACGCCAGCGGCCGCGCCCTTGACGCCGCCGCCGACCGAAGCCGAGCCGGCCTGGAAGGCCGATCTGGCGCTGCTGGCCGTCGATACCGCCGAACGCGCCCCGCTGGCCGCCATGCGTGCGGCGCCCGGCGCCATGCGCGCACCGGCCGCGACGGCACTGCCCGCGCCGGCAACGACCGCTCCAACCGCCACGGCGGCGCCTGCCGCGCCCACGGCGGCCCCAGCCATCGCACCCGCGCCCAACTGCGGCGCACCCGACACCAGGCCCGTGGCAATGCCCGGCCCGAAGATTCCCAGCGCCAACAAGGCCAGCGACGCCAGCATCACGACCAGCGCGTGGTCGATGGACGGCTCCGCCGGATGCACCGTGAACTCGGCGAACAGCCCCGTGCCGATGCCCACGATCACCGCCAGCACCAGCACCTTGATGCCCGAGGCCACCACGTTGCCCAGCACCTTCTCGGCCAGGAAGGCGGTCTTGTTCCACAGCGCGAACGGCACCAGCACGAAGCCCGCCAGTGTGGTCAGCTTGAACTCGATCAACGTCACGAACAGCTGCACCGCGAGCACGAAAAAGCACAGGATCACGATCAGCCAGGCGATGAACAGCACCACGATGGGCGCAAGGTTCACAAACACCTCGGGGAAGCCCGCCAGGTCGCTGATCTGCCGCAGGATCGGCGCCCCGGCGTCGATCCCTGCCTTGGCCAGCCGGCCCGGCTGCAGGAAGCTGCCCATGCTGAGGGTCGAGCCGCTGGCCGTCAGGCCCAGCCCGGCGAAGGACCGGAACACGATGCCGGCCAGCGCGTTGAAGTTGCCGATGATGTAGGCGAAGGCACCCACGTAGAGCACCTTGCGCAGCAGCTTGGCGATCACGTCCTCGCCCTGGCCGCTGGCGTGGCCCAGCGCCCAGTACAGCCCGGCGATCGTCATGTCGATGGCGATCAGCGTGGCGGTCAGGAATGCCACCTCGCCTTGCAGCAGGCCAAAGCCCGAGTCGATGTAGCGCGAGAACGTGTCGAGGAAGCGGTCGATGACCGTCACGTCGTTCATGGCAGCGCGTCAGTTGCCGTAGAAGTTCACCGACTGCGGCGTGTACGGCGTGCCGCTGCCCAGGAACCGGCGCGTCACCTCGCGCCCGCGCTCGGCCGCCGCTGCCTGCCGCGCCAGTTCCAGCGAGGCCGCCCGGTCTTGCGTGAGCTGCAGCCGTTGCGCCTGGATGGACTGCTTGGCCTGCAAGGCCAGCAACTGGTTCGTCGCCTGCATCGCCTGCAGCGCGCCCACTGCGGACTGGCTCTGGCCCACCAGATCGGCCAGCACGCCTTCGTCGTCGCTCAGGTTCTGCGACGCCTGGGCCTGCATCTGCATGGTGGTCTGCAAGCCATTGAGCGTGTTCTTCCAGCGTTCCTGCGCATCGCGGTACATCTGGTCGCCGCTGACGGTGGCGGCGTACTGCTCGGGGTACAGGCGCGCGAACTCCCGATCCATGTTCGCCACGTCGTAGGCCAGGCCCCTGGCCTGGGCGATCAGCCGCTGGGTGGTCGCCAGGTTGCTGCGCAGCCGGCTGACCACGCTGAACGGCAGGCTGGCCAGGTTGCGCGCCTGGTTGATGAGCATCTGCGCCTCGTTCTGCAGTTGCCGGATCTGGTTGTTGATCTGCTCCAGCGTGCGGATCGCGGTCAGCGTGTTCTGCACGAGGTTCGTGGGGTCGATCACGACCCATTGCGCCTGCACGGGGGACACCGTGCACAGCATGGCCGCGATGGCGGCGGCGAGAAGGCGTTTCTTCATGGCAAGTTCTCCTGGGGGTGGTCAGCGAAGCGAGGGGAAACATGAGGCGCCAGCGGCGCAAGGCCTGGGAACGCGCGCAGCAGGTCGGCCGCCCAATCGAGGCCGCGATGGCGCAGCCAGGCGAGCGCGAAGCCGGGCGCGCCGGCGTGGCCCAGAACCTCGTCGATGGCGCGCTGGTCCTGCGGCGTGGAGGCGCCCGCGAAGGCCAGCGCCGCCGGCCCCAGGTCGAGGTCGAACAGGCGATTGCCGAGGCGCGACTGGTAGTAGTAGTCGCGCTTGGGCTGCGCTGTGGCAACGATCTCGATCTGGCGGGTGTTGAGCCCGAAACCCTCGTAGATCGTGCGAATCTGCGGTTCGGTGGCCTGCGGGTTGGGCAGAAAAATGCGGCTCGCACAGCTTTCCACGATGGCCGGCGCGATGCTCGAATCCTGGATGTCCGCCAGGCTCTGCGTGGCGAAGATCACCGAGACGTTCTTCTTGCGCAGCGTCTTGAGCCACTGGCGGATGCGCGCCGCGAACACCGGGTCGTCGAGGAACAGCCAGGCCTCGTCGAGGATCAGCAGCGTGGGCGCGCCATCGAAGCGTTCATCAAAACGCGCGAACAGGTAGCCCAGCACGGCCATGACAGCGGCCTTGCTGTGCATCAGCTCCTCCATCTCGAAGCACTGCACGTCGGCCATGCCCAGCCGGTCGCGGTCGGCGTCCAGCAGCTTGCCGTGGGCGCCACCCAGCACGTAGGGCGCGAGCGCCTGGCGCAGCGCGTTCGATTGCAGCAGCACCGCCAGGCCCGTCATGGTGCGCTGCTCCAGCGGCGCACCGGCAAGGCTTCCCAGCGCCGACCAGATGGCGGCTTTCTCATCGGGACCAACCGCCACGCCTTCGTGCGCCAGCCGACCTTCCACCCATTCCGCCGCCCAGGTGCGGTAGCCCTCGTGGTCGATGCGGGCGAGCGGCTGGAAGGCGATCTCGCCATCCGTGCCCAGGTCGTAGTGCTCGCCACCCAGGCCCAGGATGGTGGCGCGCATGGAGCGCCCCATATCGAAGGCGAAGATGCGCGAGCCGCGATAACGGCGGAACTGCATCGCCAGCGTGGCGAGCAAGACCGACTTGCCCATGCCGGTCGGCCCGGCCACCAGCGTGTGGCCCACATCACCGATGTGCGTCACCAGCCGGAATGGCGTGGCGCCATCGGTGCGCGTGACGATCAACGGCGGGCCGCCCAAATGCTCGCTCTTCTCCGGTCCGGCCCACACGGCGGACACCGGCATCAGGTGCGCCAGGTTCAGCGTCGAGACGATGGGCTGGCGCACATTGGCGTAGGCGTTGCCGGGGATCGAAGACAGCCACGCATCGACCGCGTTCAAGGTTTCGGGAATCGTCACGAAGCCCCGGCCCTGGATGACGCGCTCCACCATGCGCAGCTTCTCATCGGCCACGGCCGGGTCGGCGTCGAGCACCGTCACCGTTGCGGTGAGGTAGCCGAAGGAAACCTGGTCGCTGCCCAACTCCTGCAAGGCCGCGTCGGCGTCGGTGGCCTTGTTGCTGGCGTCCGTATCCACCAACGGGCTCTCCTGCTGGAAGATCGTTTCGCGCAGCAGCGCGATGACGTTCTTGCGCTTGGCGAACCACTGCCGGCGCAGGCGGGAAAGCTCTTTTTCCGCCTCAGCTTTGTCCAGGCACAGAAAACGCGTACTCCAGCGATACGCAAATCCCAGGCGGTTGAGATCGTCCAGAATCCCCGGCCAGGTCGAGGTCGGAAAACCCCGCACCGTGGCCACGCGCAGGTGCTGGTCGCCCAGCATGGGCGCCAGGCCGCCGACCAGTGCGGAATCGGTCAGCAGCGCATCGATGTGGAACGGCACCTCGGGCACCGCCAGCGAATAGCGCTGCGTCGAGATGGCGGAATGCAGGTAGGTCAGCGTCTGCCTGTCATCGAGCCAGGCGATTTCCGGCATCACGCCGTCGAGCAGGTCGAAGACGCGATCCGTTTCCGCGACGAAAGCGGTCAGGCGCTCGCGCCAGTCCACGCCTTCGGTCGGACGGTTCTCGTATAGCAGTCCCGCTGCGCGCGCACGCGACTCCTCGGCCGGCAGGTACACCAGCGTGAGGTGGTAGCCGCTCTCGAAGTGGTTGCCCGAATCCTCGAATGCGGCGCGGCGTTCCTCGTCCACCAGCCAGGACAGCGGTTCAGGAAAGTCGGAATGGGGATAGCCCGCCGCCGGCCGGCGCTCGGCTTCGATGAACAGCGCCCAGCCCGAGCCCAGCCGGCGCAGCGCGTTGTTCAAGCGCGCCGACGTGGCGATCAGTTCGCCCTGCGTGGCGCTGTCCAGATCGGGACCACGGAAGCGCGCCGTGCGCTGGAACGATCCATCCTTGTTCAAGACGATGCCCGGTGCCACCAGCCCTGCCCAGGGCAACCAGTCGGCCAGCAGCGCGGGCCGCTGGCGGTATTCGGCAAGGTTCAGCATCGCAGCATCCCCCTACACGTCCAGCAGCGGCTTGTGCTTGATGTGCCGCGCAAAGACCTGCATGAACTGCGGATCGACGCGCGCACCCCACACCGCCAGCGAATGCCCGGCGAGCCACAGCACGACGCCCGGAATCCACAGCTGCAGGCCCAGCCCGACAGCAGCGGCCAGCGTGCCGTTGGCAATGGCCACGGTGCGCGGGGCGCCGCCCAGCAGGATCGGCTCGGTCAAAGACCGATGCAGCGGAATCTCGAACCCACGGGCGAACCCGGCCGCGAAGGTGTCCGGGGCACTCATACGACGGCCCCGCCGGAGAAGCTGAAGAAGCTCAGGAAGAACGAGGACGCGGCGAAAGCAATGGACAGGCCGAACACGATCTGGATCAGCTTGCGAAACCCGCCCGACGTGTCGCCGAAGGCCAGCGTGAGACCCGTGGCGATGATGATGATCACGGCCACGATGCGCGCCACCGGCCCCTGGATGGAATCGAGGATGGACTGCAGCGGTCCTTCCCAGGGCATCGAGGAGCCGGCGGCCTGTGCCGTGCCGGCCAGCAACAGCATCAGCGCGGCCAACAGCAGCCCTTGCCCCGCCGGGCGGGCCAGGGTGCGCAGCCGTGCCAAGCCGGACAGGTGGGGAGGCGGATTGACGGAAACACGGAAAGTAGGAATGGTCATCTGCGTCATGGCAGTTCTCCAGGTGAGTCAGGGGACAGGAAAGGCGCAGCGGCGGGGGCTGCGAGGGAAACCAGCGGCAGCTCGGGAAGCTCGGGAAATGGCGCTTCCAGCGCGTCCGCCAGGTGATAGCCCGCGCCGTCGAAACCGGCGACGCGGGCGATGCTCTCGATGCGGCGCTTGCGTCCGCGCCCGGCGATGTGGATCACCACGTTGACCGCCTCGGCGATCAGCGCACGCGGCGGGTTCATCGCCACTTCGAGGATCAGTTGTTCCAGGCGCAGCAGCGCCCCGAGCGGGGAGCCGGCATGGATGGTGGCGATGCCGCCCGGGTGGCCCGTGCCCCAGACCTTGATGAGGTCCAGCGCCTCGGGGCCGCGCACTTCGCCCACGACCACGCGATCCGGGCGCAGGCGCATGGACGAGCGCACCAGCTCCTGCATCGACACCACGCCCTGGCGCGTGCGCAGCGGCACGTGGTCGCGCGCCGCGCATTGCAGCTCGATGGTGTCTTCGAGTACCAGCACGCGGTCGCCCGTGGCGGCGATCTCGGCCAGCAGCGCATTGGCCAGCGTGGTCTTGCCCGTGCTGGTGCCGCCCGCGATCAGGATGTTGTGGCGCTCGCGCACGGCCCGCACCAGCAAACCCGCCTGATCGGCGGTCATCATTCCGTCCTCGACGTAGCGCGACAGCGGGATCACGCCCACGGTGCGCTTGCGCAGCGCGAAGGCCGGCCCGGGCGCTGCCGGCGGCAGGATGCCCTCGAAGCGCTCGCCGGTTTCCGGCAGTTCGGCCGTCAGCAATGGCTGGCCGCGATGCACTTCCGCGCCGACGTGGGCAGCCACCAGGCGGATGATGCGTTCGCCGTCCGCCTCGGGCAGCTCCACGCCCATCGGTGCGCGGCCCGTGGAAAGCCGGTCGATCCAGAGCGTCCGGTCGGGGTTGAGCATGATTTCCACCACGTCCGGGTCTTCCAGCGCGGCGGCGATCAGCGGTCCCATCGCGGTGCGCAGCATGCGGATGCGGCGGTCCAGCGCGGTGGCGGTGAAGGAGGACGAAGGAACGGCGCTCATGAGGCGCGTTCCTGCACTTCATCCAAGCGCGAGGGATCGGGATGCAGCTCTTCCACCACGT
Source organism: Burkholderiaceae bacterium (assembly GCA_030123545.1). NCBI lineage: Bacteria > Pseudomonadati > Pseudomonadota > Betaproteobacteria > Burkholderiales > Burkholderiaceae > Burkholderiaceae bacterium. The sequence goes on along the minus strand of CP126124.1, from coordinate 1,270,674 downwards.
CGCGCACCAGGCTGCGCCCGCGCAGCAGGTGACGGCCCAACTGCTCCACGAACTGCTCGAAGCGCGCCTTGCCCTGCGCGCGGGCGGCTTCCTGATGGGCATCGGGCACCGGCGTGCTCACGGTCAGGAAGTAGCGGATGAACAGCGCCAGCGTCTCGATCTGGATGTTCTGGTCGCGTTCCAGGCGCTCGGCCTGGCGGGACAGGCGATCGAGCCGCTTGGCAATGGCCGCCTCGCGCTGGTCGGCGGCATCGGGCGACAGCCAGGACGCCAAGGCCGCGGCGACGATGCTGGACTTGGACACGCCTTTCTTGGCGGCCAGTTCGTCGAGCCGCCTGGCGTGCTCGGATTGGATGAACAAGTTGAGGCGGTATTGGCTCATAGGTCGATTCCGTCGTCAGGGTCGAGGGATGCCAGGCGGGCCGTGCGCTGCCGAGCCGGGTCCAACTGGCGCGGAAGGGGAAGCGGTGTGTCGTCTTCGTCATCGAGCAGCGCGAGGTCGGCTGCAGGCACGGACAGCCCGGGGTCGTAGGCGACGGTTTTGGAGAGTTCGGGTTGGCGGCGGGGACCACCGTCGTCGGCGGTGGAACCGAATCCCTGGATGGCTTCGATGTCAGGGGCCGCAGGCACAGCGGGAATCGCCAACCCGCTCCAGTCGTCAGGCCGGGCTGGCGGAACGTCGGCATAGCGCCCACAGGCGAGCGCAGGCGGCGGCAGCACGCGCTGCTTGAAATTGCTGTCCGCGTAATAGCGCAGCTTCCTGGCCTTGATCGGCGCCACGCTGGACACCATCACCACCGCCTCGTCGGGTGGCAGCTGCATCACCTCGCCGGGCGTCAGCAGCGGCCGGGCCGTCTCCTGGCGCGACACCATCAAGTGGCCCAGCCAAGGCGCCAGCCGGTGCCCCGCATAGTTGCGCTGCGCGCGCAACTCGGTGGCCGTGCCCAGCGTTTCGGAAATGCGCTTGGCCGTGCGCTCGTCGTTGGTGGCGAACGTCACGCGCACATGGCAGTTGTCGAGGATCGAATGGTTCTGCCCATACGCCTTGTCGATCTGGTTGAGCGACTGCGCGATAAGGAAACTGCGGATGCCATAGCCCGCCATGAAGGCCAGGGTCGTCTCGAAGAAGTCCAGCCGACCCAGCGCGGGGAACTCGTCGAGCATCAGCAGCAGCTTGTGGCGGCGCGCGATGCCATCGCTGCCGTCGAGCGATTCGGTGAGGCGCCGGCCGATCTGGTTCAAGATGAGCCGGATAAGCGGCTTGGTGCGGCTGATGTCCGAAGGCGGCACCACCAGGTACAGCGACACAGGGGATTCGGCTGCGATCAGGTCGGCGATGCGCCAGTCGCAGCGCGAAGTGACTTCGGCCACCGTGGGATCGCGGTACAGGCCCAGGAAGGACATGGCGGTAGACAGCACGCCCGAGCGCTCGTTGTCCGACTTGTTCAGGACTTCGCGCGCCGCCGATGCGACGACCGGATGCGGCGCATCACCGAGATGCGCCGTGGTCATCATCCGGTGCAAGGTCAACTCGAACGGGCAAGCCGGATCGGAGAGGAAATTCGCCACGCCACGCAGCGTTTTGTCTTCGCCCGCATAGAGCACATGCAGGATGGCGCCGACCAGCAGCGCGTGGCTGGTCTTCTCCCAATGGTTGCGCTTCTCCAGCGCGCCCTCGGGGTCCACCAGAATGTCCGCGATGTTCTGCACGTCGCGCACTTCATGCGCGCCGCGCCGCACTTCCAGGAGCGGGTTGTAGGCCGCAGAGCGCGCATCGGTCGGGTTGAACAGCAGGCAGTGCGAGAAGCGCGAGCGCCAGCCGGCGGTGATGCTCCAGTTCTCGCCCTTGATGTCGTGGATGACGGCGGACGCGGGCCAGGACAGCAGCGTCGGCACCACCAGCCCAACGCCCTTGCCCGAGCGCGTGGGCGCGAAGGTCAGGACGTGTTCCGGCCCTTCATGGCGCAGGTACTGGCAATCGTGCTGGCCGAGGAAGACGCCGGCCGGGTTTGTCAGCCCGGCCTTGCGAATGTCCTGCGCATTCGCCCAGCGCGCCGAGCCATAAGTCGTGACCAGTTTGGACTGGCGCGAGCGCCAGATCGACATGCCGATGGCGACCACCACCGCCAGCAGGCCACTGCCGCCCGCGATGGCACCGCCCTTGTCGAAGACTTGCGGCGCATAGGCATCGAAGAAGAACCACCACTCGAACAGCCGCCAAGGGTGATAGACCGGCGTGCCCAGGAAATCGAACCAGGGCGAGCCCAGGCGCAGTTGATGGCCCAGTGCGGCGGCCGTCCATTGCGTGGCGCCCCACACACCCGCGATCACGATGCCGAACACCACGGCGATCTGACCGAACAGCACGTTCGTTCCTTGCATTGGTCAACCTCCTACTACGGCACAGGGACGTGCCGTAGTGCTGAGGATCAAGGCGAGCGTGCAGGCCGGTCAAAGGCCGTTATGGCGGAGATTCAGACCCAAAAAGCCAGACTTCTTGCTGCGGCGTACACAATAGAAACGCCGCATGCGCGAGCGCGCTGCGGCGTGATGAGGTAACAGGGAGAACTTTGTCGCTGCCAGGCGACGGCGAGAGGCGCTATTTGGATTTCTGTTCCGGCCGATCGCCGAAGAAACGCCGGTTGGCGGCTTCGGCCGAACGGCGACAGAGTTCCTCGCCGGCCTTTGCTCGGTCTTCCTTGCACAGGCGCTGGACTTCCTTGAGGCGCTCAGGATGGGCCACGAGGAAGTCCACGGTTTCCGTCGGTTGGGATGGCCCACAGGCCGTCAGTGCGGCGACCATCAGCAGCGGCAGGAATCGGGTCATGGCTTGGGCCCTTTCAGCAGGTGGATCAGGAGTCCTCGGCGGCGCTGGAGCCATCTGCCGAATCAATGGAGGCCACTCGTGCGATGAACCGGGCCAGCATTTCGGAGGGCTCCACGTCACGGTGCAGCAGATACGTGGCCAGCATCTGCGACTTGCCCGCCAAGCGCCGGGCCACAACACCTGGCCCACGGCCGGATGCAATGTGCGCGGCGCCCGCCAAACCAAGTGCCAATCCGGCGGAGACCAAGGTCATCATCACCTCATAGGACGCCACGCGCTGGGCGATCAGTGGCTGTTGCTCGTAGCGCTGCAAAACGCGATCAACTTGGCGTGCATGGCCTTCGCATATCGCCGGATCGCATAGCGCCAGCGGATAGCGCAACACTTCTTCCAACGGAACGTGCTTGTGGGCCAGCACAGGATGGCGAGCTGGGACCGCCACCATCAGCTCGTCTTCCCACGCAGGCCTGACCACAATGCCGTCGCCCACCTCTTCGGCCATCGAAAAGCCGACGTCATACAGGTCATCGTGCAGACCCTTGATCTGTTGGTCCAACGGCACTTCAAATAACCGAATGTCAATCTCTGGATCTTCCTCTCGGCACCGTGCCAGCAGCGTCGGCATTCGCGAGGGCGTGATGCCATCGGACAAAGCGATGCGCAACTGTCCCTGAAACCCACTGGCGGCGGACTTGACGCCGTCACACGCCTGTTTCAGAGCTTCGAAGATTCGCGGCACCCGCTCCAGGAATGCCATTCCGGCAAAGGTCAGGCGGGTGCTTCGCGTGGTTCGCGTGAACAGTTGCGCCCCGAGCTCTTCCTCTATCTCCTTGATGGTGCGCGACAAAGGGGACTGATCGATGTGCAGCTTTTCCGCTGCGCGGCCAAAGTGAAGTTCTTCGGCCACCGCTATAAAGCAACGCAAATGCCGAAGCTCCATGGTGTATCTCATCCAAGTTAAAAGGCCTTGACGAGTTCCGGCACAGCCGCGAAAAGGTCCGCCTCCAGCCCGTAGTCGGCCACGCTGAAGATCGGCGCCTCCGGGTCCTTATTGATCGCCACGATCACCTTCGAGTCCTTCATGCCCGCCAGGTGCTGGATGGCGCCCGAGATGCCGCAGGCGATGTACAGCTGCGGCGCCACGATCTTTCCCGTCTGCCCCACCTGCAGGTCGTTGGGGGCGTAGCCCGCGTCCACCGCCGCGCGGCTGGCTCCAATGGCCGCGCCCAGCTTGTCGGCCAGGGGGGTGATGACTTCGTCGAACTTTTCCTTACTGCCCAGGGCCCGGCCACCGGAGACGATGATCTTGGCGGCGGTGAGTTCGGGGCGGTCGCTCTTGGCGATCTCGCTGCCCACGTAGCTGCTCTTGCCGGCGTCGGCGGCGGCAGCGGCGGTTTCGACGGCGGCGCTGCCACCGGTGGCGGCGGCGGCGTCAAAGCCCGTGGTGCGCACGGTGATGACCTTCACGCTGTCGGCGCTTTGCACGGTGGCGATGGCGTTGCCGGCGTAAATGGGGCGCTCGAAGGTGTCGGCGCTCACCACCTTGGTGATGTCGCTGATCTGGGCGACGTCGAGCTTGGCGGCCACGCGGGGGGCCACGTTCTTGCCGCCGGCGGTGGCGGGGAACACGATGTGGCTGTAGTTGCCGGCGATGGCCAGCACCTGGGCGGCCACGTTCTCGGCCAGGCCGTGGGCCAGGCTGGCGCCGTCGGCGTGGATGACCTTGGCAACGCCGGCGATCTGCGCGGCGGCAGCGGCTGCGCCACCAGCGTTGTGGCCGGCCACCAGCACGTGCACGTCGCCGCCGCAGGCTGCGGCTGCCGTCACGGTGTTGAGCGTCGCGCCCTTGATGGTCGCGTTGTCGTGTTCAGCGATTACGAGTACGGTCATGTCAGATCACCTTCGCTTCGTTCTTGAGTTTCTCGACCAGGGCGGCCACGTCGGCCACCTTCACGCCGGCGCCGCGCTTGGCGGGTTCGCTGACCTTCAGGGTCTTCAGGCGCGGGGCCACGTCCACGCCGAGGTCTTCGGGCTTGACGGTGTCAAGCGGCTTTTTTTTGGCCTTCATGATGTTGGGCAGCGTGACGTAGCGCGGCTCGTTCAGGCGCAGGTCGGTGGTGATGACGGCGGGCAGCGAAAGCTGCAGGGTTTCCAGGCCGCCATCGACTTCGCGGGTCACGCTGGCCTTGTCGGCGGACAGCTCGACCTTGCTGGCGAACGTGGCCTGGGGCAGGTCGGCCAAGGCCGCCAGCATCTGGCCGGTCTGGTTGGCGTCGTCGTCGATGGCCTGCTTGCCCAGGATCACCAGCGATGGCTGTTCCTTGTCGACCAGGGCCTTCAGGAGCTTGGCCACGGCCAGGGGCTGCAGGTCGGCATCGGTCTCCACCAGGATGGCGCGGTCGGCGCCGATGGCCATGGCGGTGCGCAGGGTTTCCTGGCACTGGGCCACGCCGCAGCTGACGGCGATGACTTCGGTCACCAAGCCTTTTTCCTTCAGGCGCACGGCTTCTTCGACGGCGATTTCGTCGAAGGGGTTCATGCTCATCTTGACATTGGCGATGTCCACGCCGCTGCCATCGCTCTTGACGCGGACCTTGACGTTGTAGTCAACCACCCGCTTGACGGGAACCAGGATTTTCATGGGAGGGTTTCCTTTCAGGATCATTCAGAGTTGATCGTCCGCCAGGGCCAGCGTGCTGGCGGCGCCGCCCGTGACGATGTCGCGCAGCATCGGCGCCTGCACCAGGACATGCGCCGCGTAGTGGCTGGCCGTGGCACGCTTGGCGCCGAGAAAGCTAGCATCGCCCGATCTCGCCGCGAGTTGCGCAGTGGCGGCTTCGGCCATGCGCGCCGACAGCCAGCCGCCGATCACCGTGCCCGCCAGCCGCAAGAAGGGCACGGCGCCCGCCGCGCACTGCGCTGGTTGGTCGTCGTGGGCCAGCAGCCAGTCGGCCGCACCCCCCAGCGCACGCGCCGAAGCCGCTAACACGCCGCCGATCTGCGCCAGCGCGGCATCGGGCATCTCGACCAACCGGCGCGCATCGCCGTCGATGCGGCCCAACAGCGCCTTCAGCGTGCGCCCGCCCTCTCGCGCCAGCTTGCGGCCAATCAGGTCGTTTGCCTGGATGCCCGTGGTGCCTTCGTAGATGGTCGTGATGCGCGCGTCGCGCAAGTGCTGTGAAGCGCCGGTTTCCTCGACATAGCCCATGCCGCCATGCACCTGCACACCATCGGACGTGATGCCCTGTGCGCTGTCGGTGCACCAGCCCTTGACCACCGGGATCAGCAGGCCGACCAGGGCCAGTGCCTGCTCGCGCTCTTGCGCGTCGGCGTGGCCTGCGGCGCGGTCCATCTGGCCGGCGCAGAAATAGGCCAATGCGCGCATGGCCTCGGTGCGGGCCTTCATGTCCATCAGCATGCGCCGCACGTCCGGGTGGCCTGCGATGGTGGTGCTGGCCCTGAGCAGCGGCTTGCCCTGCACCCGCTCCAGCGCGTAGGCGCGTGCGCGCTGGTAGGCGCGCTCGGAAATGCCCACGCCTTCCAGACCGACGTTCAGCCGTGCGTGGTTCATCATGGTGAACATGCAGGCCAGCCCCTGGTTCGGCTCGCCGACCAGATAGCCGATGGCGCCGCCGCCATCGCCGAAGCTCATCGACGCCGTAGGACTGCCGTGGATGCCCATCTTGTGTTCGATGGAGGTACAGGTCAAATCGTTGTGTTCGCCCAGGGAGCCGTCGTCGTTGACCAGGTACTTCGGACACAGGAACAGCGAGATGCCTTTCACGCCGGGCGGTGCATCGGGCAGGCGCGCCAGCACGAGGTGGACGATGTTCTCGGCCATGTCGTGCTCGCCCCAGGTGATGAAGATCTTGTTGCCGCTGACGCGGTAGTGGTCGCCCTCGGGCACGGCGCGGCTGCGCAGCGCGGCTAGGTCGGAGCCTGCCTGGGGCTCGGTGAGGTTCATGGTGCCCGTCCAGCGGCCCTCGACCATGGGCTCCAGGAAGCGGTGCTTGAGTGCGTCGCTGCCATGGTGCGCAATGGCTTCCACCGCGCCCAGCGTGAGCATCTGGCACAGGCTGAACGCGAGGTTGGACGACTTCCACATCTCCAGCACGGCTGTGGACACCAGCGTGGGCAGGCCCTGGCCGCCCCATTCGGTGGCAGCGGGCATGCCGTTCCAGCCGTTCTCGCAGAAGCTGGCCCAGGCTTCGCGAAAGCCATCGGCTGGCGTGACCTGGCCGTCGTGCCAGCGCGCGCCCTGCACGTCGCCGGTGCGGTTCAGCGGATCAAGCACGCCGGCGGCGTAGTGGGCAGCCTCCTGCAGGATGGCCTCGACCAGGTCGGGCGTGGTTTCTTCATGGCCCGGCTGGGCACAGATCGCATCCAGGCCTCCGACTTCCTTCATCGTGAACAGCATGTCGCGCAAGGGCGCGGCGTAGGTAGACATTGCTTACTCCTCTTTGTGGGTTCAACCCGTCAGCCCCATAGGGCATACATCCATGCATGACCCTACCCATCAGGACAAGGCCCGGTCGATCAACCGCTTCAGGGCGGCTGAATTTCTCAGGCGGCTTACGACGCGATTAGTTGGTATGACAAGATTTCTAGAAGCCGCTGAAGCGTGTGAAGTTCTCGACCGGCTCACGCTCGGTGCGCACGTGGTTCACCACGGCCGCCGGGTCGGCATAGCCCAGTGCCATGCCGCACAGGACCATCTGCCCGTCCGGGATTTGCAGGGCTTCAGCCAGAAGGCGCGGGTAAAGGGTCCACGCCATCTGCGAACAGGTATCCAGGCCTCGTGCGCGGGCCGCCAGCATGATGTTCTGTAAGAACATCCCGTAGTCCACCCAACTGCTCTGCACCATGCGCCGGTCCAAGGTGAAGATCAAACCGACCGGCGCATCGAAGAAGGCAAAGTTACGTGCATGTTGAGCACGCATGGCATCCGTATCTCCCTTGGAGATTCCGACTGCGGCATAGAGCGCAAAGCCGCACCGGCGCCGCCTGGTCAGGTAGGGCTCGAAGAACTCGGCCGGGTAGATGTCGTATTCGGACTGGTGCTCTCCCTCTTCATGGTGAAAGGCGTGCAGTACACGGTCGCACAAGCGCTTCCTCGCCTCGCCCGCCACGGCAATGACATGCCACGGCTGGGTGTTGGTGCCACTGGGCGCGCTGGCTGCCACCGACAGAATCTGGGCCACCACTTCTTGCGGCACCGGGATCGGCAGAAAGGCGCGGACGGAACGACGTTCGCGCATCACCGCATCAATCAGCATGTCGCGCAAAGGCGCGGCGCAGACAGACATTCACTCTCTCCTGGTTGCTGGGCTATTCGGGTGAGCACACCGACATGCCGTTGCCGAAGAAGCATTCATGCGAATGCATCGATGCCGAACGACCACGGGCCGCCCCTGGGCGTGCTACCAGGCGGTATTCTGGGCACTCGGCACATACGCGTCTTGCCCGCCAGTGCATGGCGAGTTGACTTTGTATGCACAAGGCGAAACCCGGTTGACCGCAGCCGGACGCTCGAATGGAAGGGGTGGCGAGCGGCCACACGATGCATCTTGGGCAGCGCTTTGCAACGCGGAATCCCGAGTCGATAAAATTCAATCCAAAGTCGCACCCGACTTCTTAACCACCTGTTCCCACCTCACGACTTCGTCGCGCACGAAAGCCTCAAACGCCTTGCCAGACTTGCGCAGTGGAACGCCACCAAATTCGACGAACTTTTCCTGCACGCCCTTGTCCTCGATGGACTGCGCAAAGGCCAACTGCAGTTTCTGCATGACAGCGTCCGGAGTTTCGCGCGGCGCAAATACACCCAACCATGATTCGGCCGTAGCTTTGGCATAGCCCAGCTCGCTCAAAGTAGGCACCTCCGGCAGCACGGGCACGCGCTCCAGCCCGGTCATGGCGATCGCGCGCAACTTGCCCGACTTGATATGCGGTACCGTGGTCGCCGGATAGTCGAAACTCAGATCAATGTTGCCTGCGATCAGGTCGGTGATGGAGGGAGCGCTACCTCTGTACGAAACATGACGGAGCTTGATTCCCGCCACAGTCTGGAACAGTTCCGCAGCCAAGTGCGAGCCGGTTCCAACGCCCGGAGACGAGTAGGTCAATGCCTCCGGATTCTTCTTGGCATATGCAACGAGTTCGGCCAGATTTTTGTAAGGCTTTGAGGCATTGACGACGAGCACATTGGGAATGGCCATCAGGCCCTGAACGGCTCGGAAGTCGCCATCCTTGTAGCGGAGGCTCTTGTAAAGGGCCAAGTTGGTCGCCTGGGTGCCTTGCGTTCCCAGAAGGACGGTATAGCCATCAGGCGTGGCTTGTGCCACAGTCATGGCTCCCAGTCCACCCCCTGCACCGGGGCGGTTGTCCACAACGATGGGCTGGTTCAGCACCTTCGAGGCGTATTGCCCCGCAACGCGCGCTAGATTGTCGGTAATGCCGCCCGCAGTGAACGGCACAACGAGTTTGATAGGGCGATCCGGGAAGGTATCAGCATGCACCGGCAGTCCGACAGTTGCTGACAACACGCTAAACAGGGTACCTGTGGAAAAAATGCGTCGCGAAATCATGTGAATATCTCCTTTCAATATTTGCAAATCAGGGGGCCGGTTGCGCTGTGATGAGAACGGCGTCGAGCGCCATCACGCCTGCAGCGCTGACGATCACGGGATTCAGATCCATTTCCTGGATACGATGATTCCCTTGGACGACAAAATTCGAGACAGCCACCAACATCTTTTCGAGCGCCGCGATGTCGGTGGCGGGGCTGCCACGGAAGCCTTTGAGCAGCTCGTGGCAGCGAGTTTCGCGGATCATTTCTGCGGCATCGCGAGGTGTGATCGGTAGCAGGCGGCGGCTCACGTCCTTGAATAGCTCGACGTATATGCCGCCAAGCCCAAAGGTCAGGATGGGGCCAAACAAGGGATCACAGTGGACGCCAATGAAGGTCTCTACGCCCTGCTTGAGATCAGCCATCTGCTCGATCAACAGGCCGTCGATGTCCGCCTGCGGGCAAGCCTTTTGCGCGCTGGCCATGATCGAGTCCCAGGCCGCACGCACTTCTGCTTCGGTCCGCAAGCCAACCATCACCCCACCAATGTCGGACTTGTGCAGGATGTCGGCACTGGCGATCTTGGCGACCACAGCGCCACCGATTTCAGCTGCGATTACCACCGCTTGCTGCGCATTGCGCGCCACGCGCCCAAAGGGCACACGCACGCCTGCACCCGCGAGCAGCGCCTTGCCTTCGGATTCCCCGTAGACCTTGCGCACGCCTTGCTCCGCGTGATGCTTCTCGGTGCAGATAGCGGGAAGCCAGTCCGCATCGAAGCCACGCTGACGTTTACTGAAGTTGTTCCAGCACTGCAGCGCTTTGATGGCTTTGCCTAGGCTACGCACGGGCACCAAGCCGCCCGCAACCATGATCTGGAAGCCCTCGCCTAGCCGGTCGCTGAGCCAAACTGGCATGATCGGTGTATCGACTTGGGCCTGCACCTTGACCATGTTCTCGGCGGCTGCACGCGTGGTCGCGCCGTACTCCATCGGGATCGGGTACAGCACCACATCCACATTGGGATCGCGTGCCACGGCGAGCAAAGAACCAAAGCTGATCTCGGGGTTGACCAGTATCTCGGCCGTGGTGTCTACCGGATTGTCAAAGGCCGCATACGACGGCAGTAACTCGCGCAGCTTCGCGCCCGTGGCCGGATCGAACTCGGCCAGTGCGAGACCCGCCAGGCCGAGCATGTCGGCCGCTAGCGCCACTGTGCCGCCCGAAAAGGAATAGACCGCCACGCGCGCATCCTTCTTTGGCACGCCGCGCGCCAGCAAAGCGGCGGTGTCGATCAATTCGTCGATGTCATCGACTTCGATGATGCCCAATTGCCTGAAGGCTGTGCTGTTGATCTCGGCGGTGCCCGATAGCGCCGCCGTGTGCGATTGCGTGGCCTTGATTCCGTATTCCGATTTGCCGACCTTGAGCGCCACAATGGGCTTGCCGTGCGCGGCAGCCTTCAGCGCCGCTTGCGCGAAACGCGGCGGGTCGTTGATGCCTTCGAGCAGGGTGACGATGACCCTGATCTCGGGCATCGAGACCATGTGGTGGATGTAGTCGCTCACGGTGAGATCCGCCTCATTGCCGCTGGAGCACCACAGCCCGATGCCCACGCCGCGATCACATGCCTGCAGGAAGGTGCGCCCCAATCCGCCGCCTTGCGTCACCAGGCCGATCGGCCCGGTCATGCGGTCATGCTCGAAGGACGGGGAAAAGGTGAAACCCAAGCCCTTGTTGGTGTTTGTCAGACCGGGGCAATTCGGCCCGTAGATGCGGATTCCCGTTTCACCGGGAATCTGACGCATGCGTGCTTCCAGGCGCTTGCCCTCTTCGCCCGCCTCGCCGAAGCCCGAGGTCAGCACCACGGCAAAACGGATGCCCTTTTTGCCGCAGGCTTCGAGGACATCGTTGGCGACATTGGCAGGTACGGCGACCACAGCGAGATCGGGCGCATAGGGAAGGTCTTCGACACGGCGGTAGCTGCGCCGGCCCATGACCTCGTCCTTGGTGGCGTTGACCAGGAACAACTCACCCTGGAATTTCGAGTGCTCGATAAGGTTGGTCAGCGCGCGCTGGCCCAGGCTTGCCGGCCGGTCGGAAGCTCCGACCACGACCACCGAGCGCGGCTCCATCAGCAAATCCAAGTTCTGGAACATCATGCCTTGCGTTTCGTCCTTCATGGCACACCTCACTCAGCGCCGCGGCGCTTGCCCGGGATTTCATTGCGCGGGTCCTGCTCCAGGACGAGATCCCACAGTTGCTGTCCGATGGGGTTTTGGCGCTCTTCGTAGAGGTGGCCGATCAGGCCCGCCGCGCGGCCAACAAGCATGAAGCCGCGTGCCAGCAGGGGGTCCAGCCCCATGTCGCCGATGATCGAGCCGATGGCGCCGACCGCATTCATCGGCAAGTTCTTGCTCATCTCGTCGCGGAACACGCGCTCGATGGCGTACATCAGGCGCCAGTGCTTGCCAAAGCAGCCGTTGTCGCGCGAGACAGCGGCCAGGGTCGGAATGCGCGGGTCACCGTGGATGTGGATGGGATGCCCCACGCCGTAGATGGGCTGCTTTTTCTCGCGTGCGTGGCGGATGGTTTCGCGCGCGCAGGCGACAAATGCATCATCGCCGTCTTCGTCCTTCAGGTCGCGTGCCGCGTTGATGAGCAGTTCGGCCGCATTCTGCGTCGTGCCCAGGAAGACGCTGCCCGCGCCGAGCAGTCCGGCGGCCACGGCGGCCTGCATGGCCTCGGGTGCGCCGAGGTAGGTCAGGCGCGCGCTCATCGCGCTGGGCGTCAGGCCGTGGTCGCACGCGGTCACGAGGATGAGATTGATCATCTTCTTCTCACGCTCGTCGGGCATGCGGCCCAGGATGGCCAGCATCATCATGTCTACGAAGTCCACCTGGCCCAGCAGTTCCTTGGCCAGGTCTTTTTCGCGCACGGTGATCTTGTCAATGGTGGTGTAGCCGATTTCGGTACGGATCATGTTCAGCCTCTTGTTGAAGAAAACTCAGGTAACCCGGCGCGCAACCATCATGGTTGCATCGCACTCGCAGACGGCTTCGCCATGCTGGTTGAATGCCTGCCGACGGAAGACGACGATGCCGCGCGCGGGGTTGGACGTTGGCTTGCAACTCGCAACTTCGATGCGGCCATGCAGGGTGTCGCCGATCAGCGTCGGCTTGGGAAAGCGGTACGTCATCTCCAGCAGGCCGATGAGCGACGGCTCCAGCAGTTGATTGATGACGGTGCGCGTGTTCAAGCCCGAGAGAATCGAGGCCACCAACATGCCGTGCGCGATGCGCGTGCCCCAGGGCGACTGAGCGGCGTACTGTGTATCGACGTGCAGGCGGTTGTAGTCAGCGCTTAGCGCGGCGAAGCCCACCACGTCCGCCTCGGTGACGGTGCGGCTTGATGTCTCGAAGCTCAGGCCCGGCTCCAGGTCTTCCCAGTGGTAGCGCAACGAGGCAATGGCTTGGGGCGCTGGAAGGGTGCTCGTGTCCATGCGTCTTCCCTCAGGCAATCGCCGACATGCCCAGCACTTCGCGCCCGACGATCAGCGTCTGGATCTCCGCTGTACCTTCGGGAATCACTCCCCCAGCGGTATCGCGGAAGATGCGCTCCAGCGGGTATTCGGTCGAATAGCCGATGCCGCCATGCACTGCGATGGCCATCTTGGCCACTTCGTGCGCAGCCTCTGCGGCATAGAGCTTGGCCAGCGAGCACTCAATGCGCGAGGGAAGGCCGTTTTCCATCGACATCGCCGCCTTGTAGCCCAGGGCGCGCGCTGCTTCGGTACGCACCAGCATGTCCACGATGTGCTTTTGCACCAGTTGGAACTGCCCGATGGGCTTGCCGAACTGCTTACGGGTCTTGGCGTATTCCACCGACAGGTCGAGCGCAGCCTGCGCCGCACCCACCGCACCCATGGCGATGTTCAGGCGCCCGTAGTTCAGGCCGATGGCAACATTCTTGAGCGCTGAGCCTGGGGTGCCCAGCAATGCGGACTTGGGCAGCTTGATGCCGTCCAGGAACAGTTCGGATGTGCCCGAAGCCTTGAGCACCATCTTGTCAACCAGGCGCGCCTCGACCGGCGTCTGCGCCTTGTCGATCAGGAACAGCGACAGGCCGCCCTCTCCCTCAGCTGCCTGCAGCCGGGCCATCACGATCAGGAAATCAGCCGCCTTGCCATTGGTGATCCACAGCTTGGTGCCGCTCAGGAGGTAGTGGTCTCCCTTGTTCTCGGCACGGGCCTCGATGCCCGCGGGGTTCGAGCCATGGTTGGGCTCGCTGAAAGCCACGGCGGTCGCTTTTTTCGACGCGAGCACCGGCTCAAGGAAATGCGTCTTCTGCTCAGGCGTTCCCAGCCCGTTGACCAGGCGCATGAAGATGTTGGTGGTGTTGACGATGGTGCGCAACGCGCCCCAGCAGTAACCCGCCTCCTCGATCAGCATGGCCCACGTCACGAAGTCCAAGCCCAGGCCACCGGCATCCTCGGGCAGCATGCCGCCGATGTAGCCAAACTCGCTCAGGCCCGCGAGCAGATCCAGCGGAATGTGTTTTTCCTTTTCGCACTCGGCGATACGCGGGCTCACCACGTTGCGCAGGTAGCGGCGGACGCTGTCACGCAGCGCAATCTGGTCGGAAGTGAAGTCGAAGTTCATCGTGTTGGTTGCTCACGGTCATCAAGAAGAAAAGCGCCCGCCTGTCACGTACAGCGTCACGCCGGTGATGTAGCGCGCCCGTTCCGAGGCCATGAAGGTCACGGCGGAGGCAATGTCGTCGGGGGCGCCCAGGAAGCCCACGGGGTTCTTGGCCAGCGCAAGCTCGCGCAGCTTGGGGTAGCCGGGGTTGGCCTGCATCAGTTCGGTTTCGACGAAGCCTGGAGCCACCGCATTGACGGTGATGCCGAACTTGGCCTGCTCCAGCGACAAGGCGCGTGTGAAGCCGATCAAGCCCATCTTGGCCGCGCTGTAGTTGGTCTGGCCGGGGTTGCCGAAGACCGAGCGCGAGGAGATGTTGACGATGCGCCCCCACTGGCGCTCCATCATCCCGGGCAGCACGGCGCGGCTGCAATGAAACGCGCCCTTAAGCACCACGTCCACCACCGAATCCCACTCGGTCTCGGCCATCTTGGTGAGATAGCGGTCCTTGTTGAAGCCTGCGTTGTTGACCAGGATGTCCACGGCGCCGAACGCCTCGACGCCCGCAGCCGCCATATCGCGCACCTCGGCCTTGTCGGTCACGTTGCAGCGCACACCGATGGCCTGACCGCCTTGGGCCCGGATTTCGCCCGCAACCGCCTCGGCCGCCACGAGGTCGATGTCGGACACCACCAGCTTCACTCCTTCGGCCGCCAGGGCGCGCGCCGTTTCGGCACCGATGCCCCGGGCACCGCCCGTAACCACCGCGACACGACCTCTGATTCCCAAGTTCATCTTCTCACCTTTCTACGAAATACCGTAATCAACTGCGACCTATTGTATTTTTTGGATTTATCGAAATAATAGGGGTTTTCCCTTAAAAATCCGATGCAACACTAACCACTCTCTAGTCAGGCATGCCTTCCCAGAGGGGGAAAGACCCTCAAGCCTTCCTGTAGCCCTATCGATAAGCCACCTCTGCATAGCCAAGAGCACACAACTAGAATTTCAAAGAATCGGTGCGAACTACGGAATTTCGTAGGAAAATTGCGTGCACCATGCCAAATTTCGTACCTGCATCGGCCCGCACCATGGCCGTCTTCGACATGTTCGCGATGGAAAAGCGCGACCTTTCCAACTCCGAGATCGCCCGCCTGCTCAACCTGCCCGAGAGCAGTTGCTCGGACTTGCTGCACACGCTGCACGAGGAGGGCTACCTCATGCGGACCGCGCGGACGCGGCGCTTCTATCCCACCGGGCGCTTGCACCAGATCGCGCTCGAGATCGCGCACAACGACCCGCTGCTGCGTGCCGGCACGGAGGCGGCAGACTTGTTGGCCGAGGCCACGGGCGAGACATCCTTCGTCGGCCGGCTCGACAACGGCACCGTGCGCGCGGTCGCCGTCCAGCAAGGCAAGCACCCGCTGCGCTACGTGCTCAATGTGGGCGAGCGCATCGCACTCCATACCTCAGCCATGGGCAAAGCCCTGCTGGGCACGCAGACTCCTGAGGAAATCGCGCGACAGTTGCGCCTCAAGCCGCTGCGCAAGATCACCGACAGCACCGTCACCGATCCCTACGCCATTGCGGCGGAAGTCGCCGAAAGCCGTCTGCGCGGCTGGTATCAGACCCACAGCGAAGGCGGCGAGGGCATGGATGCGCTAGCCATCTCCGGCATGCTGGGCAAGGAGCCCCTGGCCATCAGCCTGGCGGGGCCACCCGATCGCCTGGCCAAGAACCATGACCGCTATCTGCAGGCTCTGCGCAAAGTCGGCGCGATGACTTTCGGCACTGCCGAGCCTCCCTCTTCCTTGTCTGACGGCTGACCGCCCATGTCCACTTCTTCCTCACTGCCCTTGCACGGCCTTCGCGTGCTTGATTTTTCCGAGCTGCTGCCTGGTCCCTTCTTCACGCAAAACCTGGTCGAACTGGGCGCCCACGTGATCAAGATCGAGCGCCCGCCACACGGCGACAATGCCCGCAAAATCGCACCGGGCCTGTTCGCCTCGGTCAACCGGGGCAAGCACAGCCTCATGGTGGACCTCAAGAATCCGCAACAAGCCGAGGCGCTTCGCCAGCAAGTGCCCGACGCCGACGTGGTGGTCGAAGGCTTCCGCCCCGGTGTCATGAAGCGGCTGGGCTTCAGCTATGAGGCGCTGGCCGCGCTGAATTCACGCATCGTCTATGTTTCTCTCAGCGGCTATGGTCAACACGGGCCCCTGGCGCAGATGCCGGGCCACGACATCAACTATCTGGCTGCCGCAGGCGTACTCGCGCTCTCGGGCAGCGATGCGGTCCATCCCGACCATGGCGCGGGCATTCCGCTGGCGGACCTGTGTGGCGCCATGTATGCGCTGTCGAGCACGCTGGCGGCGCTGCTGCAACGCCAGCGCACGGGCCAGGGCCAATATCTGGACGTCTCTCTCACCGACTGTGCCGCGCACTGGATGAATCCGCGCCTGGGCCACTTCCACGAGGCAGGGCTGTCATCGGTGCGCGAGCAGCGTGAGGACATCCTGGCCAAGCCTGCTTATGGCGTCTTTGAAACCGCCGATGGCGTACTGATCTCGCTGGGCGCGCTCGAAGACCACTTCTGGGCGCGGCTCGTGGAGGTGCTGGGCTTGGAAGATTTGCGCGGCCCGGACTATGCAAGCCATGCAGCGCGCACGCGCCGGGCTGCGCAAATCAATGCCGCCATTGCGCAACGCATCACCACGCAGGAATCCACGGTCTTGCTCGCACGCTTGCATGGCGCCGACGTGCCTGTAGCACCCGTCGTGCCACCCAGCGCGCTTGCGTCCAGCCAGCACTGCCAGCAACGCGGACTTTTTGGGAATGGATATGAAGGGAAAGAGCCTGCCTTCGTGCGCTATCCCGTGCGTGTGCAGGGGATGCCATAGCGTTGATAGTGCGAGCATCTGCTACGCGACATAGGCGTTGGTTCGCCATTTGTCATATTGACCGTCGCGCAGTTGCCCGCGACATGCACAGCGCCGATCGGCGTGGGCACCAGCGCAAGATGATCGTGGGCATAGCGACGTTCCATCGGTTTGCGGGCCGTTTTCTTAGTGTAATTTCGGATTCAGCGCCAGCTATCGTTGTTCCATTTGACCATGTTGAAACCCGTCGTCACTGTTCCTGTTTTTGCCGTGCATGGCCTGCTCGACGGCGCGCGCAGCAAAGGACTGGCCACCGAGTCCTGGCTGGATGGCGTTCTGGCGCAGGCCCGCATCGCCGAGTCGCTTCTGCATCTGGAGCAGTCGCGTGTGACCATAGAGCAATACATCGCACTCTTCAGTGCCGTGAAGAACAGCTTGGACGACGAATGCCTAGGCTATCTACACGGTCGGCCGTTGCGCTGCGGCAGCTTTGCGCTGATGGCTCGCTCTACGCTCGGGGCCAGGACGCTGGCAGCCGCCTTGCAGCGCGTGAGTGCATCCTTCGCCCTGCTGCAGGACGACGTGGCGCTCGTGCCCGTCTCTGATGGCTTGCTCAAGGGTGCTGCTCTGGACGTGCGCCGCGCCCCGGGCAAACATTCAGACTTCCTGCACGGGCTGCTGTTGCGCGTCTTCTGGCGTCTGCTGGTATGGCTGCACGGCGGCCGGCTGGTGCCCAGAGGGTTCGATTTTGCCTTCGAGCCACCGCCGCGTGCCGCAGACTATGCCCAAATCTTCTCGGGCACGTTGCGGTTCGGGCAGGCGCGGTCGGCGGTCTGGTTCGAGGCATCCGCATTCACGCAGCCGATGCGCCGTGACACCGCCGCGCTCCAGACCTTTTTGCGTGCCACACCGGGCAACCTGATCGGCCCGCGCCTAATCGAGCGGACAGCCAGCGCGCGGGTGCGCGCGCTATTGCAGCAAGCGTGCCCGGAGTGGCCCGATCTGACTGTCGCCGCGCAGCGCTTGCACATGTCGGTCAGCGCACTGCAGCGGCATCTGGCCGTGGAGGGCAAGTCCTTTCAAGTGCTGAAGGACGAGTTACGGCGCGACATGGCGATCGTTCGGTTGACCAGCACCGATGCCGCGCTGAGCGCCATCGCCGCCGAGTTGGGGTTCGCCGACGGCACCGCCTTCCAGCGGGCCTTCAAGTCATGGACCGGCAGCACGCCAGGCGCCTATCGTTCGCGTACCCAAAAGACGTAGCGCTGCTTCGACGCGGTCGCACTCAAAGCGACGAGCACAGATGCCCGCCATCCACTGGCACGCAGGCGCCGGTCATCCACGACCCAGCCTCGGTCGCGAACAGCAAGAACAGACCGTTGAGGTCCTCCGGCTTACCCAGACGGCGCATCGGGATGCGCTTGATAAGCGCCTTGCCATAGTCGGTCTCCCACATGGCATCGGTCATCTCGGTGCCGATGTAGCCCGGCTCGATGGCATTGACGCGAATGCCGTGGCGTGACCATTCGAGCGCCAGGCTCTTGGTCATGTGCACGACTGCAGCCTTGGACGTGGCATACAGCATGGAACCCGGCATCACGCGCTCGCCCAGGATCGATGCGATGTTGATGATTGAGCCTCCCCGCCCCGCATCCACCCAGCGCTGCGCGGCACGCGCGGCCACCAGCCACACGCCGCGCACGTTGGTCTTCATCAGCGAGTCGAAGTCGGACGCAGGCAGCGTGAGCGACAAGGCGTCGTTGGAAGCCCCGGCGTTGTTAACCACCACGTCGAGGATGGTGCCCGAGGCGTCTATCTCGGCGAAGGCGTCGTCGATGGACTGCTCGGAAGCCACATCCATTTCCAGCACCGTGACCTGAGGCGAACCGAGCTTTTCGAGCTCCTGGGCGAGCTTGTCGAGCCGCGCCTTGCGCCGCGCCCCAATCACTACCTTGGCCTTGCAACCAGCAGCCAGCCGAGCGAAGTTCTCGCCCAAGCCCGACGAGGCCCCCGTGACCAGCACCCGCTTGCCTGCCAGCATTGCACCCAGATCCATCATCGTCTCCTTGCATCTTCAGTTCGCCGTCGATGCCGGGAGGTTAGCGCAGGGCCGCTCGGTTGCGGGGTTGCCTCGCTCCCCCATCCGTCGAAAGAGGTGCCTTGTCAGTTGATCGAGACCATCCGTCATTGCCGCGCCAAGCACCGCTGCCTACGATTTCCTGTATGCCTTGGGCACCCTGAGCGCCGCACGAAAGCACGCCACGGTGTCGACGCTCCGGTCCCGATGGGCTGCGGCGTCCGGGGGCAGATTCAGGAGACGACAAGTGCTGCAACAGTCACCCATGGAATGGTCCATCGACCATGCGCCCATCGAGGGCAGGATAGATGCGACGGAAGCGATCCTCAAGGACTCCTTCCAGCGCTGGAGTCTTTCCTCCCCGGCGAAGCCTGCTGCATTCCAGGCGAAGTTGCGGCGACACGAACTCGCCGGAGCCTCCTTGGTATGCACCGTGACCGGTCCTTGTGCCGACCAGTCTCCTCCTGGACATTCGCCATTCGACGATGAGTTCTGCCTGGGGCTGCAGCTGAACCTGAGCGGCCGAGTGCAGCTGCAGCAGTGGGACACGCCATTCTGCGAGGGCGACATGTTCCTCTGGCGTACCGATCAGCGGCAAGACTATGAGGTGCTGGAACGAACCCACAGCGTGTCGTTGATGATTCCCTGGCAGCTCATGCGCGAGCATCTACCGGGCCGCAAGCAGCCGCCCGCAGCCTGCCGCATTGACAGCCACACAGGCGTGGGCTCACTGCTCAGCCAACACCTGATGGGGCTGGCCAAGCAGATCGGCGCCGTGCCGCCCTCCGCCCACGTCGCCCTTTGCCGCACGGTGATCGGGCTTCTGGACATTGCGCTGCCAGAGCCGGAGAGCGCCACTCGATTCACGGCCATGGCCGCGTTGCGCGAACGAGTACTGGCCTACATCGCCCAGCATTTTCAAGAGGATGACCTGAGTCCGGCACGCATTGCCGCGGCGCACGGCATTTCACTGCGTTACCTTCATGCGCTGTTTGCGCAGGGCGATACCACGGTGGTCGGCCACATCCTGGAAAGCCGATTGCAAGCGTGCTGGCGGACACTCGTTGACCCGGTCTGCCGGCATCTGCAGGTCTCGGCGATCGCCTTTCACTGGGGCTTCAACTCCACCAGCCATTTCTGCCGCGCATTCAAACAACGCTTTGGAGTGTCGCCCAGCGATGCACGCGGCATGACTGCTCACGGCTCCGCCATCGGGCCGGTCGAGTCAGCCGGGTTTTCCCTTGCACACGCAAAGTCAACTCGCCATGCACTGGCGGGCAAGACGCGCACGGGCTGAATGCCGACCATATGCCCTGGACAGACTGAGAACGCAGAGATTCGACGCTTCGCCCGCCCCGTTGTGGCTATGCGGGCATGACCCGGGGCCGCATCGCTGGCCAAGTTTTCAAACCTTCATCGTACAAACCTTCTGAGGAGCCGCTCCCATGCTGCCGCAATTGCACCGTCAACCCTGGATGGACAGCGACATCGAGACCTTTCGCGACCAAATTCGCCGCTACATCGCCGCCGAGATGGCTCCGAAGCTGCCCGGCTGGCGCGAGCAGGGCTACGTCCCGCGCGAAACCTGGCGGCCCTTCGGCGAAATGGGCTTCATGCTGCCCGAAATGCCCGAAGCCTACGGCGGCACCGGGGCCAGCATTGCCTACCAGTTGGTGGTACAGGATGAGTTGACCAGAGCGGAAATGCCCAACAACGTCCAGGTGCACAGCATCGCTTCGCACTACATCATGGACTACGGCACCGAGGAGCAGAAGCAGCGTTGGCTGCCCAAGTTGAGCAGCGGCGAGATGCTGGTCGGCATCGCGATGACCGAGCCTGGCTGCGGCACGGACCTCAAGGCCATCGCCACCCGCGCGCGCCGCGATGGCGATCACTACGTGATCGATGGCGCCAAGACCTTCATCACCAACGGCTATACCTGCAATCTTCTGATCGTGGTCGCACGCACCGGCGAGGCGGGCAGCCGAGGCCTGTCGCTGATCGTGCTGGAGACTGAGAGCTTGCCAGGGTTCCGCGTGGGTCGCCTACTCGACAAGATCGGCCTGCATGCGTCGGACACCGCCGAACTCTTCTTCGACGGGGTGCGCGTGCCGGTCGATCAACTTCTGGGAGGCGTCG
Organism: Burkholderiaceae bacterium; assembly: GCA_030123545.1. NCBI lineage: Bacteria > Pseudomonadati > Pseudomonadota > Betaproteobacteria > Burkholderiales > Burkholderiaceae > Burkholderiaceae bacterium. Next base: position 1,249,544 of record CP126124.1, on the reverse strand, counting down.
AAGGGCATGGTTTCAAGCAACTGATGGGCCAGTTGCCCTACGAGCGCATGTCCATCGCCGTGCCGGCAGCGGCCATCATCGACCGGGCCCTGGAACTCACCATTGAATACACGAAGGAGCGCAAGATCTTCGGCGCGCCCATGTTCGAGATGCAGACCACGCGCCACAAGCTGGCTGAGATCGCCACCATCGCCCACGTGGTGCGCACCTTCGTCAATGACTGCACCCAGCGGCTGCTGGACGGAACGCTCGACGCCGAAGCCGCGTACATGGCCAAGTGGTGGTGCAGCGAGCAGCAGTGCCGCGTGGTGGACGAGTGCCTGCAGATGTTCGGCGGCTACGGCTATATGTCCGAATACCCGATCGCGCGCATGTACACCGCCTCGCGTGTGCAAAAGATCTACGGTGGCGCGAACGAGGTCATGAAGGAACTGATTGCGAGGAAGCTGTGAACGCCCCGCACACGCTGCAAAGGCCACTGCACGGCGTCCGTGTGGTGGAGTTCGAAGGGATCGGGCCGGGCCCGCTGGCCGCCATGATGCTGGCCGACATGGGTGCCGAGGTGATTGCGCTGACACGGGCCGAGCAGGCCGCTGGGGCGCAGCCGCTGGGTGGCGCGGCAGCCAATCCGCTGCACCGTGGCAAGACGGTCGAGGTCACCGACCTGAAATCGCCCGGCGGCAAAGCGCACGCCCTGGAGCTGATCGCCCAGTCCGACGTCTTGATCGAGGGTTATCGCCCGGGTGTGATGGAACGGCTGGGGTTCGGCCCCGCCGAATGCGCGGCGCGCAACCCCAGGCTGGTCTATGGCCGGATGACGGGCTGGGGCCAGGACGGCCCGCTCTCCCGGGCCGCTGGTCACGACCTGAACTACGTCGCGTTGACGGGCCTGCTGTCGCTGTCGGCGCGCAAGGGGCAGGCGCCCATCGTGCCGCCCTCGGTACTTGGGGACGCGGCCGGGGCGCTGGGCATGGCCTTCGGTGTCGCCTGCGCGCTGGTGGATGCGCGCGCCACCGGCCGTGGCCGGGTCGTGGACGCCGCCATAGTCGACATCGTGGCCATGATGGGCACGCTGGTGCACTGGATTCGCGCCAATGGGCAGATCGATGGCGCGCAGCCGAGTCCGTTTCACGATTCGCCATTCTATGACGTGTATGCCTGCGCAGACGGTGGCTTCATCAGCCTCGCGGCGGTGGAGCCCGCATTCCACGCACTGCTGCTGTCAAAGCTGGGCCTGGCGGACGTGAACCCTGCTGACCAGTACGACACGGCGACGTGGCCAGCGCTGAAGGAGCGCATCGCGGCCCTCATTCGCAGCAGGCCCCGGGCGCACTGGTGCGAGTTGCTCGAAGGCAGTGACGCCTGCTTTGCGCCCGTGCTCAGCCTGGCCGAGGCAGTGCGGCATCCGCACAACGCGGCAAGGGGCATCTACCAATCCACCCCCTCCGGCGCCATCGAAGCGGCTCCGGCCCCGCGGTTCCAGGCACTCAACGCAACCACTCAGGAGACAAGAAAATGACCAACACCGCCCAGCCCATCCGCGGCTGCCCGTCCACCACGGGCAACGAATGCCAGCTCAACACCACGACGCTGATCCGACACGCTGCGCGCACCCACGGGGACCAGGAGATCGTCTACCGCACACCCGATGGCGGCTGGGATCGCTACACCTATGCCGACTGCTACGCGCGCGTCTGCCGCAGCGCCAATGCACTGCGCGCACTCGGCGTCGAGCCGGGCGACCGGGTCGGCATCCTGGACTGGAACAGCCGGCGCCACTTCGAGCTGTACTGGTCCATCCCCGGCCTGGGCGCGGTCATGCTGCAGATGAACCTGCGCCTGGGCGCCGAGGACCTGGGCTACGTGGTCGGCCACAGCAAGGTGTCTTACGTTTGCGTGGACGAGTCCTTGCTGCCGATCGCCGAATCCGTCGCAGCGAACTCGCCCCAGATCAAGGGCTGGATCGTCATGACCGACAAGCCGCTGGACCAGATCAAGACCACGCTGAAACCGCTGCTGCACTACGAAGACCTGCTGGCCGCCGCCGACGCCAAGATCGACTGGCCCGAGATCGACGAAACCTCGGCTTACAGCGCCTGCTACACCACCGGCACCACGGGCAAACCCAAGGGCGTGTACTACTCGCACCGCGGCATCTACCTGCACTCCACGGGCATGGCCACCAACATGGGCATGACGCTGGACGACTGCGTCATGCTCATCACGCCCATGTTCCACGGGCAGTGCTGGGGCCTGCCGCAGGCCGCCACGCTGCTGGCCGACAAGATCGTGCTGCCGGGACGCTACGCTGCCGAGGACACCAAGCCGCTGGTCGACACCATGATTGCCGAGGGAGTGACCATCACCAACGGCGCACCGGCCATCTTCCAACCGATGCTGCAGTACATCGAGACGCTGCCGGTCAAGCCGGACTTCAGCCGCATGCGCATGCTGTCCGGCGCGAGCGAGCCGCCGCTGTCGATGATGATCGGCTTCCACGAACTCACGGGTGCCGAGGTGGTGCACGGCTACGGCGCCACCGAAGCCACGACGCTGGTGACCGTCAACCGCCTCAAGCCCACGTTGAGGAAGCGCTTGACCCAGGACGAGCGGTGGAATCTCAAGCGCAAGCAGGGCCTGGTCCTGACCGGCGTGGACATCCGCATCCTCGATGCCAACGACCAGGATCTGCCGCACGACGGCCAGTCGGCCGGCGAGATTTGCCTGCGCGGCCCCTGGATCACGACCAGCTACCACGACATGCCCGATTCCGGCGATCGCTTCCTGGAGGGCGGCTGGTGGCGCTCGGGCGATGTCGGCACGGTGGACGAGAACGGCTACCTCAAGGTCACCGACCGCATCAAGGACGTGATCAAGAGCGGTGGTGAATGGATCTCTTCCATCGACATGGAAAACCTGCTCATGGGCCACCCGGCCGTGCGCGACGCTGCGGTGGTCGGCATTCCTCATGCGAAGTGGCAGGAACGGCCGCTCGCCCTGGTTGTGCTGAAGCCCGGCCAGCAGGCGACCCAGGAACAACTGCAGGAGCACCTGACCAGCGCCTTCGCCAAGTGGCAGTTGCCCGATCAGGTCCTGTTCGTCGAAGCCATCCCCAAGACCAGCGTCGGCAAGCTCGACAAGAAGCGCATACGCGCCGAGCACGTGGGCCGCTACACCGAGTGAGCCAACCTTTTGCTACAGGAGAACAACATGAATGATCATGAACCCGTCATCGTTGGTGCACTGCGCACCCCCGTGGGCAAGCGCGGCGGACGCTTGCATAAATGGCATCCCGTCGACCTGATGGCCGAGACGCTGCGCCAGTTGGTCGAGCAATCCGGCATCAACCCGGCGGATCTGGACGACGTGATCGTCGGCTGCGTGCTGCAGTGGGACCAGCAGCACGGCAACCTGGGGAGGCATGCCGTGTTGGCGGCGGGGCTGCCCGAATCCGTCCCGGCAGTGACGGTCGATCGGCAATGCGGCTCTGGCCAGCAGGCGGTGAGCTTTGCCGTGCATGGTATCCAGGCGGGCGCCTACCAGTTGGCCATCGGCGGGGGGGTGGAGTCGATGTCGCAGGCGCCGCTGCCGCCGTCGTTCAAGCCCGGCGCGCCGCTCGGCTCGCAATACAGTCCGCGCGAGCTGGCGCGCTACCAGGACAACCCGCTGATACCGCAAGGCGTTTCGTCGGAGTTGCTGAACACGCGCTTCGGTCTTACGCGTGAGACCCTGGATGCCTCTGCCGTGCGCAGCCATCGGCGCGCCACCGAGGCGATGCAGGCCGGCCGCATCAAAGATCAGCTGGTGCAGCTGACCGAGGATCCGGCCGACCCGAACAGCCCGATCGTCGCTGCCGACGAGGGCGTGCGCGCCAACCCCGACCCCGAGAAGATGGCCACGCTCAAGCCGGCGTTTGCCGCCAACGGCACCACCACCGCCGGCAACTCGTCGCAGGTCAGCGATGGTGCCGCCGCGCTGCTGATCGCCAGCCGCGCTTATGCCAAGCAGCACGGCCTGAAGCCGCGTGCGCGCTTCGTCAGCACCGCCGTGGCCGCCGCCGATCCGGTGATCCAGTTCACCGCCGTGCTCGATTCCACCCGCAAGGCACTGAAGGAAGCGGGCCTGAGCATCAACGACATCGATCTGTTCGAGGTCAACGAGGCCTTCGGCGGCGTGCCGCTCATGTTCCAGCAGGAATTCGGCGTCCCGGACGACCGCCTCAACGTCAATGGCGGCTCGATGGCCATCGGCCATCCGCTGGGCTCCACCGGCGCGCGGATGCTCACCGACCTGCTGTACGAGCTGGAGCGCCGGGGTGGTCGCTATGGCCTGCAGACCATTTGCGAGGCCTCGGGCACGGCCAACACCACCATCATCGAGCGGCTGGCATGAGCGGGGCCAACATGAGCGAATCCAGCGAAGTGCTCGTCAGCCGCGAAGGCGCCATCGTCACCTTGACCATCAACCGCCCCCGTGCGAAGAACAGCTTGAACCGCGCGGTATTCGATGGCCTGCGCGCGCAGCTTGCGCAACTGCGCGACGACGATGCCGTGCGAGCCGTCATCATCACCGGCGCCGAGGGCGTGTTTTGCGCCGGAGCTGACATCACGGCGTTCGAGGTGCTGCGCGCCGCGCCGCTGCTGGGTGATCGCGCAGCGACGGGCTGGGACTTCTTTTCGGAACTGGGGAGCTTCCCCAAGCCCGTCATTGCGGCGGTGGAAAAGGTCGCGCTGGGCGGCGGCATGGAACTGGCGCTGGCCTGCGACATCGTGATCGCCGGCGAGTCAGCCAAGTTCGGCGTGCCGGAAGTCAAGCTGGGTGCCATTCCCGGTGCTGGCGGCACCCAGCGCCTGATCCATGCCATCGGCAAGTCCAAGGCGATGGCTCTGCTGCTGACCGGCGATTTCATCGACGCCCGCAAGGCCTGCGACGTCGGCATCGTCGCCGAAGTGACTGCTGACGGCCAGGCCCTGCCGACGGCGTTGGCGATGGCCAGCCGGATTGCGGCCAATTCGCCGCTGGCCGTGGCGCTCGCGAAAGATGCGGCCTTGGCCAGCTTTGAAACTCCACTCGCGCAGGGCCTGGAGCATGAGAAGCGCAATTTCTTCGTCGTTTTGCGTTCGGCCGACAACCTGGAAGGGCAAGCGGCATTCCTGGACAAGCGTGCCCCCAACTTCACTGGCCAATAACGCCTGTCTGTCATCTATCAAGGAAAAACCATGAAACTGAATTCCGACATTTCTGCCGTCATCACCGGGGGGGCTTCCGGTCTGGGAGCTGCCACGGCCCGGCTCTTGGCCAGCCACGGCGTCAAAGTCGCCATCTTCGACATGAACGAAGCCGTCGGCCAGGCGTTGGCAAGCGAGCTTGGCGGCGTTTACTGCAATGTGGACGTGACGTCCGAGGAGCAGGTGGACGCAGCCTTCGCCAAGGCCCGCGCCGCGATCGGGCAGGAACGCGTTCTGGTCAACTGCGCCGGCACGGCCGACGCCGTCAAGACTGTCAGCCGCGACCGGAAAACGGGTGAGATCCGCCCGAGTGCGGTGGATCGCTTCAATCGCATCGTGCAGATCAACCTGGTGGGTACGTTCCGCTGCATTGCCAAGTCGACGGCGGGCATGCTGGCGCTGGAACCGCTGGCCGACGGCGACCGCGGCGTCGTGGTCAACACCGCTTCGGCCGCCGCAGTGGACGGCCAGGTCGGCCAGGCCAGCTACGCCGCCAGCAAGGCCGCCGTTATGGGCATGACCTTGCCGATCGCGCGCGACCTGATGGACGAAGGCGTTCGCGTCAACACCATCCTGCCGGGGATCTTCGGCACGCCCTTGCTGCTGGCCCTGCCGGACAACGTCAAGCAGGCGCTGGCGGCCAGCGTGCCCTTTCCCAAGCGTTTGGGCGACCCCGATGAATTCGCGCAGGCCGTCGAGTTTCTGGTCACTTGCGGCTACATGAACGCCGAGTCCATCCGCGTGGATGGTGCCCTTCGCATGGCGCCGCGCTGACGCATCAATTCACCTGACCCATCCAACCACCACAGGAGACATCATGCAGAAAAGACAATTCATCACCATGCTTTCCGGCGCCATGCTGGCGGGCGTTTCTGGTCTGACCCGCGCGCAGGGCGCGGGCACCCCAGGCGTGACGGACAGCGAAATCAAGATCGGCTCGACCCTGCCGCTCAGCGGCCCGGCCGCAGGCTATGGCGCCGTCGGCAAGGCCATGTCTGCATGGTTTGATCTGGTCAACGCCGAGGGCGGCGTGAATGGGCGCAAGCTCAAGCTGGTGCTGGCCGACGATGGCTACAGCCCGCCGAAAACCCTGGAGCAAGTGCGCCGCCTGGTGGAGCGCGAGCAGGTGGCTTTCATCGCGGGTCAGATAGGCTCGTCCACCGGGCTGGCGACGCGTAGCTATCTCAACAACGCCAAAGTACCGCAGCTCTTTGTTTCGTCCGGTGCCGCCACGTGGTTGGACGATGCGGCCAAGTTCCCCTGGAGCATGGGCTGGCTGCCCCTGTACACCGACGAAGGGCGCATTCTGGCCAGGCACATCCTGCAGACGCGGCCGAACGCGAAGATCGCCATGTTCTACCAGAACGACGATGCCGGCAAGGATGTGCTGCGCGGCATGAAGGAGGTTCTGGCCGCCGCCGGAAAGCCGCTCGTGCGCGAAGAATCGCACGAGGTGTCCGATCCGACGGTGGACTCGCAGATCGTCTCCATGCAGGCCTCGGGCGCGGACGTGCTGGTAGCTTGGGGTTCGCCCAAAGCCACCCTCCAGTCGCTGCGCAAGGCCCATGACATCGGCTGGCGGCCGACGATCTACATCAACCCGAGTGCGTCTTCGGTGCCCATGGTGCTGACCCCGGTGGGGCTGGACAAGGTCAAGGGCGTCATGAGCGCCGCGTTCGTCAAGGATCCGGGCGACCTGACCTGGAAGGACGACCCCGGGTTCCAGGCCTGGCATGCCTTCATGGACAAATACAACAAAGGCGCGGCCAAGGAGTACCTCACCGTGCTCGGTGCTTGCCTTGGGCAAGTGACAGTGCAGTTGCTCAAGCAGTGCGGCAACGACCTCTCGCGCGAGAACATCCTGCGGCAGGCGCGCCGCCTGGACATGGAGTTGCCCATGATGCTGCCGGGCCTGCGTGTCAAGACCAGCGACGCCCGCCCTCACCCGATACCGGACATGCGCATCCAGCAGTTCGATGGCACGAGCTGGAAGGTGATGTCGTCCTGACGGGTCGAGCGCAGCGATGGAACCCATTCTTTCCGTACGCGATCTGACGATCCGCTTTGGCGGCGTCGTTGCGCTGGACGCCTTCTCGATGGACGTGCCTGAGGGCAGCATCTTCGGCCTGATCGGGCCGAACGGGGCCGGCAAGACGACCTGCTTCAACTGCATCAGCGGCCTGTACCGGCCCACACGCGGCAGCGTGCGCTTCGGCCACGCTGAACTGACACGCCTGCCGCGCCACGGCGTCGCCCGGCTGGGCCTCAGCCGTACCTTCCAGAACGTGGCGCTCTACCCGTCGCTCACGGTGCGCGAGAACGTGATGGTGGGCGCGCACGCGCGGCTGCCGGTGTCGATGCTGGGTGCCGCGCTGCGCTCGCGCGCCGTCCGTGCCGCCGAGGAAGAAATCGCACACTCGGCCGACGCGGCCCTGGCCACGCTGCGGCTGTCTGCGTATGCGGACCGGGGCGTGGCGGAACTGCCAGTGGGCATCCAGCACCGCGTGGAAATCGCGCGGGCGCTGGTGACGCAGCCCAAGCTGCTGCTGCTCGACGAACCTGCCGCTGGCCTCACCGCTGGCGAGGTCGATGAACTGCGCGAGGTGCTGCTGCGCCTGCATGAAGAGTTGAAGTTGAGCATGGTGGTCGTGGAACACAACATGCGCTTCGTGATGAAGACCTGCTCCGACCTCGCGGTGCTGAGCTTTGGCCGCAAGCTCGCCCAGGGCTCGCCCGAGGAAGTGGCCAACAACGACGCCGTGCTCGATGCCTATCTGGGAGGTGTGCTGTGACCCAACGGCTTGAAATCCGCAACCTCGCGGTGGCCTATGGCCGCACGGCGGTGGTGCATGGCATCGACCTGCACGTTCAGGCGGGCGAAATGGTGGCGCTGCTCGGCGCCAACGGCGCGGGCAAGACCTCCATCCTGCGCGCCATCAGCCACCAGCAGGTGACGGCCACGGGCACGCTGCGCTTCGAGGGCCAGGACATCATCGACATGGCCGCGCCCGCCATCGCCTCGCTGGGCATCGCCCACGTGCCCGAGGGGCGCGGCACCTTCGGCGACCTGACGGTGCTGGAGAACCTGCGCGTGGGCGCCATCCACCGCCGCGACAAGGACGGCATCGAGCAGGACATCGCCCGCATGCAGACGCTGTTCCCCAAGCTGTCCAGCCGCGCGAAGCAGGCGGCGGGCACGCTCAGCGGCGGCGAGCAGCAGATGCTGGCCATCGCCCGCGCGCTGATGATGCGCCCCAAGATGCTGCTGCTGGACGAGCCCTCGTTCGGCATCGCGCCGCGCGTGACGCAGGAGATCTACGAACTCCTGCACCAGTTGCGCGAAACCGAGCACCTCACGGCCCTCATCGTGGAGCAGAACGCCCAGGTTGCGCTGAACCTGGTCAACCGGGCCTATGTGCTCGAAAGCGGACGCATCACCGCCCAGGGCACCGCTGCCGAGCTGCGCGAAGACGACGCCGTGCGCCGCAGCTACCTCGGCCACTGAACAAACAAAGGTTCACCATGCAAGCATTTCTTCACCAGATAGCTTCGGGCCTGGCGGCGGGCGGCATCTATGCCAGCTTGGCCATCGCGCTCGTGCTCATCTACCGCTGCACTTCGTCCGTCAATTTCGCGCAGGGCGAACTGGCGATGTTTTCCACCTACATGAGCTGGGCGCTGGTTCAGGCTGGCGCGTCGTGGTGGGTAGCCTTCGCCGTCGTGGTCGTGGGTGCGTTCCTGCTCGGGCTGGCGCTGGAGCGGGTCATCTTCCAGCCCCTGCGGCACAAGCCGGTGCTCTCGGTCGTGGCGGCCAGCATCGCGCTGCTCATCATCCTCAACAGCCTGGTCGGCTGGCTGTTCGGACATGAGATGCAGGAGTTCGCCACGCCGTTCGGTGGTGTTCTCCGCCGTGCCGAGCCCTTTCTCTCGGCCCATGAGGTCGGCGTTCTGCTCGTCACCCTTGCCGAGCTGGCGGCGGTGTTCGTGTTCTTCCGCTTCACCCGCTTCGGCCTGGCGATGCGCGCGGTGGCGGTGAACGCGCCGTCGGCAGAGCTGGTGGGCATCAGCACCAACAAGGTGCTGGCCGTGGGCTGGGGCCTTGCGGCGGTGGCCGGTGCCGTGGCAGGGCTGATGGCCGCGCCCATCGTGTTCCTGGAGCCGTCGATGATGATGGGGCCGCTGATCTATGCACTGGCGGGCGCGCTGCTGGGCGGCATTGCCAGCCCCGTGGGTGCCGTGGCCGGGGGCTTCGCCATCGGGGTGCTGGAGAACCTGCTGGGCGCCTATGTGGTCGGCAACGACCTGAAGCTGACCTGCATCATGTTGCTGATCATCGCCATGCTGGTCTTGCGGCCCGCCGGCATCTTCGGCAAGACGGTTCAGGTGAGGGTGTGAGCATGAATACCATGAACGCCCCACTCAACATCCGCCCGGCGGCATCGCCCACCTGGTTGCGCTGGACGGCCTCGGTGGTCGGGCTCGCGCTGCTGGCCTGGTCCTTTAGTTGGCAAAGTTATCCGTTGTACGTGATGACGCAGGTGCTGATCTATGGCATCGCCATCATGGGCCTGAACCTGCTCACCGGCTACACGGGCCAGATCTCGCTCGGCCACAGCGCCTTCTTCGCCATCGGTGCCTATACCGCGGCGGTGCTCTCGCATCACCTGGGCTGGCCGTTCTACGTGGGCGTGCCGGTGGCGGCGCTGTTGTGCTTCGTGGCGGGTTTCCTCTTCGGCTTCCCGGCGCTGCGGCTGCCCATGCTTTATCTGGCGCTGTCCACCTTCGCGGTGGCGGTCGTGACACCGCAGGCGCTCAAGTGGAAAAAGATCGAGTGGCTGACCGGCGGCGTGGCGGGGATCGTCCTGGAAAAACCTGTGTTCCCAGGGGTGCTGGCCGACCGGGCGGACTGGGCCATCATGGCCTGCGTTGCGGCCTGCGCGCTCTGCGCCTTCCTGCTGGCGCGGCGGATTCTCGGCTCGCAGTTCGGCCGCCTGGTGGACGCCTCGCGCGACCAGCCGCTCGCGGCGGCGGCGGGCGGGCTCGACATCACCGCCCTGCGCACGCAGATGTTCGGCCTCAGCGCGGCGTTCACCGGCCTGGCCGGTGCCCTGAGCGTGGTGGCGGGCCAGTTCGTCGCGCCCGAGAACTTTCCCTTCCTGCTCTCGGTGTCCCTGCTGGTGGGCAGCTTCGTGGGCGGGGTGCGGAGCCTGTGGGGCGCCTTCCTGGGGGCTGCTTTCATCGTGCTTACGCCCAACCTGGCCGAGAGCGTGTCGCAATCCGCCCCGTGGATGATTTTCGGCTTCGCACTGCTCGCAATGGTCTTCCTGGCCCCAAATGGCTTGAGCGGCTGGATCACCAGCCTCTGGCGCAGGCGTGCAAATTCCTCATCCGCCCAGTCTTAGACGCTTTCCATGCAGCCCGTCTTCGTCGCTGGCACGGGCATGACCCGTTTCGGCAAGCACATTGACTGCGGTCTCAAATCGCTCGCCGCCGAGGCGATTGGCGAAGCCATTGCCAATGCAGGCATCACCCCGTCCCAACTGCAGGCGGCCCACATGGGCAACGCCGCTGCTGGTGTCATGGCCGACCAGGTGCTGATCCCCGGACAGGTGGCGCTGCGCGGCATGGGCATCGGGCGCATTCCGGTCGTCAACATCGAGAACGCTTGTAGACGCATCCTTGCAGTGGGTGCTCGATATGCTGCTGGCTTCAGATAACAGATAAGCCCTGTTGCCGTCGGATTTGCCAGGATACGCGGCCGTCATGTACCTGCGCAGAAATCGGCATACCGAGTCGTTGTTCGATGACAGGCCTCCATGGCACCAGGCTGAACCCCATGCCGTCATCGAGCATGGCGTAGCGTCCGCTGGCCAGCATGACGCTGCGGCGGTAGATACCCGCCACGCGCTGGCCATCGGCCACGGGCCGGTGCTCCAGGCCAGTTTCGGCGGCCAAGTCCTTCGCGGCATGCGCTACATCCCGGCTGCGCAGCATTGCCAGCAGATTGCGCGCCAGGATGACGCGTTGGCCGCGCCGCTCGGCCAGCCCCTGTTCGGCCAGGAAGTCGGTGCGCTGCTGCATTGCCTGCTTGGCCTCGCCGCCAAAGCCCAGGTCGCCCAGGCCAGAGCCGCCGCCGATCAACTGCTGGTCAAGCCAGGTGGCCCCGATCACGCGGGCCTGCCGCTCGATGGGCAGGTGCGATTTCAGCTCCACGGCCACGCCGCCCAGGCGCTGCGCGTCGTAGCGACGGCCCTGATCGGGCAGGTCGCCCGGCACCTTCCATAGCCCTTCGGCCACGCGCTCCACGATGCCTGCCCGGCGCAGGGCTTCCAAGCGCCGGACGTGGGCCGCGACGACTTCCTGCGGATCGCGGCCCGGTACGGCCTGGCCCTGCGCGATAGCAAGGTGGTGGTCGGTGCGGTACAGGCCATCGCTCGCCAGCACGGCGATGTTCTTGTCGGCCGCGCGCACGTCGGCCGATCCCTTCACCTCCACCACGGCGCCGGTGGGATAGTTCGCCAGCTCGTCGCGGGTGTTGAGCACGACGTAGTGGGCCTTGCCGTCCACCCCGTCGATGACCAGATAGCCGCGGTCGCGCAGCTCGTCGGCCAGCCCCTTCGCGGCTACGCGGCCGAGAATGGTTCGGCCATCGTCGCCCGGCTCGAACACCGCCAGTTCGCGCGGCTCGCCGCGCATGGCACCCTGCATGGTGCGGATGATGTCGCCACGCTCGCCCAGGGCGCGCAGGGTCTTCTCGGCATCGGCATGGACGGCCCAGGTGCCCGGCTGCGTCTCGTCGGCCAGCCCCAGGCGCTGCAAGCGTTGCAGGCGGCCGATCAGCAGCAGGCGTTGGCGTTGCAGCTTCGGTTCGTTGAAGCGTTCGATCTGCACCCGGCCGTCTTCGCCGGCCTCGCGTTGCAGCGTACGATCCAGGCTCGTCCACCGCTCCTGCTCCACCTCGCGTTGCAAGGTCTGCTGGATCTCCAGTTCGGTGCGCAGCCCCAGCCATTCGGTCGCCAGTTCAGCGGCACGATGGCGGAATCCATCAGCGATGTAGTCGCCGGCGATGATGAGGTCTTTGCCGGTGTCGTCGCGCCCGCGCACGATCAAATGCGTGTGGGGGTTGTCGGTGTTCCAGTGATCCACCGCCACCCAATCCAGCCACGTGCCCAAGTCAGCTTCCATGCGGTTCATCAGATGCCGCGTGTAGGTGCGCAGGTCGTCCAGTTCGGCCCCGTCCTCGGGCGAGACGATGAAGCGGAAATGGTGCCGGTCGTCGGCACAGCGTTCCTTGAAGGCTTCGAGGTCGGCGTCGTCGGCCTGCGGCCCGTAAGCCCGGCCCGGCTCGCCATCGCGGCCGACGCCGTCGCGTTCGATGTAACGCAAATGCTTGGCGAGCGATTGCGGGCTGGCTTGGCGCTGGTTGAGCAGCAGCGTCTTGATGGTCACGCGCCGCGACATGGGCGTCAGCTTCGCGCCTGCGAAGCGTGCCGCCGTATGCCCGCGCCCCAGGCGCGAGCCGGGCCGCTGGCCAGCGCGTGCGCTGCCGCCGCCGGCTGCGGTACGGCGCACCGAGGACTTGCCGCCACTGGCCTTGCCCGCCTGCTTGAGCACCTTGGAGACGAAGCCCTGGCCCCGGTTCTTCGGGGCGCCGGGGCGGATGCGGAAATCATCGTCGCTGCGGTCGGTCATGGCCGCGCTTCCTGCAAGCTCTGGCGTGTCCGGTCGTGCGAAGCACGCGGACAGGCCTGCATTGGCGCGGGCCTCGCGCACCGCGCGGCACGGCGGTGAAGCCGCTGCGTGCCGCGCCACCCCCACGTGCAGACAGGCTTTGTGGGCGGCTGGGTGCCGCACCCTTTTGTCTTGCCTTCCGCATTTGCCCCTCGCTCCCGCTCCGGGCCTCGGCGGCCCGGCGGCGCTGCTGCCCCAGCAGCCAGCCCGCCGGCGAACGTGCCGATGGCCGCAGGCCAGGCACGTTCGAGGCAAGACGCCTGCACGTTGGACGGCTGCGCCGGATGTTGCGCGAGGCGCGGCGCGAATGCGCCCGCTCTACACGCGCGACGACACGGCAGCAGCGGCGAGAACGACATGCCCGATGGCACGCCGGAGCGCAGCGAATCGGCGGCCATCATGGGCGTGTCTCCAGCCACACCGGATGCGCAACGCCGATCACGGCGGACGCGCTGACTGGCCCGAAATAGCGGCTGTCGAACGACGCCGGATTGGTCACGCTCAACAGGAACAGCTCGCCCGGTTCGAGGCGGCGGCAAAGCTGCAAGGATGGCAGCGGCCGGCCCAGCCGGTCGGCAGGCAGCGCGGCGGCCGCAGGCACGCCGTCGATGCGTACCTGCCCGGCGACGATGCAAACGTGTTGCGGCGCGACCGCGCCCACACGTTTGAGCAGCGGAACGCGGGTCGGCAGGTAGCCGCGCTGCGCAGCCAGCATGGCGGCCCTGTCGGGCAGCGGCACCAGCACGATGCTGTCCACGGACAGCGGACGTGGCAGCGAGGCGGTGTGCGGGTCGAACGGTTCGATGCGATACCAGCCGACCGCTACGCTGTCGGACGGGTTGTAGGTCAGACGCGGCAGCGGCGACACGAAAGCCGCCCAGGCCAGCGCAGCGAGGCCGACGGCGGCGAAGCCCGCCAGCACGATGCGAGCGCGCGGGCGCGAGCGAGGATGCGGCGCGGCTTCGTGCGTGCATGTGGTGTTGGATTGGGTCGTCATGGCAGCGCCCTTCCAGCCAGCCAGGCAGCATGCCGCTCGGCGGTGTATTCGGGCAGCGGCAGGCGAGCCGCCAGACGGTTGCCCAGCGTGCGCCAGTACGCGGGCGACACGTCGATGGCGGCGATGCCCTGCGCGTCGATGCCGTCGATGCGTTCCAGCACGGCACGCACCGCGTTTTCGCCTTCGGCGTGCAGCAGCAGGCGTGCGCCCGGCCGCACACCGGGGATGCGCTGCATGTCGTCCAGCGGCGTGGCGGCTTGCATCACCATGAGCTGCCAGCGGATCGTGCCGTAGTCGTTTGCCTCCCAGCGCACACGGCAGAACATTGCACGCGGCAGGAACACCGCGCAGCGCCGCCAGCGGTCGAGCCGCAGCGTGCGTGCCGGTTCGCCGAAACGCAGGTAGAGCTTGAAGCGCGGTTCGATGTAGGCGAGCGATACGCGAGTCAGCGGCACGCTGCCAGCCTGGCCGGCGAGCGTCGAAAGCGAAGGCGGCGGCGCAGCAGCCGGTGCAGCCGTTGCCGCGTGAGCGGCAGGCAAGGCGGATGCGTTCATGGCAGGTTCTCCGGGCGCTTGTCGGGAAACTCCCGTTCCAGCAGGCCGCGCAGCAGTTCGGCCACGGTCACGCCTCGCGTGAAGGCCGACACCTTGATGCGCGCCCGCATGGCGGGCGTAATGTCGAGCGTCAGGCGGGCCGTGTAGAGGTCGCCCTTGTTGAGCGCATCGGCATCGCCCTGGCGAATCCACGCCTCGGCGTGCGGATTCGCGGGCGGACGCGCGCCGATGCCGACGCGCTTGCTGCGTGGGCCGCTCATGTCGGCCACCGCAGCAGTTCATCGGTGAGCGCGGCGATCTCGCGTGCGGCGGCGCTGTCGGGCGCGGTTTCGCGGGCGAGCCGGCCAGCGGCCACGCTGTCGGCGAAGACGATGCGCTGGTGGATCTCCGAGCGCAGCGCCGGCAGCGGCTGTTCGGCCAGCGACTGCCGCGCCTCCCTGCCGATGATGGTGGTGCTGACGCGCCGGTTGATGACGAAGGCCGCGCGCAGCGCAGGCCGGAACACCTGCGCTTCGCGGATCAGCGAAACCATCTCGGCGCTGGCCCACACGTCGTAGGGGCTGGGCTGCACCGGGATCAGCACGCGCTCGGCCGCCAGCAGCGCGGAGCGCGCCAGGGCGGCGATGCGCGGCGGGCCGTCGATGATGACGTGATCGGCGCGGCGGGCCAGCTCCGGCGCTTCCTGATGCAGCGTCTCGCGGGCAAGGCCCACGGCGCTGAACAGCCGTGGCAAGCCTTGCTGGCTTCTGCGCTGCGTCCAGTCGAGCGAGGAACCCTGCGGGTCGGCATCCAGCAGGATGACGTGCAGGCCGCGCATCGCCAGTTCGCCCGCGATGTGCGTGGCGAGCGTGGTCTTGCCGACACCGCCTTTCTGGTTGAGAAACGCGAAGATCATGGCGCGGCCCTCCTGGCTGGAAAGCCGGTCTTTCTCCTCTGCGCTTCGTGCTGCCTGGCGGTTGTCCACCAGGGCGCGGCGCCTCTACTACCGGTTAGAGCATTTGAGTTAGGGAAGTTAGGAGAGGCCGAAACCCGCGCCAGCATTGGCTTTGCGGCCGATTTTGTTGCCTGATAGCACGAGGATTCGTTGCCTGATAGCACGACACCTGTGTTGCCTGATAGCACGAGTCCGTCCACAGGCCACGCACCGCTTATCCCCGTGCCGTGGGCGGCACGGGCCGGAAGGTCAGCAGCGGCGAGGCAACGCCAGCGGCATGCTCGATGCCCAGCAGGTAGCCCGGCAGGGCTTGCCGCGCCACCAGCGCGCGCAAGTCGGCCGCGAAGTCGTAGAACCGCGCCACGCTGCCCGATTTGCGGTACAGGTGCTGGAAGTCGAACTGCCAGCCGCCCGGCTGCCGACCGCCGTGCTTCCTCACCAGCCGGTACAGCCAGCGCTCGATGCCGCCCGTGAGCCGGAAATACGCTGGGTCGATGGTCAGCACCAGGGCGGCGTCGAGCACGCCGGCATAGAACCAGTCTGGCAGGATCAGTTCGATGCCCAGCGGCGTGCCGCGGGCGTCGGCCATTTCCTTCCACTCGTTGATCCACGAGAAGCGGTGCAGACGCCGACCGCTCGTCTCCCGGATGGATGTGGCCACCGTAGTCGATTGCAGGCGATCCAGTGCGGCCTTGAGGCGCTGGTAGTCGCGCAGCGACGTACCGCGCCCGATGAAACGCAGCACCTCGTAGGGGCGCACCTGCATCAGCCGCGATGGACGCAGGCCCGCGTCGCGCGCTTCCACGATCTGCGAGGCGGCCCAGATCAGCACGTCGGCGTCCCAGATTGTGGCGATGCCGTGCTCGGCCGTGCCTTCCACGCGGATCGTCACGTCGCCAGCGCGGAAGTCGATCGGCGCCGTGCGCCGCGACTTGGCCAGCGAGAAGAACGGAAACGCCATCAGGTCCTGGCTGTCGCGCGGCGCCATGTCGCCCGGCAGGGCGCGGAACAGGTCGAGCTGTTCGCGTTCCGGCACGGGCCGCTGCCGGGACGGCAGCGCAGGACTGGACATGGCGAAGGCCACCCGCGCGCCGGCGTTCAGCGCGCACGGCTGTCCGCCGCATGGTGCTCGGCGTACTCGGGATCGGACGTGCTGTCGAAGCTGCGCTCGGCGGCCCAGGCATCGAGGTCGGCCACGGCGTACATGACTCGGCGGCCGAACTTGCGGAACTTGGGTCCACCACCCAGCACGCGCTGCTTCTCCAGCGTGCGCGGCGACAGCCGCAGATAGTCGGCGGCTTCGTCGTTGGTCAGGTAGCGTTGGGGTTGGGCCGTCGTGGCAACGGCAGCGGCGGCAGGCCGCAAGGGAGCGGGACGCATGGCGAGAACCTCCATCGGTTGCAAAGCTCCGGCCGCACAGCGCAACCGGATGGAGGCAGTCTCAGAAAACGCGGCCTTCCTGCTCAGGGCCGATCTGCGCCGGATGCAGAACGACCCTTCTCAAGCGGCGCAAGCTGTGCTAAGCGGCGGTAGCCGCCGCGCATCAGCGCATCGCCGCGCTGCACCAGACGGCGCACCCTGGAGCGCAGGCCACCGTCGCTATACCAATCGGCCACGGCGTCCACACCGAACAACCCTTCGGCCGCTTCGCGCAAGGACGCACCCGCCAGGGTCGCGTCTAGCGCCTGCAGGGTGTGCAGTTCTTGCAAGGCAGCAGGCGTGGGCCGTCCGCGAGCCGCCGCCGCAGGCGTGGCCGCAGTCGCTGCGGTCAACGCATCCAGCCCGGCCGCCAGCGCGCGGTAGCGAGCGCATGGCGAGGCGCAGGTCCGCATGGCGCAGAGGCAGGCCATGCCGTCTTCCAGGCCCGGCCCGAGCGCGAGACGCACGCAGCAGCCAGGCCAGTGCGCTGTCAGCACGAGGCGCTTGCCGTCGTGGATCAGGTGCTTGTGGCCGGGGACATTCCAGAACTCGAAGGCGCCGGCATCTGGCGGTGGATCGTCGTCGGCGTAGAGATGCACCACGGCCTCATGGTCGGGGAACCAGGCCGGATGCGCGTCACGCGCATCCAGGGCTGGATCTTCCAGCAGGCGCAGGCCCCAGGGCTGCGCCGCTGGATGCGCCGCTTGCGATCTGCGATGACGGCGCAGCCAGTCGAGCCGGTAGTCGGGATTCCTGCGCAGGTATTCCCAAGCCAGAGCAGGAGCATCGAGGTGCAACACGTAGAGGTACGCGGCCGTCGGATACCAAGGCGCGGTGCGGTGATCGGTCATGGCGAAGCTCCCTTTAAACACAGGAGCAGCGCCACAAACATCACCGCGCAAGCATCATCGCATCAGGCCCCAATCGTAAAAAAACTGGTCAGAGCGTAAATCTTGTGTCAAGACGATTTGAATCCGGTACATTGCACAAAACCGTCTAAAAAGCTTGCTGTAGCGCATGAGAACAAGCCGTCTCCTGCGACGCCCACACTGCCGCACGCCGCGCCAGCCATCATGGCTGTTTGCGCCAGAGTTGCCCCGTGCCGGTGCAACAGCGCAGATTGAGACCTGACGGGTCTGAAGCCAGACGAAAATGGCCTCAATGCGCCCCGGCTGCTCCGGAACGCGAACGGCTCAATCGACGATGGAGCCGTTCTCCCGGGCCAGTCTCAGGTATTCGGACAGTGGGCGTACTGCCTGGAAATACCGGTCCCGCATCACGAGCTGTTGGCGTGGCCCGACGATGGCAGCCAGATCCGACAGCTTGATTTCCCCCAGATCCGGCATTCCCAATCCCAGGTCGATCAGGCCCCAGGCAGTGTCGCCATCGGCGGGGTTCAGCGCGGCCAGCAGCCAGGTAGCGTGCGCGTCCGGCGTGAACAACCGCACCACGGGCCGCGGGTCGATGGCTTCGCCAGCGGCGCGAGCCTGGCCGTGGGCCAGCAGTTGCCTGTGCTCGTCCTCGGTGGTGAGTCGGTTCATGGGGCGGCCCCTTCTTTGAACAAATCCGCCGAAGCGTGAAAGCGCGAAGCCGCATCGGCGCATTTGGGGAAAGGCACGAATGCGGTTTTACGGTTCTGTGGGAATCAGCGCAAGCGGGTTTCCGTGCAGGCGCAAAAGCGGGAAAGCGCAGCGATGAATACTATAGATTGTAGTCCTATAGGGCGCAATCGGCTGTCATCTTGGATTTTGCGGAGATCCAAGCTTGGCAGCGAAGCACACATTGTCGGAGGCGTTGAAGACCATCAGGAAGGCGCGGGGGTTGAGCCAAGAGGCCTTCTCCAACGTGTCCAGCCGCACCTACATGAGTTCGCTGGAGCGCGACCTGAAAAGCCCGACCCTGAACAAACTGGCCGAGCTGTGCGAGGTCATGGAGGTCCATCCGCTCACGCTGCTGACACTGGCCTATGCTGGTGACGACACGCGGCGGGCCGAGCGGCTTCTGGCGCAGGTGCGGCAGGAGCTGGAGGCCGTGACGCAGCAGGCCGATGCGCCGTAGCGCGCGCATCGGTGCTCGCCAGGCCGATCCGGCGCAGCTGGTTCGGCGGTATCGAGGGGCGCCAAGCCCTGCGCGGCGGGGATAGCCCGCAGGGCTTTGCCCTGGAGAGTGCGAGCGTCAGCGCGCAGCGCCGCAGGCGCGAAGGCGTGAGGGATTGAAGCCGGATGGCCGTGACGGCGAAGGCGGCACGGGGCGCAGCCCGAAAGCCCGGCGGTGCAAAGCACCGACACGCCATGCCGCATCCGCAGCCACGAACCCAACGCATAGGGAAGCAGCCTGACATAGCCCACGCTCCAACGGTCCTGCCTCCTTGCTACGCTGCCCAGCAACACAGCGCCCCGCCGCGAGGGGCGGGGCGCTGCGGCGGTTACGCCGCCTGGGGCTTGTTGCGCGACCAGATCAGGTCGTGCGTGCCGTCCTCGCCTTCGATCAGGCGGGCATAGACGGTGGCCGGGAACGAAGGATCGTCGAGGGTCACGGACACGTAGGGCCGTTCGGCTTTGCTGACCTTCTTCCATGCCGCACCGATGTCGTGGCCAGCGACCTGCACGCGGAAGTCGGGGGCGTTGTCGTTGTCGCCCTTGTCGTTGGGGACGATCTTGACCTTGACGTTGAGCGTCAGGGTGCGCAGCGTGCCGGTGAAGCCGTCTTTCTCCGCGGTGAAGGTGCCGATGTTTGCCATGATGAATCTCCTTACGGTTGAACAAGGTTCGCGCCCATCGCGTCCTTGTTGTGATCCGGCCGGCGGGGGACGGGCTGGCTGCACCGCGTGCGGGCGCAACGCAGTGGAGCACCTGGAAGACCAAATAATTTGTCCCGCGAGGAATGCGCGCAGCGCAGGGGAAATTATTTGGGCTGGAAGGTTGCAGCCACAGAAGCCCGAGGCGCAGCCGCGCCCCCGCCAGGATTCACAACGAGACAAGGACGCCCTGGGCCGAACCACCCCCGGAAGGAGTCATGGTCCACTCGGCATCCCGCGCTGCACGGCTTCACCGGCTAGTCTTCCTGACACTGGCAAGGGCCACGCCCAACGACTGGTGAGCACGCCCCCAACACCCGCGGCGTCTGGTATGAAGCGCGGCGTGGAAGCCCATCGCAAGGCCAGTCGGCGTGTCCGTGAACCGCCCCTCGTGACGACCAGGCAACGAACCGCCAGCGTCAAGGACGGCACGCATTCGTGCAACCTGCCGTAGCAAGCTCCGGCGTATCTGCCCGTCGCCCCCGCCCCTCGCGTCGGGACGCTGATCCGGCCGATCCGGCGCAGCCCGATTCGGCGGTATCGAGGGGGGGTGCCAAGCGCAGCGCGGCGGGGATAGCCCGCAGGGCTTTCCCCTGGAGGCAAGCGAAGCGCGCAGCGCCACAGGCGCGAAGGCGTGAGGGATTGAAGCCGAATGGCCGTGACGGCAAAGACGGCACGGGGCGCAGCCTGAAAGCCCGGCGGCGCATCGCGCCGACACGCCCAGGTCGTTCTATATTTTCAGGAAAGAATCCAAGACAAGCCCATGACCCTCCAGCTACGACACGAGACCCCGGACGACATTGCTGCCATCGAAGCCGTCACGACGGCCGCTTTTGCCGATGCGCCGCACACCAGCCACACCGAGCAATTCATCGTGCGTGCCCTGCGCGCCACCAATGAACTGACGCTTTCCATCGTGGCCGAGGAGCATGGGCAGATCGTCGGCCACGTCGCACTGTCCCCCGTCACGATCACCGATGACCAGGGACGGAAGGCCGATGGCTGGTACGGGTTGGGGCCGATCTCCGTCCTGCCGCAAAGGCAGGGGCACGGCATCGGCTCGCGCCTGATGGAACAGGCGCTGTCTGAACTGCGGGCCATGCGAGCCGCTGGTTGCGTGCTGCTAGGCGATCCCGCGTACTACGGGCGCTTTGGCTTTCAGGCCCATGCGGGCCTGCAACTGCCGGGCGTGCCGCCCGGCTACTTCATGGCGCTGGCCCTGCATGGGCCAGTGCCCGAAGGCATCGCGCGCTACAGCGATGCCTTCAACGCCGCCGCCTGAGCCAACGCGAAGGCGGCGGCGTTCTGGCTGGGCTGTTGGCCTTGAACACCGGGCGCGGCCACTGCCGCGCCCGGATTTTGCGTTTCACCGCGCCCAGGACGGAACGGCCTGGGCGCGGTGCTGATCGCGGTTATTCCTTCGTTTCGATGAGCCACCACACGGCACGCGGCAAGGCGCGGCCCGTGATGGGGTGAATGTCGGTGAGGTCGGCGCGGGCCGTCCAGCCCGAGGGCGGGCGGTAGCCGCGCACGTCGCCTGCGCCGTGCCAGCGGCGGGCGCGCACCGTGCCGGGAGCGTAGATCGCCGCCATGCGCGGGCGGCTGGTGGCGGTGCGGGTCATGGGGGGCTTCTCCTTCCAGCAAAGCGCCCCGGTCGAGGCCGGGGCGCTTGCCTTCGGCGCGGGTCAAGCGGCCAGCGCCTCGGCGGGTTCATCCGCCATTGCTTCGGCATCCTCCGGGGCGTGCTGCTCCGGGCATGCCTCCTGCACCGCATCCTGCGGGCCTGCGGCCTTGAAGATGGCGGGCATCCAGCCCGTGCCATCGGCCAGCCGCTCGGCTTCGCTGGCAATGTCGGCCTTCTTCAACTTCGCCAGCCGGGTGACGGATTCCGGGGCAAACGCGCCTACGGCATCCAGAATCACGGCCTTGGAAACATGCTTGAAGTAGCCTTCTGCGGTTGGCTTCCACCATGCGGCCATGTCGAGGCCCACGGCCTGCGCCAGTTCCGCGCCGGGCTGGTGCGGCGTGGCGCGGGGCGTCACCACGTCCACCGTGGAAGCCACGCACACGGCCAGCAGCCGCACCAGTTCGTCTTGCGGCTTCGCCAGCAGCTCGGCGAACAGTTCGGCGCTGTCCTCCGGCAAGGCTTCGCCGGCCACCTGTTGCAGTTCACGGAGTGCCACGGCGGCGGGAGATTCCGGCCAGTCAGGGGCCATGCCTTCCAGCCGGTCTTGCAATTTCAGGCCCACGCCCAGCGGCAAATCGTGGCCGTAGTGGCGTTCCTGCAAGACGGTCTGCACCATGCCATGCACCAGCGCGGCCAGCGCGACGTGCGGATGCCGTGCGACTTCGATTTGCAGCGCCGCCGTGCGGTGGGCGCTCAACCGCTGCGCCAGCCGGTCGGACATGGCGGCGGTCTTGGGCTGCCTGTCGTCGTCTCCGTCCTCGCCTTCGTCGTCGTTCTCGGATTCGCCTTCGCTGCCGAACCCTTGGCGTAGCCTTTCCAGCGTGCGCAGCGCCTTGGCCTCGGCCTCGCGCATCAAGCCGCGATGAATCACGGCCTCGCCGTTGCGGTCGATGGTGACGATCGCACCGGCTGCGGCCTTCACGTTCGCGCCGTAGTCCTGCAAGCCATCTTCCAGCGCCTGCAACTGCTCGCCCACGGTTTCGCCTTCCTCCTGCAAGGCGTCGGCCTTGTCCTCGTCGTCGGCGTCCAGCGCAGCATCCACGGCTTCGGCCAGTTCGTGCATCTTGGCTTGCAGCCTCTCGATGCGTGCCGCTTCGCGCTTGTTCGGTTCGCGGCGCTCCTTCGGTGCGCGTTGGAAAGCGTGCAGGTCGGCATGGGTCACGCCCGGCGTGGCATCCACCCACGCCCAACCCTCGACGCGGACAGTGGCGGCGATGCCTGCCAGCTTGTCTTGCGCCAGCCGTTCCAGCAGCGCGGCATCGGTCAGATACACGCCCGCGTCATCTTCCGCGAACAGGTCACGGCGGATGCCACCGCCTGCGGCCTCGTAGGTGTCCAGCCCGACGAAGCGCACCAGCGGATGCCGGTAGGCGTCGATTTCGCGCTCGGTGAGGCGTTCGCGCAGCGCGGACGGGCCGCGCTGCCAGGTTGGCGCATCGTAGAACGCGCTTTCCTGCGCGGCGTGGTCATCGGTGATGGCAAGGGCCATCAACTGGTCAAGGCTCACGGCATCGGCGCGATAGTCAGCCATGAGGCGGGGCGAGACGTTCGCCAGCTTCAATCGGCGCTGCACCACCAGCGGCGTAACGGAGAAATCTGCCGCAATGTCCTCGATGGGACGGCCTTCGGCCACCAGCGCGGCGAAAGCCTCGAACTGGTCTGCGGGGTGCATGGCTTCGCGCTGCACGTTTTCGGTGAGGCTGGCCGTGCGGGCGGTGCCATCGGCCACCAGCAGGCAAGGCACTTCCCATTCCTTGCTGATGCGGTGCTTTTTCGCCAGCAGCTTGAGGGCTGCGAGGCGTCGGCCACCGGCCACGACTTCGTAATGCTCGCCATCGGCGGATGCAATGACGATCAGGTTTTGCAGCAGGCCCACGCGCTGGATGCTCGCAGCCAGTTCGGGGATGGACATGCGCGGGGTCTTGCGCACGTTGCGGCCCGTGGGGCGCAGCACCAGCCGCGACAGCGGAACCAGAATCAGGTTCTTGGTCGGGTCGGCGGCTTCCAGCGCGGGGGCTTGGATGGCGCGGGCTTCGGTTTGGGTAACGGCGTTCATAGCGAATCTCCAATCGAGTGAAACAAGGGAATGGAGGGGAACCGCCCCTCCGGCGGGGGAACGGTTCAGGCTTTCAACTGGCGCAGGCCATCGGCCAGCATCCAGAGGGCGCGGTTCAGGCGCACATCGGAATCAATGCCCTGCACGGGTCGGGTCTGCTGGCGGCGTCCGTTGGCGCTGCGGCCATGCAATCCGCCCTTGGTCAAGTTCTCCTGCGTGCGGTTGAACACGCTCCACAGGTCGGGGCGGCGGTCGTCGAACCGGCGCGGCATCAGGATTTGCGATTCGGTGATGGGCGCGGGCTTGTTGTCGGCGGGGTCGTACTTGAGGGCCAGCGCGGAACGGGCGAACACTTCGGACTCGCCTTCGTCCAGCGTGATTGCGCGCATGGCATCGCGGGATTCCTTCACGCGCTCGAAGCCGCTCAACACCTCGAAAGCGCCTTCGATGACGGAACCGGCCACGTCGCCCTTGTGGGGCACGCGCACGTCCGCCACGGTGTCGCCGCAGACAAGGCCATTGCTGCAAACGAAGCGGAACATTCCGGCCAGCATCTGATAGCTGCTCGTGCCGTCATGGGAGTTCAGCAGCACGATTTCGTTAGCCTCCGCGCCGTTGATCTGGCTGGCATGGCGCAGGCGCAGCATGTGTTTCGTGTGCTCGCGCTTGCCTTCATCGCGCACGCGGGTCTGCGTCACCATGAAAGGCTGAAAGCCTTCTTTGCGAAGCTCGGTCAGTACGGCGGCGGTGGGGATATAGGCGTACCGCTGCGAACGGCTTTCGTGCGGGGCATCCGCGAAGATGGACGGGGCCACGCGATGAATCTGGTCATCGGACAGCGGGTAGTCGCTGCGCAGCGCCGGGGAGTGGGAAGCGAAGCGGGATGCGAGTTGCATGCTCTTTCTCCTGAACAAAATGGCTGTTGAAGAAAACCGCACACCGGATTCCTAGATTCGGAGCCCAGCCTTTCGGCTGTTCGGTGCGGTCGGCACGAGGAACCCGGTTGGCCCTGTTGCCACCGTCTTTCCTGAGTTCATCGCCCGCGACGAAAGGGAGCCCGTGGACGGGGGCCGTCAAGGAGACAAGCGCAGGGTTGGTGCGGCCCGCAGGCGCAGCCGAGGACACGGCCCTGCGCGCCTTGACGCCACCAGGCCGCGGGCTACAGTCGCGGACAAGGTGATGAAGTCAGGGGAGACGGCTGGACATGGCAACGGCCATCCCTGTGTGCCGAACCGCACGGCAAGCGAAGCGCGCAGGCCCGAAGCTAGAAGCCGGGCCGGAGGCGTCAGCCGAGCGGAGCGAGGGAACGATGGAAGCCCGAAGGGGCGAGACGCCGCAGGCGGCTCGATGCGCTACGCGCACGACAGCGCGACCGGCCATCTCCCAGGTGGCCGGGGACGCCCAGACTTCATAGGTGAAGGAACCACAGGATCAGGATGAGCACATGCAAGGCCGTGTGGATCTGCTGCGAATGCGGTCTGGCCGATCCGGCGCAGCCGAGTCGGCGGTGTTCAGGGGCGCCAAGCCTGCGCGGCGGGGATAGCCGGCAGGGCTTTCCCCTGGAGGCAAGCGCAGCGCGCAGCGCCCCGTGAGGGGCGCGTAGGCATCACGCCGAGTCGTCAGGACGCAGGCTGGATTCCGATACCGGCATGCACGGCGATGACGAGTCCAGCAAGTAGCGCGCACCGCGTGCGTACAGGCCCGAAAGCCCGCTGGGCCGATAGAACCCGGTGACACGACGCCGGAACTGCGCACCGAATTCGTTGGTGAAGATCACCGCGTCTCCGATCTTGAAGCGCAAGGGCTGGCCGTTCTCCGGCGCGAATGGCTTGAACGCATCGTGCTGCGCCGTGATTTCGATGATGTAGTCGTGATGGCTGCTCATGGCATGGATCTCCTGCGAAGGTTGGGAAAGCGCAAGGAGCGCCTTGCGGCGCTCCCAGGGCCGGCTCAGACAACAACCCGGCCAGCCAGTCGCGCATCGCGCGCATAGGCGCTCAACCGCTTCTCGGCGCGGAAAGACAGGTCGCGCTCGATCGGCAGGCCCAGCCCGCCGCGCACCGCCGCCAGTTCGCCCAAGCTGACCCAGCCGATTTCCGGCGCCCCCAGGCCCAGGTCACAAAGACCAAAGGCGTGGTCGTGGTCATCGGGATCAATCGCGGTCAGCAGCCAGGTCGCGCCGGCGTCCGGCGTGAACAGCTTGACCACGGGGGCCGGATCGAAGTCCGGGTTCTCCAAGGATTCGCGGCCGTTGGCCAGCAGCACGACGCGCTGCTCGTCAGTGATGAGTGCGTTGTTCATGGTGGAATTGCCCGGCCCTTCCGGGGCACGGCGCAGCGCAAGCAGTCAGGGGTCGAAGACGGCCACGGGCCGCAAGCGCCACTGGCGCGCAGCCCTTGACGGCGAGAACGCCGTGGCACGATGAAGGGAACAGCAAGACCGCCTCCCTCGCACCTCCACTCACCCGGTTTTTTGGCAAGCGAAGCGCGCAGCGCCGCAGGCGCGGAGACAGATACCGGGGCGCAGCAAAAAGAAAGGTGCGCCGCTCCCGAAGGAACGACGCACCGAAGGAAGCGCGGCGCGATCAGTTCGCCGCCGGCGCTGTCATCGACTGCAACTGCTCGATCACGCCAGGCTCAACGAAGACGCAAGCCTGCTCGTCCGCGATCGGCACGTTGAACACCTGCGCGAACACCGTGCGCCGCAGATGGGCCAGCCGGCCCGTCCGGTATGCCTGTTCGGGCTTCATGCGCCCGCCGGCCTGCGAGCCGCTGCGCTGCGGATCGCATTCGACCAGCGCGACAAAGCCATCGTCGGACAGCTTCTGATGCTCGGGGCACAGGCCCCAGCCGGTCGCCGTATGGCGCTCCATGCTCGCGCGCAGGCGCTTGTCCAGCAGAATGGCGCCGGTATCGAACGCCGTGCCGCAGACCAGGCAAACGTGCTGTTCGAGGGAAACGTGTGATTTGTCGTTCATGACGGTTCTCCGGTTGCAAGGGCGGAATTGCCCGGAACCGTCGCCCTCACGGCGCAGCGCAGCAGTCAGGGGTCGCAGACGGCCGCTAGGACGCAAGCGCGCATTGCGCGCGCAGCCCTTGCACGGCGAGAACGCCGTGATACGGTGAAGGGACACAGCAAGACCGCCCCCTCACACCACCCCACACACGCGGGGTTTTCGGCAAGCGGAGCGCAGGCCCGTCAGGGCCGAAGGCGTCAGGGATCAAAGCCGAATGGCCGCGATTCGGCACGAAGCGCGGGGCGCAGCCCGCGAGCCCGACGGCGGCACGCCGGGACGCCATGTCGATGCCTGCTGACGCCCGTCTACGCTCAGGTACGCCCACGCGGGTTTTCTGTTTGGCGTCCAACTCGCACACTTAGCCAGACACCCGGCCATGGAGCTTTCGCACGAATGGTCGCGTCGTGAGCGGAGGTCAACATGGGCAATCCGAGCCAGTGGGTACTCATCAAGCGCTTCGCCGAAATCACCGGCTATAGCGAGAACGCCGTGCGGCACAAGATCAAGGGCGGCATCTGGATCGAGGGCCGCATCTGGCGGAAGGCCCCTGACGGACGAATTTTCGTGAACCTGGGCGAGTTCGAGCGCTGGGTCGAGAGCGATGCACTTGCCCACTCCTTCTAGCCCCTTCGGCAAGACGACGGCCATGATGGCGATCCAAGAAAATGGTTATGCACTCATTGAGCGTATAATCTGCCCGCGTAGTTCCCTCCCGGCCGCACCTGCGGATCGGGCTTTCGCTACCGGCGCCATGAACGCCCCAAAACCTCACGACCCTACACCCGACGCCATCCGCAAAGCCCGCCTCGCCGTGGGGCTCACGCAGACAGAAGCCGCGCACACCGTGCGCGCTTCCCTGCGTGGGTGGCAGCAATGGGAGGCCGGCGATCGAGCCATGCCACCCGGCCTGTTTGAGCTGTTCATGCTCAAGACCGGCCAGTGGCCCCTCGATGGCATCACGGAAGGGCAACCTGTGAGGTAAACCATGGCAAAGGCAGCAGCAACCAGCACGGGGTTTCCCGGCGTCGAAGTGCGCGGCAACTCGATCCGCGTCTTTTTCATGTACAAGCGTGATAGGCATGCCCATACGCTTCCCCTAGAGCCGACCCGCAACAACATCAAGCATGCCGACCAGTTGCGCAGCGCGGCACTGTTCGCGTTGAGGAACGGCACCTACAACGAGGCCGACTTCTTCCCGCATTCACGCTCTGCCGCGAGCTTGCCCCTTGGCGGCAAGCGTGTGGGCGAACTGTGCGACCGCTACAAGCCGCTGAAGGCGGTGGACATCACACCGGAAACACAATCGCGCTACGAAGTCGCTCTCGACATCTGCGTGGACACGCTCGGCCGCACGCGCATGGTCGATGCCCTGCTCCCCGAGGACATCCAGAAGCTGCGCGTGGACCTGATCGCCACGCGGGCCGTGTCCACGGTAAACCACTATCTGGCGACGTTCTCCGGCTTCCTCTACTGGTGCGAGAACAACCACTACTGCGGCGAACTCGGCAAGCATTGCGTGCGCTTCACCAAGAGCATCAAAGATCCTGACCCGCTGACTTACGAAGAGTACCTGGCGCTCATCGAGAAGGGATGCTTGCATCCCATCGACAAGGCCGCCGTGACGGTGGCGGTCTATACCGGGCTTCGGCCGGGCGAGCTGTGCGCCTTGGCCGTGGAGGACGTGGCACCGGATTTCAGTCATATCAAGGTGCGCCGTTCGGTAACGCAGTCGGTGACGTTCAAAGTGCCCAAGACGAAGAAGGAGCGCACCGTGCTGCTGCAGCCGCCGGCGCGCGAGGCACTGAAGGTGCTGGTCGCCGATGCGGAGCAGCGCGAGACGGCCGACCTGACCGTATGGCTCAATCGGCATGAATCGCGCATCGACCACGTGCGTGTGCTCCTGTCGCCGAAGACGCAGGCACGCAAGGCGGTCGTGAACGACTACTTCGTGCCAAGCGCCTGGAACACTAAGTGGGGCAACCTCATCCGGCGCGCGGAGATTCGTGCACGGCCGGCCTATCAGACTCGCCACACCTTCGCCTGCTGGAACCTGACGGCCCGGGGCAACCTGGCCTTCATCGCCAACCAGATGGGGCACAAGGACTACTCGATGCTGGTGACGGTCTACGGACGATGGATAGACACGGAGTCCTCCAGGGAACTTGAGCGCATCTGGGAGGGCATGCAAAACATGGCTCGGATTACACCAAAATTACACCAAGAAGCGATTGAGGAGTCCGTAAGTTGTTGATTTCAAATGATAAATTAGACTTCTCTACGCACACGCCCATGATGCAGCAGTACCTGCGCATCAAGGCCGAGCATCCGCACACGCTGGTGTTCTACCGCATGGGGGACTTCTACGAGCTGTTCTACGCCGACGCCGAGCGCGCGGCGCGGCTGCTGGGCATCACGCTCACCACGCGCGGCCAGTCGGCCGGGGCGCCGGTGGTGATGGCCGGCGTGCCGTTCCATTCGGTCGAGAACTACCTCGCACGACTGATCCGGCACGGCGAGTCGGTCGCGATCTGCGAGCAGGTCGGCGACGTGGCGCAGGCGAAGGGCCCGGTCGAGCGCCGCGTGCTGCGCGTGGTCACGCCCGGCACGCTGACCGACACCGAGCTGCTGCACGAGAAGGCCGAGACGGTGCTGCTCGCGCTGCACCGCGGCGCGCGCAACCGATCGGGCCTCGCCTGGCTCAGCCTGACGCAGGGCGAGCTGCACCTGGCGCAATGCGATTCGGACGAGGCGGGCGACTGGGTGCAGCGCATCGCGGCGAGCGAGCTACTGATCGCCGACGACGCGGACGAAGGCCGGCCGGGCGCCGTCGGCGGCGGCGCGGCCAACAGAACCGCGACCGGCGCAGCGCCGGTCGTCACGCGCCGCCCCGCGTGGCAGTTCGATGCGGCGCAGGGGCGGCGCAAACTGCTCGAGCAACTGCAGGTGGCCAGCCTCGCGGCCTGGGACGCCGAAGAGATGCACGAGGCGCAGGCCGCGGCCGCGGCGCTGCTAGCCTACGCGGAGCACACGCAGGGCCGCGTGCTGCCGCATCTGCAGCAATTGATCGTCGAGCGCGCGGATGAGCTGATCGATCTGCCGGCCGCGACGCGGCGCAACCTGGAGCTCACGCAGACGCTGCGCGGCGAAGCGGCGCCGACGCTGTTCTCGCTGCTCGACAGCTGCACGAGCGGCATGGGCAGCCGGCTGCTCAAGCGCTGGCTGCTCGAGCCGCGGCGCGACCGCAGCGAGGCGCGCGCGCGGCTCGCTGCGATCGCGGTGCTGCGCGGCGACCGGCACGCCGACCTGGGTGGCGCACCGGCCGACGCGGCCGGCATGACAGGCACCACGGCCATCACCGCACCACTGCAGCGGCTGCGCGCGGGCCTGAAGGGCATCGCCGACGTGGAGCGCATCGCCGCGCGCACCGCGCTCGGCCAGGCGCGCCCGCGCGAGCTGGTCGCGCTGCGCCATTCGCTACAAAAATCGGAGCTAATAGCGAAGGGTGTACCTGGGCTTGCGGCACTTTTGACTGAAATTTCCGCCGATCTGCACCCGCCCGAGGGCTGCGCCGATCTGCTCGCGCGCGCGCTGCAGGACGAGCCGGCCGCGCTGGTGCGCGACGGTGGCGTGATCGCGGCCGGCTTCGACGCCGAGCTCGACGAGCTGCGCGCGCTCACCGACAACAGCGACGCGTTCCTGCTCGCGCTGGAAGCGCGCGAGCGCGAGCGCACCGGCATTCAAAATTTGCGCGTGCAGTTCAACAAGGTGCACGGCTTCTACATCGAGGTCACGCACGGCCAGACCGCCAAGGTGCCCGACGACTACCGCCGCCGCCAGACGCTGAAGAACGCCGAGCGCTACATCACGCCCGAGCTGAAGGCTTTCGAAGACAAGGCCCTCTCCGCGCAAGAGCGCGCGCTGGCGCGCGAGAAGTGGCTGTACGAGCAATTGCTGGAGCAGTTGCAGCCGCACATTGCGACGCTGGTGCGCCTCGCGCGCGCGCTCGCCGCGCTCGACGCGCTGTGCGCGCTGGCCGAGCGTTCGCTCACCCTCGGCTGGTGCGCGCCCGAATTCGTGCGCGAGCCCTGCGTCGAGATCCGCGCGGGACGCCATCCGGTCGTGCAGGCGCGGCTTGCCGAGACCGGCGCCGGCGCGTTCATACCGAACGACACGCAGCTAGGCCCGAAGGCGCGGATGCAGATCATCACCGGGCCGAACATGGGCGGCAAATCCACCTACATGCGCCAGGTCGCGCTGATCGTGCTGCTCGCATCGATCGGCTCGTACGTGCCGGCAGAGAGTTGCCGGCTCGGACCGATCGATGCGATCCACACCCGCATCGGCGCGGCCGACGACCTGGCGAACGCGCAGTCGACCTTCATGCTCGAAATGGTCGAGGCCGCGCAGATCCTGCACGCGGCGACGCCGCACAGCCTGGTGCTGATGGACGAGATCGGCCGCGGCACCTCGACCTTCGACGGCCTCGCGCTCGCCAGCGGCATCGCCGCGCAGCTGCACGACCGCACACAGGCGTTCACGCTGTTCGCGACCCATTACTTCGAGCTGACCGAATTCCCCGCGCGGCACCACGCCGCGGTGAACATGCACGTGAGCGCGACTGAATCCGGCCACGACATCGTGTTCCTGCACGAGTTGCAGGCGGGGCCGGCGAGCAAGAGTTATGGCATTCAGGTCGCGCGCCTCGCCGGCATGCCGGCCGCGGTGCTGAACCACGCGCGCGCGGCGCTCGCCGCACTGGAGGCGCAGCAGACCGAGGCGCGCGCGCAGGTCGACCTGTTCGCGCCGCCACCCGCTGCGGCCGCGCCCGAACCGTCGCCGGTCGATGCCGCGCTCGCCGCGATCGACCCCGATGCAATGAGCCCGCGCGACGCGCTCGATGCGCTGTACCGGCTGCAGAAACTGCAGCGCCAGGATCGCGGCGCATGAGTCCTTTGACCCCCATGACCCCGCAGCACTTCATCGCCAAATGGGGCCCTGGTGGCCCCGCTGCGTACCTGAACGAGGAGCAAGGCGCGCAGAGCCACTTCCTCGACCTGTGCGAGCTGCTCGATGTTCCCAAGCCCGGCAGCGGAGACACCGCCGACTACGTGTTCGAGCAAAGGTCGCTGCATCTCGGCGAGGCGCGCGGCTATGCCGACGTGTTCTACCGCGACCATTTCGCGTGGGAGAACAAGGCGCCGGGCAAGAACCTCGACGCCGCGCTGCGCGCGCACGCCGTCGCGATCGCCGAGGCCGCGCACCGTCTGGATACGCTGCGGCAGAACTGGCTGAACCCGCCCGAGTGGACCGTGCGCGTTCCCGAGGTCGTGCCGCCCGGCATGGACCATTCGCCATACCCGGACCGGATCGA
This sequence comes from Burkholderiaceae bacterium, assembly GCA_030123545.1. Classification (NCBI taxonomy): domain Bacteria; kingdom Pseudomonadati; phylum Pseudomonadota; class Betaproteobacteria; order Burkholderiales; family Burkholderiaceae; species Burkholderiaceae bacterium. The sequence goes on along the minus strand of CP126124.1, from coordinate 1,217,754 downwards.
ACCGCGCCCCGGCCTCGCCGAAGCGGATGCGAAAGCGCTGCAGCAGTGCACATTGACCCGCCTCTACAACCAGCGCCCCGCGTGGCTCGCGCAGGCGCACGCGGCGCTCGACGCTGCCTACGGCTGGGCCGACTACACGCCCGAGATGCCCGACGACGAGATCCTGCGCCGGCTGCTGGCGCTCAATCGCGAGCGGGCCTGAGGCCGCTTCGCCGCATTCACTTCTGCAGCGCAGGCCCACCACGCCGGCCAATGGTGGGGGGCGATTGAAAAATCGCTTTTATCGCGTCAAAAACAATCAAATGAAATTCATAACTTATTGATATTTAACAATTTCATGATTGATAATCCGATCATGAATCACGTCATCACCAAGTTTGGCCATGGCCTCCGCTGCGCCTGATAGTCTGGCGACTGCATTGCGGCGCCGGCCAGCCGCGAGTGCGCCCGAACTGGCGGCCGACCTGCGGGTCAGCGTGCCCACCGTGCAGCGCCTGCTGCGCGGCGCGGGCGATGCCGTCATCACCCTGGGCCGCGCCCGGCGCACCCGCCACGCGTGGCGGCGCGGCTTGCGCGGGCAGGCGGCTGACCTGCCGGTGTACCGCGTGGACGAAGATGGCGTGGCGCAGCCCTTTGCCGCGCTGGCGCTGGTGGCGCCCCAGGGCACAGCCATGGCCCTGGAGGGCGGTGACTGGCCGCTTCCCGACGAGTCGCGCGACGGCTGGTGGCCGGGCCTGCCGTATCTGCTGCAGGACATGCGGCCGCAAGGCTACATGAGCCGCCAGTTTGCGCGCGCGGTGCACGAAGGCCTGCAACTGCCCATGGACCCGCGCGCCTGGAGCGATGACGAGGTGCTGCTGGCGTTGGCGCAGGCGGGCTGGGACATGCCGGGCGACCTGATCGTGGGCGAGGCGGCCATGCGCCGCTGGCAGGCCGGGCGCCTGAATGCGCCCGAGCCTTTGGACGAGGACGGCCTGGCCCAGGCCTATGTGGCGCTGGCCGAGCAGGCCGTGGCCGGCGGCGGCGCGGGCTCCAGCGCGGCGGGGGAATTCCCGAAGTTCGCGGCGTTGCGTGCCGTGCCGCAACCCGACCCGTTCGAGCCCGGCGAGGCGGCGCGCACGCCGCATGTGCTGGTCAAGTTCTCGGGCGCGGGCGACACGCCGGCCGAGCGCCGGTGGGCCGACCTGCTGCTAGCCGAACATCTGGCGCTGCAGGCCCTGGCCGGGCACGGCCTGCCGGCCGCGCGCAGCCGGCTGGCGGCGGGTGGCCGCACCTTCCTGGAGGTGGAGCGCTTCGATCGCCACGGCCGCTGGGGCCGCAGCCCGCTGGTGAGCCTGGAGGCGGTCAACGCCGCCTTCCTGGGCCTGCCGCACCGCGCCTGGCCCGAGTTGGCGGCGCCGCTGGCGCGCGCGGGTGTGCTGGCCGAGGGAGCGCAGACAGCCATTGCCAAGCTGTGGTGGTTTGGCCGCCTGATCGACAACACCGACATGCACCCGGGCAACCTGAGCTTTCAGCCGCAGGCCGGCCGGCTGGCGCTGGCCCCGGCCTACGACATGCTGCCGATGCGCCACGCACCGTTGACCGGTGGCGAGGTGCCTCGGTTTGCCGTGCTGGAGCCGCCGCTGCCGCTGCCCACCGAGCGCGCGGCCTGGCGGGCCGCGGCCCGCGCGGCGCTGCAGTTTTGGGAGCATCTTGCGCAGGACCGACGGGCATCAGGCCTCATGCAGTCCCATGCCGATGCCAGCGCCGCGCGGCTGCGCGAGGGGATGGCGGTGGTGGGCTGACCGGGCATGGGAAGCCGGTTTGAGTTCAGTTCAGCAAAGAAAAGCGCAGGCCGACGGCGATATGGTCTCGTGACGCGGCACTAGTTGACGGAAGGCGCCCACCGATCGGTCACACGACGGTGATCACCGCAGCACGTCATGCCAGAATCAGCTCAGAGGGAGGGATCGCCGATGTTGCTGAAATCGGCCGACGACAAATCCAAGCGCCTGCGCCTGCTCGAAGACCTGCAAAAGGCGAGCACGGTCAGTGCATCGCAGAAGAAGTGGCTGCGCCAGGAGTTAGCCCGGATATTTCATCAGCAAGCCGATGGCTGTTGACCGGGCGTGCTGGCGGGCATTGAGCGCGGCCCTTTGGGCCGATGCGAGCTACTGGATGGGGTTGTTGGCTGTTTCGGGGCGCAGCACCCCCTTTCCCCCGTTGTTTGTCAGTGTGCCGGGGACAGCACTGGATGAGGTTCAGGGGGCCAGGGCCTGTGCGGCGCTGAGGAAGATGCTGCGCATCGGGTGGTGCGAAGCCAGCAACACGCGCACACGGCGTGTGTTGCGCACGATGGCCGCGCCGATCTTGAGCAGTCGCACGCGGATCGTGGCCGCGGCGGCGCGCTCCAACTCGGTGTTCTTGAGCGCCAGATCGCGCAGCCGCTGCATCAGCGTGTAGGCCAGCGCCGCCAGCAACAAGCGAAGCTGGTTGGCCGCGAAGCGCTGGCAACTGGCCCGGGTGCCGAACAGGTCGAGCTGGGCCTCCTTGATGCGGTTCTCCGCCTCGCCGCGCTGGCAGTACAGCCGCTCATACAGCTGGACGGCGTCGCCTTGGAGGTTGGTCACCACGAAGCGCGGGTTGTTGCCTTGGGCACCGTACTCCAGCCGCGTGATCACGCGCCGCTCGATGTCCCAGCTATCGGCTGCGTAGACGAACTCGCCGATCAGGCGCTGCTTGGCGCCCGTGCGTTCGTATTCGTCGGCCAGCATCGCCTCGGCGTACTGCACGATGGCCTGCAGCCGCGCGTTGCGCGCCAGACCTACGATGTAGCTCACGCCCGAGCGCTCGCACCAGCGCAACAGGCGCTGGCGGCAGAACCCCGAGTCACCGCGCACGATGATGCGCACCTGGGGCCACGCGCGGCGAAGTCGCGCAACGATCAGCTTGATGACGGCCGCGGCGTTCTTCGCCCCGTCGATGCGGCTGCGCCGCAAGACGCAAGCGAGCATGGCCTGGCCGCAGAACACGTACAGCGGCAGATAGCAGTGGTGGTCGTAGTAGGCGTGGAACTCGCAACTCTCCTGGCTGCCGTGCAAGGGCACATCCGAGGCGTCGATGTCCAGCACCAGTTCCGCGGGCGCGCTCCGGTGGCTGGCGATGAACTGCTCGATCAGTACGCCATGCAGGGCCAGCGCCTGCGCGCGTGTGGCCCGGCTCTCCAGGCGGCACAGTGTGGGCGAGGAGGCCAGTGCATCGACCCGGCCTACGGCGGTCTGCATCAGCAGGTCCGAGCGCAGCATGTCGTGGTCGTTGAGGTCTTCGTAGCCGCAGCACAACCCGTAGACGCGCTGCGCCAGCAGCTCGCGCAGGCCATGCGTGATGCGCCCCGGATCGCGTGGGTCGCTGAGCACGGCTGCGGCAGATCGGCTCAAACCAATGCGCTCATCGACGCGTCGCAGCAGCAAAACTCCACCGTCCGAGCCAATGTCACCGCCTTCGAAGTTGGCCTCGATGATGCGCCGGCCCACGCGCCCCAAATCCATCGTCCCATCGGTACACTTTGGCATCGGCAGTCCTCGGTTGAAATTGGCGTCAGATACCAATGTCAACGCGCTCACGCACGAGGCTGCCGACCCACTATTGGTGAAATATCCGGGTTAGCGCGGCTGCGCAAGGGCATCGAGGGCGAGCGAGATTCCGCGTACTACATCGAAAACCACTTCAAGGATTCGAAGAATCACGTGGTGTTGCATGACCTGCGCTTCGTCGTCGATGGCGACGTGGCGCAGATCGACCACCTGATCATCGATCGCGCGCTCGGCATCTACTTGATCGAAACTAAGAACTATGCGGGAAACCTGATCATCAACGAGCAGGGCGAGTTCACTGCCGAATACGACGACGATCAATTCGGCATCCCGTCGCCGATCGAGCAAAGCCGGCGCCACGAACGGGTGCTGGTCAAGCTGCTCGAGCGACTGGAAATAACTGGGCGCATGCAGATGGGCCTGGAGATGATTCACCTGGTGATGCTGCATCCGAAAGCGATCATTCGGCGCCCGCCATCGAAAACGTTCGACACCTCGGCGGTCATCAAGGCGGACCAGTTCCCCGAGTGGCACAAGAAATTCGTCGACGGCATCGGCGCCGGCACCGTTTTTAAGGGTGTGCTGAACATGCGCAGCCTCGAGACCATCAAAGAATGGGGCGAAAAGCTGAAGCGACAGCACCAGCCGGCCGACCTGCTCGCATTGCCGGAATTCATGCAGCCGAGCAAGGCAGCAGCTGCACCGGCCGCACGGGCGCAGGTGCGTGAGCCGACCGCCGAATATGCGGCGCAACCCTCTGCAGCCGCGCCGGCAACAGCCCAGGCGGCGTCGGCCGCCACCGCCCCTTCACCCCCGCCGCAAGCCGATGATGCGGCATCGGCCAAGCGCCTGATCTGTGCCGAGTGCGGCCAGAAGATCAGCTTCGCGGAAGGCAAATATTGCTGGAATCAAGCGGAGCGGTTCGGTGGCCGCCAGTATTGCCGAGAACATCAAAAGCGGTTCTGAGTCGGCAACAACGCCGCGCTACCCGACGACGAGATCCTGCGCCGGCTGCTGGCGCTGAACCTGGCGCGCGTGGCACGCTGAACCGGACGGCGCGGAGCGTCGATGAGCGGCATAGGCCAGACGGCGCAAGGGGCGGCGTTGCCCGCTACCATGGCCGTTCCATCGAACAACGACCCGGCGAATCCAGGAGACCGCACGATGAAAGTCTACGAAGCGATCGCTCGCGCGCTCGCCGATATCGGCGTCACGCAGTTGTTCGGCCTGGTCGGCGACGGCAACCTGTTCATGGTGGACAGCTACATCCGCGACTGCAAGGGCAGGTACATCGGCGCGACGCACGAAGCCGGCGCGGTGCTGATGGCGCTGGGCTACGCACGCGTCTCGGAGCAGATCGGCGTGGCCACCGTGACGCACGGGCCGGCGCTGACGAACACGCTCACCGCGCTGGTCGAAGGGGTGAAAACCGCCGTGCCCATGGTGCTGCTCGCGGGCGACACGCCGGCGGACGATCGCGAGCACCCGCAGAAGATCGATCAGCGCGCCTTCATCGAAGCCACGGGCGCGGGGTTCGAGCCGCTGCGGTCGCCGAAGACGGTGGCGGAAGACCTCGCGCGCTCGTTCCACCGCGCACGGCTGGAACGCCGGCCGGTGGTGCTGAACATGCCGATCGAAATGCAATGGCTGGATGCGGACGAGCAAAAGGCAAAACTCTACTTTCCCGAGACGCGCAGCGTGATCGCTTCGAGCGCCGATATGGACAACGCGGTCGGCATGCTCGCGTCGTCGCATCGCCCGGTGGTGATCGGCGGCCGCGACGCGCGCGACCCGCAGGTCGAGGCCGCGATCCTGCGTTTCGCCGAACGCATCCAGGCGCCGGTCGCGACATCGGTGCGCGGCAAGGGACTGTTCGCGAACGACCCGTTCAATGTCGGCCTCTGCGGCACAGTGAGCAACCCGGTCGCGCTCGACGTGATCGGCGCGAGCGATTGCCTGATCGTGTTCGGCGCGAGCCTCAACAAGTTCACCAGCGGCCTCGGCGGCCTGACCAAAGGGAAACGCATCATCCAGGTGAATCCGGTCGCGGGCGAGATCGGCCGCCTCACGTCGGTCGACGTCGGCCTGGTCGGCGACCCGGGCCTGACCGCGGACGCCATGGTGAAGTGGCTGGACGAGGCCGAGATCCCCGGCTCGGGCTATCGCAGTGACGAGCTGCGCAAAAAAATCAGCGCGCTGCGCAGCGCTCCGCGCCGCATGCACAGGGCGCCGGCCGCCGGTACCGTCGATCTGTTCGAGCTGATGCAGGCGCTGAACCAATCGTTTCCGAAAGACCGGGTGCATGTCAGCGACACCGGGCGCTTCCTGTACGGCGCGTGGCCCGGCATCGACGTGCAGAACCCGCGCGATTACGTCGACACCATCGGTTTTGCATCGATCGGCCTCGGTGTCGGCGCCGCGATCGGCGCGGCGGTGGCGGCGAACGGACGGCCGACCCTGCTCGTCGCCGGAGACGGCGGTTTCATGATGAGCGGCTTCAGCGAACTCGCCACCATGGTCGAGCACCAGCTCGATATCGTGATCGTGATCTGCAACGACGGCAGCTACGGCGCGGAATACATCCAGTACGCCGCCCGCGACATGGACCCGGCCACGTCATTGAAGCGCTGGCCCGATTTCGCCCCGATCGGCAGCGCGTTCGGCCTGCAGAGCATGACGGTTCGCAGCAAGGCGGACCTGGACGCCGCGATGACGGCGATCGCGCAGCGCGACCGCAAGCGTCCGTTCCTGATCGACGCCAAGCTCGACGTGGCGGCCATGCCGAAGCCCTGAGCCGATCAGCCCTCTTTCGCCCAAGCCGCCTCGGCGATCTTCTCGAACTGCTTGCGCAGCAGGTGCTTCTGCACCTTGCCGGTGGATGTCGCGGGCAGCGCCTCGACGAAGCAGATCAGCTTCGGCACCTCGAAACCGCCCAGGTGCTGGCGGCAGTGCGCGAGCAGCGCAGCCTCGTCCAGCTCGGCGCCGGGCTTCTTGACGACGAACGCGCACACCGCCTCGGCCCAGCGCGGGTGCGGCAGGCCGATCACGCCGACGCCGGCCACGCCCGGGTGCGCCAGCACCACGGCCTCGACCTTGACGCTGGCGACGTTCTCACCGCCGGTCTTGATCATGTCCTTCTTGCGGTCGAGGAACATCATCTGGCCGCCCGGCCCCCACATGCCGAGATCGCCGGTGTGGTGCCAGCCGAAGCGCTGCGCCGCGGCCGTGGCCTGCGCGTCTTTCAGGTAGCCCAGCATCGCATTGGCGCCGCGGTGCACGATTTCGCCGGGCTCGCCTTCGCCGAGCAGATGGCCCTGATCGTCCATCACCGCGGTTTCGTTGTGCGGCAGCGAACTGCCCCAGTAGTTCGCGTCGAGATTCGGGTGCTCGAGCGGACGGAACGTCATCGTCGCCGGATACATCTCGGTCTGGCCGGTGGCGAGCATCACGTTCGCCGTCATGCGCTCAGCGATCTGCGCGATCAGGGGCTTGGGGATCGGCGCCATCGCGTAGATCGCGAGGCGCATCGTGTCTGCGCGAAAGCCCGGATCGGCCAGCAGCGCCGCGTACATCATCGGCAGACCGGTGAAGCCGGTGTATTTCTCGTTGCGGATCGATGCGCGCACTTCATCGGGCACGAAGCCGCGCAGCAGCACCACGCAGCCGCCGGCCATGTGCACCGTGGCCGCGAGGCAATGCTGCGCGCAGTGAAACAGCGGCAGCACGCCGGAGAACACGTCGCGCTCGGTGATGCCGAAGCCCGCCATGTTGCCCATCAGCGCGGCCGCGACCGAAGCGTGCGAATGCACCGCGCCCTTGGGACTGCCGGTGGTGCCGCTGGTGTACATGACGAGCGCGGGCGCATCGCCGGCGATCGCGATCTCGGGCAGTGCGTCGCTGCGGCCGGCTTCGGCCTGCGCCAGCGTCACCGCGCCCGCGCCCGCGCCCGCGCCGGCGGCGCCGGCCGCCATCGTCAACACGAGCGGCACGCCCAGCTTGCCCAGCACCGCGGCCAGCGCCGGATCGGCGTGCAGCGCCTCGTCGACCACGACCGCGGAAACCTCGGCGTGCACCAGCACGTACTCGACGGTCGCGGCGTCGAGCCGGACGTTGATCGGCACCCAGACGTTGCCCGACTTGTGGATGCCGTTGTAGGCGACCACCATGTCGGCCGAGTTCAGGCACAGCATGCCGACCTGCTTGCCACTGCCGACGGTGGCGATCAGGTGGTGCGCGAAGCGCGAGCTGCGGGCGTCGAGGTCGGCATAGTTCAGGCGGATCGCGCCATCGACGACCGCGGTGCGCTCGCCGAATTTGAGCGCGCTGCGATGCACGAAATCGCCGAGCGCGACGCGGCTGATGCGGCGCAGCGCTTCGGTAACGGGCATGTCGATCATGGTGTGTCTCCTTCAAAAGACGATACGCGCGGCGCAGATGGGCGTCGGCCGCGGTGATGCGGCGCAGCAGCCGGCCCGTCGCCGCGGATCATCATACCGACGCAATCACCGACGGCACCGCCGCCTACCGGTCACTCGCGAATTCGTATTCGAGCCGGCGAATCGTGCCGCGCCAGTAGGGTTTGCGCCCTTGCGGCGTAAGCCACGCGACCTCGCCGCTCATCGGAACCCGCATGCCGCCCTGGCTCTGCGGGTTGGACCAGCGGCCCTCCCACGGCGTCTTCACCACCCTGCCGCCGACCGTGCGGCCGCGCGATTCAGCGCGCACACTGGCCATCGTCCCGTCGTCGGCGAAGCCGAAGCTCAGCGTGACCATCAGCTCGCCGTCCGTCATCGTCGCGCGCGCCGTGCGATCGTCCACCGGCTCCCAGCGCACACCCTGGCTCGGCAGCAAGGCCGTGGGGTACCACGCCGCCTCGGCGAAAAAGCGCATCAGTTCGCCCTGCGCGATGCCGCCCTCCTTGGGGTCGGTGCCGCGCAGATCCGTCAGCGTGAACAGGCCGACGATCGCGGGACGCAGCATGCCTTCGCCCGCGATGTACGCGTCATGCACGTGCACCGCCATGCCGGGCGCCGCGGCGACCTTGCCGTCCCATACGAAGCCGGGCCGACGGGTCACGACGCGCTGCCGGCTCGCGAAGGGCTTCCACCGATCGGTCGTCTCGCCCATGTTGAACATCCCATGGTGCTCGACGCTGACTGCGGCGACGATCGGTTGACCTTCGGCAAGCACGGTGCGAAAGAAGCGCTGCACCGGCCCGGGCAGGCCGGGCAGCTCGCGCGCGCTGTGGTAGCGCGGCGGCATCGGTGCCACGCGTGCCGCCTCCAGGCGCTGGATGAGGCCGCCCGTGCTGGCTCGCCAGACGGACGCTCCCCAGGCCATCAGCGTGACCGTGACGACGGGAAGCGTGACAACCACGACGAGAAGCCACTTGAGCCAGCCCATCATCGGCCTCCTGGCTTCAGCCAGCCCACGATCGCGGCGCCGAGCAAGACGACCAGCGCGACCGCGGCGACTCGGCGCCAACGCGTCATGCCCGCCCCCCGCGCAACAGGCGTCGAAAGTCAGGAAACTTGCCCGCCCGCGAACCCATCATGTCGACCACCACGCGCCCGAAGAACGATTGCGGCGTGAAGCCCGCCGCGCCTGCCCCACGACGATCCGCCTTCGACGCTCGGCGGTGTTTGCGGTGGATCAAGTCACGAGCGAGTTGAGACCGCGCCTACACGATCCCCCATTGCCTGGCCGCCAACTCCTTCATGATCTCCTCGGTGCCGCCGCCGATGGTGATCACCTTGACTTCGCGGTAGATGCGCTCGCACACCGTGCCGCGCATGTAGCCCATGCCGCCGAGGATCTGCACGCCAGCGTCGGCGCAGAACTGCATCGTCTGCGTCGCCTGGTTCTTCAGCGTGCAGATCTCGCCGACCCAATCATTGTGTGCCCCCACGCTCCCCTGCTGCGCATGGGTCGCTGCCCCCCAAGGGGGCTGCTGCGCCTTGGGGCGGCCCGGCGGCGCAGCGGCGCCGTCATCGCCCGCGTCGGCGCGCGCCGCGAGTTGCTCCAGCCAGGCGGCGGTCGCGCGGATGTGCTGCTGCATGTCGACCAGCTTGTGGCGGATCACCTGATGCTCGGTGAGCAGCCGGTCGAAGGTTTTGCGCTGTCGCGCCCAACTCAAGGCCTCGTCGTAGCAGGCCTCGGCAAAACCCAAAGCGCCGGCCGCGATACCGATGCGTTCGCCGTTGAAGTTGCCCATGATGGCGCGAAAGCCCGCGCCCTCCGCGCCCAGCAGATAGCGCGCCGGCACGCGCATGCCGTCGAAGCGCAGCTGCGCGGTGTCCGAACAAAGCCAGCCCATCTTGTCGAGCCGCGTGCGACTCAAACCCTTGCTGTCGCCCGGCACCAGCAGCAGGCTGATGCCGCTCGCGCCGCGACCTTCGCTCGTTCGCACCGCCAGCGTGATCCAGTCGGCGCGCATGCCGGAAGTGATGAAGATCTTCTCGCCATCGACCACGTAGTCGTCGCCGTCGCGCCTTGCCCAGGTTTTCAGCGCCGCGACATCGGAGCCACCGCCCGGTTCGGTGATCGCGAGCGCGGCGATCTTCTCGCCGGCCAGCACCGGCGGTACCGCCTCGCGCTTGACTTGCTCGCTCGCCAGTGCGACCACCGGCGGCAGGCCGATGTTGTGCGACAAGAGGCTCGCCTGCACGCCGCCCGATGTGCCGTAGCGGCACAGCGCGCGCCACATCGCCAGTCGCAGCGCGTACGGCGCGGGCGTGCCGCCGAGCTCTTCGGGGTAGCCCAGACCGAGCAGGCCGAGCTCGGCGGCGCGGCGGTACAGCGCACGCGGAAACTCGCCGGCGGCATCCCAGGCCGTGACATGCGGCGCGATCTCGGTGCGGGCGAAGCGCTCGACCATGTCGGCCAGCGCGGTGCGCGCTTCGCGCAACTCGGCGGCGCTCATCGCGGCGTCGGCGTTCATTTCGCGGCGTCCTGGTCCCCAGCCGGCGCCTCGAAGCGCAGCAGCACCTGACCGGGATTCACCTGCTGGCCCTCGCTCACCATCACCTCGGCGACGATGGCCGCGGCGCGCGGCGACAGGCTGTGCTCCAGCTTCATCGATTCGATCACCACCGCCACGTCGCCGGCCGCCAGCGCCTGGCCCGCCTGGGCCGCGACGCGCACCACGCGGCCGTTGAACGGCGCGCGCAGTTCGGTCGCTGCCTGCGCCGATCCGGTACCGGCCGCGGGCTCGAACGACAGATCGTCGAACCACCAATCGACGCCATCGGCCTGCGCGTGCCAGCGGCGCGCCGCGCCGGTCCGCGGCAGCATCGGCACCTGCACCGCGCGCACGCGCCGGGTGACGCCGCCCTCGCTGCATTGCACGCCGCCATCCGGCAACGCGTGCAGGTCGATGCGGCGCGCCGGCTCGCCCAGCAAGTCGAGGCCCCCCGGCCGCGCCAGCACGGAACGCGCCAGTACCTCGCCGCGGTGCGACAGCCGCAGCGGCACGGCGAACCGGCACGGCAAATCACCGTGATTGATAGCAAAACCGGCCGCAAGCCCACATTGGCCATGCGCAATGCGCTCTCTTTCTAGGAGCACGTCACGCAGCACGTCGCCATGCTCGGCCAGGAACGAGATCAGCGCCTCGCCTTGCCGAAACCGCGCGTCGTCGAGGCAGGCGACCAGAAAGCCGCGATTGCTCGGCAGGCCCAGCAGTTCGGTCTGCGTGAGCGCGCCGATCAGCGCATCGATCGCCTCGGCGCGCGTGGCCGCGTGCACGATCAGCTTGCCGAGCATCGCGTCGTAGTACGGCGTGACCTCGCCGCCCGTTTCGATCGCGTGGTCGAAGCGCAGCGGCGCGCGCTCGAACGCGGCGGCCGCCGGCGCGGCGAAGTGCAGGATGCGGCCCGCATGCGGCACGTAGTTTTCGTCCTCTGCGCACAACCGCACTTCGATCGCATGGCCTTGCAGCCGGACCTGCTGCTGCGCGAGCGGCAACGGCTCGCCGCGCGCGACGCGGATCTGCCATTCGACCAGGTCGAGCCCGGTCAGCGCCTCGGTCACCGGATGCTCGACCTGCAGCCGGGTGTTCATCTCCATCAGGAAAAATTTAGTTCCTTCGAGCAGGAACTCGACCGTGCCGGCACCGACGTACCCCGCAGCCTTCGCCAGCGCCACCGCGCACGCGCCCATGCGTTCGCGCAACTGCGACGAGACCGCGGGGCTCGGCGACTCTTCGATGATCTTCTGGTGCCTGCGTTGCACAGAGCAGTCGCGCTCTCCAAGATGGATGCAGCGGCCGTGCACGTCGGCAAACACCTGCACCTCGACGTGGCGCGGGTGCAGCAGCGCGCGTTCGATCAGCAGATCGCCGTTGCCGAAACCGGCCAGCGCTTCCGAGCGCGCGCTCGCAAGCGCGGCCGGCAGCTGCGCCGCATCGCCGACCAGCCGCATGCCGCGCCCGCCGCCGCCGGCCACGGCCTTGACCATGACGGGAAAGCCGATCTTCCCGGCCTCGGTCACGAAGCGCGCCTCGCTTTGATCGTCGCCCGCGTAGCCCGGCAGGCAGGGCACGCCTTGCGCGGCAGCCAATGCCTTCGCCGCGGCCTTGCTGCCGAGCGCGCGGATCGCGGCCGGCGGCGGACCGATCCAGATCAGGCCCGCATCCTGCACCGCCTGCGCGAACGCTGCGTCCTCGCTCAGAAAGCCGTAACCGGGATGGACCGCGTCGGCGTGGCAGGCGCGTGCCGCCGCCAGCAGCTTGTCGGTGCGCAGATAGCTGTCGGCTGAAGCTGAGCCGCCGAGCGCGAACGCCAGCGTCGCCTCGCGCACATGCAGCGCGTTGACATCGGGCTCGGAATACACCGCGACGGTCGAGATCCCCATGCGCTGCGCGGTGACGATCACGCGACGGGCGATCTCTCCCCGGTTGGCGATGAGGATTTTTTTCACCAACCGCTTCCTTGCGGCTGGTGCTCCCTCGCCCCCTTGGGGGAGAGGGTGGGGGTGAGGGGGTGCACCGGCAGTGCGCGTGGCGAGGCCACCCTCACCCCTACCCTCTCCCGCCAGCGGGAGAGGGAGTCACTCGGCCTCGTCGTTGTCACACGAGCGTTCACGCCGGCCTCTTGGCGATCCCCATGATCTTCGCGAGGATGCCGAGCATCACCTCGTCGGCGCCGCCGCCGATCGAGGCCAGGCGCCCGTCGCGGTACATGCGCGAGACCTTGTTCTCCAGCGTGAAGCCCATGCCGCCCCAGAACTGCAGGCAGGTGTCGGGAACGATGCGCATCAGGCGGCCGGCCTTGAGCTTGGCCATGCTGGCGAGTTCCAGCACGTCCTGCCCGCTCACGTACAAATCACAGGCGCGGTAAGTCAGCGCGCGCAGGCATTCCACCTCGGTCTTGAGCTCGGCCAGCTTGAACTGCACCCATTGCTGATCGGCGAGCGTGCTGCCGAACAGCTTGCGCTCCTGCGCCCATTCGATGGTCCAGGCTATGCAGTTGGTGAGCGCCTGCAGCGCGTTGGCCCCGGCCCACAAACGCTCTTCCTGGAACTGCTGCATCTGGTAGATGAAGCCCTGCCCTTCGGCGCCGAGCCGGTAGCGCTGCGGCACGCGCACTTCGTCGAAGTAGATCAGGCCGGTGTCGCTCGAGTCCATGCCGATCTTGCGGATCTTCTGCGCGACCGAGATGCCTTGGGTGAGCTTGCCGTTCGGGCCGTCCCGCATCGGCACCATGACCAGGCTCTTGTTCTTGTGCACCGGTCCTTCGCCGGTGTTGACCAGCATGCACATCCAGTCGGCCTGCAGGCTGTTCGTGATCCACATCTTCTGGCCGCTGATGACGTAGTCGTCGCCGTCCTTGCGCGCGAAGCTCTTGATGCCCGACACGTCGCTGCCGGCGCCGGGTTCGCTGACGCCGATGCAGCCCACCATGTCGCCGCGAATAGCCGGCGCCAGGAACTGGCGCTTGAGCTCGTCGCTGCCGTAGCGCGCCAGTGCCGGCGTGCACATGTCGGTCTGCACGCCGATCGCCATCGGCACGCCGCCGCAGTGCACGTAACCCAGCGTCTCGGCCATCAGCACCGAGTACGAATAGTCGAGCCCCATGCCGCCGTATGCCTCCGGCTTGGTCAGGCCGAGCAGGCCCAGATCGCCCAGGCCCTTGAACACCTGGTGCGCGGGAAAGATCTCGGCCGCCTCCCACTCGTCCACGTACGGGTTGATCTGCTCGTCGATGTAGCGCTTGAGGGTCTTGCGGACTTCCTCGTGCTCGTGGGTCCATTGCATGGTGCGGGTCTCCTCGTGATGTGTGCAGCACTCACATGCGCGCGACGCCGAACTGCATGGTCCGCGGTGTGCGCACCGCGGCGTCGGCGATGGTGGAAAGACAGAACGCCAGCACCGCGCGCGTGTCGCGCGGGTCGATCACGCCGTCGTCCAGCAGCAGGCCGCTGGTGTAGAGCGCATCGGCCTGCGCCTCGAACATCGAGACGATCTGGTCGAACTGCTTTTGCAACTCCTCGGGGTCGGGCGTGATGCCTTTGCGCTTCAAGGCGCCTTCCGTGACGATGCGCATCGTGCCCGCGGCCTGCTCGCCGCCCATCACCGCGGTCTTCGCGGAGGGCCATGAAAACAGAAAGCGCGGCGCGTAGCCGCGCCCGCACATGCCGTAGTTGCCGGCGCCGAAGCTGGCGCCGCACTGGATGGTGAGCTGCGGCACGGTCGCGTTGGTCACGGCCTGGATCATCTTGCTGCCGTGCTTGATCATGCCGCTTTGCTCGACCTCCTTGCCGACCATGTAGCCGGTGGTGTTCTGCAGGTAGACGATGGGGTGGCCGAGCTGGCACATCCACTGGATGAAGTGCGTGGCCTTGTTCGCGCCGGCCACGTCGATCGGGCCGTTGTTGCTGATCAGGCCCACGCGGTGCCCGGCGATCGCGCCTTGCGCGCACACCGTGGCGGCGCCGTACAGCGCCTTGAACTGCAGCAGTTCGCCGCCGTCGACCAGGCGCAGCATGACCTCGCGCATGTCGACCGGCTCGCGGTGATGCGCGGGCATCAGGCCGAGCAGTTCGTCGGCGTCGAAGGCGGCGCCGGTTGCTCCTGAATCAATAGCTGAAAGCGATTGCCCATCAATGGATACAGCACTTTTTTGTTCGAGAAAACCGGCGATCACCTGGCGCGCGATGCCGAGCGCATGGCGGTCGTCCTCGGCCAGGTATTCGCCCAGGCCCGAGACGCCGGTGTGCATCTCGGCGCCGCCCAGTTCTTCTTCGGTCGCGACCTCGCCGGTCGCGGCCTTCAGCAGCGGCGGCCCGGCGAGGAAGGCGCGCGAGCGGCCGCGCACCATGATCACGATGTCCGACAGGCCCGGCATGTACGCGCCGCCGGCCGTGCCCGAACCATGCTGCACGGTGATCACCGGCAGCCCCGCCGCCGAGAGGCGCGCCAGGTTGCGGAACAGCGCGCCGCCGTGCACGAAGCCTTCGACGCGGTAACGCATCAGGTTCGCGCCGGCGCTCTCGACCAGATGGATGAACGGCAGGCGGTTCTCGAGCGCGATCTGCTGCACGCGCAGGATCTTGTCGAGCCCCATCGCCTGGATCGCGCCGGCCTCGATGCCCGAATCGCTCGCGACCACCATGCAGCGCACGCCCGAGATGAAGCCGATGCCGGCGATCATGCCGCCGCCGGGCACCGACTTGTCGGCGTGCTTCCTGTCCTGCAGGTAGCCGGCCAGCGTGCACAGCGGCAGCCAGGGCGCACCGCGATCGAGCAACAGCGCGACGCGCTCGCGCGGCAGCAACTGGCCGCGCTTGTCGAACACCGGTTTGGCGGCGGCCGACGCGTGCGCGGCGCGTTCCTCGAGCGCGCGCCAGGCGGCGATGCGCGCGAGCATCGCCGCGCGTCGCGCCTGCGCGACTTCGGAGCGCGGGTTCCAACTGGATTCGAACAGGCTCATGACCCGAACACCTTCGGGATCTGGTAGCGATGAAAGCCGTCGAACGGCCGCACCGCGGCGCGCTGCTGCACCTCGGCCGGCGCCGCGACCTCGCCCCAACCCATGCGCACCTGCGGCCGCGCGCCATCGACGCGCAGCACCGTGCCGCTGATGAAGCTGGCCGCCGGGCTGAGCAGAAACACGATCGCCGCCGACACCTCGGCCTCGGTGCCGAAGCGCCCGAGCGGCACCGTCTTGCGCATCTCGCGCAGCATGGGTCCGGCCTCGGGCGGGTAATGGTCCATGCCGCTGGATGCGATATAGCCCGGCGCGACCGCGTTCACGCGCACGCCGCTCCGCGCCCATTCGGCCGCCGCCGTTTCGGTGAAGCTGACCATGCCCGCGCGCGCCGCGCCGCTGTGCGCCATGCCGGGCATCGAGCCCCAGATGTCGGCGACGATGTTGACGATAGTCCCGCCGCGCGCGGCCATGCTCTGGTTGAAGCATTCGCGCGCCATCAGAAAACCGCCGGTGAGATTGGTGTCGACCACCGCCTGCCAGCCCTTGGCGCTGATCTTCTCGGCCGGCGTCATGTACTGCCCGCCGGCGTTGTTGACCAGCGCGTCGATCGCGCCGTGGCGCGCGACGATGTCGGCGACGGTCTGCTGCACCGCGGCTTCGTGGCGGATGTCGCACACCGCGTGGCTGGCGCGGCCGCCGTCTGCGCTGATCTCGGCTTCAGCCGCGCGCAGCTTCTCGGCGTTGCGCCCGATCAGCACCACCTGCGCGCCCAGCGCCGCGGCTTCGTGCGCGGTGCAGCGGCCGATGCCGGAGCCGCCGCCGGTGATGACGATCACCTGCCCGTCCAGCAGCCGGGGCGCGAACACGGATCGGTACATCAATCGTCTCCCACGAACAGCGCGAGTGCCTCGGCCGCCAGCGCATCGAGCGACAGCGGTCCCTGTTTCGAATACCACTGCACCGACCAGTTCAGCGCGCCGAAGATCAGCAGACGCGCCGCATGCGGCTTGGCGCGCAGCGCGCCGGCCGCGTGCAGCTTTTCCAGCGCCGGCATCCACTGTGCCGAATAGGCGTCGGTCGTCCGGGCGATCTGCCGGCGCTGCGCGGCGTTCAGCGAGCGCCATTCGTACAGCATCACCGGGATGAAATCATTGCCGGGACCGAGCAGCACCTCGAAGTGGTTGCGGATCAGCGCCTGCAGGCACTCGCGCGGCGTCGCGCTGGCGCCCAGGCGCGCGAGCGCGGCCCGCTGGCTCGCCGCAGCCTGCGCCATGCCTTCCCTCATCACCTCGTACAGCAACGCGCTCTTGCTCTCGAAATGGTAGAACGGCGAGCCGCCGCGCATGCCGGCCGCGGCCGCGATGTCGCGCGTGCTCGCCGCGGCAAAGCCCTTCGCGCGAAACAACCGCGCCGCGCCTTCGACGATCAGCCGGCGCCGGTTGCCCTGATCGCGCTCGGAATGGGTCTTGCGCGGGCGCCCGCGCGGCCGGCCCGGCACCGCCGCAGGTGTCGTGGCCGGCAGCGCCGGCGCGACCGACGCCCGCGCCGACCGATCGGCCTGCGCCGCAGCGAGCGATCGGGAACGTGCGACCTGGGCCATCGGGTGACCTTAGCAGACCGTTCGATTTATGGCAAGCGCTTGCTTGGTAAAAATCAGGTCCGTGCTGCGCTCGCCTCGTGCGCAGCGGACCGCACGCCTGTACGACGATAGGAACGACGATCGCCTGCTAAGCCGTTCGTGTTATCCGCGAGTGCGGCACGCGAACAGTTCGACGCAAGCTGATACAACCGGGCGCGCCGAATCTTCATAGCATTCGCGAGCCTGCGTGTTCCGAAGGGACCGCCCGCCGACGAGGCGGGATCGCCGCAGAGCAGCGAGCAAATCACACAGGGCGGAATCCGCGGAAATGGTGCAGCGATGAGCGCGCGGCGAGCGGTCTGGATCGATCTGCGTTGCATGCCGCAGCAGCACGGTCTGCTGGCGGACGCGCAGTCGCATTGCGACATGGTTCGCATCACCGAGCTCACCGAAGTCCCGCACGCCGTTGCGGCGCATCGTCCGCAGTTCGCCTGCATCGAGTACGACTACCCGGATCACGCGCGCCTGGCGGCCGTGCCGATGATGCGGCGCGAGTTCCCGGCGCTGCCGGTGCTGATGTTCACCGAATACCACTCCGAGGCGCTCGCGGTGTGGGCGTTTCGCTCGCGAGTCTGGGACTACCGGGTCAAGCCCATCACCGCCGAAACACTCGCGCGCCAGATCGAGGCCGTGGTACTCACGGCCGTCGAACCCATCGCGTCCCATGGATGGCCGGCGACGCCGTTTCCGCGCGATCTGCTCGCTCCGGCCGGGCACTTACGCAGACCGCTGACCGCCGCTCCGCGCACGGCCGCCGCGGTCGCCTGGATCAGCGAGCACTACGGCGAGCCTTGCCCGGTCGGAACCAGTGCGGGGCTTTGCCATCTGTCCGAATCGGAGTTCAGCCGCCTGTTCCATCGCGAGCACGGAATGTCGTATCGACGTTTCCTGCTGCACTACCGCATTGACAAGGCACGCAGCTTCCTGACCGAGCCGCAGGCGTCGGTTTCGCAGGTCGCCTATGCCGTCGGGTTCAACGATCTGTCGCATTTCGGGCGCATGTTCCGGCGCATCGTCGGCATGCCGGCGACCCGGTTCCAGCAGCAGCGCCGGCCTCACGCATAGCCGCGGTCCGGTCCGCAAGCCCGGCCGCAGAATCGTTCCAGTCAAGCGCAGATCGGTTCTAACCCTGCGCCTCATCGCAGCCGCATGCTCGGCTTAAGTCGCGCGCGGACGACCCGCGCTGCCCGAGGAGCGAGCCATGGCCAAGATCGTCGGCGAGTTGGACCTGACCGGGATTGCGGACGATCTGTACCGGCCGGATCTGGAGTTGCGCGTCGCGGTGGTGCACGAGGAAAGCGTGCTCGGATCGTCGGTCGTGAAAACAAGCGACGCGAAACGGCGCTTGCCGTTCGAGGTGGAGTTCGAGCCGCCGACCCTCCCCGGCGCGCGGCTGCCGTGCCCGGTCGTGCTGCTCGCCGGCCCGAACGTGGCGGATCGCGAACTGCTCGGCATCGACACCGTCAGGCAGGTGATCGACTTAGGCGCCGCGAAGGAACGCGGCAGCACGAAGGCCGCGGCCACGAAAAGCGCGGAGCTGAAGATCGGGCCGATCGCCATCGATGCGGCGATCTACTACTGCTGGCTGGTCTGCTGTCACACCTACACGATCAACGGCCGCATCGTCTGCCGCCACTGGCACTACGACCCTAGGCTGCATCGCTGGACCTTCTGCGACGAGCCGGTGCCCGGCGCGGTCGTCGAAGCCTGGGACGTGGACCGCTTCTGGTGGTGGTACTGGCGCGACCAGGTCACCAGCGCGACCACCGATCTCAACGGCAACTTCCACATGCGTTTTCGCTGGTGCTGTCTGCGCTGGCTGCCGTGGCTGCGCCAGAACCCTGCGATCGACCCGGACATCCTCGCGCGTATCCAGCAGCTGCTCGCCACCGTGGAGCTGCCGCCGTTGCCGCCGGGGCCCGATCCGGATCCGACGCTGTTCCAGCAATGGCTCGGCGGCGCCGCGAGCCTGCCGGGGCCGGTGCTGGCCGCGGCAACCCACGGCGCGCTGTCGCTGCCCGCGGTGCAGCAGCCGGCCGCGGCGATCTCACCGGAAGCGCTGCTGGCCCGGCTGCCGGCCTCGCAGGAACTGGCGGCACTGCATGTCTGGCCGTGGTGGGGCCGGGGCGACTGCGCGCCGGACATCGTGTTCCGCGCGACGCAGCGCTGTGGTGACCGCATCAACGTGATCTACACCGAGACCAACGCGCAGACGCGCTGGGACATACCGACCCAGCTCAACGTGACGCTGATCGCGAACGAGCTCGCCTGCTGCATCCCGACCTGCCGCGACCCGGAATGCCCCGAATGCCTGAAGCTGACCTGGGTCGGCTGCACGCCGGTCGATCAGATCAGCGCCGATGCGGGCCCGCCCGACTTGCGCGGCTACGCACACACCGGCGCGGCGGCCGCCGATCCGTGGAAGGACAACCCGTTCTACGGTTCGCTGCAGATCCAGGGCGGCGTCGGCTGGGACGTCGACTACTTCAAGGTCCAGATCTCGAAGAACGGCGCGCCGTGGGCCGATCTGGCCAGCCCGGCGTTCGGCGGCTACACGCGCAGCTACTGGGATGGCTCCACCTTCGTTCCGGTCGCGTTCACGCCGGCGCCGAAGAACGGCCACCTGGTGATCATCACGCGGCGCCACTACGAGGAGCTGAATCCGGGCATTCCGCGTTTCGGCGGCCAGGTGATCTGGAACGACTACGCGACGCTGTTCCAGTTCGACACGACGCAGCCGGGGCTGACCCCCGATGCGCTGTACCAGTTGCAGTTCGACGCCTTCGCCGCGGACGCCGCCGACAACCTGATCGCGGCGAGCGAGCGCATCCTGCCGACCTGCGGCAAGGACACGGCCGAGCGGGTGTATCTGCGCATCGACAACCAGGCGCTGACGCACCCCGCACCAACGCTGCCTTCGCCGTGCAAGATTCCGCACGCCTGCGGCGGCATCATCCATGCCTGCACGGTGGAGCCGGACTGCTATATCCGCGAGATCTGGAAGAACGAAGGGCTGCCGGGTCAGGAATGCGTCTCTGCCTGCGACATCGCGCGGCTGGAGCCGGCCGACACGCTGACGATTCATTTCAGCGTCACCTGCCCGGCGACGGTGCAGGACGGCCACCTCGGCGGCTACTGGTTGCGCGCCGAATACGGCGCGAACCAGGCGTTCTACATCGCCGCGCCGCTGTACGTGGATGCGACCGGTGGCGTCGGTGTGCTGTCGGCCGATCCGACCGCCGAAGTCGGCCCGAGCTACAGCCAGGCGCTGGCCCAGGGCGCGCCGCGCGCGCACTGGCATGGCGGCGATTTCAAGGTCGTGCTGCGCGGCACTGATTTTCCGGAGTGCTGCGCCTACCTGCTACGGCTGTGGGCGTGGAAGCGCACCACCAGCGGCTGCTCGGACCCCAGCGTGACGCACCACAACCAGTTCGAGCTGTCGTTCACCGTGCTGCGCCCGGACCTGTGCCCCGGCGTCTGCGCGCCGCCGCGGGAGGCGGTGGGCTGAGCGGCGGAACGCGCGACGCGCGGAACGCGAACGGCGTGGGTCTGACGAGCCGTGGAAGCATGGAGTTCCGCAATGGTCTTCGCGCTTGCGGCTTTGGCCACGTGGCGCGTCACGCACCTGATCGCGGCGGAGGACGGACCATGGGATCTGGTCCTGAAACTGCGATCGAAGCTCGGCTCGAGCCTGCTTGGCACATGGATGGATTGCTTCCAGTGCCTTTCGCTGTGGATCGCGGCGCCGTTCGCCCTGGCCGTCACCCGCTCGGCGCCGACTTGGCTGCTCGCCTGGCTCGCGCTTTCCGGGGCGGCCTGCCTGCTGGAGCGGTTCGGCGCGGATCGCGCCGCGTTGCAGGTGGAGCCGCCCCGTTTTCCGGAGAACGATGACCATGTCGTGTTGCGGTCAAGGCAGGATGGCACTGAGAGCTAGCCAGGCGTCCGCCGCGCCCAGCGCGCCGCGGGCATCGCCTGCCGCGGGCGGGGGCATCGCGCGCCTCGCCGACGCTCCAGCGCCGCGCGCGAGCGTGGTCGTGCGCTATCTCGGCGCGGCGCCGATCGTGGTGCGCGGCGCCGTCACCGGCCGTGCCTACTCGTTCGCGGCCGGCCGCCCGATCCAACCGGTGGACGCCCGCGACGTTGCCGGATTGCTCAAGAAGGGATTGTTCCGCAGAGGCGGGTAAAGGAGAAAGTCATGGCAGCCAAATCCGATGATTCGAAGAAAGCGGCGGAGCTCAAGAAGCAGCTCGAGGCGATTGCGGGACACGAGATCGATGTCAGCCCCGCGCAGATCCTCAACCTTTGGTACCCGGTCAGCGCCAGCAGCACCACCGACGGCAGTGCGACCTGGCGCAGCATCTTTTTCCCGAGCAAGCGGTGCAACGACGCGACCCTGCTGGACGTCGACGGCACGAGCTCGACCGGGCCCAATGGCCAGCGGACCTTTCTGCTGAGCGAGGTTCTGTGCTGGACGAGCTTCGTGTTTGCCTATCCGGCCAATGTCGTGGCGACGCCGCGCGGTGCCGCTCCGTTCTATCTCACCACGACGTACCAGACGGTGGGCCCCCAGCCGGGAACACTGAACACGGATTTGCAGATCACGGTGTATTCGTGGCAACCCGGTGGCGCCGCCGCACCAGGGGTCACGTTCGATTGGCGGTGCCGCGTGGTTTCGGTGCCGATCATCTTCTGACCCTTGCGCTTCGCGCCGGGCGGCGCAGCACGCGGTTCAACTTCATTCTTGCCTTTCACCCCGAACAGGAGCGCCGTCATGGCCACGCAGAGCGACACCACGAAACAGACCGTTCCATGCTGCCCGCCGCTGGAGCCGGATGGCGTCTGCGACGAGCTCGACTTCTTCTACCGCCTGACCTACCCGACCACGGTGGCCGGCCAGCCCGGCACGGTGGCGCCCCCGATCCTCCCGGTCGAGGTGAAGCTGCATTTCCACCTGAAGCGTTGCCGCGGGCCGCTCGCGCTCGGCGACCTGCTCTACACCACGACGCTGCTGCCGGACGAGAAGGTGCGGCTGTTCACGTCGGACCGCCGTTCCAAGTTCACCTTCGATACCGAGAGCAAGTTCGGTTATCGCAATTCGCAATCGTCGGAAGAGTCGTTCTTCATGCAGCAGATGAGCGACTCGCTGTTCGACGTGAACTCGCGCGACCACGCGCATTCCAGCAACCAGTCGCAATCGCATGTGGACGGCAAGGCCGACGCGGGCGTGAACGTCTTCGGCTTGGGCGGCTCGGCCAGCATGAGCGGGAATTTCGATTCGAATTCCGTCTCGGACTTCCTCGGCGAGCACAGTCAGCATGCACAGTCGTCTTCACGGGCGGCGGAGATGGGCGTGCGCAAGGCCTCCAGCGTATCGATCGGCGAGGCGCAGAGCCGCACCCATACCGAGAGCGAATCGCAGGACCACTATGAATCCGCGTCGCGCGAATTCCAGAACAACAACGACTGCCATGCCGTCACTTTCTTCTTCTACCAGATCAACAAGACGCAGACGATCAGCTACACGCTCGAATCGGTCGACCTGCGCGTGATGATGGACACCGACCCCGCGAACGATTTCACCCGCGTCGCCGCCAATCCGCTGGCGCCGAGCTCGGGCGTGGGCGTGCTCTCGAACGGCGTGCTGTCCACCGACGCGAACCGTCGGGCGACTTATCTGGAGGCCGCAACCAGCGTGTCCGGCAGCAACCAGTTCGCCACCGCAGCGGCGTTCCGGCTGCAGATCCCGGTGCTGGCCGCCGCGATGCGCGCGCAGGCGCTGAAGCAGGTGCAGGGCGAGCTGATCCAGCAGGGGTTGCTCGACAAGAACGGCAACGTTTCGGGCGATGCGCAAAAACGCTACTCGTTCGTGCGACAGTCGTCGCTGCCGACGCCAGGGATCCTGGTCAAGGGCTGCCTCGATCATTGCAACGTCTGCGAGCCGACGCGGCTGAAGTCGCTAGAGCTCGACGTCGAGCGCAAGAAGCTGGAGAATGATTTGCTGCAAAAGCAGATCGCGCTGCTGGAGCAGTCGCAGGAGTACCGCTGCTGCCCGCCGGCACCGGTGGTGGAGCCCTGAAAACCGGCCGGATACGGTTCGTCGCGAGAACGTGACATGCCGCGGGCCGGGAGGCACGAATGCCCGACATCGACAAGGTTTTCTCCGGTTCGATCGCGAAACTCTACGAGACCCTTCTCGTGCCGCTGATCTTCGAGCCGTACGCAGCCGATCTGAAGAGCCGGGTCGGGTCGATGAACCGGTCGCGGATATTGGAAGTGGCTGCCGGCACCGGTGTGGTGACGCGTGCATTGGCCAGCTTGCCCGACCCGCAGATCTCCATCGTAGCCACCGATCTGAATCAAGCCATGCTGGATGAAGCGGTAGCCGCGGGGACCGCGCGTCCGGTGCGGTGGCGGCAAGCCGATGCTTCGGCGCTTCCGTTCGACGACGGCGAATTCGATCTCGTCGTGTGCCAGTTCGGGGTGATGTTCTTTCCCGACAAGGCGAAGGCGTTCTCCGAAGCGCGCCGTGTGCTCGCGCCCGGCGGCGTCTTCATCTTCAATGTGTGGGACGCCATCTCCGAGAACGAATTCGCGGACACCGTCACGACGGCGCTGGAGGCCGTCTTTCCGGACGATCCGCCCCGCTTCATGGCCCGCACGCCCCACGGTTACCACGACCGGTCCGAGATCGAACAGGGTCTTGCCGCAGGCGGTTTCACGAAGTCACCGCAATGGGCCACGGTCACGGCGCGCAGCCGCGCGCAATCGCCGCGTGTGCCTGCAATCGCCTATTGCCAGGGCACACCGCTGCGCAACGAAATCGAGGCGCAGGGCGGCTCACGGCTGGCGGAAGCCACCGATGCGGCCGAAGCCGCGCTTGCGCGCAGGTTCGGGGCGCATGCCGTGGACGGCAAGATCCAGGCACAGGTCGCGATGATCGAAAGGTGAGCGCGATCGGCCGCAAGCCCCGGAACCTGTGGCCGGACCTGCGGCTGAATCTGCAGCTATAAGCACCACGGGTTGGGCGCCGTCATAGCGCGCAGAGCGCCATCAGTTCCCCATCCGCTCCCGTTTGCGCTGCCACGGCGGCATTTCGCGCCTCGCCTTCTGCATCTCGTCGCAACGCGCTGGCCGCCGGCGCCTGGGCCGCGCAAAGTACCGCTCCATGGACCGGACAAACCGTCCAAAACTTCACGGAGTACCAACATGATGCTGATGCAAATCCTGATCCACACCCCGCTCTGGGTGTTCGCGCTGTTCCTGCTGCTGCTGTGGCTCGGCCTGCGGCAATTGCTGACCAGCCAGTTGAAGCTCTCGCGCGTGACGCTGCTGCCGCTCGCGATGGTCGGCCTGTCGCTGTACGGCGTGGCCTCGGCGTTCGGCCGGTCCCCAGGCGGGCCGAGTGCGCTCGCCGGCTGGGCCGTCGGGGTGGCGCTGCTGGCGGCGATCGTGCTGCTACGCCCGCTGCCCGCCGGCGTGCGCTACGACGCGGCGCGGCGTCGCTTCATCGTGCCCGGCAGCGTGGTGCCGCTCGCGCTGATGATGGGCATCTTCTTCACGAAGTACGTGGTCGGCGTGAAGCTGGCGCTGGACCCCGCGCTCGCGCAGCATGCCGACTTCGCGCTCGTGGTCGGCACGCTGTACGGCGCGTTCAGCGGCACCTTCGCCGCCCGCGCGGCCAGGCTGTGGCGACTCGCGCTGCGCAGCGAACACCCCGGCGCGCTGCGGCCCGGCGTCTGAAACTCGCCGGCACTTCGTTCCACCAACCGTGAGAAACTGACGACCATGAATGCCCCGCTCTCGCAACCCGAAATCGATCGCCTCGCGCACAAGCGCGCCGGCGCCAAGCTCGGCTGGTACCTGCACGCCGCGATCTATCTTGCGGTCAACCTGCTGCTGTTCTTCATCGCCGCCACGACGGGGCGTGGCCATTGGAACCTCTATCCGGCGCTCGGCTGGGGGCTGGGGCTGGTGCTGCACTGGGCCTCGGTGTTCGTGTTCGGCCCGGGCAGCGCGGTGCGCGCGCGGCTGGCGCAAAGCGAACGCGAGCGTCTGCAGCGCGGCCAGGAAGGCGCCTGAAGGCACGGACCCGCAGATGCGCCGCATCCGCAGGACGGAAGGCACGGGCCGCATCGACGTCGCGCGGCTGGCCAATCACTATTTGAAGGCGCTGGCGCTGTGCCTCGCGGTGTCGGCGCTGATGTACCTGTTCACGCCGGACAAGCCGTATCAGGTGCCGCTGGTGTATTCGCTATGCATCGGCTCGCTCATCTGGGCCATCGCCGAAGCAGGCTCCTATCTGCTGAGCCCGTCGACCCGGCCCGGTTGGCCGCCGGGAATAAAGGGATTGGTGCTGGTATTGGTCGCGGTCGCCGGCGGGTATCTGTTCGGCACGTTGGCGGCCGACCGCTGGTTCGGCTGGTCGTCGTGGGACCGCGGCCTGCTGGAGCAGCGCAGCTCGTGGCTGGTGTCGCTGCTGGCCGGCGGCGCCGGCTGCTACTACTTCTACAGCCGCAGCCGGCAATCGCAGCTGCACGGCGAGGTGCAGCAGGCGCAGCGGCTGGCGGCCGAGGCGCGGCTCAAGCTGCTGCAGACCCAGTTGGAGCCGCACATGCTGTTCAACACGCTGGCGAATCTGCGCGCACTGATTGCGGCCGACCCAAGCCAGGCGCAGCAGATGCTGGATCACCTGATCGCCTACCTGCGCGCGACGCTGGGCGCATCGCGCATCACCGAGCACCCGCTGTCGGACGAGTTCGATCGGCTGCGCGACTATCTGGAGCTGATGTCGGTGCGCATGGGCGCGCGCCTTTGCTATGACCTGGATCTGCCGCCCGCGCTCTCAACCCACCCGGTGCCGACGCTGCTGTTGCAGCCGCTGGTCGAGAACGCTATCCGGCACGGACTCGAGCCCAAGGTGCAGGGCGGACGCATCGTTGTCACGGCGCGCGGCGACGGCGACTGGCTGGAGCTGGAAGTCGCCGACAGCGGCGTCGGCCTGGCGCAGGACGTCGATGTCGCGCATGGCGGCGGCTTCGGCACGGTCCAGGTGCGCGAACGCCTGCAGGCCGCGTACGGCGATCGATTTACTATGAAATTGATAGCTAATGATGAAGGCGGTACCCGGGCTTTGATTCGATTTCCTTTGCAAAAAACCGAGGCGCCGCAGGCCGCCGCCGTATGACCCGGCCGACCGCGTTGATCGCCGAGGACGAGCCGCTGCTCGCTGCCGCGCTGCAGGCGGAACTGGCGCGCGCCTGGCCCGAGTTGGCTCTCGTCGCGGTGGTCGGCGACGGCCCGTCGGCGGTCGCGCGCACGCTTGGCCTCGCGCCGGATCTGCTGTTCTTCGATGTGCGCATGCCGGGGATGAGCGGCCTCGACGCCGCCGCCGAACTCGCGGATGCCTGGCCGCCGGAACACGCGGCGGACAAACCGTTTCCCGCGCTGGTGTTCGTCACCGCGTACGACCAGTACGCGGTGCAGGCGTTCGAAGCGCAGGCCATCGACTACCTGCTGAAACCGGTGCAGCCGGCGCGGCTCGAAAAAACCGTCGCGAAGCTGAAGCAGGCGCTTGCCGCATCGTCGCAGGCCGCTGCAAATCCACAAGCGCCGCTGGAGCAGGCCGTCGAACACCTGCGCGCGCTGCTGGCCGCCGGAGCGGGGCCGAGCGCGCAGCAAGCCGCACCGCTGCGCATGATCCAGGCCGGCGTCGGCAACACGATCCAGATGGTGCCGGTGGACGAGGTGGTCTGCTTCGAAGCCGCCGACAAATACGTACGGGTGCTGACCGCGGAGCACGAATACCTGGTGCGCACGCCGCTGAAGGATCTGCTGCCCCGGCTCGACCGCGATGCGTTCTGGCAGGTGCACCGCGGCACCGTGGTGCGCGCCAGCGCCATCGCCTCGGTGCGGCGCGATGACGCCGGGCGCCTCAGCTTGGCTCTGCGCGGCCGCGGCGAAAAAATCGCCGTCAGCCGGCTCTACGCGAACCTGTTCAAGGCGATGTGACCATGGCTGAAATTCCTGCCGCGCCACCGGCCGGCGAACTCGCCGACCCGCGCCACGCGCGCGCCATCCTCGACTACTGGTTCGCCGATGGCCTCGTGCTCGGCTGGCCGAGCCGCGATCTCGATCCGCTCTGGTTCGGCGGTACCGAGCAGCAGGACCGCGAGATCCGCGATCGCTTCGGCCCCTGGGTGGACAGTGCCATCGATGGCGGACTGCGGGACTGGGAGAACGAACCGGGCGGCGAGCAGCCCGACGGCCCGATGCCCGGTTGGCGCTGGCTTGCGCTGATCCTGCTGCTCGACCAGTTCAGCCGCAACCTGCACCGCGGCACCGCACGCGCGTTCGCCGGGGATGCGCGGGCGCAGCGACTGGTCGGCGACATGCTGGCGCAACGCGCCGACGAACAGCTACCGTGGGTCGCGCGGGTGTTCGTCTATATGCCGCTGATGCACGCCGAAGACGCGGCGCTGCAGCGCGAATGCGTGCGCCGCTTCGAGGCGCTGGAAGCCGCGGTTCCCGAGAACCTGCGCCCGTCGATCACCGGTAGTCTCAAATTTGCGCGCACGCACCTGGAGATCATCGGGCGCTTCGGCCGTTTTCCGTACCGCAATGCGGCGCTCGGGCGCAGCAGCAGCGCGGCCGAACTCGAGTTCCTCAAGACCGGCCCGCGCTTCGGTCAGTAACGCGCCGGGTCGATCAGCGGTCGTCCCGGTCGCGATGGCCATGGCGCCAGCCATGGTGCTCACGCCACTCACGGCGCTCACGCCATCCCCGGCCCCAGTAGGGGTAGGGCGCAACGACCGCCGGGGGCCCGTAGACAGGAACCGCCCTCGGGTAGTACACCCGCTGCGGCGCGTAGTAAACGGGGGGCGGCGGCGGGTAATACACCGGCGAGGGCGCGACATAGACCGGCGCGGGAATCCCGATCGCGATGCCCGGCAGACCGATGCCGACGGCCACGTCGACATGCGCCTGGGCCGTGCCGGCAGCGCCGAAGCCGGCCAGCGCGAGCGCGGCGACTGCAACGGTGGCGGGGATGGAACGACGGGTCTTCATCGTGAACTCCTTGGAACGGACTCGAACGGGCGTTCGCCGCCCTTTGCCCTATTGAACGCCGCCCGCGTGAAGTCGATGACCTCCGCCCCGTTAATTGCTTTACCAGACGTAACGCGATCGCGCTGCCGATCCGCCGCGCGGTTCGCCGCGCAGTTCGCCGCGTGGGGCGCCGCGCGGCGCCCCGCCTAGAATCGGGCCATGAGCTCATCGGCCGAGGTGGCAGGCGCCAGATCCAGCAATTTCCTGCGCCAAATCATAGAAAACGACTTGGCGCGCGGCGCCTACGACGGCCGCCGCTGGGGCGGCAGTCCGGGCGATGCGACGCATCACGCCTTTGGCGCGCTCGATCCGGCGCGCATCCGCACCCGCTTTCCGCCCGAGCCGAACGGCTACCTGCATATCGGCCATGCCAAGAGCATCTGCCTGAATTTCGGCCTGGCGCGTGACTATGGCGGCATCTGCCACCTGCGGTTCGACGACACGAATCCGGAGAAGGAAGAGCGCGAATACGTCGAGGGCATCGTCGACGCAGTGCGCTGGCTCGGCTTCGACTGGGTGTCGCGGCTTCATGGTGACAACGGCTCGCACCTGTACCACGCGAGCGACTATTTCGACCCGATGTACCGCGCCGCCGAGTACCTGATCCAGACCGGCCACGCCTATGTCGACGAGCAATCGGCGGATGCGATGCGCGCGAGCCGGGGCGACTTCGGCCACCCCGGCGTCGACAGCCCGTTCCGCAACCGCGCCGCGGCCGAGAACCTCGCGCGCTTTCGCGAGATGCGCGACGGCCGCCATCCGGACGGCGCGATGGTGCTGCGCGCGAAGATCGACATGGCGTCGCCGAACATCAATCTGCGCGACCCGGCGCTGTACCGGATCCGCCGCGCGACGCACCACAACACCGGCGACCAATGGTGCATCTACCCGATGTACAGCTTCGCACACCCGATCGAGGACGCGCTCGAGAACATCACGCACAGCATCTGCACGCTCGAGTTCGAGGACCAGCGCCCGTTTTACGACTGGGTGCTGGAGCGCATCGTGCCGATCCTGCGCACGCCGCAGTTCGAGCAGGCGCGCGCATGGATCGCGGAGATCGAACACAAAGGCATGGAGGCCGGCAAGGAATTCGCGCTGCATTGTCACAACCATGCGCAAAAGCTCTTCGCCAGCGACGCCGAGGCGCGCATGCGCACCCTGTTCACACGCTGGGAGCGCGACCGCGAGGCGGTGCTGCGCGACCTGCCCGAATTCTTCGGCCTGCTCAACAGCGAGACCGCGCAGTTCACGCCGCTCTTGAGCAGCGCGCTCGACCTGATGCGGCCGAACCCGTTCCTGCTGCCGCACCAGCATGAGTTCGCGCGGCTGAACCTGGAGCACGTGATCACCAGCAAGCGGCGCCTGGCCGCGCTGGTGCAAGGCGGCAAGGTGTCCGGCTGGGACGACCCGCGCATGCCGACCATCGTCGGCCTGCGCCGGCGCGGCTACACGCCGGAAGCCTTGCAGTTGTTCGCGGAGCGCATCGGGGTTTCGAAGAGCGACAGCTGGATCGACTACCGCACGCTCGAAGGCTGCCTGCGCGAGACGCTGGACGCGGCGGCGCCGCGCGCGATGGCGGTGCTAGACCCTGTGAAGCTGGTGCTGACGAACTGGGACGAGGTGATGGGCGCCGGCGTGCTGGACGACTGTTCCGCGCCGGTGCACCCACACCGACCCGAGCTCGGCGGCCGCAGTTTCCGGATCGGCCGGGAACTGTGGATCGACCGCAGCGACTTCGAAGCGTCTCCGCCGAAGGGATTCTTCCGGCTGTTTCCCGGCAACCGCGTGCGGCTGAAGTACGGCCATGTGATCGAATGCACCGGCTGCACGCAAGACTTGACCGGCCGCGTGACCGAGGTTCAGGCGCTGCTCGTGCCAAACACCAAGAGCGGCACGCCGGGCGCGGACGCGGTGAAGGTCAAGGGCGTGATCACCTGGGTCGGAGCAAACGACGGCATCGCCGCCGAGGTGCGGCTGTACGACCGGCTGTTTCTGGACGCCCAGCCCGACGCCGGAGGGCGCGACTATCTTGGCAGCCTGAATCCGGACAGCCTGAAGGTGGTGCAAGCCGTGGTCGAGCCGTCACTCGGCAGCGCGCGCGCCGACGACAGGTTCCAGTTCGAGCGCCACGGCTATTTCGTCGCGGACCGGGTCGAGCACCGCAGCGATCGCCCGGTGTTCAACCTCGCGGTCGGGTTGAAGGACAGCTGGGGCCGCTGAGCGCCGCGTCGCCCGGTTGTTCGGGGCGCCAATCGAGACGCCTACCGCCCTACTGCACCTGGAAGTTGGTGATCACCGTCTTGCCCTGACCCTGGATCACCTCGGTGCCCAGTTCCACCATATCGAGGTAGTAGTTACCGGGGATGTAGCCGCGCGCGACCGCATCCTTCACGAAGCTGGCGATGTTGAGCTGCATGTTCGTGATCGGCTGCTGCGTCGGGTAGTACGCCACATAGGGCCAGGAGTTCGCGCCGCTTCCCATCGTGAACTGGCGGATGTTGTAGAGCACGCCATCGATGTTCACGTTGGTCGCGGCAAAGCCGCCCAGTGTCTGGCTGAAGTTCCAGCTGGTGATGATCATCAGCTCGCCCTGCGTGGCCGCCGGCGGCGGCGTGCCCTTGCTGAAGAAGATATCGAAGCCCGAGTCGTAGTAGCACGGGCTGCTCTGGCAGGTCGTGGTGATGGAGCCGGTGGCGATCAGGCTCGGCAGACTGGAGATCGGCGCAGGCAGTGCCGGCGTCGTCGTGGGGCTGTAGAGCGTCTGCTGGCCGTACTGGATGTTCGGGTAGGTCAGCACATTGCCGCTGCTGGAGCTGGGGCTGAAATTCCAGTCGAACTCGGCATCCACGCTGCCGGGCGAGCGTATCGTCGCGCTGGTGCACTGGGTGTACGAACTGGCCGCTCCGGGGTTCCAGATGTTGCTCGACACCGTGTAGTTGCCGTACTTGTAGTAGGTGTCCTTGCCGCCCTTGCTGAGGCAGGTCTGCGGGAAGGTCTTGGCACCGGGGGCCGAGGCCGATGCCGCATTCGGCGACGAAGTGCTGCTGCCGGACGACGGTGCCGCGGCTGCCCCGCTCGAGGCGCCCCCGTCGCCGCCGCCGCAGGAGGCCAGCACCGCCACCAGCAATGAAATCCCAACGTATCTGGAAATGCTCGTCATTTGTCTTGACCCTCGTTCGGTTCCGCCCGGCAAAGCTGCCGGCCTGGAGCGCCGGACGCTCCGCGAACCACGTGGTTGATGGGGTGCCGGCGACCCGAAGGAGCACACGGCTGCGGCAGGAGAATGCGGGCGGATTGTGCCGACCGCTTCGTCATCGCCTGTTTCAAGATGCTTCGCAACGGCCGAGCGGAACGCGCAGCGTCCGGTCGGGCTGTCCCTCGCTTCGAGGCTGCGCCCGAACCGGCGCGCCGGCCATGGCCACGGCGCCGGTGGCGGAAGCAATCACTCGACCGGCCGCGCGACGTAGGGCGGACGAGGCTGAACCGGCGGATCGGATGCGGGGTGAACAGCAAGGCCGATGGTCTGCGGACCGGGAGCAGATGGGTCAATCGATGTTACATATCGGCCGCCGGCGGAACAATTCATTGGGTCGGGCACCGGGCTTCCGTATCGTTGACGCAACAGTCCGGGATGGCTCCGGCGCTTGCAAACCGGCGATCCGTCCGCAACTGCGGCGCATGAACGAGACCCTGCACATCGTCTGCCCCCACTGCCACATCACGAACCGGGTCCGCGCCGACCAGCTTGGCAGAGCACCCGACTGCGGCCAGTGCAAGAAGCCGCTGTTTGACGCGCATCCGGTGGCGCTCGACGCCGCGGCATTCGAGCGCCACATCGGCCGCAACCAGATACCGGTGCTGGTGGACTTCTGGGCGCCGTGGTGCGGCCCCTGCCGAACGATGGCGCCGTGGTTCCAGCAGGCCGCCGCCGAGCTCGAGCCGCACGTGCGGCTGGCCAAGGTCGACACCGAGGCCGAACCGGGTCTGGCCACGCGGTTCAACATTCGCAGCATCCCGACGCTGGCGCTGTTCGCGAACGGACGCGAGATGGCACGCCAGGCCGGCGCGATCGGTACGGCCGATATCGTGCGCTGGGCGCGCAGCCATATGTAATCCACCCCAGGCTGCGCGCACTGCGTGTCACCTCGCCTTCCCCCTGCAAGGGGCATCGCCAGCGGCCGGGCAGCGCCTGCTCCGCGGCGGTCGCTGGCTTGGCCTGCTCCCGCGGCGTCTCGAACCCGCTTCACGCAATGCAGGTGAGGTCTGCGCCGCTACGGCGCCATCGGTTGCGTCAGGTACACGCCCTCACGCCCGACGACGGGCGCGCGTGCCGGCATCAGGATCGTGCAGTCGTCGCAGGGCGCGCGCAGTTCCTCGGCGCCGTCGGTCGCGATCAGCTCGTTCTTCGCGAACACCTCGAAGCCGACCACCGGCTTGGCGAACTTGAATTGCGGCGTCTTGATCACGTAGGTCCGCACGAGCTCGAAACGCCGCGGCGCAGCCGGCGGCTGCGGCTCACGCATCGGCTCGATCAGCCCGAAATGCGCGAGGAAAGCATGGGCGGTCGCGACCGCCAGTTCGCTGCTCGAGCGCAGGAAATGCCCGCCGCATTCGACCACCAGCGCGCTCCCGCGGCCGCCCTCCGTGCCGAACTTTCCGTACTGGATCAGCGGCACGCCCGAACCCAGGCCGCTGGGCATCACCAGATGCACCGCCGGCCGTGCGATCGCGAGCGCGACCTCGGCGTTGCGCGCCTGGCCCGGATACACCCAGAACGGTTCCACGTCCTGGCTGGTCGAGTGGATGTCGAGCAGGTGGTCGGCCGCGGCGACCACCGGACGCAGTTCGCGCGCGCGCCGCAGTTCCGGGCTGTCCTCGGGGCCGTCCAGCCATTCGGGCGACCAGATGCGGTTCAGGTTGTGCACCAGCAGCCGGCTTGCGTAGGGGTCGTTGCGATCGAAGCTTTCGTATGCGGCGACGTTCGCGAAACTGACGGTCAGCGTGCCGATGCGCGGCCGCACGCCGGCGTCGAGCAGTTCGGTCGCTGCGACCATGCCGCACAGCTCGTTGCCGTGCGTCAGCGCGTTGACCAGCAGATGCGGGCCGGGCCGTCCCGAGGCGAAACGGTGTACGTAGTGGACGCCGACGTTGCCGCGGCGATACGCCGACAGGTCGCGCGGCAGCACTTCGAAAGCGGTGGGCACAGCAGTGGATTCACTCATGGTTACTATGTTTTTAATAGCGAAATGTGTAGGAGATGCAATGGCTTGACAGTGATTTCATCGATGAACGGCGGACCGCGGCGACAAAAGCGACGACGGCCGCGTGACGCGATGGCTAGACGCCCGACTCTAGCGCAACGGTCCGTTATTAGGTCGCGCGCCCTAGGACCGAACGCGACAATTAGCCCATCAACCTGTTTTCCACCTAGAAGGACATCGTCATGAGCAACAAGCAACTCTCCACCGTCGTGACCGACCTGATCGAGTCGTACGGCAACACCTCGCGCAACGTGATCAACGCCTACCGCACCGGCGGCGAGCGCGCGATCGATTTCGTCGAGCAGCGCTGGGACCAGGCGCTCGAGCAAGCGGGCGACAAGCTGAGCGCCGAGGTGCGTGACAACGCCGCCGCCGCGCAGAAGCTGTTCGGCAGCTTTCACGCCCAAGGCCTGGCGCTGGCGACCAACAGCGCCGACACGCTGGTGAACCAGATCGTCAAGGCCGCGAGCGAAGGCGTGCAGCGCAGCGCCGCGAACCTGGACCGCTTCGAAGGGCAGATCGGCGCCAAGCTGCTGACCCAGTTGGCGCAGGCAGCGGTCCCCGCCGCCGAAGCGGTGGTCAAGCTGGCCGCGAGCATCGAAGACCAGTCGAGCGCGCTGGTCCGCAAGGTTGCCGGCGAAGAAGCGCCGCGCGCTGCCAAGCCGACGCCGTTCAAGAAGGCCCGCAACGCGAAGGCGGCCGCCTGATCGAACGCTGAGCCCCTCGGGATCAAGCCATCCGGGGCCGCTGCGGCCCGGGGTGGCTCGACGAAGAATCCAGAAGCGCGCCCTGCCGGCGCGCTTTTTTTTGGGTGTCCGGATCTCAGTGCGGATTCCTGGGCCTGCCTGTGCGGTCCAGGCCCACGCACCAACTCACCGCGCTGTCGGGTTCGGCGAGGGGTCGCCGATCTTCACGAGGGTGTTGCGGTCGGTATGCAGGAACGGTTCGGTCTGGCCGGGAATCGTCAATACCGTTTCCTGTTCGTACGACCAGGTGCCATCGTCATGGATCGTGACGGTGATGGCGAAACGATCGGTACGGAACGCATATTCCAGAAATGGGTTGGAGCTGATCCCGTTGACCGTGGAGCCGCGGACCGCTTCGAGGCGGAATGATTTCGCGTTGGCCGCGGCCTGACCGATCACCAGGGCGGACTGGCCGCGCGGGATCGCCAAGGTCTGGATCACGCTGCCGGTCGCGGGTTCCCACAGCCAGTAGCCGACCTGATCGTGCAGGGTCTCGATCTCACCCGGCTTGACGATGTGCGTGTGATAGCGCAACCCGTAGAACAACTGCGGCCCGTTGGTCTGGGCATCGATGGGCTGCAGTTCGATGCGTTCCACGTACGGTTGCCGCTTCGGGCCGGCCGCTTTGGGATGGATGTCAAGGCCCTGCGCGCCGGTCCAGATGCCCGCCATCGGCCTGAGCGGCCCCAGGTTGGCCAGCGTGTCGGTGCTGGGTGTCGGCTCGGTATAGATGTCCTTCGGAAAATCGTTCATGGCAGCTCCAATGATTCCTGCTTGATCGCGATGCGACCATTACGCTCGAACCGCCCGGTTCACGGTTCCATCGAACTCGCGTGCGGCGAAGGGCACGATCGATGAGCCGTCCAGTTCCTTGAGCCGCTCCAGCAGCCATGGCTCGGGTTGCCCGAAGCTCAGCCGCCGTACCGCGATGGGCGAGGACTTGAGGTGCGGCTGCCGGCTGACCGCATCGCGCGCGTACCAGGTGTGCTGGTTGGCGGCCTGCGATCCATGACCGAAATGGAACGGCACGAACACCTCGCCGCGCCGCACGGTATCGACCACCATCGCGACGCCCTCCCAGCGACCATTCGGTGAAGTGATCACGACCAAGTCGCCCGTGGTGACTTCCAGCTTCGCGGCGTCATCGGGGTGGATTTCGACATACGGCTGCGGTGCGTGTTCGTTCAGTACTTGCGAGCGCGCGGTCTTGGTGCGGGTGTGGAAGTGATAGACGACGCGCCCGGTGATCAGCAGAAACGGATAGGCATCCGAGATCCTGTTCGGGTGCCGGCGCCAGTGCACGGGCCGCAGGAAGGCCTTGCCTTTTGGATCGTGGCGCGCGTACTCGGCGCGCGAGGTCGCCTTGCCGGTCAGGAAATCCACTCCCCAGCTCTCGCACTCGTCGATGTCCGTGCCGAACTTCAGATCCTCGTACAGGCGCTCGCAACCGCGCGGGTGGTGCTCGTTGCAAGGCCAGCGCACGGAGCCCATTTCCAGGATCAAGTCGTAACTCATTCCGGAGTAATCGCACGGCCGGCCCTTCGAGACCTTGCGCCATTCGTTGAACGCATCCTCCGGCTCCTTGAAGGGGAGCAACGGCGCACCATCCTTGTCCTTGAACTCAAGCCGGTTCCCGATCTCGACCACGATATCGAAATCGCTGCGAGCTTCGCCCGGTGGCAGGGCGGCTTTCAGGAGCAGATTCACGCTACGGTCTGCGTTGGTGACGCAGCCCTTCTTCTCGCCCCACATTGCCGCCGGGAAGTAGATGTCCGCCAGTTCCACCGTCTCGGCGTCAATGAACGGATCCTGCACCACCATGAACAGGCGCCGCATGATGCGCTCGCTGCGGTTCTGGTCGGGCAGGCTCACCAGAGGATTGGTGCCGATCACCCACATGAATTCGATCTCGCCACGTTCGGCTTCCTCCATCATCGTCAAGATGTCTTTGGGCACTTCCGGTTTGAAGTTTTCGTAGTCGAGGTTCCACAGGTCGCACAGCTCGCGCATGTGCTTTTCGTTCGTGGGGTTGCGATAGGCCGGATAGGAACCGCCCGCGCCGGACTCGCGGTTGCACATGGCCGAGGGTTGCCCCGCCATCAGCAACGGGCCGGCACCCGGCTTGCCGATGGCGCCGGTGAGCAGGTGCACCGTGTTCACCAGCGACGATGACGCGGTCGCCTCGACGCTCTGGTAGAAGCCTTGCAGCACCGTCGACACCATGCGCGGCGTGGTGCCGATCCACTCTGCGGCGGTTTCCAGCACTGCCTGCGGGATGTCGCAGATTTCGGCAACGCGATCGGGCGGGTACTCGCGTGCCACGGCTTCAAGTTCGTCGAAACCGACCGTGTGTCGCGCGATGAAATCGCGGTCGATCCAGGCACGCGTGACCAGCAGGTGGATGATGCCGTTCATCAACGCCACGTTGGTGCCGACCTTGAGTTGCACGTGCAGGTCGGCCCCTTGGGTCACGGTCGGTGTCTTGCGCGGATCGAAGACGATGATGCGTCCGCCGTTGTTTTTCTTCGCCGCCAGCATGCGTTCCCACAGCACCGTTTGCACCTCGGCGACGTTGTGGCCGTACAGGCACAACAGGTCTGCCTGGTCCACGTCCACGTAGGAGGCGATGGGACCGTCCGTGCCGAAATTTGCGATCAACCCGGTCGCGGAGGTCGCGGTGCACAGCCGGGTGTTGCCGTCGATGTTGGCCGAATGCAGTCCGCCGCGCCAGAACTTAGCCAAAGTGTAGAACTCCTCGATCGTGAGCTGCCCCGAGTTGTAGCAGGCCAGGTTCTGGTGGCCTTGTCGCCACGCATCGCGGAACTTCTCGACGAAGAAATCCATGGCTTCCGCCCAGCTGACGAGCTTCAGCGGCTCGCCCTTGCTGCGCCGGATCATCGGCCGGGTACCGCGTCGCTTGGATTTGTTGGCAACCCAGGCGTGCTCGCCCTTGGGACCGAGGTGGCCGAAGTTCACCGGATGCGCGGCATTTCCGCGCACACCGACGATCTTCCCGTCCTTGACGGCAATGTCCATCCCGCAGCCGTTGGAGCACAGGATGCAAGCCGAATGAACCCACGCATCAGGTTGGCCATCGATAGCGAGGTTGGTGTCGATTCTGGGTTCCATTCAGGCCTTCCTTTTCGGCTGTTGGTCCTCCCAGGCGCCGTACGGAGAAAGGCCGTACACGGGGCTAGGCTGCGGCCGGCACCGGCGCACCCGGCTGTCCGAGCCGCTCTGGCGACAGGTAGTCGGCAAGGAAGGCATCGAACGGCACCGTGTCCGCCGCCTCGATGCGCTGCTGCTCGTCGATCGACGTGCGCGCCATCGCGGCCAGCCGTGCCTGCGCCTCGTTCGCCAGCGGCCGTTCGAGCAGCGAGCGCTTCGTCTGCGCGGATTGCGCCAGCACGAACGGCACGTACGCGTCGTCGAAGCGCTCGGCCATCGTGGCCAGCACACGGGCCGACGGCAGCGTCTGCGGTGCCGCCAGCGCGGCGCGCGCCCCGGCCAGCGCCTGCGCATGCAGCGTGCCGCCCTGTACCGCGTCCAGCCGCCCGGCGACAGCCTCGCAGCCGGCCAGCAACTCGGCGCCCCAGTCCGCAAGCGTGACCTCGCTTCCGAAGCGCGGCAGCCGCAGCCCGGGCTCGCGCCCGCGGGTGGCGACGAGGTCGCGGGTCTCCGACGTCTCGGCGATTTCCTGCGGCGTGTCGGGCGGGCTGTCGGCGAGCAGGCAATGCAGCAGGAACACATCGAGGAAGCGCATGGTCTGCGCCGCGATGCCGACCGGGATGAACGGATCCAGGTCCATCAGCCGCACCTCGACGTATTCGACGCCGCGCTCGCGCAGCGCGTGCAGCGGACGCTCGCCCGGACGGATCACCCGCTTCGGGCGGATGATGCCGTAGAACTCGTTCTCGATCTGCAGCAGCGTGGTCGCAAGCTGGTTGTAGTCGCCGCCGAGGTTGCGCACGCCGATCGCCTCGTACGCCGGGTACGGCTGGGTCAAGCCCTGCTGCAGCGAAGCGGCGTAGCCTTCGAGCCCGTTGTAGCTGACCGCGAGCGACGCCTGCGCATCACTCTGGTAGCCGAGCCGCCCCATGCGCAGCGAGGTCGCGTAAGGCAGGTACAGCGAGTGCCGGCCGAGCGGCTGCAACGGGTGCGCCCGGCCGGCGACGAATCCGGGGCAGACCGCCGGCGACGCGCCGAACAGGTACAGCAGCAGAAAGCCGTAGCGCCGGAAATTGCGGATCAGCGCGAAGTACTCGTCGTTCGTGACACCGGGCAGCGACCAGTTGTAGTGGATGCCCGAGATGGTTTGCATGCGGCGCCCGTAGCGGTGGCTCAGGCCCATCCGGTACACGCTCTTGGCTCGGCCGATGTTCGAGCGGCCGTAGCGCCCGATCGGAATGGTCTCGTCCGTCGGCAGCCCGCACGGCATGCTCGACACCCACAGCATTTCGCCGGCGGGTTCGAGCACGCGGTAGGTGAATTGATGCAGTTCGGTGAGTTCGTCCAAGCAGGATTCGACCCCGGCATGGACTCCGGTGATCAGTTCGATCTGCGATTCGCTGAAATCGGTGGTGATGTGCGGGTGCGTCAGTGCCGAACCGAGCGCGGGCGGATGCGGCGTCATCGCCAACGCACCGTTCGCCTGCACGCGCAGGCTCTCTTTTTCGATGCCGCGGCGCATGCCCTTCAGTCGCTCGGGGCTGACTCGCGCCAGACGTTGTTCTATCGTGCTCATGAAATCGGCGCTCACTCTGTTCGTGCCGAAAGGTAACACAGGCGACGCATCGCCGTTGGCCGAGGCGCCGCCCAACCCCAGCCGCCCGCGACTCGGCGGCGCCAGGTCGCAGGCCTGCTGCCGGCGGGCTTTCTGTTAGCCTTGTCCGCGAGGGCGCTGCGTCGCTGCACCGCTCGCGCTGCGACCATGGAACTGCGCTCCGAACCGATCACCGAACCGCCGCGCGCCGCGGCGACCGTGGTGCTGCTGCGCGATGGCACGGCCGGACTCGAGGTTCTGCTGCTCAAGCGCCACAGCCGCTCGGATGTGCTCGGCGGCGTCTACGTGTTTCCTGGCGGCAAGGTCGATGCGATCGACGCGCGGCCGGATTGGCCGTCGCGGCTGGATCAGTCACCAAGCCAACTGCACGCCGGACTGCACGAGCCGGGCATCGACGATACGGCCGCCACCAGCCTGTACGTCGCAGCCCTGCGCGAGGTGTTCGAGGAATCGGGCCTGCTGCTCGCGCTCGATCTGCCGCGGCAACTCGCCGCACGCGCCGCCGCGCTGCACCGGGACGGCTGCGCGTTCGACGACCTGCTGGCACGGCTCGCCCTCACGTTGCACACCCGCGCGGCGCTGCCGTGGTCGCGCTGGATCACGCCGCGCCGGCCGGCGATGATGAGCAAGCGCTTCGACACCCGCTTCTTCGTCGCGGAGGCGCCGGCAGGGCAGCAGGCGCGCCACGACGAGCACGAAACCACCGAGAGCGTCTGGCTGGCGCCGCGCGCCGCGCTGTTGCGCTACCACGAGCGGCGCATCGAACTCGCGCCGCCGCAGATCATGAGCCTCGCGCACCTATCGCGCCACGCAAGCGTCGCCAGCGTGCTGCAGGAAGCGCGCAGCCGGCCGCCGCCGCTGGTCGAACCCGAGCCTATCGAGCAGGATGGGATGCAGATGTTCTGCTATCCCGGCGACCTGCGGCATCCGGTGCGGCAGCGCGCGCTGCCGGGTCCGACCCGGTTGTGTTGCCAGGACGGCCGACATTTCGAGCCGGTCGAAGGGTTCGACGCGCTGTTCGGCTAGGCGACTAGGGTCTGCTCAGCGCGCCGCGCGAACCCACCCTCAACCAACCTGCTGGAACGACGCCTGGTTTGCCGCCGCGCTGCCGGGTGCCACTGCACGCGCACTGTTGCCTTCGACCACGACCGGCGTGCCGACGGCGATCGCCGCGGCCTGCTCGACGGTGCGCGTGCGTCCGTCTTCCATGCGGATGTGCATGCGATACACGGTGGTCGTCTTCACCCGCTTCTCGATCGCGTTGCCGGCAAAGCCGCCGCCGACCGCGCCGAGCAGCGTCATTGCCGCGCGGCCGTTGCCGCCGCCGAACTGGTTGCCGACCAGTCCGCCGACGACGCCACCGGCAATCGCGCCGACGCCGCTGGTCGGCGCCGCATGCTGAATCGCGGTCACCGATTCGACCGTGCCGCAGGTCGTGCAGATCGGCGCGCGCTCAGCCTGCACCGCAGCGGGTGCGCTGCGATGCGGCGTGCCGGTTGCACGCGCGACAGGCCGGGAGGTCTGCCGCGGCGCCGTCACCACCGGCGGCGCGTAGTCCCGCCCCGGTGGCGCTTCGACCGCGCCGGCGGTGCCCGGTGCCGGCGCCGTCGGACCAGCCGCCTGCGCTGACTGGCCGGCGACCGTGCCCGGGACAGCGCCCGGCACAACGCCGGGAGCGCCGGCCGCTGCGACGCCGGGGGCCTGCGGCTGCTGTGCCGCCAGATCGGTCATCGGTGCTGTCGCAGCGCCGGGCTGCGCCTGCGAGCGGCCGAACACCAAGACCGCGGCGAGCGCGACCACCGTCACCAGCAGCACGGCCAGCGTCGGCAGAAGGGCCTTGCTGTGGCGCACCTGGTCGGCAAAGGTCGGCACGGCGCCGGGATTCGGATTCTGTCGAATGTCGTCGTTCATCGTTGGGAAACCTCCATAGACTCAACGCCGATTCTGGGCGGCGCGCGCACAGCTTCTGTGTATGTCGATGTACGGCGATGTGAGACATGTAAGCAGGTTCGCCCGGCGCGCAGGCGCTCCGGCAGGAACGACCCGCTTATGCCGCGGCCTTGTCCTCGGCTTCCTGCAGCGTGCGCCACATCACCTTGCCGCTGCCGCTCTTGGGTAGCGCGTCGACGAACTGCACCTGCCGCGGAATCTTGTACACCGCCATGTGCTCGCGGCACCAGGCTATGATTTCCTGCTCGCTGACCTTGTCCTTGAACGCCGGTCGCAGCACGATCACTGCCTTCACCGTCTCGCCCCGATAGCTGTCCTTCGCGGAGATGATGCAGGCCTCCTGGATCGCCGGGTGCCTGAACATCAGCGCCTCGACCTCGGCCGGCCAGACCTTGAAGCCGGATGCATTGATCATGCGCTTCAGCCGGTCGGTCAGGAAGAAGTAGCCGTCCTCGTCGACCCGGCCCAGGTCGCCGGTGCGGAAGAACTGCTTGCCATCGAGTTCGAAGAACACCGCCGCAGTCGCGTCCGGTCGCTTCCAGTAACCCTGAAACACCTCGGGCCCATGGACGACGATTTCGCCCTGCTCACCTTGCGCGACCTCCTGCAGCGTATCGGGGTCGACCACGCGCGCGTCGGTGCTGATGAACGGAATGCCCAGGCATTGCTGCTTCGGCGCGTCCGGCGGATTGCTGTGCGACGGCGCGGCGGTTTCGGTCAGGCCGTAGCCTTCGGCATAGCGGAGGCCAAATTGCTCCTGCAGCCGCTGCGCGACCGCCTGCGGCATCGCGGCGCCGCCGCCGCCGATCAGGTTCAGGCTCGACAAGTCGTAGTGCTCGAAGTTCGGACTCGCCAGCAGGTCGATCACCATCGTCGGGATGTTGGTCCAGTTCGTGACGCGCCAGTGCGAGATCAGGCGCCCGGCCAGGTCCCGGTCCCAGCGCGGCATCAGCACCAAGGTGGCTGCGCCATACAGGCTGGCGTGCATCACGCTGACCATGCCGGTGATGTGGAACATCGGCACCACGGCCAGCGTGATCGCCTCCGGCGAACCGTTGCCCCATAGACTGCTCGCGACCGCGTTGTGCATGATGCTGGCGTGCGTGTGCATGCAGCCCTTTGGCAGCCCGGTCGTGCCGCTGGTGTACGGCAGCAGCGCGAGATCCCGCGGGCCGACGCTGTGCGGCGGCGGCTCGGCGTTGGTGGCGAGCGCCTGCTCCCACACGATCACGTCGCCGTTGGCCAGTGCCGGCAATGCATGGCGCGCGGTCAGCCAGTCGACCCAGGCCGCAGGCGGCCCGTTGTCGCCCGCGGTCCGCGGGTCGAACGCATCGGTGAAGTGGGTGACGATCAGGTACTGCAGCTGCTCGGCGGCCGGCAGCGCATCGTTGGCCTGCGCCAGTTCGGCGGCCAGGTCGGCAGTCGTGATCGCGACCTTGGCGTCCGGGTCGGTGATGTAGTGCTTCAGCTCCTCGGCGCGGTTCATTGGGTTCACCGGCACCACCACCGCGTTCGCGCGCAGGATCGCGAAATGCGC
The DNA here is from genome assembly GCA_030123545.1 of Burkholderiaceae bacterium. Lineage (NCBI taxonomy): Bacteria > Pseudomonadati > Pseudomonadota > Betaproteobacteria > Burkholderiales > Burkholderiaceae > Burkholderiaceae bacterium. Next base: position 1,175,230 of record CP126124.1, on the reverse strand, counting down.
GATCACGAGCTGCGGGCAGTTTTGCATGCACAGCACGACCCGGTCGCCCTTTTTCACCCCCAGCCCATGCAAACAGGCCGCGAGTCGCTCTGTTTTTTGTAGCAACTCGGCGTACGAGATGGTCTGGTCGAAGAACACCAGCGCCGCCTTGTCCGGATAGCGCAGCGCGCTCACCACCAGGTTCTGCCACAGCGAATTCGCCGGCGGCGTGAGCTGACGCGGCAGCCGCCTGGGCCAAAACGCGTAGTGCGCGGGTTCGCGGCTCGGAGACGCGGCGGCGGACGAAGACGATGCGGCAGTCATTGAACTTACTCCTCGATACGGACTCATCGGCGAAGCCAAAAGAATAGACCAAGCGCGCAGCCGCCACAGGGCCGGCGCTGTCGCACCCGCGACCGCGCGCAATCGAGCCGCGCACCCCGTGGATAATCGTTCGGCGATGCGCGCCACCACTTCCCAGCGTGAACCGGGCTCCCGCGGCTCTGCCGGAGCTGGCGCCGCGCGCGGCGCGGGCGCGATCACCCGCGTCGCCGGCGTCGAGGTCGGCCATTTCACCGACCCGCGACGACCGACCGGCTGCACCGTGGTGATCGCGAAGGATGGCGCGGTCTGCGGCGTCGACGTGCGCGGCGCCGCGCCCGGCACGCGCGAGACCGACCTGCTGGAGCCGCAGAACCTGGTGCAGCAGGTCCATGCGGTGCTGCTCGCCGGCGGCAGCGCCTGGGGGCTGGATGCGGCGAGCGGCGTGATGCGCTGGCTCGACGAACATGGCATCGGTCTGGACGTCGGCGTCGCCCGCGTGCCGATCGTGCCGGCGGCGGTGCTGTTCGACCTGCCGGTCGGCGACGCGCGCATCCGCCCCGACGCCAACGCCGGCTACCGCGCCTGCGCGGCCGCGTCGCGACGGGCGCCGGCCGAGGGCAACGTCGGCGCCGGCGCCGGCGCGGCGGTCGGCAAGATGTTCGGGCTGGAGCGCGCGATGAAGGGCGGCATCGGCAGCGCGTCGGTGTCGCTGGACGGCATCACGGTCGGCGCGCTGATCGCCTGCAACGCACTCGGCGACGTGATCGACGAGGACAGCGGCCGCGTGCTCGCCGGTGCGCGCACCAGCCCTGGCGGACTGTCGTTGCGCGGCAGCCGGCGCGCGCTGCTGCGCGGCGCGAAATCCGCGCTGCCGCCGATCGGCACGAATACGACGATCGGCGTGATCGCGACCGACGCGCAGATCACCAAGGCGCAGGCGAAGAAGCTGGCGCAGATGGCGCACGACGGACTGGCGCGCGCGATCAATCCGGCGCACACGCTGTTCGACGGCGACACGCTGTTCGCGCTCGGCACCGGCGCCGCGGGCCGGGGTTTCGACATGACGCTGCTCGGCGTGATGGCGGCCGAGGCGACCGCGCGCGCGGTGGTGCGGGCGGTGCTCGCGGCGCGCGGCATCCGCGTCGGCGCGCTGTGGCTGCCGGCGGCGAGCGAGCTCGGCGGCGCGGCGCGCCCGCGGAGCGCCCGCGTTCACGCCGATTCGCGCTGATTCGCGCCGAGCCCGCCTGATGACGCACGCGATGCACCGGATGCTGGTGGCGCTGCGCGCGCTGCTGGTCTCCGCCGGACCGTTCCTGCTGATCGCTGTCGTGCTGCTCGCGCTCGCCTACTGGTGGCTGGACCCGAACCCGCCGCGCCGCGTGCGACTCGCGACCGGCCCGGCGCAAAGCGCCTACGCCGAGTTCGGGGCGCGCTACAAGAAAGCGCTCGCGGCGAACGGCATCGCCGTGGAACTGGTGCCCAGCGAAGGCTCGGCCGCAAACCGCCGACTGCTGCACGAAGGTAAGGCCGACCTCGGCTTCGTGCAGGGCGGCAGCGGCAACGCCGAGCGCCAGCAGCCGGTCGATCTGGTCTCGCTCGGCAGCCTGTTCGTCGAGCCGGTCTGGCTGTTCTACCGCGAAGAGGCAGTGCGCAAGGCGGCCGGCGCGGATCGGTCGCGCACCGATCGCAAGAACGGGCCGCGCGCCGACGCCACACTGACCAGCGTCACCCAGCTGAAAGGGCTGCGCGTGAACATCGGCGCGCCGGGCAGCGGCGTGCCGCGGCTGATGCACCGGCTGCTCGACGCGAACCATGTCGATCCGAAGGCGATGCACCTGTCCGAACTCGACCAGACGCCGGCGACCGCGGCCTTTCTCGACGGCAAGCTCGACGCGATCGTGTTCGTGTCGGCGCCGGAGTCGCTGATGGTGCAGATGCTGCTGCGCACGCCGGGCGTGCGGTTGATGGCGTTCGAGCAGAGCGAGGCCTATGCGCGCCGCTTTCCGTTCCTGACGCCGGTGACGCTGCCGCGCGGCGTGGTGGATCTGGCCGCCGACGTTCCGCCGCACGACGTGCCGTTGGTCGCGACGACGACCTCGCTGCTCGCGCGGGACGGCACGCATCCGGCGCTGCTGCTGCTGTTCTCCGAAGCCGCGCAGAAGATCCACGGCGGCGCAGGCTGGTTCAACCGCGCGCATGAATTTCCGGACGCGGCGAACACCGAGTACCCGCTGGCCGCTCCGGCCGAGCGCGTCATGCGCACCGGCACGCCGCTGTTGCAGCGCTACCTGCCGTTCTGGCTCGCGAACCTGGTCGACCGGATGTGGCTCGCGCTCGGCCTGATCGTCGCGGCGTTGCTGCCGCTCAGCCGCGTCGTGCCGCCGTTGTACGAGTTCAGGATCCGCTCGCGCGTGTTCCGCTGGTACGGGCGCCTCCGCGAGATCGAGCACCGGCTCGAGGCCGAACCGCAGAATGCGCCGCAGTTGCTCGAGGAACTCGACGCGCTCGAGCAGCGCGTCGGCAAGGTGGTCGTTCCGCTGTCGTACACCGACGAGCTGTACGCGCTGCGCAACTACATCGGCATGGTGCGCGGCAAGCTGAAACAGGCCTGAGCCCGCACGCCGGACTCGCGCGGCAGGCCGCGGGAACGCCTACCATTGCAGAGGGAAACCACGGCAACCGCACCGGCAACGCCTGGGTGCGAGGAGATCACCATGACCCGTTTCATCCGTCGCCTTCTCGCGGCCGTCGGCTTGGCCGCCATCGCGCTGCTCGTCGTCGTGACCGCACCGGCGGCATCGGTCCCGCTGCAGATCGGCGCCGCAGCGCCGCAGTTCCGCACCATCGCCGCGCTCGGCGGCAAGACCTTCGAGTTCGATCTGGCGGCGGCGCTGCGCAAGGGCCCGGTCGTGCTGTACTTCTTTCCGAAAGCGTTCACCCACGGCTGCACCATCGAGGCCCGTGCCTTCGCCGACGCGACGCCGCACTTCGCGGCGCTCGGCGCCACCGTGATCGGCATTTCGCACGACGACATCGACACATTGAAGCGCTTCTCCACCGAAGCCTGCCGCGACAAGTTCGCGGTCGGCTCCGACCCGAAGGCGCGCACGATCCACGCGTACGGCGCCGCGTCGCTGCTGCCCGGCATGGCCAGCCGCATTTCCTACGTGATCGGCCAGGACGACAAGGTGGTGTTCGTGCACGAGGGGTCGGACCCTTTGAGGCATGTGGCGGAGACGCTCGCGGCGGTGCGGCGGCTGGCGCCCGCCGCGCGCTGACGGCGGGCCGATTTCTCAAAAGAAAGATGCTGCAGTCCATATTACGTAATAAGCTACACAAATGATAGTGAACCGATTGCGGGTGCATTTCGCAAGTCGGCGCTCGGGAGCGAACCATGGCGATACGGTGGCCTGAGCGATTCGAACCGGATCGCTGCCCGGTCCATGTCCGAAATGAACTAGAGATGTCGGCGCCGGCTGCCGCGGTCTGGGCATGGCTCGTCCGTGTAGAGGCGTGGCCATCGTGGTACGCGAACGCATCCGACGTCAGAGTCGATGGCGAGTCGTCCCCGAACCTGTCGGCGGGGGCGCGTTTTTTTGGCGAACTTTCGGCGTCAGGCTGGTTTCCACCGTGGAAGAGTCCATTCCCAGTGAACGGATCGCCTGGCGTGCCGTCGGAAACGGGGGCGATGCCTACCACGCATGGCTGATCAGCTCGCGGAAATCGACAACGGTGCCGCCACGCTGATCCCGGCCGAAGACGTGTTCGCCGAGGTTCGCCGCATCCTCAAGTGAAGCGCATACGCTTCCACGCCAAAGAAGTTCCCTTTCTCATCGCGTCGGCCATCCACGCGGGGGCAAACACCTCTCCGTAGTCGGCGATGCGCTGCTGCGACTTGATCAGGTTCATGAACCGATGAAAGGCAGATGGCTGGTGTGCTCGATCGCCTTCGGCACGCTGCGCTGGTAAAGAGCGGCATCCATTCTGGCACGCCACTCGTCGGCAATGGCGGGGGAAGTTTGATCGAGCTTCTGGTTCATTGCGGCGTCGATTTCCGTGCAGCCGAGTATCCCAGAGCCGAGCATGCCGGCCCTGGTTGGCGGGCGCTCTGCTCTCAGCCGCGGCTCAGATCCGCGCGGCCTGTTTCCAGGCGGCCGCCGCATCGGCCGCATCGCCGCGCTGCTCGGCCAGTTCGGCCAACGCTCGCCAGGCGCTGCGAACCAGCGTCGGCTCGCGCAGTCGGCCCACCGCCTGACTGAGCAGCTGCTGCGCCTTGCCCCAGAGCTGGCGCTTCATGCACGCCATGCCGGCCAGGTACTGCAGCCGCGCGTCGCGCGGATTGCGCTGCTGCGCCGCTTCGATGCGCGCGAGCCAGGGCGCGTCCAGCGTGTCGAGCCCGAGTTCCAGCGTCTGCACGAGACGCAGGCGCAGATGGTCGCTCAAACCCTCCTTCGCATCGGCGCTCGGCGCGACCATGCGCTCCCACGCCGGCAGCAGCCAGCCGCGCGCCAGCTGCGAATCCCCGTTCAGCTCGGCCATGCGCTGCGCTGCCGCGATCGCGATCTCGGGCATCGCGCGCTCACCGTCTTCGAGCGACTGCCAGACGCGCAGCAACTGCGCGGTGTCGTACGCGCCGGCGATCAGGTCGCTCGCGAGGCCGCGCACCAGACTGTGCGCCGCGTCGTCGGAAAAGGCCCGGTGCTTGGCCAGCAGCCGCGCCGTCTCCAGCGCATCGAGCGTGCGCCGCGCGAGCCGCGCCGCCTTGAGCTTGACGCGCAGCGCCAGCGTGCGCCGCGCCGCGCCCTGCGGCAGATCGTCGAGCCAGGCCAGCGCGGCCTGCGGCTCGCGGTCGTCCAGCGCCCAGCGCGCCGCGCGCAGCTGAATGCCCTCGCGCGATTCCTGCCCCAGCCCGGCCTGACGCTGACCCGGATCGTTCAACGCCGCCTTCAGGTGCTCGTCACGTGCAGTGCGGTCCTGCAGCGCCTGCGCGCCTTCGGCCGCGAGCAGGTGCGACAGCATGCGCAGCTGCGGCGCGTTCGCCAGCCGGGCGCCGCCGCCGGACAGCAGCTGCTCCTGCAGCATCGCGGCCTCGGCCGATCGGCGCGCGCGAATGAAGCGCCCGGCCAGCAGGTACGACAGCCCGTCGAGCAGCGCCGCGTGCATCGCCCGCTCCTTTTGCTGCATGCGCCAGCGCCGGGCCTGCCGCGGCAGATCGAGCAGGCCGGCGATCGCGCGCAGCGCCGCATAGACCAGCACGAAGCCGAGCAGCAGCAGCAGCAGCACGAGATTCACCGACAGGTCGACGCGGTACGGCGGCCAGAACAGCGTCACCGTGCCCTGGTTGTTGCCGGCGAACAGCGCGACCGCGACCGCGACGGCGAACAGGGCCAGCAGCCAGAACGCGCTCCGCATGTCATTTCCCTGCCACGGCGGAAAGCGCGGCCAGCGTTTCGTCGGCACGCGGCAGCTGCGCGCTCTTCATCTGCGCCTGCACCTGCTGCAGCAGCGCGGCCATCGCCTGGGTCTTGCGCGACGCCGGGTCGAAATACTTGGCGAGCGCCGCGCTGGCCGCTGCCAGGTCCGCGCGCGCCGACACCATCTGGCGCGCCAGCAACCCGAGCCGGGCGTTCAGCAGCTTGAGCTTCAGGTTCTCGCGCAGGAAGAACGACTGATCGGGCGACAGCAGCATCGCCTCGGGCTGCTCGACGCGGCTTACGCGCAACAGGCCGCGGACCTCCGCCCCCACCACCGCCAGCCAGCGCTGCCACCAGCTCGGCGCGGCCGGCGGCTCCTTGGCCGCGCGGCGCACCTCGCTCGCGTGCATCACGTCGTTCGCCAGCGGCAGCGCATCGACCCGCCCCACCAGATCGTCGAGCTTGTCGAGCAGGCCGGGGGTGTCGATCACGCGCGACGAGTTCACGCGATCGATGTCGTGCTCGATCGCGCGCTGCACCGGCGCGAGCCGCGGCTGTGACGCGCCGATCACCCGCTGGTCGGCCGATTTCAGCGCGGCCAGCAGCGGCGCGCTGCTTCCGGTGAGCTCGCTCTGCTGCTGCGCGAGCCGGATTGATGCGTCGAGATCGGCGACCAGGTTGTCGTCACGCACGCGCGACAGGCTCTGGATCAGACTGTCGAGTTGGGTGCGCTGCGCCGCCACCTCGGCCAGCCGCTGGTCCGACAGCGCCTGGCGCGCCGCCGTCTCGCGCGACAAATCCTGCGCCTCCTTGGCCATGCTGCGCGCTTCCATCGCCCGCGTGCCGCTGTCGGCGCTCTGGCGCGCGAGATGGCCCTGGATCGCCGAGAGCCGCTGCCACAGCAGCACGGCGAGCAGCAACGCGGCCAGCGCCACCACCGCGACCGCGATCAGCGCGGGCCAGGGCGCACCCGCCGGCCGGGTTGCGACGGCGGCAGGAGGCACAGTCGGCGGGGTTTGTGCGGCCGGTGCAACCGGTTCAGGCGCGGGTTCGGCAGCGGGCGCGGCGGCCATTGCCGTGACAGGCGTCGCCTGCGGGTCGATCTGCGGCTCGGGCGCGCTCATGCCAACGATTCTATCGACGCAACCACATCGTCCAGCGTCGGTCGTGACTCGCAAACAACAGCGAAACCCGCGCCGCGCGCGGCTTCGGCGATGCGCGGGTGCGTCGCGACAGCGCGCGCCCGGGCCCAGTCCTGCGCCGGCAGCCACTCGGTCAGATGCCGCACCGCCTGCGCGCTGCCGAACAGCCAGACCGATCCGTCGACCGCCGCCTGCGCCGCCAGTGCCGCCTGCGCCGCATCGAACGCCGGCCTGCGGCGCCGGTACGCCGCAAGCCACTGCACCGGCACACCGGCCTGCCGCAGCTGCCGGGCTAGCCAGTCGCGCCCGCTGCCCAACGCGCGATCGCCGTCGCCGTCGCCATCACTGCCGCGCACAATCAGCACCGGCGCGCCGGCCGCGCTGCGGGCCAGCTGCGGCTGCACCTTGTGCCACAGCGCCTCGGAGTCGAACTGCGCGGCGCCGGCATCGGGAAGATCGATGGCTTGCGGCGGCACGCCGGCCCGCACCAGTGCCCGCGCCGTGCCGGACCCCGGCGCCCAGCAGCGCGGCAGCCGATCGCCGTTTGCTACATTTTCAATAGCTGACAGCGAAGACCAGTCCTGCGCATCAGCCGGTTTTTCCTTGAAAAAACCATCGACCGCGTTCGCGCTGACGAACATCAGCGCGCGATAGCTGGACAGGCGCCGCCAGGCAGCCGCGAGCGCGGCGCGCGCCACTGGGCTTTGCAGCGGCGCGATCGCTATCAGCGGCAGCGCGACCGCAGCTATGCCGCGCGCGGCCAGCTCCCGGCACCAGCGCTCTGCCTCGCGCGCGGGGCGGGTCACGATCGCGCGCATGGGGCGGCGGTCAATCCTGGTCAATGCGCCGACGCGCGGGCGCCGCCGCGCTGCAGTTGCGCAGCAACCTCGGCCCCCAGCGCCTCGGCCGCGCTCTCGTCGGCTACCGGCGCCGACGCGCCGGCGCGCACCGGCGCGGCGCCGCCGCCCGCTTCGACCCCTTCGCCCGGTGCGCCCTCCTCGCCCCAGGCGGCGTCCAGCTGCAAGGTCGGGCCGGCGAAGCGGGCGTAGGCCGCCAGCGGCATCGAGCAGTTGCCGCCCATGGCCCGGCTGACCGCGCGCTCGGCCGTTACCGCCAGCCAGGTTGGTTGGTGCGCGAGCGGCGCGAGCATCTGCAGCAGATCGCTCCGCGCCGCTCGAACCTCGATCGCGAGCGCGCCCTGGCCCGCGGCCGGCAGCATCTGGTCCGGCTCGAACAGCGCACGGATGCGCGCCCCCAGGCCCAGGCGCTTGAGGCCCGCCGCGGCCAGCACGATCGCGTCGAACCGGCCTTCGTCCAGCTTGCGCAGCCGCGTGTCGAGGTTGCCGCGCAGCGGTTCGATGCGCAGGTCCGGCCGCAGCGCGCGCAGCAGCACGACGCGCCGCAGGCTGGAGGTGCCGACCACCGCGCCCATGGGCAGCTCAGCGAGCGCGGCGTAGCGGCTCGAGACGAACGCATCGCGCGCATCTTCGCGCTCGAGCACGCAGGCCAGCGCGAAGCCGCCCGGCAGATCCATTGGCACGTCCTTCAGCGAATGCACCGCAATGTCGGCGCGGCCGTCTTCCAGCGCGGCTTCGAGCTCTTTCACGAACAGGCCCTTGCCGCCGACCTTGCTCAAACTGCGGTCGAGGACCTGGTCGCCGCGGGTGGTCATGCCTAGCAACTCGACCCGGTGGCCGCGCGCGGCCAGCAGCGACTGCACATGCCCGGCCTGCCACAGTGCGAGCCGGCTTTCGCGCGTGGCGATGACGATGCGATCGCGACCGGCCGGGCGGAGTTGCGTCACCTGAAGCTGCTCTTACGGGAGGGATGGCCGATGCTAGCATGCGGAATTTCGCCGCACGAACGCCCGCGACGGCGACAAGGATGAAGCCCCGATGACGACCCGGACCCGCGCAGATACAGACCCCGCCGCCGCCGAACGGCCGGCCCGCGCACACCCGGCGCAGGACCGGCGCGACAACGAGCGCCCGCTGGTCGAGGACATCCGGCTGCTCGGGCGCATCCTCGGCGACGTGATCCGCGAGCAGGACGGCGTCGCCGCCTACGAGCTCGTCGAGCAGGTGCGCAAGCTCTCGGTCGCGTTCCGCCGCGACGCCGACGCGCGCGCCGACCAGGCGCTGAAGAAACTGCTGAAGGGCCTGAGCGGCGCGCAGGCGGTCAGCGTGATCCGCGCGTTCACCTACTTCAGCCACCTCGCGAACCTGGCCGAGGACCGGCACCATATCCGCCGCCGCGCGGTGCACGAGCGCTTGGGCAGCGCGCAGCAAGGCAGCATCGAGGTCGCGTTCGCGCGGCTGCGCGCGGCCGGCATCGCGCCAAAGGCCGTCGCCGAGGCGCTGGCGCAGGCCTACCTGTCGCCGGTGCTGACCGCGCACCCGACCGAGGTGCAGCGCAAGAGCCTGCTCGACGCCGAGCGCGAGATCGCCCTGCTGCTGGCCACGCGCGACGAGATCCGCCAGCGCGCGGCATCGTACGGCGCCGGCCGCGACGCGCTGACGCCGCGCGAGCTTGAAGCGAACGAGGCGCAGTTGCGCGCGCGGGTGATGCAGCTGTGGCACACGCGGCTGCTGCGCTTCTCCAAACTGACCGTGATGGACGAGGTCGAGAACGCGCTCAGCTATTACGAGGCGACGTTCCTGCGCGAGATCCCGCGCTTGTACGAGGCGCTGGAAGCCGAGCTCGGCGGCCACGACGTGCACGCATTCCTGCGCATGGGGCAATGGATCGGCGGCGATCGCGACGGCAACCCGAACGTCGACGCCGACACGCTGCGCTACGCGCTGCGGCGCCAGGCCGAGGTCGCGCTGCGGCATCAGCTGACCGAGGTGCACCGGCTCGGCGGCGAGCTGTCGCTGTCGGCGCTCTTGGTGCAGGTCAGCCCCGAGATGCAGGCGCTGGCCGAGCGCTCGCCCGACACCAACGAACACCGCCGCGACGAGCCGTACCGGCGCGCGCTCACCGGCGTCTATGCGCGCTTGGCCGCGACGCTGAAGGCGCTGACCGGCGGCGACGCGGCGCGCCACGCGGTCGCGCCGCAGGATCCGTACCTGAAGGCCGAGGATTTTCTGCGCGACCTGCGCACGATCGAGGCCTCGCTGCTCGCGCACCGCGGCGCGGCGCTGGTCGCGCAGCGGCTGCATGCGCTGATCCGCGCCGCCCAGGTGTTCGGCTTCCACCTCGCGACGATCGACCTGCGCCAGAGTTCGGATCAGCACGAGCGGGTGGTCGCCGAGCTGCTCGCCGCCGCGCGCATCGAGCCGGACTATTCACGGCTCGATGAGCCCGCGCGGCGCACGCTGCTGCTGGGCCTGCTGAACGACGCGCGCGCGCTGCGCGTGCGCGGCGTGCCGTACTCGGCCTGGACGCAGCGCGAACTCGCGATCTTCGAAGCCGCGCGCGAGCTGCGCGAGCAGTTCGGCGAGGCCGCGATCCGCCACTACATCATCAGCCACACCGAGACGGTAAGCGACTTGCTCGAGGTGTTGCTGCTGATGCAGGAGGCGGGCCTGATGCAGGGGGTGCTGGACGACGAACACACGCGCTGCGACCTGATCGTCGTGCCGCTGTTCGAGACCATCGAGGATCTGCGCAATGCCGCGCCGGTGATGCGCCAGTTCTACGCGCTGCCCGGCGTGGCCGCGCTGATGCAGCGCTCCGGCGCCGAGCAGGACATCATGCTCGGCTACTCCGACAGCAACAAGGACGGCGGCATCTTCACCAGCAACTGGGAGCTGTACCGCGCCGAGATCGCGCTGGTCGAGCTGTTCGACGAACTCGCGGCCAGCCACGGCATCCGGCTGCGGCTGTTCCACGGCCGCGGCGGCACCGTCGGCCGCGGCGGCGGCCCGAGCTACCAGGCGATCCTGGCGCAGCCGCCGGGCACGGTGCGCGGCCAGATCCGCCTGACCGAGCAGGGCGAGGTGATCGCGTCCAAGTACGCGAACCCCGAGATCGGCCGGCGCAATCTGGAGACGCTGGTCGCGGCCACGCTGGAGGCCACGCTGCTGCAGCCGACCCGGGCTGCGAGCGCGGCGTTCCTGGCCGCGGCCGACGAACTGTCGCAGCGCAGCATGGCCGCGTACCGCGCGCTGGTCTACGAGACGAACGGCTTTGCCGAATACTTCTACAACGCGACGCCGATCCGCGAAATCGCCGAACTCAATATCGGCTCGCGGCCGGCGTCGCGCAAGGCCTCGCAGCGCATCGAAGACCTGCGCGCGATTCCCTGGGGCTTCAGCTGGGGCCAGTGCCGCCTCACGTTGCCCGGCTGGTACGGCTTCGGCGGCGCGGTGCACGCGTTCCTGCATCAAAATGGCCACGGGTCGAGCAAGGAAGCGCTCGCATTGCTACGGAAAATGTATCAAGAATGGCCGTTTTTCCGCACGCTGCTCTCCAACATCGACATGGTGCTGGCCAAGAGCGATCTGGCGCTGGCGTCGCGCTACGCCGATCTGGTGCCCGACGCGCGGCTGCGGCGCCGGGTGTTCGGCGCGATCGAGGCCGAGTGGCAGCGCACCGTCGAGGCGCTGGCGCTGATCACCGAGGAGCGCCAGCGGCTCGCGCACAACGCGGCGCTGGCGCGCTCGATCCGGCACCGCTTCCCGTACATCGACCCGCTGCACCACCTGCAGGTGGAGTTGATGCGCCGCCACCGCGCCGGCGAAGCCGATGAGCGGGTGCGCCGCGGCATCCACATCTCGATCAACGGCATTGCCGCGGGACTGCGCAACACCGGATGACCCCACGGCCCGTGCATGGTGCCGAACGCGTAAGATTGAAGCCGCTGGGGTGGTGCGAGCCACACCGGCGAAAGGTAGAACAAAAGCTCGCAACAAGTTGGAATGGGTGGTGCATGGGAAGCTCTGCACTCGAACACAGCCGCTTGGCCTATGCCGCCGACTTCGTGATCCACGGGTTGGCGGTGGCGCTGCTGGCCGGCCTGATCGGCGTCGCCGGTCCGCCCTCCGAGCGTGCGGCGATGGGCGCGTTGATCGCGCTGGGCCTGCTCAGCTGGAGCCTGCTGGAATACCTGGCGCATCGCTTCGTGCTGCACGGCCTGCCGCCGTTTTCCGTGTGGCACGCGGCGCACCACGAACGCCCGACCGCGCTGATCTGCACGCCGACCGCGGTCAGCGCCGCGCTGATCGTGCTGCTGGTGTTCCTGCCCGCGCTGCTGCTGGGCGACCGCTGGCGCGCCGCCGCGCTGACGCTGGGCGTGATGACCGGCTATCTCGGCTACTCGTGCATGCACCACGCGGTGCACCATTGGCGCGGCGGCGGACGCTGGATGTACGCGCGCCAGCACGCTCATGCGATGCATCATCGCCGCGGCGCGACCGGCTATTACGGCGTCACGACCTCGTTCTGGGACCATGTGTTCCGTACGTTGAAATAGCCCGGCCGTCAGCCGCCGATCGCCTCGCGCACGGCCACCAGCTGGCGGCGCGACACGGTCAGCAGTTCGTCCACGCCTGCGAGGCGCACCGCCCAGCCTTCGCCCTCATCCGGGTCGAAATGCCGCTCGAGCGCGCGCAGCGCGAGCCGCGCGACCAGCGCATTGCGGTGGATGCGCATGAAGCGCGGCGCGTGGCGTTCCTCCAGCGCGTTCAGGCTCTCGTCGAGCACGTAGCTGCGCGCAGCCGTGCGCACGGTGACGTATTTCTGTTCCGACTTGAAGTACACGACCTCGGCCAGCGGCACGCGCTCGATGCGGCCGCGCGCCTGAACGAGCAGCATTTCCTGCGCCAAATCGGCCGTAAGTCCTTGTCGGTTGTTGGCAAGTCGCTCTACTTTTTGTAGCGCTGCCTGCAGCCGTTCGAGCCGCACCGGCTTCGTCAGGTAGTCCGCCGCGTCGAGCTCGAACGCGGTCACCGCATGCTCGGCATGCGCGGTCACGAACACCAGCGCCGGCGGCCGCGGCAGGCCGCGCAGCGTCTGCGCGAGCGCGAGGCCGTCGGCGCCCGGCATGTTGATATCGAGCAGCGCCGCGTCGAACGCCTTGTTCTGGAGCAGCGCCACCGCCTCCGCCGCGTTCGCCGCTTCGCCGCCGAGCACCACCGCCGGCGTGCGGCAGTCCGAGAGCAGCGCACGCAGCCGCGCGCGGGCCAGCGGCTCGTCGTCGACGATCAGCACGCGCAGGCTCATCGCGCGGTCCGCACGCGATCGACCGCAGTCTCCACGGCGCTCTCATCGCTCACGCCGGCACCTCGATCCGCGCCTGGAACACGCCGTCCTTCAGCACGGTCTGGAAGCGCCCCTGCACGTCGTGCAGCAGGCTCAGGCGGTCGCGCACGTTCTCCAGCGCCACGCCATTGCCGCGGCGGCCCTGCGCCGCCACCGTGTTGGTGACCTTGATCACCACGCTCGAGCCGCGCCGCTGGGTCGAGATCTTCAGCTGCGCGCCATCGGCGCTGGGCTCGACGCCGTGCCGCACCGCGTTCTCAACCAGCGGCTGCAGGAGCAGCGGCGGCAGCAGCGCGGCGTCGGCGCGCGGGTCCAGCGCCCACTCGACCCGCATGCGCGTGCCGAAGCGGATCTGTTCGATCGCCAGATAGCGCTGCGCCAGCGCGATCTCCTGCGCCAGCGTGACCGACTCGCCGGGGTCGGCCAGCGCATGGCGGAACAGGTCGCTCAGGTCTTCCAGCATCGCCTCGGCGCGCGCCGGCTCGGCGCGTACCAGCGCGATCGCGCTGTTGAGCGTATTGAACAGAAAATGCGGGCGGATGCGCGCCTGCAGTTCGGCCAGGCGCGCGGTGGTCTCGGCCGGGGTGCGGCCCTTCGCGCGCAGCACCAGCGCGACCACCAGCAGCGCCGCCAGCAGCGCGCCCAGGCAGGCGCTGGCCAGCCACGGCGGACGCTCGGCGAGCCGCACCAGCACCAGCATGCCGCAGCCGTACAACCCGGCGCCCGCGCCGAGCGCAACGCCAGCCGCGTACTGCGCGGGCCGCGCGAGGCGCGCCAGCGGGCGCTTCAGGCTGCAAGCGGCCACCAGCCAAACCAGCGTCGCCGGCAGCGCGGCACCGGTGATCAGCGACAGTTGCGACAGCCAGTCGGCGAAGGTACCGGCGGCAAACGTCAGGCCGACCCCGACCACCGCCTCGACGAACAGCACCGCGCGCAGGATCACGCCGACATGGCAGGCGTCGAACACCAGCGTCGCGGCCGGCGCAGCCGGCGCGGCCGCCGCCGGCAGGTCCGCGCCGGGAGCCGGCAGATCGGAGAACGCCGATAGAATTTGCGAGTCCCGCATCCACCGGATTTTGCGCCACATGTCCTCGAACCAGCTCGGTAAAAAGTCACAGGCCTGGTCGGGGCTGTTCTCCGAGCCGATGAGCGAGCTGGTGCAGCGCTACACCGCCAGCGTGGCGTTCGATCGAAGGTTGTGGCAGGCCGACATCGAGGGCAGCCTCGCGCATGCGGAGATGCTGGCCGCGCAAGGCATCATCTCGGCGGAGGATCATGCGGCGATCGCGCGCGGCATGGCGCAGATCCGCCAGGAGATCGAATCGGGCGCGTTCGCCTGGAAGCTCGAGCTCGAAGACGTGCACCTGAACATCGAGGCCCGCCTGACCGAACTGGTCGGCGATGCCGGCAAGCGGCTGCACACCGGGCGCAGCCGCAACGACCAGGTCGCGACCGACGTGCGCCTGTGGCTGCGCGGCGAGATCGACGCCATCGCGGTGCTGCTGACCGCGCTGCAAAAGGCGCTGGTGGACCTCGCCGAGCGCCACGCGGACGTGATCATGCCGGGCTTCACGCACCTGCAGGTCGCGCAGCCGGTGAGCTTCGGCCACCACATGCTAGCGTATGTCGAAATGTTCAGCCGCGACTTTGATCGCATGACCGAGGTGCGCCGGCGCGTGAACCGGCTGCCGCTGGGCGCGGCGGCGCTGGCCGGCACCAGCTACCCGCTGGACCGCGAGCGGGTCGCGCGCACGCTCGCCATGGTCGACGAGCGCGGCCGCCCCTGCCTGTGCGAGAACAGCCTGGACGCGGTCAGCGACCGCGACTTCGCGATCGAATTCACCGCGGCGGCGAGCCTCGCCATGGTGCACGTGAGCCGTCTGTCCGAAGAGCTGGTGCTGTGGATGAACCAGAGCGTCGGCTTCATCGACCTGGCGGATCGCTTTTGCACCGGCTCGTCGATCATGCCGCAGAAGAAGAACCCGGACGTGCCCGAGCTCGCGCGCGGCAAGACCGGGCGCGTGGTCGGTCACCTGATGGGCCTCATCACGCTGATGAAGGGCCAGCCGCTCGCCTACAACAAGGACAACCAGGAAGACAAGGAGCCGCTGTTCGACACGGTCGACACGCTGGCCGACACGCTGCGCATCTTCGCCGAGCTGGCCGGCGGCATCACGGTGCGCGCACCGGCGATGGAAGCGGCCGCGCAGCGCGGCTACGCGACCGCGACCGATCTGGCCGACTACCTGGTGCGCAAGGGCGTACCGTTTCGCGACGCGCACGAAACGGTGGCGAAGGCGGTGAAGGCGGCCATCGCAAAGCAGGCCGACCTGTCGGAACTGCCGCTCGATGTGCTGCGCGGGTTCGATGCGCGCATCGACAAGGACGTGTACGACGCCTTGAGCCTGCGCGGCTCGCTCGACGCGCGCGCCACCATCGGCGGCACCGCGCCGGCCCAGGTGCGCGCGCAGATCGCGCGGCATCGGCGGCGACTAAACACGCCGGATTGAGCGCAGGGTCCGATCGGAAACAGGCGCATAAGCCTCCTTCCGCTCTGGCAATGTCCTCGTTTGTTGGTCAGTCAGGTGCGCTGTCGTACCGAGCTGCGAAAGATTACGGCTCTGCCACGACCAGGTTTTCGACATGACCGATGCCGTCGATTTCCACCCGCATCACGTCGCCGGCCTTGATGAAACGCTGAGACTTCATCGCCACGCCAACGCCTGATGGGGTGCCGGTGGCGAGCACGTCGCCGGGCTCGAGCGTCACTACGGTCGACAGGTGGGCGATCTGCTGCCAGATGTTGTAGACCATGTCGCCTGTGCCGGTGTGCTGGCGCTCTTCGCTGTTGACCCGCATGCGTAATTGCAGGGTGTGCGGATCCCCGATTTCGTCGGCAGTGACGATCCACGGCCCAAATGGACCGTGGGTGTGATCGTCTACATGGTGCGCGACCTGGAGCTGGCGCGCCAAGCCGGCGAGTGGGACTACCCATCGCCGCGCGCAGCCCGCGACCTGCTGTTCTCGCGCATCATCCAAGCCATCGTCACGGTCCTCGATGGGGATGCCCCGCGCAAGCACCTTCGGCAAGTGCTGGCCATGCCGCTGCATGCCATCGGTGCGAGCGTGGCGCGGGCCAGGAAGTTGAGCCAGCTTCCGCTCCCCGCGGGGCAGCTACCTGAGCAGCCGTGAGTCTGCGCCACGACCTGCGGCCAAGGCATCGCAGGCCGGTGCATGCGCCATCAAGCCGCCACCTGCCAGCGCGACGCATGGACCTGCGTCGAGTGAAGCAGTTCCATCCGCCAGCACTGCGCACAGCGAGCCCAGACCTGCGAAACCAACGAGACTGAAGCGATGGGCGGCTTGCCACCCTGAACCCATCTTCCCTCGATC
This sequence comes from Burkholderiaceae bacterium, assembly GCA_030123545.1. Classification (NCBI taxonomy): domain Bacteria; kingdom Pseudomonadati; phylum Pseudomonadota; class Betaproteobacteria; order Burkholderiales; family Burkholderiaceae; species Burkholderiaceae bacterium. The sequence goes on along the minus strand of CP126124.1, from coordinate 1,158,774 downwards.
CGCATCAGTCCCGTCATCCAGGCGACATCGTCTGTTGCGCCCACCACGTGCAGCATCTGACGCTCCACGGTATCGAAGCGCATCTCGTCCCGCAGAAAACGCAGGAACTCGCCGTGGTTGTGGACGATCCCCACCGAATGCACGTAGACCAACCGGGGCGATATCAGCGATGCGACCCGTTCCAGGTCGCCAGCGGCGAGCGCGGCGCAACGCTCCCGCTCCAACGACAGCACTGGATGCACCTCATTGCCGACCTTTGTCATAGCGATCAACTCAAAGTGACTATTCCGTCATCGAGACGGGCTTGCGCCGCGCATCGAACACCTTGACCTCACCCCCATCGATCTCGAAGCGCATCAAATCCTCTCCGATGACCAGCGGGCCGCTGTAGGTCTTGCGCGTGCGCGCCCGTACCTCGGTGGGAGCAAGGTCCAGCGGGGCGTTGGCCCTGGCGACGATGATGTGCGTGAAGGCCGCCAGTTTGGGGCGGGCCATCGAGAAGATGCGGCCCGCTTCCTCGGGCGATGTGTGGTGCGCCTCGACCTCCTTCAGGCGCGGGAAGTTCTTGAGCAGGTCCGGGTCGATGTCCGCCACCTCGTGGATCAGGAGGTCCGCCCCCTTGGCTTCCCTGGCGATGCGCTCGTCGTAGGTCGTATCGCCCGAAATTACGACCTTCTTGCCGTCGTACTCGATCGCGTAGCCGAAGTTCGGCTTGATCAGATCGCCGTGATGTGTGGGGAACGCGGTGATCTTGACCCCGTTGCGGTCGTACGCGACTCCGGGCCCAATATCATGTGCATCCCAGGCAATGCCGCTCGGCGGGAGCTTCTCGTCGGCTTCACGCGTCTTGATGTCCCAATTGAATGCGGCGCTCAGATTCTTGGTCATTGCCTCGGTGCCTTCCGGGCCATAGATCGACAGCGGTTGGGTGCGGGATCCCCACGGCGTCGGCAGCCAACCGGTGGACCACAGGTCTTGCAGGCCATCGATATGGTCGCTATGCAAATGCGTCAGGAAGATTGATGTGAGCTCGCGCAGCGGAATGCCGAGTTGCGACAAGCGGATGGTGACGCCACGGCCGGCGTCGACCAGGATTTTTTCTTTGCCCGCTTCGATCAGGATCGCCTGGCTGAAGCGGACACTGCTTGGCACGGGGCTGCCGGTGCCCAGCAGCGTGACGTTGAGGGGTGCGGCGATGGCCTGCTGCAGAGCCAAGGTGCAAACCACCAGACCCAGAGCCTTCTGAATCAACTTCTTCATGCGATGCACCTCAGTTCAACTTGGTTTTGTCCCGGCCCTTGAGCCCCAGCATTTCGCGCGCCTCATCGGGCGTGGCGATTTCCATGCCCAGCGTCTCTAGAACGCCGCGGATCAGTCGCACCTGTTCGGCATTCGAGGTGGCGAGCTTGCCGGCGCTCACGGACAGAGAATCCTCCAGCCCCACGCGCACGTTGCCGCCCATGAGCGCGGCCTGGGTGACGAGCGGGATCTGGTGCCGGCCCGCGCCGAGCACCGACCACTGGTAGCTGTTGCCAAACAGCTTGTCGGCGATCGCCTTCATGTGCACCAGGTTCTCCGGGTCGGGCCCGATGCCGCCGAGCACGCCCAGCACGAACTGCAGGAAGATCGGCCCCTGCACCAGGCCGCGATCGACGAAGTGCTCGAGCGTGTAGAGGTGGCCGACGTCGTAGCACTCAAACTCGAAGCGCGTGCCGTGGCCGCGCCCGAGACGTTCGAAGACCTGTTCGATGTCGGCGAAGGTGTTGCGGAAGATGCTGCTGCGTGTGCCTTCGATGTAGTCGTGCTCCCAGCCGAACTTGAACGTCTTGAGCTTGTCCAGGATGGGAAAGGTCGCGAAGTTCATCGAGCCCATGTTGCACGACGCCATCTCACTCGACACGTCGATCGCGGCGGCCAGCCGCTCGTCGAGCGTCATGGTGATCGAGCCGCCCGTGGTGATGTTAATGACCGCGTCGGTCGCGGCATGGATGCGCGGCAGAAACTGGCGGTAGACGGCGGGGTCGAACGAGGGTCTGCCGTCCTCCGGGTCGCGTGCGTGCAGGTGCAGGATGGCGGCCCCTGCCCCGGCGGCCGCGATTGCCTGCTCGGCGATCTCGTCGGGCGTCACCGGCAGGTAGGGCGACATGCTCGGCGTGTGGATGGAGCCGGTGACGGCGCAGGTGATGATGACTTTGCGTGCCATGGCGCTCGCCCCTTCAGGCCGGCTCGGCGACGACCACGTTTTCGATGTGGCCGATGCCGTCGATCTCCACACGCATCACGTCGCCCACCTTGCGGAACTGGGGCGGCTTCATGGCGACTCCAACACCGGACGGCGTGCCGGTCGCCAGGACGTCGCCCGGCTCCAGCGTCATGACAGTGGAAAGGTGCGCAATCTGCTCCCACACGTTGTAGATCAGCTCGCTGGTGCTGACCTCCTGGCGCACTTCGCCGTTGACAAGCATGCGCAGATGTAGATCGTGCGGATTGGGCACTTCGTCCGCCGTCACGATCCACGGGCCGAAGGGGCCGTGCGTGTTGAAGCTCTTGCCCAGCGTCATGGTGGGCGAGGCCAGTTGCCAATCGCGCACCGACACGTCGTTGATCACCGTATAACCGGCAACGACCGAGGGTGCGTCGGTGACGCTGACATGACGACAGCGGCGGCCGATGACCACGCCGAGCTCGGCTTCGTAGTCGAGCTTGTCGGACGCGCGGGGCATGTGCACAGGATCGAAGGGGCCGTTGACGCAGGACACCTGCTTGTTGAACCAGATCTGGACATCAGGCACCTGTATGCCGGCGTCCAGCGCTTCCTGTTTGTGCTTCTTGTAGTTCATGCCGATGGCCAGGAACTTCTCCGGGTTCGGCACCGGCGCTTCCAGCCGCACGTCGGCCAGTGGACAACCAGGAGCGCTCTGGACGTCGATGGCCCGTGCCCGCTCAAGGGCCCTCGGGCCCGCCTGCAGGAATTCGCGCATGGTGCGCGGGAGCGATGGATCGCTGGCAGGCAAGTCGATGACGCGGTTTCCTGCGACAACGCCGATCGAGGTGACGCCGCGCACGGAATAAGTGACGAGTTTCATGGATTTCTCAGGTGAAGGCGAGGATGAAATGCGGCAGCTTGCCCTCTCAGGCAGCCGCTTCCGAATTGGCGAAGAAGACAGCCGGGTCGGGAGATGGGCCCCAGAGGAAGAACGCATCCTCGGGAGGGTTGTCCTTGCCTTCCCAATCGACGTCGGCAGGGATGTAGTCCATAGTGGCCGACAGTTCAGACCAACTGCCCCACGGATCCTGCGCGTAGTAAAAGTAGTTGGAGCCCAGCACGTGGCGGCCAACCCCCCAGCCGACGGTATAGCCGGCTTTCTGCAGGCGCATCATGCCCAGCCCGCAATCTTCAACGGTCGGCACATCCCAGCTCAGATGGTGCAGCGCGGCCCCGGACCCGCCGGCCAGTGCGACCAGGTGATGGTCGCTGCCGTGCGGCGCATGGAGAAAGGCCACGCCCTCGCCGGAGCGATCGGACAGGCGCAGCCCCAGCACCCGGGTGTAGAAGTCGTACATCGTGCTGAACTGAGCCGTCATGCGCGCGATGTGCGAAAGCCGTTGCGGCAACGTCGCCTTGGCCTGGCTGTTGTAGGGCGCGCAGCGCACGCCATCGACGGGCAACGCCGGACTGGCGTGCTGCGCGGCGTTCAGCGTCGTCTTCGGGCCTGCGCGCACTTGCACGGCCACGCCGTCCGGGTCGGAGAACCAGAAGCCGCTGGCATCGGCGCCGGCCGGGGGTGCTACTAGCGCGACGCCTTGGGCCACGACGTGAGCGCGCAACTTCTCCAGCTCGTCTGCGAAGCAGTGAAAGCTCAGGCGATCGAATTTCTTCCTGGGCCCCTGGGACAGGCGTCCCCAGACGTAGTCGCTGGCCACGGTGCGCAGGGTGAGCCCTTCGCCTTCGCGTGCGACATGCAGGCCGAAGGCACCGTAGAAGCGCTCGGCGTCCTCCAATGAAGGTACGGTCATATGGAACTCACCGATCGAGTGAATGCCAAGGCGGTTATGGCGGCGGGAGTCGGTCATCGTGTGGTCTCCTGGAAAAAGGGGACGAGTTACGCCGTGATGTCAAGGGCGTTGCGCCAGGCATCGAGCAGGGTGTTCAGTTCGGCAGCGTCACGTGCGCCGCCATAGGCATAGAAGTCCGGTCGGCACAGCACGGCGGCGCAGTCCAGTCCGTCCAGCCAGGCCTGGTAGCGGCCGTCCAGGTCCTCGAAGCCGCCTGCGCCGAAGTGCGCCAGCACCGCGCCCTGGGCCAGCAGCGCCGCCCGGTTCGGCGCCGAGATGGCCGCCAGCGTCTCGGCATCGCGCGCGATCACGCTGAAGTGCACGCCAAACACGTCGTCGAACAGTCCCTCGCGGCCCTGGCTGCGGATGCGCCCTTGCACGCCCAACAGGCCGGCGTCCGGAGCGCCGTCCTGCCATAGACCCGGGCCCAGCGGGAACCGCGGCGGTGGCGGCGGCGCGTAGCCGGGCTGTTGCTGCGCGGCGAGCATGTCGCGGTCGCGCTGCGCGGCGCCCCCCGGATCGGTGATGCAGATCACCTTGCCCAGCTCGACGGCGAAGTCGATGAAGGCCCGCACATTGGTCAAGCGCTCAGGGCCATAGCTGTCGAGCACCTGGTCGGAAAGCCGGCCGCGCAGCACGGCATCGAGCCGCCAGGCCAGTGCCATGCTGTCGCGCAGGCCGCTGCACATGCCCTGCCCGGCGAACGGCGGCGTCAGGTGCACGGCGTCGCCGGCCAGTAGCGCACGCCCCTGGCGCCAGCGCTCGGCCCACTGGCCGCGGAAGGTGTAGACGGCGTGGCGCTCCAGCGTCGCGTTGGCCGGTGTCACATCCCAGGGCGCGAGCAGCTTCCACGATACGTCAGCGCGGTTCATCTCGTCCAGGGTCTCGCCGGGCAGCAGCATGAACTCCCAGCGCCGCCGGCCGGGGCCGCCGGGCACGATGGTGGTGGGGCGCTTGGGGTCACACAGCTGCCAGGTCTTGGGTGTCCACTCGCGCTCCGTATGCGGCTTGACGTCGACCACCAGCCAGTCGAAGGCGAAGCCAAGGTCATGCATTTCGATACCGAGTGTGCGTCGCACGAAGGAGTTGGCGCCGTCGGCACCCACCACCCAGCGCGCGCGCACCTCGCCGCGCTCGCCCAGGCCCACCCACTTGCCGTCCTTGAGCTCGCCGCGTTCCATCTCGATACGTACACCATCGGCTTCCTGCGTCATCGCGCTGGCGCTCCAGCCCTGGTACACGGTGACCGTCGGCTGGCGCTTGACGTGGCGGTCGATGACCCGCTCCAGGTCGGGCTGCGAGAACATGTTCGAGACCGGCCAGCCGCTCGGCCCGTCGCCGCGCCAGTCCAGCTCCAGCAGCATCTCATGCTGGGCATTGCGCCACTGGTAGGTGTCGATGGTCTCGGCGACCGCGCTGACGTCGTCGATCACGCCTGCGGCTTGCAGGATGCGCGCGACCTCGTGGTCGAAGTGCACTGCGCGCGGCAGCGGGTAGAGATCGGGCCAACGGTCGATCACGGTCACGTTATGACCCTGGCGCCCCAAGAGGAGCGCGAGAAGCTGGCCTGTAGGGCCATAACCGACGACGACGACGTCGGCAACTGCGGGTGCGTTCTGCAAAATGGTTCTCCTTGATGCGCATCAGCCGATACTTGACGTGCCCGGCTGTAGGGATGCTTGGCTTGCGGTCTTGGCCCGGGTGGACGTGATCCGTTGCGCCGGCCCGGTTGGAACTTGACCGACGCTTCGAATCGTATCTAGAATGACATTTAATCTCAATATGACATTAATCGTCAATTTATAGGTATTTACCCCGATGAGCCTCACACAATCCCGCCTGCCAACGCGCGCTGAACCATCCATTGCAGGAGCAGACACCGATCGTCAGGATCACCGTGTACGCACTGGCGCGCGACGTCGTGAAAACACCCGCCAGCATCTGTTGGCAACTGCCATGGCTGTATTTGCCGACAAGGGCACGGATGCACCCGTGATCGGCGACTTCATCGCTGCCGCCGGCGTGTCGCGCGGCACCTTCTACAACTATTTCTTGACCACGGGTGAATTGCTTGATGCCGTCACGGCCGAACTCAGCGACCAAGTGCTCAAGAAGATAGACAAAGAAGTCAGAAAATTGAAACGCCCTCTTGATCGCCTGACCCGCGGTTGCTTGCTGTACCTGCACGCAGGAGTGGAGGTACCCCACCTCGGTGCATTCCTGGCGCGAACCGGATCTCGAAGCAAGGCGGTCGGACGGCTCGTGGACGAGTACCTACCGAGGGACCTTGAAGCGGGGCGGAGAGCGGGCGAGATCAGCTTTCCGACCGTGCGTGCTGCGCGTGACCTCGTCATCGCAGCTCTGAATCGAGGAATCGACACCGTGTACAGCGGCCAAGCATCGCCAGAGCATCTGCGCGACGTTATGGAGCTGATTTTGCGTGCCCTCGGCGTCCCAGGAGAACAGGCTCGCGTCCTCAGCCGTAGCGAGCTACCTGTCTTCGACCGGACGTCGTTATGGAATGTCGCGGGCTCAGCTGATACGCCGCGGACTTGACCACTGTCTCGGTGTGTTGTCGCCCAGGATGTCCGCCTGAGCCTGCGCGGCTGGCTCGAAACGCGGCTACCGCCTCTCAAGAAGATGCCAAACCGCCCGGGTTTCCGTGGCTCTCTTTCAGGCGGCGGGATGAAACCCGGCGCAGAGGATGCCCTTAAGCCTCGCCTAAGCCCGCGCCGCCCATAATTCAAAGCGAAGGTCGGGGTTGACACGATGCGATTGCTGCTGGTCGAGGACGACACCATGATCGGCGAGGCCGTGCTGGACCTGCTGCGCGCCGAGCATTACGCGGTCGACTGGGTCAAGGACGGCGCGATGGCCGACACCGCGCTCGGCACGCAGAACTACGACCTGGTGCTGCTCGACCTGGGCCTGCCGCGGCGCGATGGGCTGGATGTGCTGCGCGGCCTGCGCGCGCGCGGCGAGCGCGTACCGGTGCTGGTCGCGACCGCGCGTGACGCGGTCGCCGACCGCGTCGCCGGGCTCGACGCCGGCGCCGACGACTACGTCGTCAAGCCCTACGACACCGACGAGCTGCTGGCGCGCATCCGCGCGCTGCTGCGCCGCAGCGCCGGCCACGGCGAACCGACCTTCGAGCACATGGGCGTCAGCCTGAACCCGGCGACGCGCGAGGCCAGCGTCAACGGCGAACCGGTGAGCCTGTCGGCGCGCGAATGGGCGGTGCTGGAACCGTTGCTGGCGCGGCCCGGCATGGTGCTGTCGCGCAGCCAGCTCGAGGAAAAGCTGTACGGCTGGCGCGACGACATCAGCAGCAACGCGGTCGAGGTCTACATCCACGGGCTGCGCAAGAAGCTCGGAGCCGAGCTGATCCAGACCGTGCGCGGGCTCGGCTACCTGGTACCGCGGCAATGAAGCAGCACGCCGCTCCTTCGCTGCGCCGGCGCCTGCTCGGCTTCCTGCTGCTGGCGATCCTGCTGGCGTCGGTGCTGCAGGCGGTATCCGCGTATCGCGGCGCGTTGCGGCAAGCGGACGCGATGTTCGACTACCACCTGCAGCAGATCGCGCGCTCGCTGCGCAGCGGCCTGCCGATCGTTCCGGCGCTGACCGAGGGCGCGGACGGCGGCTTCGACTTCTATGTCCAGATCTGGGGACCGAACGGCGCGCAGATCTTCAGCTCGGCGCCGTCGGCGCTGCCGCCGCGCGCGGTGCTCGGGTTTTCCGACGTGACCGTGAACGGAACCAAGTACCGGGTGTATTCGCTGCAGACCCCGCTGCAGACCGTGCAGATCGCACAGAACATGAGCGCGCGGCTGGCGCGCGCACGGGCGCTGGCCGCGCACGCGGTGCTGCCGACCGTGCTGATGGCGCCGCTGCTGATGCTGGTGGTCTGGTGGGTGGTGCGCCGTTCGCTCGCGCCGGTCGAGCGCACGCGCCGCCAGGTCGCTGGGCGCAGTGCCGGCGACCTGTCGCCGCTGCCGGGCGCAGGCCTGCCGGTCGAGGTGCGCCCGCTGGTCGACGAATTCAACCAGCTATTGGCACGCGTCCATGCGTCGCTAGCCGCGCAGTCGCAGTTCGTCGCGAACGCCGCGCACGAGCTGCGCTCGCCGCTCACCGCCTTGAAACTGCAGGCGCAGGCGCTGCGCCGCGGCGCCGACGACAGCGGACGCGAAGCCGCAATGGCGCGGCTGAACCAGGGCATCGATCGGGCGATCCGCCTCGTCGAGCAACTGCTGGTGCTGGCGCGCGAAGAAGCCGGCAGCGGCCACCTCGGCGCGAGCGAACGCATGAACCTGCAGGACGTGGTTCAGTTCGCGGTGGCCGACATGCTGGCGCCGGCGCAGGCACGGCGGATCGACCTGGGCGTGGCCGACAACGCGCCGGCCTGGGTGCTCGGGCAGCCGGAGGCGCTGCGCATCCTGCTGCGCAACCTGCTCGACAACGCGCTGAAATACACGCCGGCCGGCGGCCGCGTCGATGTCGCGCTGCAAAACACCGGCGCGCAAGCGCTGTTGCTGGTCGAGGACAGCGGCCCCGGCATCGCGCCGGCCGATCGCGCGCAGGTGTTCGAGCGCTTCTTCCGCGCGGACCATGACGCGAAGGTGCTCGGCAGCGGACTCGGACTTGCGATCGTCAAAACCATCGCCGAGCGCCATCATGCGACGCTGGAACTGGCCAGCTCCGAGCGCCTGGCGGGCCTCCAGGTCGAGGTCCGCTTTGCGCTGGCGGACCCACCGGCGGCAGGCTAGGATGCGGCACTTTCACCGCCGCACCCCGCCTTGCTCGTCCTCGGCCACTTCATCTTCGTCCTGTTCTGCCTGCTGATCTATGCGGTCAGCACCCACGTCGGCGCGCAGCGCCGGCATCCATCGGCCGCCGTCGCCTGGGTGCTGCTGATCGCGCTGCTGCCCTATGCCGGCCTGCCGCTATACCTGATCTTCGGCTCCCGCAAGTTCGTGCGTCCGCAGCCGCGCTACGGCGCGGCGCCCTTGCCGGGCGACGCCAGCGCCCGCTCCGCCACCATCGCCACGCTGGCCGGCATGGGGCTGGCCGGGCCCGGGCCGCAGCACGAGGTGCGATTTCACCAGGACGGTGCACAGGCCTGGAACGAACTCGTCGCGGTGATCGCCGCGGCGCGGCAGCAGCTGGACATCTGCACCTACCTGCTCGGCAACGACCCGGTCGGGCAGCAACTGGCGCAACTTCTTGAGCAGCGCGCCGCCGCCGGCGTGCGGGTGCGGCTGCTGCTCGACGCGATGGGGAGCCTGCGCACGTCGCGCCGGCTGATCGCGCGGCTGCGCGCGGCCGGGGTGCAGGTGCGCTGGTTCATGCCGCTCCTGCACAACCCGATGCGCGGCCGGGTGAACCTGCGCAACCACCGCAAGCTCACGCTCGCCGATGGGCGACTGCTCTGGAGCGGCGGGCGCAATCTCGCGGCCGAATACTTCACCGGCCTTGGCCGCGAGCCGGCCTGGGTCGACGCGAGCTTCACCATCGAAGGCCCGCTCGCGGCCGAGGCGCGCGCGCTGTTCGAATCGCACTGGCGGCACACCAGCGGCCCGGCGGACGACGCACCGGAGCTGCCACCGGCAACGCCGCCGCAGGACGCCGGGCGCCATCTGGCGCAGCTCGTGCCCAGCGGTCCGGACCAGGCGCAGGACACGGTGCACGATCTGCTGCTGACCGAGATCTACCGCGCGCGCCGGCAGGTGCTGGCGGTGACGCCGTACTTCGTGCCCGACGACAACCTGCTGACCGCGCTGTGCCTGGCCGCACGCCGCGGCGTGCAGGTCGAACTGATCCTGCCCGAGCGCTCGAACCACCGGCTGGCCGACATCGGGCGCCAGCGCGCGCTGCGCGAGCTGGCGGCGGCCGGCGCGCGCGTGCGGCTCACGGCCGGCATGACCCATGCGAAGGCGATCGTGGTCGACGACACGCTGGCACTGTGCGGCTCGCTGAACCTCGATGCGCGCAGCCTGTTCCTGAATTTCGAGCTGATGGTCGCGTTCTATGCGCCGACGGACATCACGGCGCTGCGCCGCTGGATCGCAGCCACCTTCGCCGATGCACGCGACGACGTCCCGAGCGCGGCCTCGCTGCCGCGCGACATCCTCGAAGGCCTGGTGCGCTGGCTCGGCTTTCAGATATGAACCACCCCCAGGCTGCGCGCACTTCGTGTCGCTTCGCCTCCCCCCTTGCAGGGGGCACACTCAGCGGTCCGGCAGAGCCGGCCCCGCGAGTGTTCCCGCATGGCCTGCTCCGCGGCCACTCGTCTCATTGAGTTTCATCCGCAGCGGGTGGTGCGACGCGCCGCAGGGAACTGCGATCTCTTAAGACCTGCCTAAGGCGGCGGCGCCATAGTTTGCGCATCGAGACAGATTCCCCTCCAGGAAACCCACAGGAGCACACCATGAGAATTCAATCGTTCAAGAGCACACGGCTGGTGATCGCACTGCTGGCCGCCGGCTTCATCGGCGGCGCCGGCGTCGCCGCGTTCGACGCGGAATACGCGCATGCCGCGGAGCCGCCGTCGGCGGTCGCCACCGCGCCGGCGCCGATCACGCAGATGACGCTGCCGGACTTCGCGCAGATCGTGAAACGCTACGGTCCGGCGGTGGTGAACATTACCGTCACCGGCAGCGAGAAGGTTTCGGACCAGAACCCGTTCGCCGGCCAGGGCAACAACGACCCGTTCGGCAACGACCCGTTCTTCCAGTTCTTCCGCCGCTTCGAGCAGCAGGGCGGCGGGCCGCGCACCGTGCCGATCCGCGCCGAGGGCTCGGGCTTCATCATCGACTCGAACGGCATCATCCTGACCAATGCGCACGTGGTGCGTAACGCGAAGGTCGTCACGGTCAAGCTCACCGACCGGCGTGAATTCCGCGCGAAGGTGCTCGGCAGCGACCCGAAGACCGACGTCGCGGTGATCAAGATCGACGCGCACGACCTGCCTGTGGTGTCGATCGGCAAGGACAGCGAACTGCAGGTCGGTGAATGGGTGGTCGCGATCGGCTCGCCGTTCGGCTTCCAGAACTCGGTGACCGCTGGCATCGTCAGCGCGAAGGGCCGCTCGCTGCCGGACGACAGCGCGGTACCGTTCATCCAGACCGACGTGCCGGTGAACCCCGGCAATTCGGGCGGGCCGCTGTTCAACACGCGCGGCCAGGTGGTCGGCATCAACTCGCAGATCTACAGCCAGACCGGCGGCTACGAAGGTCTGTCGTTCGCGATCCCGATCGACACTGCGCTGCGCATCGAGCAAAAGCTGGTCGCGACCGGCAAGGTCGAGCACGGCCGCCTCGGCATCTCGATCCAGGACGTGAACCAGACGCTGGCCAACTCGTTCAAACTGCCCGAGCCCGACGGCGCGCTGGTCGCGAGCGTGCAGAAAGACAGTCCGGCGTCGAAGGCCGGCCTGAAGTCAGGCGACGTGATCCAGAGTGTCGATGGACAGAAAGTCATCACCGCCGGTGACCTGCCGACCATCATCAGCATGGATCAGCCGGGACAAACCGTGAAGATGGGCGTGTGGCGCGACGGCAAGCCGATCACGGTCACCGCCAAGCTCGGCAATGCGAACGACAAGTCCACCCAGGTGGCGAGCAACGCCCCGACCTCCGGCCAGGGCAAGCTCGGCCTGGCGCTGCGGCCACTGCAGCCGCAAGAGAAGCAGGAAGCCGGCGTCGACCATGGCCTGCTGGTCGAGGACGCGAGCGGCCCGGCCGCGATGGCGGGCGTGCAGTCCGGCGACGTGCTGCTGTCGATCGACGGCACCCCGGTGCGCAGCGTGAGCCAAGCGCGCGCCATCGTCGCGAAGTCGGGTGACTCGGTCGCGCTGTTGATCCAGCGCGGTGACAACCAGATCTTCGTGCCGGTGCAGATCGGCTGATCTCGGGGCAACCGCAGACAGAGCGGGCCGCTTGCGGCCCGCTTTTTCGTGGGTGGCCGCGTATGCTATCAAATAAATAGCTATAAATGCAGATGGCATCCGGGCTGTGGCACGAAAATGCTTGAGCATCCGGGCCCAGACGGCGACCGCGCGGCGATGGCAGACGCGCAGCGCGGCTGACGGCCGCGGCGCAGGCGAGCGCTCCCGTTACCATCGGAGCAACGTCGAGGAGAGCGCCGTGACCGTGATCACCAACATCGAAGACCTGCGCGTGCTGGCCCAAAAGCGCGTGCCGCGCATGTTCTACGACTACGCCGACTCGGGCTCGTGGACCGAGGGCACGTACCGCGCGAACGAGGCCGATTTTCAGAAAATCCGGCTGCGCCAGCGCGTCGCGGTCAACATCGACAATCGCAGCACGCGCACCAAGATGCTCGGCGTGGACACAGCGATGCCGGTCGCGATCGCGCCGACCGGACTCACCGGCATGCAGCATGCCGACGGCGAAATCCTCGCGGCGCGCGCGGCCGAGAAGTTCGGCATTCCGTTCACGCTGTCGACGATGAGCATCTGCTCGATCGAGGACATCGCGGCGCACACCAAGGCGCCGTTCTGGTTCCAGCTGTACGTGATGCGGGATCGCGAGTTCATCGAGCGTCTCATCGACCGCGCTCGGTCAGCGAACTGCGGTGCGCTGGTGCTGACCCTCGACCTGCAGATCATCGGCCAGCGCCACAAGGATTTGAAAAACGGCCTGTCGGCGCCGCCGAAGCTCACCGTCGCGAACCTCGTCAACATGATGACCAAGCCGCGCTGGTGCCTCGGCATGCTCGGCACGAAGCGGCGCAATTTCGGCAACATCTTCGGCCACGTGAAAGGCATCGAGAACATGGGCTCGCTGTCGGAGTGGACGAACAAGCAGTTCGATCCTCGGCTGAACTGGGGCGACGTGGAATGGATCAAGAACCGCTGGGGCGGCAAGCTGATTCTCAAGGGCATCCAGGACGAGGAGGACGCGCGGCTCGCGGTCGACAGCGGCGCCGACGCGCTGATCGTCTCGAACCACGGCGGGCGCCAGCTCGACGGCGCGCCCTCGTCGATCTCGGCGCTACCGGCGATCGTCGACGCGGTCGGGCGCCGCATCGAGGTGCACATGGATGGCGGCATCCGCTCCGGGCAGGACGTGCTGAAGGCGGTCGCGCTCGGCGCGAAAGGCACCTACATCGGCCGCTCGATGCTGTACGGCCTGGGCGCGATGGGCGAGGCCGGCGTGACGCGCGCGCTCGAGATCATCCAGCGCGAACTCGATCTGACGATGGCGTTCTGCGGCCACACCGACATCAACGAGATCGACCGCGGGATTCTGCTGTCGGGCACGTTTTAGCTGGCAGCACGCCTCCCCATCGTGACCGTCTGGGTGTCAATCCAGGCGGTCGAACGCTATGATGCCGCCTATCTTGGCTGCCCCGCGTGTTCCGACCATACAAGGCTTGCTGGCTTTCGAGACGCTGGCCCGGTTGCGCAGCGTAACCCTGGCCGGCGAGGAGCTTAGCGTCACTCCCAGCGCAGTCAGCCATCGCATCCGGCAATTGGAAGCCCAGCTGGGCATCAAGCTTTTCGCGCGTGGCGACTTCAGCCTGAGCGCTGACGGTACGTCTTATCTTGCCCGGGTGCGCGAGGCACTGGCCGTTCTTCAACAAGTGCCGGGTCGCGGCAGTGCTGCGGGTACAACACGCCTGCGTGTTGCGGTGACGCCGACGTTTTCCCGCCAGATTCTGCTGCCCAAACTTGCATTGTTTCGCCACGCGTACCCGGAGATCGACCTTGTGCTGCAGGTCACGATCCCGTTGCTCAACGTCACGGCCGAGGAGGCTGACATCGAGTTGCGTTTCGGCGCCAGTCCCAACACGGATCAGGAGTCACTGCTTCTGTCATCCGACGAGGTAACACCCGTATGCAGCCCCGAGTACCTGCATGAGGCCGGGCCGTTTGATGAATTCACCACATTAGATGAGATCTCCCGCGTCCGGCTGATACGCTGCCCGCTGGAGCCCTGGCGCACCTGGTTCCGTGCGAACAGTATCACCCGCGATGAACCGAACCGTGGTTCCCAGTTCAACGACATCGGCCTCGTGCTCGATGCGGCGGTGGCCGGTTTTGGCGTCGCCCTGATGCGTCTGCGGCTCGGCGCCGCCTGGCTGGACAGCGGTCGCCTGGTTCGCCTCTCATTGCGCAGCGTGCCGTCGCCGCACCACTACTTTCTGTGCTGGAAACGGGGCACCCTTGACCGCTGGGAATGCGCCGCCTTTGTCGACTGGCTCAAGCATGCGATCAGATAGCCCCAGCCCGCACGTTTGAAAAATATTCACGCCAAGGCCTTCAACGATTCATCCCTGGGCGCCGACCGCTGACTACATTGTTGTCTCAAAGACGGATGCTCCGTCAACAGGAGACAGAAATGGCTTGGCAGCAGGTTTACGATCCGTTCGGGAATATGGTCATTTCCACTGCGCTGGCGGCGATCCCGGTGGTGGTGATGTTGGTGTCCCTGGGCTTTTTTCACATCAAGGCCCACATTGCGGCGGGGCTGGGTTTGATCGCAGCCTTGCTGGTTGCCGTGTTCGCCTACGGCATGCCGGCCGATATGGCCGGTCATGCGGCACTCTATGGCGGCTTTACCGGCCTGCTGCCGATCGGCTGGATCGTGCTCAACATCATCTTTTTGCAGCAGTTGGCCGAGCAGAACGGCAGCTTCAAGATCCTGCAGAATTCGCTCTCGGGCATCACCGAGGACCGGCGGCTGCAGCTGCTGCTGATCTCATTTTGCTTCGGCGCCTTCTTCGAGGGCGCGGCAGGCTTTGGCACACCGGTGGCGGTCACCGCCGGCATTTTGATCGGGCTGGGTTTTTCGCCGCTGGCCGCCTCGGGCCTGTCGCTGATCGCCAACACCGCACCGGTGGCTTTCGGTGCGCTCGGCACGCCGGTCATTACCCTGGCCAAAGTCCACGGTTATGACCTCATGGAAGTTACCGCCATGATCGGCCGCACGTTGCCATTGTTCTCGTTGCTGGTGCCGTTCTGGCTGATCTGGGCCTTTGCCGGGCGCAAGGCCATGATGGAAATCTGGCCCGCGATCCTGGTAACCGGCCTGTCGTTCGCCATTCCGCAGTACCTGGTCAGCAACTTCATAGGGCCCGAACTGGTGGACATCATCGCGGCGCTGACCTCGATGGCCGCGCTGGTGCTGTTCCTGCGCGTCTGGCAGCCCCGGAAAATCTGGACATCCCCGTCGCTCAAGGGGCATGAGAAAGATGGCGGCGAGGGCAAGGAACCCATACCCGTCGTGCGTCACACGCGGGCCGAGCTGATCGGCGCCTGGACGCCCTGGGCGATCCTGACCGTGTTCGTGTTCGTCTGGGGTCTGCCTTCGGTCAAGACCTGGCTGAACGGCATCTATGCACCATCGTTTCCGATAACGGGCTTGCACAATCTGGTCGAGCAAATGCCGCCGGTGGTGCTCAAGCCGACCAAGGAAGGCGCCGTCTACGTGTTGGGCCTGCTGTCGGCCACCGGCACGGGCATCCTGCTGTCGGCGGTCGTGAGCGCGCTGGTCATGAAATACAACCCGCTGGAAATCGCACGCACGTTTTTCCGCACGCTATGGCTGGTGCGTTTCTCGTTCCTGACCATCGCAATCATGCTGGCGCTGGGAACCGTCACGCGCTATTCCGGGACCGACACGACGTTGGGGCTGGCTTTTGCCAAAACCGGTGTTTTGTATCCTTTCTTCGGCACCCTGATGGGCTGGATCGGCGTCGCAACGACGGGCTCCGACACCGCCTCGAACGTGCTGTTCGGCGGCATGCAGAAAGTGGCTGCCGGGCAACTTGGCTTGCCGATCAACCTGATGGGCGCGGCCAACAGCGCGGGCGGCGTGATGGGCAAGATGATCGATGCGCAGTCGATCGTGGTGGCTTCCATGGCCACGCGCTGGGTCAACCATGAAGGCGACATCCTGCGCTACGTGTTTTTCCATTCCATTGCGCTGGCCTGCCTGGTCGGCGTCTTCGTCACGCTGCAAGCCTACGTTTGGC
The DNA here is from genome assembly GCA_030123545.1 of Burkholderiaceae bacterium. Classification (NCBI taxonomy): domain Bacteria; kingdom Pseudomonadati; phylum Pseudomonadota; class Betaproteobacteria; order Burkholderiales; family Burkholderiaceae; species Burkholderiaceae bacterium. Next base: position 1,142,721 of record CP126124.1, on the reverse strand, counting down.
CTTTCACCCTGATGGTGCTGCGATGAGCGCGGTCTGCGAAGTCGAAAATCCGCAGGAGATTTTCCAATGACCGTGATCACCAACATCGAAGACCTGCGCGTGCTCGCGCAAAGGCGCGTGCCACGCATGTTCTACGACTACGCCGACTCCGGCTCGTGGACCGAAGGAACCTACCGCGCCAACGAGGCCGACTTTCAAACCATCAAGCTGCGCCAGCGCGTCGCCGTGAACATGGAAAACCGCAGCACGGCCACCCAAATGGTCGGCGTGAACGTGGCGATGCCGGTGGCCATCGCGCCGGTCGGCCTGACCGGCATGCAGCACGCCGACGGCGAGATCCTGGCGGCGCGCGCGGCTGAAAAGTTCGGCATCCCCTTCATCCTCTCGACGATGAGCATCTGCTCTATCGAGGACGTGGCTGAAAACACGACGGCACCGTTCTGGTTCCAGCTCTACATGATGCGTGACCGCGACGCCATGGCGGCGATGATAGAGCGCGCGCGCAAGGCCCGCTGCAGCGCACTGGTGCTGACGCTGGACCTGCAGGTGATCGGGCAGCGCCACAAGGACCTGAAGAACAAGATGCGGGCCTCGGTGATCCCGTCGCTGGGCAACATGCTCGACATGGCCACCAAGCCACGCTGGTGCCTGGGCATGGCGGGCACGCGGCGCCATACCTTCCGCAACCTGGTGGGCCATGTGACGGGCGTGAGCGACATGAAGTCGCTCGCGTCCTGGACCAACGAGCAGTTCGACCCGCGCCTGTCCTGGGCGGACGTCGCCTGGGTCAAGGAAAAGTGGGGCGGCAAGCTGATCCTCAAGGGCATCCAGGATGTGGAAGACGCGCGACTGGCGGTGCAAAGCGGCGCCGACGCCATCGTGGTGAGCAACCACGGCGGCCGCCAACTGGACGGCGCGCCGTCCAGCATCAGCGCGCTGCCCGCCATCGCCCTGGCGGTCGGCTCGCAGATCGAAGTGTGGATGGACGGCGGCATCCGCTCCGGCCAGGACGTGCTCAAGGCCTGGGCGCTGGGCGCCAAGGGCACGCTGATTGGCCGGGCCATGGTCTACGGCCTGGGCGCGATGGGCGAGGCCGGTGTGACGAAGGCGCTGGAGATCATCCACAAGGAGTTGGACATCACCATGGCGTTCTGCGGCCACACCAATATCAATTCGGTGGACAAAGGCATCCTGCTGCCGGGAACGTACTGAGACCTCAGCGCTGCCGGCGCGAGTCGCGCGCCCAGGTGACGAGCACCAAGCACAGGAAAACGCGCCGCGTCATGGACACCTGATGTGTGCGGCGCGCTGCGGCCGGCGCCCATCGGGGTCTTCGTGGATTGACGAATATACAACGTTGTGATGTAACTGACATCCTCAAGACCCCGGCGCTGTGCCGTTCGGGTCCGTCCATGCATCCGAGGAGTCCTTCATGGTGCGATCGAATCCCTTTGAACCCGGCCGCGCGTTGCGCCGGCTCACTGCCGGCGCGGTGCTGGCGCTGTGCGCCGGCGCGCCGCTGCTCGCCATCGCGGCCGAACCGCCGATCAAGATCGGCGTGATCGCCGAGGCCCAGGCCGTCGCCGGCGCGTCGATCCCGCAGGCGGCGCAGATGGCGGCCGACGAGATCAACGCCAAGGGCGGGGTCGACGGGCGCAAGATCGAACTCGTCACCTACGACGACCACAGTTCGTCGGCCGACGCGGTGCGGGCGTTCCAGCGCGCGGCGAACGACGACAAGGTGGTCGCGGTGATCGGCAGCTACATCAGCGAGGTGGTGCTGGCGCTCGAACCGTGGGCGGCGCGGCTGAAGATGCCGTTCATAACGCCGGGCGCGGCATCGAATGAGATCAGCCTGAACGTGCACCGCGACTACGCGAAGAACAAGTACACGTTCCACGGCTACCTGACCTCGGCTGCGCTGGCGCAGCAGGTGTGCGACGCGGCGAAGGAACTGCTGGTCGACGGGATGCACATGAAGACCGCGGTGATCATGAGCGAGGACGCCGCCTGGACCAAGCCGCTCGATGCGAGCTACGAGGCCTGCCTGCCGAAGGCGGGACTGAAGGTGCTCGATCACATCCGGTTCTCGCCCGACACGACCGACTTCACCCCGATCTTCAGCAAGATCGAGGCCGCCAAGCCCGACGTGATCATCACCGGCATCGCGCACGTGGGCGTGCAGCCGACGGTGCAGTGGAAGACGCAGCAAGTACCGATCCCGATGTTCGGGGTCAGCGCGCAGGCCAGCAGCGGCACGTTCTGGAAGGACACGAACGGCGCCGCGGCCGGTGTGCTGACGCAGGCGGTTTCCGCGCCGGATGCCGCGGTGACGCCGAAGACGATCCCGTTCGCCGACAACTTCAAGAAGCGCTTCGGCAATTTCCCGTCGTACGCCGGCTACACCGCGTATGACGAGGTCTACTTCATCGCCGATGCGATCCGCCGCGCGAAGTCGACCGATGCCGACAAGCTGGTCGCCGCGCTCGAGAAGACCGACTGGGTCGGCACGATCGGCCGGGTCGAGTTCTATGGCCGAAACGACGAGTTCACGCATTCGATCAAGTACGGCAAGGGGCTGGTGAACGGCCTGATGCAGCAGTGGCAGAACGGCAAGCTGATCACGGTCTGGCCGAAGGACGTCGCGAAGGCGCCGCTCGAGTTCCCGTCGTTCGTCAAGGTCGCCCAGCACTAGAGGAAGCCGGACGCCGCCTGACCCACGCGCCCGATGCTGGCCCTGCAGATCCTGATCGACGGTTTCGCGATCAGCGCGCTCTATGCGCTCGGGGCCATGGGGTTCACGCTGATCTTCGGCGTCTCGGGCGTGCTCAACCTGTCGCACGGCGCGATCATGGTCGCGGCCGCGGTGGCGGCCTGGGCCTGCGGCAATCTGCTGCACCTGAGCAGCTACGCGGGCGCGCTGGTCGGGCTCGCGACCGCGCTGATCGTCGCGCTGGCGACCTATTTCCTGGTGGTGCAGCCGATCCAGCGCTCGCGCCGCATCCCGGGCGAAGAAAAGGAAATCTTCATCCTCACCGCGACGCTGCTGTGGGGCATCATGCTGCAGGAGCTGATCGCCTACTTCTTCACGAACAACGCGAAGACCGTGCTGCCGCTGGTCGAAGGCGTGGTCGGCATCCTGGGCGTGCGCACGCCGCGCAACGAGGTGTTCACCGCGCTCGTCTGCTGGCTCGCGATCGGCGGGTTGTGGGCGTTCGTGAACCGCACGCGGCTCGGCAAGGTGGTGCTCGCGGCGTCGATGAATCCGCGCGGCGTGACGCTGCTGGGCCATGAGCTGACGCGCGTCTACGTCGTGGTCTGGGCGATCTACGGCCTGCTCGCCGGCGTCGCCGGCGTGTTGCTCGGCATGTTCCTGGGCGTGAGCTCGTACAGCGTCGGGCCGCTCACGGCCAGCGCGTTCTCGATCGTCGTGCTCGGCGGCCTCGGCAGCGTGTCGGGGTCGCTGCTCGCCGCGTTCGTGGTCGGCTACCTGGAGACGCTGACCGCGTACCTGGTGTCGCCGGCGTACCGCTCGATCCCCGCGCTGCTGCTGCTGGTCGCGGTGATCTACGTGCGCCCGCAGGGCCTGCTCGGAAGGCGCTAGAGTGAAACACCCCCAGTCTTCGCGCACTTCGTGTCGCTCCGCCAACCCCCTTGACGGGGGCGCACCCAGCGGACCGGCGGAGCCGGCTCCGCGGGTGCCCGCGAACGGCCTGCTCCGCGGCCTCTCGAACCCGTTTCATCCGTCGCGGGTCGCGCCAATCGCGATGGAGCAACTGAGTTGAGGCTGCTCTACTCGCGCTGGTTCTGGATCGTGCTGGCGGCACTGGTCGTGGCGGCGTCGCTGCCGTGGTACGTCACCGGTTACGTGCTGGGGCTGCTGACGGTCGCCTACTACTTCGGCGTGTTCTCGATGAGCTGGGATCTGCTGTTCGGCTTTGCCGGCGAAGTCAACTTCGGCCCGACCTTTCTGATCGGCGTCGGCGCCTACACGGCCGGCATCGTCGACAACCGATACGGCTGGTCGCCGTCCCTCTGCATCGCGCTCGGCGCGCTGGCGGCGGTGGTCGCCGGCTTCCTGCTCGCGCTGCCGGCGCTGCGTGTGCGCGGACCGTATTTCGGGCTGATCACGCTGGTCGCGGTGCTGATCCTGCAGAGCTTCGTCGTCGTGTTCGCGGACCTGACCGGCGGCGAGATCGGGCTGACGATTCCCGACGTGCTATCGATCGACGCCGGCGTCAACTACTGGATCGCGCTAGCTTTCATGACGGTCAGCGGCGCGATCCTGTTCGGCCTTGCGCGCTCGCCGGTCGGACTGATCCTGCAGGCCAGCGGCCAGGACCCGGTGCAGGCGGGCGCGTTGGGCTTCAACATCGTCAAGCACAAGCTGGCCGCGTTCGTCGCGAGTTCGCTGTTCTCGGGGCTGGCGGGCGCGCTGCTGGTGTTCTACATGGGCACCGCGTCGGTCGGCACCGTGGTCGACCTCTCGGTCGGCGTGCAGGTGATCGTCGCCGCCGTGCTCGGCGGCCGGCGCACCGTGGTCGGCGGTGCGATCGGCGCGATCTTCCTGATCGTCGCCGGCGAGTTCCTGCGCCCCACCGGCGAACTGGCCACCTTCATCGTCTCCACCGTCGCGCTGCTGGTGATCCTATTCTTCCCGAACGGCTTTCTCGGTTCGCTGCTGGCACGGAGCACGCGGCGATGACCGAGGCTACGCAGGCGCTGCTGCAGGTGCGTGGGCTCACCAAGCGTTTCGGCGGCCTGACGGCGGTGAAGGATCTGGATCTGGACCTGCACGGCGGCGAGATCTTCGGATTGATAGGCCCTAACGGCTCGGGCAAGTCGACCGCGATGAAATGCATCATGGGCATCGAGCGCCCGAGCGCCGGGCGCGTGCTGTTCGACGGCGACGATCTGGCCGGGCTGCCGGCGCACCGGATCGCGCGCCGCGGCTTCGGCATGGTGTTTCAGCATTCGCGCCCGTTGAACCGCCAGACGGTGCTCGAGAACATCCTGGTCGCACTGCTGCCCGACAGCCTGCGCATGGTGTTCGCCGACCACGGACTGGCCGAGCACGCGCGGCAAATCGCCGAGCGGGTCGGCCTCGGCGCCGTGCTCGATCGCAAACCGCCGACGCTGCCGTTCGCCGACCTGCGCCGGCTCGAACTGGCGAAGGCGATCGCGCGCAACCCGAAGGTGGTGCTGGTCGACGAGCCGTTCGCCGGGCTGACGCTGGCCGAGGTCGCGACCTTCTCCACGCTGATCCGCGGCTTTCGCGACGAGGACCGTGCGGTGCTGCTGGTCGACCACAACGTCAAGAGCGTGTCGGCGCTGGTGGATCGGGTGCTCGCGATGTACCTGGGCGAGGAGATCTGCACCGGCCCGGCCGACGAGGTGATGCGACACGAGACCGTGCGCCAGGTCTACCTCGGCGGCTCGATCGAGACCGCCGCGCGCCCGGCGGCCGACTTCGCCGGCAAGACGCCGCGGCTGGAGGTGAAGAACCTCAGCGTCCACTACGGCAAGGCGCAGGCGCTGCAGGACGTGGCCATCCACGTGCACGCCGGCGAGTTCGTTTCCATCGTCGGCTTGAACGGCGCCGGCAAGACCACGCTGTTCAACACGATCTCGGGCCTGCTGCCGTACACCGGCACGATCGCACGCGACGGGCAGGCGCTGCGCGGCCGCACCGCGGCGCAGATCGCGCGCGGCGGCATCGTGCAATGCCCTGAGACGCGCGAGCTGTTCGGCGAGATGACGGTGCGCGAAAACCTCGATCTCGGGGGCCAGCACCAGGACACCGCCGAGCGCGAACGCCAGCTCGGCTGGCTGCTCGACCTGTTCCCGATCCTGCGCGAGCGCGCCGGCCAACTCGCGCAGACGCTCAGCGGCGGCGAACAGCAGATGCTGGCGATCGCGCGCGCGCTGATGATGAAGCCCGACCTGCTGATCCTCGACGAGCCGACGCTGGGCCTCGCGCCGGTGATCCTCGAGCAGTTGTCGAAGGCGCTGGAGACGCTGCGACAGACGACGCCGCTGACCGTGCTGCTCGGCGAGCAGAACGTCACCTTCGCGCTGCCGCACGCGGACCGGGTCTACGTGCTCGAGCACGCGCGCATCGTCTGGGAGGGCGACCCGGCGCGCTTCGCACAGGAAGCCGGGGCCGATTACCTCTAGTGCGGGTGCGCGCCTGCTGCGGCGGCATTCGGCTCGATTCCGCTGCGCGCCGCAAACCGGGCACAATGCCCGGACCACCGATGGAAACCCAGCGCCCTGCACAACCCGACGCCGGCAGCGCGCCGTTCGACTGCGACGTGTTCGTGATCGGCGGCGGTCCGGCCGGCGCGACCGTTGCCGCGCTGCTCGCGCGCGCCGGCCGCTCGGTGCTGCTGGCCGAAAAATCGCATCACCCGCGTTTCCACATCGGCGAATCCCTGCTACCGGCCAATGCGCCGCTGTTCGACCGGCTCGGCGTACGCGACGCGGTCGATCGTATCGGCATGCGCAAATGGGGCGTGGAATTCGTCTCGCCCGACCATGCGCACACGACGCGGCTTGCGTTCGCCGAAAGCTGGGATCCGCAGCTCGACCGGGCCTGGCAGGTGCGGCGCGCCGACCTGGATCGGATCCTGTTCGAACGGGCGCAGCAGGACGGCGCCCGCACCCTGGAAGGCTGCCGCGTGCGCCGAATCGCGTTCGACGCGGTCGGGGCCGACATCGAGGCCGAACTCGATACCGGCGACGCCGATCCCTCCTCTCCCGCCGAACGGCGCCGCTGGCGCGCCCGCTACGTGGTCGATGCCTCGGGGCGCGACACCGTGCTCGCGAACCAGTTCGGGATCAAGCAGAAGAACCCGCGCCACAACAGTTCGGCGCTGTTCGGCCATTTCGCGAACGCCGAACGCGCAGACGGCATGCGCGAGGGCGACATCACGATCTTCTGGTTCGCGCACGGCTGGTTCTGGTACATCCCGCTGGCCGACGGCAGCGTCAGCATCGGCGCGGTGTGCTGGCCGTACTACCTGAAGTCGCGCGCAAAGCCGCTGCCCGAGTTCTTCGCCGACACGATCGCGCTGTGCCCGCCGTTGGCGCAGCGCTTGACGGCAGCGCGGCTGATCGACGGCAAGGTGTACGCGACCGGCAACTATGCGTACAGCGCAAGTCATTGCACCGACGAGCGCTACGTGCTGCTCGGGGACGCGTTCACCTTCATCGATCCGGTGTTCTCTTCCGGCGTCTACATGGCGATGCACGGTGCGTTCGAGGCGGTCGCTCTGATCGACGCCCATCTGGACCGGCCGGCGGCGGCCGCCGCCGCGCGCCGGCATTTCGAGCGCACCATGCGGATTGCGCCGCGCGAGTTCTCCTGGTTCATCTTCCGGGTCACGAACCCCGCGATGCGGGAATTCTTCATGCACCCGCGCAACCCGCTCGGCGTGAAGAGCGCGCTGCTGTCGCTGCTCGCCGGCGACATCCACCGCGGCACGCCGATCTGGGGCTCGCTGCTCGTGTTCAAGGGCATGTATTTCATCGCGTCCGCGCTGCGGCCGCGCCGCACCTGGCAGGCCTGGCAGCGCAGGCGCCGCAACATCCGGGGCGCAGGCAAGGTGCCGGGCGAGAACGTGCAGCCGGGTTGAGCCGATCGCAGGGCTTTCAGCGCGCGCGCGCCGCCCGCAGCCATTGCACGATGCGGCGCAGCAGGCCGGCGAACGCAGCGACCCAGGCGAGCAACGCAAGCACCAGAAATGCCACCGGCAGCGGCCACAGGAAGTCGAGCGCGAGCACGCGCGCCATGTCGTACGTGCAGACCGCATACATGCCGAGCGGAAACACCGCGCCCCAGTCGAGCGGGTCGTAGTGGAACGGAAACCGCTTGTACACATAGCTCCAGACGTCCAGCACGATCATCATCGGCACCCACCAGGTGCCGGTCGCCCAGTAGAACACCATGAAACCCATCAGGAACGGCGTCAGCACCTTCAGCATCGGCGCGTTGGCGGCGTTGTCGATCAGCAGCGCGCCGACCAGCGTCGAGATTGCCATCGCGCCCATGCTGATCCAGTGCGGCGGCGTCAGGTCCACCGGCGCGAAGTGAAAGAAGGTGTCGCGGTAGAAGATCAGAGACACCATCCAGATGTACTGCATGCCGCCCCACAGCCACATCGCGAGCGCGAAGAAGTTCAGCATCAGCCGCCAAGGCGGTGGCGTCTGCGTCGCGAGCAGCGCGCCGAGCACCGCGAGCGACTGCGTCGCCACCACCGCGAGCAGCCAGGCACCGCTGATGCCCTTGTCCAGCGTCGGCTTGACGTCCTTCACGATCATCGCGGCGAACACGGTGTAGGTCAGCACCAGCCACAGCACGTAGGCCAATGCGAGCAGCACGCCCCCGAGCCAGGGGCGGTGCGCGAGGATCACGAACTGCGCGCCCAGCACCGCGGTCGCCGCGACCGAGGTGAAGTAGCCCGGACCACTCATGTGGTCGACCATGTCGCCGTAGAAGCGCCGCGGAAACACCAGCATGCGCAGCGTGTTCATGCACCAGAGCACGGCCCAGGCGATGCCGGCGAGCCAGAACAGCGCGAATGCGACCCGGTCCAGTCCATGCTGGTGCGCCGCCAGCGACACGATGCCGGTGGCCATGACCATCGCGAAATTGGCCGGCGACAGGTCGACCAGCCCCGCGAGCACGCTGCTGGCGTTCGCCCGCTGTTCGCTCGCCCAACCCGCACTCATCGCGGACACCATGTATCGGAAGCCATGGCTTCAATATAGTCCGCGCGCGCGGACCGCGCTGCCCGACCGGCAATTTATATCACGACGTTGTATAATCGCGCATCGAGTCGGGGCGGAGAGAGTGATCACGAAGAAGCAATATGCGACCCTGTCCGAGTTCCGCTTCCGGCTGGCGCAATTTCTGCGATTCAGCCAGTCGGCGGCGCTCGACGCCGGGATGTCGCCGCTGCAGTATCTGCTGCTGCTGCACCTGCGCGGCTTTGCCGGACGCGAGTGGGCGACCGTCGGCGAACTGGCGACGCGGCTGGATGCGAGCCATCAGGGAACCGTCGGTCTGGTGAAGCGCTGCGAGGCCAAGGGGCTGGTCACCAAGCAGCGCAGCGCCGAAGATGCGCGGCGCGTCGAAATCCACCTGACGCCACAAGGGCGTGCGCTGGTCAAGCGCATCGCGACCCGCCACCTGCGCGAACTCAAGCGCCACGACGAAATATTGCGCACGGTCGGCGCCGCCTACCGCGACCGCCTGAACCTGGCCCAGGAGCAAACCCCATGAACTCGCCCCAGACCGAATCCGCCGCGACCCCGGAGTGGCGCGACTTCTCCGGGCACGACCGGTTCCTGATGCTGTCGGCGTTCGCGATCGTGATCGGCATCCTCAGCTCGGTCGGCGCCTATGTGCTGTTCCAGCTGATCCACTTCTTCACGAACCTGTTCTTCTACCAGACCGTTTCGTTCACCGCGCACTCGCCCGCGAACAATCGGCTCGGTGCCTGGGTCATCATCGTGCCGGCGATCGGCGGCCTGATCGCGGGGCTGGCGGCGCGCTTCGGCACCGACAAAATCCGCGGCCACGGCATTCCCGAGGCGCTCGAAGCGATCTTGTACGGCAAGAGCCGGATGTCGCCGAAGGTCGCGGTGCTCAAGCCGATCGTGTCGGGCGTCGTGATCGGCAGCGGCGGCCCGTTCGGCGCCGAAGGGCCGATCATCGTGACCGGCGGCGCCGCCGCCTCGCTGCTGGCGCAGGCGTTCAGCCTGACCTCGGCCGAGCGCAAGGCGCTGCTGGTGGCCGGCGCCTGCGCCGGCATGACCGCGGTGTTCGGCACGCCGCTGGCGGCGGTGCTGTTCGCGGTCGAACTGATGCTGTTCGAACTGCGGCCGCGCAGCCTGCTGCCGGTCGCGATCGCCTGCGCGGTGGCCGGCTTCCTGCGCCCGGTGTGGTACGAGGGCGGGCCGCTGTTCCCGATGTCGACCTCGGAACCCCCGCCGATCGCGATCGTGTCGTCGATCATCGCGGGCCTGGCTTGCGGCGCGCTCTCGACCGTGGTGACCCACCTGTTCCATTACATCGAGGAACTGTTCGAGCGGCTGCCGCTGCACTGGATGTGGTTTCCCGCGATCGGCGGCCTGGTCGTCGGCGTAGGCGGCTACATCCAGCCGCGCGCACTCGGCGTCGGCTACGACGTGATCGGCGACCTGCTCGCGAACGATCTGGTGCTGGGCGCCGCCGCGACGCTGGTGATCGTGAAAGCCATCATCTGGGCGGTCGCGCTCGGATCGAACACCTCCGGCGGCACGCTGGCGCCGCTGATGACGATAGGCGCCGGTCTGGGCGTCGTGATCGGCCGCTGGCTGCCGGGCGGCGACGTGCAGCTGTGGGCCCTGGTGTGCCTGGCCGCGGTCATGGCCGGCACGCTGGGGGCGCCGCTGATGGCGATGATCTTCGCGTTCGGGTTGACGCACGATGCGAATGCGTTCCTGCCGGTGCTGCTTGGCTGCATCGTGTCGTATGCGTTCACCGTGATCGTGATGCCGCACTCGATCCTGACCGAGAAGATCGCGCGACGCGGCCGGCGCATCTACCGCGAATACAGCGTCGACCCGCTCGAGCAGAGCTTCGTCGACGACGTGATGACGCGCAACGTCACGGCGATCCCGGCCGAGATGCCGATCGCCGACGTGCTCGACAAGTTCTTTGGCAGCACGCAGACGCAGCGCGCCTATCCGGTGCAGCAGGCCGACGGCCGCCTGCTCGCGATGGTCGACCGCAATACCTTCCTCGATCTCGAACCGCACACGTTGGCGCAACCGGTCGCGACGCTGCTCGCGCACCAAACGCCGGCGTTCGCGCTGCCGACCGAGACCTGCCGCACGGCCGGCTCGCGCATGGCGGCCGCGGGCCTGGAACGTTTTCCGGTCATCGAATCCGCCGAAAGCTTTCGACTGCTCGGTATCGTCAGCCGCAGCGACCTGGTCAAGCCGCGAAAGATGATCCACGAGGAAGAGTCGCAGCGCGAGCGCTTCTTCCACCACCCGTGGGAGAAGCACGAAGCGCTGCCGGACCCGGACGAAGACAAAGCGCGCTGAGCGGCCTCGTGGCCGCGCGCGACCGAAAGGTCACGCGGCCACTCGGCAGCCAGGCTTCACTAGGCGTTTGCGGTGGATGGATCAATGACAGCAGTAATGGGCGTGATCCTGTTGGCAGGGAAGCCGGATTTCTCGGCATGCTCCCGGATGAGCTGCTCGTTCGACGCGTTGTAGACGCAATAGATCTTGTCGCCCGCGACATAGCTGTGGATCCATTGAATCTCCGGGCTCATGTCTGCGAGCACTGCATTGGAATGCCTGGAAGCGTCGCAAAGGGCCTGCTTAGACATGCCGCCGGCACCGGCGATCTCGCGTTCAATCAAATACTGGGTCATTGCTTTTCTCCTGAATTGACCTCTGCTCCGAGCGTGGGGCCTGACACAAAAGGCAATCCGCCGGTGTCCCGCGCAGCGGGATGACGGCCAGCTTGACCACCGGGTTGAGGCGCGGCGAGCCTCAGCGTCAGGGCGCGAGGCGACAGCCAGCCGAGCACGGCTGCAATCACGAACAGCGCGGGCACATCGCCATACAGGTGCGGCGCGTGCTGCGCATAGGCCAGCGACTGGACGGCCATGATGCCGCCGTGCACGATGCTGGACCAGATGGTGAACGAAACGAGGGCCAGGTGCTGCTCGGGGTGACCAGATGCAAGCAGCAGAAAGACCCCCAGCGTCGCATAGATGCCGATGATCATTTGCAGGTACTCAGACTGGCCGTGATGCCAGGCCCAGCCGGAGGGCCAGAAAATGGTGAGGGGATACACCCCGAAAATGAATACCAGGCCGAAAACGCGCAACGCCAGCCGAAGGTATCCGAGGCGATCGGCTTCCGTCATGGTGATCCTTGTTGCACCCGTCGAATCCTTGCGCTGCTGAAGGGTCCGCCCAGCACCAGGCTGATCCAGCAGACATTGAAGATACCGGCGGTGAGCGGAAAGAAGCTCCAGACCAGCGCGGCGATGCCCAGCGGGTATTCGCGGAAGCCGATGCCGACGGCCAGGAAGGCGACGCCGGCACACAAGCGAAACGCGCGTCCGCTGGGACTGTTGATCCAGCGGCCAAAGCCGGATCGGTTGAAACGTTCGGATGGGGTCATCTTCTTCTCCTCGTGTCAGGGTTTGCTGACGGGTTTGCCGGCGGCCTGCCATCCCTTGAATCCGCCGTCGAGATGCGCGACGTTGACGTACCCCAGCTCGCGCAGCGACGCGACCGCCAGCGCCGAGCGGCCTCCCGACGCGCAGTACAGAATCACGCGACCATCCGGCTCGAGTTCGGGCTTGTGATAGGGGCTGCCGGGGTCCGCGTAGAACTCGAGCATGCCACGGGAAGCGTGGATCGCGCCCGCAATCGCACCGCCGGCGAGCTCGGGCGGGTCGCGAACGTCGACCAGCGTCATGCCGCCGGCTGCCATTTCCTTCTCCACCTGATCGGGCGTGAGATTGTCGATGCGACTCTTGGCATCCTGGACCAGTTCGGCTACCGTCTTGCCTGCCATGATGGACCTCCTGTGCGATGGTGACGTTCGATCCCAGTGTCCATCGGGGCAGTCCATCCAGCAATGCCTGATCGTCCGGGATCTATGCTCGAAACGCCTCGGCAAAACGAAAGACGTGCAATGAGCCGCGACCTGCTATCCGACGTGCTGACGTTGGTGCGCCTGACCGGCGCATTGATCTTCCAGTTCGACGTCAAGGGCCCGTGGGGCGTGGCGGGCGACCCGCTGCTCGAGAAATTTGCCCCGTTGCTGCCGCCGGGCACCAGCAACGTCATCGCCTTCCACGTCGTGCTCGAAGGCGAGTGCTGGATCCGGCATGCTTCGCGCGACTGGTTCGCGGTCCATGCGGGACACGTGGCCGTCATCTCGCATGGCGGCCGCCACGAACTCGGCGACCAGCCCGGGCGTCCTACCTTGCCGTTCGAGGCCATGCTGGACGGCCGCCCCTTGCTGGCGGCGCGGCACCTGCAGTTCGAGACCGGTCCGGGCGCTACCTGCAAGGTGCTGTGCGGCTTCCTGGGCTGTGACCGGCGTGCGTTCGAGCCCCTGTGCGGCTCGCTGCCGCCGGTGTTCCAGGTCGATCTGGGCGACCGCATGCAGACGCTGGTTCCGTACGCGGTGGCGAATGCACTCGACGACAGCCCCGGGGCAGACAGTCTGCGCGGTCGCCTGGCGGAGCTGCTGTTCCTCGGCGCACTGCGGATCTACATGCGGGAGTTGCCGGTCGACGCGTCGGGGTGGCTGGCCGGCGTGCGCGACCCGGTGATCGGCCGCGCGATGCAGGCGATGCACGCCCAGCCGCACCGGCACTGGACGCTGGACGAGCTCGCCGCGACGGCCGCCAGTTCGCGTTCCGCCGTCGCGGCTCGCTTCACCGAAGTGCTGGACGAAACCCCTATGCACTATCTGACGCGCCTGCGCATGTACCTCGCCGCGCGCCTGCTCACCGACAGTCACAAGAGCCTGGCGGCGATCGCCGAGGAAGTCGGCTACGAGTCTCCCGCGGCGTTTCAACGTGCTTTCAAGCGCAACTTCGACACGCCGCCTGCCGCCTGGCGCCGCAACGCCACCGAGCCCGGCACCCGCGCTGCTTCGGCCCCATCGACCTCATAGCATCGCGAAACAGGCGCCGACGATCGCCGGCGGGCGAATCCGCGGTGCAAGCTTGCGGCAGCGCTGTCAGCGTTGCCCGGCGGGTCGCGCCGGGACCGTTTGCAGATACGCGTACACCGCGCGTGCATCGGTGTCGTCGAGCACCGCGAGCGACCCGAACGGCATCACCGGAATGCTCGTGCCGTCGGGGCGCTTGCCGCTGCGCAGCATCGCGACGAAGGCCTCGGCGCTCGCGTAACGCCCCATCACGCTGCCGGCGCCCGGCGTCAGGTTCGCCGCCGGCGGCCAATCGGGCGGCCCGCCGGGGATCCTGCCGCCCGACAACCCGGCGCCGTGGCAACCCATGCACATGTTCGCGACATACGCGCCGTACGCCGGGGTTACCGCCTTCGGCACGGGCTGGGCCGGCGGCAGCCCGTGGTCGATCTTCGCGGCAGCGTCGGTGATCACGCCGAAGCCATACAGCGCGCGCACCGGCACCGGGATCTCGAACACCGCGGCCCGCGCCGGCAGCGGCGGCAGGCTCTTCAGGTACGCGACCAGCGCGCCGAGGTCGGCGTCGGTGAGCCGGTTGAAGTCCTCGCTCGGCATGATGAAAACCGGCCGGCCATCGGGCTTGACGCCCTGGCGCACCGTGCGCACCCAGTCGACGACCGCGTACTTTGCGGTCACGCCGCCCGGCGTGATGTTCGGCCCGGCCGCCCGCATGCCCTTGCCGTCGTTGATGAATTCGCGCCCGCCGCCATTCGCGCCGTGGCATTCGGCGCAGCCGCGCGACAGGAACAGGTAGCGGCCATGTTCCAGGCTCGCCGCATCGGTCGGCAAGACGATCGGCGCGACCTGCACGTCGACGCGCCGATCGAGCTTGCGCTGGGCCATCAGCAGGCCGGTCGCGGCGGTGCCGATGACCAGCAGGGCGATCGCGATCAGCAGCCAGGCGATCCGTTTGATCCAGCGTCTCATGCGATCCCCTTTTGAGCAGACGACGAACGTTGAAAATTACGATCCTTCCGTGCAACTGTCAATCCTCGGTCACCCGCGCGGCTTGCTAAGCTCGCGGCCATGAGCGAGCCGCTGCGCCGCATCGCGCACCTGGACATGGATGCGTTCTACGCGTCGGTCGAGCTGCTGCGCTATCCGCAACTCGCCGGGCTGCCGGTGGTGATCGGCGGCTCGCGGCGTGGGCCGGACGCTGCGCTGCTGACCGCGCACGGCGTGCGCTCGCTGGCCGACATTCCGGTCGCCGCGTTCCCGCTGCTGAAGGATTACAAGGGCCGCGGCGTCGCGACCACCGCGAGCTACGCGGCGCGCCGGTTCGGCGTCGGTTCGGCGCAGGGGCTGATGAAGGCCGCGCGGCTGTGCCCGCAGGCGATCCTGCTGCCGGCCGACTTCGACGAGTACCGCCGCTTCTCGCGCCGGTTCAAGGAGACGATCCAGGAAATCGCGCCGCGCATGGAAGACCGCGGCATCGACGAGGTCTACATCGACTTCACCGAAGTGCCCGGCGGCCAGCGCGAAGGCGGGCGCGTGCTGGCGCGCCTGATCCAGAAAAGCATCTTTGGGCGCACCGGCCTTACCTGCTCGATCGGCGTCGCGCCGAACAAGCTGCTCGCGAAGATGGCGAGCGAGTTCGACAAGCCGAACGGCATCACCGTGCTGCTCGAGCAGGATCTGCAGACGCGCATCTGGCCGCTTGCGTGCCGCAAGATCAACGGCATCGGGCCGAAGGCCGACGAGAAGCTGGCAAGCATGGGCATCCGCACGATAGGCGAGCTCGCCGCACAGCCGCCGGAAGCGCTGATCGCGCGCTTCGGCCGCGCGACCGGCGCCTGGATGCACGCGGCCGCGCACGGCCGCGACGAGCGGCCGGTGGTGCTGGAGAGCGAACCGGTGTCGATCAGCCGCGAGACCACGTTCGAGCGCGACCTGCACGCGGTGCACGACCGGGCGGAGCTCGGCGCGATCTTCACCACGCTGTGCGAAAAGCTCGCCGCCGACCTGCAGCGCAAGGGCTATGTCGCCAAAACGATAGGCATCAAGCTGCGCTACGACGACTTCCGCATCGCGACGCGCGACCAGACGCTGGACGTCTACACCGCCGACGCGCGCACGATACGCCGCACCGCCGGCCTGTGCCTGAAGCGGGTGCCGCTGGATCAGCCACTGCGCCTGCTCGGGGTGCGCGTGGGCTCGCTGCAAAAACGCGGCGACACCAGGGAACCAGAATCGAAATCGGCTGAAGCCTTTGACAAATATACGTTTGTTGCTACTAATACAGAAGCAAGCGGCGGGCAACTGTTCTGACACGGCCACGGCCGGCCGGCGCTGGCGCTATTTCTTCAGCGTCGCAAGATACGCGACGATGTCCGCGCGGTCCTGCGCTTCGGGCACGCTGTAAGTCATCTTCGTTCCCGGCACCAGCGCCCCGGGATCCTTCAGCCATTCCATCAGCTTCTCGCGGGTCCAGATGAAATGGGCGTGCGCGAGCGCCGGCGAATAGTCGTAGCCCGGCACGCTGCCCGCCATGCGTCCGACCACGCCGCGGTGCATCGGCCCCACGCTGTTGTGATCCACGGTATGACAGGCGGTGCAACGCGCCTCCCACAGGGTCGCGCCGCGCGCGGCGGAGCCGACCAGCGACGCGCCACCCGCCGGCGAACCGATGCCGCTCTGTGCCGACATGCCGCTCGTGCAGGCGGCCAGCGCAAGCGGCAGCGGGGCACACAGCACGAGGGATCGCGCTGCGCGCGACCGGACGCGCCGCACACTCAAGCCCCGAAGCTCAGCGCCTTGGTCGGCAGATCGCGGCCCAGCGCGCCGAGCAGCGCGGTGTAGTGCATGGTCTCGTCCGCCGCGATGCGCGCCGAGACCTTGGCCAGCTCGAGATTGCTGAACGACGGAATCACCCCCAGGTACGCATTGGTCGCGCCCAGTTCCAGCCGGGTCGCCAGGCTCAGCACGTCGGTTTGGTTCTTCAGCGTGCTGGCCTGCAGTTCGGTCGCATAGTCGCTGAGCGGCTTGGCCATCACCGGCTTGCCGCCGAGCTTTTCGATGGTGGCGATCAGCGCCTCGGCGTGCGTCTTGTGCTGGCTCTGGAACAGCACCGCCACCGCGAGCACCGGCTTTTGCAGCAGCCCGCTCTCGGCGCCGAGCTGGTAGGCGCCGATCGCCTGGTACTCCAGGCCGAGCGCGACGTTCAGCGTCGAAATATCCTGGGACACGCTGCCGCCCATGCCCTGCGCCAGCGCTTCGCGGCCGGCGAGCATCGCCACCGCCACCGCCGACAGCGTGCCGGTGCTGCCAAGAAAGGAACGACGCGAACGGTTTGCAAAATCGCTGACTTGCATTTGAATCTCCTGATGGGTTGGCAGATCGTTGGCCACCGCCACAGACGGTAGACAACCACTGATACGCAGCCGAACCCGATTTGGATCAGCGCGGCGCGGTCGAGACGCGGCGCAGCGCAGCCGTCGGACCGGCTGACCGAGCGCTTCGATCGCACCTGCTGGAGTCGCGCGGGGGCGGGCGCGCGAGCGAGGATCAGTCCACCAGCGCCGAATAGACGAGTTGCCGAAGCTGGGTTCGGATCGGGTGCGTGCTCGACGGCAGCAGCTGTGTCATGAAGATGACCGTGATTTCTTCGACCGGATCGACCCAGAACGCGGTGCTGGCGGCGCCGCCCCAGGCGTATTCGCCCTTCGTGCCCAGGGTTCCAGCGGCGATCGGATCCTGCAGAACGGAAAACCCCAGCCCGAAGCCCTGGCCGTCGAACTTGACTTCGGCGAACAGCGGGATGCCGAACTGCGTCAGGTCCTGCCCGCCGGGCAGCGAGTTGGTCGTCATGTGGCGCAGCGTGCGGCTGCCGAGGATGCGCTTGCCGCCGAGTTCGCCGCCGCGCAACAGCATCTGCGTGAAGCGGTGATAGTCCGCGGTCGTCGACAGCAGGCCGCCGCCGCCCGAGAGGAAGGTGATCTCGCCGCGCGCCGCGTTGCCGAAGTCGTCGTTGCGCGTGGCCTTGCCCTTCTCACCGGGGACATACAGCGCCCCGAGCCGCTCGCCCAGATCGCCGCGCAGCGTGAACGAGGTGTCGTTCATGCCGAGCGGATCGAAGATGCGCTGCTGAAAAAACTCGGCCAGCGTCTGCCCCGAAATCACCTCGATCAGGCGGCCCAGCACGTCGGTCGCGACGGAATAATTCCAGCGCGTCCCGGGATCGAAACGCAGCGGCAGCCGCGCCCACTCTTCAACGCACTGCTCCAGCGTGTGGCCCTTGGGCACGCCCCACTCATAGCCGGCGTTGCGATAGATCTCGTCCTGCACGTGGACGTGATGAAAACCGTAGGTCAGGCCCGAGGTGTGGTTCAGCAGATGATTGACCCGGATCGGCCCGGTCGCCGGCCGCGTCACGGGTTTCAGCGCCGGCCCGCCTTCGAGCACGCGCATGTTCGCGAAGGCGGGAAGGTACCTGGCCACCGGGTCGGTCAACTCGAAGCGACCCTCCTCGTACAGCATCATCGCCGCGACCGAGGTGATCGGCTTGGTCATCGAATAGATGCGGAACACCGTGTCGTCCTCGACCGGCCGCTTGTTCTCGACGTCGCGCCAGCCGTAGTTCTCGCGGTAGGCGATCTCGCCGCGGCGGCTGACCTGCACCTGCCATCCGGGCAGGCGGCCATCGTCCACGTAGGCGGCGAAGTGACGCCGGATATTGGCCAGGCGTGCCGGATCGAAACCAAGGTCAGACATGGATGCCCCTCGATGGATAAGTGATTTGCGCCGATCGTAAACCAGGCTACCGAGGGCTCGACGGTGCCGATGGCATTTGCGGCAGACGGCGCCCGCAACACGAGGCGCGCATCGGCTCCGTCGCCGGGCGACAATCCCGGCTCGAATCCACCGTTCTTCATTCAAAGCCCACGGTACCCACCATGACCTCTCCCGACCCCGGCTGCATCTCGCTCACCGTCACCGATCACATCGCCCATCTGGTGCTAGCCCGCCCCGAGGCGATGAACACCATGAACCCCCGGTTCTGGCGCGAGCTCGACGATGCGCTGACGCGCCTGCACAAGAGCGGCGAAGCGCGCGCGCTGGTGATCTCCAGCACCGGCAGGCATTTCTCGGCCGGCATGGCGCTCGACGTGTTCGGCGGCTCGATCCAGATGGACGATGCGAGCCCCGAGGGGCGCGCCGCGATCTTCGACCTGCTCGCCGACATGCAGGCCACGTTCACGAAGCTCGAGACGCTGCGCATGCCGGTGATCGCGGCAATCCAGGGCGGCTGCGTCGGCGGCGCGGTCGATCTCGTTACCGCCTGCTGCATCCGCTATGCGACGCGCGACGCGTTCTTCTGCATCCAGGAGATCAACATCGGCATCGTCGCCGACGTCGGCACGCTGCAGCGCCTGCCGAAGCTGATCCCGCTCGGGCTGGTGAAGGAGCTCGCGTACACCGGGCGGCGCCTCGGCGCCGAGCGCGCGCTGGCCTGCGGGCTGGTGAACGAGCTGTTCGACACGCCCGAGGCCGCGCGCGACGCGGCGCTTGCCTGCGCGCGCGAGATCGCCGCGAAGCCGCCGGTGGCGATCTGGGGCACGAAGCAGGCGATCCACTACGCGCGCGACCACGCGGTCGACGACGCGCTGCGCCAGATGGGCTGGGTGCAGGGCGCGATCTGGAGCAACGCCCAGGTGCAGGAGGCGGTTCGCGCGGCGAAGGAAAAGCGCGCCGCCCGGCATCCGGACCTCGCGCCGCTGCAATCCTTCAAGGAAATCGGCCGGTAGCCGGCTCTCTATATTAGTAGTTAGCTATTGTTTATATAGCAATCACTGCCGCGCGGTGCGCACGCTCATAGGCAGCCGGCGCGGATGGCTGGTGCGCCAGGGGTTGATGTCGAGCCCGCCGCGCCGGGTGTAGCGCGCATAGACCGTCAGCTGCGTGGGCCGGCAGCGGATCCACAGGTCCATGAAGATCCGCTCCACGCATTGCTCGTGAAAGCCGGCGTGGTTGCGGTAGCTGACCAGGTAGCGCAGCAGCCCGGCTTGTTCGATCTGCGGGCCGCTGTAGCTGACCTGCACGCCGCCCCAGTCGGGCTGGCCGGTCACAGGGCAATTGCTGCGCAGCAGGTTGCTGGTCAGCACCTCGGCGACCGGCAGCTCGTCGAACGCGGCGCTCAAATACTCGGGCGCCGGGGTGTAGCGCTCGCAGTCGATGTCGAGCCGGTCCAGGCAGAGGCCGTCGAGTTCCTGCACCGCCTCCTGGTCGAACCGTTCCGGCGCCACCAGCCGCACGCCGACCGACGACTGCATCGGCGCGTCGCCCCACAGCCGCGCGTTCAGGTCGGTGCGGATGCGCTCGCGCACCGCGTCGGCGTCGGCAAACACGCTGTTCGCGAAGCTCCCCAGGTACAGCTTGAACGACTTGCTTTCGATCAGATTCGGCGACTCGCACGGCACGACGAAATGCGCGATCGCCAGTTGCGGCTTGCCGCGCGCATTCAGCCAGCTAAGCTCGAACGCGGTCCACAGATCCGCGCCGAAGAATGGCGGCGTGCTGGCGATGCCGATTGCCGCGCGCGCCGGCGCGCGCTCGATCGCGAACAGCAGGCCGGCGTCGTAGTGGTCGACGCACGGCGTCGGCTTGCCGAGCGGGGAAGCGGTGATGTCGGTCACGGCGACGTCGGTCACGGCGTGGCCAGCGCGGGCCGCGATGAGCGCGCGGCGTCCAGATGCGCGAGCAGCGGCGGCAGCAGCCGCTCGACCACGCCGGGCGCGAGGTCATGCCCCATGCCGTCGATGCCGACCAACCGCGCGCCCGCGATGCGCCGCGCGGTGTCCTCGCCGTGCGGGTACGGCACCAGCGGATCGGCGCGGCCATGCAGCACCAGCGTCGGCGTCGCGATGCGCGCCAGCTCCTGCGCACGAGCGGTGTCGGCGACGATCGCCGCGAGCTGCCGCAGCGTGCCGGCCGGGTGGTAGCTGCGATCCTGCGCCAGCAGCACATGCTCGCGCAGCAGCGCCTCTGGCTGCGGAAAGCCGGGGCTGCCGATCATCCCGAACAGCTGCACGTAGTGGTCGGCCACGTCGTCGCGACTCGGGCTCTTGGGGCGCGCGAGCAGCGCGCGGCCGATTTCGCGCCGGGCCTGTGGCAGTCCGCGCGCGCCGCTCGAACTCATGATGCTGGTGAGGCTTTGCACCCGCTTCGGCGCGGCGATCGCGACGCGCTGCGCGATCATGCCGCCCATGCTCACCCCCACCACATGCGCGCGATCGACGCCCAGCTCATCGAGCACGCCCAGCGCATCGGCCGCCATGTCGGCCAACCGGTACGGCGCGCGCGGCGCCAGGCCGAGCTTGAGCCGCAGGAACTGCCACGCCAGGTTCGGCGTGCCCAGTTCATCGAAATGTTGCGACAGGCCGATGTCGCGGTTGTCGAAGCGGATCACGCGGTAGCCGGCACCCAGCAGCGGCCGCAGCAGGTCTTCGGGCCAGGCGATCAGCTGCATCCCTAAGCCCATGATCAGCAGCACCGCGGGCCGCGCCGCGCCGCCCACGCCGGGGCCGCTGTCCTCGACTTCGATGGCTATGCCGTTTGCTCTGATTTTCATAGCGCGCTGTGCAGATTGTCCGTGGGCCTTTGCGCCATTTTATTTGGATTCCTCAGCGCGCCGGGGCGCGGCGCGCGGCAGACGCCGGCCGCGCGCCGGCCGATGCGCGGCGCTCCATCGAAGTGGGCGTGATCCGGCTTCGCTCTTGATCATCCTAGAACTTGTAGCCGACGCTGACGCCGTAGATCCACGGATTGACATCGACGTGCCCTATGGCGGCGCCGTTCAGTTGAACGTTGCTGCTCCAGTTGAAATATTTCGCGTCGGCCCGCACGAATACATTGGGCGTCACAAAATAGTCCACGCCCAGTTGGCCGACCACGCCGCTGCCGTTCTGCACATTGAGATTGGTGCCCGCGATCGGACCGGTGGTGCGCACGTCGCTGACGTTCACCCAGCCGTAACCCAGGCCCACGAACGGCTGCAACGCTTGGTTCTGCAGAAAGTGGTATTGCGCGGTCAGCAGGATCGGCATGTGTTTGATGCTCGCCGACTGGGCGCCGTTCAAGCTTACGTTGTGCTGGAACCTAGTGATCGGCAGCCAGCCTTCCACGCCCCAGCCCTGCGGGAAGCGATACCCCAGGGTGAGCGTGGGCTCGGAGTCGCTGCCGATACTCGACTGAAAGGCTCCGGCCAGCACACCCGTGTCGCTTTGCGGCGAAACGTTGTCGTAGCCGATCGCGCCATAGAACCCGGACGCGACGTAGTCCTGGGCATATACCGGTGCAATCCCGGCAAGCGCCAGCGCTCCGGCCATGGCGGTCGTCAAGTGAATCGCTTTCATGATCAATCTCCTAATCACAAGGTTGAATCGAGCAGAGCCGCTGCTACAACGGGCGCGATGCTTTCAAGTGAGATCGCCGCGCGCACGAACACTGGATCTACCTGTCGTTCATCGCATGGTCCTTGTGCCAATCGGGCCCGGCGGTGCCGAAGGGGGCCGGGGTGCCGGGGGGACGCGCGCCAGGTGTACGGATGAGACAACGGCCAGCGCCGAGTATTCGTTCGATATCGCGCCATTGGTGGGACCGAACACGCCCGCGTTGGACAGCCAGGCCACGACCGGCATGGCCCAGGACGGCAGGGCGACAAGATATTTCATGGACAGGCTCCTGCGAACGTCTCACTGCCCGCACCGCTTTCGGGCCAACGCTGAGGTGCCCTCTCGATCTTGGCTATGTCGTAGCCCCACGCTTTCGCGCGATCGAGCATCGCGCGGTAGTCGACGTCCGGCACCTGAGGCGTGCGGGCCATGTACCAGAGGTAGTCGCGGGCATCGCGAACGACGATGACCTGGCTGTAGTCCGGTTTCAGCCACCCGATCACGTATTGGGTTGTCAGAAAGGCGAAGAAGCGCACGCGCCATTCACCATTGCCGCTGCCAGGCAAGACGCTGGCGCTGGAGTGAATCAGCTTGACCGGCGCATCGAAGCTGCCGGGACGCAGGCGGAACCAGGTGCATACCGTTCCGTCGGGATTGAGTCGATAGGTTTCCACTGGATTGCGGCCACCACGTTCGAGGAAAGTCGGAATGGAAGCGATCACGTACCAGCGACCCATGTAACGTGGCAAATCGACCTCAGCCACGGGACGGATCGACGGCCCCACCTGTGCGCAGCCGACCAGGGTCAGTATCGCCACCAGGTTCAACAGCTTGATCGACTCGATTGATCGCATGTCCGGCCCGTTTCGTTCAGGCGCGGCGTCGTGACCGCGACTCAAACCCTCTTACGTGCAATCGCGGCGCTTGGATCTGTCGGTGCAAAGACGCGACTTGAAGTCGCGAAGACTTCCAAGCGTGCAGACCGGCGGGCTCGACAGGAACGCACCCTGCCCATGTGATCCATGCTCGCCGCGGGCCCGTAGAACGGACTCGATGGCTGGTGGCGGTCGACGCCCGGTCGCACAAATTCAGTTCCCAGGGACATCGGCATGAATGGCTCTCCGACCGCTCTCACCGGTGCTGCCGCGCTGGCGGCTGCCATGATCGGTTCTCTTGCCAACCCGCCTCATCCACCTGGTGCAGCGCTCAAGCAGTGGGATTTCACGGTTCTGCTGGACGGCCGCATCGTTGGCACGCATCGCTTCACGCTGGCGGAAGGGACGGGGGATGCACCCGGGCGCAATACGCTGACCAGCGAAGCGCGTTTTGACGTGAAGCTGCTCGGCCTGACTGTCTATCGCTACCGCTTCGACGATCGCGAGCAGTGGGACGGCAATTGCCTTGCATCGATCTTCGCCAACACCGACGACAACGGCAGACTCACCGAGGTCGTCGGGCGGCAGACGGACGGAGGCTTCTCAATCGAGGTGAAGCCTGCGGTCGCAAAGACGGCGCCTCGAGCCGGTCCCGATGCCAGAACCTGTTTGATGAGCTTCGCCTACTGGAACCCGGCGCTGAAGACGCAGCAGCGACTGCTCAATCCGGCGACCGGGCGCGTCCAGGCGGTGTCGTTTGCACCCCTCCCGGCCACCGAGATCGAAGTGCACAAAGAGCAAACCCTGGCGCGCGGGCTGCGCATCGACGGCCTTGCGCATCCAATCGATGTTTGGTATGTCGGCGACGAGTGGGTCGGACTGAACACCGCCGTAGATGGTGGCCGACAGCTGAGTTACCGACTCCAATGATGATGGCGATGCCCTCACAACCCCGAAGCTCCCGGCGCCGATTTCCCGCCGCGTTTGCGCTTGCCGCCCTCGCGTTCCTCGCGCTGGACAGCTTGTGGCTCACGGTCATGGCGACCCGGCTCTACCGTCCCCTGATCGGCGACCTGATGCGCGCGGATTTCGATCCGTTGGCGGCAGCGGCGTTCTACGCGCTGTACATCGCCGGCATGGTCTCGTTCGTCGTGCTGCCGGCCACACGGGTGCGCGACGCCGCCGCGCGCGGTGCGCTGTTCGGGCTGGTCGCGTATGCCACCTACGATCTGACCAACCAGGCCACGATGCGGGGCTGGCCCTGGTCGCTTACGCTGGCGGATCTGTGTTGGGGCATGTTCGCGACCTGCTGCGCATGCGCCTTCGCGAAATGGGCCCTCGCGGCGCTGAGGCGCTGAGCGGGTTCACATCCCGATCAGACCCCCGATCGCCGACGCGATCCAGCCGTCGAATCGGAGCCGGCCACCGACGTAGGCCAGGCAGACGCATTCGCCGCCTTCCAGAACGGCCGGTTGGTGGTGAACCGCGCCGTCGGTGGTATCGAAGTCGCCCGGGCCGAACACCGCGCGGCCATCGTCGAAGCTGCCGCACAACACCTGCGTCAGTTCGATCTCGCTGTGCGTGTGTCGCGCCAGGCTTCGGCCCGGCGCGATACTCAGCAGGAACAGAGAGCCGGGCGCCTCGAACGGCAGCTTCACCCGGCTCCATCGCATGCCCGGCCCCATCCAGTGCCAGCGCGCAACACTGCAACCGCGCAGGCTCGCCGGCCAGCGTGTACCGGCCGGCAGGTCCGGCCACGGCGGCTCCGGCGTTGCAGGTCGTGCAGCGGCGGCGACCTCGGGCGCGTCGATGCGTTCGAGCGTTCGCGCCAGCGCCTGCGGCGCGAGCAACTGCGGCTCGACAGCCTCCAGCAGTTCGCCGCCCAAGGCCTGCAGCGTGTGCAGCCGCGCACGGCACAGAGCGCAGCTTTCCAGATGGGTGGCCACGAGCAGAGCCTGGCCGCCGTCCAGCCGGCCCGCGGCCAGGGCCAGCAGCAGATCGTCTCCGGGATGATGATGAATCGTCATGGTTCGAACCGATCCAGAATGCGTCGAAGCTGGGTCACCGCAAGCCGGATGCGGGACTTGACCGTTCCCAGAGGAATGCTCAGGTCCTGCGCGATCCGCGCGTGCGGATGTTCCTCGAAGAACGAAAGCCGCAGCACCAGGGCCTGCTCGGCCGGCAGCTCGGCCAGCGCCTGGCGCACGCCGCGCTCGCGTTGCGCAGCCAACGCCAGTTCGTCGGGCGCGAGATGGGCGTCGGCGGGCTGCTGATCCGCATCCCAGCCGTCCTCGCCGCTGCCGTCGACGCGCCGGCGGTGGCGGTCGATGCGCAGGTTGCGCGCGATCGTGAAGACCCAGGTGGACAGGCAGGCGCGCGACGCATCGAAGCTCGCGGCCTTGCGCCACAGCAGCACCATGGTTTCCTGCGCCAGTTCCTCGGCCAGTTCGGCGGACGATCCCGAGCGCATCAGGTAACCCTTGACCCGGGGCGAGAAATGCTTGAACAGCGCGGCGAAGGCCTGCCGGTCGCCCGCGTCGGCCACGGCCAGCATCCAGCTCTGGAGTTCATCGTTGGTCGGCATCGATGCACGGACAGGCTCGGGAGCAGCCATAGACAGGCAGGATAGCCGAGCCGGCCGGCGCGGTGGAGGCGCGACCAGCTGCCTTGCGGTGTACATATGCCCTTGTACGTGCGTTGGCCGCTGTTGGATCATTTGCCACGGGCTGGTGATCCGGCAGGCCGCAGCCTGCGTACAACGCCCAAGAGGACGGTGCTCCATATGGAGGCCGGACTGCAATAACGAGTTGCTCGAAGGGACTCATCTTGGCCGTTTCGAATTTGGCGATCGCCTGCACCGAGCGGGGTGTAGTCCCCGATCTGCTGCTGCGCATGGGCATCCGCCGCCTTTTGCAGGCGCGGCTGGTCCAAGTCGATGCCGGCCGCGCCGAGCGCGCAGCGGCGCACACCGAAGCCTTCGTCGCCGCGATGCGGCAAGCGCCGATTGCGCCACTGCCCGACAAGGCAAACGCGCAGCACTACGAGCTGCCGGCCGAGTTTTTCGGCAAAGTACTGGGGCCGCGGCGCAAGTACAGCTCGGCCTGGTGGCCGGAGGGCGTCGACGACCTCGGCAGCGCCGAGGAAGCCGCGCTGGCCCTGACCTGCGAGCGTGCGGGCCTAGCCGATGGCCAGCGCATCCTGGAACTGGGCTGCGGCTGGGGCTCGCTGACGCTGTGGATGGCCGAGCGCTACCCGAGGAGCCAGATCACAGCGCTGTCGAATTCGCATTCTCAGCGCGCTCATATCGAGGCCGAGGCCCGGCATCTCGGCCTGTCCAACATTTGCGTGACGACCTGCGACGTGGCGCGGTTCGATCCGGCGGCACGCTTCGATCGCATCGTCTCGGTGGAAATGTTCGAGCATCTGCGCAACTGGCCCGAGATGTTCCGCCGCCTCGGAGCCTGGCTGGAAGCCGACGGGCGCTTCTTCATGCATGTCTTCGTGCACCGCGCCGCGCCCTATGCGTTCGAGGATCGCGACGACACCGACTGGATGGCGCGGTATTTCTTCTCCGGCGGGATGATGCCCAGCGACGACCTGGCGAGCCGATTTCAGGACGACCTGGCGCTGCTGGCGCATTGGCGCTGGGATGGAACGCATTACGCACGCACCGCCGAGGCCTGGCTCGCCAACATGGATCGGCGTCGCGCGGCGGTCTGGCCGATCCTGGAGCGGAGCTACGGTGCCGAAAACGCGAGCCTGTGGTGGACCCGCTGGCGCCTGTTCTTTCTGTCCTGCGCCGAGCTGTTTGGCTACGAGCGGGGCCAGCAATGGTGGGTCGGCCACTATCTGTTCGAGCCGCGCAGGCCGGCAGCATGAACGTTCTTCGCTCACGCGCACTCCGGCTGGCGGTCAACCTGCTCGCGTTTCAGGCGGCTTGGTTTGCCTGCGTGATCGGGGCCGCGAAAGGGGTTCCGGACATCGGCCTCGCAGCGGTCGTCGCCGCCGTCGCACTGCATCTGGGTCTGAGCCCGGTGCGCGCGGCCGATGCCTTGCTGGCCGGTGCTGCACTCCTGATCGGCTTCGCATGGGACAGTCTGCTGGCCCATGTCGGACTGGTCGAATACGCTTCGCCCGGCCCGCTGCCGGGCTGGGCGCCGCCGTGGATTCTTGCGCTGTGGGCCCTGTTCGCGACCACGCTGCGCGAGCCCTTGCGGTGGTTGCATGGCCGGCCGCTGTTGGGCGCGCTGCTGGGCGCGATCGGTGGCCCACTCTCCTACGCCAGTGCCGAGCGTCTGGGTGCCTGCCGCATCCCGCATCTGTGGCAGGCGATGCTGGCGCTGGCCCTCGGGTGGGCCGTGATCGTTCCACTGCTGATCGAGTCGACACGGCGGCTGACGGTACGGGCCTCGGCGCTGAGGGGAGCGTGGCGATGACGCCGGACCGCGCTTGGCTTGCCGCCGCCGGCCTTGGGTTGGCCGCCAATGGCTTGTTGGCGGTCGGCACCTGGCTGGCGAGCCTGCGCGCCCGCGATGTAAGCATCGTCGACAGTGTCTGGGCTTTCCTCGTGCTGGTGCCTGCCTGCGTCGTCGCGGCCGTGTCGACGCCGATCGGCGCGCGCGCGGCGGCGGTGCTGACGATGGCCACCGCGTGGGCGCTGCGCCTCGCCGGCTACATCACGTGGCGCCACCGCGGCCAGCCCGAAGACAAGCGCTACCAGGCGATACGCCGGCGCAACCAACCTCATTTCGAGCGCAAGAGCCTGTACCTCGTGTTCGGGCTGCAGGCGGCGCTGGGCTGGATCGTCGCGCTGCCGCTGATGGCCGTGGCGGCTGGCCGCGCGGGCTGGCACGGGCTGGACGCCGCGGGGATCGCGCTGTTCCTGTTCGGTCTGGCCTTCGAGACGACCGCCGACGCTCAACTCGCCCGCTTCAAGGCCGACCCCGCGCACAACGGCCAGGTCATGACCTATGGCCTGTGGCGCTACTCGCGCCATCCGAACTACTTCGGCGAATGCTGCGTCTGGTGGGGGTTGTGGCTCGTGGCGCTGGCCGCCGGCGCGTGGTGGACCGTGGCGTCGCCGCTGCTGATGACGCTGCTGCTTCTCAGGGTGTCAGGCGTGGCGCTGCTCGAGAAAGACCTGGCCGGGCGCCACCCTGAGTACGGTGACTACGTGCGCCGGACCAACGCATTCTTTCCCGGGAGCCCGCGTCCATGAAGCCTGCCTGCCTGGGTCGGCTGTCCGGCACCATCTGCGCGTGGTTCGACGGCCAAGCCGGCGGCGCGGTACCGCACCAGCCCGGCCGCATCGATTTCGCGCGCCAACTTCCGTTCGTCGCGATCCACGCCGGCTGCCTGCTCGTGCCCTGGGTCGGCGTCAGCGCGACGGCAATGGCCGCGGCCGTACTGCTATACGTGCTGCGCATGTTCGCGATCACCGCCTTCTATCATCGCTACTTCTCGCACAAGGCATTTCGCATGGGCCGGCTCGCGCAGTTCTTGTTCGCCGTGCTCGGGGCTTCGGCGGCCCAGCGCGGTCCGCTGTGGTGGGCCTCGCACCATCGACACCACCACGTGCATGCCGACCAGCCCGAGGACAGCCACTCGGCCCTGCACCATGGCTTCGCGTGGAGCCATCTCGGCTGGTTCATGACGCGCGACAACTTTGCGTCGCGCACCGCGCTGATCCCGGGGTTTGCGCGTTTTCCAGAGCTGCGCTTCCTCGACCGCTGGGACGCATTGGTGCCGGCGCTGCTGGTGGCGACGCTGTACGGCGCGGGCGCGTTCGCAGCGCACCGGGCGCCCGGCCTCGGCACAAACGGAGCGCAACTCGTCGTCTGGGGGTTTTGCGTGTCGACGGTCGCGCTGTACCACGCCACGTTCAGCATCAACTCGCTGGCGCACCGATATGGCAGTCGCCGGTACGCGACCCAGGATGCGTCGCGCAACAACCCATGGCTTGCGCTGCTGACCTTCGGTGAAGGCTGGCACAACAATCACCACCATTACCCGGCCGCGGCACGCCAGGGCTTCTACTGGTGGGAGCTCGACCTGACCTACTACGGTCTGAGGCTGCTCGCGCTGCTGGGCGTCGTGCGCGACCTGAAACCGGTGCCGCGGTCGGTGCGCGATGGAATCGGCGGACGCGGAAAGGGCCGCGAATGAAGGTCGCCGTCGTCGGGACCGGTATCTCCGGCAACGTGGTCGCGCAGCGCCTGCACGCGGCGGGGCACGCGCTGACCGTGTTCGAAGCCGGCGACCATGTCGGCGGCCACGCCCACACGCACGAGATCGAACTCGACGGCCAGCGCCACCACGTCGACACCGGCTTCATCGTGTTCAACGAGCGGACCTATCCGAACTTCGTCGCGCTGCTGGGCGACCTGGGCGTTGCGTCGCAACCCAGCTCGATGAGCTTTTCCGTGCGCAACGACGACTCCAAACTCGAGTACAACGGCAGTTCGCTGAACGGCCTGTTCGCGCAGCGTCGCAACCTGCTGCGGCCGGCGTTTCTCGGGATGCTCGCCGACATCCTGCGCTTCAACCGCGAAGCACCCGGGCTGCTGGAGGGTGCAACGGTGGATCTCACGCTGGGCGACTACCTGCAGACCCATCGCTACGGCGAGCGCTTCGTCGCCGACTATCTGATACCGATGGGCGCGGCGATCTGGTCCACCGACCCGCAACGCATATTCGATTTTCCGGCGCAGTTTTTCGTGCGCTTCCTGCACAACCACGGCATGCTCTCGGTCCACGACCGTCCGACATGGCGCGTGATCCGCGGCGGCTCGGCGTGCTATGTCGATCGCCTGGTCGCGCCCTGGCGCGACCGCATCCGGCTGCGCTGCCCGGTCGAGTCCGTGCGCCGCCTGCCCGACGGCGTGCTGATCGGCGCGCGCGGTCGGTCGGTCGAGCGCTTCGACCAGGTGTTCCTCGCCTGCCATGCCGACCAGGCGCTCAGGCTGCTGGCCGATCCTTCGCCCGAGGAACGTGCGGTCCTCGGCGCGTTACCCTACCAGCGCAACGAGGCCGTGCTGCATACCGACACCTCGCTGCTGCCGCGTCGCCGCCGCGCCTGGGCGGCCTGGAACTACCACCTACCGGCAGGTCGGCGTGAAGGCCTCGCGTTGACCTACAACATGAATATCCTGCAGGGCCTGCGCGCGCGCCAAACCCTTTGCGTCACGCTGAACGACAGCGCCCGTATCGACCCTCGCCGCGTCCTGCGGCGCATGGTTTACGAGCACCCGCTGTTCACGCCGGCGGGCGTGGTGGCGCAGCAGCGCCACCACGAGATCAGCGGCGTGCGACTCACGCATTACTGCGGCGCGTACTGGCGCTATGGCTTCCACGAAGACGGGGTCGTCAGCGCACTGGCTGCGCTGCGTCTTTTCGAACAGGTTCCCAATGCACAGCGCGCTCTATCAAGGGTGGCTTAGCCACCGTCGCCACCAGCCGCGGCCGCATGCGTTTCGCTATCGGCTCTTCATGGTCTATCTCGACCTGGACGAACTCGACACGGTGTTCCGCGGGCGCTGGCTGTGGTCCACCTCGCGCTGCGCACTCGCCCGCTTCGACCGGCGCGATCATCTCGGCGACCCCGGCTTGCCACTGGGCGAAGCGGTGCGCCGACTGGTGGCCGATCGCACGGGGGAGCGCCCCGTCGGACCGATCCGTCTGCTCACGCACCTGCGCTATTTCGGTTACGTGTTCAACCCGGTGAGCTTCTACTACTGCTTCGACGCGGAAGGCCGCGAGGTCGAAACCATCGTCGCGGAAGTGAACAACACCCCCTGGGGCGAGCGGCACTGCTACGTCCTGCATCGCTTCGAACGCGAGCGGCGCAGGCTGCTGGCGCGCAGCCCGAAGGCCATGCACGTTTCGCCGTTTCACCCGATGGCGCTTGAATACCTGTGGCGTTTTGGTCCACCGGATGAGCGGCTTGCGGTGGGCATGCAGCTAAGGCCGACGGCGCCGGGAAACCCGACTGACCAGGCCGTGTTCGACGCGATGCTGGCATTGCGCCGCGTCCCGATCGACGCCTTCTCACTGGCCGGCACGCTGCTGGGCTTCCCGCTCATGACTGCGCAGGTCATCGCCGAGATCCATTGGGAAGCGCTGAGGCTTTGGCTCAAGCGCATGCCGGTCTACGACCACCCGTCCAACACAGCTCGTGCCGACACGTCGACCCCCAACGATCAGGAGCCCAACCGATGAAGCAAGCCACTACGCTAGTCGACCGCGCCGCTGCGGCGCATCGCGCGACCTCGGCACCGGGTGCGCTGGAACGGTCGTTCGAACGGCTGGGCGAGCGGGCGCTGCACTCCGTGCTGGCGCAACTGCAGCACGGTGTCGTCACCCTGATCGACGGGGCGCGACGCAGCCAGTTCGGCCGCATCACGCCGCACTGCCGGCTGTCCTGCACGGTACAGGTGCGCGACCATCGCTTCTACACCGAGGCGGTGTTCGGCGGCTCGGTCGGCGCCGGCGAGTCGTACATGGCCGGCGATTGGCGGACCGACGATCTGACCGCACTGGTGCGCATCCTGCTCATCAACCGCGGCGTGCTCGACGGTCTGGACAGCGGGGTGTCTCGCCTGGCCGAACCGTTGCGCAGGTTGTTGCACGCGGCGGCGCGCAACACACGCAGCGGCAGCCGGCGCAATGTCGCCGCACACTATGACATCGGCAACGACTTCTTCGAACTGTTCCTGGACCCGAGCCTGACCTATTCATGCGCCTACTTCGAGCGCGACGACATGACGCTTGAACAGGCGCAGGTCGCCAAGCTCGATCGCATCTGCCGCAAGCTCGATCTGCAACCGAGCGACCACCTGCTCGAAATCGGCACGGGCTGGGGGGCGCTCGCGCTGCATGCGGCGAGCTGCTACGGCTGCCGCGTCACGACCACGACCCTGTCGCGGGAACAGCATGCGCTGGCGCGAGAGCGCATCGACGCGGCCGGGCTGGCGGACCGCATCACGCTGCGGCTCGACGACTACCGCGACCTGCGCGGCCGTTACGACAAACTGGTATCGGTCGAAATGATCGAGGCCGTGGGCCACCACTATTTCGATACCTTCTTTCGCCACTGCAACGAGCTGCTCGCACCCGGCGGCACGATGCTGCTGCAGGCGATCACGATCGACGACCGCCAGTACCGGGCCGCGCGCGATTCGGTGGACTTCATCAAGCGCCACATCTTTCCGGGCTGCTGCATCCCTTCCGTGGGGGCGATCGCGGCCTCCGTGACACGGGCCTCAGCGCTACGCATCGTCGACCTGGAAGACATCGGGCCCCACTACGCCATGACTCTGGCTGCGTGGCGAAGCCGGCTGTTTGCCAATGCCGAGTCCATCCGTGCCCGCGGCTATCCCGACCCCCTGATACGGATGTGGGACTTCTACCTGAGCTATTGCGAAGGCGGCTTCGCTGAACGAGCGCTGGGCGACGTGCAAATCGTTCTGCAGGACACTTCGCGCAGTGCGCAACCACCCGCCCGGGTATGAGCGGCCGACGGCCGCGCACGCCGCGACCGGCCTCTTGCGTCGCTATTCGCCGCCTTCGCGCGACAAGGCCGTGACTGCATCATTGGCTCCTCGACCGTGACACGCATCAACCTCGTCCCGCCCGAGGAGCTGATGGATCAGCACCTGTTTGCCGAGTTTCGCGAAATCAAGATGGTGCCCCGGTCACTGGCTCGCTCCCTTGCAGCGCGCGGGTTGGAGGAGGTCCTGCGCCGCATACCGCCCGCTTTCACGCTGAACACCGGTCACGTCAGCTTCTTCTACGACAAGGGGGCCTACCTGCGCGCGCGGTTTGAGCTGCTGCAGTTGGAATTGAGGCGTCGAAAGATAGGATTCAACGAGGATTCCAAGTTCGATCCCGCCGGCCTCCATCGTTCTGACCCGAGACTGAACAAAACCTATGTCCCGACGCCGCAAGCGCTTGTCCTGGTCCGAGAGCGTATCGCCGAACGCATCGCTCGCCGTCCGAGCTGGTACCGGTACTACGGAGTTGCCCAGCAGAAGTCGCGGTGACGCGCAGGCAATGGCGCGGCTTCGGCGTGCGCCGATCCACGTGCAAATTGTCTGCCGCCGGAACCTGCCCGCCGGACGCTAACGCAGATCGCCCGCGAGCGACGCCAGTGTGTCGGCGATGCAGTCAAGACGCGCACGAACTCAACGAACGGACAACAAGCATTCGCGATGCGGCCAAGGTGCTGGCTCGAAGAAGCCGGTCAGTGCTTTGACAGCGGTCATGCTCAGTCCCCAGACCGCCATCGCGCCAATGAGCGTCGACTGGACGGCAGCGGAATCCCTTTCGCGCCCGGACGTCAGGCCTCCATCAGGTACTTATGGCGCTGACCGACCAGGTGCGCGAATGCACCTCCCAGCAGAAGCAGCCCCAGCGCGGAGAAAGCGAAAACCACGGAGTACGAGAACCGGTCGACCAGCGTGGCGGCAAGCAGGACGCCGATCGACTGGCCGAGGAACAGAACGCATGCGAACAGCGAGACCGCTGCGCCTCTGGACGCAGGCGCCATCTGGGTGGCATTGGTCTGCAAGGTGTTGTGCAGCGCATAGAAGCCGAATCCTGCAAGCAGGCAGGCTGGCATGGCCCAATACCAGGATGGCGCGAAAGCGATCGTTGTAAAGGCGAAGCACATGCAGGTTCCGCCGAGTCTTGCCAGACCCGTCTCACCGAAGCGGCGTAGTAACACGCGTGCATAGTGGCTGTACAAGAGGCCACCGACGCCGTAGAGCGCGACGATGGCCCCGGACCAGGCGATCGTCAGATGGAAAGCGGCGTGCAGCTGCGAAGGAATAAAGGCAAGTGCGCTGAACGCCAGCATCCCTTCGATGCAGGTAATGACCAAAACGACTCTTGCCCAGGGCCTGGAAAGGACGACGAACAGGCGGCCCTCGACAGCTCCGATGGCTGCAGTCGTGGAGCGGGTGAGAGCACCCGTCCTCTTGGTCAGCGCGGTACCGCTCACCAGGAAGATCACGGCGAGGACTGCGAAGGCCGAGCGCCAGCCGGTCCATTCGGAAATGAGTCCGCCAAGCCACTGGCCACAAATCATTCCGAATACTGTTGCGCCGAGCAGCCTCGCCAGGACTTCCTGGCGAACCTCGTAAGCGACGCTGTCTCCGATCCACGCCATCGACAACGGAATGATTCCGGCCGCGGCGACCCCCGTCAGGACACGGCTGGCGATCAACCAATCAAGGCTAGGTGACAACGCAGCTGCGGCGGACCCAATGGTGCAGGCCAGAGTCGCAAGGCCGACGACACGCGCCTTGCCGTGCCGATCCCCGAGAGGCCCGTAAATCAGCTGCAGCACACCGTAAGCCAGCGCAAAACCAGAAATTGTGCGAGCGGCCTGCCCTATCGTCGCCGAGAACTCCGCAGCCAGCACCGGAAGCATGGCATCGCACACCCGCATGGAAGCCATGCTTGCAAAAGCGCACAGGCTGAGAAGCCAAAGCGTCCTCGAATCGATGCGGTGATCGGGCATGACTGCGCATGTTTGGTGGCACGCAAGCTAGCGCAGATCGCCGGCCAATGACGCCAACGTGTCGGCGTCGATCTGCAGATGCGCCGGATAGTTGCTGTGCTCGCAGCCGAGCCGCACCGCGCCGCCGGCCTTGACCGACGCGCGCATCGGCGCGTCGAGCTCGAAACGAACGAAATGCACGGCCGAGGTCTTCTCGTCGTTCTCGCGGTCCAGGTCTTCGTCGGCGATCGCATAAACGCGCGCATGGCCCTCGACCTCGACGAACAAATGGTCTTCGACGCCGATCAACCGCGCCAGCTCGCGCCGGCGCTCATTGATGTCGGGGTACTCGAGCATCATCGTCGCCTTCCAGTTCGTGCCATCCGGCACCAGCGGCGCATAGGCCTCGATTTCCTGTGCGATGCCGTCGTCGTCGAAGATCTTCTCGACGCGCAGCATCTCCTGGATCTGGTAGCGGATCGTGGTCTCGCTCTCGAACTGCAGCATCAGATGCTCGCCCAGCAGCACCGAACGCAGCCTGCGGTGCGCGATCACCTCGCCCTGGTGGAGCTTGCGCCACCGGCTGTAGGCTTCCAGCGTCATCAGGCTGTCGGCGGTGATTTTTCCGGTCAACTGCATCGCGTTCACTCCAGCCCGTAGGCGATGCGGATCAGGGTCAGCGGATGCGCAAGCTGCGGCGACCCGAGTTCATTCACCGCGAACCCCTGCGCGATATGGTGGCCGCCGAGCGGGCAGTCGCTGCTGATCACGTCGGGCGCGCCGCCGTCCTTGTGGTTCGCCATCGCCTTGAACAGCGGCTTGCCGATCTTCAGCGCCATCTCATGCGTTCCCTTCTTCACGCCATAGGTGCCGGCATGGCCCGAACAGCGCTCGTGCGTCTGCACGCTGGTGCCGGGCACCATTTTCAGCATCTCTTCGGTCCGCTTGCCGATGTTCTGCACCCGGCCGTGGCAAGGCGTCTGGTAGCTGATCTTGCCCAGCGGCGTGGCGAACTCGGTCTTCAGCAGTCCGTCGCGCTTGCGCGCCATCAGGTACTCGAACGGATCCCACATGTGTTCCTTGACCAGTTGCACTTCGGGCTCGCCCGGGTACATCAGCGGCAGCTCCTGCTTGAACATCAGCGCGCAGCTCGGCACCGCGGCGAGGATCGCGTAGCCTTGGCTTGCGTAGCGCGCCAGCACCGGGATGTTCGCGCGTTTCAGCGCGTCGACGCCGTCGAGATCGCCGAGTTCCAGCTTGGGCATGCCGCAGCAGCGTTCCTTCTCGACGATCAAGTACGGGATCTGGTTGTGGTCGAGGATCTTCAGCAGATCGTGGCCGATGCCCGGTTCGTTGTAGTTGACGTAGCAGGTGGCGAAGATCGCGACCTTGCCCGGCGTCTTCGCGCCGTCCTGCACCGGATGCTCGTTTGAAGCCGGCGTCCGCGAGCGGAACTTGCGCGTGGCCAGATCGGGCAGCCAGGCCTTTTTGTCGACGCCCAGCGTCTTTTCCATCAGGCTGCGCGCCGGCGCCGTATGGTTCACCGCATTGGCCGTCTGCACCACGATGGGAATGCCGGCGAACTTGCCGTGCACGTCGGTCGACGCGAGGAACTTGGCGCCGAAGCCGACCTCGCCCTTCTTGTACTTGATCGCTTTCGCGCGCAGCATCGTGTGGGGGAAGTCCACGTTCCACGGATGCGGCGGCACGTACGGGCACTTGGTCATGTAGCACAGGTCGCACAGATAGCACTGGTCGACGACCTTCCCGTAGTCCTGCTTGTCGACCCCATCGATCTCGCCGGTCTTGCCCTCGTCGATCAGGTCGAACAGTGTCGGGAACGCGCCGCACAGGCTGACGCAGCGCCGGCAGCCGTGGCAGATCTCGAAGATGCGCTCCAACTCCTGGGTCGCCAGCGTCTCGTCGTGGAACTCGGGGCTCTTCCAGTCGATCGGGTGACGCGTCGGCGCCTGCAGGTTGCCTTCAGTGGCCATCGGAAGGGTCTCGCTCGTCGTTGTTGGAGTTGCGCGAGGCGCTCTGCATTGGGCACTGCGGCAGTGCCCAACACGCAGCGCTCCGGCGCTCAGTCGACCAGCTCGGTCAGCGCCTTGGTGTAGCGGTTCGCATGCGAGCGCTCGGCCTTGGCCAGGGTTTCGAACCAGTCGGCGATCTCGTCGAAACCTTCGTCGCGCGCGGTCTTGGCCATGCCTGGGTACATGTCGGTGTATTCGTGGGTTTCACCGGCGACCGCGGACTTCAGGTTGTCGCGGGTCGAGCCGATCGGCAGTCCGGTCGCCGGGTCGCCGGAGCCATGCTCGAGGAACTCGAGATGTCCGTGCGCATGCCCGGTCTCGCCTTCCGCCGTCGAGCGGAACAAGGCGGCGACATCGTTCTGGCCTTCCACGTCGGCCTTGTTCGCGAAATAAAGATAGCGGCGGTTTGCCTGGGACTCGCCCGAGAAGGCGTCCTTCAGGCATTGTTCGGTCTTCGAGCCCTTGAGTGCGGCCATGGATGACTCCTGATCAGGTGGAACGGGTTGATGAGCGGGTTGGCTTGGCGCCTTGAACGGTTCCGATCAAAGGCGACTCGCAGCCTATCCCGGATGCCGGACCCCGTCCAATTGCCTGCGTCAATACCGGCCATTGAGTATCGCTATGGTCACCCGAACCCTGCCGCATTTGCCATTTCGCAAGGTTTGCGATAAGTTTTTACGCCAGCCTGACCGATCCGACTCGAACCCGCATCACGCCATGACAGAAAAAAGCACCCCGGTCGCGGCGACGTTCCGCGAAATCACCGCGGGCAACGGATACGAATTCACCAGCGGCAGCGGCTATGCGCTGCCCGAGTACCCGTTCGAGCGGCCGCCCGAATTGGACAGCGACGCGCTGCTGCGGCACAAGGTGATCGTCGTCGGCGGAGGCATCACCGGGCTCACGCTCGGCTGCGCGCTGGCGCGGCTTGGGCTCGACGCGGTGCTGCTCGACGAGGACAACACCGTCGGCGTCAAGGGCGCGTCGTCGCGTGGCATCTGCTACACGCAGAAATCGCTGGAAATCTTTCAGCGGCTGGGCATCTATGAGCGCATTGCCGGCCGCGGCATCCAGTGGAGCGTGGGGCGCACCTTTGCCGGCAAGGATGAGGTCTATTCGTTCGACCTGCGCGAGCAGAGCAACTTCAACCTGTCCACGCAGCCGCCGTTCATCAACATCCAGCAGTTCTATATCGAAGGCTTCCTGGTCGAGCGCATCTACGAACTGGGCCACGTGCAACTGCGCTGGAAGAGCCGCGTAATCGCCTTCGAGCAGAACGACGACTTCGTCACGTTGACGGTCGAGACGCCGGCTGGCAACTACCGCGTCGCCGCCGACTACGTGATCGACGCGACCGGCGCGAACACGCAGTTCCACCGTTGGTGCGGCGCGACGATGCAGGTCAAGCGCGGCGACGACCGCTGGTGCATCGCCGACGTGCGCTTCTCCAAACACCCGCCGGTTGAGCGCTACACCTGGATCGAAGCGCCGTTCAACGAGAACCGCTCGGTCTGGCAGCACCTGATGGCCGACGGCGTCTGGCGCATCGACTACCAGATGGCACCGAACAGCGACCCGGCCGCCGTCAGCCGCGAAGACGTGGTGCGCGAACGATTGCGGCACCAGTTTGGCGACGATACGCAGATCGAGATCGTCTGGGTCGGGCCCTATGCCTACCGCAGCCAATGCCTGGACCGGCTGCGCCTGGGCCGGGTGTTCTTCATGGGCGACACGGCCAAGGTCGTCAGCCCGTTCGGCGCGCGCGGCGGCAACACCGGCATCGCCGACGCCGACAACCTGGCCTGGAAACTGGCCGCGGTGCTGCGCGGGCAGGCCGACCCGGCGCTGCTCGACAGCTACAACGACGAGCGGCACGAGGCGGCGCAGCAGAACGTGCTGGTGACGAACCGCACCGCGCGCTTCCTGCGCCCGGCCGACGGCATCGAACGGCTGTTCCGCACCGCCGCGATCGGGCTCGCGCGCCAGCATCCGTTCGCGCGCAGCCTGATCAACACCGGCCGCATGGCGGTCGCGAACAGCTACACCGAATCGCGCATCTGCGAGGCAAGCGGCGGCCAGTCGGTGCAGAACGTCGCGTTCGACTGGTCCGACGGCGCGCGCGGCAGCGGCGGCACGCCGGCCGGCGCGCAGGGCGTCGTCAACGATCTGCTGCTGTGGGCGCGGGGCCGGCTGCTGGTGCTGCTGTTCGGCGAGCTCTCGGCGGCAGCCTGCCGTCGCCTGCGCGAGCTGACCACCGACACGCCGGTGCGCTGCGTGCAGGTGGTCGCGCCGGACGGCCATGCGCGCGCAAGCGAGCATGTGTGCGACCCGAAAGGCCATCTGCAAAGCGCCTGCCATGTGTTCGGACACGGCTGGGCGCTGGTGCGGCCCGACGGCTATCTGGCCGCGACCGGCGACGCCGTCGACCAGCACCTGGTCCGCGCGATCGAAAAATCGCTGGCTCACCCGGCGGCTCATGCACAAGGGGCAGCGTGATGAAGACCCAGCTCAATTTCGAGGATGCGGACCAGTTCTACGAGCAGTTGCTCGACGCGCATGGCAGCCTGTCCGAGCAGCAGTCGCAGCTATTGAACGCGCGGCTGATCCTGCTGCTGGCGAACCAGATCGGCGACACGCAGGTGCTGGCCGAATGCATCGCGGCGGCGCGGACCCTGCCCGGCTAGAATCGCAGATTCGACGCCCCGTCCACCGGCTTTCAACGGCATCCGCACGGGTGCCGTTTTCGTTTCGCATGGGCACCACATGACCGACCAGCAGCACCCCCCCGCGCCCGACAGCCTTCCGAAATCGTTCGAGCCGGCGCCGATCGAGGCGCGCTGGAGCGCGGTCTGGGAACGTCTCGGCGATGCGCGCGCGGGCTATCGCGGCACCGGCCAGCCGAACGCCGAGGCGCACGCGCAGGGCCTGGATTTCTCGATCCAGCTGCCGCCGCCGAACGTGACCGGCACGCTGCACATGGGCCATGCGTTCAACCAGACCATCATGGACAGCCTGACGCGCTACCACCGGATGCGCGGCTTCAACACTGTCTGGGTGCCGGGCACCGACCATGCCGGCATCGCGACGCAGATCGTGGTCGAGCGCCAGCTGCAGGAACAGGGCACGAGCCGCCACGCGCTGGGTCGCAAGGAATTCACCGAGCGCGTCTGGGGCTGGAAGCGGCAAAGCGGCGACACGATCACCACGCAGATGCGCCGCATGGGCGACAGCGTCGACTGGAGCCGCGAGTACTTCACGATGGACGAGCATCTGTCCGAAGTCGTGACCGAGACCTTCGTGCGGCTGTACCGGCAGGGCCTGATCTACCGCGGCAAGCGCCTAGTCAGCTGGGATCCGGTACTGAAGTCGGCCGTGTCCGACCTGGAGGTGGAAAGCGAAGAGGAAGATGGCTCGCTGTGGTACATCCGATACCCCGTTGACGGCAGCAACGAGTCCGTGGTGGTGGCCACCACCCGACCCGAAACCATGCTAGGTGACACCGCAGTGATGGTCCACCCGGAAGATGAGCGTTACACCCATCTAATCGGAAAACAGGTGCGCCTGCCAATTACTGGCCGGCTGGTGCCTGTAATCGCCGACGAGCATGTAGACAAAGCCTTCGGCACTGGTGTGGTCAAGGTCACCCCAGCGCATGATCAGAACGACTACCAGGTCGGACTGCGTCATCACCTGCGAATGATCACGATCTTCACATTGGATGCCAAAGTTATTTCGGATCGTGACTTTGACCCCCTCGCTCGACAAAAATATGTGGCGCCGGACCCTTCCGGGGTAAAGACCACGACCGGAACGGATCCTTTGCCGGTGGACATCGGGATTCCGGTTGCATTACAAGGACTCGATCGTTTTGTCGCTCGCAAGAAGATCGTTGAGCAGTTGGAGGCCGATAGTCTGCTGGTCGAAGTGAAGAAGCACAAGCTGATGGTGCCGCGCTGTACGCGCACCGGCCAGATCGTCGAGCCGATGCTGACGGACCAGTGGTTCGTCGCGATGACCAAAGTAAGCGAGCACGACCTCGCGGCCAAGAGCATCGCGCAGAAGGCGATCGACGCGGTGCAGTCGGGCGCGGTGCAGTTCGTTCCGGAGAACTGGGTCAGCACCTACAACCAGTGGATGAACAACATCCAGGACTGGTGCATCAGCCGCCAGCTCTGGTGGGGGCACCGCATCCCGGCCTGGTACGCCGACGATGGTTCAATTTTTGTAGCACGAAACGAAGGCGAGGCAATGGCTGCGGCACGAAAAGCCGGATATTCCGGGCCGCTCGCCCAGGACGAGGACGTGCTCGACACCTGGTACTCGTCGGCGCTGATTCCGTTCTCGACGATGGGCTGGCCTGATGCCGCCCCGGCCGCCGAAGCGGTCCAAAGCGCCGGCGCGACCGACCTCGGCGACTATGCGCTGTACCTGCCGTCCAGCGTGCTGGTCACCGGCTACGACATCATCTTCTTCTGGGTCGCGCGCATGATCATGATGACGACCCATTTCACCGGCCGCGTGCCGTTCCGCAAGGTCTACATCCACGGCCTGGTGCGCGATTCGCACGGCAGGAAGATGAGCAAGTCCGAGGGCAACGTGCTCGATCCGGTGGACCTGATCGACGGCATCGCACTCGATGCGCTGCTGGTCAAACGCACGACCGGCCTGCGGCGACCGGAGACCGCGCCGCAGGTGCGCCGCAACACCGAGCAAGAGTTTCCCGACGGCATTCCGGCGTTCGGCGCCGACGCGCTGCGCTTCACCTTCGCGTCGCTCGCCACGCTCGGGCGCAACATCAATTTCGACGCGAAGCGCTGCGAAGGCTACCGCAATTTCTGCAACAAGCTGTGGAACGCGACCCGCTTCGTGCTGATGCAGTTGCACGGTCTGGACGAATTCGAGCGCGGGCTGGCCGAATGCACGCACGACTGCGGACCCGACGGCATGCTGCACTTCTCGCAGGCCGACCGCTGGATCGTCGGCGAACTGCAGCGGGTCGAAGCAGCGGTCGAACATGGGTTCTCCGACCTGCGGCTGGACAACGTTGCGAACGCGATCTACGCGTTCGTCTGGGACGAGTATTGCGACTGGTACATCGAGATCGCCAAGGTGCAGTTGCAGCAAGGTAGCCCGGCACAGCGGCGCGCGACGCGCCGCACGCTGATCCGCGTGCTCGAGGCCGCGCTGCGGCTGCTGCATCCGGTCACGCCGTTCATCACCGCCGAGCTGTGGGCCCAGGTTGCGCCGATCGCGGGCCGAGCCACCGCAGACGCCAGCATCTCGACCGCACCGTATCCGAAGGCGCAACCCGAGCGCATCGACGCCGCTGCCGATGCATGGATGACTCAGCTCAAGGACGTCGCCGGCGTCTGCCGCCGGTTGCGCGGCGAGATGAACCTGTCGCCGGAGCGCCGCGTGCCGCTCCTTGCGAGCGGCGACGCGGCGTTCATCGCGGCGGCGGCGCCGCTGCTGAAGGCCCTGGCCAAGCTGTCCGAGGTGCGGGTGCTCGACGACGCGGCGGCCTGGGCCGACGCGACGCGGCAGGCGCCGGTCGCGGTGCATGGGTCGCTGCGGCTCGCGCTGCATGTCGAGGTCGACAAGGCTGCCGAATCGGCGCGGCTGCGCAAGGAGGTCGCGCGGCTCGGAGGCGAGATCGCGAAGGCCGCGGCCAAGCTCGGCAACCAGGCTTTCGTCGCGAAAGCGCCGGCGGCGGTGATCGAACAGGAGCGCCGGCGCGTGCAGGAGTTCACGGCGACGCTGAAAAAGGTCGAGGAGCAACTCGCGCGAATGGCCTGATCGCGTGCCGGCGGGTCCGGCCGCCGTTAAGATGACGCAGGCCCACGCGGTACGCGACCACGCCACCCCGTGCTATCACATCGCGGGCCACTTTGCCGTCCGGCCGCACGCTCTGCCGCCGCTGGCTGCCCGAACTTCAGAGAGGACCAAAGTGTCGACGAACAAACCCGCAGTCATTCGCAAGGCCGTATTCCCGGTCGCCGGTCTCGGCACGCGTTTTCTGCCGGCGACCAAAGCACAGCCGAAGGAAATGATGCCGGTGGTCGACAAGCCGCTGATCCAGTACGCGGTCGAGGAAGCCTATGCCGCCGGCGTGCGCCACATGATCTTCGTCACCGGCCGCAACAAGCGCGCGATCGAGGACCATTTCGATACCGCGTACGAACTCGAGACCGAACTGGAGGCCGCGGGCAAAGACCAACTGCTCAGCCTGGTGCGCTCGCTGCAGCCCGACGACATGCACCTGTCGTACGTGCGCCAGCCGCGTTCGCTCGGGCTTGGCCACGCGGTGCTGTGCGCCGAGCATCTGGTCGGCAACGAGCCGTTCGCGGTGCTGCTGGCCGACGACCTGATGGTCGGCCCGCCCGGCGGTGCGCCAGTGCTGACGCAGATGGTGCGCACCTTCGAGCGCTGCCGCGCGTCGGTGCTCGCGGTGCAGGAAGTGCCGCAGGACCAGGTGCCGCGCTACGGCATCGTCGCCGGCGACCCGGTCGACGCGCGGCTGATCAAGGTGCAGGGCATCGTCGAGAAGCCGAGCGTGGACGCCGCGCCCTCGCGCATGGCGGTGGCCGGCCGCTACATCCTGACGCCGGGCGTGTTCGCGCAGATCCGCAACCAGCCGCGCGGCGTCGGCGGCGAAATTCAGCTCACCGACGGTATCGCGCGGCTGATGCAATCCGAGGCGGTGTATGCGCTGCAGTACGAGGGCAAAC
Source organism: Burkholderiaceae bacterium (assembly GCA_030123545.1). Lineage (NCBI taxonomy): Bacteria > Pseudomonadati > Pseudomonadota > Betaproteobacteria > Burkholderiales > Burkholderiaceae > Burkholderiaceae bacterium. Next base: position 1,099,455 of record CP126124.1, on the reverse strand, counting down.
GCTACGACTGCGGCAGCAAGGACGGTTTTCTGCAGGCCACGGTGGAACTCGCGCTGGCCCACCCGGAGGTGGGCGCCGGGTTTCGCAGCTACATCCGCGGCCTGGAACTCTGAGCAGCGCCTTGTTTAGCGCCGGCGCAGCACGTGGATGTAGTCGGCGCCGACCGTCTGCTGCTCGACCAGCTCGTTGCCGGTCTGCTTGGAAAACGCCTGGAAGTCACGCACCGACCCGGCATCGGTCGCCACCACCTTCAGCAGTTCGCCGCTCGCCATGTCGGCGAGCGCCTTCTTGGCTTTCAGGATCGGCAGCGGGCAATTGAGCCCGCGGGCGTCGACTTCCTTGTGAATCTGCATCGTGCGGGTCCTCGCGTTGCCGCCATTCTAAGCAACCGCGTTCAGGTCTGGAGCAGCAGCCGGACGTCGGAGGCGATCGCCTGCGGATCAGCGCCGTAGCGCAGGTACAGCCGCAGCCGGCCCTGCGGGTCATAGACGTAGCAGCCTGCCGAGTGGTCCATCGTGTAGCTGTCCGGCGTCTTGCCGTCGACCTTCTTGTAGAAGATCTTGAAGTTGCGCGCGAGCGTCACGAGTTGCTCCGGCGAGCAGCGCAGCGCGAGAAAGCTCGGGTCGAAGTTCGCCATGTAGGCCTTGAGCAGCTGCGGCGTATCGCGCTCGGGGTCGATCGTGATGAACAGTACCTGCAGCCGGTCGCCGTCGCTGCCGAGCAGCTTCTTCACCTGGGCCAACTCCGCCAGCGTGGTCGGACACACGTCCGGGCAGCTGGTGTAGCCGAAGAAGACCACCACCACCTTGCCGTGGAAATCTTCCAGGCTGCGCGGCTGGCCGTTCTGGTCGGTCAGATGGAAATCCTTGCCGAAATCGGCGCCGGTGATGTCGATGTTCTTGAACTGGAGCTTCTCCTTCGAGCAGGCCGCGAGCAACGGCACCAAGCCGGTCGCGGCCAAGCCGACCGAGATCCATCGCAGCGTGTCGCGCTTGTTCATCATGGTGGCGTCAGCGCAGGTAATGGTCGAGCAGCAGCGCCGCGAACAACCCGCTCAGGTGGATCAGCGAAAAGCGGAACGTGCGCCGCGCCAGTGCGTCGGAGTAGTTGCGCCACAGACGGAAGCCGTAGACGCAGAACGCGCCGCACAGCCCGACTGCCGCCACCAGATACAGCCACGAGCTCATACCCATCAGGAACGGCATCAGGCAGCCGGCGAACAGGATCAGCGTGTACAGGAACACCTGCAGCCGCGTGAACGCGTTCCCATGCGTGACCGGCAGCATCGGCAGCCCCGATTTGCGGTAGTCGTCCACCCGGTACAGCGCCAGCGCCCAGAAATGCGGCGGCGTCCACAGGAAGATGATCAGGAACAGCAGCAGGGCCTCGGGACCGACATCGCCGCGCATCGCGGCCCACCCCAGCACCGGCGGCATCGCGCCGGAGGCGCCGCCAATCACGATGTTCTGCGGCGTCAGCGGCTTGAGGATCACGGTGTAGATCACCGCATAGCCGACGAAGGTCGCGAACGTCAGCCACATCGTCAGCGGATTGACCCACGCATACAGCAACCAGGAACCCAGCGCGCACAGCGCCGCGGAGAACGTCAGCGCCTGCATATCGCTGAGCTCGCCCTTCGCGGTCGGGCGCCAGGCGGTGCGTTTCATCCGCGCGTCGATATTGCGCTCGACCAGGCAATTGAACGCGGCGGCGGCGGCGGCGACGAGCCAGATGCCCACGCTGGCCAGCAGCGCGCGCTGCAGTTCGGCGAACGTCGGCAATCCGGGCACAGCGAGCAGCATGCCGATCAGCGCACAGAACACGATCAGCTGAATCACGCGCGGCTTGGTCAGCGCGTAGTACTGCCTGATATGCGACATCGGCGCTGCGCCGGCCACGGTATTCATGCGGGCAATCTCACGGGGGGTGATTGCGCTGCGCCGGCATCGGTCGCAGCCGACTCGCGCGCCGGCTGCACACGCCGGCTCGCCACCACGGACCAGGTCAGCACAACCACCAGCGCCGCTGCGCCGCCGGTGTGCCCCACTGCAGCCGGCAGCGGCCAGCCCAACACCACGTTGCTCAGGCCGGTGCCGAACTGCCAGAGCGCCAGCGCGGCAATCCAGCGCGCCTGCCGGCGCAAACCGGTCGCGCGCAGCCGCCACGCGAGCCACCCCAGCACCACGATCACCAGATAGGCGAACAGACGGTGCACGTAGTGGATCGCCGTCAGCGCCGAGAACTCGATCGGATGGCCTGCCGGCGTCATGCCCAGCGGTCGCCACAGCGAGAAGCCCTGGTGGAAGTCCATCGTCGGCCACCAGCTGCCCTGGCACATCGGAAACTCGCGGCATGCCAGCACCGCATAGTTCGTGCTGACCCATCCGCCCAGAGCGATCTGGCAGGCGACCAGCGCGCAGGTGAGCAAGAGCAGGCTGCGCGCCAGGCGCGGCAGCGCTGTCGGGACGCGGCCGGAGACGGCGCGGTTCGCGCGCACCGCCTGCGCGCACAGCAGCGCCAGCAGCACCATGCCGCCCAGCAGATGCAGGGTCACGATCGCCGGAAACAGCCGCATCGTCACCGTCAGCGCGCCAAACGCCCCCTGCAGGCAGACCCACGCCAGCGTCAGCGTCGGCCACCAGGGGTGAACCGCGGGCGCCGCCCCAAAGTCAGGCCGGCGTGCGGCACGGCGCCACTGGACCCAGGCGACGACCGCGAGCGCCAGGATCAGCACGCCGACGCCGGTCGCCAGATAGCGGTGAATCATCTCGACCCAGGCCTTGCCGTGCGTGACCGGGCCCGTCGGCATCGCGGTCTGCGCCAACGTGATTGCGCTGGATGCGCCGACCGGGCTCGCGTTGCCATAGCAACCGGGCCAGTCGGGGCAGCCGAGACCGGAATCGGTCAGCCGCGTGAACGCGCCGAACAGCACCAGGTCGAAGCAGAGAAACAACGTCAGCAGCGCGAGCGCCCGCAGCCATTGCGCGCCTCCCGCCCTGCGGTTGCGCAACCACAGCCAGGCCAGCGGCCCGAGCGCGGCGAGCACGCCCGCGAACATGATCTGCGCGATCGGCGAGAGGTTGTACAGCGGCGGATTCGTCATGCGGCTTCGGATTCGGTACGCGTCAGTTGCCTGCGCCGTCCCAGGACGACGAAGCCCGCAGCAGCCGCTCGATCATGCGCTTGGCCCGCGAGGCACCGGCCAGATCCAGATTCGCGGGGAAACGCATCATCAGGTTGCCCTGCGGGTCGACGAGGTACAGGTGCTCGGTCGGCGCATGGTCAGGCGCGGCAGGCAGCCAGCGCACCAGCACATCAGGCGCAACCCGCAGCACGGTGGCCGATTTGAGCGCGGGCAACAACGCCGGCGGCACCGGCGCCGCATCGTCGATCAGCCAGACCCAGTCGAGCCGGCCCATGTTCTTGCCGAGCGATTCGCGCAGCTGATGCTGCAGATACAGGCGCTGCTGGCAGGCCGGGTCGCAGGCGGCGTCGGCCACGCTGAGCAGCAGCCACTGTCGCGTCAGCGTTTGCAGCGGCACTGGCCGCCCGTCGAGCGCGACCCCGACGACCTCCGGAATCGGGCGCTGCGGCTCGATCAACGTGCCGAAACCGGGCCGGCCGGTCGGGCGGATCACGTAGTAGGTGAAGTAGGACGCGACCACCGGCGCAGCGCAGACCAGCAGCAGCGCGAACATCGTCCAGCGCCCGCGCGCGGTGCGCTGTGCATCCGCCGCGTGCCGCGGCGACGGCATCGAGTGCACCGTCAGAGCCAGCGGATCAGTGTCCGACTCAGGCGGAGGGACGGCGAGGGGCGACAAAGCGCCGGAAGATTTGGAACCAGACATAAAGGACAGCAATCAGCCCGCAGATGGAAAACCATTGAATAGCGTAGCTGTAATTCGTTTCGACGCCGGTGCCGACCGGCGACCACTCGCGCTGCAGGCCCTCGCTCGGCGCGCCGGTCTGCAGCACCGTCACGTCCATCAGTGGCAGGCCGGTCTCGACGCGAAACTGCGGAATGTCGAGATTCTGCCGGATCACACCCCGGTCGGCGCCGCCGAACGCAAAAAGCTTCGAAGGTGGCGGGGCAATCCGGCCCTCGACCTGCACCTCACCGAGCGGGGTCTGGACCGCCGGCAGCGCGGTGCGGTCGAGGAAGTTGCGCTGCACCCAACCACGCTGCACCAGCACCACGGCGTGGCTGGCCTCGAGCACCAGCGGCGTCACGACGAAGAAACCGACCTTCTCGTTCATCTGCCGATTGTCGAGGTACACCGTGTGCCGCGGCAGCCAACTGCCGTGCAGCACGACCGGACGATTCATCAGGTCCGAGGGCTGCGCAGCCGCAAGCAGCACGCGCGTGTCGATCGGGCGGTGCCGTTCCGCCTGTTCGACCGCGGCCTGCCGCCCTTCCTTCTGCGCCGCCCGCGACAGCTGCCAGCGCCCGAGTTGGAAGGTAATGCTCACGCCGATCAGCGCGCCCAGGCTCACCAGCCAGAAGCGCAGCAACGAGGAATGCGTCGTCACCGGATAATCGATCCCATGAAAATCGTCGTCATCATTGCATTCATCGCGATCATCGGCAGCCTGGCCTCCGCAGGCTTCTACCTGATGCGCGGCGACAAGGACGACGAAGACGACGAGCGTCGCAGCCGCAACATGGCATGGGCCCTGGCCTTGCGCGTCGGCCTGTCCATCGCACTGTTCCTGCTTATCCTGCTCGCCTGGAAGCTGGGCTACATCCGGCCGGCCGGCATCCCGGTCGGCCAGTAGCGGCCGCAGCAAAAAAGCGCCCTGCGGCGCCTTGTTTGCTGCGCCATCCGCACCCTACAGCCAATACACGAATACGTACAGGCCGAGCCAGACCACGTCGACGAAGTGCCAGTACCAAGCCGCGCCTTCGAAGCCGAAGTGGCGCTTGGGCGTGAAATGGCCGCTCATCAGCCGGATCGTGATGCTGATCAGCATCAGCGTGCCGATGAACACGTGAAAGCCGTGGAAGCCGGTCAGCATGAAGAATGTGGAGCCGTAGACGCCGGAAGTGAGCTTGAGATTGAGCTCGGTATAGGCGTGGATGTATTCGTAGCTCTGCAGTCCGAGGAAGCTTGCGCCGAGGATGACGGTGATCCACATGAACACGATGGTCAGCGCGCGGCGATCTGCGCGCAGCAGGTGGTGCGCGATCGTCACCGTCACCGCCGACGACAGCAGCAGCGCGGTGTTGATTGTCGGGATCCAGAACGGCGTCATCACGGTGAACGGGGCGATCAGGTTGGCCGGCGACGCCGTGATGCCCGGAGCCGCCGACGGCCACGCGGCCTTGAAGTCGGGCCACAGGATCGCGTTGTCGACGCTGCCCAGCATCGGCACCGAGTGCTCGTGCGTCCACCACAACGCGGTGAAGAATGCGCCGAAGAACAGCACCTCGGAGAAGATGAACCAGCTCATGCTCCAGCGGAACGAGAGGTCGACCTTGTGGCCGTAGTTCTTGTGCTCGCTCTCATGCGCGGTCGTCCAGAACCACTGGAACAGCGTCACCAGCCACAGCGCAAGACCGAGGACGAATACGTACATCCCCCAGTCGCGCTCGTTGATCCACATCGTTGCGCCGAAGATCACCAGCAGCAGCCCGAAAGCCGTCGTTGCCGGAAAGCGTGACGGCGCTGGCACGAAGTAATAGGGGGTCGCGTTGCCGGTGCTGGTCGTCATGAAGGCTCCTGGATTTCTTGGCGTTTTCGGATAGGGTGGGTGTCGAAGGTGATCGGTCGATGCGATGGCGAAACGGCGGCTAGTGGTGCACGACCCAGTGGCTGAGACCGGCCAGCAGCAACACGAACACGACCGTGGCCAGGAAGGCGACGACGATCACGTGCAGCGGCTTGACGCGCCGGAAGTCCTCGCCGTAGCCGCTCGTCGAGCGCACGCCGAGGAAGGCCCAGCCGATCGCCTTGACGCTGCGCCAGAGCGAGCGGCGCGGCGCGGCATCGACGGATGTTTGCACGATCGGGTCGTTCACGTCGCACCTCGTGTAGCCGGCGTGCCGGCATCGGCCGAGTCCTCGGGTGCCGGCGGCGTCTTCGCGCCGACCTCGAAGAAGGTGTATGACAACGTGATCGAGGTCACGTCCTTCGGCAGCTTCGGATCGATCACGAACACGACCGGCCATACCTTTTTCTCGCCGGGGTTCAGGGTCCACTGGCTGAAGCAGAAGCATTCGATCTTGTGAAAATGCGCCGCCGCCTGACGCGGCGCATAGCTCGGGATCGCCTGCGCCGTCGTGCGCTCTTTTTCGTTGTTCTGGAATTCGTACATCACGGTCGTCAGCGCACCGGGATGGACCTGCACCGAGCTCTGCTCCGGATGGAACGACCAGGCACCGCGCGCGTTCGCGTCGAAGATCACGGTGATCGTGCGGCTCGTGTCGACCTGCGTGTTGCGCAGCGCGCCGGCGCGCGATCCGTCGACCGACGCCACCGCGTTCTCGCCACGCGCCAGGATGTTGAGGCCAGTCGCCTCGCAGATCGCCCGGTACATCGGCACCAGCGCATAGCCGAAACCGAACATCACGGCCGCGATCACGGCCAGCCGGCCGAGCATCCTGCGATTATCCTGGCGCCGGCTCATCGGTTGCGGTCCTAGTGGGACAGGGCTCTGTTGATGATGATGCCGAAGAAGAACGCCGCTGCGATCGACGCCAGGATCAGCGCGAGCCGCCGGTTGGCCTTCTTTTGTTCGGGTGTCATGGCCGATCAACCGATGACGCGGGTCGCGGTCGGATCGAGCTTGGGCGGCGTCTCGAAGGTGTGGAACGGCGCCGGCGAAGGAACCTCCCACTCCAGGCCCTCAGCTCCCTCCCACGGCCGCTGCGGGGCTTTTTCACCGTGCCCCCTGAGCAACGGCAGCACGACCCAGAAGAAAAAGTACACCTGCGCCAGGCCGAACAGCCAGGCGCCGATCGACGCCACCTGGTTGAAGTCGGTGAACTGCGCCGGATAGTCGGCGTAGCGGCGCGGCATGCCGGCCAACCCCAGAAAGTGCATCGGGAAGAACGCAACGTTGAAAGAGATCATCGACCACCAGAAATGGATCTTGCCGTGCATCTCGTTGTACATGACGCCGGTCCACTTCGGACTCCAGTAATAGAAGCTCGCGAACATCGCGAACAGCGCCGCCGCGACCAGCACGTAGTGGAAATGGGCGACCACGTAGTAGGTGCCGTGCAATTGGATGTCCACCGGCGCCATCGCAAGAACCAGGCCGCTGAAGCCGCCGATCACGAACACGAAGATGAAGCCGACCGCGAACAGCATCGGGGTCTCGAACGTCATCGAGCCGCGCCACATCGTCGCGGTCCAGTTGAACACCTTCACCGCGGTCGGCACCGCGATCAGCACCGTCGTGAACATGAAGAACAGTTCCCCGGTGACCGGCATGCCGGTGATGAACATGTGGTGCGCCCAGACGATGAACGACAGGATCGCGATCGCCGCGATCGCATACACCATCGACGTGTAGCCGAACAGCTTCTTGCGCGCGAACGCAGGGATGACCTGGCTGATCATGCCGAATGCCGGCAGGATCATGATGTAGACCTCGGGGTGCCCGAAGAACCAGAAGATGTGCTGGTACATGATCGGGTCGCCGCCGTTGGCCGCGTTGAAGAAGCTGGTGCCGAAATGGCGGTCGGTCAGCGTCATCGTGACTGCGCCGGCCAGCACCGGCATCACCGCGATCAGCAGGTAGGCGGTGATCAGCCAGGACCAGCAGAACATCGGCATCTTCATCAGCTTCATGCCTGGCGCGCGCAGGTTCAGGATCGTCACGATGATGTTGATCGCGCCCATGATCGACGACGCGCCCATGATGTGGATCGAGAAGATCGTCGAATCCATCGCCATGCCCATCTGCAGCGACAGCGGCGCATACATGGTCCAGCCGGTGGCCGGTGCGCCGCCGGGCATGAAGAAGCCGCCGATCAGCATCAGCGCCGCCGGGATCAGCAGCCAGAAGCTGAGGTTGTTCATGCGCGCGAACGCCATGTCAGGCGCGCCGACCTGCAGCGGAACCATCCAGTTCGCGAAGCCGACGAACGCCGGCATGATCGCGCCGAAGATCATGATCAGCCCGTGCATGGTCGTCAGCTGATTGAACATCTCGGGGTTCAGCAACTGCAGGCCCGGCTCGAACAGCTCGGCGCGGATCACCATCGCCATCGCGCCGCCGATGATCAGCATCGTGAACGCGAACAACAGGTACATCGTGCCGATGTCCTTGTGATTGGTCGCGAACACCCAGCGCCGCCAGCCGGTCGGTGCATGGGCGTGGTGATCGTCGTGAACCTGGCCGCCGTGACCCTGGTTGTCGAGAACTGCACTCATCGGGAACCCCTTCTCTCAATGCTATTTCGATGCCACCGGCGCGCTGGAAGCGTTCGACCCGGCCGCCAGCTTCTGGTGCTCTCCCGCGACCCACTTCGTGTAGTCGTCGTCGCTCAGCACCTTGACCACGACCGGCATGAACGCATGCTCCTTGCCGCACAACTCGGTGCAGTCGCCATAGTAGGTGCCGACCTTTTCCGCACGGAACCAGACGTCGCGCACGAAACCGGGAATCGCGTCCTGCCGCACGCCGAGCGCAGGCACGGCCCAGGAGTGGATCACGTCGACGGAGGTCGTGATGATGCGGACCTTCTTGTTCACCGGCACGACGAGCGGGTGGTCGACGTCGAGCAGGTAGTTGTCGGGGATCGGTGCGCCCCTGGCACCGACGGCGGCGAATTCGCGCATCTTCGGATTGATCGTCGACAGGAAGGCGATGCCCTGGCCCTCGCCGTTCAGATAGTCGTAACCCCATTTCCACTGGTAGCCGGTGACCTTGACCGTCAGGTCGGCATTTGTCGTGTCCTTGGCCGCGACGATCAGCTTGGTGGCGGGAAACGCCATCAGCACGATGATCACGAACGGCACGATGGTCCAGGTGATCTCGATCGCGACGGACTCATGGAAGGTCGCAGCCTTGTGGCCGACCGACTTGCGGTGCTTCCAGATCGAATAGAACATGACGCCGAACACGCCGATGAAGACCACGGTGCAGACGATCATCAGCAGATCGTTCAGCCAGGCCTGGTCTCGGGCAATCGCGGTCACGGGCGGCTGCAGATTGAGCTCCAGCAGCGCGGGTCCGCCGGGCAGGCTGTTCACCGCCCACGCGGACACGCTGAACCATGCGCACAGAAGAATGAGCGGGAAGCGCAGCGCCGATGCCAGTCTGGCCTGGATGTTGTTGATCATGTTGACTTCTTCGTTGCCTCAAAAAAAGAATCGTACTCGCTCCGCCATCCCAGGCCGCGTGCCGCTGCCGCGCTCGACCTCGTGTCACGCGCCGCGCAACGCCATCCTGATCTCGCGTGCCAATGCGGGCCGCAGATCGGGCCGCAGATAGCGTCCGACCCGCACCGCCCGGCCCTGGCCGGACACCTCGATCAACGAACCGTCGCCCGCCGTCGGCTCGATCCGCGCCCAATGCCGGTCGAACGCGGCCCGCTGCAGCCGCCCCGCGTTCTCCAGTTCGACCACGAGTTCGGCAGCGTCCAGCGAGATGCGTTCGCGATCAGCCGCATGCCGGGCATAGGCCCAGAACGCTGCGCCGACCGCCAACAGTTCGAACCCCGCAAACGGCATCACCAGCGTCGCGCCCCTCAGCCAGCAGATCGCGCCGATGCCGATCGACACCACGCACAGCGAGACATAGACCGCCGCCAGTTGCCTCGGGGACACCGAGCAATTGCGCCGCAGCAACCACTGGACGTTCTGGCCCTGGGTCGTCGCGAAGCGGAATACCGAGTTTGACAAGCGCCGTCTCCATCCGTCTGCCGCGGCGCGCCGCAGCCGAGCCGCGCATGCGCCGGTGATTCTTCTGGGAATCGAGTGTGAGCGATTGTAGACCACAAGACTTTGCAAACCTCGACTAGGATTTGTCCGCATTCTTCGGATGCCGCAGTGCGTCGCGCACCCATTCGATCTTCACCTGGGTTTCGGGCCGCACCGGCATCCGCGGCGCGGGTTTGAGCGCATGGCCGTAGACGACTTCGAACGTCAGCGCGAGGCGCCCCTCGTCCGCCGGATCCGTGAGCTGCGCGGCCAGCGCCTGCTCGAGCCGTTCGCGCCAGCCGCGCCCGCGCAGCGCGGCAAAGCGCGCCGGGTGCAGGTTGCGGCCGAGCTCACGCAGGTCCTGCAACAGCCGCGCCGGCGTCGCATAGGTGAGCCGGATGCGCTCCATGTCCATCACCGGCTCGGCGAACCCCGTCTGCAGCAACATGTCGCCCCAATCGTGCATGTCGGTGAATTCGTGACCCGGCGGCGGCCAGCCGAGTGCCGCGTACAACGCGCGCAGTTCGCGCAGCGTGTCGGGACCGAGGCAGGAGAACATCAGGAAGCCGTCGGTCGCGAGCGCGCGATGCCATTGCCGGATCAGCACCTCGGGTGCCGCTGCTTCGTGCAGTGCCATGTTCGCCCACACCATCTGCACGCCGGCCTCGGGCGGCGCCTCGAAGTGCAGCGCCCCGGCCCGCCATCCGGTCGGATGCCACCACGGTTTAGCTATCGATTTTATAGCTACCTGCGCATACCGGTCATCGGCTTCGACGACAAAACACTCTGCACCGTGGTACCGGCGCGCGAGCAGCGCATGTGCGCCGAGGCCACCGCGCACCGCGCCCCAATGCGCCCAGCGCGCCGGCTGCGCGCGGATCACGTCCAGGCGCTGCTCCATGCGCCGCGCGACCTCCTCGTGCAGCCAGGGCGACAGCGCCGGTGCCACATGCGCCCAGCGCGCTGCCGCGGTGGGATCGATGGTGGGCGGGTGTTCGTTCGGCATGACGCAGCAAAGTGCGACGCGGGCAGCGCGGCGTCGCGAGTATATTGACCCGATGCTGCGCCGCCTTCTGACCCGGTCAATCCGCATGGCGCCGAGCCGGTGCCTGGTCTGCCACGCCTGGCCCGCGCAGCCGCTGTGCGATGCCTGCATCGCGCGCTTCGCACGGCCCGTGCCGCGCTGCCGGCGCTGCGCGCTGCCGATCGCCGGCGCCGATCCGGAGCGCGAATGCGGCACGTGCCTGAAGTCGCCGCCGCCGCTGGACGCATGCCTCGCCGCGGTCGCGTACGAATACCCATGGCCGGACTGCATCGCGAGCTTCAAGTTCAATGCGAACCCCGGCCTCGCCGCGCCTCTCGCGCAATTGCTGCGAAGCGCCCCGGGCGTCGAGCCCACGCTGGAGCGCAGCGACCTGCTGCTGCCGATGCCGCTATCGCATCAGCGGCTGCGCGAACGCGGCTTCAACCAGGCTTTGGCGCTCGCACGCCATCTCGGTGCCAGCAAGACCGACGCCACGCTGCTGCTGCGCGTGCGCGAGACCCGGCCGCAGCAGCAGTTGCACCGCGCCGAGCGGCGCCGCAATGTCGAGGGCGCGTTTGCGCTCGACCCGCTGCGCTCAGGCAGCGTGCACGGACGGCGCGTCGCACTCGTCGACGACGTGATGACCAGCGGCGCGTCGCTGCATGCGGCCGCTCGCGTGCTGCGCCAGGCCGGCGCCGCGGAAGTCGTGGCGCTGGTGGTGGCACGCACTGACGAGCAGCACTGAGATGGAACACCCCCAGACTGCGCGCACTTCGTGTCGCTCCGCCCGGTGCTCGCCGCCAGAGGCGGCGGCCCTTCGGTCTGTCCAGACCTGCGCAGGCAGGTCTGGAGCCGCAGACCTCAGCCCCCTGAAAGGGGGCACATCCTGCGGCCTGGCACAGCCAGTTCCGCGGGTGCCCGCGCACGGCCTGCTTCGCGGCCATCGGTCTCATTGAGTTTCATCCGCCGTGGGTGGCGTTCGGTGCCATGGCCAACTGAATTTTTCAAGCACTCACGCATGTTCCACATCGTCCTGGTCGAGCCCGAAATCCCGCCGAACACCGGCAACGTGATCCGGCTCGCGGCCAACACCGGCTGCACGCTGGACCTGATCGAGCCGCTCGGCTTCGCGATGGACGACCGCCGGCTGCGGCGCGCCGGGCTCGACTACCACGAGTACGCCCAGGTGCGCCGCCATCCGGGCTGGGAGCCGTTCCTGCGCGCGCAGGCACCGCAGCAGGTGCGGATGTTCGCGCTCAGCACGCACGGCAGCCGCAGCCTGTACGGCGCCCGGTTCGCGCCCGGCGACTGGCTGGTGTTCGGCGCCGAAACGCGCGGGCTCGCGCCCGAACTGCGGGCATCGTTCGCGCCCGATCGGTTGCTGCGGCTGCCGATGCGCGCCGGCCAGCGCAGCCTGAACCTGTCGAATGCGGTCGCGGTGACCGTGTTCGAGGCCTGGCGGCAGAACGACTTCGGTTGAGCGGTCGGGCACGCGCAGCCCGACGCCGTCGCGGTCTGCCGCTGACGTCATGCCAGGCTCATCCCAGCCGAGATGCCGGTCAAACGCACGGAATGCGCCCCGGTCCCGTTTCGAACGGGCCGCGCCGGTGTCACAATGCCTGCACGTACCGCTTGTGAGTAGCGTGGGAGGAGTTGATGATTGCGACCGGAACCGGCGAAAGACCCGCTGTCGGCCAGGATCCCTGGGCGAGCGCGTGGCTGCTGCTCGTGCCGCTGGCGATCTGGCTGTTCCTGGCCAAGCTGTCGATGGTCATCGTCGCTGTGAGCGGCCTCGGGCTCGGGCCCGGCGGCGAAGGACTCAGAGCCACCGTGAAGGCAGTCTGGGAATTCGGCCCGGTTCGGTTCGTGGCGGTTGCACTGGTCGCGTTCGGGATCCAGAAGCTCGTCTTCCCGCGACGCCGCTGGGCCATTTTGCCGATCGCCGTGGTCATCTTCGTCGCGATGGCGTTGCTGGCAACCGCGATGACGCCGGACCGCAACCCGCTGGAGAAGCTCCTTCGCTGGGTCAACAACGGGGTCCAGCATTCCTGGTATCTGATCGCGAGCGTGTGGCGTGACGCGGTCTCGGTCGCGATGCTGGCGCTGCTGTTCGGCGTGCTGTTGCGACTTGTGCCCAGGCGCGCATTCTCGTGGACCGTTCGATTGCTGCAGGCGGCGGTGGCGCTGCTGTGCGGGGTGGTCGGGCTCAACCTTTCCTACGAGCTCGGCACCGGACAGCCCGCGAGCCTGAGGGCCCTGGCGTTCGGGTTCCACGACCTGCACGATCTGCTGCCGATCATTTCGTCGGAAACCACGCCCTTTCGGGTCATCGCGATCGCGGGCGGCATCCTGCTGGGCATCGTCTGGGCCTGGCGCCATCGCCGGCTTGCCACCGCGCCCGCGCCAGCCGCCACACGGAAATCGCACTGGGGCTGGGGCGTCGCGTTGGTTGGCTCGCTTGCCATCCTGCTTCCGTTGCCCTCCGTCGGGTATGAACCGGTCGAGCCCAGTACCCAGGGGGTGTTGCTCGGGCTCGCCGACACCGCGAAGACGGCAGCCGCCGACGAAGCCGCCGCGAAGGTCGACCAGGCGTTCGATGCCACCCGCCAGCCTCCGTGGCACGGCGCCGGCATGACGATCGCGGCGACCGACAGGACACGGCGCATGAACGTGGTCATCGTGATGATGGAATCGATGCGGTACGAATCGACCACGCTCGGCAACCCTACGCTCGATACGACCCCATTCCTGAAGCAGCTTGCGGCGAACGGCCTGGTCGCGGACGACATGAGCGCCGTGATACCGCGCACGGCCGCCGCATGGGTCGCGATCCAGGCCGGTCTATACCCGTTGACCAACGGAGCCACGGCGAAATGGGCCGCGTTGAACGCCAAGATTCCGCGGCTGCGCGGCTTGCCCGCGCTGCTGCACGGCCAAGGGTATGCAACGAGTTTCTTCACGCCGACCGAACTCAATTTCCAGAGCGACCAGGAGGTGATCCGCTCGCTCGGCTTCGACAAGATCAGCACGGAAAAAGACATCACCTACCCCGGCGCCGAGCGGCCGACCTACTTCGGCGTGTCGGACGAACTGATGGTCGAGCCGCTGCTGAAGTGGACCGCGGCCCAGGTGCAGGCCCATCGTCCGTTCATGACGGCCATCATGACCAACGTCGGGCACCATGACTACCGCACTCCGTCGACCTGGAAGAAGATCGATTTCCCCGGTGTATCCAACCCATCGCTCGAGTCCTACTACAACTGCCTGCGCTACATCGACACCGTGCTGTCGAATCTGATGCAGGGCTACCAGCGCTTGGGCGTGTTGAACGACACCATCTTCATGTTCCTCGGCGATCACGGCCAGTTGTTCGGCGAGCATGGGGTGAAGCAGTCGTTCAATGCGATCTATCAGGACGGCGTGCGGATACCGATGCTGATCTACGCGCCGGGGCTGGATCTGAAGCCCGGCGTGATCCACGGGCCGCGCCAGCAGATCGACGTACTGCCGACCGTGCTCGATATGCTCGGCTACCGGCTCGACGGCGGCAGGCTGCCCGGCATCAGCATGCTCGACCCGGTTGACCCCGACCGCAAGCTGTTCTTCAGCAGCAGCATCGAATGGTCGGCGCTCGGGATGCGCGACGGACGGTTCAAGTACATCTACCACTTCGGTCGCAAACCGATGGAGGTGTACGACCTCGCGAGCGATCCGGATGAGGAGCATCCGCTGCAAGACATCCGCAAGAAGCAGATCGCGCAGGCGCAACAGGACATGCTGCAGTGGCAAGCTGCAGCGGAACTCTCGCTGGACGCGCGGCCGGCCGATCCGTCCAATCCGAGCGGACCGTGGCTGAAAAATTAGCTCGCGCCGGCGTACCCGCGCATCGACGAGCCGGGCGGCCCGGCGGCATGCAAAGCCGCTTCAACCGCGCGATCGGGCACGCGCGCCACGCGGCGCCCTGGCGGGCGTCGGCGCACACGCCTGCTCGGCCGCCTCGGCACGCAGACGGGTCTGTTCAATCAGGAAGTCGAGAAAGGCGTGCGCGCGCGCCGGCACGTACTTTCTGCTGGGCAGCGCTGCATAGAGCGTGACGCGACCGGTGATCCACGGAGCGAGCACCCGCTGCAGCGCGCCGCTTCGCAGGTAGTCGGCGATCAGTGCGATCGGGTGCGCGCTGATGCCCGCGCCGTCGAGCGCCGCGCGCAGCAGCGTGTCGACATCGTTGGCAATCAGTGCCGGCGCAACTTCGACGGTCGTCTGGCGGCCCGGCGCGTGCGGATGGATCAGGATCCAGTTCTGCGCGCTGCCGCCGGGGTAGCGCAGGCGCAGCCGCGCATGGTGGCGCAGATCGGCCGGCTCGCGCAGCGCGGGCGCGCCGCGCAGGTAGCTCGGCGCCGCGCACAGCAACACCTCGGCGGTGATCACCGGTCGCGCGACCACGTTCGCGTCGTAATCCGAATCGGCGCCGAGCACCGTCAGGTCGTAGTCCTCCACCGCCGGGGTCTCGCTGTTGTCGACGGTAACATCGAGCACAACCTTTGGATGCCGGCGCCGGAATTCCGCGACCAGCGGCGCCAGCATGTGCACCGCCATCACCGGCCGCGTGTGGATGCGCAGCGTGCCGGCGATCTCGTCGGTCTGCCCGCGCGCGCTGACCTCGGCCTCGTCGACCGCGGCGAGGATCTCGCTGACCCGCGCCAGGTACGACTGCCCCGTGTCGGTCAGCGAGAACCGGCGCGTCGTGCGCTGCAGCAGTCGGGCGCCCAGATGCTGTTCCAGGTCCCCGATCAACCGCGTCACCGCCGGCGCCGACATGTCCAGCGCGCGCGCCGCCGCGGCGAAGCCGCCGTGATCGACGACCTGCTGGAACACGCGCATCGACAGCAGACGATCCATAGCTGACTCCTGGGCCCGTTGTGGCAACCGCCCACGATCTGCTCGTGGTCGATGATTATTATTCCTAAATATGCAATTTTAATTTAAAGATTGTGCTATTTATTGATGTTAGTGTTATCCCTATAGTTGCTTTCATCGATGAGCCGAGAGCGACTCACCGGGACTGGACAAGATGAGGTCGATTGCGACCCCGCTCTGCCCGGAAACGAGTGAATCGCATGTAAGGAAACTCAAGCCAAGCGCGACTCACCGACGCTGGACAAGATGAGGTCGATCCCGACCCCGCCCTGCCCGGAATTGTGTCAATCGTCATTTGAAAGGAAACCTCATCATGAACACCTCCAAGATCCTGATCGCCGGCACGTTCGCCGCGCTGGCCGTCGTCGGCGCACAAGCCGGAGAAGTCGACCTCACGCCGCTGCCGGCGTTTCACTCGACCCGCACGGTCGCCGAAGTCCGCGCCGAAGCCGCCGTCGCACAAAGCGCCGGCCAGATCGCGCACGGCGAACTGACTGCGGTCGCGCAACCGGCGCTGAGCAGCACGCTGACCCGCGCCGACGTGCGCAATGAAGCCAAGGTCGCGCAACGCGCCGGCCAGATTGCGCATGGCGATCTGCAGGCGATGTAAGCATCGCTGAATGCCTCGCTGCCCCGGCCGGGCATGGCGAACGAAAAGGCCCGCGCGGGAAACCGCCGCGGGCGTTTTTGCATGAGGACCGAGCAGGCATCGGGCCGCGCAGCCCGAGACTGTGGAACGCAGCGGCAGTGACCGTGTTCGAGGCCCGGCAGCAGAACGGCTTCAGTTGACTGGATAGGCGGGTACTCCGCGCGACGCTGCGCCGTCGATACGTGGCGGCATGAACGCCAGTTCGGCTTCATCGGCGCGCCGCCGTGTCTGCTCGATCAGAAACTCGAGGAAGGCGCGCGTGCGCGCCGGCACGTACTTGGTGCTGGGCAACGCGGCGTACACGGTGAGGCGTCCGACGATCCACGGCGCGAGCACGCGCCGCAGTTCGCCGATTCGCACCTCATCGGCAACAAGGGCAAACGGATGCGCGCTGATGCCGGCGCCGGCGCGCGCCGCCCGCATCAGCACGTCGACATCGTTGGCAACCAGCGCCGGCGTCACATCGACGATCGTTCTGCGGTCAGCCGCGCTCGGATCGATCAGCGCCCATTCCCGCAGCCGTGCGCCGGGGTAGCGCAACCGCAGGCAGGCATGCCGGCGCAGATCGGCCGGTTCGCGCAGCGGGGCGGCCCCGCGCAGATAGCCGGTCGCCGCCCACAGCAGCACATCGACGTTGATCACCGGCCGCGCCACCACGTTCGCGTCGCAGCGCGAACCTGCGCCGAAGAGCGTGAGGTCGTAGTCTTCGACCGCCAGCCCCGTGAAGTTGTCGACGATGAGTTCGAGCGCGACCCTGGGGTGGCGGCGCCGAAATTCGGCGATCAGCGGCGCCAGCATGCGGATCGCCAACGCCGGGGGGCTGTGGATGCGCAGCGGACCGGCCATCTCGTCGGTCTGATCGTGCGCGCAGCTCTCGGCCTCGTCGATCGCGGCGAGGATCACCCGCGCCCGCGCCAGGTACTCTTGTCCGGTGTCGGTCAGCGAAACCCGGCGCGTCGTGCGCTGCAACAGCCGGGCACCCAGATGCCGTTCCAGGTCGCCGACCAGACGGGTCACCGCCGACGCCGACAACTCCAGCGCGCGTGCCGCCGCGGCGAAGCCGCCGTGATCGACGACCTGCTGGAACACGCGCATCGACAAGAGGCGATCCATCGCTGGTCCGGACGATCCCTTCCCTGCCGCGCGCGGTCTGCTCGCGCGTTCGTGACCGCCCTATCGTTGCAGTATAGGCAATCCTTTATTTCGGTTCATGCCGTTTTTTTATATTGATGCGGCTCCTATATTGATTCCCATCGGTGGGTCGACGCGGGCCCATCGATGGCGGACAGGACAAAGCCGATCACGACCGCGCCCTGCCCGGAATGTGTCAGTGTTTGTTTCAAGGGAGTCAAATCATGAACAGTTCCAAGATGCTGGTCGCCGCAACCTTCGCCGCCGTCGCCGCTTTCGGCGCGCAGGCCGGTGAGGTCGACCTCACGCCGCTGCCGGAGTTCCATTCGACCCGCACGGTCGCCGAAGTCCGGGCCGAGGCCGCTGCGGCGTTGAGCGCAGGCCAGATCGCGTACGGCGAGTTGTACGCGTTCCCCGCGCCGACGATGAGCAGCACGCTGACTCGCGCCGAAGTGCTCAACGAGGCCAAGATCGCACAACGTGCCGGCCAGATCGGGCACGGCGAGCTGGCCGTGGTCGCGCAACCGATGCTGAGCAGCACGCTGCGGCGCGCCGACGTGCTGAACCAGGCCAAGGCGGCGCAACCCGCCGACTGGATCATGGGCACTGAGGCGATCGCGCCGTAAGCACCAGCTAACTTTGCGTGCCCGATGGGGCGCGCCAACGCACAGGCCCGCGCCGGAAACCGGCGCGGGCCTTTTTGCATGCGCAGCGAGCAGGCGCAGCGCACCAGGCCGCACCCGCATCACGGGTAGCGGCGCGACACCGATTCGGCCACGCAGACCGGCTTGGCCTCGCCCTCGCGTTCGATCGCGACATTCCAGGTCATCTGCACGCCGCCGTGGTCAATAGCCTCGCAGGCCAGCAGCGTCATGCGCGCGCGCAAGCGGCTTCCGACCGGCACCGGCGCGGTGAATCGCACCTTGTTGAGACCGTAGTTCACCCCCATGCGCGACTGCTCGACCGCGATCGCGGACTCGAAGAACCGCGGCAGCAGCGACAGCGTGAGAAAGCCGTGCGCGATCGGCGCGCCGAACGGGCCCGCCTTGGCACGCGCGACATCGACGTGGATCCACTGGTGGTCGCCGGTCGCATCAGCGAACTGGTTGACCTGCTGCTGCGTGATCGTGATCCAGTCGCTGACCGCGACCTCCTGCCCGACCAGCGCGCCGAGTTCTGAAAGCGTCTTGAAGGTTCTCATCGCGCCACTATAGAAGCCGCGGCCGCTGCATCATGTCCGCCCCGTGACAGCCGCACCGGCGCGCCGCGAATCCGCGATCATTGCGGGGTCCGCCCTACTTCGGGAACGTCCCATGGAACAGCTGCCTCCCTGGCTCACCAACAGCTTCATCTACCTGTCCGCCTCGGTGCTGATGGTGACGCTGTCGCGCGCGCTCGGCCTGGGCGCGATCATCGGCTATCTGGTCGCCGGCGTCGCGATCGGGCCCTGGGGCCTCAAGCTCGTCACCAACGTGCAGGACATCCTGCATTTCGCCGAGTTCGGCGTGGTGCTGATGCTGTTCCTGGTCGGGCTGGAACTGGAGCCGCGGCGGCTGTGGAACCTGCGCCGGCCGATCTTCGGCTGGGGCAGCGCGCAGGTGCTGCTGTGCGCGCTCGCGCTCGGCGCGGCGGCGCTGGCCTTCGGGGTGCCGTGGCGGATCGCGACCGTGGCCGGCCTCGGGCTCGCGCTCTCGAGCACCGCGATCGCGCTGCAGGTGATGGGCGAGCGCAACCTGCTGCGCACTTCCAGCGGCGAAGCCGGGTTCTCGATCCTGCTGTTTCAGGACGTGGCCGCGATCCCGATCCTCGCGCTACTGCCGCTGCTGGCGGTGGCGAACGCGACCAATGCGGCCGGCACCGGCGCCGGCCGCGCGCTCGAAGCGCTGAAGATCGCCGCCGTCGTCGGCGGCATCGTGTTCGGCGGCCGGCTGCTGCTGCGCCCGGTGCTGCGCTGGATCGCGAAGAGCGGCTCGACCGAGCTGTTCACCGCGGCGGCCCTGCTGCTGGTGGTCGGCATCGCGGGGCTGATGCAGCGCGTCGGCCTGTCGATGGCGCTCGGCGCGTTCCTCGCCGGCGTGCTGCTGGCCGAGAGCGAATACCGGCGCGAACTCGAGACCGACATCGAGCCGTTCAAGGGCCTGCTGATGGGGCTGTTCTTCATCGCGGTCGGCATGAGCATCGACTTCGGCGTGCTGCTCGCGTCGCCCTGGCTGATGGCCGGCCTGGTGCTCGGGTTCCTGGCGGTCAAGTCGATCGTGCTCTGGGCACTGGCGCGGGCGCTCGCGCTGCCGTACCAGGAGCGGCCGGTGTTCACGCTGCTGCTCGCGCAGGGCGGCGAATTCGCGTTCGTCGTGTTCCGCGCCGCGGCCGACGCCCAGGCGCTGCCGGCTACGACCGCGTCGCTGCTGGTCGGCGCGGTCGCGCTCTCGATGCTGCTGACGCCGCTGGTGCTGGTCGCGGTCGACCGCTGGCTGCTGCCGCGCTACGCGAACTGCAGCGCCGGCCCGACGCTGGCGGAAATCTCCGAGCCGCAGACCGCGCCGGTCATCATCGCCGGCTTCGGCCGCTACGGCCAGATCGTCGGCCGCCTGCTGAGCGCCGAAGGCATCGCCGCGACGGTGCTCGACCACGACGCCGAGATGGTCGATGCGGCGCGCAAGTACGGCTACCAGGTGTTCTACGGCGACGCGTCGCGGCTCGACCTGCTGCGCACCGCCGGCGCCGCGCAGGCGCGCATCTTCGTGCTCGCGGTCGACGACGTGCAGCAGTCGCTGGCGATCGTCGACCTGCTGCACGAGCATTTCCCGCAGCTGGAACTGGTCGCGCGCGCACGCGACGTGACGCACTGGAACCAGTTGCGCGACCGCGGCGTGATGCGGGTCGAGCGCGAGCTGTTCGAAGCCAGCCTGAAGAGCGCGCGCAGCGTGCTCGAGCTGCTCGGCACGAACCACGACGCCGCGCGCCACAGCGCCGATCGCTTCCGCCGCCACAACCTCGCGCTGTTCGAGGAGCTGCACCCGTACTACAAGGACCGCGCGAAGCTGATCTCCGTGGTCAAGCGTGGCCGCCTGCAGTTCGAGGAGCAGCTGGCGAGGGAGCGCGAGCAGCTGGCGCAGCGCGGCGTGCAGGATCAGACAATTGAAGATATGAGTGAAATCAGCCGATAGCCCATACAGAGCAATGGTCGAATGCTATTTATTCAGTAGCAATTCAATGACGGCAAGATCAGGCTGCACTACCGGACGAGTTCAACGCCTGGCGCCGGTATCGGTCCCACCCGACTCCGCGTGCACCTTCGCAAAGGTCAGAATCACCTCGCGGATGAGTTTGCGCTGCGGCGCGGGGAGCTGCAGGAAGGCGTCGAACGTCTCACGTTCCAGATACCCCGCGCCTACATCCCATCGCTTTTGCTCGGGCGCGCAGGTGGGCCTGCACACGGCCGCCAAAGCGCAGGTGATGGGGATCCTGTTTCAGCCACTTCGCCAGTTCCTGCAGTTTGTCCTGCGTGGGGATGGCCTCGCCGTTGAGCCACTTCCATGCAGTCTGACGCCGCACCGGCTGGCCTGACCAGCGCAGGTTGAACTCGCGTTCCAGAACGGCGCTGCTGATCTCCAGCCGTTGGACTTTCATCGCCGCCCGCAAGCGGTCGCTGAACTCCTTCTTTTCCTTCATGAAAAGTACGGTAGTCGCAGGTCTCGCCTCGCATGTCCATTACAGTTGACATATTTCGTCCCATTTAACGGGATTTAAGTGTCGCTGTCCCCATGCCCAAATCCCTGCTCGAACAACTGCCCGAAATCGTCGCCACAGGACGCAAGACCGCCGAGCGCATCCTTGAAAGCATCGAAAGCCGCCAGCGCGTGACGCTGCAAACGCGCGAGGTCGTGCTGCCCGCCAAGGACAGCGCGGCGCAGGACTGGGTCACAACCCAGAACCGTGCCGACCGACACGAAGTGTTTGCGCCCGGTCAGGCCAGCCTGCTGGCCAGCCGGCAGCCCCTGCTGGGCGATGTATCCGCTCACCCCGAGCTCGTCGAAGGGCGGCCCTGGGCCAACCGCCTGATCTACGGCGACAACCTGCTCGCCATGGCCGCGCTGCTGGCGGGCGACGAACACACGCCGTCCCTGCGCGGCAAGGTGGATTTGATCTACATCGACCCACCGTTCGACAGCAAGGCCGACTACCGCACCAAGGTCACGCTACCCGGCGTGGAGCTGGAGCAAAAGCCCACTGTCATTGAGCAATTCGCCTACTCCGACACCTGGAGCGATGGCACAGCCTCATACCTCGCCATGATCACACCGCGGCTGATCCTGATGCGCGAGCTGCTGGCGGATACCGGCTCGATTTATGTGCATCTGGATTGGCATGTAGGGCATTACGTGAAGCTGGTTTTGGACGATATTTTTGGGAAGAGCAGCCTTATCAACGAAGTCATCTGGCAACGCACATCAGCACAGTCAAATCCTCGGCGTTATGGAAATGTCCACGACTGCATTTATTGGTACTCCAAACTTGACAGGTACTACTGGACACCTCTGTATGAGCCTCTGTCGGAGGAGCACGTTGACGCCAACTATGGTTTTGAAGACGAGAGCGGATCGTTCAAGCTCGCTGACCTGACGGGCAAAGGTCAAGGTCCTGCGCGACAGTTTGGTGAACGTGGAGTCTTGGAACCCGGCTCAGGAAGGCACTGGCCATCTCAAGAAACAATCGACAATTTGGTCCGTACTCGGCAACTCTACTGGACAAGTACAGGAAAGCCCTACAGAAAGCTTTATCTCCACGAGACGGACGGGCGGCTTATTCAGTCAATTTGGACTGACGTAAAGGCGTTCCGAGGAGCTGCGCAAGAAGCTGTTGGCTACGCCACGCAAAAGCCAGAAAAACTGCTAGCGCGAATCGTCGAAGCATCCTGTCCCGAGAATGGTCTTGTGGTTGATTTTTTCGGCGGCTCCGGCACCACTGCGGCTGCCGCCGAAAAACTCGGCCGCCGCTGGATCACCACCGACCTCGGCAAGCCCGCCTGCATGATCATGCGCAAGCGGCTGATCGACCAGGACGCGAAGCCCTTCCTCTACCAGGCCATCGGCGACTACCAGGTGGAAGCAGCCAGGGCCACGCTGGGACGCGACTTCCGCATCGGCGACCTGTCGCAGATCGTGCTGTCGCTGTACGGCGCGCTGCCGCTGCCGCCCGACGTGAACCCGCAGCGCAACCTGGGGCAGATCGCGGGCGTGGACTTTGGTGGCAAGCGCGGCAGCAAGACGCTGGTGCTGGCCGATTCGCCGAACAAGCTCACCGGCGCGGCCACGCTGAAGAAAGCCATCGCCCAGCGCGACAACCTGCTGGGCGGCTGGGACCGCGTGGTGGTGCTGGGCTGGAACTTCGAGCCCTCGATCGGCGAAACCATCACGGCGCTGAACGACTCCCGGCTGGAAGTGCTGGTGATTCCGCCCGACCTGATGGACCGGCTCAAGAAGAAGGGCGGTCTCGACAAGCTGCGCGGGCAGGTGCGGTTTTCGTCGCTGCAGTATTTGACGATTCATCCCATCGAGCGGCGAGCCCTCACCCCAACCCATTCCCAGGGGGAGGGAGTCCATGAAACGCTGACCGTGCGGCTGAAAAACTACGTGCTGCTCTCGCCCGAGGCGATCAACCTCGACGACGCCAACCGCGCCAAGCTGCAGCAGGTAGCGAATGCCGAGCCGCTGGCGCTGATCGAATACTGGGCGGTGGACCCGGATTACGACGGCCGCGTGTTCCGTTCGGTCTGGCAGGACTACCGGGGCAACACGGCGAACGATGCCGACGCGCTGCGCGTGATCACACAAGCGGTGGTCACCACGCCAGCCAAGCCCGGCCCGCGCAAGGTTTGCGTGCGCGTGGTCGATGTGTTCGGCTTCGAGGCCGAAGTGGTCGCAACGGTGGAGGCAGCGTGACGGGCCGCCAGGCCGTGGCTTCAGGCCGCGGCCAGTTCCCGCACCGCGCGCAGGCTGTCCTTCATCGCGGCCTGCGCCAGCTTGAGGTCGTAGGCCGTTTGCAGGTTCAGCCAGTACATCGGCGTCTGCCCCAGCGCGCGGCCCAGGCGCAGGGCCAGTTCGGCGGTCACGGGGCGGTCGCCCTTGAGTACATGCGACACGCGCATGGGCGACACGCCAATGGCCTCGGCCAGCGCGGCTTGCGTCAGCCCCAGTTCATCGAGTGTTTCGCGCAGGAATTCGCCGGGGTGGATGGCCGGAAGGCCGTTCACAGGTGTTTTGCTCTTCATAGGGTTCGCTCCTCAGTGGTAGTCCACGATTTCAACGTCCTGTGCATTGCCACGCTCGAACCGGAAGCACACGCGCCACTGGTCGTTGATGCGGATGCTCCACTGTCCGGCACGGTTGCCACCCAATGCTTCAAGCCGGTTCGACGGCGGCTGGCGCAGGTCTTCCAGCACCGTGGCCGCCTCCAGCTGGGTCAGGCGCATCACGGCGCGCCGCAGGATGTCCGGCGGCAAGCGACGCGACTTGCCCGTGGCAAACAGGCGCTCGGTCTCGTGGCTGGCAAAGCTTTCAATCACGCTCAAATTATAAACAATTTGTTTATTCAATGCCAGGCAAAGGAAGAAGAACATGCCTGAAAAAGACAGCCAGCTCGCCCTCTGCGCCGGCCTCACCGCAAAATCCCACCAGCTCTGCCTTGGCCTCGAATCGGGTGCGGCCGACATGCTGGAACTCGTCACGCCGACCACGGCCGAGCTATTGCAGTGGTGGTTCGGCGAAGACATGGTGCTGGCCCGCGGCGGGCTGAACTTTCACGCCGGGCAGAAGCAGGCGATCCTGAACGCGATCGTCGCGCACGAGGTGCTGGGCCAAGGCCAGGCGCACTGGACCTTGCTGGACCTGTACCGCGCCTGCGCGCCCGATGCGCTGCTGGCCGGCACGCGGCTGGGCGAGGTGGCGCAGGACAAACACGCGCACCCCAAGTACTGCTTCAAGATGGCGACCGGCACCGGCAAGACCTGGGTGCTGCAGGCCTTGCTGATCTGGCAGTTGCTGAACAAGACGGCAGCGCTCGCCGAGGGCATAGACGATGCGCGGTTCACGCGGCAGTTCATGGTGGTGGCGCCGGGGCTGATCGTCTATGAGCGGCTGCTGGACGCGTTCTGCGGCAAGTTAATCGAGGGCGGCAACGGCCCGCGCGACTTCGCTATGTCCGACATCGCGCAATTCGCCGACCTGTTCATCCCCGACGCTTACCGCGAGACGGTGTTTGCCTTCGTGCGCGGCAATGTCTGCGGCAAGAACGAGATCGGCCTGAAAGCCACCGGCAACGGCATGATCGCCATCACCAACTGGCATTTGCTGGCCGAGGGCGAGGTGCCGGAAGAAACTGAAGAAGTCGAAGCCCTGGGCGCGCCGCTGGAGCCGCAGCAGGTGATCGACGCCGTGCTGCCGCTCACGCCCGGCCGCGCGACCGGCAACAGCCTGGACGTGCTGGACCGGCGCTATGCGCGCGGCAATGTGCTGGAGTTTCTGGCGCAGCTACCGGAACTGATGGTGTTCAACGACGAGGCGCACCACATCCACGAGTTCAAGCGCGAAGGCGAAAGCACCGAGGTCGAATGGCAAAAGAGCCTCTCGCGCATCGCCGAAACCAAGGGCCGGCGCTTCGTGCAGGTGGACTTCTCGGCCACGCCCTACAACGACGTGGGCAGCGGCAAGAACAAACGCAAGCTCTACTTCCCGCACATCATCACGGACTTCGACCTGAAGGACGCCATGCGCGCGGGGTTGGTCAAGTCGCTGGTGCTGGACCGGCGCAAGGAAATCGGCGCGCTGCCGCTGGAGTTCAAGGCCGAGCGCGACGACGACGGCAACCCCGCCTTGAGCGAAGGTCAGCGCGTGATGCTGCGCGCGGGCCTGAAAAAATTGCGCAAGCTCGAAGCGGACTTTGCGCGGCTCGACGCCGCGCGCCATCCCAAGATGCTGGTGGTGTGTGAGGACACCACTGTGTCGCCGCTGGTCAATGCCTTCCTGCAAGACGAGGGCTTGACGCCTGATGACGTCATGACCATCGACTCCGGCAAAAAGGCCGAGCTGGGCGAGAAAGACTGGGCGCCGGTGCGCGAGCGCCTGTTCAGCGTGGACCGGCACGCCACGCCGCGCGTCATCATCAGCGTGTTGATGTTGCGCGAAGGCTTCGACGTAAACAATATCTGCGTCATCGTGCCGCTGCGCTCGTCGCAGGCGCAGATCCTGCTGGAGCAGACGATAGGACGCGGCCTGCGTCTCATGTGGCGCGACGATGAATACACCGACCTGAAGCGGGAAAACCGCGAGCGCATCAATGCCGGCCAGGAGCCGGGCAGCCTGCTCGATGTGCTGTCTATCGTGGAGCACCCGGCGTTCCAGTCGTTCTATGACGACTTGATCCAGGAAGGTCTGGCGGGCGCGACCAGCGACGACATGGACGACACGAATGCGACCGGCGACGTGATCGCGGCCGGGCTGCGCGAGGGCTTTCAAGCGTTCGACTTCGGCATTCCGTTCATCCTGCGCGAAGCTGACGAGGTGCGGGATCACCACGCAATGGACCTGACAACCCTGCCCGCCTTCACGGCCATGACGGCCGCGCAACTCGGCGGACTGCTGGGGAAGGGTGACACCTTCATTTCGCAGGATCTGCAGAGTGCCACGCTGTTCGGCGACTATCGGGTCGATGGCGCGGTGATGAACGTGGGCGGCTACAACGACTACCTAGCACGCCTGACGCGACGCATCGGCCAGGCGCTGAGCGAACCGCTACCCAAGGGCAACAGGGTAGCGACGCACCTGGCCAAGCCTTATCTGCAGGTGAACACGGCCGAGCTGACCGGCTGGCTGGACGACTACATCTGGACGCAACTGTTCGGCGCCACGTTCAACCCACTCGATGGCGAGAACTGGCGTGTATTGCTGCTGCAGCCCGTGGTGGACCACATCACCAAGGTGTTTGCCGTGGCGCTGCTCGAATCGGAGCAAAAGCATGTGACCGGTCAGACCGAGGTCCACCTTCGGCATTTGAGCGAAGTACCACGGCTGATGGTGCGCGAGAGCCATTCGGTGGAAGTCAGCAAATGCATCTACACGCGCTTGGCGTGGCCGGCGCAGAACGGCGGGCTGGAGCGTGCCTTCATTCGCTGGGCACAGGCCGACACGCAGGTGCAGGCTTTCTGCAAGATCAGCGAAAACCGCCATACCTTTGCGCGGCTGCGCTACGTGAAGGACGATGGTCTGCCGGCTTTTTACTCACCCGACTTTCTGGTGCGTACCGAGGAAGCGGTGTATCTGGTGGAGACCAAGGCGCAGCAGCAAACCATTCACCCGAACGTGCAGCGCAAGCTCAGGGCGGCGCTGGCCTGGTGCGAGCGCATCAACGGGTTGAGCGCCGAGCAGCGCGGCGGCTTACCCTGGCACTACGTGCTGCTGGCGGAGAACGTCGTGACGGAGTGGCAGGGCAAGGGCGCGCGTCTGGCCGGGTTGCTGGACTATGCGCGGCTCAGGCCGCTGGCGGATGCCTCCCTGCAAAAGAGGCTTATTTAGGCATCAAATCGCCGCTCAGCCGTTATATCACCTGCAAACATAGCTCCCAAATCAGGAGCACTCCAACTCCCCCAGTGAAACTCGACCCAAAGCAGCTTGACGCCTGTGAGGAACCTGCCAGCATCAACGTAACGGCAAAACAGCATCGGAGAGCCGATGCGCCCCCTTCCCCGAAAACTCAGACCCGCTCCAGGATCACCGCAATCCCCTGCCCCACGCCGATGCACATCGTGCACAGCGCGTAGCGGCCGCCCGCGCGGTGCAACTGGTTCACCGCGGTCGTCGCCAGCCGCGCGCCGGACGCGCCGAGCGGATGGCCGAGCGCGATCGCGCCGCCGTTCGGGTTGACGCGCGGGTCGTCGTCGGCCACCCCTAGCTGGCGCAGCACCGCCAGCCCCTGCGCGGCGAACGCTTCGTTCAGCTCGATCACGTCGATCTGCGCGATCTTGAGGCCGGTGAGCGCGAGCACCTTCTGCGTCGCCGGCGCGGGCCCTATGCCCATGATGCGCGGCGCGACGCCGGCGGTGGCCATGCCGACCACGCGGGCCCTGGGCGTCAGCCCGTGCTTGGCCGCAGCCGCTTCGCTCGCCAGCAGCAGCGCGCAGGCGCCGTCGTTCACGCCGCTCGCGTTGCCGGCGGTGATCGTGCCGTCGGCACGCACGATGGGCTTGAGCTTGGCGAGCGCCTCGATCGAGGTCTCGCGCGGATGCTCGTCCTTGTTCACCACGACCGGATCGCCTTTTTTTTGCGCAATGGTCACCGGCGTGATCTCGGCGTCGAAGAAGCCGGACTGCTGCGCGGCCAGCGCGCGCTGCTGCGAGGCCAGCGCCATCCGGTCCTGGTCCGGGCGGCTGATCTTGTAATCGGTGGCCACGTTCTCGGCGGTCTCGGGCATCGAGTCGATGCCGTACTGCGCCTTCATCAGCTTGTTGACGAAGCGCCAGCCTATCGTCGTGTCGTACACCGCGTTCGCGCGGCTGAACGCCGATTCGGCTTTAGGGCTGACAAACGGCGCGCGGCTCATGCTCTCGACGCCGCCGGCGATCATCAGGCTGGCTTCGCCGGCCTTGATGGCGCGCGCCGCGCTGCCCACGGCGTCGAGCCCCGAGCCGCACAGGCGGTTGATCGTCGCGCCCGGCACGGCGGTCGGCAGTCCGGCCAGCAGCGCGGCCATGCGCGCGACGTTGCGGTTGTCCTCACCCGCCTGGTTCGCGCAGCCGTACAGCAGGTCGTCGATCGCCTGCCAGTCGACCTTGGCGTTGCGCGCGACGAGCGCCTTGATCGGCACCGCCGCGAGATCGTCGCAGCGCACGCTGCTCAAGGCGCCGCCGTAGCGGCCGAACGGGGTACGGATCGCGTCGCAGATGAAGGCTTGGGTGGTCATGGGTCTAGCTCCGAGAGGCTTGGCGTGCGTGGTAAAGGTGGGCAGGTGCCGGCCCTCCAGCGGGTCGATTGAATTGTCCGCTTTTAGCGCCGGCGAGCGCTGCGCGTCAACCACCGCGAACGGTCGCAGTGTCAGGACTTGCGCGCGCTCAGCACCAGCACCACGACGCCGACGCCGATCGCGCCCAGGCTGAGCCAGCGCGGAATCTCGACGGTCTTCTGCTCCTTCAGCGTGAGCTGCAGCGGTCCGAGCTTGGCGGCGGTGCTGTCCTGCTCGTAACTGAAGCTGCCGATCAACAGGCCAGCGACCCCGGCGACGATCAGCAGCACGCCGATGATGCGGATGAATGTCATCGAACTCTCCAGGCACCGCACGGGCGCCGAAGCCGCTAGCGTAACCCCAAATCCACACGCTGCCGCGCATGCCTGGCCGTGCTAGGCTGCACGCATGTTCAGCCCCTCGAGCGCCGACGTGCGCCGATTCTTCTGCTCGGTTTACGCCAAAGCCAGGGACGGACATGTACTCGATGCTATCGAAGTGATAGCAAGCCAGTGGATCGCCGAGCATCCCGAATTCCACGCGCTGCTCGCCGATCTCGATGCGGCGCTGGCCGCGCGCTACGACAGCAATGATGGCGCGACCAATCCGTTCCTGCACCTGGCGATGCACCTGGCGATCAGCGAGCAATGCTCGATCGACCAGCCGCACGGCATCCGCCAGGCGGTCGAGCTGATGTGCCGCACGCGCGGCTCGCTGCACGACGCGCACCACGAGGTGATGGAATGCCTGGGGTCGATGATGTGGGAGAGCCAGCGCGCCGGCCGCCCCCCCGACGGCGCAGCCTACATCGCTTGCGTGCAACGACGCGCGACCCGCGATTGAGCGCGCAGCAACCCGGCGGCCCGACATCGAAAAGGCCGCATGCGGCGGGCTTTGCACCATTCAGGCGGAGCGCAGCCCGATGCGGCGACGGGGGAACCCGTCCGATCAACGATGACGCACTCGCGCGCTCGCGTCAGCGCAAGGCGTCGGCCGACGCCGGATCTTCGAGCCCCGCAGCGACGCGCAAAAACGTGTGCGCGCGCTGCACGTAGTCCGGGTTGGTCGCGAGCCAGCGCCCGGCCAGGCGCGCCTGGGCAAGCATCGGTGCGACACGCTGCAGCACCTGGAAGGCGGACCGCGCCGCTTCGAGTCGGCCCGTGCCGACCAGGCTGATCGCGTTCAGCACATGCGGCACGGCGCTGTCGGGCGCTTCACGCAACGCGGTTTCGGCAGCGCGTGACGCCTGCGCATAGTTGCGCATTGCGAAGTGCGCGAAGCCCAGCGTCATCAGCATCGACCCGCGCTCCGGGTCGCGCGGGCTCAGGCGCAGCGCCGCCAGCGCATGGGGCACGCCCACGTTCGCGTCACCGTTCAGGGCTTCGTACAGGCCCAGCCACGCCAGCGTGAGCGCGCAATTCGGATTGATGCCGTGCGCGCGCCTGAGTTCGGCCAGGCCCTCGTCGGGCCGCCCGGCGATCGCCACCAACAGCCCCTTCCAGCGCCGCGCATGGTGGTCGCCGGGGTCCAGCGCGATCGCGCGGTTGGCGGCGGCCGTGCCTGCCGCGAGCGTTTCGGTCACCGAGTCCGTCGTGTTGTGATAGGCGTTCCACCACGCCACCAGGGCCACCGTACGCAGCGCGAGCGCGCAGTTCGGGTCGAGTGCGAGCGCGTCGTCGGCCCACCGCAGGGCCTCGTCGCGCGGCGCGCGGTCGTAGGTCATATTCACGGCCGACGCCACGGCCCAGCCGCGCTGGGCCGTGGCGTGGGCCGTGAGATTGGCGGGGGCCGTGCGGCGCGAGCGCACGTCCTCGGCCGCATCGATCTGCGGCGCCATGGCGCCGGCGATGGCGCGGGCCACTTCTTCCTGCAAGTCGAAAATGTCTTCTAGCATGCGGTTGTATTTTTCTGCCCAAAGATGTTCGCCCGACACGGCGTCGATCAGCTGCGCCGCCACGCGCACGCGCGGCCCGGCGCGGCGCGCACTGCCTTCCACCACGTAGCGCACGCCCAGTTCGCGCGACACGGTGCGCACGTCCATGGCCTGGCCGCGGTAGCTGAACGCCGAATTGCGCGCGATCACGAACAGGCTGTGGAAACGCGACAACTCGGTGGTGATGTCCTCGGTCACGCCGTCGGCGAAGTACGCCTGCCCCGGGTCGTCACTGAGGTTGAGGAACGGCAACACCGCCACCGACGGCTTGTCGGGCAGGGCCAGCGCGGGGGGCGCCGGGGCAGCGCCGCGATCGTCCGCCAGTGCGGGCGTTTGCAGCTCCAGGCAAAACCGGTAGCCGCGCCCCGGCACCGTGGCCACCGCACTGGCCCCGAATAGTTTGCGCAGCGCCGAGATTTGCACCGTGAGGTTGTTCTCTTCCACCACCATGCCGGGCCACACCAGCGCCATCAGCTCGTTCTTGCCGACGATGCGGTCACGGTGCTCGATCAGCGCCAGCAGCAGGTCGAACGCGCGCCCGCCCAGTGCCTGGGGACGGCCGTGCGCAAGCACGCGGCGCTCGTCGGCCCGTACCTCGAACTCACCTGTCTTGTAGATCGTTGCCAAGCGCCCTACCCCCTGTCGCCGGCGCCAATCGTGCGGCCGATCCAGCCGCCGAGCCGGCGAAAAATCAGTGTAGTCGGATAGTACTCAATTAGGAATTTTTAATTTCTTTTAAGCCGCGCTGATGGACTTGCGCGAGCTGCAAGGTCATCGTCGAGCGTGCTGACCTAATCGAACCGCTCAACGAATTCGTCGCACGCCGCGACAAGAGCCTGCCGACTCCTTTCGGCGCATGGAGACATGAAAAATGATTGCATTCGTTCGCACCGCCGGCATCGCGCCCGGCAAGACCGGCGCCGTGATGGCCTTCGCCAAGGAAATCGCTGCCTACTTCAAGACCCACTACGACGTCGAGTTGACCGTGCTCACGCCGATCGGCGGCAACCCGCAGCGCATCGCCTGGTCGTCGCGCTACAAGGATCTGTCCGCGGTGCAGACCTTGCTCAACAAAATGGCGGCGGACAAGGGCTATTGGGAGCTGGTGAACAAGAACGTCGACTGCTTCGTCCCCGGATCGCTGAACGACGCGTTCTGGCAGGAAGTCTGAACAGAGCTGCATGATCGGGTCTTGCCAGCACAGGCTCCCGCACGGCAACCGACGAAAGACGGCTCCATGAACGCATCCCCCCTCGAATGCGACTACCTCGTGATCGGCGCCGGCGCGACCGCGCTGGCCTTTGTCGACACGCTGCTTTCCGAAAGCGCTGAAGCGACGGTGCTGATCGTCGACCGCCACCATCGCCCCGGCGGTCACTGGAACGATGCCTATCCGTTCGTGCGACTGCACCAGCCGTCGGAATGGTATGGCGTGGCGTCGCGCGAACTGAGCCACGGCAGCAAGGACACCCACGGCTTCAACGCCGGCCTGTACGGGCTGGCTTCGGGCGTCGAGGTGCTGGCCTATTTCGATCAGGTGATGCAGCAGCGCTTCCTGCCATCGGGGCGGGTGCGCTGGCTGCCGATGTCCGAGTACGCCGCGGGCACGAACGGCGCGCACCGCGTCACGTCGCTCATCGGCGGCGACGCGCAATCGGTGACCGTGCGGAAAAAGGTCGTGAATGCCACGCATGCGCAAACCGCGGTGCCGTCCACCCATGGACCCAAGTACACGGTGGCCGACGGCACGAACTGCGTGCCGCTGAACCGGCTGCCGCAGGTCGGCCGCCCGCATGCCGCGTGCACGGTGGTGGGTTCCGGCAAGACCGGCATGGACGCGATCCTGTGGCTGCTGGAAAACGGCGTGGCGCCGTCGCGCATCCGCTGGATCATGCCGCGCGACGCCTGGATGCTGAACCGCGCCAACCTGCAGCCCGGCATCGAGAACTTCGAGCGCAACATGGGCAGCGCGGTTGACCAGTTCGAGGCGATCGCCAAAGCTTCGTCCGTGCCCGATCTGTTCGCGCGGCTCGAACAACGTGAGCAACTGCTGCGCATCGACGAGGCCGTGCAGCCCACCACCTACCGCTGCGCCACCGTGGCGCCGGGCGAGTTGGCGCAACTTCGCCGCATCGCGGACATCGTGCGTCTCGGGCGCGTGCGCGGCATCGAGCCGGACCGGATCGTGCTCCAGCATGGCAGCATTGCCGCCGACCCGGACACGCTCTACATCGACTGCAGCGCAAGTGCCATCGTGATGCCGCCGGCGCTGCCGGTGTTCGACCGGGATCGCATCAACCTGCTGATGGTGCGTACCTGCCAGCCGCTGTTCAGCGCGGCGCTGATC
This sequence comes from Burkholderiaceae bacterium, assembly GCA_030123545.1. Lineage (NCBI taxonomy): Bacteria > Pseudomonadati > Pseudomonadota > Betaproteobacteria > Burkholderiales > Burkholderiaceae > Burkholderiaceae bacterium. The sequence goes on along the minus strand of CP126124.1, from coordinate 1,066,590 downwards.
GCGTGGGTCGAAAGCCACGTCGCCGACCCGGCCGCGCAAAACGCGCTGTGCGCCGTGGTGCCGAGCCCCGAGCATCCGATCGACTGGCTGCGCATGTGGGCCGTGACGCTCGCCAACGGCGCGCGCTGGCGCCAGCACGCCGGGCTGCAAGCATGGCTGATGCAATGCCGCCTCAACGCCATCGCCGTGTACATGCGCGGCGTAAAGCCGGACGACACCGTCCGGCTCGCATTGGTCCGGCAAAGCGGCATCATGGCAGGTGCGGCAGCGGCAGCTCTACCAACTCTTCTGACAGCCGCCCGCCTGAACGAAACGGGGCAACCGGCATGAACCAACCCACTCTCGAAACGCTGGAGGTCAACGGCATCCGCATGCGCATCGCCAGTCAGGGCGCCGGCCCGCTGGTGCTGCTGTGCCACGGTTTTCCCGAATCCTGGGTGTCGTGGCGCGCGCAACTGGCTGCGCTGGCCGGCGCCGGCTATCGCGCCGTGGCGCCCGACATGCGCGGCTACGGCGGCACCGATGCACCGAGCGAGCCCGCGCAGTACACGATGCTGCACCAGGTCGGCGACATGGCGGAACTGGTCCATGCGCTGGGCGAAACGCAGGCGGTGATCGTCGGCCACGATTGGGGCGCGCCGGTGGCCTGGCACGCGGCGCTGCTGCGGCCCGAGGTGTTCCGCGCGGTGGCGGGCTTGAGCGTGCCGTATTCGCCGCCGGCGCGCATCGATCTGCTCAGCGCGCTGGCGCAGCGCGGCGTGCACGACTTCTATATGCAGTACTTCCAGGCGCCGGGCATGGCCGAGGCCGAGCTCGAAGCCGACGTGGCCGCCACGATGCGGCGCATCACCTACAGCCTGTCCGGCGACGGCGCGGGCGGCGTCGCCGGGATGCTCGCGCCGGGCGCCGGCTTTCTGCACAACACGCAGGATCCCGACCGAATGCCGAGTTGGGTGAACCAGGAAGACCTGGACTACGTGATCGCCGAGTTCGAGCGAACCGGTTTTCGCGGCGGCCTGAACTGGTATCGCGCGTTGCGGCCGACCTGGGAGCTGACGGCCGCCTGGCGTGACGCCGTGATTCATCAGCCGTCGTTGTTCATTGGCGGCGAGCGCGACGACGTGCTGAAATTTCCGACTTCGCGCGCGAGCATCGACAAGTTCGCCCAGACGCTGCCGGGCCTGCGCGGCTGCCACATCCTGGAAGGCGCCGGCCACTGGATACAGCGCGAACGTGCGGCGGATGTCAATGCGCTGTTGCTGGATTTCCTGCGGCGTCTCTGATCGTCTCCATCTGACCGGGAGCGGCCTTTCAATGGACATCAACATCAGCCCCTTCACGACGCGTGAACTGCCCGTGTTCGACAGTGTCGCGGATGAACGCAGGCACCGCCTGGAGCGGCTGGCGGGCGTGTGCCGGGTGTTCGGCCGGCTCGGCTTCTCCGAGGGGCTGCTCGGCCATGTCACCGTGCGCGACCCTGAGGATCCGGCCTTGCTTTGGGCGAACCCGATCGGTGTTTCGTTTCCCGGGATTAAGGTGTCCGATCTGGTCCAGGTCAACCATGCCGGGGACGTTCTGGTCGGCACCCGGCCGGTGAATCCGGTGGGGTTGCTGCTGCACTCGGCGCTGCACGAGGCCCGGCCCGAGGTGATGGCGGTCTGTCATGCCCATTCTCTGCACGGCAAGGCCTGGTCCAGCCTCGGACGCCTGCTCGATCCGATCAGCCAGGACGCCTGTGTGCTGTTCGAGCAGCAGGCGCTCATCCGCGAACCGCGCGTGTCGCAAGACCGTGCCGATGCGGCCCGGTTTGCCGCCGCATTCGGGGCGCACCGGGTCGCGATCCAGGTGGGCCACGGCTTGTTCAGCACCGGCCTGACGGTCGAGGAAGCGGCGTGGTGGTTCATCTGCATGGAGCGCGCCTGCCAGGTGCAGATGATGGTCGAGCCGGTGGGCGCGCCCGAGATGTGGCCCGCCGACGGCGCGCGGGCCCTGGTCCGGGCGCTCGGGTCTCCCGGGTTCGGCTGGCTCTCGTTCCAGACGCTGTGGGACGAGATCGTCGAGTCCGACCCGGACCTGTTCGATTGACGGCGGCAAAGGAGCGCCGTGTGACGACCCAGGGCTTTGTTGCGTCGCACGCCGGCAATGCATCTGGCTGCGCGGACCCGTCCAGACATGAAAAAGCCCGCGCGAGGCGGGCTTTGCACCATGCGGGCCGCGCGGCCCGATGCGGCGGCTACTGGAAGCGCGACTCCGCGACCGTCTTCAGGTTGCCGTCGAGCGAGCCGATGTAGTCGGCCAGCGCCTTCAGGTCGTCGTCCGACAGCGTCGCGACCATGCCGCCCATGATCGGGTTGCCGCGGCCGAAGTTCGGGTTGCCCTTGGTCTTGTACTGGCGCAGCGCGGCCAGCAGGTAGCTCGCGTGCTGGCCGGCCAGTTCCGGATAGGTCGGCGCGATCGGGGTCGAGAAGTTTGCGCCGTGGCAAGCCGCGCAGTTCGCCTTCGCGAGAATCGCGGCGACCTTCGGGCTCGGCGGGATGTTCGGCGTCGCGGCCAGCTTGACCGGCGGCCCGGCCTGGGTGCTGTAGAACGCCGCGAGGTCGGCGATGTCCTGGTCGGTCAGCGGCGCGGCGATCGCGCGCATCGTCGGGAACTTGCGCTCGCCCTTCTTGTATTCGTGCAGCGCCGCTTCGATGTACTGCGCGCCCTGGCCGGCGAGCTTCGGCACCTCGTACACCTCGGGGAAGCTCGCCTTGTATTCAGGGATGCCGTGGCAGCCGAAGCACATCGACGCCTTTGCCTTGCCGGCCGCGGCGTCACCCTTCAACTCCTGCGCCAGCGCGACAGTGGTCACGCAAGCGACAGACAAAGCCAACGCGGCGGTCAACAGCTTATTCATTTTTCGCGCACAATCGAAGGAGATATTGGAGCCAGTCGTCCGCGAGGATTATATGCACGCGGCACGCGCTCCACCCCCACGGCGAATCCGCCCGCGCGGCGCGCCCCATCCCGCCCATCTCGCGATTGCACCCCATGAAGTTCCAAGGCTCGAAGAACTACGTCGCCACGCAGGACCTGATGCTGGCGGTGAACGCGTCGATCACGCTGCTGCGCCCGCTGCTCATCAAGGGCGAGCCCGGCACCGGCAAGACCATGCTGGCCGAGGAGGTCGCGCAGGCGCTCTCCATGCCGCTGCTGCAATGGCACATCAAGTCGACGACCAAGGCGCAGCAGGGCCTGTACGAGTACGACGCGGTGAGCCGGCTGCGTGACAGCCAGCTCGGCGACGAGCGGGTGAAGGACATCCACAACTACATCGTCAAGGGCGTGCTGTGGCAGGCGTTCACTGCCGAGCAGCCGGTCGCGCTTTTGATCGACGAGATCGACAAGGCCGACATCGAGTTCCCGAACGACCTACTGCGCGAACTCGACCGCATGGAGTTCTACTGCTACGAGACGCGCGAGCTGATTCAGGCAAAGCACCGCCCCCTCGTGTTCATCACCTCGAACAACGAGAAGGAACTGCCCGACGCGTTTCTGCGCCGCTGCTTCTTTCACTACATCAAGTTCCCCGATCCGGACACCATGCGCCAGATCGTCGATGTGCATTTCCCCGGGCTGAAAAAAAACCTGCTGGCAGCGGCGATGAAGACCTTCTACGACGTGCGCAACCTGCCGGGATTGAAGAAGAAGCCGAGCACGTCCGAACTGCTCGACTGGCTGAAACTGCTGGTCGCCGAAGACATTCCGCTCGAAGCGCTGCAGAGCAAGGAAGACAAGGTCGCGGTGCCGCCGCTGGTCGGCGCGCTCTTGAAGAACGAGCAGGACGTGACGCTGTTCGAAAAATTGGTATTCATGCAGCGAAATAACAGGTAATCGAATGGCTTTCGTCGAACCGGTCACGTTGGAGGCGCGTGGCGTGCGGCTGGTGCCGCTGGCGCTGGCGCACGAGGACGGCCTGCGCGCCGCGGCGGCCGATGGCGAGCTGTGGAAGATCCGCGTCACCTCGGTGCCGGAGCCCGAGAAGACCCGCGCTTATATCGAGGAGGCGCTGGCGATGCGCGAGGCCGGCAGCCGCTTTCCGTTCGCGGTGCTCGATACGAACGACGGCGCGGTGCTGGGCAGCACCAGCTACCACGACATCGTGCCGGCGGTGCGCCGCGTCGAGATCGGCTGGACCTGGTACGCACGGCGCTGCCAGCGCACCCATGTCAACACCACCGCGAAGCTGCTGCTGCTCACGCATGCGTTCGAGACGCTGCAATGCCACGTGGTCGGCTGGCGCACCGACAACTTCAACCATGCGTCGCAGCGCGCGATCGAGCGGCTCGGCGCTCGACGTGACGGCGTGATCCGCGGCCACGCGCTGCGCCGCGACGGCACGATCCGCGACACCGTGATGTACAGCCTGCGATCCGGCGAATGGCCCGAGGTGAAAGCGCAGCTCTTGTATCTGCTGGACAAGCCGCGATCCTGAAAGGAGCGCCGCGATGCTGATCGACTTCTTCTACACACTGCGTTCGGCCAAGCTGCCGGTGTCGGTCAAGGAATACCTCGCGCTGCTGGAAGCGCTGCAGCAGGGCGTGGTCGGCCCGGTCGCTAACGACGACGGCCATGGCGGCGGCTACAGCATCGACGATTTCTACTACCTCTCGCGCACCGCGCTGGTGAAGGACGAGAAGCACTACGACAAGTTCGACCGCGCGTTCGCCGCGTACTTCAAAGGGGTCGAGCTGATCGCCGACTTCACGAAGGACATCCCGCTCGAATGGCTGCGCAAGAACCTCGAGCGCGACCTCAGCCCCGAGGAGAAGGCCAAGATCGAGAAGATGGGCTGGGACGAGTTGATGGAGACGCTCAAGAAGCGCTTCGAAGAGCAGAAGGAGCGGCACGAGGGCGGCAGCAAATGGATCGGCACCGGCGGCACCAGCCCGTTCGGCGCGTATGGCTACAACCCGCAGGGCATCCGCATCGGACAGGACAAGGGCCGCAACCGAAGCGCGGTCAAGGTCTGGGACCAGCGCGCGTACAAGGACTACGACGACAGCCAGGAACTGGGCACGCGCAACATCAAGGTGGCGCTGCGGCGCCTGCGCAAGTTCGCGCGCGAAGGGCACGAAGACGAGCTCGACCTGGACGAGACCATCAGCAAGACGGCCGCCAACGCCGGCTGGCTCGACATCCGCATGCGCCCCGAGCGCCACAACAACGTGAAAGTGCTGCTGCTGATGGACGTCGGCGGCACGATGGACGAGCACATCCAGCGCGTCGAAGAATTGTTCTCGGCGACCAAGACCGAGCTCAAGCACCTGGAGTTCTACTACTTCCACAACTGCGTCTACGACTTCATGTGGAAGAACAACCGGCGGCGCTTCTCGGAGAAGTTCCCGACCTGGGACATCATCCGCAAGTACAACAAGGACTACAAGCTGATCTTCGTCGGCGACGCGACGATGAGCCCCTACGAGATCCTGCAGCCCGGCGGCAGCGTCGAATACAACAACGAAGAGGCCGGCGCCGAATGGCTGATGCGCCTCACGCACGCGTTCCCGAAGTTCGCCTGGATCAACCCCGAACCGCACGGCGTGTGGCAGTACCGCCAGAGCATCGCGGTGATCCAGCAGCTGATGAATCAGCGTATGTTCCCGCTGACGCTGAAGGGCCTGGAAGACGCGATGCGGCTGCTCAGCAAATAGAATGCTCGGCACAAGCCGCCGCCGTAGTTCAATGGATAGAACGAGCGCCTCCTAAGCGCTAGATGTGGGTTCGATTCCCGCCGGGGGCGCCAAGGGGGTAAGGAGCGTCGCGTCCTCATTGGCGCTCGGCATTCGCCAATGGCCTGGCAATCACTTTGTGTTTACACCGAAAAAGAGAGGCGCGAGCATGCAAGAAAAAAAATATACAGTTGAGTGGAAAGCTCTTGGATGGACGATTCTCGCGTGGATCGCCAGTCTTTTTTTGCTCTACGGAGGCACGCGAGCACTGATCGGCGGTCTTTGGAAGGGAGCCCCGCTGGTGATATTGGCTGGCGTTGTCTGCTTGCCGCCGTTGTGGGCGTATCTCACGCGAGCGTCAGAGCGCACCGTACCAGGCTGGCTCATCGGGTGTATCTCTCTGGCGCTGGCCATGTCTGGGGCGATTGTCAGTGCTGATCAGCAGGTCAAACAGCAGGCGCAGCGGGAAAGGCAGGCGCAACTCGACATGCAGAAACGGGTGGTAGAAAAGAGGGACGCACAGGCTGCGGAATTCAAAGCAAATAAGCTGATCGTCCTTAGCGAAGCGCAAAAGAGGTTTGACGCTGGCGATGCTCCCGGTGCTTGGCAGCTATTGACAAAATTTCCCACCGTGGGTGACCCGGACCTTGTTCGTCTTAGGACTGCTGTAAGGCTTGCCTTGCTGCGAGAGGAAATCAAGCAGGCTCCGCCCGGTGAGCGCTCCGGGCAAATCTACTCAGAAATCGCAAACCTCGATCCAACGGATTCAAATGCAGTCAGCAAGGCTGCTGAGTATCAGAATCTGGTGGCTCAGCGGCGCACGCTTGAAGCTCAGCGCGCTGACGCGGCCAAGGGGCGTCCGGAAGAGAATCCGCAGGTGCAAGCAGAGGCGCAATTGGCAATCCAGATGGCCCAATACAGATGCGATTCGATCAGCTCGATGAGGCAACTCCTCACGAAAACTGGTTTCGGAATTACGTGCAACGGCTATCGATATTCCTACACCATCACCGATGAGGGCGGGCGCATGGTTGTCCGACTGGATTAAGGGGGCGATCTCAACTCCGAAGTGCAACATCCGCCGATCGGGTAAGTTGCACAGATGGGAACGCGATACGCGCAATTGCAGGGTGAAGAGCACATGACGCTGGCATCACTGCACCAGTAAGGCCTCTGCGTCGGCCCTAACGCCGCGCACGATTGCGCCGGCACCGTCGACCGCATTAACTTTGTTGCGCGCCAGGCCAGATCGGCCGGAGCGCCGGTGATCTTCATTCAGCACGAATCGGGGCCGGGGTACCTGGAGCATGGCTCGCCCGCGTGGCAGTTGGCGACGGGGCTTGAGGTCCGGCCGTCTGACCTGCGGGTTCGAAAGACGACACCCGACTCCTTTCTTCGCACCGACCTTCAATCGCTGCTCGAAGAGCGGCAGGTTCAGCGGGTCGTCGTCTGCGGCATGCATACCGAGTTTTGCGTCGATACGACCACGCGCAAGGCGTTGGCGCTCGGGTACCCCGTGGTGCTGGTGGCCGACGCCCATACGTCGGCGGGGAACGAGGCGCTGTCACCGCAGCAAGTCATCGCGCATCACAACGCGACGCTGACCCACATCACGAGCTTCGGCCCGCGAGTCAAGGCCGTGTCCACGAAAGAGCTGCGACTTGCAGCGGCGTAGCCGCTTCGCGATACGGCCTGGTTCACGAGGCATCACCATCGCATAGCGTGGTCCGGCTCCCAAGCTCGAAATCAAGGAAGCCACCGCCGACCTCTGGAGCGACTTCCAGCAACTCTTCGAAGCCAAGGCAGTCCCAAATACTGCTGGTGCATGGGCGCGCTCTCACCATCGGAACTGGGGCGTATCCAGGACGTTTCAATTCGTAGTGCTGGCTGCAGTGCTGGCGCGCCGCATAGACTGGGCCGGTGCCAAGCTGGATTCAATGGACCCTCCGCCGGCCCTGCGCCCTTGCGCTGGCCGGGCTGCTGTTGCTGGCCCTGCCCGGCTGCGCCAGCCTGGGTGAGGGCGTCGATTCGCCCGCCGCGCCGGGCAACGGGGCGCCCACCGGCGCCGCTGCGTTCGACATCCGCGTGGAAGCCCAGGACAAGAGCCTGCGCGAGCTGATCGAGCGCCACACCCTGCTGCGCCAGTACCAGGCGCTGACCGACCTGGACGACAACGAAGCCCGGCGCCTGATGGCGCTGGCCGAGCGCGACGCGCGCCGGCTGCTGGCCACCGAGGGCTATTTCAGCCCCCAGGTGACGCTGCGGCGCGAGGCCGACCCGCAAGGCAGGCCGACGATGGTGATCGCCATCACGCCCGGCCCGGCCACCACCGTGGCCGACGTCGACATCGGCTTCGAAGGCGACATCGCGCGCGATGCCGGCGCCTCCGCCCAGCGCACGGCCATCACCGACGGCTGGCGCCTCGAACCCGGCCGGCGCTTCACGCAACAGCGCTGGTCACAGGCCAAGACGGACGCGCTGCGCGCCCTGCTGGCCCAGCGCTACCCGCGCGGACGCATCGCCGCCAGCCGCGCCGACATCGACGCAGCGCAGGCGCGCGCGCGGCTGCACGTGCAGCTCGATTCGGGACCGCTGTTTCGCCTGGGCGCGGCCACCGTGCTGGGCGCGCACCGCTACCCGGCCGCGCTGGCCGAGCGCCTGTCGTGGCTCGAGCCGGGCGATGCGTACGACCAGAAAAAGCTGGTCGACGCCCAGCAGCGCCTGGCCGCCAGCGGCTATTACGACTCGGCCTACATCGCCATCGACCCCGAAGGCGACCCCGCCGCGGCGCCGGTCACCTACACCGTCACCGAAGCCAAGCGCCACAAGCTCCAGTTCGGCGTGGGCTACAGCACCGACAGCGGCCCGCGCCTGTCGCTGGAGCACCGCGACAACACCGTTTTCGGCACCTCCTGGCGCAGCGACACCACGCTGCAGATCGACCCCAAGACGCCGCTGGCGCAGCTCGAACTCAGCTCGCTGCCGGATGCCGACCACTGGCACACCGCGCTTTTCGCGCGTGACATGCGGCAGGACGACGGCGCGCTCGTCACCACCTCGCAGACCCTGCGCGCCGGCCGCATGCAGGCCGGGCCCAGGTACGACCGCAACGTCTACCTGCAGTACGAGCACGCCGACGTCACCGGCGCCGCCAGCGTGGTCGCGCCCGCCGCGCTGGTGGGCGACGGCGCGGCCGTCAGCCTCAACTACGCGTGGACCGGGCGCTACTTCGATGCGCTGCCGATGCCCACGCGCGGCTTCGGCCTGAGCGGCGAAGCGGGCGCGGGCGTGACCACCATCGGTCCGCGCCAGCCCTTCGTGCGGCTGACCGGGCGCTGGCTGGGCATCGTGCCGGTGGGCGACGGCGGCAGCCGGCTGGCGCTGCGCAGCGAGCTGGGCGCCGTCATCGGCGCATGGCAGGCGCGCCTGCCCGCCACGGCGCTCTTTCGCACCGGGGGCGACACCACGGTGCGCGGCTACGCCTACCGCAGCATCGGCATTCCGCTGGGGGGCGACTGGGTCGGCCCCGGCCGCTACCTGGCCGTGGGCAGCGTCGAGTGGCAGCGCCCCATCCTGCAGCAGCGCTATCCCGGTCTGCTGGAGCACACGCTGTTCATCGACGTCGGCGGCGTGGCCAACCACGTCAGCGACCTGAGCGCCAACTGGGGCGTGGGCACCGGCGTGCGACTGATCACCCCCGTCGGCCCGATGGAGCTGGACGTCGCCTACGGCCTGCAATCGAAGCAGGTACGGCTGCACATGCGCGTGGGGTTCAACTTCTGATGGCCTCTCCGCCGGTCGATCCAGGCGCGTCGGATACTATCAATTCGATAGCTAAAAGTGGTGACTCCACCTTGACGCAAGGCCAATCCGGCTCGAAAAAAAACGGCTCATCCAAGCCGCCGCGGCGCGCTGGGCGCGTGGCGCGGGCAGCAGCCGCCGGCCTGCTGGTCCTGCTCGTGCTGGCCGTGGGGCTGCTCTGGGTCTGGGCCGGCACCGAAGGATCATTGGCCGAGGTCCTGCGCTGGGCCGGTGCCAGGCTGCCGCTGGCCAGCGAGCAGGTCAGCGGCACGCTGCGCGGCGGCGGCACGGTGCGGCGGCTGGTGTGGAGCCGGGACGGGCTGCGCGTCGAAATCGACGATGCCGAGCTGCGCTGGACGCCCCTCGATCTGCTGCGGCGCACGCTGCATGTCGAGCGGTTGTCGGCGCGCCGGATCGTCATCGCCGACCAGACCGACCAGCGCCCCGCGAACGCGTCGGCCGGCGCGCCGCCGTCGGCGCTGGCGCTGCCGCTGAACATCCGCATCGATGCCTTGCGCGTCGGCGAGCTGGCCTGGGCCGGCCCGCCGGCCCGGACGCTGCACGATCTGGTCGCGCGCTACGCCTTCGACGGCACGCGGCACCGGCTCGACATCGAGCAGGCGCGCTTCGAGACCGGCCGCTACCGCGCGCGGGCCACGCTGGGCGCGCACGCGCCGCTTAGCCTCGATGTCGCGCTGGCCGGTGCACTGCAGGCCCCGGTGCCGGGCGCCGAAGCGGCCGTGCCCGTCACGCTGCAAGCCCGCCTGCACGGTCCGCTGACCGCGCTGCAAGCCTGGGCCGCGGTGCAGGCCGTCCCGGGCGCCGTCCCTCCGTTGCCCGCAGCCGATGCGGCCGGCACGCCGGCCGACAAGGCGCCACTGACCCGTGCCGCTGCCCGCGCCACCGCCCGCGTCACACCCTGGGCCGCGCAGCCGCTGCCCGAGGCGCATGGGCAGCTGGCCGGGCTCGATGTGGGCGCCTTCTGGCCCCAGGCGCCGCGCACGGCGCTCAGCGGCACGTTCGACCTGACGCCCGCACCCGGTGCCCAAGGCTGGGCCATCCGCGTCGATCTGCGCAACGCCGACGCCGGGCCCTGGGACCGGCAGCGCCTGCCCGTCGAGGCGTTGCGCGCCGATGCCACGTGGCAGGGCCGCGCCGCCACCGTGCGCACGCTCGAGGCCGAGCTGGGCGGCGGCACGCTGCAGGCCAGCGGAACCTGGGATGGCGCGGCCGGCGCGCGCTGGCGCATCGAGGCCCGTGCCACCGGCATCGACCCCGCGCGCCTGCACTCCCGACTGGCCGCGCTGCCGCTGGACGGCGCCGCCAGCGCCGAAGGCCAGGGCGCCGCCATCGACTTCGACGCCCGGCTGCAAGCGCGCGCGCCGGGCAGCGCCAAGGCAGCGGCCGGCAAGCTGAGCGCCGCCCTGCGCCTGCGCAGTGCCAGCGCGCGCGGCCGCTGGGCCGATGGCTGGCTGACCCTGCGGCAGCTCGATGTGCGCAGCGACGACGCCCGAGCGGCCGGCCGCGCCCGGCTGCACCTGGCCGGCCCATCCGGGCTCGGCGGCAGCGCCGACATCACGGTCACCGCGCCCGGCCTGCAAGGCAAGGTGCAAGGCGAACTGCAGGCCACGCGCGGCGGCGGCACGCTGCAGATCGAACTGCAGGACGCCGCCCGCGCGCTGACCTGGGCGCAAACGCTGCCCGGCGCCGGCCCGCTGCTCGACGATGCCGGGGCCCAGGGCAGCGCCACGCTGCAAGCCCGGTGGGCGGGCGGCTGGCGCGACCCCGAAGTCCATGCGCGCCTCCACGCGCCCAGCCTGCAAGTGCGCCGCCCCCTCGAGGCCGCTCCGTGGCAGGCGCGCGATGTCGATCTGAAGCTGGACGGCCGCCTGGCCCGGGCCCAACTGTCCGCCGGCGCCCAACTGAGCCAGGGCGCGCGCCAGTTCGATGTGCAAGCCAGCGCCGACCTGGCCCGCATCACGCCCAAGGCCACGCTGGCCACGTCCAGCTGGCGCGTGCAAATCAAGCAACTGCAAGCCCGGCTGCGCGACCCGGCCTTTGGGGACGGCGCCTGGCGGCTGGCCAGCGCGCAGCCCTTCACGCTCGAAGGCGTGCCGCGCGCAAGCGGGCCGCTCAGCGTCAGTGCCGGCACCCTCACGCTGAGTTCGCCCGAACCCGCCGCGCAAGCCCAATTGGCCTGGGGCCCGGCGCGCTGGCACGCAGGCGCGCTGAGCAGCACCGGCCGCATCACCGGCCTGCCGCTGCAATGGGCCGAGCGCCTGGCCGGCGCCAACCTAGCCGACGCCGGCATCGAAGGCCAACTCCTCTTCGACGGCCAGTGGGACTTGAACCTCGGCTCCACGCTGCGCCTGCGCGCCGAGCTGGCGCGCGCCAGCGGCGACCTGACGCTGGTGGCGCGCGATGCCGAGACCGGCGTCAGCACCCGCGTACCCGCCGGTCTGCGCCAGGCGCGGCTGCAACTGGCCAGCGACGGCCCGGCGCTCACACTGCAAGCGCAATGGGACAGCGCTAGAGCCGGCAACCTGAATGCCCGCCTGCGCACCACGCTCTCGCGCAGCCCCCGGGCCGACGGCGGCAGCGCCTGGCAATGGGCACCCACCGCACCGCTGGACGGCCAGTTGCAGGCCCGCCTGCCGCAGATCACCGCGTGGTCGGCGCTGGCGCCGCCGGGCTGGCGCCTGCGCGGCGCGCTGGCGGCCGACGTGCGCATCGCCGGCACGCGCGAGCAGCCGCGCATCAGCGGCCAGTTGAGCGCCGACGACGTGGCGCTGCGCTCGGTGGTCGACGGCTTCCAGCTCGATCAGGGCCGCTTGCGCGCGCGGCTGGACGGCACGCGGCTGATCGTCGACGAGTTGCGCCTGCACGGCCCCGGCGCGAATGACGCCGGCGGCACGCTCAGCGCCACGGGCGAGGCGGGTTGGCGCGACGGGCGCGCCCAGGCCCGCCTGGCCATTGCGCTCGACCACCTGCACGCCAGCGTGCGCGCCGACCGCGACTTCACCGTCTCGGGCCAGGTCCAGGCCGCGCTCGATGCCCGCCAGGTCACGGTGAGCGGCGGCCTGCGCGTCGACCGCGCGCGCATCGAGCTGCCCGACGACAGCGCGCCCGCCCTGGGCAACGACGTGGTGGTGCACGGCGGCCCCGATGCACGCGACGCCGCGCCGGCCGCCCCCGCCAAAACGTCGCCGTTGCGCGTCGACGCCCGGCTCCGGCTCGACCTGGGCGACGACCTGCGCGTGCGCGGCCAGGGCGTGGACACGCGCCTGGCCGGCACGCTGCAGCTCAGCGCCCAGGGCCCCCTCGGCACGCCGCCGCAGCTCACCGGCACCATCCGCACCGAGGGCGGCCGCTTTCACGCCTACAGCCAGAACCTGGACATCACGCGCGGCACCATCACCTTCACCGGCGCCATCGACAACCCGCGGCTGGACATCATCGCCCTGCGCCCCATCTACACCAGCGACCAGCGCGTCGGCGTGCAGGTGGCCGGCAGCGCGCTGCTGCCGCGCGTGCGCCTGTACTCCGACCCGCAATTGCCCGACAACCAGGCCCTGGCCTGGCTGCTGCTGGGCCACGCCGCGCCCACCACCGGCGCCGAGTCGGCCCTGCTGCAGTCCGCCGCGCTGGCCCTGCTGGGCGGGCGCGAAGGGCGTGGGCTGGCCGCCCGCTTCGGCCTGGACGAACTGAGCTTCTCGAGCGGCAGCGATGGCAGCGGCGGCGGCACGGTCGGCAGCGCCAGCGCGACCCTGGGCAAGCGCCTGTCGCAGCGGCTGTACGCCGCCTACCAGTACAGCCTGGCCGGCACCAGCGGCGCGCTGCTGATCTTCTACGAGCTCTCGCGCCGCTGGAGCCTGCGCGCGCAGACGGGCGAGAACGCGGCCGTCGATCTGATCTACCGGCTGTCCTTCAATTGACACCGGCACACAGGTTTCAAGTCAAATTTGAAAGAAAAACATCGCCAGAGCCAAGGCGGTATATGCGGAGTCAGCTATTATTTCAATAGCAATCCGCTCACATCCCCAGATACGCCTGCTGCACCGCCGGATCGTCGATCAGGTCTTTTGCGCTGCCGCTGAGCACCACGCGGCCGGTCTCGATCACGTAGCCGCCATCAAAAGGGAACCTGAACCGCCCGGCAGGGTCGATATCACGAGTACTTCGTGCGTACATACGTGCCGTAGGTCCCGTAGCAGTCGTAGCCTTTCGGGTTCTTGTGCGGGTTCAGCGCGCCGTCCATCGTCTTGCGGTTGAACGTCTTGCCGCACACCGTGCAGCGATAGACGTAGACCGGGCCGTCGCTGCGCGCCGGTGCGAAGGCGCGGGCGCGCCGTGCTGGCCGCGCTTCGCGCTGCGGTCCGGAGAAGCTGACGGGCCGTGCGGCGGCGGCAGCGACCGGCAGCGACCCATCGGTAGAGAGTTCCACCAGGTAGCGGGGCGTGAAGGATTGCGTGGTGACGGATGCGCCCTGCATGCGGTCCACGCGGTACGAGCGATGGCCGCCGGAGTCGGCGCGGATGGCGTGCAGGACGAAGTTGCCCTCGGCGGTCTGGCGCAGTGAATAAGGTTCGATGCGGCGGACACTGCCGTCATAGCTCAGGTCCACGCACAGATGGTTCGCTGCCGCGAAGCGGATGACTTCGAGCGGCGCGCGGGCGCGCAGCGGGACCGCCATCGGCAGTACGCGGCTGCGGATCGTGACTTCGGACGAGCCGGGTTCGATCCGTGCGCGCATCGGCGCTTCGGCTCGACCCATGAGCCAAGCAAAAAAATCGGGCAATGCCGCCCAGAAGTCCGCGACGGGCGGAAGCACCGGAAGCTGGTGGGCGAGCATGTTCTGCCACATCGCTTCCAGATCGGTGCGGTGCGGTTCAAGCGCCGCGACCGTCGGCAGCGGGATGCTCTTGTAGGCGCACTTCTGCTCAAGCACATCGCGCAGCACCGCCGCAGACGGGCGGGTGTCGCCGTGGCGGTAGAGATTGACCACGTCGTAAAGATCGCGGGGCCGTGTGCGCTCGCCCAGCGCGCGCACCTTCTCCCCGAAGGCTTCCTCGTAGGCGTAGCACTCGATCCACATCCCGCCTTTTGGCCGGTCGGCGTAAGGGTGAAAGACCTCGCGCCGCACAGCAGGCAGCACGAGGCGTTCATCCGCCGTGAGGTCGAGCTTGATCTTCGGCCAGCCGCCCGCGCTCGTGCCTGGCGACACCGGACCGCGATAGCCGGCCTTACCCTGGCACGAAACCCGCCCGCGCGGGTTCTCGTAGATGTCGAAACTCAGCTGATCCGCGGGCAGCACGATGCCGGAGGCATCGGACACCCACGCGATCACCTCGCCGAGCGTGCGGTGCAGGAAGCCCTCTTCAATCTGGCGCTCGTCGCGCAGCGTGAAGTCGAGGTCTTCGGAAAACCGGTAGGTCTCGAAGAAGCACTTCTTGAGACAGGTCCCGCCCTTGAAGACCCACGATGAGGCAAGCTCGGGATGCGCGTTGATCCCGGCCAGCAGCCAGCCGAGAACGTAGTCCTTCTCGACCACGCCCGGCAGCAGGCCGAGCGAAGAGGCGGTTTCGAGAACGTCGCGTTTGTCGATCATGGCGCGTCCTGTCTCCAGCGGTCGGGGACCCAGAGCCGCCACGCGGTGTGCAGGTGCGCGGCGGGCAGCGCAGGGTCGAGCTGCGCATAGCCCTGCGTCAGCCGCGCACGGCACGCCGCCGCGAGGTCCGTGTCGCGCAGGCGCGTCTCGGCCAGAAAACCGAGCCGCTTGAAGACTGCGCCGTTGCCGAACTGCTCCGCATAGCGGACCAGCAGGTCATGCGCGTAGGCCGGTGATTTGCGGTGCGCCGCCAGACAATCGGCGACGTGATCGATGCCACCGCCGGTTTCCGGCATCGCCAGCATGTCGATGAGGGTGCGCGCGGGGTCGGAGATGTTCACGCGCTTCGAGCCGCGCCAGATGGCCTTGAGCCCGAAGAGGCGGCTCGAAGCCGCGTGATGCAGCAGGAAGCTCACGCCCTGCGCGCTCACGCGCCGGACGCTGATTCGCCGCGTCATAAAGACAAGGGTCTCGTTGAAAAGCTGCTCGGTGAGGTCCCAATGGTGGGCGGCGGTCCACCCGCCGATATAGCATTGACCAAAGAGCGTCGGGACCAGCACCCACGGGTCCTCGACCACCTGCTCGCTTCCCGCGAGATCGAGCGGCACGGGGACGTAAAGCCCTTGCCCGATGCGCCGCAACCAGCCCTGCTTGCGCCAGCGCGAGAGGAGCTTGGCCGCTGCCGTCCGGTCGAGGTCGAGCGTCTGCGCCGTAGCGTCGATCGACACCACTTCCTTGGTGGCGCGCAGCACGGCGGCAAGCCGGGCGCGCGAAGCTGGTAGGGGACTCTCTTCCCTGATCATTGCTACACAATATCACGCCAAATTCGCAGTTTCAAGGAAATCTGCGCGTTGCCATGTAGTTGTCCGGCCTTCGCCCGAAAAGCCGCCGCGTCCGGGGCTGCGTGTGGTCCGTTGCTGCGGCCCTGATCGTCATCGATTGGCGCTTCATGCCGCCGCCGGTGCGGCCGGCGGCGTCGGGGCCCGAACGCGGTAGCCTATTCAAGTGCACTGGCTCGAACACCGGATTCCTCCCCCGATCGTCTTCACGCTGTTCGGCGTGGCGATGTGGCTCGCGTCCCGCGTCACCGATGCGGTCGCCATCGAGCCGAGCTTGCGCGTCATGGCGGCGGCGGTGCTCGCCCCGTCGTCGGGTTCCTGCTTGCGTTCTCCGGCATCGCCGCGTTTCGCTGCGCAAGGACGACGATCGACCCGCACAGGCCCGAGGCGGCTTCCTCGCTGGTGGTCGGCGGCGTGTACCGCTACACGCGCAATCCGATGTACCTCGGGCTGACGATGCTGCTGCTCGCCTGGACGCTGTATCTGGCAGTGCCGGCAGCCCTTGCCGGGCCGCTGCTGTTTGCCGCGTACATCACCCGTTTTCAAATCATCCCGGAGGAGCGCGTGCTTGCGCAGAAGTTCGGCGCCGACTATGCCGCGTACCTCCGCAAGGTACGGCAGTGGCTGTGAGGCGCGCGCCCCAGGCGAGTACGCAGCCGCAACAACGAAAGGAAGAGCGTCCGATGAAACTCACGATGCCGATCGCCGCGATCGCCCTGGCCGTGCCCGCCTTCGCGCTCGCGCAGAGCGCGCCGCGCGATTGCGCCAACCCGCAGACTCAGTCGGCGATGGACCAATGCGCCGGCGCGTCGTTCCAGAAATCCGACAAGAAGATGAACGCCCTCTACCGGCAGATCGAAGCGCGGCTGACGGGCGATCCGCATTCAACGAAGCGGCTGATCGAGGCGCAGCGCGACTGGCTCCGGTTCCGCGATGCCGAATGCAACTTTCAGGCCTCGGGAGGCGACGGCGGAAGCGTGTCTCCGATGGTCTTCAGCATGTGCCGCGACAACCTGACGCAGGCTCGCAGCAAGGACTTCGAGTCCTATCTCCATTGCCAGGAGGGCGATCTGAGCTGCCCCGTGCCCGCAGCGCGCTGAAGTCGGCCCGGATTGCCGATCGGTCGTTCCGAATTGAATGAAATAGCGCAATAGCGAAGGCAGTGACTACGCTTTCAGCTATTGTTTCAGGAGCAACCCGCTCACATCCCCAGATACGCCTGCTGCACCGCCGGGTCGTCGATCAGATCCTTTGCGCTGCCGCTGAGCACCACACGGCCGGTCTCGATCACGTAGCCGCGGTCCGCGCCCGACAGCGCGACCTGCACGTCCTGCTCGACCAGCAGCACGGTGACGCCTTGCTTGCGGATCTCGCCGAGCACCTCCATCAGCTGATCGACCACGACCGGCGCTAGCCCTAAGCTCATCTCGTCGACCATCATCAGCACCGGCGCGGCCATCAGCGCGCGCGCCATCGCGCACATCTGCTGCTCGCCGCCGGACATGCTGCCGGCCAGTTGCCGGCGCCGCTCGCCCAGGCGCGGCAGCAGCGTGTACATGCGGTCCAGGTCGCGCGCGACCGCCGCCTTGTCGCTGCGGCGGTACGCGCCCATCAGCAGGTTGTCCTGCACCGTCATGCGGTCGAACAGCTGGCGCCCCTCGGGCACCTGCACCAGGCCCAGGCCGAATACCTGGTCCGGCGTGAGGCCGACGAGCTCGCGGCCGGCAAGGGTGATGCGGCCGGTGCATTTGAGCAGTTGCGAGAGCGCGCGCAGCATCGTGGTCTTGCCGGCGCCGTTGCTGCCGACCAGCGCGACCATTTCGGCCGGATACACCTCGATCGAGACATCGTGCAGCACCGGCATCTCGCCGTAGCCCGCGCCCAGGCCCTGAACCTTGAGCAGCGGCGTGCCGCCGTAACCCGGTTCGCTCATGCGCGCCTCTTGCCGAGATAGGCCTGCACCACCGTGGGATCCGACAGCACCGCGTCGGGCGCGCCGTCGGCGATCTTCTCGCCGTGGTGCAGCACCAGCAGCCGATCCGACAGGCTCTTGATCGCCTTGATCACGTGCTCGATCACCAGCACGCTGATGCCCTGCTCGCGCACCTTGCGGATCACCGCGATCACCTCGTCGATCTCGACGTGGTTCAGCCCGGCCATCACCTCGTCGCACAGCAGGAGCTTGGGCTTCATCGCGAGCGCCTTCGCCAGTTCCAGGCGCTTGCGACCCGGGCCGCCGAGCTCGTCGGCGCGCTGGTCGCTGAATTTGCCCAGGCCGACGAATTCCAGCGACTCGCGTGCCTGTGCGCGGGCCTTCGCGAGTTCCGCTTCGCCGCCGCCGTGCCCGAACAGCGCGCCGACCGCGACGTTGTCCAGCACCGACAGGCCGGGGAACGGCCGCATGATCTGGAACGTGCGGCCGATGCCGAGCCGCGCGCGGCGGAACGCCGGCAGCGAGTTGATCAAATGCCCTTCGAACAGCACCTCGCCCTCGCTCGGCGGCAGCGTGCCGCTGATCAGGCTGATCAGCGTGGTCTTGCCGGCGCCGTTCGGGCCGATCAGGCCGAGAATCTCGCCCTTGGCGAGCGTGAAGCTGACCTCGCTGACCGCGACCAACCCGGCGAAGCGGCGGGTCACGTGGCGGACTTCGAGCTGAGCGGAAGCATTGGCCCCCACGCTCCCCGCTCGCGCGTGGTCGCTGCCCCCACCCGGGGAAGGGGCCCCGGCTGCGCCAGTGCCGTGGGCGTTCGCACCTTGGGGCGGCCCGGCGGTGCTCATAGCCTGTTCGCCCGCACGTTCTCGGCGAAATAACGCCAGCCCAGCTTGCGCACGCGCCGTGCCAGGTCGGTCAGGCCGCGCGGCATCAGCACGACGGCTGCGACGATCACGATGCCGAAGAAGAGACCCGCGATGCTGGTGACCTCGCTAGCCAGCACTTCGGAGATCGCGGACAGCGAGAACGCGCCGACGATCGGCCCGAGCACCGTGCCGGCGCCGCCGAACACGGCCATGATGATCATCTTCACGTTCAGGCTGATGTCGAATGCGCTGTCCGGGTCGAGGAAGGTGATCCAGTACGCATGGATGCCGCCGGCGAGCGCGCTGAAGATGCCCGACAGCGCGAACGCCAGCACCTTGTACAGCGTGGTGTTCACGCCCATCACCGCCGCGCCCTCTTCGTTCTCGCGGATCGCGATCAGGCCGAAGCCGAAGCGGCTGCGCGTGAGCCAGTAGACGGTCAATGTCGCGATCACCAGCAGCGCCAGCGCCAGCGCGTAGAACAGCCGGTCGTTGTTCAGCGGCGGCAGCACCAGGCCGATGTTCTGGCCCGCCAGTGGCACGTTCGAGATGATCGCCGCCATCACCTGCGCCAGCGCCAGCGTCGCGATCGCGAAATAGTGCCCGCGCAGCCGCAGCACCGGCACGCCGAGCAGCAGCGCGAACACGACCGCCAGCACGACGCCGAACACCATGCCGACCCAGAACGGCAGATGCCACTGCACCATCGCGATCGCGACGCCGTAGGCGCCCAGCCCATAGAACACCGAATTGCCGAACGACGGGTAGCCGGTGTAGCCGCCGATGATGTTCCAGCCCTGCGCCAGCACCGCCAGCAGCAGCGCGTTGATGCCGAACTGCAGCAGCACGTCCGACCCGTACCACGGCACGCCGATCAGCACCAGCAGCGCGATCACCAGCACGGCCATTCGCCAGCGCTTCATGCGGTCTTCCCCAAGAGGCCCGTGGGCCGCACGATCAGCACCAGTACCAGGATGCCGAAGCTCGCGACGTCGGCGAAGGTCGGGCCGATGTACAGCGTGGTCAGCGACTCGATGATGCCGAGGAACAGCCCGCCGACGAGCACACCGAGCGGATTGTCGAGCCCGCCGATGATCGCGATCGCGAACGACTTCGCGGTCAGCGTCGCGCCGATGTACGGGTTGATCTGCGACACCGTGCCGTACAGGCCGCCAGCCGCGCCCGCGAGCCCGATACCGATCGCGAACGTCACCGCATACAGGTGCCGCGGCTCGACACCGTACAGCCGCGCGGCGACCAGGTTCTGCGCGGTCGCGCGAATCGCGCGCCCGAGCTTGGTATGCAGCAGGAACAGCCACATGCCGAAGGTCAGCACCAGCGCCGCGACGAACGCGCCGAGCCGCGCGATCGGCAGCACCACCGGCCCCCACTGCAGCTGGTTGCCGGCGTACGACGGATTGATGGTGCGAAAGTCCGCCGAGAACGCGAGCTGCGCGAGGTAGGTCAGCACCACCTCCAGCCCGAAGGTCAGCAACAGCGTGTTGAACATCGGCGCGCGCACGATCAGGTTCAGCAGGCCGCGCTGCACGATGTAGCCCAGCACGAACATCACGATCGCGGTGATCGGCAGCCCGAGGAACGGGTCGATGTGCAGATAGCGGAACAGATGCCAGGAGCAGTACGCGCCCAGCATGATGAACGCACCATGCGCCAGGTTGACGATGTTCAGCACGCCCCAGACCAGGGCGAGGCCGAGCGCCATGATGGCGTACAGCCCGCCCAGCAGGATGCCGTTGACGAGGACTTGCGCGAGCAGATCCACCGCGAATCCCGTGGTGGATCAGTGACTAGCGCGCGTTCCAGGCCGGCATCGGGTACTTCGGCTGCTTCACGAAGCCCTTCGCGTTGTAGACCTCGACCAGGTGTTCGCCCTGCACCTGGACCACGACCTGCGGCAGATTGATCTGGCCGTCCGCGCTGAACGCGATCGGGCCGTACAGGCTCTCGAACTTGACCTTCGCCAGCGCGTCGCGCACCTTCTGCGGGTCCAGGCTGTTCGCGTCTTCCATGGCCTGCACCAGCGCCTCGACATCGGCCGCGCCCGAGGCGGCGTGGTAATCGGGGTCGTAACCGTACTTGGCCTTGTAGTCCTTCGCGAACTGGTCGGCGTCACCGAACCAGCGGTCCTTCAGCGCCGCGTGCGGCAGCCATGCGGTCATGCCGAACGCGTAGTCGGCATCCTTGCCCAGCGCCTTGCGGAAGTCCTCGCTCGGCACGCCGACGGTGAATGAATACATCTTGGGCGCGACCGCGAGACTCTTGGCCTGGCGCACGAAGTTCAGGATCTCGGTTTCGTGGCCGGCGACCAGCACCACGTCGACGTTCTTGGACTTGATCTGCGACAACAGCGAATTGAAGTCGCTGGTGTTGCTGCTGTAGCGCTCGTCCATCACGGTGTCGAAGCCGGCGTTCTTGAGCAGTGGCCGCGTGCCCTTGGCCACTGACACGTCGAACGAATCGTCGGCGTACAGCAGCGCGACGGTCTTCGGCACCGGTTTCAGTTCTTTCATCATCTGGACCGTGCTGCCGAAATAGTCGCTCGCCGGCGCCAGCGTGCCGAAGATGTACTTGAAACCGCGCGAGAAGATCTCGTTCGACGCGCCGCCGCCCTGCACCATCGGGATCTTGTATTTCTCGGAGACTGCGGAGTCCGCCAGCTGGAAATTGCTGGCGAAGCCGCCGAGCAGCAGGTTCACCTTGTCCTGCGACACCAGCTGCGTGTACTGGCGCACCGACAGGTTCACGTCGGACTGGTTGTCGTAGAGCTTCAGCGCGAGCTTGTGCGACTTGCCGTCGATCTTGACGCCGCCGGCCGCATTGATCTTTTCGATCGCGAGCTGGTACGCGTCGCGGTAGTAGCGTCCGGTGTTGGCCAGCGGGCCGGTCAGCTGCACCGAGGCGCCGAGCACGATGTCCTGCGCCAGCGCGGGGCCGGCAGGCGCGGCAATGACGGCCGCCGCGAACAGTGCGGAAAACAGGTGGGAACGATTGAGCAACATGATCATCCTTTCTTTGTTGTGCATGCTGCGGGCCGCGTCACCTGCAACATCTGGAAACGGATAGCCTAACCCCGCCGCGTTCCCTGCGCAATTTGGTGGTTTCCCGGGCGGCGCAGCGAGCGACTCGGTCACTACATCTTCGATAGCGACATGTCCAGGAATCTCGACCGCTTCCCTATGGATTGCACCCTGGATAACTGGCGGCCATGCCGGCCCGGACATCGACCTGGATGCCGTAGTTCGCGAACGGATAGCGAAGCCCGTTGCGCGCCAGCGCCTGCATGCCGTCGAGCGCCTTCACGATGTCCGCCGCGGTCAGCGCCATCAGCATCTCGTCGTCGAGCACGCCGCCGTAGCGGCGCTCGGCGAAACAGGGGATCGACAGGCTCGGCTCACGGGTCTTCAATGCGCGGCCCCAGGAGTCCGCGCACGAAGATTCGCCGACGACGCTCCACTCAAACGCGCGGTAGTTCTTCCACTGCAGGCCGTTGATGAAATAAATCATCGCGCCGGGCGTTGCGTAAAAGAGCGCGATGTCGGGCACGCCGAGTGCGTCGGCCGCGCTGCCGGACCACTTGCGCAGCGGCGCGACGACGAGCGCGCGATAGCGCCCCTGCGGCACGCGATGCATCGCGGCCTGGTGCCGTGTCGCGTCCTCGACGGTCGCGAACCAGACCCCCTTCATCTGCTGGCCGGTGTGCCAGGCCGGGTCGTCCTGACCGAGCCCGACGACGAAGCGGCATTGATCGCCGACCAGATCGTCCGATGTGATGCCCATCGTCCAGCCGAGCCGCGTCGCCTGCGCGACGACCTGGTCGAGCGTGTGCACGGCGCCCGGCCTGCGCAGCTTCGGAATCGACGCCATCTCGTCGATCGATTCGAACAACTTCATGCCGATCGGCGGCACGCGAAGCTTGAGCATCGCCTCCAGCGCCGACGAAAGCTCGGCTAGAGAAAGCGGGGTATCAGTGGAAGCTACGTCGGTCATGGCGCCCCCGAAAACTTCACTCCATCGGGCGTTCGAACGCCACCTGTCCGCCGACCACGGTGCAGCGCACCCGCCCCGGCAAGGCCTGCCCGTCGAACGGCGTGTGCTTGCTCTGGCTGCGCAGCGTGTCCGGCTGCACGATCCATTCGCCATCGGGGTCGAAGATGCACAGGTCGGCCACGCCGCCGGCGGCGATCCGCCCGACGCTGGCCTGCAGCGTGCCCAGCGCCGCGCCCAGCACCCGCGCCGGTCCGGCGGTCAGCACCGCGAGCGCGCGGGGCAGGCCCACGCCACTGTCCCGGCGCCACTTGAGCGCGAGGCTCAGCAGCAGTTCGACGCCGGTGGCGCCGGGCTCGGCCTCGGCAAACGGCCGCGTCTTCGCGTTCTCGTCGACCGGCGTGTGATCCGACACCAGCGCGTCGATCGTGCCGTCGACCAGCGCTTCGCGCAGCGCATCGCGGTCGCGCTGCTGGCGCAGCGGCGGATTCAACCGTGCCCGCGCATCGAAGTAGCCGATGTCCGCGTCGGTCAGGTGCAGCGAGTTGATGCTGACGTCCGCGGTGACCGCCAAGCCCGCGTCCTTCGCCTGGCGCAGCAGCGCCACACCGTCCGCACTGGAGAGCCGGCACAGGTGCACCCTTGCGCCGCTGGCCTTCATCAGTTCGAAGACGGTGTGCAGCGCAATGGTCTCGGCTGCCACCGGAACGCCGGGCAGTCCCATGCGCATCGCCAACGGCCCGCTGGCGGCAACGCCGCTGCCCAGATAAAGGTCCAGCGGCCGCAGCCAGACCGCATAGCCGAAGGTCGCCGCGTATTGCAGCGCGCGCAGCAGCACCTGGGTGTCCTGCACCGCGGCGTCGGCCTGGCCGAAGCCGACGCAACCGGCCTCGGTCAGCTCGAGCATCTCGGTCAGCACGCGGCCCTCCAGGCCGCGCGTCAATGCGCCGAGCGGGAACACGCGCGCCTGATGGAGCTTTTCCGCGCGCATCTTCAGCATTTCGACCAGGCCGGGTTCGTCCAGCACCGGATCGGTGTCGGGCGGGCAGACCAGGCTGGTGACACCACCCGCGACCGCTGCCGCCATTTCGGACTCGAGCATGCCTTCGTGCTCGTGCCCCGGCTCGCGCAGCTGCACCGCGAGATCGACCAGTCCCGGCGCGACGATGCAGCCCGATGCGTCCAGCACGCGGCTCGGAACGAAACTATCCGCTATATTCTTGATAGCAATGATGCGGCCTGCGGCAACGGCGATGTCGCAGATTTCATCCAGGTTCGAGGCCGGGTCCAGCACACGCCCGTTCTTGATCAGCAGCTTCATGCCTCGTTCCCAGCGACGATGCCCATCACGGCCATGCGCACCGCGATGCCGAACGTGACCTGCGGCAGGATCACGCTCTGGCTGCCGTCGGCCACTGCGGAGTCGATCTCGACGCCGCGATTGATCGGCCCCGGATGCATCACGATCGCGTCGGGCCGGGCCATCCCGAGCTTCTCCGGCGTCAGACCCCAGCTCTTGAAATACTCCTGGCTCGACGGCAGCAGCGCGCCGCTCATGCGTTCGTTCTGCAGCCGCAGCATGATCACCACGTCGCAGCCGCGGATGCCTTCCGCTAGCGAATGGCACACGCGCACCCCCATCGCCGCCAGATCGGCCGGCACCAGGGTCTTGGGCCCGACCACGCGCACCTCGCCGCAGCCGAGCGTGGTCAGTGCGTGGATGTCGGAGCGCGCGACACGCGAATGCAACACGTCGCCGACGATCGCGACCGTCAGGCCGCCGAAGTCGCGCTTGTAGTGGCGGATCGTGTACATGTCGAGCAGCGCCTGCGTCGGGTGCGCGTGGCGCCCGTCGCCGGCGTTGATCACGTGCACATGCGGCGCGACATGCTGCGCGATCAGGTACGGTGCGCCGCTCTCGCCGTGCCGCACCACGAAGATGTCGGCGGCCATCGCGGACAGGTTCGCGATCGTGTCGAGCAGCGACTCGCCCTTGGCGGTCGAGCTGCGTCCGATGTCGAGGTTGATCACGTCGGCCGACAGCCTTGTTGCCGCGATCTCGAACGTGGTGCGCGTGCGCGTGCTGTTCTCGAAGAACAGGTTGAACACGCTCTTGCCGCGCAGCAGCGGCACCTTCTTGACCTCGCGGTCGCTGACGTTCGCGAACTGCGCGGCCGTGTCGAGGATGTGCGTGACGATCTCGCGCGGCAAGCCTTCGAGCGACAGCAGATGAATCAGCTCGCCGTTTCGGTTCAGCTGGGGGTTGTGCGCCGCCGACATGGTCAGGCCTTGCGTTCGACCCGGAAGCTGAATCGCCCGGCCGCGTCGCGCGCCAGCGCCAGATGCTGCGCCGCCGGCAGCGCGACCCGCGCCGCGGCGAAGTCCGCCCGCACCGGCAGTTCGCGCCCGCCGCGATCGACCAGCACCGCGAGCCGCACGGCCGCGGGCCGCCCGTAGTCGAACAGTTCGTTCAGCGCCGCGCGTATCGTGCGCCCGGTGTAGAGCACGTCGTCGAGCAGCAGGATGTCGGCGCCGTTCACGTCGAACGGCAGCCGCGTCGGCTCCGAACTGCCGGACAGGCCGCGCTGCGCGAAGTCGTCGCGATGCAGCGACGACGAAATGATGCCGGCCTCGCCGGCGAGGCCCAGTTCCTGCTGCAGCCGCTCGGCCAGCCACGCGCCGCCGGATGCGATCCCGACCAGCTTCGCATCGCCTTCGCGCAACGGCGGAACCCTGCGCCGCAACTCTGCGTACAGCGCCTCGGCGTCGAGCTCCAGCAGGCCTTCGGTGCCGCTCATCCGATATTCCTCAAGAATTGCTCGAGGATGATGCAGGCGGCAGCAGCGTCGGGGTCGGTTGCGCCGGCACTCAGCGCCTCGGTCGTGCTGTAGCGCTCGTCGACCTCGAACACGGCCAGCCCGGTGCCAGCGTGCAGTTGGCGCGCGAACCGGCGCGCGCGCACCGTGTTCTGGTGCGGTGCACCGTCGGGATGGAACGGAACGCCGACCACCAGCGCGTCGGGCTGCCATTCGGTGATGCGCTCGCGCGCGCGGCGCAGCCGCTCCGAGCCTTCGGCCCGGATCGTCGCCTGCGCGGTGGCCTGCCCCAGAAGCCGGCTGCCGACCGCGACGCCGGTGCGCCGGGTGCCGAAATCGAAAGCCAGAAAGGTCTGCAAACCGGGAGCGACCGCGAACTGGGGCGGTCCGGCGCTGCTCATGCATGCCCCGCCTGCGGCGACAGCATCCAGGCCTGCAGGCCGAGCAGCGCGAGCGCACGGTCGTAGCGCTGCTCGACCGGCGTGTCGAAGATCACCGCGACGTCGGCGCCGACGGTGAGCCAGCTGTTCTCCGCGATCTCCGACTCCAGCTGGCCTTCGCCCCAGGCCGAATAGCCGAGCGACACCAGTACCCGCCGCGGGCCGGCGCCGGTGGACAACGCTTCGAGCACGTCCTTCGAGGTCGTCATCTCCAGGCCGCCGGCGATCGTCAGCGTCGACGCATACGCGGTTTCGCCCGCGTCGCCGCTTGCGTCGGCGCCGAGCGGCATCGGGTCGTGCAGCACGAAGCCGCGCTCGGTCTGGACCGGTCCGCCCTGGAATACCGGCGACGCGACCAGGTCGTCGCGTTGGAGCGTCAATTCGACCTTGTCGAACAGGTTCTTGAGGTTGATGTCGCTCGGCTTGTTGATGATCAGCCCCAAAGCGCCGCGCTCGCTGTGCTCGCACAGGTAGATCACGCTCTTCGTGAAAATCGCGTCGCGCAGCCCCGGCATCGCGATCAGGAAATGATGCGTCAGGTTGATCGACTGGGCGGGCGCGGACATGGCGCCGATTCTACGCCGCCGGCGCGCTCAGGCCTTGCCGCGGACGCTGTGCCCGGAGGTCGCGCCGTGGCACGCCCGGCGGCATCGATCCGGTCTGGGACTGGTCGCCATTCGCTACACTAATTGTAGCTAACAGCTCAATGGGCTAGCGGGTTTTGTCGCGATCAGGCTTCGATTTCCGCGGCCGAATAATGCCGCACCAGGCTCAGCAGCTCTTCTTCGGAATACGGCTTGCCCAGGTAGTGATTCACGCCGAGCTGGCGCGCCAGCTCCTTGTGCTTTTCGGCGATGCGCGAGGTGATCATGATGACCGGCAGATCGCGCAGTTGCTGATCGGCCCGGATGTTGCGCACCAGATCGAACCCGTCCATCCGCGGCATCTCGATGTCCGCCAGCACCACGGCCGGGCGCTCCTCGGCGAGCCGCTGCAGCGCCTGCAGGCCATCGACCGCGAGCGCGACCCGGTAGCCTTCGCGCTGCAACAGCCGCTGCGTGACGCGACGCACGGTGACCGAGTCGTCCACGACCAGCACCAGCGGGGTTTCCATTGGTGCGACGGCCGTCGGCTCCGCGCTCTTGGGCGGCGGCCTGCGCTCGGCACTCAGCCGCAGCGCCTGTTCGCCATAGACCGCAGCCAGCGCGACCGGGTTGTAGATCAGCACTGCCGCGCCGGAGGCAAGCACCGTCATCCCGGCCAGGCCCGGCAGGCGCGACAGCTGCGGCCCGAGGTTCTTCACCACCACTTCCTGGTTGCCCAGCACCTCGTCCACATGCAGGGCCACGCGCTGGCCGGCGCTTTGCAGCACCACCACCGAGGCGGTCTTGCCCTGGACCGCGCTGCTGCCACCCGAACTTTGCAGCAGCGCACCCGCCCAGAACAGCGGCACCGGATCACCGCCGTGGTCGAAGCTGCCGCGACCATACGCCTGCTCCAGCTCGGACACCGGAACGCGCCGCACCATCTCGACCACGCTCGACGGCACGCCGAACAAGCGGTCGTCGGCGCGCAGCATCACAACCTGGGTGACCGCGGTCGTGAGCGGCAACACCAGCTTGAAGCAGGTGCCCTGGCCCGCCTGGGTCGAGGTCTCGATGCGTCCGCCGACCGCCGCAACCTCGGCACGAACCACGTCCATGCCGATGCCGCGTCCGGCCAGCTCGCTGACCTGCGCCGCCGTGGAAAAGCCGGGCGTGAACACGAGGTCGATGGCTTGCGCGTCCGACAACGGCTGCCCGTCCGATGCAAGCCCCAGCGCGCGCGCCTTGGCGCGGATGCGATCCAGGTCGAGGCCGGCGCCGTCGTCGCGGAATTCGACCGACACGTCGTTGCCGGCATGGTGCAGCGTGATGGTGACCGTGCCGGTCGGGTTCTTGCCTTGGGCCGTGCGTGCCGCGGCGTCCTCGATGCCGTGCACCGCCGCATTGCGCAGCAGATGCTCGAAGGCCGGCAGCATGCGCTCGAGCACACCGCGGTCCATTTCGATAGCGCCGCCAACAATGTCGAGCTTGACCTGACGGCCGGCTTCTTTCGCGGCCTGGCGCAGCACACGGTACAGGCGGTCCGACGCGCCGTCGAACTCGACCATCCGGGTGCGCAGCAGATCACGCTGCATCTCGCGCGTCTGATGCGCCTGGGCGTTCAGGTTGTCTTCCGCCGCCTCGACCGCACGCTGCAGACTGCGCTGCACGGTCGCCACGTCGTTCACCGATTCGGCCATCATCCGCGTGAGCTCCTGCACACGGGTGAAACGGTCGAACTCGAGCGGATCGAACTGCTGTTGCGACTCCTTGGCCTGCGCCAGGCGCGACTGCATCTGGCTGTCGGCCTGCAGTTCGAGGTCGCGCAGTTGGCGGCGCAGCCGCTCCAGGTTGCCGGTGAGCTCGGTCAATGCGCCGCGCAGCTGCCCGATGTCGGATTCCAGCCGCGAGCGCACGATCATCACCTCGCCGGCCTGGTTCAGCAGCCGGTCCAGCAGCTGCGAGCGCACCCGCACCACCGGGTTGTTCGACTGGCGTTGTGGCGCCGGTACGATCACTGCGGCCGGAGCAATGGTCGACGCGCGAGCACCGGCTGCTTCATCCGGAAGGGTCTTGTCCAGGGACGTGGCTGCAGGCAGGTGCGACGCCGCAGCCGATTCGCTTGCTGCGTGATGCTGGCGCAGCTGGTCGAATGCCGCCTGCATTGCGTCGAACCGCACCAGCAGCGGCTCCAGCTGCGAGGACGGAAGACCAGCGGCCGGCGCCAGCTGCTCGACCTCTGACTCCATCCGATGCGCCATCTCGCCCAGCCGCATCGCACCGGCGAGCCGCGCGCTACCCTTGAGCGTGTGCAGCGCGCGCAGCATTTCGACACGCGCGCCGGCGTTCGCCGGACGCGCCGACCACTGCCGCAGCGCGCCGCCGAGCTGCGGCAGCAGTTCGTTCGCTTCGTCCTCGAAGGTCGGGAACAGATCCGGATCGACGGCATCGACCGCGTCGATGTCGTCGAGCTTTTCCGCAGCGGCTGCGCGTGCCGATGCGATGCCGGCGGTCGGCGCACGCGGACGCGCCAGCGGCGTGACGTTGCTGACGGCCGCCGTCGCCGACTGCAGTGGCGCCGGCCGCGACGGCTGCGCGGCCAGCACGTCGTGCAGCGCGAGCATCACGTCCTTGTCGGGTTCCTTCAGAAAGCCCGCGGCGAACTGGTGCAGCAGACGCCGCACGTCTTCCGCGGCCTCGTTGAACACCCTGCCTTGCGCTGGCGTGCCATGGCCTTGCCATTGCACATGGAGCATGGCCTGCTCCAGACTGCGCGCCAGTTCCGAGAGCGCGTGAAAGCCGACCGTCGCAGAACTGCCGGCCAGCGAATGGGCCAGCGCAATCGGTGCATCGGGGAGCGGTCGATGCGACTCGATCGCCCATTCGGCCGCTTCCGTGGCGAGTTGCCGCGACCGTTCGTCGGCTTCGTTGAGGAAAACGTTGAACAAAGGGATGCCGATCCGCAGCGACCCGATTACCTTGACTGATTCGGAATCCGCCGGGGCGCCCTCGCCCGCGTCGGCCTGTTCTTGCGGCGCAGGCGGCATGTCCGCCGCCGGCAACAGCGAAGACGGATCCACGTCGGCATGGTTCGCCGTCCCGCTTTCGACCGGCTCCATCGGAGGGATGGTTTCCCGGAACAACTCGGCCGGCAGCAACAGATCGAGATCAGGCAACGGCTCGGGCTCCGACGCCTGCGAAGCGTCCCTGGTCAGCACCCAATCCGGCGTCGAGTTTGAATCCTGTGGCGTGTGGGCTTCGAGATGCTCGGCCTCGGGCACAA
This sequence comes from Burkholderiaceae bacterium, assembly GCA_030123545.1. Lineage (NCBI taxonomy): Bacteria > Pseudomonadati > Pseudomonadota > Betaproteobacteria > Burkholderiales > Burkholderiaceae > Burkholderiaceae bacterium. The sequence continues at coordinate 1,036,704 of CP126124.1, read as the reverse complement.
CGATGTGCGGCAGGTCGATGCGGGACGGTGCCGTGTCGGTATGAAATGCTTCCGAGCCGGCCGGCTGTCCGCCGGGCGCCGGCTCGGGCGGCTGCGCCGCCGGTGAAGTTGCCTCCGGTGCAGAACCCGCGGTCTCGCCGTCCGGCAGCACCAGCGGCAGTCGACGGTTGTCGGTGCGCATCGCGTCGGCGGCCGCAACGAAGCTGGCAGCGCGCCAGTTGCCGTCGCGATGGTCGGCAATCGCCTGCACCCACTGGCCGAAGCCGCCCAGCATGTCGCGCGACAGGGCACACAGCGCCTCGTCGGCGGGCGTCTGGTCCGCCAGCCGCGTATTGAGCAACTGCTCCATGGCCCAGGCCGCTTCGCCGAACTCGCCGAGTCCGACCATGCGCGAACTGCCCTTGAGCGTATGGAACGCCCGCCGCAGCGTGGTCAGCTGGTCCAGATCGCGGCCGTCAATACCGAGCGCGGCAACCGCTTCCTCGCCGCTTTGCATGACTTCCCGCGCCTCTTCGAGGAAGATGCCCTGCAGGTCGTCCTCCTCGACGATCGGCTCCGGCGCGGGTGGCGCCTGCTCGACCGGGGCCGCGGCGGCCGCCGCAAGATGCGCCATGGCATCGGCGGCCGCGCCGCTGTCCTGTGCCGACAACGCCGCCGCCGCTTCGCGTGCCGACTGGGCCAGGCCCGGTTGCTCGGCAAGCGCCGCGCGCGCTGCCAGCGTATCGAGCCGCGCAGGAAGTGTTGTGTCCGTCACGTCCGGTACGCCATCGCCGACCACGGATCGCAGTTCCTGCGAAATCAGCTGGTCGCTGCTGGGCACCGCAGCCGATTCCGCGGCCGGTGCGGAGCGGCCCATGACCGGCCTGAGTTCCCCCGCTGCCTCGTCATAGACGAACAGCTTTTTCGCCAGCGCCGGCTGATAGTTCAGCATGTCGATGAGAAAACCGAGCGCGCCCAGGTTGTTGCCCAGCTTCTCGAAGGTACCGGCATCCCGGGCCTCGGCCGCGTCGACCTTCCTCAACAGCAGTTGCTCGACGGTGTCTCGCATGTGCAGCACCGCCTGTGCCGCCTGCTCCAATCCCAGCACCGACAACACGCCACGCATCTGCGCAAACTGCCCCGGCGCGTCACGCAGGACCTTGTTTTCGCGCGGATTACGAAAATACTGGTCGAGCGTGCGCTCGAGCTCCGACATCGCGGTGCGCAGTTCGCCGACAACCGTCCCCATGGTGTGGCGATCGCTGACGCGCCGGTACAGTTCCTCCATCCACAGTTCGAGCGGCTCGGGTTCGCTGCCGCCGCGCACGCGCTCGATCCGGGTCGCCAACTGGTGGGTTCTGGCACCGAGCTCCCGCTCCCCCAGATCCATGTCCTCGAACGCCGCTTCAAGATACAGGATCGCGGTCGCGACCTCCATCGCCAGCCCAGTCACCGGGGGACGGCCCGAGCGCGCCACCGCGTCCGCGGCGCCGGCCAGCGCCTGCGCCAAGGGCTCGCTGACCGGGTGCAGTTTCAGCAGCGACTCGCCGACCAGATGGAACTGGTCCGCCACGTTGCGCAGCTTGCCGCGATCGCCGCCCGACAGCGCGGACCAGCTCTCCTTCGCGGCCTCGATGCGTTTGCGCGCCTGCAGCAGCAGCGCCGGGTCGTGCAGGCCGAATTGACGCGCCTCGTAATCGACCGGCGCAAAGCGCGCCAAGGCGTAGACACGGCGCACCGCAGCCAGCGCAGATCGGGCTGGATTCTGCGGCGGCCGCGCCTGCGCGCAGAAGAACAGCAGATCCTGCGCGAGCCGCTCCGACACGTCCTGGTCGCCGCGTGCCAGCGTCGAGCACTGCAACAGCACGCGAGAAGTCGCCCGCTTGACATAGACGTCGATCGCGATCGAGCGCGACGCCAGCGCCTCGAAGTAGGCGGCGCAGATCTTCCAGAACGCTGCCGGCTGCAGCACGGTCTGCGCCGCCGCGAACCCCAGGCAGAGGTCGCTTAGGTGCGCCGCGGCACCGGCGTCCCCGTTCTTCATGATCTTCAGCACCGCTTCGTCGAGCTCATTGCGGGCTTGCGCGTCGTAGCCGCGCGGCGGCGGCGCCAGATCGAGCGCGGGGTCGATCCACTGCCAATGCATCGACCAGAGATCAGCCGGATGAATGCGATCGGCTCCAGCCAGCATCTGTACGTCGCGGTACTGCGGGAACAGCGCGACCGACGACACCAAGCGGCGGGCAAGCACGGCCTGCAGGTATTCAATCAGCGCAAAACCGCCGCGCTCGACCTTGACGACCGCGTCCTCGTTGCATTGCTCCGGGTGCTGGAAGTAGCGCTGCACCACTGCTTCCATCGCATGCAGCATGCGCGCCGGTGCGCCGAGATCGACCATCTCCATCGCGCCTGCGGACTGGTGCAATTGCTGGCGCGCTATGCGCAACTGGCTGGTGTCGACGTCGGCAACGTTCGAGCCGCGTGCAGCCTCGACCTCGCGCGCGAAACGCTTGAGCGACTTCGTCGCATGATCGAGCGACTTTCGAATCTCCTCGAGCACCCAGGCCAATGGCCCGAGGTCGCGGCCCGCCGAATCGGTGACGGCAGGGTCCGTAATGTCGAGGGTCACGAGACTGGCTTGGTTCTGATCCATGGCTTTGATTCGGGCGACGGCGGGTGAATGCGATACCCGGATCAGCTGATCTTGAAACGCGAGACGGAGAGCCGCAGTTCCTCGGCGATGCGCGAGAGCTCGCGCACCTGCTGCGCGGTGGAGCGCGTGCCTTCGCCCGTCTGCTCGGTCACTGCGAAGATATGTTGGATATTGCCGGCCACGACGTTGGCCGACGTGGCCTCCTGTGTCGCGGTCTGCGAGATCTGCGCAATCAGGTTCGCCAGCCGGCGCGACACCTGATCGATCTCGGTCAGCGCGGTGCCAGCGCGGTCGGACAGCCTGGCGCCCTCCACCACGTCGCGGGTGGAGCGCTCCATCGCGGCCACCGCGTCCTGGGTGTCGGTCTGGATCGCCTTGACCAGCGCGGAAATCTGGCGCGTCGCGTCCGCGGACCGCTCGGCCAGCCGCTGCACCTCCTCGGCGACGACCGAGAAGCCGCGCCCGGCTTCGCCAGCCGACGCGGCCTGGATCGCCGCGTTCAACGCGAGTACGTTGGTCTGTTCGGTGATGTCGGAAATGAGTTCGGTGATTTCGCCGATCTCCTGCGACGATTCACCCAGGCGCTTGATCCGCTTGGATGTCTCTTGGATCTGGTCGCGAATCGCGTTCATGCCCCCGATCGCGTTCTGCACCGCCTTCAGGCCCGATTCCGCCGCCGCCAACGACTGGCCCGCGACCGAAGCCGACTCCTGCGCCTGCGTCGAAACCTGGTTGATGCGCCCGGCCATGTCGAGCACGGACTGCCCGGTCTGGCGGATCTCGCGCAACTGCGCGCTGGAATTGGCCATCAGTTCGGAGGAGGTGCTCTCCACCCGCGTCGTGGTCTGCGCGACCCGCGAGGCCGCGGTCTGAACGTTGCCGACGAGCAATCGCAGTTCCTCGATCGTGTAATTCACCGAGTCGGCGATCGCGCCGGTGATGTCTTCGGTGACCGTGGCGGCCTGGGTGAGATCGCCCTCGGCCACCGCCTGCAACTCGTTCATCAGGCGCAAGATCGCCGCCTGATTCGCGTCGTTTACGCGCTTGGCCTCTTGTTCCTGGCGCTCGGCTTCCAGCCGCTGTTGATCGGCCACTCCCTGATTCTGGCGGCTGTCACGCTGCTGCACCCAGGCCAGGCCGGCCGCGCAACCCAGCACGACCAGCGCGGACAGCACCAGCGTTGCGAGCATGACCAGGCTGCTGCCTGCGAGCTGCCGCGCCACGGCATCGGCGTCGCGCAGCGCCGCGATCGCCGCGACCAGGCACACGACCAGCGCAATCACCATCAACCCGCCGAGCAGACGCTGGAACGAAGTTGCGGATCGGCGTCCCGACGCGTCCGGCAAATCGTGCTCGGCGGGCAACGGCGTCGATGCCCCTGCCGTCGGCCGCGCGTTGGGTGCTGCGTCGGGCTGCATCGCGGGCAACACGGAGCGCAGACCGCTGTCGCGCGGCGCGGCTCCGGGTTCGCGCAGATCGACATCGACCGGGTCTGCGGCGAACGCGGGATCGACCGGCGATACCGCGTGGCTCAGATGAAAGCGTTTGATGAAGTCGGCGGCAAGCATGATGGTGGGGATCGGACCGGTGGGCGCAGTCAGGCGCCGATACTCAAAAATTGAGGCTGCTGCGACAGCAGTTGCAAGTTGATTTCCTGCCAGTGCAGGCCCTGGGCATCGGCATAGCGACTGCCGAAATATGCAGGCGCATCGGAAGCGGCTGGCGCGGATTCGACGAATGCGTCGACGCCACGCAGCCCGATTAGGCGATCGATCAGCAGCGCGCAGCTGACATTGAGCGCGGGACTGAGCGCGACCAACCGAGCCTGCTCGCGGGCGGGTTCGGCGGCCGGAGTGGCCTCTTGCAGGTAATTGCCGAGATCGACAATGCCGTAGAGCCCACCACGCAGGTTGGACACGCCAAGAAACCAGCGCCGGGTGTAGGGCACCGGTTGCGAACCGGTCCACGGAAAAATCTCGCCGGACTGGGCGAGCGGAAACAGGAAATTGCGCTGCGCTGCCTCGACCGCGAGCCACGAAGCCGCGAGACCGGTGCTGCGCGCCGCGCTCAGACGCTCGGTCAGGCGGCTCTGGAATTCCCTGAGGGCTTCGCGATTGGCCATGCGCATGATCGGGCTCAGCGCAGCGCCTTGATTTTCGCGATCAGTTCGCCCGCGTCGACGGGTTTGGTGATGTAGTCGCGCGCACCCTGGCGCATCCCCCAGACACGATCCGTTTCCTGGTTCTTGCTGGTGCACATGATGATCGGAACATCGGCGTACAGGGGATTGCGGCTGATCGTGCGGGTCAGCTGGAAACCGTTCTGGCCCGGCATCACGACGTCCATCAGAATCAGGTCGGGCTTCTCCTGGTCCAGCCGACGCATCGCCTCGTCGGCGTTTTCGGCGGTCTTGACCGACAGCCCGTTCTTCTGAAGTAGCTGCGTCAGCGCCAACAACTCGGTCTTCGAGTCGTCCACGACCAACACTTTTTGTACCGGCATCGATGGCTCCCGCAGGTCAGGCGTCGCCGAACTGCTGCACGGCCTGCAGCAGCTGGTCTTTCGTGAACGGCTTGGTCAGATAGTCGTGCGAGCCGACCATGCGTCCGCGCGCCTTGTCGAACACGCCGTCCTTGGACGAGAGCATGACCACGGGAACGCCGGAAAACTTCGCGTTGCGCTTGATGATCGCGCAGGTCTGGTAGCCGTCCAGCCGCGGCATCAGGATGTCGCAGAAGATCAGATGCGGCTGATGGTCGTTGACCTTGGCCAACGCATCGAACCCGTCTTCGGCGAGCACCACGTCGTGGCCGCCCTGCTTGAGAAAGATTTCGGCGCTGCGCCGAATCGTGTTGCTGTCATCGATCACGAGAACTTTGTAGCCCGATCCGTTCGAGGTCATTGGGGTTTCTCCTGAAATTCGTTCAACGACCCTGGCCGAAAACCGCGCCGCGGATCCGCTTCAAATTTCCACCATTTCGAAGTCTTCCTTGCGCGCTCCGCATTCGGGGCAAGTCCAGTTCATCGGCAGATCGGACCAGGCCGTTCCGGGCGCCACGCCATGCTCGGGATCGCCTGCGGCCTCGTCATAAATCCAGCCGCAAATCAAACACATCCACGTTTTAGAATCACTCACAGCTTAAGGGCCCAACGCATCGAATGCAACAATTGTAACTAGGGACTTTTTAACGATTCGAGGGACTTTATGACATGGCCGAACCCGCGGTGCGCGCGGCCATGGCAATCTGGCCGATGAGCAAGCACGAGCCGCGAGATCTCCCCTCCAGCAGCAGCGCCGACCCCGACGTCGAAGGCACGGCCGCGTCGCCTGCCTGCGTGCTGGTGTTCAACGCGAGCGATCCGAGCGGCGCCGGTGGCCTGGCCGCGGCGATCACCGCGATCGCGTCGATCGGCGCGCATGCGCTGCCGGTCGTGACCGGCGCCTATGTGCGCGACAGCGCCGAGGTGTTCGAGCATGTTGCGTTCGACGACGAGGCGGTGACCGAGCAGGCCCGCACCGTGCTCGAGGACATCCCGGTCCAGGTGATCGAGGTCGGCTTCGTCGGTAGCCCGGACAATCTCGCCGCGATCGCGAGCCTCGCGTCGGACTACGCCGACGTCCCGCTGATCGCCTACATGCCGGACCTGTCGTGGTGGGATGAGGCGCAGATCGACCTGTACCTGGACGCGTTCCGCGAGCTGATGCTGCCCCAGACCACGGTGTTGGTCGGAAACCACAGCACGCTGTCGCGCTGGCTGCTTCCGGACTGGACCGACGAAGAACGCCCCGGCGCGCGCGACCTGGCCCGGGCTGCGGCGGCCAGCGGCGTCGGCTACACGCTGGTCACCGGCATCGCGCTCGCCGACCAGTACATCGACAACGTGCTGGCGTCGCCGCAGGCGGTGCTCGCCAGCGAGAAATTCGAGCGCTTCGAGGCCCAGTTCTGTGGCGCGGGCGACACGCTCGCGGCGGCCTTGGCCGCGTTGATCGCGACCGGCAGCGATCTGGCCGCAGCCACCAGCGAGGCGCTGAGCTACCTCGATCAATCGCTCGACGGCGGCTTTCGTCCCGGCATGGGCAACCTGTTGCCCGATCGCCTGTTCTGGGCGCAGGGCGCGGACGACGAAACGGCCGACGAGACCCCGAGCACCGAAAGCGAGGACCTGCAAGGGTTCGCGATGCCTCCCCATGAAACCAGGCACTGACCGCAACGAGACCCTGTTCGAGCAGGCCCGGCGCGTGATTCCCGGTGGCGTGAACTCGCCGGTGCGTGCGTTCAAGGCCGTCGGCGGCACGCCGCGCTTCATTCGGCGCGCGCACGGCGCTTACCTGTGGGACGAAAACGGCCAGCGCTTCATCGACTACATCGGCTCCTGGGGTCCGATGATCCTGGGCCACAACCACCCGGCGGTGGTCGAGGCGGTGTTGGAAGCGGCGCGCGAAGGCTTCTCGTTCGGCGCGCCGACCGAGCGCGAAACCTTGCTGGTCGAACAGATCGTCGCGTTGATGCCGTCGATCGAGATGCTGCGGCTGGTGAACTCGGGCACCGAAGCGGGGATGAGCGCGATCCGCCTCGCGCGCGGCGCGACCTCGCGAACCAAGATCGTCAAGTTCGAAGGCTGCTACCACGGCCACGCCGACGCGCTGCTGGTGAAGGCCGGCTCTGGCCTGGCGACCTTCGGCCACCCGACCAGCGCCGGCGTGCCGCCCGAGGTGACGCGCGACACGCTGGTGCTCACCTACAACGACGTTGCACAACTCGAGGCCGCGTTCGCCGAACACGGCCGCGAAGTCGCCTGCTTGATCATCGAGCCGATCGCCGGCAACATGAACTTCGTGCGCGCTACTGCTGCGTTCATGCGCCGCTGCCGCGAGCTGTGCAGCCAGCACGGCGCGCTGCTGATCCTCGACGAGGTGATGACCGGCTTTCGCGTCGCGCTCGGCGGCGCGCAAAGCCTGTATGCGCGCGAGATCGCCGGCTTCGCGCCGGATCTCACGGTACTCGGCAAGGTGATCGGCGGCGGCATGCCGCTGGCCGCGTTCGGCGGCCGCCGCGCCGTGATGGAGCAGCTCGCGCCGCTTGGGCCCGTGTACCAGGCGGGCACGCTGTCGGGCAATCCGGTCGCGACCGCCTGCGGGCTGGCTACGCTGCACCAGTTGAAGCAACCGAGGTTCCACGAAACGCTGGCGAACCGCACCCGCGCGCTGGTCGACGGACTCGCAGCCGCCGCGGGCGAGCAGGGGCTTGCGTTTTGCGCCGACAGCGAAGGCGGCATGTTCGGCTTCTTCCTGCTGCCCGAGCTGCCGCGCAACTACACGGCTGTGATGAAGAGCGACGCGGCGCGCTTCAACCGGCTGTTCCACGGGCTGCTCGAGCGCGGCATCTACATCGCGCCGGCGCTGTACGAGGCCGGCTTCGTCAGCGCCGCGCACAGCGCTCAGGACATCGACGAAACCATCGCCGCCGCGCGTGAGGCCTTCGCGACACTACAAAATAGATAGCAAACTGCGAATAACCTGCCTGGGCTTCAGCAACTATTTGTTTGCAATCCTCCTCGGCGCGCCCGGGGCGCTACATCAGGCATTGACCTCCGCGTACGCTCAATAGCCCGTTCGCCGGTCATCCACTCGCCTCACGCGGCCAGCGCGGACAGCGGCTGCAAGCGGTAGCCCTTGTGTTCGAGCTGCGCGTGCAGATGCGCCGCGGTGGCCACGGCGTCGGGCCCGTCGCCATGCACGCAGATGCTGCCGATCGCCGTCGGCAGGCGCCGGCCGGTGACGGAAATGATCGCCTGCTCGGCGAGCATCGCCTCGACATGCGCGAGCGACTGCGCCGCGCCGTGGATCATCGCGTCGGGCCGGCTGCGCGGCACGAGCTGGCCGTCGTCGAGGTAGGCGCGGTCGGCGAAGATTTCCTCGGCCACCGCGAGCCCGGCCTCGCGCCCGGCGCTGCACAGGCACGAAAGCGCCGGCGCCAGCAGGATCAGCCTGGCGTCGTACGCGGCGACCGCGCGCGCCACGGTGCGCGCCAGCGCCGGGTCGGCGCAGGCCATGTTGCTCAAGGCACCATGCGCCTTCACATGGCCAATGCGCAGGCCCTCGGTACGTGCCATGCCGTCGAGCGCGGCGATCTGATAGATCAGCACCGCCTCGAGCTCGGCCGGATCGAGCTGCATGCGCCGGCGCCCGAAGCCCTGCAGGTCGGGAAACGACGGATGCGCGCCGACGCTGACGCCGGCCGCCTTCGCGAGCCGCAGCGTGTTTCGCATCACCAGCGGGTCGCCGGCATGGAAACCGCAGGCCACGTTCGCCGAATTCACCGACCGCAGGAGTTCGCGGTCGGATCCCATGGTCCAGGCGCCGAAGCTCTCGCCCAGATCGGCATTGAGGTTGACGGTTTGCGGCATGTGGTGACTCCTGACGGGGATAGGCTTCATTCGATCGCATCGGCGCGGACCATGCCGCTGACCAGGTTGCCGTGGTACAGCGCGGCCTCGTCGATCACGCCCGGCGGGCGATGGCTCGCGATGCGGGCTACCCATTGCGCGAGCCTTCGCTTCCGCTCGGCACGCGCGGCCGCCGCCTCGGCCAGACCGACGCGGGCAAAGCGCAGCTGGGCACCCGGCCGTAGATGCGCCAGCCGCGGCAGGTCGGCGCTGATCACGGTCGCGATCTTCGGGTAGCCGCCGACCGTCTGGCAGTCGGCCATCAGCACGATAGCCTGGCCGTTCGCCGGCACCTGGATCGCGCCCGGCGTCACGCCGTCGGACGCGATGTCGGCGCCGAGCGCGCTGTGCGCGAGCAACGGGCCCTGCAGCCGCAAGCCCATGCGATCGCTGTCCGGCGTGACGGTGAACGGCTGATCGCAGAGCGCCTGCAGCGCCGCTTCGGTGAAATGATCGGCCTGCGGCCCGGGGATGACGCGGATCGGACCGTCGGCCTGGGCCAGCGGCGGCGCCTTGAACTCCAGAAACGCATCGCCGACCGCGCCGGCGCAGCCGAGCAGGTCGCCGGCGGCCAGCGCGCGCCCCTGCACGCCGCCTAGCGCGGCGCGTGCATAGGTGGATCGGCTCCCGAGCGCCGGCGGCACATCGACGCCGCCACTGACCGCCACATACGCAATCGCGGGCCCGCCTTCCTTCGGTGCGGCGACGGCCCCGAACCGCACCGTGTCGCCGGCGGAGGCGGTGACCGTGCTCCACGGCGGGGCTTGCACTGGCTCACCCTGCGCGCGCTGCACCGAAGCGCCGATCGCGCCGGCAAGCGCGAGCCGCACGCGGCCGGAGCGCACGCGCAGCGTGGGGCCGGTCAACAGCACTTCCAGCGCGGCGGCATCGGCCGGATTGCCTGCGAGCGCATTCGCCGCCGCGAGCAGGTCGGTATCCAGCGCGCCGGCCACCGGCACGCCGAGGCGGCGGAAACCGAAGCGGCCGCGGTCCTGCACCGCGACGGCCAGTCCCGGCTCCAGCACTTCGAGCCGGGCGCTCACGCAGCCTCCTCGCGCAGCGCGGCGCGATCGAAGCCGGCCGATGCGGCCTGCACGCGCAGCGCGCCAAAGGTCTCGCGATCGACCGCCAGCCACAGCACCTCGTCGCCCGGCGCGAGCAGCGCGGGGCGCGCGGCGTCCCTTGGCTCGAACAGCGGCACCGGCGTGCGCCCGAGCAGCCGCCAGCCGCCCGGACTGTCCCAGGGATAGGCGGCGCACATGCGCTGCGCGACCGCTACCGATCCGGCCGGCACCCGCTTGCGCGGCGACGCGAGCCGCGGCATCTCGAGCCGCTCGGGCAGCCCGCCCATGTAAGCGAAGCCGGGCTGAAACCCGAGCATGTAGACGCGAAACACGGTCTGCGTCATCAGTTCGATCACCTGTTCTCGCGTCAGGCCCTTGGCCGCGGCCAGGTCGCCCAGGTCGGGCGCGAACTCGGCATCGAAGCACACCGGGATGCGCCAGCGCGCACCGGCGATGCGGCGCGGCCCGCTCTGCCGCGCCAACGCGCCCAGGCGCTCCGACAACAACTCGGCATCGATCCGGTCCGGATCGAAATACACCGTCACCGAACGAAACGTCGGCACCCACTCGATCAGCCCATCGACTGCGCCGCCCGCGGCCTGTTCGTCCAGCGCGGCGGCGAAACCCATCACGCGCGCATGAACCTCGGGGTCGACCACGCTGTCAAACTCCACGGTCAGCGCGGCGTCGCCCAGCGGCAGCAAGCGTACGGGGCGTGGCTCGGAGGAAGAAACGGGATTCATCGCGGCGACGGCCCGTGTTGCATTGCAAGATGCATGCGACACCGGCTTAGGCGAACGGCAGATCGCGGTTCAGCCGATCGGTGATCAGCATGTAGCCCGGCGCATGGGTGATGCAAAACGTCGGCCGAGCCTCCATCACCGCCGCCTGCGGCGTGACCCCGCAGGCCCAGAACACCGGCAGCTCGTCCGGCTCGACCGCGACCGGGTCACCGAAATCGGGGTGGGCGATGTCGGCGATGCCGATCAGCGACGGATCGCCGAGATGGATCGGCGCGCCGTGCACCGCCGGCACGCGCGCGGTGATCTGCACCGCGCGGATCGCGTCCGCCGCCTTCATCGGCCGCATCGAAACCACCAGCGGTCCGCGGAACGGCCCGGCCGGCGCGGTCGCGATGTTGGTGCGGTACATCGCGACGTTCCTGCCCTCGCGGACATGGCGCAGCTCGATCCCGGCGTCGATCAGCGCATGCTCGAACGAGAACGAGCAGCCGAGCACGAACGTCACCAGGTCGCCCTGCCACAGCGCGGCGATATCGTTCGGTTCCTCGATCAACTCGCCGCGCCGCCAGACGCGGTAGCGCGGAACGTCGCTGCGAATGTCGATGTCCTCTCCCAGCGTCGGCAGCGTAGCGTCGCCCGGCTCGGACACCGCCAGCAGCGGACAGGGCTTGGGGTTGCGCTGGCAAAAGCGCAGGAAGTCCGACGCCAGCGCCTGCGGCAGGATCACGACGTTGCCCTGCACATGCGCCGGGGCCAGGCCGCTGGTGTGGTTGCGCCATTGGCCGGAACGGATGGCCATGCGCATGCTGCGCGCATCCGCCCGCGAAAAATCCGAAGGAACGGCGCCCGATGTGCGTGAGTCGATCTGCGTCACGCCTGTCTCCTGTGAATGCACCCGGTCGATGTTCGTCGTTTCGGCCGCCGGATGCCGTATCGGCCGCAGGGTAGCGTACGACAAACGATAAATGCTGGGTTTTCGTCGCCGCTTTTTTCGATGATCGGACTCGATCGACTATGCCGACAATCCGGCATGCGCCGATCGGCGTCAAGCTGCGCGTGCCGCCGGCCGGTTCCATAATCGGCGGAGCCGGCGCGGCCGTCGGCGCAGTCAAGGAACCCACTGATGGATTCAACGCTGGCGAAAGGCCTCGGCGTGCTGGAATGGCTGGTGCGCCAGCAGCGCGACTGCCGGGTCAGCGAGGTGGCGCAGGCGCTGGGACTGGGGCGCAGCAACGCACACCGCACCTTGCAGACTCTGGTCGCCTGCGGCTGGGCGCAGCGCGACGAGACGAGCAGCACCTACCGGGCCAGCCTGCGGCTGTTCGAGCTCGGCACCCTGATCGGCGCGGCGATCGACGTACCGCGCCTGGTGCGGCCGGCGCTGGCGCGGCTGGCGCAGGCGACGGGCGAGACGATCCATCTCGCGGTTCGCGACGGCGCCGAAATCGTCTACCTCGACAAATTCGACAGCCCGCTGCCGGTGGCCGCCTATTCGCGCATCGGCGGGCGCGCACCGGCCTACTGCGCGGCCACCGGCAAGGCGTTGCTCGCGGCGGCGCATCTCGAACCGGCGGCGTTGCGTCCGCTGCTGGGCACTCTGGTCGCGCACACACCGAACACCATCACCGACTTCGACGCCCTGCATGCGGAGCTCGCGTTAACGCAGACCCGCGGCTACGCGGAGAACCACGAGGAATGGCGGCTCGGCGTCTGCGGGCTGGGGGCGCCGATCTTCGACGCGCGCGCAACGCCGGTCGCCGCGGTCGGCATGTCCGTGCCGTCGATCCGCTTTGGCCGGGCCCAGGCGCGAGCGCTTTCCGAGCAGTTGCTCGAATGCGCGCGCGGCGCCAGCGAACTGCTGGGCTACCGCGCCGCCGACGCCACGCAGCAGGCGCCCGGCTGACCGCTCGCACCGAAACGCGTGCCGGACCGAAGGCCCGGCACGGTCGGCCGCGCGTCACGCCCACCGGCCAAATCGGGGATGGTGAATCTCCTCTTGTCACATGACGACTGTTGAACTAAGCTTGGTTCTATATTTTGATATTGTATTCTATTATTTAGAACTTTAGCCGCTGACCTACTTTACAGGAGACAACATGCGCAGCAAGTTCAAGGTCCGCCACCTGATCCTCGGGGTCATGTGCCTGCTCTATTTCATCGCCTACATCGATCGCGTCAACATCGCGGTGGCCGCGCCGTTCATCCGCAAGGAATTCGGCCTGACTCCGACCGAACTCGGCCTGGTGTTCTCTGCGTTTGCCTACCCCTATGCGGCGATGCAGATCATCGGCGGCTGGTGCGCCGACCGCTTCGGCCCGCGGGCGGTGCTGACCGTGCTGAGCCTGATCTGGGCCGCGGCCACGATCCTGTGCGGGTTCGCCTGGGGGGTGACCTCGCTGATGGTGTTTCGCTTCATTCTGGGCGTGGGCGAAGGCGGCGCGTTCCCGACCGCGACGCGCGCGTTCACGTTCTGGATGCCGGCCACCGAGCGTGGGTTCGCACAGGGCATCACGCACAGCTTCGCCCGGCTCGGCGGCGCCGTCACGCCGCCGATCGTGATCGGCATCGTCGCGTTGTACGGCTGGCGCGAATCGTTCATCGCGCTCGGCGTCGTGAGCCTGCTGTGGACCGCGCTGTACCTCTGGTTCTTCCGCAACACGCCGAACGAGCACAAGTGGATGACGCCTCGGGAGCTGAAGGAAATCGGCGCCGGCGCCGCGCGCAAGCAAAAGCACCGCGGCAAGACGCCGTGGGCCGAACTGCTGCGCAAGATGTGGCTCGTCACCTTCGTCGACTTCTGCTACGGCTGGTCGCTGTGGGTGTTCCTGACTTGGCTGCCGTCGTACCTGAAGGACGCACGCGGATTCGACCTGAAGCAGCTGGCCCTCTTCACCGCGCTGCCGCTGCTGGCCGGCGTGGTCGGCGACACGCTGGGCGGCGTGGTGTCGGACACGGTGTACCGCCGCACCGGCAACGTGAAGATCGCGCGCCGCATGATGCTGGTGATCGGCCTCGGCGGCGCGCTGATCTTCATCCTGCCGGTGGTCGGCACGCATGACCCGATGCTCGCAGTCGCGCTGCTGTCGGCGTCGTTCTTCTTTCTCGAACTGACGAACGCGGTGCTGTGGACGCTGCCGCTGGACATCGCCGGCGGCTACGCAGGCACCGCGGGCGGCATCATGAACACCGGCTTCGGCGTTGCCGGCATGATCTCGCCGATCGTGTTCGGCTTTCTGATCCAGGTCACCGGCAGCTATTCGCTGCCGTTTGCCGCGTCGGCGTTGCTGCTCGCGGTCGGCATCGTCGCCGCGCTGTTCATCGACCCGACGCGCAAGGTCTCCGACCCGTCCGAATACGACGCACCGACGCCGGCGGCGTTGGTGCCCGGAATGCCGGGGCCAAGCCATCGCTGACGCGCTCGTCTCCCTACCCTCTTCTCGGATCACCATGACAAACGACGAATCCAACCTTGGCGCTTCGAGCCCGATCGCCGAGCAGGTGCGCCGCGCGCGCGTCGCGCAGCGCCAGTTCGAGACCTGGACACAGCAGCAGGTCGACCTCGCGGTGCTGGCGGCCGGCTGGGCCATCATGCAGCCCGAGCGCAACCGGGAGCTGTCCGAGCTCGCGGTCGCCGCGACCGGCATCGGCAATGTCGCCGACAAGATTGCGAAAAACCATCGCAAGACACTCGGTCTGCTGCGCGACCTGCAGCACGCGAAGTCGGTCGGCGTGATTGCCGAGGATCCGCAGCAGGGGCTGATCGAGATCGCGCGGCCGGTCGGCGTGGTGTGCGCGATCACCCCGTCGACCAATCCGGCCGCGACGCCGGCGAACAAGATCATCAACGCGCTGAAAGGGCGCAACGCGGTGATCGTCGCGCCGTCGCCGAAAGGCTGGTCGACCTGCGTCAGGCTGGTCGACTTCATCCATGCCGAACTGGGCCGCATCGGCGCGCCACGCGACCTGGTGCAGGTGCTGGCGGCGCCGGTGAACAAACAGGCAACCGCGGAGCTGATGCAGCGTTGCGACCTGGTGGTCGCCACCGGTTCGCAGGCGAACGTGCGTGCCGCGTACGCGAGCGGCACGCCCGCGTTCGGCGTCGGCGCCGGCAATGTCGCGAGCATCGTCGACGAGAGCGCCGACATCGTTGCCGCCGCAGACGGAATCGTGCGCTCCAAGACCTTCGACAACGCGACCAGCTGCTCGTCGGAGAACAGCGTGATCGTGATCGACGCCGTGCGCGCGCCACTGCTGGCTGAGCTGCAATCGCGCGGCGTGGTGCTGCTGAGCGTGGCGCAGAAGGCGCTGCTGGAACGACTGATGTGGCCAGACGGCAAGTTGTCGCAGGCGGTGATCGGGCAATCGGCGCGCGCGATCGCCGAACGCGCCGCCGAGGCCGACCCCGGCGCGGCGCGCGACTGGGGGCGCATCGCCGAGCGCAACCCCTCGGTGCTGATGGTGGAAGAAGACGGCGTCGGTCCCGAGCACCCGTTTTCGGGCGAGAAGCTGAGCCCGGTGCTCGCGCTATACCACGTGGCCGACTTCGAGCAGGCGGCGGCACTGGTCGAGCGCATCTACCGTTATCAGGGCGCCGGCCATTCGGTCGGGCTGCACAGCGGCGTCGATGCGCGTGCGCTCGCGCTCGGGCAGCGGCTGCCGGTGTCGCGCGTGATCGTGAATCAGGCGCATTGCGTTGCCACCGGCGGCAGCTTCGACAACGGCCTGCCGTTTTCGCTGTCGATGGGCTGCGGCACCTGGGGCAAGAACAACTTCTCGGACAACATGAACTACCGGCACTACCTGAACATCACGCGGATCGCGCGCCGCATCGCGGAGCGGATCCCGAGCGAGCAGGACATCTTCGGCGCGTATTTCCAGGCGGCGGGGAAATCATGAATCCCGGTGCAACGACCGTGCGCGCGCTGATCGAACGAAGCGGCGCGGCGCAGCTTGGAGCACCGTACGCGCTCGCGGCCGACGACGAAGGCGTGCTGTACCACCGCGACCTCGCCGCATCGTGCAGGCAGGTGACCGCGCTGCTGCGCGCGCAGGGCCTCGGCCCCGGCGATACGGTCTCGGTCGTGATGCCGAACGGCCTGAACACCCTGCGGATCCTGCTGGGCGCTCTGTGGGGCGGCTATATCGTGAACCCGGTCAACCTGCTGTCGCAACCAGAGCAGATGCGCTATGTGCTCGATCATTCGGACTGCAGGCTGGCCGTCGTCGCGCCCGAATGGGAACAGAAGGTACGCGCATTGATCGCCACGCTCGATCGGCCGATCGCGCTGCTGGTCGCCGACCCCGCCGGCACGGTGCTGCCGGGCGAGTCCGCAACGGACAAGCCCGCAGCCGATGCGCGGCACGACGGCATGGAAGGCCCGGACGCCGACGCGGTCGCTCTGCTGATGTACACCTCGGGCACCACCGGTGTTCCGAAGGGCGTGATGCTGACCCAGTCGAATCTGGTCGCGAATGCCCGCGCGATCTCGGAGGCGCACGAGCTGGGCGCGAACGACCGTGTGCTCGCGGTGCTGCCGCTCTACCACATCAACGCGTTCGTGGTCGCGATGCTCGCTCCGCTGGTCGAAGGCGGCAGCCTGGCGGTCGCACCGAAGTTCTCCGCCGGGCGGTTCTGGGCGCAGGCGATAGGGCGCCGCTGCACATGGCTGAACGTGGTGCCGACCATCATCTCGTACCTGCTCGACGGCGAGGCGCCGGCCCGCACCGAGTTTGCCGCGCTGCGCTTTTGCCGCTCCGCGTCGGCAGCGCTCCCGCCGGATCTACTCCGCGCGTTCGAGCAGCGCTTCGGCATTGGCGTGATCGAGACGATGGGACTGACCGAGACCGCCGCGCCGTCGTTCTCGAATCCGCTGTCGGGCGAGCGGCGCCGGCTCGGTTCGGTCGGCCTTGCCAGCGGCTGCGAGGCGCGCGTGGTCGATGCACAGCTGAAGCCGCTGGCCGCAGGTGAAAGCGGCGAGATCGTGATCCGCGGCCCGAACGTGATGCGCGGTTACTACAAGAACGACACGGCGACGAAGGCCGCGTTCACGCCGGACGGCTGGCTGCGCACCGGCGACCTCGGGCACCAGGACGCGGACGGCTACTTCTTCGTCACCGGCCGCATCAAGGAGCTGATCATCAAGGGCGGCGAGAACATCGCGCCGCGCGAGATCGACGAGGCGCTGCTGCGGCACCCGGCGGTGCTCGAGGCCGCGGCGGTCGGCATGCCGGACCGCCATTACGGGCAGGAGATCCTCGCCTGCGTCGTGCTGCGGGGCGGCGCCGCGTGCAGCGCCGGCGAGTTGACGGATTTCTGCATCGAACAGCTCGGCCGCTACAAGACGCCGAAGACGTTCCGCTTCGTCATGGAGCTGCCGCGCGGTCCGTCCGGCAAGGTGCAGCGGCTCAAGCTGCTGGACGCGGGCTGATGGGGCCGCGCAACGTCGGGGCCGGCGCTCCGAGGCATCCATCCCGCCCTGGCGTCGAGAGCGACTCACTCTGAGCGAACGGCCGATGCCCCCGCGAGTGTGCGGCGCGCTCAGTGCCTGCGCGCGTCCTCGCGGATCATGTCGACGGCTTTCTCGGCCATCGCCACGATCGGACCGTTGGTGTTGCCGGACACCAGGGTCGGCATCACCGAGCCGTCGATGACGCGCAAACCACCGACGCCATGCACGCGCAGCCGCGCGTCGACCACCGCCATCGGGTCGCTGCCCATCTTGCAGGTGCCGGTCGGGTGGAAGATCGTCGCGCCGTTGTTGCGGCAGAACTCGAGCAGCGCCGCGTCGTCGCCTGCCTCGGGGCCGGGCTTGACCTCGCGCCGGACGAGGCCGCGCATCGAAGGTGCGGCGGCGATCGCGCGCGCCGCCTTGACGCCGGCCACCGCGGTGCGGCGGTCGAGATCGGTGGCCAGGTAATTGGGTTGCATCTCGGGTGGCTCGAACGGATCGGTCGAGCGGATGCGGATATGCCCGCGCGACTCCGGCCGCAGCTGGCACACCGAGAACGTGAAGCCCGAGAACGGATGAACCTTGCCGCCGGCCATGTCGGCCGACAGCGTCGCGACGTGGAACTGGATGTCGGGGCGCTGGCTCTGGGTCGATCCGGCTTCGCCGGTCGATCCCACCCCCATGGGGGGCGGCGACGCCGAAGGCGACGCCTCGGGGCCCTCATCCTGCAGCACACGCATGAAGCAGCCGCCCTGGTTGATGCCGACCGCCAGCGGCCCGCTGCGCGAGATCGCCCATTGCAGCCCGAGCTTGGCCTGGCCGAACCAGGAGTTCAGCTGGTCGTTGGTCGTGATCGGCTTGCTGCACTCGAAGATCAGCCGGATCTGCAGATGGTCCTGCAGGTTCTCGCCGACGCCCGGCAGGTCGCGTGCGACCGGGATGCCATGCTGGCCCAGCAGCGCCGCCGGACCGATGCCCGACAGCTGCAGCAGCTGCGGCGACTGGATCGCGCCGGCCGCGAGCAGCACCTCGGCGCGGCAGCGCGCGGTCTTCATTGCGCCGCCCTGGCGAAAGCGTACGCCGACTGCGCGGCCGTTCTCGATGACGAGCCCGGCAGCCTGCGCGTCGGTCTGCACCGCCAGATTGGCGCGGCCGCGCGCCGGCTTCAGATAGGCCTTGGCGGTGCTGCAGCGCCAACCGCCCCAGGTGGTCAGCTGGTAGTAGCCGGCGCCCTCCTGGCGCGCGCCGTTGAAGTCGTCGGTGCGCGGCACGCCCTGCTCGCCGGCTCCGGCAATGAAGGCTTCGATCAGTTCGTTCTTCGCGCCGATGTCGGACACGCGCAGCGGGCCGCTGCCGCCGTGAAAAACGCTTGCGCCGCGCTGGTTGCCTTCGGATTTGATGAAGTACGGCAGCAGATCGTCGTAGCCCCAGCCCTCGTTGCCGAGCGCTGCCCAGTGGTCGTAGTCCTCGCGCTGGCCGCGGATGTAGATCAGGCCGTTGATCGAGCTCGACCCGCCCAGCGTCTTGCCGCGCGGCCAATAGATGCGCCGGCCGTTCATGTTCGGGTCCGGATCGGTTTCGAAGCACCAATTCAGGCGCTTGTCCCACATCGTCTTGCCGTAGCCGATCGGCAGGTGGATCCAGAACGAGCTGTCGGGCGGGCCGGCTTCGAGCAGCAACACCCGGGTCGCCGGGTCTTCGCTGAGCCGCGCCGCCAGCACGCAGCCGGCCGATCCGGCACCGACGACGATGTAATCGAATTCCTGCGACATGGGCTTCTCTATCGGTCTGTGGTGGTGCAAAATTTCGGAATCATTGGTTCCGATTCGATAATATAAGAAATGACATTCCGGAACTAAACGTTCCATAATAGGCAATAGCCCTTATGAAATACCAACCCGATCCATCTGTTGTGCCGGGCCCGAACTCGTCGTCGGAGCGCAGCCTCGCACTGCTGGCGCTGATCGCTTCGGAAGGCCGCGCGCTGACGCTGGCCGAAATCGGCGCGCGGCTCGATCTGCCCAAAGCCACCGCGCATCGGCTCTGCGGACAGTTGCTGAGCGGCGGCTGGCTGGTCCGCGACATCGACGAGCGCTCGTTCAGCGTCGGGCCGGCGCTGCGCCGCATGGCGCTCGATACGCTGAACAACGGCGTGCTGCGCGGGCTGCGCCACGCGGTGCTCGAGCAACTGGTGGCGCAGGTCGGCGAGACCTGCAACTTCACCGCGCTCGACGGCGCGAAGGTGATCTACCTCGATCGGGTCGAGGCGCCCTGGCCGTGGCGGCTGACGCTGGACGTCGGCGCCCATGTGCCGCTGCACTGCACCGCCAGCGGCAAGCTGTTTCTCGCGACGCTCCCCGCGGCGCAACGCGACGCGCTGATCGACGGGACTGAATTCGAAGCGATGACGCCGGCGACGATCACCTCGGCCGCGGCGCTTCGCGCCGAATGCGAACAAATCGCCAAGCGCGGCTATTCGACCGATCGCGAGGAATTCATTGCCGGCCTGAACGCCGCCGCGGTGCCGGTGTGCGACGCCCACGGCCGCACCCGCGCCGCGATCGCGGTGCACGCGCCGAGCACGCGCCTGTCGCTGGACAACCCGCTGCGGCAGCTGTCCGCGCTGCAGGCCGCGGCGCGCCGGATGGCCGCGCTGCTCTGAACCGCCGCGGCGCGTAAAACGACAGGCGCGTTGCCAGGTCGAGAGGCCGCGGAGCAGGCTTGTGCCAAGACCGCCGCGGAGCGGGCTCGGCCGGCCGCTGGCGGTGCCCCCTTGAAGGAGGTTGGCGAAGCGACACGCAGTGCGCGCAGCCTGGGGGTGGTCCTTCAGTGCCGGAAATGCCGCACGCCGGTGAACACCATCGCGATGCCGCGCTCGTCGGCCGCGGCGATCACTTCGGCATCGCGCATCGAGCCGCCGGGCTGGATCACGCAGTTCGCGCCGGCCTCGGCGACCAGGTCGAGCCCGTCGCGGAACGGGAAGTACGCGTCGCTCGCGACCGCGCTGCCGGAAAGAGTCAGGCCCGCGCTGTCGGCCTTGATGCCGGCGATACGCGCCGAATCGACCCGGCTCGTCTGCCCCGCGCCGACGCCCAGCGTCATCCGGTCCCGGCAGAACACGATCGCGTTGCTCTTCACGAACTTCGCGACCTTCCAGGCGAACAACAGGTCCTCCAACTGCTCGGGTGTCGGCTCCTTGCGCGTGACGACCTTCAGTTCGGACAGGCCCAACTCGTGGTTGTCCGCGGTCTGCAGCAGCAGGCCCGAGCCGATGCGCTTCGCGTCGATCGCATTGCGGCCGTTGTCCCAATCCGTTTTCCCGCCCGGCGGCAGCGCGATCTCGAGAATACGCACGTTCTGCTTCGCCTTGGTCGCCTGAAACAGCGCCAGCGCGTCCGGGCTGTAGCCGGGCGCCATCAGCACCTCGACGAACTGCTCGCGCACGGCCTCGGCCGTGGCTTTGTCGACCGGGCAGTTGAACGCGATGATGCCGCCGAACGCCGAGGTCGGGTCGGTCTGGAACGCCTTGCGGTACGCCTGCAACGCGTCCCGGCCGAGCGCCGCGCCACAGGGATTCGCGTGCTTGACGATCACGCAGGCCGCGCCGTCGCTGCGCGGATCGAAGCTCTTCACGCATTCCCAGGCGGCGTCGGCGTCGGCGATGTTGTTGTAGCTGAGCGCCTTGCCCTGCAGCTGGCGCGCGGTCACCAGCGAGCCGGGCGCCGGATACAGGTCGCGGTAGAACGCGGCCTGCTGGTGCGGATTCTCGCCGTAGCGCAGATCCTGCAGTTTCACGAACCGGCCGTTGCTTTGTGAAGGAAATAGCGACCTAGCCGGCGTGGAATCTGCATTGTTAGCTTCGAAATCAATAGCAGACAGGTAATCGCTGATCGCCGCGTCGTAGTTGCTGACGCGGTTGAACGCGGCCACCGCGAGCGTGAACTTCGTCTTCTCGCTCAAGCTGCCGTGGCGCTTAAGCTCGTCGAGTGCCGCGGCGTACTGGCCGGCGTCCGTCAGCACCGCCACGTCCTGCCAGTTCTTCGCCGCGCTGCGCACCATCGCCGGACCGCCGATGTCGATGTTCTCGATCGCCTCCGCCAGCGTGCAGCCGGGCTTGGCCACCGTGGCCTCGAATGGATAGAGGTTGACCACCAGCAGGTCTATCGTCGCGATGCCGTGCCGCTGCAGCGCCGCCATGTGCTCGGGCAGGCCGCGGCGCGCGAGCAGGCCGCCGTGCACCGCGGGGTGCAGCGTCTTGACGCGGCCGTCGAGCATTTCGGGAAACTGCGTGAGCTGCGCGACTTCGGTCACCGGCAGCCCCTGCTCGTGCAGCAGCTTCGCGGTGCCGCCGGTCGAGATCAACGCAACGCCGAGCTCGTGCAGCGCACGGGCGAATTCGACGATGCCGGTCTTGTCGGAAACGGAGATCAGTGCGTTCATTGACAGAAAAGCGCATGAAACGGGTACAAGAGGCCGCGGAGCAGGCCGTTCCAGCGACCGCCGCGGAGCGGGCTTGGCCCGGCCGCTGGCGGTGCCCCCTCGCAGGGGGTTGACGGAGCGACACGCAGTGCGCGAAGGCTGGGGGTCACTTCAACAACTTGTGTTCGAGCAGCTTCTTGCGCAGCGTGTTGCGGTTCAGCCCCAGCCATTCGGCCGCGCGCGACTGGTTCTGGTCGGCCTCGCGCATCACCACCTCGAGCAGCGGGCGCTCGACGACCTTGACCATCATCTCGTACAGCCCGCCCGGCTCGGCGCCGCGCAGATCCCTGAAGTAGCCCTCCAGGCTGGTGCGCACCGTCTCCTCAATGTGCTTCCTGCTCATCGATCCGTTCCCCTCGCGGTTCTTGTTGTTGCCGGCGCGCCGCCCAGGTCATGCCGTCGGGCAATCGGTCGCCAGCGGCGCCGAGTTCGTCGAAGAACGCCGCGACCGCCGCCGCCTGCTCGGCGCAGCCTTCGATCCGGTTCATTCGGGCGCGAAACGCCTCGCCGCCGGGCAGCGCGCGCACGTACCAGCCGATGTGCTTGCGCGCGCTGCGCACGCCGGTCGCCTCGCCGTACAGCGCGTAGTGATCCTGCAGGTGATCCTGCAGCACGCGCCGCACCTCGGCCACCAGCGGCGGCGCCAGGTGCTCGCCGGTCACGAGGAAATGCGCGACCTCGCGGAAGATCCAGGGTCGGCCCTGCGCCGCGCGGCCGATCATCACCGCGTCGGCGCCGGTAGCAAGCAGCACGTCTCGCGCCTGCTCCGGCGCCCTGATGTCGCCGTTCGCCACCACCGGAATGCGCACCGCGGCCTTGACTTCCGCAATCGTTTGGTACTCGGCCTGGCCGGAATAGCCCTGCTCGCGGGTACGCCCGTGCACCGCGAGCATCTGCACGCCGGCGCGCTCGAAGTCGCGCGCGAGGCGCGGCGCGTTGCGGTGCGCGGCGGACCAGCCGGTGCGCATCTTCAGCGTGACCGGCACGCCTTGCGGCGCGCACACCGCGACCACCGCCTCGGCGATCGCGAGCGCCAGCGGTTCGTCCTGCATCAGCGCCGAGCCGGCCCATTTGCTGCAGACCTTCTTCGCCGGGCAGCCCATGTTGATGTCGATGATCTGCGCGCCGCGATCGATGTTGTAGGCCGCCGCCTCGGCCATCATCGCCGCGTCGGTGCCGGCGATCTGCACCGCGATCGGACCCGGTTCGCCGGCATGGTCGGCGCGGCGCGAGGTCTTCAGCGAATCCCACAGCTCGCGGCGCGAAGTCACCATCTCGCTGACCGCATAGCCTGCGCCGAGCTGCTTGCACAGGCGCCGGAACGGCCGGTCGGTCACGCCGGCCATCGGCGCGACGAACACCGGGTTCGCCAGGGCAAACGGTCCAAGTTTCATGGCAGTCGGGAGTGCGGCGCGGGGGAAGGCTTTCATTCTAGTCGCCGCATCCGCCGGCGCCGATCGATCAAACCCGGCCTGCCTATACTCGCGGCCACCATGCCGGGCTGGATCGAACAGTTGCTCACCTTGCTGGCGCTGCCGCAGTTCGGCCTGGGCGCGGTGTTCGTGATCTCGTTCGTGTCGGCCACGCTGATCCCGCTCGGCTCCGAGCCGGCCGTGTTCGGCCTGGTCAAGCTCAACCCCGAGCTGTACTGGCCCGCAGTGCTGGTGGCCACGCTGGGCAACACGCTCGGCGGCGCGCTCGACTGGTGGATGGGCTACGCCGCGCACCAAGTGGTCGACAAGTACCGGCATTCGGCCACGCACCTGCGTGCGCTCGACTGGCTGCGCCGGCTCGGTCCGATCGCCTGCCTGCTGTCGTGGCTGCCGGTGATTGGCGACCCGCTGTGCGCGGTCGCCGGCTGGCTGAAGATGCCGTTCTGGCCCTGCCTGGGCTGGATGGCGATCGGCAAGTTCCTGCGCTACCTGGTGATGACGGCGCTGCTGGTTTGGGTGTTTCCCGGGCGGGTTGAATTCTGACAAAGGCGGTCCGCGAAAACGGAGCCCCCGGTCACGGCACAGGCGTTACGATAGTCGCCTGCCGATCCGCGCCGACAGCCAGGTCCTAGGACATTTTTTCATTCTCGCCTCGCGTTTCCTTGCCTGCCCATGCTACGTGACCTGATTCACGACTTCCTGCTCCAGCAACCCGGACTGGACGAGCAGAAGCTGGCGGACCCGCATGCCAGGATGAAAGAACTGGGCCTCGATTCGCTCGGACTGGTGGAAATGCTGTTCGAGGTCGAGGACCGATACGGCTTCCAGATCGAGGAGCCGATGCGCTACGCGGACATGACGCTCGATGAAGTCGTGGCCGACCTGGAGGCAGCCGTGCGCGCAAGGCATCGCGGCCTCGTTCCCGATTTCCCTGCAGGTCCTGCGCCGGACGCGTCGGCCTGAGACGGCCCGACATGCGCGAAGTGGTCGTCTCCGGCGTCGGCATGGTGACCCCGTCCGGGCTGACGGCGCAGGAGTCCTTCGGCAACTGGCTGCAGGGCCGCTCCGCGATCGGCCCTGCGCCCGAATCGGTGACGCGCTGGTTGCCGGGCATGCTGGCAGCCTGTGTGCCGGCCGGGTTCGAGTCGCTGGTCGATCGTGCGGACCGCGGCCTGGATCGCTCCGCGCAACTGGGGCTGGCGGCTGCCGCCGAGGCCATGCGGGACGCGCGGCTGGAGCCGGACTCTCTCGCACCCGAGCGTTCCGGCGTCTACGTGGGTGTCGGCCTGGCGGGCGCGCAAACCATGGAAGCGCTCTACAGCACCTTCTATCAGCGCGTGTACGACCCGGTCGGCAGCGATCACCGCAACCCCACCGTGATGCACCCGCTGACGGTTCCGCGTCTGATGGCCAATGCGACGGCCGCGGCGCTGTCGATGCGCTACCGCCTGCAGGGACCGTCGCAGACCTGCTGCGTCGCCTGCGCTTCTTCCGCGGTGGCGCTGGGCGAGGCCTGGCGCGCCATCCGGCACGGACTGGCCGACACCGTGCTGGTCGTCGGCACCGAGGCGCAGATCACCACCGGCGCCTACCTCGGCTGGAATGCGCTTCGCGTGCTGGCCGCGCCGGATCCTGAGGATGTCGCGGCGAGCTGCAAACCGTTCGACGCTCGCCGCAACGGATTCGTGCTGGGTGAAGGCGCTGCAGCGCTGCTGCTCGAAACCCGCGCTGCGGCCGAGGCGCGCGGCGCCGCTGCCTACGGCGTGCTCTGCGGCTACGGCAGCAGCAGCGATGCCGGTCATCTCACCGCGCCCAGCGCCGAGGGCCAGGCACGCGCGATGCGGCTGGCGCTGGACGAGGCCGGCATCGATCCGGCCGAGGTCGGCTACATCAACGCCCACGGCACCGC
Organism: Burkholderiaceae bacterium; assembly: GCA_030123545.1. Classification (NCBI taxonomy): domain Bacteria; kingdom Pseudomonadati; phylum Pseudomonadota; class Betaproteobacteria; order Burkholderiales; family Burkholderiaceae; species Burkholderiaceae bacterium. The sequence continues at coordinate 1,011,548 of CP126124.1, read as the reverse complement.
CACCGGCCTGGGCGACGCGACCGAAAGCCAGTCCATCGCCCAGGTCTTCGGAGGGCATGCCGTGCACATCCCGATCAGCGCGACCAAGTCCATGCACGGCCACCTGATCGGCGCCGCCGGCGCCGTCGAATTTGGCAGCACGCTGATGAGCCTGCGCACCGGTTCGCTGCCACCGACAGCCAACCTGCAGCAACCCGATCCGGCCTGCCCGCTCGACTACATCCCGAACGAGGCGCGCCACGGATGCCAGGTGCGTTATGCGCTGTCCAACTCGTTTGCATTCGGCGGCAGCAATGTGGCCTTGCTGGTCCGTGCCTGCGAGACGTAGTCCGTTGAGGCTCGCCGCCACTCTGGCTCTGGCGTGCACCGCGAGCATGCCGCTGGCTGCCCAGGGTCTCGCACCGGCTGCACAAGCCGATGCGGCCGCCGTGGCCCCGGCGGCCGAAGACAGTACTCGGACGCCCACGCGCGCCCTTTTCGGCATTCAGGGGTTGGAAGGGATCGGCCTGGGGGTGGGCGCCATCGGCTACCCTGCCTACCGCGGCGCCGCGACCCGGCACGGGATGATTCTTCCGGTACCCTACCTCCACTACGAAGGCGATTTCTTCAAGTCCGACAAGTACGGCGTGCGCGGAGACCTGTTCAACAGCACGCGCGTCGAACTGTCGATCAGCGCGTCGCTCTCGCCGCCGGTCAACAGCGACGTGCCCGAGCGCAGCGGCATGCCCGACCTGAACCCCACGGTGGAGTTGGGCCCGCAGCTCGACATCATCCTGCTCGACGGCAAGGTGGAGCCAGTCAACCTGCGCCTGCGCCTGCCGGTGCGCCAGGCCATCACGGTGGAGCGTTCGCCGCGCAGCGTGGGGATCGTGTTTTCGCCCAACCTGAACCTGGACGTACCGTTGCGCGGCTGGAACCTGGGCATGGTCACCGGCCCGATCTTTGCCGACCGCAGGCAGCATGCCTACTTCTACGACGTGGCGCCGCAATACGCGACGCCTGTGCGTCCGGCGTACCAATCCGCGGGCGGCTACAGCGGCTCGCAGATGCTGCTGTCGCTGAGCAAGAAGATGGACAGGCTGTGGTTCGGCGCCTACCTACGCTACGACGACCTGCACGGCGCCGCGTTCGCCGGCAGCCCGCTGGTGGCAAGCAAACACTACCTGACCGGCGGTGTGGCGCTGGTCGGCATTTACGAGTGACGCATGGCCGGCTCCGCGATTCGACAAGCACCGTCTGACCGCTGGCCGCGCGAGGCGGTGCGGCGCATCACCACGCTGTGGTGGCTCAAGGCCGCGGGCACCACGCTGTACATGTGGATGTTCTTCCAGTGCTACTTCTACCTGCTGCAGCATCAGGCGTATCCGGTCACCGTGATACCGACCACCGCGCTTGACAAGGCCATTCCGTTTTCTCCGGCGTGGGTGCTGGTCTATTTCTCATTGTGGATCTATGTCAGCTTGCCGGGCGCGCTGCAGGCGAACTGGTCTTCACTGTTCTGGCACGGTGTGGCGGCGCTGCTGATGTGCGCCATCGGTCTCGCCTGCTACTACTGGTACCCGACCACGTTCGTGCAGCAGGGCACCGACTGGAGCCAGATGCCGCCGGGTCGTCTGCTGCAGTCGGTGGACCGTGCCGGCAATGTCTTTCCTTCGATGCACGTGGCCTTTGCCGTCTTTGCCTGGGCGTGGCTGCGGCGCGCGTTGCACCAGATGCGCGCGCCCCGGTGGCCGCATGTCGCGAACGCACTGTGGTGCATCGCGATCAGCTACTCGACCCTCGCCACCAAGCAGCACGTGGCGTGGGACGTGATCGCCGGATGCATTCTGGGCATGGCCACGGGCGTTGCGACTGCGCGAGCGGCAGACTGGCTGCAGGGCAGACGCCGACACGCTCTTGCCCCCTTATGAACGTCGCCGCTGCCGTCCGCCCCGTCCCCAGAAGATTGCCCCGATGACCGCACCCGTTCCTGACGACGCATCGCTCAACTACCCGATCCGGCTGGATCAGGCCGCGATCGAACGCCTGATCCCGCACCGGGCCCCGATGCTGTTCGTCCGCCAGGTCACTGTACTGGCGCATGACAGCTACGCAGGCGTTGCGTTTTGGGATCGAACCAACCCCCTGCTGGCCGGGCATTTCCCCGGTTGCGCGATCGTGCCCGGCGTGCTGTTGCTCGAAGCAGCGGCCCAGCTCGCAGGCATAGGCCTGCTCGCCGGCGACCCGGTTGCCCGCAGCATCGGACCCGGGCATCTCGGCATGCTGACCGCGGTGCGCAAATGCATCTTCAAGCGCCCGATCCTGCCGGGCGAATCCGTGCGCCTGCGCCTGCACTGCCGCCGCATGGCCGACAAGGCCGTGCTGGCAACGGGAACGGCGTCGATCTCCGATCACGAAGCCGCAAGCCTAGAGTTCATGGTGGCCCATGTTCCGGCACGGAGCCTGCAGGGCTTGTTGCCCGAGGATGGGTTGACGGCTTTGTTGCGGGAAAGCTGATCAGGGCAATCAGAACTCGCCGTCCTTGACGTAAGGGTGGCTCCACAGGATGGTCTGCAGCAGCACCGATTTCACCCAGGCCGCGTGCATGCGATCGACCTCGTCCGGCGCGGCGCCGCGACTGGCCAGGAACGGCCGCAGCGTGGTGGTGATCGGGATCGCCAGCGCCGACAGGTAGCGGAAGCTGACCTGCGGCACGCTGTCCACGCCATCGGTGCGATTCTTCTTGATCCGGTTGTGGCGCAGGCCGATCTCGTACTGCCAGTCGAGCCAGGCCTGGTCGTGGCGCGCGTCGGCGGTGTCCAGGATCCAAAGCGCGAAGCGTTTGCGCACCGCCTCCAGATACGCCGCATCGGGCTGTCCGGTGCGGGTGTTGCCGAAGAACACCACCAGTTCCGGCGTCGACGCGACGAAGCCGTACCAGACGTCGAGGATCGCGTCGGTCTGGTCGGCCAGGATCGCCTTGCTGCGGCGCAGCGCCTGCACGTCCTCGTCGCCGAACAGCAGGGTCTTGTGCAGCGCGGCCAGGTCCGCGAGGGTATAGGGCGCCTTCGCCAGGCCGGCCTGGCCGTGGGCATAGCCCGGCACCGAGGGCGCCACGCCCAGCGCAACGAGCGCACGCATCGATTGCAGCCACTTCATCGTCATCTCCTTGACAGGTTCGTGGGGCTTGAATGTTGCGCCCGATTTCTGGATGATGAGCCGCATGAAATCCGCAAAACATGACACATCGTCCAAGCCGCCGATCGATCGCACGGCAGACCCGATAGACCCTGTCGACAGGTTGTCGCCGCTGCTGGAGCGCTTTCGCGTCCGGGCCGCGCTGTTCCATGCGGGTCCGCTGTGCGGCGCCACGCCGTTCGACCCGCTGCCGGGGCGCGCGTTCCTGCACGTGCTGCGCCGCGGGGCCATGGTGGTGCGGCACCGGCACGGACAGGGCGTGCCGCCGCTGCTGCGGGTGAACGAACCGACACTGCTGCTGTATCCGCGGCCGCTTTTCCATGAGTTCGTCAACCCGCCGCGCGAGGGTTCGGACTTCAGCTGCGCGACGCTGGACTTCGACGGCGGCGCGCACAACCCGATCGTCATCGCGCTGCCGGCGCTGGTGCAGGTGCCACTGGCCGAGGTCGATGGCCTGGCGCCGGCACTGGACCTGCTGTCCCGCGAAACCGAGCGCGTGCGCTGCGGCTCGCGGCTGGTGGCGGACCGGCTGTTCGAAGTCTTGCTGATCCAGCTGCTGCGCTGGATCCTCGACCACCCGGCGCGCGTTGGCGTCTCAAGCGGTCTGATCGCCGGCCTGTCCGACCCGCGGCTCGCGCGCACGCTCACCGCGGTGCACCGATCGCCGGGCGAGCCCTGGACGCTGCCGCGCATGGCCGCGGCGGCCGCGATGTCGCGCAGCGCGTTCGCGCAGGCTTTCAAACAGACCACCGGCACCACGCCGGCGGCCTACCTGACCGACTGTCGCCTGACGGCCGCCAGCGCAATGCTGCGCGCGCGCCACCCGGTCAAGCGCGTGGCGGACGAGCTGGGCTTCGCCGATCCGTCGTCGCTGTCGCGCGCGTTCCGGCAGCGCTTCGGCGCCGCGCCGCGCGCGTGGCGGGCTGCGCTAGCCCGGATATTTCACCAATAGTGGGTCGGCAGCCTCGTGCGTGAGCGCGTTGACATTGGTATCTGACGCCAATTTCAACCGAGGACTGCCGATGCCAAAGTGTACCGATGGGACGATGGATTTGGGGCGCGTGTGGCCCCAAGACAGTAATGTCCCCTGCGCCCCAAGTAGAAGTGTCCCCTTTGATGGCGAAGGGGCGAATTGGTGGCGCAGGAGTTGGGGCTGATGAGTCAGAGGGAAGTCAACCGGCTGGGGGTGATCAAACGGGTGATGGATGGGGCCCTTGACCAAGGGCAGGCGGCGCAGCTGTTGGGGCTGTCGGTGCGCCAGGTCAAGCGGCTGTGCCGCAGCGTGCGCGAGCAAGGCCCAGGGGGTTTGATCTCACGCAAGCGGGGCCGACCCAGCAACCGTCGCATCGCTGCTGAGCGGCGCGAGCACTACGTGCAGTTGGTGCGCAACCGATACGCTGACTTTGGTCCGCAACTGGCGCATGAATACCTGCAGCGAGAACACGGCTTCGCATGGAGCGTGGAGACCTTGCGCGGCTGGATGCTGCAAGCCGGGCTGTGGCAGGCCAAGCGTCGGCGAGCCAAGCGCGTGCACAGTCCACGCGCGAGGCGCCAGTGCCTGGGCGAGTTGGTGCAGATCGATGGCAGCCATCAGGGAGTGTCTGAATTTTTGTGTGCGAGGTGCTCGGAGACTTGTCCACGGCGGCGTGCGTCGCTTGCGACGAACGCAAAGCCGCGGTGGGCAAGTCGGTCTCCATCTTACGCACCGGCCTTCGTGAACCGATCTTCGTAGAGGATCGCGAATTGGTTCATTGCCTCCTTCCAGTTGTGCGCCGCGCGGCTCCAGTCGGCCGTGATGTTGCGCAGCGCCAGCCAGATCAGCTTGGTGGCCGCGTCGTCGCTGGGGAAGTGGCCGCGGGTCTTGATGATCTTCCTCAGCCGCGCGTTGATGCTCTCGATCGCGTTGGTGGTGTAGATCACTCTGCGGATGGACGGCGGGAACGCGAAGAACGGAATCACGCGATCCCAGGCCCGGCGCCAGGCGCCCGCGACGGTGGGGAACTTCTGGCCCCAGGGACCGCGCTCGAAGGCATCGAGCTCGGCCTGTGCCGCCTCGGCGCTGGTGGCCGTGTAGATCGGCTTGATGGCCGCGGCCAGCGCCTTCCTGTCCTTCCAACTCGCGTAGTCCAGCGAGTTGCGGATCAAGTGCACGATGCACGTTTGCAGCGTGGTGGCCGGGAACACCGCGCCCAGGGCCTCGGCCATGCCCTTGAGGCCATCGGTGACGGCGATCAGAATGTCGCCCACGCCGCGGGTCTTCAGGTCGTTGAACACCTTCATCCAGAACTTGGCACCCTCGGTGCCTTCGATCCACAGCCCCAGGATGTCGCGCGTACCGTCGGGAAGGATCCCCAGGGCCAGGTAGATGGCCTTGTTGCGCACCACCGCGTCTTCCCTGATCTTCACGCGCAGCGCGTCGAAGAACACCACCGGGTACATCGGCTCCAAGGGCCGCGCTTGCCAAGCCGTCACCTCGGCCATGACCGCGTCGGTGACCGAGCTGATGAACTCGGCGCTGACCTCGACACCGTAGCTCTCTTGCAAGAAACCCTGGATCTCGCGCATGGTCATGCCGCGCGCGTACATGGCGATGATCTTGTCATCGAAGCCGGTGAAACGGCGCTCGTGCTTGGGGATCAAGAGCGGCTCGAAACTGCCTTCGCGATCGCGTGGCACCTCGATGCGCAGCGGGCCATCATCGGTCAGTACGGTCTTGGCGCTCTTGCCGTTGCGCTGGTTGGCCGCCCCCTCGGGCTTGGCGTCGCCGCTCGGGTAGCCCAGGTGGTGGCCGAGTTCGGCGCCCAGCGCGCGCTCGATCAGCGCCTTCTTGAACGCCATCGACGCGGCGTTGACCGCCTCGCCGCTCATCGGGCCGGTCACGAACCGGTCAATCAGTTCCCTCGGGATCGACGGCAGCGCCGCCGACCTGGCGGCTATGGCCGCGTTCTTCATCTTCGTCTTGCTTGGCATACATGCTCCTGGTCGTCATCCTATGCCTCGCACACAAAATTCAGGACAGGCTCAGCCATCACGACTGGTTCGAGGCGCGCTCGGCCAAGTGCTGCTTGATCGCTTTCATCGACGACGCCACCGGGCGGGTGCTGGGGGCGAGATTCTTCGAGCAAGAGACCACCCAGGGCTACCTGGACGTGCTGCACGCACTGGTGCAGCGCCTTGGCGCGCCGCTGGCGCTGTACAGCGACCGTCACGGCATCTTCACCAAGGCCGACCCCGAAGATGCCAAGCCCACGCAGTTCGAGCGAGCGCTGCTGCAATTGCACATCGAGCCGATCTGCGCGCACTCACCCCAGGCCAAGGGGCGCGTGGAGCGGCTGTTCCAGACGCTGCAGGACCGCATGTGCAAGGCCATGCGCTTGCAAGGCATCGACAACATCGAGCAGGCCAACACCTGGCTGGACGAATACCTGCGCGAGCACAACCGGCGCTTTGCGCTCAACCCCGAGCAGGCGCAGGACATGCACCGGCCCTGGGCCGGCACCACGCAGGCGCTGGCCGACATCTGCTCGCTGCACCACCAACGCCAGCTCAGCGCCCAGGGCGCGTGCAAGTTCAACGGCAGCATCCTGCAGTTGCTGCCCCATCAGCCCCATGCGCCCAAGGCGCGCGCGATGGTGGACATCGCGCAGCATGGCGACGGCACGTTGCACCTGAGCTATCGAGGTCAGCCGCTGGCCTTTCGCAGCTTTGCCGTGCACGAGCCCAGGCACGCCAAGGCCGAAGACCACAAGACGCTCAATGCGCGGGTGGACAAGGCGCGCGACACACAGCAGGCCAAGCTGCACCGTCTGAAGGCCGAGTTGGCCTTCCAGGACAGCCAGCGCAAGCTCGGCATCTACAAGCCCGACACCCCGCCGATCGCGCCGCGCGCGGGTGCTGCCCGCTTCGGGCTACGCCCTGCGCAGCCAGCACCCGCGCCAGCCTGACCCAACCCCCACCAATACCAACCCAGAGGGGACATCTGTACTTTGGCCAAACCGGGGACATTTCTACTTTGGGTTGACAATGGATTTGGGGCGCGTGGGCCGGCGCATCATCGAGGCCAACTTCGAAGGCGGTGACATTGGCTCGGACGGTGGAGTTTTGCTGCTGCGACGCGTCGATGAGCGCATTGGTTTGAGCCGATCTGCCGCAGCCGTGCTCAGCGACCCACGCGATCCGGGGCGCATCACGCATGGCCTGCGCGAGCTGCTGGCGCAGCGCGTCTACGGGTTGTGCTGCGGCTACGAAGACCTCAACGACCACGACATGCTGCGCTCGGACCTGCTGATGCAGACCGCCGTAGGCCGGGTCGATGCACTGGCCTCCTCGCCCACACTGTGCCGCCTGGAGAGCCGGGCCACACGCGCGCAGGCGCTGGCCCTGCATGGCGTACTGATCGAGCAGTTCATCGCCAGCCACCGGAGCGCGCCCGCGGAACTGGTGCTGGACATCGACGCCTCGGATGTGCCCTTGCACGGCAGCCAGGAGAGTTGCGAGTTCCACGCCTACTACGACCACCACTGCTATCTGCCGCTGTACGTGTTCTGCGGCCAGGCCATGCTCGCTTGCGTCTTGCGGCGCAGCCGCATCGACGGGGCGAAGAACGCCGCGGCCGTCATCAAGCTGATCGTTGCGCGACTTCGCCGCGCGTGGCCCCAGGTGCGCATCATCGTGCGCGGTGACTCGGGGTTCTGCCGCCAGCGCCTGTTGCGCTGGTGCGAGCGCTCGGGCGTGAGCTACATCGTAGGTCTGGCGCGCAACGCGCGGCTGCAGGCCATCGTGCAGTACGCCGAGGCGATGCTGGCCGACGAATACGAACGCACGGGCGCCAAGCAGCGCCTGATCGGCGAGTTCGTCTACGCAGCCGATAGCTGGGACATCGAGCGGCGCGTGATCACGCGGCTGGAGTACGGTGCCCAAGGCAACAACCCGCGCTTCGTGGTGACCAACCTCCAAGGCGACGCCGTCCAGCTGTATGAGCGGCTGTACTGCCAGCGCGGCGAGGCGGAGAACCGCATCAAGGAGGCCCAGCTCGACCTGTTCGGCACCCGGGCCAGTTGCCAGCGCTTCGCGGCCAACCAGCTTCGCTTGTTGCTGGCGGCGCTGGCCTACACGCTGATGCAGCGGCTGCGCGATCTGGCGCTCAAGAACACCGAGTTGGAGCGCGCCGCCGCGGCCACGATCCGCGTGCGACTGCTCAAGATCGGCGCGGCCATCGTGCGCAACACACGCCGTGTGCGCGTGTTGCTGGCTTCGCACCACCCGATGCGCAGCATCTTCCTCAGCGCCGCACAGGCCCTGGCCCCCTGAACCTCATCCAGTGCTGTCCCCGGCACACTGACAAACAACGGGGGAAAGGGGGTGCTGCGCCCCGAAACAGCCAACAACCCCATCCAGTAGCTCGCATCGGCCCAAAGGGCCGCGCTCAATGCCCGCCAGCACGCCCGGTCAACAGCCATCGGCTTGCTGATGAAATATCCGGGCTAGAACCGGCCGGGTGAACACGCGGCAGATCGGCCGTGATCAGCCTCGGCACCGACCGTCAGCCGTGCAGCGCCTTTTGCATGGGGCTTGACTTTGCCGGCAGGCAGCCGAATATCGTGGAGCAGGTCGAGGCGAGCCGGCAGTTCATCATGGCACCGACAGCAACCCGCATTGCGTTCGATACCGATTCGACGGCGAAGAGGCAGCGCCTCGCATCCCGGCTGTCCACGGATTGACGCGAGACGCATGCGCCAGGCAGGTCACATCCGATGGCAGACCATGCGTCCCAGCCGCTCGACGCCTCGCTGCAGGCGGAGTACTACCACCTGCAGAAGACCATCGAAGACTTCGATGGCCGGGCGCTGACGATCAAGGCCTGGAGCGTCACCTTCGGCCTGGCCTCGCTCGTCGGCGCGTTTGCGAGCAAGGGGCAACCGGTATTTCTGATCGCCTCGCTGGGCGCCTTGATGTTCTGGCTGCTCGAGGCGTTCTGGAAGAACTTTCAACTCGGCTACCGTGAACGGGTCGACCAGATCGAAGGCCATTTCCGCGGGGACTCCCAATTGACTTCTGCGCACCAGATCTCGGCAAATTCATTCACTATTTGGGTGAGGCGCCATTTGGTTCCTCGACGCTGAGGCTCTGCGCAAGCATCTGCTGAAAGCTACTCGTTTGCAGCTCAGATAGGCATGCCGTCGCACGGCTGCGAGTTTCTTCAAACGTTGAACAGGAAGTTCATCACGTCCCCATCCTTCACCACGTAGTCCTTGCCCTCGGCGCGCATCTTGCCGGCGTCCTTCGCGCCCTGCTCGCCGTGGTATTTGATGTAGTCGTCGAACGCGATGGTCTGCGCGCGGATGTAGCCGCGCTCGAAGTCGGTGTGGATCACGCCGGCGGCCTGCGGGCCGGTGTCGCCGACATGAATGGTCCAGGCGCGCACTTCCTTCGGGCCGGCGGTGAAGTAGGTCTGCAGGCCGAGCAGCTTGAAGCCGGCGCGGATCAGCCGGTTCAGGCCCGGTTCGTGTTCGCCGAGTTCGTTCAGGAACAACGCGCGGTCTTCGTCGCTCATATCGGCGAGCTCCGCCTCGACCTTCGCGCAGATCGCGACCACCGGCGCGCCTTGTCGATCCGCCACCTCGCGCAGGCGTTCGAGCAATGGGTTGTTTTCGAATCCATCCTCGGCGACGTTGGCGACGAACATCGCGGGCTTCGCGGTGATCAGGCACAGCGGTTTGAGCAGTGCCTGCTCCTCTTTCGAGAGCGCCAGCGTACGCACCGGCCGGCCCTGATCGAGTTCGGCCTGTACCTTGCCGAGCAGCTTGGCCAGCGCCGCGGCTTCCTTGTCGTTGCCGCTCTTGGCCGCCTTTGTGCTGCGCGCGAGCGTTTTCTCGACGGTGGCCAGATCCGCCAGGCAAAGCTCGGTCTGGATCACCTCGATGTCGGCGACCGGGTCGACCCGGCCCGCGACATGGACCACGTTCGCGTCCTCGAAGCAGCGCACCACGTTGACGATCGCGTCGGTCTCGCGGATGTGCGCGAGGAACTGGTTGCCCAGGCCTTCGCCCTGGCTCGCGCCGGCGACGAGACCCGCAATGTCGACGAACTCGACGATCGCCGGCACGACGCGTTCAGGCTTCGCGATTTCCGCGAGCTGCGCGAGCCGCGGGTCCGGCACCTCGACCACGCCGACGCTGGGTTCGATCGTGCAGAACGGATAGTTCTCGGCCGCGACATGCGCTTTCGTCAACGCATTGAAGAGGGTGGACTTGCCGACGTTCGGCAGGCCCACGATGCCGCATTTCAGACTCATCGCAGGGCTCTATGGAAACAGGAGGGTAAGCTGATCATTTTAGGTGGCCATCGGGTAACGGCCGGGCGGCGGATCGGCAGACGACCCGTTGATGGCGGCGCGCAGCCCGAACCCGTCGCCCGCTCGCGGCAACGCGGATCAATCGAACCGGTAACTGGCCTCGGCCGGCTGCCCGACCGCAAGGCGCAGCCCGGCGCCGGCGCGCACGATCGCGTTCATGCCCCACGTGACGGCGCCTTCCATGCGCGCGTCATGTCGATACGTCTGGATCGCGTCGCTGACCGCCGGGTGGCTATGGCCGCTGGCGGGATCGACGTTCGGGATCGTGCAGCGCACGCAGGGCTTGACCGGTTGCAGCTGCACCACGCCGCCGGCGGTGGCGAGTTGCAGCAGGGCCATGTGGTCCTCGTCGTGCGCCGGCACGCCGCCGAGCACCAGGTTCGGGCGAAAGCGCTCGATGCCGACCGGCGGTTCGCCGCTCGCCTCCAGCCGGCGATTCACTTCGACCAGCGCCGCGCTGCTGGTCACGAGCAGCGCGAACGCGTCGCTGAACTGCAGCGTCGCATCGACGTCGCCGGTCCACTTGCGGCTCGACAGCCGTCGCGCGCCGGAGGCAAAACGCACCAGCCGCAAGCGCTGCCCAAGAAAGCCGCTGAGCCACGCCGCGGCCGCGTCGCCCATGTCGTCGGCGGCGAGGCTGTCATCCCAGACCTGCACCGTCAGGGTCGGCGCGTTCGACTGCAGCGGCACCGGCAGCGCCGGCATGCCGGGCGCATGCAGCAGCAGCGCGCCAGCCTCGAACGCCGGGCGCACCAGCGCCATGCGCGGCAGCGTGCGCTGCGTGACGAAGGTGCCGGCCGCATCGACCACCATCCAGCGCCGGTCCCACTCGAGTCCGGTGGCCAGCAGCAGCGCTTCAGCCAACTCGATGCCGGCGCAGGACTTGACCGGATAGATGAACAGGCGCTCGACATGGCCGGCGACGTCGGGTGTGAACGGGAGGGCGACAGGAGGCATCGGGCGATGGGCGCGGTTTCAGTGGGCGGCGGCGCGACTATGCAGCGGTGGCTTGGGTCCATGGCCATGCATAGCCATTCACGCGCCGCAACAGTCGATTGTGCCCCGGCTTCTACAATCGGCGCCATGACGCAATTCGATGTCTGCGTGCGCGGCGCGGGCGTGGTCGGCCGCACGCTGGCGCTGCTGCTGGCGCGCGAGGGACTGCGCGTTGGCCTGCTCGCGCCGGCCGGTGCGACCGCACCGAGCGCCGGCGAAGTGTCCGACGTGCGCGCCTATGCGCTCAATGGTGCTTCGCGCACGCTGCTCGAGTCGCTGCGCGCCTGGCCCGGCGATACGGAAGGGACCGACGCGACCGCGGTGCTCGCGATGCGGGTGCACGGCGACGCCGGCGGCGTGGTCACGTTCAGCGCGGCGGCCGAGCGGGTGCCAGCGCTGGCGTGGATCGTCGACGTGCCGGCGCTCGAGGCGCGACTCGCAGAGGCCGTGCGCTTTCAGCCGCTGATCGAGCGCATCGATGCACCGCAGGACGCCGCGCTGACCGTGATCTGCGAGGGTCGCGCCAGCAGCACGCGCGCCGGGTTCGGCGTCGACTACGAGGTCACGCCGTACCCGCAGCGCGCGATCGCGACCCGGCTGCGCTGCGAGCAGCCGCACCGCCAGGTCGCGTCCCAGTGGTTCGACGACAACGAGGTGCTCGCGCTGCTGCCGCTGGGCGGCCCGGACGGCGACACGGTGGCCGCGGTGTGGTCGGTCGCGGCCGAGCGGGCCGCATCGCTGCTCGCGCTACCCGACGAAGCATTCGCCGAGCGGATCACGCAGGCCAGCCGACAGGCGCTGGGGCGGCTCGATCTGTGCAGCGCACGCGCCGAATGGCCGCTGCAGTTGGCGCGCGCAAAGCACTGGGTGGGACGGCACGCAGGTGCGAGCTGGGCGCTGGCCGGCGACGCCGCGCACACCGTGCATCCCTTGAGCGGCCAGGGCCTGAACCTCGGGCTCGCCGACGCGGCGGCGCTGGCGCGCGCGCTCGGCGGGCGCGCCGATTGGCGCGGCGTGGGCGACCTGCGCGTGCTGCGCGGCTACGAGCGAGCGCGCAAGCGCGAGTTGATCCGGATGTCGCTGCTGACTGACGGGCTGCAGCAGTTGTTCGGTGCTGACGCCGGGCCGTGGAAAACGCTGCGCAATTGGGGCATGAACGGCTTCGAGCGCAGCGGCCCGCTGAAGCACTGGGCGGCGCGGCAGGCGATGGGAAGCGCTGCCGAACGCGGCGCGACGCGCGCCGCCCGCCGCTGAGTCACCAACCCGTCCGCGCCGAGCCCGCGCCGAATCCGCCTTCCGCCCGATCCATTTCCATTCACCCGACCGCAAGCAAGATGAACGCAACAACGAAACCCTGGTGGCGCACGCTGCTGATCGCCTTCGGCCTCGCCTGCCTGCTCGGCGGTCTGTTCGGCAGCCCTGCCGCGCACGCGCAGGAGGCGGTGATCCGCAAGAACCTCGCCGAGCGGGTGCCGATGATGCCGAAGATCGACGAGGTCCGGAAGTCCGCGATGCCCGGCCTGTACGAACTGCGGGTGAACGGCAGCGACATCCTCTACACCGACGAGCAGGGCAACTTCCTGATCCAGGGTTCGCTGTTCGACACGCGCGCGCGCCGCAATCTGACCGAGGAGCGGATCGACAAGCTGACCGCGGTCGACTTCGCCACGCTGCCTTTGAGGGACGCGGTGACGATCGTGCGCGGCAACGGCAAGCGCCAGATCGCGGTGTTCGAAGACCCGAACTGCCCGTACTGCAAGCATTTCGAGCGCGACCTGCAGTCGGTCGACAACGTGACGGTGCACCTGTTCCTGATTCCGATCCTCGGCGGCGATTCGCCCGAGAAGGCTCGAAATGTCTGGTGCGCGAAGGATCGCGCCGGCGCCTGGCAGGCGCTGATGCTGCGCGGCGTCGCGCCGCCCGCGGCGGCCGCAAGCTGCGACACGGGCGCGCTCGGCCGCAACCTCGCGTTCGCCGAGCGCTACCGCATCACCGGCACGCCGACCGTGTTCTTCTCGAACGGCGCGCGCGTGCCGGGCTACATGAACGCGCAGCAGGTCGAGAAACTGCTGGCCGATGCGAAGTAGCTGCGAAGCAGTTGCCAAGTGAGCACAAGGTGAGCGGCGCGATGGCCGCGCAAAAGGCGCTCTTTTGAAGGCGCGCGCAGGCACCACGGAAGGCGCGGCGGTCCACTACCGCATCGCGGCGGCGGACCGTCACGCGCACCTGTACCGCGTGACGCTCTCGATCGCCGAGCCCACCGCGCCGCAGCAGGTCAGCTTGGCCGTATGGATCCCGGGCAGCTACCTGGTGCGCGAATTCTCCAAGCACCTGCAGGGCCTGCACGCGCGCCAGGGCGGGCAGGAACTGCCGCTGCGCCAGCTCGACAAATGCAGTTGGCAGGTCGACTGCCGCCCGGGCCGGCCGCTCGTGCTCGAGTACCAGGTCTATGCGTTCGACCCTTCGGTGCGCGCCGCCTGGCTCGCGGCGGAGCGCGGCTTCTTCAACGCGACCAGTCTGTGCCTGCGCGTCGAAGGGCAGCAGGACCGGCGCCATCGGCTGGAATTGGTTGCTACTGAATCAATAGCTAATGAACAAGTAGCGACGGCGGCTGCGCCGCTAAAGATCGACAAGCGCGGGTTCGGTACCTACCAGTATGCTTCGTACGACGAACTGGCCGACTGCCCGGTCGAGACCGGCGCGTTCTGGAGCGGGCATTTCAGCGCGCGCGGCGTGCCGCACCGCTTCGTGGTCGCGGGTGCGCCGCCGTCGTTCGACGGCGAGCGCTTGCTCGCCGACGCGCGTCGCATCTGCGAGGCCGCGATCGCGTTCTGGCACGGCGCAAGACCGGCACGCGTGCGCATGCCGCCATACCTGTTCCTGCTGAACGCGGTCGACGCCGGCTACGGCGGGCTGGAGCATCGAGACTGCACTGCGCTGATCTGCAATCGGCGCGACCTGCCGCGGCTCGGCGAGAACAAGCAGCCCGAAGGCTACACCACGCTGCTCGGGTTGATCAGCCACGAATACTTCCACCGCTGGAACGTGAAGCGGCTCAAGCCCGCGGAGTTCGCGCGCTACGACTACGCGCGCGAGAACTACACCGAGCTGTTGTGGTTCTTCGAGGGCTTCACCAGCTACTACGACGAACTGCTGCTGCGCCGCGCCGGCTTGATCGACGACGCGGCGTACCTGAAGCTGCTCGGCAAGACCGTGAACCAGACGCTGCAGACGCCGGGACGCGCCGTGCAGTCGGTCGCGCAGGCGAGCTTCGACGCCTGGGTGAAGTACTACCGCCCGGACGAGAACACGCCGAACGCGACCGTGAGCTACTACGGCAAGGGGGCGCTGGTCGCGCTGTGCTTCGACCTGACGCTGCGCGCTGAAAAGCACACCACGCTGGATCAGGTGATGCGCGCGTTGTGGACGCGCTGCCGCGCCGGCGCCATGCGCGAGGACGACTTCGCCGCGGTGCTCCAAGAGCTCGGCGGACGCAGCTTCGGGCGCGAGATCGCGGCCTGGGTGCACGGCACCGCCGAACTTCCGCTGCGCGCGCTGCTGGAACGCCATGGCGTCGCAGTGCTCGATGAGCCGGCCCAGCTCGCGCAGCGGCTCGGGCTGCGCGTCGAAGAAGAGCGCGGTGTGCGCATCAAGACCGTGCTGCGCGGCGGCGCGGCCGAGGCCGCTGGCTTCGCCGCCGGCGACGAATGGATAGCCGTCGAGGTCGGTCCGGGCCGCAGCCGCACCGGCTGGCGACTGGCCAAGCTCGACGACCTGTTGCTGTACGCCGGCGCGCGACAGCGGGGGGTGGCGATCGTCGCGCGCGACCAGCGCTTGCTGCGTCTTGAATTGGCGCTGCCGCGCGGCGTCACCACCTGGCGTCTGGCGCTGCAGAACGCTGCCCTGGCCCAGCCGTGGCTCGCCGCGCAGGAGTAGGCCGCAAGATCGCGGTGCTGATCGCCGCGGTGCTGCTCGCGCACTGGGCGCTGCTCGCGTGGCTCGCGAGCGAATGGCGGCAGCCCGCGGCAATCAAGTTGATGGTCGCGCCGATGCTGACGCGCGAGATTGCGCCGGCTGCGCCGCCCCGGATTTCTGCAAGAAATGCGGCTGAAGCCAAGGCGGGGTCTACACAGCACGCTCCTAATACGATAGTGATCGAGCCGCCAGCCCCAAAGCGCCCCAGGACGGAACCCCCAACGCGGAAACCGGCCGCCGAGAAGCCTCGGACCGATAGCGCAGCGCAGCCGAAGATCGCGGAGGCGGCGTCCGCACCGGCGAGCGCCGCGAGCGCTCCCGAGCCCGTTGCGCAGCTTGCTGCGGCGCAGCCCGCGTCATCGGAGCCGCAGTCGGCTGCGTCCGCGCCCACGCAGGCCGCGTCCGGCGCCGGCGGCGTCACGCCGCTGGACGGCACCGCCGCCGCGCCGGGCAGCGACCAGGCGTATCTGGACGGCTGGCCGGCCGACACCCGCATCAGCTACGCGCTCGGCGGCTACTACCGCGGCGCTTTGAGCGGCGACGCGCAGGTGCTGTGGCAGCGCGACGGCGACAAGTACCAGGCGCGCATCGAGGTCAACGTCGGCATCCTGCTTTCGATGAGCCTGACCAGCCAGGGCACGATCACGCCGGCCGGCCTGTACCCGCAGCTGTACGAGGAACAGGTGCGCGGGCGCCGCCGCATCATCACGATGGACGCGCAGACAGTCACGCTGCCCAGTGGCCGGCAGGTGCCGCGCCCGCCGGGGCTGCAGGACACGATCAGCCAGTTCATCGACCTCGGCTACCAGTTCGCCACCGGCCGCACCACATTGCAGGTCGGCCACCCGTTTCAGCTCTGGCTGGCGCGCCCCGGCGGCGTCGACCTGTGGACCTATCGGGTGCCGGAAGAGGTCGCGGTGCCGACCGTGAAATGGGGGCCGGTCCCCGCGTTCCATCTCGAGCCGAGCCCGCCGGCCGGCTCGCACGGCGACGTGACGCTCGAACTCTGGTTCGCGCCCAGCCTGCAGTACCTGCCGGCGCGGGTGCGGCTGAACCTGGACGCGCAGAACTACCTGATTCTCACCGCGCAGAAGATCGAGCAGCGGTAGCGGCGACTGCATCGGCCCGTCGCCGGCCGGGCGAAATAGCGCCCGATCGATGGCGTCACTTCGGCCGCTGGTCCACCACGCGCCGCGCCTTGCCCTGGCTGCGCTCGATGCCGCCCTCGGCGCAGAGGTCGATCTCGACGCTGCTGCCCACGTACACCTTGACCTCGTGCTGCAGCAGCTTCGCGCTGGCGCGCGCTTCCAGGCTGTCGGGCGCGATGCCGGGGCGGGTTTCGACCCGAACCGTCAGCGTGTCGAGCGTGCCTTCGCGCGTCAGCACGCACTGGTAGTACGGCGCGAGTTCGGCGCGCTTCAAGATCAGCTCCTCGATCTGGGTCGGGAACACGTTGACGCCGCGCACGATCATCATGTCGTCGCTGCGGCCGGTGATCTTCTCCATGCGGCGCATCGTGCGCGCGGTGCCGGGCCGCAGGCGCGTGAGGTCGCGCGTGCGGTAGCGGATGATGGGCAGCGCCTCCTTCGTGAGGCTGGTGAACACCAGTTCGCCGAACTCGCCGTCGGGCAGCACCGCGCCGCTGTCGGGGTCGATGATCTCGGGGTAGAAATGGTCTTCCCAGATCGTCGGGCCGTCCTTGGTTTCTATGCATTCGTTCGCGACGCCGGGCCCCATTACCTCCGACAGGCCGTAGATGTCGACCGCGTCGATGCCCATGCGCGCCTCGATCGCCGCGCGCATGTCGTTGGTCCAGGGCTCGGCGCCGAAGATGCCGATGCGCAGCGAAGACTTCGCGGGGTCCAGCCCCTGGCGCTCGAACTCGTCGGCGATCGCCAGCATGTAGCTCGGCGTGACGGTGATGATGTCGGGCTTGAAGTCGCGGATCAGCTGCACCTGCTTTTCGGTTTGCCCGCCGCCGAACGGCACCACGGTCAGGCCGAGCTTCTCGGCACCGTAGTGCGCGCCGAGCCCGCCGGTGAACAGCCCGTAGCCGTAGCTGTTGTGCAGCATGTCGCCGGGACGCGCGCCGGACGCGCGGATCGAGCGCGCGACCACCGTGGCCCAGGTGTCGATGTCGCGCGCTGTGTAGCCGACCACGGTCGGCTTGCCGGTGGTGCCGCTCGATGCATGGATGCGCACCACCTGCTCCCGCGGCACCGCGAACATGCCGAACGGGTAATGCTCGCGCAGGTCGTGTTTGGTCGTGAACGGGAATTTCGCCAGGTCCGCCAGGGTGCGGCAGTCATCCGGATGCACGCCGGCCGCGTCGAACTTCGCGCGGTACGGCGGCGAGTTCGCGTACGCATGCTGCAGCGTGGCCTTGAGCCGCTGCAATTGCAGCGCGCGCAACTCGTCGATGCTGGCACGCTCGATCGGCTCCAGCGGAAACGACTTCGGCTTGTTCATCACGGCTCCTCGATCACATGGCCCTGGATCTGCGCGCTCTTTCCGCGAAACAGCGCGACCACCTCGCCCCGCTGGTTCGTCACCCGCATGTCGTACACGCCGTGGCGTCCGCTTTGCGTCTGCTCGACGCCCTCGCAGGTCAGTTCGTCGCCGAGCCGCGCGGACTTGAGGAATTCGATGCTGCAGCCGGCCGCGACGGTGTTGTGATTGCGGCTGTTGCAGGCGAACGCGAAGGTGGAATCCGCCAGCGTGAAGATGAAGCCGCCGTGGCAGATCTGGTGGCCGTTCAGGTGCTGTTCGCGTACCGTCATGCGCATGCGCGCGCGGCCCGGCTCGCACGCGAGCAGTTCCATCTGCATGAATTCGCGCGACGCGGTGTCGACGGCGAACATCGCTTCGCCGACCTTGCGGGCAAGGATTGCGGCATCCATCTCATTCGCCCGTGAATTTGGGCACGCGCTTTTCCAGGAACGCGGTCACGCCTTCGATGTAATCGTGCGTGCGACCGAGCGCCGACTGCGCGTCGCGTTCTGCATCCAACTGCGCATCGAAGCTGCGCGTGCCGGCGCCGTGCAGCAGCGTGCGCGTGGCGACCAGCGCGCGCGTCGGCATCTCGGCCAGACGCTGGCTAAGCGCAGTTGCTGCGGCCACGCAGTCGTCGGCCACATCCCAGATCAGCCCCCAGTCCTTCGCCTGCGCGGCCGGCAGCTTGTCGCCGGTCATCGCCAGCGCCAGCGCGCGCGCCAGGCCCAGGCGCTCGACCAGCAGCCCGCTGCCGCCGGCGTCGGGGATCAGGCCGATCTTCGAAAACGCCTGGATGAAGCTGGCCGACGGCGCGGCGATCGCGATATCGCAGCACATCGCCAGCGACGCGCCGGCGCCGGCGGCGACGCCGTTCACCGCCGCCACCGTCGGCATGCGCAGCGCCACAAGTCTGCGCGCGGTCGGGTTGAATGCCTGCTCGATGATCGGCCCCGGGTTCGCGCGCTCGGCCAGGCCGGGGCCGGGCGTGAAGTCGAATTCCGACAGGTCGGCGCCAGCGCAGAAACCGCGGCCGGCGCCTGTGATGACCAGCGCGCGAATCGCCGGATTGCCCTCGGCGCGGTCCAGCGCGGCCCACAGGTCGTGGTGCATCTGCCGCGTGAAGCTGTTCAGCGATTGCGGGCGATTCAGCGTCGCGACCGCGACGGCGCCCTGCTCCGCATACAGAACGGTGGGTTCGGCCATGGTTGCCTCCTGCATCTGAATTTATCACCAACGGCCTCCATCAACTGGTCGCAGGGACGGCCCGGTGCCGTGGATCGCCGCGCGCCTCGTGCGGCCGGCAGCATCGAAAGCCGTTCGGTATAGTCCGCGCATTGCAAACGCGATGCCGGAGACGACGATGGACTATGAATTGATCACGGTGCGCACCGAGGCCGGCAAGGTCGGCATCGTCACGCTGAACCGCCCGAAGCAGCTCAATGCGCTGAACAACCAGCTGATGGACGAGCTGGGCGCGGCGCTCAAGGGCTTCGACCAGGACACGGCGATCGGCTGCATGATCGTCACCGGCAACGAGAAGGCGTTCGCCGCCGGTGCCGACATCGGCGCGATGGCCACCTACAGCTTTTCCGACGTCTACAAGGGCGACTACATCACCCGCAACTGGGAGCAGATCCGCTCCGTGCGAAAGCCGGTGATCGCCGCGGTCAGCGGCTTCGCTTTAGGCGGCGGCTGCGAGCTGGCGATGATGTGCGACTTCATCATCGCCGCCGACAACGCGCGCTTCGGCCAGCCCGAGATCAAGCTCGGCGTCATCCCCGGCGCCGGCGGCACGCAGCGGCTGCCACGCGCGGTCGGCAAGGCGAAAGCGATGGACATGGCGCTGACCGGCCGCATGATGGACGCCACCGAAGCGGAGCGCGCCGGGCTGGTGAGCCGCATCGTGCCGCTGGACAAGCTGATGGACGAGACGCTGGCCGCGGCGCTGATGATCTGCGACTACTCGCAGATCGCGGTGATGGCGGCCAAGGAATCGGTGAATCGCGCGTTCGAGAGCGGCCTGTCGGACGGCGTGATGTTCGAGCGCCGGCTGTTCCATGCCCTGTTCGCGACCGCCGACCAGAAGGAAGGCATGGACGCGTTCGTGAACAAGCGCAAGCCGCAGTTCCGTGACGCGTAGGCCGGCCCGGAGCGCGACCGAAAGATATAATTCGCGGCTCGGCGCTTTAGCTCAGTCGGTTAGAGCGATGGAATCATAATCCACAGGTCCGCGGTTCGAGTCCGTGAAGCGCCACCAACATCCAGCCCCTGGTAGATCGGCGATCTGCCAGGGGTTTTCGTTTTGACATGTGTAAATGCGGTAGAAATCGGATGAGCCTACAACGAGTTGAATGAATGCCGCTGTCCTCAACCCAGATCGGAGCAATAGGCGAGAACCTGCTGGTCAATGCAGTGATGATGGCCAGCGATGGACGCTTGTCGCCGTTCCAGCCTCTTGCCGACGATGACGGGTTGGACGTGCTTTTCTTCGACAAGGTCACGGGCAACTCGGTCGCCATCCAGTTGAAATGCCGCACGGTGTCACTCCGCAAGCGCAACTCCGAGAAACGCGGCAACGTCGTCCATTTCCAAGTCCGGCAAGCTACGTTCAATGAGGCACGGCGTGCCTATCTTGTCGCCGCTCTGTTCAACGAGGAGCTGACGCACTTTGTAGCCACATGGTTCATACCGATGGCGCTTCTGCCCAAAGTGGGCAAGGACATATCAGGCAAGTGGGTCATTCGGCCCAGCAAGGCGGAAGGTAGTGCTGACCGCTACACCCCGTATCGGTGCCTGACCACACAGGAACTGGCGAACCGAATCATTGCCGTGTGCGAGGGTAAGCACGCTGCGCCCGTTTAGCCTTTTTGCTTGATGTTCGGCTAGCGAAGCAGTCCCTCGCGCAGTGCCATCGCTGATCCAGTCCAGTAGGCAGTGCAGTGCCACAGGACCGTCAACAGTGCACACGCGACCGTTAGCAATGACAGCGCCGAATGTGTCACAGACAGGCGCTGAAGCACTGGCGGCCTGCATGTCACCGGCAAGCGCCGCGTCCATGACCACGCGAGCGACCGCGCAGCCAACCGATGACAACGCGCATGAATCGTATGCGTCCGGCAAACCCATCTTGATTCCGAGCGCTGGGACGTGAAGGATCGTGTCCACATAGCAACAGGTGGACACGATGGCAAGCGACAGACCTTCTTCAGGATCTGGATCGAGGCGGCGCTACAACGCGCAGCTGCGGGCGCAAGTGATGGCCGAATGCGACGCCCCTGGCGCGTCGGTGGCCAAGGTGGCGATGTCGCACGGCATCAACGCCAATGTCGTGCACCGGTGGCGACAGCTGGCGCGCGAAGGACGAACCGCGCTGCCCTCTGCCACTGGCGAGTTCGTGCCGGTGTCGCTGCCGGCGAGGGTGCCGCCCATGCACGAGCGCGGCATCCAGATCCAGCTGCGCCGAGGAGCCACCACGATGACGATCACCTGGCCGGTGTCGGCCGCGGCCGACTTCGGGGCCTGGATGCGCGAGTTGCTGCGGTGATCCGAGTGGACGCCGTGTGGCTGTGCGCTGCCCCCGGGGATTCGTAGCAGGTAGTTCTAGAGTCCGATCACCCGAATTGGAGATCGGACCGATGAAGAAGCGATACACCGAGGAGCAGATCATTGGCTTTCTGCGCGAGGCCGATGCCGGATTGCCGGTCAAGGAGCTGTGCAGGAAGCATGGTTTCAGCGAGCCGAGCTACTACGCCTGGAAGGCCAAGTTCGGCGGCATGAACGTGTCGGACGCGCAGCGCTTGAAGGCGCTCGAGGCCGAGAACACGAAGCTCAAGAAGTTGCTGGCCAACTCGATGCTCGAGATCGACGCGATGCGCGAGGTGCTCAAGGGAAAATAGTGGCCGTGGCGGCGCGTCGCGAGGTCGTGCGGCAGTTGCAGGAACGAGGCTTGAGCGAGCGCCAGGCCTTGAGGCTGGTAAGCATGAGCGCCAGCACCCTGCGCTACCAACCCCGCGACGACGGCAACGGCCGGCTGCGCGAGCGCCTGACGGAGCTCGCCGGCCAGCATCGCCGCCACGGCTACCGGATGCTGCACAGCCGCCTGCGAATCGACGGCTGGGCGATCAACGTCAAGCGCACGTACCGGGTCTACCGTGAGGAAGGCCTGATGGTGCGCAAGCGGCGACGCAAGAAGCTGCCGGTGCCCGAACGGCAACCGCTCGTGCGCCCCATCCAACCCAACGAGGTGTGGAGCATGGACTTCGTGTTCGACGAACTTGCCAACGGCCGGCGGGTCAAGACGCTGACGGTCGTGGACGACTGCAGCAAGGAGGCGGTGCAGATCGCCGTGGACACATCGATCCCGGCGCTGTACGTCACGCGGGTGCTCGACCAGGTCAAGGCCGAACGCGGGCTGCCCAAGGTGATCCGAACCGACAACGGGCCGGAGTTCGCCGGCAGGACGATGCAGACCTGGGCGGCCAGCAACGGCGTCGAGCTACGCTTCATCCAGCCCGGCAAGCCGGTTCAGAACGCCTACATCGAGAGCTTCAATAGCCGCTTCCGCGACGAGTGCCTGTCGCAGCACTGGTTCGCCAGCCTGAGCCACATGCGCAGCGTCGTCGACAACTGGCGCGAGGACTACAACCACCACCGGCCGCACAGCACCCTCGGGTACGTGCCGCCGGCCGTGTTCGCCGCGCGTTGCCGCCAGCATGCTGGCGGCAACGCGCAACCACCCGCATCAGCTACGATGCAAACCCCTGGGCTCTAGATCGAAGTGCTACGAAACCTGGGGGCAGCGCAGCTGGCCATTGAGCCGCTGGACATGCGGGCCGGCACCGAGACGGCGCTGGCGCGCGTGGTGCACGTCTTCGGTGCGGCCCGCCCGCACCATGCGTACCTGTTTGCCAACCGGCGCGCCAACCGCATGAAGGTGCTCGTGCACGACGGCATCGGCGTGTGGCTTGCGGCCCGCCGCCTCAATCGCGGCAGGTTCGTCTGGCCCCGGGACAGCGTCCGGGCGCTGAGCCTGACCCGTGTGCAACTCGATGCCCTCGCGCTCGGCCTGCCCTGGCAGCGCATTGGCGAGGCCGGGATCATCACCGTGCTGTAGCGCAATTGCCGAATATGCCGATGTGCATCGGCTCGAAGTTCGTGCACGATCACTCTCCGTGATCGCCCAAGAGCACATCGACACGCTGGAGCCGACGCAACTGCGCGAGGTAGTTCGTTCGCTGATGAGCACCGTCGCGGCCAAGGACCGCGAGATCGCCTTCAAGCAGGCGCTGATCGACAAGATCAGCCACGAGATGGCGGTGCTGAAAAGGCTGAAGTTCGCGGCCCGGTCCGAGGCTTACAACGCCGAGCAAAAGAGCCTGCTCGAAGAGACCATCGACGCCGACCTGGCGGCGCTGCAAGCCAAACTGGGCAGGGTTCTGCCCGGCAAGCAAGACGATGGCCAGAAGAATCAGCCCAAGCGCGAGAAGCTGCCGGCGAACCTGCCGCGTCGCGAGATCCGCCACGAGCCCGAGAGCACCACCTGCGCATGCGGGTGTGCACTCAAGCGCATCGGCGAGGACGTGGCCGAGAAACTGGACTACGCGCCGGGCACGTTCACCGTCGAGCGTCATGTGCGCGGCAAGTGGGTCTGCACGCACTGCCAGACGCTGGTGCAGGCGCCGGTGGCGCCGCGCATCATCGACAAGGGCATTCCCACGAGCGGGCTGCTGGCTCAGGTCCTGGTCGCCAAGTTCCTCGATCACCTGCCGCTGTACAGGCAGGAACACATCTTCGAGCGCGCCGGCCTGGCCATCGCGCGCTCGACCCTGGCGCAGTGGGTGGGCGAATGCGGCGCGCAGCTGCAACCACTGGTCGACGCGCTGACGGCAGAGCTGCGCAGGCACGACGTGCTGCACGCCGACGAGACGCCGGTGGCCATGCTCAAGCCGGGCAACGGCAAGACGCACCGGGCCTACCTGTGGAGCTACTGCACGACCCGCTTCAACGAGACCCGGGCGGTGGTCTTCGACTTCGCCGAGAGTCGCGCCGGGCAGCATGCGCGCGACTTCTTCGGGCTGCCGGGCGATGGTGGGTGGCACGGCACGCTGGTCTGCGACGACTACTCGGGCTACAAGCAGCTGCTGACGATGGGCGTGACCGAGGCCGGATGCCTGGCCCACGCTCGGCGCAAGTTCTTCGACCTGTGGATCAACCACAAGAGCCTGGTGGCCGAGGAGGCGCTGAAATACTTCGTACAGCTGTATGAAGTCGAACGCGAGGTACAAGACCTCGCGCCGAACGAGAGACGACGGATCCGGCAACTCAAGGCGCGGCCGGTGGCCGACGCACTGAGCAAGTGGCTGCAATTGCAGCGGCAGAAGGTGCCCGACGGCTCGGCTACCGCCCGGGCCATCGACTACAGCCTGGGTCGTTGGGTGGCGCTGATGCGCTACCTCGATGACGGCGATCTGCCGGCCGACAACAACTGGGTCGAGAACCAGATCCGGCCGATCGCGCTCGGCCGCAACAACTGGCTGTTCGCCGGCAGCCTGCGTGCCGGCAAGCGCGCCGCCGCGGTAATGAGTCTCGTGCACTCGGCGCGGCTCAACGGGCATGATCCCTATGCCTACCTGCGTGACGTGCTCGAGCGATTACCCACGCAGCCCGCAAGCCGAGTCCAGGAACTACTGCCGCATCATTGGCAGCCAACGATCACTGCGAGCTGATCGGCCCGGGCGTCGTCAAGACGTGTTCCCCGGACGCATACCATGAATCTCGGGACAAGAGATGGCCGTGTCGTTCTCGCACTTTCCTCGCATCGTCAGCCCAACGCTGGATACGTACCGGCTACCACCGCGCTGAACTCGTCCAGTCCACAGGCTCGGCGTCAATGATTTCATCCATCTTGATCGAACGAACCGACCCCTCGGGACCATCAACGCATTCGAGTATCCACCCAGTCTCACGCAATACCAGACGCTTCGGAAGAACCGCGCTGCCGTCCTCGATAGGTGCTCCCTCTTTGGTCTGAAGCTTGACCTTCAGGTCCAACATCAGCGCGGGTCCGATGACACGCAGGGCCTCGTTGGGTGCTTCACGCAACTGCGGAAGTTCGACGGCAATTTTCTGGTCGATGCGATAGCCGTTCACGTTGTAACGCCCCATCATCCGTTTCAGGAGCCCGCTGTAGGCGTGGTAGCGAGCGTTGACGAACCCTGGGTCGATCAACTTCGCCAAGTTGATCACCGTGAGCATTCCATAGAGTTCCTCGGCATCCATCCACAGTCCGGGCACCATGAAATTGACCGGCCTGTCAGCAGGTTGCTCGGGAAGCCGGAACGACTCGGCCTCGGCATCCCAAGCGATCGGCACTCCCAACTGGTCCTTGAGTACATCCAGGTCACGGAAAATCGTCGCGCGCGACACCTCCAATTTTTGCTCCAGCGCCCTCGCGGTCACCGGTGTGCCGGAGTGAAGGCTTCGGAAGATGTGGGCAAGTCGGGCGGCCTTGGTCATGGGGATGGCTATGGCGGTTGAGGCGAATGAGATTGTCGCGTCGTCGTGTCGTCAAGAAGGTTCGCTTCGGGGCCGAGTCAGCGCTGCTCGAAGAAGAACTGCCAATCCTCGATGTCGAGCTGGAGCTTCGCCTCGGGGTTGGCTTCCAACGTCGCCCTCCAGCCGCGATATTGGTCACGTAGCGATGTGTGGTGAGCGAGCTTGTCCAATACTTCGTTGAGGTCGTTCTGTAGGTCGTTGCGCACCATGACTTGCGCGCCGCGCGCATAGTCGCTGCTTTTTGGCGAACGCCACTGCAACGCGATCTTCTCGTCGACTTCGATGCCCTCGCGGCGGATCGTGGCCCAGACCTCTTCCTTCTTGGACTTCCAGAAGGCAAGCCTCTCCTCGTGATACGCGAGCTTGACAGCCGCAGCCTCGGCCAAATCGCGGGCGGCGAAATCGAATTTCCAGTCCTTGCGCAGCATTTCTTCCTCCGGTTGGTTGAAGCGACCGGACCAGTCTAGGCCGCGGGAGTCTCATGGAGTGAGACTCCCTGTGCGTCAGCGGCGGCAAAGCGCCACTTATCCCAACCATCTCCCCGCAAACGGGCATCGTCATGACATTGTCTGGCGTTTCTGCTATCCTTTCCACAACCAAGGATGCCGCCATGACCGCCACGACCTTGCGCACCGAAAAGCTCGACCTGCGCCTCTCCGCCGCCGCCAAGCAGGCCTTGCAGACCGCCGCCGCCGCCGAGCGCCGTTCGGTCAGCGAGTTCGTGCTGGACAGCGCGCTCTCCCGCGCCGAGGAAATGCTGGCCGCGCGCCGCCATTTCGGCCTGACCACCGAGAAATGGCAGGCGTTCCAGGCGGCGCTGGACGCCGAACCGCGCGAGCTGCCGCGGATCAAGAAGCTGTTCGCCAAGGCCGGCGTGTTCGAGGGCGGGACGAAGAAGTGACGGGGCTGCGCATCGAACGGCTGGCCCGCACGCATGCGGTGGATGCCTTCGATTGCGGCGAGCCGGCGCTCAATCGCTTTCTAACCCGCCACGCGCTGGCCAGCCAGCAGGCCGATGCCGGCACCACCTACGTGGGCTTGGCCGGCGATGCGGTGGTCGGCTTTCATACGCTGGTGGTGGGCGAGGTGAGTTTCGAAGAGGCGCCGGCGCGCCTCGCCAAGGGTCTGGCGCGCCATCCGGTGCCGCTGATGCTGCTGGCGCGGCTGGCCGTGCATCGCGAATGGCAAGGGCAGGGCCTCGGCGCGGGCCTGCTCAAGGATGCGCTGCGACGCACCGCGCAGGCGGCGGACATCGTCGGCATCCGCGCGCTGGCGGTGCACGCAAAGGACGAGGCGGCACGCGCGTTCTACCGCCACTTCGATTTCATCGACTCGCCCACCGACCCGCTGCATCTCTATTTGCTGATGAAGGATCTGCGGCGCTACGTGA
This sequence comes from Burkholderiaceae bacterium, assembly GCA_030123545.1. NCBI lineage: Bacteria > Pseudomonadati > Pseudomonadota > Betaproteobacteria > Burkholderiales > Burkholderiaceae > Burkholderiaceae bacterium. Next base: position 984,609 of record CP126124.1, on the reverse strand, counting down.
AATAGGCCGGCAGCGCTGATCGAACGCGCCGCTCCAGTAAACTTCGCCCACTCTCGTTCAGCCTCTGGAAGACACCATGAATCGCTGGAAACCACCCCCGTTCCATCACGCTCTGTCCACTGCCTGCGGCGCGCTGCTCGCCGCGGCCGCCATGGCGCTGGCGCCCGCGGCGCATGCGCAGGCCGTAAGCGCAATCCCCGAGCAGGCACCGCAACCGGTGCGCAGCTTCCCTAAGAACGCGCTGCGCGGCGAAATGGTCGTGACAGCACAGCCGCCGCTGATCCAGCTCGACGGCCATGCGGACCAGCTCGCGCCGGGCGCGCGCATCTACGGACCGAACAACCGGATCGTGCTCTCGGGCACGCTGGTCGGCCTGACGCTGACGGTGAACTACACGCGCGACACGATGGGGCTGGTGCACGATGTCTGGATCCTGACCGACGCCGAAGCGCGGCTGCCGCGCGCGACCGCGCAGAACCCCAACTTCGTGTTCGAGTCGCAGATCAACCGCAGCGGCCCGCACGACGACGGCAAGACGCCGTTCGACAAGCTGCCGGTTTTTCCGAACCAGTGAGCGGGCCGGCCGGGCCCGGCCGCACCCGCACAGCGGCGTGCGCGCCTCGCATTGAACAAAGAATCGGCCCGCAGCCGTTTCCTATATTGCACAGTTCGCTATTGTTTAGATAGCAATCTCCCTGAGAACCCGCGATGAGCAAGAGAGTCTTTATCAAAACCTTCGGCTGCCAGATGAACGAGTACGACTCGGACAAGATGCTGGACGTGCTGCACGCGGCCGAGGGCTACGAGGCGACCGAGAACGTTGACGACGCCGACCTGATCCTGTTCAACACCTGCTCGGTGCGCGAAAAGGCGCAGGAGAAGGTGTTCGCCGACCTGGGCCGCGTGAAGCACCTCAAAAGCCGCGGCGTGCGCATCGGCGTCGGCGGCTGCGTTGCGAGCCAGGAGGGCGCGGCGATCGTGGAGCGCGCGCCTTATGTGGACCTGGTGTTCGGCCCGCAGACGCTGCACCGGCTTCCCGCGCTGCTGGCGGCGCGCGAGCGCGAAGGCCGGCCGCAGGTCGACATCCGCTTTCCCGAGATCGAGAAGTTCGACCACCTGCCGCCGCCTCGCGTCGAAGGCCCGACCGCGTTCGTCTCGATCATGGAAGGCTGCAGCAAGTACTGCAGCTTCTGCGTCGTGCCGTACACGCGTGGCGAGGAGGTCAGCCGCCCGCTGGACGACGTGCTGACGGAGGTCGCGGATCTCGCCGACCAGGGCGTGCGCGAGGTCACGCTGCTCGGGCAGAACGTGAACGCCTGGCGCGGCAAGATGGACGGTGCGGGTGAGAATGGCGATAGCGGCGAGCGCGCCGACTTCGCGCTGCTGCTCGAATACGTGGCCGAGATTCCGGGGATCGCACGCATCCGCTACACCACCAGCCACCCGCGCGAATTCACGCCGCGGCTGATCGAGGCCTATGCGCGAATCCCGAAGCTGGTCAGCCACCTGCACCTGCCGGTGCAGCACGGTTCGGACCGCATCCTGGCGGCGATGAAGCGCGGCTACACCGTGCTCGAATACAAGAGCATCGTGCGGCGCCTGCGCGCGGTGCGCCCCGATCTGGCGATCTCCAGCGACTTCATCGTCGGCTTCCCCGGCGAGAGCGACGGCGACTTCGAGCGGCTGATGGCGCTGGTGGACGACATCGGCTACGACAGCTCGTTCTCGTTCCTGTACAGCCCGCGCCCCGGCACGCCGGCGGCCGAGCTGCGCGACGACACGCCGCACGAGGTCAAGCAGGCAAGGCTCGCGTGGCTGCAGGCGCGGATCGACGAGAACGTGCGCGCGATCAGCGCAAGGCGCCTGGGCACGGTGCAGCGGGTGCTGATCGAAGGCCCGGCGCGCAAAGACCCGACGCTGGTCGCCGGCCGCACCGAATGCAACCGGCTGGTGCTGCTTCCCGCCGCACCGGGACTGATCGGCGAGATGGTCGACGTGCGCATCACCGAGGCGACGCAGCGCTGGCTGCGCGGCGAGGTGCTGGCGCCGATCGAGGCCGAGGCGGCTTGAGGAAAGCGGGAAAGCAGCGGGGACGCGGTGGTCACCGCGTGGGCGATGCTATTAATATAGTAGCTGCCACCGAATATTCTGCCTAGCCCGGATATTTCATCAGCAAGCCGATGGCTGTTGACCGGGCGTGCTGGCGGGCATTGAGCGCGGCCCTTTGGGCCGATGCGAGCTACTGGATGGGGTTGTTGGCTGTTTCGGGGCGCAGCACCCCCTTTCCCCCGTTGTTTGTCAGTGTGCCGGGGACAGCACTGGATGAGGTTCAGGGGGCCAGGGCCTGTGCGGCGCTGAGGAAGATGCTGCGCATCGGGTGGTGCGAAGCCAGCAACACGCGCACACGGCGTGTGTTGCGCACGATGGCCGCGCCGATCTTGAGCAGTCGCACGCGGATCGTGGCCGCGGCGGCGCGCTCCAACTCGGTGTTCTTGAGCGCCAGATCGCGCAGCCGCTGCATCAGCGTGTAGGCCAGCGCCGCCAGCAACAAGCGAAGCTGGTTGGCCGCGAAGCGCTGGCAACTGGCCCGGGTGCCGAACAGGTCGAGCTGGGCCTCCTTGATGCGGTTCTCCGCCTCGCCGCGCTGGCAGTACAGCCGCTCATACAGCTGGACGGCGTCGCCTTGGAGGTTGGTCACCACGAAGCGCGGGTTGTTGCCTTGGGCACCGTACTCCAGCCGCGTGATCACGCGCCGCTCGATGTCCCAGCTATCGGCTGCGTAGACGAACTCGCCGATCAGGCGCTGCTTGGCGCCCGTGCGTTCGTATTCGTCGGCCAGCATCGCCTCGGCGTACTGCACGATGGCCTGCAGCCGCGCGTTGCGCGCCAGACCTACGATGTAGCTCACGCCCGAGCGCTCGCACCAGCGCAACAGGCGCTGGCGGCAGAACCCCGAGTCACCGCGCACGATGATGCGCACCTGGGGCCACGCGCGGCGAAGTCGCGCAACGATCAGCTTGATGACGGCCGCGGCGTTCTTCGCCCCGTCGATGCGGCTGCGCCGCAAGACGCAAGCGAGCATGGCCTGGCCGCAGAACACGTACAGCGGCAGATAGCAGTGGTGGTCGTAGTAGGCGTGGAACTCGCAACTCTCCTGGCTGCCGTGCAAGGGCACATCCGAGGCGTCGATGTCCAGCACCAGTTCCGCGGGCGCGCTCCGGTGGCTGGCGATGAACTGCTCGATCAGTACGCCATGCAGGGCCAGCGCCTGCGCGCGTGTGGCCCGGCTCTCCAGGCGGCACAGTGTGGGCGAGGAGGCCAGTGCATCGACCCGGCCTACGGCGGTCTGCATCAGCAGGTCCGAGCGCAGCATGTCGTGGTCGTTGAGGTCTTCGTAGCCGCAGCACAACCCGTAGACGCGCTGCGCCAGCAGCTCGCGCAGGCCATGCGTGATGCGCCCCGGATCGCGTGGGTCGCTGAGCACGGCTGCGGCAGATCGGCTCAAACCAATGCGCTCATCGACGCGTCGCAGCAGCAAAACTCCACCGTCCGAGCCAATGTCACCGCCTTCGAAGTTGGCCTCGATGATGCGCCGGCCCACGCGCCCCAAATCCATCGTCCCATCGGTACACTTTGGCATCGGCAGTCCTCGGTTGAAATTGGCGTCAGATACCAATGTCAACGCGCTCACGCACGAGGCTGCCGACCCACTATTGGTGAAATATCCGGGCTAGGCTACAGGCCGAATTTCTTTGAGAAATTGCGGCGAATCGCTCAAAACGGGAGCTTGGGCGTGCCCTTCATGCCGCCGAGGCGCTTCATCATCTTCATCATGCCGGCGCCCTTCATCTTCTTCATCATCCCCTGCATCTGCTCGAACTCGTTCAGCAGGCGGTTCACTTCCTGCACCTGAACGCCGGCGCCGGCCGCGATGCGGCGTTTGCGCGCGGCCTTGATCAACTCGGGTTTGCGGCGCTCCTGCCGCGTCATGCTGCAGATGATGCCTTCCTTGCGCCGGATGTCGCGCTCGGCGCGGTCCATATCGACCTGTCCCGCCTTCGCCGCCATCTGTGCCGGCAGTTTGTCGAGCAGCGTGGACAGACCGCCCATCTGCTTCATCTGCTGGATCTGGCTCAGGAAGTCGTTCAGGTCGAAGCCGCCGCTCTTGACCTTGGCCGCCAGCTTCTTCGCGGCATCGATGTCGACCCCGGCCGACACCTGCTCGACCAGCGCGACGATGTCGCCCATGCCGAGGATGCGCCCGGCGTGGCGTTCGGCGTCGAACACCTCCAGGCCATCGAGCTTCTCGCTGGTGCCGGCGAACTTGATCGGCGCGCCGGTGATCGCCCGCACCGACAGCGCCGCGCCGCCGCGTGAGTCTCCGTCTAATTTTGTCAACACGATGCCGGTCAGCGGCAGCGCCTCCTTGAACGCGCGCGCGGTGTTCACCGCGTCCTGGCCCTGCATCGCATCGACCACGAACAGCGTTTCCACCGGTTGCAGCGCCGCATGCAGTTCGCGGATCTCGCGCATCAGCGCCTCGTCGATCGCGAGGCGGCCGGCGGTATCGACCAGCAGCACGTCGAAGAAGTGGCGCTTCGCGTGATCGAGCGCGGCGCGCGCGATCTCGACCGGCTGCTGCTCCGGCGTGCTCGGGAACCACTCGGCCCCGGCCTGCGCGGTGACGGTCTTCAGCTGCTCGATCGCCGCTGGCCGGTACACGTCGCCGGAGACGGTCAGCACCTTCTTCTTGCGCTTGGTGATCAGGTGCTTCGCGAGCTTCGCGGTGGTCGTGGTCTTGCCCGCGCCCTGCAGGCCGGCCATCAGGATCACCGCCGGCGGCTGCGCGGCCAGGTTGATGTCGCTCACGCCCTCGCCCATGGTGTGCGCGAGCTCGCGATGGACGATGCCGACCAGCGCCTGCCCCGGCGACAGCGAGCCGAGCACCTCCTGGCCCAGCGCCTTCTCCTTCACGCGGGCAACGAAGTCTCGCACCACCGGCAGCGCGACATCGGCTTCGAGCAGCGCCATGCGCACCTCGCGCAGCATGTCCTGCACGTTCGCTTCGGTGATGCGCGCCTGGCCGCGCATTTCCTTGACCAGGCGGGAGAGTTTGTCGGTGAGTGCAGAGGCCATCGCTTGGGTCGACGAGATTCGGCGCGGTCGGTGCGCCCAATGGGATGCTTTGGAATGCCGGTCGGCGACGGAGCGACGTTGCTCGCCCCACGTCTCGCCCCACACGGGCGGCGCTGCAGCGCAACGACGAAGGCGGCAATCGCCCAGCCGCTAAACTTGGGGCCCATGATTTTAGCCCCTGCGAGCCTCGTCACCGCGCTGTCGGTCGCGGCGGCGGTGGCCTATGCGGTGCCCGCGGCGGGTGCCGCGCGCATCGGCGCGGCGGCGGCCCGGGGCTGGCTCGCGCTGGCCTGGCTGCTGCACGCGGTGGTGCTCGGCCTCGGATTGTTCGGCGCCGCGCCGCGGTTCGGCTTCGCACCCGCGCTGTCGATGACCGCCTGGCTGGTGTTGACGCTCTACGGCGTCGAAAGCCGGCTGATTCCGCAGCTGCGCGTGCGCTGGGCGCTGGCGGCGCTGGGCGCCGTCGCGGTGCTGCTGGCGTTGTTCTTTCCCGGCGCCGAGCTGCGCGATGTCTCGTTCTGGTTGCCGCTGCACCTGGCGCTGGGGCTCGCGTCGTACGGCCTGTTCGCGGCCGCGGTGCTGCACGGCTGGCTGATGGGACGTGCCGAAAGCGAGATCCGCCAGGCCGCCGACCCGCAGGCCGGCGTGCCGCTGTTGATGCTCGAGCGCCTGACGTTCCGTTTCGTCGTCGCCGGTTTCGTGCTGCTGTCGGCAACGCTGCTGGCCGGCTGGCTGTTCGAGGAGGCGCTGTACGGCCGGCCCGGCGGCGGCTGGCATTGGGACCACAAGACGGTGTTTTCGATCCTGGCCTGGCTCACGTTCGCGGTGCTGCTGCTCGGCCGCGCACGCTTCGGCTGGCGCGGACGGCGCGCGGTGCGCTTCCTGTATGCGGGCTCCGGCCTGCTGCTGCTGGCCTATGTCGGCTCGCGCTTCGTGCTCGAGGTGATTCTGCGGCGCAGCCCATGAAATTCATCCTGCTTGTCGCGCTGGTGGCGCTGCTGTGGCTCTGGCGCAGCAGCCGGCACGGTGCCGTGACCGGGCACCACGCGCCGGCGCCGCCCCGGCTGCAGATGATGGTGCGCTGCGCGGCCTGTGGCGTGCATCTGCCGCGCGGCGACGCGCTGCCGGGCTCCGGCGGCCGGTACTACTGCTGCGCCGAACACGAGCGACGCGGCGAGCGCTGAATGGTCGCGAGCAGACTGCCCGACAGTTCCTGGTTCGGCCCGCTCGAGCCGGAGCGCGGCGGCCGCCCGTCGCAGCAGAATCCGGCGCTGGTCCGGCTGTGGCGCAGCTTCATGAGCGGCCGCGCGGTGGTCGCCATGCTGCTCTTGCTGCTGCAGGCGGCGATCTACGCGCTTGGGCCGTCCGGCGGCCGGGTGCCGCTGCTGCTGTGCGTCGGCTACCTCGCCGCGACGCTGCTGGTGCGCTTGTTCGCCCGCCCCAGGGCGCCGGGCCGCAATTTCGACCGGCAATGGGTGTTCACGATCGGCGTGGACGTCGCGGTGTTCTCCGCGCTGCAGTTGTACCAACCTTTCAGCGCGCTGAACTACACGCCGCTGTTCGCGCTGCCGGTGCTGCTCGCGTCGGTGCTCGGCTCGCTGCTGCTGGCGCTGGGCACGGCGGCCGGCGTGACGCTGATCCTGCTCGGCGCCGCCTGGCACCACGCGCTGCTGTTCCCCGCCGACGCGACGTCGCAGTTCCTGCAGCAGGGGCTGACCGGCATGGCGCTGTTCATCGTCGCGCTGATCACGCACCAGCTTGCGGTGCGGCTGGTGCGCGAGGAGGTGCGCGCGCGGCGCAGCGGCGTGGCGGCGCGGATCCAGAGCCTGGTCAACGAGTTGGTGATCGAGAGCCTGACCGACGGGGTGCTGGTGGTCGATCGGCGCAACACGGTGCGCGCGGCGAATCCGGCGGCGCTGCAACTGCTCGGCGGCCGCGGCGCGCCGCGGCACGCGCCGTTCGCGCTCGACGCCGATCCGGCCTGGCATGGCGTGGCCGATCTGGCCCGGCTCACGTTCCTGCAGCGCGGCAACCAGATCGCCGACCTCGCGATCGAGCACGCCGGCCACAACAGCAGCCGGGTGCGCGCGCGCACCCGGCTCACGCCGAGCCACGACAACGATCTGCAAAGCCTGTGCGTGATGTTCCTGCAGGACCTGCGCGAGATGGAGGCACGGCTGCGCACCGAACGTCTCGCCGCGATGGGACGGGTCTCGGCCGCGGTCGCGCACGAGATCCGCAACCCGCTGGCCGCGATCGCGCAGGCGAATGCATTGCTCGATGAGGAACTGGCCGAGCCGGCGCACAAGCGCCTGACGCAGATGGTGCGACAGAACGCGCAGCGGCTGTCGCGCATCGTCGATGACGTGCTCGACGTGTCGCGCGCCCATCAGACGGGCGACGCGGTGGCATCGCCCAGGATCGCGCTCGATGCAACGGTGCGCGCTGTCTGCCTCGACTGGGCGCGCCACGCGCGCGGCGGCCGCCAGTTCGGATTGATGCTCGACGCCGGGCAGCGGCAAGTCGCGTTCGATGCCGAACACCTGCGCCGGGTGCTGGTGAACCTGCTCGACAACGCGTTGCGTTATGCGAGCACGGCGTCCGACGCGCTGCAGGTCGCGACCCATGGGTCGATCCGCGGCCAGGCGACGCTGCAGGTCTGGAGCGACGGCGCACCGCTCGAACCGAGCGTGCAGCGTCACCTGTTCGAGCCGTTTTTCTCGTCGGAGAGCCGCTCCAGCGGCCTGGGCCTGTACATCTGCCGCGAGTTGTGCGAGCGCCACGGCGCGGTGATCGGCTACGAGCGCACCCGGCGCGACACTGCGCAGGGCAACCGCGAGGGCAACGAGTTCTTCGTCGCGTTCCGCTCGGACGCCGGCGCGGTTTGACACAATGCAACCGTAATCATGGCTGTCTCCGGTTCGCCCTCCTCCTCGGCGCGGGTCCTGGTCGTCGACGACGAGCCCGACCTGCGCGCGCTGTACGAGCTCACGCTGTCGCGCGAGGGCCATCAGGTCGACGCGGCGGCCACGCTGTCCGAGGCGCGGCAGCTGCTCGCGCAGGGGCCGTTCGACGTGGTGATCACCGACATGCGCCTGCCCGATGGCCGCGGCATGCAACTGCTGCTGGATCTGCAGGCCGGCGCGCGGCCCGAGCGCTGCATCGTGATGACCGCGTATGGCTCCGCCGAAAACGCGGTCGAGGCGCTGAAGGCCGGCGCGTTCGACTACCTGACCAAGCCGGTCGACCTCAAGCAGTTTCGCACCGTGGTCGCATCGGCGATCCACGACCAGGCGCCGGCCGCGCGCGGTGCGCACCGCACCGCTGCCGCGCGCACCGGCGATGCGGCGCCCGCGCAGGCGCGCAATGGCGAGCCGGCGGCGCTGCAGCGTCTCGTCGGCGACTCCGAGGTGATGCGCCGGGTCAAGGAGCGGATCGTCAAGATCGCGCGCAGCATGGCGCCGGTGCTGGTGCGCGGCGAATCCGGCACCGGCAAGGAGTTGGTCGCGCGTGCGATCCATGGCTGCAGCCATCGCGCCGACGGACCGTTCGTCGCGGTGAACTGCGGCGCGATCCCCGAGAACCTGCTCGAAGCCGAGTTCTTCGGCGCGAAGAAGGGTTCGTATACCGGCGCGGCGCAGGACCGCGACGGCTACTTCCAGGCGGCGCGCGGCGGCACGCTGTTTCTCGACGAAATCGGCGACCTGCCGCTGGCGATGCAGTCCAAGCTGCTGCGCGCGATCCAGGAGCGCAGCGTGCGCGCGCTTGGTTCGACCCAGGAAGACGCGGTCGACGCGCGCATCGTCAGCGCGACGCACAAGGACCTCGCCGCCGACGTCGCCGCCGGGCGCTTCCGCCAGGATCTGTACTACCGGTTGAACGTGATCGAGATCGCGGTGCCTGCGCTGCGCGAACGCCGCGACGACCTGCCGGCGCTGTGCGAAGCGCTGCTGGCGAAGATCGCGCAGGAATCGGGCATGCCGGCGCCGCCGCTGTCGACCGAGGTGCTCGCGCAGCTGTCCGCGCACCCGCTCGACGGCAATGTGCGTGAGCTGGAGAACCTGCTGCACCGCGCCGTCGCCTTGAGCGATGGCGATGAGCTGCAACTGGACGAAGGCGCGCCGCCTGCGTCCGCGCCCGCCACGGCGTCGGGCCCGGCCGAGGTGCCGAGCGACCTGCAGAGCTACCTGGACCAGCAGGAACGCGAGGTGCTGTTGCGCACGCTGACCGAGGCTGGCTTCAACCGGGCCGCGGCTCGGCTCGGGCTGAACCTGCGCCAGATCCGCTACCGGATCGCCCGGCTCAACATCACCGTGCCGCAGGACGACGATGCCCGCGACGACGGCGCCTGAGCCGCCTCGCGCCGACGCGCTTTGGCGCGGCGGCTGGTACCGGTTCGCGCGCGCGCTGCGTTCGCCCAATGCGGGCCGGCGTCCCGCGGGCGCGTTGATCGACCTGGTCGTGCTGCACTCGATCAGCCTGCCGCCGGGCCGGTACGGCGGTGACGAGGTGCAGGCGCTGTTCACGAACACGCTCGATTGGGACGCCGACCCGTACTTCGAGTCGATCCGCGGCATCGAGGTATCGGCCCATTTCTACATCCGCCGCGACGGCGCATTGTGGCAGTTCGTCGATTGCGACGAACGGGCCTGGCACGCTGGCAGCTCGCAGTACCGCGGCCGCGCCGACTGCAACGACGACTCGATCGGCATCGAGCTCGAGGGGCTCGAGGACGATCCGTTCGAGTCGCCGCAATACGACACGCTGGCCGGCCTGTGCGCGGCGATCGCGCAGCGCTACCCGATCGCTCATGTCGCCGGCCACGAGCATGTCGCGCCGGGCCGCAAGCACGATCCGGGCAGCGGCTTCGACTGGGCGCTTTTGCAACGCTCCGTGGGCTGGCCGCCTCGGTGTTTTCCCGCAGGCGTGCTGTCTTCGGCGGCCGGTTAATCCTCTCCAGATTTGGTCCGCGCGCCTGAACCACGTCGTCGCAGGAGCAGCAGCGCTCCGCCTGCATCAAGCAGGGACGCGGCGCTCGGGGCAAAAGATCGCTGCAGTGCGCGTGTTGGCTCGATCCGCCGCCGCACATCCCCGAGCAGGCCAAGCCTGATGCGGCGCTGCGGCCGCACGCGCTCCGACAAGTGGCAAAGGCGACCGGCCGAAGCACGCCGACGACGACGCGCGCCGGGCGCGCGATACACTATAGGTAGTGCTTGTGCCGACAGATGACACTAGATATAGTGTCCGCAAGCCGAGGCACATCGGCCCACCCACACCGAAGCGCGGCCCCCATCCGAGGCGGACCCGCCCTCCAACGAAAAAGTTGCGTACGACGAGGAAACCATGCAATCGACTTCGACCCTCTCTACCCCCCATCCCGGCAGCGACCTGCGTGCTGCCGCGCACCGCCCCGAAGGCGCAGCCGCCCAGGCCGACGGCGGACCGCTCGCGCACTATCAGATCATCCGCCGCAACGGCGCCGTGGTGCCGTTCGAGCCGAGCAAGATCGCGATCGCGATGATGAAGGCGTTTCTGGCGGTGCACGGCACGCAGGGCGCGGCGTCGGCCAGCGTGCGCGAACTGGTCGACGGCCTGACCCAGGCCGTGACGCGCGCGCTGATGCGCTCTCGTCCGGGCGGCGGTACCTTCCATATCGAGGACGTGCAGGACCAGGTCGAGCTCGGCCTGATGCGCGGCGGCCACCACGAGGTCGCCCGCGCCTATGTGCTGTATCGCGAGCGGCGCGCGCAGGAGCGCGCGCGTCATGCGGCCGAGGCCGCGCCGCAGGCAACCGTGCTGCATGTGGTGGAAGACGGCGAACGCGTGCCGCTCGACCCGCAGCGGCTGACGAAGCTGATCGAATCCGCCTGCGCCGGCTTAGGGCAAGACGTGCAGCCCGAGCCCATCGTCGCCGAGACCATGCGCAATCTGTATGACGGCGTGCCGATGGACGAGGTGTACAAGGCGGCGATCCTGGCCGCGCGCACGCTGATCGAGAAGGACCCCGACTACACCTATGCGACCGCGCGGCTGCTGCTGCACACGATGGCGCGCGAGGTGCTGGGCGCGCAGGCTGCCGCCTCCGATCTCGCGCAGCAGTACGCCGACTACTTTCCGCGCTGCATCCGCCGCGGCGTCGAGGCCGAGTTGCTCGACGAGCGGCTGCTGCAGTTCGACCTGCAGCGGCTCGGCGCGGCCCTCCGGCCCGAGCGCGACCTGAAGTTCGACTACCTCGGGCTACAGACCCTGTACGACCGCTATTTCCTGCACGTGAAGAAGACCCGGATCGAGCTGCCGCAGGTGTTCTTCATGCGGGTGGCGATGGGCCTGGCGCTGAACGAGATCGACCGCGAAGCCCGCGCGATCGAGTTCTACGAGGTGCTGTCGTCGTTCGACTTCATGAGCAGCACGCCGACCCTGTTCAACAGCGGCACGCTGCGCTCGCAGCTCTCGTCCTGCTATCTGACCACCGTGCCCGACGATCTGGACGGCATCTACGAGTCGATCAAGGAGAACGCGCTGCTGTCGAAGTTCGCCGGCGGCCTCGGCAACGACTGGACGCGGGTGCGCGCTTTAGGCTCGTACATCAAGGGCACAAACGGCGAATCGCAGGGCGTGGTGCCGTTCCTGAAGGTGGTCAACGACACGGCGGTAGCGGTGAACCAGGGCGGCAAGCGCAAGGGCGCGGTCTGCACCTACCTGGAGAGCTGGCACCTGGACATCGAGGAGTTCCTCGAGCTGCGCAAGAACACCGGTGACGACCGGCGCCGCACGCACGACATGAACACCGCGAACTGGGTGCCGGACCTGTTCATGCGCCGGGTGATGGAAAACGGTCCGTGGACGCTGTTCTCGCCGAACTGCGTACCCGACCTGCACGACAAGTTCGGTGCGGATTTCGAGCGCGCCTACGTCGCCTACGAAGAGCGCGCGGCGCGTGGCGAGATCAAGCCGACACGCACGATCCAGGCGGTCGACCTGTGGCGCAAGATGCTGACCATGCTGTTCGAGACCGGCCATCCGTGGATCACGTTCAAGGATGCCTGCAACGTGCGCTCCCCGCAGCAGCACGCGGGCGTGGTGCATTCGTCGAACCTGTGCACCGAGATCACGCTGAACACCAGCGACGCCGAGACCGCGGTCTGCAATCTCGGCTCGGTGAACCTGCTCAACCACCTGACCGACGGCGCGGAGGGCGCCGGCAAGGTGCTCGACCACGGGAAGCTGAAGAAGACCGTCGCGACCGCGATGCGCATGCTCGACAACGTGATCGACATCAACTACTACGCGGTGAAGAAGGCACGCGACTCGAACCTGCGCCATCGCCCGGTCGGGCTGGGGCTGATGGGGTTCCAGGACGCGCTGTACGAGCTGCGCATCCCGTATGCGTCCGATGCCGCGGTCGAATTTGCCGACCGGTCGATGGAAGCGATCTGCTACCACGCGTACTGGGCGTCGACCGATCTGGCCGCCGAGCGCGGCCGCTATTCAAGCTACAAGGGCTCACTGTGGGACCGCGGCGTGCTGCCGCTCGACACACTGGGGCTGCTGGAAGCGGCGCGCGGGGGCTATGTCGAGGTCGACCGCTCCAGCTCGCTGGACTGGGACGCGCTGCGCCGCAAGATCGCCGCGGACGGCATGCGCAACTCCAACTGCGTGGCGATCGCGCCGACCGCGACGATTTCCAACATCATCGGCGTGGACGCATCGATCGAGCCCTGCTTCGGCAACCTGTCGGTCAAGTCGAACCTGTCGGGCGAGTTCACCGTCATCAATCACTACCTGGTGCGCGACCTGAAGCGCCTGGACCTGTGGGACGACGTGATGGTGATGGACCTGAAACACTTCGACGGTTCGCTGAAGGCGATCGACCGGGTGCCGCAGGACATCAAGGCGCTGTACGCGACCGCGTTCGAGGTCGAGCCGCGCTGGCTGGTCGAAGCCGCCGCCAGACGCCAGAAATGGATCGACCAGGCGCAGAGCCTGAACATCTACATGGCCGGTGCCTCAGGCAAGAAGCTCGACGACACCTACAAGCTGGCCTGGCTGCGCGGCATCAAGACCACCTACTACCTGCGCACGCTGAGCGCGACGCATGCGGAGAAGTCGACGATCAAGGCGGGCCGGCTCAACGCGGTGTCATCGATCACGACGGACGCGGCCGACGGCGCGATGAGCGCGCTCGATGCGGCCGCCGCCGCGGCGCGCGCGCAACTCGACAGTGCGCCGGCCACCGACGTGAAATTCTGCGGGGTCGACGACCCGGGTTGCGAAGCGTGTCAGTGAACTTCGCGTCGTTCGCGATCGATGCTTGCGATGCGATCACGCAACAACGCATCGCCGCGAAGTGATCGAACGCTTTTCAATTGATAGGGCCGCTATCATAATTTGAGCATTGGAAAAACTATGTTGACCTGGGACGAAGAAGTCAAGCCCGCGCTGTCCGCCATGGCGCCAGGCGCTGCACACGGCGCGCAGGCACTTTCCCCTCTGGCTCCCCCCGCCGCCGGCGCGCGTCCGCAGCCGTCGCTGCGCGTCCTTTCCGATGCTGTGTTGCGCATCGCCCCGAAAGCGACCATCGAAACGCCGGACGCTGCGGCCGCGGGCGTCGAGCGCCGCCGCATCAACGTGTCGGACAAGCGGATCATCAACGGCCAGACCGATGTGAACCAGCTGGTTCCGTTCAAGTACAAGTGGGCGTGGGAGAAATACCTCGCCACCTGCGCGAACCATTGGATGCCGCAGGAAATCAACATGAACCGCGACATCGCACTGTGGAAGGACCCAAACGGTCTGACCGAGGACGAGCGCCGCATCGTGAAGCGCAATCTCGGCTTTTTCGTGACCGCCGATTCGCTGGCTGCCAACAACATCGTGCTTGGCACCTACCGGCACATCACCGCGCCCGAATGCCGCCAGTTCCTGCTGCGCCAGGCGTTCGAGGAGGCAATCCACACCCACGCATACCAGTACATCGTCGAGTCGCTCGGCCTCGACGAAGGCGAGATCTTCAACGCCTACAACGAAATCCAGTCGATCCGCGACAAGGACGAATTCCTGCTCCCGTTCATCGAGGCAATCATGGATCCGGCGTTTCGTACCGGAACGCCCGAGGCCGACCAGAAGTTGCTCAAGTCGCTGATCGTGTTCGCCTGCCTGATGGAAGGACTGTTCTTCTATGTCGGCTTCACGCAGATTCTCGCTTTGGGCCGCCAGAACAAGATGACGGGCGCGGCCGAGCAATACCAGTACATCCTGCGCGACGAATCGATGCACTGCAATTTCGGCATCGACCTGATCAACCAGCTCAAGCTGGAGAACCCGCAGCTGTGGACCGCCGCGTTCAAGGCCGAAATCCGGGCGCTGTTCGAGCGCGCGGTCGGACTCGAATACCGCTACGCCGAGGACACGATGCCGCGCGGCGTGCTCGGCATGAACGCATCGATGTTCAAGGGCTATCTGCGCTACATCGCGAACCGGCGCGCGACGCAGATCGGACTGGGTGAACTGTTCCCGAACGAGATCAATCCGTTTCCGTGGATGAGTGAAATGATCGACCTGAAGAAGGAACGCAACTTCTTCGAAACCCGCGTCATCGAGTACCAGTCGGGCGGCGCACTCTCCTGGGATTGATTCGCGGGCATAGCAGACATGAGTTTCCGAATCGCACGAACTGTCGACCGCAACCCAGAGGGCAGCGGCAGCCCGTGCTACCTTGTTCATGGCGCTGGGCATCGTGCCCAACACCATGGATCGCTTCGTGCTGAACAACAGGCATGAAGTGCTCTTTGTAACTTGATCAAGGAGAAAATGATGGCAACTGCGAAGAAACCAGCCGCGAAGAAGGCGGCAGCGAAGCGCCCAGCCGCGAAGAAAGCGGCGGCAAAGCGCCCGGCCGCGAAGAAGGCCGCTGCGAAGCGCCCGGCCGCGAAAAAGGCGGCAGCGAAGCGCCCGGCCGCGAAAAAGGCGGCAGCGAAGCGCCCGGCCGCGAAAAAGGCGGCAGCGAAGCGCCCGGCCGCGAAGAAGGCCGCGAAGAAAGCGCCGGCCAAGAAGGCCGCGGCAAAGCGTCCGGCCGCGAAAAAGGCCGCGAAGAAGCCCGCCGCGAAAAAGGCGAAAGCGCCCGCGCGCAGAACGGTTGCTGCGCCGGCCCCGGCAGCGCAGACCACGCTGAATCCGCAGGCAGCATGGCCGTTTCCGACGGCCAGCAAGCCCTGACGGATTCGAACTAGTTCCAAGCGGGACCACCCGCTATCCAGGCCCGCTGTCCGCAAGGCAGCGGGCATTTTTTTCTGGTATGCCCTGATCCAGGCCGGCGCCGCAGCCACGACGGGCCGGCCGCTAGCCCGGATATTTCATCAGCAAGCCGATGGCTGTTGACCGGGCGTGCTGGCGGGCATTGAGCGCGGCCCTTTGGGCCGATGCGAGCTACTGGATGGGGTTGTTGGCTGTTTCGGGGCGCAGCACCCCCTTTCCCCCGTTGTTTGTCAGTGTGCCGGGGACAGCACTGGATGAGGTTCAGGGGGCCAGGGCCTGTGCGGCGCTGAGGAAGATGCTGCGCATCGGGTGGTGCGAAGCCAGCAACACGCGCACACGGCGTGTGTTGCGCACGATGGCCGCGCCGATCTTGAGCAGTCGCACGCGGATCGTGGCCGCGGCGGCGCGCTCCAACTCGGTGTTCTTGAGCGCCAGATCGCGCAGCCGCTGCATCAGCGTGTAGGCCAGCGCCGCCAGCAACAAGCGAAGCTGGTTGGCCGCGAAGCGCTGGCAACTGGCCCGGGTGCCGAACAGGTCGAGCTGGGCCTCCTTGATGCGGTTCTCCGCCTCGCCGCGCTGGCAGTACAGCCGCTCATACAGCTGGACGGCGTCGCCTTGGAGGTTGGTCACCACGAAGCGCGGGTTGTTGCCTTGGGCACCGTACTCCAGCCGCGTGATCACGCGCCGCTCGATGTCCCAGCTATCGGCTGCGTAGACGAACTCGCCGATCAGGCGCTGCTTGGCGCCCGTGCGTTCGTATTCGTCGGCCAGCATCGCCTCGGCGTACTGCACGATGGCCTGCAGCCGCGCGTTGCGCGCCAGACCTACGATGTAGCTCACGCCCGAGCGCTCGCACCAGCGCAACAGGCGCTGGCGGCAGAACCCCGAGTCACCGCGCACGATGATGCGCACCTGGGGCCACGCGCGGCGAAGTCGCGCAACGATCAGCTTGATGACGGCCGCGGCGTTCTTCGCCCCGTCGATGCGGCTGCGCCGCAAGACGCAAGCGAGCATGGCCTGGCCGCAGAACACGTACAGCGGCAGATAGCAGTGGTGGTCGTAGTAGGCGTGGAACTCGCAACTCTCCTGGCTGCCGTGCAAGGGCACATCCGAGGCGTCGATGTCCAGCACCAGTTCCGCGGGCGCGCTCCGGTGGCTGGCGATGAACTGCTCGATCAGTACGCCATGCAGGGCCAGCGCCTGCGCGCGTGTGGCCCGGCTCTCCAGGCGGCACAGTGTGGGCGAGGAGGCCAGTGCATCGACCCGGCCTACGGCGGTCTGCATCAGCAGGTCCGAGCGCAGCATGTCGTGGTCGTTGAGGTCTTCGTAGCCGCAGCACAACCCGTAGACGCGCTGCGCCAGCAGCTCGCGCAGGCCATGCGTGATGCGCCCCGGATCGCGTGGGTCGCTGAGCACGGCTGCGGCAGATCGGCTCAAACCAATGCGCTCATCGACGCGTCGCAGCAGCAAAACTCCACCGTCCGAGCCAATGTCACCGCCTTCGAAGTTGGCCTCGATGATGCGCCGGCCCACGCGCCCCAAATCCATCGTCCCATCGGTACACTTTGGCATCGGCAGTCCTCGGTTGAAATTGGCGTCAGATACCAATGTCAACGCGCTCACGCACGAGGCTGCCGACCCACTATTGGTGAAATATCCGGGCTAGGACTTCAGCAACGCCGGATCGATGCTGTAATTCTGCGGCCCGCGCTGCGCGATCTTGATCGCGCCGACCCGGTTGCCCAGCGCCGCGCAGCGCGCCAGGCTCCAACCCTGCTCGAGTCCATACAGCAGCGCGCCGCGGTAGGCGTCGCCGCAGCCGGTCGGATCGACCACTGCCTGCGCCGTGATCGGCGGCACGGTGGTCCGCTCGCCCTGCAGCCAGACCTCGCTGCCTTGCGCGCCGAGAGTGACGACCAGCCCCTGGACCCGGTGCGAGATCTCCGCATGGCTCCATCCGGTGCGCTCGCAAAGCATCCTGCCTTCGTAGTCGTTCACCGCAACCCAGGTCGCCAGTCCGACGAAGCGCGCCAATTCCACGCCGTCGAACATCGGTAGCCCCTGGCCCGGGTCGAACACAAAAGGAATGCCAGCGGCACGGAACTGCTCGGCATGCTGCAGCATCGCATCGCGCCCGTCGGGCGACACGATGCCCAAGCGCACGTCCGGCCGCGCGCGGACGGTGTTCTCGTGCGCCTGCTGCATCGCGCCCGGGTGAAACGCGGTGATCTGGTTGTTGTCGCGGTCGGTCATGATCATGGCCTGCGCGGTGTAGCTGCCTTCGATCTCGCGCACGAACTCCGTGCTGATGCCGAGTGTGCGCAGCCGCTCGACGTAGTCCGCGCCGTCACTGCCGACCGTGGCCATCGGCAGCGGCTCGCCGCCGAGCTGCTTCAGGCTGTACGCGATATTGCCGGCGCAACCGCCGAAGTCGCGCCGCAGCCCGGGCACGAGGAACGACACGTTGAGGATGTGCAGTTGATCCGGCAGGATCTGTTCGGCGAACCGGCCTTCGAAGGTCATGATGGTGTCGAAGGCCAGGGAGCCGCAGATGATCGCCGCCATGGTTTGCCGTCCGTACTAGGGCTTGTTGACGCTACGCAGGTCAGGGATAAAAGGCCAGAACCCGGTAGCCGACAATGCGTGCCGCGGTGCCGGCGTCGTCGACCCCCAGCGGCAGCGCGCCGCTCCATTCGGCGCCCGCACCGAGCACCGCCGCAGCCCGCAGGTCGGCCGGTTGCAGCACGCGGCGCAGCACCGGCTGATCCTGGGTGTCGGTGAGCGTGAGTTCGATCGCCGGCATCGCCACCGGCAACTGCGCGGTGTTCTTGATCGTCAGGTTCAGTTGATAGCGACCTTCGGCGGTCCTGCGAAACGACGAGCTGTCGATCACGATCGCGTCGATCTGGCGCAGCGGGCCGACTTCGCAGCCGAACGGCAGGCATAGCGCCTGCAGCAGTCCTTCGCTTGCGGGCGCGACCGCGGCGATCCGGTCCCGGTCGCGCACCGCCCACTGCAGTGCCAGCGCGAGCAGCAGCAGCGCGCACGCCATCCATAGCAGTACGCGCCGCCGCGGGTCGCGCCAATAGGCGTCACGCCGCGCCGACCGCAGGAACGACAGGTGCTGCAACGACGGATCGGCGACAACATCGCGCTGTACCTCGCGCTCTGGCTCGCGGCCGGATTCCCGCGCCGATCGGCGCTCCGGCCGCTTCGGAAAACTCGGTGTGGAGCGAAGCTTGCGCTGCAGCGCCGGCGCAGATGCCGGCAGAGGCATGTGTCGCAGTTCGGGTTCTGCGGCTGGCCGATTCAGGAACTCACTGACCGGCGTCGGCAGCTTGCCTTCTTCGGCAGCCATCGGCAGTTCCTGATGCAACGTCGGCAGAAAACTATCGCCGCCGGTCGAACTCGGACCCGGCGCATCGGCACCGTCATGCTGGACCGTTCGCGCGAAACGATTGGCCAAGCCGTCCTGCACCGTCCCCGGGAAACGATCAGACAGGTCCGCCTGCACCGTTCCCGGAAAGCCATCGGCCAGACCGCCCTCGCCGGTATCGGCGAAGTCGTCGGGAAGCGCGGCATGCACGGTGCGCGGAAAGTCGTCTTCGCGCTCAGGCATTCTGCTCGGCGCCGGCTCCACCACGGGCCGGGCCCACCACGGCAACGGCCGCTCGGGGCCGTCGTCCGCCGTATCCTGCGGCCCGGTTTGCGGTGCGCTGTGCGGCAGTTCGGCCGGCTCGGGATCCCAGGCCGGCTCCACGACCCCGGTGCCGACGGATGCGCGGAACTCCACCGGATCCTGGCGCGGCTCTGCCGCGGGCGCGGGACCGCGCCCGCGCGCCGGATCCTCATCCGGGCCCGGCTGCAAATGCTCGGACGCCTGGAACACATCGGCGCATTCGCCGCAGCGCACCCAGCCTTCGGAAATCCGAAGCTGGTCGGGCACGACCTTGAACATCGTCCCGCAGGTGGGGCAGCGCGTGATCATGCTCATCGGAACCGAATTGTAGGACCGGCCGCGCGCAGCATCGGCGCGGCGCGGCCGCGCGTCGTCACAAGGTCGCGGTCATCAGAACCCAGCCGTCCTCGCGATCGGTCACGGCCAGCTTCGCGTGCGCCGCATAGGCCGCCCGCATCTCATCCGCCTGCCGCTCGAGGATGCCGGCGAGCACCAGTTCGCCGCCGGACGCGACATGCGCGCACAGCAAAGGTGCGAGAACCTTCAGCGGCGTAGCCAGGATGTTGGCCAGCACCACGTCGTAACGCCCCTGCGCCACTTCGGGCGGCCCGGCGCGCAGCCGCACCTGGTTCGCCGCAGCGTTGAACCGGGTCGATTCGACTGCGGCCGGGTCGAGGTCGATCGCGTCGATCTCGCCCCAGCCGAACTTCGCCGCGGCGATCGCCAAGATGCCCGAGCCGCAGCCATAGTCGAGCACGCGGCCGAGCGCGCCCGGCGCTGCCGGATCGATGCTCGCGCTTGCGCGGCGCGCGATCCAGCGCAGGCACATGCGCGTGGTCGGATGGGTGCCGGTGCCGAACGCCTGTCCCGGGTCGAGCCGGACGATGAAGCGCGCCTCGGGCGGCGGCTCGTGCCAGCTTGGCACGATCCAGAACTGCGGCGTGATCCGGACCGGCGCAAACTGCGACTGGGTCAACCGCACCCAGTCCTGGTCCGGTACCGAACGCAGGCCCAAGACCTGGCAATCCACGAAGAAATCCTGTACAGCCAGCAAAGACTCTGCGTCTTTTGCTATATTTTCAGTAGCAAACAACGCCGAAACGCGGGATCGCTGCCAGCCTGCGGCCGGCGGCGGCAGCCCGGGCTCCCCGAACAGCGGCTGCTCGCGGCCATCCTGCGCATCCGCGTCTTCGACCGTCACCGCGAGCGCATCCAGCGCTTCGAGCGCGTCGCAGACCGCCTCCACCCGCTGCTGCGGGCACAACAGATTCAGTTCGTGCATCGCGTGGTCGCCACGCGGTCCAGGTCGCTGCACTTTAGTTGCCGATGGCGCTGCACGCCACCCGCGACGCATGAAACGGGTTCGAGAGGCCGCGGAGCAGGCCATGCGGGGGCACTCGCGGGGCCGGCTTGGCCGGACCGCTGAGTGTGCCCCCTTGCAGGGGGTTGGCGAAG
This sequence comes from Burkholderiaceae bacterium, assembly GCA_030123545.1. Classification (NCBI taxonomy): domain Bacteria; kingdom Pseudomonadati; phylum Pseudomonadota; class Betaproteobacteria; order Burkholderiales; family Burkholderiaceae; species Burkholderiaceae bacterium. The sequence continues at coordinate 964,085 of CP126124.1, read as the reverse complement.
CGACACGCCGTGCGCGCAGCCTGGGCGTGGCTCATCTCACCGCTTGTGCTGCGCCAGCCACGCTTCGAGATAGTGGATGTTGGTGCCGCCGGCGACGAAGTTGGCATCGACCATCAGTTCGCGGTGCAGCGGGATGTTGCATTGAATGCCTTCGACGACCGTCTCGTTCAGCGCGGTGCGCATGCGTGCCAGCGCCTGCTCGCGCGTGTCGCCATGCACGATCAGCTTACCGATCATCGAATCGTAGTTCGGCGGCACGAAGTAGTTGGTGTAGATGTGCGAATCGACGCGCACCCCGGGTCCGCCGGGCTGGTGCCAGCTCGTGATGCGCCCCGGCGACGGCGTGAACCGGAACGGATCCTCGGCATTGATCCGGCATTCGATCGCGTGGCCGCGGATCTGGATCTGGCGCTGCGTGAACGGCAGCTTCTCGCCAGCGGCGACCATGATCTGCGTGCGCACGATGTCGACCCCGGTGATGAACTCGGTCACCGGATGCTCGACCTGCACCCGGGTATTCATCTCGATGAAGTAGAACTCGCCGTTCTCGAACAGGAACTCGAAGGTGCCGGCGCCGCGGTAGCCGATCTTCTTGCAGGCCGCGACGCAGCGCTCGCCGATGCGTTCGATCAACCGGCGCGCAATGCCCGGCGCGGGCGCCTCCTCGATCACCTTCTGGTGGCGGCGCTGCATCGAGCAGTCGCGCTCGCCCAGATAGACGGCGTTCTTGTGCCGGTCGGCCATGATCTGGATCTCGACATGGCGCGGGTTCTGCAGGTACTTCTCCATGTAGACCGCCGGATTGCCGAACGCGGCACCGGCCTCGGCCTTGGTCATCTGCACCGCATTGATCAGCGCCGCGTCGGTGTGCACCACCCGCATGCCGCGGCCGCCGCCGCCGCCGGCCGCCTTGATGATCACCGGATAGCCGATGGTCTTGGCCAGGCGCCGCACCAGCGCCGCGTCGTCCGGCAACTCCCCCTCGGAACCCGGCACGCAGGGCACGCCGGCCTTGATCATCGCCTGCTTCGCCGAGACCTTGTCGCCCATCAACCGGATCGATTCGGGCGTCGGGCCGATGAACTGGAAACCGCTCTTCTCGACCCGCTCGGCGAAATCCGCGTTCTCGCTCAGGAAACCGTAGCCCGGGTGAATCGCCTCGGCGTCGGTGACCTCGGCGGCCGAAATCAGCGCCGGCATGTTCAGATAGCTCTGCGCGGACGGGGCCGGGCCGATGCAGACCGCTTCCTCGGCCAGCTTCACGTACTTGGCGTCGCGGTCAGCCTCCGAATAAACCATCACGGCGGTGACACCCAGCTCTCTACAGGCGCGCTGGATCCGCAGGGCGATTTCGCCGCGGTTTGCGACCAGGATTTTTTTAAACATGCACACCCTCGCGGCTCATCGCCCGCACGCTGACGCGTGCCAGCGCCATTTGCTTCGCCCGGCCTGCCGCCAGAGCGCCGCGATTCGCAACCAGGATTTTCTTGATCATGAGTGGTTGCTTACTTGTTGTTTCACTCAATGACAAAGAGGGGTTGGCCATATTCCACCGCTTGGCCGTTCTGGCCCAGAATCTGCGTGATCGTGCCTGCCACATCGGCCTCGATCTCGTTGAGAATCTTCATCGCCTCGATGATGCACAGCGTGTCGCCCTCCTTCACGACACTGCCGACCTCGACGAACGGCTTCGCGCCGGGGCTGGCCGCCAGATAGAAGGTGCCGACCATCGGCGACTTCACCACATGGCCGGATGGAGTATCTGGCACGGCCGCTGCAACGGTCGGCGCCACGACGGCAGGCGCGACTGCGGCCGGCGCGGCAGGGACGGCTCCGACCACCACAGGTGCCGCCACCGGCTGCATGGGCATGCTGCCAGCCTTGACGATCCGTACCTTACCCTCCGCTTCGGTGATCTCGAGCTCGGACACGTTCGATTCCGACACCAGGTCGATCAAGGTCTTGAGTTTGCGCAGGTCCATGAGGTCTCCAACGACAGCGAGCGGCATTCGCGTCGAGTATTTCTAATTCCAACAGAATTAGCCGCTTCTTTATTCTAACGTCTTCTAATTTTCGGCTTTTGCGTCAATTCAAGCTAATTGGATGAAGCCGGCCTGCAAATCGGCAAGCCGTTGCGGCGGCACCGAAGCTAGTCCGGCTGCGCCAGCCATTGTTGCAGATCGTCGGGCGAGAGCTTGCCGATCTTACGATGGATCGGTGCGCCGCCAGCACCGAACACGACGCTGAACGGCAGACCGCCCTGGCTGTTGCCGAGCGCGCGGCCGAGTTCGAGTCCGGTCGCATCCGCCATCGCGATCGGATAGCTGACCGGCACGCGCTGCAGGAAGCGCCGCACCGGGTCCGGCTTGTCGACCGCCAAACCGACCACTTGCCAGCTTTTGGACGAGTTTTCCCGATAGAACGAATCCAATAGCGGCATTTCCTCGACACAGGGGCTGCACCATGTGGCCCAGAAATTGACCAGCAGCGGCCGGCCGTGAAAGCGCTGCATCGCAAGACGTCCGCCTTCAGGCGTGTCAAAGCTCTGCGCCCAGAATTCGGAATCGGCCTCCGCCCCGACTGCGGTGGGTTGGTGCCGCCACCAGGCAAGCCCGGCGCCGCCAAGCGCGGCGAGAGAGGCGATGCCCGCGTACAGCAGATGGCGCCGATCGATCTGCAGGCGCCCGGCCTTTGCGGCGAGATCGTCGGGGCCGGCAGAGCTGGAAGGTTCGGGGGAAGAACTCGTCAAGTCGTGGTCTCCTGCAACAGGCGCCGCACCGCGCGGACATCGCCGCGCGGCGAGCGGCCGTGGGCGTCGGGCTTGAGCGCGCCGCGCAGATCGTCCAGATCGTAGACCAGCAGATGCACGCCGACGACCGCGCCGAGCTCGCGGCTCGGCACCGACAGCGACAGCGCCTCGACCGAGTCGCCATGCAGGCCGCGCACGCTGTGCGGCTCGTAGTCAATCCGATGATCGATCAGCGCGATCTCGGCCGACTTCGAATCGTCGCAGAACAACTGGATGTAGATCTCCGAGCGCCGGGTCGCGGTGCCATGCCAGACCGCACCGCTGAGATAGGGGCGAAACACCGCCATCCGCTCCATCCAGACCAGCGCGAGCCGGCGCAGCGCGAGGAGTTCCGCCGGCTGGGTGTCGGCGCAGAATAGCGCGATATGCTCGCGCACCGCCGCCTCGACCTCGTCGTTGTCGGGCAGCGCGGTGCGTTGCGGCAGGCCCAGCTGCCGTACTGCGCGCCGCTTCGCCGGGCCATATTCCAGGCCGTCTTCCACCACCAGCCTTGCCGCGGCGGCCGCGATCTCCGATTTCGCCGTTGCCATGGCGCGATTGTCGCGCGAGCCGGCTTGTCGCGCTGATTCCTGCGCGGTAGATTGCGAATCGAGCCGTTGCCCGGCGTGACCGTGCCCGGATCAGATCGCTTCAAACGGAGACCAACGATGCCAGATTCGATACACAGCACGATGATGCCGATGCCGCTGTCGCTGAACCATCTGCTGGATCGCGCAGGCACGCTGTTCGCAGGCAACGAGATCGTCTCGCGAGCGCCCGACAAGTCGCTGCGCCGGCACCGCTATGGCGAGGTGTATCGCCGCACCCGTGCGCTGGCGGGGGCACTCCAGGGTCTGGGACTTCGAAAGGGCGACCGGGTCGCAACGCTGTGCTGGAACCACCACGCGCACCTGGAGTGCTACTTCGGCATCCCTGCCGCCGGCGGCGTGATGCACACGCTGAACCTGCGCCTGTCGCCGGACGAGATCGGCTGGATCGCCGGCGACGCAGCGGACCGTTTCCTCGTCGTCGATGACGTGCTGCTGCCCTTGTTTCGCCAGTTCGCGCTGCTGCACCGCTTCGAGCACGTCATCGTGTTTCCGTTCTCCGGCGCCGCGGTGCCGGCGGAATTCATCGACTACGAGAAGCTCATCGCCGACAGCGACCCGGACCGCTTCGACTACGCGCCGCACGACGAGAACGACCCGGTGGCGATGTGCTACACCTCCGGCACCACGGGACGGCCCAAGGGTGTCGTCTATTCGCACCGCTCCACCGTACTGCACTCGCTGGTCGGCTGCCTCGCCGACTTCTGGTGCCTGCACGGCAGCGACGCGGTGCTGACGGTGACGCCGATGTTCCACGCGAACAGCTGGGGCCTGCCGTACGCGGCGGTCATGCTGGGCACGAAGATCATCTTCCCCGGTCCGCACATGCATCCGGAAGACCTGCTGGACCTGATCACGCAGGAGCCGCCGACGCTCGCGCTCGGCGTGCCGACGATCTGGATGACGCTGATCCAGGCCTACGAAGCGTCGCTGCCGGCCGGCGCGGCCAACCACGGGCGTTGGAAGCTGCCGCGCGGCATGAAATCGCTGGTCGGCGGCGCGGCGGTGCCGGAATCGCTGATCCGCGCGTTCGCGAAGTACGACATCCGGATTTTGCAAGGCTGGGGCATGACCGAAACCAGTCCGCTCGCGACCGTCTCGTATCCGCGTGCAGAGCTGCAGGACGCTTCCGAAGACGAACGGTTCCGGCGCGCATCACTCGCTGGCGTGCCGGTGCCGCTGGTCGATCTGCGCGTGCGCGGCGATGCCGGCACCGACCAGCCGTGGGACGGCCACAGCGTCGGCGAGATCCAGGTGCGCGGCCCGTTCATCACCGGCTCCTACCACGGCGTCGGCTCGCCCGAGGACAAGTTCACCGCCGACCAGTGGCTTCGCACCGGCGACGTCGCCTCCGTCGATGCGCTCGGCTTCGTGAAGATCAGCGACCGCACCAAGGATCTGATCAAGTCCGGCGGCGAATGGATCAGCTCGGTCGATCTTGAGAACGCGCTGATGGCGCACCCCGCCGTCGCCGAGGCCGCGGTGATTGCGATTCCGCATCCGAAATGGGGCGAGCGCCCGCTTGCCTGCGTGGTGCTCAAGCCGGGTCAGGCGGCGAGCCAGGAAGAATTCGCCGCGCACTTGGCTGCAAAGGGCTTCGCCAAGTGGCAGCTGCCCGATCGCTACGAGTTCATCGATGCGATTCCGCGCACCTCGACCGGCAAGTTCTGGAAGATGAAGCTGCGCGAGCGGTTCGCGGCGCACGCCGGATAGCTACTCTTTTGGTAGCAAACAACGATTGATCCGCGCCGGCACTGGAGCGGAATCACCTAAAATCCGCGGATGCATCTGCACATTCTCGGCATCTGCGGCACCTTCATGGGCGGGGTCGCGGCGCTGGCGCGCGAGGCGGGCCACCGCGTGACCGGCTGCGACGCCGGCGTCTATCCGCCGATGAGCGATCAGTTGCGTGCGCTCGGCATCGATCTGATCGAAGGCTACGGCGCCGACCAGCTTGCGTTGAAGCCCGATGTGTTCGTCGTCGGCAACGTGGTCAGCCGCGCGCGGCTGGATGACGGCAGCCCGAAGTTTCCGTTGATGGAAGCTATTCTTGATGCAGGGCTGCCGTACACCAGCGGCCCGCAGTGGCTGGCCGAGCAAGTGCTGCAGGGCCGCCACGTGCTGGCGGTGGCCGGCACGCACGGCAAGACCACCACCACTGCGATGCTGGCCTGGATCCTCGAATGCGCGGGCCTGCAACCGGGTTTTCTGGTTGGCGGCGTGCCGCTGGATTTCGGCGTGTCGGCGCGCCTGGGTGGCGGCCGTGCGGCAATGGGCTCTGCTCCGTGTCCCCCGCCCGCTTTGCGGGCTCCTCCTTTACCTGCGCAGAGCCCATTGCCGCACAGCCGTTCCTGTTTCGTGATCGAAGCCGACGAATACGACACGGCCTTCTTCGACAAGCGCAGCAAGTTCGTGCACTACCGGCCGCGTACCGCGGTGCTGAACAACCTCGAATTCGACCATGCCGACATCTTCGACGACCTGGCCGCGATCGAGCGCCAGTTCCACCACCTGGTGCGCACCGTGCCGGCGCACGGCCGCGTGGTGGTGAACGGGCAGGACGCGGCCCTGGCGCGCGTGCTGCAGCAGGGACTGTGGAGCGAATCGTGCAGCTTCGGCGCGGCGGACAGCGACTACCTCACGATAGGCGAGCCCGAGGCGTTCAACGTGCTGCGGCGCGGCGAGCGCGTCGCGCAGGTTCGCTGGTCGCTCGGCGGCGTGCACAACCAGATGAACGCGCTGGCAGCGATCGCCGCGGCGGAGCACGTTGGGGTTGCGCCGGCCGCGGCGGCCGAAGCGCTCGGCCGCTTCAGGAACGTGCGCCGCCGCATGGAGCTGCGCGGCCGCGTGGCGCTGGACGGTGGCGAGGTCGCGGTGTACGACGACTTCGCGCACCACCCGAGCGCGATCCGCACCACGATCGACGGGCTGCGGCGCCAGGTCGGTCCGCATGCGCGCATCCTCGCGATGTTCGAGCCGCGCAGCAACACGATGAAGCTCGGCACGATGAAGGCGCAGCTGCCGTGGAGCCTGGAGCAGGCCGATCTGGTGTTCTGCCATGCCGGCGGTCTCGACTGGGACGCGCGCGCGGCGCTTGCGCCTCTCGGTGTCGGGCCGGGGCAGCGCGCCCAGGTCGCCGACAGCATCGCCGAGCTGGTCGCGCAGGTGCAGGCCGTGGTGCGGCCCGGCGACCACGTGCTGTGCATGAGCAACGGCAGCTTCGGCGGCGTTCACGCGAAGCTGCTCGCGATGCTGGCGTCGCTATCTAAAGAGTAGCAACCAGCGCTGGAACTACCTGGGCTTGCTGGCGATTTCTTTCGAAATTGCCAGCCCGCGCCATGCGTCAGTGTTTACCGGAGCGACGTGCTTGCACTGCGTCTGACAGCAGCGCGAGCACGCGCTTCGAATCGTCCCAGCCCAGGCAGGCGTCGGTGATGCTCTTGCCGTACTCGAGCGCGGCCGGATGGTCCTTGCCCGGCGTGAACTTCTGCGCGCCGGCCTGCAGGTGGCTCTCGACCATCACGCCGAACACGCTGTGCGAGCCGCCGGCGATCTGCGCCGCGATGTCCTGCGCGACCTCGATCTGGCGTTCGTGCTGCTTGTGGCTGTTCGCATGGCTGCAGTCGACCATCAGCGTCGCGCGCTGCTTCGTCGCTTCGAGTTCCTTGCAGGCCGCGGCGACGCTGGCCGCGTCGTAGTTCGGCGTCTTGCCGCCGCGCAGGATCACGTGGCAGTCCTTGTTGCCGTTGGTGCGCACGATCGCGACCTGGCCGTTCTTGTGCACCGACAGGAAGTGATGGCCGCGCGCGGCGGCCTGGATTGCATCGAGCGCGATCCGGATGTTGCCGTCGGTGCCGTTCTTGAAGCCGACCGGCGCCGACAGCCCGCTGGCCAGTTCGCGGTGCACCTGGCTCTCGGTGGTGCGCGCGCCGATCGCGCCCCAGCTGATCAGGTCGCCGATGTACTGCGGCGAGATCACGTCGAGGAATTCGCTGCCGGCCGGCAGGCCCAGGCGGTTGATGTCGATCAGCAGCTCGCGCGCGATGCGCAGCCCCTCGTCGATGCGATAGCTTTGGTCGAGGTACGGGTCGTTGATCAGCCCCTTCCAGCCGACCGTGGTGCGGGGCTTCTCGAAATACACCCGCATCACGACTTCGAGCGTGCCGGCGTATTTGTCGCGCTCCACTGCGAGCCGGCGCGCATACTCCAGCGCCGCCTCCGGGTTGTGGATCGAACAGGGGCCGATCACGACCAGCAGCCGATCGTCGCGTCCGGCGATGATCTCGTGGATGTGGTGGCGGGTCGAGGTGATCAGCGACTCGACCGCGGTGCCCGCGATCGGAAAGAAGCGGATCAGATGTTCTGGCGGAGGCAGCACGGTGATGTCCTTGATGCGTTTGTCGTCGGTGTCGCTGGTTCGCTCGACGCTCGCATACCAGCTCTCGCCGGTCGGGACATTGGCCTTCGCATTCATGGTTGCTCCTTGTCGCAATTCGTGAAGAAAAAACGGGGCATAAAAAAACCGCCGGGGGCCGGCGGTTTTGTCGAGATTCAGTGCGCTTCTAATTCAAGGCACGTTCAGCTCTCTCTACCGCCGCTGGCGCGTGAGAACCAAAAGTAGCCGAAATAAAAACGGGCCGAATGCATGGCAGAGAATCTAACACAGACGCGTGCAGCCGGCTGTGGTCCGGCCGCAACGCGCGCCGAAATCAGGCGGTGCCGCCGACGGTGAGCCCATCGATGCGCAGCGTCGGCTGGCCGACGCCGACCGGCACGCTCTGGCCTTCCTTGCCACAGGTGCCGACGCCCGAATCCAGGCTCAGGTCGTTACCGATCATCTTCACCCTCGTGAGCGCGTCAGGGCCGTTGCCGATGATGGTCGCGCCCTTCACCGGATACTGGATCTTGCCGTGCTCGACCCAGAACGCCTCTGCTGCCGAGAACACGAACTTGCCGCTGGTGATGTCGACCTGGCCGCCGCCGAAGTTGGTCGCATACAGGCCCCGTTCGATGCTGGCGACGATCTCGGCCGGATCGTTGCCTCCGGCGAGCATGTAGGTGTTGGTCATGCGCGGCATCGGCACGTGCGCGTAGCTCTCGCGCCGGCCGTTGCCGGTGGGCCGCGCCTTCATCAGCCGCGCGTTCAGCGAATCCTGCATGTAGGCCTTGAGCACGCCGTCCTCGATCAGCACGTTGCGCTGCGTCGGGTTGCCCTCGTCGTCGATGTTCAGCGAACCGCGCCGGTCGGCGATCGTGCCGTCGTCGAGCACGGTGACGCCGCGCGCCGCGACCTGTTGCCCGATCCGACCCGAGAACGCGCTCGAGCCCTTGCGGTTGAAGTCGCCCTCGAGCCCATGGCCGATCGCCTCGTGCAGCAGGATGCCGGGCCAGCCGGGGCCGAGCACCACCGTCATCTCGCCGGCCGGCGCCGGGCGTGATTCGAGGTTCGTCAGCGCGGCATTCACCGCCTCGTCCACGTACTTCGCGATGATCGCGTCATCGAAGTAGGCGAGGCCGAAGCGCCCGCCGCCGCCGGCATTGCCCATCTCGCGCCGGCTCGCGCCGCCGACCGTCTGTTCCGCAATCACCATCACCGACAGCCGCACCAGCGGGCGCACGTCGGCCGCCAGCGTGCCGTCGGCACGCGCGATCAGCACCACGTCGTATTCGCTCGCCAGTCCCGCCATCACCTGCGCGACGCGCGGATCCTTCGCGCGGGCCAGCCGCTCGACGCGCTCGAGCAACGCCACCTTGGCGTCACTGGGAAGCGTCGCGATCGGGTCCAGCTCCGGATACAGGCTGTGCGCCGATGCTATCTTTTTAGGTGCAACACGCACACGCCCAGTGCCGGCCGCGGAGCTGATCGTTCGCACGGTCCGGGCGGCGTCGAGCAGCGACGCGGCGGAGATTTCGTCGGAGTAGGCGAACGCGGTCTTCTCGCCACTGACCGCGCGCACGCCGACGCCCTGGTCGATGGAAAAGCTGCCGGTCTTGACGATTCCTTCTTCCAGGCTCCAGCCCTCGGACCGGCTGTACTGGAAATACAGGTCCGCGTCGTCGACGCGGTGTGCGCGAATTTCGGCCAGCGCACGGGCGAGGTCGGCCTCGGACAGGCCGAACGGTTCGAGCAGCAGGCGCTGCGCGGTGGCGAGGCGCTCCAGGATGGGTTCGCGGGGAATCATTGCATCATTTTAGGCCGGCCTTTGGCACCTCGCCTGCCTGCTGCAGCAGCTTGAACAGGCTTGCGTCGTCCTCCTCGCCGAACCCCTCGGCGACCGCGCGACGGAACAGTTCGCTCGCGATCCGGCCGAGCGCCGGCTCGAAGCCGGCGGAGCGCGCGGTTTCGAGCGCGAGCCGCGTGTCCTTCGCCAGCAGCGTGGTGTGCGCGCGCGGCGCGTAGTCGCCGCCGATCGCGCGGCGCATCCGGTCCGAGCCGATCCAGCTTTGCCCGCTGGACTGCTCGATCACGTCCAGCGTCGCCGCAACATCGAGCCCGAGGCGCGAGGCCAGCGCCAGCACCTCGGCCGCGCCGGCGAGGTTGATGCCGGCCGCCAGGTTGTTGACCAGCTTGGTGCGCGCGCCGTCGCCGGGGCGCGGGCCGACCCGAAACAGCCGGCTGGACACCGTCTGCAGCAGCGCGCGCTGGCGCTCGAACACCTCGTCGGCGCAGGCAACCATCAGGCTCATCGTGCCATCGCGCGCACGCGCCGGGCCGCCCGACATCGGCGCATCGATGACCGCAACGCCGCTCGCTGCAAGCCGGGCGGCGCAGTCCTCGACGTCCCGCGGCGCAATCGTCGGGCACAGCACGACGGTCTGGCCGGCGCGCAAGCCTTCGATCGCACCGCCGGCGCCGAACAGCACCTCGCGCGTCTGGCCGGCGTCGACCACGCAGACCAGCAGCACCGCCGACGTACGGGCAAGTTCCGCCGTGCTGGCGCACGCCACGGCGCCGGCGGCTGCCAGCGTGTGCTCCTTCGCGGCAACCAGGTCGCGCACCCGCACCGCCCAGCCCTGCTCCAGCAGGTGCAGCGCGATCGCGCCGCCCATGTTGCCGATACCGACGATGCCGATCGCCTCGCGTGCCGTGGTCATGTCTGAATCAACCGTTTCGATTTAGAGACCGACATCAGAATGCCGATTCCCATGCCGAGCGTGACCATCGCGGTGCCGCCGTAGCTGATGAACGGCAGCGGCACGCCGACCACCGGCAGGATGCCGCTGACCATGCCCATGTTGACGAACGCGTAGGTGAAGAAGATGAAGGTCACCGCGCCGGCCAGCAGGCGCGAGAACAGCGTCGGCGCCTCGCGCGCGATGACGAGCCCGCGCAGCACCAGGAAGATGAAGCCTGCAATCAGCAGCAGGTTGCCGACCAGGCCGAACTCCTCGGCATAGGCCGCGAAGATGAAGTCGGTCGTGCGTTCGGGCACGAACTCGAGATGGGTCTGCGTGCCCTGCATGAAGCCCTTGCCCCAGACGCCGCCGGAGCCGATCGCGATCATGCCCTGGATGATGTGAAAGCCCTTGCCCAGCGGGTCGCGGGTCGGGTCGAGCAGCGTGCAGATGCGTTGCTGCTGGTAGTCGTGCAGGAACGACCAGCGCACGCCGTCGGCGCACAGCCGCGGCTCGAACGCGATCAGCAGCGTCACCGCGACCACGCCCAGCAGCACCGGCGGCAGGATCAGCTTCCAGCTCAGGCCCGCGAAGAAGATCACCGCGAACCCGGCGGTCAGCACCAGCAGCGCGGTGCCGAGGTCCGGCTGGCGCACGATCAGCGCGGCCGGCAAGGCCAGCAGCAAACCCGCCGCGAGAAAATCGAGCGCGCGCAACTGACCCTCGCGCTTCTGGAACCACCAGGCCAGCATCAGCGGCATCGCGATCTTCATGATCTCGCTCGGCTGGATCGTCACGCCGATGTTCAGCCAGCGCCGCGCGCCCTTCTTCGTGACGCCGAACACAGCGACCGCGATCAGCAGCGCCACGCCCAGCGTGTACAGCGGCACCGCCAGCCTGGCCAGGCGCTGCGGCGGGATCTGCGCGACCACGAACATGATGAAGCCGGCCAGCAGCATGTTGCGGCCGTGGTCGATGAAGCGCGAGCCGTTGTCGTAGCCGGTCGAATACATGGTCACCATGCCGGCGCAGGCGAGCAGGAACACGGCGAACGCCAGCGGACCGTCGAACCCGTGGAACACCGGGGCGATGCGCCGCCAGAGCGAGGGTTTTTCGATGACCGCGGCCATGGCGTGATTATCTCGCGGGCGCCGCGCGCGCCGTCGGCCGACGCGCGATACCGTGCTTGCCGCCGGCCGGGCGGCTGCCGACCGGACATTGGACAATGGCGATCCGATGCCGACCACCCACCTGCTCTACCTGCACGGATTTCGATCGTCGCCGCAGTCCGCCAAGGCGCGGCAGGTCGGCGCGCGGGTGCGCGCGCAGCATCCTGGCGTGACGTGGTGGTGTCCGCAGTTGCCGCCGTCGCCGCGCAAGGCGATGGCGCTGCTGATGCACGGCATCTCCGGCTGGCCGGCCGCGTCGATGGCCGTGGTGGGCTCGTCGCTGGGCGGTTTCTACGCAACCTGGGTGGCCGAGCAGACCCGTTGCCGCGCGGTGCTGCTGAACCCGGCGGTCCACCCCGCGCGCGACCTGCAAAATTACGTGGGCGAGCAGACCGCCTGGCACGATCCCGACGATCATTTCTTCTTCGAGCCGGCATTCGTGGACGAGCTGCGTGCGCTCGAATGCGGTGCGCTGGCCAGGCCACAGAACTATTTCGCCGTGATCGCGAAGGGCGACGAGCTGCTCGACTGGCGCGAGATGACGGCGCGCTACGCCGGCGCGCACATCCGGCTGCTGGAAGGCAGCGACCATGCCCTGTCCGACTTCGCCGCGCAGATCGACGAGGTGTTCGACTTTCTCGACCTCGCCTAAGCGTCGCACGGCCGCCCGAAAGCGCTTGCACCGCAGCGCGTCAGCGCGGAGGGTCGTCGCGTAAGCACCACCGCACCGGGGGCCGGCGCCGGGCGCATGGGACAATCCGGCCCATGTTCGCAGTGTTCGAAGACGCCGGCAAAACCCTGGGCGGCCGCGTGTTGTCACAGGCCGAAGCCTCGGCCCAGATCGAGGTGGGCAGCGGCAAGCGCATCAAGGTCAAGGCCGCCAACATCCTGCTGCAGTTCGACCGGCCGGCGCCCACCGAGCTGTGGGCCGATGCCGAGCTTCTGAGCGCGCAGATCGACCTCGACCTGGCCTGGGAATTCGCGCCCGAGGACGAGTTCGGCTTCGACGATCTGGCGCGCGAGTACTTTTCCGATCCACCGTCGAACGTGCAGCGGCTTGCCGCGTTGCTGCGGTTGCAGGAAGCGCCGCACTACTTCCGCCGCGCCGGCAAGGGGCGCTTCAAGAAGGCGCCGGCCGAGATCGTGCAACAGGCGCTGGCCGCGATCGAGAAGAAAAAGCAGGTGCAGCGGCAGATCGACGACTGGGCTTCGCAGCTCGCCGCAGGCGCCTGCCCGGAGCCGATTCGCGCGCAACTGTATCGCATCCTGTTCCGACCGGACAAGAACGCGCCCGAATACAAGGCCGTGGTGCAGGCCGCGCAATCGAGCCACAGCGCGCCGCTGGCGCTGCTGCAACGCGCCGGCGCGATCGCATCGAGCTACCAGTTCCACTGGCAGCGCTTCCTGTTCGAGAACTTTCCGAACGGCACCGGATTCCCCGCGCTTGCCGTGCCGGCGCCGGCGGACGACCTGCCGCGCGCCGCGGCCCGCGCCTATTCGATCGACGACTCGCACACCACCGAGATCGACGACGCGCTGTCGGTGCAGGGCCTGGGCAGCGGCACCGTGGTGCTGGGCATCCACATCGCCGCGCCGGGGCTGGGCATAGCGCCGGCCGACGCGCTGGACCAGGTCGCGCGCGAGCGCCTGTCCACGGTCTACATGCCGGGCTACAAGGTGACGATGCTGCCGGACCCGGTGGTGCAGGCGTACACGCTGCAGGCCGGGCGCGACTCGCCGGCGTTGTCGCTGTACCTGACACTGGACGAACGCACGCTAGAGATCCGCTCGCGCGAGACCCGGATCGAGCGCGTGCCGATCGCGGCCAACCTGCGGCACGATCAGATCGACGACATCGTCACCGCCGATTGGCTGGCCCAGCCGCCGGATGCCGGCGATGACCACCGGCTGGCCATGCCGCGCGAGCAACTGTCGTTCCTGTACCGCCTGGCGCAACACCTGAAGGCTGGCCGCGAGCTCGCGCGCGGCAAGCCCGAAAACGCAAACCGGCCCGACTTCGAAATCGATCTGATCGACGTCGGCGACGGCGCGCCACCAACGGAACCTCGTGGCGACGAGCAGGTGCGGATCCGCCAACGCATGCGCGGTGCGCCGCTGGACCTGATCGTCGCCGAGACGATGATCCTGGCCAACAGCAGTTGGGGCGACTGGCTGGCCGGCCTGGGCGTGCCGGCGATCTACCGCAGCCAGGCCAGCCTCGCGCCGGGCGTGAAGGTGAGGATGGGCACCCGCGCGCTGCCGCACGCCGGTCTCGGCGTGAAGAGCTACGCCTGGAGCACCTCGCCGCTGCGCCGCTACGTGGACCTGCTGAACCAGTGGCAGATCATCGCCTGCGTGCGTCACGGCGCGACCGCGCCGCTGGCCGCGCCGTTCAAGCCGAAGTCGGCCGAGCTGTTCGCGGTTCTGTCCGCGTTCGACGCCGCGCACGCGGCCTACGGCGCGCACCAGCGCGCGATGGAGCGGTTCTGGACGCTGCGCTATCTGCAGCAGCAGCGCATCACCGAGATCGACGCCACCGTGCTCAACAAGGACGGACTGGCGCGCGCCGACGCGCTGCCGCTGGTGCTGCCGGTCGCTGGCGCGCAAAACCTGCCGCGCGGCACGCGGCTCTCCGTGCGACTGGGCGCGATCGACGAGATCACGCTGGACCTGCACGGCACGCTGCTCGCCCGCCTGGATCGGGCGAGCGAAGCGGACGACGCGGATGGCAATGGCGATGAGGACGACGAGCCGGCAGCCGGCCCGCTCGCGATCGCGGTCGATGTCGACGGCGCCGCCGAGCCGGACGTACCCGCCGCCGCGCAAGCCGCCGACCCACGATAATTTGCGCCGTGAAGCTCCGGCCCTTCAGCACGCTGCAGCTGGCGCTCGGCGCATCGATCGCGGTGCACGCGGCGCTGCTGGCCGTCCGGTTCGCGAACCCCGAGGGTTTCAACCGGGTGTTCCAGGATACGCCGCTGGACGTCGTGCTGGTGAACGCGCGCACGAACGAGCGCCCGGACAAGGCGAACGCCATCGCGCAGGCCTCGCTGGCCGGCGGCGGCGAGGCCGACAAGGGCCGCGCGACCACGCCGCTGCCGCCGTCGGCGCTGACCGAGATGGGCGACGCCGACGACGAGGCGCAGCGCCGGATCGAGGCGCTGCAGCAGGAACAGACCGTGCTGCTGGCCCAGGTCACGCAGCAGCTGGCCGCGCTGCCCGCGCCCGACCCGCACCTGGCCAGCGACGACCCGGACGCGCAGGCGCAGGAGCAGCGCCGGCGCCAACTGGTGAAGTTGCTGGCCGCGATCGAGCGCCGCGTCAACGAACAGAACGCGCGCCCGCGCAAGCACTATGTCGGTCCGGCCACGCGCGAGGCGGTGTACGCGGTCTATTACGACGCGATGCGCCACCGGATCGAAGATCGCGGCACCGCGAACTTCCCCGAGATCGACGGCAAAAAGCTGTACGGCGAGCTGACGATGATCATGACCATCAACCACGACGGCCGCGTGCTGTCGACCGATGTCGTCGCCTCGTCCGGCAATCCGCAGCTCGACCGCCGCGCCCAGGTGATCGCCCGCAGCGCCGGGCCGTTCCCGGAGTTCAGCCCGGCGATGCGGCGCGAGGCGGACCAGATCGTCGTCGTCTCGCGCTTTCGCTTCACCCGCGACGAGACGCTGGAGACGCAGCAGACCAGCCAGTGATTCGGGACCGCGGATGAGCATCGACCTCTATTGCGTGATGGGCCATCCGGTCGCGCACAGCAAGTCGCCCTGGATCCATGCGCGCTTTGCCGAGCTGACCGGCCAGCAGCTGCGCTACGAGTCGCGACTGGCCGCGCTGGACGGCTTCGCGGCGTCGCTGCGCGAATTCATCAATGATCCCTCGGGCAACGCGCGCGGCTGCAACGTCACGGTGCCGTTCAAGTTCGAGGCCGCGGCGCTGGCCGAGAGCTTGACCGCGCGCGCGGCGCTGGCGCGGGCCGCGAACACGCTCAGCTTCGGCGCAGGCGGTATCGTTGCCGACAACACCGATGGCATCGGCCTGGTGCACGACCTGCAATACAACGCCGGCGTGGACCTGCGCGGACGCGATCTGCTGCTGCTCGGCGCCGGCGGCGCCGCCGCCGGCGTGCTTGGGCCGCTGATCGAGGCGCAGCCGGCGCGCATCGTGGTCGCAAACCGCACGGCAGACAGGGCAGAGGCGCTGGTCGCGCGCCATCATGCGCTCGCATTGCTACGAAATACGGAGCTAAAAGCTCAGGATTTGCTTGAGCTTGAAGCCGATTTCGATGTCATCATCAACGCGACTGCGAGCAGCTTGGGCGGCGCCGCGGTGCCGGTCCCAGCGCGGGTGCTGAGGCCCGGCGCGCTCGCCTGCGACCTGATGTACGGCCCAGCCGCGCGCGGCTTCCTGGACTGGGCGCGCGAGCATGGAGCGTCGGCGCGCGACGGGCTGGGCATGCTGGTCGAGCAGGCCGCCGAGTCGTTCTTCATCTGGCGCGGCGTGCGCCCACCATCGGCACAGGTGCTGGCCGAATTGCGCGCGCTCACCGCATGAGTCGAGGATGACGGCAACATGAAGGCGACATGAAAGCACTCATGCGCTGGGCCATGCTGGTCGTGGTCGCGTTCGTCGCGCTGCAGCTGTTCTTCATCGCCCGGATCGCGCTGATGCGGGTGCTGCCGCCGGGTTCGACCACGTTCCAGCGCTCGCAGGCATGGCGCCTGGCGGAGTTGGGGCAGCTCGGCCGCTGGCACCGACAATGGGTGCCGTACGCGCAGATCTCGGACAACCTGAAGCGCGCGGTGATCGCGTCGGAGGACGACAATTTCGTCAACAACCAGGGCGTGGAATGGGAAGCGATCGAGAAGGCCTGGCAGAAGAACGAGCGCGCCGAACAACGCGCCGAGCAGCGCTCGGCGCGCTCGCGCCGACCGGCACGTCCGGTGAAGATCGTCGGCGGCTCGACCATCAGCCAGCAACTGGCGAAGAACCTGTTCCTCTCGGGCGAACGCAACCTGCTGCGCAAGGGCCAGGAACTGGTGCTGACCTTCGAGCTGGAAGCCTTGCTCGGCAAGCGGCGCATCCTCGAGATCTACCTGAACAGCGTCGAATGGGGCGACGGCATCTTCGGCGCGCAAGCCGCCGCGGAGCGTTACTTCCGCAAGCCGGCGGCGCGGCTTTCCGCGTACGAGGCCGCGCGGCTCGCGGTGATGCTGCCGCGGCCGCGCTACTTCGAGAGGGTCCCCAATTCAGGCTATCTCGCCAGCCGTGCGCAGACCATCGTCGCGCGCATGCGCGACGCCGAACTGCCTGCGCCGTGATCGGTCCTGACTTCGCCTGCCCATGAGAATCCTCGGCATCGACCCCGGCCTGCAGACCACCGGCTTCGGCGTGGTGGAGGCGGACGGCAGCGCGCTGCGCTATGTCGCGAGCGGCACGATCCGCACCGCCGGCCTGCCGCGCGGCGACCTGCCGGCGCGGCTGAAGGCGCTGTTCGACGGCATCACCGAGGTCGCGGCGCGCTACCAGCCCGACCATGCCGTAATCGAGATCGTGTTCGTCAACGTAAACCCGCAGGCCACGCTGCTGCTGGGCCAGGCGCGCGGCGCCTGCCTGACCGCACTGGTCGCGAGCCGGCTTGGCGTCGCCGAGTACACCGCGCTGCAGATGAAGAAAGCGGTCGCAGGCCATGGCAAGGCCGGCAAGGCCGAGGTGCAGCAGATGGTGCGGCGGCTACTGCGGCTGCCCGCCGCGCCGGGCGCCGATGCGGCCGATGCGCTCGGTCTGGCGATCACCCACGCGCATGCAGGGCACGCGCTGGCGCGGCTGGCCGACGCGGGCGGCGCACGGCGCGCGAGCGGCATGTACCGGGCCGGGCGCGGGCGCGGCTAGGTTCTAGCCCGCGGATTCCCTGTTTCCACACGCGAACGCTAAAGCACCCGCTGCAGGATCAGCACGCCGAAGAACAGGAAACCGGCGGCGAGCGTCCAGCCGAGCACGCGCAGGCCGAGGGTGCGCCAGCGCCGCTCGCCGGTTGCTACATACAGGGCGAACAGCGCGATCGCGCCGAGCAGCAGGAGCAGCACCAGCGTACGGACCAGCAGCATTGCCGGTGCCGGCTACCAGGCCCGGGCGAGCTCGGCAAAGCCGCGCGGTGCGAGCTTTTCGTCGGCAAACGTCACGACCTCGAACGCCGCCGGACGATCGAGCAACGCGCGCAGCAGCCGGTTGTTCAGCGCATGGCCCGAGCGGAACGCGCTGTACGCGGCCAGCAGCGGCCGGCCGAGCATGTACATGTCGCCCATCGCATCGAGGATCTTGTGCTTGACGAATTCGTCGTCATAGCGCAGCCCATCGGCATTGAGCACCTTGTAGTCGTCGATCACGATTGCGTTGTCGAGCCCGCCGCCCAGCGCGAGGCCGTGCGCGCGCATCGCCTCCACGTCCTTCGTGAAGCCGAAGGTGCGCGCACGCGCGATGTCCCGGCTGTACGAGCCGGCGCCCAGGTCGAACTCGACGCGCTGGCCCGACGAGTCGACCGCCGGATGGTGAAAGTCGATCTCGAAGCGAAGGCGATAGCCCTCGTACGGATCGAGCCGGGCCCATTTGCGCGTCGTCCCGTCGCCTTCGGCGACCTCGACCGGCGACAGCAAGCGCAGGAACCGCCGCGGCGCGTTCTGCAGCTCGATACCGGCGCTTTGCAGCAGGTAGACGAACGACGCCGCCGAGCCGTCCATGATCGGCACCTCCTCGGCGGTGATGTCGACATAGAGGTTGTCGATGCCGAGCCCGGCGCAGGCCGACATCAGATGCTCGACGGTCGCGACCCTGGCCGAACCGTGCGACACGGTGGTCGCCATGCGAGTGTCCGACACCGCGCCGGCCGCCATCGCGATTTCCACCGGGGTCGGCAGATCGATACGACGAAACACGATGCCGGTGTCGGGCTGCGCCGGCCGCAGCGTGAGTTCGACCCGCTGCCCGCTGTGCAGCCCGACGCCGACGGCCTTGGTGAGCGATTTGATCGTGCGCTGCGCGAGCATGGAACTGCCGATTTTAGAAGTCTCGCGTAAACCGATCCAGATCAAACGTAAATCCCGTAAAGGGCCGGTGCAGCCAGGCCCAATCGGGGCAGCCGCGGAGCCGGCCAGCCCACGGGCTCGGTATGGTTGACTTCAGTTGCCCATGGCGCTACGCGTCACCCGCATCGCGTGGCACCCAATGAGTCCAATGGCCGCGGAGCAGGCCGTGCCAGCAACCGCCGCGGATCGGGCTTGGCCCGGCCGCTGGCGGTGCCCCCTTGCAGGGGGTTGGCGGAGCGACACGCAGTGCGCGAAGACTGGGGGTGTGCCTCAATCCGCCTGCTTGCGCAGGAACGCCGGAATTTCGAAATCGTCCATGCCCCCCGCCGACAGTGCATCGACCTTCGCGGTCGCCTGCGTCCGGTTCGTGCGCCACACGCTCGGCACCGCCATGTTGCCGTAGTCGGGTTGCGCGCTGCCGACCTGCTGCACGCCCCCGGCCAGCGCGGCGCCTATCGTCGGCAGGTGGAACGGCATATTGTCGGTACCGGTGCGCAGCACCTGCAGCGGCGGCGCGGCGCGGCGCGCGCGGCTCAGGCCGGTCGCGACCACGGTCACGCGGATCTCGTCGCCCAGGCTCTCGTCGTAGGCCGCACCGTAGATCACATGCGCATCCGGCGCGGCGTAGGCGCGGATCGTGTTCATCGCGAGCTTGGATTCGGCCAGCTTCAGCGAATCCTTGGTCGCGGTCACCAGCACCAGCACCCCCTTCGCACCCGACAGGTCGATGCCTTCCAGCAGCGGGCAGGCCACCGCCTGCTCGGCCGCGAGCCGTGCGCGATCCGGGCCGCTGGCCACCGCCGTGCCCATCATCGCCTTGCCGGGCTCGCTCATCACGGTGCGAACGTCCTCGAAGTCGACGTTCAGGTGTCCGGGCACGTTGATGATTTCGGCGATGCCGCCGACCGCGTTCTTCAGCACGTCGTTCGCATGCGCGAACGCTTCTTCCTGCGTCACGTCGTCGCCCAGCACCTCGAGCAGCTTCTCGTTGAGCACGACGATCAGCGAGTCGACGTTCGCCTCGAGCTCGGCCAGGCCCTGCTCGGCATTCGTCATGCGCCGGCCGCCTTCGAAGTCGAACGGCTTCGTGACCACGCCCACGGTGAGGATCCCCATCTCCTTCGCGACCCGCGCGATCACCGGCGCCGCCCCGGTGCCGGTGCCGCCGCCCATGCCGGCGGTGATGAACAGCATGTGCGCGCCGTCGATCGCGCCGCGGATCTCGTCGATCGCCGCCTCGGCCGCCTCGCGGCCGCGCTCGGGCTTGCTGCCGGCGCCCAGGCCGGTCTGGCCCAGCTGGATCGTCTTGCCGACCAGCGAACGGCTGAGCGCCTGCGCGTCGGTGTTCGCGCCGATGAATTCGACGCCCTGGACGTTGCGCGAGATCATGTGATCGACCGCGTTGCCGCCGCCGCCGCCGACGCCGATCACCTTGATCTGCGTGCCCAGGTTGAACTCTTCGACTTCGATCATTTCGATGCTCATGGTGCTTACTCCTTGAATCCGTGTGCAGTTGCCAAAAATTAGAAAGTGTTGTCGCGAAAGAGAAACCAGGTCCGGTGCGTCAGGCAGGCGGCTCGGCGCACCGGCATCGCCATCGACGTCGCCCAGGCGGGCTGCCGCGCGCCAGCCACGACGCGCGAAACAAACGACACGCAGTGCGCGAAGACCGGGAGGTCATCAAAAGTTCCCCACGATGAAATCCTTGAAGCGCCCGAACGCGGTCTTCACGGAGCCGTTCTTCTGCGCGACCTTGAAGCCGCGCAGCCGCGCCAGCCGCGCTTCTTCCATCAGGCCCATCACGGTCGCCGCGCGCGGCTGCGCGACCATGTCGGCCAGCGCGCTCGAATATTTCGGGTTGCCGCGACGCACCGGCTTCAAGAAGATGTCCTCGCCGAGCTCGACCATGCCCGGCATCACGCTGCTGCCGCCGGTCAGCACGATGCCGGACGAGAGCACCTCCTCGCAGCCGGAGTCGCGCACCGCCTGCTGCACCAGCGAGAAGATTTCCTCGACGCGCGGCTCGATCACGCCGGCCAGCGCCTGGCGGCTCAGCATGCGCGGGCCGCGGTCGCCGAGACCCGGCACCTCGACCTCCTGCTCCGGATGCGCCAGCAACTGCTTCGCGTGTCCGGCCTCGACCTTGATGTCCTCGGCGTCCTTGGTCGGCGTGCGCAGCGCCATCGCGATGTCGCTGGTGATCAGGTCCCCGGCGACCGGCACCACCGCGGTGTGGCGGATCGCACCGCCGGTGAAGATCGCGACATCGGTGGTGCCGGCGCCGATGTCGACCAGCGCCACGCCGAGTTCGCGCTCGTCCTCGGTCAGCACAGCCTGGCTCGACGCGAGCGCGTTCAGCATCAGCTGGTCCACGTCGAGACCGCAGCGGCGCACGCACTTGACGATGTTCTCGGCCGCGCTCTGCGCGCCGGTCACGATATGAATCTTGGCTTCGAGGCGCAGGCCGCTCATGCCGATCGGCTCCTTCACCTCCTGTCCGTCGATGATGAATTCCTGCGGCTCGACCAGCAGCAGCCGCTGGTCGCTGGAGATGTTGACCGCCTTCGCGGTCTCCATCACCCGCGCGACGTCCGCCGGCATCACCTCCTTGTCCTTCACCGCGACCATGCCGCTGGAGTTCATGCCGCGGATGTGATTGCCGGTGATGCCGGTGTAGACCCGGGTGATCTTGCAGTCGGCCATCAGCTCGGCCTCGCGCAGCGCCTGCTGGATGCTCGCGACGGTCGCGTCGATGTTCACGACCACGCCGCGCTTGAGCCCGTTGCCCGGCGCGACGCCGAGGCCGGCGAGCTTGAGTTCGCCGCCAGGCAGCACCTCGGCCACCACCACCATCACCTTCGACGTTCCGATGTCGAGGCCGACGACCAGGTCCTTGTACTCTTTTGCCATGGTTGGAAATCCGTGTTCTGGGTTGCTACTTCTTCTTTCGCGCGGGCGCGACCGTGGTCAGGCCGGCGAGGCGGATCGCGTAGCCGTCGGCGTAGCGCAGGTCGGCCGTGCGCAGCGCCGCGGCGGTCATGCCGTACCGCGACGTGACCTCGGTCACGGTCTGCACGAAACGCCGCACCCGCGCGACCAGCAGGTCCGGCGTGCCGTGCCCGAGCTCGATCACCGCGCCGCTGGCGAGCGTCGCGCGCCAGCCGCCGTGCGCCGACAGCTCGAGCCGCACGAGCTGGGCCTGCAGCGGAGCGAACAGCGGCGCGAGCGTGTGGTACATCGCGAGCACGTCGGCCGACTGGTCGGCCGGCCCGGCGAGGTGCGGCAGCCTGGCATCGCCGAGCTCGTCGGGGTTCGCGATGAAGACTTCGCCGAAATCGTTCAACAGCGTCGAGGCGTCGTCCGCACCCCAGTACGCGGCCGGCTGCTGCTCCTGCAGCGTCACGTCCAGATCGTTCGGGAAGCGCCGCCGCACCACCGCGCGCCGCACCCAGGGCACGGCCTCGAACGCGGAACGCACCCGCGACAGATCGACGCTGAAGAAGTTGCCGGCGATGCTGGGCATCACGTTCGCGCGCAGCGTCACCGCGTTGTTGTGCGCCAGGTCGCCGTGCACGGTGATGCGGCCGATCGCGAACAGCGGGCTGCGCGCCGCCCACCAGCCTGCCGCGGCCAGCAACAGGCCGGCGCCGATCACGAACAGCAGGGTCGCGGTCAGGTTCATCAGGCGTACGTCCAGCGGGGTCGGCAGCGTCTCGGTCATGCAACGCCCTGCCCTGCGCCTTTGGTGCGCGCATCGTCCAGCGCGGCCAGCGCCAGCACGCCCACGCACAGATCCTCGTAACTGATGCCGGCCGCGCGCGCCGACATCGGCACCAGCGAGTGGCTGGTCATGCCCGGCGAGGTGTTCATCTCGAGCAGGAACGGCCTGCGGTCGCCGGCGCGGATCATCAGGTCGGCGCGGCCCCAGCCGCGGCAGCCGAGGCTGTGGTACGAGGCGAGCACGATGCGCTGGATCTCGCGCTCCTCGGCGGCCGGCAGCCCGCTCGGGCACAGGTAGCGCACGACGTCGGTGAAATACTTGTTCTGGTAGTCGTACGCGCCGTCCGGGGCCTGGATCCGGATCACCGGCAGCGCGCAGGCGTCGGCGCCGTGCCCAAGCACCGGACAGGTCACTTCCTCGCCGGCGATGAACTCCTCGCACAGCACGTCCGGGTCGTACTGCGCCGACAGCGCGACCGCGTCCTGCATCTGCGAATAACCCAGCACCTTGGTCACGCCGATCGACGAGCCCTCGTGCGGCGGCTTGACGACGAGCGGCAGCCCCAGTTCGTCGGGCACGGTGCGCACCCGTTCGCGCCCCTGCTGGCCGGGCGCCAGCACCACGTGCCGCGGCGTCGGCAGGCCATCAGCGACCCAGAGTCGCTTGGTCATCACCTTGTCCATCGCGATCGCCGACGCCATCACGCCGGAGCCGGTGTAGGGAATGCCGAGCAGTTCCAGCGCGCCCTGCACCGTGCCGTCCTCGCCGTGGCGTCCGTGCAGCGCGATGAAGCAGCGCGCAAACCCTTCGCCGCGCAACTCGGCGAGCGCGCGGCCCGCCGGATCGAATTCATGCGCGTCGACGCCGCGCGCGCGCAGTGCGGCAAGCACGCCGCGGCCGGACAGCAGCGAGATCTCACGCTCGGCCGAGTCGCCCCCCATCAGCACCGCAACCTTGCCCAACGACGCGCCGTCGATCTTCCCAAAACTTGAAAGAAACTGGGTCATAGCCCGTATCCTTTCTCATTTGTATGCTCTTTATTTGATAGCATATCGAGCACCTTGCCGGGCACCGCGCCGATCGATCCGGCGCCCATGCAGATCACCACGTCACCGCCGCGGGCGTTGGCGGCGATCGCCGCCGGCAGCTGCGCGATGTCGTCGACGAACAGCGGCTCGACCTTGCCCGCCACGCGCAGCGCCCGCGCCAGCGAGCGGCCGTCCGCCGCGACGATGGCCGGCTCGCCGGCCGCGTAGACCTCGGTCAGCAGCACCGCGTCGGCCTGGCCGAGCACCTTGACGAAATCCTCGAAGCAGTCGCGCGTGCGCGTGTAGCGGTGCGGCTGGAACGCCAGCACCAGACGCCGCCCGGGAAACGCGCCGCGCGCCGCGGCCATCGTCGCCGCCATCTCGACCGGATGATGGCCGTAGTCCTCGATCAGCGCGAAGCGGCCACCGCCGTTCTCGGGCGACGCCGGCGCGTCGCCGTAGCGCTGGAAGCGCCGGCCCACGCCCTTGAATTCGGCCAGCGCCTTGACGACCGCGGCATCGGGCACGTTCAGCTCGACCGCCACCGCGATCGCGGCCAGCGCGTTGCGCACGTTGTGCTCGCCGGCCAGGTTCAGCACGATGTCCAGGTCCGGAAGCGTCACGCCATTGCGCCGCTGCACCCTGAAATGCATCTGGCCGCCGACCGGGCGCACGTCGATCGCATGCACCTGCGCGTCGTCGTTCAGCCCGTAGCTGGTGACCGGGCATGACACCATGGGCACGATGTCGCGCACCGCGGCATCGTCGGTGCAGAGAATCGCGGTGCCGTAGAACGGCATGCGCTGCAGGAATTCGACGAACGCGCCCTTGAGCCGCTCGAAGTCGTGACCGTAGGTCTCCATGTGGTCGGCGTCGATGTTCGTGACCACCGCCATCACCGGCAGCAGGTTCAGGAACGACGCGTCCGACTCGTCGGCCTCGACCACGATGTAGTCGCCGCCGCCGAGCTTGGCGTTCGCCGCGGCGCTGTTCAGGCGCCCGCCGATCACGAAGGTCGGATCGAGCTGACCTTCGGCCAGCACGCTCGCGACCAAGCTGGTGGTGGTCGTCTTGCCGTGCGTGCCGGCGATCGCGATGCCCTGCTTCAGCCGCATCAATTCCGCCAGCATCAGCGCGCGCGGCACCACCGGAATCTTGCGCTCGCGCGCCGCCAGCACCTCGGGGTTGTCCGGCCGCACCGCGGTCGAGGTCACGACGGCGTCGGCGCCAGCCACCTGCGCCGGCGCGTGACCGACGTAGGTCGTGATTCCGAGCGCGGCCAGCCGCCCCAGCACCGGGCTCGGCGCCAGGTCCGAGCCCGAGATCGTGTAGCCGAGGTTCAGCAGCACCTCGGCGATGCCGCTCATGCCCGCGCCGCCGATGCCGACGAAATGAATGTGACGGATCGCGTGTTTCAAGGCACCAGCTCCTCGCAGGCGGCGACCAGGTCGTCGGTGGCGTGGGTTTTCGCGAGTTGCTTCGCTGCGAGCGCGCGGCGCAGCAGTTCGGGGCGCTGCATCGCCCGCAGCATCTCGGCCAGGCCCATCGGCGTGAGTTCGGCCTGCGGCAGCAGCCAGCCGGCGCCCTGCGTGACCAGAAACTCGGCGTTGCGCGTCTGGTGGTCGTCCACCGCCGACGGGAACGGCACGAACACCGCGGCGGCGCCGATCGCGGCGATCTCGGTCACGGTGCTCGCGCCGGCGCGGCAAAGGATCAGGTCGGCGTCGGCAAAGGCCTGCGCGGTGTCATCGATGAACACGGTCAGTTCGGCCTCGACGCCGGCCTTCGCATACTGCGCGCGCAGCGCGTCGATCTGCCGCCCGTCGGCGCCGCCGCCGCTCTGGTGCCGCACCCGCGGGCGCTCAGGCAGAGGGATCCGCGCCAGTGCCAGCGGCACCACTTCGTTCAGCGCGCGCGCGCCCAGGCTGCCGCCGACGACGAGCAGCCGCAGCGGGCCGCTGCGGCCGGCGAAGCGCTGTTCCGGTCCGGGCTGGCGCAGAAACGCGGCGCGCAACGGATTGCCGATCCACTGAGCGCGCCCGAGCACGCCGGGGAACGCGGTGAACACGCGCGCGGCGAGCCGGGCCAGCACCCGGTTCGCCAGGCCGGCGACCGAGTTCTGCTCGTGCAGCACCAGCGGGCGGCGCTGCAGCACGCTCATCAGCCCGCCGGGAAAGCTGATGTAGCCGCCCAGGCCCAGCACCACGTCCGGCCGCACCCGGCGCAACACCTGAGCGCTCTGCCAGAACGACTTGGCCAATCGCAGCGGCAGCAGCAACAGCGTGCGCAGTCCCTTGCCGCGCACGCCAGAGAAATCGATCGCCTCGAACGCGAAGCCGCGCGGCGGCACCAGCTGGCTTTCCATGCTCGGCTGGCCGGGGCGGCCACGGCCGCCTAGCCAATGCACGCGCCAGCCGCGTTCAGCGAGCGCCTGCGCCACCGCGAGCCCGGGGAAGATGTGGCCGCCGGTGCCACCGGCCATGACCAGCGCAGTCGCCTTCGGCGCTGCGCTTCGCGCCGCATTGGGCTCTCCCCCACCCTGACCCTCCCCCATCCGGGGGAGGGAAGTCTGCGCCAGCATCAGGACTGCGGTCATACCCTGCCTCCGCGCATGAGCACGCGGTTTTCATAATCGACGCGCAGCACGATCGCGATCGCGATCAGGTTCATCAGGATCGCCGATCCGCCGTAGCTCATCAGCGGCAAGGTCAGGCCCTTGGTCGGCAGCGCGCCGAGGTTCACGCCGACGTTGATGAAGGCCTGGAAACCGATCCAGATCGCGACGCCTTGCGCGACCAGGCCGGGAAACACCCGGTCCAGCGCGATCGCTTGGCGGCCGATGTGCATGATGCGGCGCGTCAGCCAGAAGAACAGACCGAGCACGAACAGCACGCCGACCAGGCCGAACTCCTCGCCGATCACGGCCAGCAGGAAGTCGGTGTGCGCCTCGGGCAGCCAATGGAGCTTCTCGACGCTGCCGCCGAGGCCGACGCCGAAGATCTCGCCGCGCCCGATCGCGATCAGCGAATGCGACAACTGGTAGCCCTTGCCCAACGCGTTGTGCTCGCTCCACGGGTTCAGGTAGGCGAAGATGCGCTCGCGCCGCCATTCGCTCATCCACACCATCAGCGCAAACGCGATCAGCATCACGGCCGCGATCAGGAAGAACATGCGCGCGTTCACGCCGCCGAGGAACAGGATGCCCATCGCGATCACCGCGATCACCATGAACGCGCCCATGTCGGGCTCGGCCAGCAGCAGCACGCCGGTCAGCGCGACCGCGACGGCCATCGGCAGCACGGCGCGGAAGAAGCGCTCCTTGACCTCCATCTTGCGCACCATGTAGTCGGCGGCGTAGATCAGCACCGCCAGCTTCGCCAGCTCCGACGGCTGGAAGTTCATGAAGCCGAGCCCGATCCAGCGTTGCGCGCCGTTCACGCTCTTGCCCAGGTGCGGTACCAGCACCAGCAGCAGCAGCGCGAGCGAGGCGACGAACAGCCAGCGCGCGCACTTCTCCCATGTGTTCATCGGGATCTGGAACGTGACCAGCGCCGCGACGAAGCCGATCGCGAGTGACAGCAGGTGCATGAACAGGAAATGCAGCGGCGCATAGCGGGTAAAGCGCGGGTTGTCCGGGATCGCCACCGTCGCCGAATACACCATCACCAGGCCCCAGGCGAGCAGCGCCACCGTGACCCACAAGAGCGGCTGGTCGAACCCGGCGACCGCCGCGCTCACGCGGCGGGTGCGTCCGAAGTCGGCACCGTTGACGCGCACCGGCAGCGTGCCCTCGGCAGCCGGCGCCCCGCGCCCGAACCAGGTCGACAGCCGTTGCCCGGCATTCATTGGGTAACCTCCGTGCTTCGCACTGCGGTGCGAGCCCCCTTCGGAGCGGCCGGGCGGGAGCTCATGCGGCGCCCTCCAGATCGATGCCTTGCTGCGCGGCGCGCGCCGCGACGGCGCCCCGGAACACCCGCGCGCGGTGCGCATAGTCGTCGAACATGTCGAAGCTCGCGCAGGCGGGCGACATCAGCACCGCGTCACCCGACCGCGCTTGGGCACCAGCAAGTTCCACCGCCTGCGCCATCGAGTCGGCGTCGAGCAGCGGCACGCCGCAGGAAGCGAGCGCGGCGCGCACCGCCGGCGCGTCGCGTCCGATCAACACCGCGGCGCGCGCATGGCGCGCGATCGGCGCGGCGAGCGGCGCGAAGTCCTGTCCTTTGCCGTCGCCGCCTAGGATCACGACGAGTTTTCGCTCGGCGCCCAGCCCGTTCAGCGCCGCGACCGTCGCACCGACGTTCGTGCCTTTGCTGTCGTCGAAGTACTCGACGCCCTGCACGATGGCTACCGATTCGACCCGGTGCGGCTCGCCACGGTATTCGCGCAGGCCGTAGAGCATCGGACCGATCGCGGCGCCGGCCGCGCCCGCCAGCGCGAGCGCGGCCAGCGCATTCATTGCGTTGTGGCGGCCGCGGATGCGCAGCGCGTCCGCCGGCAGCAGCCGCTGCAGGTGCAGTTCCGGCTCTTCGCCGCGCGCCGGCGCATCGGCCGGCAGCGCACGCACCAGCCAGGCGATGCCGTGCACGGTCTCGATGCCAAAATCGCCGGGACGCTTCGGCAGGTCGGCGCCGAACGTCAGATGGCCGCGTTCGACCAGCCGGCCGCCGCGGCCCTTGGCCGGCGCCGGCAGCATCGCCATCACCTGCGGATCGTCGCGGTTGAGCACCATCAGCGCCTGTCGGCCGAAGATGCCGGCCTTGGCCGCCGCATAGGCCTGCATGCTGCCGTGCCAGTCCAGATGGTCCTGGCTGAGGTTGAGCACCGCCCCCGCCGTCGGCTCGAACTCGGCTATGCCTTCGAGCTGGAAGCTCGACAGTTCCAGCACCCAGGTCTGCGGCAGATCGTCCGTATCGAGCCTCGCCGACAGCGTATCCAGCAGGGTCGGGCCGATGTTGCCGGCGACCGCCACCGCCTGTCCGGCGCGCTCGAGCAGTTGGCCGGTCAGCGCGGTGACCGTGGTCTTGCCGTTGGTGCCGGTGACGGCCAGCACATGCGGCGCGTAGCCGCGCGCGCCGCGCAGCCCGGCCAGCGCCTCGGAAAACAGCGTCAATTCGCCGCCAGCCGGTATGTTTCTTGCGTGAGTTGCTTCAATAACTGTAGCAACCGCGGCCGGTGTCAGGCCCGGGCTCTTGAACACCGCATCGACCGGCGCGCCGTCCAGCAGCGCCGCGTCGAACGCGCCCGCGATAAAACGGGCCTTCGGCAGCTCGCGGCACAGCGCCTCCAGCTGTGGCGGCGCGCTGCGCGTGTCGGCGACCGTGACCTGCGCGCCCGCGCGCGCGCACCAGCGCGCCATCGCAAGCCCCGAAGCCCCCAGGCCGAGGATCAATACGTGGCGGGAGTCCATCGTGCCCATCGCCTACCTCAGCTTCAGCGTCGACAGCCCGAGCAGGCACAGCAGCATGGTGATGATCCAGAACCGCACCACGACCTGCGTTTCCTTCCAGCCGCTCTTCTCGAAATGATGGTGCAGCGGCGCCATCTTCAGGATGCGCCGGCCCTCGCCGTAGCGGCGCTTCGTGTATTTGAAGTAGGTCACCTGCGCCATCACCGAGATCGCCTCGACCACGAAGATCCCGCCCATCACCGCGAGCACGATTTCCTGGCGCACGATCACCGCGATCGTGCCGAGGGCCGCGCCGAGTCCGAGCGCACCGACGTCGCCCATGAACACCTGCGCCGGGTAGGTGTTGAACCACAGGAACGCGAGGCCGGCGCCGGCCATCGCGGAGCAGAACACCAGCAGCTCGCCGGCCCCGGTGATGTGCGGGAACAGCAGGTACTTCGAATAGACCGCGCTGCCGGTCACGTAAGCAAACACGCCCAGCGCGGAGCCGACCATCACCACAGGCATGATCGCCAGCCCGTCGAGCCCGTCGGTCAGGTTCACCGCGTTGCTGGATCCGACGATCACCAGGTACGACAGGATCACGAAGCCGAACACGCCGAGCGGATAGCTGACCTCCTTGAAGAACGGCACCTGCAGACCGGCCTTCGGCGGCAGGCTCACGTCGAACCCGGAGCGCACCCAGTGGAAGAACAGCTCGAGCACCTGCAGGTTCGAGCTCTCGGAAATGCTGAACACCAGGTACAGCGCGGCGAGCAGGCCGATGATCGACTGCCAGAAATACTTCTCGGCCGAGCGCATGCCCTCCGGATCCTTGTTCACCACCTTGCGCCAATCGTCGACCCAGCCGATCGCACCGAAGCCAAGCATGACCAGCAGCACGATCCAGACGAAGCGGTTCGACGGGTTGAACCACAGCAGCGTCGAGATCGTGATCGACAGCAGGATCAGCACACCGCCCATCGTCGGCGTGCCGCTCTTGGAGAGGTGCGATTCCAGCCCATAGCCGCGGATCGGCTGGCCGATCTTGAGTTCGCTCAGACGCCGGATCACGTAAGGTCCGGCGACCAGACCGATCAGCAGCGCGGTCATCGCCGCCATCAGCGCGCGGAAGGTCAGGTACTGAAACACGCGGAACACGCCGAACTCGGGCGACAGCGTCTGCAGCCACTGGGCGAGGCTAGGCAGCATGACCCGACTCCCCGGCTCGCGGCTCGATCAGCGTGTCGACCACGCGCTCCATCCGCATGAAGCGCGAGCCCTTGACCAGCACGCTGGCAACGCCTTGCGGTTCGGCGCGCACCGCGGCCAGCAGCGCGTCGAGGTCGCCCGCGAAATGCCGGCCGCCGCCGAAACTGGCGGCCGCATGCGCGGACTGGTTGCCCAGCGTGAACAGGCGCCCGATGCCGCGCTCGCGCGCATAGGCGCCGACTTCCGCGTGAAAGCGCGGGCCCTGGTCGCCGACCTCGCCCATGTCGCCGAGCACCAGCAGATGCGGGCCCGGCAGCTCGGCGAGCAGGTCGATCGCGGCACACACCGAGTCCGGGTTCGCGTTGTAGCTGTCGTCGACCAGCGTGACTTCGCGCCCGGAAAGCAGGATGGCGAACGCGCGACAGCGCCCGGCGACCGGTTGAAAGCGCCCCAGCCCCTCGGCGATCGCGACCGATGGCGCACCGGCCGCCAGCGCGCAGCTGACTGCGGCGAGCGCGTTGCGCAGGTTGTGGCGGCCGGCGATGTGGAGCTCGAAAGCAAGTAGCCCGGCCGGCGTTCGCACCCCGACCTGCCAATGCCCCTGTTTCCACTCGGTACCGGCCAGACTGACCTCGGCGCCGGCATCGGCGCCGAAACGAATGCAGCGGCGCGCTGCCGCCAGCGCGTTCCAGATCGGGGTGTACGCGTCATCGGACGGAAACACCGCGATGCCATCCGGCGCCAGCGCGTCGATCACCGAGCCGTTCTCGCGCGCGACGGCCTCCACGGTCGCCATGAATTCCTGGTGTTCGCGCTGGGCGTTGTTCACCAGTCCGACGGTGGGCCGCGCGATGCCTGCGAGCGTGGCGATCTCCCCCGGATGGTTCATGCCGAGTTCGACCACCGCCGCACGGTGCGTGCCGCGCAGTTGCAGCAGGGTCAACGGCAGGCCGACGTCGTTGTTCAGGTTGCCGCGCGTTGCGAACGCGGCTTCGCCCAGCCAGGCGTGCAGGATCGCTGCGATCATCTGCGTCACCGTGGTCTTGCCGTTGCTGCCGGTGACCGCGATCAGCGGCAGATCGAAACGCGCGCGCCACGCGGCGGCCAGTGCTCCCAGCGCGGCCCGGCTGTCCGCGACCTCGAGGCCGGGCAGGCCGGCCGCGGCGAGGCCCCGCTCGGCGATCGCCGCCGCGGCGCCGCGCGCCTTCGCCTCGGCCAGGAAGTCGTTCGCGTCGAAGCGCTCGCCGCGCAGCGCGACGAACAGATCGCCGGCTTGCAGCGTTCGCGTGTCGCTGTGCACGCGCACGAGCGGCACCCCGCCGTCGCCGACGAGTCGCGAACCGGCCAGCCACGCGTGGGCCTGGCCCAGGGTCATCATCGGCGGCACGGCGACGCCGGCGCGCTGCTGCGCGGCGCCAGTCATGCACCCGCCCCTCTGGCCGCGAGTGCGCGTTGCGCCTCGGCCCGATCGGAAAACGACCGGCGTACGCCGGCGATTTCCTGGTAGTCCTCGTGCCCCTTGCCGGCGAGCAGCACGACGTCGGCCGTTGCCACCGCAATCAGCGTTTCGGCGATCGCCCGCGCGCGGTCGCTCTGCACGACCAGCGCCGACCGGTCGGCGATGCCCTGCAAAATCTCCTCGATGATCGCGCGGGGGTCTTCGCTGCGCGGGTTGTCGCTGGTCACGGTCACGCGATCGGCGTTCGCCGCTGCGATCGCGCCCATGCGCGGCCGCTTGGCGCGGTCGCGGTCGCCGCCGCAGCCGAACACGCACCAGAGCTTTCCGCCGCGCGCCGCGGCCAGCGGCCTGAGCGCCGCCAGCGCCTTGTCGAGCGCGTCGGGTGTGTGCGCGTAATCGATCGCGACCAGCGGCTGGCCCGGCGCGGTCACGCATTCCATGCGCCCTGGCACCGGCAGCAGGTCAGTGCAGGCCCGGACCGCGTCGTGCAGCGCAACACCCATCGCGCGCAGGCCGCCGATCACGCACAGCAGGTTCGACACGTTGTAGTGCCCGATCAACTGCGTCGCGATCGCGTGCCGCTCCCCGCCCTCGGCGACCGAAAAGTGCAGGCCGGACAAGGCAGCGTCGGCCGCATAGCCGATGTCGGATGCAGTCAGGCGCGCGGCGCGCCCCTCGCACGAGACGGTCCAGACATCGAGCATGCCGCCGCGCAGCGAGTCCGCAAGCCGAGCCCCATGCGCATCGTCGACGTTCACGACGGCAGCCTGCAAGCCTGGCCAGCGAAACAGCTCGGCCTTGGCCAGCCAGTAGTCGTGCATCGTGCCGTGATAGTCCAGGTGGTCCTGGGTCAGGTTCGTGAACAGCGCGACGCGGATCCGGGTGCCGTCGAGCCGGCGCTCGGCCAGGCCGATCGACGACGCCTCGATCGCACAGGCGCGCAGGCCCTGGTCCGCGAAGCGGCGAAACTCGCGTTGCAACAGCACCGGGTCCGGCGTGGTCATGCCGGTAGACACCAGCCGCGGCGGGCGACCTACACCCAAAGTTCCGACAAGCCCGCATGGGATCTTGGCATTCAGCTCTGAATTCGATAGCGCTTGCGCGAGCCACCAGGCGATCGACGTCTTGCCGTTCGTGCCCGTGACCGCGAGCACATCGAGACCATGGCTGGGCTGCTCGAAGTAGGTCGCGGCGATCGGCCCGGTCGCGACCTTCAGGCCCGGATAGGCGGCGATCGCATCGCTCGAAAAGCCGAACGCGGCTACGCCGTCGGCCTCGACCAGGCAGGCGGCAGCGCCTTGATCGAGCGCGGCGGGAACGAAGCGCCGGCCGTCGGTCGCGGTGCCGGGCCATGCGATGAAACCGTCGCCGGCGCCGACCTGCCGGCTGTCGGCCCACAGCGTGCCGCGCACGCGCTGGTGCAACCAGCGCGATGCCTGGGCGGGATTGGACAGCAGCTCCATTGCTTAAAAGCTTTCCTTGACGCCGCTGGCGACGATCTGCGGTTTGACCGCCATGTCGGGGGGCACGTTCATCACGCGCAGCGTCTGCTGGACCACCTGGGCGAACACCGGGGCCGCGACCAGGCCGCCGAAATACTTGCCCGCGCTCGGCTCATCGATCATCACCGACACCACGATGCGCGGGTTGTCGATCGGCGCGATGCCGGTGAAGAAGCCGCGGTACTTGTTGCTCGCGTAGCCCTTGCCGACCTGCTTGTGCGCGGTCCCGGTCTTGCCGCCGACCGAATAGCCGACCGGCTGCGCCAGCGGCGCGGTGCCACCGGGGCTGACCACCATGTGCAACATCGTGCGCACTTCGCTCGCCACCTTCGGCGAAAACACCGGCACGCCGATCGCAGGCGTGTCGTCTTTCAGCATGCGCACCGGGATGATGCCGCCGTCGTGCGCGAACGCGGTGTACGCATGAGCGATCTGGAACAGCGACGCCGACAGGCCGTAGCCGTACGACATCGTCGCCTGCTCGATCGGCCGCCATGACTTCCATGGCCGTAGCCGGCCGGTGACCACGCCGGGGAACTTGACCTGGGGCTTCTGGCCGAACCCGCACGCGCTGAACGAATTCCACATCTCCTGCGCCGACATGCGCTGCGAAATCTTGGTCGCGCCGACATTGCTCGACTTCTGGATCACGCCCTGCACCGTCAGCACGCCGAAGTCGTCGTCGTCGTGGATGGTCCGGCCGGTCACCGTGATGCGGCCGGGCCGGGTGTCGATGATGGTCTGCGGCGTCACGCGCCCGAGTTGCAGCGCGGTCGCGATCGTGAACGGCTTCATCGTCGAACCCGGCTCGAACACGTCGGTCATCGCACGGTTACGCAACTGCTCGCCGGTCATGTCCTTTCTGTTGTTCGGATCGAAGCTCGGGTAGTTGGCCATCGCGAGCAGTTCGCCGGTGACCGCGTCGAGCACGACCACGCTGCCGGCCTTGGCCTTGTTCTGGACCACCGCGTCGCGCAACGTGCTGTAGGCGAAAAACTGGATCTTGCTGTCCAGGCTGAGCTGAATGTCGCGACCGTCGATCGGCGCGACCTGCTCGCCGATGTCCTCGACCACGCGGCCGAGCCGGTCCTTGATCACGCGGCGCGAGCCGGGCTTGCCGGCAAGCTCCTTGTTGAATTCGAGCTCCATCCCGTCCTGGCCGACGTCCTCGATGTTGGTGAAACCGATCACCTGCGCGGCCGCCTCGCCTTCCGGGTACTGGCGCTTGTATTCCATGCGCTGGTAGATCCCCTTGATGTCGAGCTTGGCGATCGCCTTGGCCACCGGCTCGTCGACCTGGCGCTTGATCCAGACGAACTGCTTGTCCTCGTCCTGCTGCAGCCGCTTGTCGAGCAGCTGGGGCGACATGCCGAGCAACCGGGCCATCTGATGCAGCTTGGCGCGCACGGCGGGATCGCTCTGGTCGATGTCCTCGGGAATCCCCCACAGGCTGGGCGCGGGCACGCTGGAGGCCAGGATCTGGCCGTTGCGGTCCAGGATGCGGCCGCGCGAGGCCGGCAGCGTCAGCGTGCGCGCGAACCGGACCTCGCCCTGCTTCTGGAAGAACGCGTTGTCGACGATCTGGATGTAGGCGGCGCGTCCCGCGAGCGCCACGAAGCCCAGCGCCACCGCCGCCACGATCAGCTTGCTGCGCCAGACCGGCGTGCGGCTTGCCAGCAGCGGGCTCGAGGCGTAGCGCACGCTGCGGCTCAATGGACTACCCTCCGCGCTTCGCGCTGCGGGATTCGCGCTTGGGAGCGGCCCGGCGCGCTCATGGCTTCGCTCCCGCCGGCGCGCTGGCGCCCGTGAGCGGCGCGGCCGCGGCGTAGGTGACGTATTGTGTGATCGCCGGCGACGCAGGGCGCATCATCAGCTGCGTCGTCGCCAGTTGCTCGATCCGCCCCGGCGTGGCCTGGGTGCGCTTTTCCACTTGCAGCGTGTCGGTTTCCTGCGCAAGCTTCTTCGACTCGTTGGTCGCCCGGTCGATCGCGGTGAACAGCACGCGCGACTCGTACTGGACATGGACCAGGTACAGCGCGCTGGTCAGCACGACCAGCAGCAGCAGCAGATTCAGGCGGATCACGCCGCCGCCCCTTCGCCCGGACCGGTACGCTCGGCCACGCGCATCACCGCGCTGCGCGCGCGCGGATTGGCCGCGACCTCGGCAGCCCCGGCCCGGATCCGGCCGAGCGCACGCAACTGCACCGGCGCGGGTGCGGCGAACGGCGCACGGCGGTCGAACGCCGCGCGTGCGTGCGTCGTGATGAACCGTTTGACGATCCGGTCTTCCAGCGAATGGAAACTGATCACTACCAGCCGCCCCCCCGTTTGCAGCACATCCAGACTGGCCTCTAGCGCCTGCTGTAGCTCTTCAAGCTCGGCGTTGATGAAAATCCGAAGAGCCTGAAACGTGCGCGTCGCAGGGTTCTGGCCCGCCTCGCGGGTCCGGACCGCGCCAGCCACGAGTTCGGCCAGTTCGGCGGTGGTTGCCACGGGGCTCCGCTCCTGTCGGCGAGCAACAATCGCCTTTGCAATGGCGCCAGCAAACCGTTCTTCGCCGTAGTCACGGATGACCTCCGCGATGCGTGCGGCCGGCGCTTCGGCTAGCCATTCGGCGACGCTCTGGCCCCGCGTCGGGTCCATCCGCATGTCCAAAGGCGCATCGAACCGGAAACTGAAGCCGCGCGCCGGGTCGTCGATCTGCGGCGAGCTGACTCCCAGGTCCAGCAGCAACCCGGCGATGCTGGCCGGCGCCAGCTCCGCAAGCCGGCTGAACGGCGCGTGCCGGATCGAGAACCGCAGGTCGGCGATGGCGGCCGCATGCGCGACCGCTTCCGGATCGCGGTCGAACGCGATCAATCGTCCCCTGGGCGAAAGCCGCGCCATGATCGCCCGCGAATGCCCGCCGCGGCCGAAGGTGGCGTCGACATAGCAGCCGCCCGCGTCCTGGACCAGCGCGTCCACCGCCTCGTTCAACAAGACGGTTGTGTGCTCGCCTGGTGCTGGCACGATGGACATTCAAAACGAAAATTCCCTGAACACGTCCGGCATGTCGCCCTGCATCGCTTCCGCTTCCCTGGCGTCGTAGGTCGCCTTGTCCCAGAGTTCGAAGTACGCGCCCATGCCGAGCAGAATCGTCTCCTTCGCGATGCCGGCGGCCTGGCGCAGTTCGGGCGAGACCAGCACGCGGCCGGTCGCGTCCATTTCGACGTCCATCGCGTTACCCAGGAAGATGCGCTTCCACCACTGCGCGGACATCGGCAGCGCCGCGATGCGCTCGCGGAACCGCTCCCATTCGGGTCGCGGGAAGATCATCAGGCAGCCATGGGGATGCTTCGTGATGGTCAGCAGGCCCGAAGCCGTCGAGCTGAGCACGTCGCGGTACCGCGTCGGCACCGACAGCCGCCCCTTGGCGTCAAGACTCAGTGACGAAGCCCCTTGAAACACGACAGCGCTCTCGCTTGATTGATCCCGCAGTACCCGGCACACCGTGGCGAACTCATGTTTCACCACTTAATTGCACTTTTTTGCACTGTATCAGGAAAAACGCTGCTCGCAATAGGGGTTACAACTTTTTTTCCAATGAAATCAATGGCTTAGGCACAAAACCACAAGTAGACACCATCTGAAAATCATTCCGAATTAAGCACTTAGCGCTAGCTATGAAAGTAACGCTTGAAGCAATTCCGGCGCTACTGGGCCCCATCACAGGATGTAGCGCGACAGATCCTCGTCGGCGCTGAGCTCTTTCAGCCGCGCGTCGACATAGGCAGCGTCGATGCGAACCGTCTGGCCGTCGAGTCGGGTTGCGTCGAAGCTGACTTCGTCGAGCAGCCGCTCCATCACCGTCGAGAGCCGCCGCGCGCCGATGTTCTCGGTGCGCTCGTTGACCTCGAATGCGATGCGGGCGAGCCGGGTGATGCCCTCGGGCGAGAATTCCAGCGCGACGCCTTCGGTCGCCAGCAGCGCCTGGTATTGCCGCACCAGCGACGCGTGCGTCTGCGTCAGGATCGCCTCGAAGTCCTCGACGGACAGCGACTGCAACTCGACCCGGATTGGGAAGCGCCCCTGCAGTTCCGGAATCAGGTCGCTCGGTTTGGCGAGATGGAACGCACCCGACGCGATGAACAGGATGTGGTCGGTCTTCACCACCCCGTATTTGGTCGACACGGTCGTGCCCTCGACCAGCGGCAGCAGGTCGCGCTGCACGCCCTGGCGCGAGACCTCGGCCGTGCCGCCGGCCTCGCCGCGCGACGCGACCTTGTCGATCTCGTCGATGAAGACGATGCCGTTCTGCTCGGCCAGCTGCAGCGCCTGCAGCTTGATGTCGTCCTCGTTCACCAGCTTGGCCGCCTCCTCCTCGACCAGCAGCTTCAGCGCCTCGGCGATCTTCAGCCGGCGCGTCTTGCGCCGCGGCTGCCCGCCGAACTGGCTGAACAGGCCGCGCAGCTGCTCGGTCATCTCCTCGGTGCCGGCCGGCCCCATGATTTCGAGCTGCGGCCGTGCGTCGGCGATCTCGATCTCGATGTCCTTGTCGTCGAGCTGGCCCTCGCGCAGCTTCTTACGGAACACCTGGCGCGCAGTGCCGTCCGCCGCCGGACTGTCGTCGTCGCTGCCGCCGCGCGCCGGTGGAATCAGCGTGTCCAGCACCCGGTCCTCCGCCGCATCCTGCGCGCGCGCGCGCACCTTGCGCATTTCGGACTCGCGCATCTGCTTGACCGCAACGTCCGCCAGATCGCGAACGATCGAGTCCACGTCCTTGCCGACGTAACCGACCTCGGTGAACTTGGTGGCCTCGACCTTGATGAACGGCGCGTCGGCGAGCCGCGCCAGGCGGCGCGCGATTTCGGTCTTGCCGACCCCGGTCGGTCCGATCATCAAGATGTTCTTCGGTGTGATCTCGGCGCGCAGTTTCTCTTCGACCTGCTGCCGACGCCACCGGTTGCGCAGCGCGATCGCGACCGCGCGCTTGGCCTGGGTCTGCCCGACGATGTGGCGATCGAGTTCGGAGACGATCTCCTGGGGAGTCATGGAATACATGGTGATTCGGTAGAAGACGGGCCGTCCGGTGCGGCCTCCAGTGAATCGGCGCCGACGAATGGCCCGGGGATCAATTCAAGGTTTCGATCGTGTGGTGCATGTTGGTATAGATGCACAGCGATCCGGCAATTTCCAGCGACTTCTTGACGATATCGCGTGCCGACAGGTCGGTGTTGTCGAGCAGCGCCTTGGCCGCCGCCTGCGCATAAGGGCCACCGGAACCGATCGCGACGATGCCCTGTTCGGGCTCGAGCACGTCGCCGTTGCCGGTGATGATCAGCGATGCGCTCCGGTCGGCGACCGCGAGCATCGCCTCCAGCCTGCGCAGCACGCGGTCGGTACGCCACTCCTTGGTCAGATCCACCGCAGCGCGCATCAACTGGCCCTGATGCTTTTCGAGCTTGCCCTCGAAGCGCTCGAACAGCGTGAACGCGTCGGCGGTCGCGCCGGCAAAGCCCGCCAGCACCTGATCATGGAAGAGCTTGCGCACCTTGCGCGCCGTCCCCTTCACCACGACGTTGCCGAGGGTCACCTGTCCGTCGCCGCCGATGGCCACTTCCATGCCCTGCGGTGTTGCGCGGCGCACGCTGACGATGGTGGTTGCGTGAAACGATTCCATCGTGCCGATTCTCGCATTCGCCGCAGGCGCGTGCCCGGCTTAGTCGACAATTTCCGGCTTCAATCCGTCCGCGTGCCGACGATGGCGACCTCGTTGATGCCGATCACGTTGAAGAACGCGGCCACCAGCCTGTGCACTCCTTCGAACCGGACGCCATGCCCCTGTCCGTGCCGCGCCGAGGCCCAGTTGAGCAACGTACCTGCCGCCGAGAAGTCAACCCGGATCAACTTGGCGCAATCGACCGTCGCCGTTTCGGCCTCGGCCAGCTTCGCATCCAGATCCTGCAGCAGCTCGCCGGCATCGCCCATGATCTGCCCGGCCAATTCGAGCCGCCGTGACTGCCGCGTGCCGTCCGGATCAGCCGCTGGCCCGCTCCCATCGGCTGCTGCCAGTGCCTGCCAGCCGCTTTCGCTGACGATCGCCCCATGACCGGACGCGCGTGCATCGGCCGAGTCGAGCGCGCGGTATTCGCAACGCGGCGGCTCCCATGATGGCGGCGACACTTCATAGAGGACGCAGTA
The DNA here is from genome assembly GCA_030123545.1 of Burkholderiaceae bacterium. NCBI lineage: Bacteria > Pseudomonadati > Pseudomonadota > Betaproteobacteria > Burkholderiales > Burkholderiaceae > Burkholderiaceae bacterium. The sequence continues at coordinate 924,825 of CP126124.1, read as the reverse complement.
GGTCAACGCAACCAGCTCGAATTCGTCGGCCTGGTTCATCAGGCGCAGCATTTCCATGCGCAGGCGCCACCATTCCTGCGGTACCGTCTTGTCGCCCTGCGGCGTGGCCCGCTGCAGCAAGTCGTCGAGCCGGTCCGCGTGCCTGAATTGCAACTGGACCGGCTGCGCGCTCCAGAACGCCAACAGCTGGCGCAGCGGCGCAACGGCCACTTCCTCGAGCGATTCGAGCGCGCCCCAGTCGAGCCGCCAAGGAGGCGCAGCGGTCGCCAACGCGGCGTTGAGCGCAGCCACCGTCTGCATCCCGATACGCGCGGGGCTGGACCAGTTCGCAGCCCGCGTCGGCGGTCGGGTGACCGGAACGGCAGGCATCAGCTGCGCCACGCTGTCGGGCATCGAAATCCAGGCCGGCGGCGAGCGCTCGAACCGCTTCGAAAAGTCGAGCGCAGCCGCTTCGAAACGGTCCTGCTCGCCGATCGCGCGGTACAGGTCGAACAGCGCCATCCAGGTTTCCTCATGGTTGACCCGCGTCCCACCGGGCCCCAGCGCTTCCAGCAGGCTGGCCTCGGCGCCGGCATCGTCGCCGTTCGCGAAGCGAATGGCGGCCTCCTCGAGCTCCGGATCGTGCGCCAGCTCGCCGACCTGCACCGACACTGCGGCCGCATCCGGGGCGCCAGCGATACCGATCCGGTCGGTCATCGCAAAGTCGGCGACCAGCGGCGCCGGCTGGGTCGGCGCCATCGCGGTGGGCGACGGTTGCGGGAGCGGCGCCGGATCGGTCACCGCGTAGTGCGCGGCACGGGCCGACGGCGTGAGCTCGGGTTGCTCGCGCGGCGCGCGTGAATTCTGCGGCGCTGCTCCGCCGCTGCCGGGCAGCGACGAATTGCCGCTCTTGGTCTTCCACCACTGCATCGACATCTGCGCTTCGATCTCGTCGATCTTCTTCAGTGTCGACGCGCGATCGTCGGGCTTCGAGAGCACGCTGCTCTGGAAGAACGACGGACTGGCCGCATGGTCACGCCCGGCCAGCGATTCGCGGCGGCGCGCCTTGCGCAACATGTCGAACTCGCGCTTGCGCACGAAATCGTTGCGCCGGCGGCGCTCCATCATCTCCTTGAGCGCTTGCCGGCTGTAGTTGCCGTCCGGGTTGGTCTCGCGCCGGTCGAGTTGGTCGAGGTCGGCCCAGTTCGTCGTCGGGTTGCGAACGAACTTCGCAACCTTGGACAGAAAACCGCTGTGGTCTTCCTTGGCCATGATGCTTTGCGCGGCTGGCGGCCAAGGCGGCGTCAATCGCCGAACATCTTCTGCTTGAGTTCGCGTCGTTGCTGCGCCTCGAGCGACAGCGTCGCCGTCGGGCGCGCCAGCAGGCGCGGCACGCCGATCGGCTCGCCGGTCTCGTCGCAGTAGCCGTAGTCGCCGGCGTCGATGCGTTGGATCGACTGCTCGATCTTCTTGAGCAGCTTGCGTTCGCGGTCGCGGGTGCGCAACTCGAGCGCATGCTCTTCCTCGATCGTGGCCCGGTCCGCCGGATCGGGGACGACCACCGTGTCTTCGCGAAGATGCTCGGTCGTCTCGCCGGCGCTGTTGAGAATTTCGGACTTGAGCAGCAGCAGCTTCAGGCGGAAGAACGCGAGTTGCTTCTCGTTCATGTATTCCGAGTCCGGCATCGCGATGACCTCGTCGTCGCTCAATTCTTCGACGGACTTGGTCTTCCAATTGCCGGCAAGCCTGGGGTCCTTGCGCGCTACAGCGACCGGCGCGAATACCGGCCCGGTCGCCGGTGAGTAGCTCGACTTGGCCGCAGTCGAAGCCACTGCGGGCGCTGCTGGCGGCTGCATCGCCGATGCAAGCTTGCTCGCGCGCCGTGGTGCTGCTCCGGAGGTCGCTTTGGTGTCGGACATGGCAGTCTCGCTGCGCGCAACGCTCGCCTGGGCCGCAGGCTTGTCGATCGGCCTGACAGCCTTCGCTCCCGGCTTGGCGGCGCGCTCAGGACTGGGCCGTGTCGGCGCCGCGGCCGCAGGCTTCGCCGGTTTCCCGGCGCCGGAAGACTTCCCCGCTGCTGCGCTAGCAAGCTTTTTAGCCGATGCGTGGCTTTTTGCAAGCCCGGCTGCCTTGCCTGTCGCCACCTTGGCAGCCGGCCGGGCTGCGGTGCGCGTCGCGCCGGCTGCCGGCTTCGCGGCCTTCTTCGCCGCCGGTTTGGCGGTTGGCTTGTGCACCTTGGCGGCAGGCTTCTTCTCTTTCGAATTCGGCTTCATTTCTTGCCTCCTCGCCGGGCTCGCCAGCGCATGCGCGACAGACTCGCCGCCGGAACCCGCCCCAAGGCGCGGTCTGCGACCTTCCACCCCAGGGCCCATTCCTGCATCGGAACCCTCCGAAGCTCTGTTCCTGCGGGCGTGATCGGGGCGCGATTGTATCGGTTTGAGCCAACCCACCGCCATGCGTTGCAGAATCGAGACAAACATTTCCCCTCCCCGTCAGGAACCGGACATCGCAATCAAACCAGGCATTGATCCAACCCTTGCAGGAAGATGTCCTTCGGCAGATCGATCCCGATGAAGACCATCTTGCTGGTCCGCCGCTCCTGGGCGCCCCATTCGGGCCCGAGGTCACTGCCCATCAGCTGGTGCACGCCCTGGAAGATGACCTTCCGATCGGTCCCCTTCATGTTCAAAACGCCCTTGTAGCGCAGCATGCGCGGGCCATAGATGTTGACCACGGCGCCCAGGAAATCCTCGAGCCGCGCCGGGTCGAACATCCGGTCTGAGCGGAACGCGAAGCTCTTCACGTCGTCGTCATGGCGGTGATCATGCGCGTGGTCGCCGTCGTGCTGGTGCGACGGGTGGTCGCAATGCTCGCCATGCACGTGGTCGTGGTGGTCGTGCTCGTCCTCCGCCAGAAAGTCCGGGTCGATCTCGAGCTTGGTGTTCAGGTTGAAGCCGCGCAGGTCGAACACGTCGGAGATCGGTACCTCGCCGAAGTGCACGCTGCGCTGCGGCGCGCGCGGATTCATGTGGCGAATGCGGTGGTTCAGCGCGTCGACCTCTTCCTTGCTGACCAAGTCGGTCTTGCTGATGAAGATCTGGTCGGCGAAGCCGATCTGGCGCCGCACCTCCTGGCGATCATCGAGTTGCCGCGGCGCGTGCTTCGCGTCGACCAGCGTCAGGATCGAGTCAAGCAGATAGCTCTCGGCGATCTCGTCGTCCATGAAGAAGGTCTGCGCGACCGGCCCCGGGTCGGCCAGCCCGGTCGTTTCGATCACCACGCGCTCGAAGTCGAGTTCTCCGCTGCGCTTCTTCGCCGCCAGATCGGACAGCGTCGAGCGCAGATCGTCGCGGATCGTACAGCAGATGCAGCCGTTGTTCATCTGGATGATCTGCTCGGAGGTGTCGGCGACGAGGATGTCGTTGTCGATGTTCTCCTCGCCGAATTCGTTCTCGATCACCGCGATCTTCTGGCCGTGCGCCTCGTGCAGCACGCGATTGAGCAGCGTCGTTTTGCCCGAGCCCAGAAAGCCGGTGATGATGGTTGCGGGAATCAGACTCATGATGTTCCTGTACGGGTCGGGCGCCGGGCGATGCCGGCGGTGCGGAAGGCCGCTGCCTGCGCGGTCTTGCCTGCGCTATCTGGGGAGTTTATCCCCGCTTTCAACCAACGAGATTCCCGCAGGACCGTCGCTGCTTTCGCCGGTCCGCGCGCGGTGCGATTGCATGGCCGGCGGCTCGAGTCGGGCCGGCCGCCCGGGCCTCAGGTCCGTTTGCGCGGCAGCCTGGCGCGTGGATGCGCCGCATCGTAGACGCGCGCCAGATGCTGAAAGTCGAGCCGGGTGTAGACCTGCGTGGTGGCGATGCTCGCGTGCCCGAGCAGCTCCTGCACCGCGCGCAGGTCGCCGCTGGACTGCAGCAGATGGCTGGCGAACGAATGGCGCAGCATGTGCGGATGCACCGGCGTCGCAAGCCCCGCCAGCAGGCTGCGCCGACGCAGCCGTTGCCAGATCGATTGAGCCGACAGACGGGTGCCGCGCTGCCCGACGAACAGCGCTGGCTCGGCGGCAGCAGCGACTTGCCCGCGTAGCGCCAGCCAGCGCGCCAGCGCGGCCAGCGCTTTGGCGCCGATCGGGGTGCTGCGCCGCTTGCTGCCCTTGCCCAGCACATGCGCCTCGGCGCCAGCCACGTCGATCCAGCCGCGCGCGCCGGCGCCGGCTACCACGTCCAGGCCAACCAGTTCGCCGACCCGCAGACCGCACCCGTACAGCAGTTCGACGATGGCCGCGTCGCGCGCCTCCAGCCAGGGCGCGTCGCCGTCCTCGCCGCGATGCTCGGCGAGACGCACCGCGTCATCGACCGCCAGCGCCTTGGGCAGCGGCTTGGCCGACTTCGGCGCGCGCACGTCCTGCACCGGATTGCTCGCGACCCGCCCTTCGCGGCCAAGCCAGCGGTAGAAGCCGCGCCAGCCGGACAGGATCAATGCGATCCCGCGTCCGCCGTGCCCGGCGCCGTGCAGCTGCGCGGCCCAGCGGCGGATATCGGCGCTCTGCACCGCGGTGAGTGCGATGCCGGCTGCGCGCGCCTGACCCGCCAGCCGGTGCAGCGCCAGCGCATAGAGCTCGACCGTGCGCTGCGCAAGGCGCCGCTCGACCCGGACATGCTCGAGATAGCGCTCGATGAGCGGATCGCCGAGAGCGGCGACCGCATCTTCGGGCCGATGCGGATCGGCCGACTTGTTCATCTCAACCGCGACAGCGCAGCGCCGGCCAGCTCGGCGATGCGCTCCAGAAAGTCGGTGCCCATGGTGCTGTGAAAGCGCTGCGAATCGGGCGATGCCAGCACGACCAGGCCGAACGCCTGTTGCGCGCCCGGAGTGCGCAGTGGGATCAGCACCAGCGATTGCGCGCTCACCGGGTCCGGCAGCCAGCCGACCGCCTCGAAGCCGGCGTTCACGCCGCAGTACGGCGTGGTCAGCGACGAGGCGAAGATCTTCGCGTCGCCGCTGACGCCCTGCGCGAACGATTCACCCTCGAACGCCGGCGCCACGTCCCAGACCCGGATCGCCGCCTGCGGCACCACGAACTGCGCCTTCAGGCCGTCGACGATGCGCTGCGGCAGCTCGCGCGCGCTGGGCGCCAAGAACAGCTCGCGCGTCCACTGCTGCAGCCGGTCGGCGATCACCACGTTCTCGCTGCCGTTGCGGATCATCTCCATGATGCGCTGCTCGAGCGCGCGGATCTTGTCGCGCAGCATTTCGGCCTGGCGCTCCTGCAGGCTGACGGCGCGGTTGCCATGCGGGCTGGTGAGCTGCACCGTGGCCAGCAGCTGCGCGTGGCGCTCGAAGAAGTCGGGGGTGTTCACCAGGTAGTTGGCGATGTCGTCCTCGGTAATCGGATTCATGGGGCTGAGCTTCATGGCTGGGGTCCGTTCACGCTATTTGCGGAATGTCGATCTCGCCTTCGAACACGGTCTCGGCCGCGCCGGTCAAGCGCACAGCCGCGTCGCCACCCGCCCATTCGATCGCGAGGTTCCCGCCGCGAGTCTCGACCTCGACCGAGGCGTCGAGCAGCCCGAGCCGGATCCCCGCGACCACCGCGGCGCAGGCCCCGGTGCCGCAGGCCAGCGTCTCGCCGGCGCCGCGTTCGTAGACGCGCAGCGCGATCCGTCGGCGGCTTCGCACCTGCATGAAGCCGGCGTTGACCCGGTTCGGAAAACGCGGGTGGCGCTCGACCAGCGGGCCTTCCAGCGCGACCGGCGCGCTCTCCACGTCGTCGACGATCTGTACCGCGTGCGGGTTGCCCATCGACAGGATCGCTACTAATTTTATAGCTGAAACCGAAGAATCTTCAAGGGCCAAGGGCCAATATTCCCATGAACCGGCGGGCTGCGGCCGCAATCCGTCGGCGTTGAACGGCACGCGCGCGAGGTCGAACACCGGTGCGCCCATGTCCACTGACACACGGCCGTCGGCGCAAAGGCGCGGCTCGATCACGCCGGCCAGCGTCTGGATACGTAATTCGGTCTTGGTGCTCAGGCCACGCTCGTGCACATAGCGCACGAAACAGCGCGCGCCGTTGCCGCATTGCTCGACCTCGCCGCCGTCGGCGTTGTGGATCGCGTACTCGAAATCGACGCCGGGCGCCGGCGCCGGCCGCACCGACAAAATTTGGTCGGCGCCGACGCCAAAATGGCGGTCCGCCAAAAACCGGTACTGCGCGCTCTGCAAGCCGAGCCGCGCGCGCGTCTCGTCGAGCACGACGAAATCGTTGCCGGCTCCCTGCATCTTGGTGAAGTGCACGCGCATGGCCCGCATTATCGTCGCCACCGCAACGGCGCCGGCTGCGGATAATGCGCGCATGGTCCGACCTTCCCAACGGCTTCATGCGCAGCGCGAACCGGCGCCGTTGCGTCCCGCCGCCACCGTGCTGCTGCTGCGCGACGGCCCGGCCGGCCTCGAGGTGCTGATGACGCGCCGCTCGACGAGCGCGAGCTTCGCGCCCGGCGCGTTCGTGTTCCCCGGCGGCGGCATCGATGCGAGCGATGCAGCGGCGCACGCACAGGCGGCGCGGCGCGGCGCGCAAAGCGACGAGCAGCTGACGCAGGCGATCGCGGCGATCCGCGAGAGCTTCGAGGAACTCGGCGTGCTGCTGGCGCGGCAGGCCGACGGCGCGCCGGTCGCGCCGCAGCAGGTCGCGGCGTTGGACCGGCAGGCGCCGCTCTTCGCGCAATGCGCGGCGTGCGGGCTGCAACTGGCGGCGGACCAGGTGTTCACGCTCGCGCGCTGGATCACGGATCGCGACCTGCCGCGCCGCTTCGACGTACCGTTCCTGGTCGCGCGCATGCCGGCCGGCCAGCAGCCGGTGGCCGACGAGGCCGAGCAGTTCGAGCCGGTCTGGGTGCGGCCGGCCGATGCGCTGGCACGGCACCAGGCCGGGCAGTTCTTCATGATCTTCCCGACGATACGCACGCTCGAGCGATTGCGGGGCTTCGCCGACGTGGACGCGCTGCTCGCGGCCTGCTTTGCTTCCGAGCAGCCGCTGTGGACCAGTTGCCCGCGCGCCGGCCTCCTCGGCGGCCGCGAGGCCCGCTTCATGGAGCACGAGTCGCCGTACGGCGAACTCGAACTGGTCAGCCCGGACGGACAGATCGTGCACAGTCTCGACTGGCAGCACCAGCAGCCGGTCGCGCTCTTGAAGAACGTGCTGCGACTGACCGCGCCGAACCCGGGCGCGATGACCGGCCCGGGCACGAACAGCTACCTGGTCGGCGACCCGGCCACCGGCTATATCGCGATCGACCCCGGGCCGGCCGACGCCGAACACCTGGAGCGGCTATGGCGCGCGGCCGGCGGGCAGATCCGCTTCATCGTCTGCACCCATTCGCACCCCGACCATTCGCCCGGCGCGAAGCCGCTGCAGGCGTTGTGCGAGCGGCGCCCGGCCATCCTGGGCCTGCCATCCAAGCCGACCGCGCGCGCGGCAAGCTACTTCACGCCCGATCGCGCGCTACAGGATCAGGAGCATCTCACCATTACGGGACGCGGGCCGGAAGGCGAAATTACGCATACTTTGCGGGCGATCCACACGCCCGGCCATGCAGCGAATCACCTGTGCCTGGTGCTGGAGGAAGACGGCCTGCTGTTCTCGGGCGACCATGTGCTGAACGGCAGCACCACCGTGGTCGATCCGCCTGACGGCGACATGAGCGCCTACCTCGAATCGCTGGACCGGCTCGACGCCGCCTGCGTGCGGTACGGCATCGACTACATCCTGCCGGCGCACGGCTACGTGCTGGGCGCGGCGCGCGACGCGATCGCTTGGCTGAAGCGCCACCGGCTCGAGCGCGAGGCCAAGATCCTCGCGGTGATGCAGGCGCACCCCGACGCGTCGATCGACGAATGGGTGCGCCACGCCTACGACGACGTGCCGCCCCGGATGTGGCCGGTGGCGGCGCGCTCGCTGCTGGCCCACGTGGAGCGGCTGCGCTCGCTCGCGCCGGGAAACGATTGATCCGGGCGCCGGGGCGTCTGCAACGGCGGGCCGGTATCAGTTGCCGAACAGCCGGTCTCGTGCCGCCTCGGTGATCGCGGCGACGCAGGGGTGCGTGATGCGGCGCTCGACCGACACCGCGTAGAACTCCTCGACCAGTTCGGGAGACCGGCCGATCACCTCGACGCCGAACTGCAGCGCGATTTCCTGCTCGAGTACCGACGGCGCCGCGAACACGCCTCGCCCCTCGCGGCCGAATGCCATCATCAGCGCGCCGTCGTCGAATTCACCGACCACGCGCGGGCGGAGCCGGTGCTGTGCGAGCCAGCCTTCCAACTGCTGGCGCAGCGGCGAGGTCGCGCTCTGGATCAGCAGCGGCGCATCATGGAGGCATTGCGGGAACGGCCCGGCGAGGCTGCGCCGGGGCGCCGGCGCGCAGAAAAAGCTCAGCGTGGTCGTACCCAGCGCGTGATTGAACGCTTTCACGCTGGTGCGGCGCGATAGCGGCTCGTCCGCGATCACCAGGTCGAGCCGGTGCAGCGCCAGCTGCGCGAGCAGGTCCGGAAAGCGGCCTTCGCTGCAGATCAGCCGTACCGGCTCGGGGATGGACAGCGCCGGTTCGATGAGGCGGTAGGCCAGCGATTTCGCGATCGAATCGGCCACGCCGACGCGAAACGCCAGTGCGCGCCGGCCGCCGGGCGCGCCGCGCAGCGCCTGCTCGAGTTCCGCGCCGAGCGCGAAGATCTGGTCCGCATAGCCGAGCGCGAGCCGGCCGTCGTCGGTCAGCGCGAGCTGACGCCCTTCTTTGCGGAACAGCCGGCGCCCCAGCCAGTCCTCGAGCAGCTTGATCTGCCCGGACAGTGTCTGCGGCGTCGTGTGCAGTTGCTCGCCGGCGCGCACGATGCCGCCGGCGCGCGCCGTGACCCAGAAGTAGTGAAGATGCCTGAAATTCATCGCAGCCACCGTTCGGGCAGTTCCCGCTGATACTTCGCGTTTTTCGAAATCACATCCATTTTATTTCGACTTTACACGAAACGATTCCCGGTCTACAGTGGCTTCGTCACACTTCGCAGACACCTCAGGAGAACGCCATGCGACTGAGCACCAAGGGCCGTTTCGCCGTCACGGCGATGATCGACGTCGGGCTGCGCGAGAACACCGGTCCGGTTTCGCTGGCCGACATCGCCGCGCGGCACCGAATCTCGCTCTCCTACCTGGAGCAGTTGTTCAGCCGGCTGCGCCAGGCGCAACTGGTGGAGAGCACGCGCGGGCCCGGCGGCGGCTATTCGCTGGCGCGCGGCGCCGACGCGATCACCGTCGCCGACATCATCGGCGCGGTCGAGCGTCGCACCGGATCGAGCGCCGCCGAAGCAGCCGGCCCGGCGGCGATGACCGCCGAACTCTGGGCCGCGCTGAGCGCGAAGATGGCTGAGCACATGCGCACGATCACGCTGCGCTCACTGGTCAGCGCGCAGCGTGCGAAGGGCGTGCGGATCGAGCCGCGGCCGGTGCGACGAGGCGTCTATGCCAAACCCCGGCCCGCGCCGGTGCAGACGACCGCGCCGAACTCGGTGTTCGCGCTCGGGCGCGCCGCGGCGGCAGCACGCTGACCGCGTGCGCGGCGGCGCCGGTCGGTCCGGCATGCCCGCGCATGCAGTCGTGAAAGTTGTGAAGCCCGCCGGTACGCCGGATTCTGTGCGCCGTCGCCTTCGTGAGAAGACGACGGCGTGACCGCCATTACTCTGGGCCGGGAGTCGCCCACCCGGCTCGATGCTACCGACCCGCCAGCTCCGCGGAGCCACGTCGACGCTGGCCTACTTGGTATTGCTGCGCGTAGAGATTGCCCGTTTCACCCGGACCGAACCGGCTCGTCTCTGTTGCTCTGATCCTCACCTCGCGGTGGGCAGGTGTTACCTGCTACGCTGCCCTGTGCAGTCCGGACGTTCCTCCAGTGCGCCCTTTCGGGCCTTGCACCAGCGGCGGTCTGGCGTGCTTCACACGGTGGATTATCCCGTACTGTGCCGGCCTTCGAACATCAGTACTGCGGCGGTGGCTCATGCAGACGTCCGCCGCCGCCCTCCCAGCGCCCGCCGCGCTGATGCCAGCCGCCGGGTCCGGCGACCCAGGAGCGCGGCACCCAGTGGTAGCCCCGACGTGGCGCCTCCCAATGGCCCGCGCGCCACATATAGCGGCCGCCAACCCAGCCCCAGTAGCCGCCGATCCAGATGTACCCCGGCGCCGGCGCAACGGTGATGGACTCCGCGTAGGGCGCCGGCGGTGCGACTGGCGCCACGACCGCGGGTTCGCCGTAGGCCACCGGTGCCGGCGCGACGACACAGGCCGACAGGCACAGGGCAGCCGCCGCCGCGACTACGGCCGGCACTGCACGGCGCCAGCCGCTGGAAATCTCTCTCGGTTGCATGGTGCTCTCCAAACGGTTCAGCTTCCACAACGGATGCCCGAACCCCGAGTTGACCACCATGCCGTTAAGCGAAGGTAAAGCCTTGTCGCTGCATGTCGTCAGGCCTGCGCATTCTGCAACGCGGCGATGCGCGCCTCGATCGGCGGGTGCGTCGCGAACAGCTGGCCGATGCTGCCGGTGATGCCCATCGCCGAGACGCTCTTGGGCAGCGCGCCCGGCTCCATGCCGCCGAGTCGCGCGAGCGCACGGATCATCGGCTGGCGTCCGAGCAGATGGGCAGACCCGGCGTCGGCACGGAATTCGCGTTGCCGGCTGAACCAGGCAACGATGATCGCGGCGACGAAGCCGAGCACGATATCGAGCACCACCGTGGAGATGAAGTAGCCGATGCCGGGCCCGGACGAGCGGTCGTCGCCGCGGCGCAGAAAACCGTCCACCAGCATGCCGATCACGCGACTCAGGAACACGACGAAGGTATTCATCACGCCCTGGATCAGCGTCATCGTGACCATGTCGCCGTTGGCAATGTGCGAAATCTCGTGGCCGATCACCGCCTCCACTTCTTCGCGCGTCATGCCCTGCAGCAGTCCGGTCGAGATCGCCACCAGCGCGGAATTCTTGAACGCACCGGTCGCGAACGCATTCGGGGCGCCCTCGAAGATGCCGACCTCGGGCATGCCGACGCCGGCCTGCGACGCGAGCTTACGCACCGTCTCGACGATCCAGGCCTCGTCGGCGCTCTGCGGCTGCTCGATCACGCGCACGCCGGCGCTCCACTTGGCCACCTGCTTGCTGATCAAGAGCGAGATAATCGCGCCGCCGAAGCCCATGACCAGCGCAAACCCGAGCAACGCGCCGAGGTTGAGCCCGTTCGCCGTGAGGTAGCGATTGACGCCGAGCAGGCTCGCGACGATCCCCAGCACCACGACCACCGCGACGTTGGTCAGCACGAACAAAAAGATACGCTTCATCGAATCCTCGTTGAACCGGCACTCACGAGCGGGCCGGCGCCGCAGATGGTAGGGGCGAAGCCGCCGAAATCAAGTCTCACCCTTGCCCTGCGTCAGGCCAAATCCACCCGTCACCGCACCACCCGCCACGGCAGGGATTCGCCGGCGCGCAGCGGCTTGAGCTCAGCGTCACCGAACGGGTAGCTTTGGGGCACGATCCAGGCCTCGCGGCGCAGCGTGATGCGATCGGTATTGCGCGGCAGGCCATAGAAGTCGGCGCCGTGGAAACTGGCGAACGCCTCGAGCCGGTCCAACGCGCCGGCATTGTCGAACGCCTCGGCGTACATCTCGATCGCCGCATGCGCGGTATAGCAGCCGGCGCAACCGGTCGCATGCTCCTTCAGCTGGGCCGGGTGTGGCGCGCTGTCGGTGCCCAGAAAGAACTTCGGATCGCCGGAGGTGGCGGCGGCAACCAGCGCGCACCGGTGCTCTTCGCGCTTCAAGACCGGCAGGCAGTAGTAGTGCGGGCGGATGCCGCCGGTGAAGATCGCGTTGCGGTTGTACAGCAGGTGGTGCGCGGTGATCGTGGCACCGATGAAGCGGTCGGACTCAGCGACATACTGCGCGGCCTCGCGCGTCGTGATGTGCTCGAACACGATCTTCAGTTCCGGGAAGTCATGCCGCAGCGGAATCAGTTGCTGGTCGATGAAGCGCGCCTCGCGGTCGAACAGGTCCACTTCGGGCGTCGTCACCTCCCCATGCACCAGCAGCAGCAGCCCGGCTCGCTGCATCGCCTCGAGCGTGCGGTACGTCATGCGGACATCGGTCACGCCGGCATCGCTGTGCGTGGTCGCGCCGGCCGGGTACAGCTTCACCGCGACGACGCCGGCGTCCTTCGCACGGGCAATTTCGCCCGGCGGCAGCGTGTCGGTCAGGTACAGCGTCATCAGTGGCTCGAACCGCATGCCAGCGGGCACCGCGGCGCGAATCCGTCCGGCGTAGGCCAACGCCTGGGCCGTGGTGGTCAGCGGCGGCTTCAGGTTCGGCATCACGATCGCGCGGCCAAAGCGCGCCGCGCTGTGCGGCACCGTGGTGACCAGCGCCGCGCCGTCACGCAGGTGCAGATGCCAGTCGTCAGGACGCGTCAGGCTGATCTGGTCCATCATCGCGCGGATTCTCGCATCCGGCAGCGCAGCTATCGCAGATGGTCGCCGCTGGCTTCCGGCTGGAACAAGATTGCCTCGACCCTGGTCGCGACACGCGTGCCATCCGGCCCGGTCCAGCGCGCGACCGCGCCCACCGGCAGCCCGAGCAGGCTGGCGCCGACCGGCGACAGCACCGAGATCATGCCCCGGGCCGCGTCGGCATCCTGGGGGTAGACCACGGTCAGCGTGCGCTGCTCACCGCTGTCGACATCGGCCACCCGCGCCTGCGAATACATCGTGACCACGTCGGCCGGTATGTCCTGCGGCCGCACCAGGTGCGCGCTGTCGATGATTTCGGTGATCTGGGCCGCCTGCGGCGGTTGCTGGCGGCGGATCAAGCCGTGGATGCGCACATGATCGAGTTCGCTCATCGTGCGCGGTTCGTAGGCGGAATTAGGCATGGGATTCTCCGGATTCAATGCGCCCGACGACAGAATGCAACCGGGCAGGCCGCGCGTTGGCTGCGGGGCCCGACGATCAGAGAAGCGCGAAACGGAAAAAGGGGGATCGCCGGGCGTGGGGGAGTGTTGCCGGCGCGGCCAGGCCGTGTCGGCGCGCGCGGCTCGCCGACGCGAGCGGTCGCGGCAGGCGACCGGCGTGGCGAAGGGGTGCGGGAACCGTCACGGAAGCCATAAGGTGATTGTACCGGGCGCTTGAACGCCGTTCAGTGCGCGAGGATTTTGTTTAGGAAGTCACGCGTGCGCGGCGCCCGGTTCTCCGGGTGGTCGAAGAATTCGTCTTTCGAGCAGTCTTCCAGGATGCGGCCGCCGACGTCGATGAAGATCACGCGGCTCGCGACTTTGCGCGCAAAGCCCATCTCGTGCGTGACCACCATCATCGTCATGCCCTCGCTCGCGAGGCGCACCATCACGTCCAGCACCTCGCCGACCATTTCGGGGTCGAGCGCCGACGTGGGTTCGTCGAACAGCATCACGATCGGGTCCATCGACAGCGCCCGCGCGATCGCGACCCGCTGCTGCTGCCCGCCGGAGAGCTGACCGGGGAACTTGTCCTTGTGCGCCATCAGGCCGACACGGTCGAGCATCTTCAGGCCGCGCGCCTTCGCCTCGTCCGGCTTTCGCCCGAGCACCTTGATCTGCGCGATCGTCAGGTTCTCGGTCACCGACAGATGCGGAAACAGCTCGAAATGCTGGAACACCATGCCGACCCTGGAGCGCAGCTTCGGCAGGTCGGTCTTCGGATCGCTCACCCGGGTGCCGTTCACGACGATCTCGCCCTTCTGGATCGGCTCGAGCGCGTTCACGGTCTTGATCAGCGTCGACTTTCCCGAACCCGACGGCCCGCAGACCACGACCACGTCGCCCTTGGCGATCGTCACCGAGCAGTCGTTCAGCACCTGCACCGGCCCGTACCATTTGGACACGCCCTTGATTTCGATCATGTTCTCGGCCACGGCTTGCTCCTCTCAGCGTTCATCTGATGATGGCGATCTTCCTGTGCACGCGCTTGACGATGGTTGACAGCGTATAGGAAATGATGAAGTAGACGATCGCGGCCAGCAGATACGACTCGATCGGTCGTCCGTAATTCTTGCCGGCGGTCTCCAAGCCCTTCAGCAGGTCGTACGCGCCGATCGCGTAAACCAGCGAGGTGTCCTGGAACAGCACGATGGTCTGCGTCAGCAGCACCGGCAGCATGTTGCGGAACGCCTGCGGCAGCACCACGAGCGACATGTTCTGGCGGTAGCTCATGCCCAGCGCCTGGCCGGCGAACACCTGGCCGCGCGGGATCGACTGGATGCCGGCGCGCATGATTTCGCTGAAGTACGCCGCCTCGAACGCGATGAACGTGACAACCGCCGACACCTCGGCACCGATCGGCCGGCCGATGATGAACGGCACCAGCAGGAAGAACCACAGGATCACCATCACCAGCGGGACGCTGCGCATCGTGTTCACGTAGAACGCGGCCGGCAGGTCCAGCCACTTGCTCCCGGACAACCGCATCAGCGCGAGCAGCGTGCCGAAAAACACGCCGCCCAGCGTCGAGACCGCGGTCAGGAACACGCTGAAGTAGAAGCCCTTCAGCACATAGGCCGAAATGACGTTCCAGGTGTAGAAAGAAAGGTCGAGGCTCATCTCAGTGGCCTCCACCGGCGGCCGCGATGAAGCCGGGCACCCGGGTCTTGTTCTCGATATAGACCATCACGCGGTTGATGACGAGCGCGGTGATCACATACAACACCGTCACCGCGAGGTAGATTTCGATCGGCTGCGCGGTCTCCTCGCTCGCCTGCATCGCGTACTGCGTCAGTTCGGCGATCGACACCGCGAACGCGACCGCCGAATTCTTCACGATGTTCATCGACTCGCTGGTCAGCGGCGGCAGGATGATGCGGTACGCCATCGGCAGCAGCACGTAGCGGTAATACTGCGGCGTCGTGAAGCCGAGCGCCATGCCGGCGTAGCGCTGGCCCTTCGGGAGCGCCTGGAGGCCGGCGCGAAGCTGCTCGGCGATCCGCGCCGAGGTGAAGAAGCCGAGCGCGAGCACGACCAGGATGAACGGCGGTACGTCGCGCATCGGGCGGATCAGCGCCGGCACCACGTGATACCAGAGGAATATCTGCACCAGCAGCGGGATGTTGCGGAACAGCTCGACCCAGGCGTTGCCGAACCGGCTCCAGCCGCGGCTGTCCGGAAGTGTGCGCAGCACGCCGACGATAGAGCCCAGCACCAGCGCGACCACCAGGCCGAGCAGCGAGACCGAAACGGTCCAGCCCCAGGCCGACAGCAGCCAGTTCAGGTAGGTCTGATCCCCGCCGGTGTCCTGCAGGAAGATCTGCCAGTCCCAGTTCCCCACACTCGCCTCCTGCTTGGCTTCATACGGCATCGCCCTGCGCCGGGTTCGACGCAGGGCGATGCCGGGGCGAACGGCGCCGCGGACCCGATCCGGGCCCGCGCGCCGCGCCGATCAACTCTTCTTGTAGGCTTCGGCCGGTTTGTCGTTCGGATGCGCGATCGCTTCCTTCAGCGCGTCCGACATCGGCATGTCGACCGACACGTTGCGCGGAGGAATCGGCGACATGAACCACTTGTTGTAGATCTTCGCCAGTTCGCCGCTCTTCATCAGCCCGATCACCGTGTCGTCGACCAGCTTCTTGTAGACCGGGTCGTTCTTCGGAATCATGATCGCGATCGGCTCCTCGGAGATCGATTCGCCGACGATCTTCCACTCTTTCGGGTTCTTCGAGTTGACAATGAGGCCCGCCAGGATGTTGTCGTCCATCACGAACGCATCGGCGCGGCCCGACTCGAGCAGCAGGAACGAGTCGGCGTGGTCCTTGCCGTACAACTCCTTGAAGTCGACGCCGCTCGCCTTCTGGTTCTTGCGCAGCAGTTGCACCGAGGTGGTGCCCGTCGTCGTGACCACGGTCTTGCCGCCCAATTGCGCGATCGACGTGATACCGGACTTCGCGTTCACCGCCATGCGCACGTTGGTGATGTAGGTGGTCGGCGCGAAATCGACCTTCTTGGCCCGCGCCTCGTTGTTCGTGGTCGAGCCGCACTCCATGTCGACCGTGTGATTCTCGACCAGCGGCACCCGGTTCGCCGAGGTCACCACGGTGTATTCGACCGGCAGATTCGGCAGCTTCAGCGCGGCGCGGATCGCGTCGGCGATCTTCAGGCAGACATCGACGTGGTACCCCACGTACTTGCCTTCGCCTAGCGTGTAGGCCAGCGGCGCCGACGAGTCGCGCGTGCCGATCGAGATCTTGCCGGCGCTCTTGATCTTGTCCAGCGTCGCCGACGATTGCGCCGACGCGCCTCCAGCCGCAGTGAGCGCGGCAGCCGCCAGCGCCAGCACCAGCAGATATTTCTTCATCCCGTACTCCTTGATGTAAAGCGGATGTAAAGCAGAAGCGGATTGTACGGACTCGAGCCCGACCGCTCGACGGTGTATTCCCGCATGCGCCAAGCGGCGCCGAAACGACGGCCGGGCCGGCTACCCGCTCAAGCCGTCTCGGCGCTTTGCTGCAGCGCCCACATGCGCGCGTAGGCACCCCCCTGCGCCAGCAGTTCGGCATGGGTGCCGCGCTCGATGATGCGCCCGGCCTCCAGCACCAGGATCTCGTGCGCATCGACCACGGTGGACAGCCGGTGCGCGATCACCAGCGTGGTGCGGTCGCGCGCGACGCTTTGCAACTCGGCCTGGATCGCGCGCTCGTTCGCCGAATCGAGCGCCGAAGTCGCCTCGTCGAAGATCAGCACCGGCGGGTTCTTCAGCAGCGTGCGCGCGATCGCGACCCGCTGCTTCTCGCCGCCGGAGAGTTTCAGGCCGCGCTCGCCGACCAGCGTGTCGTAGCCCTTCGGCGTGCTGGCGATGAACGCGTGAATATGCGCCGCGCGCGCGGCCGATTCCACCTCGGCCCTGCCGGCGCCTGGGCGGCCGTAGGCGATGTTGTATTCGACCGTGTCGTTGAACAGCACCGTGTCCTGCGGCACGATGCCGATGGCCTGGCGTACGCTGGCCTGCGTGACCGCGCGAATGTCCTGGCCGGCGATCGTGATCCGGCCCCCGGCCCCGTCCGGACCAGTCGGGTCACCCGGAATGCCCACGTCGTAGAAGCGGTACAGCAGGCGCGACAGCGTCGACTTACCGGCCCCCGACGGGCCGACCACCGCCACGGTCTTGCCCGCGGGAACGGTGAAGCTGACATGGTGCAGGATGGTGCGCCCTGGCTCGTACGCAAAGCTCACATCGTCGAACCGCACCTCGGGCGCGGCGGCAGCCAGGCGCAGCGCCGGCGCGCCGGGCGGGTCGGCCACCTCGCGCTCCCGGTCCATCAGCCGGAACATGCGGTCCAGGTCGGTCAGGCTCTGCTTGATCTCGCGGTACAGCACGCCGAGAAAGCCGAGCGGAATGTAGAGCTGGATCATGAACGCGTTGACCATCACCAGGTCGCCCAGCGTCAGGCGCCCGTCGGCCACGCCGGCGGTCGCGCGCCACATCATCATGACCAGACCGACCGCGATGATCAGCTGCTGGCCGCTGTTGAGCAGGCTCAGCGTGCGCTGGCTCTTCAGCGCGGCGCGCCGGTAGCGCTGCAGGTTCTCGTCGTAGCGGCGTGCCTCGAAGGCTTCGTTGTTGAAGTACTTGACCGTCTCGTAGTTCAGCAGCGAATCGATCGCGCGGCTGTTCGCCAGCGAGTCGAGTTCGTTCATCTCGCGCCGGAACTGGGTGCGCCATTCGGTCACCGTGACCGTGTAGACGATGTAGAACGCAAGCGCGACGATGGTGATCACCGCGTACCAGACATCGAACTTGACCGCGAGCAACACCAGCACCAGCGTGACCTCGATCAGCGTCGGGAAGATGCTGTAGAGCGAGTACGAGATCAGCGAATGCACGCCGCGCACGCCGCGCTCGATGTCGCGCGACATGCCGCCGGTCTGGCGCTCCAGGTGAAAGCGCAGGCTCAAGGCGTGCAGGTGGCGGAACACCTCGAGCGCGATCCTGCGCGCCGCGCCCTCGGTCGCGTTCACGAACACCAGCTCGCGCAGCTCGGTGAACAGCGACGTCGACAGCCGCAGCAGCCCGTACGCCAGCAGCAGCGCGACCGGCACCACCAGCACCGCCTGCACGTCGCCGGGCTTGAGGTTCATCGCGTCGATCAGGCGCTTGAGCAACAGCGGCACGCCGATGTTCGCGAGCTTGGCGCCGACCATGAACGTGAGCGCGGCGAGCGCGCGCCACTTGTAGTGCCACAGGTACGGCAGCAGCCGCGCGAGCGTGACCCAGTCCGAGCGCGGCGCGGCCGCTCCGCCGGCGGGAACGCCGGCCGGCGCGGGCGGGATGAATTCGCTGTAGCGGCGCATGCGGGACAATCTTGGCCATCGCCAACTTCGAGAGATTGTGCCCATGTCCGCCGAATCAAGCATGGCCGAGCGGCCGCACGTCGATCTTCCGACCGACAAGGAACTGGTGCTGAAGGTGATCCCGATGCCGGCCGACAGCAACGCGAACGGCGACATCTTCGGCGGCTGGGTGATGGCGCAGACCGATCTGGCCGGCTCGGTGCTGCCGGCCCGCTTCGCGCGCGGCCGCATGGCGACCGTCGCGGTCAACGAGTTCGTATTCAAGCAGCCGGTGCGCATCGGCGACATCCTGTCGTTCTATTCGGGCGTGACCCGGGTCGGCCGCAGCTCGGTGACGGTGAGCGTCGAGGTCTATGCGGAGCGGGTGCGCGACCAGGGGCGCTACGTCAAGGTGACCGAGGCGATGCTGACCTACGTCGCGATCGACGAGCGCGGCAAGCCGAGGCCGCTGCCCGAGCCGAATGCTTTGTAGCTATTATTTTTATAGCTAACTATGCAATTGATACCTGGGCTACAGGCCTTTTTTCCTTAAGAAATCTAGAATTTTCCGTGCCGGCCCTGGCCTGACGCGAAGCGCGCGGCACCATGAAGCCCTTAGGCGATGCAGTGCCGGCCGCGCTCCCACTCCTGCTGCAGCGCGGACGCCAGCGGCAGCCCCCACTGCGCGTGGGCGCTGAGGCGGTCTGCGCGCAGCGCGCCCTGCGGAAATGCGGCCAGCTGCCGGGCCAGCGCAAGCGCCGCATCGCGCGCGGTCCCGTGCGGCACCACGCGGTTGCACAGGCCGATGCGCAGCGCTTCGTCGGCGTCGACCCGGCGGCCGGTCAGGATCAGGTCCATCGCATGCCCCATGCCGATCAGGCGCGGCAGCCGCACCGTGCCGCCGTCGATCAGCGGCACGCCGAAGCGCCGGCAGTAGACGCCGAAATACGCGTCCTGCTCCATCACGCGCAGATCGCACCACAGCGCGAGCTCCATGCCGCCGGCGACCGCCGCGCCGCTGACCGCCGCAATGACCGGCTTGGCCAGCAGCAGCCGGCTCGGTCCCATCGCTCCGAGCGGAGCAGGGTCGTTCGCATCGAACGCCAGCGCCTCGGCCATCTGCTTCGCAGCCAGCGCGCCCGACGCTTCGCCCGCTTGCCGCGCGCCGGCGCGCAGATCCCAGCCGGCGCAGAAATGGCCGTGCGCGCCATGAAACACCGCGACGCGCGCTTGAGCGTCCTGCTCGAACGCGAGGAACGCGTCGTACAGCGCCCGCGCGGTTCCAGCGTCGACCGCGTTGCGCGCCGCTTCGCGGTCCAGCGTCACCAGCGTGACCTGATCGAATCGTTCCACCCGCACCGCGTCGTTCATCGTTGCCTCCGATACCCTGCTGCCCGGCGCGCAGCGCCGCGTCCGTCCCCGCCGACGGGCCCGATCGCCGCGGACCGGTTCAAGGATCTCACTCCCGGTCCGCAGCGAAGTCGCCATCGGTGAGCGCGATCGGCGCACCGTGCGGCGTGCGCTCGGCCGCGCGGCCCCAAGCCTCGGCATACCGGCCCAGCTCGGCCGCCGAGCTCGCACCCTTCGCGGCGACCAGGGTTTCCAGCGCGGCCAACCAATGCACGTAGTAGGTGTCGCCGAGGTCCGGATCGCCGGCCGCCTGTGCCGCGCGGATCTGCGCCGCCAGCACCGTGGCCCACTCGGCCCAGCCGAACAGGCCCTGCCGGTGCAGCGCCAGCGTCAGCGCGAACGCCTGCGCCTGCCAGGGCGCGGTGAACACCGGGCCGTCCGCCCCCTGCGGCAGGCCTGGCAGCGATTCAGGATCAGCGCTGTCCCGCGCTGGCTCAGCCATCGACCGGCTCCATCGGCTCGAGATAAGGCTCCCACGCATCGATAGCGACCGACAGGTGCTGACGCTCGTGCGGCGGCCGGTTCGGCCACAACGCCTCCTCGTCGAACGCCACCGTGTACAGCCACTGCGGATCCTCGCCCTGCCCTTGCGCGTGGCTGTCGGCGAACACGTGCACGCCGTGCACCCGCTCGACGCGGCCGTATCGGCCGCGCAGGTAGCCGGGCAGCCGCGTGTGATGCGGCGGCGCCTCGGCACGCGTGCGCACCCGCTGCCCGACGACGAAGCGTGCCTGCGTGGTCGGCACCCTGGCCACCGACGTGCCGCGCGCCAGCACCTCGACGACCTGCGACGCGGCCAGCACCCGGGCCACCGGCTTCGCCGGCTTCCCCGACGTCAGCGAGCGGCCCGCGGCCAGCTCCTCGGCGCTCGCCAGACCGCGCTCGGCAAGCAGCCTCTCCAGCGCGGCAATCCAGATTTGGTAATAGCTCAAGCTGCGGTAGTCGGGCAGGGTTTCGCGCGCGGCGCGGCTCTGATCGATATTCCAGCTGCCGGTCGCGCCCATCGCCAGCGTCACCGCCAGCGCGCGCGCCTCCCAGGCCGCGTGGAACGGCTCGCTCTCGGGTTCCAGCGTCACGGCTCCGAAGCCTTCGAGGCCGCCGAGGTCGGCATGGGTGGTGTAGCCAGCGTTGCCCATCACGCGCTCCCCGCGCCTGGGGTTGTGGGCTGGCCGGTGCCTATCATCGAATCGCGCGTGACGAGTTCGGCCAAGGCCATCTCGTCGAGCCCGTCGCTGCCGGCCGGGCGCATCGGCAGCACCAGATAGCGGACCTCGGCGGTCGAATCCCAGACCCGGATCTCGGTGTCCTCCGGCAGCGCGACGCCGAACTCGGCGAGCACGCCGCGCGGGTCGCGCACCGCACGCGAACGGTATGGCGCGCTCTTGTACCAGACCGGCGGCAAGCCGAGCACCGGCCAGGGGTAGCAACTGCACAGCGTGCAGACCACCATGTTGTGCCGGCGCGGCGTGTTCTCGACCACCACCATGTGCTCGCCCTGGCGCCCGGTGTAGCCGAGCGACGCGATCGCGGCGGTCGCGTCGGCGAGCAGCCAGCGGCGATACGCCGGGTCGGTCCAGGCGCGGGCAACGACGCGCGCGCCGTTGCGCGGACCGATGCGGGTCTGGTAGCTGTCGATCAGTTCGTCGAGCGCGGCCGGATCGATGTAGCCCTTTTGCGCGAGCACGGTCTCGAGCGCGCGCACGCGCCGGTCCATCTCGCCCAGCGTGCTGTGGTCGTGGTCGTGGTCGTGGTCATGGTCGTCGGGAGGAAGCTCCGGCATCGCAGGCTCTCGGGTTCGGTTGCGCAGCCCAATGTACGCCGTCGGCGCGGCAAGCGCCAGCGGGCGCAGCGCTTCACTTGCGGTTAACCGAAACTGGCTAAACTGCCGAGCGGTACGCGGCCGAGCGCATCCGCTCTGATCGGCACGCGAACCGTATCTTGCTGCCTGCGCCGCGTCGGCGGTCCGAACTGCACCACTGCACCCGAGGGATGATCTTTTTCGACCCGACGCCACGCCTTGCCACGGTCCACGCGAGCCGGCCGACCTGCGCCGCGCCGGTGGCCTGGGCGGCCGCGCTAGCTGTCACTGTGGGGGTCGCGCTGGCCGGCTGCACGGTCGGTCCGGACTACCGGCGCCCGGCGGCCGAGGTGCCGGCTACGTACAAGGAGGCGGGCCCGTGGAAGACGGCCGAGCCGCGGCCGGCGGACTGTGACACGGCCTGGTGGGAGATGTTCCGCGACCCGGAACTGAACCGGTTGGTCGCCGAGGCGAACGCTGCAAACGAGAACATCGCGCAGGCCGAAGCCCAGTACCGCCAGGCAAGCGCGCTGGCCGACGCGGCGCGCGCGGCGTTCTGGCCCGGCGTCGGCGCCAGCGCCGGCGTCACCCGTTCGTTGACGAACACGAACGGCATCAAGGAAGGCACGTACCCGTCGGTGGCGCTCGGCGCAAGCTGGGCGCCGGACCTGTGGGGCGGCGTGCGCCGCTCGGTCGAAGCGGGCGAGGCCGGCGCGGCGGCCAGCGCCGATCAGCTCGCCGGTGCGCGGCTCGGCGTGCAGGCGCTGCTGGCGCAGGACTATCTGCAGCTTCGCGTCACCGACCTGCTGATCCGGCTCTACGCCGACACCACCGAGGCGTACCAGCGCGCGTTGAAGCTCACGCGGAGCCAGTACGCGGCCGGCGTCGCGCTGCCGTCCGACGTGGCGCTGGCCGAGAGCCAGTTGAAGACCGCCCAGGCGCAGGGGGTCGATCTGCAGGTGCAGCGCAGCCAGCTCGAGCATGCAATCGCGGTGCTGATCGGCAAGCCGCCGGCGGCGCTCACGCTGCCGGCCGAACCGACCAGCGTGCAGCAGCTGGGCGCGCGGCTGCCGGTGATCCCGGTCGGCGTGCCGTCCGATCTGCTCGAGCGCCGCCCCGACATTGCCGCCGCCGAGCGTCTCGCCGCGCAAGCCAACGCGAACATCGGCGTCGCGAAGGCGGCTTATTTCCCGTCGCTGACGCTGGCCGCGAGCGCCGGCTACAGCAGCGCGAGCTTTCCCGCCCTGTTCGACACCCCGAGCCGGGTCTGGTCGCTCGGCGCGGTGCTCGCCGAAACGCTGTTCGACGGCGGGCTGCGCAGCGCGCGCAACGCTCAGGCAGTCGCCGCCTACGACGCCGCGGTCGCCCAGTACAAGCAGACCGTGCTGAATAGCTTCCAGCAGGTCGAGGACAACCTGGCGCTGCTGCGTGTGCTGCAGCAGGAGGTCGCGCTGCAGGATCAGGCGGTTCAGGCTGCGCGCCGCGCCGAGCAGATGGCGCTTGCGCAGTACCGCGGCGGCACCGCGACCTACCTCGCCGTGGTAACGGCGCAGCAGCTGTCGCTGACAAACCAGCGCACCGCGGTGCAGTTGCGCGGGCGCCAGTTGCTTGCCAGCGTCGCGCTGATCACCGCGACCGGCGGCGGCTGGAGCGCCGCGGCGCCGCTCGCGACATCGAAGACTTCCGCCGTGAAGGCGGTTCCATCGTCATGACGAATCTGTTTTCCCCGCGCCGCAGACCGCTGCTGGTCGCGCTGGCGTTCCTGGTGCTGCTGTCCGCCGCCGTGCTCGGTGCGAGCGAGAAGGCGCGCTCGGCCAAGCCGACATTGACCGCCCCGCCACCAGTGCAGGCGACGACGACCCGGGTACAGCAGCAGGATGTGCCTATCGTGCGCACCGGCGTCGGCACCGTCACGCCGCTGGCCACGGTGACCGTGCACAGCCGCGTCGACGGCCAGCTCGAGCGCGTCGGCTTCACAGAAGGGCAGGACGTGAAGGCCGGCCAATTGATCGCGCAAGTCGACCCACGCGCGCTGAAGGCCCAGCTCGAGCAGGCGCAGGCGCAGAAGGCGAAGGATGCGGCGCTGCTCGGCAACGCCCGGCTGGATCTGAAGCGCTACGCGACGCTGTTCACGCAGGACGCGGCGACGCGGCAGCAGCTCGACACGCAGAAGGCGCTGGTGGCGCAGCTGGAGGCCGCGATCCAGGTCGACCAGGCACAGATCGACGCGGCGCAGGTGCAGCTTGGCTACACGACCATCGTCGCGCCGATCAGCGGCCGCGTCGGCGCGCGCCTGGTGGACCCGGGCAACATCGTGCACGCCGCCGACCCGGGCGGGCTGGTCGTGATCAACCAGCTCGACCCGATCGCAGTCGTATTCACGCTGCCGGAAGACAGCTTCCAGGCGGTGAACCGCGCGCTGCACGCGAGCCGCGAGCCGCTCACCGTGCTGGTGTACGAGCGCAACAGCAAAGACATCCTGGCGCGCGGCAAGCTGGTGCTGCTGAACAACCAGATCGACACCGCCAGCGGCACGGTGAAACTGAAGGCGAAGTTCGACAATCCGGGCCACGTGCTGTGGCCGGGCCAGTACATCGACGCACGTCTCGTGCTGGGCATCCGCCACGGCGCACTGACGATTCCGGCGGCCGCCGTACAGCGCGGCCAGGACGGTACCTACGTCTATACGGTCGGCGCCGACGACACCGCGCAGATCGCGGCCATCGACGTCGCGCAGACCCAGGACGGGATCGCGGTCATCGACAAGGGCCTCGCCGCCGGCCAGCGCGTGGTGGTCGACGGCCAGTACAAGCTCAAGCCGGGCCTGAAGGTGGTGGAGACGGCGGACAACGCGAGCGGCGCCGGAGCCGGCAAGTGAGCGTTTCGGCAACCTTCATCCGGCGCCCGATCGGCACCTCGCTGCTGGCGCTGGCGCTGTTCCTGGTCGGCGCCGCGGTCTGGCCGCTGCTGCCGGTCGCGCCGTTGCCGCAGGTCGATTTCCCGACGATCCAGGTCACCGCGAAGCTGCCGGGCGGCAGCCCCGAGACCATGGCGTCCACGGTCGCGCAACCGCTCGAGCGGCAGTTCTCGCTGATCCCCGGGCTGTCGCAGATGACCTCGGAGAACGCGCTCGGCCAGACCCAGATCACGCTGCAGTTCAACCTGGACCGCAACATCGACGGCGCCGCGCTCGACGTGCAGACCGCGATCAACGCCGCCAGCGGGCAGTTGCCGGCCAACCTGCCGAGCCCGCCGACGTTCCGCAAGATCAACCCGGCCGACTTCTCGATCCTGATCCTCGCGGTACAGTCCGACACGCTGCCGCTGACCACGGTCAACGACTACGCCGACAACATCCTGGCGCAGCAGATCTCGCAGATCCAGGGCGTCGGGCAGGCGATCATTTTCGGTCCGCAAAAGCCGGCGGTGCGCATCCAGGTCGACCCGACCAAGCTCGCCGCCGTGGGCTTAAGCCTGGAGAGCATCCGCGGCGTGATCGCCGAGACCACGGTCAGCCAGCCCAAGGGCACGATAGACGGGCCGCATCAGAGCTTCACCGTCTACACCAACGACCAGATCCTGAGCGCCGCGCCGTGGAACGACATGGTGCTGGCGTACAAGAACGGCGCGCCGATCCGGGTGCGCGACATCGGACGGGCGGTGTCCGGACCGGAAGACATGAAGACCGCCGCCTGGTCGTTTTCCGGCGCCGGCGCGGCGAAGGACGGCAACGCGCCGATCAACGGCCGCTCGCTGGTGATCGGCATCATCAAGGAGCCGGGCGCGAACGTGATCGACACGGTGGCGCGCATCCGGGCCGCGCTGCCGCGGCTCGAGGCATCGATCCCGCCGGCGATCCACGTCAGCACGCTGATCGACCGCACGCAGAACATCCGCGCGTCGGTCGAAGAGGTCGAGCTCACGCTGCTGCTCACCATCTCGCTGGTGGTGATGGTGATCTTCATCTTCCTGCGCAACGTGCCGGCAACGCTGATCCCGGGCGCGACCGTGCCGCTCGCGCTGCTCGGCACCGCGGCCATCATGTACCTGATCGGCTTCAGCCTGGACAACCTGTCGCTGATGGCGCTGACGATCTCGGTCGGCTTCGTTGTCGACGACGCGATCGTGATGCTGGAGAACATCTACCGCCATATCGAGGACGGCATGCCGCCGATGGAGGCGGCGATGAAGGGCGCCGGCGAGATCGGCTTCACGATCATCTCGATCTCGGTGTCGCTGGTCGCGGTGTTCATTCCGCTGTTGCTGATGGGGGGCATCGTCGGGCGGCTGTTTCGCGAGTTCGCGATCACGGTCACGCTCGCGATCGGCGTGTCGTTGCTGGTGTCGCTGACGCTGACGCCGATGCTGTGCTCGCGCTTCATCACGCCGCACCGGCCCGAGGACCACGGGCGCGTGTTCCGCTTCTTCGAGCGCGGATTCGACGCGCTGCAGCGCGGCTACCGGCGCGGCCTGCAGCTCGCGCTGCGGCACGAATTCATCACGCTGTGCGTGTTCCTCGCGACGCTGGTCGCGACCGTGGCGCTGTTCATCGTGATCCCGAAGGGCTTCTTTCCGCAGCAGGACACCGGCTTCATCTTCGGCTTCGCCGAGTCGGCGCAGGACACATCGTTTGGCGCGATGAACCGCCGCATGATCGAGGTCGCCGACATCATCCGCAAGGATCCGGACGTCTCGGGCTTCGGCATGAGCGCGCGCAACACGTTCAACACCGGCGTCTACTTCATCGCGCTGCGACCCAAATCCGAAGGCCGCACCGCGAGCGCGGACCAGGTGATCGCGCGGCTGCGCCCCGAACTGGCGCAGGTCGAGGGCATCAACGTCTACATGCAGGCGGGGCAGGACATCAACGTCGGCGGCAGGCTGTCGCGCACCCAGTACCAGTACACGCTGACCGACTCGAACCTGGACGAGCTCAACACCTGGGCGCCGCGGCTTCTCGAGCGGCTGCGCAAGCTCCCGGCACTCACCGACGTCGCGACCGACCAGCAGAACCATGCCGCGACCGCGACGGTCACGATCGACCGCGCGCGCGCGTCGAGCTTCGGCATCTCGCCGGCGCTGATCGACGCGACCATCTACGACGCGATCGGACAGCGCCAGGTCGCCCAGTACTTCACGCAGATCAACAGCTACCACGTGATCCTCGAAGTCACGCCGAAGTTGCAGGAAGATCCGGACCTGTTCGGAAAGCTGTACCTGACCTCGCCTTTGACCGGCCAGCAGGTGCCGCTCTCGAGCATGGTCCACGTCGACACGGACAAGACCGGGTATCTCGCGATCAACCACCAGGGCCAGTTCCCGGCGGTGACGATCTCGTTCAACCTTGCGCCGGGGGCCGCGCTCGGCGACGCGGTGAACGCGATCCAGAAGGCGCAGGCCGGCATGAACGTGCCGATCACGCTGCGCGGCTCGTTCCAGGGCACGGCGCAGGCGTTCCAGAGTTCGCTCGCGACCCAGCCGTACCTGATCGCCGCGGCGATCATCGCGGTCTACATCGTGCTCGGGCTGCTGTACGAGAGCTACATCCACCCGCTGACGATTCTCTCGACGCTGCCGTCGGCCGGCGTCGGCGCGCTGCTGATCCTGATGGCCGGCGGCTACGACCTGACCGTGATCGCGCTGATCGGCATCATCCTGCTGATCGGCATCGTCAAGAAAAACGGGATCATGATGGTCGATTTCGCGATCACCGCCGAGCGCGACCGCGGCCTCGCGCCGCGCCAGGCGATCTACCAGGCCTGCCTGATGCGCTTTCGGCCGATCATGATGACGACGATGTGCACGCTGTTCGCCGGCCTGCCGCTGATGCTCGGCACCGGCGCCGGCTCCGAGCTGCGGCGCCCGCTGGGTTACGCGATGGTCGGCGGCCTGATCCTGTCGCAGGCGATGACGCTCTTTACCACGCCGGTGATCTACCTGTACCTGGACCGCGCGCACCACTGGTACGCCAGCCGTCGCGCCGCGCGCAAGGCGCGCAAGCTGGCCGCGGCCGCGCGGCACGCGTCCTGAGCCAGAGTCCGATCGGCTCCAATCGGCCGACCAGCCGCTGCTACCGCACGAAGCGCAGCACTGCTATCGGCGGCAGGTCGCGCGAGAGTTCCTGCCAGTTCTCGCCGGCGTCGGCGCTGACCCACAGGCCGCCGGTGGTCGACGCCAGCGCCAGCGTGCGGCCGTCGGCCGCCACGTCCAGCCCGTGCCGGTACACCAGGTGGTATGCGTGCTGTTGCGGCAGGCCCGCGCCGAAAGTGCGGAAGCTCGCGCCAGCGTCGTCGGTGCGGTTCACCACCATGCGCGCACCGACCGGGATGCGGCAGGCGTCGGCCTGTGCCGGCACGAACCAGGCGCGCCGTGCATCGTTCGGGTCGCATGCGACCGCGAAGCCGAAGTCCGACGGCGCAGGCGGCGCGATCCGCTGCCAGTTCTGCCCACCATCGCCCGAGCGGTACATGCCGTCATGGTGCTGCACCCAGAGCGTGTCCGGGTCGGCCGCGCATTGCACCAGGCAATGCGGATCCTGCACGTCCGGGTTCTCGGCGCTCTCGGCCGGCACGTAGCCGGCCTTCATGCCGCGCGTGGTCGCAATCCAGCTTGCGCCGTCGTCGCGGCTTTGCCAGACGCCGCCGCAGGAGATCGCGACGGTGACGTGGCGCGCGTCGCGCGGATCGACCCGCACGCTGTGGATGCCGGCATGGTCGTAGCCGCCGCCGAACCAGTTGCGCCGGTTCGGCTTGTCCCACAGCGCGGTGGCCAGCGCCCAGCTCGCGCCGCCGTCGTCGGAGCGGAACAGTCCGGCCGGCAGACAGCCGGCCCAGAGGCGCCCCAGCTGGTCGGCGCCGCCGGCCGCCAGCGCCCAGATCATGTCGACGCTCCACGGCGTCGCGTCGTCGGCCCAGGCGCCGGTCTCGGGTTTGGGTGGAAACGCCGGCGCGGCGATCTCCTGCCAGCTCGCGCCGCGG
This sequence comes from Burkholderiaceae bacterium, assembly GCA_030123545.1. Taxonomy (NCBI): domain Bacteria; kingdom Pseudomonadati; phylum Pseudomonadota; class Betaproteobacteria; order Burkholderiales; family Burkholderiaceae; species Burkholderiaceae bacterium. The sequence continues at coordinate 896,278 of CP126124.1, read as the reverse complement.
TCCAGACTCTTGCGCAGCTTCACGCCGAAATGGCCCATGCGCAGCGCCGCGTACCAGGCGCCGCCCTGCGGATCGGGCAGCACCTGGGTTACCGGCTCGCCGGCAAAGTGGTGCGCGGCGATGCGCCAGTCAGCGCCATCACCGTTGCCCTCGCCGTCGATCACGAACAAGCCCTTGCGGGTACCCAGCAGCAATCTGTGCATCGTCTGCTCCTGCTTTCGCCGGCTGCCGGGTCAGCCGCCGGTCAATGCCCCGATCACCAGCACACGGTCGCCGGGCCGCAGCATCTGATCCAGCCGCTCGCGATCCTGCGCCATCTGCTGGTTCACGAACACCGCCACATGCCGGCGCACCGCGCGCTGGTCGTCGAACACATAGTGCGCCAGCGGCGGCGCCGCGGCCAGCGCGGCCTCGAGCACGCTGCGCAAGCTGCCCGGCGCGACCGTCTGCGGCGCGCAGTCCACATGGCGGCGCAGGCTGGCGGCGAATTCGACGACGACCGCATCGGCCGCCCGAGTGGTGCTGGTGTTCATCTATCGGTGCCGGCAGAACCGCGCGGCCGGTCAGGCCGCGGTCCCCATCATCATGGTCGAACGACGATCAGCGTTTTCGACAAACTGGACCGGAAATTTTGCACCCGCAAGCTGCGTTCGGCTCGCCGCCGGCCAAAGCGGCGCGAATCAACCGCCGGTCGAGTTCAAAGCGTTTCCGCCAGCATCCTCGCGACGCCGGTCTGCCAGTCCGGCAGGCACAACGAGAATGCCTGTCGCAGCCGGACGGTCTCCAGCCGCGAATTGCCCGGCCGCAGCGCCGGCGTCGGGAATGCGCTGCTCGGCACCGGATCCACGGCGTCCGGGCCGGCCTTGAGCGCCACCCCGGCCGCCTGCGCCTGCCCGAGCACGAAGCGCGCGTAGCCGTGCCAGCTGGTCTCGCCCGCGGCCGCGAGGTGGTACAGGCCGGTCTTGCCCGGATCGCGCAGCGTCGCGGCGATCGCATGCGCGGTCACGTCGGCGATCAGGTCGGCGCCGGTCGGCGCGCCGAACTGGTCGGCGACCACGGTCAGTCGCTCGCGCTCCTGCGCCAAGCGCAGCATGGTCTTCGCGAAGTTGCCGCCGCGCGCCGCGTACACCCAGCTGGTGCGGAAAATCAGGTGCCGCGCGCATTGCGCTGCGACGAGCCGCTCGCCTTCGAGCTTGGTCGCGCCGTAGACGTTCAACGGGCGGGTCGCGTCGGCCTCGGTCCACGGACGGCCGCCGCTGCCGTCGAACACATAGTCGGTGCTGTAGTGCACCAGCAGCGCGCCGACCCGCGCCGCCGCGGCGGCGAGCACGCCCGGCGCGGTGGCGTTGACGGCACGCGCGCGATCCGGCTCGGACTCGGCCCGATCCACTGCGGTGTAGGCGGCGGCGTTGACGATGACTTGCGGCCGTACCGCCTCGACGACGGCGGCCAGCGCCTCGGGCTCGGCGAAGTCGGCATGCAGGCCGTCGCTCCCGGACGCCGCGTCACCGCGGCCCGGCGCGACCAGTTCACCCAGAACGCAAAGGCTGCGCTGCAGTTCCCAGCCGAGCTGGCCGGTCTTGCCGAACAGCAGGATCTTCATCGATGCTCGTACTGCTTTTGTACCCAGTCGCGGTACGCGCCGCTTTGCACGTTGCGCACCCAGGGCTCATGCGCCAGGTACCACCGCACGGTCTTGCGGATGCCGGTCTCGAAGGTCTCCGCCGGGCGCCAGCCAAGTTCGCGCGCCACTCTCGTGGCGTCGATCGCGTAGCGGCGGTCGTGGCCCGGGCGGTCGGTGACGTGTGCGATCTGCGCCGCGTAGCGCTTGCCATCGGCGCGGGGTTTCAGTTCGTCGAGCAGCGCGCAGATGGTGTGCACGATCTCGATGTTGGGCTTTTCGTTCCAGCCGCCGATGTTGTAGGTCTCGCCGACCGTTCCCGCCGCCAGCACGCGGCGGATCGCGCTGCAGTGGTCGCCGACGTACAGCCAGTCGCGCACCTGCAGGCCGTCGCCGTACACCGGCAGCGCCTTGCCGGCCAACGCGTTCACGATCATCAGCGGAATCAGCTTCTCCGGGAACTGGTACGGCCCGTAGTTGTTCGAGCAGTTCGTCGTCAACACCGGCAAGCCATAGGTGTGATGCCAGGCGCGCACCAGATGGTCGCTCGCGGCCTTGCTGGCCGAATAGGGGCTGTTCGGCTCGTAGCGCTTGCGTTCGGTGAACGCCGGGTCGGTGGCGGAAAGCGTGCCGTAGACCTCGTCGGTCGAGACGTGCAGCAAGCGGAAAGCGTCTTTTTCCGCGGCCGGCAGCGCGCTCCAGTAGCCGCGCACCGATTCGAGCAGGCGGAAGGTGCCGAGCACGTTGGTCTGGATGAAGTCCTCCGGGCCGTGGATCGAGCGGTCCACGTGCGACTCGGCGGCGAAGTTGACGATGGCGCGCGGAGCGTGCTCGGCAAGCAGCGCATCGACCAGCGGCCCATCGCCGATGTCGCCGTGCACGAACACATGCCGCGCATCGCCTTTCAGCGACGCCAGCGTCTCCAGGTTGCCGGCGTAGGTCAGGCGGTCGAGGTTGACGATTGGCTCGCCCCCTTGCGCGAGCCAGTCGAGAACGAAGTTGGCGCCAATGAAGCCGGCGCCGCCGGTGACAAGGATCATGGGACGAAACAGCCCGGCAGGCGCCTGGCTCGTGTAATTTCAAAGAGGCTCGAATTATCTCCGCGGCGTGCGCATCGCCCATGCGGCTGTGTCAGTCGACGAAAAAATCCGGAATGAAACTCCTGGTGCCGGGCGTGACCGAATACTTCTCGAGGTCGGTCACGCCGTGCGCGGCCAGCAGTTCGTCGTCGATGTGGAAGTGGCCGGTGTGGCTGGCCGGCTGGGTAAGGACAAGATAGGCCGCGTCGGCCAGGATCTCGGGCTTGCGGCAGCGGCCGAGGTCGACGCCGGGGATCATCTGCAGCGCGGCGGTCGCGATCGCGGTGCGCGGCCACAGGCTGTTCACGCCAATGCCGTATTTGCGGAACTCGCCCGCATGGCCGAGCGTGCACATGCTCATGCCGTACTTGGCCATCGTGTACGCGGTGTGGTGTTCGAACCAGTGCGTCTTCATCGCGAGCGGCGGCGACATGTTCAGCACCTGCGGCTCGCGGCCGGCGGCGGCGGATTTCTTCAGCTCGGGCAGGCAGGCCTGGGTGCACAGGTAAGTGCCGCGCGCGTTGATTCCGTTCATCAGGTCGTAGCGCTTCATCGGCGTGTGCTCGGTGTCGGTCAGGCTGATCGCGCTCGCGTTGTTGACCAGCGCGTCGATGCCGCCGAAGGTGCGCACCGCCTCGGCGACCGCGGCCAGCACCGCGGACTCGTCGCGGATGTCGACGACCAGCGGCAGCGCGGCGCCGCCGGCCGCCTCGATTTCCTTTGCCGCCGAATAGATCGTGCCGGGCAGCTTCGGGTTCGGTTCTGCCGTCTTCGCGGCGATCACGATGTTCGCGCCGTCAAGAGCGGCGCGCTTCGCGATCGCAAGGCCGATACCGCGCGACGCGCCGGTGATGAACAGGGTCTTGCCGCGCAGGGGCAGTGTCATGGGGATCTCCAATTAACTATGTTTTTGATAGCTACAAACCAAGTGCCAATCCAGACTTCAACCCGATTTTGTATCAAACCTTGGAAAAATCGGGGCGGCGCTTGTATCGAAAGCTTGGCGCTGCCGCTGCGCGGCTCCCGCCGCTCGCGCCGCGGCGGACTTCAGCATTTGCTGAAGTCCGGCTTGCGCTTTTCCATGAACGCGGCGAACGCCTCGCGCGCCGCGGGTTCGCGCAGCATGCGGCCGAACACCGCGCCCTCCTCGGTCATCTGGTGCAGCAGCGCCTGCAGCTGGCCCTTCTTCATCAGCCGCTTGGTCTCGACCAGCGAGCTGATCGGCTTTTCCGCAAGCTTGCGCGCGCGACCCTGTGCGTAAGCGTTGACCTCGGTCGGCGGCAGCACGCGGTTCGCCAGCCCGACCTCCAGCGCGGCCTCGGCCATGAACGGCTCGCCCATCAGCAGCGCTTCGGCCGCGCGGTGGTAGCCGAGCATCTGCGGCAGCAGCAGGCTCGACGCGGCCTCCGGGCACAGGCCGAGGTTGACGAACGGCAGCGAGAACGCAGCGTTGTCGCCGGCGTAGACCAGGTCGCAGTGCAGCAGCATCGTGGTCCCGACGCCGACCGCCGGCCCGCAGACCGCGGCCAGCAGCGGCTTCGGGAACAGCGCGATCGCGCGCAGGAAACGGTGCACCGGCGAGTCCGCCCCCTGCGGCGGCTGGTTCTGGAAGTCACCTATGTCGTTGCCGGCGCAGAACACCGTCTCATGGCCCTGCAGCAGCACGACACGCACCGCGGCTTGGCCCTCGGCCAGCGACAGCGCGTCGGCGAGCAGGCCGTACATCGCCTGCGTGATCGAGTTCTTCTTGTCGAGTCGGTTGAAGGTGAGGGTGAGCACACCGCCTTCGGTGTGGCTGAGGATGTCGCTCATGATTGCAATGCCTCCTTGACGAAATCGAGCCGGTCCTGGCCCCAGAACATCTGCTCGCCGACGAAGAAGGTCGGCGCGCCGAACACGCCACGCGCTATCGCGTCCTGCGTGACGGCCTTCAGCCGATCCTTGACCTGCGGCTCTTGCGTCTGCTCGAGCAGTGCGGCCGGATCGAAGCCCGCTTGGCCAAGTACCGCGGCAACGGTCGCCGCGTCGTTCATGTTTTTGCCGTCGACCCAGATCGCGCGGAAAACCGCATCGAGATACGGCACGAGGCGCGTCGGCTCGTGCAGCTGCAACGCGGTCGCCCCGCGCTGCAGCGTCAGCGTGTTGATCGGAAAGAATGGGTTGTGCGCGATCGCAATCCGATAACGCTTCGCAAACCGCGCGAAATCGACGATGGTGTAGCGGCCCTTGGCCGGGACTTCGACCGGCGAGCGGTTGCCGGTTGCCTTGAACACCGCGCCGAGCAGCATCGGCCGGTACTCGAGCATGGCGCCGGTCTCGCGCGCGAGCTTAGGGATTTGGGTGTAGGCAAGGTACGACGCGGCGCTGCCGACGTCGAACAGAAATTCCAGGGTTTTCATCCGATGGCTCCGGAGTCGGGGTTGGTCAGAAATGCTCGAGCCAGGGCCGCAGGTCGAGCTCGTGGGTCCAGGCGTCGCGCGGCTGCTGGTGCAGCATCCAGTAGTTCTCGGCGATGTGCTCCGGGTTCAGGATGCCGTCTTGGCTCTTCAGCGCATAGCGCTCCGGGAACTGTTCGCGGATGAACGCGGTGTCGATCGCGCCGTCGACCACCACGTGCGCGACATGGATGCCGCGGCGACCGAGTTCGCGCGCCAGGCTTTGCGCGAGCGCGCGCAGCGCATGCTTGGCGCCGGCGAACGCGGCGAAGTTCGCGCTGCCGCGCAGCGACGCGGTCGCGCCGGTGAAGATCATCGTGCCGCGGCCGCGCGGCACCATGCGCCTGGCGACCTCGCGCGCGTTCAGGAACCCGGCAAAGCAGGCCATCTCCCAAACCTTGAAATACTTGCGCGCCGTTTCGTCGAGGATGCTGCACGGCACGTTCGCGCCGATGTTGAACACCAGCACGTCGATCTCGCCGACGGTCGATTCGATTTCCTCGACCAGCGCGACCACGTCCTCTTCCTTGCGCGCGTCCGACGCATAGCCCATCACGCGGCCGCCCTCGGCGCGGATCTGCTCGATCAGCGGCTGCAGCTTATCGAGGCTGCGGCGCGTGACGCAGACCGCATGACCGCCGCGCGCGAAGCGCCGCGCGATCGCGCCGCCGGTCGCGTCGCCGGCGCCGATGATCAAGGCCACGGGTGCGCTGGGCATCGCTTACTCCTTGTAGTAGACGAGCTGGTGCGTGGTCGCGAGCAGCTCGCCCGCCCGGTTCCACAGCTGCGCGGTCTGGTCGAAATAGCCGTTGCGAAACGCCTGCGCGCGCGCCTGCGCGAGCAGGTGGCCGCTGCCGGTGGCCTGCAGCTGCGCAGTATCTGCATGGAAGTACACCGTCATGGCCACGGTGCCGATCGGCACCATCGTCGCACGACGGCGCCAGACGCGCGGGAAGAACACGTCGGACAGCGCCGTGAGCGAGCAGAAGTCCAGCGGTCGCGGCGGGTCGTCGCGCGCCCACAGCCGCGTCAGGCTGTCGCGCTCGGTTCCGTCCCAGGCCGACGGAAAGAAGCCATGCACGAAACGCATGTCGTAGCGCTCGAACCACACGACGCGGCCACTGATGTCGGCGCGCTCCACCGTCTCGGGAGCAGGCGCGGTGGGCATCGCTTCGTCGTCGGCGCCCCAGGTGCGGCGGCGGTTCGCGGTGATCGCGGTTGCGGTCAAAACCGTCTCGTCCTGCTGCGCGAACTCGACCACCCAATGCTGGGTCGAGCGGTTCGTGCGCGCCGGCCGGGCGGTCGCGGTGAACGGCCCGTCGGCCAGCGCGGCGGCGAAGTTCACGGTCAGCGCAACCGGCTCGCCGAGCAGATCGGGATGCTGCAACACGGCATTCAGCGCCTGCGCGGCGGTCAGGCCACCGAACGGGCCGACCATGTTCGCGTAAGCGGCGCTGGTATGCCCCTGCCAACGGCCCTCGCCCTGCGGCTCGAGCACGATCGCGGCGTCGAACGGATGGGTCGCTTGGTTCATAGGGTGCTCAGACTCGCTCGAAGATGCCGGCCGCGCCCTGCCCCATGCCGACGCACATCGTGACCATGCCGTACTTGAGGTTGCGGCGCTTGAGCGCGTGCACCACGGTGGCGGAGCGGATCGCGCCGGTCGCGCCCAGCGGATGGCCGAGCGCGATCGCGCCGCCGATCGGGTTCACCTTGGCCGGGTCCAGGCCGAGGGTGTTGATCACCGCGAGCGACTGCGCGGCGAATGCCTCGTTCAGCTCGATCCAGCCCATGTCGGCCAGCGTCAGGCCCGCGGCCTCGAGCGCGGCCGGGATCGCCTTGATCGGGCCTATGCCCATGATCTGCGGCGGCACGCCCCGGCTCGCGAACGCGACGAAGCGCGCCAATGGCTTGAGATTGAAGCGCTTGACCGCCGCTTCGCTCGCGACGATCAGCGCGCCGGCGCCGTCCGAGGTCTGCGAGCTGTTGCCGGCGGTGACCGAGCCGCGCGCGGCGAACACGGGCTTGAGCTTGGCCAACCCTTCGAGCGTGGTGTCGGGGCGCGCGCCTTCGTCGAGGGCCACGGTGCGCTTGGCCAGCTTGACCTCGGCCGTCGCCAGATCGACCGCGCGGTCGGTGATCTCGATCGGCGTGATCTCGTCGCTGAATTCGCCCGTCTTCATCGCGGCGACCGCGCGCATATGCGACTGGTAAGCGAACGCGTCCTGCGCCTCGCGGCTCACCTTGTACTCGGCCGCGACGCGCTCGCCGGTCAGGCCCATGCCGTAGGCGATGCCGTAGTCGTCGATGTTGTCGGTGTTGCCGAAGAACGCCGGCGACAGCGACGGCGTGTTGCCCATCATCGGCACCATGCTCATGCTCTCGGTGCCGGCGGCGATCATCACCTCGGCCTCGCCGACGCGGATCCGGTCCGCCGCGATCTGCACCGCCGACAGCCCGGACGCGCAGAACCGGTTCACCGTCAGGCCGCCGACGCTCTTCGGCAGGCCGGCCAGCACCGCGGCTATGCGCGCGACGTTCAGCCCCTGCGGCCCTTCGGGAATCGCGCAGCCGCAGACCAGGTCCTCGACCGCGGCCGGATCGAGCCCCGGCGCCTGCGCCAGCGCCGCGCGCACGGTCGTGGCCAGCAGTTCGTCCGGCCGCATGTTGCGAAAGAAGCCGCGGTGCGAGCGCCCGATAGGCGTGCGCGTCGCGGCGACGATATAGGCGTCCTGGATCTGTTTCATGGTTATGAGTCCTCGATGTCTTGCACCCTCTCCCGCACGCGGGAGAGGGCGGGGGTGAGGGTCTGTGCGACGCGCAGAATCTGCTCGCACACCGCATCGATCCGGGTTAGCACTTCGTTGTTCCAGAAGCGAAGGACGCGGAAGCCTTCGCGCTCCATGGCCAGGGTCCGAGCCGCGTCGTATGCGGCGGCTTCCACATGCTGCCCACCGTCGAGTTCCACGACCAGTCCGATTTCGAGGCACGCGAAGTCGGCAAAGTAGGGTCCGATCGGCCGTTGACGACGAAACTTGTGGCCCGCCAAGCGGCGATCCCTCAGGCGAGACCAGAGCAGCGCTTCGGCTTCGGTCGCATTGCCGCGCAAATTCCTGGCCCTCACCCTAGCCCTCTCCCGCATGCGGGAGAGGGGATCAGAGACATCTTCGCTGCCGCTCATGGTCAATCAATCAGTTGCGAAGAGGTTTGCCAGTCTCCAGCATGCCCAGAATCCGCGCCTGCGTCTTCGGGTGCTGCACCAGCTCGCAGAACGCGCGGCGCTCGAGCGTCATCAGGTATTCCTCGCTGACCGGCGTGTTCGCGTCGACGTCGCCGCCGGTCACGACGTTGGCGATCAGCGAAGCGATGTGAAAGTCGTGCGCGCTGATGAAGCCGCCGTCACGCATGTTCACGAGTTGCCCCTGGATCGTCGCCTTCGCGGAGCGGCCGGCGACCGGGAACAGCCGCTTCATCGGCGCGCGCCAGCCGGCCCGCGCCATCGCCTGCACCTCCCCGATCGCAACGTATAGCAGTTCGTCCTTGTGCGGCACGATGATGTCCTCGGGCAGCAGGTAGCCGAGCTTACGGCTCTCCTGCGCGCTGGTGCCGACCTTGGCCATCGCCGCGCTGGTGAAGCCGTCGGTGACGAACTTCAGCAGATCCTTGTCGGTCGAGGTGCTCGCGTGCTTCGCGGCGCGGCGCGCGATGTACGTCAGGCCGCCGGCGCCCGGCACGAGTCCGACGCCGACCTCGACCAGGCCGATGTAGCTCTCCATCGCCGCGACACGGCGCGCGCTGTACAGCGCAAGTTCGCAGCCGCCGCCGAGCGCCATGCCGTGCACGGCAGCGACCACCGGCACGGCTGCGTAGCGCAGCCGCAGCATGGTCTGCTGCATGAAGCCCTCGGCGTCCTCCACCGCGGCGACGCCGACCGCGATGAACGCCGGCAGCAGCGCCTGCAGATCGGCGCCGACCGAGAACGGCGCGTCGCCGGACCAGATCACGAGGCCCTGGTAGTCGCGCTCGGCCGTGTCGACTGCAAGCTGCAGCCCTTCGCATACCGCCGGACTGATCGCATGCATCTTGGTCTTGATGCTGGCGATCAGCACTTCGCCATCGAGCGACCACAGCCGGATCGCGTCGTCCTCGTGCACCGTCGTTCCGGCGGTCTGGAAGCGCGGCGCGCCCTCGCCGAACAGGCTCTCGGGAAAGAGTTGGCGCTGGTACACCGGCAGTTGCCGGCGCGGCTCGAAGCGTTTCGTGTTCGGGTTCCACGAGCCTTGCGGGGTGTGCACCCCGCCGGCGCCGCCGTTCGCGCCGGTGACTTCGGCACTGAACACCCAGTCGGGCAGCGGTGCCTTGCATAGCGCGCGGCCGGCCTCGATGTCTTCCCGGACCCAGTTCGCGACCTTGAGCCAGCCGGCCTGCTGCCACAACTCGAACGGGCCCTGGGCCATGCCGAAGCCCCAGCGCATCGCCTGGTCCACGTCGCGCGCGGTCTGCGCGATATCGGCCAGGTGCACGGCCGCGTAGTGAAAGCCGTCGCGCAGGATCGCCCACAGGAAGCGCCCCTCGGGCCCCTCCGCGTTGCGCAGCAGCGCGAGCCGTTCGGCCGCGGGTCGTTTGAGCATGCGCGCATAGACCGCATCGGCCTTCGCGCCGGCCGGAACATAACTGCGGCTCGCCAGTTCGAATTGCAGGATATCGCGCCCTGCCTTCTTGTAGAAACCGGCGCCGGTTTTCTGGCCGAGGTTGCCCATCTCGATCAGCGTCTTCAGCACCTCGGGCGTGCCGAAGGTCAAATAAAACGGATCGGTCGCCTCGGACAGGCCGTTCTGCAAGGTCTCGATCACATGGGCCATCGTGTCGAGCCCGACCACGTCGGCGGTGCGGAACGTGCCGCTCGATGCGCGTCCCAGCTTCTTTCCAGTCAGGTCGTCGACCACGTCGAAGCCCAGACCAAAGTTGTTCGCTTCTTTCATCGTCGCGAGCAGGCCGGCGATGCCGATCCGGTTCGCGATGAAGTTCGGCGTGTCCTTCGCGCGCACCACGCCCTTGCCGAGACTGTTGGTGACGAAAGATTCGAGTTGATCCAGCACCTGCGCTTCGGTCGCCGGCGTCGCGATCAGTTCGACCAGCGTCATGTAGCGCGGCGGGTTGAAGAAGTGGATGCCGCAAAAGCGCGGGCGGATCGCCTCCGGCAGCGCCTCGGACAGCTTCGTGACCGACAGGCCCGAAGTGTTCGACGCGACCACTGCGTGATCGGCAATGTAGGGCGCGACCCGGTGGTACAGGTCGAGCTTCCAGTCCATGCGCTCGGCGATCGCCTCGATCACCAGGTCGCAGCCGCGCAGCCGTTCCAGGTCGTCGTCGTAGTTCGCGGGTGTGACAACCCCTGCATCTTCGGGCACGCCGAGCGGCGCCGGCTTGAGTTTCTTCAGGTTGTCGAGTGCACGCAGCACGATGCCGTTCTTCGGAACATCCTTTGCCGCAAGGTCGAACAGCAGCACCGGAATCCGGAGGTTGGCCAGATGCGCGGCGATCTGCGCGCCCATCACGCCGGCGCCGAGAACGGCGGCTTTGCGGACTAGGAATCGGTTCATGAGGTGATCCGGTGAGTGGGGATGCGTCATTCGACGCGCTGCCAGACCTGGGTGCGGAAGAACGGGCCGATATATCCGCGCACCTCGAGCTTCGCGCCGCCGTCGACGGGTTTCAGCCGCGCGCGGTACACCTTGCCGTTGTTCGGATCGAGAATGTCGCCGCCGTCCCAGACACCCTTGTCATCGGCGTCCTGCTTCATGTTGCGCAGGATCACGAGGCCCACCAGCGGCTTGCCCTTGCGCTCGTCGGTGCATTTGTCGCAGACCGCGTCGGGCTTGGTCTTGGGGTCGAGCAGCTTGTCGATGGTGCCGGTGTAGACCCCGTCCTGGTCGGTGATGCGCACCAGCGACTTGGCGGCGTTGGTGCTGTCGTCTATCGTTTTCCACAGCCCGGCCGGCGTCGCCTGCGCCAGCGCAAGGTTCGCAGATGCTCCTAAAATAATAGCTATAAGTACAGATTTCATATGGGCTATGGCAACAAAATGCATTGATTTTCAGCATCTGCGCGGCGATCAGGCCAGCGCCGCGTCGGTGTCGAGCAGCACCGCGGCGCCGGAACGCGCGGTCCGCATCAGCGAAGCCGTCTCGGGGAACAGCCGCGCGAAATAAAAGCGCGCGGTCTGCAGCTTGGCCGCGTAGAACGGATCCTTGTTGCCGGCGGCGATCTGGCGCAGCGCGATCTGCGCCATGCGCGCCCAGAAGTAGCCGAACACCAGGTGCCCGGCGACGCGCAGGTAGTCGCTGGCGGCGGCGCCGACTTCTTCCGGGTTCTGCATCGCCTTGAAGCCGATCTCGGTGGTGAACTTCGGCAACTGCTCGCCGAGCACGGCCAGCGGGTTGATGAACTCGGCCATCTTCTCGTTCACGCCTTCTTCCTCGATCAGCGCGGCGACCAGCTTGCCGAACTTCTTCAGCGACGCGCCGTTGTTGCCGAGCACCTTGCGGCCCAGCAGATCGAGCGACTGAACCGTGTTCGTGCCCTCGTAGATCAGGTTGATGCGGGCATCGCGCACGTACTGCTCCATGCCCCATTCCTTGATGTAGCCATGGCCGCCGAACACCTGCATGCAGGCCGAGGTCGCGGTCCAGCCGTTGTCGGTCAGGAACGCCTTGACGATCGGCGTCAGCAGCGCGACGAGTTCGCCCGAGTCCTTGCGCACCTGCTCGTCCGGGTGGTTCTCCTCGCGGTCGATCAGCAACGCGCAGTACAGCGCGAGCGCGCGCCCGCCCTCGGCATAGGCGCGCGCGGTCAGCAGCATCTTGCGCACGTCAGGGTGCACCAGGATCGAGTCAGCCGGCTTGGATTTGTCCTTCGGGCCGCTCAGCGCGCGGCCCTGGATGCGGTCCTTCGCGTAGGCCAGCGCGTTCTGGTACGCGACCTCGGTCAGGCCGAGCGACTGGCCGCCCACGCCCAGCCGCGCCGCGTTCATCATCACGAACATCGCGGCCAGTCCCTTGTTCGGCTGGCCGACCAGTTGCCCGACCGCGCCTTCGAGCACCATCTGGCAGGTCGCGTTGCCGTGGATGCCCATCTTGTGCTCGATGCCGGCGCAGTAGATACCGTTGCGCTCGCCCAGGCTGCCGTCCGCTTTCACCAGGAACTTCGGCACGACGAACAGGCTGATGCCCTTGCTGCCCTGCGGCGCGTCGGGCAGGCGCGCGAGCACCAGGTGCACGATGTTCGCGGCGAAGTCGTTCTCGCCGGCGGAGATGAAGATCTTGTTGCCGGTGAGTTTGTAGCTGCCGTCCACCTGCGGTTCGGCCTTGGTGCGCAGCAACCCTAAGTCGGTGCCGCAATGCGGCTCGGTCAGGCACATGGTGCCGGTCCACTCGCCGCTCGCGAGCTTGGGCAAGTACAGCTTCTTCTGTTCGTCGCTGCCGTTCGCATGCAGCGCTTCGAGCGCGGCGCGGGTCAGGCCCGGATACATGGTCCAGGCCTGGTTCGCGCTGTTGAGCATCTCGAACAGGCACTGGTTGACCACCACCGGCAACCCCTGGCCGCCGTATTCCGGATCGGTGCTGAGCGCGGGCCAGCCGCCTTCGACGTACTGCGCGTAGGCCTCCTTGAACCCATTCGGCGTGGTCACCGCATGCGTCTGCGGATCGAGCTTGCAGCCTTCGGTGTCGCCGCTGATGTTCAGCGGAAACAGCACCTGCGACGCGAACTTGCCGGCTTCCTCGAGCACCGCGGCGATGGTGTCGGCATCGACGTCGGCGTGCCGGGGCATCGCCTGATACTCGGCGCCCACATCGAGCAGTTCATTCAGCACGAACTGCATGTCGCGCAACGGCGGGGTGTAGCTGGGCATGGGGGTTACTCCTTGTCGGATGGATGGATGACAGAGGGCGCCGCGTCGCGGCCGGCCGCCGGCGCGTCGCTCGCGCCGTACTGGCGCAGCAGGCGCTCGAAGCCCGCGTTCGCGCGCGCGACCGAGCCGGGAACCTTCAGAAAGCGCGCTTCGTTGTGCACCGCCAGGATCAGGCCGTGTATCTCGAACGCGATCTGGCGCGCATCGGCGTCGGCGCGCAGTTCGCCGGTCTGCTGCGCCTGCTGCACCGCGCGATGCACCGCGGCCAGCCAGGTGCGCACCGAGTCGGCCAGCGCGTCGCGCACCGGTCCGGGCCGGTCATCGAACTCGACCGCGCCGCTGATGTACAGGCACCCGGAATCGATCTCGGCCGAGGTGCGCCGCATCCAGTTCGCGAACAGCGCGGCGAGCCGCGGCAGCCCGCGCGGCTCGCGCAGCGCGGGCGCGAACACTTCGCGCTCGAAGCGGGCATGGTATTCGCGGATCACCGAAATCTGCAGTTCCTCGCGCGAGCCGAAATGCGCGAACACGCCCGACTTGCTCATGTGCATCGCGTCCGCGAGTGCGCCGATCGACAGGCCTTCCAGTCCGTACTGCGTTGCCAGCGCCAGCGCGGCCTGGACGATCGCCGCCTTGGTCTGCTGGCCTTTCGGCGGCGCGCCCTGCACACCGTCCCGCCGCATTGCGGCGCGCGGCGGTCTGCGGGTGACGGTGGAACTGGCCATGATTTTCAAAAACGAACGATCGTTCGATTCTGCACGGGTTCGTCGAGGCCACTCGATTCGAGGGGTATCGAAACGTAACGGGTTCGGACAGAGCACGACTGGAAGCGCCGCTTTCGTCCGCGCACCGCGCGCTGCAACCGCGCCGCCGATCCCGTGGTTGCCGGCGACGGCCGACGGTGCCGCCGCCGGCCCGTCAGAGCATCAGCGCCAGACTCGCTTCCAACTGCTCGGACGGAATCCGCTTGAAGCCGGAACGGGCGAAACGCTGCAGCCGCCCGACCGTGAACGCGGTCAGCGCGGACGCGCGCACCTGCGCGTCCGCGGTTGGCGTCGCCGAGCCGCCGGCGTCCATCGCACCGCGCAGGCACTGGCGCAGCGTAGCTTCGATCTTGTCGAAGAACTGATTCATGCGCTGCTGCAGCCGCTCGTGCTCGAACACCAACGCGTCGCCGACCATCACCCGCGTCATGCCCGGGTTCTTCTCGCCGAACTGGATCAGCATCTGCACCACGCGTCCCGCCTGCCGGAGGCCGGCGTCGGAGCCTTCCGCTTCCCGCTCGGTAATCTGGTTCACCAGCGAGAACACGGTCTGCTCGATGAACTCGATCAGTCCCTCGAACATCTGCGCCTTGCTCGCGAAATGCCGGTACAGCGCGGCTTCGCTCACCTCGAGCCGCGCCGCCAGCGCGGCGGTGGTGATGCGCTCGGCGCCCGGCTGCTCGAGCATGCCGGCGAGCGCCTGCAGGATCTGCACGCGCCGCTCGCCCGGCTTCGCGCGGCGGCGCACCGGAGCGACCTGGACCTCGGCAGCGAGGTCGGCATCGGAAGGCATGTTGGGCTCGCCGGCGGACATGGTCGTGACAGCCTGTATGGCGGGCCATTCTCGCATAGGGTCAGGCCAGGTTTACAGGGAATCCGCCCGCCCCCAAGTGCCCCATTGCGCTGCGTGCCGCCCACGCCGCATCAAACCCAAAGGCACCAAAGGCCGCGGAGCAGGCCATGCCAGCAACCGCCGCGGGTCCGGCTTTGCCGGCCCGCTGGCGGTGCCCCCTCGAGGGGGTTGGCGAAGCGACACGCAGTGCGCGCAGCCTGGGGGTGGTCCACGTCAATGCGAGCGGATCATCGTGCCGTACGCCTGATCGGTCAGGATTTCAAGCAGCATCGAATGCGGCACCCGGCCGTCGATGATGTGCACCGAATTCACGCCGCTCCTGGCCGCGTCGAGCGCGCCGGCAATCTTCGGCAGCATGCCGCCCGAGATCGTGCCGTCGGCGAACAGCGCGTCGATCTCGCGCGCGGTGAGATCCGTCAGCAGCTTGCCGCTCTTGTCGAGCACGCCAGGCGTGTTCGTCAGCAGCACCAGCTTTTCCGCCTGCAGCACCGTGGCGAGCTTGCCGGCAACCACGTCGGCGTTGATGTTGTAGCTCTCGTTGTCCTCGCCAAAACCGAGCGGACTGATCACCGGGATGAACGCGCCGCCCTGCAGCGCCCGCACCACGCCCGGGTCGATCGAAACGATGTCGCCGACCTGGCCCACGTCGTGCTCCTTGTTCGGATCCTGATGGTCGACCATGCGCAGCTTGCGCGCGCGGATCAGCCCGCCATCGCGTCCGGTCAGGCCCACTGCCTTGCCGCCGGCCTGGTTGATCAGGCCGACGATGTCCTGCTGCACCTCGCCGGCCAGCACCCATTCGACGACTTCCATCGTCTCGGCGTCGGTCACGCGCATGCCCTGCACGAACTCACCCTTCTTGCCCAGGCGCTTCAACGCCGCCTCGATCTGCGGGCCGCCGCCGTGCACCACCACCGGGTTCATGCCGACCAATTTGAGCAGCACCACGTCTTCCGCGAAATCGGCCTGCAGTTCCGGATCGGTCATCGCGTTGCCGCCGTACTTGATGACCAGCGTCTTGCCGTGGAACTTGCGGATGTACGGCAGCGCCTGGGCCAGGATTTCGGCCTTGTCGCGTGGCGCGATGGGCGTGGTGTCGGTCATGCCGTTCCTTCCTTTTTCGTATCGTCGCGGTCGCCTTCCCACAGCGCCCGAACCAGCAGGTCGCGCCAGACGAACGCGGCGCCGAGCAGGGCCGCCAGCAGCGCGCCGAGCAGGATCACCGTGCGCGGGCTCGGTCGCTGGGGAACGCTCGGCACCGACGGCTCGGCCACGAACCGGGATTGCGACAGGAAGCGGGCGCTGATCTGCGAGACGTCGCCCGCCATCGAGGCCAGGATTTCCTTGTCCGCATCGGTGCTCGCAGCCTTGCCGAACCGCGCGACGATTTCGGAAACCTTGACCATGCCGTCGGCCCCGCCGGCCGTCTTGTCCAGCGCGGCCTGCGCCTCGGCGATCAGCGGCTTGGCAAAGGCCTGCTGCTCGGCTTCGCGCTCCAGTTGTCTGAGCTGCCCCTGCAGGTCGATCACCTCCGATTCGGCGCCGAACACCTGGTCCAGCGGCGGCATGAATCTTTCATCGCCGCTGCGTGTGACCCCGACTTCCTGGCCATCGCCACTTGGGCCACGTAGGCTACGTGCGCCACGCGACGGCGCCGGATAGCGGGCCGCGATGGCCTCGAGCGCCTTCGCGCGCGCCTGGGCCTGCTCGACGTCGAACTGGTACTGCAGCCTGCGCTGCTGCACCCGGTCAGCAAACTGCCGGTTCGCGCCGGCCCAACGCTGAACTGCCTCGCGCAAGGCCGCGTGCGCCGCCATTTCCCTCCAATACCCGCCGAGCCAGGTGGCCAGTTGCGCGGCCCGCACCGGATCGCGGTCGACATACGCCAGCTTCACGCCGAGAAACACGTTCTGCTTGTCGCCGTCCGGCTGCACTAGCGCATCAGGAACGCTGCTGGCGTCAGCCTTGCTAATCTTCGGGATAGCGGTATGCCACTGGCCCTGGGCGACTTGCGCGTCCAGCTGCGCCATTTCGTTCGGGGTCAGCTTCGGCGGCGGCAGCACGGCCGTCAACCGCTGCAGATTGGCCGGCGCGTCGGCAACCTCGGTGAACCGCTTGTAGTCCGCCAGACTCATTTCCATCGCGAGCACGCCTTCGGAGCGGTACTTGAGCAGCGGGCCGTAGCCGAGCGCCGCACCGACGGCGGCGCCGACCAGGGCCGCGACGGCGACGGTGATCAGTTTCCCGGCTGTCTTCATTTAGTCTTCGCTTCCAACATGGCCTCCTGGTCGGCGCTTTCCGTTCCCGGTTCCGCTGCGCGGCGCGCCTCGGGAGTGTAGCCATCGACCAGCCGCATCAAAATGCGCCGGATCGCCTGCGGGTCGCTGCGGTTCGCAGCCAGCCGCATCTCGTGCAGTTGCGGCACCAGATCGGGCCACGGCACGAACCTCTCCTGCGCCTTCATGATGCGCGGGTGCGCGGTCGGCGCCGGGTTGTCGCCGATCAGCAGCTCCTCGTACAGCTTCTCGCCCGGCCGCAGCCCGACGATGCGGATTTCGATATCGCCTTCGGGGTGCGCCGCGTCGCGCAGCGACAGGCCGGAGAGATGCACCATGCGCCGCGCCAGATCGACGATCTTCACAGGCTGCCCCATGTCGAGCACGAACACGTCGCCGCCGCCCGCCATCGCGCCGGCCTGCAGCACGAGCTGCGCGGCCTCGGGAATCGTCATGAAGTAGCGCGTGACTTCTTCGTGCGTCACGGTCAGCGGGCCACCGGCCTGAATCTGGCGGCGAAACAGCGGCACGACGCTGCCGCTGCTGCCGAGCACGTTGCCGAAGCGAACCATCGAAAAGCGGGTGCGGTTGGCAAGCTCGGACCCGCCCTCGCCGTCGAACCCGGCGAAGCCGACGCGTGGGCTCGCCGCGAGCGCCTGCAGCACCTGCTCGGCGACCCGCTTGGTCGCGCCCATCACGTTGGTCGGCCGCACCGCCTTGTCGGTGGAGATCAGCACGAAATCGCCGACACCGCACTCGATCGCGACGCGCGCGAGGTTCAGCGTGCCGATCACGTTGTTCAGCACCCCCTCGGTCGGGTTGTCCTCGACCAGCGGCACATGCTTGTACGCCGCCGCGTGGTAGACCGTGTCGGGCCGGCTGCACCGGAAGATCTCGCGCATCCGGTCACGGTTGCGCACGCTGCCGAGCAGCGGCACCAGCTTGACCGACGGCGCAACGTCCGCGCACAGCGCCTGCAACTCGCGGTGAATCGCGTACAGGCCGTACTCGTTGTGGTCGACCAGCACCAGCGCGCGCGGACCCTCGCGCACGATCTGGCGGCACAGCTCGCCGCCTATGCTGCCGCCCGCGCCGGTCACGAGTACGGTCTTGGCCGTCAGGTTGCGCGCGAGCAGCGCAGGGTCGGGCGGCACCGGCGCGCGGCCGAGCAGGTCTTCCACGTCGAGTTCCTGCAACTCCTTGACCTCGATCCGCCCCGCCGCGAGGTCGCCCAGGCCCGGCAGCGTGCGCACGTGCACCGGCAGCGCGCTCAGGCTCGCGATGATCTCGTTGCGCCGCGCGCGCGCCAGTGACGGCATCGCGAGCAGGATGTCGGTCACGCCCATGCGGGTGACCGCGCCTGCAACATCGTCCGGGGCCATGATGTCGACGCCGTTGATGGTCTGGCCCGCCTTGGCCGCGTCGTCGTCGATGAAGCCGAGCACCGCGAACTGGCGCGACACGCCGAGCGCGAGCGCGGTCTGCACCCCCGCTTCGCCGGCGCCGTAGATCAGCATCCGGCCCTCGGACGGACGACGACGCCCGCCAAGCCCGGCAAGCCAGAAGCGCGCCATCGCCCGGCTTGCGCCGACCAGCAACAGCAGCAGCAGCGGCTGGATCAGCCCCAGCGTGCGCGGCACGCTGCCCCACCGGAAATAGAGCAGCGCGGCAAAGAACAGCGCCGCATAGAGCGCGATCGCTTTCGCGGTGCTGGCCATCGCGGCCATGCCGGTGTAGCGGAAGATCGCGCGGTACAGCCCGAAGCGAATGAAGATCGGCAGCATCAGCGCCGGCGCCAGCAGGTACACGTAGTACTGCTGGTCGAACGGCAGCCCGGTCTGGTCGATGCGCAGGTAGAACGCGATCCAGACCGAGACCACCGACAGCAGCAGGTCGACCGCGACCACGACCATGCGCTTGGCCGGGCGCGGCAGCGCCAGCAGCGGGGCAGCGGGGCTGAATGACGATGACATCGGGGTTCGTGCTCGAATTCGGTCAACCATTGGACAACGCACGAACGGGCATGGCGGCCGACCGGACAGCGCGGCGCATCAGTGCGACACCCCGTCGCGGCGCAGCACGCGGACGACCGTCAACCACAGGATCCGCAGGTCGAACGCCAGCGACCTGCGCTCCAGATATTCGACGTCGAGCGCGACCTTGGCCGGGATCGGCAACTCGTCGCGCCCGTTGATCTGCGCCCAGCCGGTCAGCCCCGGCACCAGCGCGTCGACGCCATGCCGCGTGCGCAGCGCGATCAGGTCGGCTTGGTTGAACAGCGCCGGGCGCGGCCCGACGAAGCTCATGTCGCCGACCAGAATGCTCCACAGCTGCGGCAGCTCGTCCAGACTGGTCTTGCGCAGGAACGAGCCGATCGGCGTCAGGTAGACGGCGGGGTCCTGCAGCAGATGGGTCGCCAGCGCCGGCGTGCCGACGCGCATGCTGCGGAACTTCGGCATCCGGAAGATCCGGTTGCGCACGCCGACCCGATCCGACCAGTACAGCGCCGGCCCGGGCGAGGTCGCGCGCACGGCGAGCCAGACCAGCAGGAACGGCAGCGCAAGCAGCATCGCGGCCAGCACCGCCAGCAACAGATCGAACGCCCGTTTCATCACCTGATCGCCACTCCCAGCCGGATCCTATTGTCGTCACGCCGCGAATTCGACCTCGGCCGGCACGAAGCCGAGCAGGGCCCGGACATGCGCGTCGTCCACCTGCAGCCAGCCGGTCAACTGCCCGAACGTCTCGCGCTGCCCGGCCGCGCCGGCGAGCCAGCGCAACACCGGCATCGGCAAACCGAACATCCTCGGCGGCCGGCCCATCGCACGGGCCAGACCGCGCAGGATGTCCGGCGTCGAATAGTCGTGCAGATCGCGTACGTGGAAGGTCTCTCCGGCCGCCGCCGGGTGGTCCAGGCACAACTCGAGCACTCGCGCCAGATTGTCCACGTGGATCAGGCTGCGCTGGTTCGCGATGCCGGCCAGCGGCAACGGCAGCCCGGTAGCCACCAGCTTGGCCAGCCGAGCCAGGTTGCCGGGCGCATTGCGGCCATGCACCAGCGGCGGCCGCACCACGACCAGTTCGGCGTGGTGTGCGTCGGCGATCTCGCGCAGGCGCGCTTCGGCGCGCAGCTTCGAGCGGCCGTACGGCGTCGTCGGACGACAAGGGCTCTGCTCGTTCAGCGCTTCACCGGGCCGGGTCGACGTCGCCACCGCGCCGATCGAGCTGACGAACACGAAGCGGCGCACGCCTGCTGCAAACGCTGCCTGCGCGACCCGGCAGCTCAGCCCGACATTGACCGCGTCGAACCGCTGATCCTCGTCGGCCGGTGCGCGGCCAGTCAGATGCGCGAGCCCCGCGAGGTGGCAGACGGCATCGACCCCCTCCATCGCGCCGCGCAGCGCGGCCTCGTCGCTCCAGTCGGTCACGCAATGCACCGGCACGCCTGCATCCGGGTCCGGGCGGCGCACGAGCAGGCGCACTGGTCGGCCCGACGCCGCCAGGCGCCGCACCAGCACGCGCCCGGCGAAGCCGGTCCCGCCGGTCAGGAGCGTCTGCTGCGCAACCACACCTGCCTCAGAACTTCCGGTACTTCAGTACGCCGTGCAGCGCGTACTGGCCGAAGTACCAGAGCGACGCCGGCAGGCTCAGGCGCTCCAACTCGCGGTACGCGCGCCAGACATGCGCCGCAGAGCGCCGCTTGTTGCGCGACACCGAATGGCCCATCACCCGGTAGCGCATCAGATCGTCGTCCAGGCCATGCGCCAGGCGCCCGCACTGCGCTCCTTCTGCGCCCTTGAGGATGCGCAGCCAGCAGTCGAGGTCGTCGTAGTAGGTCTTGCGCATGCGTATCTCGCCGACGACCCGGCGGTCGAGCAGTACGGTGGAGGTCGCGATCGCAGTGTTGCCAAGCAGTTGCCGGTACGACAGGCTGCGCGGCGCAGCGATATAGCGCCCGGTCACGCTGCCGTCGGCATTGATGCGCCGGAACCCGGTGAACACGAAGCCGGCCTGCTGCTGCCTGGCGTGCGCGATGCTGCGCTCGAGCTTGGCCGGCAGCCACAGGTCGTCGCTGTCGAGGAACGCGATCCAGCGCCCGCGCGCGCGCTCCAGCGCCGCATTCCGGGCCTGCGCTGGCCCGCCGTTGCGCGCCAGCGCGATCAGCTTCACGCGTGGGTCGGCTTGCTCCCACTGTCGCACCACCTCGCGCGTGTCGTCGGGCGAGCAGTCGTCGGCGATCAGCATCTCCCAGTGCGGATGCGTCTGCGCGACGACCGATCGGATCGTCTCGCCGACCACGCCGGCTGCACGGTAAGCCGGCGTGATGATCGAGACCAGATCGTCGTCGCCGACCGTCATTGCACGGCGCTCCGCGGACCCACCGCGCTGCGCCCGCGCCCGACCGCGTAGTACAGCAGGCCTGCGGCGGCCATCACTGCCGGATCGTACAGGTTGCGGCCGTCGACCACGACCGGGTAACGCAGTGCGCGCTTCAGCGCATCGGGCTCGACGGTGCGGAACGTCTTCCACTCGGTGCAGATCACCAGCGCGTCGGCGCCGGCAAGCGCCTCGTCGCGGCTCGCGCACAGGCTAAGGTCGTCGCGCCTGCCGTAGATGCGCTCGCATTCGCGCATCGCCTCCGGGTCGTAGGCCTGCACCACGGCCCCGTCGGCCCACAGCGCCTCGATCAGTGCACGGCTCGGCGCATCGCGCATGTCGTCGGTGTTCGGCTTGAACGCGAGGCCCCAGACCGCGATCCGTTTGCCGCGCAGCGCGCCGTCGAACGCATGCGCCAATTTTGCGTGCAGCACCTGCTTCTGGCGCTGGTTCACCGCCTCGACTGCCCGCAGCAGTTCCGCTTCGTAACCGACCTCGCGCGCGGTGCGCGCCAGCGCCTGCACGTCCTTCGGAAAGCACGAGCCGCCGTAGCCGCAGCCCGGGTAGATGAACTGGTAGCCGATGCGCGGATCCGAACCTATGCCCAGGCGCACCCGGTCGATGTCGGCGTCGAGCCGTTCCGCCAGGTTCGCCAGCTCGTTCATGAAGCTGATCTTGGTCGCGAGCATCGCATTCGCCGCGTACTTGGTCAGCTCGGCGGAGCGGACGTCCATGACCATCAAGATGTCGTGATTGCGGTTGAACGGCGCATAGCAGCGCCGCATCAGCGCCTCCGCGCGCGGTGCATCGCTGCCAACCACGATGCGCGCACCGCGCGTGAAGTCCTCGATCGCCGAGCCCTCCTTCAGGAATTCCGGGTTCGAGCAGACGTCGAATTCGTGTTCCACGCCGCGCGCGTCGAGCTGCGCGCGCACCGCGGCGCGCACCCGGTCCGCAGTGCCGACCGGCACCGTCGACTTGTCCACGACGAGCTTGTAGCCGTCCATGTGCGAGCCTATCGTCTCGGCCACCGCCAGCACGTGTTGCAGGTCGGCGCGGCCGTCTTCGTCCGGCGGCGTACCGACGGCGATGAACAGCAGTTCGCCGTGCCGTACACCGTGCGCCGCATCGGTCGTGAACTCGAGCCTGCCCTCTTTTGCATTGCCCAGGATCAGATCCTTCAGCCCCGGCTCGTAGATCGGCACGATGCCCTGCTTCAATCCCTCGATGCGCCGCGCGTCCACGTCGACGCAGACCACTGAATAGCCGACGTCCGCAAGACATGCCGCAGTGACCAGGCCGACGTAGCCGCCGCCGAATACCGTGATCTTCATCGTGCCTCCGGCGCAAGCGTGCCGCCCTGCTGTGCAAGCAGTCGGTCGAAATATTCGATGGTCTTCGTGAGTCCTTCATCGAGCATCACGGTCGGCTCCCAGCCCAGCAACTCGCGCGCGAGCGTGATGTCGGGCTGGCGCTGGCGCGGGTCGTCCTGCGGCAGCGGCTGGAACACCAGCTTCGACGACGATCCGGTGAGCGCAATCACGCGCTCGGCCAACTGCCGTATCGTGAATTCGCCCGGGTTGCCGAGGTTCACCGGGCCCTGCACGTCGTCCGCTGTCGTCATCAACCGCACGAAGCCCTCGATCAGGTCGTCCACGTAGCAGAAGCTGCGCGTCTGCAGGCCTTCGCCGTACACCGTGATCGGCTCGCCGCTCAGCGCCTGCACGATGAAGTTGCTGACCACGCGGCCGTCGTCCGGGTGCATGCGCGGGCCGTAGGTGTTGAAGATGCGCGCCACCTTCACGTCCAGCCCATGCCGGCGGTGGTAGTCGAAGAACAGCGTCTCGGCGCAGCGCTTGCCTTCGTCGTAACAGGAGCGCGCGCCGATCGGGTTCACCCGGCCCCAGTAACTCTCGGGCTGCGGGTGGACCTCCGGATCGCCGTAGACCTCGCTGGTCGAAGCCTGGAAGATCCGCGCCCCGGTCCGCTTCGCCAGCCCCAGCATGTTGATCGCGCCGTGCACGCTGGTCTTCAGCGTCTGCACCGGATCGAACTGGTAGTGCACCGGCGACGCCGGGCAGGCCAGGTTGTAGATCTGGTCCACCTCCAGATACAGCGGAAAGACGACGTCGTGGCGGATCGACTCGAAATGCGGGTTGCCTAACAGATGCGCGATGTTGGCTTTTGAGCCGGTGAAAAAATTGTCGACGCAGATCACCTCGCCGCCGTCCGCGAGCAGTCGCTCGCACAGGTGCGAGCCGAGAAAGCCGGCGCCGCCGGTCACGAGTATCCGCTTCATCGTTCCCCCATCTTCATCGATTCTTGCAGGTGCCGCCGCGCGGCGGCTCAGCCCTGGTCCCCTTTCGGGAACTTCTCGCGCAGGCCGTCGACCCAGCGCAGGCCGGCGCGGCGCTCGATCCGGAGCGGCACCGCGACCGGCCGCGGCGGCACATAGTCCGCAAGCCGCGCCCATTCCTTGCGGCGCAATGCCTCGACGACAGTATCCTCGCCGGCACTGTCGGCCGCGAAGCTCGCGTCGTCCGGCTCGAGCCGCCCGGTCTTCAGCATCGCGACAACGCGCTCCGCGCTCGCGCCTTCGAAATACTCGTACCGGGTCGTGCTGATCGCGCGCACCTGGTTCACGAACTGCGGAAAGCGCCGCGCGCTCAGGTACAGAAAGCGCAGGGTCTTGCGGATCACCGCGTCCGGATCGAGCGGCGTCTGCGCATCGGGCCGGTACAGCGCGTCGCGGTCGCGGAACACGCGCACGCAGCCGGCACTCTCATAGTTCACCGGCCCGAGGCAGACAACCTGCTTGCCGCAGACCCCGGCCTCCATCGCCGCGCTGCCGCCGTTCATCACCACCAGGTCGGCCTGCTGGATCAGGTCGTAGGTGCTGGCGCGCTCGTTGCTGGCGATGCAGTGGATGCCACGCTTACCGGTCCAAGCGCGGTACAGATCGCTCGACGGCGTACCGATCGACTGGCCGATCTTCTCGGCCCAGTTCGGGTGACAGCGCACCACGACCTGTCCGGGCGCGATACCGAACGCCGCGAAGAAGTCGTCCAGCGCCTCGGTGTTGTCGCCCCAGCCGCTCTGCCACTCGGGCTGGCCCGCGAATTCGTTGCGGCTGCTCGGCAGCACCAGCACCCGCGGGTCCGGTGCCGCCAGCGGCCAGGGCGTGGGCTCGGGGTTGCGGTTGTAGACGCGCCATTCGAGCGAATTGCGCTGCACGAAGCGCTCGCAGACCAGCTTTGCCGCAAACTGCGCCTGCTCCAGCGTCAGCGGCCGGTCGGCGAAGTCGCGGCTCATCCGGTTCACCTCGGCGATCGACAGGCAGCTCGCATTCGGCACCAAGTGCAGGCCGTCGCCGAACCAGGTGCGCTCGTGGGTCAGATACGGAATGCCGGCCTGCACGCAGGCCTGGGTCAGCGCGCGCGGCAGCGCCATGCGGCCGTTGAAGCAGATCACCGCATCGAGCCGGTTGCGTGCGATCCAGCGCAGCGTGCTCTGGTACACCACCTCGATCGGCCGGTACAGGCTGCGCTTGACCGCGACCACCGGCGGCGCGTTCCATTCGGCGTCGGTTTCGGTGCGGTTCACGGTGCACGCGCTCGAGAGCGCAATCCGGTCCAGCGTCGCCTCGTCCAGCATCGGCGCAGCCGGCGGAGCAGAGGCTGAAATCGAGGTCATCGGCAAAAGCGGATAGCTGCGCAGGCCGCCGAGCATGCACTTCGGACACTCCTGCAGCTTGCTCGTGCCCTTGATCGCGCGCGGGTAGCAGTTCGACACACCGGCATCGCAGGTCAGGAAGAACGTCTGATGCCCGGCCCGCCGCATCAGCGTCGCGAGAAAGCTCAGATGCTCCGGATGCGGCCGGAACGAATAGATATTGGCGAAGCCTATCCTCATGCGCGGGCCACCCTCTTGTTCGACACGGCGATCATGGCCGCGGTGCCCGTCGGCACGCGCCGTGAACGCGCAGCGCGGCGGCGGCGCAGCAGCCGGTCGGCCAACGCAAGCAACACGAACGCGACTGCTATGAACGGAAAACTCAGGAAGTCCACCGCCAGCAGCGCCGGCGTCAGCACCAGCACCGCGTACATCATCACGAACACGCCGAGCGGCAGCAGTTGCGCGGGGCGCAGCATGGTCCAGGCCCGGGCGGCTGCGGCGGCGGCCCCGAGCAATAAACTGCCGGCCAGCACCGCCGCCGGACCGCCCAACTGCCACAGCGCCCCCGGAACCGAGGGGAAGCGGCCGGCCAGATACCAGTTCTCGTCCGGGTAGGCCATCACGCCGATCTTCGCCAGGATTTCCGCGACATGCGAAAACAAAACCGACTTGCCCTCGGGCGGCAGATCGACCAGCGCCGCAGTCGTCGCGAAGCTGTGCGTCACATAGCTGACGCTGAGCACGACCATCGCCGACAGCGAACTGAGCGCGCTGCCATCGAGCAATGACCGATACCAGCCGTCGAGCTGCAAACCCAGGTTGGCCAGGAAACCGGTGGCGTAGCGCTGGGCGGACAGATCACTGGCGGCGGCGCGCAGATAGAACACGTTTACCGTGTAGCCGGCCGCAACGAGTGCCACCACCATCAACGCACGTCGCTGGCGGCGCCGCGGGAACAATTCGCGCAGCGACAGGCTGCCGCGCGCCGCCGTCCCGCCCAGCACCATCGCGGCGAGCAGCAGTACGCTGGAGCGCCCCCCCGAGATCGCCGAGCCGACCAGCAGCAACACCGCCGCGGCGAGCAGCGTCCGCAGCCGCTGCCGCACGGTCATCGTGCGGATCTGCGTCGCGGCCAGCACCGCTGCGACGAAGTAGCCGCTGCCCAGCAGATAGCCGAGCACGCTGAACACCGACGACGCGGCACCGTCGCGCTCCTCACCGAGCCGCCGCCATTGCTCGCGTGCCGCGACGATGCCCTGCGAGAAGTCGATGCCCTGCACCACGATCTTGTCATACAGCACGCAAAGCAGCCCGATCAGCGACATCACCAGCGCGAGCCGCGCAAGCTGCGGTGCCGCGCGCAGATCGAAGCGGCCGGCCGGCAGTCGCGGCGGGCAGCCGAGATACGCATGGGTCACCGCAAATGCCGCCAGCGTCAGCAGCACGAATACCAGTTGCAGCACGAACGCCGGGCCGGTCGCCGGATAGATAGAGTGCACTGGCATCAGCGCGACCGCCAGCCAGTACACGATCCATACGATCAGGAAATGCCTTGCCATGGTCAGCTAATTCGACAGCGCGATCCGCCCGACGCGCAGAGCGCTGTCCGCCGCGCCGACGATCGCGATCGTGCACCAGCGCACACCCGCCGTCGCCCGCAATGTATCTGCAGGCACTTCCACCTGGCCGCTGCCTGCACCGACATTGAATCGGCGGCTGCCGACCGCGAATTCGACATTCGACAAAGCTATCCAATCTATGGCGACGCAATCTGCCGGCTCGCCCGCGAGCGCGACGCAAACCGGCGCTTCCACGGTAGCCTCGACATACGCTTGCCGCCCGTCCGCCGCCGGCCGCACGCGGCCGCCGAGGATGTACGGCCAGTCGGACTCGTTGCCGGGGTCCACCGAACGGCCCGGCGCCCACGCCATCCTGCTGGCTATCGGCCGCGCCGGCGCGCCGGCGACCACCGTGTACGGCGCGATGTCGCGCGTCACCACGCTGTTAGCACCGATCACGCTGCCCTTGCCCAGGGTCACGCCCGGACACACGACCACGTTGGTGCCGAGCCAGCAGTCGTCCTGGATCCAGACTGGCCGGTCGACCGCCGCCGCATCGGCCGGCGAGGCGGCGATCCTGCGTTCCTGCTCGCGGATCGGCAGATGCGGGATGAACCGGAACGGATGCGTGCCTGACGACACGAACACGTTCGGCGCGAAGATGCAGCCGGCGCCGATACGCGTGCTGCCGTTGATGCTGCAACGGCGCTGCACCGTGGTGCCGGTACCGATCGTGATCGTCGTCGCAGTCTCGAGTTCGACGTCGGTCGACATCCAGACCCGCTCGTCGCAGACGATGCGCCCACCCGCGCCAACGTCGAACCGGCCGCGCGCGCCTATGCTGCTGCCGCGCCCGAACTCGATCGCGCCGGCCCGCCCCAGCAGCACTGCGGTCGGATGCAGGCGCACGCCGCGGCGCAGTTCGACGAGGCTTCGCCACCAGCTCATCGGCCACAGACCTGCCAGCAGGCGTCGCGCGCCGCTCACCGGTCCCTCCGATTCAGCCAGGCGGTGGCCAGCGCGGACGCATAGCCGGCCACGGTCAGGCCGCAGGCGAGCCAGGCAACCTCGACCACGCCGAACGTGCCACCGGCCCAGGGGCGCACCGCGAGCACCCATGCACCGCAGACCACCACGCCGACGACGACGTAGACCGCCAGCAACCGGCGCTCGACGCCGACGATCACCAAGTAGCTGCTCCAGAAGTCGGACACGCGCAGTGCCGCAACCACGAGGAAGATCGCGAAGATGGCCCGTGCTGCGTCGTAGGCCGGGAACCAGCGCCCAACGATCGCCCCGAGCAGCCAGTCGACCGGCCATAGCCCGACAACGCAGACCGCCAGCAGCCCGATCGACGCGATCGCGCAGAACCGGAACGCCGCGCGCCGGCCGTGGCTCGCGTAGCGGCGCGCGAGCAGCGGGTAGAACGATGCGTTGATCACGATCTGCACCGATTGCGCGACCGACAGCAGCACCCAGGCGAACGCGTAGACCGCGAACCCGCTGTGCGGCAGCAGGTCGGCGGCAAACCAGCGGTCCGCGTTCAGGAACAGGAAGCTGACGAACATCAGCGCGAGCAGCGCCGTCGCCGAGCCCCAGGGCAGGCGGCGAATCCGGTGCAGCGCGACCGCGCCAGCCCGCCGCAAGCCCAGCGCTGAAGGCCGCAACACGCGCCCCATCGCCCGCCATGTCAGCAGGTACGACACCGCCGCTTCGGTCAGCAACACCGGGCCGGCGGAGCCGACCAGCAATGCGACCCCGCAGCCGGCCGCAAACGCCAGTCCGGCGCGCTCCAGGTTCTGCCGCGCGAAGAAAACCGGCTCGCCGCGGCTGCGACTCTCGACGGTCGAGATAAGGAACACCTGCTGCGACAGCCCGTGCAGCACGCCGACCGCGAGCAGGCCCGGTCCCAAGCCGGCGGCCGACAGGCCACCGGCTGCGAGCAGCAGGCCGACCAGCGCGCAGGCAGCAGCGACCAGCAGGCACTGCATCGTCAGCACCGCGGCGGCGCGCTCGCGCCGGCGCACGATCTGCACCGGCATCTCGCGCTGCAGCAGCGGCTGCAGGCCCAGGCAGCCGAGCATTGAGAAGGTGCTCGACACCAGCTGGCCGGCGCTGAACTGCGCAAAGCCCGGCACGTCGAGCAGCCGCGCCATCACCAGCGTGCGCGCCATCATCAGCCCCATCGCCAGGACGAGCAGCGGCATGTACCAGAGCTGGCGCAGCCGCCGCGGGGTCAGCGCGGCCAGCGCGATCACGCAATCCGGCCCAGTCGCGCCGGGTCGACCCGGTCGTGCATCGCGCCATAGTCGAACAGCGCGTACTGCAGTTGCAGCAGCAGGCGCGCAGAGCGGGTCGGCGTCAACCCCTTGTGCACGCACAACGTGTTCTCGGCGAAGCCGGTGCCGGCCGGCCCCAGGATTTCGTGGATGTGGCCCGGCGGGTAGCGCGCTGCCACTTCATCGTCGCCGTAGCGGCGAATGTTCCAGCGGTCCAGCAACCCCGAGTGCGGCGGGCGCAGATGCGAGCCGGCGACGCAGACATGCGCGCCGTCCCCGGCATCCACGTCGGTCAGGTAGAAGAAGAACTTGAAGAAGCGGAAATCGTCGACGTCGCGATGGAACAGATGCGCGTGGCGGTCGCGGTCCGCCTCGGACGCCGCCACCGGAAAAGTCCACCACAGGTTCGCGCCGACGAAGGTCGGCACCGAGCCCAGGTAGTCGCAGGCGATCGCCTGCAACATCGGGTCGTCAGCCAGCCCTCCGATCGCCGTGCATTCCTGCGCGGTATTCAGGTACTGCGCGAGCAGTATGGGCTTGCCCAGCGCCTGCTCGGCTTCGTTGCGGCGATCGAGCGTGAAACCGTGTGCCGGCACCCGGTCCGCGTAGCAAGCGGCGTGCCGGGCGTAGTCATGGATCGCTGAGACGACGGCCGCAGGCACCGTCAGGCCGAACGCGATGCCGTCGGTTCGCAGCGCACGCACGAAGGCGATCCGGTCCACCGCCGGGAACGCGGTCTGCGCGATGCGCGCGTCGCAGTCCGCGAGGTAGTCAGCCGCCTTGCGCCCACCGACGGCACGGCGCGTGGTCGCGACCAGCCGCCGCGCCGCGGAAAACCGCGCGGCGCCGCGCATCAGCGTATAGCCGGGCTGGCTGCTCAGGCTGTGCAGGATGCGGCTGGCGTTTGGCATGGTTGCTTCTCCGTCGTCCGTTTCAATCGAGCAGTTCCCACGCCACCGGCGTCGCGAACGACACGTCGCGCCGCACGCGTCGGCCGAGCACCGCGTCGTAATGCTTGGGCGCAAGGCCGAAGCCGGGACGCACGCTGCGCACCGCATCGGCGGTGATCACGTCGCCGGCCTTCAGGTCGCGCACAAAGTAGAGGGACCGGCGGAACTTCACGTTGCCCTGCTCGCTCGACTTGCGGCCGTAGTCGACGCGACCGAGCGCGGACCAGGCGGTGCGGCTGTCGCGGCACAGCGCGGCGAGTTCGGCTGGCTCCAGCGAAAAGCTGTCGTCCGGGCCGCCGCCGCTGCGATCAAGCGTGAAGTGCTTCTCGATGATGCAGGCGCCCATCGCCACACTGGCGATTGCGGTCGTGTTGTCCAGCGTGTGGTCCGACAGGCCGATCGGCACGCCGTAGCGCTCGCGCATGTCGGCGATCGTGCGCAGGTTGTAATCGGCCGCCGGCGCCGGGTAGCCGCTGACGCAGTGCAGCAGCGCCAGTTCGCGGCAGCCGCCGGAGCGCGCCGCGTCGACCGCCTCCTGGATCTCGTCGGCGTCGGCCATGCCGGTCGAGATGATCATCGGTTTGCCGGTGCCGGCCACGTACTTGATCAGCGGCAGGTCGATCGCCTCGAACGACGCGATCTTGTAGGCCGGCGCGCCCAGGCTCTCCAGCAGGTCGACCGCCGTGCTATCGAAAGGAGAGCTGAACAGCGTGATGTCAAGCTGACGAGCGCATTCAAACAGTGATGCGTGCCATTCCCAGGGCGTATGGGCCCACTCGTAAAGTTCGTAAAGCGTCCGGCCGGCCCATAAGCCGTCACGGATCTGAAAGTCCGCCAGATCGGACTTCAAGGTAATGGTGTCAGGCCTGTAAGTCTGGATCTTCACGGCATTAGCCCCGGCCCTGTGGGCCTCTCCGATGATGTGAAGTGCCGCGTCGATGTTTCCGTTGTGGTTGGCTGACATCTCGGCGATGACATATGGAGCGCAGCCGTCCCCTATGTCGCGACCGTCAATCCGGATCTGGCGGGCCATCGAATTTCTCCAAGGTGATCCGGTATCTGTGCCCATGCAGATCAAAGTACGCTGGGTAACGCACTGGGTCACAAACACGGATCAGATCAAACTGTGCCTCGATTGATTCGTGTGGGTCGATTCGACTATCAGCCGGCGTGCGGCGCCGATAGTAATTCGCCTCGATGCCGGGATCCTGCTCGACAGGCTCGATAGACGCAAAGTCCCGCACTGCCGCGTCGATCAACGCAATCTCTGCTTCAAAAAGTCGCGCATTGATTTCGTCCCATAGCGCATGCTTCGGAATGCTGATTCGCTGCTTGCGCCAGACACGACCGCTATCTACCTTGTCGGCGGCTTCCAGCAGTGTCAACGTAATGTGATCGGCGCCTGCAAGGATTTCCCAGATGTGCGGACTCCAGCCGCGTCCTCTCGGGAGATCGCTTGCGTGGAGCACCAACGTCGCCTTGTACCTGGCCCGCTCGGCTGCACCGATCACCTCGGAACAGGACACCAGAAAGAGAAGATCCCCACCAAGCAGATCCTGCTTACGTCGAACCAGCGATACCTGATGCTGGTGAGCGTTCCGATCTGCCCACCCGACAAGCCACGCGTTGACCGGATGGCGGTCATCGCTACATAGCAGCGTGATATTCATGACAGCCGACTAGGCTCCGTTGCCGCGCAAACGTGATCGATCACCCGCAAGGCGCCCAAGCCATCGGCCAACTGGCGAGCAGCCAAGCTCGTCGCCCAAAGTCTGTCGGTGTTGCGCAGCGCTTCCTGCAGCGCTGCAATTCCTGGCTGCCGGTTGATCAGATCGTCATCCAAAAGCACCGCAGCCCCCGCCTGTCCGAGTGCCAGCGCGCCTGGCCTCTGGTTTGCCGCTAGCACGACCACGAGACTTGGCAAGCCCAGACAGCAGCGCTCCCACGCTGTGCCACCGGCCGCGCCGATCGCCAGATCGCTGTCGGCCATGCGTTGCGCCATGTCATCCACATCGACAACCACTTCGGTAGGCACAACCATCCGAGCCGCCTGCCCGCGCACCTGACCGAGCCAAGGTGCCGCCGCGCCCATCACGACCGTGATGCAGCAGCCACTCGGCAGCTTGCAAGCGCCGAGCGCTTCGAGCACGCAGCCGGTCGCGTTGTCTGCATCGACGCCGCCCATCGTGATCAGCAGGTGCTGCAACTTCCCATGCCGGCGGCGCTGCAGGCTGTAGTCGCGCAGCCGCGCGAATTCGGGGCGCAGCAGCGCGTAGCGCGGGCCGGCCAGCACGGTGCAATCGCGCGGAACGAGTCTCGCGTAATGCTCCGGGCTGCGGCCGAGGTTCTGGTCCAGCAACAGATCACAGTCATGCGGCCGGTCGGCAAGATCGTCGATCACGAACACCCGGCCGCAATCGGGCCGCAGCGCGCGCTCCCAGCGCTCGTCGAGCGCGTAATGGTCGACGACCAGCCAGTCGGGCTGCAAGTCGACCAGGATGGCCGCTGTTTCTTGCGCATCGGCCTGCCAGGTGCTACCCAGCCAGGCTGCGTGCGCGGGCTCCGGCTGCGCGTCGCGTACCTGTTTAGCTACGCTTTTAATAGCATTCTTTCCATGCGGCACCCCGGCTGCAAGGCGATTTACCTTGTAACCACGCTGGCGAACGACCTCCATCAGATGGCCGGGATGCTCACGGCTGATGAACTGGCAATCGGCGCCCCGGGCTTTGAGTGCGTCGGCCAGCGTCAGGCAGCGCATGACGTGGCCGCTGCCGATCTGAAGCGAAGCATCGGTGCGCAGCGCGACCTTCATCGCAGCTCAGTTCAGCCGCTTGAAGCCGGCATGGCATACCGGCCCCTTGAGCAGGCTCATCACGTCGCGCCCTTCCTCGCATTGCTTCACGAGGCCGAACACCGGGTCGAGCGCGTCGAAGAACGCATCGACCACCTGCGGCGTGTGCTCGACGCAGACGTAGACGCTGTTGCCGGCCAGGAAGCCCTTGGCCAGCATTTCCTGCGTGATCAGCGTCTTGTAGGCCAGCGCGTTCGGGCTGCGGAAGGTGAAGCCGGTCAGCGCCGACAGGCCCCAATGGTCGATCTGCAGGCCGTGGCGGTCGGCCAGCTGCTGCCAGCGTTTGCGGATTTCCTGTCCGGTCCGGGTGATGGACTCCCACGATTCGAGCCGGCCCATGACTTCCAGCGTCTTCAGCGCCGCGCTCGGGCCGATGCGCTCGGTCCAGAACGTGCTGCTGATGAAGGTGGTCTGTGCGGCTTCCATGATCTCGCGCCGTCCGATCACGCCGGTGATCGCGTAGCCGTTGCCGAGCGCCTTGCTGAAGATCGCCATGTCGGGCTCGACTCCGTACAGCTTGTGCAGGCCGCCGAAGGTCTGGCGAAAGCCCGAGGTGCATTCGTCGAAGATCAGCACGATGCCGCGCTCGGTCGCGAGCTGGCGCACCTTCTGCAGGAAGCCGTCCTGCGGGCCCTGATTGCGCGACACCTCCATCTTGATCACGCCGACGTCGTTCGCGTTCACCAGCGCTTCGAGCCCCGCGTAGTCGTTGTAGTTGAACGGCAGCACCGAGCCGCGCAGGTTCTGCGGCACCCCGCGCGGTTCCAGGCCCGGCAGCAGGTGGCCGGCCAGGCTTTCGTCGCTGCCGAGGTTCGCGGCGAGATACCAGTCGTGCCAGCCGTGGTAGCCGCACACGGCCACCTGGTCGCGGCCGGCGGCCGCGCGCGCAATGCGGATCGCAACCGCGTTTCCCTCGCCGCCGGTACGCGTGAAGCGCGCCATGTCGGCCCAGGGGTGCAGTTCGACCAGCTTCTCGGCCAGCGCCACTTCCTCGGGGCAGTTCAGCGTGGCCATGTTGCCGGCCTTGACCGTCTCTTGGACCGCAGCATCGACTTCGTCATGCCCGTAGCCGAGGATGTTGGTGCCGACGCCCATCAGGAACATGTCGGTGTATTCGTTGCCGTCCAGGTCCCAGACTTTGCAGCCCTTGGCGCGACTGAAGTAGGCCGGCCACTGCTCGGGCAGGAACATCTCGGCCCGCTTGGAGAGCAGCATGTTGCCGCCTGGAATCAGCGTCTTCGCACGCTTCCAGAGTTTCTGACCTTTGCCCAATTTGCTTCCTTCGTTGCGGATCAGGCCGCTGTTGGCGGCGAACAGTTCAGGCTGCTTTCGCTGCAACTCGAGCACCTGCCGCCAGCCGAAATGAATGTCGGGCGCGAAATGCGCGAACACCCGTTTGACCACCTCGTAATCGACCCGCTCGTCGACGGTCCAGCGCAGCGCCGACAGATCTTCGTCGTTCGACATGACCGCCCGGCTGAACTGCCCGGATTCGCGCAGGTACGGGGTCACGTGTTCGCGGTCGTGCGGCTTGTCGGTCTCGCGCGCGGCGCGCTCCAGCGCGGCCAGCGTGAATACTTCGACGTCGAGACCGTCGGGATAGGTCGTCGGCGGCCCGTTGCTGCTCAGATAGTCGACACCGGCTGCCTTGAAGCGGCGCACCGCCTCGTCGACCAGCGCCGGATCGGTCAGCGGACAGTCGGCGGTGATCCGCACCAGCACGTCGGCTTCGGCCGAGCGGCCGGCCTGCAGATAGCGGTCGAGCACGTCGTCGCGGCTGCCGCGGCTGACCGCATGGCCGAGCGCGCGCACATGATCGTCGAGCGGCTGGTTGATTGTGTCCACCGGCATCGCGACCACGATCTGGTCCACCTCGGTCGCACGTGACAGCCGCGCCAGCAGCAGGTCGATCATCGGCATACCGCCGATAGCCTTCATCACCTTGCCGGGCAGGCGGGTCGAGCCCATGCGGGCCTGGACGATTGCGACGACTTTCACGGTTCGCTCCAGAACGTCGGGTTGATCAGTTCGATGTCGGCGGGTTCCGACCAAGGCGGCGATTGCGGCAGACCCGGCCGCGCGGCGGCGAGGATCTGTTCCAGATGGCGCAGGTTGTCGACCCCGACGACCACCCGGTCCACCTCGGGCACGCCCAGCACGTAGCCGAGGCAGGCCTCAAGCGGCGTCAGGCCGGTTTCGCCAAGCCAGCGCGCCCATTCGGCCCAGAGCGGCTGCCAACGTGCGAACCGCGCCGGCCGGCGCTCGGCCGGCATCAGCAGCAGCCCCTGCAGGAACGCCGAGCGCACATGCAGTTCGGCGCCGTGGCGCTTGAGCCGCGCCGCCCAGCCGGAGTCGACCAGGCGACGGTCGAGAATGTTCAGCGGCGCCTGCACCAGATCCAGCGGCATTTCGTGCTGCAGCAGGTCCAGGTCGTCGGGCCCGTACACCGATGCACCGATCTTGCGCGCCAGTCCGCGCGTCTTGAGGCTCAGCAATGCATCGAGCAACGGCTTGGCGCTCGACCCGCGCATCTCGGCCGGCCGGTGCAGCAGCACCGCGTGCAGCCGCTTGAGCCCGAGGCGGGCCAGCGAGCCATCGACCTGCTGGCGCACCCACGGCGCGACCGCAGCGCCGGTAATGCCTGCCGGCAGCGCGGGCAGCTTGGTCACCGCGCGCCAGCCGGTGACACCGGCTTCGCCGAGCGTACGTTCGCTGTCGGCATAGTTGACCGCGGTGTCGAGCATGTCGATGCCGTGCGCCGCCGCGTGGCGCAGGATCGCCGCGACCTCGTCCGGCGGCACGCGTCCGGTCTGATTCGCCACGCCGTAGACCAGCCCGAACTGGGCCGTGCCCAGCGCCAGCCGATCATGGGCCAGCCGGTCATGCGCCAGCATCGCCCCTCCGGCGCAAGACCGACGTCGCGACCCATTCCTGCGGGTCGTCGGTGAAACCAGGCTGCCCATGCTGCGCAAGCCGGTGTGCGTAGCAGGTGTACGCCGGATGCCAGTCGAACAACTTGCGGTAGTCCATCTTGTACGAATAGACGCCGGGCCTGTGCGAGTACTCGCGCCGGATCGGCGTAGGCGCGAAGAAGTCGAGAATCATCAGCCAGGCGTCGGCCTTCAGCACGCGATCCGCCTCCTGCGCGATGCGAAACAGATCGCGCCGGTCGCACAGGTACAGGCAAAAGCCGAAGATCACAACGTCGAACGTCGCATCGGGATACGGCAGCGCGTCGGCCGTTCCGCGCCGCGCATCGACCCCCCGCGCGCAGGCCTGCTCGACCGCGTTGGCCGACGGTTCGACCCCGTAAACGTCGGCGCCGAGCGAGTCGCGCAGCCAGGCGAGCCGCCGGCCTTCGCTGCAGCCGACCTCGAGGATGCGCAGCTTATCGCCGCGCTGCGCCAAGTCCGGCTGGCTCGCGATCTCAGTGACCGCGGCGATGACCGGATCGGCAGCGGCGAAATCGGGGTTGGCGAGCGCGCGCCGGTTGCGTTCGAACCAGGCATCGGCCTCGGATTGCAGAAAAATCTCGCGTTGCAGCATGGCGGAAGGGCGTTTGAAGGGCGGCGGCGTCACGCGGTGGCACTTGCGCCGACTCGCTCGCCGAGTGCGTCACGCAGGGCTTCGACCACCGCGTCTTGCTGCGCCTCGGTCAACGCGGCGTACATCGGCAGGCTGATCGCCTCGCGGTAGTACTGCTCGGCCTCCGGATAGTCGCCGGAGCGAAAGCCCATGCGTTCGTAATACGGCTGGGTATGCACCGGGATGTAGTGCAGGTTGACGCCGATGCCGGCGGCGCGCAAAGCCTCGAACACCTGCCGGTGCGTGCGCGCGGTGCGACCCAACTGCAGCCGTACCACGTACAGGTGCAACCCGGAATAGCCGTCCGGATGCTGCCACGGCAAGGTGAGCGGCAGCGGCGCGAGCAGTTCGTCGTAGCGGCGCGCCAGTGCGTGCCGGCGCGCGACGTAGGCGTCCAGCCGCTGCGTCTGGCTTAACCCGAGCGCGCCCTGCAGCTCGGTCATCCGGTAGTTGTAGCCGAGCTCGATCTGCTGGTAGTACCAGGGGCCATCGCTCACATGTGTCATCTGCGCCAGCTCACGCGTCATACCGTGGTTGCGGAACAGCCCCATGCGGCGAGCAAGCTCGGCATCGCGCGTCAGCGCCATGCCGCCCTCGGCGGAGGTGACGATCTTCACCGGATGGAAACTGAACACAGTGATGTCGCTGTACTCGCAGTTGCCGATCGGGTGGTTCAGATAGCGGCCGCCGACTGCATGCGATGCGTCCTCGACGATCTTGAACCCGTAACGCGCGGCGAGCGCATGAATGGCGCGCATGTCGCAGGGCTGGCCGCACAGGTGCACCGGCACCACCACCTTCGGCAGCCGGCCGGCGCGCTCGGCCTCGACCAGCTTCTTCTCGAGCGCGACTGGACTGACGTTGTAGGTGCGCGGATCGATGTCGACGAAATCAACGCTCGCGCCGCAATACAGGCCGCAGTTCGCAGACGCGAGGAAGGTGATCGGGCTGGTCCACAGCCAGTCGCCGGGGCCGAGGCCGAGCGCGAGGCAGGCGACGTGCAGCGCCGAGGTCGCGCTGTTGACCGCGATCGCGTGCGGCACGCCGCAATGGTCGGCCACGGCCTGCTCGAAGCGCGGCACCATCGGCCCCTGGGTCAGGAAGTCGGAGCGCAGCACCGCGACCACGGCGTCGATGTCCGCCTGCAGCACCTCCTGGCGACCGTACGGAATCACAGCGCCTCGGCTCCGGGATGCGCGACATGCGCCGCGATCAGCTGGCGCAGTTGCTCGACGCTGAGAAAGTCGGGATTGCTGCCGCTGTCGTACGCATAACCGGGCGGCACCGGCCGCCCGCCACGGGCCGCGCAGTAGCTCTCGACACTGTGATCGCTCGCCGACGGCAGGATCGCGAAGTACTGGCCGAGGTCGACCGTGTTGAAGCTGTCGCTGGCGGTGATCATTTCCTCGTGGATCTTCTCGCCGGGACGGATGCCGACCACCGGGTGTTCGCAGTCGGGCCCAATCGCGTGCGCGAGGTCGGTGACGCGGTAGCTGGGGATCTTCGGCACGAAGATCTCGCCGCCCTGGGCGTTCTCCAGCGCCCACAGCACCATGTCGACCCCTTCCTGCAGGCTGATGTTGAAGCGGGTCATCGCCGGGTCGGTGATCGGCAGCACGCCGCTCTTGCGCCGATCGAGGAAGAACGGGATCACCGAGCCGCGGCTGCCCATTACGTTGCCGTAGCGCACCACGGAAAAGCGCAGGTCGCGGGGGCCCTTGACGTTGTTCGCGGCGGTGAACAGCTTGTCGGAGCACAGCTTGGTCGCGCCGTACAGGTTGATCGGCGCGGCAGCCTTGTCGGTGGAGAGCGCTACCACGCGCCGCACCTGGGTGTCGAAGCAGGCCTCGATCACGTTCTGCGCGCCGAGCACGTTGGTCTTGATGCACTCGAACGGGTTGTATTCGGCGGCCGGCACCTGCTTGAGCGCGGCCGCGTGGATCACCACGTCGACGCCCTCGAACGCGCGGCGCAAGCGGTCGGCGTCACGCACGTCACCCAAAAAATAGCGCAGCGCCGGGTACTCTGCCTCCGGGAACTGCTGCGCCATCTCGAACTGCTTGAGCTCGTCGCGGCTGAACACCACCAGCCTGCGCACGTCGGAAAAGCGCTCGAGGACGGTGCGGATGAAGGCCTTGCCGAACGAGCCGGTGCCGCCGGTGACGAGAATCGATTGGTTGGAAAACATTCGCAGGATCGAGGAGTGAGGCGCGCCGCGGGTCAGCGGCTGGCAGGGATTCACGGCGCATCTCTGCTCTCGTGGAATCCCCGGATTGTAATTTGACCGGGCTTAGCCTCTGGCGCCGACGGTAACGAA
The DNA here is from genome assembly GCA_030123545.1 of Burkholderiaceae bacterium. Classification (NCBI taxonomy): domain Bacteria; kingdom Pseudomonadati; phylum Pseudomonadota; class Betaproteobacteria; order Burkholderiales; family Burkholderiaceae; species Burkholderiaceae bacterium. The sequence continues at coordinate 857,745 of CP126124.1, read as the reverse complement.
GTGCAGCCCCGCCGGCCGGCGATGGTGGCCGGCGCTCAGTCGTAGACCTCGGCGTCTCCGAGCGCCATGCCGTGACCGTCCTTCGCCGACAGTTGCGGCACCACGCCCGCAGGCCAGTCGATCGCGAGTGCCGGGGCGTTCCAGGCGATGCAACGCTCGTGCTCGGGTGCGTAGTAGTCGGTGGTCTTGTAGAGGAAGTCAGCGCTGTCGCTCAGCACCAGAAAGCCGTGCGCGAATCCGGGCGGCACCCAGAGCTGGCGGTGGTTGAGCTCAGTGAGCTCGATGCCGACCCAGCGGCCGAAGTTGGGCGAAGAGCGCCGCAGGTCGACCGCGACGTCAAACACCGCGCCGCGCACCACCCGCACCAGCTTGCCCTGCGGCTGCAGCACCTGATAGTGCAGCCCGCGCAGCACGCCTTTGGCCGAGCGCGAGTGGTTGTCCTGCACGAATTCGAGGTCCAGGCCGGTGGCCTCGGCGAACGCGCGGCGGTTGAAGCTTTCGAGGAAGAAGCCGCGCGCGTCGCCGAACACCTCGGGCTCGATGATCAGCACGTCGGGGATGGCGGTGGGGGTGACTTTCATGGTGGGTTGGTCATGACCTCAGACCCAGTTTTCGGACCGCAAACCGGGCACCCGCCCAAATTGGCGCAGGTTGTTGCTGACCAACACCAGGCCTTCGCTGCGGGCATGGGCCGAAATGTGCAGGTCGTTCACGCCAATGGGTCGCCCCAGCTTTTCAAGGTGAGCACGGATGCTGCCGTAGTGGTAGGCGGCCTTCGCGTCGTATGGGAGCACGTCAAGCCGACTGCAAAAGTCTTCGACGTTGGCCAAGTTGCGGGGCGGATCGCTGCTCTTTTCAACACCATGAATCAGTTCCCCCAGCGTGATCGAGGAAATGGCCATGCGCCCGGCATGCCTGTTGAACACCTCCAGCATCGGCAGCGGCCGTTTCTTGATGACGTAAATAACGATGTTGGTGTCGAGCAGGTATTGCAGCATGGCACCGGGCTACAGGCTCTCGCGCTCGGGCTGGTTTTGGCTGGCGCGCTCTTCCAGAAAATCAGGCGTCACCCCAGGCTGACTGCTCAGGAAAAAACTGTCCCAGGCCGCATCGGCCGGCGTGATGATCCGGTCCCGCCCGAGGACGCGCACCTCCACTTTTTTGACGGAGTCCGGGAAACGCATGTCGGCGGGCAATCGCACCGCTTGCGTTCGGTTGTTGGTGAACACTGTCGACGTGGTCACGGTTGGCTCCATGTGCTATATACAAGCACTATATACAAAGCCATCCAGCCTTGCAAACCATTCCGTCCGTATCAGTGCGTGTCATTTCTGCTGACCGCGTTCGTTCAACAGCCGCAGCATGTACTGGCCATACCCGCTCTTGACCAGCGGTTGCGCGAGCCGCTCGAGTTGCGCGGCGTCGATGAAGCCGCTGCGCCACGCGATTTCTTCGGGGCAGGCGATCTTCAGGCCCTGGCGCTGCTCCAGCGTGGCGATGAACTGGCTGGCCTGCAGCAGGCTCTCGTGCGTGCCGGTGTCGAGCCAGGCGTAGCCGCGCTGCATTACCTGCACGTCGAGCTGGCGGCGCTCCAAATAGGCCTGATTCACCGCGGTGATCTCCAACTCGCCGCGCGCGCTGGGCTTGACGGCTTTCGCGATACCGACCACCTGGTTGTCGTAGAAGTACAGACCGGTGACGGCGTAGTTGCTCTTCGGGGCGGCGGGTTTCTCTTCGATGCTGGTGGCGCGGCCGTCGCGATCGAAGGCGACCACGCCGTAACGCTCCGGATCCTGCACGTGGTAGGCGAACACGGTGGCGCCCTCTGACCGCGCATCGGCGCGCGTGAGCAGTTGCTGCAGGTCGTGGCCGTAGAAGATGTTGTCGCCGAGCACCAACGCGCTTGGCGCATTGCCTAGAAATTTGTCGCCGATGATGAAGGCCTGCGCCAGACCGTCCGGGCTGGGCTGCACCGCATATTGCAGGTTGATGCCCCACTGCGCACCGTCGCCCAGCAGCTGCTGGAAGCGCGGGGTGTCCTGCGGCGTGCTGATGACGAGCACGTCGCGGATGCCCGCCAGCATCAACGTGCTCAAGGGGTAGTAGATCATCGGCTTGTCGTACACCGGCAGCAGCTGCTTGCTGATTGCCAGTGTGGCCGGGTGCAGCCGGGTGCCGGAGCCGCCGGCGAGAATGATGCCTTTGCGTTGGGTCATGGATCGACGGTACGGCCGCACGGGCCGCTGTCGGGTCGAGTCAATTTGGGGCCGATTATCCCATCGCAGAGCAAACTCGCAGCAGCGGTATAGGCAGCCGCCTCTACACTCGGCGCGGCCCGGATCGTAGAGTAAGAGAGGCAGCCGCAGCGGCAATCGCCGCCCTCGCTGGACCGAAGGAGACGCAACCATGAAAAATCCCGACAAGTCAAAAGCAAAAGCCGGCAAGGCCGGCGCGCCGCAGACCCCGAAAGCAGTGCGCGACCCGGCGCAGCAGATCTGGCTGGCCGGCCTGGGCGCGTTCGCGAAGGCGCACGAGGAAGGCGGCAAGATGTTCGAGGCACTGGTCAAGGAGGGTCTCTCCAGGCAGCGCAAGACGCAAGCCGACGCGGAGGCGAAGCTGGCCGAGGCCACGCAGCGGATGAGCGCGCTGGCCAGCGGGTTGCCGGGGCTGTCAGGGCTGTCGGGCCTGTCGGCGCAGGTAGCCCGTCCCTGGGGGGGCCTCGAAAACATTTTCGAGGACCGGGTCGCGAAGGCGCTGGGCGCTTTGGGCGTGCCCTCGTCCCGAGATCTGGATGCGCTCGCCGTGCGCCTGGACGCGCTGGAGCGCCGGGTGCAAGCGCTGTCCGGCGCGGGTGCTGGTGCGGAAGGCGCCGCGACGAAGCCGGTGAAGACCGCGGCAAAGACCGCGGTGAAACGCGCCGCACGCAAGAGCGCCGGCTGAACGCTGCGCCAGCGCGCGACGCGCGGATCGCCGCGCCGCTGCAACGTGCCGCGCGCACGCGGCTTGCTGCGCCGCAGCAGTTTTTGCGCACGCGGCCCCCTACACTCCCGATAGATGCGCTCGCCGATTCCGGCCGGCAACGGCTACGGCGGCGGCGCGCATGGGGAACCGAACATCCATGGCGAAAAAGCCGCCACGCCGCACTGCAGAACGCATTCTCGAGGTCACGCTGGAGCTGTTCAACCGCTTCGGCGAGCCGAACGTGTCGACCACGCTGATCTCGGCGGAGCTGAACATCAGCCCCGGCAATCTGTACTACCACTATCCGGCGAAGGACGAGCTGATCAACTCGCTGTTCGACCGCTACGAGCGCGCGCTGGACGAACTGCTGCATGCCGGCGGCGAGGTGCGCGACGTGGAAGACGCCTGGTTCTTCCTGCACTCGCTGTTCGAGCTGATCTGGCAGTACCGCTTCCTGTATCGCGACCTGAACGACCTGCTCTCGAAGAACCGCCGGCTGGAGACGCATTTCCAGGCGGTGCTGCAGAACAAGACGCGCTCGGTCACCGAACTGCTCGGCGGCATGATGCGCGCCGGCGCGCTGCAGATCGACGCCGCCGAGGTCGAGGTCACCGCGACCGGCATGGTCGTGCTGCTGACCTATTGGCTCAGCTTCGAGTACGTGCGCAATCCGCGCAATGCGCTCGAGCCCGAACACGCGCAGCACGCGCTGCTGCGCGGCGCGCACCAGGTGCTGAACGTCCTCGCGCCGTACCTGGAGCCGGCGCAGCGCGCGCATTTCCTGGGTCTGGTGCAGGCTTACGGCAACGACGAAAATTGAAGGAGGAGACAAAGACATGGCGAAGTGGACGACGTGCCCCTACGCAGGCGACTATCGGTTCGACGCCGCCGACACCCGAAAGCATTGGGCGCGGCTGCATGCCGGCGACCGGGAATCGTTGCCGAAGGATGCCGAAGTGCTGGCGGCCTGGGCGCTGTTCCACAGCGGCGAGTTCCAGAAGGCGTTCGATGCCGGGCTGAAGGCCGGTGGCGCCGGCGTCACCGTCGCGAACAAGGCGAGCTGCATCTACGCGAACTACCTGGAGAAGAAGGAGCGCACGCGGCTGGAGATCTTCATGCACGCCGCCCAGCGCGCCGAGGCACAGGCCGAGGCCGAGCCGGAGAATGCGAATGCCTGGTACTGGCAGGCCTATGCGCTGCGCCGCTACAGCCAGGGCATCAGCGTCGCGAAGGCGCTGGCGCAGGGGCTGGGCGTGCGCATCAAGGCCGGGCTGGAACGCGCGATCGCGCTGCAGCCGAAGCACGCGGACGCGCATGTCGCGCTCGCCGCGTTCCATGCCGAGGTGATCGACAAAGTCGGGCCGCTGATCGGCGGCATGACCTACGGCGCGAAGAAGGACGCCGGGTTGGCGTTGTTCAACGAGGCGCTGCGGCTCAATCCGGGCTCGGCGATCGCGCTGATCGAATACGCGAACGGCCTGGTGATGCTCGAAGGCGACGCGAAGATCGACGAGGCGACCCGGCTTTACGAGCAGGCAGCCGCGGCGAAACCGCTGGATGCCGCGGAGCGGCTCGACGTCGAGATGGCGAAGACCGAGCTGCAGGACTAAGCGCCGCATGAACCCTGGAGGCGGCTTCCGCTCCCTCCCCCACTGGGGGAGGGCAGGGGTGGGGGCAAGCGGCGCGGTCAACACGAGCGTGCCTGCCCCTGTCCCCACCTTCCCCCAGCGGGGGAAGGAGTCGTCCATCGAAGGCATCGCGCCTCGTTTTATTTCAGGAGCCCCCATGCCCGATCTGCAATCCGCCTTCGACGCCGCGGTCGCCGCGTCGAAGAACCTGCCCGAGCGCCCCGACAACGCGACGCTGCTGAAGATCTACGGCCTGTACAAGCAGGCGACCGCGGGCGACATCAGCGCGACCAAGCCGGGCTTCAGCGACCTCGTGGGCCGCGCGAAGTGGGACGCGTGGAACGCGCTGAAAGGCACGGGGCGCGACGACGCGATGCAGCGCTACATCGATCTGATTGCGTCGCTCGGCTGATTTTTAGAAGTAATCGGCCGCCAGCCAAGGCTTATCCTTGGTTTTCAGCTATGCTATCGATAGCGTACAGGTGCAACCCCTCTCGGTTTTCCATGGTGCGTTGCACCGACCGCAGCGCATGAAACGGGGGAGCAAACCCATGCGAAGCGGGCCGATCGCCCTCTCCCAGGGGGGAGAGGGCGCCAATACTTTTCAGCCCACAACGCCCTTCGCCCGCAGCGCGGCGATCTGCTCTTCGGTGAGGCCAACCTCGCGCAGCACCGCATCGCTGTCCTGCCCGAGCGCCGGCGCGTTGCGCCGGTGCGCGCCCGGCGTCGCGGACAGCTTCGGCACGAAGCCCGGCACCGCGAGCCGGCTGCCGTCTTCCAAAGTGATCTGCTCAAGCATGCCGCGCGCCGCGTAATGCGGGTCGGCGGCGATATCGGCGATCGTGTAGATACGCCCGGCCGGCACTTCGGCGCGATCGAGCAGCGCGAGCGCATCGGCGACGCTGCGTTGCTCCGTCCAGGCTTGAATCGCCGCGTCGATCTCGGTGACGCGCGCGACGCGTCCGGCGTTGTCGGCCAGGCCCGGGTCGGCGGCCAGGTCGTCGCGGGCTATGCAGGCCATCAGCCGCTTGAAGATACCGTCGCCGTTGCCGCCGATCAGCACCCAGCCGTCCCGGCAGGCGTAGGCATTGCTCGGCGCGATGCCGGGCAGCGCGCTGCCGCCGGGGCCGCGCACCGCGCCGAATGCGCTGTATTCGGGCAGCAGGCTTTCCATGCAGTTGAACACCGCCTCGTACAGCGCGACGTCGACCACCTGGCCGCGGCCGCTTGCGTGGCGATGCTGCAGCGCCATCAGCACGCCGATCACGCCGTGCAGCGAGGCCAGCGTGTCGCCGATCGACACGCCGACACGCACCGGCACCCGGCCCGGCTCGCCGCTCAGGTGGCGCAGCCCGCCCATCGCCTCGGCGACCACGCCGAAGCCGGGGCGATCGCGGTACGGCCCGCTCTGGCCGTAACCGCTGATGCGCAGCATCACGAGGCGCGGGTTCGCCGCGAGCAGCACATCCGGCCCGAGGCCCCAGCCCTCCATCGCGCCGGGGCGGAAGTTCTCGATCAGCACGTCGGCCTCGGCACTCAGCTTGCGCACGATCTGCTGTCCCTCGGGCTGGCGCAGATCCAGCGCGAGCGAGCGCTTGTTGCGCGACTGCACCTGCCACCAGACCGAGGTGCCGTCCTTCAGCAGCCGCCAGCGGCGCAGCGGATCGCCGCCGCTCGATTGCGGGCGCTTCGGATCGGCCGGCGGCTCGATCTTGATCACGTCGGCGCCGAAGTCGGCCAGCGTCTTCGCGGCGAACGGGCCGGCGATCAGCTGGCCCAGCTCGACCACCTTCAGCCCGGCGAGCGGGCCGCTCATCGCCCCGCCCTGGCCCTGGCCGACCCGCGTGCGGCCGCCTTCGCGGTGACCGGCGCCTTCGCATCGGGCGGCGCCTTCCTCGCCCCGCTGCGCGCAGCGGCAGCCTTCCCGGCCGCAGGCGCCGTTGCCGGTGCGCGCGCCTGCTTCGCCGGCGACCTGGGTTCCGCGGCCCCATCGTTCAGCAGCGCGTCGAGCCGGCTCACGATCTCGGTCTCGATGCGGCCGCGCAGCAGACCGAGCAGCAGGCCGAGCCGTGCCGTCACTTCGAACCGGTCGGGGCCGACGTCGAGCGTGCCGCTCGCGCCGAGCCGGGAGAAATGCACGCGGTCCGCGCCACGGCCGCGCTCGTAGCGGCAATCCATGCCGAACTCGGCCTCGGCCTGACTTGCCCATTCCCGCGCGACGCGGCGCGCGCCGGCCAGACCAAGCGTGTGTTGTCGTTCGATATGGATGTCAGCCACGGTAGGCCTCCAGCGCTTTGTTGCGCTCGTCCTTGGGCAGCTTCGCCAATTTTTTCACCGCGGCGAAGAAGCGCGGCCAGCTGCGCCCCTCGTGCGCGAACAGCGCCTCGAAGTCGGGCACCAGCGTGTCGTACGCGGCGAGCGCGCCGAACGCGGCGTTGTTCGCGCCGGCGACCCAGCGGTCGTAGCCGGCGTAGCCGCCCCAGGACGACTTCAGCTCGGCGTAGCGCTGGCGAAAATTCTTCATCGCTTCTTTTTTCATAGCTAACTCCGCAGACCGGTCAACGGCTTCAGGCCCGAATGATGCATAGATTTGCGCAAGCTCGGCGCGCGTCGCCATCGTCAGCGCGCGGAATGCGCTGCGCCGCGCCTCGACGCGCGCGTACTGCTCGCGCTCGGCCGGCGTGCCCTCGTCGACCAGCCACTGCGCCGCGCCGAGCCGCTCGACCGTGGTCGCGTACGATTCGTTGAACACCGTGTCGCCCGGCACGTACAGCACCTGGTGCGCGAGCTCGTGGAAGATGATGCGCGCCAGTTCGCCGTCGGGGTAGTCGATGAAGGTGTTCAGCAGCGGGTCGCCGCCGGCCCAATTCATCCAGCCCAGCGTCGAATACGCGGGCACGCCATAGACGCTGACCTCCAGCCCGTCGGCCGCCAGCCCCGCAGCCTCGCGCTCCGCCGCCGCCTCGTCGTAGTAGCCGCGGTAGCTGACGCAGCCGACGACGACGAAGCACCAGGTCTTGAGCGTCAGCGAGAACTCGGGCGCGGCCACCACGTTCCAGACCGCGGCGCTGCGGTGCAGGTCGGCGTAGCGGTGGTAGCTGGCGTTGTCGGGCTCATCGAGCGCGGTCACCGCGTAGCGGCGGATGCGCTGGGCCAGTTCCAGCCGGCGTTTGAGCGCCGGCGGCGTCGCCGGGTCGGCCAGCCATTCGCTCACCGGCCTGGCCGAGCGCATCAGCTGCAGGTGGCCGCTGACCGACTGCCAGTAGTAGCCGAGGTTCGCGCAGCCGCCCAGGCCGAGCAGCAAGGCCAGCAGCGCCGCAAGACGGGCGGCCCGCATGGCGCGGGCGGTGCGCGGCGCGCGTGGCCGGTGCGGCTGCGCCGCATCGGCCGGCAGGCGGGCGTCGTTCATGCGGCAGGCGCTCATCGCCGTGCATTCTGCGGCATCGCGGCCCGGGACGGCGCCTCTGGGCGCCTCCGGGCGTCGCTGGCGCGGTCCGTCTGCTCCGCCTACACTCGCCAATCAAGGAGACCCTCATGAAAGTCATCGATTCGATCGTCACCGAGGCCGCGGGCATCGCCAAGATCCGCAGGGACATCCACGCGCATCCGGAACTGTGCTTCCAGGAGGTGCGCACCGCCGACCTGGTTGCGCAAAAACTCACCGAATGGGGCATTGCCATCCACCGCGGCATGGGCACGACCGGCGTGGTCGGCATCGTGCACGGGCGCGACGGCGGCAAGAGCGGCCGCGCGGTCGGGCTGCGCGCCGACATCGATGCGCTGCCGATGACCGAATTCAACACCTTCGACCATGCGAGCAAGAACGTCGGCAAGATGCACGCCTGCGGCCACGACGGCCACACCGCGATGCTGCTCGCCGCGGCGCAGCACTTCGCGAAGCACCGCAATTTCGACGGCACGGTCTACCTGATCTTCCAGCCGGCCGAGGAAGGCGGCGGCGGCGCGCGCGAGATGATCAAGGACGGCCTGTTCGAGAAGTTCCCGATGGAGGCGGTGTTCGGCATGCACAACTGGCCGGGCAGCGACGTCGGCAAGTTCGCGGTGAGCGCGGGGCCGGTGATGGCGTCGAGCAACGAGTTCAAGATCACCATCCGCGGCAAGGGCAGCCATGCCGGGCTGCCGTACATGGGCATCGACCCGGTGCCGATCGCCTGCCAGCTGGTGCTGGGCTTGCAGAGCATCATCAGCCGCAACAAGAAGCCGGTCGAGGCCGGCGTGCTGTCGGTCACGATGATCCACGCGGGCGAGGCCACCAACGTGGTGCCCGACAGCTGCGAGCTGCAGGGCACGGTGCGCACCTTCTCGTACGAGGTGCTGGACCTGATCGAGAGGCGCATGAAGCAGGTGGCCGAGCACACCTGCGCGGCGCACGAGGCGAGCTGCGACTTCGAGTTCGTGCGCAACTACCCGCCCACCATCAATTCCGCCGCCGAGGCCGAGTTCGCGCGCCGCGTGATGCAGGACATCGTCGGCGCCGACAACGTGATCGAGCAGGAGCCGACCATGGGCGCCGAGGACTTCGCCTACATGCTGCAGGTCAAGCCCGGCGCGTACTGCTTCATCGCGAACGGCGACGGCACGCACCGCGCGATCGGCCACGGCGCCGGCCCGTGCATGCTGCACAACGCCAGCTACGACTTCAACGACGACCTGATCCCGCTGGGCGCGACCTACTGGGTGCGGCTCGCCGAAGAATGGCTGAAGACCCCGCGCGCGGGAGCCCAGGCATGATCGGCGTCATCGAGGCGTTCTCGCCGAGCTACGCGAAGGCGCGCATCAAGTTCCTCGAAGCGGTCGCGACCGCGGGGCTGCCGAACGAATCGCACCAGCATCCGCTGCCCGGCCGCGACGGCGAAGTGCTGGCGACGGACGTCGCGCTCGACGGCCCGTCCGACAGCGAGCGCCTGCTGATCGTCTCGAGCGCCTGCCACGGCGTCGAGGGCTATTGCGGCAGCGGCGTGCAGGTGCATGCGCTGCACGACGCCGACTGGCGCGCCGCGGCGAAGGCCGGCGGCGTCGCGGTGCTGTACGTGCATGCGCTCAATCCGTACGGGTTCTCGCACATCCGGCGCGTCACGCACGAGAACGTCGATCTGAACCGCAACTTCCACGACTTTTCCCAGCCGCTGCCGGTGAACGAGGCGTACCGCGAACTCGCGCCGCTGCTGCTGCCCGAGCAGTGGCCGCCGCCCGACGAGAACCGCGCGGCGATCGAGCGCATGATCGCCGAGCGCGGAATGCCGTACTACCAGGGGGCGATCTCGCGCGGCCAGCACGAGTTTCCGGACGGGTTGTTCTTCGGCGGCACCGAGCCGACCTGGAGCAACCGCACCGTGCGCCGCGTGCTGCAGGCGTACGGCCGGCGCGCAAAGCGCATCGCGTGGATCGACCTGCACACGGGCCTCGGGCCCAACGGCGTCGGCGAGCGCATCTACGCCGGGCCCGACGACGCGGTCGCGGTCGCGCGTGCGCGCACCTGGTGGGACGGCGGCGGCGCGACGCCGGTGACTTCGATCTACGACGGCTCGTCGACCTCGGCCTACCTCACCGGCCTGATGTGGTATGCGGTCGGCGAGGAATGCCCGCAAGCCGAGTACACCGGCATCGCGCTCGAATACGGCACGCAGCCGATGCTGGAGGTGATGCAGGCGATGCGCGCCGAACAGTGGCTGCAGCTGCACCCGGGCGCACCGTTTGATCAGGCGCGCGCGATCAAGCAGCAGATGCTGAACGCGTTCTACACCGACACCGACGCTTGGAAGGAACGCATCGTCGCGCAGGCGCGCGAGGCGCTGCTGCAGGCGGTGCACGGACTTACCGCCTGAGCGCGCCGACCGCAGCGCACCGCTGCTACTCGGCGAAGCGGCGCGCGGCGATCTCGAGCAGGCCGTCGAAGATCAGGTTGTCGACCAGTTCGAACGCCTGCGGCATCACCGGCGCCATCTTCCACGCGGCGCCGCCGGTCATCACGCACATCGGCTCGGCGCCGCAATGCCGGCGCACGTGGGTGACCATGCGCTCGATCGCGCCGGCGATCGCGTAGGTGCCGCCGCTGGTCAGCGCATCGCTGGTGTTGGTCGGGAATTCGCGCACCTCGCCGGTCGGCACGTGCAGGCCGGCGGTGCCCGATTCGAGCGCGCGCAGCATGATGCCGTGGCCGGGCAGGATGAAGCCGCCGAGAAAGCGCCCGCCCGCGTCGACCGCCTCGACCGTGACCGCGGTGCCGATCATCGCGACCACCAGCGGCCTGGGCGCGCCGCCCTGCGCCGCCATCCGCGCCTGCATGCGGCAGCGCGCGGCGATCATCGCGACCCAGCGGTCCGCGCCGAGCCGCGTCGGGTAGTCGTAGCCGTTCACGAGCCCGGCCTCTTCGTCGCGCGGGATCACCCACTGCGGACTCACGTCCCAGATATCGAGCTGTTCCTGCACCCGGTACTTGACCGCGTCGCCGGCGACGATGCAGCCGAGCATCCGCGCCGGCGCCGGCAGCTCGCGCCACGCGCCTTCGGCGAGCCGGTCGATGTTCTCGAGGAATTCGGCGCCGTACGCCATCGGCGGCTCATGCGGCCGCGCCGCTCGGTACTGCGCCCACTTGAGCCGGGTGTTGCCTACGTCGATAGCGAGAAACGTCATGGCGCTTGGCGAAAATTTCGCGCATTATCCCCAATGCACCGCGCCATGTCGCGCCGGCGTACGAGGGATCTGGATGGACATCACCGAACTGTCGGCCAACGACCTGTCGCGCGCGATCCACGCGCGCGAGCTGTCGTGCCGCGACACGATGCAAGCCTATCTGACGCGCATCGCCGCGGTCAATCCGCGCTTCAACGCGATCGTCAGCCTGCAGCCGCCGGAGTTGCTGCTGCGCGAGGCCGATTTGCGTGACGCGCAGCTCGCGCGCGGCGAGTCGATGGGCTGGATGCACGGCATGCCCCAGGCGATCAAGGATCTGTCGAACAGCGCCGGCATCCCGACCACGCTCGGCTCGCCGCTGATGCGCCGCTTCGTGCCCAGGGAGGACGGACTGATGGCACGGCGCATGAAGGCGGCCGGCTGCATCGTGCTCGGCAAGACCAATTCGCCGGAATTCGGCCTGGGTTCGCACACCTTCAACGAGGTGTTCGGCGTCACGCGCAACGCGTACGACCCGAGCCGCTCCGCCGGCGGCTCCAGCGGCGGCGCGGCGGTGGCGCTGGCGCAGCGCCTGCTGCCGGTGGCCGACGGCTCGGACTTCATGGGGAGCCTGCGCAACCCGGCCGCGTGGAACAACGTGTTCGGCATGCGGCCGTCGCAGGGGCGGGTGCCGATGGCGCCTGCTCCCGACGTGTGGATCGCGCAGCTCGGCACCGAAGGGCCGATGGGGCGCAGCGTGCGCGACCTTGCGCTGTTGCTGTCGGTGCAGGCCGGCCACGATCCGTCTGCTCCACTTTCGATAGCGCAAAGTGCAGAGCAGTTCCGCGCTCCGCTCGATTTCGACCCCAAGGGTCGGAAGATCGCCTGGCTTGGCGACCTCGGCGGCCATCTGGCGATGGAGCCGGGCATCCTGCCGGTGTGCGAACAGGCGCTGGCGCGGCTTTCGGACCAAGGCTGCGTAGTCGAGCCGGCGTCGCTCCCGGTGGCGCCGGACGCCGTCTGGCAGACCTGGCTGGTGTGGCGGCGCGCGCTGATCGCGTCGCGCATCGCGCCGTTCCTGCTCGACGCGAAGAACCGCGCGCGCATCAAGCCCGAGGCGCTGTGGGAATACGACCAGGCGCGCAGCCTCACCGGCGCCGAACTGCTGCACGCCAGTGCCGAGCGCACCGCGTTCTACCAGGCGATGCGGGGATTGTTCGAGCGCTACGACTTTCTGGCGCTGCCGACCGCGCAGGTCTGGCCGTTCGACGCCGCGCTGCGCTGGCCGCAACAGATCGACACCGGCAGCAAAGTCGTCGCAATGGACACCTACCACCGCTGGATGGAAGTGGTGATCTACGCGACGCTGGCCGGCCTGCCCTGCATCAGCGTGCCGGCCGGGTTCAGCGCAGCCGGCCTGCCGATGGGGCTGCAGCTGATCGGGCGCCCGCAGGCGGACCTGGAACTGCTGCGATTGGCCGCCTCATACGAGCAGGCTGCATCCGGCGTGCTGCGGCGCGCGCCGGCCGACGCCGCGCAGCCTGCGGAATCGATGGCAGGCGGCGTTCCGTTGCGCGCAACGTAATCGGAAGTTGTATTGCCAGCCGGCGACATGCGTGTTACAAATATTGCATGACCGAGACGAGCGCAACAGAACGCCCGCAGCCATGAGTTTTCCGTTGTATCAGTCCCCGGGGACCTTCGTGTTCCTGGACGATGATCCCGACTATCTCGCGATGCTGGCGCTGGTGATGCCGGAGAACTGGAACGTGCGGCTGTTCCGCCGGCCGCAGGACTGCATCAACCAGCTGCAGCAGGAACCGCCGCTGTGGGATGCCGACGCCTGGACCCAGCAGGAGATGATCGAGAGCGCGCGCACCGGCGGCGCGCCGCTGATCGCGCAGATCCTGCGCTACTGGGGCGCTCACGCCGAGCGCTATGGGCTGACCCAGGTCTGCGTGGTCGACTATTCGATGCCGGGCATGGACGGCCTGCAGGCCTTGAGCGAGCTGGTCGACTGGCCGGGCCAGCGCGTGCTGCTGACCGGCCAGGCCGACGAGCAGATCGCGGTGGACGCTTTCAACCGCGGCCTGATCGAGCAGTTCATCCCGAAGCAGACGCCGGACATTCCGCGCCGGCTGATCGAAATCCTGCAGCGCCTGTACGCGAATGCCAGCGGACGCCATTCGCAGATCTGGCGCGCGACGCTGACCAAGAGCCAGAACGCGCTGCTGCGCGTGCCGTCGATCGCGCGCGACCTCGCCACGTTCGCCGCCGAGCGCTGGGTCGAATACGTCGCGATCGGCCGTCCCTTCGGCGTGCTCGGGCGTGACGCGAACGGGCACGTGAGCTGGCTGCAGCTAGAGCCGGTCAGTGCGCTCGATGAACTCGCCGGTCTCGCGCGCATGGCCGGCATCGCCAGCCAGGGCGTGGCCGACATCCAGGCCGGCAAGAAGCTCGCCGACCCGGAACTGGCGCTGGCGCTGGGCCGCAGCGGCAAACCCGAGCTCGGGCTGGCGCGGCCGATCGGCCATGAGCAGTCCCTGCTCGGCGCGCTGTTCCAGGTCGATGCCGCGCACGCCCCTGACATGGCCAGCAGCTACAACCAATGGCTTGCCCGACAGCCGCGCCGAGAGGTTAAGTAACTCCCCCAGTCTTCGCGCACTGCGTGTCGCGCAGCCTGGGGGTGGTTCAAGATTGCCGCCAAGGCAACCCGCGTAGTCGCCAGCCGCCCCTTCGGCCGCGGTGCGCCTGGTCGTCGGGATCGCCCTCGAAGCCTTCGAGGATGTTGTACGCCTGCATGCCCAGTTCGGTCGCGCGCCGGGCCGCGGCGATCGAGCGCACGCCGCTGCGGCACAACAGCAGCACCTTCTTGCCGGACGGCACCGCCTCTTTCAGCCCGGCGTCGAAGCCGGCGTTCAGCGCCATGCCGGGCCACTGCTTCCACGCCAACGGCACCGCGCCCGGCACGAAACCGACCCACTCACGTTCCGCGTCGGTGCGCACGTCGACCAGCACCGCGCTGCCCTCCTGCCACCAGCGGCAGGCGAGCGGCGGCGACACGTCGCCCGCATAGCCCTCGGCCGGCCGCGGTGCGTCGTCCGCCGCGGGCAGGCCCGGTGCGCCGGCGTCCTGGCGCAGCCCGGAGTTCAGGTTCGCCGGCACCGCCTCGTCGATGCGCTTCGGCCGCGGCAGTTGCAGCGCCGCCATCGTGGCAACGAACTGTTCCAGCGTCTTGCCGGCCACGCGCGCGTTGCCGGCTTTTTCCGCGCCTATCGTCGAATGGGTGCGCCCGTTGTAGTCGTGCGCGGGCCAGACCAGCGTGGCCTCGGGCAGCGCGAACAGCACTTCGGTCAGGCTGCGGTACATCGCCTCGGAACTGCCGGACTGGAAGTCGGTGCGCCCGCAGCCGTTGATCAGCAGCGTGTCGCCGGTGAACACATGGTCGCCCTGCGGCGTCTTCCACAGATAGCACATGCTGCCCGCGGTGTGGCCCGGCGTGTGCAGCGCGGTGATCCGTTCGCCGCCGAACTTCAGCACGTCGCCGTCCTTCAGCTGCACCGCCGCGGTGCCGATGCCGCAACCCTGCGGCGCGGCGGTCTTGGCGCCGGCATGCTCGGCCAGCAATCCGGCGCTGGTGATGTGATCGGCGTGCGCATGGGTCTCGACCGTCCACTGCAATTTCAGCCCGTACTGGCGCAGCATGGACAGGTCGCGCTCGAGCTGCACGTCGACCGGATCGATGATCAGCGCGTCGCGCGTCGCCTCGTCGAACAGCAGATAGGTGTAGGTCGATGAAGCAGGGTCGAACAGCTGAATCGGTGTCATGACGGTCTCCAAGGGCTGCGCTGCCGGGGCAAAGAGTATGCTTTCGAGCAGTTTAGAGCTTCCGGAGCCACCCATGTATTCGTATGCGCAATCGCTGGCCGGCGGGCTGCTGATCGGCTTCGCCACTTGGCTGCTGCTGGCCTCACTGGGCCGGGTCGCCGGCATCAGCGGCATCGCGTCCGGCGTGCTGGCGCGCGCCGGCGGCGAGGCAGGCTGGCGCCGCGCGTTCGTTGCCGGACTGGTGCTGGCCGGCGCGGCGGCGGCGATCGTGCTGAACGCGCCGGCGACGCCGGCGCGGCCGCTGCCGCTGCTGGCCGCGGCCGGGTTGCTGGTCGGCTTCGGCACCGTGCTCGGCTCCGGCTGCACCAGCGGGCACGGAGTGTGCGGGCTCGGGCGCCGATCGATGCGCTCGCTGGTCGCGACCCTGGTCTTCATGGCGACCGGCGTTACTACTGTATTCATAGCACACCTGGCGCGCGGCTGAAGGGCGGGAGGCTTGAATGACCAAGATGCGATGGATGCTCGCGCTCGTCAGCGGCGCATTGTTTGCCGTTGGCCTGGTGCTGTCGGGCATGACCGAGCCGGCGCGCGTGATCGGCTTTCTGAACGTCGGTGGGCTGATCGATCCGGCGCGCTTCGGCCGCTGGGATCCGAGCCTCGCGTTCGTGATGGGCGGCGCGGTCGCGGTGTCGCTGCTCGCGTTTGCGATCACGCCGCGGCCGGGGCGCAGCCCCTGGCTCGCGGACCGGTTCCGGCTGCCGACCCGCAGCGACATCGACGCCCGTCTGCTGGTGGGCGCGGCGCTGTTCGGCGTCGGCTGGGGACTGGGCGGCTACTGCCCCGGGCCGGCGCTGGCCTCGGCGCTGACCGGCGGCGCGGGCACCCTGGTGTTCGTCGCGGCGCTGGCGCTCGGCATGTGGGCCGCGACGCGCATCGCAAGTCGGAGTCCGGCGCCGGTGCCGACACCGGCAAGCACAGGTTCTGATTGACGTTTACGTAAACGTCAATTACGATCGGCCATCCCGAAGCTGCTCGGCGCCGCTGCGGCCTGCAGCCGATGCGCCCGCTTCCGTTGCCGTTTCTCACCCTCGCCGCACGCCCGCGCAAGACACCATGACCGACCTGTCCGCCGAGTACCAGGCTCTCGCCAGCTACCACCCGACCAACAAGGTGCGCTTCGTCACCGCCGCCAGCCTGTTCGACGGGCACGACGCGGCGATCAACATCATGCGCCGCATCCTGCAGGGCATGGGCGCCGAGGTGATCCATCTCGGCCACAACCGCTCCGTCGACGAGATCGTGACCGCCGCGCTGCAGGAAGACGTGCAGGGCATCGCGGTCAGCAGCTACCAGGGCGGCCATCTCGAATACTTCAAGTACATGGTCGACCTGCTGAAGGCGCGCGGCGGCGAGCAGATCCAGGTGTTCGGCGGCGGCGGCGGCGTGATCGTGCCGCCCGAGATTCGCGAACTGCAGGACTACGGCGTCGCGCGCATCTACAGCCCCGAGGACGGCCAGCGCATGGGCCTGGCCGGCATGATCGGCGAGATGCTGATGCGGTGCGACCGCGACCTGTCGGGCTTTGCACCGAAGGAGCTGCGCGCGATCCAGGGCCATGGCGACCGCGCCTGGCGCGCGCTCGCGCAGCTGATCACCGCGCTGGAAGCGACTCCGGCCGGCGCGAAGCCGACGGGCCTCGTGCAGGCGCTGCGCAAGGAGGCCGCGGCGCGCAAGGTGCCGGTGCTCGGCATCACCGGCACCGGCGGCGCCGGCAAGTCCAGCCTGAGCGACGAGTTGATCCGACGCCTGCGGCTCGATCGGGGCGACAGCCTGCACGTGGCGGTGATCTCGATCGATCCGAGCCGGCGCAAGAGCGGCGGCGCGCTGCTCGGCGACCGCATCCGGATGAACGCGATTGCGCCGTGGAGCAACGGCCCGCGCGTCTATCTGCGCAGCCTGGCGACGCGCGAGGCCGGCTCGGAGATCAGCGCCGCGCTGCCCGACGTGATCGCCGCGGCCAAATGCGCGGACTTCGACCTCGTGATCGTCGAGACCTCGGGCATAGGCCAGGGCGATGCGGCAATCGTCAAGCATGTGGACGTGCCGCTGTACGTGATGACGCCCGAGTTCGGCGCGGCGAGCCAGCTCGAGAAGATCGACATGCTGGACTTCGCCGAGTTCGTCGCGATCAACAAGTTCGACCGCAAGGGCGCGATGGACGCACTGCGCGACGTGGCCAAGCAGGTGCAGCGCAACCGCGAGGCGTTCAAGCAGTCGCGGGGCGACATGCCGGTATTCGGCACGATGGCCAGCCGCTTTCACGACGACGGCGTGACCGCGCTGTACCAGGCGCTGCTGCCGCGGCTGGTCGAACTCGGGCTGCCCGCGGCCAAGTCCACCTTGCCACGGGTTGAGGTGCGGCACAGCACGAACCAGACGCCGGTGGTGCCGGCGGCGCGGGTGCGCTACCTGGCCGAGATCGCCGACACGGTGCGCGGCTACAAGCGCCGCGCACGCGAACAAGCCGCACTGGCGCGCGAAATCCAGCAGCTGCGCGGCGCGGCCGCGATGCTGCAGGTCGACAAGCCGGACCGCGCGCCGGCCGCCGAGGCGGCGAACGACCTCGCCGAAAAGCGCGAGGCGCGGCAGGACGCCGCGGCGAAGAAGCTGCTCGTGCAGTGGCCTCTGATGCAGCAGGCGTACGCCGGCGACGAGTACGTGGTGAAGATCCGCGACAAGGAAATTCGCACCGCGCTCACGACGAAGAGCCTGTCCGGCACGACCGTGCGCAAGGTCGTGCTGCCGCGCTACCACGACGCGGGCGACGTGCTCGAGTGGCTGATGCTTGACAACGTGCCCGGCAGCTACCCGTACACCGCCGGCACCTTCGCGTTCAAGCGCGAGGGCGAGGACCCGACCCGGATGTTCGCCGGCGAGGGCGACGCGTTCCGCACGAACAAGCGCTTCAAGCTGCTGTCGGAAGGCATGCCGGCGAAACGATTGTCGACCGCGTTCGACAGCGTGACGCTGTACGGCAGCGACCCGGACCCACGCCCCGACATCTACGGCAAGGTCGGCAATTCGGGCGTGTCGATCGCGACGCTCGACGACATGAAGGTGCTGTATTCGGGGTTCGACCTGTGCAGCCCGAGCACCTCGGTCAGCATGACGATCAACGGCCCGGCGCCGACGATTCTCGCGATGTTCATGAACACCGCGATCGACCAGAACCTGGACAAGTTCAAGGCCGACAACGGGCGCGAGCCGACCGAGACCGAAACCGCGAAGATTCGCGAATGGGTGCTCGCGAACGTGCGCGGCACGGTGCAGGCCGACATCCTGAAGGAAGACCAGGGCCAGAACACCTGCATCTTCTCGACCGAGTTTTCACTGAAGGTCATGGGCGACATCGCCGAATACTTCGTGCACCACAACGTGCGCAACTTCTATTCGGTGTCGATCAGCGGCTACCACATCGCCGAGGCCGGCGCGAACCCGATCAGCCAGCTCGCGTTCACGCTGTCGAACGGCTTCACCTTCGTCGAGGCGTATCTGGCGCGCGGCATGCACATCGACGACTTCGCGCCGAACCTGTCGTTCTTCTTCTCGAACGGCATGGACCCGGAGTACACGGTGATGGGCCGCGTCGCGCGCCGCATCTGGGCGGTCGCGATGAAGGAGCGCTACGGCGCCAATGAGCGAAGCCAGAAGCTCAAATACCACATCCAGACCTCGGGGCGCAGCCTGCACGCGCAGGAGATCCAGTTCAACGACATCCGCACCACGCTGCAGGCGCTGATCGCGATCTACGACAACTGCAACAGCCTGCACACGAATGCGTTCGACGAGGCGATCACGACGCCGACCGAGGATTCGGTGCGCCGCGCGATGGCGATCCAGCTGATCATCAACCGCGAATGGGGCCTGGCGAAGAACGAGAACCCGAACCAGGGCGCGTTCATCATCGAGGAACTGACCGAGCTGGTCGAGGAGGCGGTGCTGGCCGAATTCGAGCGGATCGCGGAACGCGGCGGCGTGCTCGGCGCGATGGAGACCGGTTACCAGCGCGGACGCATCCAGGACGAGAGCCTGCACTACGAGATGCTCAAGCACACCGGCGAACTGCCGATCATCGGCGTCAACACGTTCCGCAATCCGCACGGCGATGCGGTGCACGACAAGCTCGAACTGGCACGTTCGACGACCGAGGAAAAGCAGAGCCAGCTGAAAAGGCTGGCCGAATTCCACCGTCGTCACGAAGCCGACGCACCGGCGCAGCTGCGCCGGCTTCAGCTCGCCGTGATCGAGAACCGCAACGTGTTCGAGGTGCTGATGGACGCGGTGCGCTGCTGCTCGCTGGGCCAGATCACGAACGCGCTGTTCGAGGTCGGCGGCCAGTACCGGCGCAGCATGTAGCGCGGCGCCGAAGCGGTTCTGCTACGAATGTGATAGCAGAAAGCGAATGCCGGGCAACGGCTTGCGCCTGATTCTCATCGGAATGCTGGCGTGCTGCCGAGCCCTTCGTCAACCGCCGGACTTCGGCCGCTTGCCCGGGTTCTTCTTGTGATTCGTCGCGACGCCGCGCTCCAGGCTGCGCTTTTGTCCGCGCACCGTGGTGAGCGTAATGCCCTGCGCGGGCTTGGGGCGCGGCGTCGCGCGGGCGTCGGCTTCGGTCCTGATTTTTCTGGCCATGGTGCGTTTCCTTTGAAGGCGAATCGGGGATTTGAGAGACGCCCGATTATCCGCGCTGCGCAGGCTGACTCCGGCGCGACAGCCTTCTAGAATGCCGGCTCGGCCGGCTCCCTGGCCGGTCGCGGCGCGCAGCGCCCTCCTCCGACGATGAACCTCGACCTGGCCCAACTTCCCGCCGCCTGCGACGTGCTCGTTGTCGGCGCCGGCCCGGCCGGCAGCGCGGCCGCGCAACGACTCGCGCGCGGCGGGCTGGACGTGGTGCTGGTCGATCAGCATGCGTTCCCGCGCGACAAGATCTGCGGCGATGGACTGATTCCGGACGCGCACCAGGCGCTGGCGCGGCTCGGGCTCGCCGATGCAGTGCGCGCCGAAGCGCAGGCTGCGCACTGGGTGCGCTGCATCGGCCCGCGCGGCAGCCATATCGACGTGCCGGCGACCGCCGCGGTGTTGCCGCGGCGCCGGCTCGACGAAATCGTCTGCAATGCGGCGGTCACGGCCGGCGCGCGCATGTTCGCGCCGCTGCGCTACCGAGCGCCGCTGGAAGAAAACGGTGCGGTGGTCGGCGCGACGCTGCAGCAGGGCGACGCGCAGCGTGCCTTGCGCGCGCGCTGGACCGTGCTCGCGACCGGCGCGGTGCCGCAGGCGCTGCTCGCCGCCGGCATGGCGCTGCGCCAGCAGCCGAGCGGCGTCGCGCTGCGTGGCTATGTCGAATATCCGGGCCACATCGACGGGCTGGACCGGCTCGAAGTCGTCTGGCACCGGGTGCTGGCGTCCGGCTACGGCTGGATCTTTCCGTGCCCGGGCGGGGTGTTCAACATCGGCGTCGGCACGGTGGACCGCGGCGGACGTGGCGGCGGACGGCGCGGCGCGCACGAGCCGAACCTGCGCCAGGTGTACGAGCAGTTCACCCGCATCCACCCAGGCGCGCGCGAGTTGGCGCTGCACGGCCGGCTGCTGGGGCCGCTGCGCGGCGCGCCGTTGCGCTGCACGCTCACCGGCGCGCGGCTGTCGCGCCCCGGCCTCCTTGTCACCGGCGAGGCGGCAGGAAGCACCTACTCGTTCACCGGCGAGGGCATAGGCAAGGCGCTGGAGACCGGCATGCTGGCCGCGCAGGCGCTGCTCGAATCGGGCGCGGAGGGTGATGCCGCAGTGCGCGCCGACTACGAGGCGCGGGTGCAGGCCCTGAAGCCGCGTTTCACGCTGTACGCGCAGGCGAACCGCGCGAACCGCTACCCGTGGCTGGCGGATCTGGTGATCTGGCGCGCAAAGCGCAGCGCCGGCCTGCGCGCACGAATGGCCGGCGTGCTCGACGAAACCCGCAACCCGGGCGATCTGTTCAGCGCCCGCGGGCTCTTGCGGCTGTTCACCGAATAGAGGTTACGGCGCGATCCTGCGCTTGAGCGCGCGCGCCACCGGCTGCGGCAGGCTCGGCAGCGAGCGCAGCATCCACGGCAGCATCCGGCGCTTCGCACCACTGAGCGACTCGGGCACCATCGCCTCGATCAGGTGCGGCCCCGGTTGCGCCAGCGCGTATTCCAGCGCCTCGCAAAAGCCCTCGGCGGTGCTGGCGCGCACCGCGTGCACGCCCAGCCCCTGCGCGAGCCGGGCGAAGTCCAGCACCGGGCCATGCAAGTCGAGCTGCGCCCTCGCCTTCGGTCCGCCTTCGCCGGCCCCGACGCGTTCCAGTTCGACGTTCAGCACCGAATAGGACGCGTTGTTGAACACGATCACGGTGACGTTCAGCTGCTCGCGCGCCATCGTCCACAGCGCCTGCACCGTGTACATCGCCGAGCCGTCGCCGACCAGCGCGACCACCGGGCGCTCCGGGCAGGCGACCGCGGCGCCGACCGCATTCGGCAGACCCTGGCCGATCGCGCCGCCGGTGAGCGTCAGCAGGTCGTGGCGCGGACAGCCTGCGGTCATCACGCCCAGCATCAGGCCCGACGTGATCGCCTCGTCGATCAGGATCGTGTGCTCGGGCAGCAGGTGGCCGACCGCCTTGCAGACCTTGGGCGCGGTCAGCGGCCCGCGCGGGCGGCCGGGGCGCTGCGCGGCCTGCAGCGGCGGCTCGGCCTGCGCGGCGCCGAGCGCGGCGACGAGCTGCTCCAGGCTGGCCGCGGCGTCCTGCGCCGGACTCGCCAGCGTGTGCACGGTGCAGCCCGCGGGCACCAGATCGCTGTTCTTGCCCGGATACGCGAAGAACGACACCGGCGCCTTCGCATCGACCAGGATCAGCTGCCGAACGTCCGCCAGCTGCACGCCGGCGAGTTCGGCCAGGTAGGCGATGCGCTCCACCGCCGGCAGCCCGGCGCCGCGCTCGATACGCGTCGGAAACACCTCGGCGAACAAATTCACGCCGGTGTGCGTCGCGATGCGCGCGGCCGCCCGCAGGCCGCGTTCGCGCAACGCGTTGCCGCCCAGCAGCAGCGCCGCCTTCCCGCCGGATCGAATGGCCTGCGCGATCGCCTGCACGGTGGCGTCGTCAGCCGCCAGCGGTGCGGCGGTCGGCGACGACGCGCAGGGCACGCCGCCCTCGCCCCAGGACACGTCGGCCGGCAGGATCAGCGTCGCGACCTGGCCCGGCAGGCCGCGCGCGGCGTGAACCGCGTCCACCGCGTCCCGGCACAGCTCGGTGCTGCTCTGCGCGGTGCGCACGAAGCCGGGCGAGACGTTGCGCGCGACCGTTTCTATGTCCGACTGCAGCTGCGCGTCGTACTTCACATGGAAGGTCGCATGGTCGCCGACGATGTTGACGATCGGCACCTTGCCCTTGCGCGCGTTGTGCAGGTTCGCCAGCCCGTTGCCCAGGCCGCAGCCCAGGTGCAGCAGTGTCGCGGCGGGCTTGCCCGCCATGCGCGCGTAGCCGTCGGCCGCGCCGGTGGCCACGCCCTCGAACAGCGTCAGCACCGCACGCATCCGCGGCTCGCCGTCGAGCGCGGCGACGAAGTGCATTTCGCTGGTGCCGGGATTCGTGAAGCAGACCTCGACGCCCGCATCGACCAGGGTCTTCAGCAGGGCTTGCGCGCCATTCATGGTGAGGCTCCTTGGACGAAGTGCATTCAGTTGCCGATCGAACGCGCCGCCGCGCGCGCGGTCAGGATGCAGCCGGGCAGAAAAGTGCCTTCCAGCGAGCGGCGGCCGCAGGCGCCGCCGCCGCCGAAGCCCGCTGCCTCGCCGACGCAGTACAGGCCGGCGATCGGTTGCCCATCGGGGCCCAGCACGCGGCTTTGCAGGTCGGTGGCGAGGCCGCCCAGGCTCTTGCGCGTGATCAGCTGCGTCTGGATTGCGATGAACGGCCCGGCGCCCTGCATCTGCAGCGGCGCCGGTCTGGCCGTACGCAGTTTGTCCGGCCCCCACTGGCGCGCGTGCAGGATGCGGCGGATCTGGTCGTCGTTGTGCAGCTTGGTGCCATGCGCGAAGTTCGCGTCGAACGCATCGGCCGTGGCTTGCAGGACTTCGGGTTTCACGTCGAGCGAACAGGTCAGCTGGTTCATCTTCGCGGCAAGTTCATGCAGCGTATCGGCGACCAGGAACTGCGGGCTTTGCCGCTGCATCTGCCGCACCAGGCGCTGGTTGCCCAGCAGCGTCTCCCGGGCGAACTGCGGGAACTGCCGGTCACGGATGCGCTGGTTGTGCTCGGCACCGGAGATCGCGAACTCTTTGATGGCGATGCGCCAGTTCAGCAGATGCCAGGTCCACGGCTTGTGCTGCGCGGCGACGCGCTGGCACAGCCAGTGGGTGTCGAAGCCGGTCACCAGCGGTTCGGGCCCGATGCGCTCGCCTTTGTGGTCGAGCCACAGCGCCGATTTGCACGGAATCAGCGACAGTCCGTGCCCCGGGAAATGCGGGTATGGATGCGGAATGCCGGCCGCGTAGTTCCACATCTCTCCGGCATGGGTGATGCGCGCGCCAAGTTCAGCCGCGAGATGGTGCAGCCGGCCGTCGGCGAACGGGTGCGCGCCGTTCAGCATCGCGGCGGGGATGGGGCGATCCGTCGGCCAGTTCGCGCGCGCCTCGGCGTGGCTGCCGTTGAGGCCGCCCATCGCCAGCACGACCACCGGCGCGTGCAGCCGCAGCTCGGCACCGGTGGTTTCGTCACTCACGACGGCGCCCGCGACTTGTCCACCGCGGTCGTCCAGCGCGGTCACGCGATGCCGGTGCAGCAACGTCAGGCGCCCACCCGCGCCCGCCTCGCGCAGCGCGGCGATCATGCAACGCGTCAGATGGCGCGCGGTGCCCCAGACGATGTGGTAGCGCGGCAGGCTGTTGCCGTCGCCATTCATGCCGCGTTCGACCCAGTTCACTGCCGGCATGAACTTCACGCCCTCGGCGATCAGCCAGTCGTAGACATCGGCACGCGAACGCAGGGCATAGTGGCGCGCCCATTGCATCGGGTACGTGTCGCCAGGGTCGAGCTCGCCGAAGCGTATCCAGTCGGCGAGTGCACGCTCCGGCGTGTCGGCAATTCCCGCGCGCGCCTGCAGCGGCGTTCCGACCAGCGCCATGCCGCCGAACGCCCACAGCGCGAGACCGCCCAGGCGCTCCGGCGTGTCGCGATCGACCAGCGTCACGCGCTGTCCGGCGCGCAGCAGCTCGAGCGCGGTGACGATGCCGGCCAACCCGCCACCGACCACCACAACGTCTGTCTGCAAAGTCGCCATGCGCCTTCAGTACCCGAGCGTGCTTCCGTCCGGATTGCGCGGATCGGAATAGCCCCAGAGCTCGTCGCCGTGCCGCTCGATCGTCTGGGTGTTGCCCATCGTCGCCTTCACCACCACGTGATGGCCCATCTGGCGCAGCAGACGGATCGTGTCGACGGGGAATCCCTTCTCCACCCGCAGTTCGTCGGGCAGCCACTGGTCGTGGAAGCGCACTTGCGACGCCGCCTCGGCCGGGTTCATGCCGAAGTCGATCGCGTTGACGATCTGCTGCAGCACGGTCGTGATGATCCACGCGCCGCCGGGGCTGCCGGTGACGAGCCAGGGCTTGCCGTCCTTGAACACCAGCGTCGGCGTCATCGACGACAGCGGGCGCTTGCCCGCCTGCACCGCGTTCGCTTCGCCGCCGACGAGGCCGTAGACGTTCGGCACGCCCGGCTTGGCCGAGAAGTCGTCCATCTCGTTGTTCAGCAGGATGCCGGTGCCGGGCGCGACGATGCCGCTGCCGAAGCCGGTGTTCAGCGTGTAGGTGACCGCGACCATGTTGCCCTGGCGGTCCATCACCGAGTAATGCGTGGTCTGGCGGCTCTCGTACGGCAACGGGTTGCCGGGCGCGATGTCCTTCGCGCTGCGCGCGTGATGAGGGTCGATGCCCTTCGCGAGCGACGCCGCGTAGGCCTTCGACGTCAGCCCCGCCACCGGGATCTTGACGAAGGCCGGGTCGCCCAGGTATTTGGAACGGTCCGCATAGGCCAGCTTCATCGCCTCGGCCATGTGGTGCACGGTCCGCGCGCTGTTGTGGCCCCAGTCGTGAATCGGCCAGTTCTCCATGATGTTGAGGATTTCGACCAGGTGCACGCCGCCCGACGAAGGCGGCGGCATCGTGACGATCTGGTAACCGCGGTACGTGCCGCGCAGCGGCTCGCGTTCCACCACCTTGTAGTCGCGCAAGTCCTCTGCCGTGATCGGCCCGTCGTGCGCGCGCATGTCGGCCGCGATGCGGCGCGCGACCTCGCCGTCGTAGAACGCCTTCGCGCCGTGCTCGGCGATCAGCCGCATCGAATGCGCGAGGTCCTTTTGCACCAGCCGGTCGCCCGCCTTGAGCGGCGCGCCGTTCCTCCAGAAGATCGCCCGCGTTGCCGGCCATTGGCCCATGTGGTTCTTTTCCCGGGCCAGCGCCTTCGCCAACGTGTCGCTGACCGGAAAGCCCTGCTCGGCAAGCCGGATCGCCGGCGCAATGGCTTTGGCCAGCGGCATCGTGCCCCAGTGGCGGATCGCGTAGTCCATGCCGGCGACGGTGCCGGGCACGCCGATCGCGTAGCGGGTGTAGAGCGACTTGCCGTCGATCACGTTGCCTTTTTCGTCGAGGTACATGTCGCGCGTCGCACTGCGCGGCGCGACTTCGCGGAAGTCGAGCGCGATGTCGCGCCCGGTCTTGGCCTCGTGCACCATCATGAAACCGCCGCCGCCGAGGTTGCCGGAGTCCGGCAGCGCGACCGCGAGCGCGAAGCCGATCGCGACCGCCGCATCGACCGCGTTGCCGCCGGATTTCAGCACCTGCAGGCCGATCTGCGACGCGAGGCGCTGTTCGGTCGCGACCATGCCGTGGCGCGCAACCACCGGGTGGAACACGTCCATGTTCCAGCCGTAGGCAGCGGCCGCGGCCTGCGCCGCCGTGGTCGGCTGCGCCGGGGTCGCCGCGGCTGACGACGACCCGACAATTCGCGGCGCAGCGGAGGGCGCGGGCGCTGCGGCCGTGGGCAGCGCAGCGGCCGGCGCGACCGGTCCATGCGCCGCGCCGCAGGCGGAGAGCACGGCCAGCGCCAGGCTGCCGAGCAGCAGCCGGGTTCGGAGGGCGTTCATCGGGTGGTCTCCTCTGTATGCTTGCTTGTTCGCCGCAGCGACACCGAGCGGCTGTGAGCCGAACCGCCAGTGCGAACGCGCCGATGCTAAGCAAAGATCGCCGCCGGGCCTAGTGTCGCAGCATCGTTTTACTATTGTTTTTGTAGCTAACTATGCAATAAATGCATGGGCTTTTGCCCTATTTCATTCAAATTTCGACGGCTGCGCCGAGTCCGCTGGCCGCGCCCATGCGCTGACCGCGGCGGCGAGGCAGAATGCCGGCGAACCCTGTAGTCACCCACCGGAGATGGCGATGAACCCCGATCCCGAATCCCGCCTGCGCGAACGCGGCCTGCGCCTGCCGGCGCCGCTGCAGCTGCCGCCCGGCGCGGCGCTGCCGTTTCCGTGGGTGCATGTGGTCGGGCGCCGCGTGCTGATCTCGGGTCATGGGCCGACCGACGAACACGGCGCGCTCGCGCGGCCGCTTGGCAAGGTCGGCGCCGAGCTGACGCCCGAGCAGGGCTACCAGGCCGCGCGCCTCACCGCACTCGCGATCCTGGGCAGCCTGCAGCGCACGCTCGGCTCTTTGAGCCGGATCGAGCGCTGGGTGCGGGTGTTCGGCATGGTCAATTCCGCGCCGGGGTTCGACCGCCAGCCCGCGGTGATCAACGGGTTCACCGACCTCGTCGTCGAACTGTTCGGCGCCGACGCCGGCAGCCATGCGCGCAGCGCGGTCGGCCTGGCCGAGCTGCCGTACCGCATCCCGGTCGAGATCGAGGGCGAGCTGCTGCTGCGCGCCGAATGATGCGCGCCATCCGATCCGACCCGGGAACACCCGTTGCCGACGCCTGTGCGACACGCGGGGCATGCCCGCCGCGCGATTCGGCGCTAGGCTTGCCCGATCGGATAGGAGACCTCCCGTGATGAACGATCTGTTTTCCCTCGAAGGCCGCGTCGCGCTGGTCACCGGCGGCTCGCGTGGTATCGGCCGCATGATCGCGGCCGGCTTTCTGGCGCAGGGTGCGCGTGTCTACATCAGCGCGCGCAAAGCCGAGGCCTGCGACGAGGCCGCGCGCGAGCTGTCCGGACTCGGCCCCTGCGCGTCGCTGCCGTTCGATGTGTCGAGCCGGGCCGGCATCGCCGCGCTCGCAAAGGCGCTGGCCGAGCGCGAGCCGCAGCTCGACATCCTGGTGAACAACGCCGGCGCGGCCTGGGCCGAGCCGTTCGACGAATTCACCGAGAACGGCTGGGACAAGGTGGTGAACCTGAACCTGAAGACCCCGTTCTTCCTGACCCAGGCGCTGCACGAGATGCTGCGCAAGGCAGCCAAGGCGCGGCCGGCGAAGGTGATCAACATCGCGTCGATCGACGGGATTTCGGTCAATCCGCTGGAGACCTATTCGTACGCGGCGAGCAAGTCCGGCCTGATCCACCTGACGCGACGCATGGCGCTGCGGCTGGCGCAGGACAACATCGTGGCGAGCGCGATCGCCCCCGGTGCGTTCGCGTCCGACATGAACCGCGCCGCGCGCGACCACGCGGACGACGTGGCAAAGCGGATTCCGGTCGGCCGCATCGGCAATGCCGAGGACATGGCCGGCGCGGCGATCTACCTCGCGTCGCGCGCCGGAGACTACGTGGTCGGCGAAACGCTGGTGGTCGACGGCGGCGTGACCCATGCACGGTGAAATCACCGTCGCCTTACAAGTGCTTGCAACCCGCCGCGCGACTTTTACCTTCGCCGGCCCCTCGGCGGTGATCTTTGCGGCGGCTCGCGCGTTCTAAGGAATACAGGGTCCACCCGGAGCGGCCGCCCGTTGTTCAGGCCGCAGGAGAACGCAAGATGAATCCGCAGGTTTTTTCGTGGCTGCGCCGCGTACTCGCGCTGGCGCTGCTGCCGCTGGCCGCGCTCGGCACCACGGCTTTCGCGCAGGACACGTCCTACGTGAACCCGCCCGATCGCGTCGCGCAGCTGAACTACTTTGACGGCGCGGTCAGCTTCGAGCCGGCCGGCTACGACCAATGGGCCGCCGCGGTGCTGAACCGACCGCTGACGCAGGGCGATCGGGTCTGGAACGACACCGGCGCGCGCTCCGAGCTGCACGTGGGCTCGACCGCGGTGCAGATGTCCGGCCAGACCAGCCTGCAGTTCACCCGGCTCGACGACCAGACGGTGCAGATCGCGGTGACGCAGGGCAGCGTCGCTGCGCGCGTGCGCGAGCTACCGGCCGGCCAGCGCTTCGAGATCGACACGCCGAACCTCGCGCTGACCGCATCCGGGCCGGGTCAATACCGGGTCGATGTCGACCCTAGCACCGGCGCCACCACCGTGACCGTTCGCGCCGGCAGCGTGCAGGTGTTCGGCGCCAGCGGCGTGCCGCTGGTGATGCCGGCCGGCGAGCAGATCAGCTTCGCCGGCAACGACTTGCAGCAGGTCGCGGCTACGAGCGCGCCGCCGCAGGATGCGTTCGGCCGCTGGGCGGCGGCGCGCGATGCGGCCGAGGACCGCGCGGTCGCGCTGCGCTACGTTCCGCCGGCGATGACCGGCTACCAGCAGCTCGACGGCTACGGCACCTGGGAAGACAACCCCGAATACGGCAACGTCTGGGTGCCGACCGTCACGGTCGCGAACTGGGCGCCGTACCGGTTCGGCCACTGGGCCTATATCGCGCCCTGGGGCTGGACCTGGATCGACGACCAGCCCTGGGGCTTCGCGCCGTTCCACTACGGCCGCTGGGCCTACCTGGGCACCCGCTGGTGCTGGGTGCCGGGTCCGCGCTCGGTGCGGCCGGTGTACGCGCCGGCGCTGGTCGGCTTCGTCGGTGGGCGCGTCGGCAACGTGAGCTTCAGCGTCACCGTGGGCGGCCTGGCGCAGCCGGCGGTCGGCTGGTTCCCGCTTGGGCCGGGCGAGGTCTGGCATCCGGCCTTCCGCGCGAGCCCGACCTACGTCACGAACGTGAACCGCACGGTAATCGTGAACCGCAACGTGACGAACATCACCAACATCGTCAACGTCAACAACACGACCAACGTCTACCGCTACCAGCGCATGCCGCAGGCGGTGACCGCGGTCAGCGAGAAGGCGTTCACGCAGGGCGAGCATCTGCGCGGCAACTTCGTGCACGTGTCCGAACGCGAGCTCGACCAGGCCCGCGTGGTGCGGCCGCCGGCGCCGACGCGCGACCCGCGCGCGATCTTCGCCGCTTCGCGCGTGACGCAGCCGCATCCAGCGCCGCCGGCCGCGGTGATCGACCGGCATGTGATGGACAACCCCGCGTTCGCCCGCGAGCGCGGCGGCAGCCCCGCGCTGCGCCAGTCGCTGCCCGGGTCGCCGCAAACGTCGCCGCAGATCGGCGCTCCGCTGCAACCCCATCGCCGCAACGAAGCCGCGAACGGCCCGCAGCCGGCGGCCGGCCCGAATCCGGTGCGCGAGCAAAACCCGCGTGACCAGGCCGCTCGCACCGAGCCGTTCCAGCGCCAGCAGCAGATGCATGGGCCGCAGCAGCCGCTGCGCGGTCAGCCGGCCACGGTGCAGACCGAACAGCAGCAGGACCAGCAGGCGCGCACGCGGCAGCAAGCTCTGCAACAGCAGCAACTGCAGAGCCAGCAGGCAGCGGCACAGGCCGAGCAGCGGCAGCGACTGCAGCAGGAACAGCAGCAACGGGCCCAGCAGCAACGCGCACAACAAGAGCAGAGCCAGCGCGAGCAGGCGGCGGCCGAACAGGCAAGCCGCCAGCAGCAGGCGCTGCAGCAACGCCAGTTGCAGGACCGGCAACGGGCGCAGCAGCAAGCCGAGCAGCAGCGCATGCAACAGGAACAGTCCCAGCGCCGGCAGGCGGCTGCCGAACAGGCACAGCGCCAGCAGCAGGCGCTGCAGCAGCGCATGCAGCAGGAGCAGAGCCAGCAGGCCGCACGCGCGGCGGCGCAGCAGGCGCAGCGTGCACAGATGGAGCAGCAGATGCGCGAGCGGCAGGTGCAAGCGCAGCCGATGCGCCAGCCGCAGGCCGAAGGCAACCGCGCCGCAGCCCATGGACCGAAGCCCCAGGAGCAAGCGCGGCCGCAACGCCATCGCGACGAGGACCGCCCGTCGAATTGACGGCTCGCAGCGCGTCGAACTCCCGGCGCCTGCGGTTCGCGCTGCAGGCGCGGTCCGCAGTTACGCGGCACTGCGGCAAATCGTTCATCATTGCGGGGCAGCTTTCTGGCGCCCCCACGATGATGAATGTCTCCGAAACCGAGTTCGGCCTGGTCGCCGACCTGATCCACGACCATGCAGCGCAGGCGCCCGAGCGGCGCGCGCTGGTCTGCGGCGGGCACACGCTCAGCTACTCCGCGCTCGACGCGCTGATGGACCGTGTCGCCTGCGCGCTGCAGCGTGACGGCGTGCGTGCCGGCGACGCGATCGCGATCTGCGCCGGCACCAGCATCGACTACGCGGCAGTATTCCTCGGCGCGCTGCGCGCGGGCATAGCGGTCGCGCCGCTGGCGCCGAGCAGCAGCGCAAGCAGCCTGTGGCGCATGGTCGCCGACGCCGGGGCACGGCTGCTGTTTGTCGACGCCGACGTGGCCGCGGCGCTCGACGCCGCCGCGCCGATCCCGGCCGTGGCGGCCGTGCCGCGCATCGCGCTCGATGGCAGCGCCGCCGGCCGGCCGCTGGCCGACTGGCTCGCGCCGGAGGGCAGCCGCCCCGCGCCGGTCGCGCTCGGCCCGGCCGATCCGTTCAACATCATCTATTCGTCCGGCACCACCGGCGAACCGAAGGGCATCGTGCAGGGACACGGCATGCGCTGGAGCCATGTGCGCCGCGGCGCCGCGTTCGGTTACGGGCCGGACAGCGTGACGCTGCTCGCGACGCCGCTGTATTCGAACACCACGCTGGTGACGTTCTTCCCGACGCTGGCGTTCGGCGGCACCGTGGTGCTGATGCCAAAATTCGACGCGCTTCGCTACCTGGAACTCGCACAGGCCGAGCACGTGACGCACACGATGCTGGTGCCGGTGCAGTACCAGCGCATCATGGCGCGGCCCGAGTTCGGCCGGTTCGACCTGTCCGCCTATCGCTTCAAGTTCTGCACCAGCGCGCCGTTCTCGGCCGCGCTCAAAGCCGACGTGCTGGCGCGCTGGCCGGGCGGTCTGGTCGAGTACTACGGCATGACCGAGGGCGGCGGCACCTGCATCCTGCAGGCGCATCTGCATCCGGACAAGCTGCACACCGTGGGCCAGCCGGCGGCAGGGCACGATATCCGCCTGATCGACGACTTTGGGACCGAAGCCCTGCCCGGCGAGGCCGGCGAGGTGGTCGGTCACTCGCCGGGCATGATGACCGGCTACCACGGCCAGCCGGAGCAGACGCGCGCGGCCGAATGGTTCAGCCCGGAAGGCAAGCGCTTCATCCGCACCGGCGACATCGGCCGCTTCGACGCCGACGGCTTCCTGACCCTGTTCGACCGCAAGAAGGACATGATCATCTCGGGCGGCTTCAACATCTACCCGAGCGATCTGGAAGCGGTGCTGCGCGAGCACCCGGTGGTCGCCGATGCCGCGGTGGTCGGCGTGCCGTCCGAGGCCTGGGGCGAAACCCCGGTCGCGTTCGTCGTGCGCCGGCCGGGCAGCGACACCTCGGCCGATGCATCCGCCGGCGCGCTGCTTGCGTGGTTCAACGCGCGCGTCGGCAAGACCCAGCGGCTCGCCGATCTGGTTCTCCTCGGCGAGCTGCCGCGCAGCGCGATCGGCAAGGTACTGAAGCGCGAACTGCGCGAGCGCTGGATCGGCAATCCGACCCGCGCCTGACGGTGCGGCGCCGCCAATTACTATTGTTTTAATAGCGCGCAGCTTAGATATGCCTTGGGCTCAAGCCCGATTTGACTAACAATTCTGCAATGCCGAACAACACGAACCCATCCCTTTCCATCTGCTGTGCATTCGATGCCGGCGCGATCGAGGTCGTCAGCCTTGCCGACCCGGCCGACATCCAACTGAAGATTCGCGCCGACAACGCGGCCGAGTTCGCGCAGTGGTTCCACTTCCGGCTGCAGGGCGCCGCCGGCGTGCCGATCGTGTTGCGGTTTCTGAACGCCGGCCAGAGCGCGTATCCGAAGGGATGGGAGGGCTACCGCGTGCTCGCCAGCCATGACCGGCGCCAGTGGCAGCGCATCGCGACAGAATTCGACGGGCAGGTACTGACCGCGCGGCTGACGCCGGCGACGAACAGTGTCTATCTCGCGTATTTCGAGCCATATTCGCACGAGCGCCATCTGGATCTGCTCGGCTGGGCCGGTGCGAGCGACCGGGTGCAATCGCGGCACCTGGGCGCTACGCTGGACGGGCGCGACATTACGCTGCTGCGTGTGACGACCGCCTCCGGTACCGGCGCGAAGAACAAGGTCTGGGTGATCGCGCGTCAGCATCCGGGCGAAACCATGGCCGAATGGTTCGTCGAAGGCCTGCTGGAGCGGCTGCTCGACGAGGCCGATCCAGTCGCGCGCCGGCTGCTCGCGCAATGCGAGTTCTACGTGGTGCCAAACATGAATCCGGACGGTGCGGTGCGCGGCAACCTGCGCACCAACGCCGCCGGCGCGAACCTGAACCGCGAATGGGCAGCGCCGAGCCTGGAGCGCTCGCCCGAGGTGTTCCTCGTGCGCGATGCGATGCAGCGCATCGGTGTCGACCTGTGCCTGGACGTGCACGGCGACGAGTCGCTGCCGTACAACTTCGTCGCCGGCAGCCAGGGCATCGCCGGCTACACGCCGCGGCTCGCCGCGCTGGAAGCCGCGTTCACGAGCGCGTGGCTCGCCGCCAGCCCCGACTTCCAGACCGCGCACGGCTACGGCGAGGCCGCGCCCGGCACCGCGAACCCGACGATGGCGACGAACTGGGTGAGTCAGCGCTTCGACTGCCTCGCGCTCACGATCGAGATGCCGTTCAAGGACAACGCCGACCTGCCGAATGAGCGTACCGGCTGGAGCGGCGCGCGCTCCAAGCTGCTCGGCGCGAGCGTGCTGCAGCCGGTGCTGGAAGTGGCAAAGCAGCTGCGCCAGCCGCAACCAGCGACCGATCCGGATCCGGTCTGAACCAGCGGCTTAGCGCCTGGGCACGGACTCGCGACCACTGCAGCAAAATGCTGCGATGGAAACTTACGACTTCGATCTGTTCGTGATCGGCGGCGGCAGCGGCGGCGTGCGTGCCGCGCGCATGGCGGCGCTGCGCGGCGCCCGCGTGGCACTGACGGAAGCACGCGGCGTCGCCGGCCTGGGCGGTACCTGCGTGAACCTCGGCTGCATTCCGAAGAAGCTCTACAGCTACGCGGCGCATTACGCGGAAGGCTTCGAGGAGGCGAGCGGCTTCGGCTGGGATCTGGATCAACATCCGACGCTCGACTGGGGGCGCCTCAAGGCGAATCGCGCGCGCGAGATCGCTCGGCTGAATGGCGTCTACGAGCAGCTGCTCACCGGCGCCGGCGTGCGGCTGTTCACCGAGCATGCGACGCTGCAGGATCCGCACACCGTCGTGCTCGGCGCTGAACGCTTCACCGCGCGCCACATCCTGATCGCGACCGGCGGCCATCCGCAACTGCCGCCGGTACCTGGGCGCGAGTTCGCGATCAGCTCGGACCAGATCTTCGACCTGGAGCGGTTCCCGCAGCGGCTGGTGATCGTCGGCGGCGGCTACATCGCCTGCGAGTTCGCGTCGATCTTCAACGGGCTCGGCGCGAAGGTCACGCAGCTGTACCGCGGCGAACGGCTGCTGCGCGGCTTCGACGGCGACGTTCGCCGTTTCCTGGGCGCCGAGATGGTCAAGGCCGGCGTCGACCTGCGGCTGCAGTCCGATGTCGCGGCGATCGAGCGCGACGGAGAGGCGCTGTCGGTGCGGCTGACAGGCGGCGGGTCCGTCGACGCCGACGCGGTGCTGTACGCCACCGGCCGCCGCCCGAACACACGCGGCCTCGCGCTCAAAGCGCTTGGCGTCGCGCAGGGCGCTCACGGTGCGATCCAGGTCGACGAGAACTACCAGAGCTCCGTGCCGTCGATCCATGCGCTCGGCGACGTGGTCGGGCGTCTCGAGCTGACCCCGGTCGCGCTGGCCGAGGCGATGGCGCTGGTCGACCATCTGTTTCCGCCTTCCGATGGAAGGCCGCTGCGCCGCATGAGCTACGAGTTCGTGCCGACCGCGGTGTTCACGCATCCGAACATAGGCACGGTCGGCTGCACCGAGGCCGAGGCGCGCGAACGGTTCGGCCGCGTCACCGTGTACCGCAGCGAGTTCCGGCCGCTCAAGCACACCTTGAGCGGCAGCGGCGAGCGCACGCTGATGAAGCTGGTGGTCGACACGAAGAGCGATCGCGTCGTCGGTCTGCACATGGTCGGACCCGACGCCGGCGAGATCGTGCAAGGGTTCGCGGTCGCGCTGAAGGCCGGCGCGACCAAGGCGGTGTTCGACAACACCATCGGCATCCACCCCACGGCCGCCGAAGAGTTCGTCACGATGCGTGAAGCGGTCCCCGGCTGACGCGCCGAATCAGCCCGACACCAGCCCGTCCATGCGCACCACCTCGAAACTGCTCCCCAGCACCTGCGCGAACTCACTGCGCAGAACATCGTTGTTCCAGCGCGGATCAGGCGCGCCGGAGACAAACCAGTTGCTGCCGTTGTCCGCGACGAACATGCCATACACCTGCATCGCGGTGAGCAGCGCTCGCGTCTCGGTGGAAAAGCCGGACGGAATCACGAAGCTGCTTTTCAGGCGCACCCGCATGCCCATCGGCGGCAAATTGGAATCAGTACTGGATGACGCCCAGTGGTTGGCTGGCGGCAGATAGGCCTTGCGCGTGGCCTGCACGGTAAACCGCAGCGCGTGTCGCACGCCGCCCGGTCCCCGCGCCGCTTCGTCGTAGCGCGCCAACCCCGGGAAGATGGGCAGACCCGCGGCGTCGGCGCTGGTCCATCCCGGCTTGGCACCCGGGCGCACGTTATTGCTGTCGAGGTCGAACACCGCGCCGGAATCGGCATTCCACGAACCATCCTGGTTGGGGAAGGCGCGGTACATCTCGTACAGCCGCTGATGATCCCGGTCGACCACGATCACATGGCGGTCCCCCGTCGAGTTGGCGCCGCCTTCGATGGGCGCGTCCGGCGGCACCGGATACGGGCCGGGGTCGCTCTCATTGCCATAGGCCGTGAACACGATGGGCACCTGCGGCTGACTGCCGGCCACCACCACGTAGGGGATGCCAATCGGCGCGCCCTGGTAGAGGCCGGAGCCGAAGTCGGCATGCAACCCGGTGTTCAGGCCAATGCCGGCGATCAGCGCGTCGGAGTTAGCGTCCACCGCCGCGCCGGAAATGTTCTGGTTCCACGGGTTGTCGGCCGGGAACGGCAAGGCGCCGTTGAGGGACGCGTTGGCGCCGAGCGCCGCGGCGGAGAGATTGCCATACGCGGCTCCGCTCCCGCCC
Source organism: Burkholderiaceae bacterium (assembly GCA_030123545.1). Lineage (NCBI taxonomy): Bacteria > Pseudomonadati > Pseudomonadota > Betaproteobacteria > Burkholderiales > Burkholderiaceae > Burkholderiaceae bacterium. The sequence goes on along the minus strand of CP126124.1, from coordinate 822,055 downwards.
GCCGCCGGCGGCGCGCCTTGCGATGGCGCGGTCGCCCCACCGCCGCCGCCGCCACAGGCGGCCAGCCAAACGGTGGCCAGGGTCGTCATCGCGATTCTGCGGTTGGGGTGATGCACGGGGTCTTGGGTTACGGAGTCGGGAGCCGGCGCCGGCCATTCTAGGTGCAGCGCTTGCACCAAACTTCCGGCCCAGGCCTACGGCGAGACGGCTGCGAACGCCTGTTACGTCTGCACGCATTCACCGGCCACAATAGACCCCATGTACAAGACACCTGACTTCATCGCACCGGCGTTCTACCGCGATCCGCAGGCCGCGCTGGCCCAGGTGCAAGCGATCTACGACCGGCAGATCGGCCATTTGCGCCAGGCCATGCAACGTTTCGTCGCCGGCGCGTCGCTGCCCGGGCATGTGCGCGCCTGCTACCCGTTCGTGCGCATCCAGACCCATACCGTGTCGCGTGCGGCCAGCGGCGCGGCCGACGGTTCGTGGCTGAGCTACGGTTTCGTCGCCGGCCCGGGCCGCTACGAGACCACGCTGACCCGCCCGGATCTGTTCGGCGACTACTACCTCGAGCAGTTTCGGCTGCTGCTGCACAACCACCACGTCGAACTGGAGATTGGCACCAGCACGCAGCCGATTCCGGTGCATTTCTCGTTCGCAGAGAACGACCATCTGGAAGGCTCGCTCACGGCCGAGCGGCGCCAGCTGATGCGCGACCTGTTCGACCTGCCGGATCTCGGCGCGATGGACGACGGCATCGCGAACGGCACCTGGGAGCCGCGACCCGGCGAGCCGGAGCCGCTCGCCCTGTTCACCGCGCCGCGGGTCGACTATTCGCTGCACCGGCTGCGCCACTACACCGGCACCGCGCCCGACTGGTACCAGAACTTCGTGCTGTTCACGAACTACCAGTTCTACATCGACGAGTTCGTGCGCCTCGGACGCGCCGAGATGGCCAAGCCCGGCAGTGACTACGTCGCTTTCGTCGAACCCGGCAACGTGGTCACGCGCCACACCGGGCTGCCGGCGGCGCCCGGCGACGCACTCGGCACGGCGCCGCCGCGGCTGCCGCAGATGCCGGCCTACCACCTGGTGCGCGACGACCGCAGCGGCATCACGATGGTCAACATCGGGGTCGGCCCGGCGAACGCGAAGACCATCACCGACCATGTCGCGGTGCTGCGCCCGCATGCCTGGATGATGCTCGGCCACTGCGCGGGCCTGCGCAACAGCCAGCAGCTCGGGGACTACGTGCTCGCGCACGGCTACGTGCGCGAGGACCATGTGCTCGACGAGGAACTGCCGCTGTGGGTGCCGATCCCGGCGCTGGCCGAAATCCAGGTCGCGCTGCAGCAGGCGGTGGCCGACGTAACGCACATGTCGGGCCACGACCTGAAGCGCATCATGCGCACCGGTACCGTCGCCAGCACCGACAACCGCAACTGGGAGCTGCTGCCGCACAACACGCCGCAGCGCCGGTTCAGCCAGAGCCGCGCGGTCGCGCTCGACATGGAGAGCGCAACGATCGCCGCGAACGGCTTTCGCTTCCGCGTGCCGTATGGCACGTTGCTCTGCGTGTCTGACAAGCCGCTGCACGGCGAGATCAAGCTGCCCGGCATGGCGAACCATTTCTACCGCGAGCGCGTCGACCAGCACCTGCGCATCGGCATCCGCGCGGTCGAGCTGCTGCGCGAGCAGCGCATCGACCAGCTGCACAGCCGGAAGCTCCGCAGCTTCTCCGAGGTCGCGTTCCAGTAGCGCGCACGAAGCGCCGCGTCGGCGCGAACCCGCGTTGCGACGATCACGCGCTCTGCGGCCACACGCCGGTTGCGCCCAAATACGGCGACGGCTGCGCCGGCCCCCAGCGCAACGGCAATGCGGCCGGCCGGCGCAGCGCCGACACCACTTCCATCCGAAGCAGCCGCTGTGCGCCTTCGAACGTGGCCAGCTCCGGCCCGTCCCACAGGACCTCTGCCAGCACGGCGACGTGCAGCAGGTCGCCGGTTGCGAAATCGATGAACAGCAACCCGGCGCGTGGATTCACCGCGATGTTGCCGAGCGTGTTGAAGAAGCCGTTGCCGACGAAATCCGGCACCGTCAACTGGTTCCCGTCAGTGACGCGCACGAAGCCCGGCCGGCCACCGCGATGCGACACGTCGACGCCGTGCGAGGCGAGCGCGCCGCCGGCGGCCGGATGCGCGGTCGCGACGAAGAAGGTGTCGGCCGACGCCACGATGCGGCGTGCCGCTGCGTCGAGGCCGTTCGCCAGATGAACGTGCGGCGCAGCACGCACTCCGGGGGCGAAAACCGGCTCGCGCGCCTGAATGTACTTCGGGCAGTTCCCGAAGCTCTGCTGCACTTCGACCGCGAAGCCTTGCGCGTCGAATTCGGTCACGACGCCGTTCAAACGGTTGCGCCGACGTGTGTGCGGCTCGATGCCGAGCAGGGCGACCGGGGCACCGGGTCGCATTGCGCCGGCCAGCGGATCGCCCGCCGACGCGCGTGTGTCGATGCGCAGATGCTGCTCGTCAGGCGACCGGATGGAGCCCGGTGGCCCCGCCAGCACGCTCGCCCACGGCTGGCGCGCGGCGTCGAGGCCGCCCGCCACCACGAACGGCAGCTGGGCAAAGAAGATCCGGTGCTGCTCCGACATCCGGTCGCTCAGCACCCGCGCGCCGAGCACCGCCATGCGCTCCAGCACCCCGGCACGGGCTTGCATTTCCAGTTCACCTTCATGCCACGGCGACCCGGCAACGACCGCGTTCATGTGGCGAGCCCGATGCGAGAGCGGACCATCGGCACAAAGCCCGGCAACGCCTCGATGCGCGCCAGCCACGCACGCACGCACGGATACGCGTCGAGCGACACGTTGCCTTCGGGCGCGAGCGCGACGTACGTGTAGTTCGCGATGTCGGCCAGCGTGGCCGTGTCGCCCGCCAGGAATGGGCGCGCCGCGAGTTCGCTTTCCATCTTGCGCAGCAGATCGTGCGATCGCGCAATCACCTCGCTCGCGTCCTGGTCCGACCCGCGCAGCACCATGATCCGCGCCGCCGATGGTCCCGACGTGAGCGGCCCCGCGGCGACCGAAAGCCAGCGCTGCACCCGCGCCGCACCGAGCGGGTCGCGCGGCAGCCAGCGCTCCGGATCGGCCGCATAGCGCCCGTTCAGGTAGACCAGGATCGCATTCGAGTCGGCCAGGGTCACGTCGCCGTCCTCGATCACCGGCACCTGCCCGAACACATTGCGAAGCAGGAATTCGGGGCTGCGCTGCGCACCGTTGCGCAGATCGACCTCAATGGTCTCGAACGGCAGCCCCAGCAGCGAAAGGAACAGTCGCACGCGGTGCGAGTGACCGGAGACGGTCGCGCTGTAGACCCTGATCGGTTGAACGGGACAGGTGGCGATCATGCAAGTTCTCCTGTGACGATCTGTCGAGGCCCTGATTCTGGTTTGCTACGGCTCTGGAAGTAATGGCCAAACATGCACTTGACTGCTCCGTTTTCCGGTTTAATTGCGTCATGGACCGACTGAAAGCCATGCACACTTTCGTGCAGATCGCCGACCAGGGGAGCCTCACGAAGGCGGCCGACGTGCTCGACATCTCGTTGCCGGCGGTGGTGCGTTCGCTCGCCGGCCTCGAAGCGCATCTGGGCGTGCGCCTGTTCCACCGCACCACGAGGCGCATCGCGCTGACGCAGGAGGGGTGCCGCTATCTGCAAAGCGCGCGCGAGGTGCTGGCCGCGGCCGACACGGCGGATCGCGCGCTCACACAGGATGCCGCGGAACCGACCGGCCGGCTCAGCGTCACCGCGCCGGTGCTGTTCGGCCACATGTACGTGTCGCCGGCAATCGTTCGCTTCCTGCAGCGCTACGACAAGATGCGCTGCAGCGTGCTGCTGCACGACCGGCCGGTGAATCTGCTCGAAGAAGGGATCGACGTCGGCATCCGCATCGGCGCGCTCGAAGACTCGTCGCTGGTCGCGCAGCAGCTCGGTCGCATCCGCCGCGTGGTGGTCGCAAGCCCGGACTATCTGCGGCGCCACGGCACGCCGAAGCATCCGCGCGAGCTGTTGCAGGCGAACTGCGTGCGCATCCATCCGAGCAACCTCGGCGCATGGATGTTTCGCGAGAACGGGCGCGCACTGCCGGTGGCCACGCAGGGCAACCTGGAGTTCAACCACATCGCGCCGGCGATCGAGTCCTGCGCCGCCGGCGTGGGCTTCGGCAGCTTCCTCTCGTACCAGGTGCTGCCGCTGGTGGCGCAGGGGCGGCTGCGGATCGTGCTCGCCGCATTCGAACCGCCGCCGCGACCGGTGAGCGTGGTCTATCCGCACGCGCAGTTGCTTCCCGCGCGCACCCGCGTTTTCATCGACTGGATGAAGACCGAGTTCGTCGGTCTCAGTCTCTGATGCGCGCCGGCCGCGCGATACGCCACAATGCCGCGGTGCCGCCGCCCCTGTTTCAAGCCAGCCACCTGCGCAAGCGCTACGGCGCGACGACCGTCGTCGACGATCTGTCGTTCCAGATCGCGCCCGGCGAGTGCCTGGGCGTGATCGGGCCGAACGGCGCCGGCAAGACGACGACGATCCGCATGTGCCTCGGCCTCACCGCCCCGGACCACGGCACGATCGAGGCGCTCGGCGGCCTCACGATGCCGCGCGACGCGCTCGCGATCAAGGCGCAGCTCGGTGTGGTCAGCCAGTCGGACACGCTGGACCCGGATTTTTCCTGTGCCGAGAACCTGCAGGTGTACGGGCGCTATTTCGGACTGCCGCGCGCCGAGGTCGACGCGCGCGTGCCAGCGCTGCTGGAGTTCGCCGCGCTGACGCACAAGGCGCATGCCAAGCCGAGCGAGCTCTCCGGCGGGATGCGCCGGCGGCTGAGCCTGGCGCGCGCTCTGGTAAACGATCCGCGCCTCTTGCTGCTCGACGAGCCGACCACCGGCCTCGACCCGCAGGCGCGGCACCTGATGTGGGAGCGGCTGCAGCGGCTGCTGAGTCAAGGGAAATCGATCCTGCTGACCACGCACTTCATGGACGAGGCCGAGCGGCTCTGCTCACGGCTGCTGGTGATCGACCATGGCCGCAAGATCGCCGAGGGCCGGCCGCGCGCGCTGATCGCCGAGCATCTGGAGCCCGAGGTGGTCGAGGTCTACGGTGTCGGCGCGGGCGCGCTGCGCGACGCGCCGCTGGCCGCGCTGGCGGCGCGGGTCGAGCAAAGCGGCGAGACCGTGTTCTTCTATACCCGCGACGCGCGGCCGCTGCTGGCGCGGTTGGCCGCGATGCCGCAGCTTCGCACGCTGCACCGGCCGGCGAACCTGGAGGATTTGTTTCTCAAGCTCACCGGTCGCCAGATCAGAGAAGACTCATGACCCACCCCCGTTTCTCGCGCACTGCGTGTCGCTCGAATCCCCCCTCAAGGGGACGCATCCTGCGGCCTGGCAAAGCCAGTTCCGCGGGTGCCCCGGCATGGGCTGCTCCGCGGCCCACCGAAGGTCTTCATGCGCGGTGCTGATTCTGCGCCCGTCCCGTCCCGGGAAGGGCTCTCTATGTGGCGCCCGCCGCAACTGTCACGCCGCTGGTGGCCGGTGTTCCTGCGCAATCTGCTCGTCTGGCGCAAGCTCGCGCTGCCAAGCCTGATCGGCAACATCGCCGAGCCGCTGATCTGGCTGGTCGCACTCGGCTACGGCATGGGCGCGCTGGTCGGCGAGGTGCAGGTCGGCGGCCGCGGCGTGCCGTACATCCTGTTCCTCGCCAGCGGCTCGGTCTGCATGAGCGCGATGAACGCGGCCAGCTTCGAGGCGCTGTATTCGGCGTTCTCGCGCATGCAGGTGCAGCGCACCTGGGACGGCATCCTGAACGCGCCGGTGAACCTCGACAGCATCGTGCTCGCCGAGATGCTGTGGGCCGCGTTCAAGGCGCTGTTCACCGCGACCATCATCCTCGGCGTGATCCTGGCGCTGGGCATCACGCACAGCCCCAATCTGTTCGTGGCCTGGCCCGTGCTGGTGCTGACCGGCATCACGTTCTCGTGCATCGCGCTGATCTTCAATGCACTCGCGCAGAACTACGACTTCTTCACTTACTACTTCACGCTGTTCCTGACGCCGATGACGTTTCTGAGCGGGGTGTTCTTCCCGCTCGAGCAGTTGCCCGCGGCGATCCGCGCGATCGCGCCCTGGCTGCCGCTGACGAACGCGGTCGATCTGGTGCGCCCGCTGTTCATGGGCGAATGGCCCGACGCGCCGCTGCAACACCTGGCGGCCCTGTTCGCGTACACGGTTGGCGCGTTCTGGATCGCGCTGGCATTGACGCGGCGGCGGTTTCGGGCCTGAACCCGTCCGCGGCGCGAGAGGAAGATGCCGAAGCCCTGCGCGGCAATGGCGGGAGCGACGAAAAAACCCTGCCGCGTCGCCGCGACAGGGTTCGAAGGTTCCATCGTTGGCCGGCTTGCGCCGGCGTCGATCAGAAGAAGGTCCGGATGCCGATGTCGTAGCCGGTGCCGCTGCTGCCCGGCGTAAAGCCGCCGGGGTTCGCGGCAGACGCCGGGGCGAAGCCGGGATTGGCGCCACCATTGCTGCCGTTGAAGTTGTAAAGACCGTTGTTCTTGTTGCTGAGGTGCGACACGGCTGCATACAACGAAGTCCGCTTGGACAGGTTGTACACGTAGCCCACCGCCCACTGGTCGGCGCCGTCGCTCGTCGCGTTGTTCTGCTTGATGCGGTTGTACGCGATCGGGATGTAGCCCGGGCCGGCATTGATGGTCGCGCCGACGCCCCAGTGCGTGAACTTGGTTTGCGCCACATCGGAGTTGTTCACTCCGTAGTGGGCCATCACCGTGGCCACGCCGAAGTTGTACCAACCGCCGAGGTTCGATTCCTTGAAGGTGCTGTAGCCATTGCCCGCAGGCAACGCATCGGGCGCATAAGGAAGGCCCTTCGACTCCGCGTACGACAGCGCGACGTTCAGCGGGCCGTTCGAATAGCCGATGCGGCCGCCCGCATACTCGCCAAGCGCCGGCTGGCCGTTGGCGTTGCCGGGGAACGCATACATCAACTGCCCGTAAACGCCGCTGCCGAGGACCGCGAGCGCGTTCGGCTGGAATCCCCAGAGGTACTGGATGGAATTGCTCGCACGGGGCTGGCCGAGGACGTTCGCGCCGCCGACGGCGAGCGCGTTCGCACCGCCCAGGGTGATGTTGGTGCCGGCGCCAGGGCCCGAGTCACGGAACGGATCGAATATGTAGTGGTTCATGAACGACGGGGTGTAGTCACGGCCCAGGCGCACTTCGCCGAAGTTGCCGGCCAGGCTGACCGTGCTGCGCCGATTGAAGAGCGATGAACCCAACGTGCCGCCATTGAAGCCGGCACCCCCCGCGCCGCCGGTCTGGTTGGACAACTGCATTTCGAGCCAGAAGTTGGCCGACATGCCGCCGCCGAGGTCCTCGGTGCCGCGAAAGCCCAGTTGACTGCCGGCGTTGCCGCCGCTCGAGCTTGCCATCGTCTTGCTTTGGCTACCCAGGCTGTAATGGCCGATGTCGGCGTCCACCACGCCCCAGAGGGTCACCGACGAGCCGGAGGTCTGGGCCGAGGCTGCGCCGGCGAAGGCCAGGGCGGCCAGGGCGATCAGGTTCTTGTTCATCTATCGGGTTCTCCAAATGAAGGGTGGTCAGGAAAATTTGGCTGTCCGTTCCGGCAATGCATCAAGTCGCCAAGCGTTGGCGCAATGCATCCAGCCGCGTGACGTCCTTTAGGTAGCTGCGGCTGCCGAGCAAAAAGAAGACGGCCCCCGCGAGCGAGAACAGCGGGACGAACTGCAGCGCGCCGAGCAGGCCGATCCGGTCGGCGACGATGCCGGTGACGAATGCGGCCGGCGCGAGGCCCAGGAAGTTGTTGATGAGCGTCAGCGTCGCGAACGCGGAGGCGTGGATCGGCTCGGGCGTGAGCCGGGCAACCATCGCCCCGGACGGCCCGGACGCACCGGCGCAGAAGAACATGCCGATGCCGATCAGCGCCATTTGCAGCGGACCTTCGGCGATCGCGAACGCCACGCCCAATGCGGTGAAACTGATCAAGCAGTAAACGATCGCGGCCATCCATTTCCTGGCGGCCACGGTCCTGCTGACCCAGTCCGTCACGATGCCGCAGAAGATCATGCCGACGCCCGTCACGAGGACCATCCCGGCGGCCACGACGGCCGCCTTCGCCGGCGCCATCGCGTAGTAGCGATTCAGGTAGCTCGGCATCCACGCGAACAACGCCGTCGCAACGAACAGGTGGAATCCGCTTCCGACGTAGGCACAGACGACCGACCGGCTCGAAAACAGTCCGCCAGCCAACGAGCGCAGGCTCAGGCGCGCGCCGGCCGGGTTGCGTTGCACGCCGCTCGCGGCCGGGCGCTGGCGCTTCAGCCGGTTCTCGGTGACGACCGCGGCGTAGACCAGCACGAGCACGAAGCCGAACCCGGCCATCGCGCCGAACGACCAGCGCCAACCGAGTCGCGTCGCGACCACGCCGCCGAGCGCGACGCCGAGCACCGAGCCGAACGCACCGCCGGCCATGAAGGCGCTGGTGAGCGTCGAGCGCAGGCGCGCCGGAAAGATGCTCAGCACCAAGGCAATGCCGACGCTGCCGTAGGCGGCTTCGCCGATGCCGACAAACGCGCGCGCCGCCAGCATCTCGTGATAGTTCGTCGAGATCGCGCAGCCCAGGGTTGCGACGCTCCACAGCGCCGCCATCAGCGTGATGCTGCGCACGCGCCCCCACCGGTCGGCGAGGATCGACAGCGGCACCGTCAGCACGCCGACCATCAGGGCGACGATGCTGCTGAGCGAGCCGAGTTCGGCGTCCGACAGACCCCAGGCGCCCTTCAGAAACGGAAAGACCGCGTTCAGCGTCTGGCGCGACATGTAGTCCGACAGCAGCAGGCCGACCGTGAGGGCGAACACGGCCCACGCGTAGACGGGTCGGACGATGGGCTCGGCGAAGTCGCCGTGATCGATCACTGGGGCGTATGCAGCCATGCTTGTCTACCTTGTTGCTATGAATAGGCGCCGCGTCGAGCGGCGATCACTGGAACAAACGCTGCCGCCGCATTGCGCGCTCGTCAGCGACGGAAGTGACGGCAACCGGACCGCCTCGGTCAATCCATGGACTTTTCATGGCACCAGGACGGTGGCGCCGGTCGTCTTGCGCGACTCGAGCGCGCGGTGCGCGTCGGCCGCGTCGGCCAACGCGAAAGTCTGCTGCGGTTCACTGACGATGCGCCCGGCCAGCACGTGATCGAACAGCTCCCGGGCCATGTCCAGCATGTGTGAGCGCGGCTGGATGTAATGCATCATCGCGGGCCGCGTGAACCAGATCGACCCCTTCACCGCCAGCAGCTGGGAGTCGATGACCACGGGCCCGGACGAAGTGCCATTGCTGACCAGCGTGCCGCGCGGCTGCAGGCAATCGAGCGACGCTTGCAGCGTGTCCTTGCCGACCGAGTCGTAGACCACCGGCACGCCCTTGCCGTCCGTGATCTCCATCACGCGCAGGGCGATGTTCTCGCGCGAGGTCACGATGGTGTGCGTGCAGCCGTTGGCCTTGGCCATGGCGGCCTTCTCGTCGGTGCTGACGGTGCCGATCATGGTGACGCCGATCGCCCTCGCCCACTGGCAGGCGATCAGCCCCACGCCGCCGGCGACCGCATGGTAGAGGATGGTCTCCCCGCCCTTCAGCGGATAGACTTGGCGGAACAGGTACTGCGCGGTCAGGCCCTTCATCATCAGCGTGGCCGCAGTGCGATCGGAGATGCCGTCCGGCAGCGGAATCAGCACCTCGGCCGGCATCAGCCGGACATCGGAATACGCGCCCTGAGGCCCCAGCAGATAGCCGACACGATCGCCGGGCTTGACCTCGGTCACGCCCACGCCGACCGCCTCGACGACACCGACCGCGTCCGAGCCGAGTCCATTGGGCAATGGCAGCGGATAGCGTCCGGTGCGGAAGTAAATGTCGATGAAGTTGACGGCGACATAGGCATGCCGCACGCGCACCTGCCCGGGACCGGGGTCACCGACCTCGACCTGCTCCAGGCGCAGGACTTCGGGGCCGCCGACGTGGTTGAAACGGATCGCTTTCGCCATGAATGATCTCCCTAGACCGACTCAGCAGGGCCGCCCGCCGATGATGCCGGCGCGTTCGAGCTTGCGAACTTCCGGCCAGAAGTCGTTGACCGCGTAGTGTTGCGTGCAACGGTTGTCCCAGATCGCGACCGTTCCCGCGCACATGCGGTGGCGCACCTGGTATTCGGGAATCGCTGCCTGGTCGATCAGGTACTGCAACAACTGCGCAGCGCCGTGCGTGTAGTCCTGGCCGAAGCGCACGTTCTGCGGCGTATGGAAGTTGGTGAAATGGGTCGTGAAGCTGTTGACGAACAGCAGCTTGTCGCCGGTCTCCGGATGCGTGCGCACGACCGGATGCTCGGCGTCGGGAAAGCGCGCCTTGAGCGCCAGCCGCTGCTCGATCGGCATCGCCGCGCCGAAGCTCGCCTCGATGCTGTGGCGGGCGCGCAGACCGGCGATGCGCGCCTTGACCTCGTCGGGCAGCCGCCCGTACGCCTCGACCATATTGGCCCAGAGCATGTCGCCGCCGGCCGGCGGCGCCTCCACGCAATGCAGCACCGCGCCGAATTGCGGGCATTCGCGCCATGTCGTGTCGCAATGCCAGGCGTTCTCGTATTGCTCGTCGCGGCTGTCTGGCCCCTTGTAGATGCGCACGAGCCCGGGATGCTCGGGGTCGCTGCCGGCCACCGGGTGGTCTTCGAGGTCGCCGAAGCGCCGCGCGAAGGCGATGTGGTCGGCGCGCGTCAGCGCCGGGTCGTGCAGGAACAGCACCTTGTGCTCGAGCAGCAGCGCGCGCAGCGCCGCGAAGGTCGCGTCGTCGCGCGCCGCCTCGGCAAGCGTCACGCCGCTCAGTTCGGCGCCGAGGCTGCACGCCAGACGCTCGACCCGGATCGACGCACTCATTGCCCGACTCCCTCGGCCGCCGCCGGCGCCAGCGCACGGATCAGCTCCTCGGCGCGCGGCCACGGCCCGTAGCCCGACGCCGGATTGAGGTGTCCGACCGGGCCAAGGTCGACCAGGAGGCTGCCCCAGTCCTGCGCCATCCGGGCGACACGCCCGAAACTGGCCAGCGGGTCGTTGCGGCTGGCGCCGACAATGCTCGGAAACGGCAGCGGGCGCCGCGGCACCGGAAGCCAGCCGCCCACGAGAAGGGCCTCGATGCTCGGATACCCATCCGGCATCGGCCGCTCGAAGTCAGGGGGCGTCGCGAGCAGCGCACCATGCACCTGCCGGCAGGTCTGCATCGCCCAGTGCACCGCCATCACCACGCCGCCGCTGTGCGCAACGATCACGATCGGCCCGTCGATCGCCTGCGCGGCGCGCTCGATCGCAGCGACCCTCTGCACGCAATCGAGGCCTGCCCGCCCCATCGGAGGCACGCTGACCACCGGCCGGGCGGCGTCACGAAGCCGCGCTTCGAGCAGCGTCTGCCAGTGCTCGGCGACCGCGTCGCGCAGGCCCGGCACGATGAGGACGGTCGGCTCGATCATCTCAGGCAACCCTGCGCAGATAACCCTGGTTGCCGCCGCCGCGGTTCGGCGCGAAGCCGTTGGCGAGCAGCGTCTCTTCCACGGTTTCGTAGAACACGCCGATCTTCAGGATCTCGCGCGCCTCCTTGCCGGTGGCCACCTCCCGGCCCAGCTCGCGCGACAGGCGGACCAACTGCTCGACCTGCGCGACCGTGCCCATCTTGGCGGTGCGCGACTGGTTCCACAGGTTGTCCTCGATGCCGCAGCGCACATGCACGCCCATCGCCATGCCGATCATGTTGATCGGCAGTACGTTGCGCATGCTGCTCTCGACCGTCAGCAGCGCGCCGTCCGGAATCGCACGCAGGAAGTTCGCCAGGTTGTAGATGTTCGGCGCATCCATGCCGCCGCTGATCGCGACCCAGTTCATCACCAGCGGCCCCTTGTAGACACCGCGGCGGATCAGCCGCTCGACGGTCTCGTAGCTGTTGATGTTGTAGAACTGGAAGGCGCTCTGGATGCCGGCCGCGCTCAGGCGGCGGATGTGCTCCTCGAACCACGCCGGGTTGGACGGAACGATCATTTCGCTGTATGCGCGCCGGCTCTCCGGCAACGCGAGGGACGTGCCCGCGATGTCGCGCTCGTCCATGTGTTCGAGCACATTCATCTGCGTCGTGTTCACCGTCACCGTCACCTGATCGGGCTTCGGGTCGAGTTCGGCCAGCATGTGGCGTGTGTCGTCCGACAACCACTTGGCCGCGGCACCGTCGGTCTCCGGCGCGAAGCTGATCGAACCACCGACCTGGATCACCATGTCCGGCACCGCCTTGCGCACGCCGGCGATCAGTTCGTTGAACTTGGACAGCCGCTTGCTGCCCTTGCCGTCGAGTTCGCGCACGTGCAGGTGCAGCACGGTTGCGCCGGCGTTGTAGCAGTCGACCGCCTTCTGGACCTGGGCCTCCATCGTGACCGGAATGTCTTCGGGGAAGTCCGACGGAATCCATTCGGGGCCATACGGAGCGGCGGTGATGATCAGCGGCTGCTGGTTTTCGGGGAAAAGGTGACCGTCGAGGAAGTTCATCGATGCGCTCCAGTGGTTTGGCTAGACGAAATTACAAGAAAACAAGCATGCAGCCCATATGGAATAAGCGCTGTCAGCTATTGTTTTTGAAGTGGACTGTCAGTAAGGCGTATCGCCGACGATCCCGGCGCGCTCCATCCTGCGATGGCATGGCGCGTAGTCCATCACCGCATAGTGCTGGGTGGACCGGTTGTCCCACATCGCGATGTCGTTCGGTTTCCAGCGCCAGCGCAGCTGGTACTCGGGGATCGCGGCCTGGCTGATCAGGTACTGCAGCAGATCGGAGCTGCCCCGGGTGAAGTCCTGCCCGTAGCGCACGTTCCGCGCCGTGTGGAAATTGGTGAAGTGCGTGGTGAAACCGTTCACGAACAACACCTTCTCACCGGTTTCCGGGTGCGTGCGCACCACCGGATGTTCGGCGTCCGGGTACTGCGCCTTCAGTGCGAGCCGCTTCTCGATCGGCATTGCCGCGCCGAAGCTCGCCTCGATGCTGTGGCGTGCCCGCAGACCGCTGATCTGGTCCTTGACCTGCTGCGGCAGCCGCTCGTAGGCCAGCACCATGTTGGCCCACATCGTGTCGCCGCCCACCGGCGGGCACTCGACGCAGCGCAGCACGCAGCCGAACGGGGGCTTTTCGCGCCAGGTCGCGTCCGTGTGCCAGCAGTTTTCGTAGTATTCGACGGGCGTCTCGGGGCTCTTGTAGATCCGGACCAACCCGGGGTGCTCGGGGTCGCTGCCGACGACCGGGTGGTCCTCGAGTTCGCCGAAATGGCGCGCGAACGCCACATGCTCGGCGCGGGTGATGTCCTGGTCGCGGAAGAACAGCACGCGGTGCCGCATCAGCAGCGCCCGGATCTCGGTCATCAGGCCGGCATCGCGCGACGCCTCGCCGAGATCGACATTGCGCAGTTCGGCGCCGATCGCGCAGGTCAGTGGGTGAACCTGGATACCGCGCGGCAGGATCGCGGGCGCGTCCCTCGACGGGACCGTGTTGACTATCGCATTCATGGTGTTGTCTCCGTTGCCGGCAACCGCTACGAAACGGCGGGTGCAGTTGTGCAGGCCTGAAGAATAGGCGGCACAAGGCGCTGGCGCCCCCTCCTTCAAGGAGGGGCGCCCAGATGCCGCAGGAGGGCGCCGGAGGGGTCCGAGGGCAGCTGCGCTCAGCTTTCCTGTTCGAGCAAGCCCAGGATGCGAGCCCGCATCACGACCTGCTTGCGGGTGCCGGCGTCCAGCTTGGAGAACAGGTTCTTCACGTGCCACTTGACGGTCGTTTCGCCGACCTGCAGCGCGCGGCCGATCTCCTTGTTCGACAGGCTACGCGCAAGCAGCGTCAACACCTCTCGCTCCTTCGGGGTCAGGACGGTGCCGTGCAGCTCGGATGAGACCCTCGGTGCGGTCGCGACCTGCGGCTGCACCGGTGGCGTGAGCGTCGTGTCAAGCGGGATTTCCTCGGCGTCGAGCATTCCGACCCACAGGCCCAGATCGGGGTGGGCGTCGGCGAACACGCGGCGCAGCCCGTAGGCGCGAGCCAGATCGATCGCCTCCCGAATCAACGCTTGCGAGGCCTGGCCGCAGCGTTCCAAGGCCAGGGCCTGCAGGCCGAGCACCTCGATATGCAGCCGGCCCAGATGGAGTCCGGCCGCAAGTGCCGAGACGCGCGCCAGCGGCGCCAGCGCGCCTTCCCAGTCCCGCGCGGCGATCGTCGCATGACACCGCGCCAGTTCGCGCAGCAGCTGAACGTCGCGCCGCCACAGCGGTCCATGTGGCAGCGCCGGATCGCGCAGCAGCGCATCGATCCGCTCGCACAGTTCGCCGCAGGTCTGCGCCCGGTAACGCCGGGCGTGCATGCGCACCTGCTCGACCAGACCGGCAATGCGCAGACGCGGCAGGTTCCGGGCGGCGCCGGCCGCATCGAGCGCGCCCAGCAGTTCGAGCGCCCGGTGTTCCGCACCCTCGGCCACCGCCATGCGCGCCATGGTCCTGTAACCCAGTAACAGCGCCTCCGGAAGTCCGCTTCGCTCGAGCACGTCGAGCCTGTCGGCCAGCAGCGCTGCCGCATCGTCCGGGCGATCGCGCTCCCAGCTTGCTGCCGCCAGCAGCGCGGCCAGCATGCAGCTGAACCGGCTGCGGCGCCCCAAGGCCGTCTCGGCGCTGGCCAGCACGGGCCGCAGAATCCGGTCGGCCAGCAGCACCTGTCCTTCCCAGACATGGCTGAGGCCGACCAGCAGGTCGCTCCAGCGCGCAATGTACCCGGCACCGCCTCCAAGCTCGTCGCGAGGTACCTGCCACTGACGCAGGCGCGCGACCGCAGGCTCTCCCACGAGCAAGGCCCGGTACGCACTGCGATTGGCATGCACCTGCAGCAGCACCGGGTCCGACAGCGGCGGCGACTCGGCCCATGGTGCATGCAGTTCGACGAAGCGGTCCGGGTCGTCCGCGAACACCGCTGCGCCGCCGAGAATCAGCGCACATTCACAGCGCAGCGCCTGGTCGACCTGGGGATGCGCCAGAATGCGCGCGACCAGCCGCGCGGCCTCCTCGTGCCGCTCGCTGACCGCGAGCGTCCAGGCCGCCGCAAGCAACAGCCGGGGCCGGCTGTCGAGCTCGTCCGCGGGCAGCATCGCAATCCAGTCGAGCACCGCTGCCTGCCGGCCGTGCATCATCAGCGACTCGTACAGGCTGCGCTCGGCCAGGTCGTAGGCCTTCTGCCGGTCGCCGGCCGCCAGTGCATGTCGCGCCGCCTGTTCCAGCCAGCCGCCTGCGGCAAGCCACTCGGCCGCTCTTGCGTGGGCACTGGCCTGGCGTTGCGCATCCAGGCTCGCGAACCGCTGGCGCAGCGCGTCGCGCGCCAGTGCATGCATGCGCAGCCACTCGCCGTGCTCCGCCGCCACGATGACCGGCGTGTCGCGACTCAGCCTGGCCAGCCGTTCCACCGCATCCTGATACCCCGTCACGGCGCGGCACAGGTCCGGATGCAGATGGTCGAGGATCGAACTGCAGACAAGGAATTCCCGGTCGGAGGGTTCCAGGTTCGACAGCAGCAGCCGGAAGATCTGGTCGTGCAGCGCATCGCCGAGCGCGGCGATACCGGCAACCTCGGCCTTGGCGTCGGCGCCACGTGCAACGATGGTCAGGGCCAGCTGGAGCCCGAGCGGCCAACCTTCCGTCAGCTGATACAGCCGTGCCGCCGTATCCCGATCCACCCGCGACCCGAACCGATCGTGCACGAGTTGCAGGGTCTCCTCCAGATTGAACCTGAGCAGTTCCGGGCCGATCTCCGCGCATTGACCATAGGCCACCAGGTCGTCGAGCCCGAGATGGCAGTCGGAACGCGCCGCAACCAGCACGCGCAGATTCGCCGGCGCATTGCGCAGCAAGTACGCCAGTGCCTCGCGCGACGCTTGCGGAAGGCGATCGACCTCATCGATGATCACGACGGCGTTCAGCGCCATCTGCACCAGTTCCGCAAGCAATGCGGTCATGCCGTCCAGGCCTTCCGGCGCGTCCGCCTCCAGCAAGCCACGGCCAAAAGCGGGCCGCGCCGCCGCCATCCGCACCGCGAGCGCCAGCCCATGCACCAGCCGGCGCGGATCGTCGAGCGCGTCGGCCGACAGCCAACCGACGATGGCGCCGGCCGTCAGATATTCGCGGCGCCACTGCGCCAGCAGCGAGGTCTTGCCAAACCCGGCCGGCGCCTGAACCACGTAGGCAGCACTGTCTCGCCAAGGGTTGGCGCCCGGCAGCAGCCGCGCACGCGACAACAGGCCGCGTGGCATGCGCGGCGGGGTGACCTTCAGCAGCAGGTCGTGCGGGTGGCCGGCCGTTCCGGCTTTTGGGAGAGGGGCCAAGAGTGAGCGCGGTCCAGGGTTCGCGCTGATTCTCCGCCAAGATCCGGACCGATGGTCGCGTTGCGGCGCGCCTGCCTTGCTGGTCGTCGGCCCCTTCCGATCGGCTTCGCGAGCAACGACATCGGCGCGCCAGTGGCAGCGCTGCCGATGTGACACGGCCACACCAACCCGCGCCCAGGCGCCGAACGCCGCCGCATTGCCGTGTCGGAACCGCGGATACGCTATGCACTCATAGCAACTCTCGTGCGGCGCTTCTAGAATGGCCAAGACCACCTCGGGTGGGCGCATTCCCAGGAGGTTCCATGAAGCGCATCCTCGTGCTCGGTGCCGGCTTTGCCGGCCTGTGGAGCGCCGTCGGCGCGGCACGGCAGATCGACGCGCTTGGCACCGCGGCGAAAGACATCGAGGTGCTGGTCGTCAATCGAGACGCGTGGCACGGCATCCGGGTGCGCAACTACGAGCCCGACCTGTCCGACGTGCGGGTCGCGTTGGCCGGCGTGCTGGACCCGATCGGCGTCGCGCACATCGAGGCCGAGGTCACCGGGATCGATGCGCGGGCGCGAAAGGTGTCGATCGACGCGCAGGGCGGCGCGAGCACGCTGGACTACGACCGCCTGGTGTTCGCGCTCGGCAGCGGGATGGTCGCGCCCGCGCTGCCGGGCTTTGCGCAGCACGCGTTCGACGTCGACACCTATGCCGGCGCGATGCGGCTCAACCGGCATATCGATGCGCTCCCGGCGCTGCCGCACGCACCGGGGCAGTACACCGCGCTCGTGATCGGATCGGGGCTGACGGGAATCGAAGCGGCGACCGAACTGGTCGGCAAGCTGCACGCGGCGGCCGAGCGCGGCGGCGCACCTGCAGGCGCGGTGCGCGTGATCCTGGCCGAGCACGCCGACCACATCGGCTCGAACATGGGCGAGCAGGCCGGCAAGGTGATCGCCGAGGCGCTGGCCGCGCAGCGGATCGCGACGCGCACCGGCGTGCGCATCGTGTCGGTCACGGCCGACGGGGTGCGCCTCGAAGACGGCGAGACGATCGCCGCGGCAACCGTCGTCTGCTGCACCGGCATGCGCGCGAGTCCGCTGGCCGAGCAGCTCGGCGTGCCGCTGGACCGCTTCGGACGCGTGGCGATCGACGAAGTTCTTCGCGTCGAAGGTGTGCCCGGCGTGTTCGCCGCCGGCGACGTCGCGGCGGCGATGGTGGACGTTGGCCACGCGTCGGTGATGTCGTGCCAGCACGCGCGCCCGATGGGGCGCTTCGCCGGTCACAACGTGGTCTGCGACCTGCTCGGGCACACCATGCTGCCGATGCACATCGCGTGGTACACGACGATCCTCGACCTTGGCGCGGCGGGCGCCTGCTACACCGAAGGCTGGGACCGGCACGTGGTGGCAACCGGCGACGCGGCGAAGAAGACCAAGCGCATCATCAACCGCGAGCGCATCTATCCGCCCCGCGGCGGCAACCGCGCGCAGATCCTCGCCGCGGCCGCGCCGGTGATCCAGGCACCGCCGCAGCGCTTCGCCTGACGAAGCGGCGGCGCGCTGCGCGAGCCTCTGCCGGGTGCCAGACATGGCCCGGCACCGGCCCGGTTCAAACGGGGAAGGCGCGCTCCAGCAGCCGATCGACAGCGATGCCGCGGGTGTCGATCGCTCCGGCCACGCGGCCCGCGTCCTGTGCTCCGAGCCGGGTCGCGATGAACGCGTCGGCGGTGGCGGCCGGTGCATGGCGGCGCAGCAGGCAGCCTTGCGCAACCAGCACCAGGCGCTGCACCAGCACGCGGCCCATCGCTTCGAGCGCGTCCGGCACCGTCGCGAGCATGGTCTGCACGGCCTGCAGCGCCGCCACCAGCGCCTTGTCGCCGGCCGCGGCGTCGCGGAGTTCGGCGAGCAGCGCATGCGCCGCATCGGGCTCGCGCGCGATCGCGCGCAGCACGTCGAGGCACATCACGTTGCCCGACCCCTCCCAGATCGAATTCACCGGCGCTTCGCGGAACAGCCGCGCCACCACACCGGTCTCGACATAGCCGTTGCCGCCCTGCACTTCCATGGTCTCGCCGGTCAGCTCGACGCCGCGCTTGCAGACCCAGAATTTCGCGGCCGGCGTCATCACCCGCTTCCAGGCGCGCTCCACCGGCTCGTCGCCCTGCTCGTAGGCCTGGGCCAGCCGCATGCCAAGCACCAGCGCGGCCTCGCTCTCCAGCGCCAGATCGGCGAGCACCGAGCGCATCAGCGGCTGATCCACCAGCAGCCGGCCGAACGCCTTGCGCTGTCGTGCATAGTGCAGCGCCTGCACCAGCGCCTGGCGCAGAATCGCCGCGCTGCCGAGCACGCAATTGAGTCGGGTATAGGTCGCCATCTCGATGATGGTCGGAATGCCGCGGCCCTCCTCGCCGATCAGCACGCCCCAGGCGCCGTCGAATTCGACCTCGCTGCTCGCGTTGCTGCGGTTGCCGACCTTGTCCTTGAGCCGCTGCACGTGGATCGCATTCCTGCTGCCGTCGGGGCGCCAGCGCGGCACGAAGAAGCAGGCGAGATCGGACGTGCGCGGCCCGCCGTCGCCGGTGCGCGCCACCACCAGGTGCGCGTCGCATTGCGGCGCCGAGAAGAACCACTTGTGGCCGCGCAGCAGGTATTCGCCGCCGCGTCCGCCGGCGCCGATCGGTGTCGCCACCGTGGTGTTCGCGCGCACGTCGGAGCCGCCCTGCTTCTCGGTCATGCCCATGCCGAGCCAGATCGAGCGCTTGTCGGCCAGCGGCAGGTCGCGCGCGTCGTATTCGTCGCTGTAGAGCTTGGCCTGCAACTGCTCCCACAGCCGCGGCTCCTTCTGCAGCAGCGGGATGCTGGCCGTGGTCATCGTCGCCGGACACAGCGTGCCCTGTTCGACCTGGCCGTGCAGGTAGAAGCCCGCGGCCCACGCAGCCCAGCGGCCGGCGCGCGTTTCGCGCTGCGGCAGCGACACCAGGCCTTGGCTGCGGTAGAGCGCGAGCATCGCGTGCCAGCTCGGGTGAAATTCGATCGCATCGACGCGCCGACCGCGCGCATCGAAACTGTGCAGCTCGGGCTCGTGCCGGTTCGCCTCGTCCGCGAGCCGCCAGGTGCCGGCGGCGCCCAGGCGATCGGCATAGCCGTGCAACTGCGGCCAGGCCCAGTCGGCGCCCGCGCGCTCCACCGCCTCGACCAGCGCCGCATCGGTATCGAGCAGGTTGAAATCGGTCAGGTCGTCGACCTGGTTGAAAACCTCGTGCGTCGGCTCGGTCATTTCTGCGTCCTCCTCGATCGGATAAGGGCCAGTGTAGGAACTTCCCGGCAACCTTGCGCACCGCGGACCTTGCGCCACGTCAATGGCGGGCGGGGACGCCGACCGCAGGCACAATGGCGGCTGCTCGCAAGACGAAAGAAATCAATCCCGCCGGGCACCAACGTGGCGTCGCGTGTGATCCCCGACCATGCGCGCAGCGGCAGAGAACCGACAGCCCGGAGAACCACGCATGATGAACCCTGAGGCGCAGAAGTTGTGGCAGGCGCCGCGCTGGGCACTGGCCGTACTGCTGGCGGTGCTGGGCATGGTCGGGCCATTCTCGATCGACACCTACATCCCGGCGTTTTCCGGAATTTCGCAGTCGCTCGGCGCCGGTCCGGTCGAGATGCAGCAGACGCTGTCGGCGTATCTGTTCGGCTTCGCCTTCATGAACCTGTTCCATGGCGCGCTGGCCGACAGTTTCGGACGCCGCCCGGTCGTGCTTTGGGGACTGGCACTGTTCACGCTCGCGTCGGCCGGCTGCGCGTTGTCGCAGAGCGTGGGGCAACTGGTGTTGTTCCGCGCGATCCAGGGCTTGTCGACCGGCGCCGGCATCGTCGTGTCACGCGCGGTGATCCGCGACATGTTCCCGCCGGCAGAGGCGCAGCAGGTGATGAGCCAGGTGACGATCTACTTCGGCATCGCGCCGGCGATCGCGCCGATCATCGGCGGCTGGTTGTTCGTGCACCTGGGCTGGCACAGCGTGTTCTGGTTCCTGACCGGCATCGGCATGGCTCTCTGGTTCGCGAACTACCGGCTGCTGCCCGAGACGCTGCACGCGAGCCTGCGCCAGCCGTTCCACGCGATGCACCTGCTGCGCGGCTACTGGCAGCTGTGCTCGGACCCGCGCTTCCTGCTGCTGGCGTTTGCCAGCGGCGTGCCGTTCAACGGCATGTTCCTGTACGTGCTGGCTGCGCCGGTGTTCCTCGGCACGCATCTGAACCTCGCGCCGGAGCACTTCTTCTGGTTCTTCGTGCTGAACATAGCCGGCATCATGGGCGGCGCCTGGGCCAGCGGCCGCCTCGCCGGCAAGATCGCGCCCAAGCAGCAGATCCGCCACGGCTTCGTGATCATGCTGGTGATCGGCGTCGTCAATCTGGCGGCGAATATTTTGTTCGAGGCCCGCGCGTCGTGGGCGATCCTTCCGATCGCGGTGTTCTCGTTCGGCTGGGCGCTGATGGTGCCGGTGGTCACGTTGCTGGTACTGGACCTGCACCCCGAGCGGCGCGGGCTGGCCTCGTCGCTGCAGGCCGTGATCGGCGCGGCGGCGAACGGGATCGTCGCCGGCGGGATCGCACCGCTGGTGATGCATTCGACCGTGGAGATGGCCGTCGCGTCGCTGGTGATGATGCTGGTCGGACTCGTGGCCTGGGTCTACCTGCACCATCGCTGGCCGGAGATCGGCAGGACGGCGGCGCAGGCCTGACCGCAAGGCAATTGGTCCGGCGGAAACCCGAGGTTCAGGCCCGCCCGACTGTGCGGTAGGCCAGCAGGCCGACCCACTCGTGCAGCGCGAGCTGCCAGTGCCGCAGGCTCTTCACGAACGAGTACGCAGTCCACGGCGTCGCGAGGCCGGTGCGGTAGTCGACCGGGTACGGCGTCACGCTCCAGCCGGCGGTGCGAAACAGCGCGAGCGCGCGCGGCATGTGCCATGCCGAGGTGACCAGCAGCCAGCGGCGGCTCTTGTTCACCCCCGGCAATCGGGCGGTCAGCACCGCGTTCTCGTAGGTCGTGCGCGCACGCGACTCGAACTGCATGCGCTCGGACGCGACGCCCAGGCTCTCGAAGAACGCACGCGCCTGCACCGCCTCGGGCTCGCCGGTCTTGTGCAGTTCACCTTCGCCCCCGGTGAACACGAGACGCAGGCCGGGGTGCTGGCGCAGCAGAACGACCGCCATCGTCATGCGCTCGGCCTGGCCGTTCAGCGCGACCTGGCCGTTGCCGGCGCGCACCCAGGCCGGCTCCAGCGCGCCGCCGAGCACCACGACGCCTGCATATTCCCGCCATTCGGGCGCAGCCGGCTGTGCGGTCCAGGCAGGTGCCGGATCGCGGGCTTCGAGCGCGCGCAGCAGTAGATCAGGCAGCGGCTGCCAACCGAGCAGCAGCAGCAACGCCAGGGCCGACCAGCCCAGTGCCAATCCCAGGCGACGGCGCCGCGGAATGAGAATGAGCGCCAGCGCAAACAGCGCCGCGACCCAACTGAGCGGCTGCAGCGCGAACGCGAGGATTTTCGATGCGTAGTACAAACCAGCCTTCAGCCGCGGTTATCGCGCCGAATGGCGGTGTGGCAATACGCAATCAAGCGCATCCGCATCAGCCGACAAAGCGGTTTCACGCCTGAATGACGATCGGACGGAATCGATCGAACACGGAACTCGATCGAATACCGGATATCGGCTGCAATGGTGCCGATATCGGCGCGATAGCCGGGTGCGCCGGCCTGATTCCGGATTAAAGCGACCGCGAACCGGCGCAAATCAGCCGATCGCGAACTTGCTGCGATCCTGCCCCTGGATCCATTTCGGCGGCTTGCCGCGCCCGGTCCAGGTGGCACCGGTCGCGGAGTTACGGTATTTCGGCGCCACCGTTGCATGCGCCTTCGCACGGCGCCCCCGGCCGGTCGGAAAGACTTCCTGCGCCGTCAATCCGAATTCGGCAACCAGCGATTTGACTTGCGTCAGCGCATGGTCGATTTCGCGCTGGCGCGCATCCTTGATTTGCTGGTCGAGGAGTTCGCGTTGTTTCAACAGATCTTTATAGCTGGACATTTTGATTGGCCGATTGAATGGGTTGTCGAAATACGAAGCCCGCGAATAATAACCGACTCGTTTCCGATTCGCCAGTGGCCCGTGCGTTGCGTCAGCCGCACATAAGATGGAAACCGGTCAATTGCGAATCGGTTGCGTCGATTCGGACGCGGATTCGGGCATATCGATTTCGGTCGCAAGAACCTTGTCGATGCGCCGGCCATCCAAGTCGACCACTTCGAATATCCAGCCGGCGCATTCGATGCGTTCTCCGGTCGCGGGCAACCGGCCCGAGACGGAAAGCAGCAGTCCGGCGACGGTGTTGTAGCGCCCACGGTCCTCTTCCGGCAGGTCGCGGATGTCGAGCCGCACCTTGAGTTCGCTCACCGGCATCAGGCCGTCGAGCAACCAGGATCCGTCCTCGCGCAGCACCGCCCAGGCCTCCGCCTGCGTGCCCGGCTGCAGTTCACCGGTGATCGCCTCGAGCAGGTCGCGCGGCGTCATCAGCCCCTGCACCACGCCGTACTCGTCGACCACCAGCACCATGCGGCCCGACTTCGCGCGAAACTGCTCCAGCAGCTCCATCCCGGTCAGCGTCTCCGGCAGGAACGCGGCCGGCTGCACTTGCGATTCGATCGTGCCGGGGGCGCCGGGCCCGAGCTGCAGCAGGCGCCCTACGCTGACGATGCCGACCACGTCGTCAAGCGAGCCGCGGCACACCGGGTACCAGGAGTGCGCGTCCTTGCCGGCCGCGCCAACCCGCTCCAGGCATTGCGCGACCGTCGCATCGGCGGCCAGCCATTCGACGTCGGCGCGCGGCACCATCAGCGAAATCAGCGGCCTATCGTCGAGATGGAACACGTTCTGCACCATCTGGTGCTCCTGCGCCTCGATCACGCCTGCATCGCGACCCTCTTCGAGGCTCGCGGTGATTTCCTCCTCGGTCACCGCGCGCGCCGCGACATTGTCGACGCGCATCAGTCTCAGCACGCCCTGGGTGCTGACCGACAGCAGCCGCACGAACGGGCTCCCGGCAGCGGCCAGCCAGGTCATCGGCCGGGACACGAGGCGCGCGACCCGCTCCGGATAGAGCTGCCCGATGCGCTTGGGCACCAGTTCGCCGAACACGATGTTGACATAGGTGATCGCGACAACCACCAGCGCGGTCGCGCTGATGTCGGCCGCCCGCGTCGGCACCCCCAGCATCTGGATCCAGTTCGAGACGCCGTTGCTGAACGCGGCCTCGCCGATGATGCCGCTCAGCATGCCGATCGATGTGATGCCGACCTGGACCGACGACAGGAACTGGGTCGGCCGCGCCAGCAGCGCCAGCGCGGCCTGGGCCCCCTTGTCCCCCTCTTCGACCATTGCGCCGAAACGCGCCTTGCGGCTCGAAGCCAGCGCCATCTCGGACATTGCAAACACGGCGTTGAGCAGGGTCAACAGCGCGATCAGCAGTAGCTCCATGGATGCGAGGGAGAATGTCGGGACGATGGCACTGTACTTGATCGGTGACGTGCAGGGCTGCGACGCCGCGCTCGGCCGCCTGCTGGGCGAGATCGGTTTCTCGGCCAGCCGCGACACGCTGTTCCAGTTCGGCGACCTCGTCAATCGCGGCCCGGATTCACTTGCGGTGCTGCGCCGCATGGTGCGTTACGGCGATGCGGCGCGCTGCCTGCTCGGCAACCACGACCTGCATCTGCTCGCGCTCGCGCACGGCGTGCGCGCGGCCAGCCGCAGCGACACGCTGGATCCGGTGCTGCAGGCCTCCGACCGCCCGGCTCTGCTCGACTGGCTGCGCGCGCAGCGCCTGGCGCGGATCGAGACGATCGCCGGACGAACACTTTTAATGGTGCATGCCGGCGTCCTGCCTTCATGGAATGCTATCAATACAATAGCATTTGCAAGTGAGGTCGAGGCCGCGCTGCGCGGCGACGATCTGGGTGGCTTCCTGCGCCGGATGTACGGCAACGAACCGGCGCAGTGGCGCGACGATCTGCAAGGCGCCGACCGGCTGCGCGTGATCGTCAATGCACTGACCCGGTTGCGCTTCTGCAGCGCCGATGGCGTGATGGAGTTCACGACCAAGGAGGGCGCGGCGGCCGCGCCGGACGGCTACTTGCCGTGGTTCGACGTTCCCGGCCGGCGGACCGCCGAAGTGACCGTTGCATTCGGCCATTGGTCGACACTGGGCTGGCTCGATCGGCCAGGACTGATTTCACTCGATACCGGCTGCGTCTGGGGTGGTGCCTTGAGCGCGCTGCGCATCGATGCCGCCAGCAACACAGAGAGCCGCTACCTCGGCGGCGAATTGATCCAGGTACGCTGCGAGCAGGCGCAGGTACCGGGCGCGTCCTGAAGCGCCGGCAGCTTGTTGCTCGACCTGCCGACCCCGGCCATGGGCCGGTTCACTCGGCCTTGAACAGCGCCGCGACCTTGCGCCTGGGCTTGATGTTGGCCGACACGCGCGAGCCCGGCTTGCTGGCCGCGGCCTCCCATGCGGGCGCGGCAGCGCCGTCGGATGCGCGGTACGGCTGGTCGAACAGCGGATCGTTCGGGGCCTCGCGCGGCGCTGCCACGCGGCCGCGCGGCGCGTCGGGTGCATCGCGCCGCTCGTCGCCCGCGCCGGCGCCGTGCCACGCGCGGCGACCGTCGTTGATCCGGCCCTGCCTGCGGATGTTCGGCCGGTCCTCTTCGAACTCGACCGGTTCGATCTCGAACTTGCGGCGGATCAGCTTCTCGATGTCGGCCACCAGCCGCGCATCGTTGCCGCCGCCGACGAAGCTGATCGCCAGTCCTTCCGCGCCGGCACGGCCGGTGCGGCCGATGCGGTGGATGTAGTCCTCGGCGTTGAACGGGATGTCGTAGTTGAACACTGCCGGCACGTCCTTGATGTCGAGTCCGCGTGCGGCCACGTCGGTGCAGACCAGCAGATCGACCTCGCCGCGCTTGAACGCGTCGAGCGACTTCAGCCGCTCGTCCTGGCTCTTGTCGCCGTGCAATGCCGCGGTCTTCAGTCCGTCGCGCTCGAGCGCACGCGCCAGCCGCGCGCAGCCGAGCTTGCTGTTGACGAACACGAACGCCTGGGCGATACCTTGCCGGCGCACCAGCTGGCGCAGCGCGCGCCGCTTGTCGTCGTCGGCCACGCTGTAGAAATGCTGGGTCACGGTCGCGGCGGTGGCGTTCGGCCGCGCGACCTCGATCGTCACCGGGTCCTGCAGATAGCTCGAGGCCAGGCGCCGGATCTCGGGCGAGAAGGTGGCCGAGAACAGCAGCGTCGTGCGCTGCTTCGGCAGGTAGCTCAGGATGCGCTGCAGGTCGGGCAGGAAGCCGATGTCGAGCATGCGGTCGGCTTCGTCGAGCACCACGTACTCGACCTGGTTCAGCACCACGTTCTTGCCCTCGATATGGTCGAGCAGCCGCCCCGGGGTCGCGACCAGCACCTCGACGCCGCGCTTGAGCTCGGCGGTCTGCGGCTTCATGTCGACGCCGCCGAACACCACGGTCGCGCGCAGCCCGGTGTATTTGGCGTAGGCGCTGACGGCCTGCGCGACCTGCACCGCCAGTTCGCGCGTCGGCAGCAGCACCAGCGCGCGCACCGGATGGCGCGCCGGCGAGGCCGACGTGTTTTCGTGGCGCAGCATGCGCTGCAGCAGCGGCAGCGCGAACGCCGCGGTCTTGCCGGTCCCGGTCTGCGCCGCGCCCATCACGTCGCGGCCTTCCAGCACCACCGGAATGGCCTGCTCCTGGATCGGGGTCATCGATTCGTAGCCCAGATCGGCAACCGCGCGCTCGAGCGGCTGGGCCAGCGAAAGCGTCGAGAAAGTATGAGTCATCAGCCCCGTATTGTCGCACCGGGCGCTGATGCGACGGCCAGCCGCCCGATTCCGACGGGCGCCTACGCTACAGGTTCTTCGCGCCGAACGTGTCGCAGCTGCGCACGGTGCCGTCCTGCAGGCCGGTGTTGAACCAGTGCGCGCGCTGCGCGCTGGTGCCGTGGGTGAAGGTCTCGGGCACGACGCGTCCGGTGGCGGCGCGTTGCAGCGCGTCGTCGCCGATCTTCGCCGCCGCGTTCATCGCGGACTCGATATCGCCCCCTTCCAGGATGTGGCGTGCGGCCTGCGCGTGATTCGCCCAGACGCCGGCGAAGCAGTCGGCCTGCAGCTCCAGCCGCACGCTCAATGCGTTGGCCTGGGCCGGACTGGCGCGGCCGCGCAGCTCGTCCACCTTCGCGCTGATGCCAAGCAGGTTCTGCACATGGTGGCCGACCTCGTGGGCGATCACATAGGCCTCGGCGAATTCGCCCGGCGCGCCGAGCTGGTTCTTCAGCGTCTGGTAGAAGCCCAGATCGATGTAGACCTTGCGGTCGACCGGGCAGTAGAACGGCCCCATCGCGGCCTCGCCCTGGCCGCAGGCGGTGGGCGTCGCGCCGCGGAACAGCACCAGCTTCGGATCGACGTAGCTGGCGCCGGCTTTCGAAAAGATGTCGGTCCACACGTCTTCGGTGTCGGCCAGCACGGTGGAGACGAAGCGCGCCATCCGGTCGTCCGCCGGCGGCGCATGGGCCGGCGCCGGCTGCGTCTGCGCCACCGGCGCACCGCCGCCGCCGAGCAGGTTCAGCACCGTCATCGGGTTGATGCCGAAGAAGTACGAGGCCAGCAGCGCGACCACGATGGCACCGATGCCGATATGGCGGCCGCCGACGGCGAAGCCGGCGCCCGAACCCTGGTCGCGCCGGTCTTCGACGTTGTCCGATTCGCGATTGCCTTCCCACCTCATCACCGGTCTCCTCGTTGTGCGGCGCAGCATTTCCGGTGCGCTACAGTGTTGCCATGGTAACCGCCAGACGCCAGGCCACTGCCGCCGCGCCGCTTCCCTGTCCGACCGTGCTGCTGACGGGCTTCGACGCGTTTGGCGGTGCGCAGCTGAACCCGAGTTGGCTCGCGGTGCATGCGCTGCACGGCCGCCGGGTCGCGGGGCATCGCGTGATCGCGGCACAGCTGCCGACGGTGTTCGGAGAATCGCTGCAGGTGCTGCACGACCTGCTGCTGGAACACCGCCCGTCGCTGGTGATCTGCGTCGGGCAGGCCGGCGGACGCGGTACGGTCTCGCTCGAACGCGTCGCGCTGAACGTCGAGGACGCGCGCATCGCCGACAACGCGGCCGCGCAGCCGGTCGACCGGCCGGTGATCTCGGGCGGGCCGACTGCCTACTTCACCACGCTGCCGATCAAGTCGATGCTGCTCGCGCTGCAGCACGAGGGCGTCGCGGCCGAGGTGTCGCAGACCGCCGGCACCTTCGTCTGCAACCATGTGTTCTACGGCCTGATGCACACGCTGGCGACGCAGCGGGGCTTCCGGCACACGCGCGGCGGCTTCATCCACCTCCCGTTTCTGCCGGAGCAGGGCAATCCGTCGATGTCGCAGGACGACATGGTGCGCGGCCTGCGCGCCGCGATCCGCTGCGCGCTCAGGACCACGCACGACAGCGCGCACGGCGCCGGATCGCTGCACTGACTCGCGTCAGGCCTTCGGCAGCGTCACGCCGGTCTGGCCCTGGTACTTGCCGCCGCGGTCGCGGTACGAGGTTTCGCAGACCTCGTCGCTCTCGAAGAACAGCACCTGCGCGCAGCCCTCACCGGCGTAGATCTTGGCCGGCAGCGGCGTCGTGTTGCTGAACTCGAGCGTCACGAAGCCCTCCCATTCGGGCTCGAACGGCGTGACGTTGACGATGATGCCACAGCGCGCATAGGTGCTTTTGCCCAGGCAGATCGTCAGCACATTGCGCGGGATGCGGAAATATTCGACGGTGCGCGCCAGCGCGAAGCTGTTCGGCGGGATGATGCAGTGGTCGCCGTGGAAATCAACGAAGCTCTTCTCGTCGAAGTCCTTCGGGTCGACCACGGTGCTGTGGATGTTCGTGAACACCTTGAACTCGGGCGCGCAGCGGATGTCGTAGCCGTAGCTGCTGGTGCCGTAGCTGATGATCCTGTGGCCCTGCCGTTCGCGGATCTGGCCGGGCTCGAACGGTTCGATCATGCCGTGCTGCTCGGCCATGCGGCGTATCCAGCGGTCGCTCTTGATGCTCATTGCTCGCCCCTTCAGCGGTGCCCGCGATTGTAGGCACGGCAGGCGTCCGGGCCGGCCGGCGCTCAGCTTCCGGCGATCACCGCGCGCTCGATCAGCCGGTCGTCGCCGAGCACGATCATCGCGAACAGCAGTTCGTCCAGGCTGGCGGCGCGAGCGGTCCGGTTCGCCAGCAGCGGCGTGGCCTTCGGATCGATCACGATGAAATCCGCCTCGCAGCCCGGCTGCAGGTTGCCGACGATGCCGCCCAAGCCCAGCGCGCGCGCGGCACCGGCCGTGTGCTGCCACCACAGGTGCTGCGGTGTGAGGCTCAACCCCGGTCGCAGCTGGCCGCCGGTTTCCACCGACGCGCGGCCGACGTAGTACGCGGCCAGCATGGTGTGGAACGGCGAAAAACTGGTGCCGCCGCCGACGTCGCTCGCGAGGCCGTAGCGGTAGCCCACCCGGTCCGCGCCACGGAAGTCGAAGAAGCCGCTGCCGAGGAACAGGTTGCTGGTCGGGCTCACCGCGGCGGCCGCGCCGCTCTCCTTCATCAGCGCGCGGTCCGCCTCGTCGAAATGGATGCAATGCGCGTAGACCGCGCGCTCGCGCAGCAGGCCGAAGTCTTCGTACACCGACAGGTAGCTGCGCGCAGCGGGGAACAGCTCGCGCACCCACGCGACCTCGTCGCGGTTCTCGGCGACGTGCGACTGAATCCACACGTCCGGATGGCGCGCGGCCAGTTCGCCGGCGCCGCGCAGTTGCTCGGGCGAGCAGCTCGGCGCGAACCGCGGCGTGATCGCGTAGCCGAGCCGGCCGACGCCGTGCCATTTGCGCAGCAGCCGTTCGCTGTCGAGCAGCGACTGCTCGGTCTCGTCGCGCAGCCCATCCGGCGAATGGCGATCCTGCAGCACCTTGCCGGTGACGAAGCGCATGCCGCGCGTCTGCGCTTCGCCGAACAGCGCGTCGACCGAAGCCGGATGCGACGTGGCGAACGCGAGCGCGCTCGTGACCCCGTGGCGCAGCAGTTCCGCTATGAAAAAGCTAGCTATTTGCTCACTGTATTCGGGGGCTGCGAAGCGTTTTTCCTCTGGAAACGTGTAGTGTTCGAGCCAGGGCAGCAGCCCTTCGGCGGGCGAGCCGATCATGTTCGTCTGCGGATAGTGGATATGCAAATCGACGAAGCCCGGCGCGATGACCCGCCCCGCCAGATGCTCGATTTCCAGGCCCGGAAATCGAGCCGCCAGTTCGCGGTACGGTCCGACCGCGTGCACCACCGGCACGCCGTTCGCGCCCGGCGCGACGACCAGCAGGCCGTCCTCGTCGTACACGGCGCAGTGGTGCGGATCGCCGTCGTCGGCGAAGCGGAGGATGGCGGCGCGGTAGGCTTTCATGGAGCGCTATTTTGGAAGGCTTCCCTGCACGCCGGATACCAGAAAGTCCATAGTCTGTATCTGCCGATCGGTCAGGCTCTGGCCCTTGGCGACGATCAGGCGTCCGTGGTTGTCGTGGATCGGGCCGGCGAACGGCAGCAGCCGGCCGCTGGCGATGTCGTGCTCGCGCGCGAGCACCTCGCGCCGCACCGCGTCCGGCACCTTCGGGCCGAACCCTTCCAGCCGGATCATGCCGTCCTTCACGCCGCCCCAATAGCTGCCGCTCTTCCAGGTGCCGTCCAGCACCGCGCGCGCCCGCGCGATGTCGTACGCGCCCCAATGGTGCGTGACCGCGACGATCTGCGCGTCGGGCGCGATGCTGCGCATGTCCGAGTGGTACGCGATCGCGAGCTTGCCGCGCTGCTCGGCGGCCTGCATCACCGCGGTGGACGCGGTATGGAACGCGATCACGTCGGCGCCGCGGTCGAACAGGCTCATCGCGGCGTCGCGCTCCTTCGGCGGGTCGAACCAGGTGTCGACCCAGACCACCTTGACCTGCGCCTTCGGGTCGACCGAGCGCATGCCGAGCGTGAACGCGTTGATGCCCTGCAGCACCTCGGGAATCGGGAAGCCCGCGACGTAGCCGGCGGCATGCGTCTTCGTCATGCGCCCCGCCGCGATGCCCGACAGGTAGCGCCCTTCGTAGTAGCGGGCGTTCGCGACCGAGACGTTCGGCGCGGTCTTGTAGCCGGTGATGTTCTCGAACTTGACGTCGGGAAAATCCTTCGCGACCTTCAGCGTCGGCTCCATGTAGCCGAAGCTGGGCGTGAAGATCAGCTGGTTGCCGGCGCGCGCGAGGTTGCGGATCACGCGCTCGGCGTCGGGGCCTTCCGGGACGTTCTCGACGTAACTGGTCTGCACGCGTTTGCCGAGCGCCGCCTGCAGGGCCAGACGGCCGAGTTCATGCTGGTGCACCCAGCCCATGGTCGTCAGCGGCGTGACGTAGACGAACGCGATCTTCAGCGGAGGAGCGTGCTCGTCCGCGCCCGCGGCGGTTCCGGCGAACGACGAAGGAGAAGAAAGCAGGCAGGCGGCCGCGAACGCGGCGACGAGGTTTTTGAGCATGGTTTTCCTCTACATGGCCCCGGAACACGAGGGAACGATCGCCCAATCCGCACGCGGCCCCGCCGGAGCGTGGGACCGGCACCATACCTGTCTGAAGCGACAGGGCGGACGGCTGGACAAATGCAAAACCCACCGGGGCGGTGGGCTGGCGCTCGAATTTTATCGCCGACAGGCGCCGACAGACGCCGTGTGGCCCCAAGACAGTAATGTCCCCTGCGCCCCAAGTAGAAGTGTCCCCTTTGATGGCGAAGGGGCGAATTGGTGGCGCAGGAGTTGGGGCTGATGAGTCAGAGGGAAGTCAACCGGCTGGGGGTGATCAAACGGGTGATGGATGGGGCCCTTGACCAAGGGCAGGCGGCGCAGCTGTTGGGGCTGTCGGTGCGCCAGGTCAAGCGGCTGTGCCGCAGCGTGCGCGAGCAAGGCCCAGGGGGTTTGATCTCACGCAAGCGGGGCCGACCCAGCAACCGTCGCATCGCTGCTGAGCGGCGCGAGCACTACGTGCAGTTGGTGCGCAACCGATACGCTGACTTTGGTCCGCAACTGGCGCATGAATACCTGCAGCGAGAACACGGCTTCGCATGGAGCGTGGAGACCTTGCGCGGCTGGATGCTGCAAGCCGGGCTGTGGCAGGCCAAGCGTCGGCGAGCCAAGCGCGTGCACAGTCCACGCGCGAGGCGCCAGTGCCTGGGCGAGTTGGTGCAGATCGATGGCAGCCATCACGACTGGTTCGAGGCGCGCTCGGCCAAGTGCTGCTTGATCGCTTTCATCGACGACGCCACCGGGCGGGTGCTGGGGGCGAGATTCTTCGAGCAAGAGACCACCCAGGGCTACCTGGACGTGCTGCACGCACTGGTGCAGCGCCTTGGCGCGCCGCTGGCGCTGTACAGCGACCGTCACGGCATCTTCACCAAGGCCGACCCCGAAGATGCCAAGCCCACGCAGTTCGAGCGAGCGCTGCTGCAATTGCACATCGAGCCGATCTGCGCGCACTCACCCCAGGCCAAGGGGCGCGTGGAGCGGCTGTTCCAGACGCTGCAGGACCGCATGTGCAAGGCCATGCGCTTGCAAGGCATCGACAACATCGAGCAGGCCAACACCTGGCTGGACGAATACCTGCGCGAGCACAACCGGCGCTTTGCGCTCAACCCCGAGCAGGCGCAGGACATGCACCGGCCCTGGGCCGGCACCACGCAGGCGCTGGCCGACATCTGCTCGCTGCACCACCAACGCCAGCTCAGCGCCCAGGGCGCGTGCAAGTTCAACGGCAGCATCCTGCAGTTGCTGCCCCATCAGCCCCATGCGCCCAAGGCGCGCGCGATGGTGGACATCGCGCAGCATGGCGACGGCACGTTGCACCTGAGCTATCGAGGTCAGCCGCTGGCCTTTCGCAGCTTTGCCGTGCACGAGCCCAGGCACGCCAAGGCCGAAGACCACAAGACGCTCAATGCGCGGGTGGACAAGGCGCGCGACACACAGCAGGCCAAGCTGCACCGTCTGAAGGCCGAGTTGGCCTTCCAGGACAGCCAGCGCAAGCTCGGCATCTACAAGCCCGACACCCCGCCGATCGCGCCGCGCGCGGGTGCTGCCCGCTTCGGGCTACGCCCTGCGCAGCCAGCACCCGCGCCAGCCTGACCCAACCCCCACCAATACCAACCCAGAGGGGACATCTGTACTTTGGCCAAACCGGGGACATTTCTACTTTGGGTTGACACGCCGACAGACGCCGGCCTACTCGAAGGTCTCGAACAGTTCGGCGACCCGGTCCAGATACCGGCGCTTCTGGTCCGGTTCGATGAAGCTCGCCTCGAAGCCGTTGCAGGCGAGCGTATACGCGTGCTCGGCAGTGAGTCCGGTCGCGGCGAAGGTCTGCACGAAGTTGTCGTTGATGTAGCCGCCGAAGTAGGCGGGGTCGTCGGAGTTCACGGTCGCGACCAGCCCCGCGTCCAGCAGCGCGCCGAGGTTGTGCTGCGCGAGACGAGGAAACACCCGCAGCCGGACGTTGGACAGCGGGCAGACCGTCAGCGGCACCCGCTCGCGCGCGAGCCGCTGCATCAGCGCCGCGTCGTGCACGCTCTGCACCCCGTGGTCGATGCGCTCCACCTTGAGCACGTCGAGCGCGCCCCAGACATATTCCGGCGGGCCTTCCTCGCCCGCATGCGCGACCCGGTGCAGGCCGAGCGCGCGGCAGCGCGCGAACACCCGCGCGAAATCCTCTGGCGGGTGGCCGCGCTCGCTCGAGTCGAGCCCGACGCCGATGAACTGTTCGCGGTGCGGCAGCGCCTGCTCCAGCGTCTCGAACGCCTCGCGCTCGGAGAGGTGCCGCAGGAAGCACAGGATCAGCGACGCATCGATGCCGAGTTCGGCGCGCGCGTCGCGGCAGGCGCGATGCAGGCCGCCGATCACCGCGTCGATCGCGACGCCGCGCGCGGTGTGCGTCTGCGGATCGAAGAAGATCTCCGCGTGCGCTACATTATCGATAGCAGCACGCGCAAGATAGGCGCGGGCCATCTCATAGAAATCTTGCTCGTTTCGAAGCACGGCCGCACCCGCATAGTAGATGTCGAGAAAGCTCTGCAGGTCGGTGAACGCGTAGGCACGGCGCAAGGCCTCGACGCTGTCAAAGCCAAGCGCAACGCCGTTGCGCCGCGCGAGCGCGAGCATCAGTTCGGGTTCGAGCGAGCCCTCGATGTGGATATGCAACTCGGCCTTGGGGCTAGCCCGCAGCAACGCGGGCAGCCGATCGGGCGCGACCGGTCGGACGACGGCTTTCATGGCGGTACGCGGCCGGGCATCGAATTCTCAGTTGCCGACGGTGCGTCGCACGACCCGCAACGGAGGAAACTCAATGAAACCAGTGGCCGCGGAGCAGGCCGCTCGCGGACACCCGCGGAGCCGGCTTTGCCGGTCCGCTGGGTGTGCCCCCTTGAAGGGGGTTGGCGCAGCGACACGCAAGTAGCGCGCAGCCTGGGGGTGGTCAGGACTTCGGCAGCTTGCCGGCGACGCCTTCGACGTAGTAGTCCATCTTGCTCAGCGCGTCATCGGTGATATTCTGGCCCTTCGGCACGACCGTCTTGCCGGCCTGGTCGACGACCGGGCCTTCGAACGGATGCCGCTTGCCGGAACCGATGTCCTCTTTCGCCTGCAGCACCATCGCCTTCACGTCGGCAGGAACCGCAGGGTTCAGCGGCGCGATGTCGATCATGCCCTCCTTGATGCCGCCCCAGGTGTTGTCGGGCTTCCAGGTGCCGTCGACCACCTTGCCGATGGTCTTGGTGTAGTAGCCGCCCCAGATCTCCTCGCTCGCGGTCAGCTGCTTGGTCGGCGCGTATTTGCGCATGTCGGAGTGGTACGAGCAGACCCAGACGCCTTTCTGCTCCGCAAATTGAGCGACGACGGTCGAATCGGTGTGGTGCGTGAGCACGTCGGCGCCCTGCGCCACCAGCGCTTCCGCCGCCGCGCGCTCCTTGCCCGGGTCGTACCAGGTGTTCGCCCAGATCACGCGCATCTCCGCTTTCGGATTCACGGCGCGCGCGCCTCGGATGAACGAATTGATCGCCATCACCACTTCGGGAATCGGGAACGCGGCGACGAAGCCGATGATGTTCGACTTCGTCATCTTGCCGGCGACCAACCCGCACAGGTAGCGGCCCTGGTAGAACCGGCCGTTGTAGATGCCGAGGTTCTTGCCGGTCTTGTAGCCGGTGCAGTGCTCGAAGTCGTTGTTCGGAAACTGCTGCGCGACCTTCACCATGTAGTTCATGTAGCCGAAGCTGGTGCCGAAGACGATCTTGTGGCCGCTCTGCGCCAGCTCGCGGAACACGCGCTCGGCATCCGGGCCTTCCGGCACGTTCTCGACGACCTTGGTCTGCACCTTGTCGCCGAGCGCCTTGACCATTTCCCGGCGGCCCAGTTCGTGCTGATAGGTCCACCCCGCGTCGCTGATCGGGCTGATGTAGACGAAACCGACCTTCACCGGCTCGGCGGCGAACGCCGAGCGCATCGAGGCGAGCGGCAGCGCCGTCCCGCCCAATGCGACGCCAAGGGTCTTGACTGCGGTTCTGCGTGAAGTCATTGCATGGTCTCCTAGGGGGTTGAAAAGATTATGCGTCCGGGCGGAACGACTGGCCCAGCGACACCGGGGAATTGAGGCGGATCGTATTCAGGTTGCGCGAGATGATCACCAGCACGACCACCGTCGCCAGGTACGGCAGCGCCGACAGGAACTGTGACGGAATCTCGATCGGCAGCCCGGACCCTTGCACGAACAGTTGCGCGATCATCACGCCGCCGAACAGGTAGGCGCCGATCAGCACGCGCAGCGGCCGCCAGGTCGCGAACACGACCAGCGCGAGCGCGATCCAACCGCGGCCCGCAACCATGCCCTCGGACCACATCGGCGTGTAGAACAGCGACATGAACGCGCCGCCGATGCCGGCCATCGCGCCGCCGAACATCGTCGCGAGGTAGCGAATCGTAAGCACGCTGTAGCCGACCGCGTGCGCGGAGGTCGGCGACTCGCCGACCGCGCGCAGCACCAGACCCGGCCGGCTGCGGTACAGAAACCAGATCACCCCGGCGCACAGCAGCCACGAGAAGTAGACCAGCCACTGCTGCTGGAACAGCGCAGGGCCGATCACCGGAATGCTCGACAACAGCGGGATGTGCAGCGGCTCGATCGGCGGCAGCGCGACCGACTCGTACGGCTTGCCGACGAAGGCCGCGAGACCGACGCCGAAGATCGCGAGCGCAAGACCGGTCGCAACCTGGTTCGCGGTGAGATTGAGCACGATGATCGCGAACACGAGCGATGCCGCCATGCCGGCGATCATCGCGGCGAGCACGCCGAGCACCGGGCTGCCCGAGTGGTTCGTGACCACGAAGCCGGTGATCGCGCCGATCGACATCAGGCCTTCCAGGCCGAGGTTGAGCACCCCGGACTTCTCGGTGACCAGTTCGCCTAAAGCGGCGATGATCAGCGGCGTGCCGGCGACGATGCTCGCGGAAAAGATCGAGGTGAGGATGGTGGTGTCCATGCCGATTCCTTACTTCGCGAGGCTCGCGCGCCGCAGCCGATAGTTGATGAAGACGTCGGCGCCGAGCAGGAAGAACAGCAACATGCCCTGGAACACCTGCCCGATCGCGGGCGGCAGGTTCAGATGCTGCTGCGCCTGCTCGCCGCCCATGTACAGCAGCGCCATCAGCAGGCTCGCGAAGAAGATGCCGATCGGGTTCAGGCGCCCGATGAACGCGACGATGATCGCGGCGAAGCCGTAGCCGCTCGATGCATGGTCGGTCAGCTGCCCCATCGGGCCCGCGACCTCGGCCATGCCGGCGATGCCCGCGAGCGCGCCGCCGGTGAGCAGGCTCACCCAGACCGTGCGCACGCTGGAATAGCCTGCGTAACGCGCCGCCGCCTCGGCCTGGCCCGCGACCTGCATCTGGAAGCCCATGTAGCTGCGGTTCATGAACACGTAGCCGCCGATGAGCACCGCGATCGCGATCAGGAACGCGATGGTGAGCCGGGTGCCGGGAATCAGGATCGGCAGCAGCGCGTTGTTGCCGAACATGATCGTCTGCGGAAAATTGAACCCCTGCGGATCCTTCCACGGACCGAACACCAGCCACGACACCAGCAGCTGCGCGACGTACACCAGCATCAGCGAGGTGAGGATCTCGTTCGTGTTGAAACGCGTCTTCAGCGCGGCCGGAATCGCCGCCCACACCGCGCCGCCGATCGCGCCCGCGATCAGCATCAGCGGCAGCACCAGCGCGCTCTGCGAGTTCTGGAACAAGAGCGCGACCCCGGTCGCCCCGACCGCACCCATCAGGAACTGGCCTTCGGCGCCGATGTTCCAGACGTTCGCGCGAAAGCCGACGGCGAGCCCGGTGGCGATCAGCATCAGCGGCGTGGCCTTCAGCAGCAGTTCAGAGATGCCGTACAGATCGTGCACCGGATCGAAGAAGAACACCCGAAAACCGTGCAGCGGATTGCGGCCGAGCAGATAGAACAGCACGAGCCCGCCGATCAGCGTGAGCCCGACCGCGAGCAACGGCGAGCCGTAGCGCATCGCGTTCGACGCTTCGGCGCGCGCTTCGAGTCTAGGCAACATGACGCATCTCCTGCTTGGTTTCCGCACCCGGCCACATGCCGCTCATCCACACGCCGATCTCCTCGACATTGGTCTCGGCGGCGCGCTTCGCGGGCGACACCCTGCCGTGCGCGATCACCGCGATCCGGTCGCAGATTTCGAACAGCTCGTCGAGCTCCTCCGAGATCACCAGCACCGCGCAGCCGCGGTTGCGCAGGTCGATGACCGCCTGGCGGATGAACGCGGCGGCGCCGACGTCGACGCCCCAGGTCGGCTGCGCGAGCACCAGCAGCTTCGGCTCCTGCATCATCTCGCGGCCGACGATGAACTTCTGCAGATTGCCGCCGGACAGCGACTTCGCCGCCGCGTTCGGCCCGCCGGCCTTGACGTTGAAGCGCGCTATGCAGTCGCGCGCGAATTGGGTCGTCGCGGCGAAGTCGATCAGGCCGCGGCGCACGAAGCGCATCTTGCGCGCGGCCGTCAGCAGCGCGTTGTCGGCGAGCGACATGCGCGGCACCGCGCCACGCCCGAGCCGTTCCTCGGGAACGAAGCACAGGCCGAGCCTGCGCCGGCGGCCCGGCGCCAGGTGCCCGGCCTCGACGCCGCAGATCTGCACCGGCGATTTCGCGGCGAGCTGCCGTTCGCCGGAGATCGAGTGCAGCAATTCCTGCTGCCCGTTGCCGGACACGCCGGCGATGCCGACGATCTCGCCCGAATGCACGTCGAGATGGATGTCCGACAGCGCGGTGCCGAACGGATCGTCGGACGCCCGCGTCAGGCCCGCGAGGCGCAGCCGCACTTCGCCGCCCTCGGCCGGCGCCGGGTGCTCGCACACCGGCAGGTCCTTGCCGATCATCATGCGTGCCATCGACTTCGGCGTCTCCTGCGACGGAATGCAGGTGCCGGTGACCTTGCCCGCGCGCAGCACGGTCGCGAAGTGGCACAGCTCCTGGATTTCGTCGAGCTTGTGGCTGATGTACAGGATGCTGCAGCCTTCGGAAGCGAGCTGGCGCAGCGTCTCGAACAGCTTGCGCACCGCCTGCGGCGTCAGCACCGAAGTCGGCTCGTCCATGATCAGCAGCTTCGGGTTCTGCAGCAGGCAGCGGATGATCTCGACGCGCTGGCGTTCGCCGACCGACAGCGCATGCACCAGGCGGCGCGGATCGACCGGCAGCCCGTAGCGCTTGGACACCGCCTCGACGCGGCGCGCGAGCTCGCCGAGATCGGGGCTGCCGGGCAGCGCGAGCGCGACGTTCTCCGTCACCGTGAGCGTCTCGAACAGCGAGAAGTGCTGGAACACCATGCCGATGCCCAGGCTGCGCGCATGCGCCGGGTTCTCGGGCTCGACCGGCTGGCCCTCCCAGAACATCTCGCCTTCGGTGCGCCCGGTCACGCCGTAGATGATCTTCATCAGCGTCGACTTGCCGGCGCCGTTCTCGCCGAGCACCGCGTGGATTTCGCCCGGCTTGACCTTCAGATCGATGCCGTCGTTCGCGACGATCGACGGATAGACCTTGCGAATGCCGCGCAACTCGAGCCGCGGCGTGTCCGGCGTCGGCACGGCCTGGATGGCGGGGCTCATCGCGCCTCCTCGGCAGCGGCGCGGCGAAGCGTCGCTGCACCGCAAGGGTCGGTCCGGGCCGGCCGATAAGCGGAGGGTCGCCATCCGCGGCGTCTGCGAAGTGGTGCTTGCGCATGGTGCGCGAGCGCAGGTCTGGGGGCGTTCATGGCGCCTAGTGTCTCCGGTAAATTGTTATAGAAATCAGCTCCGAGCCAAGCAATGACAATGGTTATTTGCTACTGTTTTTGTAGCTCTCCCGCGACCGTCTTGACCCGCTCGCGCAGCCACCTCGCGGCGCTGGAGGCGTGGCTGCGCTCGTGCCAGAGCTGGTAGTACACCATCGGCGGAAATTTCACCGGGCACGGCAGGACCTTGACCGGCAGCCGCTCGGCGTAGCGACCGCAGTACTGGCGGCCGGTCGTCAGCACCAGCAGGCTGGACGCGACCATCACCGGAATCAGGCCGAAAAACGGGCAGCGCGCGACGATGTTGCGCTGCAGGCCCATGGTGTCGAGCAGTTCGTCGATCACGCCGCGCGCGCCCGGATGGGTCGGCGTCGGCGCGACATGTTCCGCCTGCAGCCAGCTGTCCACGTCCCAATTCCGGCGCACCGCGGGGTGATCCTGGTTCACCAGGCAGACCACCTCGTCGGCGAACAGCCGCCCCAGATGAAGATCGTCGGGCGCCTTCATCCAGTTGCCAATCACGACGTCGATGTCGCCCTGCGCCAGTCCTTGCCGGTAGTCGGACGCCGGGCTCAGCGGATAGATCTCGACATGGGAATTCGGGGCCTCGCGCTTGATCTGCGCGACGATCTGCGGCAGGAACAGCGGGTCGAGGTAGTCGCTGGCGGCGATGCGAAACGTGTGCTGCGCGGTCTTGGGCTCGAAGCCGCGCGCATTGCTGAACAGAACCTCGGACGCGCGCAGGATGCTCGCGCTCGGCTCGATCATGCGCAGACCGGCGTCGGTCGGCACCATGCCGGTGCCGGACCGCACCAGCAGCGGATCGCCGGCGAGTTCGCGCAGTTTTTTCAGCGCGGCGGAAACGGCAGGCTGGTGCATGCCCAGGCGCACTGCGGCTCGCGAGACGCTGCGTTCGGTCAACACGGTATGGAGTACCCGGATCAGATGGAGGTCGATCTTGTCAAGAAGCGGTTGATTCGTCATCGCGCCGGCCGCATGCAATCCATACGCCAGCCGTTATACCGCAGCGTCCGCCCGGCGAATCGCAGGGATACCCTTAATCGAGATTGAGGCACGCGGCGCCGGCCCGTTGCCCGAGCCGGCGCCGCGGCGAGCGTCGTCAGCGCTGGGCCGAAACGGCCGCGATCGCGTCCAGGATGGCCTCGCTCGTCGCCGGCGCGCGCAGCGGCGGATCGACGCGATGCCCGCCGACCGCCGAGACCGCGTCCCGGATCGCGAAGAACACCGAGAACGGCAGCAGCAGCGGCGGCTCGCCGACCGCCTTGCTACGGTGGATCGAGTCCTCGACGTTGTCGCCTTCGAACAGGCGCACGTTGAACACCGGCGGGCAGTCGTTCGCGGTCGGGATCTTGTAGGTGCTCGGCGCGTGCGTGGTCAGCAGCCCGCTCTTTGGGTGCCAGACCAGCTCCTCCATCGTGAGCCAGCCCATGCCCTGGATGAACGCGCCCTCGACCTGGCCGATGTCGACCGCCGGGTTCAGCGAGCGGCCCACGTCGTGCAGCACATCGGCGCGCAACAGCTTCCATTCACCGGTCAGCGTATCGACCACGACCTCGCTGACCGCGGCGCCGTAGGCGAAGTAATAGAACGGATGGCCCTGCATCTTGTCCTTGTCCCAGTGCAGTCCGGGCGTCGCGTAGAACCCGTCCGACCAGAGCTGCACGCGGTCGACATAGCCCTGCGCGACCACCGCCGAGAACGGCAGCGTCTTGCCGTTGACCGTGACCTTGTCGTTCGCGAACACGACATCCTCGGGCCGGCCGCCGTGATGCGCCGCCATGCAGGCCGCGAGTCGGTCGCGGATCTGGCGCGCCGCGTCCTGCGCCGCCTTGCCGTTCAGATCGGCGCCGGTGGACGCGGCGGTGGCCGAGGTGTTCGCGACCTTCTCGGTGTCGGTCGCGGTGGCGCGAACCATGGCGAAGCTGACGCCGAGCTCGTGCGCGACCACCTGGGCGACCTTGGTGTTCAGGCCCTGGCCCATTTCGGTGCCGCCATGGTTCACCAGGATCGAGCCGTCGCTGTACACATGCACCAGCGCGCCGGCCTGGTTGAAATGCGCGACGTTGAAGCTGATGCCGAACTTCACCGGCGCCAGCGCGAGGCCACGCTTGAGCACCGGGCTTTGCGCGTTGAACGCCGTGATCGCCTCGCGGCGCGCGCGGTAGTCGCTGCTCACCTCGAGCTGGCCCACCAGCTCATGGATGACGTTGTCGGTGACCGGCTGCAGGTACGGCGTGACGTTGCGCTCGCCACGTCCGTAGAAGTTGATCCGGCGCACGTCGAGCGGGTCGCGCCCGAGGTCGCGCGCGATCGAGTCGATGATGTTCTCGACCGCGATCGCGCCCTGCGGGCCGCCGAAGCCGCGAAACGCGGTGTTGCTCTGGGTGTTGGTCTTGCCCGAATAGCCGTGCATCGCGACGTCCGGCAGCCAGTACGCATTGTCGAAATGGCACAGCGCGCGCGTCATCACCGGCCCGGACAGATCGGCCGAGTGGCCGGCGTGCGAGACCATCGTGATCTCGGCGCCGAGAATGCGGCCCTCGTCGTCGTAGCCGACCTCGTATTCGAACCAGAAGCCGTGGCGCCGACCGGTGATCAGGAAGTCATCGTCGCGGTCGAGCCGCAGCTTCACCGGGCGTTGCAGCCGGTTCGCCGCGACCGCCGCGACGCAGGCGAACAGCGCCGATTGCGACTCCTTGCCGCCGAAGCCGCCGCCCATGCGCCGGCATTCGACCTGGACCTGGTGCGCGCGCAGGTGCAGCGCATGCGCGACCAGATGTTGCATCTCGCTCGGATGCTGGGTCGAGCAGTACACATGCATGCCGCCGTCTTCCTTCGGGATCGCGTAGCTGATCTGCCCTTCCAGGTAGAACTGCTCCTGCCCTCCGAGATCGAAGGTCGCCTTCAGGCGGCGCGGCGCGCGGGCGATCGCGGCCTGCGCGCCGCCCTCATGCGTCGCGCGCACCAAATGCATCGGCGGCAGCACGTACTGTTCGCGCGCATGGGCCTGCTGCGGCGTCAGCACCGGTGGCTCCGCTTCGACGGTGAGCACATCGCGCGCACGCGCGGCGGCGCGCCGGGCCGCGTCCCGGGTCTCGGCGAGCACGGCGAACACCGGCTGACCCAGGTAACGGATCTCGCCCCAGGAACTGCCGTCGTCATGCCGCGTGATCTCGCACAGGATCGGATCGTCGTGGATGATCGAGCCGCAGTCGTTGACACCGGGAATGTCGGCCGCGGTCAGCACCGCGACCACGCCGGGCAGCGCCCGAAGGCGTTCGACATCGATTGCCTTCAGCCGGCCGTTCGCGACCGGCGCCAGCCCGAGCGCGGCATGCAGCGTGCCGGCGCGCTCGACGATGTCATCGGTGTAGGTCGCCTCGCCGGCCACGTGCAAATGCGCCGACTCGTGCGGCCGGCTGATGCCGACGCGCACGCCGGCGCGCTGCGCGCTGGCCTCGGCTTGGTCGTCGAAACGCGCTGCCGCGTTTTCCAGGTAGTGAGCGAATGCCTGCGCCGGCTGCAGCAGGCCCGGGGCGATCGGCTTGTTCATCAGAGGTCTCCTATATCTACAGAGGGCGCGCCGCATGCCTTGCATCGCGGCGCCGTTCCGAAAACTTTGGGCGGCACACCGGCCGCGCATCGCGCCGGCCGGACCCCGCGTCGATCACACCTCGTGCGGCATCGCGCTCCACACGCTGGTCGCCTCGGTCGGCAGCGCGTCCGCCGGCCGCGTCTCCAGCCAGAACCGCTGAATCAGATTCTGCGCCACCCGCAGCCGATAGTCCGCGCTTGCGCGCATGTCGGTCAATGGCGAGAAATCGTCGGCCAGCGCGGCCTGGGCGCGCAGCGCGCTGGCCTGGTCCCACGGCTTGCCCACGAGCGCCGCCTCGGCCGTGGCCGCGCGCTTGACGATCGCCGCCATGCCGCCGAACGCCAGGCGGATCTCCTCGACCTTGTCGCCGTCGAGCGCCAGCGAAAAACCGCCGCACACCGCCGAGATGTCGCAGTCGAAACGCTTGCTGATCTTGTAGGCGCGCACCCGGCGCCGGCGCACCGCCAGCGGCACGGCCAGACCCTGGACGAACTCGCCGGGTTCGAGCCGGTTCTTCATGTAATCCACATAGAACTCAGGTAACGCCAGCCGCCGCGCGTTCGCGCCGCGCCGCAACTCGACCTGCGCGTCCAACGCCATCAGCACCGGCGCCGAATCGCCGATCGGCGAGCCGTTCGCGACGTTGCCGCCCATCGTGCCGGCATGCCGGATCGGCGGCGACGCAAAACGCAACCACACGTCGGTCAGGCCCTCGAAGCGGGTCGCCAGCGCACGCCAGGCATCCTCCAGCGACGCGCCGGCGCCGATGTAGAGTTCACGGCCGCGCGCGATCTTGCGCTCCTCGATGCGCTTGAGTTCGGCGACGTCGCCGAGGTAGATGATGTCACCCAGGTCACGGAACTGCTTGTTCACCCACAGGCCGATGTCGGTGGAGCCGGCCAGCAGCCGTGCCTGTGGCTTGGCCTCGCACAGCGCCGCAAGCTCGGCGACCGTGGTCGGCGCATGGAAATGGTCGATCCGCTGGCCCAGCGGCGCGGCATAGTCGAAGGTGGTCTGGCGGCGCAGGCCCTGCAGCGCCTGCACCACCGGGCCGGTGTCCAGTCGCACCGCCGGCAGATCGAACATGCGCTGTCCGGCGTCCAGGATCGGGCGGTAGCCGGTGCAGCGGCACAGGTTGCCCGACAACTCGTCGGCCAACTGCTGGCGCGAGGGCCGCGTGCCATGCTGCTGATGCTGCTCGTAGCAGGACCACATCGACATCACGAATCCGGGGGTGCAGAAGCCGCATTGCGAGCCGTGGCAATCAACCATCGCCTGCTGCACCGGATGCAGCGCGCCCTTGGCCGGCCCGTCGGCACCGCTCATTGCCTTCAGGTCCTCGACCGTGAACAGCGCCTTGCCGTGCAGTGTCGGCAGGAACTGGATGCAGGCATTGACGGTCTGCAGCCTGAGGCCGCCGACCGCATCGGCGGCGCCGGGCTCGGCCAGCTCGGCTATCACCACGGTGCAGGCGCCGCAGTCGCCCTCGTTGCAGCCTTCCTTGGTGCCGGTGCGCTGCGCGTCCTCGCGCAGCCAGTCGAGCACGGTGCGCGTGGGATGAACGCCGGCAACGTCGACGACGTGGCCGCGATGGTAGAAGCGAATGGATTGCATTGGGGTCGTCATGACGTGGCGGATGGCTTTGGTTGATGATGCTGCGGCGAAGCCGCTCTGTAAAGCGGCCGCCCCTTACGTCTCCTGCAGCACGTACCTTAGCAGCCGCATCCGGCGCCGCAATACCGGCTCGG
The DNA here is from genome assembly GCA_030123545.1 of Burkholderiaceae bacterium. Classification (NCBI taxonomy): domain Bacteria; kingdom Pseudomonadati; phylum Pseudomonadota; class Betaproteobacteria; order Burkholderiales; family Burkholderiaceae; species Burkholderiaceae bacterium. The sequence continues at coordinate 777,735 of CP126124.1, read as the reverse complement.
CCATACCCGGCATGCGCGCATCGATATGCCGCCCGGGCCCCGAGCCGCGATCATTCGCGGCTGCGGTTTCGGCCGCTCTGCCGGTGCGGCGCCATGGCCGCCGCACGCGAGCCCCTTCCCACCGATCCAGGAGACACGCACCATGAGCACCGCCACCACCATCCCGCCGACCGGCGCCGCCCGGCCGGCGGCATCCCGAACCTCCAAGCACCCGGTCGACGAGGTGCTGCCGCTGCCCAAGCTCGCCACCTACGGTTTCCAGCACGTGCTGGCGTTCTACGCCGGCGCGGTGCTGGTGCCGATCATCCTGGCCGGCGCCTTGGGCCTCTCCAACGAGCAGCTGATCCACCTGATCAACGCCGACCTGTTCACCTGCGGCATCGCGTCGATCATCCAGGCCGCCGGCTTCTGGAAGATCGGCGTGCGCCTGCCGCTGCTGCAGGGCGTGACCTTCACCGCGGTCAGTCCGATGATCGCGATGGGCATGTCCGCCGGCGGCGGCGTGCCCGGGCTGCTGACCATCTATGGCTCGGTGCTGTGCGCCGGCCTGTTCACCTTCTTCGCGGCGCCGTACTTCGCGAAGCTGCTGCGCTTCTTTCCGCCGGTCGTCACCGGCACGCTGATCCTGATCATCGGCGTGGCACTGCTGCCGGTCGCCGCCAACGACATCGTGCATGGCAACAACCCGAGCGTGATTCAGCAGCATGTCGCGTTGAAGGATCTGTTGTACGCGTTCGGCACGCTGGGCCTGATCGTGCTGATCCAGCGCGTGTTCACCGGCTTCATGGCCACGGTGGCGGTGCTGGTCGGTCTGGTGGTCGGCACGCTGGTGGCCTGGCTGCTCGGCGACGCCAATTTTGCCGGCGCGGTGACCGCGCCGGTGTTCGGCTACACCTCGCCGTTCTTTTTCGGCATGCCCACCTTCAACGTGACCGCGATCCTGTCGATGATCATCGTGATGATGATCACGATGGTCGAGACCACCGGCGACGTCTATGCCACGTCCGAGATCGTGCAAAAGCGCGTCGGCAAGGAGGACATCGCGCGCGCGATCCGCGCCGACGGCCTCGCGACCTTCCTCGGCGGCGTGCTCAATTCGTTTCCGTACACCTGCTTCGCGGAGAACGTCGGGCTGGTGCGCCTCACGCAGATCAAGAGCCGCTGGGTCGTGGTCGCGGCAGGCGTGATCATGATCATCCTCGGTTCGCTGCCAAAGGCGGCCGCGCTGGTCGCCGCGATCCCGCACCCGGTGCTCGGCGGCGCGGCGCTCGCGATGTTCGCGACCGTCGCGGTGGTCGGCGTGCAGACGCTGTCGAAGGTCGACTTCAATGACCATCGCAACACCGTGATCGTCGGCACCAGCCTCGGCCTCGGTGTCCTCGTGACCGTGCAACCGTTCGTCGCGAGCGCGCTGCCGAAGTGGATGGAGATCCTGGTCGGCAGCGGCATCACGCTCGGCGCGCTCACCGCGATCGCGCTCAACATCGTGTTCAACCATCTCGGTCGCAAGGCGGACGAGGCGGTGGCGATCCATCCCGGCCACCTGATCGGCCTTGACCGAATCAACTCAATGTCGCGCGCCGAATTCGACAAGACTTTTGGCCCGCTGGTGCAGAACACGCCGTGGGTGCTGGAGCGCGCCTACGCGCAGCGACCGTTCGCCGACACGCTCGCGCTGCGCTCGGCGTTCCACGACGCGCTGCTGACCAGCACCGAGGCCGAGCAGGTCGAGCTGATGAACTCGTTCGGCGACCTGTGCGGCGACGACGATGAATCCGACGCCTACGCGCTCGACCACATGGACGCCGGCATGGGCATCCTGCCGGAAGAAGAGCACAACCAGATCCGCAACATGGCCAGCGCCTACCGCAAGCACTTCGGCTTCCCGCTGATCATCTGCGCGCGCGACGTCGATCGCTACGAACGCCTGATCGCCAACGGCTGGCAGCGCATGGCGAACGCCCCGCGCGTCGAACGCGCGGCCGGGATCATCGAGATCGCGAAGATCGCCAACTACCGCTTCGACGACCTGGTGGCCAACGCGAACCCGATCGCCGCCGCGCACAGCGAGCGCTTCCGGCAGGTCGCCGCGCACGGAGGCGCCGCGGCCTGACGGACGGGTCCCAGCCGGGCCGGCCGACCCGGGCGGCCCGGGCGGCCGCCAGCCGCATCAACCCGCCGTGAACAGATCGACGACGAGTTGACGCAGCCAGCGGTTGCCCGGGTCGGCCTGCTGGCGCCGGCTCCAGTGCAGTGACACGCTGAAGTCGCGCAGCGGCAGCGGCGGCTCGATGATCGCGTAGCCGCCCTCTTGCGCGAAGCCTTCCGCGATGTTGCGCGGCATCACCCCGGCCAGGTCGGTCGCTCGCACGATCGCCGGCAGCACGGTGAAATGCTCGGTCGTCAGCCGCAGCCGCCCCTCCAGACGCAGCACGTGCAGGATGCGCAAGGTGTCCGCATGGGTGCGCACCGCGGCGAAATCCAGTTGCTGCAGGTCGTCCAGCAGCGCTGCGGCGCGGCGCCTGCGCTTCGTGAACGGGTGGCCTTCGCGCAGCAGCACGATGTAGCGGTCGCGCAGCAGCTCGGCGCGCTCCGCGTCCTGCACCATCGGCAGAAAGCCGAACGCGAAGTCGATGCGCCCGCTGTCGAGCGCGCGGGCGATCTGGTCGCGCGGCAGCGGCAAGGTCTCCAGACGCACGCCCGGCGCCCGTTCGCGCAGCACCGCCATCAGCGGCGGCAGGAACCGGCCCTCGCCGATGTCGCTCATGTGGATGCGAAAGGTGCGGCGCGCCTGACGCGGATCGAACGGCGCTGACTCCGACAGCGCCTGCTCCAGCATGCCCAGCGCGCTGCCGACCGCGTCCGCGAGGCGCACCGCGCGCGGGGTCGGCTGAACGCCTCCGGCCGCTCGCATGAACAGCGGATCGCCCAAGGCGAGGCGCAGCCGGGTCAGACCCTGGCTCGCCGCCGGCTGCGTCAGGCCCAGCGCCTCGGCCGCGCGGCTCACGTTGCGCTGGCGATAGATCGCGTCGAACAGCCGGAGCAGATTCAGATCGAGGTTCGTAACATGCATGATTCTTATATTTGATAGTCACGATATTTTATTGATTCATGAAGCCATGTGTCCGAGGATCGCGGCGTGGAGCCGTGATGGAAGTCTCGTTCAGCAAGGAAGTCGAACCCCCGCAGCGGCTACCAGGGCGCGCCGGTGTCGCATCTGCTCGACGTGATGCTGCAGGCCAAGCCGCATCTGGACGAACCGGGCGTTCATGTCGAGACCTGCTCCTACGGGCCTCCGCCACGGCGATGCCGGGCGATCGCCGGCAGCGGCTTGGTCCCGGTCCCGCGCGACCGGTACGAGTCCGTGGTGTACTCCGGCAAGGGTGCCGAGGCAAGCCTGCGCCGCTTCGCCCGCGCGTACGACGCGGTGCGTGTACCGCGCAAGCACGTCGTGTCGATCACCCTGCTGCTATCAGATTCGGAGCGAATCACGCATAACATACATGGGCTTGAGCCCGATTTGGTTCATAGATTCCAGGCTGAAGCGCATGCGACGCTGGCGCTCGGCCTGCAGCGCGTGCGCGACTACCAGGACGCCCGCTGCGCCCGGCTCTACTTGCAGCGGCTCGAGCAGGTGCTGACGGCAGCGTGCGGCGCCGACCCCGAGGCCGCGCCGGGCTTTGCGACCACGCGCGAGACCGCGCGCCGGATTGCGATTTGGATGGCGTTCGACGACATCGTACGCGTCGCCGACCTGAAGCGCCGCACGAACCGCTGGGACCGGGTGCGCGGTAGACGCTACGCCACCGGGCAGGCGATGATCGAGCGCTGGCCCCCCCGGCGTGGCGCACGGCAACGGCGCGCATTGGCGACTCGGGCACGCGGTCGCGCCGTGCGGTCGATTGATCAAGGGGCAATGGCTCAACCAACGAGCGCGGCAAGACCAACTTGCTGCGTGCGCTCGAGCATCGGGCCGCAGGCAGCACGCCGGCCGATTCGCGCGCTGGCTGACAGGAACGGCCAGGCGCTCGATGGCGTGCTCGCCGAACACGGTGCGCCGGCGCGGCCGGTGAAGGCGCAGCCGATCCGCCGCATGCGCAGGCCCGGCCAGGCGGCCGCGAAACACTGAATCGACGCAACATGCACGCCGAACTCGTCAGCTTCGACGCGCCCGCGGGCAGCACGCGCGAGAGCATCGTCGCCGACGCGCTCGCAACTATCGCGCACTGGCGCGCCAATCCCGATCTGATCCGCAAGCACTACCTGGTGAGCGCCGACAACCGGCGTCTGATGGGCTTCTATCTGTGGCGCTCGCGCGAGGCGGCCGAGCGCGGCCACGATGCCGCATGGATCGCCGCCGCCGAGGCACGCAGCGGTTGCAAGATCACGATCAGCGCATACGACCTGTTCCTGCTGCTCGACAACGCGAGCGCCACGCTGGCCCGGTTCGACGATGAATGACGCCGCACCGCGACCGCGCCGCGAACGCAGGGTGCCGGCCTCACCGACGCGTGCAGGAACTTCGCGCGCCGAGGGAAAACACCACTTGGGTTGCGCGAGCGCTTTGCTTAACGTGTGCGGTGGCCTGCCCCCGCACACGCGCCGCTGCGCAACCGGGCTTCGCGCGCAGCGGCCGCCCCGCCTCGATCCGATTCCGACCCACCCCCAGCACCTCATTTAGGAGACCATGATGCACAAAGCCCTGTCTGCGCTGTCCGCGAACCTGTTGCTCGCCTGCGGCGTCGCGCTCGCGCTTGGATCCGCCCCTGCGCAGGCGCAGGACAAGCCCGTGCAGCTGAAGCTGTCGAGCTGGGTGCCTCCGCAGCATCCGCTGAACCCTGCGCTGATCGCGTGGGCCGCCGACATCACGAAGGAATCGGGCGGCAGCATCACCGCAACGCTGTATCCGTCCGAACAACTCGGCAAGGCCTTCGACCACTACGACATGGCGCGCGACGGCATCGCGGACTTTGCCTATGTCAACCCGGGCTACCAGCCAGGACGTTTTCCAATCATGGCCGGCGCCGGACTGCCCTTCCTGTTCTCCAACGCCAAGGGAGGCTCTGCCGCCATAGACGCCTGGTACCGCCCCTACGCGGCGAAGGAAATGAAGGACGTGCATTTCTGCTTCGCGTTCGTGCATGACCCGGGCACCTTCCATTCGCACAAGAAGATTGTGTGGCCCACCGACATCAAGGACATGAAAATCCGTCCGGCCACCAGCACGATCGGACAGCTCGTCACATCCTTGGGTGGCACCAACGTGCAGGCCTCGGCGCCGGCTGCGCGCGATGCGCTGGCACGCGGCGTGGCCGACGCCATCACCTTCCCATGGGGTTCCATCGTGCTGTTCGGCATCGACAAGGTGGTGAACTACCACATGGACGTGCCGCTGTACACCACGCCGTTCGTCTGGGTGATGAACAAGGACAAGTACAACGCGATGTCGCCGGCGCAAAAGAAGGTGATCGACGACCACTGCACCACTGCATGGGCCGAGAAGGTTGCGTCCCCCTGGGCGGACTTCGAGCGCGCTGGACAGGCCAAGATCGCGGCCGAGCCGGGACACGAGATCTACAAACTGACGCCGGAGCAACTCGCCGCATGGCACAAGGCGGTCGCTCCGGTCGAAGCCGAGTGGGCCAAGACGGTACGCAAGGACGGCTACGATCCCAAGGTGGTCATGGACTCGCTGAAGAAAGAGCTGGTCAAGTACGGAGCCGGACAATAATGATCGGATCGATGCCCACCGCGCGCTCAGCGAATGGATAGCGGCCCACAGAGCGCAGCGCCGGCGGCCATGAAGCGCGACTTCATGGACCGCATCATCGACACCATCGAGTGGCTAGCGGCGCTGTTTATCGGCATCGTCGCGCTCGATATCTTTGTGTCCGTGGTGCTGCGCAAGTTCTTCGACACCTCGATCCCGGACAGCTACGACTTCGGCAAACTCTTGTTGGGCACGCTGATCTTCTGGGGCATTGCCGCCACCAGCTACCGCGGCACCCACATTACCGTCGATCTGGTGTGGAGCAGCGCGAGCGCGCGCGGCAAGCGCTATATCGACGTGTTTGCAACGCTGGTACTGCTTTTTGTCGTGGCCGTGCATACCTATGCCATTTTTGACAAGGTGCGCGCGACCTACCACGACCATGTGCAGACCTTCGATCTGAACCTCCCCGTGTGGCCGCTGTATGCGCTGGCCTGGGTGGGTGATGCTTGCGCCGTGCTGCTGATCGCGATACGCACCTGGCAATTGGTCTTCCGGCCGGAGCGGCTCGCCGAACTGGAGCGTGGTCGGGAAGCCGAACGGGCATGAACAGATGACGACCTGGATTGTTTTCAGAGGCATGCGATGAGCAACGACATGGTCGCCCTCGTTGGCTTCGCGGTGCTGTTTTTGCTGATGCTGGCGCGCGTGCCGGTCGGCATGGCGATGGGTCTGGTGGGCGTGACCGGCTACAGCTATATCGTGGGCGGCGGACCGGCCTTGAAGCTGGTTAGCCTGACATCGATGCGCACCGTCACCGACTACACCTTCGGCGTGATTCCGATGTTCATGCTGATGGGCGCGTTCGTGTCCGCGTCGGGCCTGTCGAAAGAGATATTCCGCGCGGCAGACGCCTTCATCGGCCACTTGCGCGGCGGCCTGGGGATCGCCACCATCGTCGCTTGCGGCGGTTTCGCGGCGATTTGCGGCTCGTCGGTGGCTACCGCCGCCACCTTCTCGGTCGTCGCGTACCCGGAAATGCGCCGCTTTCGCTACCCGCAGTCGTTTTCGGCCGGCGTGATCGCCGCGGGAGGCACGCTCGGCGCGATGCTGCCGCCGTCCACCGTGCTGGTCGTCTACGCGATCCTGACCGAGCAGGACATCGGCAAGCTCTTCATGGCGGGCATCCTGCCCGGCCTGCTGGCCATGGCGATGTATGTCGTCACGGTCAATCTCATCGTCAAGTTCAAGCCGGACCTGCTGCCCGCGGGCGAACTCAGACCCTGGGCCGAACGTGCCAAGGCGTTCAAGACCGTGTGGGCGCCGGTGGCCCTGTTCATCTTCGTCATCGGCGGCCTGTACGGCGGTTTCTTCACGCCGACCGAAGCGGGCGGCGTGGGCGCCAGCGGCGCCTATCTGCTCGGGGTATTCCGCGGCAAGCTGGATCGCAAAAAGACGCGCGAAGCGCTGCTGCAAGCCACGCGCACCACGGCAGCGGTGTTCACGGTGCTGATCGGCGCGCTGCTGTTCGGGTACTTTCTCACCATCACGCAGGCGCCGCAGAGGCTCACCGAATTCCTCACCGGCCTAGGGATCGGCCGTTATGGCGTGCTGGCGCTGATGATGGTCACGTTCCTGATTCTCGGCAGCCTGATGGACGCGATGGCGATGATCATCCTCACGGTTCCCATCGTCTTTCCGGTCATCACCGCGATGGGGTTCGATCCGATCTGGTTCGGCATCATCATCGTGATGACGGTGGAGCTGGGCCTGATTCACCCGCCGGTGGGCATGAACGTGTTCGTGATCAAGAGCGTCGTCAAGGAAGTGAGCTTCAGCACGATCTTCAAGGGCGTGCTGCCGTTCATCGTCACCGACATCCTGCGCCTCGTCATCCTGATCTCGTTCCCGATCATCGCGCTATGGCTGCCGAGCCGGATGTGACGCGCTGATAGCTGCGCGCCACGCCTAATTTCCGACTAGCTGCAGCGCCAGCCGGTTGTGCCGCTCGAGCAGCTGCGGCAGATCGACGGTCATGAGCTGGCCATCGCGCACCACGACCCGGCCATCGACCACGGTGTGCCGCGCTTTCGGGCTCGCGCACAGCAGCAGCGCGCCGACCGGGTCGTGCACCGCGCCGCCGGCGAAATCCAGCGTGTCCAGGTCGAACAGCGCCAGGTCGGCGCATTGGCCCACGGCCAGATGCCCGATGTCGCTGCGCCCCAGCACTTCGGCGCCGCCGCGCGTGGCCAGCGCGAGCGCGTCGCGCGCGGTCATCTCGGCCGGTCCGTGATCGCAGCCGAACGCATCGAGCGAGCGGCCGACGCGCGCCAGCAGCATCGCCTGGCGCGCCTCGCCGACCATCTGCGCGCCGTCGTTGCTGGCGCAGCCGTCGACGCCGAGGCCGACCGGCACGCCGACATCCAGCATGCGGCGCACCGGCGCAATGCCCGACGCGAGTCGCATGTTGCTGCAGGGGCAATGCGCAACGCCGGTGCGCGTGCGCGCGAACAGCGCAATGCCGTCAGCGTCGAGCTTCACGCAATGCGCATGCCAGACGTCGGCGCCGACCCAGCCGAGCTGCTGCGCATATTCGGCCGGCGTGCAGCCGAACTTTTCGCGGCTGTAGGCGATGTCGTGGTCGTTCTCGGCCAGATGGGTGTGCAGGCGCACGCCGTAGGCTCGCGCCAGCGCCGCCGATTCGCGCATCAGGCCCTGGCTGACGGAAAACGGCGAGCAGGGCGCGACCGCGACCTGCACCATCGCGCCGGGCGAGGAGTCGTGCCAGGCCTCGATCACGCGCCGCGTGTCGCGCAGGATCGCTTCTTCGTCTTCGACCACCGCGTCCGGCGGCAGCCCGCCGCTCGACTGGCCGACGCTCATGCTGCCGCGCGTCGCGACGAAGCGCATGCCGATTCGCTGCGCGGCTTCGATGCTGTCGTCCAGCCGCACGCCGTTCGGATAGATATAGAGGTGGTCGCTGCTGGTGGTGCAGCCCGACAGCAGCAGTTCGGCCATCGCCACCTGCGTCGACACCCGCACCATCTCCGGCGTGAGCCGGGCCCAGATCGGGTACAGGCCGCGCAGCCACGAGAACAGTTCCGCATCCTGCACTGCGGGGATCGCTCGGGTCAGCGATTGGTACATGTGGTGGTGCGTGTTGACCAGGCCGGGCACCACCAGGCAGCCGCGCGCGTCGATCACCTCGTCGGCCGCCTGCGGCAAATCGGCCGCGGCGCCAATCGCCTCGATGCGCCGGTCACGGATCAGGATCGACGCGCCCCGCAGTTCGCAGCGCTCGGCGTCGAGTGTCGCGATGCAGCGCGCGCCGCGAACCAGCAAGGTGCCCATATCAGTACTCCATTGCGCTACATGTCGCTCACACCGCATGAAACGGGTTCGAGAGGCCGCGGAGCAGGCCATTCGCGGGCACCTGCGGAGCCGGCCATGCCGGGCCCCGCTGGGTGCGCCCCCTTTCAGGGGGTTGGGGAAGCGACACGCAAGTAGCGTGTAGCCTGGGGATGATCCTAGTTCGCCGGCGCGCCTTCGTTGAACCACTTACCGATCATCGCGCGCTCATCGTCGGTGATGTGGGTCGCGTTGTTCAGCGGCATGATCTTCGTGACGACCACCTGCTGGTTGATGTCCTGCGCATGCTTCTCGATCGCACCCGGCACGGTGAAGTTGATGCCCTTCATCTGCACCTGCGTGCCGTGGCACATGAAGCAGCGCTCCGACACGATCTTCTGCACCTGCTCGAACGACACCTTGGTATTGCCGCCGGCCGCAACGCTGCTCTCCGCAGGGCGAATCCAGCCGATCACGCCCAGCGTCACGACGATGCCGACGAGCGCGTACGGCAGCGGGTTGCCGTTGCGACCCAGCTTGTAGCCGTGGCGCATCACGAAGAACTGGCGGACCATCGCGCCGGCGAACATCATCAGGATCAGTATCACCCAGTTGTGCGGGTTGCTGTAGAGGAACGCGTAGTGGTTCGACAGCATCGCGAACACCACCGGCAGCGTGAAATAGGTGTTGTGCACGCTGCGCTGCTTGCCGCGCTTGCCATGAATCGGGTCCACCGGCTGGCCGGCCTTGATCGCGGCGACGACCTTGCGCTGGCCCGGCATGATCCAGAAGAACACGTTCGCGCTCATCGTGGTTGCGATCATCGCGCCCATCAGCAGGTACGCGGCACGTCCCGAAAACATGTGGCAGGCCAGCCAGGCGGCAATGCAGACCAGAATCAGCACCAGCAGGCCGACGCTCGCATCACCGTTCTTGCCCTGGCCGAAGATGCGGCAGACCGCGTCGTACAGAATCCAGAAAAGGACCAGGAACGCCAGCGCCGCCGCGATCGCCTCGGCCGGCGTCAGCTTCATCACCGAAGGATCGACCAGGAACATGTTTGCGTTCCACAGGTACGAGATCGTGAACAGCGCAAAGCCGGACAGCCAGGTGGTGTAGCTCTCCCAGTAGAACCAGTGCAGGTGGTCGGGCAGCTTGGGTGGCGCGACATTCCACTTCACCGGGTGATAGAAACCACCGCCGTGCAGCGCCCAGAGTTCGCCGTTCACGCCCTGCGATTTTTCGTAGTCGCCGACCGGCGGGGTCAGGTTGCTGTCGAGGAAAACGAAATAGAACGAGGATCCGATCCACGCAATCGCCACGATGACGTGCGTCCAGCGCAGTATCAGATTGCCCCAGTCCAGAAGGTAGCCTTCCATTGATGTCTCCACCTCGCGGCGCGAAGCCGCCTCTTGGTTGTGTCCAAATGCTCACCACTGCGGGCTCTGTGAGCGGACGACTCGAGTCACGAACTGGAGAGCCTTTTCAGCTCTCCCGCTCCGCGGCGACCTGTCCACCAAAGTGTATACAGCTTGTCGATCGTGCTCCAGCGTTTCCGCGGTCAGATTGATAGGTAGAAACCCTAGGTCGATACCTGCAGCAGTTGCGCGGCGGCGGCGACTGCAATGACCTCCGGCTCCTTGCCGGTGATCCCGGCGATTCCGATCGGACAGGTTACATGAGCCAGTTCTTCGGGGGTGAATCCGCGCGCCGCCAGCCGATGCCTGAAGGTCGCCCATTTGGTCTTGCTGCCGATCAGCCCGATGTACGGCAGGTCGCCGCGTTCACGCTGGCGTGCCAGCGCGGCGGCGACGATGTCCAGATCCTCGGCATGGCTGAAGCTCATGATGATCAGCCGCGAGCCCGGGGCAAGATCGCGCACCGCCGACTGCACCGGATCCGAGTATTCGCAGCAGACGTCGGCCGGAATATCGTCGGGAAAGATGCCGTCGCGGCTGTCGATCCAGGTCAGCGCGAACGGCAGCATCGCGATCACCCGTGCCAGCGCCGCGCCGACATGGCCGCCGCCGAACAGCGCCACCGGCGTCAGCTGCTGCGCGATGCGCCGGCGCAGCCCGGGCGCGTCGGCCGCGGTCGCGACTTCGAAGCGCAGGAACACGACGCCGCCGCAGCACTGACCCAGACTGGGCCCGAGCGCGAATCGCAGCACCGATTCGCCCGCCGCGCCCGCGAGGCGCGCGCGCGCCATGTCGATCGCCTGGAACTCCAGGTGCCCGCCGCCGATCGTTCCGACCGCACCCTGCGCGAACACGGCCATCCAGGCGCCCTGCTCGCGCGGCGCCGACCCGCGCGTCGAGTCCACGCTGACCAGCACCGCGGGCTCGCGGGCGAGCCGGGAGAGGAAGTCTTCGATCTTGCTCACAAAACGATACCTTTGCGCGCCATGCGCCGGGCCGCGCGGCCCGATTTCAGGCAAAGTGGCGACCGGCCCATTCTCGCGTCGCGCGCCCATCCCCCAAATATGAAAGATCGCATACCGTACATCGATCCACGGCGAAGCTTTGCTGCGATCGCCGCCAAAGGTTCGCTGCTGCTCGTCGCGGGCCTTGCCGTCGCGGCCCTGATCGGCGGCTGCGTCGCGCCTCCGGCGCCACCGGCCCCGCCTCGTGCGGTTCAGGGAGCCCCGCTGGCTGCGCCACCGCCGTCAGAGGCAACAACGGCGCGTGCGTATCGCCGCGACGCAGCGCGCCGCCTGTACACGGTCTACGCCGACCGGATCTACCACGGGCGGATGCCGCCGATGCTGTACGCGGTCGGCGTGCTGCAGGTCGAGATCGGCGGCCGCGGCCAGGTCGGCAAGATCAGCTGGATGCGGGCGCCGACTCAGGCGCCGGAGGTGATGGCGGAAATCGAGCGGATGGTGCGACACGCGGCGCCGTTTCCGGTTCCGCTGCGGCTGGGCCGGGTGACCTATACCGACGTCTGGCTGTGGGACCGGAGCGGCCGGTTCCAGCTCGACACGCTGACCGAAGGGCAACGCAGCGACGAACCCGATTGACGTCGGCCCGGGTTCGATCCGGCAGCCCGCCGCCGCTCAGGAGCCGCGGTAGGTTCCATAGCTCCAGGGACTCACCAGCAGCGGCACATGGTAGTGCTGGCTGGTGTCGGCGACGCCGAAGTCCAGGCTGACCCGATTCAGGAAATTGGGTTCGGGCAGCGCGACGCCGCGCGCCTTGAAGTAGCCGGCCACGTCGAACACCAGCCGGTAGGTACCCTTGCGCAGCGTGTTGTTGTCGTACAGCGGGCCGTCCGAGCGCCCGTCGCTGTTCAGCACCAGCTTGCGCACCAGTGTCGCCTGGTCGCCGCTGGTCGTGTAAAGCTCCACCGCCATGCCCGCCGCGGGGCAGCCGTTCATGGTGTCCAGTACGTGAGTGCTCAAGCCCATAGGTTGTCCTTCCGCGTCGTCCTTCGTTGTCCAAAAAACCGCGCCGATTTGCGTGGACAGAAGTGTATACACTTCGCGGGATTCCCGCTATCATGCCGCGATGGACACCCCGACCACCGGCTTTATCGTCGATGCGCTGACACGCGCGATCGTCGAGCATCGGCTGTTGCCGGGCGCTCGGCTGGCCGAGCAGCAACTGGCCAACCATTTTGGCGTGTCGCGCACGCTGGTGCGTCAGGCGCTGTTCCAGCTGTCGCAAAGCCGACTGGTCCGGATGGAGCCTTCGCGCGGCGCATTCGTTGCGGCACCGGCTGTCGACGAGGCGCGCGAGGTGTTTGCGGTGCGGCGCATGCTGGAAGCCGAGATGGCGCGCGTGCTGGTCCGCAGCGTCACCCCGGCCAAGATCCGAACGCTGAAGGACCACGTCGCCCAGGAGAGGCTCGCGGTGGCCCGGCATGACGTGAGCGGGCGCACTGAACTGCTGGGCGACTTCCACGTGCGCATGGCGGAACTGGCGGGCAACCAGGTGCTGGCCCAGATCCTCGGCGACCTGATCTCGCGCTGCGCGCTGATCACGCTGATGTACCAGAGCACCGGCGCGGCCGCGCACTCGAACGAGGAACACGCCGAAATCATCAAGGCGTTCGCGGCGCGCGACGAATCCCTCGCTGCCCGGCTCATGACCGAGCACCTGCAGCACGTGGAGGACAACCTGTCCTACCACCGCAAGGCCCCGAGCCTGGATATTTCCACCGCCATGTCCGACTTTGCCGTCCCATGAACACCTACGACTGCACACAACCCTACCCACGCGACCTGACCGGCTACGGCCGCAACCCGCCGCATGCCCGCTGGCCCGGCGGCGCGCGCGTCGCCGTCCAGTTCGTCCTCAACTACGAGGAAGGCAGCGAGAACTGCGTGCTCGACGGCGACGCCGGGTCCGAGCAGTTCCTGTCGGAAATGTTCAACCCGGCCAGCTATCCGGAGCGGCACATGAGCATGGAGGGCATCTACGAGTACGGCTCACGCGCGGGGGTCTGGCGCATCCTGCGCGAGTTCGAGTCGCGCGGCCTGCCGCTGACCGTGTTCGGCGTCGGCAAGGCGTTGCAACGCCACCCCGAGGTCGCCGCCGCGTTCAAGGAGCTGGGTCACGAGATCGCCAGCCACGGCTGGCGCTGGATTCATTACCAGGGCGTCGATGAAGCCACCGAGCGCGAACACATGCGCCTCGCGATGCAGGCGATCGAACAGCTGACCGGCGAACGCCCGCTCGGTTGGTACACCGGGCGCGACAGCCCGCGCACGCGGCGTCTCGTCGCCGACTACGGCGGCTTCGAGTACGACAGCGACTACTACGGTGACGACCTGCCGTTCTGGATGAAGGTCAGGAAAACCGACGGCAGCGTGGTGCCACAACTGATCGTGCCGTACACACTGGACTGCAACGACATGCGCTTTTCGTTGCCGCAGGGCTATTCGCACGCCGACGAGTTCTTCCAGTACATGCGCGACACCTTCGATGCGCTCTACGCCGAGGGCGACCCGGCCGGCCTTGATCGGCCCAAGATGATGAGCATCGGCATGCATTGCCGCCTGCTGGGCCATCCCGGCCGCATCGTCGCGCTGCAGCGCTTTCTCGACCATATCGCCCGGCACGACAAGGTCTGGGTGTGCCGGCGCATCGACATCGCGCGCCACTGGAAGCAGACCCACCCCTACGGAGAATGACCGTGGCCTACACGCTGGAACAACTGAACACGGCCTCGCCGGAGCAGGCCGCAGAAATGCTGGACGGACTGTACGAACACACACCGTGGATCGCCGAGCGGGCGCTCGCCGCGCGCCCGTTCCGCTCGCTGGCGCAGCTCAAGCATGCAATGGCCAAGGTGCTTCGCGACGCCGGCCGCGACGCGCAGGTCGCACTGATCCGCGCGCACCCTGAACTCGCCGGCAAGGCGATGGTCGCGAAGACGCTGACCGCCGAGTCGACGAACGAGCAGAGCAAGGCCGGCCTGACCGATTGCACGCCGGAGGAATTCGCGAAAATCCAGCAGCTCAATGCCGCCTACAACGCGAAATTCGGCTTTCCGTTCGTGCTGGCGGTGCGGGGCCCGCGCGGGACCGGGTTGGCCAAGTCCCAGATCATCGCCACCTTCGAGCGCCGACTGGAAAACCATCCGGATTTCGAACTGGCCGAATGTCTGCGCAACATCCATCGGATCGCCGAGATCCGCCTCGAGGACAAGTTCGCCGCGCCGCCGGAACTGGGCAACCAGGTGTGGGACTGGGCCGAGCGGCTGTCGACGAACAGCGATCCGGGATACGCCGAGCGCGGTGAACTCACCGTGACCTACCTGACCGATGCGCACCGCGCCTGCGCTCAGCGCATATCGCACTGGATGCGCGAGGAATGCGGCTTCGACGAGGTTGCGATCGACGCGGTCGGCAACGTAGTCGGCGTCTACCACGGCAGCGACCCGAAGGCCAAGCGTCTGCTGACCGGCAGCCACTACGACACGGTGCGCAACGGCGGAAAGTACGATGGCCGGATCGGCATCTTCGTCGCGATGGCCTGCGTGCGCGAGCTCAGCCGCGCAAAGCGCCGCGTGCCCTATGGCTTCGAGGTCGTTGGCTTCGCCGAGGAGGAAGGCCAGCGCTACAAGGCGGTGTTCCTGGGCTCCGGCGCACTGACCGGCCATTTCAACATGGACTGGCTCGAACAGAAGGATGCCGACGGCATCACGATGCGCGCGGCGATCGAACACGCGGGGCTGTGCATCGACGACATCCCCAAGCTCAAGCGGGACGTGGCGAACTACCTCGGCTTCGTCGAGGTGCACATCGAGCAGGGGCCGGTGCTGAACGAACTGGACCTGCCGCTCGGCATCGTGACCTCGATCAACGGCAGCGTGCGCTATGTCGGCACGATCGTCGGCATGGCGAGCCACGCCGGCACCACGCCGATGGACCGGCGCCGCGACGCCGCAGCCGCGGCGGCGGAACTGGTGTTGTACGTCGAGAAGCGCGGCGCCAGCGTGCCGCATCTGGTCGCCACCGTCGGCATGCTCGAAGTGCCGAACGGATCGATCAACGTGGTGCCCGGCCGCTGCAAGTTCAGCCTGGACATCCGCGCGACCACGAACGAGGTGCGCGACGCCTGTGCGAACGACATCCGCGCCGAACTCGAACGCATCTGCCAGCACCGCGGGCTGCACTTCAAGCTCGAGGAAACCATGCGCCAGGCCGCCGCGCCTAGCGCGCCGCCCTGGCAACAGCGCTGGGAACGCGCGGTGGAAGACATCGGCGTGCCGCTGCACCGCATGCCCAGCGGCGCCGGCCACGATGCGATGAAGCTGCATGAAGTGATGCCGCAGGCGATGCTGTTCGTGCGCGGAGAGAACGCCGGCATCAGTCACAATCCCCTGGAGAGCTCGACCAACGCCGACCTGCAGCTCGCGGTCGAGGCATTCCAGCATCTTCTAGACAATCTCGCGGCGGAACTGAAATGACTGACTACGCAAAACTGGACGCCTGGATCGACGAGCATTTCGACGAGCAGGTGCGCTTCCTGCAGGAACTGGTGCGCGTGCCGACCGATACGCCGCCGGGCAACAACGCGCCGCATGCGGAGCGGACCGCCGAACTGCTGCACGGCGTCGGCTTCGAGGCCGAGAAATTCCCGGTGCCGGCGCAGGAGGTACACGACTACGGCCTGGAGTCGATCACGAACCTGATCGTGCGACGCCGCTACGGCGACGGCGGCCGCACGGTCGCGCTGAACGCGCATGGCGACGTGGTGCCGCCTGGCGAAGGGTGGACTCACGACCCTTACGGTGGCGAGGTGGTCGACGGCAAGCTTTACGGCCGCGCGGCGGCGGTCAGCAAGTGCGACTTCTCGACCTTCACGTTCGCGGTTCGTGCTTTGGAGGCGGTGGCCAAGCCGCGCCAGGGCAGCGTCGAGCTGCATTTCACCTACGACGAGGAGTTCGGCGGCATCCTGGGCCCCGGTTGGCTGCTGAAGAACAAGCACACCCGGCCCGATCTGATGATTGCCGCTGGCTTCAGCTACGAAGTGGTCACGGCCCACAACGGCTGCCTGCAACTGGAAGTGACGGTCAATGGCAAGATGGCCCACGCGGCGGTGCCCGCCACCGGCGTCGATGCGCTGCAGGGCGCGGTGCATATCCTGAACGCGCTGTATCAACAGAACACGCTGTACAAGGGCGTGAAGTCGAACGTGGTCGGCATCGACCATCCGTACCTGAACGTCGGCTGGGTCGAAGGCGGCACCAACACCAATGTCATCCCCGGCAAGGTGGTGTTCAAGCTGGACCGGCGCATGATCCCCGAGGAGAATCCAGCCGAGGTCGAAGCGTCGATCCGCGACGTGATCGGCAAGGCCGCCGCCGAATTCAAGGCGCCGGCTGGCGGCATCGGGGTCGAGATCCGGCGCATTCTGCTCGCCAATTCGATGAAGCCGCTGCCCGGCAACAAGCCGCTGGTCGATGCGATCCAGAAGCACGGCGCCGAGGTGTTCGGCCAACCAATTCCCGCCATGGGCACGCCGCTGTACACCGACGTGCGCCTGTACGGCGAGGCCGGCATCCCTGGCGTGATCTACGGCGCAGGCCCGCGCACGGTGCTCGAGTCACATGCGAAACGCGCCGACGAGCGCATCGACCTGCAGGACCTGCGCCGCGCCACGAAAGTGATCGCGCGCAGCCTGAGCGACCTGCTGGCCTGAAGCGGCGCCGGTTGCCGATCAGGCGCGGCGGCGCGCCCGCCCGCCATTGTGTGCTGCCGGGCGCCCTGCCCGACGTCAACGCGTAGGCTGTATTTCGAAACCAGCCGGCGCCGGATCCTCCAGCGGCACCGGCTCGACCTCGATGCCGGTGACCCGCGCGCCGACAACCCCGCTCTGCAGCCACGCGCACATCCGCTCCAGTTGTGGGGGCAGGCCCTGCAGCAGTGCCTCGACCGAGCCGTCGCTGCGGTTGCGCACCCAGCCGACGATGCCTTGGCCGGCGGCGTGCCGCCTGCAGGCGGCGCGAAACCCGACGCCCTGGACCATGCCGCGCACCCGGACCCGCCAGGCGACGGTCCGCCGCGCGCTCAAGCTCGGATCCATGGACCCATTGTCGACCGTATTTGCCGCGCCGAAGCCGGTCGAGGTCGCGATGCAGAAGCGCGCCGGGGACGGCAATTCAGTTTTGACTTTTCCGTAACGAATACTTGGTGGAAACCCTCGATTCCAAGCGTCATCTCTCGCATACATTTCTTGTATCCAAGATATGGATGCAACGGTAGAAGATTAACGATTCACCTTACGGAGTCGGCTATGTCGAGATTCTTCAAGTCATTGTTCGGGCAGGTCCTGCTTGCCCTTGTGGTCGGCGTCGTCATCGGCGTGATCTGGCCCGAGTTCGCGGTCAAGCTCAAGCCATTGGGCGACGGCTTCATCCGGTTGATCAAGATGATCATCCCGCTCCTCGTGTTCTGCGTCGTGGTCCACGGCATTGCCGGGACCGGCGACCTGAAACGGGTCGGTCGCGTCGGGGTCAAGGCGCTGATCTACTTCGAGGTCGTGACCACGATCGCGCTGGGCCTGGGTCTGCTGCTCGGCTTCGTGTTCCATCCCGGCACCGGCATGAACGTCGATCCGAGCAAGCTCGACCCCTCCGCGCTCAGCTCCTACACATCGAACGCGGAGAAGCTGGCACACGGCGGAGTCGTGGACTTCCTGATGCGGCTGATTCCGAACACGATCGGCGGCGCGTTCGCCACCGGTGACGTGCTGCAGGTGCTGCTGTTCGCGATCCTGTTCGGCTGCGCGCTGGCACTGCTGGGCGAGCGCGGCGCCCCGATCAGCAACTTCATCGAGTCGCTGTCGCACGTGATCTTCAAGATCATGGGCATCCTCATCAAGGTCGCGCCGCTCGGCGTGCTGGGCGCAATCGCCTACACCGTCGGCGGCTACGGCATCGGATCGCTGGCACAACTCGGCGCGCTCGTCGCACTGTTCTATGTCGCGGTCGCTATCTTCGTGTTCGTCATCCTGGGACTGATCCTGCGCCTGGCGGGCTTCAACATCTTCAAGCTGCTCGGCTATCTGCGCGAAGAGCTGATGGTCGTGCTGGCGACGACCTCGTCGGACGCGGTGCTGCCGCAGGTGATGTCCAAGCTCAAGCGCATGGGCATCAAGGACTCGACCGTCGGCCTCGTCATTCCCACGGGCTACTCGTTCAACCTGGACGCATTCTCGATCTACATCACGCTGGCCGCGGTTTTCATTGCGCAGGCGACGAACACTCACATCACGATGGCGCACCTGCTGACCATTCTGGTGGTCGCGCTCATCACCTCCAAAGGTGCGCACGGCGTGCCGGGCTCGGCGATCGTCGTGCTCGCTGCCACGCTGCAGGCGATCCCCGACATTCCCGCGATCGGGCTGGTGCTGGTGCTGTCGGTCGACTGGTTCATGGGGATCGCCCGCGCACTGGGCAATCTCACCGGCAACTGCGTCGCCACCGTGGTCGTCGCCTCCTGGGAAGGCGACATCGACAAGGAACGGGCTCGTGCCGTGCTCGATGGGCGCCATGTGCCGGCCACCGAGGACGACGTCGACGCGGAAATCACACGCGAACCGGTCCGCGCCTAAACTTCGAGCCCTCCCAAGTCTCCCGTTACCGCACCCGCCGTGGCCAGCCAATCCGAAATCACCCAGCGCGTCGTCGAATCGATCCTGTGTCAGCGGCTGGCACCGGGGGAACGTCTGGGCGAGCAGGAGCTGGCTGACCTGTTCGGCGTCAGCCGCACGCTGATCCGGGAAGCACTCGTGCAGTTGCAGACGCGCGGGTTCGTCGAGGTGCGCTCGCGGCGCGGCTGGTACGTGGTCGAGCCTTCGCTGCAGGACGCAAGGGATGCATTCGCCGCGCGCAGGATCGTCGAGGCCGGTATCCTCTCGAACCCTGCGGAAACGGGCCACGACGGGCCGCCGCTGCAGTCGGTCGTACGCTCGCTGCGCAAGCATCTCGCCCGGGAAGAAGAAGCGATCCGTGGTACCGACGCCGCGCTGCGAACCTTCCTGCTCGCCGACTTTCACGTGTGCCTGGCCGAAGCCATGGGCCACCGGGCGCTGCGCAGCATCTTGCGGGATCTGACCGCGCACACCTCGCTGGTCGCCGCGCTGTTCCAGTCCGACCACGATGCACGGCGATCCTGCGCCGAGCATGCGCAGATCGTCGACGCGCTGGAAGCCGGCGACCTGCCACTGGCGCGCCGGCGTATGCTGGCTCACATCGGCGGCGTCGAGACCGCGCTGAAGTCCACCGCCCAATCGCCGGCTCGCAATCGGTTGAGCGCCGCACTGAACACGCCCGCAGCGCCAGCCCGGCCGCGAGCTGCGATCCTGACCGCAACCGCATCGGAGAACGATTCCACGCATAGCAGTAAAAACTGAGTCGCGTGCTGATTCGTCAGATAAAGGGTTTACCCTGATAAGCGAATCTATCTAAATTGTATACAGTCTCGTGCACATTCAGCCTTCACAGGATAGAGGAGCATTCATGACTGCCATCGCTCAACCCGCCGGCGCGTCGTCGGCCATTGAACCCGTCGACGAACGCCTGCCCGTCGGCCAACTGTTCACTCTGGGCCTGCAACACGTGCTGGTGATGTACGCCGGCGCGATCGCCGTGCCGCTGATCATCGGCGGCGCGCTCAAGTTCACGACCGAGCAGACAGCGATGCTGATCTCGGCCGACCTGTTCACCTGCGGCATCGTCACGCTGATCCAGTCGTTCGGCGCGAGTCGCTGGCTCGGCGTGAAGATGCCGGTGATGATGGGCGTGACCTTCGCGGCGGTCGGCCCGATGATCGCGATCGCGATCGGCACCCCCGGCATGGACGGCGCACGCGCGATCTTCGGCGCCGGCATTGCCGCCGGCATCGTCGCCGCGCTGCTGGCCCCGGTGATGAGCAGCCTGCTGAAGTACTTTCCGCCGGTCGTCACCGGCAGCATCATCACCATCATCGGCGCCAGCCTGATGGAAGTCGGCGTCGGCTGGGCCATGGGCGGCCCGGCGTTTCTCGCGCAGAAGGTCGACGTGGCCAAGCTGGTTGCGATGGTCGACAGCGCGAAGGCCGCCGCCGGCGGCGGCGCGGTGACCAACCTCGGCAAGATCCCGATGATCCCGAACCCGAGCTACGGCTCACTTTCGGGTCTGGCCGTCGCGCTGGCGGTGATGATCTTCATCATGCTGCTGGTCAAGTTCGGCAAGGGATTCATCGCGAACATCGCGGTGCTGCTGGGCCTGATCTTCGGCTGCATCATCACGATCGCGATAGGCACGATGACCTTCGACAAGCTGGGCACCGCGCATTGGTTCGACATCGTCACCCCGTTCGCCTTCGGCATGCCGACCTTCAACCTGGTCGACATCATCACCCTGGTGATCGTGATGATCGTCGTGATGATCGAGTCCACCGGCATGTTCCTCGCGGTGGCCGACATCGTCGGCGTGAAGATGACGCCCAAGCGGCTCGCGGCCGGCCTGCGCGTCGACGGCATCGGCACGGTGATCGGCGGCATCCTGAACACCTTCCCGCACACCAGCTTCTCGCAGAACGTCGGACTGGTCGCGGTCACCGGCGTCAAGAGCCGCTGGGTCTGCGTGATGGGCGGCGTGATCATGATCGTGCTGGGCGCGCTGCCGAAGATGGCGGCGGTGATCGCCGCGATCCCGCAGGTCGTGCTCGGCGGCGCCGGCCTGGTGATGTTCGGCATGGTGGCCGCGACCGGCATCCGCATCCTGTCGACCGTCGACTACAAGACCAACCGCTTCAATTTGTACATCGTCGCGATGGCAATCGGCTTCGGACTGCTGCCGACGGTGGCGCCGAACTGGTTCCAGCACATGCCCCATGCACTGGCACCGATCCTGCACAGTGGCATCCTGCTGACCTCGATCGTCGCGGTGGTGCTGAACCTGTTCTTCAACGGCAGCAAGGGGCACGGCCCGGCTGGCCACGGCGCGCACTGACCCAGACATACGCTATATATCAGATAGCATACTTCGAAGATAGATTCTGGGTTTTCAGCGCTTTTCCTGATATTTCACGGCCGGCGCGAAGACCGGCGCCAGCGCCCCGTCCGCGGGGCGCTTTTTCGTGTCAAAGCAGACGAAGGTGAAAGTTCGGCCGCTTTGCGGTAGGCTTTCCGTCATCCATCGACAACAACGGAGACGGCCATGGGCAATCAGCTTTCGGCGGCGGAACAAGCGCTGCGCGACGCAGCACGCGAATACCACCGCAGCCCGGTGCGCGGCAAGATTTCGATCACTCCGACCAAAACGCTTTCCAATCAGCGCGATCTGTCGCTGGCCTATTCGCCGGGTGTCGCGTATCCGTGCCTGGACATCGAGGCGGACCCGGCGATGGCGGCCGAATTCACCTCGCGCGGCAACCTGGTCGGCGTCGTGACCAACGGCACCGCGGTGCTCGGCCTCGGCGACATCGGTCCGCTGGCCGCGAAGCCAGTGATGGAAGGCAAAGGGTGTCTCTTCAAGAAGTTCGCCGGCATCGACGTGTTCGACATCGAACTGGCCGAGCACGACCCGGACAAGCTGGTCGACATCATCGCCGCGATGGAGCCGACGCTGGGCGGCATCAACCTGGAGGACATCAAGGCGCCCGAGTGCTTCTACGTCGAGAAAAAGCTGCGCGAGCGGCTGAAGATCCCGGTGTTTCACGACGACCAGCACGGCACCGCGATCATCTCGGCCGCGGCGCTGGTGAACGGACTGGAGCTGGTCGGCAAGAAGATCGACGAGGTGAAGATCGTCGCGTCCGGCGCCGGCGCCGCGGCGCTCGCCTGCCTCGATCTGATGGTCGCGCTCGGCGCGAAGCGCGGCAACATTCACGCCTGCGATTCCAAGGGCCTGATCTTCATGGGCCGCGCCGGCGGTTTCGACGAATCGAAGGCCCGCTACGCACAGCCAGACACTGGCGCACGCACGCTGGCCGACGCGGTCAAGGCGGCCGACGTGTTCCTCGGCTGCTCGACCGCCGGCGTGCTGACGCCCGAGATGGTGAAGACCATGGGCAAGCATCCGATCATTCTCGCGCTCGCGAACCCCGAGCCCGAGATCCGGCCCGAACTGGCGAAGGCGGCGCGGCCAGACTGCATCATCGCGACCGGCCGCTCGGACTACCCGAACCAGGTCAACAACGTCCTGTGCTTCCCGTACATCTTCCGTGGCGCGCTCGACTGCGGCGCGACCACGATCAACGAGGCGATGAAGCTCGCCTGCGTGAACCAGATCGCGTCGCTGGCCAAGGCGGACATCAGCGAGGAGGTGGCGCGCGCCTACGTCGGCCAGGAACTCGTGTTCGGGCCTGACTACTTGATTCCGAAGCCGTTCGATTCGCGGCTGATCCTGCGCATCGCTCCCGCGGTCGCCGAAGCAGCAGAGCAGTCAGGCGTCGCGACGCGCCCGATCACCGACATGCGGGCGTACCGCAACAGCCTGACCCGCTTCGTCTATTCGACCGGGCTCGTGATGCAGCCGGTGTTCAACGCGGCGCGCGCGGTGCCCGACGATAAGAAGCGGGTCGCGTACGCCGAGGGCGAGGACGAGCGCATCCTGCGCACGGTGCAGATGGTGCTCGACGACGGCATCGCGAAGCCGATCGTGATCGGCCGCCCCGCGGTGATCGAAACCCGCATCGCCAAGGCCGGCCTGCGCTTCAAGCTCGGGCGCGACGTGGAATGCGTGAACCCCGAGGACGACCAGCGCTTTCGCAAGTACTGGGAAACCTACCACGGCATCATGGGCCGGCGCGGCGTGACGCCCGAGGCGGCGAAGGCCGCAGTACGGCGCTCGAACACCACGATCGGCTCGCTGATGGTCCGCCTCGGCGACGCCGATGCGATGATCTGCGGCCTGGTCGGCCGTTACGACAACCATCTGATGCATGTGCGCGACATCGTCGGGTTGAAGCCCGGCGCGACCACGCTGGCGGCGGTGAATGCGCTGCTGCTCGACACCTACACGCTGTTCATCGCCGACACTTACGTCAACGAAGATCCGAGCGCCGAGGAGCTCGCGACGATCGCGTTGATGGCGGTCGAGGAACTGCGCCGTTTCGGCATCCCGCCGAGGGTCGCGTTCCTGTCGCACTCGAACTACGGCTCGTCGGACCGCGCGTCGGCGCGCAAGATGCGCCGCGCAGCAGAGTTGTTCGCAAGGATGGCGCCCGACGTCGAGTCCGACGGCGAGTTGCACGGCGACTCCGCGCTGTCGCAGGACATCCGCCGCAACGCGCTGATGGACACCCGTCTCAGCGGCGAGGCCAATGTGCTGATCTGCCCGAACCTCGATTCGGCGAACATCCTGTTCAACGTGCTGAAGATGACCGGCGGCCACGGCGTGACGATCGGCCCGCTGCTGCTCGGCGCAGCCCACACGGTGCATGTGATGACGCCCTCGTCGACCGTGCGCCGCGTGGTCAACACCACCGCGGTCGCGGTCGCGACGACGGCGGCGCAGCAGCGCTAGGCGCCGCCCGGTTGGGCGGCCAGGGGGCGCGAGCACGCCCTCTTTTTTCGTCTGCCCGCCGCTTGTTGGCAATAACCGACACCATGGTCTTTGCGCCGGTGCTAACTTCGCGCGAGGCCATGAAAAAGATCTGGGATATTTCGCCGCCGATCGACGAGCACGCCGCGGTGTTTCCCGGCGACACCGTCTATTCACAGGCGCCGCGGTTCACGCTCGCGCCCGGCTGCCCCGTCAACGTGAACCGGCTCACGCTGTCGCCGCACACCGGCGCGCATGCGGACGCGCCGCTGCATTACGCGAGCGACGGGGCGGCGATCGGCGCGGTCGATCTCGCGCCGTACCTCGGCCGCTGCCGCGTGATCCACTGCATGGCCTCTGGCGCGCTGGTGCAGCCGCATCACATCGCGCATGCGCTCGATGCGCCGCCGGCGCGGGTATTGCTGCGCACGGCGCGCCGCGCGACCCAGGATTGGGCATCTTTTTGCGCGATAGCCCCCGAGACGATTACACTATTAGCTACAAAAAACGTAGCGCTGGTCGGCATCGACACGCCAAGCGTCGACCCGCCAACGAGCCAGGGTCTGCCGGCGCACCACCAGTTGCTCGCGCACGGGCTGCGCGTGCTGGAAAACCTGGTGCTCGATGAGGTGCCGCCCGGCGACTACGAATTGATCGCGCTGCCGCTGAAACTGATGCGCGCCGACGCGTCTCCAGTGCGCGCCGTGCTGCGAGAACTTTGACGGCACCGCCTGATGCGCTCTGACAGCAGCGAACGTGTCCCCGGAATTCAACGACCAACCGAAGACGAGATGACATGACGAACGAAACCGAATCGGCCGAGAGCAACGAGCGCATCGTGCTGGAAGAACAAGCTCAGCTCGACTACTCACACAGCATGAGCTATGGCGACTACCTGCACATCGACCAGGTGCTGAGCGCGCAACACCCGCTGTCGCCGGCGCACGACGAGATGCTGTTCATCATCCAGCACCAGACCAGCGAGCTGTGGATGAAGCTGATGCTGACCGAGATCGGCGCGGCGATGGCCGACATCCGCGCCGACCACCTGCCACCCGCTTTCAAGAAGCTGGCGCGCGCCAGCCGCATCTTCGAGCAACTGGTGAGCGCCTGGGACGTGCTGGCCACCATGACCCCGCCCGAATACAGCGCGATTCGCCCGTATCTGGGCCCGTCCAGCGGATTTCAGAGCTTTCAATACCGCTGCATCGAGTTCGCGCTGGGCAACAAGAACGCAGCGATGCTCAAGGTGCATGCGCACAAGCCCGAACGCCTGGCGCTGGTGCAGTCCTACTACGATGCGCCGTCGCTGTACGACGAGGCGCTGCGCCTGATGGCGCGCAAGGGCCTGCCGGTGCCCGCGGACCACCTGCAGCGCGACTTCACGCAGCCCTACCAGGCCAGCGAGGCCGTGGAACAGGCCTGGCTCACCGTGTACCGTGCGCCCGAGCAGTACTGGGATCTGTATCAACTGGGTGAGAAGCTGACCGACCTGGAAGACGCGTTCCGCGTCTGGCGCTTCAAGCACGTGACCACGGTCGAGCGCATCATCGGCTTCAAGCGCGGCACCGGCGGCACCAGCGGCGTCGGCTACCTGCGCAAGATGCTCGACGTGGTGCTGTTCCCCGAACTCTGGAAGCTGCGCACCGACCTGTGACTTCAGATATCAAGGACTAAACGGCTGCCGCTGCAGCGGGACACGCAGATCATCATGCTCTTGCCGGCCTGCTGTTCGGCCTTGGTCAGCACGCTGTCGCGGTGTTCCAGTTCGCCGTCGAATTCCAGCACCCTGGTTTCGCAGGTTCCGCAGATGCCTTCGGTGCAGCTGTAATCGGGCTTCAGGCCCGCGTCGATCAATGCGTCCAGCACCGACTTGCCGACGGGCACGTGGACCGTCTTGTTGCTCTTCGCGCAAACCACGTCGAAACCGGTGCTGACCACATCGGACTTGACCGGCACTGCGCTGAAGCGCTCGATATGCGTGTTCGCGTAGCCCAACTGCTCGCAGGCTTTCTCGAACGCATCGAGCATCGGCGTCGGCCCGCAGCAGTAGTAGTGGCTTTCGGCGCCCTTGCCGGCCAGTAGCGCCGTCAAGTCGGGCGGGCCACCGCGTTCGCTGTCGAAATGCAGCGTCAGCGGGATCGCGTGCTCGCGCGCCAGCGCCTCGATGCTCTCGATGAACGCAGCGTCGTTGCGGCTGCGCGCCGAATAGATGAATTCGACCGGCTTGCCGCGCGTGGCCAGGTGCTGCAGCATGCAGACCATCGGCGTGACGCCGATGCCGCCTGCGACCAGCACGCTGCGCGGCGCGTCGTCGTGCAGCCTGAAGTTGTTGCGCGGCGGATCGATCGCCACGGTCGTGCCGACCCGCAGTTGCTGGTGCACGTAGACCGAGCCGCCGCGGCTGCTGCGGTCGCGCGCCACGCCGACCACGTAGCGCTGGCGGTCGCTGTCCGGATTGCACAGCGAATAGCTGCGCGACAGGCCGTTCGGCAGGTTCAGGTTGATGTGCGATCCCGCTTCGAACGGCGGGAAATCGACGTCGGGCGCCGCCGGCCGCAACTCGACACTGACGATGTTGTCGGCTTCCCAGCGAATGGCGTAGACGAGCGCCTGCAGAGTGGGTGTGGACAAGAGCGTGATCTCCTCGAAGGCGCGACCGGCACCGCCGGTCGCGCAGGGGACGGGGCTTCAGCCGGCAGATTGTCTCAGGCTGCGGCCTTCTCGGCGTCGACCTGCTGCTGCGCCATGCCGCGCATGACGCGGCGCAGACGCACCACACCCAGGTCGTGGTCGTACAGGTGCTCGTGCTCGCTGGCGTTCGGCGCCAGGTCTTCCAGCAGCACGCGGTCCTGCTCGAGCACGTGCCAGTGACGCGCTTCCAGCCGATCCCGGTACAGGAAACGCCAGGTGTCGCGCTCCCAGCCCGGGGCCACCTTGCGCACGCGCCAGAAGTACACCCCGCAAAGCTGCGGCGAGATCGGCGTGACCATGCCGATGATGATGAAGCCGCCGCCTGGCCCGCCCGTCTTGGGGTAAGGAATCTCCAACCGGGCCCACTGACCGCCGGTGTCGGCGAACTCGGACCAGTCGAAGTTGATGTTGCGCTGGCCTTCCTTGGCAAAAAGAAAGCCGGTTTCCGTCGCCTCGATGCCGAACTTCATCTGCGTGCCACCCTGAAACATCGAGTGCGACTGCTTGTGCAGGAAGGTGCCGTGCATCGGGTCCATCACGTTATCAAGCACGTAGCGGTAGTCGCATTTCCATTCGACGTAGCAGAGGAAGCGCGAGAACTGCGTGTCGTCGGCGAGCTCGGCCGGCAGCTTGAACGGCGGCGGCGTGTCGACCGGCTTGCTCGCGTTGTAGACGAACAGGGTGTCGGCCGCTTCCATGACGTGATAGTTGAAGGTGGAGCGCGTGCCCTCCAGCTTGCAACCGGGGCTGGCCGGCACCGACGTAGCCACGCCGTCGCAGCGCACTTCGACGCCGTGATAGGGACACTTCAAGGTGTCGTTCAGGATCGTGCCCTGCGACAGCTTGGCGCCGCGGTGCGGGCAGCGGTCTTCCAGCGCGTGCACCTTGCCGTCGGTGCCGCGCCAGACCGCGAGGTGCGTGCCCAGGCGGTTCAGTGAAACCGGTTTCTCTTTGACGAAAGACGATGGGCACAGCGCGTACCAACGGTCTTTCAGGCCTTCTTCCAGCCGCTTGGCGACGGCGTCTTGCTGCATTTGGCTCATGATGGATCTCCTGTGTCTGACGGCTCGCTTCAGTAGCCCAGCGTTTTCATCACCGCGGCGTAGTTGGCCTCGGTCCATGGCTGGTTGTCGGGCGTCGTCGAGTGCTGGCTGTTGAGGCTTGCCACCAGGCCCGGCAGGTCATATATGCCAGCGCCGAAGGCGCGCTCGACAGCGTCGCCCAGCAGGCTTTCATAGCTGGTCGGCCGGCGTTTCTGCGCCTGCTTCGGCTGCAGATAGCGGTCGTGCGCTTCGCTGGCCGCCGGTTGCGGGTTTTCGATGATCTTCACCATCTGAATGGTGCCTTCTGACATGACAGTCTCCTTGACTAGTAAACATCCGCTCTATTCAAATTCCCGCCCTGCCGGTGCAATTTGATCTTTCCACTTCTCCGTCGCGACTCATTTGCATCACAGCGCGCCCAGTTCCGCAAGCACCGAACGCACGGCGCGCTTGCCTGCTTCCGACAACGGATCCTGGGGGCGCACCGGGTCACCCACGTCGTAACCTTGCAGTTGCAGGCCGCCTTTGACGCACGCGGCCAACTTGTATTCGGCAAACACTTCGTTGATCTGCCACAAGCGGCTTTGCAAAGCGGTAGCCTCGGCCCATTCGCCAGCCATGCACAACTCGTACAAGCGCACGCTTTGCCTGGGCACAAGGCACGCAGGTCCAGCCATCCAACCTTTGCCGCCGATCAGCATGACCGCCGTCGTGATGTGGGACGAGGCGGCGAATACGTCGATGCGGCCTTGCACCCGGTTCATCACCGACAACAGTCGCCCGGTGTTGCTGGATGCATCCTTGAGCGCCACGATGTTGGGCACGTAACTGAGCCGATCGATCGAGTCGAGACTCAGGTCCGAGCGCTGGAAGTTCGGGTTGGTGTAGATCACCATTGGTAGCGACACAGCCTCTGCAATGGCCTGGAAGTACGAAACCACACCGTCGCCGCCAATCGGGAAATACGCTTCCATCACCGCCAGGATGCCGTCCGCACCGGCCGCCTCGTAGGCCTTGGCCTGGGCCACCGCGTCCGCCGTGGCACACGAAGCCACTCCGGCGACCACCGGCACGCGCCCACGCGCTGCCGCCACGCTGGTCTTGATGACCGCCAAGCGCTGTTCGGAATTGAGATACGCAAATTCGCCGGTGGACCCGAGCGGCGCCAATCCATGAACCCCGGCCTTGATCAAGTCGTCGATCAGGCGCGTCAACACCGGTGCGTTGACTTCGCCGTGGGCATCGAGCGGCGATGCCAGATAAGGCATGACGCCATGCCAGCCGGTTTTCAATTTCTCGACCATTGCGTTTTCCTGTCGGGCAACCAACACCCAATCAAGCTGCAGCCAGTTCCGTTTTCCATGCGTCGTAGCCGTACACCCAGTCGGCGTTGCCACCCTGCTTCAGCCATTCATTGCCGCGTGAATTTCTCTGAATGCGCGCGGTGCGGTCCTTGCGGGTGTTCTCATAGCGCGCGAGCGCCGCCGGCACATTGCTGCTCGGGACCCCGTCCATCGCGCGCGACAGCACGACGGCGTCTTCCAGCGCCATGCAGGCGCCTTGCGCCATGAACGGCACCATCGGATGGCAGGCGTCACCGAGCAGGGTGATCCGGCCGTCCGACCACCTGGACATCGGTTCGCGCACGTACAGCGCGGACTTTGTGACCTCGGTGCAGGCATCGAGCAGCGCGCGCGCTTCAGGATGGAAGTCCTTGTAGATTTCACGCAGTTCCGCGACATCGCCGGCCAGGGTCCAGGACTCTTCGCGCCAGCCCTCCTGAGCGGTCGTGGCGAACACGAACTGCTCGCGGCCGCGATTGAGCGGAAAGGTCACGATCTGGATCGCCGGGTCCGGTCCCCACCACTTCGTGAATGCATCGATGTTGGGCAGCTTGGCGATCTTGTCCCTTGGGACCGCGGCCCGGAACGACACCAGCCCCGTGAACTCGGGATGGTCCACGCCGAACAGCGCGGTCCGCACCACGGAGTGAATGCCGTCGGCCCCGACGACCAGGTCGAAGTCCTGCTCGGAACCGTCGGCAAAGCGGATGAAGGCCCGATCGCCGCGATTGCCTACCGTGGCCACGCGTTTTTCGAGCACCAGCGCACCGGCGGGCAGGCGACGGGTCAGCGCGTCGAGCAGGTCGGCGCGATGGATCGTGACTTGCGGTGCGCTGTAGTTGCGCTCCGCCGCGGCGGCCATCTCCAAGCGTGACGTTTCCTCGCCGGTATCCCAGGTGCGGCTGATGCGATGCGTCGGCTGTGCGCCCTTCTCACGCAGTGCCTCGCTGATCCCCAGACCGTCGGCCACCTTCACCGCGTTCGGGGTCAGGTTGACGTCGGCGCCAACCCGCCCATAGCGCGAGGCCTGCTCGAAGATGGCGACCTGATGGCCGATCTTTTGCAGCGCGATGGCGGCTGCCAGGCCACCGACGCCGCCGCCGACGATGCCGATTCGAATGGATGTCATCGCTCTGCCTCTCTACCTAAAACGAATGGTGCATGCCGATGCCGACGATGTTCTGATGGCTGTCCGACGATGGACCGACCCCGTTCAGCAGCGCCAACTGACCTTGCGAGGCTTGCTGGAACGTGCCCTGCACGTAGGCCTGGGTCCGCTTGGAGAAGTGGTACATCGCCATCAGGCTGTAGGTGTTCCAGCTGGACGACAACAGCTTCGACCGGCTGTAGCCTGCGTTCAGCGTGGTGGCCGGTGCCAGGTGATACGACAGGCCCAGGTCCAGGTTGCGCATCGTCGCCGAGACCGTACCGGCCTCCAGTTTGCTCTGCGCATACGCGGCATTGACGCCGAACGAGGCGAACCGGTAGGCCACGCCAATGCCGGCGTTGGTGACCTTGTCCATCGCCCCGGTGGCCGGCAGGCCGGACGCGGCAGCGAACGGCGCAAAGCCACGCAGCACGCGATGGTCCTGCTCGGAATACGCAGCGGCAACCCGCAGCGGCCCCTGAACGTAGTTCGCGCCGACACTGGTATTGCGATTGGTCGGCGCGCCGGGAGCCGCGCTGTTGAAACCATATACCGCGCCCAGCGTCAGGCCGCCCCAGGTCGGCGTGTTGTAGCGCACCGCATTGTTGTAGGCGAATGTTTCTGCAAGGTTGTCGAAGTTGCCTGGGTGGAATGCGAAGAAATTCTGCAACTGATAGCCGTTGCTGGTCTTGCCGACCCAGTCGAACATCAGGTCGCCCTGATTGCCCAGCGTCAGCGAGCCGAATGCGCCGGCCAGACCGACCGTCGCATTGCGATTGAAGAGCGCCGTCGGATTGATTTGTGCGCCGGTCTGCGGGGCGATCCCGCCCTCGAGCCAGAAATTCGCCTGCATGCCGCCGCCCAGATCCTCGACCCCGCGAAAGCCGATCCGGTCGGGCTGCGTCGTGCCGCCGTAGAGGTTGGTCACGGACCCGCCATTGAGGTTGCTGACATGCGCGACGGACTGGTCGATGCTGCCGTACAGGTTGACGCTGCTTTGCGCCGAGGCGGCGCCACAGACCGCCAGGCTGGCGGCGAGGAGAACGGTGCTTTTCTTCATGGAGTGCTTTCTTCGGTTGGTTCTGGTCGAGTTGGGTGATGTGAAACGCAATTACGTCTTTTCGGTAAGGAACTTGCCGCCGGGTTGTCCGGCGTTCTTCTGACGGCGCGTGTCGCCGTCGATGCCGCCGTCGATCGCCCATTCGGCAAAGACGGTGGGGCCGGGTTCGAAGTCGCGCGGCTGCCAGTCGCCGGTCAGTTGGTCCTCGTCCGCGTAGTACTCGATCAGCCCACCGGCCGGATTCCTGAAGTACCAGAAGTACGCCGACGAGATCGGGTGCCGACCGGGGCCGAGCTGGGTTTCCCAGCCGCGGCGCGAAATGTGCATGCCGCCGCCGAACACCTCATGGATGTCGCGCACCGTGAATGCGACATGGTTGATGCCGCGCTTGCCCGACGGCAGCTGCAGCAAGAACAGGTCGTGGTGGCCGCCGTCCGGTGCGCAGCGCATGAAGGCGCCGCGGTTCGGATAACGGTCCGACGCGACGAAGCCGAAACGGCTGGCGTAAAAGGCTTCACAGGCCTTGACGTCGGCAACGAAGAACACCACGTGCCCGACCTCGATCGGCGCCGCGCGCTCGTAGATCGGCGCGCGCTGGTTGATGCGCGGCTTGGCGCTCCAGGTGTTCATCGCGGCGCAGTCCACCGCGACCGCCCGCTTGCGGCTCAGTTGCAAGCGCACCGCGAGGCCATTCGGGTCGGTGCAGCCGATGCGCCGCGCCCCGTCCACCACCGCGTCGACGAAATCCGGATCGCTGCGGATCGCGTCGGCGTAGCGGTCGAGATCGCGGGCGCTTTCGACGCCCCAGACAACCTCGCGCAGCGTCGGGCCGTCCTCGATCGCGGGCGGCAGACCCGGTTTCGCCTGCGCGGCGACGACCACTCTGCAACCGTTGAGAGATTCGAACACCAGTTCGTCGGCATGCTCGGCCGCGAGCGTCAGGCCCCAGTCCGAGAAGAACCGGCGGCAGGTCGCGAGGTCGTCCGCGCCGTAGGTGATCTGGTCGATGCCAAGTACAGTCATTGGGTAACCTCCGTGCTTCGCACTGCGGTGCGCGCCCCCGCGCTGCCGAAGGCTGCGCTTCGGTCGCTAGGATCGGCCGGGCGGGGGCTCATGATTGCTCCATCGCTGCGGACTTCATCCGTGCGCCGTGCCGCTTGCGGCCATGCCGGACACCGCGCCGCCCAGTCTTACCGTCAGCCACACGCCGACCAGCGCCACGCCGACCTGCGTCACCACCAGCAACCCGAAGCCGCCGGCCACATGGGACTTCATCAGTCCGCCCATCGCCGCCGGCATGAAGGCTGCGACCAGGTTGCCGATGCCGTTGATGATTCCGTAGGCGCTACCGACGCTGCCGGCCGGCGAGAAGCGCTGGACCAGCGTCGGGATCGAAGCGCCCTGGATGCCCCAGCAGGCGCTCGCCAGCAGCAGGAACGTCAGCGTCGCCGCCGTTGCGCGCGAGTCGATCAGCATCAGCACCGACAGTGCACAACCGATGCCGCCGATCGTGAAGATCAACGGCGTGCGCTTCGCCGGAAACCAGTCGACCAGCACACCGCCGAGGAAGTTCGCGCCGATGCCGATGATGAACGGCAGCGACGATACCCAGCCCATCGCACGGACCGAGAAGCCCTTGTCGTCGACCAGGTAAGCCGGCAGCCAGGAACTGCTGCCCCACAGGTAGCCCAAGGTGCAGATCTCGATCAGCAGGACCAGGCCCAGATGACGCATGCGCAGCGCGGAACGGAACGCGTGCAGCGCACTGATCGACTGCTTTTCAGAACCGCCCTGAGTCGCTGCGACCGGCCGCGGCGCGGGAATCAGCCAGTACACCAGCGGCAGGCCGACCAGCAGATTGATGGCGGCCAGCGTGTGGAACGACAGCGCCCATCCGCCTGCGTGCAGCAAGTAGCTGACCAGCGGAAACCCGACCGCGAGACCGAGCGACACCCCCATCGAGCTGACCGCATTCGGCTTGCCCCATGTGCCGGCTGCGAAACGGTCCTTCACGAACATCGTCTTCAAAGAGAACAGCGGCCCCTCGCTGACGCCGAGCAGCACACGCAGCACCAGCAGCGCGAACAGCGACCCGGCGATCGGCGCCGCGGCGGTCAGCACGGCCCAGACGAACAGGCTGATGAGCAGGCCGCGCCGGTAGCCCAGCCTGGACTCGTAGAACGGCGTCAGCAAGATCGCCGCGATGCCGTAGCCGATCAGGAACAGGCTCATCAGCGAGCCCTGCCCGACCCGATCACCGACCAGGCCGAATTCCTTCAGGAATTCCGGGTCGACGATCAGCACCGCGACGTTGACGCGGTCGATGTAGGCGATCGTGACGATGAACAGCAGCGCGAACACGCCCCACCAGTGGCGGCGGTACGCCGGCTCGTTCAGTTCGGTGTTCAGCGTGCCCAAGGCAGCGGCTCCTCGTTGATGCCCCAGTACATGCTCTTTTGCTCCATGTATTGAAAGATGCCTTCGCGGCCCTTCTCGCGGCCCAGGCCGGAATCGCGCCAGCCGCCGAACGGCGTGGAAACGGAAAACTGCTTGTAGGTGTTGATCCACACCGTGCCGGCCTGCACCGCGCGG
Organism: Burkholderiaceae bacterium; assembly: GCA_030123545.1. Lineage (NCBI taxonomy): Bacteria > Pseudomonadati > Pseudomonadota > Betaproteobacteria > Burkholderiales > Burkholderiaceae > Burkholderiaceae bacterium. The sequence continues at coordinate 743,816 of CP126124.1, read as the reverse complement.
CCCAGCTTCCAGGCACGCTTGAAGTCGCGACTCCAGACGCCGGCGGCCAGCGCGTAGACACTGTCATTCGCCTGCGCGATCAGGTCGTCTTCGGTGTCGAACGGCATCGCCACCAGCACCGGGCCGAAGATTTCCTCCTGCGTGATGCGGGCGTTATTGCTCAGACCTTCCAGGATCGTCGGCGTGTAGAAGAAGCCCCGGTCATAGTCGGCGCCGCTCGGCCGCACGCCACCGGTGCGGATGCGGCCACCCTCGCTCACGCCCAGCTCGACGTAGCGCTCGATGATCTCGCGATGCTTGGCCGTGATCAGCGGACCCATCTGCGTGCGCTCGCTGGCCGGGTCGCCGATGCGCAGCGAATGGGCGGCCTGCGCCAGCCGGGCCACGAATTCGCCGTAAATGCTGCGCGCGACGAAGAGCCGCGAGCCGGCTATGCAAGACTCGCCCGAACTGCTGAAGATGCCGTAGAGCACACCGGCCACCGCATGGTCCAGGTCCGCGTCCTCCAGCACCATGGTGGGCGACTTGCCGCCCAACTCCAATGAGACCGGCATCATCTTGTCGGCCGCGATGTGGGCGATGTGTCGGCCGGTCGCGGTGCCGCCGGTGAACGAAACACGCTTGACCAGCGGATGCCTGGTGATCGCGTCGCCGATCACCGAGCCCTTGCCGGGCAGCACGCTGACGATGCCCTTCGGTACGCCGGCCTGTTCGCAGATCTTCGCCAATTCGAGCGCCATCAGCGGCGTCACCTCGGCCGGCTTGACCACCACCGCATTGCCGGCCGCGAGCGCCGGCGCGAGCTTCTGCGCCTCGCTGGCGATCGGCGAGTTCCATGGCGTGATCGCGGCGACCACGCCCATCGGTTCGTGCACGCTCATCGTCACGTAGGCACCGCGCGAGGGGGTGATCGTGTCCTCCAGCGTCTCCAGCGCGGCGGCGAAGAACTGGAACGTGCCTGCCGCGCTCGCGACCAGCGCGCGGGTCTCGTTGATCGGCTTGCCGTTGTCCAGACGCTGCATCGTAGCCAGATCTTCGGAACGCTCACGGATCAGCGCGGCAACGCGGTGCAGCACGGTGGCGCGCGCGTGCGGCAGCATCTGGGCCCAGCCGCTCGTGCGAAAGGCCCGATCGGCGCGCGTGATCGCTTCATCGACATCGCCCAGGCTGGCCGCGCGCAGCCGGGCAATCGGTTCGGCGGTCGCCGGGTACAGGCTTTCATACTCGTCAGCAGCGCCGAGGCGCCATTCGCCGGCGACGTTGATGGGAAGCAATGGAAGTTTTGACATGGCGTGACTCTCGTCTTGGTCAGATCATCAGCGGCACGACACGGCCGCGCAGCGCACGCACGGCGCTGTACACGGTCAGCGCCGAGGTCTTGGGGTTGGCGGCCAACGGCCGGTTGCGCATCGTCAGCTCGAAGCGGCCGAACGCGCCTTCGGCTTCGACCCGGTGCTCGTTCTCGACCGCGGTCGGGTCGGCAATCAGGCGCACCGTGGTGCGATCCAGACCGAGACCGGCCAGCGACACCGTCGCGGCCACATTCGCGTTCTTCGGATAGAGCGCTGCCGCCTCGCGGGCCGAGCCCTCGAAGATCACCGTCGCTACGCCAAGCGTATCCAGGTCGCGACCCTGCTCGGCCGGCGTGCCCTTCCACGCGTCCGGCGGCTTGCGGCCGATGTAACGCACTGCTTCCAGGCCGCCGATGCGTGCCGCGGCCAGCGCGTCGATCGCACCAATCGCGCCGGCGATCAGCTGCACCTGTGTGCGGCCCTCGCGCGCTGCGGCCTCGAGCCGCTCGGGCAAGCCCGCGGCAGACAGCGCCCCAACCGATGCGACGATCGCGGGCACGCCGCGACCCAGCGCCGGCAGCACATGCTGCTCGATCGCCGCATGGCCCGCGACTTCGACGACGAGGTCGATGCCCTGCCCTGGCACAGTCGCGACGACCTGCGCCTGGATCGCCAGGCGCTGCGCCACGCCTCGCGCCGCAGCATCCGCACCGGCCGGTACGACGATCGCCGCGATCTCGAGCCCGGCGTCGTCCTTCACCAGTTCCAGCAGCGCGGTGCCGATGGCACCGCAGCCGATCAATGCAATGCGCATCACACCGGCCTCAGGCAGCGCTCGACGCGACCGCGGGGTCCAACGCCGGGATCTGATTCAGCTTGTTCACCGGCGGGCCGGCGAACGTGGTCTTGAAGCTGCCGATCGACAACATGTCGATTTCCAGCATGAACGGGCCCTTGGCTTTCAGCGCCGCCCCGAGCTGGTTGGGCAGGTCGGACAGGTTCGACACGCGCGCATGCGGCAGCGCAAGCGAGGCACACAGTTGTGCGTAGTCGGGCGTGTGCAGCTCCACGTAGCAACGGCGGCTGCCGTACTGCGCGTCCTGGATGTTCTTGATCACGCCGTAGCCCTTGTCGTTCATCAACACGATCAGGCAATCGCACTGCTCCTGCACCAGCGTCGCGAGCTCGCCCAGGTTCAGGATGAAGCCGCCATCACCGGCCAGGCACAGGGTCTTGCGACCCGACGCCGTGGCCTGTGCACCGACAGCGGCGCCGATCGCCATCGGCATGCCCTGCCCGATGCCACCGCCCGTTGCGTGCACACCGGCGTTGGGCTCGAACACGCGCAGCTCACGATTGCCCCAGGTGCTGTTCGAGACGGTGACGTCGCGCACCCAGTTGAAGTGGCGGCCGGCGGCCTTCTGCAACTGCTGCACCAGCGCGGTGTAGGGGCCAAGGCCATCATGCAGCGTGCGCACCACCTCGTCATGCGTCTTGCGCAGGTCGGCCAGCAGTTCGGGGTCTGCACGCCAGCCGCGCTGCTCGAGCCGGTCCGCCAGACCCGCGAGCACCAGGGCCGAGTCGCCGCAGACGAAGCCGTCGTCGGCGTAGCAGCGTCCCTGCTGGGCCGCGTCGGCATCGACCCGCAGCAGCGGGCGCGGCAGCTTCAGCTCGTACTTCAGCGTCTCGTTGCTGCGCAGGCGCGAGCCGACCACCAGCATCGCATCGCAACGTTGGTAGAAGGCCTCGACCGGTTTGTGGATGTTGTAGGCACCGAGCGATGCCGGATCATCCTCGGCCACGATGCCGCGGCCTTGCACGGTGGTCACGATGCCGAAGCCGAGCGCCTTCAGCCGCTGCACGGCGGCGCCGGCATGGCGCGCACCGCCGCCCAGCCATAGCAGCGGGCGCTTGGCAGCGGCCAGCTGCTGCGCAAGTGCATCCAGCGCGGTCGCGCTCGGTATCGCGGCCGCGACCGGCAACGGCGCCAGATCCTGCGGCATCTCCACCACTGTCTGCTGGATGTCGATCGGAATCTCGACGCTGACCGGGCCGGTCGGCGCAGTCTGCGCGACCTGCACCGCTTTCTTGAGCGTCGACAGCGCCGTCTCGGCGCTGCGCACGCGGAACGCGGCCTTCGACACCGCGTCAAGCATCGTGAGTTGGTCCGGCGCCTCGTGGATGTACGACAGGTTCTTGTCGAGATACGGCGTCTCGATCTGGCCGGTGATGTGCAGCAACGGCGCGCCGGCGGTGTAGGCCTCGACCAGGCTGCCGGCGATGTTGCCGGCGGCCGGGCCGGTGCTGGTGACGCACACGCCGAGGCTAGAGGTGGAGCGGGCATAGGCATCGGCCATGTTGCCGGCACCGGCCTCGCCGCGCGCCATCACGAAGCGGATCTGCCCGCGCTGCGCGAACGCGTCCAGGATCGGCATGTTGTGGATCGAGATCACACCGAACGCGGCCTTCACGCCGCACTGTTCGAGGAAGGCCGCGACAACCGCGCCGACCGTGACCTGCTGGGGAGCCGGGGATTTGTTGAGTTCAGGCATGACGGGAATGGCCTCCGGAAACGTCGATGTGGCTGCCGGTCGTGTACGAGGCGAACGGCGAGACGAGATAGGTGAGAGCGCGCGCGGCTTCGATCGGAAGCCCGAGGCGACCCAACGGAATGTGTTTGCCGGCCGCAAGCTCGCGGCTCCAGGCGGCCCAGTCCTGCGACTTATCGGCGCGCGCGTCGAAGCGGCGGCGCCATTGACCGGATTCAACCAGGCCGATCAGGATGCCGTTGACGCGCACGCCCTGCGGCGCGAACTCGGTCGCCAGCGAACGCACCAGGTTCAGAATGCCGGCACGCGCCGCCGAGGTGGCCACCATATGCGGTTCGGGCTGGCGCGCCAGCAGCGAATTGGCGCAGGCGATCGCAGCGTCGCCCAGGCGCTGGCGCTCGGCCGCCAGCTGCGGCAGGAAGGCACGCGTCGGATGAATGATCGAGAAGAACTTGAGCTTGAGCTCATCGATCCAGGCCTGGTCGTCGGTATCGGCGAAGGTGGACACCCGACCCTGACCGGCGTTGTTGACCAGCATGGCCGCCGGCCCCAGCGCAGTTTGGCTCGCGGCGGCAAAGGCCTGCACCGACGCCGCGTCGAGCACGTCGCAGGGCTGCGCAAAAAGCCTCGCTTCGGGAAACTGCGCACGCAGCCGGGCCGTCGCGCCGTCCAGGCGCTCCGCGTTGCGGCCGCACAGCGCCACGGCCGCGCCGGCGGACAGCAGCACTTCGACCGTCGCCAGGCCAATGCCGGACGAACCGCCTGTGACGACCGCGGTACGGCCGGCCAAAGCGTCCGGCGCCAGAAAGGATTGTGGCGCCGCGGTCACGCAGTTCTCCTGGCGCTGCGCAGCGGCACCAGCTTGCCGGCGCTGACCGTCGGAGCATGGTTGAGCAGCGCCGACAACTGGTCGGCCGTCGCACGGACCTCGCTGACCAGCGCGTCGATTTCGCTCGCTTCGATGCGGCCGCTGTTGATCGTCAGACCGAGCGCCGCCACCACACGGTCCGTGTGATCGCGCACCGGCGCGGCGATGGTGGAGATACTCGCTTCGAAGAAGCCTTCACTGACCGCGTAGCCGCGCTGCCGGTCTTGCTGCACCAGATCGAACAGTTCCGTCACCGTGCGCGGGGTGTTCGCGGAAAAGGCTTCCAGTTGCGGCTCCGGATAGAGTTCGCGCAGTTCGGGCAGGCTCAGATCCGTCAGCAGGATGCGGCCCAGCACCGTCGCATGGGCGGGCAGGCGGGTACCGACACTGACCGAACTCACGAACGGCGACGGCGGCGACACCCGGGCCACGTAGACGATCGAGCGCCCATCGCGCACGATCAGGTTGCAGGCGTGGCCCGATGCGTCGCTCAGGCGCTCCAGCAGCGGCTGGCCCAGTTCATTCAGCGGCAGCGAGGCCAGGTATTCGAAACCGAGGCGCAGCACGGCGGGGCCCAACCGGTATTCGCGGCCGCCTTCGTCGCGCTCAACGAAGCCCAGGGTTTCCAGTGTGCTCAGCAGCCGGAACACGGTGGAACGCGGCAGCTTGAAGCGGCGCGCAAGCTCCGGCGCGGTCAGGGTGCGGGTGTCGCGGCTGAACTCGCCCAGCAAGCGCAGGCCTCGTTCCAGTGCCGGAACGTTGTAGCGATCCGGGCCATCATCGCCGGCGTCCTGAGGATCAAGCAGTTCCTGATTCATGGTGGATCACGTAGACAGATGGAACGATTCAGCCTTGCACGGCGCTCAGCACGCGGCCCAGCAGCTGCGCCACCGCAGCCGGCTGCTCCACGTAGCTCGCGTGGCCCGCGCTCTTGATGAGTTGCAGATCGACATTGCAGCGCCGCGCGACTTCGGCGCAAGCGTTCGGCGACGTCACCACGTCCAGCTCGCCGCAGGCGACCTGCACCGGAATGGTCGGCGGCAGATCTACGACCAGGTCGCCACCGCACAGCAGTTCGATCGCCTGCCGCAAGCCGCGCTCGTGCAGACGCGCCATGTTCCATTGCACCCAGGCGCGCGCCACAGGCGATGCGTGTTCCGACACCAGGCGCGTCGAGCGCTGGGCCGCCATGCCCGCGATGCCCAGTCTGGCCAGCGTGTTCAGGCGCTCCGCGTGCACGCGCTCGCGATCGGCCTCTCGTCCCTCAGCGCCATAGCCCTGCGCCGGACTGATCAGCACCAGCGCGGCGAACCTGCCGCCCTCACCATCCAGCCGTACCGCGGGCGCGGCCATCAGCGCGCCCAGCGAATGCCCGACCAGCACGCAGCGCTGAATATCCAGCGCATTCAGCAGCGCGTGCAGACGCTCGGCGTAGTCCACGCCGCGCGGCGCATCCATGGTCAGCGCGGTCGATTCGCCATAGCCGGGAGCGTCCCATGCGATGACCCGGGTGTGTTGGGCGAGCAATACCGCCGTCTCCATCCATGAAGCCGCGCCGGAACCGATGCCATGAAGACAGACCAGCGGCAGTTCCGCGCCATGTCCGGTGCCGCATTCGCGCACCGACACGCGCCGATCCCCGCCGAGCGCGATCGTGCGCTCGGGGAACCGCGCCGCCAGTCGCTCGAGTTCGGCAGCCGGCAGCCGTGGCGTGGCAATCTCGACCATGGTTCTGGAAAGAGATGAGGCGTGAGACGCGCTGCGGGCTCGCGTTCAGCGCTTGATCTTGGACAGCGGATCGTTCGGGCGGTAGGTCGGCGTCTCGGGCTTGGCCGAGCCGAGCATCACCAGCATCAGGGCCTCTTCATCGCCGATGTTGATTTCGCCGCGATAGACGCCCGGCGGCCAGGAAATCAGGTCGCGCTCTCCGACGATCGTCTCCCACTTCTCCTTGCCATCGACCGACTCGGCGATCATCTTCACCTTGCCGCGCAGCACGAAGAAGACTTCCTCGACGTCGTAGTGAATGTGCAGCGGCCCTTCGTGACCGGCCGGCAACACCATGGTCGAGAACGTGAAGTGCTCCGCCGGCACCGTGTTGGTATCGCCCCCTACGACGCCGGTGCCGCCGGTGCCGACGTAGCGCATCTGTGCGCGGCCATACTTCGGATCGACCTGGGTCTGGAACTTCAGCGCGTTCCAGTCGTAGGTGCGGGTCGACCGAGGCGCCACGCGCGAATCCATCCACTGCTTGAAGCTCGCCCCTTCGGGTTGATCCCAGGACCGCTTTTGCTTCTCCGTCATGATTGACCTCTTTCAGTTGAAAACGAAACCACCATTGACCGGCAACAGCTGCCCGGTCACGAAGCGCGACAGATCGGACAGCGCGAACAGCGCCGCGCCGCAAACGTCTTCCGGAACCTGTTCGCGTTGCAACGCGCGCTGCTCGATGTAGAGCCGATGCCTGCTTTCGGGCACGTACTCGGTCGCCTCGACCAGCACCAGCCCGGGCGCGATCGCATTGACGGTGATGCCATCGGCCCCGTATTCGCGGGCCAGCGCACGGGTCATCGAAATGACGGCGCCCTTGCTCGCCACATAGGCCATCAGGTTCGGCGCGCCCCACAGCGCGGTGTCGGACGCCAGGTTGACGATCGCGCCACGGCCGCTCGCGCGCAGCGCGGCACGGCAGGCACGCGACATCAGCCAGGTGCCGCGAACGTTTACAGCCATCACGCGGTCCCAGGTCTCGACCGCGATGTCGTCGGCGCCCTTGCCGCCGGAGTCGGTCACCGCTGCGTTGTTGACCAGGCCGTCGAGGCCTCCCAGGCACTCGATCGCGCGGGCCGCACAGTGTTCGACCGCCGCGGGGTCGGACAGGTCGACCGCGATCGCATGGGCCGTCAAACCGGCTTCGCGCAAAGTCGTCGCGGCACTTTCGACGAGCTCGGCACGGATGTCGGCAATGGCCACTGCTGCCCCGGCCTCGCCCAGGCTGCGCGCAAAGGCCAGGCCGAGGCCGCGCGCGCCGCCGGTCACCAGGATCCGGCGACCAGCCAGCAACTTGGGTAGCGGTGTCGTCATGCCACGCACTCCTTGAACGCCATCCGGTCCGAACTAGCGGCTTGCCGCACCCGATGCGGGCTTCGGTCCGAAGTCGACATCCTTGGTTTCAGGCCCCCAGGCGGCGCCGATGAAGATCAGCGCTGCACCGATCACCACCAGCACCAGCACCGTGTAGTGGAACGGCATGAAGAGACCGAGTCCAGCTTGATAGAAGACGTAGAACGCCGGCAGGATGATCGCCAGGCTGTAGCCCAGGCCGAAGCCGGAGGCACGCACACCGGTCTGAAAGCGCTCGTTGATGTAGACGCAGCCGAGCGCGCCCGGCAGCACCACCAGCACCGTGGTGATCGTGGCCAGCAGCCCGATCGTCGGCAGATCGCCCGGCTGGGCACCGAGCAGCTTGTAGTAGAAGAACGTACCGACGACGGCGCTGATCGCGCTGGTGACCATCAGGTAAGTGCGGCGGCCGATGCGCTGGCTGACGATACCGCCGATCACGTAGCAGATCGCCAGCACCACGTAGGCGACGACCAGCATGAACGTCAGGTGCGTGCCGGTGACGTGCAGGCGCCGCACGAGCAGCCCCGGCATGATGGCGAGCGCGGCGTTCAGCGACAGCCAGAAGCCGGTCATCACCACGAACACCTGTAGAAAGCTGCGCAGGTTCTCGCCGCGGAACAAAGCCTTCAGCGGCGATTCGGTGCGCGCCGCCTTGCCGGCCGTCCGCCACACCTCGGACTCCTCGACCGAGTTGTGGTAGTAGTACGCGAGACCGAACGCCATCAACGCGCCGAACACGAACGGGATGCGCCAGCCCCATTGGACGTATGGCGAATTGATGTCCCCTGCCGGCAGGAAGTACAGCACCGCCAGCGTCACCAGCGAGATCGCGGCAGTGCCCAGCGAAGCCGCGCTCTGGATCAGCGCACCGTAGAACCCGCGCTTGGCCTTCGGGCTGTATTCCATCGCCAGCGGATTGGCCGAGGTGTATTCACCGCCGAGGAAGATACCGTCGATCAGCCGCAACAAGATGAAGACCCAGAGCACTGCGTCGCCCCAATGCTGATAGCCGGGCAGCGCCGCGATCAGCAGCGTCACCACGCCAAAGCCGAGCACGCAGATCACGGTCACCTTCTTGCGACCGATGGTGTCCGCGAAGTGCCCGAAGATGATCGCGCCCAGCGGCCGGCCGATCAGCGTGGTGGCGAAGATCATCGCCGCGACGATCGCGGCGGTGGTCGGCGCCAGATCCTTCGGGATGAAGTAGGCCATTGCCGGCGCCAACGCGATCACCGGCAGGAAGATGTCGTAGTTGTCGACGAAGAACCCGACGAACGCGCCCCAGACCGCCTTGCGCGCCTGCGGCGAAGTCTTTTCGTCTTGGTGCGACGCTTCGATCGCCTGCTGCCTCGCTATGTCCATTGCGCTGTTTCCTCTTTCGTATGAATGACGCCCGACACGGCCGCAGCCTTCAGCCCGACGAAGTTGATTTACCGCTTCAGCTGTTCGTTTCTTGTATGAAACATTGTTCAATTACGGAAACGCATTGATAGTCTAGACGCTGAAGCGCCGTTTGCGATCAGTGAAAACCCTAGGTAAGGACCCCTGCGCTCGCCGTCCGCAGGCGACGGCATGGCTGCAGGAGTCGGGCCGGGCCGATACCATTGGCGTCACTCCATCACCATCACGACAGAGGAACAACATGGAAATTCGTACAGTCGGCATCATCGGGGCGGGCACGATGGGCAACGGCATCGCGCAGGCCTGCGCGGTGTCTGGACTGGCGGTGGTGATGGTCGACATCGCCGACGCCGCCGTGCAGAAAGGCGTGGCCACCGTGGCCGGCAGCCTGGACCGGCTGATCAAGAAGGGCAAGATGACCGAGCCCGAAAAGTCCGCCGCGCTGTCGCGCATCAAGGGGTCGACTCGTTACGACGACCTGAAGGCGGCGCAGATCGTGATCGAGGCCGCGACCGAGAATCACGAACTCAAGCTGAAGATCCTCAAGCAGGTCGACGCGCTGCTGGCTTCGGAAGTCATCGTGGCGTCGAACACATCGTCGATCTCGATCACGCAGCTCGCCGCCGCCACCGGCCGCGCCGACCGCTTCATCGGCATGCATTTCTTCAACCCGGTGCCGATGATGGCGCTGGTCGAGATCATCCGCGGCCTGCAGACCTCCGATGCGACGCACGACGCGGTCAAGGCGCTGGCCGGGCGGCTCGGCAAGTCGCCGATCACCGTGAAGAACGCGCCGGGCTTCGTCGTCAACCGCATCCTGGTGCCGATGATCAACGAAGCCTTCTTCGTGCTGGCCGAGGGACTCGCGACGCCGGAAGATATCGACGCCGGCATGAAGCTCGGCTGCAATCAGCCGATCGGTCCGCTCGCGCTGGCCGACATGATCGGGCTAGACGTCTGCCTGGCGGTGATGCAGGTGTACATCGAGGAGTTCGGCGACTCGAAATACCGCCCCTGCCCGCTGCTGAAGGAAATGGTCGCCGCCGGCCGTCTGGGGCGTAAAACGGGCCGCGGCGTCTATCAGTATTGAAAAGGGGACGACATGATTCCCGACACTCCGGCCGCGCCGCCCGAAGGCTGCATCAGCTGCGAAGTCCGCGACGGACACATCCTGCTGATCGGCATCAACCGCCCGGCCAAACGCAACGGCTGGACGCCGGCCATGTTCCGCCAGTTGGCCGAGGCCTACACGCGGCTCGACGACGAGCCCGCACTGCGCGTCGGCGTGCTGCATGCGTTCGGCAGTCATTTCACCGCCGGGCTGGACCTGCCGGTGATGGCCGAGTTCCTGCGCGAGGGGCGCAAGGTCGTGCCGCCTGGCCTCGTCGAGCCGTACGACTTCGGCCTGCCCGGCTACCGCCGCCGCACCAAGGCTATGGTGGTCGCGGTCAAGGGCATCTGCTTCACCGTCGGCATCGAGTTGATGCTGGGCGCCGACATCGTGGTCGCGGCCGACGACTGCCGCTTCGCGCAGATGGAAGTGCAGCGCAGCATCATGGCCACTGGCGGCGCCACGCTGCGCATGGCGGAGCGCGCCGGCGTCGGCAACGCGATGCTGCACCTCTTGACCGGCGACGCGTTCGACAGCGCCGAAGCCTTGCGCTGCAACTTCGTGCAGAAGGTCGTGCCGGCCGGCCGGGAACTGGCCGAGGCGCTGCGCATCGCCGAGCGCATCGCGGCGCAGGCGCCGCTGGCCGTGGTCGCCACGCGGCTGAACGTGCTGAAGGCGATCGAGCTCGGCCAGGCCGCCGCCGTGGCCGACTTCATTCCAGTGCAGCAGCGCCTGGCCGCCAGCGAGGACGCGGCCGAAGGCGTGCGCTCCTTCGTCGAGAAGCGTCCGGCGCGCTTCACCGGACGCTGAGGCGGTGGTCGGGCGCTGAGCGTTTGGCATGAAAATCACCGCAAGCCCGCTACCGGCAATCGCCTGCAGCTATCTTTCTAATAGCACTGCGCATTGATGGCGGCGGCGTCCGCCATTCCGCGCCGAACACTCGACCTTCCCCAACATTCCTCACCCACAGCCAGCCCGCTGCCGAAAGGTCGCCACCCATAGACCGCAGGAGAGAAAAGCCATGCCCCTGACCGCCGCCACCCTGGTCACGCCCGAAGGCGAACCGCTGCCCGACCCGCACGGCACCCGCGTCGATGCACAGGGCTGGATGCAAGGCTTTCCGCCGCCTTCGACCAAGCGCATCACCTTCGACGCCGACGGCCCCGGCTACAACAGCTTCCCGCGCAACCGCTGGGCGTTCTCGCACATGCGCGAACTGGTGCCTACCGCCAATGTGTGGCGCGGGCCCGGCGCGCCCCGGCCGCTGCCGACGGCGGCGCAGCCCGTCGACCCGCGCACGGTGCGCCTCCGGGCCATGGGCAGCGGCGAAGAATGCGACTTCGCCGAGATGCTGCTGCACACCTATGCCGACAGCGTGCTAGTGCTGCACCGCGGCGAGGTGGTGTACGAAGCCTACTGGGGCGAGGGGCGGCCCGAGCGGCCGCACATCTGCTATTCGGTCACCAAGTCCTTCGTCGGCACCCTGGCCGCCGCCCTGGTGGCCGAGGGCGCGCTGGACCCGCAGGCGCGCGTGCCGCACTACCTGCCCGAGCTGGCCGGCAGCGCCTACGGCGACGCCACCCTGCGCGACGTGATGGACATGCGCATCGGCGTGCAGTACTCGGAGGTCTACACCGACCCGCAGGCCGAGATCTGGGCCTACGCCCGCGCCGGCGGCATGGTGCCGCGCCCGGCGGGCTACGCCGGTCCCGGCTGCTTCTACGACTTCCTGCCCACGCTGCGCAAGCAGGGCGCGCACGGCGCGGGCTTCAGCTACAAGACCGTCAACACCGAGGCGCTGGCCTGGGTGCTGCGCCGCGTCACCCGCCTGCCCTTGGCCGATCTCGTCAGCCAGCGCATCTGGCAGCCCATCGGCGCCGAGCAGGACGCGTATCTCATGGTGGATGCCCTCGGCACCGAATCCGGCGGCGGGGGCCTGAACTGCACGCTGCGCGACCTGGCGCGCTTCGGCGAGCTGATGCGCCACGGCGGCCGCGTGGACGGCCGGCAGGTGATCCCGGCCGCCGCCGTGGCCGAGGTGGTCGCCGGCGGCAGCCCCGAGGCCTTCGCGCACGGCGGCTACACCCAGCTGGCCGGCTGGTCGTACAAGAACATGTGGTGGATCACGCACAACCCGCACGGCGCCTACATGGCGCGCGGCATCCACGGCCAGAGCCTGTACGTCGATCCCGCCGCCGAGATGGTGATCGCCCGCTTCGGCGGCCACCCGGTGGCCTCCAGCGTCGGCAACGATCCGCTCACGCTGCCGGCCTTCCACGCCATGGCGCTGGCGCTGATGGCGCGGGGCTGAGCACTTCGCTCAGCACCCCCAGCGCCTGGCCGGACGCCCACGGCAGGTTCACCAGCACGCCGCCTCGGCCGGGCCGGCTCGGCCCAGCCCGGCTGCAACGGCGGCGCCGCGCCACATCCGGTCGGCGCGCAGGGTCTGCACGCCAGCGGATGCTTCGCGACCAATAAGATTGCGCACAATTCAATTGATCGCTACAATCCGCCCCATGGTGACGAAGGCTTTGACAACGGACCAGGCGCTCAAGCTCGACAACCAGCTGTGCTTCGCGTTGTACTCGGCGTCGCTCGCGATGACCAAGTTCTACAAGCCGCTGCTGGCCGAGATCGGCCTGACCTATCCGCAGTACCTGGTGATGCTCGTGCTCTGGGAGCAGGACGGCCTCGCGGTCTCCGAGATCGGAGCACGCCTGGCGCTCGACTCCGGCACGCTCACCCCGCTGCTCAAGCGGCTGGAAGCCGCGGGGCTGATCGCCCGCCTGCGCGCCGCGCAGGACGAACGGCGCGTGCACGTCACGCTGACGGCGTCAGGCCGCCGGCTCAAGACGCGCGCGGCCCGCATTCCCGGCTGTGTGCTGAGCGCGACCCGCTGCTCGATCCCCGAGGTCGTCGACCTCACCCGGCGCGTGCAGGCGCTGCGCCAGCGTCTCGGCACCTGATCTTTCGCCTGATCTCTCTCCCGTTCCTGTTTCGCAACCCCGCTTCGACACGAAGCCCAACCCGAAAGGAAACCCCATGCCCACGCAGCTCGAAAAAGTCCTTTACACCGCGCATGCCCACACCACCGGCGGCCGCGACGGCGCGTCGCGCACCAGCGACGGCCGGCTCGACATCAAGCTGAGCTCGCCCGGCACCTCGGGCACCGGCACCAATCCGGAGCAGCTGTTCGCGGCCGGCTATTCGGCCTGCTTCATCGGCGCGATGAAGGCGGTCGCGGCCCGAACCAAGACCACGCTGCCGGCCGACCTCGCGATCGACGCCGAGGTCGACCTGGGCCCGATCCCGAACGCCTTCGGCATCGCGGTGCGGATGAAGGTCAGCCTGCCCGGCATGGAGCGCGTCGCCGCCGAACAGCTGGTGCAGGCGGCGCACCAGGTGTGCCCGTATTCGAACGCGACGCGCGGCAACATCGACGTCACGTTGACCGTAGCTTGATACCCCCCGAGGCTGCGAACACCGCGTGCGGTTTCGCAGCCTCTCTCTGGATGATCTCCAAATCAGAACTATCGAGATGGAACCCAAGACGATCGTTTTCATACATGGGATGTACATGACCGCACTGTGCTGGGAGCAGTGGGTTACTCGCTTTGAAGGCAGCGGCTATCAATGTCTCGCGCCCAACTGGCCTGGCAGAGATCAACCCATCGATGTCCTTCGAAAAAAACACCCCGACCAACAACTGGGCCGACTCACGCTGAGCAACGTTGTTGAACACTTCACCAAAGTAATCAATACGCTCGACGAGAAACCCATTCTCATTGGTCACTCGATGGGGGGGTTGGTAGTGCAACTATTACTTCATAGAAATTTGGCCTCCGCAGGAGTTGCAATCAGCTCCGCGCCACCTATGGGCGTTTTCACAACCAAATTGGCATTTCTGAAATCCAATTGGCCTCATGTCACGCCATTTGCGTCCCTAAGTGAACCTATTGAAATGGGATTTGCACGCTTCCAGTACACCTTTGTCAACGGAATGCCTTTGGCACAGCAACGGGCCGCCTACGATAAGTACGTCGTCCCCGAGTCTCGCCGAGTCCCTCGCGAATCGTTGACGGCCAAAATTGACTTCAAAAAACCACATCCTCCGCTGCTGTTGATTGCCGGTTCGACCGACAACCTTATCCCCGCTTCACTCAATAAATCGAATTACACAAAATACAATAAATCAGATTCGATCACTGATTTCAAGGAATTTGCCGCACGAACTCATTTCATCGTTGGACAAGAAGGTTGGGAGGAAGTTGCGGATCACACTCTTGAATGGTTGAGCGGCACACGATCCGCGTGACAATGCGTTCGTGACCTCGCTCCAGACCGCGCACCCCTACGCCAGCCTCACCCCCGATCGCGTGCTCGATGCGCTGGCCGCGGTCGGGCTGCGCGGCGACGGCCGCCTGCTGACGCTCGGTTCGTACGAAAACCGGGTCTACCAGGTGCATCTGGAAGACGACGGCGCGGTGGTCGCGAAGTTCTACCGGCCGGGGCGCTGGAGCGACGCACAGATCCTCGAAGAGCACGCGTTCGCGGCCGAACTCGCGGCGGCCGAGGTGCCGGTGGTCGCGCCGCTGGCGCTGCACGGCCGAACGCTGCACGAGTTCGGCGGCTTCGCTTTCAGCGTCAGCCCGTGGCGCGGCGGGCGTACGCCCGAGCTCGACGATCCCGAGGTGCTCGAATGGATCGGCCGCTTTCTCGCGCGGCTGCATGACGTCGGCGCGGCGCGGCCGTTCACAGAACGCCCGGCGCTGGACCTGCAAAGCTTCGGCCACGCATCTCGCGACTGGCTGCTCGAACACGGAGCGGTCCCCGACGAGGTGCGGGGCGCGTGGCGCGACGCGTGCGAAGATGCTATCGATTTGATTGCAAGAAGTGCAATACCCGACTTGGCTCCAGGCCGATTTGGTTCAAAAAACCTGCGAAGCATCCGGCTGCACGGCGATTGCCATCCGGGCAACATCCTGTGGACGCCGCATGACCGACCCGGTGGCGGACCGCATTTCGTCGACCTCGACGATGCGCGCAGCGGCCCGGCGGTGCAGGACCTGTGGATGCTGCTCTCCGGCGACCGGCGCCAGCGCACGCTGCAACTGTCGATGCTGCTCGACGGCTACGAACAGCTGCGCCCGTTCGACCGGCGCGAGCTCGCGCTGATCGAGCCGCTGCGCACGCTGCGGCTGCTGCACTACAGCGCGTGGCTCGCGCGGCGCTGGAGCGATCCGATCTTTCCGATCAATTTCCCGTGGTTCGGCTCGGTCGACTACTGGCGCGGCCAGGTGCAGATGCTGCGCGAGCAGATCGAGGCGATGCAGGAAGAACCGTTGATGGCCTGATACGATGAGTCGTAGCCTGGATTCGCAAACGGAAGGCGCACGATGAGCCGCGTCACGATCTACCACAACCCGCGCTGCAGCACCTCGCGCACCGTGCTCGGGCTGCTGCGCGAGCACGGCATCGAGCCCGATGTGGTCGACTACCTGAAGCACCCGCTCGATCGCTCGCAACTGGTTGCGCTGACAAAGCGGCTCGGCGTCCCGGTGCGCGACGTGGTGCGAACGAAAGAAGCGCTGTACCGTGAGCTTGGGTTGGACGACCCGACGACCTCCGACGACGCGCTGCTGGACGCGATAGCCGCGCACCCGATCCTGCTGAACCGGCCGATCGTGGTCACGGCGCGCGGCGCGCGGCTGTGCCGCCCGGCCGACTCGGTCCTCGAGTTGCTGGCCAGGTAGCGCCCCCGCGATCCTGTCCGCACCGGCCGGCGCAGTCGATGGCACGAGACCGCAGCGCCCGCTCCGGCGCGCGGGCGCTGCAACAACACGCGCTGCGCACGGTCGCGGCATTCGAGGCGCTGAAGGGCGTCGCCGCGATCATCGTGCTGATCGGCGTGGTCGACCTGCTGCACCACGACGTGCAGCACCTTGCAATTGAGTTGATCGGCCGCTTTGGCTTGGCGCCGGGCGGTCATGCGTCGTCGCTGCTGATGCACTACGCCGGCCTGCTGCCGGGCGCGAACCTGGGGTTGATCGTCGCGCTCGCGCTCGGCTACGTCGCGCTGCGCTTCTGCGAAGCCTGGGGCCTGTGGCACGCTCGGGCCTGGGCCGAATGGCTGGGCGCGCTGTCGGGCGGCATCTACGTCCCGTTCGAGCTGCAGCACTGGCTGCGCCACCCGTCGGCGATCAACGCTGGCGTGCTGATCGGCAACCTGCTGGTGGTCGCGTTCCTCGCGTTTCAGCTGTGGCAGCGGCACGAACGCGGAACCGACCAAGGCTGACAGGCGCGGTCGCTCAGGCGGCTGCCGGCGCGTGGCGCTTGTGGGGTTCCACGTCGGGCAGGAACACCGCCAGCATGCCCAGCAGCGGCAGGTACGCGCACAGGTGGTAGACGAACACGATGCCATGCACGTCCGCCAGCGCGCCGAGCACCGCGGCGCCGATGCCGCCCATGCCGAACGCGAAGCCGAAGAACATGCCCGACACCGCGCCGACCTTGCCCGGCATCAGCTCCTGCGCGAACACCAGGATCGCCGGGAACGCCGACGCCAGGATCAGGCCGATGATGAAGGTCAGCACGCCGGTCCACATCAGGCCGACGAACGGCAACGCCAGCGTGAATGGTGCGACGCCGAGGATCGACAGCCAGATCACGCGCTTGCGCCCGATACGGTCGCCGATCGGCCCGCCGATCAGCGTGCCGGCCGCGACCGCGAACAGGAACACGAACAGATGCACCTGCGCCGCCTGCACCGACAGGTGGAAGCGGCTGATCAGGTAGAAGGTGTAGTAGCTGGTCAGGCTGGTGAGATAAAAGTACTTCGAGAACACCAGCACGATCAGCACGCCGATCGCGAGCGCAACCGTGCGCGGCGGCACCGGGCTCACCGCGGCCACCGCCTTCTTCTTCGCGCGGCCGGCGCCCAGATGCCGGCGCCGGTACCAGCCGCCGACCTGCCACAGCACGCCGATCGCGAGCACCGCGGCGAGCGCGAACCAGGCGATCGCGCGCTGGCCGTGCGGCATCACGATCAGCGCCGCCAGCAGCGGGCCGACCGCGCTGCCGGTGTTGCCGCCGACCTGGAAGATCGACTGCGCCAGGCCCGGGCGGCCGCCGGACGCGAGCCGCGCGATGCGCGACGACTCCGGATGGAAGATCGACGAGCCGGTGCCGACCAGCGCCGCCGCCACCAGCACCACGCCGAAGTTCGGCGCGACCGACAGCAGCAGGATGCCCAGCAGCGTCGCGCCCATGCCGAACGCCAGCGAATGCGGCTTAGGATGCCGATCGGTGTACAGGCCGACCAGCGGCTGCAGCAGCGACGCGGTGACCTGGTAGGTCAACGTGATCAAGCCGATCTCGGTGAAGCTCAGGCTGAACTCACCCTTGAGCATCGGGTAGATCGCCAGGATCAACGACTGGATCATGTCGTTGAGGAAATGCGAGAAGCTGATCGCGCCGAGCACGCGGTAGCGCGTGGAATCATGCGGCTCGACCTGCGCGGGGGGTGTCGTGGTGACGCGGGCGTCCATCGGAAATGCTTTCGTTGTTGCGGCGTCAGGCGCCGGTTCGGCCGACGCGGACTGCCGCTATATTGCAGTTCGAATGGTACGCAGTTCGGGCGAATTTGTCCGAGGACCCTCGCTAATCCTGTACCCGCCGCTGGCCACACTGGCGTGAAAAAGTGCGTCGGAATACGATGCGATGTCCTCACCAACTGCCGCGCCGCCCGGACCGTGAAATTTTCACGAAACCAGTGGCATTGGCAACGTACACCTCAACTAAAAATAGGAAAGACCCGGCGGGTCGCCCCGTCGGGTCTTGGGTACGGACTCAGCCTTTCAGCTGATCCTTATTGCAGCAACGGCTCTCACCCCGGATAACCACAATCGGGGACGAGTATAGCAAGGGAGGCTTCATGGCGCAGCATGTTTTCGGACTGGATATTGGCATCGCCTCGGTAGGCTGGGCGGTGCTGAACGAGCAACGCATCGTCGATCTGGGCGTGCGCTGCTTTGACAAGGCCGAAACGGCCGACAAGGGTCTCCCGCTCAACTTGGCGCGGCGTGGAGCCCGGTTGATGCGCCGTCGCCTGTACCGGCGTGCCTGGCGGCTGACGCAACTGGCGCGTCTTCTCAAGCGTGAAGGCTTGATCGTCGACGCCAAGCTATTCAACAAGAGCCCCTCCTTTACCGAACCCGACCCGCAGGATCCAAATCGTCAGAATATCGTCAGCGCCTGGGAGTTGCGTCGCCACGGGCTCGATCGCCTGCTTACACCGCTGGAATGGGCGCGCGTCATCTACCACCTGTGCAAACACAGGGGTTTTCACTGGATCAGCAAGGCCGAAGAAGCGGCCGCCGACAGCAACACCGAAGGCGGACGCGTCAAGCAAGGCCTCAAAAGCACCAAGGCGCTGATGGAGTCCAAGGGCTACCGCAGCGCCGCCGAAATGGTGCTGGCCGAATTTCCTACGGCGCAACGCAACAAGCAGGGGCAGTACGACAAGGCACTGGCGCGCGTGCTGCTGGGTCAGGAGTTCGCGCTGCTGTTTGCTACCCAGCGCCGCCTGGGCAACCCCCACGCGAGCGAGCGCTTCGAGGCGTTGCTGCTGGGCTCGGGCGACCGCAAGAGCGGCCTGTTCTGGCAACAAAAACCAGCCCTGTCCGGCGCTGATCTGCTAAAGATGCTGGGCAAGTGCACGTTCGAGAAGGCCGAGTTCCGCGCGCCCAAGGCCAGCTTCACCGCCGAGCGCCATGTCTGGCTGACGCGGCTCAACAACCTGCGCATCGTGGAGGATGGTCGCTCGCGTCCCTTGAGCGAGGCCGAACGCAGCGCCGCCCTGCTGCTGCCTTACCAGACCGAGAGCTTCAAGTACAAATCACTCAAAAGCGCACTGGTCAAGGCCGGACTGTGGAGCGCAGACGTGCGCTTCGGCGGCCTGTCCTACCCCAGCGCGGCGCAAGTCGAGAACGGCAAGGCCAAGGATCCGGAAGACCAAATCCTGGTCAAACTTCCTGCTTGGCACGAGTTGCGCCAGGCCTTCAAGAAGGCCGGACAGGAAGCGCTGTGGCAACGCATCAGCACACCCGCACTAGAAGGCCAGCCCGAACTGCTCGATGAGATCGCCTGGGTGCTCAGCGTGTTCAAGGACGGCGCCGAGGTGGTGCAGCAGCTGCGCCGGCTCGATCTACCCGAGCCCGATGCCAGCATCGCCGTGCTGGAGCAACTGAGCTTCGACAGGTTCTCGAGCCTGTCGCTCAAGGCGCTGCGGCGCATCGTGCCCCTGATGCAGCAGGGCCTGCGCTACGACGAAGCCGTGGCACAAATCCCCGAGTACGGCCACCACAGCCAGTTGATCGCCCCCGACGCCGGCAAGCGCCAATACCTGCCGCCGTTCTATGAGCACGAACGCAAGCACGGCGAGAACGACCGCGTCGGCTCGATGCAGTTTCGCGACGATGCCAACATCCCGCGCAACCCCGTGGTGCTGCGTGCCCTCAACCAGGCGCGCAAGGTGGTCAACGCGCTGATCCGCCGCCACGGCAGCCCGATGGCGGTGCACATCGAGATGGCACGCGACCTCTCGCGGCCACTGGACGAGCGCCGCGAAGTGCAGAAACTTCAGGACGAGTTCAAGGAACGCAACCAGAAGTTACGCGACGACTTCGAAACCTTGTTCAAGCGCAAGCCCAACGGCAAGGACTTCGAAAAGTGGCTGCTCTACAAGGAACAGGGCGGTCAATGCGCCTACTCGCTGAAACCGCTGGCGCCCAGTGGTGACTGCAACGAAATTTTTCTGGATGGCAACACTCAGGTCGACCACGCCCTGCCGTATTCGCGCAGCTACGACGACAGCAAGAACAACAAGGTGCTGGTGCTCACGCGCGAGAACCAGAACAAGGGCAACCGCACCGCCTATGAGTACCTCACCAGCTTTCCGGGCGGCGAAGACGGCGAACGCTGGCGCGCCTACGCCGCCTGGGTGCAGGGCAACAAGGCCTACCGCATGGCCAAGCGCACGCGCCTGCTGCGCAAGAACTACGGCCAGGACGAGGCGCGCGGCTTCATCGACCGCAACCTCAACGACACGCGCTACATCTGCAAGTTCTTCAAGAACTACGTGGAGGAGCACCTGCAACTGGCGCCGCGCGCCGACGGCGAAACCAATCGTCGCTGCGTGGTGCTCAGCGGTCAGCTCACCGCCTTCTTACGTGCGCGCTGGGGCCTGACCAAGGTGCGCAGCGACAGCGACCGCCACCACGCATTGGACGCTGCCGTGGTCGCCGCCTGCACGCATGGCATGGTCAAGGCGCTGGCCGATTACTCACGCGAAAGGGAACTGGAGTTTTTGCGAGAGGGCTTCCCGGACCCGGAAACTGGTGAAATCCTCAATCCCGCCGCGTTTGACAAAGGGGAAAAGCACTTTCCCAAACCTTGGCCGCGTTTTCACCACGAGTTGAAAGCGCGCTTGTTCACCGACGACCTGGCCGCGCTGCGCGAAGACATGGCGCGGCTGGGCAGTTACTCGCCGCAGGCGTTGGCGGAACTGCGCACCGTGTTCGTGTCACGCGCGCCGCAACGGCGCAACGGCGGCGCCGTGCACAAGGAAACCATCTATGCGCAGCCCGAAAGCCTGAAGGCCCAGGGCGGCGTGATCGAGAAGGTGCTGCTCACCGCCCTCAAGCCACAGGACCTGGAACGCCTGGTGGACCCGCACCGCAACGAGCGTTTGTACACCGCCATCCGGGACCGGCTGCAAGCCCATGGCGGCAAGGCCGACAAGGCGTTCGGCCCCGGCAACCCTTTGCGGAAGCCCGACAAGAACGGCGACCCGACCGGCCCCGTCGTGCGCAGCGTCAAGCTGGTGCGCGACAAGCAAAGCGGCATCCCGATCCGCGGCGGCCTGGCCAAGAACGACACCATGCTGCGCGTGGACGTGTTCACCAAGGCAGGCAAGTTTCACTTGGTGCCGGTGTATGTGCACCACCGGGTGACGGGGTTGCCGAATCGGGCGATTGTGGCGTTCAAGGACGAGGCGGAATGGACGCTGATCGACGAGAGCTTCGGGTTTCTGTTCTCGGTGTACCCAAACGATTTCATTCGCGTGCAGCAGAAGGGAAAACCCGTCATCGAGGGGTACTTTTCCAGCGCGCACCGTGGCACCGGGGCCATCAGCCTATGGCTGCACGACCGCAACACCGCGGAGCGCAAAGATGGCGCGATCGAGGGCATCGGCGTGAAGGTCGCCCTGTCCATGGAAAAGTTCAACGCCGATGTACTCGGTCGCATCTATCCCGCCCCGCCCGAGGTGCGCCGTGGTCTGGCGTAGCGTCGTCATCAACCGCCCGGCCAGGCTCAAGCGCGAACATTTCGCGCTGGTGGTGGAGCAGGAGCAAAGCGCGCGCGTGCCGTTCGAGGACATTGCCGTCATCGTGCTCAACCACCGCGAGATCACGCTCACCCACCCCGTGCTCTCGGCCTGCGCCGACTACGGCATCGGCCTGTACAGCACGGGCGACAACCACCAGCCCAATGGCGTGTTCGTGCCGTTCCTGCCGCACAGCCGCGCCACGCGCATGCAGCGCCTGCAACTGAGTCTGGACAAGCCCAGCATCAAGCGCGCATGGGCGCGCATCGTGCAGGCCAAGATCGGCAACCAGGCGCGCTGCATGGAGCTGCTGGGCGTGGCCGGGGCCGACCGGCTGGCGTCGTACGCGCGGCGTGTGCGCTCGGGCGACGGCGGCAACCTGGAGGCCCAGGCCAGCGCCTACTACTTTCCGCAGGTGTTCGGGCGCAGCTTTCACCGCAGCCAGGAGAGCTGGACGAATGCCGCGCTGGACTACGGCTACGCCGTGCTGCGCGGCGCCTGCGCCCGCGCGCTGGTGGCGCACGGCATGCTTCCCAGCCTGGGCCTGTTTCACAGCAGCGAGCAGAACGCCTTCAACCTGGCCGACGACCTGATCGAGCCGTACCGCCCCATCGTCGATCTGCATGTGGCACAGCAACCTGCGCGCCCCGACGACGCCGAGTTGCAACCCGCCGACAAGGTGGCGCTGGTCGGCCTGCTGAATGTGGACGTGGCGATGCCGCGCGGGCAGATGAGCGTGCTGGCCTCGATCGAGCAGGCGGCCGAAGCGCTGGCGCGCCTCTACGACGGCGGCAGCGAACAGGTGCTGGAGTTGCCCGTCCTGATCCAGCTGCGCCAGCACGCGTTCGAGATGTAGCGGCACGCACGATGGGCCAGGACACGAGGCGATTCATGCGCATGCTGGTGTTCTTCGACCTGCCCGTCGTGACCAAGGCCGATCGGCGGGCCTACACCGTGTTTCGCCGCTTTCTGCTGAACGACGGCTACGACATGATCCAGTTTTCGGTCTACGGCCGCATCCTGAACGGCAGCGACGCGGTCGAAAAGCACATGCAGCGCCTGCTGGCCAACCTGCCGCCCGAAGGCTCGGTGCGCATGCTGACGGTGACGGAAAAGCAGTTCGCCAGCATGAAACTGCTGGTCGGCCTGCCGCTGTTTCAGGAAAAAAAGGTCGGCGCAGCCCAGATCGCGCTGTTCTGAATCGCGTTCTGCAAGAACGAAAACCCGCGCTCCGCCAAGCGGGGCGCGGGTTTCGCGGGGGCCTGAGTGTAGCTATCCGGGGTGAGAGTGGGAGCTACAACCCATCGTCAGCACGGGAGAGCCCGCATGATGAGTGTAGCTATCCGGGGTGAGAGTGGGAGCTACAACGCATCTTCGTGCGACGGCTCGCGACTATTTGAGTGTAGCTATCCGGGGTGAGAGTGGGAGCTACAACTCGCAATCGAGTGAGGTTCCCGTGCTGTCAGAGTGTAGCTATCCGGGGTGAGAGTGGGAGCTACAACAGTCTTGAAGTCATCCCACGTGGAGTCTTTGAGTGTAGCTATCCGGGGTGAGAGTGGGAGCTACAACACGACGCGGCGCATCCTGACCCTCGATCAGGAGTGTAGCTATCCGGGGTGAGAGTGGGAGCTACAACCACCGACGTGGTGATCGCATGAGCGCGTTCGAGTGTAGCTATCCGGGGTGAGAGTGGGAGCTACAACAAGGAACAATTGGCCAATCGACGCAATACAGAGTGTAGCTATCCGGGGTGAGAGTGGGAGTGCGCTGCCCCCAGGTTTCGTAGCACTTCGATCTAGAGCCCAGGGGTTTGCATCGTAGCTGATGCGGGTGGTTGCGCGTTGCCGCCAGCATGCTGGCGGCAACGCGCGGCGAACACGGCCGGCGGCACGTACCCGAGGGTGCTGTGCGGCCGGTGGTGGTTGTAGTCCTCGCGCCAGTTGTCGACGACGCTGCGCATGTGGCTCAGGCTGGCGAACCAGTGCTGCGACAGGCACTCGTCGCGGAAGCGGCTATTGAAGCTCTCGATGTAGGCGTTCTGAACCGGCTTGCCGGGCTGGATGAAGCGTAGCTCGACGCCGTTGCTGGCCGCCCAGGTCTGCATCGTCCTGCCGGCGAACTCCGGCCCGTTGTCGGTTCGGATCACCTTGGGCAGCCCGCGTTCGGCCTTGACCTGGTCGAGCACCCGCGTGACGTACAGCGCCGGGATCGATGTGTCCACGGCGATCTGCACCGCCTCCTTGCTGCAGTCGTCCACGACCGTCAGCGTCTTGACCCGCCGGCCGTTGGCAAGTTCGTCGAACACGAAGTCCATGCTCCACACCTCGTTGGGTTGGATGGGGCGCACGAGCGGTTGCCGTTCGGGCACCGGCAGCTTCTTGCGTCGCCGCTTGCGCACCATCAGGCCTTCCTCACGGTAGACCCGGTACGTGCGCTTGACGTTGATCGCCCAGCCGTCGATTCGCAGGCGGCTGTGCAGCATCCGGTAGCCGTGGCGGCGATGCTGGCCGGCGAGCTCCGTCAGGCGCTCGCGCAGCCGGCCGTTGCCGTCGTCGCGGGGTTGGTAGCGCAGGGTGCTGGCGCTCATGCTTACCAGCCTCAAGGCCTGGCGCTCGCTCAAGCCTCGTTCCTGCAACTGCCGCACGACCTCGCGACGCGCCGCCACGGCCACTATTTTCCCTTGAGCACCTCGCGCATCGCGTCGATCTCGAGCATCGAGTTGGCCAGCAACTTCTTGAGCTTCGTGTTCTCGGCCTCGAGCGCCTTCAAGCGCTGCGCGTCCGACACGTTCATGCCGCCGAACTTGGCCTTCCAGGCGTAGTAGCTCGGCTCGCTGAAACCATGCTTCCTGCACAGCTCCTTGACCGGCAATCCGGCATCGGCCTCGCGCAGAAAGCCAATGATCTGCTCCTCGGTGTATCGCTTCTTCATCGGTCCGATCTCCAATTCGGGTGATCGGACTCTAGAACTACCTGCTACGAATCCCCGGGGGCAGCGCAGGAGCTACAACATTCGCAGCCGAGCTATCCGGCTGTCGGCGGAGTGTAGCTATCCGGGGTGAGAGTGGGAGCTACAACATAAAGCAACGGGATGAACCCGTTGCTTCATGTTGGCGCTTCGCGCGCTTTGAAAAGAATGGGGAGTGTCTGAATTTTTGTGTGCGAGGTGCTCGGAGACTTGTCCACGGCGGCGTGCGTCGCTTGCGACGAACGCAAAGCCGCGGTGGGCAAGTCGGTCTCCATCTTACGCACCGGCCTTCGTGAACCGATCTTCGTAGAGGATCGCGAATTGGTTCATTGCCTCCTTCCAGTTGTGCGCCGCGCGGCTCCAGTCGGCCGTGATGTTGCGCAGCGCCAGCCAGATCAGCTTGGTGGCCGCGTCGTCGCTGGGGAAGTGGCCGCGGGTCTTGATGATCTTCCTCAGCCGCGCGTTGATGCTCTCGATCGCGTTGGTGGTGTAGATCACTCTGCGGATGGACGGCGGGAACGCGAAGAACGGAATCACGCGATCCCAGGCCCGGCGCCAGGCGCCCGCGACGGTGGGGAACTTCTGGCCCCAGGGACCGCGCTCGAAGGCATCGAGCTCGGCCTGTGCCGCCTCGGCGCTGGTGGCCGTGTAGATCGGCTTGATGGCCGCGGCCAGCGCCTTCCTGTCCTTCCAACTCGCGTAGTCCAGCGAGTTGCGGATCAAGTGCACGATGCACGTTTGCAGCGTGGTGGCCGGGAACACCGCGCCCAGGGCCTCGGCCATGCCCTTGAGGCCATCGGTGACGGCGATCAGAATGTCGCCCACGCCGCGGGTCTTCAGGTCGTTGAACACCTTCATCCAGAACTTGGCACCCTCGGTGCCTTCGATCCACAGCCCCAGGATGTCGCGCGTACCGTCGGGAAGGATCCCCAGGGCCAGGTAGATGGCCTTGTTGCGCACCACCGCGTCTTCCCTGATCTTCACGCGCAGCGCGTCGAAGAACACCACCGGGTACATCGGCTCCAAGGGCCGCGCTTGCCAAGCCGTCACCTCGGCCATGACCGCGTCGGTGACCGAGCTGATGAACTCGGCGCTGACCTCGACACCGTAGCTCTCTTGCAAGAAACCCTGGATCTCGCGCATGGTCATGCCGCGCGCGTACATGGCGATGATCTTGTCATCGAAGCCGGTGAAACGGCGCTCGTGCTTGGGGATCAAGAGCGGCTCGAAACTGCCTTCGCGATCGCGTGGCACCTCGATGCGCAGCGGGCCATCATCGGTCAGTACGGTCTTGGCGCTCTTGCCGTTGCGCTGGTTGGCCGCCCCCTCGGGCTTGGCGTCGCCGCTCGGGTAGCCCAGGTGGTGGCCGAGTTCGGCGCCCAGCGCGCGCTCGATCAGCGCCTTCTTGAACGCCATCGACGCGGCGTTGACCGCCTCGCCGCTCATCGGGCCGGTCACGAACCGGTCAATCAGTTCCCTCGGGATCGACGGCAGCGCCGCCGACCTGGCGGCTATGGCCGCGTTCTTCATCTTCGTCTTGCTTGGCATACATGCTCCTGGTCGTCATCCTATGCCTCGCACACAAAATTCAGGACAGGCTCAAAGAATGGAGCGCAACATCAGCGCGGGCGATCACATCACGCCTGTTCTACGCGTTTCGGCCGAGCCAGATCGCATAGGCGAGGTACAGCGTCGCGGCCACTAACGGCATCGCATACCACCAATACGATGCGACACTGCCGCCACGCAGGTGCAGATAAATGACGACGGCTGCGCTCACAGCGCACAGCCCTGGCAGCACAAAGATCGACAGGTTCAGGATGCGCATCTGAAATCCGCCGAGCGTCCCGCCATTGGCGATGCTGGCCCCGGAGAAGATCACGAGCATGCACAGAAACATCGCCAGCATCAACTGGGCGAACGTTCCCAGTACCGTCCATCCGAGTGACATGAGTCTGCGTCGATTCGAGCTTGACCAGCGCTCCATCACACCAGCAGCGCATTCACCCGCCGCACATAGGCGGCCGGATCGTCCGGCAGCCCGCCTTCGGCCAGCAGCGCCTGGTCGAACAGGATGTGCGCGAGATCGTCGAAGCGGTCCGATGCGTCGCCATCGGCCGCGAGCTTCTTCACCAGCGGGTGCTCGGGGTTGACCTCCAGCACCGGCTTGACGGTCGGCACAGTCTGGCCGGCTTGGCGGAGCATGCGCGCGAGCTGGGTGCTCATGCCGTGGTCCTGCACCACCAGGCAGGCCGGGCTGTCGACCAGGCGGCTCGTCACGCGCACGTCCTCGGCCTGGTCCTTCAGCGCCTCCTTCAGCTTCGCGAGCACCGGCTTGAAGGTTTCGGCCGCTTCTTCGGCAGCCTTCTTCTCGGCCTCGTCCTGCAGCTTGCCGAGATCTACCGCGCCCTTCGCGACCGACTGCAGCGGCGTGCCGTCGAACTCGTGCAGGTGCGACAGCGCCCATTCGTCGACGCGGTCGGTCATCAGCAGCACCTCGATGCCCTTCTTCCTGAAGATCTCGAGCTGCGGGCTGTTCTTCGCGGCGGCCAGCGTGTCGGCGGTGATGTAGTAGATCGCTTCCTGGCCCTCCTTCATCCGCGCCTTGTAGTCGGCCAGGCTCACGCTGGCGGTGTCGCTGCCGGTCGACGCATAGCGCAGCAGCTTTCCGAGCCGCTCGCGGTTCGCGAAGTCCTCGCCCAGGCCTTCCTTCAGCACCGCGCCGAATTCGGCATAGAACCGGCTGTACTTGCCGGCCTCCTTCTTGGCCTCGTCGCTCGCGTCGTCGGCGGGTTTGTCGTTCTTGGCCAGATCTTCGAGGAGGCTCAGCACGCGGCGCGTGTTGCCGTCGCGGATCGCGCGCACGTCGCGGCTTTCCTGCAGCAGCTCGCGGCTCACGTTCAGCGGCAGGTCGCCCGAGTCGACCACGCCGCGCACGAAGCGCAGAAACAAAGGCAGCAGCGCCTCGGCGTCGTCCATGATGAACACGCGCTTCACGTACAGCTTGAGCCCGGTCGGCTTGTCGCGCTGGTACAGGTCCATCGGCGCCTTCGCCGGGATGTAGAGCAACTGCGTGTACTCGCTCGCGCCCTCGACGCGGTTGTGCGTGTAGGCGAGTGGCGGCTCGGGGTCGTGGCTCAACTGCTTGTAGAACTCGGCGTACTGCTCGGGCGTGATGTCCTTCTTCGGCCTCGTCCACAGCGCGCCGCCCTGGTTCACCGCCTCCCATTGGTCGGTCGTGACCATCTCGCCGCCCTTGCCGTCCTCGCCCTCCTTCCACTCCTCCTTCTGCATCAGGATCGGCAGGCTGATGTGGTCCGAGTACTTGGCGATCACGCTCTTGATGCGCCAGCCGCCGAGAAACTCGTCGGCGTCGGCGCGTAGGTGCAGGATCACGCTGGTGCCGCGCTCGGGCCGAGTAATCGTCTCGACCTCGAACGCGTCGCCGCCGCTCGCGCCGCCGTCGCTGTTCCAGCGCACGCCCTGCTCGGGCGGCAGGCCGGCGCGGCGCGATTCGACCGTGATCCGGTCCGCGACGATGAAGCCGGAGTAAAAGCCGACGCCGAACTGGCCGATCAGCTGGCCCTGCTCGGAGGCCTGCGCCTTCTGGTCGCCGGAGAGGCGATTGACGAAGTCGCGCGTGCCGCTCTTGGCGATCGTGCCCAAGTGCTCGATCGCCTCCTGCTCGCTCATGCCGATGCCGTTGTCGGTGATGGTCAGCGTGCGCGCCGCCTTGTCCACGCCGACCCGCACTTCCAGGGTCGGCGCATCGGCCAGCAGCTTGGGGTCGGCGAGCGCCTCGAAGCGCAGCTTGTCGCAGGCGTCGGAGGCGTTCGAGATCAGCTCGCGCAGGAAGATCTCCTTGTTCGAATACAGCGAATGCGTGACCAGATGCAGCAGGCGAGCCACTTCGGCCTGGAACGACAGGGTTTGTTTGCTCATGGTGTCGATGATGCGATGGGGAATGCGGAAAATGACGAGAGCAAATCAGAGGCTGGGCGCGCGGCAGAAAGCGAAGCGCCCCGCGGGGGCCGGGGCGTTCCTCGCGTACCGCCCGCGCCCAGTTCAGGGCGAGTGCTCGCGTTTCAAGCGGAGATTATCCCCGCCCGGCAATCGACCCGGCACGCGCCAGCGTTACGGCGCGCCGCTGGTCGTCACTTAGACTCTGCGGTTGGCCGGCCTGGATGGCCGGGCCGACAAGCGGCAGAACGAACTTCACGGGAAAGGCAGACAGCATGAGCATCAACGGAAGCGACCCCATCGATTTCAGCGGCCGGGTCGCGATCGTCACCGGCGCCGGCGGCGGCCTGGGGCGCGAGCACGCACTGGCGCTGGCGCGCCGCGGCGCGCGGGTGCTGGTGAACGATCTCGGCGGCTCGGTGCATGGCGACGGCTCGTCGGCGTCGGCCGCGCAGGCGGTGGTCGACGAGATCCGCGCCGCCGGCGGCGAAGCAATCGCGAACGGCGCTTCGGTGACCGACTTCGCGGCGGTACAGGCGATGGTGCAGCAGGCGGTCGACGCCTGGGGCCGCGTCGACGTGCTGGTGAACAACGCCGGCATCCTGCGCGACAAGACCTTCGCGAAGATGGACTTGGCCGACTTCCGGCAGGTCGTGGACGTGCACCTGATGGGCGCGGTGCATTGCACCAAGGCGGCGTGGCCGGTCATGCTCGCGCAGAACTACGGCCGCGTGCTGTTCACGACCTCGTCCACCGGGCTGTACGGCAACTTCGGCCAGACCAACTACGGCGCGGCCAAGCTCGCGCTGGTCGGGCTGATGCAGACGCTGGCGCTCGAAGGCGAAAAGCACGGCATCCGCGTCAACTGCCTCGCGCCGACCGCGGCCACCCGGATGACGCAGGATCTGTTCCCCGCAGACATGCTGCATGCGTTCGGTCCGCGCGCGGTGGTGCCGGCGATGCTGGTGCTCGTGTCAGAGCAGGCGCCAACCCGCACCGTGCTGTGCGCCGGCGCCGGCGGCTTCGAGGCCGCGCATCTGACGCTGACGCGCGGGCTGTATCTGGGGCTCGGTGACGAGGTGCCCGAACGGCTGCTGGCCCGTCTCGCCGAGGTGACCGACCGTGACGACGAGCAGGTGCCCGGCAGCGGCAACGGGCAGGGCGCGAACGAGATGGCGCTCGCTTCGGCGGCGCGCAAAACGGCCGCGCGCAACACGACGGCCGCCTGAGCGCCGGCCAAGCCATACGCACCCGGATCAGAATCGTTCTTGCGGCCCGAGATAGCGCCATTGCCCGAGCGGCAGCGCCCCCAGTCGCACGCCGCCGATGCGGACACGCTTGAGGCCGACGACGGCCAGGCCGACCTGCTCGCACATGCGGCGAATCTGGCGCTTCCTGCCCTCGCGCAGCACGAAGCGCAGTTGCTCCGGGTTCTGCCATTCGACCTGCGCGGGTTTCAGCGCCCGGCCATCCAGGGAGAGGCCATGGCGCAGCCGCGCGAGCTGCGCGGGCGGCAGCGCGGCCTGCACGTTCTGCGTCACCGGCGCCCCGGCGGCGGCGTAGTGAACGCGCACCAGGTATTCCTTGTCGATATCGGAGTCCTCGCCGATCAGCCGGCGCGCGATGCGGCCGTCTTGCGTCAGCACCAAGAGGCCGACCGAATCGATGTCGAGCCGCCCGGCTGGCGCCAGCCCGCGCAGCTGCGACGGCGCAAATCGCATCGCGGTCCGGTCCTCGCGCCAGCGGGTCTGCGGACCCACGAGCGTGATCGCCGGCCGGTAGCCGTCCTCGGCCTGGCCGCTAACGTAGCCGACCGGCTTGTTCAAGAGCACCGTGACCTGCGAAGCCTGGCTGCGGCGCGCCCTGGGATCGACCTCTATGCGGTCGTCGATGCGTACCTGTAAGCCCACCAGCGCGACAGCGCCGTTGACCCGCACCCAGCCGCTGGCGATCCACGCGTCCGCCTCGCGACGCGAGCACAGGCCGAGTTCGGCGAGCCGCTTGTTCAGCCGCACGACATCGATGCGAGTCGCATCGGCAGTGTTGTTTACTATATTTTTAATAGCATACCCTCTATATTTCACGCCGGATTCTGCATATTTCTAATGAACACCGATCTGGTGTGCATGCGGCGACAGAAGGAATGTCGAGTGCCCAAGACCCGGACTATTCGCGCTCTGCTGTCGACTTCTAAGCAATTCCACTTAAGGATAAACCCGAGGCCGCATCGAACATTCTCAATTTGATTCATTTGACGCCGATCAAGATGCTGACAAAAGCAGGGCCGTCAACCTATATTTATTTGCCGTTCAAATTTGTTGAAGTGGCTGCACCGATATCAAACCGACAGGAGACACTTTATGAAGAAACTGCTCCGCTATGCGCTCACGCTGGCGGCAACCGGCCTGATGCTCGGGATCGCCTCCAGCGCCAGCGCTCAGAGTTGGACCGTCTACGGCGGCGATTCCGGCAACACGCGCTTCAGTCACGCGAAGCAAATCACCCCGGCGAACGTCAAGAACCTCAAGGTCGCCTGGGCGCTGCAACTCGGCTCGCTGCGCTCACAGGAATCGACGCCGATCGTGATCGGCGACACGATGTACGTCAGCTCGTCGTTCGGGCCGGCGAGCGTTTTCGCGGTCGACGCGAAAACCGGCAGCCTCAAGTGGCAGTACCAGCCAGACGTTCCGAAGGGGATCGATCAATACGCATGCTGTGACGTCGACAGTCGTGGCGTGGCCTACAACGACGGCAAGATCTTCGTCGGCCGTCTCGATGCAAACGTGGTCGCGCTCGATGCGAAGACCGGCAAGGAACTGTGGAAGACCAAGATTACCGATTACACCAACGGCTCGGTCATCACCTCCCCGCCGACCGTCGTGAAGAATCTCGTGATCACCGGCTATGGCGGCGGTGAATATGGCGCGCGCGGCTCGATCGTCGCGCTGGATCAAGCCACCGGCAAGGAGGTGTGGCGCACCTACACCGTGCCGCTTCCGGGCGAACCGAACGGCGACACCTGGAAGGGCGACTCCGGCAAGAACGGTGGCGCCGCCGCCTGGTTCGTCGGTTCCTACGATCCGAAGCTGAACCTCGTGTACTACGGCACCAGCAACCCGTCTCCCTGGGCTGCTGTGGTGCGCGGTAGCGATACCTCCGACCTCGGTCCCTACACCAACCTGTACAGCTCGTCGGTGCTTGCGCTGGACGCAGACACCGGCAAGATCGCCTGGCACTACCAGTACACGCCGCACGACGCGTGGGACTATGACGGCGTGAACGAACTGGTGTTCGCGGACCTGCCGGTCAATGGCAAGAAGACACCGGTCCTGATGTCGGCGAACCGCAACGGCTTCTTCTATGTGCTGGATCGGGCCACCGGCAAGCTTGTGTCGGCCGAGCCTTTTGTCGACACGAACTGGGCAACCAAGGTCGACCTGGCGACCGGCCGCCCGGTCGAGGCCGCCGACAACGCGAAGCGCCCCGGCATGAAGCGCAAGGCTACTGGGATTTGCCCGAGCCTGTTGGGCGGCAAGAACTGGATGCCGATGAGCTATGACCAAGCCTCGGGCCTCGTCTACATCCCGACGATGAACCTGTGCCAGGACATGGAGGACACTGCCGTCGAGTACAAGCGCGGCTCCTTCTACCTCGGCAATGACTTCAAGGTCACCCCGCCGCTCAAGGGCGACTACATGGGCGACTTGATGGCATGGAATCCGATCACTCACAAGGCAGTCTGGAGCCAGAAGAACGCGCTGCCGTGGAACGGCGGCGTGATGTCCACGGCCAGCGGTCTGGTGTTCGAGGGCAACGTGCAGGGCTGGTTCAACGCATATGACGCGAAGACCGGCAAGGAACTGTGGAAGTTCAACACGGGCTCGGGCATCTCAGCCGCGCCGATGACCTACACGGTCGACGGCAAGCAGTACGTCGCGGTCGTGTCGGGCCGGACCGAATCGATCCCCGCCTTCATGGGGGACATCGGCGCGAAAATAGTGGCGACCAGCTCAGAAGGCGGCACCTTGTACGTGTTCAAGCTGAACTGACGGGAGACGGCAGAAACCATGCGCGTTTTGGCAAAGATCCACCTGGGCTTGGTGTCTGCCGCTTTCGCCGCCGGCGCGCTTCTGGCGCCGGCGGTGTCAGCGGCGACGCTGCGCATCTGCAGCGACCCGGACAACCTTCCGTTCAGCAAGTCGGAGGGGCCGCAGCACGGCCTCTACATTGACTTGGCGGACATGGTTGCGAAGAAGCTGGGCGCGCAGCCGCAGTACTTCTGGTGGCTGAGCATGAACCAGAGAAAGACGCTGCGCAACACCATTCTTGCCGGCAAGTGCGACGCCTATTTTGCGTTGCCAGCGGAAGCGGACTACCACACACGCGGCCTGACGCGGACGAAGGCATTCCTCGACGTGAGCTATGCAGTCGTCGCACCGCCGTCGTTCGCGTTCACGAAACTGGCCGACCTCAAGGGCAAGCGCATCGCCGTCCAGTTCGGCACGACGCCGCAGATCGTGCTGGCGACGGAGGGCGGTTACGAGACGACCACCTATCGCACGCCGGAAGAGATGCTCGCGGCGCTGGACAAGGGTGACGTTGACGTCGCGTTCATGTGGGGCCCGACGGCCGGGTACGAGAACAAGCTTCACTACCAGAGCCGCTGGCGCGTGACCCCCGTGTCGGGCGACCATCTGAATGGCCAGGTTGCGGTGGCCGTTCCGGCTTCGGACACAGCGCTGGTCGCGAGGATCGACACCGCGCTGACGCAGTTGCGGCCGGAGATCGAAACGCTCGCCACGAAGTATGGCTTTCCCCTGGACAAGCCAGTCGCCGTTGCCAGCGCATCCGACACGACGCGCAGCAGCGCTTCGAGGATTGCCAGCGGTTCGCGAGTTGCCTCGCAGGTGCCGGCGTCGGCTGTTCACCACGTTGGCTACTTGATCCCGGCCGGAACACAGGTTGCGCAGGCGAGCACCAGCGATTCGAGCAAGACCAGTGCCGATGCGGCCGCCGGGCGCGACTTCTTCAACAGCACCTGCGCCCATTGCCACTCGCCCGACGGCGCAAGCCCGATACGCGCGCGGGATTTGCGGCGCCTGAAAGGGCTGTTTGGCGACAAGTGGCCGGAGGTTGCGAAAACGACGATTGAAAACGGCCGCCCGGATCTCGGAATGCCGACCTGGAAAGGGGTTCTGACCGATCAGCAGATCAAGCAGATCCTGGCTTTTCTTGCGACGATTCAGCCCAAGGATTAGCAGACGGGGCGCTGCGCCCTGTTGCTGCTCGACCCTCCGCCTGCCCACGGCCGGTGGAGGTTTTTTTTGTCGAGTTGAGCGCAGGCAAACAATCGAACGGACGCAAGCAGGAGGAAACGCGGCATGAAGTCGAGTTCGGTACGCCGGACCCGGTACGCGGGAATTGTCTGGTCGCTCGTGGCATTGAGCGCGCCGGCTGGCGCGGAGCCTTTGGCGAGCACGCAGTTCGAGTTGCCTGAAGTGCGCGTGATCAGCACCACGCCGGTGGCCGATACTGGCATCCCCGTGAGCCAGTTCCCGGGTAACGCGCAAATCATCAACAGCAAGCAGATCCCGGACGACGCGCGTGGGCTGCCCGACGTGCTGAATCAATCGATCGGTTCAGTCAACGTGAACGACACCCAGGGCAACCCGTATCAGATTGACTTGAATTACCGCGGCTTTACCGCGTCTCCGGTACTCGGCACGCCGCAAGGCATCTCGGTCTTCCTCGATGGCGTGCGCATGAACGAACCGTTTGGCGACGTCGTCTCATGGGACCTGATTCCGCAGATCGCCATTGCCAACATCACGCTGATTCCAGGCTCCAACCCGGTGTACGGCTTGAACACGCTGGGCGGCGCCATTTCGATGAATACCAAGAGCGGTTTCACGTTCCCTGGCACCGACGCGAAGATCACGGCCGGCTCGTTCGGGCGTGCTTCACTCGATGCGGAGCACGGCGGGCACGCGGAGTACACCGACTACTACCTCGCTGCAAGCATCTACAACGATCGGGGCTGGGCGGTCTACAACCCGAGCAAGATTCGCCAACTGTTCGGCAAGGTCGGATTCCAGGACCAGAAGGTCGACCTCGATCTGTCGATGATGTACGCGGACAACGCGATGTACGGTAACCAGACCGTGCCGCTGTCGATGCTGTCCGATGCCGCGGCCGGCTATACGCACCCTGACAGCACCCGCGTGCACAGCTTCATGCTGAACCTTCGCGGCAATCTGGCGTTGAACGACAACAATCTGCTTGGCGGCAACATCTATTACCGCAATATCGTTCGCGACATCCTGAACAGCAACGTCGAGGAACTGTTGAGTGCGGCGGACAACAATCCCGGCTGCGCAGCCTCG
Source organism: Burkholderiaceae bacterium (assembly GCA_030123545.1). Classification (NCBI taxonomy): domain Bacteria; kingdom Pseudomonadati; phylum Pseudomonadota; class Betaproteobacteria; order Burkholderiales; family Burkholderiaceae; species Burkholderiaceae bacterium. The sequence continues at coordinate 708,773 of CP126124.1, read as the reverse complement.
GGAGATTGCCCTGCGAGCAACCTGCTGGCCCACTACACGCAGGACGTGTTTGGCGGCAATCTGCAGTGGTCGAACATGGACAAGGTCTGGAACCGGCCGCAGCAGATGACGATCGGCGTCAACGCCGAGTACGGCCGTACCAATTTCAGCAACCTGGGGCAGGATGCGTACGTCGCCGGCGATTTCGCCACGATCGGGGTTGACCCCTTCGTCCAGCAGGCGCTGATCAAGTCCATCAACCGGCGTTTCGGCCTGTATGCAACCGACACGCTTTCGGTCACCGACCGACTCGCGCTGACCGCGTCGGCGCGCTACGACTACGCGGCGATCAGTCTGGCGGGAACATCCTGCAACGCCGGCGATCTCTGCGACGGCGCGGCGACGGTGTCCCCAGTCCCCGGAGTCAACACCCTGGCCGACGTATCCGGCGTGCACAGCTACCGTCGGCTGAATCCCTCGCTCGGGCTGACCTATCAACTGGCGGCTGGGCTGAACGGCTTCGCCAACTACTCCGAAGGCTTCCGCACCCCGTCGGCGATCGAACTCGCATGCGCCGACCCGTCCTCTCCGTGTACCGGACTTCCAAACGCGTTCGGGGCGGACCCGGACCTGACCGCGGTGGTCGCCAAGACCTACGAGATCGGCTTGCGTGGCAACGCCGGAACCGATCTGCGTTGGCGAGCGGCAGCGTTCTACAGCAATCTGGACAACGACATCGTCTTCAATCAGGCGAATGCGGTCAGCGGCTATTTCTCCAACGTGCCGCAGACACGGCGCCAGGGTCTGGAACTGAGCATCGACGGCCAGCGCAAGCGGTTCGACTACGCCGCGAGCGCGAGTTGGGTGCATGCCACGTTCCAGAGTCCGTTCACGATCGCCAACGGCGCCAACAGCAGCTGCATCGCCGCCAACGGCACAGGCAATGGCTGCGCGGGCGTGCTGGCCCAGCCCGGCGACGTCATTCCCGGCATTCCCGCCGTGACGGTCAAGCTGCGCCTGGGCTACAAGGTGACACCGCGGACGCACGTGACCGCGACCCTTCAGGCGCAAGGCCCGCAGTACGCACGCGGCGATGAGAACAATCAGGACATCAACGGGCGGATCCCGGGTTTCGCAACCGTCAGGCTGGATCTGACGCACCAGGTGACGAAGTCGATCGAAGTGTTCGCCGGCGTCAACAACCTGTTCAACAACCGATACGCGAACTTCGGCGTCCTCAGCGACAACAACCTCACGACAGGCAATGCGGAACAGTTCCGCAACGTCGCCGCGCCACGCTCCTTCTACGCCGGCCTGCGCATGCGCCTTTAGACCGGCGGCGGAGCCGGGCCGCCACGGCGTCGCTGTTCGCGGACCGCGCGGAATGATTGTGTCAGTGGATGACCACGCCCCAGGGCCGCTTGCCGACCGGGATGTCCGTCAGGTGCTTGCGCGCTGCAACGTCGATGACCGAGATGGCATCCGAGCGGCCGCTGGCGACATACAGCTTCTTGCCATCCGGTGTCAACGCCATGTTCCAGGGACGCTGCCCAACCGGGATCGTCGCGACGATGGTGTTCGTCGACGGGTCGATGATCGAGACCGACGCATCGCCGCCATTCGAGACGAAGACCTGCTTGCCGTCGGGGTCCACCGTGATGCCGTTGCTGCGCACGCCGGCCTCGATGCGTGCCAGCACCTTGAAATTCTCGATGTCGATGACGAACACCGTGTTGGCCGCTTCCGCCGCGACATAGGCACGTTTGCCGTCGGGCGAAAATCCGATGCCGCGCGGCCGAGCGCCGAGCGGAATCTGGGCAACCTCGGCGCGAGTCGCGAAATCGATGACGTCGACCGCCCCGCCGTCCTCGGCGCTCACGAACACATAGCGGCCGTCGGGCGTGAATTCGGCGTGCTCCGGATTCTTGCCGCGCACCTTGATCGCGAACGCCTTCTGATTGGTGCGCGTGTCGACGAACACCACATCGTTGCTTTCCTCGACCGCAGCCGCCACCCAGCGGCCGTCACGCGAAATACTGACGCCTTCGGGCGACTGGCCGAGCGGGATCGAACCGGCGACCGCACGCTTTTGCAGGTCGACCATCACCAGGCTGTTGGTCCCGCGATCGCTGACATAAAGCGTCTTCCCGTCCTTGCTGATCGCGGCGCCGCGCGGCTTCTCGCCGACACGGATCGTGCCGATCACCTGATCCGTCGCCGTGTCGATCACACTGAGGGTTCCCGATCCCTCGTCGGAGGAATAGGCCAGCGGCGCCGCTGCCGCGAACAGCGGCAACGCACACAGCGCGGTACAGACGAGGATGCGCCGAAGCAGAGACATCGATTTGTCCTTTTGGAACGGGTAGGAAGGTGTGCCGTCAAGCCCCATGGCCGTGCCGCTCGTCAACGCCGCGCGGTCGGCCAGATGCGGGAAAGGATGCCGTCGCGCTTGATCAACGCGTGGTGCAGCGCCGCCAGCACATGAAGCGCGATCACCACCGCCAGCACGTAGGCGCAGACGATATGGGCGCCGTTCAGCAGCTTGTAGACCGTCGGTATATCCGCTCCCCAGGGCGGCAGTGGATGACCGAAGTACTTCACGCCGTGCTTGCTGAAGTTGGACGCCACGTAGCCGAGCGTCGGCATCAGCAGCATCAGCGCATACAGCAACCAATGGATCGCGAGTGCAGCGCGCTGTTGCCACCGCTTCATGAAGGGCGGCATCGGCGGCGGCTGGTGCGTCAGGCGCCATGCCAGTCTCAGTACGATCAGCACGCCCAGCGTGATGCCCACCGACTTGTGCAAATTCACGAAGTAACCGCGCGGCGGCGTGTTACGCGGAATCTCGGAGACGAACCAGCCGAACGCCAACTGCCCGAGCAGTGCCACGCCGATCAGCCAGTGCAGCACGATCGCGGTGCGGTTGTAGCGCTGCACGGGTTCGACGACGCCTGCGTGATCGCGCAGGAGATTGGCGGCAATGTCGGGTGAATGAGACATCTCAATGGGGGCTCGGGCGAGTCGCGGCAACAGTCACTGCACCGGCCTGCCGATGCGCCGCGAGTTGGCCGGGTCTCGAAAAACCAGCGGGCGCTCGTTGGCGTCGTGCGTTCCGGCCTCGGCAATCGCGGCCTCGACCCTGTAGTGGTGCGGGCTCTTGCTGCAAACCGGGTCGGCTGCAAGAGGATCCTGCGTCAGCATATAGGCTTGGCAGCGGCAGCCGCCAAGATCCTGTTCCCTAAATTCGCAACTGGCGCACGGCTCCTTCATCCACTCGGTGCCGCGATAGCGATTGAATCCCTCGGAATCGAACCAGATGTCACGGAGATGAGCATCGCGCACGGTCGGGAACGCAAGGCCCGGCAGCATGCGCGCGGTGTGGCAGGGAAGCGCGACGCCGTCGGGCGCGATCGTGATGAACATATTGCCCCATCCGTTGACGCAGCGCTTCGGTTTGCCTTCGTGGTAATCCGGCGCAACGAAGAAGATCCGCATCGCCTCGCCGAGCCTGGCGCGCCATCGATCCGTCACTGCCTCGGCATGCCTCAGCTGTTCGTGCGTGGGGAGCAGGCGCGAACGGTTGATGAATGCCCAGGAATAGTACTGCGTGTTGGCGAGCTCCAGGTACTCCGCGCCCATCTCGTGCGCCATGCCGATGATGCGATCGATATGATCGATGTTCATCCGGTGCACCACCACGTTCAGCACCATCGGCCAGCCTTGGTCCTTGATGATCTTCGCGACCTTGTTCTTCAGATCAAACGTCCTGGTGTGCGAGAGAAAATCGTTCATCTCCCGGGTCGAGTCCTGGAACGACAGTTGCACGTGATCCAGGCCAGCGGCCTTCAACGCCTTCGCTCGCTCCAACGTGAGTCCGACGCCCGAGGTCAGCAGATTGCTGTAGAAACCGAGCCGGCGCGCCTCGGTAACGATCTCCTCAAGATCGTCGCGCAGCAACGGCTCTCCACCCGACAGGCCCAGTTGCACCGCGCCGAGCGCACGGCCCTGCTGCAGGACGCGCAGCCACTCTTCGGTCGAGAGCTCGTTTTCGTGCAGCGCAAAGTCGATCGGGTTGTAGCAGAACACGCAATGCAGCGGACAGCGGTAGGTCAATTCCGCGAGCAGCCATAGCGGCGGGCCGACCGGCGGGACCTCGGGTATCGTCGCAGAGTTCATCGCGGATCCCAGGTCAGCCATCGCTGCTTCGCGGCAAGTTCCATGAAGGCGAAGACATCGGCTTCCAGTCCTTTGGCCGAGAACGCGGTCTCGAGATCGCCGATGATCGCGGCGACACTTTGAACACCGTCGCAGCGCTTCATGATCTCGCCGGCGCTCCCGTTGAGCTTGACCATGCCTTCCGGGTACAGCAGCACATGGCAATCCTGCGCCGGTTCCCACTGGAAGCGGAAACCGGACGCCACTCGCGGCCTGCTGTCCAGCGTCAGCAGGTTCACGAAGTCACCCCATACTTCTGGCCGATCGCGTCGTTCATTGCCCACAGGATATCGAGCTTGAACTGCAGGATCTCCAGAGCGCGCTCCTGCAACGCACGGGTCCTGAAATGGTCGAGCGTGATCGCAAGACCCTGGTCGACATCGCGCCGAGCCTGGCTCACGCGGTTGCGAAAATAACTGAGCCCCTCCGGATCGATCCACGGGTAGTGCTCAGGCCAGTTTGCCAACCGCTGCCGGTGGATTTCGGGCGCGAACAGTTCGGTCAGCGAAGAACAGACCGCCTCCTGCCAAGGCGCGCGGCGCACGAAATTGACGTAGGCATCGACCGCGAACCGGACCGCCGGCACCAGATGCCGCAGATCCTGCACTTCCTCGCGTGACAGGCCGACCGCGACGGCAAGACGAAGCCACGCCTCGATGCCGCCGCTGTCCTCGACGGCTCCGAGTTCGAAGCCATCGTGATCGAGAATGCGCTGCACCCAACCGCGCCGCACCTCGCGATCCGGGCAATTCGACAGCAGCGCCGCATCCTTGATCGGGATCGCGATCTGGTAGTAGTAGCGGTTGGCCACCCAGCCGCGAATCTGGTCCGGCGTGGCACGCCCCCCGTTGAGCATGACGTTGAACGGGTGGTGAATATGGTAGGCGCGGCCCTTCTCGCGCAGCCGCTCCTCGAAGCGGGCCCGATCCAATGCCTCGCCGCCTTCGGCGCGCGGACCGTCCTTGATGATTTCGGCTCGCATGGTCTTCAGCTGGCGTCAGACGACGAAGCTCATCCCGTCCTCGCAGACCTCGATGCGCTCGCCTGCCAGCGTCGCGCGCTCGGTCGAGTCCTCGTCAAGGATCGGATTGGTGTTATTGATGTGAATGAGCATGCGCCGGGTTTCGGCCGGCAGTTTCGCCATCCACTCGATCATGCCGCCCGGGCCCGATTGCGGCAGATGGCCGATGTCGCGCGCGCGCTTCTGGCCGATGCCCAGCGACGGCATCTCATCGTCCGACCAGAAGGTGCCGTCGACCATCACGCAATCCGCTTGTGACATCGCTGAAAAAACGGAAGGCGTGATTTCACCCAGGCCGGGAGCGTAGAAAAGGCTTGTGCCTCGGTGGTTGTCGGTGATCGAGAGGCCGATGTTGTCCCCTGCCACCTGCTCTGCACGGTGCGGTGAATAGGGCGCGGCCTTGCCGACCAGCGGCAGCGCACGAAACGACAGCCCCGCGACGCCTGGGACTTCGAACGGCGCACCGTGCAAAGGAATGCGCTGTCGCTGCACTCCGCAAAAATGGCTCAGCACGTTGAGCACGGGGTAACCGTCGGTCAGGTCTTGATACACGGGGTCGGTGCACCACAGCAGCAGCGACGAACTGTTCTCGCGCATCATCAACAGCCCGGTCGTATGGTCGATCTGCCCGTCGATCAGGATCACGCCGGCAATGGCAGTGTCGCGCAGCGACCGCGCTGGCTGCAGGATGGGATTGCTTCGGATCTGATCGAGAATGTCGGGGGACGCGTTCAGCAGGACGCCTTGCGTGCCGCCATCGGGCGACACAAAGATCGAAGACTGGGTACGTGGCCGGACCCGGATGCCTCCCGTGCGTGCACCACTGCAATTGCGGCAATTGCAGTTCCACTGCGGGAATCCGCCCCCGGCAGCAGCGCCCAATACCGTGATTCGCATGACTGCCAGGAACGGGCCCGCGCGCCCTGAGGATCCCAAGGCGCAAGGGCCCCTGGTCGCGGCTAACGAGCCGCGACGTACATCGTGATTTCGAATCCGAAACGAAAGTCGATCGCTTGAGGGGTGGACCATTGCATCGGGGTATCTCCTAGGTTTGGTTGACGCCGCCCAACAAATGGCGGTTGGGACATTCTCCCAACGCAAATAATAGACACTTGACACTGTCCTCGCCACCCCGTCGGCACCGAGGCAGTGTCTCAATTTGAGAGTAATTGACGCAGGCGGCGGCTTGGCTCCCGCCGAACTGATCGCGGACCTCGCCGCGCAACTCGGCCCAACAGTGAGCCTGTTTTGCCGGCGCTCCGAGACAGTACCCGTTGGGAGCAGAGTGGTTGAATCCCCGAACCCGGCAGAAAATTCGATCTTCGTTCAGACGCCGAATGCCAGTCATAGAATTTTCGACATGGTCTATTCGAAGTTCTGCCCGTCCCTGTATCCGGAGCGCATCCCATACCACACGGAGTGGGTGCCGGTCACCGGCGGCCACACGTTGTGGTTGCAACAGATCGGTTCACCGCAAGGTATCCCTGCCCTGGTATTGCATGGGGGGCCCGGTTCCGGCTGCGCGCCACTGCTCGCGCAATTCTTCGACCCGGAACGCTACCGGGTCATCTGCATGGACCAGCGCGGCGCGGGACTCAGCCGTCCGCGTGGTGCAACGGCGCACAACAGCACTGCCGATCTGCTGTCCGACCTGAGGCAGCTTCGGAACCACCTTGAGATCGATCGCTGGCTGGTGGTCGGGGGTTCATGGGGTGCCACGCTGGCACTGGCACACGCGCTTGATTGCCCCGACGCCGTCTCGGCGCTATTGCTGCGCGGCGTATTCCTGGCGCGGCAAATTGACATCGATGCCTTCTTCGAGGGCAGCGGCCCGAACGGCAAGCGCTACTGGGAGCCGGAGCGGGAAATGGCTGCGCATTGGCGTTGCACCCTGGTCGAATGCCTGCGGCGGCGCCTGCGTTCGCCGCACCTCGACGACAGCCTGCAGACTGTTCGACGCTGGTGGCGATGGGAGCAGCAGATGGACGGCATGTCAGCGGACAAGGAACTGCATGCGGATCTGCTGGTGGCCCTGTTGTACCGCTATCGCGTTCAAAGCCACTATCTGGCGCATTGCTGCTGGCTGGACGACCCGCCTCTGCAACAGCGCTGCAGCCGCCTGCCGCCCGTTCCAGTGCGAATCCTGCATGGAACCCGCGACGCCGTCTGCCCGCCGGAAGGCGCGAAGCTGCTTCACGACCACATTGCGCACAGCGAGTTGCATTGGGTCGAAGCCGCAGGCCATGCGCCGACGCACCCGGCCATGGCCGGCGCGATGCGCCAGGCACTCGATGTCTACGCGAAGCAGGAAACCTTCGCGATTCAGCGCGCGCCGTAAGTCCGGGCTTGTACGGGCCCGCGCGCTACACGCCCCAGACGATTTCCTTGCCAGCCGCGGCGCATTCCTCCAGCAGGTGGATGAATGGCACCGCGCGCTGCCGCAGCGACACCGCCTCTTGCGCAGGGGTGTCGTCGGATGGTCCGGTGGTGCGCTCCAGCGCCAGGTGGTGATCCATCTCCGACTTCGCGATGGCTGCATGCAGCGCCTCGATGGCCGGCCTCATCTGTTCCACCAGGATGATGCCCTGCGGGCCCGGCGTCTTGCCGATGATCTCGAGCATGCGGCGACCATCGGGTTCGAGCATGATCAGGTCGCTCGTGGCTCTGGACTTGAACTTGTAGATCATGGCTGGCGATAGATATAGGCTCGGTTGAACGGGTAATCCGATTGTGCACCTTTCGGGCCCGCGCCTACGTAGCCCGCATCCGGGTGCGCCACCAGAATCTGGTGCAGCGCGACCCAGCCCTGCTCGAACCCCATCGCACAGCCCGCCAGGTACAGTCGGTACGCGCGCAGCACCCGCTCCGCCTGCTCGGCGCTGCCGTTTCGCAGCAGCACCTTGTGCGCTTCGTCCAGATGCTGCTCCAGGCCGTCGGACCAGGCCCAAAGCGTTCGCGCATAGTGCGGCCGCAGGTTTTCGGTGTCGACCATCTCCAGACCGGCGAGCGCCGCGACCCGCAGCACATGGCTGATGTGAAACAGCTCGCCACCTGGGAAGATGTACTTGCCGATGAAGTCGCCCATGCCGGCGCCGAGCTGGTCGTAGTCGACGCCGCCGGCGGTAATGCCGTGGTTCATCGCGAGGCCACCGGGCTTGAGCAGGCGCCGCACCTTCTCGAAATAGGACGGCAGGTTCGCGTAGCCGACATGCTCGAACATGCCGACCGACGCGATCCGGTCGTACGGCCGCGATTCGTCGAGATCCCGGTAGTCGCGCAGTTCGATGCGCACCCGACCCTGCAGGCCCTTCTCTTCGATCAACCGCGTCACATAGGCCTGCTGATTTTTCGACAGCGTGATCCCGGTCGCGTCGACGCCGTAGTGCTCGGCTGCCCATAGCAGCAGCCCGCCCCAGCCCGCGCCGATATCGAGGAATCGGTCGCCGGATTTCAGCATCAGCTTGCGGCAGATGTGGTCGATCTTGGCCTCCTGCGCCTGCGCCAGCGTCATGTCTGCGTCGCGGAAGTAGGCGCAGGAATACACGCGGCGCGGATCGAGCCACAGCGCATAGAAATCGTCGCTGACGTCGTAGTGGTACTGAATCTGGCGCGCATCGCGCTCACGCGAGTGCGCCCGGCGCGAGCGCATGCGGTGGATCAGGTCGTGCGGCCAGCGGTTGTCGTGCGCGGCCGGGTCGCGCTGCAGCAGTCGCGTCGCTACCGTCATCAGGTCGCGCATGCTGCCGTCGATCTGGACCCGGTTCTCGACATAGGCCTCGGCCAGCGCGCCAATCCTGCCGGCGGCAAAGGTGGCGACCGTCGACCAGTGGTCGAACGCCAGTGTGACCAACGATTGCCCCGGACCCACCGACTGTCCACCCGGCAGGCGCAGCGACACCGGCAGCGGCAGTCCAGCCAGCTGCGATTCAACCTTGCTGTACAAGCTATGCATGCACTTATTTTGACATTTTGTGGCGAACCTCGGCGACGGCGATGCGACCCGGCCCCGTGCTCCGACCATGTATCACTGGCGCAGCTACCCGCGCCGCAGCCCGTCCTCAAGAGCGATTCGCGAGCAGCGGATCGACGACGCGCCGCAAGCGCTCGGCCGTCATCTCGGGCGGATCGTCTCTCCAGCCGTCGTCGGCCAAGCGCCCGGCGCGGTCGATCACGAAGCTGACCGGAAGGCGCCAGATGCGGCCATAGACCGGAACCCATGGGCTCGGCAGCAGACCGACCGGAAAACTCAAGCTCGCTGCGACCGCGCGGACCTGGTTCAGCTTGTCCGCGCCGTCCAGACTGAACCCGAGCACCTGCAGCCCATCGGCCGCGTGGCGCGCGGCATACGCCGACAGCAACGGCAGTTCCTCGCGGCACGGGGCGCACCAGGTCGCCCAGAAAGTCGCAATCACGACCTGGCCGCGCAGATCGCCGGTGGCAATGCTGCGCCCATCGAGCGTGTGCAGCACCAGTGGCGGCGCCGGTTCGCCGACCCGCAGCCCGTTCGCCCAGGCGCGGGAGCCGATGCTGGCCAGCCCGACCACCGCACACGCTGCGGCGCCACGCAGCCAGCCCCGGCGCCGCAGCGCGGGTAGTGGCGAGTCGGCACCCGCATCTGCGCACTTCGGATCGCTAGGCAACTGGATGTTCATGCTTGACTCCTATTCGACACCGAAGCTCAGAACGCATGGGTCAGCCCGACCGTGGCGCCCCAGCGTGGAAACAACTGAACGCCTTCGAGCCGGCTGTACACCGGCAACTGCAGGAACGCGTACAACTGCGTTTGCGCCGCGATCACCATCGTCACGCCCGGGCTGAGATACGCCGCAGTGCCGGCGGTATTGCGCGTGTCGGCGAGCGCGCCTTGGTCCGATCCCTTGCGCGTGATGTTGACCTGCACTTGCGGGACGAAATTCGGGTCGGCCTCGTAGCGCAGCCCGAAGCTCACGGTCGCCAGATTGCCGGGGCGATAGTCCGCGCCCGGCTGATCGAGCCGCTGGCTGACCGCGGCCTGGAACTGGCCGTTCACGAAGGCGTCGAAGTTCTGGCTGACCGCCTGGTAGTAGTAGGCGCCGACGATCAGATCGGTGCTGCCGGTGCCGGCCTGCAGGCTGGTGTCGAGGAGATTGGCGGGCGCGGGGATCGACGCGTTCGGTCCGCTGCTGAACGCAGCGGGGTTGCGCCCCACGCTGCCGGTGCCCGAGGCATTCGGTCCGCCGTAGTTTCCGGTCGGCAGCTTCACGCCGAACTGGAGACCGAGGTTGTGCGTCGGCAACAGACCCTGGTAGCTCGCGATGAACTTGACGTCACCCAGGGCGGACACGGTGGCGCTGCTGATGTCGGCCGGCGTGAGCGGGTTGCCCGAGGATCCGTAGGTCGTATGGCTGCGGTCGATGTACGGCACCATAAGCCGGAAATTCCAGTCCGGGCTGGGCGCGTAGCTCAGCCCCAGCGTGACATAGCGGTTGATGGTGCTATTTTCCACCTCCTGATCGCCGCCCGCATCGTTGATCGCGGCGACCTGCGCCGGTGCAATGGCGCCGGTTCCCGAGCGCAGCTGATTCTGGTTGATGTAGTCGTACTGCAGGCTCACGAGCCAGCCGGTACTAGACGAATAACCCATCGCGGCGTCGGAAGACAGCGCGCAGCCGCAGGTGGCACAAGCCCACGCCGAGGTCGCGGGCAAGGTGGCCCACAGCGCGAGAAGGGCAAGAGTGTGTTTTTTCATCGGAATCTCCGAAAAGGAACGCGGAGGCGATATCCGCTCTAGATGTGGTTTCTCTTGATGTCGTTCCCGCTGAAAGCAAGGCGGGAAGCCGGCTCGCCGAAACTGGCGGGAGAGCTCAGCCAGGAGCGGTCGGTGACGCGTGTCAGACGGGTGCGAGTACCGACCCAGGCGGCGCGCGAGGGTTCTGCGACACCCAGCCCGAAGCCGGACGGGGCGGGGGCGGTACGACGACGAGCCACGACTGCTGGCCCTGCGGCGGGATGTCGACCGCGGGAATGGGCACGGGTGTGGGAGCCCAACCATGGTGACACAGCACGCACAAGGGGCAACCGCCGCCGGCAGCCCCATCGTGTTGCGGCGCGCTCGGTATGCCGCCGGGGCGCCCCAACTCATCGGCGTGCGCCGTGCAGATCTGCTGCCAAGGCTGGACGGTTGGTAGCCCCAGGCTCAAGACCCGAAGCGCGGTCGGCGCCAGCGTCAGCCAGGCGATGGACGCCACGGCGAGCCATCGGGCCAGCGGATGCGTCACGCGCCTGAACATGCGCCGATTGTAGGACCGACCCACGGGCGCGAAGGGTGCCCCCAAAAGCAAAACACCCACCTTGCGGTGGGCGTTCAAGCGCAGCCTGAGCTGCCGAAAACTGGTTGCGCGAGCAAGATTTGAACTTGCGACCTTTGGGTTATGAGCCCAACGAGCTACCAGACTGCTCCATCGCGCGCCAAGGGTGAAATTATAGACGATTACGTCGCAGATTACATTGCTGCGGGCTCGTCGGCGCCCGGTTCCGCCGGCTCGGGCCGGTCGAGCAATTCAACCAGCGCCAGCGGTGCGTTGTCGCCGACCCGAAAGCCCATTTTCAGGATGCGCGTGTAGCCGCCCGGCCGAGCCTTGAAGCGGGGGCCGAGTTCGCCGAACAGCTTGACGACGCTGTCGCGGTCGCGCAGCCGGTTGAACGCGAGACGCTTGTTGGCGACGGTGGGCTCCTTGGCCAGCGTGATCATCGGCTCGACCACGCGGCGCAATTCCTTGGCCTTCGGTAGCGTGGTCTTGATGGCCTCGTGCGCGATCAGCGAGTTCATCATGTTGCGCAGCATCGCGAGGCGATGCTCGCTGGTGCGGTTGAGTTTGCGAAGTCCGTTTCGGTGGCGCATGGCGCTTTCCTTTCGTTATGTCATCCCGCGGCCGTGTCAGGTACCGCAGGGTCGAGGCCGCGGCCTCGTTTTCACCCTGTCTATCGCTTGTCCAGTCCGGCCGGTGGCCAGCTCTCGAGCTTCATGCCCAGCGTCAAACCACGCGAAGCCAGTACTTCCTTGATTTCGTTCAGCGATTTGCGGCCCAGGTTCGGCGTCTTCAGCAGCTCGTTCTCGGTGCGCTGGATCAGGTCGCCGATGTAGTAGATGTTCTCGGCCTTCAGGCAGTTCGCGGAACGCACGGTGAGTTCGAGCTCGTCGACCGGGCGCAGCAGGATCGGGTCGAACTGCTGCGAGCTGCGTGGCGTCGGCGTGTCGAACGCCGCCAGCTCACCTCCTTCGAGTTGCGCGAACACCGCGAGCTGCTCGACCAGAATCTTGGCCGACGAACGCACCGCGTCTTCGGCGCTGATCGCGCCATTGGTCTCGATCTCGACCACCAGCTTGTCCAGGTCGGTGCGCTGTTCGACACGCGCGCTCTCGACCGTGTAGCTGACCCGCCTCACCGGCGAGAACGAGGCGTCGAGCACGATGCGGCCGATCGACTTGGTCGGCTCGTCGCCGTAGCGGCGCACGTTGCCGGGCACGTAGCCGCGGCCTTTTTCGACCTTGATCTGCAGGTCCAGCTTGCCGCCTTGCGACAGGTTCGCGATCACATGGTCGGGGTTGACGATCTCCACGTCGTGCGGGGTCTGCACGTCCGCCGCGGTCACCGGGCCCTCGCCGTCCTTGCGCAGCGACAGCGTGACCTCGTCGCGGTTATGCAGCTTGAACACCACGCCTTTCAAGTTCAGCAGGATGTTCACGACATCCTCCTGCACGCCGTCGATCGACGAGTATTCGTGAAGCACGCCGGCGATCGTGACTTCGGTGGGTGCATAGCCGACCATCGACGACAACAGCACGCGGCGCAGCGCATTACCCAGCGTGTGGCCGTAGCCGCGCTCGAACGGCTCAAGCGTGACCTTGGCGCGGTTCGGGCCGACCGGCTCCACGTTGATCGTCTTCGGTTTCAGCAGATTGGTTTGCATGCAGACTTCCTCTCAATACCCCCGGCTCGTTACACCGGTAAGGCTGGTGAAGCGCCCATCGGGAATGCCGCCCGGACGGGTACGAAAAACTGAAGGACGAGGCTGCGCAGCAGCCTCGTTTTCACCTTGTTTACCTCGAATACAGCTCGACGATCAGCGATTCGTTGACGTCGGCCGCGAACTCGTCGCGGTCCGGCACCTTCTTGAAGGTGCCCTCGGCCTTGTCGGCATTCACCTCGACCCAGGCCGGAATCCCGACCTGTTGCGCCAGTTGCAGCGCCTCGACGACCCGGTTCTGCTTGCGCGCCTTCTCGCGCACCGCAACGATATCGCCGACCTTGATCATGTAGGACGGGATGTTCACCGCCTGGCCGTTCACCGTGACCGCCTTGTGCGACACCAGCTGCCGGGCCTCGGCGCGGGTCGATCCGAAGCCCATGCGGTAGACCACGTTGTCAAGCCGGCATTCCAGCAGGAACATCAGGTTCGCGCCGGTGTTGCCGCGGCGCCGCTCGGCCTCGGCAAAGTAGCGCCGGAACGAGCGCTCCAGCACGCCGTACATGCGCTTGACCTTCTGCTTCTCGCGCAGCTGCCGTCCGAAGTCGGAGGTGCGGGCGCCCGAGATGCGACCATGCTGGCCCGGCTTGGAGTCGAACTTCGCCTTGTCGCCGATAGCGCGCCGCGCGCTCTTGAGGAACAGGTCCGTGCCTTCACGGCGTGAGAGTTTGGCCTTCGGGCCAAGGTAGCGTGCCACTTGAGCTTCCTTCTGGTTTCAACTGCCACGGCCATTAATACCGTGGGAGCCGCCGGCAACAGTGCACGGCGGCGGTGGGCTTAAAAACACGAGAACAAGGCGGTCGGAGCAACGCCTTGTTTCGTCCTCAGATTCTCCTGCGCTTCTGCGGACGGCATCCGTTGTGCGGGATCGGCGTCACGTCGGCGATCGAGATGATGCGGATGCCCAAAGCCGCCAGTGCGCGCACCGACGATTCGCGCCCCGGGCCCGGGCCCCGAATCTCGACCTCGAGGTTCTTGATGCCCTGTTCCATCGCGGCGCGACCGGCCGATTCGGACGCCACTTGCGCAGCGAACGGCGTCGACTTGCGCGAGCCCTTGAAGCCCTGGCCGCCGGAAGACGCCCAGGACAGCGCATTGCCCTGGCGGTCGGTGATCGTGATGATGGTGTTGTTGAACGAAGCGTGCACGTGCGCAACGCCGTCCGAGACGTTCTTGCGAACCTTCTTGCGCACGCGCTGCGCGGCGGTGTTGACGGGAGCCTTGGCCATGGTCTGTTCTCTCGATTCCGGTTACTTCTTCAATGCCGCGGCGCCCTTGCGTGGCCCCTTGCGGGTGCGCGCATTGGTGCGCGTGCGCTGGCCGCGCACCGGTAGGCCGCGGCGATGCCGAAAGCCGCGGTAGCTGCCGATGTCCATCAGCCGCTTAATGTTCATCGTGGTCTCGCGGCGCAGGTCACCCTCGATCGTGAACCTGCCGATCTGCTCGCGGATCTTTTCGAGGTCGCCGTCAGTCAGATCCTTGACCTTCTTCGCATAGGCGATGTCGCAGGCCTCGCAGATCTTGCGCGCCCGCGCGCGACCGATGCCGAAGATCGCGGTCAGCCCGATTTCGGCGTGCTGATGCGGGGGGATGTTGATGCCAGCAATACGTGCCATGGATTCCTCTCAAACGCTCGAATCAGCCTTGACGCTGCTTGTGCCGCGGATCGGTGCAGATCACGCGCACCACGCCCTTGCGCCGGATGATCTTGCAATTGCGGCAGATTTTCTTGACCGAAGCCGAGACCTTCATTTCATTCTCCTCAAACCGTTGCGTTCCTCGGGCTCATCGCGCCCGGAACACGATGCGCGCCCGCGTCAGATCGTAGGGCGTCAACTCCACCGTGACCTTGTCACCGGGCAGGATGCGGATGTAGTGCATGCGCATCTTTCCCGAGATATGACCCAGCACCACGTGGCCGTTCTCGAGCTTGACCCGAAAGGTCGCGTTCGGGAGGTTTTCGACCACCTCGCCCTGCATCTGGATGACATCGTCCTTGGACATTCGCCTCAACCGCCGAGCGACGTCTTGAAACTGGCCTTCTTCAACAACGACTCGTACTGCTGGGACATCATGTAGTTCTGCACCTGGGCCATGAAGTCCATCGTCACGACGACGATGATCAGCAGCGAGGTCCCGCCGAAGTAGAACGGGACGTTGTACTTCAACACCAGGAATTCGGGCAGCAGGCAGACGATGGTGATATAGATCGAGCCGACCAGCGTGAGCCGCAGCAGGATCTTGTCGATAAAGCGCGCCGACTGCTCGCCCGGGCGGATGCCAGGAATGAACGCGCCGCTCTTCTTCAGGTTGTCCGCGGTCTCGCGGCTGTTGAACACCAGCGCGGTATAGAAGAAGCAGAAGAAGATGATCGCCGCCGCGTACAGCATCACGTAGATCGGCTGGCCCGGCGAGAGCGCCGACGACAAGTCCTTGAGCCAGCGCATCGAGTCGCCGGTGCTGGACCAGCTCACCACGGTCGCCGGCAGCAGAATGATCGACGACGCGAAGATCGGCGGGATCACGCCCGACATGTTGAGTTTGAGCGGCAGATGCGACGATTGGCCGCCGTACACCTTGTTGCCGACCTGTCGGCGCGCGTAGTTCACCAGAATCTTGCGTTGGCCGCGTTCGATGAACACCACGAAGTAGGTCACCAACACGACGATCGCGACGATGAACAGCGCGATCAGGATGCTCATTGCACCGGTGCTGACCAGTTCGAGCATGCCGCCGATCGCGGTCGGCAGACCGGCCGCGATGCCGGCAAAGATCAAGAGCGAAATACCGTTGCCCAGGCCCCGCTCGGTGATCTGCTCGCCCAGCCACATCAGGAACATCGTGCCGGCAGTCAGACTGACCACCGCGGTCAGCCGGAAGCTCATCCCGGGATCGAGCACGAGACCGGGCGAGCGCTCGAGCGCGACCGCGATGCCGAGCGACTGGAACAGCCCGAGCGCCAGCGTGCCGTAACGGGTGTACTGGGTGATCTTGCGCTGGCCGGCCTCGCCTTCCTTCTTCATCTGCTCGAAGGTCGGCACCACGTAGGTCATCAACTGCATGATGATCGACGCCGAGATGTACGGCATGATGCCGAGCGCGAACACGGAAAAGCGCGACAGCGCGCCGCCCGAGAACATGTTGAACAGGCTCAGGATCCCGTTCTGCTGGCCCTTGAACAGTTGCTCGAGCTGGTTCGGGTCGATCCCCGGCACCGGGATGTACGAGCCGACGCGGTACACCAGCAGCGCGAGCAGCAGGAAGATCAGCCGGCGACGCAGGTCGCCGAACTTCCCTGTCTTCGCGATCTTCGTTCCGCCAGTAGCCACCCCGGGTTCCTCTCTCAGCCTCTGATCTTCAAGCCACGCTGCCGCCGGCCGCTTCGATCGCGGCCTTCGCACCGGCAGTCGCGCCGATGCCGTTCAGCTTGACCGCGCGACTGATCGTGCCGGACTTGATCACCTTGACGGTCTTCACCATCTCGCCGACCAGTCCCGCCTGCTTGAGCGTCAGCAGATCGACCTCGGACGCGCCCAGGCGCTCGAGCGCGGCCAGCGTCAGCTCGCCGTTGAACTGCAACTGACGCGACTTGAAGCCGCGCTTGGGCAGCCGGCGCTGCAGCGGCATCTGGCCGCCCTCGAAGCCGATCTTGTGAAACCCGCCCGCACGCGATTTCTGGCCCTTGTGGCCACGCCCCGCGGTCTTGCCGAGGCCGGAGCCGATGCCGCGCCCGACACGGCGCCGCGCGCGCTTCGCCCCCGGCGCCGGTTTGATGCCATTGAGTTCCATCGTCATGCCCTCTTCAATCCACCTTCACCAGGTAGCTGACCTTGTCGATCATTCCGCGCACCGCAGGGGTGTCGACCAGCTCGCGCGTGCTGCCCAGCCTGCGCAGGCCGAGTCCGCGCACGGTCGCGCGGTGCGATTCGTTGCAGCCGATCGTGCTGCGCACCAGCCGGACCTTGATCTTGCCTTGCGTCGTCATGCGTATGCTCCCGTTCAGGCGAACAGTTCTTCGACGGTCTTGCCGCGCTTGGCCGCGACCTCGGCCGCGGTGGTCGAGTGCGACAGCGCGTCCAGCGTTGCACGGACCATGTTGTACGGATTGCTTGAACCGTGGCTCTTCGCGACGATGTCGGTCACGCCCATCACCTCGAACACCGCGCGCATCGGGCCGCCGGCGATGATGCCGGTCCCCTTCGGCGCCGGCGCCATCATCACGACCGATGCGCCGTGCTGGCCCTGCACCCGGTGGTGGATCGTACCGTCGCGCAGCGACACCTTGGTCAGGTTGCGACGCGCCTCTTCCATCGCCTTCTGCACCGCGGACGGCACTTCCTTGGACTTGCCCTTGCCCATGCCGATGCGGCCGTCGCCGTCGCCGACCACGGTCAGCGCCGCAAAGCCGAGAATGCGACCGCCCTTGACCACCTTGGTCACGCGGTTGATCGCGATCATCTTCTCGCGCAGGCCGTCTTCCGGGCCGTCACCCTGAGGCCTGCCCTGCATCCGTGCTTGAACTTTCGCCATTTCCGATTCCGATCCGCTTAGAACTGCAAGCCGGCCGCGCGTGCCGCTTCGGCCAGCGCCTTGACCCGTCCATGAAACGCATAGCCGGCGCGGTCGAACGCGACCCGCTCGATGCCCGCCGCCTTGGCCTTCTCCGCAATCAGCCGTCCGACGATCTGTGCCGCGGCCGCGTTGCCGCCCTTGCCGGCGCCGCCGAGCGAGCTGCGCACGTCGGCCTGCAGCGTGGATGCGGCGGCCACCACCTTGCCGCCATCACCCGAAACGACGGTGGCGTAGATGTGCAGATTGGTCCGGTTCACGGTCAGCCGCGCGACGCCCTGGGTCGCGATGCGGATCCGCGTCTGACGGGAGCGGCGCAGCCGCTGCGCTTTCTTGTTCAACATGTCCGCCGCTCCTTACTTCTTCTTGGTTTCCTTGATCACCACGGTCTCGTCCGCGAAGCGGATGCCCTTGCCCTTGTACGGCTCGGGCGGACGGATCGCGCGGATCTCGGCAGCGACCTGGCCGACACGCTGACGGTCGGCCCCCTTGACCACGATCTCGGTGGGCGCCGGCGTGGTGACCGTGATGCCGGACGGCATCTCCTTGTTCACCGGGTGCGAAAAGCCGACCGACAGGTTCAGCTTCGCGCCCTGCGCCTGCGCGCGAAAACCGACGCCGACCAGGTTCAGCTTCTTCTCGAAGCCGCGCGTCACGCCGACCACCATGTTGTTCACCAGCTGGCGCAGCGTGCCGCTCATCGCGTTCGCCTCGCGCGATTCGTCGGCCGGCTCGAAGCTGAGCTTGCCGGCCGCGTTGCCGACCTTGACCAGCGCGTGCTGCGCGACCGACAGGTTGCCGCCCGCGCCCTTGACGCTGATGCGCTCCGGCGTCACCGACACCTCGACCCCCGCGGGGACGGTGACCGGCATCTTTCCTACACGGGACATCGAATGTTCTCCTCGTTGCCGCCGTCAGGCGACATAGCAAAGCACTTCGCCGCCGACACCGGTGGCTCGCGCCTTGCGGTCGGTCATCACGCCGCGCGGCGTCGTAACGATCGCCACGCCCAGGCCGTTCATCACCTGCGGGATCGCGTCGCGCCGCTTGTACACGCGCAGGCCGGGACGGCTGACGCGCTCGAGCCGCTCGATCACCGGGCGGCCGGCGTAGTACTTGAGCGCGATTTCCAGCTCGGACTTCGCGCCGTCGGTCTTGACCTGGAAGCCGTCGATGTAGCCCTCGTCCTTCAGCACCTGCGCGATCGCCACCTTCACCTTGGAAGACGGCACCGACACGGTGGTCTTGGCCACCATCTGCGCATTGCGGATGCGGGTCAGCAGATCGGCGATCGGATCACTCATGCTCATGTGGTTTTCTCCTGCCGCGCTTACCAGCTCGCCTTGACGACGCCGGGGATGTCGCCGGCGAACGCCAACTCGCGGATCTTCGCGCGGCCCAGGCCGAACTGGCGGAAGGTGCCGCGCGGGCGCCCGGTGATGCCGCAGCGGTTGCGCTGGCGCGTCGGGTTCGCGTTGCGCGGAAGCTTCTGCAGAGCCAGGCGCGCCACGGCGCGCTCGTCGTCGCTGCGCTTCGCGTCCTGCGCGATCGACTTCAGCTCGGCGTGCTTCTTCGCGTACTGCGCGACCATCTTGTCGCGCTTGAGTTCGCGCTCGATCAGGGATTTCTTAGCCACGATGCACCTTCAGTTCTTGAACGGGAAACGGAAGCCCGCGAGCAGCGCCTTGCACTCCTCGTCGTTCTTGGCCGTCGTGGTGATGCTGATGTTCAGACCGCGCAGCGCATCGATCTTGTCGTACTCGATCTCGGGGAAGATGATCTGCTCCTTCACGCCGACGTTGTAGTTGCCGCGGCCGTCGAATGCGCGGGCCGACACGCCGCGGAAGTCGCGCACGCGCGGCAGCGCCACCGTGACGAAGCGGTCCAGGAACTCGTACATGCGCACGCCGCGCAGCGTGACCATGCAGCCGATCGCCTGGCCCTCGCGGATCTTGAAGCCGGCGATCGGCTTCTTGGCCTTGGTCACGACGGGCTTTTGCCCGGCGATCTTGGTCAGGTCGCCGACCGCGTTGTCCATCACCTTCTTGTCGGCCACCGCCTCGCTCACGCCCATGTTCAGCGTGATCTTGGTCAGGCGCGGGACCTGCATCGGCGACTTGTAGCCGAACTTGGCCATCAGTTCGGGCGCGACCTTCTCGCGATAGTGTTGTTGCAGTCGAGCCATGGTCACGCCACCTTGATTTCTTCGCCGCTGGACTTGTAGACGCGCACCCGCTTGCCGTCGGCCAGCACCTTGATGCCGACACGATCCGCCTTGCCGGTGTCGGCGTTGAAGATCGCGACGTTGGACTGATCGATCGGCATCGCCTTTTCGACGATCCCGCCCGGGGTGCCCTTCATCGGGTTCGGCTTGGTGTGCTTCTTCACGAGGTTGATGCCCTCGATCAGCAGATGCGACTCATCCTTGCGCAGCGTCACCTTGCCACGCTTGCCCTTGTCGCGCCCGGTGAGCACGATGACCTCGTCACCTTTGCGAATCTTGTTCATGATGGGTTCGCGCTCCGTGGATCAGAGAACTTCCGGCGCCAGCGACACGATCTTCATGAAGCGCTCGGTGCGCAGCTCGCGCGTGACCGGGCCGAAGATGCGGGTGCCGATCGGCTCCAACTTGTTGTTCAGCAACACCGCCGCGTTGCCGTCGAACTTGATCAGCGAACCGTCGCCACGGCGGATGCCCTTGGCGGTGCGCACCACGACCGCGCTGTAGACCTCGCCCTTCTTGACGCGGCCGCGCGGCGCGGCTTCCTTGATGCTGACCTTGATGATGTCGCCGACGCCCGCGTAGCGCCGCTTGGACCCGCCCAGCACCTTGATGCAGAGCACGGACTTCGCGCCGGTGTTGTCGGCGACTTCGAGTCGAGATTCTGTCTGGATCATTTCATGTTCCCAACTTGGACCGGGCAGCCCCCGCGGGCGCCATCCGGCCAGTCTTGGGCCCGTCGGCAGCGCCGTGAACCATTCACGAAGCGCGAGCGCTGGGCAGAAAAAGCAAACCCCGCCCGTTACCTAGCGGAGCCGGCGATTATGGCACAGTTTCGTGGCGTGCATCAACGAGCGTGCGGCCCCGACGGTCAACCCGGCACCTGCAGGTAATGCCGGGTCAGCGCGCCGAACGCCGCCGCGCCCGGGTCGGCGCCGGTCTCCTGCGCCAGGATGTCGGCCACCGGCGCCGCCAGCGACGCCGCCAGTCGGGCATCGAGGAACAGCAGCCGCGAGCGCCGCGCCAGCACGTCGTCGACCCGACGCGCGTACTCGTAGCGCGCGGCAAAGCGCACCATCGCCTCGGTCAGGCCGCCGCCGAGGGCCCGGTCCGCGCCCGGCAGCGCCTCGACCAGGCCCCGCTCGCTGCCGTAGGCGGCGAGGCCCGGCGGTTCGCTCAAGGCCCCGCGCGGCGGCGCGCCGGGATCGCCGCCGACCAGCACCAGGTCAGCGGTCACGCCGCCGGGACGGTGATCGAGCAATCCGGCGTCCATGCACTTTTGCAGCACATCCTCGGCCATCGCGCGGTAGGTGGTCCATTTGCCACCGGTCACCGTGACCAGCCCGCTGCGCGCCATCCGCACCGTGTGTTCGCGGCTCAGCGACCGGGTGGCTTCGCCGTCGTCGCCCTGCGGGCGCACCAGCGGGCGCAGGCCGACCCAGAGGCTCTTCACGTCGACGCGGGTCGGCGCGCGCGCCAGCACGCGGGCCGCCTCGCGCAGGATGAAATCGACCTCGGCCGGAAACGCGTCCGGCTCGCGCGCCAGGTCGTGGCGCGGCGTGTCGGTGGTGCCGAGAATCACCTTGCCGAGCCACGGCACCGCGAACAGCACGCGCCCGTCGGTGGTGCGCGGCACCAGCAGCGCATGGTCGCCACGCAGGAATTCGCGATCCACCACCAGGTGCACGCCCTGGCTCGGCGCGACGATGGGCGCGGCGACACGCCCGGTCGCGGCGCCGTCGCGCTGGCGGATCTCGTCGACCCAGACTCCGGCGGCGTTGACCACGCAGCGTGCGCGCACCGTGGTGCGCCGCCCGGTCTCGCGGTCCTCGCACTGCAGGCCGGCCACCTTGCCGGCCTCGTGCACCAGGTCGGTCGCCGCGCAGTAGTTGAGCAGCAGCGCACCGCGCGCTGCGGCGCTGCGCGCCAGCGCCATCGCCAGCCGCGCGTCGTCGAACTGGCCGTCCCAGTACTTGACGCCGCCTTTCAGACGCTGCTCGCGCGCGCCGGGCAGGCAGCTCAGCGTCTGCGCACGATTCAGGAACTCGGTCTTGCCGAGTGCGGCGCGGCCGGCGAGCGCGTCGTACAGCATCAGCCCGGCGCCGTAGAACGGCGGCTCCCACCAGCGGTAGCAGGGCACGACGAAGGCCAGCGGGCGCGCCAGGTGCGGCGCGTTGTGCAGCAGACGCGTGCGCTCGTGCAGCGCCTCGTGCACCAGCGACACGTTGCCCTGCGCGAGATAGCGCACGCCGCCGTGCACCAGCTTGGTCGCGCGCGACGAGGTGCCCTCTGCGAAGTCGTGCGACTCGACCAGCAGCACCGACCAGCCGCGCGCCGCCGCGTCGAGCGCGACGCCCAGGCCGGTCGCGCCGCCGCCGATCACCGCGAGATCCCAGGTGCGCGCCTCGGCGAGCCGCGCCAGCAGCTGCTCGCGCCGGGTCGGCTGCGGCGCGGCAACTACGGCATTGGCAGCGGCATCGGCCGCTCGCGCGGTTGGCTCCGCCGCCGTCATCGCGCCCAGCCGCGCGAGCGGTCCACCGCCTCGCGCCAACGCGCTTGTTTTTCGGCGCGCACCGCGGCGGCCAGCCCGGGTTCGAAGCGGCGCTCGAGCGCCCATTGCGCCGCGATCTCGTCGGCGCCGGACCACTGGCCGACGGCCAGGCCCGCGAGGTAGGCCGCGCCGACGGCGGTGGTCTCGGTCTGACGCGGACGCAGCACCGGCACGCCGAGGAAGTCGGCCTGCATCTGCATCAGCAGGTCGTTGCGGCTCGCGCCGCCGTCGACGCGCAGCTCGGACAGCGCAAAGCCCGCGTCGCGCGCCATCGCACCGAACACGTCGGCGACCTGCAGCGCGATCGCCTCCAGCGCCGCGCGCGCCACATGCGCGCGAGTGGTGCCGCGGGTCATGCCGACCAGCGCAGCCCGCGCGTGGCCGTCCCAGTCCGGCGCGCCCAGGCCGGCGAACGCCGGCACCAGGTACACGTCGCCGGTGTCGGGCACGCTCGCGGCGAGCTGCTCGACCGACGGCGCCGACGGAATCAGCTGCAGTCCGTCGCGCAGCCACTGCACCGTCGCGCCGGCCATGAACACCGATCCCTCCAGACAGTAGGCAGTGCGGCGATCCGCCTCGCTCCGACCACGCGCCGCGGAAGGCTGCGCCAGCGGCCCCTGCCAGCCGACCGTGGTCAGCAACCGGTTGCGGCTCGCGACCGCCGCCGTGCCGGTGTTCATCAGCATGAAGCAGCCGGTGCCGTAGGTGTTCTTCGCCATGCCGGGCGCGAAGCAGGCCTGGCCGAAGGTCGCGGCCTGCTGGTCGCCGGCGACGCCGGCTATCGGAATCGGTGCGCCAAACAGCGCAGCATCGGCCTCGCCGAGCACGCCGCTGGAAGGCACGATGCGCGGCAGCAGCGCGCGCGGAATGCCGAACAGTCGCAGCAGTTCGTCGTCCCAGGCTAGCCGGCGCAGGTCGAACAGCAGCGTGCGCGACGCGTTGCTGGCGTCGGTCGCGTGCACGCGCCCTTTGGTGAGCTTGTAGATCAGCCAGCTGTCTATCGTGCCGAACGCGAGTTCGCCGCGCTCGGCGCGGCGGCGCGCGCCCGGCACGTGCTCGAGCAGCCACGCGAGTTTGGTGCCGGAGAAATACGCGTCGAGCACCAGGCCGGTCTTGCGCTGGATGCGCTGCGCGAGCCCGCGCGCGCGCAGCGCGTCGCATTGCGCGGCGGTGCGGCGGTCCTGCCAGACGATCGCCGGCGCCACCGGCTTGCCCGTCGCGCGCTCCCACAGCACAGTGGTCTCGCGCTGGTTCGCGATGCCGATTGCTACTATATTGATAGCGTCTTGCGAAGATACAGTCTGGGCTTTGGGCAATTTTTCTATGCATTCGCGGGCGACCGCCAGCTGCGTGGCCCAGATTTCTTCGGCGTCGTGCTCGACCCAGCCCGGGTGCGGGAAATGCTGGCGGAACTCGCGCTGCACCAGCGCGGCGATGCGGCCTGCGCGGTCGATCAGCAGCGCGCGCGAACTGGTCGTGCCCTGGTCGAGCGCGAGGATATAGTCCATGGCAGGCCGAGGGTAGCGCATCGTCCGGGCGGCGCCACTGGTGTTTGCCAGCAACCGGCGCCGGCCCTGCACGTTGGCCAAGCCATGCGGCCCGGCCCGACACCGAAGCAGGAGGCAGCCGATGACGAACATCGAAACGAAGAGCGAATCGATCAGTGCGGCCGACGGCGCCCGCATCGCCTTCATCGGCGGCGGCAACATGGCGAGCGCGATCCTCGGCGGGCTGCTGGGGAGCGGCGTCGCGCCCGGCGCGGTCGACGTGGTCGAGCCGCTGGCCGAGGCGCGCGAGCGACTGCGCCGGCAATATGGCGTCGCCGCGCAGGCCGCGCCCACCGAGTCGCTGGCGCGGGCGACGCTGGTGGTGTGGGCGGTGAAGCCGCAAACCTTCAAGGAGGCCGCGCGCGACGTAGCGTTGCACACGCGCGGCGCGCTGCACCTGAGCGTGGCCGCCGGCATCCGCTCGGACAGCATCGCAACGTGGCTGGCCACCGAGCGCGTCGTGCGCGCGATGCCGAACACGCCGGCGCTGATCCAACGCGGCATCACCGCGCTGTTCGCGCGCGAGGCGGTCACGCCGCCGGAGCGCGAGCGGGCCCAGCAGGTGATGGCGTCGACCGGCGACTGCCTGTGGGTCGACCAGGAAGTCCAGCTCGACGCGGTGACCGCGCTCTCCGGCTCCGGCCCGGCCTATGTCTTCTACTTCGTCGAGGCGATGACCGAGGCCGGGGTCGAGATGGGCCTGTCCGCGGCGCAGGCGAAGCAGTTGGCGGTCGCGACCTTCGCCGGCGCGGCGGAACTGGCGCGCGCGAGCAGCGAGCCGACCGAGCTGCTGCGCCAGCGCGTGACCTCGAAGGGCGGCACCACCCACGCCGCGATCAGCCTGATGGAACAGCACGGGGTGAAGGCTCTGTTCATGCATGCGATGCGGGCCGCCGAGCGGCGCGCGCGCGAGCTCGGCGACGAATTCGGCGCAGCGTGAAGTGCGGCGGCGCCCACGCCGCGCACCGGTTCACGACGAGCGGTGCAGACGCAAAGCCTCGATCGCCAGGATGCGCAGGCCGCCGTATTCGACGCGGATCGCGCCCTGTGCCTGCAGCAGGCGCAGCGCCTCGTTCACGCGCTGGCGCGACAGCCCGACCAGGTAGGCCAGCTCCTGCTGGGTGATGCGCAGCAGATCGCCGACGCCGGGGAACAGCACGGGATTGACCAGCGCCGCGATGTTGTGTGCAACGCGCTGCTCGGGGCTGGACGTGCGGTCGGCCTCGATTGCGCCGATGAACTGCGCGAGCCGCTCGTTCAGCTGGTTCATCACGAAGCGGTTGAAGCCGATCGAGTGATCCAGCAGCCAGTGGAAGCTGTCCACCGGCAGGCCCGCGACCCGGCTCCTGCGCAGCGCCTGGATGTTGTAGCGGTACACCTCGCGCTTGAGCACCGTGCCTTCGCCGAACCAGCCGCCGGGCGTCAGCCCCGAGTAGGTGATGGTGCGACCCTGCGCGGTGTCGGTGCTCATCTTCAGCAGCCCGTCGACCACGCCGAACCAGTAGGTGGCCGGACGGCCGATGCGGCAGATCAGGTCGCCCGGCGCGGCCTCGCTGATGCGCAGTTCCAGCGCCACGCGTTCGCGCTCGTCGGCCTTCAGGCGCGGCAGCCAGGGCACACCGGCCAGTTCCTGCTCGGTGAGCAGGCGACGCCGATCGTGCAGGCTGCGGGCAGCGACCATATCAGGGAAAAGCCCAGGCAGAAAGTGGGCGAATTGTCGGCCAAACGACAACATGGCGTCAAAGTGCGCTCTTACCATCCGCACCATAGCTCTCGCCCCGGCCGACCGGGAGCGAAGGAACCGGAGACACCTCGCCCGTGGCGACCACCTTTCCCAGCCTGTTGCAACAGCACGCGCGCCAGCGGCCGCAGGCGCCGGCGCTGCGCGAGAAGGAATACGGCATCTGGCAGACCTGGAGCTGGCAACGCGCGCAGGCCGACGTGCGCGACATGGCGCTGGGGCTGGCGGCGCTGGGCTTTGGCGCCGGGCAGAACCTGGGCCTGGTCGGCGACAACCGCCCGCATCTGTACCTGATGGCCCTCGCCGCGCAGTCGCTTGGCGGCGTGCCGGTGCCGATGTACCAGGACGCGGTCGCCACCGAGATGGCGTTCGTGCTGCGCGACGCCGAGGTGCAGTTCACGTATGCCGAAAACCAGGAGCAGGTGGACAAGCTGCTCGAGTTGCGCAAGGCCACGGACGAAAGCGCCGTGCCCGGCCTCGCGCACATCATCTACGACGACCCGCGCGGCCTGCGCAACTATCGCGACGCCGGCCTGATCAGCATGCAGGAGCTGATCGCGCTCGGGCGCCGTGAGGCCCAAGCGCACCCGACGCTGTTCGACGAACGGCTGGCGCAGGTCCGGCCGGACGATGTCGCGGTGATCCTGTACACCTCGGGCACCACCGGCCGCCCCAAGGGGGTGTGCCAGACGCATGCCGCCTTCATCGCCGCCGCTGCCGGCGGCGTCGTCACCGACGGACTGACCGGTGACGACAACGTGCTGTCCTATCTGCCGCCGGCCTGGGTCGGCGACTTTCTGTTCTCGATGGCGCAATGGCTGGTGGCCGGCTTTGCGATCAACTGCCCCGAGTCGAGCGAAACGGTGGCGATCGACATGCGCGAAATCGGCCCGACCTACTACTTCGCGCCGCCGCGCGTGTTCGAGGCGATGCTGACCTCGGTCTCGATCCGGATGGAAGACGCGGCCCGCATCAAGCGCTGGC
Organism: Burkholderiaceae bacterium; assembly: GCA_030123545.1. Lineage (NCBI taxonomy): Bacteria > Pseudomonadati > Pseudomonadota > Betaproteobacteria > Burkholderiales > Burkholderiaceae > Burkholderiaceae bacterium. The sequence continues at coordinate 681,938 of CP126124.1, read as the reverse complement.
TGCATCAGCGCTTCATGAGCGTGGCGCGGCGCGTCGGCGCCGACATCCTCGATCGCAAACCGGTGCCGCTGCACGAGCGGCTGCTGTACCGCCTCGGAGGCCTGCTGGTCTACGGACCTTTGAGAAACGCGATGGGCCTGTCGCGCATTCGCGTCGCCTACACCGCGGGCGCGGCGATCGGGCCGGACCTGTTCCGCTTCTTCCGCTCGATCGGCGTCAATCTGAAGCAGCTGTACGGTCAGACCGAGACCTGCGCCTATGTCTGCCTGCAGCGCAATGGCCAGGTCCGGCTCGACAGCGTCGGCCAGGCGGCGCCCGGCATCGAGATCCGAATCGCCGACAACGGCGAGGTGCTGGTCAAGGGCGTTTCGGTGCTGAAGGCGTACTACAAGCGCCCCGACGCGACCGCCGAGGTGATCGACGCGCACGGCTATTTCCATACCGGCGACGCCGGCGTGCTCGATGAGGGCGGCCATCTGCGCATCATCGACCGCGCGAAGGACGTGGGCCGGCTGAATGGCCCGCAGGGCAGCTGCCAGGGCGCGATGTTCGCGCCCAACTACATCGAGAACAAGCTGAAGTTCTTCCCGCAGATCAAGGAGGCGGTCTGCTTCGGCCACGGGCGCGACCGGGTCTGCGCGTTCATCAACATCGACTTCGAGGCGGTCGGCAACTGGGCCGAGCGGCGCGGCCTGCCCTACGCCGGCTACGTGGACCTGGCGGGCAAGAGCGAGGTGCTGCAGATGGTGGCCGACTGCGTCGCGCAGGTGAACGCGGAGCTGGCCGGAGAAGCGGGCATGGAGGCCACGCAGGTCGCGCGCTTTCTGGTGCTGCACAAGGAACTGGACCCGGACGACGACGAACTCACGCGCACGCGCAAGGTGCGACGCGGCTTCATCGCCGACAAGTACCGCGTGCTGATCGATGCGCTCTATGCCGGCGGCACCGAGCAGTTCATCGAAACCGCGGTGAAGTTCGAGGACGGGCGCATCGGCAAGGTGAGCGCGCTGCTCAAGATGCTGGACGCAAAGACCTTCCCGCCGCTGAAGGTGGCCGCATGAGCGTGTTGCTCGATGCTCCCGAAAGCGTAGCGATCAGCTCAGCATCGATGTGGGATGAGGGTCCAATCGATACGCGAAAAATCGGCGGCGTGATCCTCGACGTGCAGAACATCAGCCTGCGCTTCGGCGGCGTGAAGGCGCTGACCGACATCAGCTTCGACGTGCGCGAGCACGAGATCCGCTCGATCATCGGACCGAACGGCGCGGGCAAGAGCTCGATGCTCAACTGCATCAACGGCGTGTACCAGCCGACCGAAGGCTCGATCACGTTCCGCGGCAAGACCTTCAGCCACATGCGGCCGCGCCAGGTGGCCGAAATGGGCGTCGCGCGCACCTTCCAGAACCTCGCTCTGTTCAAGGGCATGAGCGTGCTCGACAACCTCATGACCGGCCGCAACCTGAAGATCAAAAGCAACCTGCTGCTGCAGGCGCTGCGCTTCGGGCCGGCCGAGCGCGAAGAGATCCGGCACCGCGCGTTCGTCGAACGCATCATCGACTTCCTCGAAATCCAGGCGCACCGCAAGACGCCGGTGGGCCAGCTCCCGTACGGCCTGCAAAAGCGCGTGGACCTGGGCCGCGCGCTGGCGATGGAGCCGCAGGTGCTGTTGCTCGACGAGCCGATGGCCGGCATGAACGTCGAGGAAAAGCAGGACATGAGCCGCTTCATCCTCGACGTGAACGACGAGTTCGGCACCACCATCGTGCTGATCGAGCACGACATGGGTGTGGTGATGGACATCTCGGACCGCGTCGTGGTGCTCGACTACGGCCGCAAGATCGGCGACGGCGCTCCCGACGAAGTGCGCCGCAACGAAGACGTGATCCGCGCCTATCTAGGAACGACGCACTGATGAAAGCCGACAACATGCATTGCAGTCACGACCTCGCAGGGGGCCGCCGCGGAACCGGCTTTGCCGGGCCGCTGGCGGCGCCCCCGGCGAGGGGGTTGGCGCAGCGCGAAGCGCGCAGCCTGGGGGAGTGCTGATCGTCATGGGGTTTTTCCTCGAAACCCTGCTCGGCGGCCTGATGACCGGCATGCTGTATTCGCTGGTCGCGCTCGGCTTCGTGCTGATCTTCAAGGCCTCGGGGGTGTTCAACTTCGCGCAGGGAGCGATGGTGCTGTTCGCGGCGCTCGCGATGGCGCGCTTTGCCGAATGGGTGCCGCAGTGGACCGGCATCGACAACCGCTGGTTCGCCAACCTGGCGGCGTTCGCGCTGGCCGCGGTGCTGATGTTCGTCTGCGCCTGGCTGATCGAGCGGCTGGCGCTGCGCCACCTGGTGAACCAGGAGGGCACGACGCTGCTGATGGCCACGCTCGGCATCGGCTATTTCCTCGACGGCCTGGGCCAGACCTTGTTCGGCAGCGACGTCTACAAGATCGACATCGGCATGCCCAAGGATCCGGTGATCGCGCTCGGCGGCGTGATCTCCGGCGGCATCCTGATCAGCCCGGAGGATCTGATCGCCGCCGCGATCGCCGCCGCGCTGGTCGCGGGGCTCGCGCTGTTCTTCCAGAAGACCGGCACCGGTCGCGCGCTGCGCGCGGTCGCGGACGATCACCAGGCCGCGCAGTCGATCGGCATTCCGCTGGCACGCATCTGGGTCATCGTCTGGTGCGTCGCCGGCGTGGTCGCGCTGGTAGCCGGGATGGTTTGGGGCAGCAAGCTCGGCGTGCAGTTCTCGCTCGCCACGCTGGCGCTGCGCGCGCTGCCGGTGGTGATCCTGGGGGGCCTGACCTCGGTGCCGGGCGCGATCGTCGGCGGCCTCGTGATCGGCGTCGGCCAGAACCTGTCCGAGGTGTACCTGGGCCCGTACGTCGGCGGCGGCATCGAGATCTGGTTTGCCTACGTGCTGGCGCTGCTGTTCCTGCTGGTGCGGCCGCAGGGCCTGTTCGGCGAAAAGATCATCGACCGCGTATGACTATCAAATAGATAGCGACCTATCCAATATTCATACCGACATCCAGCCCATTACTCCAGATTTCCATGTTCTACCGCGAAAACGGCCAGTTCAACACCAGCTACCGCGAGGATCAGCGCATCTTCCCGGTGGCGCAGGATCGCTGGGCGATCGGCCTGCTGCTGGTGTTCGCGTTCGTCGCGGTGCCGCTGCTGGCGAGCGACTACCTGTTTCGCGCCATCCTGACCCCGTTCGTCATCATGTCGCTGGCCGCGCTCGGGGTGAACGTGCTGGTCGGCTACTGCGGCCAGATCTCGCTCGGCTCCGGAGCGTTCATGGCGGTCGGCGCCTACGGCGCGTACAACTTCATCGCCCGCGTCGACGGCATGCCGCTGCTGCTGGCGCTGGTTCTCGGCGGCCTGTGCGCCGCGCTGTTCGGCATCCTGTTCGGCCTGCCCAGCCTGCGCGTGAAGGGCCTGTACCTGGCGGTGGCGACGCTCGCCGCGCAGTTCTTCAGCGACTGGATGTTCCTGCGCATCCGCTGGCTGACGAACGACTCCAGTTCGGGCTCGGTCACGGTGTCGCACCTGCAGGTGGCCGGCATCGCGATCGAGGGCGCGGTCGCGAAGTATCTGTTCTGCCTGACGCTGTTGGTCGTGATCGCGCTCCTGGTGAAGAACATGGTGCGCGGCGCGATCGGGCGCGAGTGGATGGCGATCCGCGACATGGACGTGGCCGCCAGCGTGATCGGCATCCGGCCGACCTACGCCAAGCTCTCCGCGTTCGCGGTCAGCTCGTTCATCGTCGGCGTCGCGGGCGCGCTCTGGGGTTTTGTCTACCTCGGAACCTGGGAGCCGGCCGCGTTCTCGGTCGACATCTCGCTCAAGCTCCTGTTCATGGTCATCATCGGCGGGCTCGGCTCGGTGATGGGCAGCCTGTTCGGCGCCGCGTTCATCGTGGTGCTGCCGATCTTCCTGAACCAGTTCCTGCCCTGGCTGCTGGGCCTGTTCGGCATCGAGATTTCCACCGCCGGCGTGACCCACGCCGAGTTCATGCTGTTCGGCGCATTGATCGTCTGGTTCCTGATCGTCGAACCGCACGGCCTGGCCAGGCTGTGGTCGGTCGCCCGACAAAAGCTGCGGCTGTGGCCGTTCCCGCATTGACGATGTCTCGATTCCCCTTGCTTTTACCCACCACGAAGGAGACTTGCATGAAGCACCCCCAGGCCCTGATCGCGGCGGCCGTGATCGCGGCGTCCTCGATCGCGACCAGCGCATTCGCGCAGGCCACGCAGTTCTTCCCGCTGCTGTCGTACCGCACCGGCCCGTACGCGCCGAACGGCACGCCGTGGGCCAACGGCAAGCAGGACTACATCAAGCTGATCAACGCACGCGACGGCGGCATCAACGGCGTGAAGTTGACTTACGAGGAGTGCGAGACCGGCTACGCGACCGACCGCGGCGTCGAGTGCTACGAGCGGCTGAAGAGCCGCCCCGGCGTGACCTTGATCGACCCGCAATCGACCGGCATCACGTTCGCGCTGACCGAGAAGGCGCCGGTGGACAAGATCCCGCTGATGACGCTCGGCTACGGTCTGGCGGTGTCGCAGGACGGCATGGCCTTCAAATGGAATTTCCCGCTGATGGGCAGCTACTGGACCGCCGCCGACATCCTGATCCAGGACATCGGCAAGCAGGCCGGCGGACTGGACAAGCTCCGGGGCAAGAAGATCGCGCTGGTCTACCACGACAGCCCGTTCGGCAAGGAGCCGATTCCGCTGCTGCAGGAGCGCGCGAAGATGCACGGCTTCGATCTGCAGCTGCTGCCGGTGACGGCGCCGGGCGTCGATCAGAAGGCCACCTGGCTGCAGGTGCGGCGCAATCGCCCCGACTACGTGCTGCTATGGGGCTGGGGCGTGATGAACTCCACCGCGCTGAAGGAGGCGGAAGCCACCGGCTACCCGCGCGACAAGATGTACGGCGTGTGGTGGGCCGGTGCGGAACCCGATGTGCGCGACGTCGGCAACGGCGCCAAGGGCTATCACGCGCTGGCGTTGAACGGCTTCGGCACCCAGTCCAAGGTGATGCAGGACATCCTGAAGTACGTCCACGACAAGGGCCAGGGCACGGGCCCGAAGGACGAGGTCGGATCGGTGCTGTACACCCGCGGCGTGGTCATCCAGATGCTGAGCATCGAGGCGGTGCGCACCGCGCAGCAGCATTTCGGCAAGGGCAAGGTGATGACCGGCGAGCAGGTGCGCTGGGGCCTGGAGAACCTGAACCTGACCCAGGCCCGGCTCGACCAGCTCGGCTTCGGCGGCCTGATGCGTCCGCTGCAGACCACCTGCGCCGACCACATGGGCTCGACCTGGGCGCGCATCGAGACCTGGGATGGAGCCAAGTGGAACATCGGCAACGACTGGTACCAGGCCGACGAGGCGGTGATCAAGCCGATGGTCAAGGCCGGTGCCGCGAAGTACCTGGCCGACAAGAAGATGTCGCCGCGCACCGCGGCCGACTGCGACGTCAGCTGACCGCCTGCCGGCGGCGCGGGGTCGTTCCCGCGCCGCCCCACGCCCGCATCGCCTTGCCGACACCATGAGTTCTTCTGCTGCGCCGACCGCCGTCCTCGACGTGAACGGCATCGAGGTCGTGTACGACCATGTGATCCTGGTGCTCAAGGGCGTGTCGCTGACCGTGCCCGAAGGCGGCATCGTCGCGATCCTCGGCGGCAACGGCGCCGGCAAGACCACCACCTTGCGCGCCGTCTCTAACCTGCTGAAAGGCGAGCGCGGCGAGGTCACCAAGGGCAGCATCCACTACCACGGCGAGCGCATCGAGAGCCTCTCGCCCGCCGAACTGGTGCGGCGCGGCGTGGTGCAGGTGATGGAGGGGCGCCACTGCTTCGCGCACCTGACGATCGAGGAAAACCTGCTGACCGGCGCCTACACGCGCAGGGACCGCGGCGAGATCGCCGCCAACCTGGACAAGGTCTACCGCTACTTTCCGCGGCTGAAGGAGCGCCGTGGCAGCCAGGCCGCCTACACCTCGGGCGGCGAGCAGCAGATGTGCGCGATCGGCCGCGCGCTGATGACCAACCCCAGTCTGGTGCTGCTCGACGAGCCGTCGATGGGCCTGGCGCCGCAGCTGGTCGAGGAGGTGTTCAACATCGTCAAGGAGCTCAACGTCCGCGAGCGCACCACTTTCCTGCTGGCCGAGCAGAACACCAACATGGCACTGAAATACGCCGATTACGGCTACATCATGGAGAACGGCCGCGTGGTGATGGACGGCAGCGCCCTCGACCTCGCCGGCAACGAGGACGTGAAAGAGTTCTACCTCGGCGTCGGCGGCGCCGAGCGCAGGAGCTTCCGCGACGTGAAGAGCTACAAGCGGCGCAAGCGATGGCTGGCATGACCACTCACAAGCTCCACACACTATGAGCGAATACTTCGACACGCTGGAGACGCGCGACGGCGCCGCGCGCGAGGCCGCGCTGATGGCGGCGCTGCCGGCGCAGATCGCGCATGCGCAGGCCAACAGCGCGGCAATGGCCGCGATCCTGGCGGACGTCGATGCCGGGGCCGTGACCTCGCGCGCGGCGCTCGCGCGGCTGCCGGTCACGCGCAAGAGCGAACTGCTGACGCGCCAGCAGGCCGCGCGCGCGGCCGGCGGCGACGCGTTCGGCGGCTTTGCCGCGCTGCGCTATGGCGCGCGGATGCCGCGCGCGTTCGCCAGCCCGGGGCCGATCTACGAACCCGAGGGCGGCGCGCGCGACTACTGGCGCACCGCGCGCGGACTGTACGCGGCCGGCTTTCGCACAGGCGACCTGGTGCACAACGCATTCAGCTACCACATGACGCCCGGCGCCTTCATCATGGAAGCCGGTGCGCTGGCGCTGGGCTGCACCGTGTTCCCGGCCGGCACCGGCCAGACCGAGCAACAGCTGCAGGCGATCGCCGACCTGAAGCCGCAGGGCTACGCCGGCACGCCGAGCTTTCTGCGCATCCTGCTGGAGAAGGCGCGGGAGACCGGCAGCGACATCGCGAGCCTGCGCAAGGCGCAGGTCAGCGGCGAGGCCTGCCCGCCCAGCCTGCGCGACTGGTTCGGCGAACAGGGGCTGGCCGTGTACCAGTGCTACGCGAGCGCGGATCTCGGCCTGATCGCGTACGAAACCCGCGCCCGCGAGGGGCTGGTGGTGGACGAGGGCGTGCTGCTCGAGATCGTGCGCCCCGGCACCGGCGATCCGGTCGCCGCGGGCGAGGTCGGCGAGGTGGTGGTGACGCTGCTGAACCCGGACTACCCGCTGGTGCGCTTCGGCACCGGCGACCTGTCGGCGGTGCTGGCCGGCGCCTGCCCGACCGGCCGCAGCAACACGCGCATCAAGGGCTGGCTGGGCCGCGCCGACCAGACCACGAAGGTTCGCGGCATGTTCGTGCACCCGGCGCAGGTGGCGGAGATCGTCAGACGCTTTCCCGAAGTCACGCGCGCGCGGCTGGTCGTCAGCGGCGACATGGCGGATGACCGCATGACGCTGCACGCGGAAACCGGGGCCGCCGCGCCCGAAAACCTCGCCGAGCGTCTCGGCGACGCGATCCGCGACGTGACCAAGCTGCGCGGCACAGTGACGCTGGCCGCGCCAGGCACGCTGCCGAACGACGGCAAGGTGATCGAGGACGCGCGCAGTTATAGATGAACCACCCCCAGGCTGCGCGCACTGCGTGTCGCTTCGCCAACCCCCTGCGAGGGGGCACACTCAGCGGTCCGGCAAAGCCGGCCCCGCGAGTGTCCACGCGTGGCCTGCTCCGCGGCCTCTCGAACCCATTTCATGCGTCGTGGAAGGCGCACAGCGCCATGGATCGCTGAGATGCGGTTGACGGCAAAACCGTATCAGCGCAGCAGGGTGCCGAGCGCGACGCCGGCGAACACGGTGGCGCCGAGCCAGTGGTTCAGCCGGAACGCCTTGAAGCAGCCGTCGCGGCTGCGCGCGCGGATCAGCGCCCCGTGCCAGGCGGCCTGCGCCAGCGCCGCGCCGATTGCTATGTAAAAAATAGCGCCCAGCGCTTGATCGGCGAGGGCTGCGGCCCAGATCGCCAGATAAAGACAATAGCTCGTGAGCACCGCGGCGACGTCGTAGCGGCCGAACGTGATCGCCGAGGTCTTCATGCCGATCCGCAGGTCGTCGTCGCGGTCGACCATCGCGTACTCGGTGTCGTAGGCCAGCACCCAGAACAGGTTGCCGACCAGCAGCACCCAGGCCAGCAGCGGCACGCGCGCCTGCACTGCGGCGAACGCCATCGGAATGCCGAAGCTGAACGCAATGCCGAGCACCGCTTGCGGGATCGAAACGTAACGCTTCGCGTACGGGTAGATCAGACTCAACGCGAGACCGGCGAACGACCACGCGATCGCGACCGGGTTCGTCGTCAGCACCAGCGCGAACGCGGCGAGCGCCAGCAGCGCGCCGAACACCAGCGCCTGGCGCACGCTCAAGGCGCCGGTCGTGACCGGGCGCTGCGCGGTGCGCTTCACGTGACGGTCGAACTCGCGATCGGCGACGTCGTTCACGCAGCAGCCGGCGCTGCGCATCAGGATCGTGCCGAGCGTGAAAACGATCAGCAGATGCCAGCCCGGAAAGCCGCCGGCCGCGACCCACAGCGCGGACAGCGTCGGCCACAGCAGCAGCAGCCAGCCGGCCGGCCGGTTCCAGCGGATCAGGTTCAGGTACAGGCCGATCTGGCGGCGCAGCCCGCCATCCCCATCGCCGCCGGCCGGTGTCGGCGCAGTTGCAGGATTCGTCATCGGCTCTCTCCGAGATCGGCGCTATGCATCAGCTCAGCCGCTGCACGCCGGGCAGCGTGCAGGCGTGCACCGCATTGCGCAGCGCGGCGATCGCCTCGTAGCGCGGAAAGCTGCGGCGCCAGGCCAGCACCACGCGGCGCGTCGGCGGCGCGCCGTCGTTCGCGTCGGTGACCGGCAGGTAGCGCACGTAGCCGTTGTCGTCGCGCCGACGCCGCGACGGCTTGCGCAGCAGCGCGTCCTCCGGCACCGCCAGCCGCGGCACCAGCGTGACGCCCATGCCGGCGGCGACCATGTGCTTGATCGTCTCGAGCGACGAGCCCTCGAAGCTCTTGCGTATGCCCTCGGCGTCGCTGGAGAAGCGCGCGAATTCGGGGCAGACCTGCAGCACGTGGTCGCGAAAGCAATGGCCGGTGCCGAGCAGCAGCATGGTCTCGCTCTTCAGCGCCTGCGCGGTCACCGAAGACTGCGCGGCCAGCGGATGGTGGCGCGGCACCGCCGCGAGGAACGGCTCCTGGTACAGCGGCGCGATCGCGAGCCCCGTGTCCGGAAACGGTTCCGCCAGGATCGCGCAGTCGATCTCGCCGGTGCGCAGCATCTCGAGCAGCCGCACGGTGAAGTTCTCCTGCAGCACCAGCGGCATCTGCGGCGTGCGGTCGATCGCCTGGCGCACCAGTTCGGGCAGCAGGTACGGGCCGATCGTGTAGATGATGCCGAGCGAGAGCGGGCCGGCCAGCGGATCCTTGCCGCGCTTGGCCGTCTCCTTGATGCCGGCGACCTGCTCCAGCACCGTCTCGGCCTGGCGCACGATCTCTTCGCCCAGCGGCGTGACCGTGACCTCGGCCGCGCTGCGCTCGAACAATTTCAGCTCGAGCTCGTCCTCGAGCTTCTTGATCGCGACCGACAGCGTCGGCTGCGACACGAAGCAGGCCTCGGCCGCGCGGCCGAAGTGCTTCTCGCGGGCGACGGCGACTATGTATTTGAGCTCGGTGAGGGTCATGGTGACTTGTTTCGCTGATCGCACCGCATCCTTGATGCCGATTGTGGCAGGCAGTCCACCGCCCAGCAGTCACGCCTTCAGATATTCCGCTCGCCTGCCGAGCCAGCGTTCGACGTGGCGCGCCGCCAGCTCCGGGTGCTCGGCGAGCATGCGCGGCGCGAGTTCGCGCGCCCAGGCGAGCAGCTCGGTGTCGGTGTCCAGATCCGCGAAGCGCAGCAGCGGCGCGCCGGATTGGCGCGCGCCGAGGAACTCGCCGGGGCCGCGGATCGCCAGGTCGCGGCGCGCGATCTCGAAGCCGTCGCCGGTCTCGACCATGGCCTTCAGGCGCTCGCGCGCGCTCTCGCCGAGCCGGCCGCCTTCGCCGACCGCGTACAGCAGCACGCAGGCCGATGCCGCCGCGCCGCGGCCGACGCGGCCGCGCAGCTGGTGCAGTTGCGACAGGCCGAAGCGCTCCGCATGCTCGACCACCATCAGCGAGGCGTTCGGCACGTCGACGCCGACCTCGATCACCGTGGTCGCGACCAGCACCTTCACGCGGCCCGCGACGAACTCGCTCATCACCGCCTGCTTCTCGGCCGTCGGCATGCGCGAATGCAGCAGCGCGACCGCAACGCCGGGCAGCGCCGCCTGCAGCTCGGCATGCGCCCTGGTCGCGTTGACCAGGTCCACCGCCTCGCTCTCGTCGATCAGCGGGCAGACCCAGTACACCTGCCGGCCCCGCGCGAGTTGCGCACGGATGCGCTGCACGACTTCGGCGCGGCGCTTGTCGGCGACCAGCTTGGTCACGACCGGCGTGCGGCCGGGCGGCAGTTCGTCCAGCGTCGAGACCTCGAGGTCGGCCAGATAGCTCATCGCCAGCGTGCGCGGGATCGGCGTTGCGCTCATCATCAAGAGGTGCGGTTCGAAGTCGGCGCCGCCAGCCGTCTTCTGCCGCAAAGCCAGTCTCTGCTGGACGCCGAAGCGGTGCTGCTCGTCGACGATCGCGAGCGCCAGGCGATGGAACGCGACGCGCTGCTGGATCACCGCGTGGGTGCCGACGACCAGCGCCGCCTCGCCGCTCGCGACCTGCGCCAGCATTGCGTCGCGCGCCTTCTTGGGCTGGCGGCCGGCGAGCCAGGCGACGCGCACGCCCAGCGGCGCGAGCCAGCCGACCAGCTTGCGGAAATGCTGCTCGGCCAGGATTTCGGTCGGCACCATCAGCGCGCACTGATGGCCGGCGGCGATGCAGCGCGCGGCGGCGAGCGCGGCGACCACGGTCTTGCCCGAGCCGACGTCGCCCTGCAGCAGCCGGTGCATAGGCCGCGGCTGGGCGAGGTCGCGTGCGATCTCCGCATCGACGCGTTGCTGCGCACGGGTCAGCGTGAACGGCAGTGCGGCGAGCAATCTTTGGTGCAGGTCGCCGGCAGCAGGCTGCAACGCCGGAGCGCGCAGCCGCTCGCGCGCACGCCGCGCCTGCAGTTGCGACACCTGCTGCGCGAGCAGTTCCTCGGCCTTCAGCCGCTGCCAGGCCGGATGGCTGTGGTCTTGCAGCGTGGCAAGGTTCGCGTCCGGCGGCGGGTGGTGCAAAAATGATAGCGAACTATGTAGATCCCATTTGGGCTTATCGGTGTTTTTGCTTGTGATTTCCGGCGGCAAGGTCTCCGACAGGTCGGCGCGCGCGAGGCCGGCCAGCACCGCGCGGCGCAGAGCGGATTGCGCCAGGCCGGCGACGGTCGAGTAGACGGGAGTCAGCGCATCCGGCAGCGGCGTGCCGGCGGCCTTCACCGTCGGATGCATCATCACCGCGCCGCCGAAGCCGCCGCGCAGTTCGCCGCGCAGCCGCACGCGAGCGCCGACCGCGAGCGCTTTCTGCTGCGACGGGTAGAAATGGAAGAAGCGCAGCAGGCAGCGACCCGAGCCGTCGTCGACCGTGACCAGCAGCTGGCGGCGCGGTCGATACGTCACTTCACTCGCGGTCACGGTCGCCTCGATCTGCACCGTGTCGCCGTCCTGCGCATCGGCGAGCCGAACGATGCGGGTTTCGTCCTCGTAGCGCAGCGGCAGGTGCAGCGCAAGGTCGATGTCGCGCACTAGGCCGAGCTTTGCCAACGCCTTCTGCAGCGCGCTCTGCGGCGGCTCGCGCGAGCTCCTTTGCGACATGCTTTCCGGCGGCGCGAGCGCAGCCGCCTTCGCGGGGCGGGCGGATTCGGCCGGCGCGGCGGTCTGCGGTTCGGGCATGGGACAATTCTGCCCGCACCGTGCGCCGCGTGGTGCACTGCGCCGCGCGATCGGCCCGCCCCGCTTGAGGCGCGGCACGATGCGGCGGCACCCGCCTCCACTCGTCATGCACGCCACCGCCGACCCCGCGCCGCAGCGCTACCTGCTTTCCGACTTCGACTTCGATCTGCCGGCCGAGCTGATCGCGCAGCACCCGGCGCCGGAACGCAGCGGCTCGCGCCTGCTCGACGCTCGCGCCGCGCCGCCGTCGGACCGTATCTTCTCCGCGCTGCCTGCGCTGCTCGAACCCGGCGACCTGCTGGTGTTCAACGACACGCGCGTGATGAAGGCGCGCCTGTTCGGCGCCAAGCCCAGCGGCGGCCGGCTCGAGCTGCTGATCGAGCGGGTGCTCGCCGGCAACGAGGTCGCGGCGCAGATGCGGGTCAGCAAGAAACCGCGCGCGGGCACCGTCTTGTCGATGGATGGCGGCTTCTCTGCGACGCTGCTCGGACGCTGGCCCGACGCGGGCGGCGATCTGTTCCGGCTGCGGCTTGAGAGCGACGCAGGCGAAGACCCTTATGCGTTGATGCAGCGCCACGGCCATGTGCCGCTGCCGCCGTACATCGCGCATGCCGACACCGCGGATGACGAGCGGCGCTACCAGACGGTGTTCGCGCGCGTGCCCGGCGCGGTCGCGGCGCCGACCGCCGCGCTGCATTTCGACGCGCCGCTGCTGGCAGCGCTCGATGCGCGCGGCGTCAAGCGCGCTCATCTGACGCTGCATGTCGGCGCCGGCACGTTCCAGCCGGTGAAGGCCAAAACAATCACCGAGCACCGCATGCACAGCGAGTGGTACCACGTGCCAGACGCAACGCAACAAGCGATCGCCGACACCCGCGCGCGCGGCGGACGCATCGTCGCGGTCGGAACGACGACGGTGCGCACGCTCGAATCGTGGGCTGCGACGGGCCAGGCGAGCGGCGAGACCGACATCTTCATCACACCGGGCTTTGCGTTCCGCGAGGTCGACCTGCTGATCACGAATTTCCACCTGCCGAAGAGCACGCTGATGATGCTGGTGAGCGCATTCGCAGGGTATGAGCGGATCATGGCGCTGTACCGCCGCGCGGTCGCCGAGCGCTACCGCTTTTTCAGCTACGGCGACGCGATGCTGCTCGCGCGCGCTGACCAGGAATGAGATGCCGCAAGCATCGCTGCGCCTTTCACTCAGCCCTATTGGCGAAGCGATAAAATGACTGTACAAAGATCCATATGAGCGCCGAACTGCTCCCGCTCTTCTTACGTGAGAACTACGAAGTTCATGAATGGAAGCATGCCTGTGCCATCCTGGCGCAGGACTTTCCCGCCGAGTTCACGGATATCTGCGAGGTCTTGACCGCATTCAGGCTGCGCCGGTCGTGGCTGCAGGTTGGCGGCGGACGCAAGTCCAAGGTGTCGGAGGCCATCGACTCCGCGCTCTACCAGCGCCATTGGGTCGAGAAGCAGTTTCAGACGGCCATCTCCATCGACGGGGAAGAGCGCGCCTCGCCGACCCATCAAATCGACTGCTTCAAGAACCGCATTGCCCTCGAGATCGAATGGAACAACAAGGATCCGTTCTTCGATCGGGATTTGAACAACTTCCGGCTTCTGTTCGATCTGCGAGCGGTGAGTGTGGGCGTGATCGTCACGCGCTGCGACGACTTGCAGACGATCTTCGACGATCTGGGCCGCGGCACAAGCTACGGCTCCTCCACGACACACATGTCGAAGCTGCTGCCCCGACTCAACGGCGGCGGCGGTGGCGGCTGCCCGGTGCTGGCGCTGGGAATCTCAAAACGCCTGTACATCGAGGATTGACCAGCGATGACCTCTATTCATGCCCCCATGGATGCCAAGGCCGACTTTCTGCAAGCTCTGCAGGGAAAGCGTTTTGCGACCGTGCTCGCCGACCCGCCTTGGCAATTCCAGAATCGGACCGGCAAAGTCGCGCCCGAACACCGACGGCTTTCGCGTTATGCCACGATGACGCTGGACGAAATCAAGCACCTGCCCGTGGCATCGGTGTGCGACGACACCGCGCACCTCTACCTGTGGGTTCCCAATGCCCTCCTGCCGGAAGGGCTCGCCGTGATGGCCGCCTGGGGATTCAGCTACAAGACCAACTTGGTGTGGCAAAAGGTACGAAAGGACGGTGGCCCGGACGGGCGCGGCGTGGGTTTCTACTTTCGGAACACCACCGAACTGCTGCTGTTTGGAGTCCGTGGGAAAAACGCGAGAACCTTGCAACCCGGGCGCAGTCAGGTGAACGTGATTCGAACGCAAAAGCGCGAGCACTCGCGCAAGCCGGACGAGATATACCCGCTGATCGAAGCCTGCAGCCAGGGGCCCTACCTGGAACTGTTCGCCCGTGGGGCGCGATCCGGCTGGTCGGTGTGGGGAAACCAGGCGCAAGACTACTACCCGGACTGGGCAACTTATGCCAACCACTCCCAATCCCGCAGGACCTCCGACAAGCATGCCGAACTGTTTTGAATGCGGTCGAGCGAACCTGGTGTGACGCTGAACTTCGAACTCCTCGCCACCGACCCCGCGAGCCACGCGCGGCGCGGACGCCTCACGCTGAATCACGGCGTGGTCGAGACGCCGGCGTTCATGCCGGTCGGCACCTACGGCACGGTGAAGGGTGTGCTGCCGCAAAGCCTGGAGGCGATGGGCGCGCAGATCATCCTCGGCAACACCTTCCACCTGTGGATGCGCCCGGGGCTGGACGTGATGAAGAGCTTTGGCGGGTTGCACCGCTTCGAGCAGTGGAACAAGCCGATCCTGACCGACTCCGGCGGCTTTCAGGTCTGGAGCCTGGGCGCGATGCGCAAGATCACCGAGGACGGCGTGCATTTCGCGTCGCCGGTGAACGGCGACAAGCTGTTCATGTCGCCCGAGGTCAGCATGCAGATTCAGACGGTGCTCAATTCCGACATCGTGATGCAGCTCGACGAGTGCACGCCGTACGAAACCGCGGGCCGCGTCACGAGCGAGCGCGAGGCGCGCGCGTCGATGGAGATGAGCCTGCGCTGGGCGCGCCGCAGCCACGACGAGTGTCAAAGGCTGGAGAACCCGAACGCGCTGTTCGGCATCGTGCAGGGCGGCATGTACGAGACCCTGCGCGAGGAATCCGCTGCTGCGCTCACTGCAATGGACCTGCCCGGCTACGCGATCGGCGGGGTGAGCGTCGGCGAACCGAAGGAAGACATGCTGCGCATCATGGCCCACACACCGCACCGATTGCCGCGCGAGAAGCCGCGCTACCTGATGGGCGTCGGCACGCCCGAGGACCTGGTCGAAGGCGTGGCGCAGGGCGTGGACCTGTTCGATTGCGTGATGCCGACGCGCAATGCGCGCAACGGCACGCTGTTCACGCGTCACGGCGACCTGAAGATCCGCAACGCACGCCACAAGGGCGACGAACGCCCGATCGATCCGAGCTGCCGCTGCCACGCCTGCGCGGGCCCGAGCGGTGTTGCCTGGGACGAAGGTGGCCGTGGCGGTTTTTCCCGCGCCTACCTGCATCACCTGGACCGCTGCGGCGAGATGCTCGCGCCGATGCTCGCGAGCATCCACAACCTGCACTACTACCTGCAGCTGATGCGCGAGGTACGCGCCGCGCTGGACGCAGGGGGTTTCGGCGCGTTCGCGCGCCGGTTCCGCGCGGATCGCGCGCGCGGCGTGTAGCTGCGCGCTACAGCGCGCGCAGCCTGCGCTCGATGCGCGCGATGAAACCGCTGCGCTGGGCAGCGGTTGCGACGTTCAGGTGATACAGCGCAAGATAGTCGACGCTCGCCTTGCCGCCGGTGAACCAGCGCAGGTAGCGCGTCACCGTCTTGCGCGGCGGATCGCCCATCCACTTCGCCATGTACCAGGGGCGCCCGTAGGTGACGATGCCGACGACCTTGCGGATGTTGCCGAGAATCGGCTTCACCTGGGTCGGATCGGAAATGTCGAACGCGACGCCCGGCATCAGCACACGGTCGCAGAAACCCTTGATCATCGCCGGCAGGCCGAAACACCAGGTCGGAAACTGCATGACGATCGCGTCCGCGGCGGTCAGGCGCGCAATGTAGCTCTCGAGTCCGATCCGGTTGCGCGGAATGTCGTCGTAGTGGCGCCGCCCGTCTTCCGACAGCACCGGATCGAAGTTCTCGGCGTACAGGTCGAGCAGGTCGACCGCGTGTCCCGCCTCCTGCAGCGCAGCGAGCGCCTTTGCGCGGATGCCCGCGTGAAAGCTCTCCGGCAGCGGGTGGCAGTAGACGTAGAGGATCTTCAAGGCGTCACGCCCGCCTGCACCAGCTGCCGCGTCGCCTCGCGCGCCTCGGCGCCGAGCCGCTCCAGATCGAGCCCCGGGATCTGGTCGTCCTCGACCACGACCTTGCCCGCACACAGCGCCCAGCGCAAGCGCGGCCGCCCGCCGCTGACGATAGGCCCGATCGCCGGATCGTGCAGGCCCATGTAGCGCGGGTCGTCCAGCGCATACACCGCCAGGTCCGCCGCCTCGCCGGGCTGCAGCGAGCCGACGCCTTCAAAGCCGAGCACGCGCGCGCCGCCGGCCGTGGCCCAGTGCACGACCTGCTCGACCGTGACCGCATCGGCGCCGGCCTCGCCCTCGCCCTCAGGGCGCGGACGGGACCGGCTGCCGGCCAGCGCGCGGTGCACCAGCCAGGTGAAATGCAGTTCGCTGATCATGTCGGCCGCCTCGTTCGAGGCCGCGCCGTCGACGCCGATCGACACCGGCGCGCCCAGGCGGTCCAGCTCCGGCGCCGGAGCGATGCCGTCGGCCAGCCGCGCGTTGCTCTGCGGGCAATGCGCGATGGCGGTGCCGGTTTCGGCCAGCAACCGCATCTCGCCGGGGCTCAGATGCACCAGATGCGCGAGCGACACGTCCGGCCCCAGCCATTCGTGGCGCGCCAGGTATTCGATCGGCAGGCAGTTGTGCACCTCGCGGCAGTATTCGTGGTACGAGACCGATTCGGACATGTGGCTGTGCAGCTGCAAACCCAGCGCGCGCGCGGCACGCGCGATCGGCGCCAGTTCCTCGGTCGGCACCGACACATGCGCCGAGGTTGGCGCCATCGCGACGCGGCAGCGCGCGCCGCGGCCGCGCTGATGAAACCGGTTCGCGGTCTGCTCGACCGAAGCGACCATCTCATCGAACGTCTCGGTCGTTCGCGTCAGCTGCACTTCGACTTCGAGTTTGCGCACCGCGGTGGCGCCGCCGCGCAGCAGCATGAAGCGGATGCCGAGCGCCTCGGCCTCCTCGAACAGCAGTTGCGCCGGGTCGTAACCGAGCCCGGGCTGGAACAGGTAGTGATGGTCGGCCACCGTGGTGCAGCCGGAACGCAGCAGTTCCACCAGGCCGACCCGCACGGCGAGGCGCACATGCTTCTCGTCGCACCAGCGCCGGTACATGTACGGCACCGACTTCAGCCAGGGGCTGAGCGTCTGGTTGATGCCGGCCGGCACGCCCTTCAGCAGCGACTGGAACAGGTGGTGATGGGTGTTGACCCAACCCGGGTAGACCACGCAGCCGCTGGCGTCGAGCACGCGCTCGCCGGGCCGCGGCGCAAGGCCCCGGCCCAGTTCGCGCACCACCTCGCCCTCGATGCGCAGGTCGGTCGCGTCGCAACGCGCCGCGGCGCCGCGCAGACCGGTCAGGATCGCATGGGCATTGCGGATCAGCAACGAAGGTTCAGTGGTCGGCATGCCGGCTCCCTGCTCAGTTCTTCGGCATCAGGCCGTCGACGCCCTGCACCAGGTAGTTCATGCTGTTCAGATCCTTCGGGGACGCGGTCTGGCCGGCAGGGATGCGCGTCTTGCCGTCCTGGTCGACGACCGGCCCGGCGAACGGCTGCAGCGTTCCGTCGGCGACCTCCTGCTCGACCTTGGCCACCTTCTCGCGCACGTCGGCCGGAATCACCGGATTGAGCGGCGCCATCTTGATCATCTTGTCCCTGAGGCCACCCCAGGTGTCCTCGGATTTCCAGGTGCCGGCCAGCACCTCGTTGACGGTCTTGATATCGAACGGGCCCCAGTTCATCACCACCGAGGTCAGATTGGTCTTCGGCCCGAACTTCGACATGTCGGAGTAGTAGCCGAGCGTATAGACGCCCTTCTGTTCGCCGAGCGTCACGATCGGCACGCCCGAGGTGGCATACGCGAGCACGTCTGCTCCGAGCTTGATCAGCGCGTTCGCGGCGTCGCGTTCCTTGCCCGGGTCGTACCAGGAATTGACCCAGACCAGATGCACCCGCGCGTTCGGATTGACGCTGCGCAGGCCCATCGTGAACGCGTTGATGCCCTGCACCACTTCCGGAATCGGAAACGCGCCCACATAGCCGACGTTGCCGGTCTTGCTCATGTAGCCGGCGACCACGCCTTCGACATATCGGCCCTGGTAGTACCAGGCGTTGTAGATGCCGACGTTCGGCGCCATCTTGTAGCCGGTGCCTTGCATGAAGATCACGTCCTTGGGCGCGGTGCGGGCGACCTTGATCGTTGGCTCCATGAAGCCGAACGACGGCGTGAAGATCAGCTTGCAGCCGTCCTGCACGAAGTTGCGGATCACGCGGTCGGCGTCAGGGCCTTCCGGGACGTTCTCGACGTACTTCGTCGTGATCTTGTCGCCCATCGCGGCGACCAGATCCTTGCGGCCCAGCTCCTGCTGATAGGTCCAGCCGCTCTCGCCGACCGGGTTCGGGTACATGAAGCAGACCTTCAGCGGTTCGGCCTGGACGGCCGTCGCGACGCCGAGCAGCATGGCGGCGGCCGCGAGCAGCGAGCGAAGGCGGGCAGGGTGGCGGTTCATCATGACGGTTGTCTCCTGGTATTGGACGGGTTGTGGAACGGGAAATGAAAATGGGACCGGCAGCGATCGCTCAGCTTTTCGGCAACCTGCCGGCAACGCCCTCGACGTAGTAGTTCATCTGGCCGAGCGCGTCGTCGGTCATGTTTTGACCGGCAGGCACGCGCGTCTTGCCGCCCTGATCGACGACCGGACCGGCGAATGGCGACAGCGCGCCGGACGCAATGTCGGCCTTGCTCTGCACGATCTTCGCGCGCACTTCGGACGGGATCTTTGGATTGAGTGGTGCGATGTCGACCATGCCCTGGCCGATCCCGCCCCAGGTGTTGTCCGCGGTCCAGTTGCCGGCGATCAGGCGCCGCACCCGGTCCGTGTAATAGCCGCCCCAGACCTGCATGGTCGCGGTCAACTGCCGGGTCGGCGCGTACTTGTGCTGGTCGGAGTCGTAGGGGCAGACCCAGACGCCCTTCTCCTCCGCGGTCTGCGCGACCGCGGTCGAGTTGGTGTGGTGGGTGAGCACGTCCGCACCCTGCGCGATCAGCGCAGTCGCGGCGGCGCGCTCCTTGCCCGGGTCGTACCAGGTGTTGATCCAGATCACGCGCAGTTCGGCCTTCGGGTTCACGCTGCGCGCGCCGCGGATGTATGCGTTGATTTCCATCAGCACCACGGGGATCGGAAACGCTGCGACGTAGCCGAGGATGTTCGACTTCGTCATCGCGCCGGCCGCGATGCCGGTCAGGTAGCGCCCCTCGTAGAACCGGCCGCTGTAGACGCCGAGGTTCTTGCTGGTCTTGTAGCCGGTGCAGTGTTCGAAGTCGGTTGCAGGCTGGTCCTTCGCGGCCTTGACGATGTAGTTCATGTAGCCGAAGGTGGTGCCGAAGATCAGCTTGTGACCGCTTGTCGCGAGGTCGCGGAACACCCGCTCCGAATCGGCGCTCTCGGGCACGTTCTCTATCGTCTTCGTGATCACTTGGCCGCCGAGATTCTTTTCCAGTTCGCGGCGGCCCAGGTCGTGCTGGTAGTTCCAGCCGGCGTCGGCGATCGGGCTGTCGTAGACGAACGCAACCTTCACCGGCTCGGCTGCGAGCGCCGAGCGCATCGATGCGAGCGGCAGCGCCGAAGAACCCAGTGCCACCGTCAGAATTCTGACGGTGGCTCTGCGTGAGGTCATTGCGGAGTTTCTCCCGGACGGATATCGGCAACTAGGCGTGGCCACCCGATTGCCGATCCCGGACGGACCGGTTGATCCCAGGGGCCTCTATCACCGGCAGATCAACATCATTCTCACTGATCATTGCAAATGGATCATCAGCATCTTCCGCCGGACGATCCTTCACCCAGTAATTGAAAATCAGGTTCAGCAATATCACCGTCACCGACCCCACCGCAACGCCGCTGTGCATGAACAACTGGATTTGGTGCGGGAATTTGTCGTAAGCGTGCGGTGCTAGCACCGGTATCGTTCCGAGGCCAAGCGACAGCGCTACGGCAACGATGTTTCCGATTTTGTCGAAATCAATTCGAGCCAGTATCTGAATACCGATCACGGCAACCGTCGAGAACATGATCAAGGTCACACCGCCAAGCACCGCATTCGGGACGGCGGCAACGAACCGGCCGAGAATCGGAAAGACACTGAGTATCACGAGAATAATCCCGGCCGTCACCGTGACGAACCTAGATTTAACGCCCGTCAGAGACACAACGCCCACATTCTGGGTGAACGTGATGTAGCCAAAGCTCTGAAAAACACCGCCCAGGGCCGTCATCAATCCGTCCACGCGCAGCGCACTGGCCACCGTCGACGGCTTCGCGCGCTTATGGACGATCTTGCCCACGGCCACGATCTGCCCGACCGATTCGATCATCATCACGAGCCAGACCACCAGCAAGGACAGTATGGCAACCACATTGAATTGCGGCCACCCAAAGTAAAACGCTTTTGGCGGGGCGATGACCGGACCGCTGACGATGCCGCTGACATTCATCGCGCCCAAGAAGTATGCGACGAGTATCCCAAGCGCCATCGATATCAAGATCGACAACTGGGCCCAGCGCTCCGGCAAGATTCGATAGAAAAATACAACCAGTGCCATCGAAATGGCTGCGATCGAAAGATTCAGCGGCGCCGCATAGTCCGGGCTCGCCGGATTCCGACCGAAGATCAACCCGAGGCCGGCAGGAATCAGATTGATACCGATCAGTGTGATGGCCACGCCGATGACAAGTGGCGGAAAGAATCGCAACAGTTTGGTGAAATACGGCGCGATCAGGAACACCAATATGCCGGACGTCAGAATCGATCCATAAAGAACCTGCAAATTGAATCCGTTTCCGATGACGATCATCGGCGCCACCAGATTGAACGATGCGCCGACGACAAGCGGCATCTGGGCACCGACTTTCCAGATGCGCAGCGACTGCAGAATCGTGCCGATTCCGCATAGCAACAGGTCGGCAGCCACCAGATGAACGATGTCTGCCTTCGGAAGATTGAGTCCGGCGGCAACGATGAACGGGACGGCAATCGTGCTCGAATACATCACGAGCACGTGCTGCAGACCGAGCGGAATCAATCGTGTGATCGGAAGCCGTTCATTCACAGGTGCCGCGGCAGAGGTCGCAATATCGGTCATGGAATCTCCTTCATTCTCTTTTCAAAATCGAATAATGCTATTAATGCATCACGACGTTTCAGATAGACATCTTTCTCCACAGCGGGAGCATCTCAGGGCGTCGCACGCGCCAGCAGCGCAGCGGCGCGCGCCATCGCGGCCTCGTCGATG
The DNA here is from genome assembly GCA_030123545.1 of Burkholderiaceae bacterium. Taxonomy (NCBI): domain Bacteria; kingdom Pseudomonadati; phylum Pseudomonadota; class Betaproteobacteria; order Burkholderiales; family Burkholderiaceae; species Burkholderiaceae bacterium. Next base: position 660,342 of record CP126124.1, on the reverse strand, counting down.
CGTGCGCGTATACCCTCGAAGTTCGGCCCGCGCGTCGCATCCAGTCCCATGCGCGAGGTCGTACCGGCGCCGGACGCCGACGGATCGAGCGCGCTGCCGGGCAAGCCGTCGACCACCACCACGTCCAGGTGCGGCTGCAGATGCGTCGCGATCGCCCACAGCACCTCCTCGTCACGGGTGATGTCGACGTCCTCGTCGACCGCGACCACGGTCTTCAGGTACGGATCCCAGCCGAGCAGGCCGAGCATCACCTGCCGCGCCTCGCCGGGACGGCTCTGCTTGAGCGCAACATAGGCGTGGAAATGCGTGCCGGAACTCGGGTAATGCACCGCGGTCACGCCGGGGAAGCGCTCCTTGAGCTTCTCGACCATCTCGGACTCGCGCGGAATCCGCCCGAGGTTCAGGTGCTCGGCCGAATTGCCCCCGACCACGTCCAGCAGCCAGGGATCGCGCCTGCGCATCAGCGTCTCGACACGGAACAGGTTGTGCGTCGAGCGGTCCGACGAATAGCCGGTGAACTCGCCGAACGGGCCTTCCTCAGACTTCGCCTTCGGATCGATCACGCCTTCGAGCACGAACTCGGCATGCGCCGGCACCGCGATGCCGTAACGCGGCGTGCGCACCACGTCCAAGGCAGCGCCGAACAGGCCGCCAGCGACATCGCGCTCGTCCACGCCGTACGGCAGCCGCGCGGCGGCGGCCAGCATGAACAGCGGATGCGCGCCAATCACCATCGCCACCGGCAGCGGCTTGCCGCGCGCGGCCTGGGCCTGCAGCATGCGCCACAGGTGTCCGCGCGAATGCAGGCTGGTGCCGATGGTCTGCGGACCGTTCAGCATCGAGCGGTGGTAACTGACGTTGCCGATGCCGTGTTCGCGGTCCTCGGCGACCATCACCGCGTTCGTGATGTACGGCCCGCGATCGGTCGCGAAGTGCTTGATCGTCGGCACGCTGGCAAGGTCGAAGCCCTCGCTTTGCACGACCTCGGTCACCGCGCCCTGGCTCACCTCGCGCGGCGCCACCATGCGTCGGCTGCGCGCCTGGTATTCGGCGTGAATGCCGGCGGCGGGCACGCCGCCTAGCATGCGGCCGACCCGTTCGCGCGAGGCGAAAAGGTTGGTGACCAGCGGCACGCCGAGGCCCTGCACCTGCTCGAACAGCAGCGCCGGATGGCGCCCCTGCGCGGCCAGCGCCCAGACGGCGGCGGTGACGTCCTGATCGCGCCCCACCGCCTCGCGCACCGTGAGCAGATCCTCGGGGAAATGCTCGCGGTACGCGGCGATGAAGCGATGCAGGTCCTGGCCGGTGTCGGCCAGCGGATCGGCGCGGCGGTTCATCAGGGCAGCTTCGCGTAGGTGTCGGTCAACCGCAGCTTGGCCTCTTCGAGGTTGCGCGGCGGCGGCGTCGTCTTGATGCCGGCCAGTCGGGCAATGTTGTTGCCGAGGTAATCCTCCAGCGTATCCTCGTCGATGCCGTTGCCGTGCGGCGGCGGCTTGCACAGCATCTCGAGTTCGCGCAACCACATGCCGGGTTCGTTCGGCGGGCTGTCGGTGCCGAACACCAGCTTGTGGCGCGGCAGTTCCTTCGCGAATTCCGCGATGCGGGCCTGGAAGCACCAGCCCGATTCGACGTACACGTTCGGCGTGTCCATCGCCATCCAGAAGGTCTCGAACGAGTAGTTGCCGCCGGTCTGGATGCCGAAGTGCGCGATCACGAAGTTCACCATCGGGAACTCGCGGATGATCGGATAGAACATCGTCGGGATCGTGAACGGCCCGTCGCCGGTGTGGATCAACACGATGATGTTGTACTTCGCGCACATCTTCATCGCCGGGCGCAGCCAGTCGAGCGCGCGATCAGGCCGGTAACCATGCATGTTGGCGTGCAGCTTCAACATCTTGAAGCCGTACTCCTTGTGATGGAACTCGATTTCGGCGGCGCCATTCTCCGGGCCCCAGCGCGGGTTGTAGAGAAAGTTGCCGATGAAACGGTCCGGGTACTTCTGCGTGAGCTCGGCGATGTAGGCCATGTAGTCGCGGATGCCGTCGCGGCCGCGGCGGTTGCCGTCGCGGTAGCCGGTATTGCCCGGCGGCGGCATGATGAAGCCCATGTCGATGCGGCGCGGCTTGCCGTTGATCATGTAGGGTCCGTCCATCAGCTTGAGCATGCGCTCGCCGTTGAACGGCGTGCCGGTGTGGCGCCAGGCCTCGTCGACCAGGTTCGTGGGGTGCAGGTGAGTATCGATGATCATGTTTCAGTCTCCGGGGCCGGGTTTCAATACAGGCCGATCACGGGTTGGGGTTCGACCTTGCGGCCAAGATGCTTCTCGGCTTCCGCAAAGGTCTTCGGCACGGGGGTCGGCTCGATGCCGATCATCCGGGCGATGTTGTTGCCGAGATAGTCCTCCAGCGTGTCCTCGTCCAGGTTCAGGCCCTGCGGCGGGTTGCTGCACAGCACTTCCAGCAGGCGCAGCCACATGCCGGGTTCATTCGGCGGTGTGTCGGAGCCGAACAGGATCTTGTGCTTGGGCAGGGTCTTGGCGAATTCGACGATGCGTGACTGCAGGCACCAGCCGGATTCGACGTACACGTTGGGCAGTTCCATCGCCCACTGGTAGGGCTCGAAGCAGTAGACGCCGCCGGTCTGCACGCCGAAGTGCGCCATGATGAAGTTCACGGTCGGGAACTCCTTGATCATCGGCACCCACTCGGTCGGGATGCTGTACGGGCCGTCGCCGGTGTGCAGCTTGACCACCACGCCGAGCTCGGCGCACTTCTTGAGCGCCGGTCGGACCCAGTCGAGCGCGCGATCGGGCCGGTAGGCGTGCATGTTGGCCTGCAACTGGACCATCTTGAAGCCGTGCTCCTTGACGTAGCGCTCCATCGCCTCAAGGCCGTTCTGCACGCCGCAGCGCGGGTTGTAGACGAAGCAGCCGATAAAGCGGTCCGGGTGCTGCTGCACGCACTTGAGCGTGTAGGCCATGTAGGTATCGATCGACTCGCGGCCCGACAGCTCGCCGTCGGTCCAGGTGTAGATGGTGTTGCCCTGCGGCGGCTGGATGAAGGCCTTGTCGATGCGGCGCGGCTTGCCGTTGACGAAATACGGGCCGTCCATCGTCTCGAGCAGGCGGTCGACCGTGTACGGGTCGCCGTCGTGCCACCAGGCCAGGTCGACCTGGTCGGTGGCGTAGCAGCTGATGTCGATGATCATGGATGTGAACTCCTCTTCTGAAATGACAGGTTTGAAGCGCTTCAGGCGGCTTCCAGTGCCTCATGAAACTCGGGGGCGACCAGGCAGGCTTCCAGCAGGGCACGCAGCGTGTCAGCCTGCAGGTGGCGGCCGATGAACACCAGCTTGCTCGCGGGCGTCTCGTCCCACCAGGGCATCGAGGCCTTCAGTTCGAGAATGCGGTGCACGCCCTGCAGCACGTGGCGCCGTTCATCGCCCTGCACATGCAAAATGCCCTTGACCCGGTAGATGTCGTCGCCGCTCGCCGCCAGCAGCCTGTCGAGGCTGTGCATCAACCGCCCGGCGTCAAACGGGCGGTCGAACACGAACGAGGCGGAACCGACCGAAGGGTCGTGAGTGTGCGAGGCCAGCCCGTCCGCGTCGTCGTGCCCCTGCGCATGGTCGCAATGCTCGTCGCAGACATGGTCGGCACTGTGGCGATGGTCATGCGCTTCATCGAGAAAATCAGGATCGGTCATCGCCAGTGCGTCGGCCTCGAACGACTGCAGGCCCAGGATCTGCGACAGATCGACCTTCGCCTGCACGGTGCGCAGGATCGGCGCGCCGGCGTTCAGCGTGCGGATGCGGCGTTCGAGCTCGACGAGTTGCGCCGGCTCGACCAGATCGGCCTTGTTCAGCAGGATCCGGTCAGCCACCACGATCTGCGTAACCGCCTGGTTGTCGTACTCGGCCAGGGCCTCGTCGTCCAGGTGCGGCTGCACATGGACCGCGTCGACCAGCGTGACCACGCCGTCGAGCACGACCTTCTTAGCCACTTCGTTGTCCATGAAGAAGGTCGCGGCGACCGGCGACGGGTCGGCCAGGCCGCTGGTCTCGACCAGGATGTGGTCGAACTGGTCCTTGCGCGCAAGCAGCTTCTGCAGGATCTCCACCAGGTCGTTGCGCACGTCGACCACGCAGCAGATGCAGCCGTTCGCGACCTGAAAGATCTCCTCATCGGAAGCCAGCACCAGGTCCGAGTCGACGTCGACCTCGCCGAACTCGTTTTCGATCACCGCGATCCGGTGACCGTGCTTCTCGGTCAGGATGTGGTTCAGCAGCGTGGTTTTGCCCGCGCCCAGAAATCCGGTCAGGATGGTGACCGGCACCGGTCGCTGCGCAGCGTGCCGTTCATCGTGGTGATTCATGCGTGTACTCCTTCTTCAGTCGTTGACCGCGCTACTTCCTTCGCGCGCAGCGCCGCGAGCACCTGCTCGGGCTTGATCGGGTAGTGGCGGAAGCGCACGCCGATCGCGTCGTAGACGGCGCTGGCGATCGCCGGGCCGATCGCGACGATCGGATCCTCCCCGATGCCCTTGGCGCCATATGGGCCTTCGGGATCGGGCGCCGTCTCCAGAATGATCGTGCGGATCGGCGGCATGTCCATCGACAGCGGCATCTTGTAGTCGACGAAATTCGCGTTCAACGAACGCCCGGTCTTCAGGTCGATCTGGTAGTCCTCGTACAGCGTGTGGCCGATACCCTGCTGAATGCCGCCCTCGATCTGGCCGGCCGCGGCGATCGGGTTGATCACCTTGCCGATCTCGTGCACCGGCACCACCTGCAGCACGGTGATCTGACCGGTCTCGGTATCGACGTTCACCTCGACGAAATGCGCCGCGAACGAATAGGATTTGTGCGGCACGTTGGTTGCATTCGCGACGAACTGCAGCGAAGGGATGCCGAGCCGTGCAGCCACCGCGTCGCGCACGCTGATCGTTCGGTCGGTGCCGCGCACGCGGATCTCGCCGAGCGAGATCTCCAGATCGCCGGCGGCCACTTCCATCTGCTCGGCGGCATGCTTGAGCAACTGGCGCTTGACCTCGGCCGCGGCCATCTGCGCGGCCCGGCCCGCGATGGAGGTGGTGTGGCTGGCAAAGGCGCCGATGTCCCAGGGCACGACATCGGTGTCACCATGCACGACCGCGACCGATTCGAACTTCAGGCCGATCTCTTCCGCGACGATCTGCGCCAGCGTCGAGTGCGCGCCAGTTCCCAGGTTCGCGGCGCCGGTGAAGAGCACGACACTGCCGTCCTCGTTCATCTTGACGATCGCGTTGCCCTGCTCCTTGATCGCCGGCTGCGCGCCGGCGCCGTGCATTTCGCAGCCTATGCCCCAGCCGCGGCGCTGCACCCCGGTGTCGCGGGTGCGCTTGCGCTGTTCGGCCCAGCCAACCTCCTTCATGCCACGCTGTATGCAGTCGAGCAGGCCATGACCGACCACCGGATGGCCCGACGGCGCGTAGTCCCCGTCACGCACCGCGGTCTTCAGCTTCATCTCGGCCGGGTCCAGCCCCAACTTCTCGGCCGCCTCCTCCATCTGGATGTCGAGGGCGTAGGTGGCCTGCAGCACGCCGAAGCCGCGGAATGCGCCGGCGATCGGGCTGTTCGTGTAGATGCAGAGGCCTTCGAGTTCGACGTTCTCGCAGCGGTACAGTGAGGTCAGACCGTTCGTGCCGACGTTGGTCACGCCCGGTCCATGCGAGCCGTAGGCGCCGGAATTGAAGATCATCCGTGCCTGGCGCGCGGTGATCGTGCCGTCGCGCTTGAAGCCCTGCTTGAGCCAGACCTTCACCGGGTGGCGCGAACGCCCGCCGAGGAAGGTTTCCTCGCGCGTGTACTCCAGGCGCACCGGCCGGCGCGTCTCGCGCGCGAGCAGCGCGCACAGGAACTCGCTCTGGAACAGGTCCTGCTTCGCGCCGAAGCCGCCACCCATGTGGTCGCACAGAACCCGCACCTTGTGGTACGGCAGCCCCAGCACCTCGGCCATGATGCCGCGCACCATGAACGAGGTCTGGGTGGAGATCCAGACCGTCAGGTTGCCGTTGCCGTCCCACTGGCACATGCAGGCGTTCGGCTCCATGTAGGCCGGCGTCGGGCGACCGCCCTCGTACTCACCCTCGACGATCAGGTCGGCCTCGGCGAAGCCGCGCGCGACGTCGCCGCGCGAGACGCGCACCGGCGGCAGCACCAGGTTGCCGCCCAATCCGCGGTCGTGGATCTGCGGCGCGTCGGGGCGCATCGCGTCCTCGACGGTGAACAGCGCCGGCAGTTCCTCGTATTCGATCTCGATCAGGTCCAGCGCCTCCTCGGCGATCTCGTCGCTGACGGCCGCAACCACCGCGACCGTCTCGCCCCAATAGCGCACCTTGTTGTCGAGGATGTACTGGTCAGGCGTGACCGACGCGGAACGCGGATGCGGCGAGCCGGCGTGCAGCACGCGCGGCACGTTCTCGTGCGTCAGCACCGCCTTCACGCCCGGCAGTGCGAGCGCGCGGCTGGTATCGATGCGGCGGATATTCGCGTGCGCGACGTTGCTGCGCTTGCTGCGCGCGTACAGCAGGCCCGGCAGCGCGATGTCGGCGACGTACATCGCCTCGCCGGTCACCTTTTCCAGCACGTCGGCGCGCCGGACGTTCTTGCCGATGACGGTTGCGGCCTTCATGGCGTCACTCCTTGAGCCCGCGCGGTCGCCGCTGGTTGCGCTGCGAGCAAGATCGCATCGAGGATCTTGGTGTAGCCGGTGCAGCGGCAGATGTTGCCGGCGATCGCGAAGCGGATTTCGTCGATGGTCGGCGAAGGGTTCTCGTCGAGCAGCGCCTTCGCCGCCACCAACAGACCCGGCGTGCAGAAACCGCATTGCGCAGCGCCGCACTCGATGAAGCATTCCTGCAGCCGGTGCAGGCTGCCGTCTCCGGCCTGCAGGCCCTCGACGGTGGTGATGTCGGCGCCCTCGGCCTCCACCGCGAGCACCAGACAGGAGTTGACGGGCTTGCCGTCGAGGATGATGGTGCACGAGCCGCATTCGCCGACGTCGCAACCCTTCTTCGTGCCGGTGAGGCCGGCCTCGGTGCGCAGCGCGTCCAGCAAACTGCGATTCGGCGCGACCGCGATCTCGCGCGCCTCGCCATTGACGGTAAAGGAGACGATCTGCCGCTTCATGCCCGGGCCTCTTCAACTGCTTGTTCCAGCGCGCGCTGAGTCAGCACGCGCACCATGTCGCGCCGGTAGTCGGCGCTGCCGCGCACGTCGCCAATCGGACGTGCCTCTTCGCTTGCCGTCTGCGCGGCCGCGGCCAGTTGCTGCGGCGTCGGTTGCCGGCCGCGCAGCACGGCCTCGGCCTGCGCCGCGCGCAGCGGCGTCGGCGCCACCGCGGCCAGCACGACGGCGAGGTCGGTCACGGCGCCGTCGTCACCCAGCGTGACACGCACCGCGACGCCAACTGTCGCCAGTTCCATCTGCGCGCGCCGCCCGAGCTTGATGTAGACCTTGCCGGTGCGCGATGGCGGCGCTGGAATCTCGATATGGGTCACGATCTCGTCGGCCGCCAGCACAGTGCGTCCCGGGCCGGTGCAGAAGTCCTGCACCGCGCAGCGGCGCTGGCCAGCCGGTCCATGGATGCGCAGCACCGCACCATCGGCGATCAGCGGCGGCAGCGTGTCGGCCGACGGCGACGCGCGGCACACGTTGCCCACCACGGTGGCGCGATGGCGCACCTGGATCGACGCGAAGTCGGTGGCCGCTTTCGCCAGGCCCGCGTAGTGGCGCAGCGTGATCGGCGAGGTTTCGACCTGCCGCGTGGTCACCAGCGCGCCGAGCAACAGGCCGTTCTTCGCGTCGTACGCAAAGTCGTCCATGCCCGGGATCTTCTTGATGTTGATCACATGCGCGGGCTGGCGCACGTGCTCCTTCATCTGCACCATCAGGTCGGTGCCGCCCGCGATAAGGCTGGCCGGAGCGGGGCCGGCGCGCAGCAGCGCGACCGCCTCGTCCAGCGAGGCCGGCTCGCTGTAGTCGAAGTACTTCATGCTTCGTCGTTTCCTGGCTTGGCTTCGTCCAAAGAGCGCCCCGAAGCGGGCCCCGTCCAGCGCCGTACCGCGCCAACGTCGATGTCGAACAGGTCCAGCACCCGGCCGAGCGTGTGGTCCACCATCTCGTCCAGGGTCACTGGCCTTGCGTAGAACGCCGGCACCGGCGGCGCGACGATCGCGCCCATTTCGGTGACGGCCAGCATGTTGCGGATGTGAGCGAGCGTCAGCGGCGTCTCGCGCGCGAGCAGCACCAGGCGGCGGCGCTCCTTCAGGATCACGTCGGCGGCGCGCGCGACCAGCGAACTTGCAGTGCCGTTCGCGATCTCGGCCAGCGTCTTCATCGAGCACGGCGCGATCACCATGCCCAGCGTGCGGTACGAGCCGCTGGCGACGCAGGCACCTATGTCCTCGTTGCGGTGCACGCGATCCGCCAACGCGGTCACATCGGACAGGCGCAGCGAGGTCTCGCAGGCCATCGTGATCTGCGCGGAGCGGCTCACGATCAGGTGCACCTCCAGGTCGAGCGGCCTGAGCAGCTGCAGCAGCCGATGGCCGTAGACGAAGCCGGAAGCCCCGGTGATCGCGACGATCAGACGGCGTGGTGCGACACTCACGAAATCACCCTCCGCTGCGCACGATGAACGACGACACGACTGATCAGGCATGGCACTACATCTGCACGCTGTACGCCGACCCGGCCCTGGCCCAGGAACTGCTGCGCAGGCAGGACGACGAAGGCCTGGACGTGGTGCTGCACCTGTTCGGCCGATGGGCCGAATCCCAGCGCCGGCCGCTCGAGCCCGCAGCGCTGGCACGCGCCGACGCGCATGTGGCGGCCTGGCGCGAGCAGGTGGTGCAGCCGCTGCGCCGGCTGCGCCGCGCGATGAAAGCCATGGATGCGATCGACGCGCCCCACGCCCAAGCGGTGCGCCGGCAGGTGCAGGCCGCCGAACTCGCGGCGGAACGCACCGAGCTGGACATGCTGTGCACCTGGCTGCAGACGCAATGATGCTGCGTGCGACATGGCAAGCGGGTTCCGGAAGCGGACCAGGACGGTCGGAAGGTCGATGAAGCTTCAGGCGAAGGCCATGCCTTCGCTTCGGCGGATCACTGGTTGCATGGCGCGGCTTCGCGCGAACCGGGATCGCCGCCGGGCGCCGGTCAGCCCGACCGGCGCGCAAGCGCTGCTTTGGTCGTCAATGCCCAGGATTTCGCGACCCGAGGGGTCAACACCTGCAATGGCCGGCAAACCCCGGGAGGATACGAGGGTTGTACGCAGCATGGTGGGCTCCTTGTCTCTAGGAACTCCAACCCGGCGAAACCTGCTTCGCCACGGGCATGCCGGGATATTGACAGGAAACTCTTATCCGAAAAACACCGACTTTCCTATATATTCATCGTAAATTGCTATGGATGTGACCTTGCGTCAATTGCGGGTGTTCGTCGCCGTCGCCGACACCCGCAGCTTCACCCGGGCCGGCGAGGCGCTGAATCTGCCGCAATCGACGACGAGCACGCAACTGAGCGAGCTCGAGCGCGCGCTGGGTCTGCGCCTGTTCGACCGCCATACCCGCATGCTGCGCCTGACCGAGGCCGGCAGCGAAATCCTGCCGCTCGCGCGCAAGACCCTGGCCGACCTCGACAGCGTGGTCGGCAGTTCGCAGCAATTGCGAACGCTGGGGCGCGGCCGCGTGTCGGTCGCGGCGTCGTCGGTGCAGGCGGCGCTGGTAATGCCGCGGCTGGTGCGCACCTTCACCGACCGCAATCCCGGCGTGAGAATCGATATGTTCGACGTCTCGCAGGACGAGGTGCTCGGCATGGTCGAGGCTGGCGCGGTCGACTTCGGCCTCGGCACCGCCTTCGCGGACCGTCCAAATCTCACACTGCGGCCGCTCTGGGCCGAATCGTTCTTCGCGGTGCTGCCGCCGGGCTCCCCGCTGACGCGCCGCCGCGAACTGACCTGGGCCGACCTGGGCGGCGTGCCGCTGATCGGCCCGCGCCCCGGCAACCCGGTGCGCGAGGTGCTTGACCGCGCGCTGGCCCGCGAGGGCATCAGCCTGCATTGGCGCTACGAGGCGTCGCTGCCGCTGACGACGATCGGCATGGTCGAAGGCGGCATGGGGATCGGCGTCCTGACCGACTCGGTGCAGCGCGTCGTCACCGGACTCGGCCTGGAGCAGCGGCTGATTACCCACCCGGTGGTGCAGCGCGAGGTCGTTCTGGTGCTGCACACCGGGCGTTCGCTATCGCCGGCGGCGCAGGCATTTAGCGACCTGCTGCTCGCGCACCGGTCGGAGCCGCAAGGCGTGGGCCGACACTGACCCGGGTCTGCCGCGCGTGGCGGGCGAGCGTCAGCACGAATACCCGCACGCGGCCCGCGCAGGTGTCGGCGTCGCATGACCGCCTGCGTCCGCGCCGAGGCAGAATGACGTCATGCCCCGCCACACTCCATTGGAACGCTATCGGAACATCGGCATCAGCGCCCACATCGATGCCGGTAAAACCACGACCACCGAACGCATCCTGTTCTACACCGGGGTGAACTACAAGCTCGGCGAGGTGCACGAGGGCACCGCGACGATGGACTGGATGGCGCAGGAGCAGGAGCGCGGCATCACGATCACCTCGGCCGCGACCACCGCGTTCTGGCGCGGCATGGATGGCAGCAGGCCCGAGCACCGGATCAACATCATCGACACCCCGGGCCATGTCGACTTCACGATCGAGGTCGAGCGTTCGCTGCGTGTGCTCGACGGCGCGGTGATGCTGTACGACGCGGTCGGCGGCGTGCAGCCGCAGTCCGAGACGGTCTGGCGCCAGGCGGCCAAGTACAAGGTGCCGCGCATTGCGTTCGTGAACAAGATGGACCGGGTCGGCGCGGACTTTCTGCGCGTGCAGCGCCAGATCGCGGATCGGCTGCACGGCGTTGCGATTCCGGTGCAGCTGCCGCTGGTCGCCGAGGACCGGTTCGAGGGCGTGATCGACCTGGTGAAGATGCGCGCGATCCTGTGGGACGACGCGAGCCAGGGCGTGCATTTCGAATATGCCGAGATACCGCCTGCGCTGCTGCCGCTCGCCGCCGAATGGCGTGACCGCATGGTCGAGGCCGCGGCCGACGCGAACGAGGCGCTGATGGAGAAATACCTGGCCGGCAGGCCGCTCTCCGAAGACGAAATCCGGCAGGGGCTGCGTCAGCGCACGGTGGCGAACCAGATCGTGCCGATGCTGTGCGGCAGCGCGTTCAAGAACAAGGGAGTGCAGGCGCTGCTCGACGCGATCGTCGACTACCTGCCGTCGCCGGCCGATGTGCCGGCGATCATCGGCCACCTGCCCAACGACGCCCAGGCCGAACGCCATCCGTCGGACAGCGAGCCGTTCTCGGCACTCGCGTTCAAGATCATGACCGACCCGTTCGTCGGACAGTTGACCTATTTGCGGGTCTACTCCGGCGTGGCCGAGACCGGTGACATGATCGCTATCCCCGGCAAGGATCGGAAGGAGCGGCTCGGGCGCCTGCTGCAGATGCACGCGAACACGCGGCACGAGATCCGCGAGGTGCGCACCGGCGACATCGTGGCGGCGGTCGGACTGAAGGACGCGACCACCGGCGACACGTTGTGCGACCCGCGGCACCTGATCGTGCTCGAGCGCATGAGCTTTCCCGAGCCGGTAATCTCGCAGGCGATCGAACCGCGCACCCAGGCCGATCAGGAAAAAATGGGCGTCGCGCTGCATCGGCTCGCGCAGGAAGACCCGTCGTTCCGGGTGCAGGCCGACGCGGAATCCGGCCAGACCATCATCTCGGGCATGGGCGAACTGCACCTCGACATCCTGGTCGACCGGCTGCGGCGCGAGTTCGGCGTCGAGGCCGCGGTGGGACGGCCGCAGGTCGCGTACCGGGAGACGGTCCGCGACGCGGCGCGAGACGTCGAGGGCCGCTTCATTCGCCAGTCGGGCGGGCGCGGCCAGTACGGCCACGCGGTACTGAACCTCGAACCGTTGCCGGCCGGCGGCGGCTATGCGTTCGTCGACGCGATCAAGGGCGGCGTAATTCCGCGCGAGTTCATTCCGGCGGTGGACCGCGGCATCCGGGAGGCGATGACGGCCGGCGTGCTCGCCGGCTACCCGGTGGTCGACGTGCGCGCGACGCTGGTGTTCGGCTCGGCGCACGACGTCGATTCGAACGAGAACGCGTTCCGCATGGCCGGTGCTATCGCGTTCAAGGAGGCGATGCGACGCGCGCACCCGGTGCTGCTCGAGCCGATGATGGCGGTCGAGGTCGAGGTCCCCGAGGAGTTCATGGGCCATGTGATCGCCGACCTCTCGACACGACGCGGCATGATCCAGGGCACCGCCGACACCGCCGGCGGAGGCGCCAAGCTGGTGCACGCCGAAGTGCCGCTGGCCGAGATGTTCGGCTACTCGACCACGTTGCGCTCGCTCTCGCAGGGCCGCGCGACCTTCACGATGGAGTTCCGCCGCTACGCGCCTGCTCCGCCGACGGTAGCGGACGCGGTGGTGCGCGGCCAGCCTGGTCGCTAGCGGCGATAAGCCTTCGGGGCCGCCGCCTCTGGCGGCAAGCACCGGGCGAAGCGACACGCTAGTAGCGCGAAGCCTGGGGGTGGTTCTCTCACCCGCCAAAGACAGTCAGCACACCGGTGTAGCCGTACAGGTGGTGGCGCGCGATCTCGCCGCCGGCGAAGAAACCGACCAGCGGCACGTCGCCGAGCGCACGGCGCACGATCTGCAGCTCGGCGCTGGGCGCGCCGAAATGCGGGCCGCCGCGTCCGCAGCAGCTGACGTAGACCGCTCCGGCCATCGTGCCGCCGCCCGCCTCGTCGGCGACGGCACCCGCGGCCGCGACGCTGGCCACGGATTCCTGCTCGAACTCTTCACGCACCTCGGCGCAGATGCGGATCAGGTCGGCGCGCGCGGCCACGACATCGCGCTCGCAGAACGCGAGGCGCATGCCGGTTTCGGCATGGTCCGCGATCGCGACGCCGCGGCGTGCCGCATCGAGCCCGACGATATGGCGCACGACCACGTCGCTGCCGAAATTGCCGGTGCGTCCGACCGAGTCGCTGGCGGCGCCCCACAGGCCGACCAGCGTCTCGCGCACCCGCGCCAGCGCCTGCTGCGGCTCATCGAGCGACACGCCCAGGTCCTGCAGCAGCACGTCGAGCGCGGGCCGGCCGTCGAGCGCGGCCAGCAGATTGCCTTGTGCGGCGGTGACCTCGTGCACCGGCGCGACCGGATGACAGCCCTGCGTGACGCGCGACACCAGACGCACGTGCGGACCGAATGCGACGCCGCTCAGGCCGCCTCGGAACACGCCGCCGGCCGCTCCCTGCCCGCGCATGTTGCCGTTGCCGCCGAGCGCGAACTGCACGGTCCCGGCGCGGCTCGACGCCAGCCCGCCGAACAGATAGCCGGTGCGGATGCGCGCCGCCATCTCGACGATCAGGTCGGCCAAGTCGGGCGCGGCGCCATCGGCGTGGATCAGCGCCGCATGCGCGTCGAACCGGCCCGCGAGCGGGGCGACGCCCGAAAAAATGCGGTACTGGTCGCTCGGCAGGTCGCACAGCATCACCGCGAGCGCCGGTGCGTCGAAATACTCGACATTGGTCGCGGCAATGCCGACGCCGACGGTCCCCGCCCAGTCCGCCACCTCGGGCAATTCGGCGCCGAGGAAATCGAGGATCTCCTGCGCCGCAGCCACATAGTGATCGGTGATGTAGAGCAGGCCCAGCGGCGCCGGGTCGTGCTGCACACTGCCGGTGCGAAGCTGCTCCAGCACTCGTCCGGCGGCTTGGCGCCACTGCGGATGCGAGGCGTGGCCGTAGCGGAACCGCTTCATTCGCGCACCTTGGAGACTGCGGGCAGTCTCAGCGGCCCGGCGCTTCCTCTTTCTTCGAGGTTTTTCTAGCCGCAGCCCCGGATTTACCTGCGTTGCTAGCTCCTTTTTTTGTAGCAGCTCCGTTGCTCTTTACGGCGCTGCTGCCGTGTAGCGCGTTCGCCGGGGTCTGACGCGCGGCTTCCTGGATCGCCTGCGTGGCGATCTGCTGGAACTGCTGGGTCAGCGCGCCCCACCATTTCAGCGGGTCGACCATGCCGGGCGGCGCCTTTTCGTCGGCTTTGTCGCCAGCCTTGTCACTGCTCTTTGCCGCTACCTTGGCTGGCTTGGCGCTCGCCTTCTCAGCGGTCGGCGCCTTCTCGGCCGCACGCTCCGGCGTGCCGGTCGCGCCATCGTCTGCCGCCGCCTGCTTCGACGGGTTGATCGTGAATGCATTCGCGACCTCGGCCATGCGCAGATCCATGCTGCGCAGCGTGGCCAGCGTCATCTTCTGCACCTCGAGAGCCTGGATCGTCGCCCTCAGCGCGACCGCGTTCTGATCGAGCCAGAACGCGACCGCTTTCAACTCCTCGATGCGCTTTTCGAGTTCGTCCGGGTTCAGCGTCGGCGCCACCCAGTTGCCCAGGCTCGGCATCTGCGGCAGCGACTGCGTCGCGCCCTTGGTCAGGGTCTCCAGGAAATCGAAACCCGGAATCAGCTTGCCGAAACTCGGGTTCTGCAATAGGTTGCTCATGGCCGTTCCTCGTGTTGTTGGGAGTCGGGTCGCGCTGCCAGCTTACCGCAACGCGACCAGGCTGGCGATGCCGAAGTCAGTGCTTTTCCTCCATCGCCATTGCGGAATGCGCGCCCGCAGCGCCGGACATTTCAGGGGCCACCGCGCTGACCGGCAGCTCGAAGCGATAGCGGGTCGTCACCCCTTTCGCGTCACGGCAGATCAGCGTCAGCGACACGGTGCTACCAACCGGCAGCGGCGCCTTCAGGTCCATCAGCATCAGGTGGTAGCCGCCCGGGGTCAGCGCGACCGGCTTGCCGGCCGGCAATTCGAGCCCGCCTTCGACGGCGCGCATCCTCATCACGTCGCCGTCCATCTTCATTTCGTGCAGTTCGGCCATGGCGGCGGCCGGAGTCGACGCGCCGACCAGGCGCAGGTCCTCCTGGGACGTGATCTTCATGAACGCGCCGGTGGTCTTCTGGCCTGGTACCGACGCGCGGACCCAGGCGCCCTGCAGCGTGACCGTCTGCGCGGATGCGGCGGCGCCGACCAGCGCCAGCGCAAAGGCCGCGCTGCGAAACATCGTCGAGAACCTCATGCTTGCTACTCCTTGATCAGAATGAAACCGAATCGGAGCCGACGCCCGCAGCCGGCCCACCTTCTTGCAGGTCAGAACTTCGGCACGCGGCGCTCGCGCAGCGAGGCCACGCCTTCGCGCACGTCCGGCCCCGCGAACCCCATGAATTCGAGCGCGAGCGAGGTGTCGAAATTCGGGCCGGCCAGCCGCAGCCAGTTGTTCAGCGCGTATTTGGTCCAGCGGATCGCGCTCTGGCTGCCGGCCGCGAGCCGCTCGGCGACCTGGTAGGCTTTGGCCAGCAATTCGCTCTCGTCGACCGCGAGCGCGACCAGGCCGATGCGCTCGGCCTCGGCGCCAGAGAGCGGCTCGCACAGCATCAGGTAGTACTTGGCCTTGGCCATGCCGCACAACAGCGGCCAGACGATCGCCGCATGGTCGCCGGCGGCCACGCCGAGCCGGGTGTGGCCATCGACGATCCGCGCATTGCTGGCGGCGATCGAGACGTCGGCCAGCAGCCCGGCCACCAGGCCGGCGCCGACCGCCGGACCGTGCATCGCCGAGACGATGGGCTTGTCGCAATTGATCACGTTGTAGACCAGGTCGCGCGCCTCGCGCCAGACGCGGCTGCGCACCGCGAAGTCGTCCGCCATGTCCTGCACCAGGCCCAGGTCGCCGCCGCCCGAGAAACCCTGGCCCTCGCCGCGCAGCACCGCGCAACGCACGCTGTCGTCCGCGCTCACGTCGCGCCAGATCTCGGCCAACTCGAAGTGGCCGTCGTGGCCCGCGGTCGGCAGCTTGCCGTTCTGCGCTCGCATCTGGATGTCGAGCACGCAACCCTGTCCATCGATCACCGGGCCACGGCGCGTGATCGCGAGCGTCCGGTAACGCTGGTAGTCGGGAGGCCGGGGGGTGCTCATGATGCGATCTCCGTATCTTGCCGTCGCTGGTCGTTGCATTGTGCCCGCATCGCGATTTTCCGGCGGCAGACACGAGTGATTCTCACTCTGCAAGACCCTTCGGCGAAAAATGCCGCGCTGCGCTGTGACTTCGTGCTTTCGGGTTGATCACGCGCCCCGGTTGGTGCCATGATGGGCGGCCCAACAGCGAGCTTCAGCGAGCTTCGCACTTGGTTTTGCAACACCACGAAGAAAGGATGATCCCCATGAGCAATCGACGCGTGTTCCTGATGACGGTGGCGGCCGGCACGACGGCGCTGGCGGCAACGCAGCGGATGGCGTTCGCGGCCGAGCCGGAACTGACCTCCTCCGACCCGCAGGCGGCGGCGCTCGGCTACGTCCCCGACACGACCAAGGCGGACCAGAAGAAGTATCCGAACCACACAACCGCCCAGCATTGCTCCGACTGCGCATTGCACACACCGATCGCCGGATCGCAGATGAGCCACTGCTCGTTGTTCCCCGGCAAGCTGGTGCACAACAACGGCTGGTGCAGCGCCTGGGCGAAGAAGGCCTGAGCCGGTCACAGGTTGCGACGGTCGCGCCGCGGCGCCGACACAACCAAGTGGGTCAGTCGGTGCCGGCGGGCGAGACGACCTTCTGGTCGATCGCGCCGAAGATGCTCTGGCCGTCGCGACCTTTCATCTCGATGCGGACGGTGTCGCCCCATTTCATGAATTCGGTCGTCGGCGCGCCGTTCTGCAGTGCCTCGATGCAGCGCCGTTCGGCGATGCAGTGATAGCCGTTCGGCCACTCGAGCCGACCGTCACGCTCGACGCCCCGATTGCTGACCGTGCCGCTGCCGACGACAGTGCCGGCACGCACATTGCGCGTCCTGCACAGGTGCGCGATCAGTTCGCCGAAGTGAAAGTGCATCTCGGGGCCGGCGTCGCACAGGCCGACCTTGCGGCCGTTCCAGCTCGACGTGAGCGTCAGATGCACGCGGCCCTGTTCCCAGGCCGCGCCCAGTTCGTCCGGCGTGACCGCAACCGGGCTGAACGCCGTCGCCGGTTTGCTCTGCAGAAAACCGAAGCCCTTGGCGAGTTCATCCGGCACCAGATTGCGCAGCGTCCAGTCATTCGCGAGCATCAGCAGCCGGATGCCGTCGAGCGCCTGGCCCGGCGTCGCGCCCAGTGCCACGTCGCCGGTGACGACCGCGAGCTCGGCCTCGAAGTCGAGGCCCATCGCCTCGCTCATCAGAGACACGTCGTCGCAGGGTCCGAGAAAATCGTCGCTCGCGCCCTGGTACATCAGCGGCTCGGTGTCAAGATCAGCCGGCAGCTCGGCACCGCGCGCGCGCCGCACCAGTTCCACATGGTTCAGGTAGGCCGAGCCGTCGGCCCATTGATAGGCGCGCGGCAGCGGCGCCATGCACTGCGCCGGATCGAATGCGAACGCATGGCGCGCGCGTCCGGCGTTCAGCATGTCGTACAGGTCCTGCAGCTGCGGGCTCAGGAAGCCCCAGTCATCGAGCACCTGCTGCAGGCGGCTTGCGATGCCGGTGGCGTAATGCGCGCTGGCCAGGTCGCGCGCGACCACCGCCAGTTGCCCGTCGCGCGAGCCGTCGCGGTAGGTGGCGAGTTTCATCGAGTCGGGTCCGGTTGGTTGGGCGGTCGGAATGCGGCCCGATCACGTATAACGAAGCCGGCGCGCGGGGAATTTTAGGGCCTGTTCAGATGCATCGAAATCATGCCGACGCCGGCACGCTGCGCTCACCGCGGCGCGGCGCGCCGATGCGCCGGCGCCTGATCGGCTGGATCGCGCTGACCGCGGCGGTGCTGCTGGCGCACCTGGCGTTGCTGCAGGCGCGGCCGCCGCAGGTCGCGCCGCGGGCGACGCCGGCCCCGCAGGCGTTCAACGTTCGCACGGTCTACGACGAGTCGATCCCGGCATCCGCCCCGCCGGCCGCGCTCGAGACGACAGTGCTGGAGCCGGCGGGCCGGGCGACCGGGCTGTCACCCGAGGCGACACGCAGCGACACGCGACGCGCGGCCGGCGCCACCCCGGCACGCGCAATGAAAGCGGCATCGCGCAGCGCCGCAAGATCTGAAAGAAATCGATCGGAAGCCCTGGTGGTATCTGCACAATTAGCTACTAATCCGATAGCAATTAGAACCGACGATGCCGCGCGCGCCCCGAGCGCGCGCCGGGCGCCGGCCACAGCGCCGGGCGCGCCCGAGGCACCGGACCCCATCGTCGCCGCGGCGCAGATCCCCGAATCTCCCGCGCAACCGGCTGCGCCAACGCATGCAGCGGCACAGGCCGTGCAGCCGACCGCGTTCCGGATCGCCGCCCCGGTGCGGCTCGACTACGAAGTGCAGGGTGAGATCCGCGGCATCGCGTACCAAGCGCAGGCCGAACTGCTGTGGCGGCACGACGCCGACCGTTACGACGCGCAACTGGCGATCGAGGTCCCGCTGATCGGCACGCGGCGCCAGACCAGCACCGGGCGCCTCGGCACGCAGGGGCTCGAGCCGATCCGCTTCTCCGACAAGGCGCGCAGCGAATTGGCCGCGCATTTCGTGCGTCCGCAGAGCGGCGGCGCAGGCCATGTGGTGTTCAGCGCGAACACGCCGCAGCTGCCGCTCGAACCCGGCGCGCAGGATCGGCTCAGCGTGTTCCTGCAACTCGGCGCGATGCTGGCCGCGGCGCCCGAACGCTATCCGCGCGGCAGCACGATTGCGCTGCAGATCGTCGGCCCACGCGACGCCGACCTGTGGCGCTTCGAGGTCGGCGCCAGCGAGCGCCTGGCGTTGCCCTACGGCGAGGTCGATGCGACACAGCTCGACCACGCGCCGCAGCGCGACTACGACACCCGCGTCGACCTGTGGCTGGCCCCACGCCTGGATTGGCTGCCGGTGCGCATTCTGCTGACCCGGCCGCGCGGCGAGCGGCTCGACCTGCGGCTTCGCGCACTCGGCAGCCCGGACTGAGCAGCCTGGACTGAGCAGCCCGGATTAAGCAGCCCGCACCGATTTCGGTGCCCGCCGCCGTAAGGCCGCAGCGGACCGACCCGACCAAGCAAGAACGGCCCTTCGCGCAACAGCTGTCGCCACAAACCAACAAATATCACGAAACAGGCGGCGACTGAGCGCTGTCCCCCTTGAAAGCCGGTCGAACGTTGATAACTTAGCAGTAACGGCAACACCCCGGAACCGAAACATCATGCAAATGCTCTACGACTCTGAATCCTTCGTGGTGGTCCACATGCTGCCCGAAGCCGTGCCGCAGGGCGAGGCAAGCGACCCGGCGCCGGCGGTGCCGACGCTGGTGCGCCATGGTTTCGAGATCGTCGACAAGCGATCCGGCAAGGAGGTCTACCTCGACGGCTCCTGGGCCGAGCTGTTCCAACGCCAGATCAGCGTCTGGCAGGCGAACACCCCGACGCAGGAAGAGGTCGAGGACACGCTCGACCGCTACGCCGAGCTGGCCCAGAACCCGGTGGTCCTGCACTGACGGCGGCGCCAGCCGCGCGCCCGATACCGTGGGCCGGCGCAGCGCAGAGCCGGCGGTTGCGGACCGCCCCGTGTCGGCGGCCTGCGACAATCCTGTCGCATGAACCCAGGCTACATCCTGAACCTGTCGTGCCCCGACCAGCGGGGCATCGTGCACGCGGTGTCGGGCTTTCTGCTCGAACGCGGCAGCAACATCGAGGAGGCCGCGCAGTACAACGACCACGGCACCGGCCTGTTCTTCATGCGGGTGCAGTTCGCCTGCGACCGCCTCGCCCGGGCCGAACTGCAGCGCGAGTTGCACGCGTTTGCCGAGCCCTTCGCCATGCGCTGCCAGCTGCACACGACCGCGCAGCCGGTGAACACGGTGCTGATGGTCAGCCGCGACGGACATTGCCTGAACGACCTGCTGTTTCGCTGGAAGTCAGGGCTGCTGCCGGTGGACATCCGCGCGGTGATCTCGAACCACCGCGACTTCTACCAGCTCGCGGCCAGCTACAACGTGCCGTTCCACCACATTCCGGTCACTGCCGCGACCAAGACGCAGGCCGAGGCGCGCGCGTACGAGATCATCGAGTCGGAGGGCGCCGAACTGGTGGTGCTGGCGCGCTATATGCAGATCCTGTCGGACGCGCTGTGCACTAAGCTCGCCGGGCGCGCGATCAACATCCACCATTCGTTCCTGCCCAGCTTCAAGGGAGCGAAGCCCTACGCGCAGGCGCATGACCGCGGCGTGAAGCTGATCGGCGCGACCGCGCATTACGTGACGGCTGACCTCGACGAGGGCCCGATCATCGAGCAGGACGTGGCCCGGGTCGACCACGGCATGACCATTGAGGATCTGGCCGCGATGGGCCGAGATACCGAAAGCCAGGTGCTGGCGCGCGCGGTGAAGTGGCACAGCGAGCGGCGCGTGCTGCTGAACGGCCACAAGACCGTGATCTTCAGGTAGCGGCCGCGCCCCGCATCGGCGGCATCGGCGCCCCGCTGCGTCAGGGCCGCTGGGTGTATTTCGCCGGGCGTTTTTGCAGGAATGCGCGTATGCCTTCCTGGCCGTCGGGGGTCAGCGCGCCGCTGGCCATGCGCTGCATGGCCTCTGCATAGGCTTCGCGCTGTGCCATGTCGATCTGGCGATAGAAACCCTGCTTGCCGGACGCCTTCGACAACGCGCTGCCGCGTGTCGCGCGGCGCAGCAGATCCTGCGCCGCTTCATTGAGTTGCTCGGGCGGCACGACCTTGTTGATCAGTCCCCAGGCGGCGGCGGTGGCGGCATCGATCGCGTCGCCGGTCAGCGCCATCTCGAGCGCGCGCTTGCGCCCGATGTTGCGCGCGACCGCGACCAGCGGCGTATGGCAGAACAACCCGGCCTTGCCGCCCGGAATCGCGAACGACGCGGTGTCGGCCGCGACCGCCAGATCGCAGCTGGCGACGAGCTGGCAGCCGGCAGCGGTTGCGAGCGCATGCACCCGCGCCAGCACCGGCTGCGGCATCGCCTGCACCTGGTCCATCATCTCGGTGCAGACCGCGAACAGTTCGCGCGCCTGTTCGAGCGTCGCGCCGGCCATGTCGCCGAAATTGTGGCCGGCGCTGAACACCGGCCCGTTTGCCGCCAGCATCACGCCGAGGGCGTCGGACGCGGCCACCGCGCGCAACGCGGCAATCAACTCGCGCATCACGGGAAGCGCCAGCGCGTTGCGTTTTTCCGGACGGTTCAACGTGATCGTCGCGATCGCCCCATCGCGTGTCACCAGCAGATGCTCGTAATCCATCGGCCCATTCTGGCAGAAGGTCGCGGCGCGTGCGGCGCCTGGGCGCGTCAATCCGCTTCGTCGCCGGTGCTGTCGTCGGGCCGGTCGGCCATCGCTTCGCCCAGGCGCACATTGCCGCCGGACCGCCAGCCGGTGTTGAAACGCAGCGGACCGCGCGGCAGCATCACGATCACGGTGGAACCGAGCAGGAAGCGGCCCATCTCCTCGCCTTTCGAAAGCAGCAGCGGCTGGTCCGCGTAGTCCCAGCTGCGCACCGGCCCGCCGCGCGGCGGGCTCACCACGCCATGCCATGCGGTCGCGATGCTGCCGACGATGGTCGCTCCGACCAGCACCAGCGCCAGTGGGCCATGCACCGACTCGAACTCGCAGATCACGCGCTCGTTGCGCGCGAACAGCCCCGGCACGCCGCGCGCGGTCGCCGGATTCACCGAGAACAGCGCGCCCGGCACGTGCACCATGCGCTTCAGCCGCGCTTCGCACGGCATGTGAATGCGGTGGTAGTCCTTCGGGCTCAGGTACAGCGTCGCGAAATGGCCGTCGTCGAAGCGCGCGGCGAACGCGGCGTCGCCGCCGAGCAGCGTGCGGGTCGAATAGCGATGCCCCTTGGCCTGCACGATCAGGCCCTGCTCGATCGCGCCGAACTGACTGATCGAACCATCGACCGGACACACCAGGTCGGCGTCGGCGAGCGGCCGCGCCCCGTGTTTCAGCGCTCGCGTGAAGAAGTCGTTGAACGAGGCGTAGCGGGTGATGTCGGCTTGCGCAGCTTCGCCCATGTCGACGCGGTAGCGGCGCACGAACCAGCGGATCAGCGCTGCGCTCCAGCGCTTGCCGCGCGCCGACGCCACCGCGCCGGCCGCCGCCGTCAGCGCGCGCTTGGGCAACAGGTACTGCCCGAGCACGAACAGGCGCTCGGTCAGCGCAGGATCAGCAACCTCGAGGCCCTCGGGCGAGTGCAGGCCGGGATGGCCCGGCCGCCGGTCCATCGGCAGCGTCACGCGGTCGGGCGCGTCAGGCAATCCGCGCCGCGCTACCCGAAGCCGGAACGCCGATGCGGTCCAGTGCCGCGGCGAGCTGCCCCACGGTACGGTCGACGTTGTGCCACTTCTCGAGCCCGAACAGGCCGATGCGGAAGGTGTGGAAGTCGGGCCCCTCGTCGCACTGCAACGGCACGCCGGCGGCGGTCTGCAGGCCTGCGTCGATGAATTTCTTGCCGCTCTGGATGCCTGGGTCGGTGGTGTAGCTCACCACCACGCCGGGCGCCTTGAAGCCTTCGGCGGCAACGCTGGCAAAGCCGCGCGATTCGAGCAGCGCGCGCACCTTCGCGCCGAGATCGACCTGTTCGGCGCGCACCTTCTCGAAGCCGTACGCGCGAGTCTCCAGCATCACGTCGCGCAGCGCGACCAGCGCATCGGTCGGCATCGTCGTGTGGTACGCATGCTGGCCCTTGTCGTAGCCCTCGGCGATCTGCATCCATTTCTTCAGGTCGCAGGAGAAGCTGGAACTGGTCGTGCCCTCGATCGCCGCGCGCGCTCGCTCGCCCAGCATCACCATCGCGCAGCAGGGCGAGCTGCTCCAGCCCTTCTGCGGCGCCGAGATCAGCACGTCGACGCCGGTCTTGCGCATGTCGACCCAGATCGCGCCGGACGCCACGCAGTCGAGCACGAACAGCGCGCCGACCTCGTGCGCCGCGTCGGCCACCGCACGCAGATAGTCGTCCGGCAGGATGATGCCGCTGGCGGTCTCGACATGCGGAGCGAACACCACCGCCGGGCGCTCGGCGCGCAGCACCTGGACCACTTCTTCGATCGGCGCCGGCCGCCACGGCGACTGCGCGCCGTCGGCGGTCTTGCGCGCCTTGCACACCAGCGCGGTCGCGCCGATGCGTCCGGCCTCGAATATCTGCGTCCAGCGGTAGCTGAAATAGCCGTTGCGCAGGATCAGCACCTTCTTGTCGTTCGCGAACTGGCGCGCTACCGACTCCATGCCGAAGGTGCCGCTGCCGGGCACCAGCACCGCGGTATTCGCGCCATAGACCTCCTTCAGCGTCGCCAGGATGTCCTGCATCACACCGGCAAAGCGCTTCGACATGTGGTTCAGCGCGCGGTCGGTGTAGACCACCGAAAATTCGAGCAGGCCGTCGGGGTCGACGTGGGGCAGCAGTCCGGGCATGGTGTTCCTCGTTCACGGGGCCGACAACGGATGCCGGCCGGCAGCGCGCCAGCTTAGCACGCGCGGCAGGTCGGCGTTACCTTGACTTACATTAGCGGCCATGGAATTCCCGGTGCTGGCGTTGGCTTTCGGCAAGAGCGTGCTGCTCGCGATCGCCGCGGTGCTGCCGATCCTGAACCCGCCCGCGTCCGCGCCGGTATTCGTCAGCCTCACGCACGGACTGGACGGCACCACCCACGCAGCGATGGCGCGGCGCATCGGCCGCAACGTGGTGCTGATGCTGGCTGGCGCGATGCTGATCGGCACCTACGTGCTGGACTTCTTCGGTGTGTCGCTGCCGATCGTGCGCGTCGCCGGCGGGCTGATCGTTGCCTTCACCGCCTGGGGCATCCTGTACGGTCCGCTGACCGCGAGCGACGAGAAAGCGCAGATGGCGCAGTCGCTCACCGCCGACAACGTGCGCATCCAGGCGTTCTACCCAATGACTTTTCCGCTCACCTGCGGGCCGGGCTCGATCGCCGCCGCGATCACCGTCGGCGCCAGCCTGCACAGCCACGCGTGGGTGCTGTCGGCGTCCAACTTCGCCGGCGGCCTGGTCGGCATGGTGGTGATCGGCCTGTCGGTGATGCTGACCTACCGCTACGCCGACCGCCTGCTGCGCCCGCTCGGAGAGGTCGGGCTGGTCGTGTTCCTGCGCCTGTCCGCGTTCATCCTGCTGTGCGTCGGGGTGCAGATCTTCTGGGATGGGGCCGGCGAGTTGCTGAAGGGGCTGAATGCAAGCTAGGCCCGATTCACAGGCGATCAAGGCTCCGCGTCCTGTTGTGGCTGACTCGGTTTCTGAATAAGTTGAGCCGTCCAATGCCCACCGTTCTCCTGCTGCACCTTGAGCAGGTCGTAAGTTCTGAGCATGTCCAGCAGGCCGGAGTGACCATAGTTCTTAGGCGAAAACGATGGATCGGCACGTTTGAGATAGGAACCAAGACCGCCTACGCTGACCTTGCCTTCGGGTGTATCGGCGGTCAATAGCGCGACAGCCTCGACCACGAACATCGGCCGTAGCTTCGCCGCAGCTTTTTTCGCTTCTGGCTTGGCGGTCTCGACTTGCTGGACACTGGGCTTGGGCGTGACGGATTCCGCCGACAGAGAGTCCGGCCGCACCCACTCGAAGAATTGGTCGCTCGCGTTCCGGAGGGCATCGGGTGACTTCGGCTCGCCCACGATATGCACGGTCGCTCCACGCTCGCGCATCTTGCGACAGAGGTAGGCAAAGTCAGAGTCGCTGGTGACGAGGCAGAAGGTGTCGGCCCGACCGTCGAATAGGGCCTCCATTGCATCCAGCGCGAGGGCGATGTCGGACGTATTCTTTCCGGCGGCGTATTGGTACTGCAGACAAGGTGTGAAGGCCAGCCTCACCAACGCCTCCTGCCACTTGTTCGCCAACGTGCTGTGATTACCATAGCCCCGGCGCAAGACCACGCGACCGAACTGCGCAACGACACGCAGTGCGTATTCGAGTATGTCCGGTGTCGTGTTGTCGCAATCGACCAGAACGGCGACATGCGATTCGCTATCGATGTGATGGTTGTTTCCCATGAACACGGACCCCCCTCTTTCTGACACCAGCATCATAGAAGACGTTGAGGAATGGAACGCGGGCCACCGTTTCCATGGCCCCACTCGCGATGAACCTTGCTTTCGAGTCGCCGGCTGGCAGGGGCGCGAATCAGCGCTTCCTTAGAATGACCCCATGCTCGGCCCTACCGAACTGATTGCTGCATGAGTGAGGCGACGCATCGCACGATGGTTACATCGTCTGCCTGCGCCTGGACCGCCGGACGCCGCTCTGCGACCGCCCAGACGCTGTCGACAGGAACGGCGCCGGGCCTGGCGGCCACCGGAGCGCAGCCATGAACGAAATCCTGGCGCTCTGGGGCCAGTGGCTGCGCCCGTCGGCCGGACTGCCGACGGTGCAATGGTCGATCCTGCTGGCGCTGGCCGCGATCGCCGGCCATCTGGTGCAGCGCTTTCTGGGGCTGCCCAAGGTGCTGGGTTACTCGGTGATCGGCGCGTTCGCCGGACTGGCCGGTTTCACCGGCGCGGTCTGGCCGTTGACCGGCATCGGCCTGTTTCTCGTGGAGCTCGGCGTCGCCGTGGTGCTGTTCGAAGCCGGTGGCCGCATTCCGTTGCGCTGGTTCCGGCACAACCCGATGGTGCTGGTGCAAAGCCTGCTCGAGTCGTTCGGCACGCTGGCGCTGGCGTTCTGGGCGATGCGGCTGATGGGCGTGCCGGTGAGCGTGGCCGAGCCAATTGCGTTGATCGTGATGGCCGCGTCGCCGGCAGTGCTGATGCGGGTGGTGATCGACACCGGGGCGTCCGGGCCGATGACCGAGCGCGCGATGGTGCTGTCCACGCTGAGCACGCTGTACGCGCTGGTGCTGACCGGCGCGCAGGCCGGGCTGATCGAGCGCAACGGCCAGGGCCTGATCGCGAGCCTGTCGCCCGCGGCCGTGGTGCTGGGCATCTCGCTGGTGGTCGGCGCGCTGCTGGCGCTGGCGTTGCGGCTGGCGCTGCGGGTGATGAGCCCGAACAGCGAGAACACCTCGATCCTGCTGCTTGCGCTGATCGCGGTCGGCACGGCGCTGGCGGCACGCTTCGGCGGCTCGGCACCGCTGGCCGCGCTGCTCGGCGGCATGCTGCTGCGCCAGACCAGCCCGCGCCCCTGGGCCTGGCCGCGCCAGCTCGGCACCGCCTCGTCGTTGCTGACCATGCTGATGTTCGTGCTGGTGTCGGTGGTGGCGGCGCAGGCCGACTGGAGCCGGCAGGTGGCCGGCACGGTGCTCGCGCTGGTGGTCGCGCGGCTGGTCGCCAAGTTCATCGGCGTCGCGCTCGGCAACGCCGGCAGCGGCGCGAGCTGGAGGCAGGCGCTGTGGGTCGGTTGCGCGATGTCGCCGATGTCGTCGATCGCGCTGCTGCTGACGGTGGAGGCATGCGCGGCGTCGCCGGAGCGTGCGGCCATGATCGCGGCGATCGCGCTGCCGGCCATCCTGTTGATGGAAATGCTGGGATCGGTGATTGCGACGATCGCGATCCATCAGGCCGGCGAGAGCTCGCGGCCCTGGGTTCCGGTGCTGTTGCGCCCGGGCCCGACACCAGGAGACGGTCGTGAGTCTTGAGCCGTTCCAGCAGTCGGCGGCGTTGTCGCTCGGCGTCGAGCTCGAGCTGCAACTCGTCAACACCCACGACTTCGACCTCGCGCCGTATGCGGCCGACATGCTGCGCGCGATGTCCCGGCACAAGCTGCCCGGCAGCGTAGTGCCCGAGATGACCTCGAGCATGATCGAGATCTCGACCGGCGTGTGCAAGTCAGCGTCCGAGGTGCAGGCCCAGCTGTCACAGATTCGCGATGCGCTGGTGAAATGCGCCGACAAGCTCAACATCGCGGTGGTCGGCGGCGGAACGCATCCGTTCCAGCAGTGGCATGAGCGGCGCATCTACGACAAGCCGCGTTTTCGCGAGCTGTCGGAGTTGTACGGGTACCTCTCGAAGCAATTCACGATCTTCGGCCAGCATGTGCACGTGGGCTGCCCGGACGCCGACACCGCGTTGCTGACGCTGCATCGCATGTCGCGCTACATCCCGCATTTCATCGCGCTGTCGGCCTCCAGCCCGTACGTGCAGGGGCACGACACCGCGTTCGATTCGGCGCGGCTGAACTCGGTGTTCGCGTTCCCGCTGTCGGGCCGCGCGCCGCTCGCGCTGACCTGGGACGAATTCGTCGCGTACTTCGACAAGATGGCGAAGACCGGTGTCGTGCGCAGCATGAAGGATTTCTACTGGGACATCCGGCCCAAGCCCGAGTTCGGCACGATAGAAATCCGCGTGTTCGACACGCCGCTGACCGTCGAGCGCGCGGCGGCGCTGGCCGCCTACGTGCAGGCGCTGGCTTCGTGGTTCATGAACGAGCAGCCGTTCCTACCGGCGGAGGACGACTACCTCGTTTACACCTACAACCGGTTCCAGGCCTGCCGCTTCGGCCTGGACGCGGTGTACGTGGACCCGGCCAGCGGCGAGCACATGGCGCTGCGCGAGCATATCTTGCTGACCATGCACCAGATCAACAAGCATGCCGAGGCCGCCAACGCGAGCAGCGCGCTGAAGATGCTGCGCGACGACATCAACCGCAACCACAACGACGCACGCTGGCTGCGCGAGCGCCAGAATCAGGAGCGGCTGCTGGCCGAGGTGATCCGGCAAGCGGCGGCAAGGTTCCGCGGCGGCGCGGCCGGCTAGGCGCCGATCGCACGCACCCGACTGCACGGGGACATCGAGTTCGGCCATGGGCGAGTTCGAACTGATCCGGCGCTACTTCACCCGCCCGGCGCGGCATGCGGCACTCGGCGTTGGCGACGACTGCGCGCTGCTCGAACCGGCCGCGGGCATGCAGCTCGCGATCTCGACCGACATGCTGGTCGAGGGCCGGCATTTCCTGCCCGGCGTCGATCCGCGCCGGCTCGGCCACAAGGCGCTGGCGGTGAACCTGTCCGATCTGGCGGCCTGCGGCGCACGGCCGCTCGCGTTCACGCTGGCGCTGGCGCTGCCGCGCGCCGACGAGGTCTGGCTGGCCGCGTTCTCGGCCGGTCTGTTCGCGCTCGCCGACCAGCATGATTGCGAGTTGATCGGCGGCGACACCACGGCCGGTCCGCTCGCGATCTGCATCACGGTGTTCGGCGAAGTGCCGGCCGGCCAGGCACTGCTGCGCTCGGGCGCGCGCGCCGGTGACGATGTCTACGTGAGCGGAACGCTGGGCGACGCGCGATTGGCGCTGGACGCGCTGCGCGGCGACCAGGCCTTGCCCGACGCCGCGTTCGCCACGGCACGCGCGCGGCTGGAACAGCCGACACCGCGGGTTGCGCTCGGGCTGGCATTGCGCGGTGCTGCCAGCGCCGCGATCGACGTCAGCGACGGCCTCGTTGGCGATCTGGGTCACATCCTCGCGGCGTCCGGTGTCGGCGCCTGTATCGACACGTCGATTGCTATTGATTTAATAGCTATACACCAAGATACCGTCTCGGCTACAGCCTCGATAGATGCTCAAATCCGGCTCGACTGCGTGCTCGCGGGCGGCGACGACTACGAGCTTGCGTTCTGCGCGCCACCCGCCGCGCGCGCAGCGGTGCAGCACGCATCTGAACAGGCCGGAACAAAAGTCACGCGCATCGGGCGCATCGAGGCCGAGCCCGGCCTGCGCCTGGTCGACGGCCAGGGGCACGCGGTGGCCGCGCCGCGCTTGCGCCCGTTCGACCATTTCGCGTCATGACCGCCGAACTGCCAAGCCGGCCCGGCCTGCGGTTTCTGCTGGCGCATCCGGCGCATCTGATCGCGCTCGGCTTCGGCTCGGGCCTGTCGCCGGTCGCGCCGGGCACCGCCGGCACGCTGTTCGCCTGGGTCGCGTACCGCGTGCTCGCGCTGTGGCTGACGCCGGCCGAGCTCGGGGTCGTGATCGCCGCCTCGCTGCCGCTGGGCTGGTGGGCCTGCACCGTGGCGGCGCGCCACCTGCAGTTGCAGGATCCGGGCTGCATCGTCTGGGACGAGGTGGCCGCGTTCTGGCTGGTGCTGTGGCTGGCGCTGCCGACCTCGTTCTGGGGTCAGCTCGTGGCGTTCCTGCTGTTTCGCTTCTTCGACATGGTCAAGCCGGGCCCGGTGCGTTGGGCCGACCGGCGCTTCCACGGACTGGGGCTGCGCGGCGGCTTCGGCATCATGTTCGATGACCTGGTGGCTGCGTTCTGCGCGCTGCTGGTGATCGCCGCCTGGAGGTTCGTTGTATGAGTTCCGAACTTTCGCCAAGCGCCGAGACGGAGCCGTCGCCGGACGCGCTGTGCCGGGCGCTGGCGCAGCGCCTGCTGGCTCGGCACTGGCGCCTGGCCTGCGCCGAGAGCTGCACCGGCGGCCTGGTCGCCGCCGCCTGCACCCAGCTTGCCGGGTCCAGCGACTGGTTCGAGCGCGGCTTCGTCACCTACTCGAACCAGGCCAAGACCGAGATGCTGGGCGTGGACGCCGGCCTGATCGCGGCCCACGGCGCGGTCAGCGAACCGGTCGCGCGCGCGATGGCCGCCGGTGCCGAGGCCCGCGCGCACACCCAAGTCGCGCTCTCGGTCACCGGCATCGCGGGCCCCGGCGGCGGCAGCGCGGCCAAGCCGGTCGGCACCGTCTGGTTCGGCTGGAGCGTGCAAGGCGCCGTCTCGTCCGAGCAGCGCCGCTTCGACGGCGATCGGGCGGCGGTACGCGCCGCAGCAGTTCAACACGCGCTGGCGCGCCTGCTATCGCTGCTGCCGGACGACGGCCGCGGCTGAGCGTCGGACTCGGCTCTCCGCAGTGCGTGGTACGCCCTGCGGTACCTGAAACGCAATGAGACAGATGGCCGCGGCGCAGGCCACGCCAGCGACCGCCGCAGAGCGGGGCTTGGCCCGGCCGCCGGCGGTGCCCCCGGTGAGGGGGCTGAGGTCTGCGGCTCCAGACCTGCCTGCGCAGGTCTGGACAGACCGAAGGGCCGCCGCCTCTGGCGGCGAGCACCGGGCGAAGCGACACGCGGTGCGCGCAGCCTGGGGGTGGTCAAACTGCGTTGCGCCCGATCGCGTCGATCGCGTCGGCAAGCCAGTCCGGCGGTAGCGGCAGCTCGGACGCGCCGCTGCCGTCCATCTCCAACGTCCAGCCGCCCTTGGCCTCGTACAGCTGCACCGGACGCCCGAGCCAGAGCAGCCACGCGAGCCATGCGACGCGCTCCGGCGTCGGCGCCTCCTGCGCCGCGCCCTCGAGCAGCCAGGCCATCGCGTCGCGGTCGGTCAGCAGCAGGCCGTCGGCGCCGGCAGGCGTGCAGCCCGGCAGCGACCTGGCCAGCAGCGCCAGCGCCGGCGAGCGCTCGTCGTCCGCGCCGAACTGCTGCTGCCACTGCACCAGCAACTGCCCCACCGCCGTCCCACGCTGCACCTCGGACTGCGTCAGGTCGGCATGGTCGAGCCGGCGCCAGTCGATCGCCGGCGCCTTGCAGCCGACGGTCTGCATGCTGTCGAGAAAAGTGGCGAGACCGACCGGGTGCTCGCCCGAGGCGAAGCCGGCGCAGACCAGCGCGAGCTGGCCGATGCGGCTGGCCAGCAGTTGCTGCTGCTGCACCAGCATCTTCTCGCGCAGCAGGCTGTCGCGCTCGCCGCGCAGCTCGGCCAGCTCCAGCGCGTTCTTCAGATCAGCGCGCAGGCTCTCCAGATCCCAGGGCTTGGTGATGTAGCGGAAGATCTCACCGGCGTTGATCGCCTCGATCGCCTCGCCCATTTCCGAATACGCGGTGGTCAGCATGCGCACGATGCGCGGATGGTGTTCGCGCGCATAGCGCAGCAGTTCGTTGCCGTGCGCGCCGGGCATGCGTTGATCGGACACCAGCACCGCGATTTCGTCGCCGCGCTGCAGCAGCACCTGCTGCCCTTCCTGCACCGAATTGGCGGTGATCACCGGCGCGATCGGTCCCACCAGGCGCTCGAAATACTTGAGCGCCATGGCTTCGTCGTCGACATAGAGAATCTTCGTAGCGGTCATGCAGCGGGCCTCACGAATGGAACAGGTCAGGTCAAGCCTTGAAATGGAGCGACACGGTGGTGCCGCGGTCGGGTTCGGATTCGAGCACGATCGAACCCCCGAGCGACTGCAGCACGCGACGGCAGAACATCAGCCCCATGCCGTTGCCGCCGCTGGCGGCGCGCGTGGTCACCGGCTCGTGCGTGAGCCGCTCCAGCACCTCGGGCGCAATGCCGTGCCCGTTGTCGACGAACCGGATCCACGGCCGACCGGGGCGCGGCGCAGCGCCAGGGGCTGCGGCCTCCCGGCTGACCACGATACGCAGGCGCGGGTCGGTGCGTCCGTGCAGCGCGAGCAACGCGTTCTTGGTCAGTGTCGAGAGCACCAGGAACAGCAGGTCACGCTGGCCCGGCAGCACGAAGTCGTCCTGCACCTCGCTTTCGACCCAACCGCGCTCGTCGCCCTCGAACGGGTATTCCTTCAGCAGCGCCTGCACCAGATTGCCGGCGGTGACCGGCGCGCCGACCACGCCGGGATAAACCTCGCGCGCCGAACGCACGAACGCCGAAACCAGCGATTGACAGTAAAGCGCGCCGCGCTGCGCGCCGGCCAACGCCTCCATCACCTCGCCGGCGCGGCGCTCGGAAAAGCAGGCCAGGCCGGCCTGCGCAGGCGACCCATCGGCCTCGACGGTCGGCGGCGCCTGATAGCGTTCGGCCACCGCCGCGACGAAACCGCGGACCGTCACCAGCGGCGTGTTCAGTTCGTGCGCGAGAAATCCCAGGGTCTCGCGGATCGCGATCATCCGGTTCTCCTGCAGCGCGCGCTCCAGCGCCTGCGCTCGGTACAGCGCCATTGCCTCGTGCAGCGTGGCGCGGGTCAGCGGCAGATCCAGCGGCTTCTCGAGGATGCGGAACACCTGCCCCTGGTTCACCGCGGCGATCGCGACGTCTTTCTCGGCGAACGCAGTAACCAGCAGGCGCACCACGTGCCGATGGTCGCGCTGCGCCGCGAGCAGCAGCTCCAGCCCGGTGCGATGCGGCATCCGGTAGTCGGTGACCAGCAGCGCCACGCCGGCGCCCCGCTGGTGCAGCAGCGCAAGCGCCGCGTCGACGCCGTCGGCGCAGACCACATCGAACTCATCGCTGAAGGTACGCGCAAACCATTTGCACGATTGCGGCTCGTCGTCGACGAACAACAGCGTCGGCCGTGCGCCGGCGTCCGTCGCCGCAACCGGGACCGCGGGTGTGGCGACGGGCGTCGTGGCAGAAGGCGGCAGGCTCATCGCGAACAATCTCTCAGGCTGCGCCCGGGTCGGGTAGACCCAGGTCGAAACTGAACTCGGTCCAGGCGCCGGGTTCACTGATCACGCGCAGCGTGCCGCCGTGGCGCTGGATCACCGCATAACTGACGCTCAGGCCCAGGCCCAGCCCCTGGCCCACGGTGCGGGTCGTGAAGAACGGCTCGAACACCCGGTTCAGATGCTCGGAATCGATCCCGGTGCCGTTGTCGCGCACCGACACCTGCAGTCGCCCATCCTGGTGCTGGCCGACGACCTCGATGCGCGGCTCGGACCGTCCGGCCTTGCGCAGCGCCAGCGCCGCGTTGCTGAGCAGGTTGATCAGCACGCCGATCACCGCAGGCTCGTCGCCGCGCACATGGGTGTCCTGCGGCCAGCGTACCTGCACGTCGATCCCGCTGAGTTCATGACCGGCCAGGCGTCGCGCCGCCTGTACTGCCTTTTCCAGCAGAAAGATCCGGTCGCCGCCCTCGCCGCCCGGCTTCTGGTAAGCGAAGGTCTTGAGATCCGAGACGATGTGCTGCACCCGCTCCAGGCCTTCCTTCGCGTCGCCGAGGCTTTCCTTCAGGTCCGCGCTCTGGGCCACCGCCGGGTCCAGCATCGCCATGTTCAATGCCATCAGGCTGTAGTTGACCGGGTTGTTGACCTCGTGCATCAGCCCGGCCGACAGCGTGCCGAGCGCCGCCATCTTTTCCTGCTGGATCATGTGGCCCTTGATCTGCGCCAGCGCCTGGTTCGTGCTGACCAGCGTGGCATTGGTCTCGGCCACCTTGCGCTGCAGCCGGAACAGCCGGATGCGGGCGCGCTCGTTGAAATAGGTGCAGCCCGCGCTCGCGACCGCGGAGAACACGATGAACAGCGAGCGGCCTATGAATCCGGACCAGTCCGCGATGCCGCCCGGGTGCAGCACGCACGCCAGCACGTAGACCGCATAGGTGAACAGTCCGAAGCCTATGCCCTCGACGAACGAGATTGGCAGAATGATGCCGGCCGCATACAGCGCCAGATGCAGCCCGACGAAGTAGATCGATTGCGCGCCGTCGGTCAGCGCGATCATCCAGGCGATCATGATCTGCGGCAGCGCCAGCCACAGCAGCGTCAGCGAGCGCACACTGGCGCGTCCGGTCGGCGTGTACAGCAGCGCGAAGATCGCCAGCGTCAGCAGCGCGACGACGCTGCGTACGGCCAGGAACTCCCGGATGTAGGCCGGATAGAGCGCGACATCGAGCCCGACGCCCAGCAGCACCAGCGCCAGCGACGTGATGCTGCCGGCCTTGCTGTAGTTCAGTCGAAAGTCGCTCAGTTCCTGGTGGTAAGGCGACGGCGGATTGCGGGTCATGGTCGTCGTGATCACGGCCGTCAAGTGCCGTCGGGAACCTGAAACTCCGCGAACAGGTTGACGCCGGTGTCGTCGCGGTAGAGCCGCGTGCCGACCCGCCGCGGCGGCAGCACGCTCTCCAGTTGTGATTCGTTGCGGTAGATCAGGTGCCATTCGAGCAGGTGCTCCATCCCGTCGCGTTCCGGATTGTCGGAATGCACATTGGTGACCAGCACCGCGGCGCCGGGCTTGCTGCGCGAAACGAAGTACTGCAGCAGCCGCGCGCACACCTTGTCCGACAGATAGTCGAACAGACCGGCGCAGTACACGACATCGAACTGGGTCTGCGGCTGCAGCGGATCCTCGTGCTTGGACGCGCGCTTGAGCAATTGGTGCACCGACTCGTGCACGTACTCGACGCGCACCGTCTTGCCGTGCTGGCGACAGGCCTCATCGATGCAGGAACGGGTGTAGGCCAGCGTCTCTTCGTTGAAGTCCATCAGCACGAACGACAGGCGATCGGGATGCGGATGCTCGGCGATGAAACGCTGGATCTCGGCCGCCGGCCCACAGCCGACGTTCAGCACCGTCACCTCGCGCTGCTCGCGCTCGGCCCGCTCCGTCGCGCGGTTCAGATAGTCGACCAGGATGCCGATCCGGTTGCGGTGTGCCTGCGCGAGCATACAGCGCAGGAACATGGTGTTGATGATCTGGAAATAGGTGCTGTTGCCCTGGCGCGGATCGGACAGGATCTGATTGACCATCTCGTAGTCGCCGGCGTAGCCCAGCGGCTTGGTGAAGGTCCGGTACACGAACGGCGCGCGCAGCAGCAGCGGATGCAGCGCACTCTGCGCGAAGTTGCGGTGCGAAACGCTGTTCTCGGCGCCAACCCGCTTGGCTTCATCCTGGAGCCACATCATGTACTCTCGGCCCTTGGTCATGATCGGCGCCGCCAGCTCGAAGAACACGTCTTCGCGGATCCGGCCCTGCGCATCGCGCGGCAGCACGTCCGACATGTCGGCCTGGTCGGCCCAGCGCGAGGTTTCCGACAGGAAGCAGCGCATCTCGCTGACGCAGACCTGGTAGCTCTGGTTGATGTGAAAGCGCGCGCTCCATTCTTCGACGAAGTTGCGCGCCTCGGCTTCGACCCTGGAGAGGTCACCGCGGATCGCATTGAATTCGGACCAGCTGTCGGTCAGCGTCACCGAGATCAGCGCCATCAGCCCGGTGTTCACCATGCTGACGACGACCGCGCTGCCCTTGTAGATGGTGCGCTCGCCGGCGCGCACCGTCAGTTCGCGCAGCACCTCGCTGGTCTGCACGATCGAGTACGGGTTGTAGATTTCCATCACCAGCGAATGCCGCTGGTGGTTGGTCAAGGTACCGCGGACGGAGTCGCCTTGGCTGTTTCGGAACGTGATGACGGGATCGATCTGGCGAAAGGTCTGCACGGCGTCTGACAGTCGAACGAGGGAGGATTCTTGCAAACTCACGGAGTTGTCTCCAGCGCAGCACCGAGGCATCCGTGACGATGATCGGACTTTGACTTGCCTCCCTGTCGCATGGCGGGTCAAGCGCTCGGCTCCGATTCTGGCACCAAGTCACGACCCCGGCCCGGAAGGCGCCTGCGCTGTGGCAGCGCCGCGACAGTCTGGGGGTGCCGCTGGCGTCTGCGCGGGCTCGCCCCATACCGCGCCGATAACCGTTGCGTACTAATGCGCAGAGTGGCTCGCTTTCTAGGCGCCAGCCGGCGTTGCTGCTGCAGGTGCCCAGCTATCATTCCCAAACCACGATCCGTTCACGCCAGGACGGTTGCGAACAAGGATTTGAGATGCTGAAGTTCCTGCGCTTCGGGCGCTCGCCCGATTCGGTGCTGACCACGATGCGAGCCTCGACGGTCGCCGAGGTCGAAGCCGACATCCGCCGCCTCGATATCGACGCGGCAATCGCCGCGCACGAGAACTGGAAAACGCGGCTCGATGCGTACTTGGCCGGCAAGTCGAGCGAGGATTTCCGCCCGGAGGTGATCTGCTTCGACGACCGCTGCGACCTGGGGCAGTGGCTGCATGGCGCCGGGCGCGAGCGGCTCGGCAAGTACGCTTCGTTCAAGCTGCTGGTGGACGAGCACAGAAACTTCCATTACCACGCCGCCAACGTGGTCAGTTTCGTCGAATCGGGCCGGCTCGACAAGGCCGTGAACCTGCTCGGGACCGACTTCGAGCGCAGCAGCGCGCGCGTGGTCGAATTGCTGCGCCTGTTGCAGGAACCCTGAACCGCACGGCTCATGCAGCCGGGGTCGCGGCTGTCCGCACCTCGACCCCGAGCGCAGCGAGCGGCGCGCGCAGTTGCAGCAGCGCCCGATCCCGGCTCAGCAGCAGCGCGCCGCGCTCGACCGCGAGGTCGATGAACATCTGGTCGTCAGGATCGATGCAGCGCAGATCGGCGCTCGCCGGATCGTCCACGCTTTGCACTTGCGCATCGAACGCCTGCAGCACGCGCGTGGCGGCATCGGCGCGCCGCTCCAGCTGAGCCGCGACCGCCGGATAGTCGAGCACGCGGGCGAGCTCCGAGCGCATCGCGCAGGTCGCGATCCAGCGCAACCGCCCCGCCGAAAGCAGCAGCGCGAGGTGCTCCGTTGCCGGGTCGTCGAACAGCAGCAGGTCCAGCGCCAGGTTCGTGTCGAGGACGACGGCGCGGGGTGTGCCGCGATCGACCGCCGCAGCGAGAGTTCGGCCGCGGCGATCGCCCTCGGCAGCGACAGGGTCGTGACCGGCCACGGATGACGAAACCCTGTTCACGCCAGCTCGCGCTCGTCTCGGTGAGAACATGCCTTAGCGTCCCGCCGGGTCGGCCGCCGGCGCCGCGGTGCCGCGCGGCCGGCGTGTCGAGCCGTGCACTAGCTCGAAGCGCAGCAGCCGGCATTCGATCGGCCCGTTCCACAGCGGCACACGGCGCGACGCCGCCAAGCGCATCCGCGCCGGCAGGCCGAGGTCGGGCGTCAGCACCCAGGCGGTCCAGCCGGCGTAGTGCCGCTTCCAGTGCGCAGCGAGCCGGGTAAAGAAATCGCCTTCGTCGACCTGCGCGCGCTCACGCCCGCCGCCCTGCATCGCGACGCGCGAGCGCGCGCCGCCGCCAGCGACGCCACCGACCTCGATGCGCTCGCCGTACGGCGGATTGACCAGCATCACGCCGCGCGGCGCCGGCGGCAGCCGCTGCAGCGCGTCGCCGCCACGGAATTCGATGGCCGCGCCGACGCCGGCGCGCTCGGCGTTGCGCTCGGCAAAATCGACCATCCGGTGCGCAACATCACTGCCGAATATGGTCACAGCCGGCGCCATTCTTTCGTTTTTAGCTTCTTTTTTTATAGCAGTCCACGCGCCGTCGCGAAACGGCAGCAGCCGCTCGAACGCGAAACCGCGCAGCAGCCCCGGCGCGATCCGGCAGGCGATCTGCGCCGCCTCGATCGCGATCGTGCCGCTGCCGCAGCAGGGGTCGTATAGCGGCAGCGGCTCGCTCCCATGCGGATCCCAGCCGCTGGCCGCGATCAGCGCCGCGGCCAGTGTTTCCTTCAGCGGCGCGTCGCCGCGGTCCTCGCGCCAGCCACGCTTGAACAGCGGCTCGCCCGAGGTGTCGATGTACAGCGTCGCTTCGGCTTCGGTCAGGTGCAGGTGGATGCGCACGTCCGGATGCCGGGTGTCCACGTCCGGCCGCGCGCCGGACTTGGCGCGAAAGCGGTCGGCGATCGCGTCCTTGACGCGCAGCGTCGCGAAGTTCAGGCTGGCGAGCGGGCTGCGGCGCGCGGTGGTCTCGACCTTGAAGCGCTGGCGCGGCGTGAACCAGTCCTCCCAGGCCACGCCGAGCGCCCTATCGTACAGATCGGCCTCGCTGCCGTAGCCACCGTGCGATAGCTGGATCAGCACCCGCTGCGCGAGCCGGCTGTGCAGGTTCAGCCGCTGCGCGTCGTCCCACGACGCCTGCAACTGCACGCCGCCGCGCAGGACCCGCAGCCCGGGCGAAGGCACGCCGGTGACGCGCTGCACCTCGGCGCCGAGCCAGGGTTCGGCGCCGCCGGCACAGGGGAGAAACAGCGTCAGCCCCGCGCTCACAGCGCACGCCTCAGGTTGGCCGGGGCGATCCTCAGCGCGTCGCGGTACTTGGCCACGGTGCGGCGCGCGCAGGCGATGCCCTGCTCCTTCAGCAGGTCAGCCAGCTGCGCGTCGCTGAGCGGCTGCTCCGGCGCCTCGGCCGCGACGAACTGGCGGATCAGCGCGCGCACCGCGGTGCTCGACGCATTGCCGCCGCTCTCGGTGCCCAGGCCCGAGCCGAAGAAGTACTTCAGCTCGAACGTGCCCTGCGGTGTCGCCATGTACTTCGCGCTGGTGACACGCGAAATGGTCGATTCGTGCAGGCCGAGCTGGTCGGCGATCTCGCGCAGCACCAGCGGGCGCATCGCGAGTTCCCCGTGCACCAGAAAGCTCTTCTGTCGTTCGACGATCGCGGTGGCGACGCGCAGGATGGTGTCGAAGCGCTGCTGGATGTTCTTGATGAACCAGCGCGCCTCCTGCAGCCGCTGCTGCAGCGCCGCGCAGTCGGCGGCGCCCGCCCCGCCTGACTTGTGCTGGCGCAGCGCGTTCGCGTAGAAGTGGTGCACTCTCAGACGCGGCATCACATCCGGGTTGAGTTGCACGCGAAAGCGCGGCGGGCCGTCGCCGCCGACCCGGGTCACGATCACGTCGGGCACCACCACGTTGCGCTCGACCGACACGAAGCGCCGCCCGGGCTTCGGTTCCAGCCGCGTGATCAATGTGATCGCCGCCTTGATCTGCG
The DNA here is from genome assembly GCA_030123545.1 of Burkholderiaceae bacterium. Taxonomy (NCBI): domain Bacteria; kingdom Pseudomonadati; phylum Pseudomonadota; class Betaproteobacteria; order Burkholderiales; family Burkholderiaceae; species Burkholderiaceae bacterium. The sequence continues at coordinate 621,803 of CP126124.1, read as the reverse complement.
CCTCGTCGGCGCGGCACAGCTGGCTCAGCCGGCGCAGGTCGCGCCGCGCCAGCAGTTCGATCGGTTGCGCGCAGATGCGCTGCGCGACCAGGATCGCATCGAGCCGCGCCGCATCATCGCCCGGGTCCGCCGACTCGATCGCCTGCAGTTGCACGCTCAGGCATTCGCCAAGACTGCGCGCGCCGACGCCGGCCGGCTCCAGGTGCTGCAGCAGCGACAGCGCGACGGTGAAGCGCTGCACCAGTTCCTGCTTTTCGACTTCATCACCGCCGGCCAGTCCTTGCGCCAGCAGATCCAGGCTGTCCGTCAGATAACCGTCGTCGTCCAGTGACTCGATCAGAAAGCGCAGCGCGGCGCGGTCCTCTTCCGACAGGCGCAGCCCGAGCGCCTGGCGGTGCAGGTACGACTGCAGCGACTCCTCGTCGCCGGCGAGCTCGGTCGCGTCCGCCGCGTCCGGGTCGCGGCCATGCACGGGCGCGTCGCCACCCCACTCGGTATCGTCGGGGCGCACTTCGCTGGTGCCGTCGCCGTCCCAGCTCGGCTCCTGGTCCGCGGTCTGCGCTGAAGTTTCAGCATCATCCAACGCTGAAGCCTCGGTATTTTTTGGAGAGTCTGCTATGTTATTGGAAGCGATCGGCGTATCGCGTTCGTCGTCTTCCACTGCCTTCACATCGGCCTGCCCGAGTCCGAATTCCTCGCGCGGCGCAGCGTCATCGCTGAGCTCGAGGAACGGGTTGTCGTCGAGCATCTGCCCGACTTCCTGACTCAGCTCGAGCGTGGACAACTGCAACAGCCGGATCGACTGCTGCAGTTGCGGCGTCAGCGCCAGATGCTGCGAGACGCGAAGCGACAGCCCCTGCTTCATGGCCGATCCGCCCTACATGCGGAAATGCTCGCCCAGGTAGACGCGGCGCACCTCGGCGTTGTCGATGATCTGCGCCGGCGTGCCCTGCGCCAGCACGCCGCCGTCGCTGATGATGTAGGCGTGGTCACAGATGCCCAGCGTCTCGCGCACGTTGTGGTCGGTGATCAGCACGCCGATGCCGCGGCTCTTGAGGAACACGATGATGCGCTGGATCTCGATCACCGCGATCGGGTCGATGCCGGCGAACGGCTCGTCGAGCAGGATGAAGCGCGGCTGCGTCGCCAGCGCGCGCGCGATCTCGACGCGGCGGCGCTCGCCGCCGGACAGCGCCGGCGCCGGCGAGTCGCGCAGATGCTCGACGCGCAGCTCCTGCAGCAGTTCGGTCAGCCGCTGCTCGATCTCGCCCGGAGGCAGCGGACGGCCAGCCTGCGCGCCGTCCGTGTGACGCTGCAGCTCGAGCACCGCGCGCACGTTCTCCTGTACCGTGAGCTTGCGGAAGATCGAGGCTTCCTGCGGCAGATACGACAGGCCCAGGCGCGAGCGGCGGTGGATCGGCATGTGCTCGACCGGCCCGCCGTCGATCGTGATCACGCCGGCATCGGCGCGCACCAGGCCGACGATCATGTAGAACGAGGTGGTCTTGCCGGCGCCGTTCGGTCCGAGCAGGCCGACGACCTCGCCCTTCTGCACCGCGAGCGACACATCGCGCACCACCATGCGGCCGCCGTACGACTTCTGCAGATGCAGGGCCTCGAGCCGGCTGGGGGAGCCTGCGGCATCCGCGGCCGCACTCATGTTTGCCCCCACGCTCCCCCGCTCGCGCGTGGGTTCGCTGCCCCCCGAGGGGGCCCTCGCACCTTGGGGCGGCCCGGCGGTGGCGATGTCTGCCCCCACGCTCCCCCGCTCGCGTGTGGGTTCGCTGCCCCCCGAGGGGGCCCTCGCACCTTGGGGCGGCCCGGCGGTGGCGATGTCTGCCCCCACGCTCCCCCGCTCGCGCGTGGGTTCGCTGCCCCCCGAGGGGGCCCTCGCATCTTGGGGCGGCCCGGCGGTGCTCACTCCGGCACCTCGGTCAGCTTGCCGCTCGACTGCAGCGCGGGCGCCGGCGCGGCGCCTGAACTCGATGCGGCGGCGGAAGCGGCGGCACGCGGGGTCAGCATGGCCCGCACGCGCGTGCGCGTGGCCGCGCCGCCGGCCAGCGGCGACGAGCGCACCGTGCCGTCGACGGTGAACACGTCGGTCACGTTGTCGTAGGTGATCAGCGCGCCGCTGGTCTCGTCGCTCAAAGTGGTGCCGACATAGCGCCGCAACTGCGCATGGCCGACGAACTTGACGGTGTCGGTCTTGCCGTCATAGTCGATCACGTCCGATTCGCCCTCGATGTATTCGTCGACCCCGTCGCGCTTTTGCCGGTAAAACGCAAGCTTGCCCGGCGCTGCCGTCACCTTTGCGTACTGGTAGCCGTCCGGGTCTTGGCGCACGTCGACGCGCGCGCCGCGGATCGTGATCGTGCCCTTGGTCACGACCACGTTGCCGGTAAAGACGCTGGTCTGGTTCAGGTCGTCGTAGCGCAGCGCGTCCGCCTCGACGTTCATCGGCTTGCTGCTGTCGGCTTTCTCCGCCAGCGCCGGCGCGGTGGCCAGCAGCGAACATGCGAAACACAGGGCCAGCAGCAGCGATACGCAGGTCGTTTTCATGAGGCACGAATCTTGCTGGCATTGTAAGCGCCAGGACAAACGCGCCGCCGTGGAAAACGACCCGAACAGGCCCGCCGTGTGCGGGCGGTGAACGACGGGCTTCAGCCGCCCTTGCGCGCCTTGTCGATCAGGAAGTCGACGACGCGCAGGCACCGGTCCATGCCCTTGGCAAGTTCACCGTCGGTATAGAAGCGTCCGGCCACGCCCATCGACGGCACGCCGGTGACCTTGTAGATGTTCTGCAGATCGACCGCCTGGCGCACCTTGGTCGCGACCGAGAACGAGTTGTAGATCTGGCCGAACTTCGTCATGTCCAGGCCTTGCTTGCGCGCCCAGTCGACGATTCCGCTTTCCTTGTCGAGCGGCAGGTGCTCGACGTGGATCGCGTGGAACACCTTCACGTGCAGTTCGTCGATCTTGCCCATTTCCTTGAGCGTGTAGTACAGGCGCTGCTCGGGCTCGAAGCTCGGGTTGAACTGCACCGGCACGCGGCGCATGAACACGTCCTTCGGCAGCTTGCCGACCCACTGGTCCAGCGCCGGCTCGAACGCGTTGCAGTGCGGGCAGCTGTACCAGAAGAATTCGATCACCTCGATCTTGCCGGGCGGCGCCTCGGTCGGAGCGCGCCGATCCAGCACGAGGTAGTCGGTGCCGGCGACGAACTGGTTGCCCTGGGCGCGCGCCGCCGGCGCGGCCAGCGATGCGCCGGCCAGCGCAAAGGCTGCGGCCGAAAACTCACGACGTTTCATGAATGGCTTCTCCTGTGCGTCCGAGCCGTGATGCGGCACGGGGTTTCGAATCGATTGGCGTGCGGGCCACCGGTCTGTACTAACGCTGCACCCGCACCAGCGCGGTTTCCATGCCGCTGGTTTCCAACTGCTGTTTCGTGCGGTCGGCTTCGCCCTGCGTGTCGAACGGTCCGACCCGCACGCGCCATACGGTGCGTCCGGCCTGCTCGCGCTGCGAAACCTTGGCCTCGACCCCCATCAGCGACAGCTTGGCGCGCTGCGATTCGGCCTCGTCGACGCTGCGGAACGCGCCGGCCTGCACGAAATAGGTAAACGCGCCGGCATCGCTGGAGGACGACTTGGCGCGCGCGAAATCACCGAGCGGATCCGCCGATGCCGCCGGCGGCCGCGCCGCGGCGACCGGCGGCGGGTTGCCGCCGACGACGGCCGGGGGCAGCAGATTGCCCGCGGTCCCGCCCGGCGCGCGGCCTGCGCCACCCGTGGCGTTGTCGACTGGACCGGCTGCCGACGCGCCCGCGGCCGGGTTCTTGCCGTACAACGAAGCGTTCGGATTCCAGCCATTGTTCTTCGCTGCATCCTGATCGGACGGACGGTTCACGTCCTTGTTGATGAACGGCACCGGCACCTTGGTCACGTACACCGCGACGGCCAGCGCGGCCCCGAGGCCGACCACGATGCCGACCAGGAAGCCGGCGAGGGTGCCACCGAATTGCTGCTTCATTTGCTCACTCACATCTTCGCGGGCGCGGACACGCCCAGAATCCCCAGGCCATTGTGCAATACCCGGGCCGCGGCAGCGACCAGCGCCAGCCGGGCCAGACGCACCGGCTCGTCGTCGACCAGGATGCGCTCGTCGTCGTAATACGCGTGGTAGACGGCCGCGAGTTCGCGCAAGTAGAAGGTCACGTCGTGCGGCGCGAAGTCCTGTGCGGCCTGCGCCAGCATCTCGGGATAGCGCGCCAACTGCCGCATCAGCGCCAGCGCAGGCGCGCTCGCCAGCGGCGCGAGGTCGACCTGCACGAGCCGCGTCACATCGCCGCCCCAGGCCGCCAGCACTGAACAGATGCGCGCGTGCGCATACTGCACGTAGTAGACCGGGTTGTCGTTGTTCCGCGCCACGGCCAGATCCACGTCGAAGGTGTATTCGGTGTCGGGCTTGCGGCTGAGCAGAAAGAAGCGCACCGCGTCCTTGCCGGTCCAGTCGATCAGGTCGCGCAGCGTGACGTAGCTGCCGGCGCGCTTGCTGATCTTCACTTCCTCGCCGCCGCGAATCACCCGCACCATCGTGTGCAACACGTAATCGGGGTAGCCCGGCGGGATGCCGACACCGGCCGCCTGCAACCCGGCGCGCACGCGGGCGATCGTGCCGTGGTGGTCGGTGCCCTGGATGTTGACCGCGCGACGAAAGCCGCGCTCCCACTTGGCGATGTGGTAGGCGACGTCGGGTACGAAATAGGTGTAGCTGCCGTCGCTCTTGCGCATCACCCGGTCCTTGTCGTCGCCGTAGTCGGTGGACTTGAGCCACAGCGCGCCGTCCTGCTCGTAGGTCTTGCCGGCCGCGACCAGCCGCGCCACCGCGGCCTCGACGCGACCGCTCGTGTACAGGCTCGACTCCAGGTAGTAGTTGTCGAATTTCACGTCGAACGCGCGCAGGTCCAGATCCTGCTCGTGGCGCAGGTAGGCCACCGCGAACGCGCGGATGCCATCGAGGTCGCCGGCATCGCCGGACGCGGTGGTTTCGCGGTCATCGGAGCGGACCGTCTTCTTCGCGAGGAAGTCGTCGGCAATGTCCTGGATGTAGTCACCGTTGTAGGCCGCGGCGTTATCCCCGCTCGGCCAGTCGGCGTCGCCCGGCCGCACTCCGCGCGCGCGCAGCTGAACGCTGCGCGCCAGCGCCCCGATCTGCGCGCCGGCGTCGTTGTAGTAGAACTCGCGGGTCACGTCCCAGCCCTGGGCCGCGAGCAGATTGCAGATCGCGTCACCGAGCGCGGCCTGCCGTCCATGGCCGACATGCAGCGGCCCGGTCGGGTTCGCCGAGACGAATTCCACCAGCACGCGCTGCCCGTTCGCCCCTTGCGTTCCGAAGCGCTCGCCCTGGGTCAGCACCTCGCGCACGACCTGCTGCTTGGCCTCGGGCTTGAGCCGGATGTTGAGAAATCCCGGTCCCGCCACCTCGACCGCGGAGGCCCAGCGCCGGAACGGCTCGGTCTGCTGCAGTGCCTCGCACAGCCGCTGCGCGATCTGGCGCGGGTTTTCCCGCAAGGGCCGGGCTAGTTGCATTGCTGCTGTGCAAGCCCAGTCGCCGTGGGCGGCCACTTTCGGCGATTCGAACGCTGCATCGGCCCCGGCGCCGGGAGAAAGCCGCTCGAGTTCGGTCGCCAGCGCCGCGAGCAATTGCTGTTTCACCGACTGCATCGGCCGATTTTACGGGTCTGGCGCCTGTGGCCCGACCCTGTCCGGTCACGTCCGGTCATCCGATCCGGCGCGCCGGACGTTGTACCCTGCAATCCGGCAGCACGACGCAGCCGGATCGCATCCCCGTCAACCTGCTCACCCTACAGGAGTCTCCATGAACAAGGTGCTTGCATCGATCGCCGCCGCCAGCATGGCATTGTCCTTCGGCCTGGCCCATGCGGCCGAAGGGGCGAAAACCGCGCAACAGGAAAAGATGACGACCTGCAACAAGGAAGCCACCGGCAAGAAGGGCGACGAGCGCAAGGCGTTCATGAAGGAGTGCCTGAGCGCCAAGCCGGCCGCCGCCGCCGCGCCCGTCGCGCCGATGACGCAGCAGGAAAAAATGAAGTCCTGCAACAAGGAAGCCGCCGGCAAGAAGGGCGACGAGCGCAAGGCGTTCATGAGCGACTGCCTGAAGAAGTAAGCCGCGCCCCTCTCGCTGCTCTAAAAAACCCCGCCCGCGGCTGTGGGCGGGGTTTTCTTTTGGCATGATGCCGGCATGAGTACCGTCGGGCCGCCCCAAGGTGCAAAGGCCCCCTCGGGGGGCAGCGAACCCACGCGCGAGCGGGGGAGCGTCGGGGTCAACATGAGCCACCGCCCGGCCGCTCCCGGCAAACGAAGCGCAGCCTTCGGCAGCGCGGGAGCTCGCATCGCAGTGCGCAGCACGGAGGTTACTCAATGAGCGAGCGCTCCGCCCTGACTCCTTCGATCTCGTGCGTGATGCCGGCCTACAACGAGGCACGCAGCCTCGACAAGGTGGTGCCGCAGGTGCTGGCCGCGCTTGGCGAGCTGTCGTCGCAGGTCGAACTGATCCTGGTTGACGACGGCAGCCGCGACGACACGGTACAGGTCGCGCGACGTCTGTGCGGCCGGCACCGCGAGATCGTGCTGATCGAGCTCTCCCGCAACTTCGGCAAGGAAGCCGCGCTGACCGCGGGGATCGATGCCGCGCGCGGCGAGGTCGTTGTTCTGATGGACGCTGACGGCCAGCACCCGGCGTCTCTACTTGGCGAGATGCTCCTGAAATGGAAGCAAGGCGCGGACGTGGTGTACGCGGTGCGCAGCACCCGCGACGATCAGTCGCGGCTGCAGGCCGGCCTCACCGGCCTGTTCTACAAGCTCGTGAACTGGGGCAACCGCATCGAGATCCCGGCGCACGCCGGCGACTTCCGCCTGATGGACCAACGCGTGGTGCGGGCGCTGCGGGCGCTGCCGGAACGCAACCGCTTCATGAAGGGGCTCTACGCCTGGGTCGGCTTCAGCAGCACCGCGATCGACTACGAACCGCTGCCGCGCGCCGACGGCCAGACCAATTACGGCCTCGGCGGCTCGTTCCGCCTGGCGCTGACCGGCATGGTCGCGTTCTCGACCGCGCCGCTGCGGCTTCTGACCGCGGTCGGCCTGCTGCTGGCGGTTGGCGCGCTCGGTTACGGCAGCTGGGTCATCATCGATCATTTCCGCTCCGGCATCGCGGTGCCCGGCTACGCGACCATCGTCGTCGGACTGATGTTCTTCAGCGGCATCCAGCTGCTGGGCCTGGGCATCCTCGCCGAATATGTCGGGCGCATCTACGACGAGGTCAAGCAGCGCCCGCCGTACCTGATCGGCCGCCGCAGCGGCGCCGGCCTGGCCGCGGCTCGCACGGAGCCCACCGCCTCCGCCCAGGTGCAGGACGCATCGCTGCTCTAGGGCCTGTTCACGCTAACCCATGGCCACGCTGACCCGCTCGGGCCTCTGGTTCATCGTGGTCGGCTGCGCGGCCGCGTTGACGCACATGACGGTGTTCGCGCTCACGCACGAACATCTGTGGCCCGAGCTGGCGAATGCGGTCGGCTTCACGGTCGCGTTCTTCGTCAGCTTCAGCGGCCACCGGTTCCTCAGCTTCAGCGACGCCGGCACCAGCGTGCGCCAGAGCTTCGCGCGCTTCCTGCTGACCGCGCTGGCCGGATTCGCCTGCAACGAGATCGTGTTCGTGCTGCTGCTGCGCGTGCTTCACTGGCCCGCGTTCGTCGCGCTGGTCGCGGCGCTAGCGCTTGCAGCCGGGCAGACCTTTGTGCTGAGCCGGTTCTGGGCCTTTCGCCGCTGACGCGCCCGCCTTGGCGCTGCCGGCGCTGCCCTGCGATCGGTACAGCACCCAGCCGGTGCCGACCTGCACCTGAAGCCAACCGGGGTGATGGCTCGTGAAGCTGGTGTATTCGCGCGGCGCCAGCAGCCAGTTGCCGTTCCTGGCGGCCGCCGCCGCCAGCACGTCCGGCTCCTGCAGCACCTGTCCGGCCTTCGGGTCGAACTCGGCGCCCTCGAACAGCTCGCGCTGCCACACATCACCGGCGCTGCGGCGCTGCTCGGGCCAGTCCTGGATCACGATCAGCGGTTTCGGGGTCTGAATGTAGAACGGCAGGTCGTACGGATACCGGCCGACCACGTAGATCGTGTCATTGGGGCTCGCGTCGCAGGCCAGCGTGGCGGCGACGTCGACGCTCAGCTTGCCATTGGTGTACGACGCGACCTTCAGGCTGATGACGAGCGCGCCGGCCATGATCAGCAGCGCGAGCAGCGCGAACAGGCGGCGGCCGAAGCGCCAGCGGGCGACGCTGTGCTCCCAGCCGAGCGCCGCCAGCAGCGCGAGCGGCGGAATCACCGGCAGGATATAGCCAACCAGCTTGGAGGCGGGGATCGTGAAAAACACCAGGATCGCGGCGATCCAGATCCAGCACAGACTGAGCCACTCGGGTCCGATGCCGCTCGCCGCGACCGCGCGGCGCCGCAGCAATTGCCACAGCGGGCGCAGCGCGAAGAACGCCCATGGAAACAGCAGCAGCGCGAGGCTGGCCAGGTAGAACCACCAGGGCTGTACGTTGTTGAAGGTATCGGCGAGATAGCGCGTGTATTGCTGCGTCCCGAACAGATAGTCCATCGCGCCCGGGTAGCGATGCCAGACGAGCACGAACCACGGCACGGTGATCACGACGAACAGCAGCACGCCGCTGACCCAGGGAACGGTGAGCAGCTTGCGCAGCTGGCGCGTCCACAGCAACCACAGGAACAGCACCAGTCCCGGCAGCACGGCGCCGATCAGCCCCTTGCTCAGCACGCCGAGTGCCGCGGCGACGAAGCCCCAGCGCGCCAGCCCGGGCTGCGGACGCGCGCCTTGCATGAACGAGAACGCGAAACACCAGATCGAGATGCCGATCCAGGTCGCGACCATCATGTCGTGGTTCACGTACTGCCCGCCGAGCAGGAACGCGACGCTGGTGCCCAGCATCAGCGCCGCGCGACGCGCGATGCGCTCGCCGGCGATGAAGCGCGCCGCCAGGTACAGCACGGCCAGCATCGCGCCGGCATGCAGCGCCGGCACCAGCCGCAGCGCCCAGACATGGTTGCCGAACACGGCCAGCGACATCGCCTCGAGCCAGTACAGCAGCGGCGGCTTGTGAAAGAACGGGATCCCGTCGAGCCGGGGCGTGAGCCAGTCGCCGCTTTGCAGCATCCAGCGGCCGACCTCGCCGTAGCGTCCTTCGTCGGGCACCGCCAGCGGCCGCAGCGTCGCGAGCACCAGCAAAAAGATCCACAGCCCTGCAAGCCAGGGCCATGCGCCGCGGCGCGGTGGGGCGGACGAGGGACTTGCGGTCATCGGCGCCGAGTGTAGTGGCTTGCATAGCGGCTGGAGCCGCGCACCAGCGTGGCATGCGCGCGCACGAGCGCCTCGGCAAAACGTTCGCCGGCGAGATAGCGGAATTCGCGCTGCCGCGCCGCGCCGATCTCGTCCCGCGCGTCAGCCGGGCCGCCCGAGTCACGTTCGTTGACCGGGTCGGCCGCGCTGGCCGGGTGGCACATCACGAGGCCGCCGCCCGGCGCGGCGGCGAGCCAGCCGTCCATCAGCTTTGCATAGCGGTCCTCGTCGCCGGCGAAATCGTAGACGCCGAGCAATGCCTCGGCCCGCGGCAGGCCGCGGCGATCGGCCTCGCGCGCCAGCGCGCGCGCGCCGAGCGCCGAAATGATGCGCGTCTTCACGCCCGCCGGCTGCCCGGTGCCGTGCAGCACCCGCGACACGCGCAGGTACGGCGGATGCTGCGGATAACGCTCGGAAAGCAGATCGAGCAGCGCCTCGCGGATGCCGGCGAACTGCTGCACATGCTGGTGGCCGTCGACATGGTCCGGCGGCGCCTGCCACTCGGCCTCGAACCGGTCGAGCTGGCGCGCGATCACCGTGCGCGCCGCGGCCCGGTCGAAGCCCCCGAGCAGCGCGCGCCGCATCGCGGCCGCCAGCGGCATGCCATGGCCGGCGGCGCGGGCGAACGGGCTGGTCCAGTCCAGATGCAGGCCGACGTCGACGCGGCCGCGCAACTCGCGCAGCGGCGCCGCATGCTGCGGCCAATGCGGCGACAGCGCCATCACGCTGGTGGCCGACAGCCTTCCAGAGCGCGCCAGCCGCACGATGCCGTCCGACGCGCCGGCATGCAGCGCAAAGTCGTCGGCACACAGCACCAGCGGCTTGGGTTCGCGCGGATCCACCTGGCCCGTCTTCACCCGGCCTGCCTTCACTCAGCCTGCCAATAGCCGGGCTGGCCGTAGCTGTGCTTGAGGAAGTCGACCCAGAGCCGCACGCGCTGCGGCAGGTGCCGGCGCTGCGGGAACACCGCGTACACCCCGTTCGGCGGCGCGGCGAAATCGGCCAGCACCTCGGCCAGCCGGCCCGCCGCGATGTCCGCGCCGACCTCCCACAGGCTGCGCCAGGCGATGCCGCCGTCGGCCAGGCACCATTCGTGCAGCACCTGGCCGTCGGTGCAGGCCAGGGCGCCGCCCGGGCGCAGATGGATCAGCCCGAATTCATCGCTCGCGTCGCCATCCGCCGCGCCGTCCGGCTCGCGCGGCACCCGGAACAACCAGCCGCGGCTCTGCGCAGCGCTGCCGGACAGGGTCAGGCAGTCGAAGCGCGCCAGCTCGTTCGGATGCTGCGGCGCGCCGTGGCGCTGCAGATAGCGCGGCGTGGCCACGCAGACGCGTCGGTTCTCGGCCAGCCGCACGCTGACCAGCGACGAATCGGGCAGGTCGCCGACGCGCACCGCGCAGTCCAGCCCTTCGGCGCCGAGGTCGGCCACCCGGTCGCTCAGATCCAGCGAGATCCGGATCTGCGGATGCAGCTGGCGAAAACGCGGCACCAGCGGCGCGACATGGCGGCGTCCGAACCCGGCCGGCGCGGTCAGCCGCAGATGGCCGCCGGCCTGGTTGCCGCCGGCGGCCACGCCGGCCTCGGCGTCGGCGAGTTCGAGCAGCAGGCGCTGGCAATGGCCCAGGAACGCGCTGCCTTCGTCGGTGAGCGAGAGCCGGCGCGTGGTGCGCACCAGCAGTCGGGCGCCGAGCCGGGCCTCGAGCGCGTCGAGCCGGCGCCCGATGATCGCCGGCGCCACGCCTTCGTCCCGGGCCGCGGCTGTGAGGCTGCCGCGCGTCGCGACCGCGACGAAACTCTCCATCGCCTTGAGTCGGTCCATTGCCGAAGGATTATGCGCATGAAAGTCATGAATCGAGCGCTTTTCGGCGCGACGCGGCGGCGTGCACGCAGGCGCCGTGACGACGCCGCTTTCATCGGATAATCGGCGCTCCCGTCGGGCCGCTTTCGGCCGCGTGTTGCGCCCGATGGACCCGCAGACCGCGACCCCCGCATGCAAGCACCGCAAGCCGTCCTGTTCGATGCCTACGGCACGCTGTTCGACGTGTACAGCGTGGGCCAGTTGGCCGAAGCGCTGTTTCCGGGCCAGGGCGCCGCGCTGGCCGCGCTGTGGCGCGACAAGCAGATCGAGTACACCCGGCTCGTGACCACCAGCGACGACGGCGCGCACTACCAGCCGTTCTGGACGCTGACCGGGGCCGCGCTGCGGTTCGCTATCAAAAAAATAGCTAACTTCGAAGAACCAATGCCGGCTTCAGCCGGATTTGATTCAAAAATCGAGCGCCTGATGGACGCCTACCGCCGGCTCGACTGCTTTCCCGACGCGAAGCCGCTGCTCGAGAAACTGAAGGCGCGCGGCGTGGCCACCGGCATCCTGTCGAACGGCGATCCGCAGATGCTGGCCGACGCGGTGCAGAGCGCCGGCATCGGCGCGCTGCTCGACCACGTGATCAGCGTCGACGCGGTGCGAAAATACAAGACGCACCCCGAGGCCTACAAGCTCGGCGAGCGGGCCACCGGTCTGGCGCCGCAGCAGATCCTGTTCGTCAGCAGCAATAGCTGGGACGCTTTGGGCGCGACCTGGCACGGCTTTCGCACGCTCTGGGTGAACCGCCAGCGGCTGCCGTTCGAGGAACTCGGCACGCTGCCGACGCGGATCGGCACCCGCCTCGGCGACGTGCTCGCCTTTTTCTGAATGCAATGGAGGAACGCATCATGACCGCACGCGTGAAGGTCCACGGCCTGCAGGTGGCCCAGCAACTGCACCAGTTCATCGAGCAGCGCCTGCTGCCCGCCACCGGCGTCGCGAGCGACGTCTTCTGGAAGGGGTTCGACGCGATCGTCAGCGATCTGGCGCCGAAGAACGCGGCGCTGCTCGCCGAGCGCAACCGGCTGCAGGCCGAGCTGGACAAATGGCATCAGGCGAACCCGGGCCCGATCCGCGACATGGTGGCGTATCGCAGGTTCCTCGAGACCATCGGCTACCTGGTGCCGGTGCCGGCCGAGGTGCGCGCGACCACCGAGAACGTCGACGCCGAGCTGGCGGTGCAGGCCGGCCCGCAGCTCGTGGTGCCGATCCTGAACGCGCGCTATGCGCTGAACGCGGCGAACGCGCGCTGGGGCTCGCTGTACGACGCGCTGTACGGCACCGACGCGATTCCCGAAACCGGCGGCGCCGAGCGCGGACGCGGCTACAACCCGGTGCGCGGCGAGCGGGTGATCGCGTTCGCGCGCCGCTTCCTCGATTCGGCGGTGCCGCTGAAGGGCGCGTCGCACGACGACGTGACCGCGTACCGCGTGGTCGGCGGCCGGCTGGTGGCAATGCTGAAGAAAGGCGGCAGCACCGGCCTGATCAACCCGGTGCAGTTCGTCGGCTACCAGGGCAACTGGTCGGCGCCGAGCTCGCTGCTGCTCAAGCACCACGGCATCCACATCGACATCCGGATCGACCGCGACACGGTGATCGGCAAGGCCGATCCGGCCGGCATCAGCGACGTGGTGCTGGAAGCAGCGCTGTCGACCATCCTCGATCTGGAGGATTCGATCGCGGCCGTCGATGCCGAGGACAAGACCGAAGGCTATGCGAACTGGCTCGGCATCCTCGAAGGCACCTTGACGGAACAGGTGACCAAGGGCGGCAAGACCTTCACCCGCGGCCTGAACCCGGACCGCGACTACATCGGCGGCTACGGCGCCGACGGCGGCGACGGCCACGCGGTGGGTCAGCCGGTGCGCCGGCATGGCCGCTCGCTGCTGTTCGTGCGCAATGTCGGCCACCTGATGACGAATCCGGCGATCCTGATGGCGGGCGGCCAGGAGATCCCCGAAGGCATCATGGACGCGGTGATCACGACCACGGCCGCGATCGTCGACCTGAAGCGCCAGAGTTCGGTCAGCGGCATCCGCAACTCGCGCATGGGCAGCATCTACATCGTCAAGCCGAAGATGCACGGCCCGGCCGAGGTCGCGTTCGCCGACGAGCTGTTCGGCCGGGTCGAGGCGATGCTGGGCCTGCCGGTGAACACGGTGAAGCTGGGCATCATGGACGAGGAGCGCCGCACCAGCGTGAACCTGAAAGCCTGCATCGCCGCGGCGGCGGGGCGCATCGCGTTCATCAACACCGGTTTTCTGGACCGCACCGGCGACGAGATGCACACCGCGATGCGCGCCGGCCCGATGATCCGCAAGGGCGACATGAAGTCCAGCGCCTGGATCGCCGCGTACGAGAAGAACAACGTGCAGGTCGGCCTGGCCTGCGGGCTGCGTCGGCGCGCCCAGATCGGCAAGGGCATGTGGGCGATGCCGGACCTGATGGCCGCGATGCTCGAGCAGAAGATCGCGCAGCCGCGCGCCGGCGCGAACACCGCGTGGGTGCCGTCGCCGACCGCCGCCACGCTGCACGCGCTGCACTACCACCAGGTGAACGTCGCGCAGGTGCAAAAAGAAATGGAGCAGACCATGGCGCTGACCGATCCGGTCGGCGCGCACGACGCGCTGCTCGCGGGCCTGCTGCAGGTGCCGGTGGCCGCGGCGCCGAACTGGAGCGCGCAGGAGCGCCAGCAGGAACTCGACAACAACGTGCAGGGCATCCTCGGCTACGTGGTGCGCTGGGTCGACCAGGGCGTCGGCTGCTCCAAGGTGCCCGACATCCACGACATCGGCCTGATGGAAGACCGCGCGACGCTGCGCATCTCCAGCCAGCACATCGCGAACTGGCTGCTGCACGGCGTGGTCGCCGAGGCGCAGGTGCGCGAGACCTTCGAGCGCATGGCCGCGGTGGTGGACCAGCAGAACGCCGGCGATCCGCTCTACAAGCCGATGGCCGGCCACTTCAAGACCTCGATGGCCTACGAGGCCGCCTGCGACCTGGTGTTCAAGGGGCTGGAGCAGCCGAGCGGCTACACCGAGCCGCTGCTGCATGGCTGGCGGCTCAGGGTGAAGGCGGCGGCGCGCTAGCGACAGGCCGCGCGGCGAACACCGCGGAGAACAGCAACGCGAGCACGGCACCAGGCCCGACCGTGATGCCGATCGCCTGCAGCACCGGAACGCTGGAGAACGCGAGCACGCCGAAGCCGGCGACGGTGGTCAGGTTCGCGATCAGCAGCGAGGCCAGCGTGCGCGGCGCAAGGGCGTGCGCAGCCGTATCTCGAGCCGAGCCGGCAGCCGGCTCTGCCGCGGACCGGTTGAAGAACAGCGCATAGTTCGAGCCGACGGCGACGATCAGCAGCAGCCCGACCAGATGCAGGATCGTCAACTGGCGGCCGGCCAGCGCCAGCGCCGCGCTGACCGTCAGCACCGCGCCGGCCAGCGGCGCCAGCACCCGCAGCGTGCCGGCCACCGACCGCAGCGCGATCAGCAGCAGCACCGCGATCGCCGCCAGTCCGGCCAGTGACAGAACGATCGCCTGGTGCAGGTAGCCGTCGTACAGTCGATTCGTCTCGGCCTTCACGTCGACGAACGAAACGTCTGCGCCGGCCGGCTTCAGGTCGATCGCCGCCAGCGCCTGGCGCACCCGGGCCGCGTCGATCACACCCGACGTCTGGCTCGTGCCGCCGGCATCGGGTGCATGCAGCGGCAGCAGCGCGCTCCAGCGCGGGCCGGCGCCCGCACTCGGCGCGCGCTTGAGCAGCATGCCGCCCACCGCGAGCGCGAGCGTGGTGCCGGCCAGGTCCGCGCGTTCGATCGGGCGTGCCACGCGCGCCGCCTCGACGTCGGCAACGAACGGCGCGAGCCGGTCCGGCCGCAGCGGCAACGTGCTGAGCGCTTCGCGCAGCCGCTGCTCGAGCTCAGCGGCGCCCGGCAGGCTGGCCTGGCGCGCGCGCTGCGTGGCGAGGCTGGGCAGGAACCGGCTCGGGCTGTCGACGCCGGCGATCACGTTCGCCTGCACGAGCGGCGCCAGTGCGGCCACCACCGCCTCGCTCGCGCGCAGCACGCTCTGCTGCGTCGCGCCGGTCGCGACCACGAGGTAGCGCACGTCCGGCGCGCCCAGGTCGGCGCGCAGCGACGCGTCCTGCGCCAGCGCCGCCGCCGGCACCGGGCTGAGCGCGCCGAGTTCCTGATTCCACAGCGCGCCGCGGTGCAGCGCGAGCACGGCGACGCCGGCCACAAGCAAAGCCACGACGCCCCAGCGCAGCATTCCCGCGCGCTGCACCCCTCGCGCCAGCACCGTTCCCAGCGCGCTCAGGTCGCGCACCCGGAACGTCGTCGCCAGCAGGGCGGGCAGCACGAACCGGGTGACCGCTGCGGCGACCAGCAGCCCGGTGATCGCGTACAGCCCGAGCTGCGCCAGCCCCGGAAAACCCGACAGCAGCAGCGAGGCGAAGCCGCAGACCGAGGTCAGCACGCCCAGGCGCACCGTCGGCCAGAAGCTGCGCACCCAGCCGCGGCGGGCCGCGCTGCCGCCTTCGCCGCCCTCGGATTGCACGAACAGGTAGATCGAATAGTCGACCGCCTCGCCAATCAGCGTCGTGCCGAAGCCGAGCGTGATCCCGTGCACGACGCCGAACCCCAGGCTGACCGCGGCGACGCCCGCCAGCGCGCCCGAGAGCACCGGCAGCAGCCCGAGCAGCAGCGTGCGCGGCGAGCGATAGACGAACAGCAGCAGCGCGACGATCAGCGAGAGGCCGATCAGCGACAGCCGCTCGGCCGCGTGTCGGATGCTGTCGCGCGCCTCGACGCCGAACACCGCGGGCCCGGTCATGATCAGCGTCGCGGCCTGGGCCGGCGCCGGCAGTTGCCGCTGTGCGGCATCGAACGCGCTGCGCAGCGCGGCCATCGCCTGCTGCTGGCCGTCGGTGTCTGATCCCGGCGCGCGGGTCTGCACCAGCAGCAGCGCGCGCTGACCATCGCGCGACGCCCAGGCACCGTCTTCACTGCGCGGCTGGCCGGATGCGCCTGCGGTGTCGGCGAGTTGCTCGAGCAGCAGCGGCATCTCGCCGGTCGGGTCGCTGGTCAGGATCGATTTGACGAGCAGCCCGGCCGGCGACGCCAGCAGGTCGATCGTGTCGGCTATCGACTGGCGCAGCCCGGCCACGCTGAAATGCGCGGGCGTCACCGCCGGGCTGAGCAGGTAGCGGTGCTCGAACAGGAACACCTGATCGCGCCGCAGCGCCGAGGGCTCGCCGTTGCGCACCAGGCTGAAGCGTTCGTCGTTGCGCAGCCGCGCGGCCAGCGCCTTCGACAGCGCGGCGCGGGTCGGCGCGTTGGCGCCGGCGATCGCGACCAGGATCAGCCGTGACGCGACGCCGTCGCGCAGCTGATCGACCAGCAGCTGCTGCTGCGCGGTCGGCGCCTTCGGCAGAAAGGCTGACAGGTCGGCGGTGAACTTCGAGCGCGCGACCACGACCGCACAGACGGCGAGCGCCGCGAGCCAGAGCCAGACCGCCGGCGCGCGGCGCCACCCCGAGGTCATTGGGCGGCCGGCGTGATGGTCATCACCGAGCGGTCGCGGTCCGCCTGGTCGATCTCGACGCGGCGCACCTCGCCGCCGCTGCCGCCGATCACGATGCGCTGCACGGCCGCCGCCATGCGCTCGTCCAGCGGACGCAGCGTCAGCGTCCAATGGGCTGCGTCGCCGTCGAGCGCGATCGCATAGACCCGCTCCAGCGCCTGCTCGTCCCCGGCCAGGGTCGCACGTATGCTTTCGGTGAACGCCGCAAGCTCCGGGTATTGCCGCAGGTTCAGCACGATCGGCCGCCCGCTGCCGCGTTCCAGCGTCAGCGTGTCGCCTTGCAGAACCATCGCTTCGGGCTTCGGCACGAACGTGCGCTTCTCCAGCCGATCCGGCGCCTGGTACAGCAGTTCACCCGACGATTCGACCGGCTTGTCGAGCAGCGCGATGTACTTTTTCTCGATGAAGCTCGCCCGCGCCGAACGGCTTTGCGAAAGCAGCGCCATCAACTGCTGCAGCCCCCAATCGGCACGCGCAGGGCGCGCCACGAGCAGGGCGCCGGCCGCAGCCAAGCCCAGTCCCCAGTCGCGACGCGAGAGATTCATCTGTGATCAACGCCGGCCCGGGCGCTGCGGGCGCCGCCGCGACACCCGGTCCGCTTCACTCGGTCCGACGCGCCGCGATATGGTCGCAAAGCGAGCGCAGCGAGCGGAAGATCAGGCCGTTGTCCTCGTCGTCGGCGCGCAGCTGCAGCCCGTATCGCTTCGAGATCACGAGCGCGACTTCGAGAATGTCGATCGAGTCCAGGCCCAGGCCATCGCCGTACAGTGGTTCGTCCGGATCGATCTCGGCAGGCGCGCGCTCGAGGTTCAGCGCGGACACCATCAGTTGCGCGACTTCGCGCACCAATGCGTCGTCGGCACGGGCGGCAGAGGCCGCAGACGGGTTCGGGGAAGTCGGGCTGATATCTGACATAGAAGAATCACGGACGGAGGCTCTTCATTCTAGGGCCTGTTCGCGCCGGCACCGGGCCGGCCGGCCATGCTTTCTGATACAAGCAGGCCTCATGCCTGCGCCTGCCCTGCCGTCCGACCCCAACCGCTGTCCGCTATGCGGCGCGCCGAACCAATGTGCGATGGAAGCCAGCGCGAACGGGTCGCCGTGCTGGTGCACCAAGGTGAGTTTCGGCAGAGCGCTGTTGGACCGGATTCCGGCGCCAGCCAGCGGCAAAGCCTGCCTGTGCGCGGCCTGCGCAGGCGCCGCCGACGCGGCTGCCAGCCCGCGGATTGCGACGCGTCGTGATGCCGCAACGAAATAAGCCCTCTTCTTGCGCGCCGATGCCACAATAGTGAACGGCCGGTCGCCGACGATGGGACGTTCCATCGAGCGACCGGCCCTGATCTTCTTCGTCGACCAGCGATCGATCCGTCATGTGTCAGTTGCTCGGGCTCAACTGCAAGACGCCGAAGGACGCCACCTTCAGCTTCACCGGCTTTTGCCAGCGCGGCGGAGGCACCGACCACCATGCCGACGGCTGGGGGATCGCGTTCTTCGAAGGCCGCGGCCTGCGCCATTTCGTCGACCATGAGAGCGCGGTGGCGTCGCCGGTGGCCGAGCTGATCCGGCGCTATCCGATCAAGAGCCGCAACATCGTGGCCCATGTGCGCAAGGCGACCCAGGGCGATGTGTTGCTCGAGAACGCGCACCCGTTCGTGCGCGAACTGTGGGGCCACTACTGGGTGTTCGCGCACAACGGCGACCTGAAGGACTACCACCCGCGCCTGCACGGCAGCTTCCATCCGGTCGGCACCACCGACAGCGAACGCGCGTTCTGCTGGATCATGCAGCAGTTCAACAAGTCGCACGCCGGGCTGCCCAGCGTGGCCGAACTGACGCTGACGCTGCATGAGCTGCTGCCGCAGATTCGGCGCCACGGCAGCTTCAACTTCCTGCTCTCGAACGGCGAAGCGCTGTGGGCACATGCGTCCACCAGCCTGTACTACCTGGTGCGGCAGTACCCGTTCACGCTGGCGACGCTGGCCGACGAGGATCTGTCGGTCGACTTCGCCGACATCAACCAGCCCGAGGACCGCGCCGCGGTGGTCGTGACCGCGCCGCTGACGAAGAACGAGACCTGGACCGCGTTCCACGCCGACGAACTGAAGGTGTTCGTCGACGGCGCGCCGGTGTAAGGCTCACCCTCGGGCTGCGCGCACTTCGTGTCGCTTCGCCAACCCCCTCACCGGGGGCGCACCCAGCGGCCTGGCAAAGCCAATTCCGCGGGTGCCCGCGCATGGCCGGCTCCGCGGCCTTCCGTGCCTTTGGGATTGATGCGCTGCCGGGCTTGCCAAATACGAAACCAGGCCGACCCGCCGCGCTACAACGGCGCGGGCCGCCGGGCCGCCCGATTTCCCCACGCAGCCTGCGGACTCTGGACGACCGCGCCGGCCGTGAGGCGCACACTGCGGACCGGCAATGCATAGCGAAGGAGGCGGCGATGAACGACATCCGCGGCATTCCACTCGGTACCGAATCGTCGGCCGCACGCGATCTGCACGAACGCGCGCTGTGGCACTTGGTATCGTTCTATGGCGACCCCTTCAGCGTGCTCGACGCACTGATCGCCGCCGACCCCGGCTGGGGCCTGGCGCAGGTGATGAAGGCCGATTTCGTGCTGACCGTGACCGAGCCCGCCTGGCTGCCGCAGGCACGCGCGGCGCTGGTGGCGGCAGAGCCGCTGATGGCCGGAGCCAGCGCGCGCGAGCGCGCGCACTACGGCGCCGCGCAGCTGGCGCTGGACGGCCGCTGGCGCGAGGCCTGCGCCGCATGGGACCAGATCCTGCAGCGGCATCCGCGCGATCTGCTGGCGCTGATCAGCGCCCACCTGTTCGACTTCTACCGCGGCGACGCGCGCAGCCTGCGCGCCCGCGTCGCGCGCGTGCGGCCTGAATGGGATACCGGCGACGCGTTGTACACCTATGTGCTGGGCATGCACGCGTTCGGCCTGGAGGAATGCAATCTCTACCCGCTGGCCGAGGAATGCGGCCGCGCGGCGCTGGCGCTCGATCCGCGCGGGCCCTGGGCGGTCCACGCGGTGGCCCATGTGATGGAGATGCAGGGCCGGCACGAGGAGGGTGCGCGCTGGCTGCGCGAGCGCCGCGACGACTGGGCGCCCGACAACGGCCTGGCCGTGCACAACTGGTGGCACCTGGCGCTGTTCCAGCTCGAATCGCTCGACACCGACGGCGCGCTCGCGCTGTACGACGCGCAGATCGGCGGCGACGCATCGCAGGTCAACCTGCAGTGGCTGGACTGCGCGGCGCTGCTGTGGCGCATCGCCCTGCTCGGCGCCGACGTCGGCGAGCGCTGGCAGGCGCTGGCCCGGGCCTGGGCCGATCCGATCGGCCATGCCGGCTACTACGCGTTCAACGACGTGCACGCGCTGCTCGCGCTGATGGGCGGCGGCGGGAACGCGCAGGCGTTGCTCGAGCGCTGCCGCGAGCGCGCGCAGACCGACGCGACCGACAACCGCGCGATGGCGAAAGAAGTTGGCCTGCCGCTGATGGCCGGTCTGGCGGCGTTCCCGCGCGGCGACATGGCCGAGGTCGAGGCGCAGCTGTACCCGCTGCGCACCGTCGCCCATCATTTCGGCGGCAGCCATGCGCAACGCGACCTGATCGACCAGACGCTGCTGGCCGCGGCGGCGGCGCCGGGCGGAAACCGGGCGCTGGGACTGGCGCTGCTGAACGAACGCCGGCTGGCCAAGCCGCGGACGCCGCTGACGCAGCACTGGGCGCAGCGCCTGGGCGTCGCGCTGCATTGACGGGCGCCGCTGTAAGGCTCACCCCCAGGCCGATCCGACGCACTACAGCGGCTCAAGCCGCCGGGACCGCCAGCGCCGCCAACAGCGCGTCCGCGAACATCGCGGCGACGTCGAAGCCAGTCTGCTCGGTGATCTCCTGAAAGCAGGTCGGGCTGGTGACGTTGATCTCGGTGACCCAGTCGCCGATCACGTCGATCCCGACCAGCAGCAGGCCGCGCGCGGCCAGCACCGGCCCGAGCGCGCGCGCTATTTCCTGATCGCGCGCGGACAGCGGCTGTGCCACGCCCTTGCCGCCGACCGCGAGGTTCGCGCGCACCTCGTGGCCCTGCGGAATGCGCGCCAGGCTGTACGGCACCGGCTCGCCGGCTATCACCAGCACCCGCTTGTCGCCCTGCACGATCTCGGGCAGGAAGCGCTGCACCATCACGAACCGGCTGCCGCCGTGGTTCAGCGTCTCGGTGATGCTGCCGAGATTCAACGCGTCATCGCGCACGCGGAAGATGCCCATGCCGCCCATGCCGTCGAGCGGCTTGAGCACGATGTCGCCGTGCTCGGCGTGGAAGCGCTCGATCTCGGCCGCGCTGCTGGTGACCAGCGTCGGACCGCACCACTCGGCGAACTCCATGACCGCGAGCTTCTCGGGATGGTCGCGCAGCGCCGCGGGCTTGTTGAACACGCGCGCGCCCTCGCGCTCGGCCTGCTCCAGCAGATGCGTGGCGTAGATGTATTCGGCGTCGAACGGCGGGTCTTTTCGCATCAAAATAGCGTCGAAGCCGTTGATACGCCTTCTCTCTACGCTATCAATCTTGAACCAATGCGCCGGGTCGCCGGTGAGCGTGATGCAGCGCACCTCGGCCTCGACCGCGCCGCCGCGCCGCCACGCCAGGTCGTGCGGCCCGCACGCGGCGATGCGGTGGCCGCGGCGCTGCAACTCGCGCATCATCGCGAACGTCGTGTCCTTGTAGATCTTGAAATGCTCGAGCGGATCGGCAACGAAGAGGATGTTCATCAGGCACGGGGTCCGGGGTTGCGGCGGCCGTCACAGCTCGATCTTCGAGCCCAGCTCGACCACCGAGTTGTTCGGCAGGTTCAGGAAATCGGCCGCGCCGCTGGCGGCATGGTGCATCTGCGCGAACAGTTTCTGCCGCCACGGCGCCATGCTGGCACCCATCGTCGGCACCACGATCTCGCGCGACAGGAAATAGCTGGTGCTCATCGGATCGACGTCGCAGCCGCGGCCGCGGGTCTGCTCCAGCGCGCGCGGCAGATCCTGGTCGTTCTTGAAGCCGTAATGCACCGCGATCTGCCAGCAGTTGTGGCCCAGCGACTCGATCTCCAGCCGCTTGTCCATCCCGATCCACGGCACTTCGTGGCTGCGCACCGTGACGAACAGGTTCTGCTCGTGCAGCACCTTGTTGTGCTTGAGGTTGTGCAGCATCGCGTTCGGCACCCGGCCCGGCTCGGCGGTCATGAACACCGCGGTTCCGGCAACGCGCGCCGGCGGGCTCACGAACACCGCATCGAGAAAACTCGGCAGGTCGATCGCGTCCTTCGCCAGCGTCGCCTTGAGCATGCGCCGCCCCTGCTTCCAGGTCGTCATCACGATGAAGATCGCGCCGCCGATCAGCAGCGGAAACCAGCCGCCCTCCATGATCTTCAGCAGATTCGACGACAGGAACGCGAGGTCGATCACGAAGAAGCTGCCGGTGGCCACGATGCACAGCAGCAGCGGGTAGTTCCATTCGTAGCGGACCACGTAGTAGGTCAGCGCGGTCGTGATGATCATCGTTCCGGCGACCGCGATACCGTAGGCCGCGCCGAGTGCCGCGGACGACTTGAACAGCACCACCGCCAGCACGATCGCGACGAACAGCGACCAGTTCACCAGCGGCAGGTAGATCTGGCCGGTCTCCTTGACGCTGGTGTGCAGCACGCGCATGCGCGGCAGGTAGCCGAGTTGCGCGATCTGCTTGGTGGCGCTGAACGCACCGGAAATCAGCGCCTGCGAAGCGATCACGGTAGCGAGCGTGGCCAGCACGATCAACGGCAGCAGCGCCCATTTCGGCGCGAGCAGGTAGAACGGGTTCGCGACCGTCTTCGGGTCCTGCAGCACCAGCGCACCCTGGCCGAAATAGTTCAGCACCAGCGCGGGCATCACGATGCAGAACCAGCCGTAGCGGATCGGCCGCCTGCCGAAATGCCCGAGGTCGGCGTACAGCGCCTCGGCCCCGGTGACGCACAGAATGATCGCGCCCAGGATCACGAAGGTGACGCCCGGATCGGCGACCATGAAGCGCAGCGCATGGTACGGGTTCAGCGCCAGCAGCACCGCCGGATGCCGGGCGATCTGGATCAGGCCGAGCAGACCGATCGCCGCCATCCACAGGATCATCACCGGGCCGAAGAACTTGCCGATGTCCGCGGTGCCGCGCTTCTGGACCACGAACAGCAGGAACATGATCACCAGCGTCAGCGGCACCACGTATTCCTTCAGCTGCGGCGACACGACCTCCAGGCCTTCGACCGCCGACAGCACCGAAATCGCCGGCGTGATCACGCCATCGCCATAAAACAGCGCGGCGCCGAACAATCCCAGCGCGAGCAGCCGACGCCGCAACCGTGGCCGGTCACGCACCGCATGCGAGGCCTTCGCGAGCAGCGCGGCGGTGCCGCCTTCGCCGTTGTTGTCGGCACGCAGCACCAGCACCACGTACTTCAGCGACACGATGACCGTCAGCGTCCAGAAGATCAGCGACAGGATGCCGTAGATGTTCTCCGACGTGACGCCCACATGGCCGGTGATGAACACCTGCTGGAACGCGTACAGCGGACTGGTGCCGATGTCGCCATAGACCACGCCGATGGCGCCGACCGTGAGCGCCGCGAAGGAGGACTTGGATGCCGCCACGAAAAGCTTCCGGCTGCGACGCCGCGCCGGAATCTTGCAGTTACAAAGTTCGCTATTGTGCCCCTGCCGACCGCGAAACCAAAGGCGGCGGCCGGCGGCGCTGAATCAGTCGTAGATTTCGGCGTTCGGGTCGGTGGCTTCGAGCTCGTAGCTCGCGGCCACCATCGCCAGTCGCGCGATCACGCCGTACATGTAGAACCGGTTCGGCGCGCTCGCGCCCGGCTTCATGCCGGGCTGGGGCAGGCGCGTGCTGTCGGCAAACGCGAGCGGCACGAACTTCGCTCCCGGCGCCGTCAGATCCTGGTCCGCGCCGCGGTCCGCATGCACCCGGTAAAAGCCGCCGACCACGTAACGGTCCATCATGTACACCACCGGCTCGGCCACCGCGTCGTTCATGCGCTCGTTCGTCAGCACGCCTTCCTGGATGATCAGCTCGGTGCTCGGACCTGCGTCGGCGCCAAGCCCCAGGCCGTGGCCGGACCGCATCGACTCCAGATCCTTCGCGTCGCGCACCGTCATGATGCCCATGCCCGGGCCGCGATCGTCGGACTTGACGACGACGAACGGCTTCTCGTTGATCCCGTATTCCTTGTACTTGCGCCGGATCCGCGTCAGCAGCGCATCGACGTTGCTGGTCAGGCAGTCCATGCCCGCGCCTTCGCTGAAATCGACTTCGCCGCATTTGCCGAACATCGGGTTGATCAGCCAGGGGTCGATCCCGAGCAGCTTGCCGAAGCGCTTCGACAGCTCCTCGTAGCTGTGGAAATGGTTGCTCTTGCGGCGCACCGGCCAGCCGGCATGCAGCGGCGGCAGCAGGTACTGCTCGTGCAACTCTTCGAGGATGCCCGGTGTGCCGGCGGCCAGGTCGTTGTTCAGCAGAATGGTGCAGGGGTCGAAATTCTTCACGCCGAGGCGCCGACGCCCGCGCACCACCGGCTCCAGCGTCACATGCTCGCCATGCGGCAGTTCGACCGTGGTCGGCTTCTTGACCGCCGGATCGATCGAGCCGACGCGCACGTTCAGCCCCGCCATGTAGAAGATGCGGTGCAGCTGCGCGATGTTGCTCAGGTAGAAGCTGTTGCCGGCGTGGTTCTCCGGAATCACCAGCAGATTGCGGGCCTCGGGGCAGATCTTCTCGATCGCCGCCTGCGCCGCCTGCACCGCCAGCGGCAGCATCTCCGGCGTCAGATGGTTCCAGCCGCGCGGGAACAGGTTGGTGTCGACCGGTGCCAGCTTGAAGCCGGCATTGCGGATGTCGACCGAGCTGTAGAACAGCGGCGTGTGTTCCATCCACTCGAGCCGAAACCAGCGCTCGATCGCCGGCATCGAATCAAGGATGCGCTGCTCGAGCTCGTTGATCGGGCCGGAGAGCGCGGTGATGAGGTGCGGAACCATGCAGCCTGTCGCAAGTGTCGCCCCGCGATGCGGTGCACGGGGATTTTAGGGCCTGTTGACCCCGTCACCTTGGGCCGAACGGCCGTTATGCAAGGGCCGGGTCCGCGCCCAGCCCTGGTATCGCGATTCAGATCGGCCGGCCGGCGGTCTCCTTCAGCCACAGGTACGGCAGCGACGAGAGCAGCGTCGCGACGATCATGTACCAGGCCGGCGCGAGATCGCTGCCGGTGACTTTGATCAGCCAGGTCGCGATCACCTGCGCCGTACCGCCGAAGATCGCGACCCCCAGGCTGTAGACGACCGACAGCGAGGTGGCGCGGACCGCCCGCGGATAGAGCTCGGTGATGAACGTGATCCCCGGCGATGCCTGCAGCGCGAGTAGCACCGACAGCACCGCGACCACGCCGATCAGTGCGCCAGCGGAACGGTAGTTCACCAGCAGCATGAAGCCCGGCACCACCAGGATCATCAAGGCCAGCCGCGACCACCAGGCAACCGGGATGCGGCCCACCCGGTCCGACAGCCGGCCGGCAAAGATCGAGACCGGGATCAGGATCGCCGACGCCGTGACGCCGGCCCACAGCGTCACCGACAGCGGCAAACCGAGGAACTGCTTCGCGTAGGTGGGAAAGTAGAAGACGATCAGGTAGGTCGCGACCGTGCCGCCCCAGATCAGCAGCACGCCGGACCAGATCAGCTTCGAATCGGTGCGGAACGCTTCCTTCAGCTTGGCCTTCGCGCTCTCGTCTTCGCCAGCCCGATGCCCCAGCGTCTCATCGAGATGGCGCCGGATGTAGACGCCGACCGGCACCATCAGCACGCCGATGAAGAACGGGATGCGCCAGCCCCAGCTGTACAGCGCATCGTGCGACAGCGTGTTGGTCAGCAGCGCGGCAACACCTGCGCCGAGCAGCGAACTGAAGCCCTGGCTGACGAACTGCCAGCTGCCGAAGTAGCCGCGGCTGTGGTCGTCGGCGTATTCGAGCAGCAGCGAGGTCGACGCGCCGACCTCGCCGCCGAGCGCGAAGCCCTGCACCAGACGCGCGACCGTCAACCAGATCGGCGCCCAGATGCCGATTTGCGCATAGTTCGGTGCGACCGCGACGCCGAGCGCACCGACCGCCATCAGGATCAGCGTCAGCGTCATCGCCGGCTTGCGCCCGGCCCTGTCGGCGAACAGACCGAGCACCAGGCCGCCGATGGGACGCGCGACGAATGCGATGCCGAAGGTGCCGAGCGCGAGCATCAGCTCGTACGCCTTGTCCTTCACCGGAAAGAACAGCTGGCCGATCACGACCGCGAAATAACCAAAGACGGTGAAGTCGAAGAACTCCAGACCGTTGCCGATCGTGATCGCGGCGATCACCTTCGGTGTCGCCTTGGGCCGCGGCACTGCGGCAGTCATCGTGGCGGTGGTCATCGGCGTCTCCAGTTTGTTGTCTCGCAGTGATTATGACCAAGAGCCGCGGGCGCTCCGCAAACGCGTTCGCATCCAGGCCTGAAGTACGTCAGCGGCGCACTTCGCCCTGCCCCAGCACGACGTACTTCAGCGAGGTCAGGCCCTCGATGCCGACCGGCCCGCGCGCGTGGAACTTGTCGGTGCTGATGCCGATCTCGGCGCCGAGCCCGTATTCGAAGCCGTCGGCGAAGCGCGTGCTCGCGTTGACTATCACGCTGGCCGAATCGACCTCGCGCAGGAAGCGCTGCGCATGGATATGGTCGCGGGTGACGATCGCGTCGGTGTGGTGGCTCGAATAGTGGTTGATGTGCGCGATCGCCTCGTCCACACTCGCCACCACCTTGATGCTGATGACGGCCGCAAGGTATTCCTCGGACCAGTCGGATTCCACTGCATCGACCACCTGGAATCCTGATTTGATAGCGCCTTGTCCAGATGCGGCCATGGCTATAGCCGAATTTGACCTCAGGATTTGCGCGGCCGCCGGATCGCAGCGCATTTCCACTCCCTTGGCCGCGAAGATGGCGGCTATGCGCGGCAGGAATTCGTCTGCGGCGCCGCGCGCCACCAGCAGTCCCTCGGCCGCGTTGCAGGGGCTGTACTTCTGCGTCTTGGCGTTGTCGGCGATCGTCACCGCCATCGCAAGGTCGCAAGGGTCGTCGACATAGACGTGGCAGTTGCCGTCGAGGTGCTTGATCACCGGCACCTTGGCCTCGCGGCTGATGCGCTCGATCAGGCCCTTGCCGCCGCGCGGGATGATCAGGTCGACGTATTGCGGCATCGCGATCAGCTCGCCGACGGCGGCGCGATCCGTGGTCTGCACCAGCTGCACCGCGTCCGGCGGCAGCCCCGCCGCATCGAGCGCCTGCTGCACCAGCGCGGCCAGCGCGCGGTTCGATTCGATCGCCTCGGAGCCGCCGCGCAGGATGCAGGCATTGCCGCTCTTGATCGACAGGCTCGCGGCCTCGATCGTCACATTGGGACGGCTCTCGTAGATCATGCCGAACACGCCGATCGGCACCCGCATCTGGCCGACCCGGATGCCGCTGGGCTGCTGGCGCAGGCCGGTGATCTCGCCGATCGGATCGGGCATCGCCGCCAGTTGCTCGCAGCCCTGGGCACAGGTCTCGATCGCCGCAGTGCCGAGCTTCAGGCGGTCGCGCATCGCCGCGGCCAGGTCGCCGGCACGCGCCAGATCCTTTGCATTCGCCGCCTGCAGCGCCGCGACGTTCTCGCGCAGCAGTGCGGCCAAGCCGCGCAATGCTATATTTTTAGTAGCTGACTCGGCACGCGCCATCTCGGCTGCGGCGATTCTTGCTCGTTCACCGAGGGCGTGGATCGGAGCGGCGACGTCGGGCGCGTTCATCGCGCCATTTTGTCACGGCGCGTTGCGTCGCGATGCGGGTCCGGGCTCCTGCTCGATCCCGGACGCGCCCGGGCCGGTGCGGTCAAGCCGCGCGGGCTCGCAGCGGCGCGATCGTCGCCGGCGTCGCAGCACATTCGCGGCACAGCGCCAGCGCCAGCCGCTGCAGCGACGCCCAGCCGTCCTGCGGCCAGTCCGGCTGCGCCAGGCCCTTGACGATGCCGTCGACCTGCTGCGCCGCATGCAGCAGATTCGCCAGCGTGGTTTCCGAGAGGCGCGGCAGCACCCGCTCGAACAGCCGCTCCTTCAGGCCCCAGATGCGCTGCTCGCGCAGCGCCAGCGGCAGCGGCCGGCCCAGGCCGATCGCACCCTTCACGCGCCAGAGCGCGCGGATGTCCTCGGCCAGCGTGTAGTGCACCAGGACTTCGGCCACCCCTTCCGCCTGCAGCCCGCCCAGCATGCGCAGCGCGCGCGCGGCCTGGCCGCCGAGCACCGCCTCGGACAGCCGGAACACGTCGTAGCGCGCGACGTTCAGCACCGCGCGCTCGACCTGTTCGAACGACAGCTCGCCCTGCGGGTACAGCAGCGCGAGCTTGGCTATCTCCTGGTGCGCGGCCAGCAGATTGCCCTCGACCTGGTCCGCGAAGAACTGCAGCGTGCGCTGCCCGGCTTCGCCGGCTGCTACGCGCTGGCCCTGCGCGCGCAGCCGCCCGGCGATCCACTGCGGCAACGCGGGGCGAGCAATCGCATCGACCTGCAGCGTGACGCCCGCGGCCTCCAGCGCGGAAAACCAGGCGCCGCTGCGGGTCGCCTTGTCGAGCCGCGGCAGCAGCACGAGCGTCAGCACCGCGTCGCTGTCACGTGCCTGCCGCGCCAGCTGCTGTAGCGCGGCGCCGCCGTCCTTGCCCGGCTTGCCCGACGGGATACGGACCTCGACGATCTGCTTCGCCGCGAACAGGCTCATCGAGCCGCCGGCCGCGAGCACCTCGCTCCAGTCGAAACCCGCGCCTACAGCGGTGTGCACGCTGCGCTCGGTAAAGCCCTGGGCTCGCGCCGCGGCCCGGATCGCGTCCGCCGCCTCCTGGATCAGCAGCGGCTCGTCGCCGTGCAGCGTGTACAGCGGCTCGAGGCCGCGCGCCAGACGTTGGGAAAGCTGGGCGGGACTGTGCTGCATGGCCGTCGAGTTTACGGTTTACGCGGCCTCGGCCCAGTGGCTATGCGCCGCCGCAACGCGCCCGCGGTACCGGTTGTCGAGCCGCAGCGTCAGGCAGTACGCGGCGCCGCCGGAGCGGTTGAACGAACCCAGCGGCACCACGTGCACGCGGTAGCCGCGCTCGGTCAGTTGCTGGCGCAGCGGCCGGCTGCAGTAGCACAGCACCAGGTCGCGGCCGATGCAGACCGAATTGACGCCCAGGTGCATGGCGTCGCGCTCGTCGGCCTCGATCACCGCGCTGCCCGCGACCGCGCGGATCTGCGCGCGTCCGGCTTCGGTGAACGCGGCCGGGTAGTACAGCACCTCGCCGCCGGAGAGCAGGCACAGGCAGGTGTCGAGGTGGTAGAAGCGCGGGTCGGTCAGTTCCAGCGCCAGCGTCGGAATGCCGAACACCTGCTCGATCGTGCCCCGCGCCTGCGGGCTGGAGCGCTGGCCGTGGCCGGTCCAGACGATGCCGCGCCGCGCGTCGTAGATCGCATCGCCCGCGCCCTCGAAGAACACGCCGGGCGGGGTGCGGTGCAGCGAATCGACCTCGCCGCGCGCGAGCAGTTGCTCGAACATGCGCTGCCCGTGCTCCTCCTCGCCCTGGCGTTCGTGATTCAGGTAGCGCGCGAGCAGCACCTTGCCGTCGAGCACGAACGCGCAGTTCGCGGTGAACACCAGGTCCGGCAGTCCGCGCGCCGCGGGCTTGACCACCACCTTGGCGCCGAGCCGCTCGTAGCAGGCCTTGAGCGCGACCCAGCCGGCATGCGCGTCGTGCGACAGGCGCCGCGCGTCGCGCGACCAGCGCGTCGGGTCCATCCAGGGATTGATGACGTAGCTCACCTCGAAGTAGTCGGGCGGGCTCATCAGCAGGTGCGGCGCGCTTCGCGCCGCGGACGGCGGCTCGGCCCCGGCCGCTGCAACTGCGGTCACGGTGCGCGGCGCCTCGTGCGCGCCCGGTGCGCCAGCTTTCGACAACGCGACATCGGACATCATCGTGGTTGCTGCGGATTTTATAGCACGGTTTCCGCGCATTTCAAGGGCTATTTGCTCGAAAACATCAACGGCGCGGTCGATCTGCTCGCGCGCAATCGTCAGCGGCGGCGCGAAGCGGATCACGGTCTCGTGCGTCTCCTTGGACAGCACGCCGCGCGCCGCCATGCGCTCGACCACCGTGCGCGCGGTCGCGATCGACGGATCGATCTCGACGCCGACCCACAGCCCGCGCCCGCGCACGTCGCGGATCAGCGGCGCCGCCGCGCGCTGCACCGCGCGCAGCCGCTCCAGCAGATGAGCCCCAAGCGCGGCGCTGCGCGCGACCAGGTTCTCGTCCTCGATCACCTTCAGCGCCTCCAGCCCGACCGCGGCGGCCAGTTCGTTGCCGCCGAAGGTGGAGCCGTGACTGCCGGGCGTGAACACGTCCATCACCGCGCGGTCCGCCAGGAACGCGCTGACCGGCAGCAGGCCACCGCCGAGCGCCTTGCCCAGAATCAGCCCGTCCGGCCGGATGCCTTCGTGCTCGAACGCGAACCAGCGCCCGGTGCGGCCCAGGCCCGACTGCACCTCGTCCAGGATCAGCAGCACCCGCTCGCGCGTGCACCATTCGCGCAGTTCGGCGAAGAAGCCCGGCGGCGGCAGCACGATGCCGGCCTCGCCCTGGATCGGCTCGACCAGCACGGCACAGGTCGCGGGGGTCGCGGCCGCGCGCACGCTGGCCATGTCGCCGAAATCGAACCAGCGGAAACCGGGCGTCAGCGGCCCGTAGCCGGCGCGGTACGCCGGCTCGCTCGACGCGCTGATCACCGTGGTGGTGCGGCCGTGGAAGTTGCTCTTCGCGACCAGGATTTCGGCCGTGCCATCCGCAATGCCGCGCGCGTAATGGCCCCAGCGGCGCGCGGCCTTGATCGCGGTCTCGACGGCTTCGGCGCCGGAGTTCATCGGCAGCGCGCGCTCGAAACCGGCCAGGCCGCACAGTTTTTCGAGGAACGGGCCCAGCGTGTCGCCGTAGTAGGCGCGCGAGGTCACCGCGACGCGCCCGAGCTGGCGCGTCGCCGCGGCGACGATGCGCGGATGCAGATGGCCGTGGCTGACGGCGGAATACGCACTCATCATGTCGAGGTACTCGCGGCCCTCGACGTCCCACACCAGGCAATCGCGCGCGCGCGCCACCACGACCGGGACCGGGTCGTAGGTGTTGGCGACCACTTCCGCTTCAGCCTTGATCAGTTCTTGACTGGTCGCTACTCTTTCGATACTCATCATTGTCTCCGGTGATGAGGCCAGTGTAGGCCGCGCCGGGCGGCGGCAGTGGTGAAGATCAGGTGTTGGTCGCGACCGGTCCAGCCGTGAGCCGGCGCGCTAACTTCCGAATCGGAAGAGGCTCAATCTGTGCCGACTGGCAGCGGAAATCCGGCGAATTCCTTGATCGTCTGCAACTCGGTGTTGGTGACGATCTTCTCGATGCCCAGCGTCAGGTCGTCGAACCAGCCATTGATCAGCGCGTGGTACTGCGCGAGGTCATGGCACGCAACCCGCACCAGGTAGTCGTAGCGTCCGCTGATCACGTAGCAGGCGACCACCTCGGGCGTGGCCGCCATGCGCTGCTCGAAGCGCTGCACCACCGCGCGGCGCTGGTCCTTCAGCGCGATTTCGGCGAACACCGACACATGCTCGCCCAGGCTGGCGCGCGACAGCAGCGCCCGGTAGCCCTCGATATGACCGTCGCGCTCGAGGCGGCGCACCCGGTTCAGCGTGGCGCGCGCGGACAGGTTCACACGCTCCGACAGCGCCTCCATGCTGGCACGGCCGTCGCGCTGCAGCGCGGCCAGCAGTTGGCGATCGATGGCGTCGAGCGGCATGGGTCAGGCCGGATGGCTCAGGATTTCGCTCTGGTCAGTCGAGGACAGAGCTTCGCGCCTTCGGCGCCACGGTCTGTCCCGCCTCTGGTCAGTTGAGGACAGAGCTTCGCGCCTTCGGCGCTACGGTCTGTCCCGCAAGGTTTCATATTTCCTTCACCGCCGCGAGCCGGCGCATGATCTGCTGCACGATGTCGGTCTGCATGTCGCGGTACAGCAGCGCCTCCTCGGACTCCTTGGCCAGCACCACGGTCGCGTTGTAGCTCACGTAGCGGCGCTGCAGCAGCTGGGTGTCGGGGATCAACTCCTTGCCGGCGCGGTCGCGCAGCCGGAACGTGACGCGCAGCCGCAGTTCGATCTCGCGCACCTGGCCGGCGGAATTGAGCGCGACGACCACGCGCTCGCGCTGGTCGCCGGGGATGTCGAGCACGACCTGCGCATCGCCAATCTGCTTCGCGTCGCCATACACCTGCACCTTGCCGCTGGCGGTCAGGTCGCGCTTGAGCTCGTTCGACAGCGGCGTGTCGGCCCCGCAGTACAGCGAGCTGAACGCGAAATCCGGCGCCTGGCGCAGCTTGAAGCCGCAACCGGCGAGCAGGGCGGCGCACGGCACCGCGAAAACCAGACGGCGCCGCACGGTCAGACGACGAGATTGACGAGCCGGCCCGGCACCACGATCACCTTCTTCGGTTGCGCGCCATGCGCCGCCTGCCGGAACGCCTCGCTCTCGACAGCGATGCGCTCGATCGCAGCGTGGTCAGCCTGCGCCGGCACGCGGATCGCGCCGCGCCGCTTGCCGTTGACCTGCAGCACGAGCTCGATCTCGTCCTGCTCCAGCGCCGCGGCATCGACCTGCGGCCAGGGCGCGTCGACCAGCGCGCCGTGCCGCGCCGCGAGGCCGAGTTCGTCCCACAGCGCGTCGGTCACATGCGGCGCGACCGGATACAGGCAGCGCAGCAGGATGCTGAAGGTTTCCGCCAGCGCCGCGCGGTCGCCAACCGAGTCGTCGCCGTCGAAGCCTTCGACCGCGTTCAGCATCTTCATCGCGCCGGAGACGACCGTGTTGTACTGCATGCGCCGGTAGTCGTAGTCGACCTGGCGCAGCAGGCCGTGCACCTCGCGGCGCAGCGCCTGCGCGCGCGGCCCGTACGCAGCCGCATCCGGCGGCGCGGCCGCCAGCGCCGCCGACTTGCGCGCGGCGAATGCCCAGAGCCGCCGCAGAAAGCGGTACGAGCCTTCGACCGCCTGGTCGTTCCACTCGAGCGTGGCTTCCGGCGGCGCGGTGAACATGGTGTACAGCCGCGCGGTGTCGGCGCCGTACTTTTCGATCAGGTCCTGCGGGTCGACGCCGTTGTTCTTGCTCTTGCTCATGGTGCCGACGCCTTCATAGTCGATCGGCGTGCCGGCGGGGAGTTGGCCGACCGCGTGCTTCAGGCGCGCCCCGACCTGCTTGCCGTCGGCGTCGAGGATCGGCGTCACGTCGTTCGGCCAGAAATATTCGATCGCGCCGGTGTCGCTCCTGCGCGAATAGATGTGGTTCAGCACCATGCCCTGGGTCAACAGCCGCGTGAACGGCTCGTCGATCGCGACCAAGCCCAGGTCGCGCATCACCCGGGTCCAGAAGCGCGCGTACAGCAGGTGCAGGATCGCGTGCTCGATGCCGCCGATGTACTGGTCCATCGGCATCCAGTAGCGCGTGCCGGCGCCGACCATCGCCGTGTCCAGCTTCGGGTCGCAGTAGCGCATGAAGTACCAGGACGAATCGACGAAGGTGTCCATGGTGTCGGTTTCGCGCCGGGCCGGCTGACCGCACACCGGACAGGTCACGCCGGCATGGAAGGCTTCATGCTTTTGCAGCGGATTGCCGCTACCGTCGGGCACGCAGTCTTGCGGCAGCACCACCGGCAGGTCGCGTTCCGGCACCGGCACCGCGCCGTGCTGCGGGCAGTGGATGATCGGGATCGGCGTGCCCCAGTAGCGCTGGCGGCTGATGCCCCAGTCGCGCAGCCGCCAGGTACGGGTCTTCTCGCCGAGACCGCGCACGGTCAGCGCATGAGCCACCG
The DNA here is from genome assembly GCA_030123545.1 of Burkholderiaceae bacterium. Lineage (NCBI taxonomy): Bacteria > Pseudomonadati > Pseudomonadota > Betaproteobacteria > Burkholderiales > Burkholderiaceae > Burkholderiaceae bacterium. Next base: position 587,923 of record CP126124.1, on the reverse strand, counting down.
CGTCCACGGCCTCGCGGCTCGGCAGCCCGCTGTAGCTGTCGGAGTTGACGGTGACGCCGTTCTCCTTGTCGGCGTACCAGTCCTGCCAGTGCCGGTAGTCGTAGCGCCTGCCTTCGACCAGGATCACCTGCTTGATCGGCAGACCGTATTTCTTCGCGAACGCGAAATCGCGCTCGTCGTGCGCCGGCACGCCCATCACCGCGCCGTCGCCGTAGCTCATCAGCACGTAGTTGCCGACCCACAGCTCGACCGGGTCGCCCTCCAGCGGATGGGTCACGTGCAGGCCGGTGAACATGCCCTCCTTTTCGCGCGCAGCCAGTTCCGCTTCGGTGGTGCCGCCTCGTCTGCAATCCTCGATGAAGGCCGCGAGCGCAGGGTTCGTCCGGGCGGCGTGCGCGGCCAGCGGATGCTCGGGCGCGACCGCGCAGAAGGTCACGCCCATGATGGTGTCGGCGCGGGTGGTGAACACGTACATGCGCCCGTCCTGGATCAGCGCGCCGTCGTCGTCCCGAATGTCGTGCGTGAACGCGAAGCGCACGCCCTCGCTCTTGCCGATCCAGTTCTCCTGCATCAGCCGCACCCGCTCCGGCCAGCCGGCCAGACCGGTCTGCACCTGCTCGAGCAGTTCCTCGGCGTAGTCGGTGATCTTCAGGTAATAGCCGGGAATCTCGCGCTTTTCGACCAGCGCGCCGGTACGCCAGCCGCGGCCGTCGATCACCTGCTCGTTCGCCAGCACGGTGCGGTCCACCGGATCCCAATTGACGACCTGGGTCTTGCGGTAGGCGATGCCCTTCTCGAGCATCTTCAGGAACAGCCACTGGTTCCACTTGTAGTAGCTGGGGTCGCAGGTCGCGACCTCGCGGCTCCAGTCGATCGCCAGTCCCATCGCCTGCATCTGCTTTTTCATGTAGGCGATGTTGTCGTAGGTCCACCGCGCCGGCGGCACCCCGTTCTTCAGCGCCGCGTTCTCGGCCGGCAGGCCGAACGCGTCCCAGCCCATCGGCATCAGCACGTTGTGGCCGTTCATGCGCAGGTAGCGCGTCAGCATGTCGTTGATCGTGTAGTTGCGCACATGGCCCATGTGCAGCTTGCCGCTGGGGTAGGGCAGCATCGAGCAGGCGTAGAACTTCTTCTTCGCCGGGTCCTCGCGCACGCGGTACACGTCGGCGGCGCTCCAGCGGGCCTGCGCGGCTTTCTCGACTTCCTGGGGGTGGTATTGCTCTCGCATGGGAAAAAAGGACCGGCGGTCGCGACAAGAGGGGTTGCGCGGCATGCTGCGCCGCAACGATTCTAGGGCCTATGCGCTATCCCATCAGCTCCCGTGACGGGGCAACGCCATCCCCATTCAGCGCGCCGGCGGGCCCTATTCGCCCCACCTTGCCCAGCCGCTCCGCCATGCGCGTCTGCTAGCCGAGGCCGGTCGCCTTCCAGCGCTCGATCACGTCGGCGGGCATCCTCGAGCACGGCGGTCAGGTACTCGGCGCACGCCTGCTCGTTCCGCAGGTAGTCGGCTGTGTCGAAAATCGGCAGGTCCGCGACCTTGACTTTGCTCATGAATCACTTGCCAGTGAGAAATTCACAAGAAAGCAGGCCGCAGCCAAGGAACAATCTTGACTGTGCGCTATTAAAGTAAGAGCAATCGGTTTGCCCCCGAACTCGATGCGGCCGTTCGTGGCCCGACCGTCGCGCGGCGCCACGGCAGCCGCGATGTTCACTTCGGCTAGCGGTCCATCGAAATCAGCCGTGCAGCGATTCGAGCGCTACCTTGGGCGCCGCCGAGACGATCTTGAGCAGCGCGGCAGCAGGCCCGGTCGGGTTGCGGCGGTGCTGCTCCCAGTTTTGCAGCGTCTTGATGCTCACCCGCATCAAACGCGCGAACTCGCTCTGCGACAGCCCGATCTGCTCCCGCACGGCCTTGACGTCGGGCGGCACGATCTCGAAACGGCGCGAAGCCTGGGCCTTGCCTTTGGAGATGGCCTTGGCTTCTTTCAGGCTCTGCACCAGATCATCAAACAGTGTCTTTTCCATGCTCATAGCTCCTTCACGAATTCGCGCAAAACGGCGATTTCCTTGTCGGTCAGATCGTCTTTTTTCGACTTCGGATACACGACCAGCATGTAAATCTGATGGTCGTCCTTGATTCAGTAGTAAATCACCCGAACTCCGCCGCTCTTGCCCCGCCCCTGCATGGCATGGCGCAGTTTGCGGATACCGCCGCCGCCCTTGATGAGATCGCCGCGTTCCGGGTCTTCCGCCAACTCGTTTTGCATCTCCCTGTACTCATCATCGGACAGTAGCGCCGTCACCATGCGGGTAAAGGTCGGGGTTTCGACGAACTCCATGGGAAGCATTTTATACGCCAATGGCGTACACTGCGACCACTCGTTTGCGGCGCGGGCTGCCGCCGGCACGCGATTTACAAGAAAGCAGGCGCATCGCCGGTCGAGTACGCGTGCTGTGACGGGGTCACCTCACCTTGCTGAGCCGCTCCGCCATGCGCGTCTGCCAGCCCGGGCCCGTCGCCTTCCAGCGCTCGATCACGTCGGCGGGCAGGCGCAGCGAGATCAGCTTGCGCGGGTTCGGCGACACCGGCCGTCCGCCCTTGTTCACCCGAGCGCGGACGGCCCAGCCTTCGCGCTGCTAAAAATTGAAGACTGCTACCGCCCGACAGGACAGTTTGCCGTCAAAAGACGACTTGCCGGATATCCCGGGCGTGATGCAAGACACGCAGCACCGTAATGCCTTCATCATCTGCCAGATAGAACAGGATGTAAGGCGTTGAAGTAGGCCAGCTGCGTACACCATCGGCCAATTCCGGACGCGCCCGGCCCATCAGCGGTTGAAGCAGAAGCGTACGAGTCTCTTCATCGATGGTGTCCAACATACGGTCGGCCGCTTGCTGGTTTTCCTCGGCGATATACAGCCAAGCCTCCAGCAAATCGGTCTGCGCGCTCCGTGTGAGCGCGATGCGAGCCATCAGGCGGCGCCTGTTTTGGACCGCAATACAGCCCGCCCCTGTGCCTTGATCGCCGTCACGTCCATTGCACTGACTCGGCCAGCATGAACATCGGCCACGCCTTGCGCGATGTCCGCTTTCAGTGAAGCCAAACGGGTGGCCTGTACGGCCTGATAGGTTTCAAACAGGCGCAGTGCCTCGCGAATGACCTCGCTCGCGGAGCCGTACATGCCAGAGGCAACATGGTCTCGCACGCGGTTTTCGAGTTCGGCGGGCAATGAGATGTTGAGCGACATGGTGAAAGTTCCTGGTTTTGCCAATTAATGCCATTTTATGGCATGCCTACACAAACGGCAAATTGTCCTTTCACGGGGATTGCGAGCGCGTCGATCCGTGCCATGGCCTGCGCGCACGCCGCCCGGCCTTCGCGGCACCTTGTGGAGCCCCTCCGCCATGCGCGTTTCGCCGTACTGTCTGCGTCGGCCATCGATTTCCACCGTCACCCCATCGAAAACGGCCTCAGCACCGGTGCGTGATCTACAAGAAAACAGGCCGTAGCCCCTGTGCAAGCGTCACCGTCAGCTATCAGGACAATAGCGAACCGATTACCCCTCAAGCCGGCGCGCCGACCGTTCGGCTGGCAGACGACGAACGTTAGGGAGTATGCGGACTGACAGGAGTCGGCCGTGGCGGCCGCGGCCGCGCCATCGCCGCCTCGTCGGGCACCTTGACCTTCTTCAGCACCGGGCTGATCGTCGCGATCATGCGCCAATTGTTGAGCGCAGAGTCGCAAGCGGCAGCCGGACTCATCAGGCACAGCCGCGCCAGCGCGTCGCGCGCGTCCTGCGGGCGGCCATTCAGCCCAGCCGCAACCGCGTACAGCATCTCGCCGGCATTCGCCGGGTAGCGCTGCACCACCCGCTGCATCGCGTCGAGCTGCTGCGGCGTCATGCCGGGTTTGGGGTGCACGCGCAGCAGGGTCAACTGCGCACGCAACTGCGTCAGCATCACCAGGTCCGGCGCGCGGCTGTTGCGCGACGGGCCGACATGCGCGCGCTCGAAGCGCACCCGCTCCAGGCTACGCTCGGCCAGGTTGTATTCGACCGCGACCCAGCCGACCAGCACGGTCGCGAGGAATAGCAGCGCGGCACCGGCCCGGCGGCTCAGCGTCCAACGCGGCCACCACGGTCCGAATGGCAGCATCTGGTCGAGCGCGCCCATCATCAGCCCGGCCGGCAGCAGGAAGTACGCGTATTCCTGCGGAAATTCGAGCATTGCGTGCAGCCCGAGCGTGCCAATCGCGAGCAACAGCAGGCAGCCCTGCGCCGTGGCCACCCGCAGTGCCTTCGTCACGAACCAAGCCCCAAGCGCCGACACCAGCAGCGCGCCGAGCAAGATGCCGTTCTGCACCAGCAGGTCCAGCACCAGGTTGTGCGCGCTCGAGAAGCTGTAGTCGAGCCGCGGGAACTGCAGCGCCAGCGCGTAATGCGCGCTCGCCTGCTGCGTCCAGCCCCAGCCGGCCCAGGGCCGCTGCCCGATCGCCTCGATGAACATGCGCCACACCGTGGGGCGCAGACCGGCCGACACCGTGCTTGCCGCACTGCGGCCGGCATCGACCAGCAGCGCATGGCTGATCGCTCCCCAGGCCAGGTTCAGCACAATGAAGTAGACGCCCAGACCGATCAGCGCCTTTGCCTGGCGCCGCGTTTCCAGCGGCCGGCGATAGATCAGCGCCGCCACGCCGAGCAGCGCGACTTCGAGCCAGCCAGTGCGCGAGCGCGTCGCCGCGACGCCCAGCATGACGAACGCCGCGCCGGCCACAGCGATCCAACCGCGGCAGCGCCCGTTCAGGTGGCCCCACCACAGTGCGATCAGCCCCCAGACCAGCAGCGTCGCCAGATGGTTCGCCTGACCCAGATTGCCGCCGGGACGCACGCCCTCCATTGGAAACTTCAGCACTAGCAGGCCCAGGCCAGACATATGCAGCCAGTCGTACAGCGCAAGCCCGGTGGATAGCAGCGCCGCGACGCCGATCGCCGCGAACAGCGCGTTGCCGAGCACACCCGCGCGCTGCTGCTCGCAGCGCGCACCGACGAGCAGCGCAAGCGCAAAGCCGAACAGGTAGAGGCCGCTGATCCACGCGTCGCCCGCAAACACGATGATGCCGGCCGCATGCTGCAGCGCCGGAACGAACGCGACGCAAAGCGCGACGACGGCGCTCGGATGTACCGGCAGCGGCTCGGCGCGGCGCAACACGATCCAGAACGCCGCCGGCAGCAGTGCCAACGCCATCAGCAGGTCGGCGTGGAACGCGCGCCAGGGAATGAAATGGGTCGGCAGCACCCAGGCGCCGGCGAGCGCCACGACCCACAGCACCCACCAGGGCTCGAACGGCAGCTCGAAGTCGCGCGTCAGCAGTGAGCCGGCGCGCTCGGGCCTGGGCGCGGCAAGCGACTTCTGCGCAGGGGCGACGATGGACACGGCTTGCAGCATGGTTTGCTCGATGGTTGGACTTGCGCTGCCCAAGGAAAAAGGCCCCGCACGGGGGCCACTCCTCCCAGAGCGATTCCCCTAGCGAATCGCTCTATTGCTCGATGGTTTGGATCTGCCGTCAGCCCTGGCAGCTCGACGGACGATACTTGGCGAGAATCGTGCCGCCGCACGTCCAAACCACCTGACCGTTACTTGCAACACCGGTTAGGGTAATGGTTCCGCCGGCCATTGCGACTTCTGCGCCGCTCGCGGTGACGGTGACCATCCCCGTTGAGGCATCAGTATCTGTATAAGCGACGCTAGCGACATACGTCGAAGTTTGTCCTTCAATGCTGATCGAGCCGGCGGCGGGCATCACGCCGTTCGTGTTCACGTATTCGGCAATGGACGTCTTGGCAGACGAGGCAGCCAGAATCAGCTCACTGACTTTCGCCCGCACCGTGTAGTCGCGGTAAGCCGGCAGCGCCACGGCCGCCAAGATGCCGATGATCGCGACCACGATCATCAGTTCGATCAGCGTGAAGCCGCGCTGGGCGGAACGACGCATTTGCTTGAATTGCTTCATTGAGTGACTCCTAAAGTGGGTTGGGGTGCCCGGGCCTCCCCCGGTACGCTCCAGTAGTTGCAGTTACCGTGCCAGGGCCGTTGCAGGTTGATACACCCGCCAAAGCGTGAAGGAGTTGGCGAATCGCCTGCGGCACGCGGCCCCGACGCTCGCGCTGGCACGCGGCACACCGTGCCAACGGCACGACTGCCGCCGTGCCGCGCTGGTACTATTTCGCGATGACCACCGACCTCATCAGCCTCGACACCGCGATCGTCGTCACGGGCCTTTCCAAGCGCACGCTCTGGCGCCGCATCTCGGACGGTGCGCTGCGCAAGGCCGAGGACGGATCGGCGAGTGCCGGAGCGGGAGGGGGGCGGACCTTGCTCGACGCGCGCGACGTACTGCCGCTCATGCGCGCGCCGCTGTCCGCGGCCGAGACGGCGCTGCTGATCGAAGCCGACGCCGGCGATGCGGACGCGCAGGCGGAACTGGGCGCGGTGTTCCACCGGATCGGCGAGATGAAGACCGCGGTCTACTGGTGGCAGCTCGCTGCCGCGCAGGGCCACGCGGACGCGATGCAGTGGCTGGGCCGCTGTTATGCCGCCGGTGAAGGCGTGGAGCAGGACGAGAACCTGGCGCTGATGTGGATCAGCAAGGCGGCCGCGGCTGGCCATGCGATCGCCGCCGCGCAGATGGCAGGGCTGCTGCGCGGGGCGGCGGGGAAGTAGCCCGGATCGATCGGGGCGCATTGGGGTGCTCGCGCCGCAACCGCCAGCCAGCGGAGACGGGGGAAATGCGAGACCGCGCCATGGTGCCCAGACCGCTGCGGGATGTTCCGCGGAACACGCTGGCCGCTGCCGCAGGGAGTTCAGGTCGAAACGCGTTCAGCGTGCGGTTTCGCCGTCAGATCGATGCCCAAGGCTTTCATCACGGCCAATGTCGTTTTAAGGGTCGGATTGCCGGCCTCGCTGAACGAGCGGTAGAGCTGTTCGCGCGAAAGGCCGGTGCTGCGGGCAATCTGCGTCATGCCCTTGGCGCGCGCGACGATACTGCGCGCGCGGCTGGTCAGTAGGTAGACTGCCCCGCGGCCCTGGCGCGGCGCAGCTCAGCGCGCCGTCTTTCGCGCCGGTTCGGCGACGAAGCCGATCCGGTCGAGACCGGCCTGCTGCGCCGCGCCCATGACTTCGACCACCCTGCCGTACGGCACCGCCTGGTCGGCGCGCAGCTGCACTTCGGTATCCGGGTTGCGCGCGGCGATCCGGACCAGGTCGGCCGCCAGTTCCGCCTGGGTCACCGGCTTGTCGTCCAGGAACGCCTGGCCGGCCTTGTCGACCACCAGGGTCACGAACCTCGGCGCGTCGCTCGGGCTGGCGGCCCCGGTGCGCGGCAGGTCGAGTCGGATCGAGCTGGCCAGTAGCGGCGCGGTCAGGATCAGGATCACCACCAGCACCATCATCACGTCGACCAGCGGCGTCATGTTGATGTCGCTCATCGGCGCCGGGCCGGGGCTGCGCTCGAGTCGGCCGAATGCCATCGCCGCGGCTTTCAGGTCCGCAGCCGGTCGCCGTCCGGGCCGGCCATCAGTTCGCGGATGTCGCGCGCGAAGCCCTCGAGGTCGGCCTCGATGTGGCCGACGAAGCGCCCGAGCACGTTGTACGCAAGCACCGCGGGGATCGCGACCGCGAGACCGGCGGCGGTCATGATCAGCGCCTCGCCGACCGGGCCGGCGACCTTGTCGATCGTGATCTGGCTGACCAGCGAGATGCCGATCAGCGCGTGGTAGATGCCCCAGACCGTGCCGAGCAGCCCGACGAACGGCGCGGTGGACCCGACGGTCGCCAGCAGCACCTGGCCGAACTGCAGCCGCCGCAGCACCCGGTGCAGCGCGTCGCGCAGTAGCCGGGTCAGCTGCTGGGACCGGTCACCGGCGCTGGCCAACGTCTGCGATGCTTCAATTTTGATAGCATCTATCAAAGGAAGCACCAGGGCCTCTCGGTCAAAAGCCGATACCCTTTGACGCGCATCCGCGACCGACGGTGCCTGCCAGAACGCCGCGGTGCTGCGCGCCACGTCACCGCTGGCGCGGCGCAGCAGCCAGGCCTTCCACAGGATCACGACCCAACTCGCAACCGACATCGCCAGCAGCAGCGCCGCCACCAGCTGCGTGACCAGATCGCCCTGGGCGAGCAAGGACGGCACTCCCATCGTCTATTTACTTCAGTTGTCCATGGCGTTGCGCGCCACCCGCGTCGCACGAAACGGGGTCGAGTGGCCGCGGAGCAGGCCGTTCGCGGGCACCCGCGGAACTGGCTTTGCCAGGCCGCTGGGTGCGCCCCCGGTGAGGGGGTTGGCGAAGCGACACGCAGTGCGCGAAGCCTGGGGGGGTGTCACTTCAGTCCGAGCACGTCGAACATGTCGTACAGGCCGCTCTTGCGCCCCTGCAGGAAGCGCACCGCGCGCAGCGCGCCCTGCGCGTAGGTCGCGCGGCTGGACGAGCGGTGCGTGATCTCGATGCGCTCGCCACTGCCGGCAAACAGCACGGTGTGGTCGCCGACGATGTCGCCGCCGCGGATGCTGGAAAACCCGATCGTCGACGGATCGCGCTCGCCGGTGATGCCGTGCCGCTCGAACACCGCGCATTGCTTGAGATCGCGTCCGAGCGCCGCCGCGACCACTTCGCCCATCTTCAGCGCCGTCCCGGACGGGGCATCGACCTTGTGCCGGTGGTGGGCCTCGATGATCTCGATGTCGTAGCCGGTGGTCAGCGCGCGCGCCGCCATCTCGAGCAGCCGCAGCGTGACGTTGACGCCCACGCTCATGTTCGGCGCCATCACGATCGCGATCTGCTCGGCGGCCTGCGCGACCTCGGCCCGCTGCGCGTCGGTGAAGCCGGTGGTGCCGACCACGGCGTTCACGCCGAGGGCGCGGCAAACCTCAAGATGCGCCAGGGTTCCTTCCGGGCGCGTGAAGTCGATCAGCACTTCGGCGCCGGCGATACCGGCGTGCAGGTCCGCGGTGATCGCCACCCCGCTCGCATGCCCGAGGAACCCGGCTGCGTCGAGCCCGAGCGCCTGGCTGTGCTGCATTTCGAGCGCGCCGGTGAGCCGGCAGTCGTCACTGTCGCGGATCGCCTCGATCAGCATGCGGCCCATGCGCCCGCCGGCGCCGGCGACGACGATACGGTGCGCAAAGTGTTCCGGCGGTGCTGTCATGGCGAAAGGGTTCGATTCGGGTTCAGTTCGCCGGCGTGTCGAGCGGCGGGTAGCTCGCGGGCAGCGGCGCGTCGGATCGGGGCGGCGCGTCGGCAGCAGCCGGCGGCGGCGCGTATTTGTCGAGCTGCTGCTCGCTCGCTTGCAGCTTCGGAACCTTCGGCGGCGCCTGCTTCGAAGAGATCGACGCGACGAATTCGGCCTCGGTCGGCATGGTGTCGCCTTCGAAGTGATCGAGCACGCCGTTCTTGAAGAACACGGTGAGCTTGCGGGTCTGCGGCGCCACGCCCTCGCGCCGGATCGTGAACACGTAGTCCCAGCGGTCCGCATGGAACATGTCGGTCAGCAGCGGCGTGCCCAGGATGTTCCGCACCTGCTCGCGACTCATGCCAGGACGCAGCGCGTCGACCTGTTCCTTCGAAACGAAGTTGCCCTGCACCACCTCGACCCGGTACGGCGTCAGGATGCCGGCAATGCCGGTGCTGGCGCGGTCGAACGCGCTGCAGCCGGCCAGGCCGGCGCCGGCGAGCAGGCTCAACGCCAGAGCGGCGGCGCTCTGTAGGGACGGCGAACGCATGGGCGGGGCTGTCGGGATATGATGATCGATTGTAGCGGCAGGGTGCTGTTCGACCGGGCACTGCCGCACGCGAAGAAGATCCATGACCAGCATCGACGAGCTCAAGAGTACCGGCCTGAAAGCCACGTTGCCGCGGCTGAAGATCCTCGAGATCTTCCAGAAGGGGGCGCAGCGGCACATGACCGCCGAGGATGTCTATCGCGTGCTGCTCGACGAGCGCTCGGACATCGGCCTGGCCACGGTGTACCGCGTGCTGACCCAGTTCGAGCAGGCCGGCATCCTGAGCCGCAGCCATTTCGAGAGCGGCAAGGCCGTGTACGAGATCAACGAGGGGCAGCACCACGACCATCTGGTGTGCCTGGACTGCGGCCGCGTCGAGGAGTTCTATGATCCGGAGATCGAGCGGCGCCAGCAGGCGGTCGCGAAGGCGCGCGGCTTCGAGATCGCCGACCACGCGCTCAGCCTGTACGCCAACTGCACCAAGGAAAAGTGCCCGTACCGGCCGGTGCATCCGCACCACCGCGGCTAGCGCCTGTGCGCGCTGGCGGGTTCCCGGTCCGGCGAATCGGCATCAGCCGCTGCTGTCCATCGCGCGCCGGTGCCGCGCGATGAATTCCTGGTAGGTGTCGATGCCGCGCAACTGCAGGATGGTGTTGCGCACCGCCGCCTCGACCAGCACCGCGATGTTGCGCCCGGCCACCACCTGGATCACGACCTTGCGCACCGGCACGCCGAGCACGTCCTGCGTCAGCGGCTCGTACGGCAGCCGCTCGTAGTCGCGCTCCAGCGTCTCGCGGCGCACCAGGTGCACGATCAGCTTGAGGCGCATCTTGCGCCGCACCGCGGTCTCGCCGAAGATCGCGCGGATGTCGAGCAGGCCGATGCCGCGCACCTCGAGCAGGTTCTGCAGCAGCTCCGGGCAGCGGCCCTCGATCGTGGTCTGGTTGATGCGTGCCAGCTCGACCGCGTCGTCGGCGACCAGGCCGTTGCCACGCGAGATCAGTTCCAGCCCGAGTTCGCTCTTGCCCAGGCCGGATTCGCCGGTGATCAACACGCCCAGACCCAGGATGTCCATGAACACCCCGTGCATCGAGGTGCGTTCCGCGAAGTGGCGCGACAAATACGCGCGCAGCACGTCGATCACGAACGCCGACGGCTCGGGCGTCGCGAACATCGGGATCTGCGCGCGCTCGCACATCGACAGCAGCGCTTCCGGCGCCGGCTGCGCATCGGCCAGCACCAGCACCGGCGGCTCCAGCGTCACGATGCGCGCGATGCGGCGTGCGCAGTCCTCGGGCGTGCCTTTGAGCAGGTAAGCGACTTCGCGCTGGCCCAGCAGCTGCAGCCGGTACGGATGGATGTAGTTGAGGTAGCCGACCAGGTCGGCGCCGGAGCGCGCCTGCTGCACCGCGATTTCGTCGAAGCGGCGCTCGGACGCGCCCAAGCCCGCCACCCACTCCCATTTCAGGATCGAGCGGAACAACTCGAACAGCACATCGGCGCTGACGACCGTGGGTTTCATCGTGCGGTGGGCGAGAGGGGCGCTGCACGGCGCAGCACGTCGGACGCGGTGACCGACGCGGCCGTCATGGCCGGCGGGAACTAGGTTACCTGGGCCGACTGCCAGTTCGCAATCAGGCCATGCAGGGCGGCAACGTCGGGGCTGGTCTTCATCTTCTCGCGCAGCCGCGAGTCGCTAAGCAGTTCCGCGATTTCCGACAGGATTTCCAGGTGCTTCTGCGTTGCCGCCTCGGGCACCAGCAGGAAAATCAGCAGGCCGACCGGCTGCTCGTCGGGCGCGTCGAACCCGATCGGGCGCGCCAGTTGGAACACCGCGGCCATCGGCGACTTCAAGCCCTTGATCCGCCCGTGCGGAATCGCCACCCCGTGCCCTAATCCGGTGGAACCGAGCCGCTCGCGTGCAAACAGGCTGTCGGTCACCAGCGCACGCGACAGTCCGTGCAGGTTCTCGAACAGCAAACCGGCCTCCTCGAAGGCGCGCTTCTTGCTCGTGGCATCGACGCCGACCAACACCTGGTCAGCCGGCAGAATGGATGCGAGGCGGTTCATGGCGGAAGATCGGTCCGCATTATGCACCTGCATGCCGCAACGGTCACCAAACTTTCACGAAAGCGCCGATGCCGGGAGCGTTGTGTCCACTGCGTCACGACCCCGTACAAAAAGAACGCCGCCGGGGACACCGGCGGCGCACGGGCACGCGGCCCAGGTCGTTCATCTCACGCGCTTGGTATCAGGCGCTTGGACGCCGGATGGCTGTGCTGCTGAATGCGGTCCTTGTGGCGCACCACCAGCCGGTCGAGCTTGTCAACGAGCTCGTCGACTGCGGCGTATAGATCCTCATGCGAGCTTTCTGCGAACATGTCGTTGCCCTTGACGTGGATATTGCATTCGGCCCGCTGCCTTCGTTCCTTTTCCTTCTGCTTTTCGATGCTGAGCAGCACCCGAACGTCGACGACCTGGTCAAAATGACGGCTGATCCGATCCAGCTTGGTCGTCACGTAATTGCGCAATGCAGGGGTGACTTCCAGATGGTGGCCGCTGATCGTCAAATTCATACAAGACCTCCTAGGCTCCTGGTTGACATGGCCGCCCCCAACGCGGAAGGCGGCGCGCGGGAAATTGCAAGAGTCGAGTTCACTATGCCCCTGTTGCCGGTCAATTGCAATCCCTTGGCAATACACAGGACAGGGGTAGGCGGCGGGCGGCCGGCCGACTCCTCGGTGTCCGGTGACGGCTGGTCCGGCGGCGACCGCGCACCTCAAGCCTGCCACTACGGCGGCTTCGCGAGATGAGCCTGGACACGGTGATCCGCGCCGGGTTCGGCCAAGCCGCCGGCCCGAAATGCGCGCTGGTGCTGATGGGCGGTGGCGCGCGCACCGCGTACCAGGTCGGCGTGCTGCGCGCGGTTGCAAAGATGCTGCAACTCGCGCCGCGGGTGGCGCAAGGGTTTCCGTTCCAGTTGCTGATCGGCACCTCGGCCGGTGCGCTGAACACCGCGTTTCTCGCGGCCTGCGCCGGCGACGGGTTGCAGGCGTTCGACCAGCTGGCGCAGTTCTGGGCGCAGCTGCGCTCGGACAAGGTGTATGCGCTGAACGTGTCGGCCTGGGTGCCGTGGTCCGCCGGGCCGGGCCGGCTGATTGCGGCACTGAGCCTGTCGCGCCAGGCGCTGCGCCAGGGGGCGGTGCTGAGCAACACGCCGCTGGTCGACACGCTGCATCACGCGGTCTCGCTGCCGGCGATCGAAGAGGCGCTGACGCGCCAGACGATCGAGGCGCTGGCGGTGACCGCGTCGAGCTATTCGAGCGGCGTCCACTGGACCTTCTGCCACACCGCGCAGGACAGTCCGACGAAGGGCTGGATCCGCCCGGGACGCCGCGCCGAATTCCAGCCGATCACGATCGAGCACCTGGTCGCGTCGAGCGCGATCCCCTTTCTGTTTCCCGCGACGCCGCTGTGGGTCGATGGGCGGCGCGAGTATTTCGGCGACGGCTCGATGCGGCAGATCTCGCCGCTGTCGCCGGCGATGCACCTGGGCGCGAAGAGGGTGCTGGTGGTCGGAGTCGGGCAGCCGCAGCGTTCGGCGCTGGCCGGGGCGGCGGCGCCGGGCAGCAACGGTCCGACGCTGGGCAGCATCGCCGGCCACGCGCTGGCCAGCGTGTTCCACGACACCTTGCAGGCCGACGTGGAGCAGGCGCAGCGCGTGACGCAGACCATGAAGCAGTTGCCGCGCGAGCTGGCGATCGGCCTGTCGTACCGCGCGGTGGACGTGCTGTCGATCCAGCCGAGCCAGTCGCTCGACGCGCTGGCGCAGGCGCACGTGCACGAGCTGCCGCGCAGCGCGCGCCGGGCGCTCGGCGGCCTGGGCGCGACCCGCGGCGGCGGCGCCGCACTGGCCAGCTACCTGCTGTTCGAACCCGGCTTCGTGCAGGCGCTGATGACACTGGGCGAGCAGGACGCCTACGCGCGCAAGACCGAATTGCTGGCGTTCTTCGCCGGGACGTAGTGAACCACCCCCAGGCTGCGCGCACTGCGTGTCGCTTCGCCCTCCCCCTTCAAGGGGGCACCGCCAGCGGCCGGGCATAGCCCGCTCCGCGGCGGTCGCTGGCGTGGCCTGCTCCGCGGCCTCTCGAACCCGTTTCATGCGTCGCGGGTCGCACCCAAGCCGCCGCAGCGGCCCGGCGAGCGCGTCACCAGTAAAAATTTCAGCAAAATCGGCCGCAAGCGCAGGCGGTGTATGCGCTGTCAGCTACTGAATTCATAGTGAAGGCAGTTGCGACAGCCAGCCACGGACGATGTCGTGCGCGCGCCGACTCGCGACCTGCTCGATGAACGCGGTGAAATCGACATGCGCCTGCTCGTCGGCGCGGTCCGAGATCGTGCGCACCGCGACGAACGGAAGCCGATAGTCCAGGCAGACCTGCGCCACCGCCGCGCCTTCCATCTCGACCGCCAGCGCATCGTGTCCCGCATGCAGCAGCGCGCGGCGCAGCGCGCCGGCCTCAGCAAAGCCCGAGACGAAACGGTCGCCGCTCGCGACCAGGCCGCGATGGAGCGCCGGCGCAGCGTCGCCGCTGCCGCGCCAACCGTCCAGCGCGGCCTGCGCCGCCCGATGCAGCGACTCGGACAGCGGCGCATCGCAGGCGATGCGCGAGCGTCCGTACAACGGCAGTTCGTAGCGCGGAAACAGCGGCGACGCGTCAACATCGTGCTGCACGAAGCCGTCGGCCACGACGATGTCGCCAACCGCGAGCTGCGGCGCGAGCGCGCCGGCAACGCCGGTGAACAGCAAGCGCTCGGCCGCGAAGCGCTCGATCAGCGCGGTTGCGGTGGTCGCGGCCGCGACCTTGCCGACGCGCGACAGCGCCAGCACCACGGCCTGCCCCTCGAGTTCGCCGAGCCAGAAAGCGCGTCCGGCATGCTGCACGCGGCGCGCGTGCCGCAATGCGTCCAGCAGCCCCTGCTGCTCCTGCGCCAGCGCGCTGAGGATCGCGGTGCGTACCACGCGTGCCACGATGACGGCCCGCGCGAGCCGCTACTTGTCGCGCAGCTCGCGGCGCAGGATCTTGCCGACCGGCGTTTTCGGCAGTTCGGTGCGGAACTCGATCAGCTTCGGCCGCTTGTAACCGGTCAGGTTTTCGCGGCAGTAGTCACGCACCTGCTGCTCGGTCAGCGTCGGATCCTTGCGGACGATCACGAGTTTCACCGCCTCGCCGGTCTTCTCATCCGGCACGCTGACCGCGCCGCATTCGAGCACGCCGGGCATCTGGCCAACCACGTCCTCGATCTCGTTCGGGTAGACGTTGAAGCCGCTGACCAGGATCATGTCCTTCTTACGATCGACGATGCGAAAGTAGCCTCGCTCGTCCATCACGCCGATGTCGCCGGAGCGGAAGAACCCGTCGGCGGTCATCGCCTTCGCGGTTTCGTCGGGACGCTGCCAGTAGCCCGCCATCACCTGCGGGCCGCGGATCGCGATCTCGCCGGGCTGGCCTTGCGGCACTTCGTTACCGTCATCGTCGAGCAGCCGGATCTCGGTGCTCGGCATCGGCAGCCCGATGTTGCCGCTGTACGCGGTGCTGTCGGCCGGGTTGCAGGTAACCGACGGGCTGGTCTCCGAGAGTCCGTAGCCTTCGACGATCGGGCAGCCGGTCTTCTCCAGCCACTGGCGCGCGACCGCGCTTTGCACCGCCATGCCGCCGCCGACCGCGATCACCAGATGGCGCCAGTCGACCTTGGCGAAGTCCGGGTGGTTCAGCAGCCCGTTGAACAGCGTGTTGACCGCCGGCAGGCTGTGGAACTTGTGCTTCGCGAGCTCGGCCAGCGTCGCGCCGAGGTCGCGCGGATTCACGATCAAGATGTTCGCGCCGCCCATGTGCAGCGACAGCATCATGTTGATGTTGAAGCCGAAGATGTGATAGAGCGGCAGCGCGCAGACGGTAACGATCTGCTCGCCGGCCGGCACTTTTTTGAGCGCCGGCTGGTACCAGGCTTCCGACTGCAGGATGTTCGCGACCAGGTTGCGGTGCAACAGCGTCGCGCCCTTGGCGACACCGGTGGTGCCGCCGGTGTACTGCAGGATCGCGACGTCGTCGGCCTTGACCTGCGGCTTCTTGAACGAGGCACGCCGGCCGGCGGCGATCGCGTCGCCAAAGCGCACCGCGCCGGGCAGATCGAACGGCGGCACCATTTTGCGGCGGTGGCGCACCACGTAGTTGACCAACGCGCCCTTGATCGCGCCGAGCTGGTCGCCCATCGCGCACAGCACGATGTGCTTCACCGGTGTCTGCGCGATGCACTGCTGCAGCGTCGCGGCGAAATTTTCCAGAATCACGATCGCCGCCGCGCCGCTGTCGTTCAACTGGTGTTCGAGTTCGCGCGGCGTGTACAGCGGGTTCACGTTCACCACGACATAACCGGCGCGCAGGATCGCCGCGACCGCTACCGGGTACTGCGGCACGTTCGGCATCATGATCGCGACCCGGTCGCCCTGGCTTAAGGCCAGGCCCTGCAGGTAGGCAGCGAACACGGCCGACAGACTGTCGGTTTCGGCGTAGCTGATGGCGCGGCCCATGAAGCTGTACGCGAGCCGGCTCGCGTGGTTCCGGAACGCGGTGTCGATCAGATCCACCAGCGACGCGTAGCGGTTCGCATCGATGTCGGCCGGAACCCCGGCGGGGTAGGCGGCAAGCCAAGGGCGCTCGGTCATGCGTCGGTCTCCGTGGATACAGCGGGGCTGCTCGCGATCGATTGTCGCCACCCCGCCCGCGCTGGAGAGTGGGATAACCCTAGTGCGACTTGGGGAGCGCCGACTCGCGCTATTCAATCGCCTTCGCGATGTCCTCGACCACCTTCTTCGCGTCGCCGAACACCATCATGGTCTTGTCCATGTAGAACAGGTCGTTGTCCAGGCCGGCGTAGCCGGCCGCCATCGAGCGCTTGTTGACGATCACGGTGCTGGCCTTGTACGCCTCCAGGATCGGCATGCCGTAGATCGGGCTGCCCTTTTGCAGCGCGGCCGGGTTCACCACGTCGTTCGCGCCGAGAATGATCGCGACGTCGACCTGGCCAAACTCGCCGTTGATGTCATCCATCTCGAACACCTGGTCGTATGGCACCTCGGCCTCGGCCAGCAGCACGTTCATGTGCCCCGGCATGCGCCCCGCGACCGGGTGGATCGCGTACTTCACGCTGACGCCCTTTTCGGTCAGCTTCTCGGCCATTTCCTTCACCGCGTGCTGCGCGCGCGCGACCGCCAGTCCGTAGCCGGGCACGATCACCACCGACTCGGCGTTGCCGAGCACGAACGCGGCGTCGTCGGCGCTGCCGCTCTTGACCGGGCGCTGCTCCTTGCCGCCAGTGGCAGCCGCGCCCGGCTCGGCGCCGAAGCCGCCCAGGATCACGCTGAAGAACGAGCGATTCATCGCCTTGCACATGATGTAGGACAGGATCGCGCCGGACGAGCCGACCAGCGAACCCGAGATGATCAGCATCGAGTTGTTCAGCGAAAACCCAATGCCCGCCGCCGCCCAGCCGGAATAGCTGTTCAGCATCGACACCACGACCGGCATGTCGGCGCCGCCGATCGGGATGATGATCAGCACGCCAAGCACGAAGCTGAGCGCCAGCACCAGCGCGAAGTCGACCCAGCTTTGCGTCAGCATGAAACCGACGCCGAAGAAGATCAGCGCCAGGCCCAGCACCAGATTCAGGATGTGCTGGCCCTTGAACACCACCGGCGCGCCCTTGAACAGCCGGAACTTGTAGCGTCCGGCCAGCTTGCCGAACGCGATCACCGAGCCCGAGAACGTGATCGCGCCGATTGCCGCGCCAAGGAACAGTTCGAGCCGGTTGCCGGTCGGGATCATGCCGCCCTCTCCGACCTCGTGCACCAGCGCCGCCGGCTCGGCCACCGCCGCGACCGCGATGAACACCGCGGCCAAGCCGATCATGCTGTGGAAGAACGCGACCAGCTCGGGCATCTGCGTCATCTCGACGGTCTTGGCGCGGTACGCGCCATAGCCGCCGCCGACCACCATGCCGAGCACGACCCAGCCCAGGCCCCAGATCTTGCCCGCGTTTTCGACGATCAGCGCCGCCGTGGTCAGCACGGCGATCGCCATGCCGATCATGCCGAACAGGTTGCCGCGGATCGACGTGGTCGGGTGCGACAGCCCCTTGAGCGCCTGGATGAAGCAGACCGACGCCACCAGATACAGCAGCGTGACGAGGTTCATGCTCATACGGCATCCCCCTTGTGAGCGCCGGCGGCCGGCTTCTTCTCCTTCTTCTTAAACATCTCGAGCATGCGCCGCGTCACCAGGAAGCCGCCGAAGATGTTGACCGACGCCAGCGCGACCGCCAGCACGCCCATGGTCTTGCCCAGACCGCCGACGGTCAGCGCGGCGGCGAGCATCGCGCCGACGACGACGATCGCCGAGATCGCGTTCGTCACCGCCATCAGCGGCGTGTGCAGCGCGGGCGTGACGGTCCAGACCACGTGGTAGCCCACGTAGATCGCGAGCACGAAGATGATCAGGTTGATGACGACGGGGGATACGGCATCCATGCGGTCGCTCCGGTGGGTTGTTGCGTGTCGCGCGGCAAGTCGAGGCCGCTCGACTACTTGCGGCGTACTTCGCCGTTCTGGGTCATCAGGCAGGCGGCGACGATGTCGTCTTCCAGGTCGATCTTCAGCCCGCCCTCCTTCGTGACGATCAGCTTCAGGAAGTCGAGCACGTTGCGCGCATACAGCGCCGATGCATCGGCGGCGACCAGCGCCGGCAGGTTGGTCTCGCCGACCAGCGTCACGCCGTGCTTGACCACGGTGCGGTCGGCCTCGGTCAGCGGGCAGTTGCCGCCGCCGTCCGGGCCCTTGCCCGCGGCGATGTCGACGATCACCGAGCCCGGCTTCATCGCCCGCACCATCTCCTCGGTGATCAGCACCGGCGCCGGCCGGCCCGGGATCAGCGCGGTGCTGATCACGATGTCGGCCTGCGCGACCCTTTTCGCGACCTCGGCCTGCTGGCGTGCGAGCCAGCTCGGCGGCATCGGCCGCGCGTAGCCGCCGACGCCCTCGGCTGCATCCTTCTCTTCCTGGGTTTCGTACGGCACGTCGATGAACTTCGCGCCGAGCGACTCGACCTGCTCCTTCACGCTCGGGCGCACGTCGGACGCTTCGATCACCGCGCCCAGGCGCTTCGCGGTCGCGATCGCCTGCAGCCCGGCCACGCCGACGCCGAGGATCACGACGCGCGCCGCCTTGATCGTGCCCGCCGCCGTCATCAGCATCGGCAGCAGGCGCTGGTAGCCGTCGGCCGCCATGATCACCGCCTTGTAGCCGGCCACGTTCGCCTGGCTCGACAGCACGTCCATGCTCTGCGCGCGGGTGGTGCGCGGCGCCGCCTCGAGCGCGAAGCCGGTCAGTTGCGCGGCCGCCAGCGCCTGCAGGCCTTCGGCATCGAACGGATTGAGCATGCCGACCACGGTGGCGCCGGGGCGCATCGCCGTCAGTTCATTGCCCCAGGGGCTGCGGACCTTGAGCACCAACTCGCAGTCGAATGCGGTGGTCGCATCGACGATCTGCGCGCCGGCCGCCGCATAGGCTTCGTCGACCGCGCTGGCGGCGACCCCGGCACCCGACTGGACACGGACCGCATGGCCCTGGGCCACGAGCTTCTTCGCGGTCTCGGGCGTGACCGCGACGCGGGTTTCGCCGGCCATGGTTTCGGCAGGCACACCAATCTGCATGGGGCGTCTCCTCTTGTAATTCGACGGGAACCGGCGCTCAACGCCTTTGTCCGCGCTGAAACGCGAGCGCGAACGGGAATGGCCCCCAAGCTTACCCTAGTTCGCGCGGCGTTCGGCCGGCCGCCGCGCCCTCGCAGCCGGCGCCGCCTTGCAATAATCCGGCATGGAACGACGATGGACACCCCGGGTCACGGTGGCGGCGGTGATCGAGCAGGGCGGCCGATTCCTGCTGGTCGAGGAGCAGACGCAGGACGGCCTGCGGCTGAACAACCCGGCTGGGCACCTCGAACCCGGCGAGTCGCCGGCCCAGGCCTGCGTGCGTGAAGCGCTCGAGGAGACCGGCCATGCGTTCGAGCCGACCGCGCTGGTCGGCGTGTACCTGGCGCGGCCCGGCGGCGCGGACGCGCGCGGACCGGCCGGCGCTGCGGACCCGGGCCTGACCTACCTGCGCTTCGCGTTCTGCGGCGAACTCGGCGCAGCCGATCCGCACAGGCCGCTGGACCGCGGCATCGTGCGCACGCTGTGGATGGATGTGGGCGAACTGCGCGCCAGCCGTGCGCGGCACCGCAGCCCGCTGGTGCTGCGCTGCGTTTCGGACTACCTCGCCGGCCGGCGCCACCCGCTGGATCTGATCCACTGCGACCCGAGCCTGTGGGTTTGACCTTGCGGCCGGATCGCCGAATGTTGGCCAATAATCCGCGGACCGGAATCAGCTCGTCGGAGCCCTCGATGTCCCTTCCAATTCAGTTCTCCACGGTGCGTCGCACCACCCGTGGCGTATGACACGCAAAGAAGCAGAAGGCCGCGGAGCAGGCCATGGGAGCGACCGCCGCGGATCGGGCTGGGCCCGGCCGCTGGCGGTGCCCCCGGTGAGGGGGCTGAGGTCTGCGGCTCCAGACCTGCCTGCGCAGGTCTGGACAGACCGAAGGGCCGCCGCCTCTGGCGGCGAGCACCGGGCGAAGCGACACGCAGTGCGCGCAGCCTGGGAGTGGCGCAGCTGCATCGCGCTCGCGCTGCTGTGCGGTGCTGCCGCGGCGCGGGCCGGCCTCGGCGGCACCGTCGCCGAACTGAACAACGACGCCGCGCTGCTGCAGGCGCGCACGCTGGCTGCGCCGCTGGCGTTGCGCAGCGCCGCCGGCGCGAGCTTCTCACGCCACCAGATCACGCTGGCGGGCGGCGGCAGCGCGGTCGAGTTCGCCGATGCGAACGGCCGGGTGTTCGCGGTCGCCTGGTCCGCGCCGGTGATGCCGGATCTGGCGGTGCTGCTCGGGAGCTACAAGGCCGACCTCGACGCCGCGCAGCAGCAACCGGCCGGCCCGCGCTCGCTGCACCAGTTGCGCGCGCACAGCGGCGACTGGGTGCTGGTGTCGAGCGGGCACCTGCGCGGCTTTCACGGCTATTCCTACCTGCGCTCGGGCCTGCCGCCCGGGTTCGACCTCGGGCAGCTCGCGCAATGACCAGCCGCTTGCCACGTACCGCAGAGCGCTCCGCGAACCACTCCGGCGCTGCCCGCGCCGGACGCTGCGTGCGCTGGATCGCCGGCGCGCTGCTGGCCTGCGCGCTCGCCGCCTGCGGTGACGGCGGCGGCACCAGCTCCGGCGGCGCTGCGCCGCCACCGGCCGGCCCGGCCGCGGTCGCCGGCGATCCGAATGCGGTGCCGATCTATGTGGACGGCGGTCCGCCCGGCCTGTCGGCGCCGATTCCGAACGCCGTTTACGCAACGGTGCGGGTCTGTACCCCGGGCAGCAACCTCTGCGCGAACATCGATCATGTGCTGGTCGACACCGGCTCGGTCGGCCTGCGGCTGCTGGCCTCGGCGCTCAATGCGGCCAACCCGGCGCTGATCGGGTCGCTGCCGCAGGCGTCGGCCAGCGCCGGCGCGGTGGTCGGGGAATGCCTGCCGTTCGTCTCGGGCGTCGCCTGGGGCGGCGTGCGTTCGGCCGACCTGCACTGGGGCGGCACGAACTTCGGCGGCTCGGCCGCGCTGGGCATCGCGATCCAGGTGATCGGCGACCCCGACGCACGCCTGGCCAGCATCCCAAGCAGTTGCAGCAACCAGGGCTCGCTGCAACAGAGCGTGAGCGCACTCGGCGCGAACGGCATCCTCGGCGTCGGGCTGTTCGCGCAGGACTGCGGCAGCTTCTGCGCGCAGCAGCCGGCTTCGAATGTCTACTACCAATGCGCTGGCACCGGCTCCGGCGCCTGCACCCCGATCACGATGCCGACCGCGCAGCAGGTGCCGAATCCGGTCGCGGCAATGGCGGTCGACAACAACGGCACGATGATCCGCCTGCCCGGCGGGGCCGCGAAACAGGCGACCGGACTGCTGGTGCTGGGCATAGGCACGCGCGCGAACAACGGGCTGGTGGCGGGAAGCGCACAGCTCGCCACCGACGCGCGAGGCTATTTCAGTTCGGTGTTCAACGGCAACACGCTGTCCGACAGTTTCATCGACAGCGGCTCGTCGGCGAATTTCATGCCGACCAGCGGCAACCTGAGCCTGCCCGATTGCACCGGCACGCTGGCCGGCAGCGGCTACCTCTGTCCGCCGACGACCATCACGCTGGTCGCAAGCAACAGCGGAGCCGCCGGCACCTCGGCGAATGCGAATGTGCTGGTGGTCAACGCCGAGCGCGCGGTCGCCGCCAACCCGGGCGGCTACGTGATTCCGGGGCTGGCGGCGGACGGCGGCAGCGTCGGAGGCAACAGCCTGGACCTGGGCGCGAGCTTCTTCTTCGGGCGTACCATTGCGACCCTGATCGAGAACCAGTCGGCACCGGGGTTTTCGACCATCGGCCCGGCGTTCGGTTACACGCCCTGATTCCCGCGCCGAGGCGGCGCGCGAGGCGCCGCGCCCGAGACCCGGTGCCGCTCGCAAGGAATCGTTTGACAGTGGGTGGCGGCGGACAGCGCGTGGTGGTGGGCCTGAGCGGCGGCGTCGATTCCGCCGTCGCCGCCTGGCTGCTCAAGCGTCAGGGCTTCGACGTGGTCGGCCTGTTCATGAAGAACTGGGAAGACGACGACGACAGCGAATACTGCTCATCAAACATCGACTTCGTCGACGCGGCCGCGGTCGCCGACGTGATCGGCATCGAACTCGAGCACGTGAACTTCGCGGGCGAATACAAGGACCGGGTGTTCGCCGAGTTCCTGCGCGAATACCGCGCCGGGCGCACGCCGAACCCGGACGTGCTGTGCAACGCCGAGATCAAGTTCAAGGCCTTCCTGGACCATGCGCTGCGCCTGGGCGCCGAGCATATCGGCACCGGGCATTACGCCCGTGTCCGCTGCGTCGCAGCGGACACGGGCGAGCCCGCCGGCCAAGATGGAACATCGCGCGCGACCGCGCGCGATGGCGCCCGGGTCCGCTACGAACTGCTCAAGGGCCTGGATCCGGCGAAGGACCAGAGCTACTTCCTGCACCGGCTGAACCAGGCGCAGCTGGCGCGTACGCTGTTTCCGCTCGGCGAACTGCACAAGACCGAGGTGCGCCGCATCGCCGCCGAGATCGGGCTGCCGAACGCGGCGAAGAAGGACTCCACCGGCATCTGCTTCATCGGCGAGCGGCCGTTCCGCGAATTCCTGAACCGCTACATCGCCGCCGCGCCGGGGCCGATCAAGAACGAGCAAGGCCGCTTGCTGGGCCAGCACCTGGGGCTGTCGTTCTACACGCTCGGCCAGCGCCAGGGCTTGGGGCTAGGCGGCGTGAAGGACCGGCCGGGGAAAGGCGCCGCGCCGGCCGGCGGCGACCATGCGCCCTGGTACGTCGCGCGCAAGGACATGGCGCAGAACACGCTGTGGGTGGTGCAGGGCCGCAACCACCCGTGGCTCAAGTCGCATCAGCTTGCAGCCGGCGATGCGAGCTGGATCAGCGGCCACGCGCCGGCGCCGGGCGCATACGCCGCCAAGACGCGCTACCGCCAGGCGGACGCGGCCTGCACGCTGGAGACGATGAGCGACGCCGCCGGCGCGTTCGGCCTGCGTTTTGCCGAACCGCAATGGGCGGTCACGCCAGGCCAGTCGGCGGTGCTGTACGACGGCGAAGTCTGCCTGGGCGGCGGCGTGATCGGCGAAAGCCGCTGAATTTTGAGAGAAATCGGGCTCCAGCCCTCGTCCCGTATGCACAGATAGCTATCTATTTAATAGCAACACGACCGCGCTTCGGCTGCGCGCGCCGGGCGCTGCGCTACGCTTCCTCCCTGCGGGACCCCAACACCCGAACCTTCGACCGACCATGACGCGACGCAAACGGATCGGGGTGCTGACCCCCTCGTCCAACACCGCGCTCGAGCCGCTGACGAGCGCGATGGTCAGCGGCCTGCGCGGCGTGTCGGCGCATTTCGCGCGCTTCACGGTCACCGAAATCTCGCTGCGCGATGCGTCGCTGCGCCAGTTCGACGACGGCAACATCCTGGTGGCGGCGCGGCAGCTCGCCGACGCGCGGGTCGACGTGATCTGCTGGAGCGGCACCTCGGCGAGCTGGCTCGGCTTCGAGCGCGACCGGCACCTCTGCGCGCGCATCACCGAGGCCACCGGCATTCCCGCGACCACCTCGGTGCTGGCGCTGAACGACGCGCTCGCCGCGCGCGGCGCACGCACGCTCGGCCTGGTCACGCCCTATGTCGAAGAGGTGCAGCAGCGCATCGTCGCGAACTACGCGGCGATCGGCGTCGACTGCGTGGCCGAGCGCCATCTCGGCATCACGGTGAACTTCGCATTCGCCGAAGCCGAACCCGAAACGCTGGCCGGCCTGTTGCGCGAGGTCGCGGCCGCGCGCCCCGCGGCGCTGACCACACTGTGCACGAACCTGCGCGCCGCGCAACTGGCGGACGGCCTGGAGCGCGAACTGGGCATCCCGATCTACGACTCGGTCGCGACCGTGGTCTGGAAGGCGCTGCAGACCATCGGCGTCGACCCGCGCGAGGTCAGGGGCTGGGGAACGCTGTTTACCGAGTCGCCCTGACGCACCCGGCCCGTTCACACGCTAGAACGGAATATCGTCGTCCATGTCGTCGAAGCCGCTGGCCGATTTGGCCGGCGCCGCGCTGCGCTGCGGCGGCGCCGCGGACCGCGCCGGCGCCCGGCTGCCGCCTGCGTCGTCCGCGCCGGGGCCGCCCTGGCCCTGGCGGCTGCCGAGCATCTGCATGGTGTCGGCGCGGATTTCGGTGGTGTACTTCTCGATGCCGTCCTTGTCGGTCCACTTGCGCGTGCGCAGGCTCCCCTCGACATAGACCTGCGAGCCCTTGCGCAGGTACTGCTCGACGATCTCGGCCAGCCGTCCGCCGAACACCACGCGGTGCCATTCGGTGGCCTCGCGCATCTCGCCCGACTGCTTGTCCTTCCACTTGTCGGTGGTCGCGATCGTGACGTTCGCCACCCGGTCGCCGCTCGGGAAGCTGCGCACCTCGGGGTCGCGGCCCAGGTTGCCGACGATGATGACTTTGTTGACGGATGCCATGCGGGACTGCCTTGTAAAATGGGCGGCACAGAGATTGCGGGCCGCCGCGACCGGAACCTTTCGGTGGCGCCGACCGCCCCGGCTGCGCCACCCGGCGTTCGTGAATTGTGGATTGTGCCGCAACCCGACCCCGGCGGCGCGCCGGCCACGGCGATCCGGCGCCCGCATCCCCAGCACAGCCCTTCCCATGACCAGCACCGCATCGGCCGCGCCGCCGGCCAAGTCCCCGATGGCCGGCATGAGCCCGCAGGAGCGCCGCTCGAGCATGACGCTGGCGTCGATCTACGGCCTGCGCATGCTCGGCCTGTTCCTGATCCTGCCGGTGTTCGCGATCTACACGCGCGAGCTGCCCGGCGGCGACAACCATGCGCTGGTCGGTCTCGCGCTCGGCATCTATGGCCTGACGCAGGCGATGCTGCAGATTCCGTTCGGCATCGCGAGCGACCGGTTCGGGCGCAAGCCGGTGATGATGCTCGGCCTGCTGATCTTCGCGATCGGTTCGTTCATGGCCGGCGGCTCGCGCACGCTCACCGGCATCATCATCGGGCGCGCGGTGCAGGGCGCCGGCGCGATCTCGGCCGCGATCTCGGCGATGATCGCCGACTCGACGCGCGACGAGCACCGCACGAAGGCGATGGCGATCGTCGGCATGACGATCGGCATGAGCTTTCTCGCGTCGCTGATCGCCGCGCCGCTGCTGTACCACGTGATCGGCGTGCCCGGCATGTTCGTGCTGACCGGCGTGCTCGCGCTGGTCGCGATCGCGGTGGTCAAATGGATCGTGCCCGATGCGCCGATGACCCACCGCGCCGAGGAACTGGGCCCGCGCGCGCGCGGGAAGGACGACTCGATCTTCTCGCCGGCGCTGCTGCGGCTGCACTTCAGCATCTTCGTCGTCAACTTCACGCAGGTCGCGATGTTCGTCGTGGTGCCGATCGCGCTGGTGCGCGACGCTGGCATCGCGGTGCAGGACCACTGGATGGTGTACCTGCCGGTCACGCTGGGCTCGTTCCTGCTGGCAGTGCCGGGCATCATCTGGGCCGAGAGCCGCGGCCACATGCGCAAGGTGTTCATCGCCGCGGTCGCGCTGATGATGCTCACCATGCTCGGCTTCGCGTTCGACTACACGCGACCGGTGCCGCTGATCGGGGCGCTGTTCCTGTTCTTCGTCTCGTTCAACCTGATGGAGGCGCTGATCCCGTCGCTGGTCTCGCGCACCGCGCCGCCGGCGCGCAAGGGCCTGGCGCTCGGCGTCTACAACACCGCGCAGTCGCTCGGACTGTTCGCCGGCGGCGCCGTCGGCGGCTGGATCGCGAAGGCCTGGTCGAGCGAGGGGGTGTTCCTCGCCTGCGCCGCACTGTCGCTGGTCTGGCTGGCCGTCGCCTGGTTCATTGAGCCGCCGCCGAAGCGGGGCCGCTGAACACATCCGCTGAAGCGCAGGCCGGCCCGGTCGGCAACGTATCCGCTGCGCAGCCCTGACCGGCGCGTTTTCGGATAATGGCAGGTTGCCCTGGTCCAGGGCGCCTTGCCGCCATGTCCGAACGCTCCCTCCTGGTGTCTGAACAAATTGCCCCGACGGCCGACGACAGCCTGCCTTTGGGCGCTGCGCTGCGCCGTCCCGGCGTGATCAGCGTGCGTGGCGCGCGCACGCACAACCTGAAGGCCATCGACCTCGACATTCCGCGCAACCGGCTGGTCGTGATCACCGGGCTGTCGGGCTCGGGCAAGTCCAGCCTCGCGTTCGACACGCTGTACGCGGAAGGGCAGCGGCGCTACGTGGAAAGCCTTTCCACCTACGCACGGCAGTTCCTGCAACTGATGGACAAGCCCGACGTGGATCTGATCGAGGGCCTGTCGCCGGCGATCAGCATCGAGCAGAAGGCCACCAGCCACAACCCGCGCTCCACCGTCGGCACGGTCACCGAGATCCACGACTACCTGCGCCTGCTGTTCGCGCGCGCCGGCACCCCGTATTGCCCGGACCACGATTTGCCGCTCACGCAGCAGTCGGTCAGCCAGATGGTCGACGCGGTGCTGGCGTTGCCCGCCGCAACCCGGCTGATGGTGCTGGCGCCGATCGTGCGCGAGCGCAAGGGCGAATTCACCGACCGGCTCTCCGAACTGCAGGCGCAAGGCTATGTGCGCTTTCGGATCGACGGGGCGATTCATGCGTACGAAGACCTGCCGGCGCTCAAAAAAACCGAGCGCCACGACATCGACGCGGTGATCGACCGGCTGCGCGTGCACGCCGAGGCCAAGACGCCGCCGCCGCAGACGGCAGCGCACGGGGCGGAGGTGCCGCAGGCGCCGGCCGCGCTGCGCCAGCGGCTCGCCGAGAGCTTCGAGGCCGCGCTGGCGCTGGCCGACGGGCGCGCGATCGCGCTCGAGGTCGATTCGGGCCGCGAGCATCTGTTCAACGCGAAGTTCGCCTGCCCGGTCTGCGGCTATTCGCTCGCCGAACTCGAGCCGCGGCTGTTCTCGTTCAACTCGCCGTCGGGCGCCTGCCCGAGCTGTGACGGGCTGGGTGTGCAGGAGTTCTTCGACCCGGCACGGGTGGTCGCCTTTCCGTCGCTGTCGCTCGCCGGCGGCGTGATCAAGGGCTGGGACCGGCGCAACGGCTACTACTTCGCGCTGATCGAAGGGCTGGCGCGGCATTACAAGTTCAGCGTCGACACGCCGTTCGAGGACCTGCCGGCCCTGGTGCAGCAGGTAGTGCTGAACGGCTCTGGCACGGAGGAGATCCGGTTCAGCTACGTGATGGAGTCGGGCAAGTCCGCTGGCCGCAAGATCACCCGCAAACACCCATTCGAAGGCGTGATTCCGAACATCGAGCGACGCTACCGCGAGACCGAATCGGCGCTGGTACGCGAGGAGCTCGCGCGCTATCGCGCAACCCGCCCCTGCGTCGATTGCGCCGGCACCCGGCTGCGGCGCGAGGCGCGCCATGTGCGCTTGGGGGAAGGCGAGCAGGCGCGCGCGATCTTCGAGATCAGCCGCCTGACGCTGCGCGACAGCCTGGCGTTCTTCGAGCAGCTGGCGCTGCCCGGCGCGAAGGGCGAGATCGCGGCCAAGGTGGTGCGCGAGATCGGCGCGCGCCTGAAGTTCCTGAACGACGTCGGCCTGAACTACCTGAGCCTGGATCGCAGCGCCGAGACGCTGTCCGGCGGCGAGGCGCAGCGCATTCGCCTGGCGAGCCAGATCGGCTCGGGTCTGACCGGCGTGATGTACGTGCTCGACGAGCCCAGCATCGGCCTGCACCAGCGCGACAACGACCGGCTGATCGGTACGCTGAAACATCTGCGCGACCTCGGCAACAGCGTGCTGGTGGTCGAGCACGACGAAGACATGATGCGCGCCGCCGACCATCTGATCGACATGGGGCCGGGCGCCGGCGTGCACGGCGGCCAGGTGGTCGCGCAGGGCACGTTCGAGCAGGTGCGCGCGAACGGCGCGTCGCTGACCGGCCAGTACCTGGCGGGCGTGCGCCGCATCGCGGTGCCGGCGCGGCGCACGCGCTGGCTGCCGGCCAAGGCCGAACCGGGCGGCGCCGCGGCGGGATTGCAGTCGCTCAAGGTGATCGGCGCGCTCGGCAACAACCTGCAGGGTGTCACCGCGGCGTTTCCGGTCGGGCTGCTGACCTGCGTCACCGGCGTGTCGGGTTCGGGCAAGAGCACGCTGGTGAACGACACGCTGCACAAGGCGGTCGCGCGGCACCTGTACCGCGCGCACGAGGAGCCGGCGCCGCACGACGAGATCGAGGGCCTGGAGCATTTCGACAAGGTGATCAACGTCGATCAGTCGCCGATCGGGCGCACGCCGCGCAGCAATCCGGCAACCTATACCGGGCTGTTCACGCCGATCCGCGAACTGATGGCCGAGATGCCGGCGGCGCGCGAGCGCGGCTACGGCCCGGGGCGGTTCTCGTTCAACGTCGCCGGTGGGCGCTGCGAAGCGTGCCAGGGCGACGGCGTGGTCAAGGTCGAGATGCACTTCCTGCCCGACGTCTACGTGCCGTGCGATGTCTGCAGCGGCCGCCGCTACAACCGCGAGACGCTGGAAGTGCAGTACAAGGGCGCGAACGTCGCGCAGATCCTGGACATGACGGTCGAGGCGGCGCACCGCTTCTTCAGCGCGGTGCCGGCAATCGCGCGCAAACTGCAGACGCTGCTGGACGTGGGCCTGTCCTACATCACGCTGGGCCAGTCGGCGACCACGCTGTCCGGCGGCGAGGCGCAGCGTGTGAAGCTCGCGCTGGAACTCAGCAAGCGCGACACCGGGCGCACGCTGTACATCCTCGACGAGCCGACCACCGGCCTGCATTTCGCCGACGTCGCGCTGCTGCTCGACGTGTTGCAGCGTCTGCGCGACGCCGGCAACACCATCGTCGTGATCGAGCACAACCTGGACGTGATCAAGACCGCCGACTGGATCATCGACATGGGGCCGGAGGGCGGCGCCGGCGGCGGCACGATCGTCGCCGTCGGCACGCCGGAGCAGATCGCCGCGCAGCCGGGCAGCTACACCGGCCGCTACCTGCGCCAGCGGCTGGGCATCGACCCCGCGTCCGCCCACGCTTGAGCGGCGATCGTCGCCCGACCCCGGGCAAACCCGGCCCCGGCCGAATGTTTCGACTCTGAACGAATTGTGCCGGTGCCGGCTGAAATGTAACCACGGTTGACGCTGTCGGCCGCCGCTGTGGCGTGCCCATGGCAGCGTCGGTCCGCGTACGGTAGCGCCACGACGAGTCGATCCGGCAGCAGCGTGTCAGAACATCCTGACACAGCGCGCACGGTGTCGCCCGACACAATCCGCGCGCATTGCTCCCCTGGCCGAACGCTGGACGAAGCGCCGGCGATCATCCCTCCCTTCGATGCACCGAACGCTCGCCGCTCGATGGCGGGCCTGTATGCAACCGAACCTTAGGAAGACGAACCCAGCATGACGAACCAGTTCAAATACGTTGGAATTTCCCTGATCCTGGCCTCGCTCGCCGCCTGCGGCGGAGGCGGCGGCGATGCCGCATCCAGCCCGGCGACCGGCTCTGCCACCGCAGACCGCATGCGCTTATCCGGCAACAATTGGTGGAGTCCCACCTCGTGGTGGAACCCCAGCCCCACCTCTTCCTCCGGCACGTCCACGGGCGGTGGTTCATCCGGCGGCACGGGTTCCACACCGCCGAGCGGCGGCTCGTCCGGCGGCTCAGGCTCCACACCACCGAGCGGTGGCTCGTCCGGCAGCACGGGCTCCACACCACCGAGCGGCGGCTCGTCCGGCGGCACGGGCTCCACACCACCGAGCGGCGGCTCGTCCGGCGGCACGCCGACCGCCAATTCCAAGAGCTTCCCGCAGACCTGCCTCAGCAAGGGCGGCAAGGACACCTACTACAAGTACGGCAACTACACGGTGTCGAGCAACATCTGGAATCCCGGAGCGGCCAGCTCGTACACCCAGTGCACCAGCGCGACGATACGCTCGCCCGGCAGCGTGGATGCCGAGTTCGACTGGAATTTCAGCCCCAGCTCCAGCAGCGGCAATGTGCTGACCTACCCGAACATCCAGTACGGCCAGCAGACGCTCTACAGCCCCACGACGACGCCGGCACTGCCTGCGCCGATCTCCAGTCTGCCGAGCCTGATCGCCACCGGCTCCATCACCACGACCTGCCAGAGCAGCCCGTGCTACTACGACTCGGGCTTCGATATCTTCTTCAGCAAGGGCACGCCGCCGCCGGCGGCCACGCAGGGCGAGCTGATGATCATCACCAGCTGGAACTTCAGCCAGACACTGGGCGGCTTTGCCGCGACCAACGTGAACATCGATGGCGTGCTCTACAACATCCGCCAGTTCACGATGGGAAGCGGCGCGAACTCCTGGCCCTATGTGGCGTACTACCCGACGCAGCAGCCGATCACGAACATGCAGCTCAACATCGCCAGCTTCGTGAAGGATGCGGTCGCGCGCGGCTACATCCCCGGTAACTACTACCTCGATATGGTGGAACTGGGCACCGAGGTGATCCAGGGTCAGGGCAAGACGGTGATCACCAACTTCCAGGTGCAGTGAGACTGTCCACCTGATACAGACCGCGCGGGGGCTGCGGAACGACCGCAGGCCCCCGCGCCTTGTGCCGTCAGGCCATGAAGCCGAGATTGCGCGGGTAGCCCACCCCGCCGAAGTTGCGCAGGTTCGGCAGGATGCCGGCGAGTTCGCTGTCGGCGACGCCGAACCAGCTGGCCAGCGTGGCCGCGTACTGGTCGACCGCGGTGCTCGGCAGCAGGCGCCCCTGGCCGACATGCCACTGGTCCTCGGGTGCGCTGGTGTTGGTGACGCTGACCGGCGGCGCAGCGCCGTAGAACGCAGCCCCGTTCACCGCGCCGCCGACCATCAGATGGTGGCTGCCCCAGCCGTGGTCGGTGCCATCGCCGTTGGAGCTCAGCGTGCGGCCGAAGTCCGACGCGGTGAACGCGGTCACCTGCTTGTCGACACCCAGCGCCTTGGTCGCGTTGTAGAACGAGGTCATCGCCATGCTCAGGTTACCGAGCAGCCTGGTGTGCTGCGCGAGCAAGCCGTCGTGGGTGTCGAATCCACCGAGTGACACGAAGAACACCTGGCGCTTGCTGCCGAGATCATTTCGCCCCGCGATGATGCGCGCGACCATGCGCAATTGCGCCGACAGATTGTCGGTGCCGGTGAAGCTGGAGAACGCTTGCGCACTGGCCGGATACAGATTCAGCGCCGCGGTCATCTTGCCTTCGCTGTCGATCGAGCGCCGCGTGATCGCGTTGTATTCGTTCTCCAGCCTGTGGCTGCTGGTCGCCTGGGTGATGTTGCGCAACGCATCGCGCACCGCATTCGACCCGTAGACCGAGCCGTTCACCGCGTTGATCTTCACCGCGGCGTCGGTACCGATCTGGTACTGCAGCGCGCGATCGCCGGACAGGAATACCGCATTGCCGGCGACCGAGATGCAGGTGAACAGCGAGGTGCTGTTGCTCGACAATGCCAGGTCGCCGATATGACCGCCCCAGCCGATCGTCGAACCCTCGGGCGACGACGACTGCCAGGTCGACTGCTGGTCGTTGTGCGAGAACAGATTGGCCGGCCGCGGATACGTGGTCCGGTTGCTGCTGTTGTATTGATCCCGTGTCAGCGGCGCGATCAATGGGCCGACGTTCAGCTGCACTGCCGCCTGACCGCTATTGAACAGCCCGGCGAGCCCGGTCATCTGCGGATGCAGCGCGTACTGGCGCCCGCCCGCCAGCGCGGCAGTGGGGGTCAGCAGCGTGTTTTTCAGGTCGGCCTGCGCCAGCGCGATGCCGCCGGCCGCGCGGTTCGCGCCGCCGCCGCGAATCTTGCTGTACGCGTCGTAGCTCACGTCGTCGTAGGTCACGACCGTGTTGCCGTAGTCGTTGCCCCCATACAGGAAGATGCACACCAGCGCCTTGTAGTCGGTCGCATCGAACGCCGCGGCTTCGCCGATCGCGGCGAGGTTCAGCGCAAACGGCATCGCGGTGCCGGCCAGTGCCAGGCGGGACGAGCGGCGCAGGAACGCGCGGCGCGAGAGACGGTCGGTCTGGAGGAAATGCATGGCGTGCTAGCGGTTGTTGCGGGGGGCTACTTCTGCACCAGGTATTCGCCCGATGCGATCACCATCAGGACACCGGCACAGATCCGGTCGAGCCGCGCGCTGTCGGCGCTCGACGCCGTGACGGCGGTCGCATTCAACGCGTTCACCATCTGGTTCTGCGTGTTAGCGTTGAGCTGCCCGGCGGTCAGCAGCAGGTTCAGCCGGCGCACCAGTGCGGCCGCGTCGGTGGCCAGCGGCAGTTCGTTCGCGTAGCTGGCATAGATGTCCTTTACGTAGCTGCTGTACGTGTGCTGCGGCACCTCGGGCGAGTCGACCCTGAAGCCGTTGCGAATCCTGTCCTGCATGTAGTTCAGGTACGCGCCGACGGTGGATTCGTTCGCAAGCTGGAACTCGGGCGCGACCTGATGGTTCGCCGCCATCGCGGTCGACGGCGGCACGTAGCCGGGCCGGAAGTAGTTGAACACCGAAGGCGCGCGCAGCGGACTCTGGCCGAGCGCGTACGACGTATTGCTCTGATCGTCGAGCTTCCAGCTGCCGCGGGCCGATTCAAGCCCGAAGGTGCGCCCCCACTGCACGAAGCGCAGCATCGGCTCGCGCAGCTTGCCGAACGAAGGGTCGGTCAGGCCACCCGGCCCGCGCGCCTCGTCGTCGAGCAGCACCGCGGCAAACACCGATTTGAGGTTGCCGCGCACCCCCTTGCCGTCGTCGTTGAACGCCGCGGCGACCCGCGCGACATAGGCCGGGCTCGGGTTGCTGGTGACGAGACGCTGGATCATCTGCCGCGCGAAGAACGGCGCGACGTTCGGATGGTTGCCGAGCGCGTCGAGCGCGATGCGCAACGCGGTGGCACCGTCGGTGCCGGCCGGCACGGTGGTGCCGAGGAAAGTCGCGGCAAGCAGGCTGTGCCGGCTCGGGTTCAGCACCATGCGCCGGGTCAGGCGCGAGGTGCCGCGGATCGTCCGGTTGCCGCCGTACGGCGTGCCGACGCTCTGGCTCTCGTCGAGGTCCCAGCCGGTGAACACCCGCGCCAGATTGCTGACATCGGCCTGCGCGTAAGTGGGGATCGGCTGGCCGTCGGCGCCGAGCTTCGGCGTGCCGTCCGGGTTCAGCTGCTCGAGCCCGATCGTGAACAACTGCATCACCTCGCGCGCATAGTTCTCGTCCGGCTGGCGGCCCGCGCTGTTTTCCTTCTGGTTACCCTTGGTGTTCAGGAACAGGCCCATCGCCGGGTTCAGCGTGATGTCTTCCAGCAGCGCGCGAAACGTGCTTTGCGTGCCTTGCACCAGCACGTCCCAGTACTGCGCGATCGCGTAGCTGCGCCATTCGGTATCGATGCCGCTGAGCGACACGACGAACAGCTCCGACATCGCCAGCGCCAGCCGCTTGCGCACCGCGTCCGGCGACTTCATCAGCTGCTGCCAGATCATGAAGTCGCCCGGGTAGGTCTGGTCGAAGTAGGTGTTGCCGTCGACCGCGTTGTAGCCGCGGCCATCCAGCCACTGCACGCCGGTCTGGCCGGACGCGCTCAGCTGCGTCGCCAGCCACGGCGCGTAGCCCTGGCTGCGCACCGCGGCGATTTCGGCGTCCGACGCGCTGAACTGCGCCTGCAGCAGAAAACGCGCGGCGTCCTGGTCGTTCGCCGGCGCCGTGTAGCGGTAGTTGCCGGGTGTCAGTCCGGCATTCGGGCCGTTGTTCGCGGCGCCGGCATCGCCGCCGCCTCCGCCGCCACAGGCAGTCAGCAGCGCGGCAGCGACAAGGCTCGCAGCGCCGGCCGCCGGGCCGGTCGCTTCAGGCGATTCAGGTGCATCCCGCACCGCTTGTTCGATGTTCGACATGGAACCCGTCCCGTTGCGGGGCAGGAGCGTCGACGAACGACTCGGCGCCTAGGCCTTCCCACCCGCGGTTTTCAGATAGCGCGAAATGCTATGTGAAAGATCCGCGGAAGCTTGTAACAAATAGGTGTTTTGTCGTATCGGCGCATCGCAGCCTGGTGCATGGCCGCGCCGAGCCGCCAACCAGCGGACCGCGCTGCCCGATGCAGGCCGCCGGTCAGGTGCTGCGCGCCGCGTACAGCGCGTCGCGCGTGCGCTCGGCCTCGCGCCGTGCCGCCGTGGCGAAGTCGTCGCCGGCGCCGGCATAGAGGATCGCGCGCGACGAATTGACGACGATCGCGGCATCGGCGCGCCAGCCGGCGCGCACCGTAGCGGCCGCGTCGCCCCCTTGCGCGCCGACGCCGGGGATCAGCAGCGGCAGCGTCGGCGCGAGTTCGCGCACGCGCGCGATCTCTGCCGGGTAGGTTGCGCCGACCACGAGACCGAGCTGGCCGTTGCGGTTCCACGGCCCCTGCGCGAGCCGCGCAACATGTTCGTACAGCAGCGGCGCACCGGCGACATCGGCGAGCCTTTGGCTCTGCAGGTCGCCGCCGCCGGGATTGGACGTACGGCACAGCAGGAACGCGCCCTTGTCCGGATAGCGCAGGTACGGCTCGATCGAATCGAAACCCATGAACGGCGACAGCGTGACCGCGTCGGCGTCGTAGCGCTCGAACGCCTCGCGCGCGTACTGCTCGGCCGTGGCGCCGATGTCGCCACGCTTGGCATCGAGAATCACCGGCAACTGCGGCGCGGCACGCCGGATGTGCGCAATCAATCGTTCGAGCTGTTGCTCCGCACGGTGCGCGGCGAAATACGCGATCTGCGGCTTGAACGCGATCACCAGGTCTGCCGTCGCGTCGACGATCGCCGCGCAGAAGTCATGAATCTTGCCGGCATCGCCGCGCAGCCGGCCCGGGAAACGTGCCGGATCCGGGTCGAGCCCGACGCAGAGCAGCGAGCGGTTGCGCTGCTCGGCCGCGCGCAGCAGGTCGACGAACTTCATCGCGGCGATTCTACGGGTCGCGGCCGGCGCGGCGTGGCGCGCCCGTGAGTCCGACGTAGGTTCCACGCAAAATGGCGGCCTATGCAGAAACTGTCGCAACGCCAGCTCTGGGCGCTGGTGTTCCTGACCGCCGTCTGGGGCGTGAACTGGCCGGTGATGAAGCTGGGCGTGACCGACTTTCCGCCGCTGACCTTTCGCGCGATCTCGCTGTGGCTCGGCCTGCCGGTGCTGGCCGCGGTGCTGCGGGCGGCGAAGGTGCCGTTCCGGATCGAGCGCGCGCACTGGCGCGAACTGTTCTGGCTCGCGGTGCCGAACATGTTCATCTGGCAAGCGCTGATCATCATCGCGATCGGGTCGCTGTCGAGCGGCCGCGCGGCGATCCTCGGCTACACCATGCCGATCTTCGCGGCGCTGATCGGCGCGCGCTTCTACGGCGAACGGCTGCTGCCGCGCGCGTGGGCCGGCGTCGCGGCCGCCGGCGTCGGCGTGGTGCTGCTGCTGTGGCACGAGTTCACGATGCTGTCGGGCAGCCCGCTGGGCGTGGCCGAAATGCTGTTCGCCGCCGCCGCCTGGGCGGTCGGCACGCACCTGCTGCGGCGCACCCGCATCCCGGCCGCTACGCTGGCGATCTCGTTCTGGATGACGCTGCTGACGGCCGTAGTGATGGCCGCGCTGGCCTGGGGGTTCGAACGCGCGCAGTGGCACGCGCCGGATACGGCAGCCTGGGCCGCGATAGCGTTCAATGCGGTGCTGGTATTCGGCATCGCGCAGTCGCTGTGGTTCTATCTGGCGCGCGGGCTGCCGCCGGTCGCCTCGTCGATCAGCGTGATGTTCATTCCCATCGTCGGCGTGTTCAGCGGCGCATGGTGGCTGGGCGAGCAGTTGCGCTGGCAGGACTGGACCGCGGTCGTGCTGGTGGTGATTGCGATCGCAGCAGTGTTGTGGCCGGCGCGCGCTGCCCAGGCACCGGCCGCGTCCACGCCACCTCCGCACACCTGATTTTTCACGAAGAAATCTGGTTCAAGCCGGCTTGAATATTGAATATTTAGCTATTATTTATATAGCATCGACGCTCACAACTCGACCAGCCCGGCGCGCAACGCCTTCGCGACCGCGTGCGCGCGCGAACTCGCGGCCAGCTTGCCGATGATCTGCGCGACATGAAACTTCGCGGTGTGAGTCGAGATGCCGAGCGCCTCGGCGATCTCGCGATTGCCCAGGCCCTGGCTCATCTGCACCAGCACTTCCAGTTCGCGGGCGGTGAGCGGCTCCAGCCCGGCAGCGCGCTCGAACTCGGCTCCGCCATGGAACGCATGCGCCGCCAGTTGATGCTCGCTGACGACGAGCCCCTGCGCTGCCGCCAGCGTGGCCGCCGCAATGCGCCCGATCGGCGCGTCGCCAAACAGCACGCTGTGCCCGGCCGCGAGCCACTCCGCCGCGCCGCCTCCGGCCTGCAGCAGCACCAGCGCCGGCCAGGCGTCGTCGGCCTCGGTCGACGGCAGCCGCGCATCGTCGTCGTCCGCGGGCATGACGACGATCGCGACCTGCGCGCCGCCGAAGCCGGCTTGGCTGGCCTCCGCCAGCGAATCGAAATCCTGCTCCGCCAGCGCCAGCCCGGGCCAAGCAGCCAGGCCGGCGCGCAGCCCGGCGCGCACCAGCGGCGACGCCGACACCAGCGCCACGCACACCGGTGCCGCGACGGCCTGCTTCATCGCTTCGCCTTTACCCTCAATTCAATTGCTCCACCGCACTTCGCGCGACACGCGAGTAGCGCGCAGCCTGGGGGTGGTTCATCAGCACCGCCGACCCGCCGTCGGCCATTCGCCGACCGTGACCGTGAGATCGATGCGCTGACCGCCGCGCAGCAGTTGCAGCATCACCTGCTTGCCCGCCTGGCCGGCGAGCGCGTCGTGCAGTGCGTGCAGATCCCGCGCTGGCCGTCCGGCAACGCTGACGATGATGTCGCCGACCAGCAGCCCGGCGCGCACGGCCGGCCCGTCGGCGGCAAACCCGGTCACCAGCAGCCCGTCCTGCGGCGAGCCTGCGCCGCCGGCCTCCACCGTCTGCGCTGCGACGCCGAGAAAGCCGCGTCCGATGCTACCGCCGGCGAGCAACGCGTCGAGCACCCGGTCCACGGTCGCGCTCGGCACCACGATGCCGTAGTGGCGCGACAGCGCGGCGCTGGCGATGCCGAACACGCGGCCCGCGGCATCGGCAACCGGCCCACCCGACAGACCGGTGTGCACGCCGCCGTCGAGCCGTATCAGCCGGTCCAGCCGGCCGCCGAGCCAGCTGTGCCATTCGCCCGCGCTGTGGTTCACGACACCGAAGCTCGCGCTCGCCTCGCCCTGCGCCGAGCGGCCAACCAGCAGCGCCAGATGCCCGGCACGCACGCCGGCCGCATCGACGCTGTATACCGCCGGTAGCGTCGAATCCGGCAGCCGGAACGCCGCCAGGTCGGTGGCGAAGTCGATCCCGATGGCGGTCGCCTCGACCGCGCCGCCGCCAGGTCCGATCAGCGTCAACGCCGACGGGCCGCGCCGCAGCACATGCGCGGCGGTGACCGCGATGCCCGGGCGCCAGACGGTCGCGGTGGCCACGGTGCCGCGCACGCGGCCCGGCAGCGCCAGCACCGATGCGGCCATGCGCTCGACCGCGTCGGCCAGCGCGTCGGACAGTGCGGACAGCGTCGAAATGGATGGGGCGGCGGAGGCGCCGCCGCCGGGTGAGGTCGAAGATTCGCCGGACATGGTTCGGTCCTGCCTTTCAGTGCTTGCGTGGCGACATTGCCGTGCGACAAGCGTAGAAAGCGAAGCGCCGCCGCGCATCACCCGTTCGGGCAGTGGCCGTGCCTGCTCATATGGGCAGGGTCGGGCGCCGTTTCAAGCGCCAGGGCGCCGGCGCGCAATTTCGTCTCAGGCGTGATGGCCGACCGGTCGCGGTTGCGCCGGGCGCGGGCTGGTCTGCGGCAGGTAGCGCTGCAGGCCCAGTCCGTCGGTGCGGATCTCGGGCCGATGCCCGGTCACCAGATCGGAAACCAGCTTGCCCGAGCCGCAGGCCATGGTCCAGCCGAGCGTGCCGTGGCCGGTGTTGAGGAACAGGTTCGCATACGGCGTCGCGCCGACGATCGGCGTGCTGTCCGGCGTCATCGGGCGCAGCCCGGTCCAGAAGCTGGCACGCGGCAGATCGCCGCCGGGGAACAGGTCGCTCACCACCATTTCCAGCGTGGCACGCCGGTGCGGGTTCAGCCGCAGGTCGAAGCCGGCGAGTTCCGCCATGCCGCCGACACGAATGCGGTCGTCGAAGCGGGTGATCGCGATCTTGTAGGTTTCGTCGAGCACGGTCGACTGCGGCGCAAGAGCCGGGTCGATCAACGGCACGGTCAGCGAATAGCCCTTCACCGGGTACACCGGGAGCTGGAGCCCGAGCGGCGCCAGGAAGTCGCGCGAATAGCTGCCGAACGCGAGCACGTAGCGGTCCGCGCGCAGCACCTCGTCCCCGACGCGCACGCCGGCGATCCGGCCGCCTTCCAGCACCAGGCCGTCGACCGATTGGCCGAAGCGGAAATCGACACCGAGCGCGCGCGCGATCTCAGCGAGCCGGTTCGTGAACAGATTGCAGTCGCCGGTTTCGTCGTTCGGCAGCCGCAGCCCGCCGGCGAGGCGGTCGCGCGCCTTCGCGAGCGCCGGCTCGACCGATGCGAGCTGGTCACGGGCCAGCAGTTGATACGGCACGCCGCATTCCTCGAGCACCGCGACGTCGCGCTGCACCGCATCGAGCTGCGCCTGCTTGCGAAACAGCTGCAGCGTGCCGCCGGTGCGCTGCTCGTACGCGATGCCGGTGTCGGTACGCAGCTGACGCAAGCAGTCGCGGCTGTATTCGGCGACGCGCATCATCCGCTCCTTGTTCACCGCGTAACGGTCGGCCGAGCAGTTCTTCAGCATCTGCGCCATCCAGCGCAGCTGGAACAGACTGCCGTCAGGACGGATCGCGAGCGGCGCGTGCTTGCTGAACATCCACTTCAGCGCCTTCAGCGGAATGCCGGGCGCAGCCCACGGGGTCGAGTAGCCGGGCGACACCTGGCCGGCATTGGCGAAGCTGGTTTCCTGCGCCGGGCCGCTCTGGCGATCGAGCACGGTTACCTCCGCGCCGGAGCGCGCCAGGTAGTAAGCGGTAGTGGTACCGATGACGCCGCCGCCGAGGACTATCACTTTCATCGCCGTCTCCTATCTATACAGGTATTAATGTGAGTTTATTGATTTGCTTCTGATAAATTTCACCGAAAAAATGGTTGAATGCAGTAAATGAGACTGAAATGGTCCGACAAAACTCGCCGGAGCAGTGAAATGACCGACCTGGACCGAATCGACCTGAAGATCCTCGACACGCTGCAGCGCGACGGGCGCATTTCGATGACCGAACTGGCCGGACAGATCGGCCTGTCGACCTCGCCCTGTTCGGAACGCGTGCGCCGGCTGGAGCGCAGCGGTGTCATCACCGGCTACCACGCGCGCGTCGACCCGGCCGCGCTCGGCAAGACGCTGCTGGTGTTCATCGAGATCACGCTGTCGGCCAAGTCCGGCGATCTGTTCGACAAGGTGCGCGACGAGCTGCTGCACCTGCCCGACGTGATGGAATGCCATCTGGTGTCGGGCGGCTTCGACTACCTGGTGAAGGCCCGGCTGCACGGCATGAACGAATACCGCAACCTGCTCGGCGACCTGCTGAAGAAATTGCCGGTCAGCGCCGAATCGCGCAGCTACGTGGTGATGGAAGAGGTCAAGGAAAGCCTGTTCATCCCGGTGGATCGATAGCGCCGGCGGCGGCACCGCACGCGCGACGATTTGTTGCGCGCGTTCGCACGCAAGCTGCTAGAGTGAACGAGCAGCGCCGCAGCCGGCGCGCATTCCGCGATGGACCCGCAGCAACGCATCCACATCGACACCGTGGTCGACCTCGTGACCGGCGGCCGCGCGCATGCCTCTGGCGCGCTGGCGCGGCACGACGCGGTGATCCGCAACTCCTGGCAACGCTGCGTGGCCGAGCATGGCCTGGACCCGACACGCATGCAGGAAGCACGCATCCTGCCGTGGGTGCAACTGCGCGAACATCAGGAGCGGATCGAGGAATTCACCCAGATCGCGCGCCACGGCTTGACCGACCTGTACCGGCAGGTCGCGGGCACCGGCTACGTGGTGCTGCTGACCGACGGCCAGGGCATCACCGTCGATTACCTCGGCGACCTGGAGGCCGCGAGCCAGTTGCGCCGTGCCGGCCTGTACCTGGGCTCGGACTGGGACGAGGCGCGCGCCGGCACCTGCGCGGTCGGCACCGCGCTCGCCACCGGCGAGGCGCTGACCGTGCACCAGAGCGACCATTTCGACGCGACGCACATCCCGCTGACCTGCACCGCGGCGCCGGTGTTCGATTCGCGCGGCCGGCTGAACGCGATCCTCGACATCTCCGCACTCACCTCGCCGGCGCCGAAGGCCAGCCAGCAGATCGCGCTGCAGCTGGTGCGGATCTACGCGCACCATATCGAGAACGCGCATTTCGCACGCACGCATCGTCACGATTGGACGCTGCGCCTGTCGAGCGCGCCCGCCTTCGTCGACGTCAATCCCGAGTTCCTGCTCGCGCTCGACGCGGCCGGACGCATCGTCGGCCACAACCGCCGTGCGCAGCAGTTGCTCGAGCACGAACTCGGCCTGCCGCCGGCCGGTCCGCAGCAGGTCAGCGCCGTGCTGGGACGCGCATTCGACGCGATCTTCAGCGTCCGGTTCGATCGGCTGGGACGGTATCTCACCGCCTTCGCAGCCGAGCAGCGAGTGGTCCAGCTTGCGCGCAGCGGCAATGCGCTGTTCCTCGGCGCAGTGCCGCCGGTGGTGCGCACGGCTGCGACCGACGCCACGGCGAGCGCCGAGGGGCCGAACGTGCCGGCCGCACTGGCGGCGCTCTGCGGCGGCGACGCGGCGCTTGCGCGCCAGTTGCAACGCGCCGCGCGACTGGTCGATTCGCCGATCAACCTGCTGATCCACGGCGAGACCGGCAGCGGCAAGGAATACTTCGCGAAGGCGCTGCATGCGGCCAGCGCGCGCCACCGCCGGCCTTTCGTCGCGGTGAACTGCGCCGCAATTCCGGAGACGCTGATCGAAAGCGAGCTGTTCGGCCATCTGCCGGGCAGCTTTTCCGGCGCCGGACCGAAGGGCAAGCGCGGCCTGATCCAGGAGGCGGACGGCGGCACGCTGTTCCTCGACGAGATCGGCGACATGCCGCTGGAGCTGCAGTCACGGCTGCTGCGCGTGCTGGCCGAGCGCGAGGTGCTGGCGATCGGCGCTTCGCGCCCGGTGCCGGTCGACATCCGCGTGATCTCCGCCAGCCACCACGCGCTCGAACAACTGGTGCGCGCGGGGCGTTTCCGCGAAGACCTGTACTACCGCCTGAACGGCGCGCTGTTCACGCTGCCGCCGCTGCGCGAGCGCAGCGACCTCGACTGGCTCGTCGCCCGCTTGCTCGGGGACGACGTGCGCATCAGCCCCGATGCCCAGGCGCGGCTGGCCGCGCACCGCTGGCCCGGCAACCTGCGCGAACTGCACAACGTGCTGGAATACGCGCGCGCGGTGTGCGACCACGGGGTGATCGAGGAGCGCGACCTGCCCGACGGGTTCGGCAGTTCAGGCGAGCCGGACGACAACGGCGTCCGCGTGGTGCAGGCCGCGCGTTCGCGCAACGACATGGCGTCCGATGCCGGCGACCCGCAGCCCGACGAGTCGCGCCGCCTGCCGCCGGAGGGCCTGCTGCTGATGCAATACCTGCGCGCCGCCGGCTGGAACCTGAGCGCGGTCGCGCGCCAACTCGGCGTCAGCCGCATGACGCTGTACCGGCGCATGGAGCGCTGGGGCATCCAGTCGCCGAACCACAGCGACGCGGCCGAGAACAGGCAGGCCGGAACGGCCGGCAGCTGATCCAGTCCTTCCCGTCCTTCTAACCCCAGGAGATTCGCCGATGGCTTCCACCGTCCTGATTACCGGCTGCTCGTCCGGCATTGGCGCGGCTGCGGTGCGCCGCTTTGCCGAGCAGGGCTGGAACGTCGCGGCGACGCTGCGCAAGCCCGAGACGGCCCGCTTCGAGCCGGGCGCGGGGCGCGTCGAGACCTTCGCGCTCGACGTGACCGACCCGAACTCGGTCGATCACGCGGTGAGTCAGGCGCTCGCGCGCTTCGGCCAGATCGACGTGCTGATCAACAACGCCGGTTACGGTCTGTTCGGCCCGTTCGAGAGCGCGACGCCCGAGGTGATCGACCGCGAGTTCCGCACCAACGTCGGCGGCGTGCTCGCCGTGACGCGCGCGGTGCTGCCGCAGATGCGCGAGCGCGGCGGCGGCGTGATCATCAACATCGCTTCATTGACCGGCCTCGTCGCGATGCCGCTGTATTCGCTGTATGCGGCGTCGAAGTACGCGGTGGTCGGGTTCTCCGAATCGCTGAGCCACGAACTCGCTCCGCTCGGCATCCGCGTCAAGGTGTTCGCGCCAGGCGCGGTCGCGACCGACTTTTCGGGCCGTTCGCTGGTACGCACCTTCGACGGCGACGGTGGTCCCTACGCGGAGTCGATCCGCAAGGTGATGGCGGTGTTCCAGGCGAATCGGGCCGCCGGCGGCGCCTCGTCCTCGCCCGAACAGCTGGCGCAGGCCCTATACGACGCGGCAACCGACGGCAGCGCGCAGGTGCGCTACGTGACCGGCGCCGACGCGCTCGCCGCGATGCAGGCGCGCAAGGAACTCGGCGACGAAGCGCTGCTGACCGGAATACGGCAGCGCTTCGGTCTGACGGGCTGAAGGGCGCCGGCGCTTGGCGCATACCGACCCGCGTGGTCAGGAATTGCGCTCGATCACCGCCTCCAGATAGGCACCCGGAACACGCAGTGTCTCGCCGCCGCCGTTGAAGCGCGCCAGCAGCTCGAGGATGTCGCGTTCGAGCAGCTCCTGCTTGTCGGGCGCAAGCGCGGCAAACGCGCGGTGCACCGGCCCGTAGTACGCGCGAAAGACATCGACCCAATGGCGCGGCGATTCGTAGCGGAACACGAAGTCGCGCACCGTCGCCTGCACCCGCTGGCCCGGGAACAGTTCCCGCAATCCCTGCTCCGTGCCCCAGCGCACCGTTGGCCGCAGACCGGCCGGCGGCGGCACATACTTGCCGACCGCCTTCAGTATCTGGCCGATGAAGCCGTCCGGCGTCCAGCTGGCGAGCCCGATGCGCCCGCCCGGACGCACCACGCGCATCATTTCCGCGGCGGCCTGCTCCTGATGCGGTGCAAACATCACGCCGACGGTCGACAAGGCTACGTCGAAGCTGCCGTCGGCAAACGGCAACGCTTCGGCGTCGGCGACGCGAAACTCGACCGGCAACCGTTCGGCAGCGGCCCGTTCGCGGCCGCGCTCGAGCAAGGCTTCCACATAGTCGGTCGACGTGACATGCGCGAAGCGCCGCGCGGCCGCCAGCGTGGCGTTGCCGTTGCCGGCCGCGACGTCCAGCACGCGGCTCGCGGCGCGCAGGTCGAGCGCTTCGCACAGGCTCTCACCCATGATCTGCAAGGTAGTGCCGATCAGCGCGTAGTCGCCGGACGACCAGACGGTCTTCTGGCGATCCTTGATGGCGGCGTAGTCGATGGTCGGTGCTTCGAGAATGGTGCTGCTCGTCATGAGAGCCTCCGATAAGGTCAGGTGGCCGAACGGGACGCCCCGGTCCAGGGACGCCGCGCGATCCATGGTGATCCCGGGCCCGGGTCGGTTCAAGTTCTGTTTGTGAACCGCGCTGGTTCAGGATCTGAACTGCCGCAGTGGCGAGGATGGCACTATCGGCGTAGATTCGATGCCCGGAGCGCGGAACCCCTGCGCACGAGGATGGCGGATGTCGGAGAGCAGCTATCACCAGTTCTGTCCGGTGGCCATGGCCACGGAGGTGCTGTGCTGTCGCTGGACCCTGCTCGTCGTGCGCGAGCTGATGCTGGGATCGAGCCGATTCAACGATCTGCGGCGCGGCGTTCCACGCATGTCGTCCGCGCTGCTGGCGAAACGGCTGAAGGAGCTGGAAGCGGCCGGCATCGTCGAGCGCAGGGCGCCGCTTCGTGCAGGCGAGCCGCATGAATACCATCTGACAGCGGCGGGCCGCGAACTTCGACCCATCGTCGAGGCGGTGGGCGTGTGGGGACAACGCTGGGTGACGACCGAAGCAACGTTGCGCCATCTGGACGCCAATCTGTTGATGTGGGACATCCGCCGCAACGTCAATCCCGAACCGCCGCCGACGGCACGCACCACGATCGAGTTCATCCTGGGCGACCGCGAACCACCGCAGCGCAACTACTGGCTGGTCGTCGAACCCGGACGCGATGTCGATCTGTGTCTGGTGGACCCCGGCTTCGATGT
Source organism: Burkholderiaceae bacterium (assembly GCA_030123545.1). Taxonomy (NCBI): domain Bacteria; kingdom Pseudomonadati; phylum Pseudomonadota; class Betaproteobacteria; order Burkholderiales; family Burkholderiaceae; species Burkholderiaceae bacterium. Next base: position 543,024 of record CP126124.1, on the reverse strand, counting down.
CGATCTGTATGTGGCCACCGACCTGCGTACGCTGACGGAAGTGTGGCTGGGGTACGTGAACCTGACGCAGGCCAGGGATCGTGGCCGCATCCGGTTCACAGGCCGTCGCGAGCGCGAGATCGAGCTGCAGGCATGGCTGCGGCTGAGCGCGTTTGCGGCGGTGAAGAAGCAGACGGCATCGACCGAACTGCGCGTGGCCGCCCGGTAGACGCCGGTCGCCGCGCAGCCGTTCACCCGAGACACCCGTACCGGTGACAGCTGTCACACGCCGACCCCATCCGTGTCCGGTGACATCCCGGTTTTCTGCGGGTAATCCCTCGCCTTCCACCCCCTGAGCGCCGCATTCCCGCGTGGCATGGGCCTTGCATCTGTGCTGGTCCAAGGCAACGCAGGAGACAGCCATGCGCCGCGTCGCGCAAACAACAGCCGCTCAGGCACACGACGAGAAACGCGCCCCCGGGGCCAACGGTCCGGTCGTCGGGATCGTCGCGAACCCGGTGTCGGCGCGCGACATCCGGCGCGTGGTGGCGAACGCCGGTAGCCTGCAACTGGCCGACCGGGTGAACATCGTGCTGCGCGCGATGGCGGCGCTCGGCGCCTGCGGCGTCGCATGCGTGCTGATGATGCCGGACCGCGAGGGCCTGAAGCCGATGCTCGAGCGCCATCTGGCGCGCGAGCGCGCGGCGGCCGGCGCGAGCCACCATTGGCCGCGGCTGGAATGGCTGGCGATGCCGGTCACGGCGCGCGTGGACGACAGCTTGCGCGCGGCCCGGCTGCTGCGCGAGGCCGGCGTCGCTGCGATCGTCGTGCTGGGCGGCGACGGCACGCACCGGGCGGTCGTGCGCGAATGCGGCCAGGTGCCGATCGCCGGCCTGTCCACCGGCACCAACAACGCCTACCCCGAAATGCGCGAAGCCACCCTGGCCGGACTCGCGGTGGGGCTGTACGCGAACGGGCGCATTCCGGCCGCACAGGCGCTGGCCTGGAACAAGCGGCTCGACGTGACGCTGAACGACGGCCGCGCCGATGCGCGGCACGACATCGCGCTGGTCGATGTGGCGATCGCGCGCGAGCACTACATCGGCGCGAAGGCGCTGTGGAAAACCGACTCGCTCGCCGCGTTGTACCTGGCGTTCGCCGAGCCGGAGGCGATCGGCTTGTCGGCGATCGGCGGGCTGCTGGCGCCGATCGGTCGCCGCGAACCGGGCGGCCTGCGCGTCGAGCTGGAGTCACCGGAGGACGACGCGGCCGATGCCTCGGCCGCGCCGCTGTTTCACTTGCAGGCGCCGATCGCGCCCGGGCTGCTGCGGCCGGTGCCGGTGCACGGCTGGCACCGGCTGGCCGACGGCGAGCCGGTGCGCGTGCGCCAGCGCGGCGGCGTGGTCGCGCTCGATGGCGAGCGCGAGCTCACGTTCGGCCCGGAAGACCTGCTGACGGTCACGCTGCACGAGCGCGCGTTCCGCTCGATCGACGTCGCCGCCTGCCTGCGCCATGCCGCACAGCAAGGATTGCTGCGTGATCCGCCGGCGGCGCTGTGCGACGCCGCATCGATCGAACGGTCGCCCGCACCGGTGCCGCAGCACCCGGCGCGCGCGCACTTCACCCTTTCCCTGGCCCCTTCGCACCTTCAAAGGAGACTCGCATGACCGCGAAGAAGACTTCACCGGCCGCGCTGCCGCTGGACCACGACGAGCTGCTCGCCTGCTACCGCAGGATGCGCACGATCCGCGATTTCGAGGAACGCCTGCACGTGGACTTCTCGCGCGGCGACATCCCCGGTTTCGTGCACCTGTATGCCGGCGAGGAAGCGGCCGGGGTCGGCATCCTGCACCACCTGAACGACGGCGACCGCATCGCCAGCACGCACCGCGGTCACGGCCACTGCATCGCCAAGGGCGTCGACGTGGTCGCGATGATGAAGGAGATCTACGGCAAGACCGGCGGCGCCTGCAACGGCAAGGGCGGCTCGATGCACATCGCCGACCTGTCCAAGGGCATGATGGGCGCCAACGGCATCCTCGGCGCCGGCGCGCCGCTGATCTGCGGCGCCGCGCTGGCCGCGAAGTTCCGCGGCAAGGGCGAGGTCGGCATCACCTTCGTCGGCGACGGCGCGTCGAACCAGGGTACGTTCCTCGAGAGCCTGAACCTGGCCGCGGTGTGGAACCTGCCGGTGATCTTCGTGATCGAGAATAACGGCTACGCCGAATCAACTTCCCGCGATTACGGCACCGCGGTCGACAGCTACGTGGACCGCGCGTCCGGCTTCGGCGTGCCGGGCGTCACCGTCGACGGCACCGACTTCTTCGCGGTGCACGAGGCAGCCGGCGAAGTGATCCGCCGCGCACGCGAGGGCGGCGGCCCGTCGCTGCTGGAATGCAAGATGGTGCGCTTCTACGGCCACTTCGAAGGCGATGCGCAGACCTATCGCGGCACCGGCGAGCTCGACGACATCCGCGCGAACCGCGACTGCCTGAAGTCCTTCTCGGCGCGCGTGACCGAGGCCGGCGTCGTCAAGCAACCCGAACTCGACGCGATCGACAAAGAGGTCGCCGCGCTGATCGAGCGCGCGGTGCAGGAAGCGAAGGCGGCGCCGCTGCCGACGGCGGCCGACCTCGTCACCGACGTCTACGTCACGTATTGAGTTCCACCATCGAGGAGACTTTGATCATGGCCCGCAAACTCAGCATGAAGCTGGCGATCAACGAGGCGATCGACCAGGAAATGACCCGCGACTCGAGCGTGATCATGCTCGGCGAGGATATCGTCGGCGGCGCCGGCGCCGAAGGCGAGAAGGACGCCTGGGGCGGCGTGCTCGGCGTGACCAAGGGGCTGTACGCGAAGCACGGCGACCGGCTGCTCGACACGCCGCTGTCGGAGTCCGCCTACGTCGGCGCGGCGATCGGCGCCGCCGCCTGCGGCATGCGCCCGATCGCCGAGCTGATGTTCATCGACTTCATGGGCGTGTGCTTCGACCAGATCTACAACCAGGCGGCCAAGTTCCGCTACATGTTCGGCGGCAAGGCCGAGACGCCGGTCGTGATCCGCTGCATGGTCGGCGCCGGCTTTCGCGCCGCGGCGCAGCACTCGCAGATGCTCACGCCGCTGTTCACCCACATTCCGGGGCTGAAGGTGGTGTGCCCGAGCACGCCGTACGACACCAAGGGCCTGCTGATCCAATCGATCCGCGACAACGACCCGGTGATCTTCTGCGAGCACAAGAACTTGTATGGGCTGGAAGGCGAGGTGCCGGAGAACTCGTACGCGATCCCGTTCGGCGAGGCGAACATCGTGCGCGACGGCAAGCATGTGTCGATCGTCACCTACGGGCTGATGGTGCATCGCGCGCTGGAGGCGGCCGCCACGCTCGCCAAAGAAGGCATCGAGGCCGAGGTGGTCGATCTGCGCACGCTGTCGCCGCTCGACATCGACACCGTGCTCGAGACGGTGGAAAACACCGGCCGCCTCGTCGTGGTCGACGAGGCCAGTCCGCGCTGCAACATCGCGACCGACATCGCGGCGCAGGTGGCGATGCAGGCGTTCGAGGCACTGAAGGCGCCGATCCAGATGGTCGCGCCGCCGCACACGCCGGTGCCGTTCTCGCCGGCGCTGGAAGACCTGTACATCCCCAGCAGCACGCAGATCGTCGAGGCCGCGCGCCGCACTTGGGCCAAGGGAGGGAAGCACTGATGGCGAACGCAATCACTCCCGTCGTGATGCCAAAGTGGGGGCTGGAGATGCGCGAAGGCACGGTGCAGGACTGGCTGGTCGCCGAGGGCGCGCGCATCGAGGTCGGCCAGCCGCTGGTCGACGTCGACACCGACAAGATCTCGAACGCGGTGGAGGCCACCGACGCCGGGCTGCTGCGCCGCATCGTCGCCCAGAGCGGCGAACTGCTGCCGGTGAAGGGCCTGCTCGCGGTGCTGGCCGAACCCGAGGTCAGCGACGCCGACATCGACGCCTATATCGCCGCGTTCGAGGTGCCCGAGGCCGGTACCGGCGACGAGGACGCCGGCCCGGCGTTCCAGTTCGCCGAGGTCGACGGCATTCGCGTGCGCTACGCGCGGCGCGGGCCGGAGCAAGGCGTGCCGGTGCTGTTCATCCACGGCTTCGGCGGCGACCTGAACAACTGGCTGTTCAACCTGGATGCGGTCGCGGCGCGCGCGCCGGCGATCGCGCTCGATCTGCCGGCGCACGGCCAGAGCAGCGCGAAGCTGCCCGGCACCTCGATCGCGGCGCTGGCGGGCTTCGTGCACAAATTCATGACCGCCGCCGGCCTGAACGGTCCGATGCATCTGGTCGGCCACTCGATGGGCGGCGCGGTCGCGATCCAGCTCGCCGCGCAGCACCCGGCGCGCGTCGCGAGCTTGGCACTTGTCAGCCCGGCCGGCCTGGGCCGCGAGATCAACACCGGCTACACCGACGGTTTCGTCAAGGCACAGTCGCGGCGGGACCTGAAGCCCGTGCTCGAGCAACTGTTTGCCGACCCGGCCCTGGTGAGCCGGCAGATGATCGACGACCTGCTCAAGTACAAGCGCATGGACGGCATCGCGCCGCTGCTCGAAGAACTCGCCGCCGCACTGTTCCACGACGGCCGGCAGACGACGGTGCTGGCCGACGCGCTGAACCGATTCGACAAGCCAGTGCTGGTGCTGTGGGGCAAGGAGGATCGGGTGATCCCGTCGGCCCAGGCCGCACAGGCGCCGCCCGGCGCGCAGGTGCTGCTGTTCGATCACGCCGGCCACATGGCGATGCTGGAGAAGGCGAGCGAGGTGAACGCGGCGCTGCTGCGGCAGGTGACGGCAGCTTGATTGCCGCCGGTCGCGCCGCTGCGCGAGCAGCACGCGACCGGCGGATCGACGCACAGGATCGCCGCTGAAGATCACCGCACCGGATCGCCTCGCCAGATCGCCACACAATCGCGCGATGCACTTTCGCCTGCTCGAGCCCGATGGCGCGGTGGCCGATCCGATCGATGCCGAACGTTCGCTGCTCGCGCTCGCCGCACAGCCCATTGCGCAGCCTCCAATGGCGCAGCTGTGGACCGCGCCGCCGTCGCTCGTCGTGCCGCGCAGCTACCGTCGCCACGCCGGCTTCGAGGCGGCGCGCGCGCGCTTCGCCGCGGAAGGTTGCCCGGTGCATGTACGGCCCTCCGGCGGCGGGCTGGTGCCGCAGGGCCCGGGCATCCTGAACCTGAGCCTGGCCTATACCGTGCCGGGGCTGCTCGGCGACTGGTCCGAGCCGATCTACCGGCATCTGTGCGAACTGCTGCAGAGGCCGCTCGCCGCGCTTGGCATCGACACGCGCTGGCAGACGGTGTCCGGTTCGTTCTGCGACGGCCGCTTCAACCTCGCCTGGGGCGACGGCGCGGCCGCGCGCAAGATCGCCGGCACCGCGCAATACTGGCGCCCGCTGCCGGCCGATGGCACCGCGCCGCGCCGGCACGCGGTGCTGGCGCACGCGGTGCTGCTGGTCGACGCGGACCTTGGCGCGGTGACCGCGCGCGCGAACGCGTTCGAGCAGGCGATCGCCAGCGGCCGGCACTACGACGCCGCGCGCACCGTCAGCGTCGCCGAGGCGCTGCAGCCAAGGATCGTGCCGCGCCTGATCGACGAGCTGCGGCAGCGGCTGGCCAAGGCGATCACGCAGGCGTCGCCGCCCGTGCGCGATCAGGCCCCGCGCGCTTAGGGCGGCGCTGCGCATCGCTCTCGTTGTTGCGGCAAACGACTTTACGCCCGCGGTCCATCCGCCGCCTGCAGCAGCGCGAGCGTGCGCGCATCCTGAGCGCCATCGAAATAGCGCGCGAGCGCCTGCCGAAATAGCGGCTCGTCCGCCCCGCCGCGCACGGCCTGCGCGAACAGGGTCAGCGACGAACGCAGCTTCATTTCGTCGGTCGCGCCGAAGATCTCGCGCGCGCTGCGCCCACGCTGCGCGAGCAGCAGCGCGACGCCTTCGCGCAGCCTCGGCCCGAGCAGCGGGTGCGCGAGATAGGCCTGGGCTTCGGCCAGCGATGCAATGCCGTAGTGCTGCGCCATCGCGCTCGACCCCAGGCCCCGCAGTTGCGGAAACACGAACCACATCCAGTGGCTGGTCTTCGCGCCCGCGGCCAGCTCGGCGCGGACCCCGGCCCAGACCGGCGCCTGCGCCTCGACGAAGCGGTCCAGGCCATGGGGATCGTGATGCGAGGTCATGTTCGGGCTCCTTCGAGCCAGAGCCGCGGCGCATGAAACAGATTCGAGAGGCCGCGGAGCAAGCCACGCCAGGGCATCCGCGGAGCTGGCGCTGCCAGGCCGCTGGGTGCGCCCCCGGTGAGGGGGCTGAGGTCCGCGGCTCCCGACCTGCGTGCGCAGGTCGGGACAGACCGAAGGGCGGCCGCCTCTGGCGGCGAGCACCGGGCGAAGCGACACGCAGTGCGCGCAGCCTGGGGATGGTTCATTTCAGCGTCTCGCGCGCCAAACACAGGTCGGCCCAGGCCTTGGCCTTGTCGGGCAGGCTGCGCAGCAGGTACGCCGGGTGGTAGGTGACGATCAGCGGCACGCCGTGGTAGCGGTGCACGCGGCCGCGCAGTCGCCCGATCGGTTCGGTGGTCTGGAGCAGCGCCTGCACCGCGAAGCGCCCCATCGCGAGGATGATCTTCGGCGCGACCAGATCGATCTGGCGCCGCAGAAACGGCTCGCATTGCGCGATCTCGTCCGGCTGCGGGTTGCGGTTGCCGGGCGGCCGGCACTTGATCACGTTCGCGATGAACACGCTCTCGTGCCGGTCCAGCGCGATCGCGCGCAGCATGTTGTCGAGCAGCTTGCCGGCCTGGCCGACGAAGGGCTCACCCTGCCGGTCCTCGTTCTCGCCGGGCGCCTCGCCGATCACCATCCAGTCGACCTGCGGTGCGAGACCCGGCACCGCGCCGGGCGGGCCGACGCCGAACACCGTGCTCTGCCGACTCTCGCACAGCCGGCAGGCGCGGCAGCCGGCGACCTCGGCCTGCAGCGCGGACCAGTCCAGCGCACCGATCCGCGCCGCGCGCGCGACGGGCGATTCCCGTGACGCGGCGTCCCGATGCTGCGCTGCATCGGGCGCTGCCCGGGCCTGCGGCACAGGCGGCGCCGCAGGCGCTTGCCGCGCACGGGGCGGCGTCGACGCATCCGATGCAGTCGCGCCAGATGCTATTATTTCAATAGCTGACAGTTCAGATCTCACCTTGGCTTTGGCCGGTTTTTGCTCTGAATCCGGCAGCCAGACGCGAATCCCCATCTCGGCCAGCATCGCGCGCTGGCGCGCATCGAGTTCCAAGCTCACAGTTTCAAACTCATCACGATCGCGTCCTCGCGCTTGCCGTTCGTAGCCGGGTAGTAGCCGCGGCGCTGGCCGACGCGGCGAAAGCCGAAGCGCTCGTAGATCCGCTGCGCGCGGTAGTTGCTGATCCGCACCTCGAGCCACAGCCATTGCGCGCCCTGCGCGCGCGCCCAGAGCACCAGCGCTTCCAGCATCATGCGCGCCCAGCCCTGGCCCTGGTGCACCGGCGCGACCGTGATGTTCAGCAGATGCACCTCGTCGACGCCGCGCATCGCGACGAAATAGCCGAGCAGATTCTCGCCCGCGACCAACAGCTGCGCCTGATAGCCGGCGCGCAGCGAATCGACGAAATGCTGGCGCGCCCAGGGATGCAGGTATGCGGTCTGCTCGACGCTGACCACCTCGTCGACGCGCGCGAGCGCCATCGGCTCGAACTCGGCTTCCTGAGTCTTGAGGACGGCACTCATCAAAACGGGCCTTGGCTAGGTTCGTCACCGCGACGGCGCGCCGGCCAGGGGTTCGGCGGATCGATCGGCCGCGTCCCGGGCCGCGCGCTCGGCGGCGCGCTCGTCGCTGGTCTTCGCCACTTTATCGCGAATGTAGAGCGGCAGCGCCTGCTCGGGCGCCACGGCGGCACCCAAGGCGAGCAGCGCCGGCGCGAGGCGCAGCAGCGCGGCGGCGGTCGGCAGCGCGGCCACGCGAGGCAGGCCCCGCGGCAGCGCATCGCCACAGGCGTCGAACGCGTTGCCGGCCAGCGTCCAGCCGGGCCGCGGCACGAAGTCCTGCGGCCGGATCAGCCGGATGTCGCCGCATTGCGCCCAGCGCGCGCCATCGTGTTCGTAATCGCCCAGGTAGATCTCCCCTATGCGCGCATCGAGCATTGCATGCACCCGCGCCGCGCCATGCCGCTGCCGCGCGTCTTCCGCGACCGCCAGCAGCGTATCGACCGGCAGCAGCGGCCGCTCCGCGCCGAACGCCAACCCCTGCGCGACCGCACAGGCGGTGCGCAGCCCGGTGAACGATCCCGGCCCGCGCCCGAATACGATCGCGTCGAGCGCAGCCAGGCGCAGCCCGGCCGCGCCGAGCAGCGCCAGCAGCATCGGGATCAGGTGCGTCGACGCCTGCGCACCGCCGGCGCCGTCGCGCGCCCACAGCTTCGCGCCATCGCAGACGGCGATGGACAGGGCTTCGGTGCTGGTGTCGAACGCGAGCAGTTTCATCGGGCGCCGGGCGACGTGCGGATCACGCCGGCCCTGCAAGCGAATTATCGAGCGCCACGCAGCGGCCGGGATAATCGGCGCATGCTTTTCCTGCGCTTCGGCCCGCTGCGCCGCTCTTTTCCCCACATCCTTGTCCGCCTCCTGCTCACCGCCTGCGCACTGACCGGGCTTGCGGCTGGGGCCCGGCCGCTGCCGGCCCCGGTCGCCGCGGCGCTCGCGCGCGCCGGCGTCCCGCAGAGCGCGGTCGGCATCGTCGTACTGCCGCTGGACGGCGGACCGGCCCGGCTCGCGCACCGCGCGCGCGCGCCGATGAATCCGGCGTCGGTGATGAAGCTGGTCACCACCGATGCCGCGCTCGACCGGCTCGGCCCCGACTTCACCTGGAAGACCCGGTTCTACGCGGACGGGCGGCTGGAAAACGGCGTACTCGACGGCAACCTGGTGATCCGCGGCGGCGGCGATCCGAAATGGGTGATCGAACGCATCACGGCGGACTTCCAGAACCTGATCGCGCTCGGACTGCACGAGGTGCGCGGCGACATCGTGCTCGATGCCAGCGTGTTCGAGGTGCCGCCGCACGACCCGGCTGCGTTCGACGGCGAGCCGCTGCGCCCGTACAACAGTTCGCCGAGCGGTCTGCTGGTGAATTTCAAGGCTATCCTGCTGCACTTCACGCCGGACCCGGCGACGCGCACCGCGCTGGTGGCGAGCGAGCCGCCGTTGGAAGGCCTTCGCGTCGATGCCAGCGTGCCGCTCACCGCCGCACCGTGCGAAGACTGGCGCGGCGCGCTGCGCGCCGACCTGACCGACCCGAACCACATCGGTTTTGCCGGCAGCTACAGCGCGCGCTGCGGCGACCAGGTCTGGCCAGTCGCATACGTCGATCCTGCGAGCTACGCGCGCCGCGTGATTGCCGCGGTGTTCCGCGCGGCCGGCGGGCAGCTCGACGGCCGGGTGCGCGACGGGGCGACGCCGCCGAACGCGCGGCTGCTGCTGCAGGCGCAGTCGCTGCCGCTCGCCGAGATCATTGCCGACGTCAACAAGTTCAGCAACAACGTGATGGCAAAACAGGTGTTCCTCACGCTCAGCGCGCAAGAAACCGGCCGCGGCAGCTTCGACGCGTCGCGTGCCCTGGTCGGGCGCTGGTGGCGCCAAACGTTCGGCCCCGGCGTCCCGCCGCCGCAGCTCGACAACGGCTCGGGCCTGAGCCGCGACGGGCGCATCGCACCCGAGTCGCTGGCCTTGCTGCTGCGCCACGCGGCGGCGCGGCAGGGCGCCGCGGTGTTCGAGGATTCGCTGGGCCTGGCCGGGATCGACGGCACCGCCGCGCGCATGGCCGATCGCGGCGACGCGCCCGACGCCATCGGCAACGCAAGGCTGAAGACCGGTACGCTGCGCGACGTCGCGGCGGTGGCCGGCTACGCGACCGGGCTGAGCGGGCGCCGCTACTGCCTGGTCGGCATCGTCAACGACCCGAACGCCCCGGCCGCGCGCCGCGCGCTCGACGCGCTGGTCGAATGGGTGGTGCGGGATCGGCCGGCGCGACGCTAGCCGCGCCGCGCCGGCACAGGCCTACCAGCGGTTCGCCACCGAGGAATGCGCGTTGTCACCGAACAGGCGTTGCGCCGACGGCGCGAAATAGATCGCGTCGGCGAACGTGTAGTTCGTGTAGTTGGCGCCGCCGACGATGGTCGACGGCGTGCACAGCGAGGAATTCACCTGGTTCGCGCCGATGCCGATGCCCGGGCCCGGGTCGACCGAGTTGCAGACGATGGTACTGGCGTCTGTCAGCGGCGAATACGAGGTCGGCGACGCGGTCACCAGGTTGAAATAAAGGCCCGCGTCGACGTAGAGCACGTTCGCGCCCAGGTCGACGATGCTGACCAGCATCGCGTTGTTGAAATTCACCGAGGTCGTGCTCAGCAGCGAATTGAGGCGCGGCTGGCCGATCATCGCGGCCCAGGGCGAGGCGCTCAGGTCGTAGGTGCCGACCACCACCACGTGCTGCGCGCCGGCATTCACCAGCCGGCGCACCTGGGCGCCGAGCGCGTTCGCGGCCGCGGTGACGTTGGCCGACATCTGCGATTGCGTGATGTTGCCGGCCTGCATCTGCTCCCAGTTGTAGACGATGTCGCTGATGCCGCCGTTGATCAGCACCAGGTCGCCGGACTGAAAGCTGTTCGACGCGAGGAACTTGTCGATCTGCTGCGTCACGGTCAACGTGCCGGTGCCGCCGGCCGCGTCCGGTGTGAGCGCGATGCGCGCGTTGCCCTGCGCATAGCCCAGGCCGCCGCTGTTCGACGGCGCGAGCGGCAGGCCGAAGTCGGCGGCGAATTCCAGCGCCCAGACGTTCACGCTGCCGTCGTTGACGGTGTAGCGGTTGTTGACGCCGAGGTTGCCGACATCGCTGAAGCCGTCGCCGAACGAGACGATGCGCGTCGGCGTGAACGCGCTCACGATCGAGCTGTTGCAGCCGGCGAGCAGCAGCAGCGACGCACAGGCCGCCAACGCGGCGACGCGCCGCATCCAGGTTCCGGTCATTGAAATCTCCGTGGCAAAGCTTGGGGAAGGCCCGCGCCCGTTCGCCTGGCGGCGAGGACGCATCGGCCCGATTCCCCGACAGGCGCTAGTGTAGCGACGCGGAATTTCCGCCCGGTAAAGCAGCTCAGGCCGCGGCGGCGCGCGCCAGCCGGTCGCGCACGCCGTCCCATTCCGGCGTGTCGGGCACGGTCTCGACCCAGATCAGCGCGGCGCCTTGCGCGTCGAACTCGCGCAGCACCGCGAACAGCTGCTGCGCGGTGGCTGCGGCGTCGTCGGGCATGCGCCGCAACAGCAGGTGGCCGCCCACTTTGCGCGGCAGGTGGCGCGCGTACACGGCGATTTGCGCCTGCGCGCGGTCGAGTCCGTCGCCAAGCAGACCGAGCGCGGTTTCCAGCTGCCGCGCGTCCATCAGCCGCAGCTTCGCGTTCGGCGCGTAGTGCGCCGCGAGCGTGCCGGACGCGCGCGGCGCGCCGTCCAGTTCATCCGGCGCGAGCAGCCGCTGGCCGCAGCCGGCCTCGATCTGCGCGCGCGCCAGCACCCCGGGGCGCAGCAGCACCGGCGCGCCGCGGCTGCAGTCGACGATCGCCGATTCGATGCCGACCTCGCAGGCGCCACCGTCGAGCACCAGCAGCGCAGGGCCGAACTCCTGCTCGACATGCGCGGCCGTGGTCGGGCTCACGCGGCCGAAGCGGTTCGCGCTCGGCGCGGCCACGCCGACGACGCCGAGCGCCGCGCAGGCTTCGAGCAGCGCGCGCGCGACCGACTGCGACGGACAGCGCAGGCCGATCGTGCCCTGGCCGCCGGCGGCCGCGTTCGCGACGCCGGCGCGGCGCGGCAGGATCAGCGTCAGCGGACCCGGCCACAAGCCGTGCATCAGCCGGCGCGCGAAGTCCGGCACCTCGGACGCGAAGCGCGCGACCGCCGCGCCTTGCGGGTCGGGATCGGCGATATGCACGATCAACGGGTGCTCGCTGGGACGGCCCTTCGCGGCGAAGATTTGCGCCACCGCGTCGTCCTGCAGCGCATCAGCGCCGAGGCCGTACACGGTTTCGGTCGGAAAGCCGACCAGCGCGCCGGCCGCGAGCGCGCGCGCCGCCTGCGCGATCGAAGCCGGGTCGGATGCGGGCAGGATCATCGGCGGCAAGCGTGAGGCGGTCGGGCGCCGCGCGCTCAGAACGGGTCCAGTCCCAGCAGCTTTGCTGCGCGCAGCGCGGTGGCGCGCGCCGCGTCGGCATGTTCGGCGGTGATCGTCAGATGCCCCATCTTGCGGCCCGGCTGCGCCTGGCGCTTGCCGTACAGCCGCAGGTGCGTGCCGGGCAGCGCGAGCAGCGCGTCCCATGGCGGCACCTTCGCCACGCCGGCCGCATCGAACCACAGCTCGCCGAGCAGATTGAGCATCAGCGCCGCGCTGTGCTGGCGCGGCGCGGCCAGCGGCAGCCCGGCCAGCGTGCGCACCTGCAGGTCGAACTGCGACAGGTCGCAGGCATCGATCGTGTAGTGGCCGCTGTTGTGCGGACGCGGCGCGATCTCGTTGACCACCAGTGCGCCGTCTGCAAGCACGAAGAATTCGGCGCACATCACGCCGACGTAGCGCAGTCCGGATGCTATTTTTTTGGTAGCTGAAATCGCTTGATCCGCAATGGCTTGCGGCATATTTTGTTCAAAAACTTCGGTCACCGCGAGAATGCCGTCGCGGTGCAGGTTGCGCTGCACCGGGAAATGCACCGCGGCGCCGTCCGCGCCGCGCGCGACGATCACCGAGCATTCGGCGGCCAGCGGCAGCAGCTTCTCAAGCACGCAGGGCACGCGTCCGAGCGCGGTCCAGGCCGCCGCCAGCTCGGCGCGGCTTGCGACCCGGCGCTGGCCCTTGCCGTCGTAGCCGAGCCGCGCGGTCTTCAGGATGCCGGGCAGCAGATCGCCCGGCACGACGGCGAGATCGGCCTCGGTTTCGATCACCGCATGCGGCGCGCAGCGCACGCCGCATGCGGTGAAATGCGCCTTCTCGCGGATGCGGTCCTGGCTGACCGCGACCGCGTCGGCGTGCGGCACCACGCGGCAGCCGGCGGCGAGCCGGCGCAGCGCCTCTCCGGGCACGTTCTCGAATTCGGTCGTGACCGCGTCGCAGCGCTCGGCGAGTTCCGCCAGCGCCGCCTCGTCGAGGTAGCCGGCCTGCAGATGGCGGTGGCTGACCGCGCCGGCCGGGCTGGTCGGGTCCGGATCCAGCACGACGGTGAAGTAGCCCATCGCCTGCGCCGCCTGCACGAACATGCGCCCGAGCTGGCCGCCGCCGAGCACGCCGAGCGTCGCGCCCGGCAGGATCGAGAGGTTTTCAGCCCGGGACGGCCCGGCGCTGCTCATGGCGCTTCGCCAGGCGGCGGCAGCGTCGCCTGCCGGGCGGCCTCGGTCTGCTCGGCGCGGAACGCTTCGAGCCGGCCGGCGAGCGCCGGGTCGGTGGCCGCGAGCAGCGCGACCGCGAACAGCGCCGCGTTCGCCGCGCCGGCCGCGCCGATCGCGAAGGTCGCGACCGGCACGCCGCGCGGCATCTGCACGATGCTGTAGAGCGAATCGAGGCCGTTCAGGTGCCGGCTCGGCACCGGCACGCCGAGCACCGGCACCGTGGTCTTGGCGGCAAGCATGCCCGGCAGATGCGCGGCACCGCCGGCGCCGGCGATGATCGCGCGCAAGGCCCGCGGCGCGGCGGCCTCGGCATAGGCGAACAGCGCGTCGGGCATGCGGTGCGCCGACACGACCCGCGCCTCGTGGTCGATGCCGAACTGTTGGAGAATCCGCACTGCGTGCTGCATCGTCTCCCAGTCGCTGGAAGAGCCCATCACCACGCCGATTTGAACCGTCATCGTTGAATTCTACGTTTTCACTCTCATCTGACCCGCATGATCGACATCACTCTAGAGAACTTCCAGGCCGAACTGGTCGACGCGTCCAAGGCCCAGCCGGTGCTGCTCGACATCTGGGCCGAATGGTGCGGCCCATGCAAGCAACTCGGCCCGGTGCTGGAAAAGCTGGAGGCCGACTACGGCGGCCGCTTCGCGCTGGCCAAGCTCGATGCCGACAAGGTGCCGCAGATCGCGCAGCAGCTCAGCCAGATGTTCGGCGTGCGCAGCATCCCGTTCTGCGTGCTGTTCGACGCCGGGCAACCGGTGGACGGCTTCGTCGGCGCGCTGCCGGAAGCCGAGGTGCGCAGCTTCCTCGACAAGCATGTGGCCAGCGCCGAGGAGGCCGAGGCCGACGCGGCCGGCGCCGAGGCGCAGGATGCGCTGAATGAAGGCGACACCGGCAGCGCGCTGGAAAAGCTCCAGTACGCGGTCGCGACCGACCCGGCGAACGACGACGCGCGTTTCGACTACGTGCGGCTGCTGCTGCAACACGGCCAGGTCGGCGAAGCGCGGCAGGCGTTCGAGCCGGTGGCGTCCAAGGCGGCGGCCGTGCGCCGCTTCGACGCGCTGCAGCGGTGGTTCGATGCTATCGATAGCGTAGCTGCCAACGCAGACAAGACGTCGGCGCTGGCCGGATTCGATGCGAAGATCGCGGCGAACCGGCGCGACTTCGCGGCGCGTTTCAAACGCGCGCAAGTCCTGATCGCCGGGCAGCGCTGGACCGATGCGCTCGACGAATTGCTGGAAATCCTGATGCGCGACAAGGCTTGGAGCGACGAGCTCGCGCGCAAGACCTTCATCGCGGTGCTCGAGATCATCGAGCCGCCGAAGCCCAAGGTGGCCGACGGCCAGATCCCGCCGGAAGACGCCACCGTCGCCAGCTACCGCCGACGCCTCTCCAGCGTGGTGCTGAGCTGAGTCGCTCCCGCGCGCGCGGCGCGGCTGTACGCGAGATGGCCGTACAACTTCAAGATCGAGCAGCCGCCTCCAACCCGCTCTCGCACGCCCGCAATCCGGCCGAGATGAACGACGCCTCGAGCCGCTGGCCGATGAACACCAAGGTGGTATGCCGTGGCTCGAATGCGCGCCATGTCGTTCCGGGGCAAATCTGCACGAGCCCCTGAACGCCCTGCACCACCAGTCGCTGGCGGTGGCCCTCGGCGTGCACGATGCCCTTGCAGCGCCAGAGCCGCGGTCCGAAGCGGGCGATGGCGGAATCGATGAAGGCGTTGAGCCGACCGAGGTCCAGTGCCGCGTCGCTTCGAAACACATGGGACACCACGTCCTGCGTGTGACGCGCGATGCCGAGCGGCTTCAGCCGCGCATGGCCCGGTTCGAGCAGGGCGAGCCCGTGCAGCACCCGCTCGATCTCCTCCCGGGGCACGTAGTCGTTCACGAAGCCGCGCGTGTCGAACAGGTGCTCGATCAACCGATCGACCGGGACGGCGGTCAGATCGCAGGCCACGAATGGCGCGCGCGGATTGAGCGTGGCGAGAAGGTCGCCAATCTCTTGGGCCCGTACGCTGTCGATCCGGTCCGACTTCGTCAGCAGCAGCCGGTCCGCGTAGCCGATCTGCGCCCGATGCTCGATGCGCTCGGTCTCGCATTCGACATTGAGCGCATCCACCAGCGTGACGACCCCGTCGAGGTGAAAGCGCGACTCGATCGCCGTTTCGGCGAGGAAGGTCTGAATCACCGGCCCCGGGTCGGCCAGCCCGCTGGTTTCGATCAGCACCCGGTCGAAGCTGAACTGCCCCGCATCCGCCTGCGCGAGCAGTTGCTGCAGGGCACGCGCGAGGTCGCCGCGCACAGTGCAGCAGAGACACCCGTTGGCAAGCTGGACGATCGCCTCTTCGCCGCCGGCGGCGAGGAACTCGGCATCGACGCCGACCTCGCCGAACTCGTTCTCGATGACGGCGATGCGCTGCCCGTGCGACTCGCGCAGCAGGCGATTGACCAGCGTCGTCTTGCCGGCGCCGAGGAAGCCGGTGATGATGGTGACGGGCGTGGTAAGCCGGACCGCCATCGCGCGACGTCCTCGCTTTCAGTCGACACGCAGCACCAGCGCCGCGCCGGTGTCGCCCGCCGCGCAGCCGGTGAACAGCCCGATGCCGCCGCCGCGCTCGCGCAGCGCGTGCACGAGCTCGACAATGCCGCGCAACCCGGTCGGCCCTTGCGGATGGCCGTAGATCAGACTGCAGCCGCGCACGTTCATGCGTTGCGGATCGAACCCGGTTTGCTGCACGAACCACAAGTCGTTGACCGCGAACGGATTGTGCGTTTGCACCAGCTTCACGTCGCCGATCGACAGGCCCGCGCTGGCCAGGGCGCGCTCGGCGGCCGTGGTGGCCGCCTTCGGCATCTCGGCCTTGGCTGCGCGCGCAAAGCCGGCGGCCAGCAGCCGCACGGTGCCGGTGCCGGCCGCAAGCTGCGCGGCACGCTGGTGGCGGCACACGATCGCGCCGGCGCAGCCGTCGGCCGGATGCGTCTGCGAACCGAAGGTGACGACACCCCCCGACTGCACCGGCGCGAGCTTGGCCAGCGCCTCTGCGCTGTAAGGATGCACGCCTTCGTCCGTCTCGACGACGAGCGTCTTGCCCTTGCCGCGCGCGATCGACACCGGCTGCATCCAGCTGCGCTGCGCGCGCCGGTCGTCGGCCAGCGCGTCCTGGTATTGCCGCCAGCGCATCAGCGTCAGCTCGTCGAGCGCCTGGCGCGTCATCCGCCCGTCGCGCGCGACGTTCTCAGCGGTCGCGACCATCGCCTTTCCAGTGTTCGGGTCGGCGGCGAAGCTGTCGAGCACCCAGTTCTCGACCGCCGGGCTGCCACCCATGCCAGCGGAGCGCGGATAGATCAGCAACGGGCCGTTGCTGGTGCGGTCGGCGGTCACCACCAGCGGCAGCGTCTGCGCATCGGCCTCGACCATGAGCGCGGCAGCGACGAGGCAGGTGACCGAGGTCGCGCAGGCCTGCGACAGGTGCGGCCCGCTCACGCCTGGCATGTCCAGCCGCGCGGCGAGCCACGGCACAGCGTAGAAGGACGAGGGTTGCGGCACCGTCGTGCCGAGCACGAGCGTGTCGATCGTCGCGCGATCGACACCGCGCGCGGCGAGCGCGTCTCCGGTGACGGCGGCCGCGAGGTCTAGGCTCGACACATCGGCCAGGGCACCCTGCCAGCGCACGAACGGCGACGACCAGGCATGGCCGATGGGCAACGCGGCGTGTTCGAATTTCATGATCAAGATCCGGATGGCTCGCGCACGGCGAGCAGCGAGTTCTTGTACGCGCTCTTGGGCAGCGCCCCGGGTTGCAGCACGGTGACGCGCACACGGACCTGCATCTGCGCGCGCACCTCGGCTTCCACGGCCTGTGCCAGTCCAGCAAACTGCGTCACGCCGAGGCCGGGGGAAGCTTCGACGTCGATCGCGATCGCGTCGTCGAAGCGCACCTGATCCTTCGTCTCCTTCCACACGCGAAGGATCGGCTCGACCTGGCCTGCGAACTTCGATGCGATCAGGTCGCGCAGCGCGGTCGGAAATACGTTCATGCCCTTGTAGATCAGCATATCGTCGGTGCGCCCGATGCAGCGCATGCGCGGACTGGTGCGCCCGCAGACGCAGCGCGTGCCGGTGACGAGCGCATGGTCGCGCGAGCGGTAGCGCACCAGCGGCGTGGCATCGCGTGCAAAGGCCGTATAGACGATCTCTCCGGTCGCCCCTTCGCGCCACTGCAGCACCTCGCCGCTGGCCGGGTCGATCAGCTCGATGGCCACGTACTTCTGCGCGTTGAAGTGCATGCCTTCGCCATGTTCGCATTCGCCCCACATCGCCGAGATCACGTCGCCCAGGCCCATTACCTCGCGCAAGGTGTTGATGCCGAGGCAGCCCTGGATGCGCTCCCGGATTTCGGGCTGGTTGAGACCCGGCTCGCCGCCGCACAGCACCTTCGTCAGTCGTGACGGTGGCGCGCCCGGCTCACGCCCCAGCGCCTCCCACTGGTCGGCGAGGTAGAGGCCGAACGATGTCGTCGCCAGGATCGCCGTGCAACGCAGATTGCGCAGTTCGCGCAGGATGCGATCGGTCGGGAAGCCGCCGAGCCAGCACAGTGTCGCGCCAATGCGGCGGAATCCGTCAGCGTAGGGCAGGCCGCCCGCGACCATCGGCAAGCCGACCAGATGCGCGACCACGTCGCCGCGCCGCAGGCCGGCGGTGAACCAGGTGTTGGCAATGGCGTCGGCAAAGGTCTCGACGTCGCGGCGCGTGAGCGCGTAGTACAGCGGCCGACCGGTCGTGCCCGAGGAACTGAGCGCCTGCACGATGTCGGTGAGCGGCGCGACCTGGTTGCGGCCGAAGGGCTGCTCGTCGGTCGCGGCGTCCTGCGCCGCACGGACATGGTCCTTCAGGGTGAAGGGCAACGCGCGCAGGTCGGCGAGCGAGCGCAGCGCGGGTTCGGGCGGCAGGCCGGCGTGCAGTTCGGCATAGAGCGCCGAGCGCTGGCGCAGCGACGGCAGCGCCGCCGCGATCTGCTCCGCCTGCCAGCGCTCGACCTCGGGCCAGGGCAGGGTTTCGAGTTCCTCGTTCCAGTACAGCGGCTTCATGACGGTCGGATGCGTGCGACATGGGCGACCAGCTCTGCGACGGGCGTGTCGGCGGGAACTTCGGCAACGGTCGTGACGAGACGCTCGTTCGCGCCCTCGCCGGGTAACGGCGCCCAATCGGTGGGCATTGCGGCCCAGGCGCGGCCATGCGCCCGTGGCATGGCGCCCGCATGCTGCGCGGGCGTGGGACAGGCGACCGCCTGCACCGGCCAGGCGGCCGGCGCTTGCCCGTCGATCACGAGCAGCGGCGGCACGCGATGAAAGCGTGCCACGTTGCCGACGGTGTTGAGCGCGCCCATCCAGAAGTCGATTTCGTCGTCCGCCTGGGGCAGCAGAGACTCGTGCAACGCTACGACCTGCACGCCCAACTCGCAATAGGTACGCGCCAGCGACCCGAGCACGCGCCCAGCAAATTCGTAACCGGCTTCGTCGCCGAGCGTGCTGCCGGCCGCACACAACTGCGCATGCAAGGTGGCCGGGCCGGTGAGCGCTGCGACGATCACCGGCTCGCTCGCATCCGCCTGCCACTGGCGCACGGCGTCGAGAGAGGCTGCGATGCGCGGGTTGACGATGAGCCTGGGCGCATCGACTTCCTCCGACAAGGCCGACTGCAGCGCGCCGGCCGGGCGAGGCGGCCAGGTCGAGTCGTCGATCGGCACGCCGAGCGCCTCGGCCTCCATCGCGCTCGGCACCGCGCACACCACGGCATCGAGGCCGAGCGCACGGCGCAGCTCGGTGACGTTCTTGCGCAGCCTCGTCGCGTCGCGCGCCATCGCGCGCGGCTCGATCGCCTCGATCTGCGCGGCCACGCCGAACAGCAGCGGCGCGAACAGCGGTGCGTGTGGACGCCCGACGTTGCGGGACAAATCCTGCATGCGCTTGCGCCAGAGGCCGCCGCTCACCGCCGTCCCCCTCAGGCGCGCAGCAGCGGCGTCACCACCTTGGCGTCGGGCCAAGAGCCGTAGTACGTCAAGATCTCGTCGCGCGGCTTCTGCTTCAGCCACTCGGCCTCGAACTCCGCATACGGCCGGCCGCGCCGCTTGCGCGCTTGCAGCTCCTCGCCGCGCAGCTTCGCCGTCGCATCGAGATCGACACGGCGCGCCGCGGCGTCCCACACGACCTTGTAGACGCTTTTGGCCGCCTTCTCCGAGATCACGCCCTTGATAAGGTCGGCTTCGACCGCCTCCGGGTAGCGGTCGAGCACGTCGCCATAGCCCGTGCCGCCGCAAGAGAAAGCGAAGGTCGCGACGTCTCCATTGTTGTACGGGCGCACCGAGCGTCCCTGGAACTCGACCTCGTACTGGCCTTCGATCGGTTTCTCGGTCAGCAGCTGCTGCACGTCGAGCGTCAGCTTGCTGTCGCCTTTGGCCAGCAGATCCTTGACATTGGACTGGCGGATGCCTATGCCCGGCACGGTGCACGGCGCGTAGCCGCCGAACAGCGGCTGCGGCGTCTGCAGTTTGGTGTTGTCGGCGATCGCCATCATGTACACAGCTGGCACATGGTGGGCGACCCACAGCTGCGCAGTGCCGACTCCGCCGCGGTACTTGCCGTGGCCGCAGGAGTCCTTCCAGTGATTCGACAGCGGCACGAGCAGCGGGAACTCGTTCTCCACCTGCTCGGTGTTCGGCGCGCGCCCGAACACGCACCATGGGAAACCGAACGCGTCCATGCCATCCTCGGTCGGGCGCGCGCCCTGGCCCTCGGTGTTGATCGAGTAGGCGAGCATGTCGGCAAAGAAGGCGCCCCACTGGTTCATGCCGGCCAGCACCAGCGCATTGCCGCCGTTGCCCATCGACGCGCCGGATTGCTTCCACAGCCCGGTCGAGTACATCGCCTTTGCGCACGCGTTGTGCACCGCGCTCATCACGCCGGTCGAGATCATCACCGAGCACGAGGTCGCGGCGCGCGGGTCGGGTGACAGGCAAGTGTTCTGGCCGAACTTGAAGTCGATCGACGCGAAGGTGCCGTTGGAGATCGGCAGCGCGTGGAACAGGTACTCGTAGATGTAGTTCGAGAAATGCGCGATCGCGGCCTGCGGATGCGCGTTATACGGCGAGGGCGTCTCCGGCCCGGTCTCGGACAGGTCGACCAGCATGTGGTCGCCCTGCTTCTCGATCGTCATCGCGCAACTCTTCACCAACCCCTGCTTCAACCCGACCGCGTCGCTGAATGTGACGCAGCGGTACTTGCCGTCGGGCCACTGCTCGATCAGTTCCTTCGCGCCGGCCTCGGCGACCTGCAGCATCTTGCGGAACAGTCCGGTCATGTAGTCTGGACCTTCGCGGTCGCACAGCTCCAGCAGTCGCGTGCGCACCCGGTCGGCGGTCGTGCAGCGCGCCTTCAGGTCGACTGCGATCATCGACGGCGCGCGGATGCCGAACGCGACGAACATCGATACCACGTCCTCGCTCAGTTTGAAATTGGTACCGATGCGCATCGGCGGGATGTTCATGCCCTCCTCGAAGCGCGATTGGGCGGAGACCGGCATGCCGCCCGGCTCGATCGCGCCAGTCTCGGTCGTGTGCACCAGCGCCGCGGTCCAGGCGACCAGCTTGCCGTCGTAGTAAACCGGCATGCAGACCATCTGGTCGGGGTTGTGGACGCCGCCGTAGACCGCGTCGTTGGCGAACCAGAGGTCGCCGTCGCGCACCTCATCGCCGTAGGTGGCGAGGATGTACTTGATGATCAGCGGCGGGATCACGGCGTGCAGGTAGGTGCCGCACGAGCCGTTCACCAGGTCGCCGGCAGCCGTCATGATCGCGACCAGCGAATCGCCGGCGACGCCCATCGCGCAGCGGCACGAGCGGACGAACACGTCCATGCCTTCGTCGAGGATGTCGTTGGTGCGCTGGAAGCCGATTTCGAACGTCGCAGCGCCGATCTGAGCGGCCAGCTCCAGCTCGCGCTGGCTCGGCGGCGACGGCTTGAGCCAAGTCAGTTTCTGTTCCAGGGTTGGGATGCCCATGTCGAGTCTCCTATAAGGGGTCAGCCGTCTCAGTGCCTCACCATGCCGCCGTCCACCGCCAGCGTCTGGCCGGTGATGAAGGCGGCGTCGTCGGAAGCCAGGAACGTTGCCGCGCCCGTCAAATCCTCCGGCACCTGCGTGCGCTTGATCGACTGCAGCATCTGCGGCAGCGCGTCGAACATCGAGGCCAGCGGCGAGGCTTCGGTGGTTGCCGTGCGAACCAGGCTCGGCGCGATGGCGTTGATGGTGATGCCGTGCGGTCCCAGCTCGGTCGCCAGCGCGCGCGTGAAACCGATGTTCGCTGCCTTGGTGCTGATGTAGTGCGTGTAGGCCTCGATCTTCAGCCAGAACACCGTTGACGTGAGGCTGAGGATGCGGCCCCAGCCGCGCCCCTTCATGCCGGGCACGAAGGCCTTGCTCATCAGGAACTGCGAGTCGACGTTGATCTCGAAGATGCGCTTCCAGTCGGCGAACTCCAGTTGGTCGAACGGCACCAGCGGGTAGATGCCGACGTTGTTGACGAGGATGTCGCAGCGACTGAACTCCGAGCGAACCTTGGCTGCGAAAGCCTGCACATCCGCTGGCTTCGACGCATCGCACTTCACCGACAGCACCCGCCTGCCGGCCGACTTCACGGCGCCTTCGGTGTCGGCCGCCGGTGCGATATCGGCGATCGCGATGTCGGCACCCTCCTTGGCAAAGCGCACGGCGATCGCCTGGCCGATTCCGGCCGAGCCGCCGGTGACTACGGCGATTTTGCCCTTCAATTGTTCACTCATGTCTCTCTCCTGCCTCACTTCGCCATGCAGCCACCGTCGGTGACCAGCATCAGCCCGGTGGTGTAGCTCGATGCCTCGGATGCCAGATACAGCGCCGTGCCTTTCATCTCGCTGGCTTCGGCGACGCGGCCCATCGGCGTGAACGCGGTGATCGCGGCGACGAAGTCCGGGTCGTCGTAGGCGCCGCCCGCGAGCCGCGTGCGGAAGAAGCCCGGGCAGATGGCGTTGACCTGGATGTTCAACGGCGCGTACTGGAGCGCCAACTCGCGCGTCAGGTTGACGACCGCGCCTTTCGTCGCGTTGTAGGCCGGGATCGGGAACACGCTCGACGCGCCGGCGAGTCCCCACATCGAGGCGACGTTGATCAGCTTGCCACTCTTCTGCCGCGACATGATCTTCAGCGCCTCGCGGTCGGTATAGAAGACGCCTTGCAGGTTGACCGCAACGACTCGGTTCCAGTTGTCCGTCGGGTAGTCGTGCAGCGGCTGTGGCACCGGGTCCGCGATGCCGGCGTTGGCGAACACGATGTCGACGCGGCCAAACTCCTTGTCGGCTGCCTTGAACAGTCCCGCAACGTCGGCTTCGTTTGTCACATCACACTTGCGCGCCAAAGCTTTGCGCTCGAGCTTACGCACGTGATCGGCTGTCACCTCGTTTGCCTTCATGTCGATGTCGCCGCACACGACGTTTGCCCCGGCTTCGGCCATTGCTTCGGCGAACTGGTATCCCAGGCCGTTGCCGGCACCAGTGATCACAGCGACCTTGCCGCTCAGATCGAATATTTGCATCACGTTCATCAAGTGCTCCTGAAGTTTGCAAATTCACACGGCCGCGACCGAAACACCCGCTGTCACGCGCTTGCGCGGCGGCGGTGGATTGACCGGTTCGAGGATCCCGAGGCCGTGCTTTTCGACACCGAGCTTGCAGCCCGGCGGCACCGGGATGGTGGTTAGCTCGGCCCGGACCACGGCTGGGCCGACGACCACGTTGCCGGGCTGCAGCTGTTCCCACTGGTAGGTCGGCGTCTGCACCCATTCCTTCGTCTCGGGCCAGTACGCTTTGCACTTGCCGAGCTCGGCGGCCGACGGATCGGCGCCTTGCAGCTCGTAGACCGGCACTTCAGGTTTCCACGTCGGCACGGTCACCTTCAGCACGAAGTTGTCGAGGAACACGCCGCCCGGCTTGTTGACGACGAGCGGCGAGAACGCTTCGCCGAACTCCTTCTCGAATTCATCGTAGACGACCTGCGCATCGGCGTCGGACTCGATGCGCAGCACCGACGACGACGATCGCTTCAGGTTCACCTGGCCGCCGTACAGCATGTCCAGCTCGAGCGAATACTTCGCGTCGTCGACGCTCAACCCTTCGCTGGCCAGATCATGCTTCGCCTTGTCGATCAGCGCATCGACGGTAGCATTGAAAGCGTCGCGGTCGATGACGATCTGCTCGGTGAGCGGCTGCATGAACACCATGCGCCTCGACTGCTCGTACATGTGCACGATGTCCATGATCGAAGAACCCATTGCACAAAACACCGGCGCCGCGGGAAACATCACGGTCTTCGGCACGTCGCCGCGAAAGCCGGCCATGTGCGTCGGGCCGGCGCCGCCGAACGCGAACAGCACGAAGTCCTCCGGGTGGTAGCCGCGCATGTGCACCTCGCGCTTGATCGCGCCGGCCATGTTCTCGTCGATGACGCGCTTGATCAGCGCGGCGGCTTCGATCATCTCGATGCCGAGCGGCGCGGCAATCTTGTCGCGGATGGCCTTCTCGGCCTTCGCCTTGGAGAGCGGCATGCGACCGCCGAAGTAGCTGTCCGGGTTGATGTAGCCGAGCACCACGTCGGCATCGGTTACGGTCGGCTCGGTGCCGCCGAGGTCGTAGCACGCGGGCCCCGGCATCGAGCCGGCGCTCTGCGGGCCGACCGTCAGCCGGCCGTTCTCGACTTTGGCGATCGAGCCGCCCCCCGCGCCGACCGAGATGGTCTGCATCATGGTGACGTTGACCATCCACTTGTCGATCACCGGTCGGAACGTGTAGTTGCGCACGTTCGACTCGACGACGAGCGCCACGTCGAAGCTGGTGCCGCCGACATCACCGGCGATGACGTTGCGATAACCCAGCTTCTGTGCGAAGTACGCCGAGCCCATCAGCCCGGCGACCGGACCGCCGTTGAAGGTGCGCGATGCCGGGGTCTTGAAGATGTCGGCTGAGCCTCCGGAGTTGTGGATCATCAGGAACGCGCCGCGGTAACCTTTGTCGCGCAGCTTGTCCCAGGTCGCGCCGATGTCGTTCTGCATCGAGCGCTGCAGGTAAGCGTCGAGCACCGCGGTCATCGTACGTTCGTACTCGCCGCTCTTGCTGACCACGGACGACGACAGCACCACCGGTACGAAGCCGATGTGGTACTCCTTGTATTCTTCGCGGATGATCTGGCGCACGCGCTTTTCGTGCACCGGATTCATGAAACTCCACAGAAGCGAGACGACGATCGCGCGCGCGCCGCGATCCATCAGCAGGCGCAGCTTGTCGCGCAGATCGTCCTCGTTGAGCGGGCGCACCACCTGACCGGCGGAGTCGATGCGCTCCTTGACGCCGAGGATCAGGTTGCGATCGATCAGCGGGTGCGGCTTGTTCTGCACCGCGATGTTGCGCCGCTCGGCGACGCGCTGGCCGTCGGTCCACTGCGCTCCGCGGCCGATGAGGATGGCGTCCTCGTGACCCTCGGTGGTCAGCAGGCCGATGCGCGGACCGTGCCGCTGCAGCAGCCGGTTCAGTGCCACCGTGGTGCTGTAGCGGATGATGTCGATCTTCGGCAGCAGCTCCTCGACCGACAGGTCGACCTTCTCGCCGCCGGCCTCGATCGCGTTGACGAAGCCGACCGACAGGTCGTGCGGCGTCGTCGGGCACTTGGCGATGATGCGCTCGCCATCGAGCGTCAGCACGAGATCGGTGAACGTGCCGCCGACGTCGATATCGATCGAGTTGATCGCGTCCTTGGAGGTAAGCGAACTCATGCCGCGACTCCTTGCTTGTTCGCCTTGATCAGCTTGCCGCCCTCGATGACCAGCTCGCCCTTCGCCAACCTGTTCTTCAGGCTGTCGATGTCGACCTCGATGTCGTGCGTGATCGGGTGACCGGGCGGCAAATATTCGGTCTCGATCTGGCGCGCGCAGCCCGGACAGTAGAACTCGAGGATGCGCACCCAGTCCTTGTCGGGCGCGAAGCTGTACGGACCCTCGATGACCGGATCGTGGATCTCCTCGGGCATGCGCTCGGCGACGAGGCAACCCTTCTTGTAGTTCTCTCGCGCCGAGATCAGTTTCGTGCCGCAGTCGTGGCAATACCAGTGCTCGTCATTCAGGTCGAGGTCGAGGTATTCGGTGAAGCGGATGCGTTCGTGGCTCATGGCATCGGTTCCTTTATTTCGCGCGGCGCAGTTCGGCATTGCCGTAGTCGTCCACCCGCAGCGTCCATTCGGGCGGAATCGGGCAGGTCATCGTCGCTCCGTTGACGACCGCCGGCCCCTCGATCGAGTCGCCGACGTTGAGCGCTTCCCATCGGTACACCGGGTTGGCCGACTGGGTCGCGCCGTGAAAGCGCAGCTCGCGCATGGCCGGCGGCTCGGCCTGGACCTTCGCGCTGCGCCTGGCCATGCCGTGCGAACCGACGACGAAGCGGCTCGACAGGCGCACGGACAGAAGCGGCTGCCCGGTCTGCTTCGCAGCGATGACGGCCTGGTCGATCGCACTCAGCACCGCGTCGGCGGCGCCGAGCGGAACGTCGACCGTGACCGTCGAGACGTCGCTCTCTACCTTGCCGAAGTCCAGCTCCCATCGGTACTTCGCGTCGGCGGGATCGAATCCTTCGCCCTTCAGGTCGCGCTCGGCCTGCTGCTGCATCGCGGTGACGACGGGCTGCAATGCCGCGCGGGCCCCGCCGTCCCAGCGCAGTGAAACACCGCGCTCGTAACCGTGCACCACGTCGGAGATCGAGGAGCCGAACGCGCCGAACACGGGACCGAGGTCGAACGCATAGGCCGCCGGCATGCCGAGCTTGGCCGCGACGAAGGCGGCAAACATCGGGCCATTGCCGCCGAAGCAGAACAGCACGGTGTCGGCGGCGTTCAGTCCGCCTTCGGCGAGCGTGTGGCCGACCAGATCGGCCATCATCGCCACCGCCTCGTCGCGGATCGTCAGCGCCGCGGCCTCGACCGAGATGCCGAGCGGCTTCGCGACATGCTTTTCGATCGCGGCCTTCGACAGATTCACGTCGAGCTTGCGCCGGCCGCCGAGGAAGTTGGCCGGGTCGAGGTAGCCGAGCACCAGCAGCGCGTCGGTCAGCGTCGCTTCATTACCGCCGAGCCCGTAGCATGCCGGACCGGGTGCTGCGCCCATACTCTTCGGCCCGAGCGTGACGGCGTTGCCCTTGGCGCCGGCGATCGAGCCGCCGCCGACCGCCGCCGAGCGCAGCATGGCGAACGACGTCTGCACCGGGACTTCCATCAGTTCGCCGCCGCGCTGATAGACCGGCGCGCCATCGCGAATGATCGACGCCTTGGTAGTCGTGCCGCCGACATCGAAGCACAGCACGTTCTTCAGGCCGTACAGCGCCGCCATGTAGGCGCCGCCGAAGGTGCCGAATACCGGGCCCGATTCGATCGTGTCGACCGCCTTCGTCTTGCCGATGCGCGCGACGCCGCCGCTGGTGTTTCCGATCAGCAGCGCACCGTTCCAGCGGTGCCCGTCGCGCAGCAGATCCTCGGCCTTGAACAGCGAACTGGCAAGCCGCGTGTGCGTGTAGGCATTCATCAGAGAGTAGTGCGCGCGCGTCTGGTCGTGGCGCAGCGGAGCCATCTCGCTGCCGAGCAGCACCGGCACCGCGCCGATGATGTGATCGGGGTACTGGTCCTCGATCACCGACTTGATCTCCTGCTCGGCCGAGTTGTCGGGGAACGAGCCGGCGAGGCACACGCAGATGCGACGCACACCCGCTTCGAGCAGTTGCTTGACGCCACCGAGAATGTCGGCTGGCGACGGCCGCGCCGGCAGGCCGATGATCGCGCCTTCGGCGACGAGTTCGCCCACCACCGGCGAGCGGCCCGCGCCGTACAGATTGCGCTCCTGACCCCGGCTCACCAGCAGGCCGACCTTGGCGCCGCGACGCTCGGCGAGCGCATTGGTGGTGATGGTCGAGGACCAGCGGATCAGGCCGACCTTGTCGAGAAAGCTCTCGACGCTCGCATAGTCCAGGGCTTTGGCGGCCTCCTGCAGGCTGCCGACGAAGGACAGCGTGTAGTCGTGCGGCGTGGTGTCCACCTTGAATGCGTGGCGCGTGCTGCCGTCGGACACCAGCGCATCGGTCATGGTGCCGCCGGTGTCAATGTCCACGGTGATCATGAAGTCTCCTCTTGTCGAAAGGGGCATGGCGCAACTCTAGGCGCGACCCTGCACAGCGCCATCGGGATCGATTCCGTGACGACTAGGTGATCGGCCTAAGGGAAAGCCCGGTACGCGGACGGGATAATCTCTGCCGATGAGTCGCAAAGCGTCGCGCGTCGTCGCGCTGCCAGAGCCTCGCGCTGCTGATTCGGCCGTAGCGCGGACGGAGGACTTTCCCTGGCGGCTGGTGATCGAGAACACCATCGTCGGCGTTGCCTACATGCGCAAGCGCCGTTTTCTGTGGGCCAATGCGCGCATGACGGAGATCTTCGGATACGCCCGCGGCGAGCTGGATGGCAAGCTCGTACGCCGGCTTTACGTGACGAAGCAGGACTACGACGAGGTCGGCCGCATGATCGCCAGCGACTTCTCGGGCCACGACTACTACACGCACGAGCGCGCGATGGTGAAGAAGGACGGCGCGCTCATCTGGTGTCGCGTCTCCGGCCGCCTGATCGAGCCGGACCATGCCGCTTCCGTGTGGGTGGTACAGGACCTGACCGACAAGAAACTGGCCGAGGATCAAATCCGTCGCATCAACCAGCGCCTCGAACAGACGGTGGCGCGACGCACGCTCAACCTGTCGCGCAGCAACGCCGCGCTGCGCGAGGAGATCGAACGGCGCCGTCGAGTGCAGGCTGCGTCGACTGAGAGTCGGGAAAAGTATCGCGCCCTGTTCCGGCACGTGCCGCTCGGGCTGCTGGTCACTGACGCGGACGGCGCCATCGTCGAGGTCAACCGCACGCTGCAGCACTACCTCGGCGCCGGAACGCGCGTCGCGCTGACCGCACTCGTCAACGACGCTGCGCGCGTGCGGCTCCCAGACGGGCAGGCAACGTCGCTCTCCGCGCTGGTGCGCGAGCATCACGGGCGTCAGACACGCGCCGAAAAATTTGAGTTTGGCTGGCTTGGCGACCATGGCCGCCGGCGCGAGATCTTCGTCGTCGCCGCGCCGCTCGCTCGCGGACTGGGCACTGCCTTCGCATTCACCGACGTGACCGAGCAGCACCGCGCGCGCGAGCGTGAACTGGCGCAGCAGGCGGCGTTGGCTCACGCGGCACGGCTTTCGTCGATGGGGCAGATGACCTCGGCGCTCGCACACGAACTGGGCCAGCCGCTGAACGCTGCCCAGAGCTACATCGCCGGCGTGGTGAAACGGCTGGGCAGCGATGCCCCGCCTGAACTCGGGCAGGCGCTCGCGAAGGCGACTGACCATCTGGAGCAGGCGGGGGAGATCATCCGCAACGTGCGAGGATTCGTCTCGCGGCACCACCAGAAGGCCCCGCAAGCGATCGACCTTCCGGTGCTGGTAGCCCAGACGCTGGCGTTGCTCGATCATCCGCTGCGTTCCGGCGGAACACGCGCAGCGCTTCAGGTCCAAGGCGTGATTGCGCCAGTGCGCGGCCATGCAGTCGAGATTCAGCAGGTGCTGGTCAATCTGGTTGTGAATGCGATCGAAGCGATGCAGTCCGTACCCGTTGATGAGCGTCGCCTCGAAATCCGGCTGGCCGATGAGGGCCGCGCCATGGTTTCCGTCACCGTCGCCGACAATGGCCCCGGCGTGCCAGCCGAACTGGCCGCACGAATCTTCGATCCGTACTTGACCACCAAGCCCGAGGGACTGGGGATGGGGTTGATGATCTGCCGCACGATCGCCGAATCGCACGGCGGCTCGCTGCGCCTGCTGCCGACACGCCGCGGCGCCACGTTCCGTTTCACGCTGTCGAGAGCCTTATGAGCGATACGGAGCCGGTGCTGGTGCTGCTCGTCGACGATGACCGCGAAGTCACCGACGCGCTTGCCTGGTTGCTCGAGTCGGTCAAACTGCGCTCGCGCGCGTTCAACGCCGCGCAGGCGTTCCTCGACGCCCTGCCATCGATTCCTCAGCCGGCATGCGCGGTCCTGGACCTGCGCATGCCCGAAATGAGCGGGCTGGAATTGCAGCAACGCATGGTCGAGGCGGGCCATGATCTCCCGCACCTATTCCTCAGCGCGCACGGCGACGTGCCGGCCGCCGTACGCGCGATGCAGGCAGGGGCTGTGGACTTCCTGCAGAAGCCGTTCAACGCCGAAGCCTTCCTCGCGAGTGTTCAACGCATCGTTCACCTGGCCCGCGAACGTCACGCCGCGCGCACGAGGGAACGCGGACTTCTCGAGCACCTCGCCGGGTTGTCGGGCCGCGAACGCGAAGTCCTGGATGGACTCATCGATGGCCGTACGAGCAAGGAGATCGCCAAGGCACTCGGCATCAGCCCGAAGACCGTCGACGCGCACCGCGCGAACCTGCTGCGCAAGATGCACGTCGAGACGGCGGCAGAACTGGTGCGGTTGGTCTGCGGGCGGAGACAGTCGCGGTAGCCTGTCACTGCGCCGTCTTGCAATCCCCGTCGATCGCGAACATCCGCCCCGAATTGGAGCGGACGTGCATGCGGCATGAGATGCCGCCGCGCCGAGTCTCAGGATATGAGGCGCTTCAGCGCCTCGTGGTACTTCGCCGCGGTCTGTTCGACGACCTCGCGCGGCAGCCGCGGCGCCGGCGCGGTCTTGTCCCAGGACTTGCCGTTCACGCGGGCCTGTTCCAGCCAGTCGCGCAGGTACTGCTTGTCGAAGCTCGGCGGATTCGCGCCCTCCGCGTACTGCTCGGCCGGCCAGTAGCGCGACGAATCCGGCGTCAGCACTTCGTCCATCAGCACCAGCGTGCCTGCGGGATCGAGGCCGAACTCGAACTTGGTGTCGGCGATGATGATGCCGCGGGTCGCCGCATAGGCACTCGCCTCGCGGTACAGCGCGAGGCTGATGTCGCGGATGCGCGCGGCCAAGTCGGCGCCGACCATCTCGGCGCTGCGCTCGAAGCTGATGTTCTCGTCGTGCTGGCCGGCGGCCGCCTTCGCGGCCGGGGTGTAGATCGGCTCGGGCAACCGGCTCGCATTGCGCAGGCCCTCGGGCAGCGCCACGCCGCAGACCGACCGGCTTTGCCGATACTCCTTCCAACCGCTGCCGGCGAGATAGCCCCGCACCACGGCCTCGACCGGGATCGGCTCGAGGCGTTGCACCAGCATGCTGCGCCCCTGGACTTGCGCAACTTCGTCCGGCGCGACCACGCTTTCGGGCGCTTCGCCGGTCAGGTGGTTGGGCACGATGTCTTGCAGCTGCCCGAACCACCACAGCGCCATCTGCGTCAGCAGTGCGCCCTTGCCGGGAATCGGCTCGCCCATGATCACGTCGAACGCGCTGATGCGATCGCTCGCGACCATCAGGATGCGGTCCGTGCCGACCGCGTAGTTGTCGCGCACCTTGCCGCGCGCGAGCAGCGGCAGGCTGTGAAGCTGGCTGGTGTGCACGGCGGCAGCGGTCATATTCTGGCTTGGGAAATGCAATCAAAAAAGCTGCCGGCGCCCTAAACCCAAGCGCGAGCAGCTTTTAGTTTGACGGTGTCGTGATGCAGCGCTTCAGACCACGCGCTGCGCGAGCTCGCCGTTGGCGTATCTGCCGGCCATGACCGACAGCGGCGCGCCCTTGATCTTGCCGCCCTGGCCTTCGCAGCCGAACTCCAGGTAGCGCTGCTTGCAGATCGCCTTGGCGGCTTCGCGTGCGGGCTTCATCCACTCGCGCATGTCGAACTTGTCGGGGTTCTCGGCCTGGAACTTGCGCACCGCGCCGGTCATCGCCATGCGGATGTCGGTGTCGATGTTGATCTTGCGCACGCCGTGCTTGATCGCTTCCTGGATTTCCTTGACCGGCACGCCCCAGGTCTGTTTCATCTTGCCGCCGTACTGGTTGATGACGGCCAGCAGCTGCTGCGGCACGCTGGAAGAGCCGTGCATCACCAGATGCGTGTTCGGGATGCGCGCATGAATCTCTTTCACGCGCGAGATCGCCAGCACGTCGCCGGTCGGCGGACGGGTGAACTTGTACGCGCCGTGGCTGGTGCCGATCGCGATCGCCAGCGCGTCGAGCTGCGTCGCCTTGACGAACTGCGCGGCTTCCTCGGGGTCGGTCAGCAGCTGGTCGTGACTGAGCTTGCCCTCGGCGCCGATGCCGTCTTCCTTGCCGGCGGTGCCGGTCTCCAGGCTGCCCAGGCACCCGAGCTCGCCTTCGACCGTGGCGCCCACCTTGTGCGCCATCGCGACGACCGTCCGGGTCACGTCCACGTTGTAATCGAAGTCTGCCGGCGTCTTGCCGTCCTCGCGCAACGAGCCGTCCATCATCACCGAGCCGAAGCCGAGCTTGAGCGCCCCCTCGCACACCGCCGGGCTGGTGCCGTGGTCCTGGTGCATCACCATCGGAACCTGCGGCCAGGCTTCGGCCGCGGCCTGGATCAGGTGCTTGATGAAGTGCTCGCCCGCGTACTTGCGCGCGCCGGCGCTGGCCTGCAGGATGACCGGCGCCCCCACCTCGTCGGCGGCCGACATCACGGCCTGCACCTGCTCCAGGTTGTTGACGTTGAAGGCCGGAATGCCGTAGCCCTGTGCCGCGGCATGGTCCAGCAGTTCGCGCATCGAAACGAGTGCCATCGTATTTGCTCCCAGAGAATTGAAAAGCGGCGGCCTCAGCCGACCTGGCAGATCTTCAGCATGTTGGTGCCGCCCGGCGCGCCCATCGGCTCGCCGCAGGTGATCGCGTACACGTCGCCGCGCTGCACGATCTTCAGGCTTTTCAGCTGGCTCTCGGCCTGCGCCAGCGCGGTGTCGCGGT
This sequence comes from Burkholderiaceae bacterium, assembly GCA_030123545.1. Taxonomy (NCBI): domain Bacteria; kingdom Pseudomonadati; phylum Pseudomonadota; class Betaproteobacteria; order Burkholderiales; family Burkholderiaceae; species Burkholderiaceae bacterium. The sequence goes on along the minus strand of CP126124.1, from coordinate 510,600 downwards.
CGGCGCTGGTGTCGACCAGCAGCGGGCGCACGTTGCGGTACAGCGCCATGCGGCGCTGCGTCGCGACCCTGGGCGTCAGCGCATAGATCGGCACGTGGATGCGGTGCCGGCTCATCCACAGCGGGGTCGAGCCGCTGTCAGTCAGCGCGACGATCGCCTTCGCGCCCAGGTGGTGCGCGGTGAACAGCGCACCCATCGCGATCGACTGGTCGATGCGGCTGAAGGTCTTGCCGGTGAAATCGGCCTCGAGCGGCGTGAATTCGGCCTTCTCCGCCTCCTCGCAGATCTGCGCCATCTCCTTCACCGTCTCGAGCGGAAACTTGCCGGCCGCGGTCTCGGCCGACAGCATCACCGCGTCGGTGCCGTCGAGCACCGCGTTCGCGACGTCGCTGACCTCGGCGCGGGTCGGGACCGGGTTGCTGATCATGCTCTCCATCATCTGGGTCGCGGTGATCACCACCTTGTCCATCGCGCGCGCCATGTTGATCATGCGCTTTTGCAGCGCCGGCACCACCGCGTTGCCGACCTCGACCGCCAAGTCGCCGCGCGCGACCATGATGCCGTCGCTGGCGCGCAGGATTTCCTCCAGCCGCGGGATCGCCTCGGCGCGCTCGATCTTCGCGATCAGCCCGGGGCGATGGTGGAACGGCGCCGCCGCGACGTTCGCCAGCTGGCGCGCCATCTCCATGTCGGTCGAATTCTTCGGAAAGCTGACCGCCAGATAGTCGGCCTGGAAGCTCATCGCGGTCTTGATGTCCTCCATGTCCTTCGCAGTCAGCGCCGGCGCGGTCAGCCCGCCGCCCTTCCTGTTGATGCCCTTGTTGTTCGACAGCTCGCCGCCCTGGACCACCGTGGTGTGCACCTGCTCGCCGCGCACCAGGTCGACGCTGAGCACGATCAGGCCGTCGTTCAGCAGCAGCGTGTCGCCGGGCTTCACGTCGCGCGGCAGCTCCTTGTAGTCAAGCCCGACACCGTTGCTGTCGCCGGGCTCGACGCGCGCCGCATCGAGCACGAACTTCTGCCCCTGCGCCAAGTCCACCTTGCGGTCAGCGAACACACCGACCCGGACCTTCGGCCCCTGCAGGTCGGCCATGATCGCAACCTCGCGCCCGACCTGCTGCGCCGCCTTGCGCACCAGGTTCGCGCGGTCGATATGGTCCTGCGCGCGGCCATGGCTGAAGTTCAGCCGCACCACGTTCACGCCGGCGCGGATCATCTGCTCGAGCAGCGCCAACTCACTCGACGCGGGGCCGAGGGTGGCGACGATTTTGGTGGCACAGCGCGGCATGGCTAGCTCTCCTGTTCTTTCGATTCTGGTATTGGTCTGCCCGATTCTCGCCGCAATCGCCGGCGCCGGGTAGCTTGGACGGCGCGCCGAAAGCGGGAGCGGGACCGGTTACCCGCGCAGCGCGGCGGAGCTTGCTTGCGCGCGCTGCTCCAGGATTTCGAAGGCCGGCAGCGTTCGGCCCTCGAGCACTTCGAGAAACGCGCCGCCGCCGGTGGAAATGTAGCTGACCCGGTCCGCGACACCGTACTTCGCGATCGCCGCCAGCGTGTCGCCGCCGCCGGCGATCGAAAATGCGCTGCTCTCAGCGATCGCACGCGCGATGCCCTCGGTGCCATGGCCGAACGCGTCGAACTCGAACACGCCGACCGGCCCGTTCCAGAGAACAGTGCCGGCCGAGCGCAGCAGCGCCGCGAGCCGCGCCGTGGTCTCCGGGCCGATGTCGAGGATCAGGTCGCCCGCGGCGACCGCATTGGCAGGCTTCACGGTCGCGGCCGCGTCGGCGACTCGTGCGGCGGCGGTCACCACGTCGCTCGGGATCGGCACCTCGGCGCCGCGCGCCTTCATCAGCTCGATCACCGCGCGCGCCTCGTCCACCAGGTCGCGCTCACACAGGCTGTTGCCGATCGGGAGCCCCGCTGCCAGCATGAAGGTGTTCGCGATGCCGCCGCCGACGATCAGGCGATCGACCTTTGCCGCCAGGTTCTTCAACAGCGTCAGCTTGGTCGAGACCTTGGAGCCGCCGACGATCGCGACCAGCGGCCGGCGCGGCGCATCCAGCGCGCGGGTCAGCGCATCGATTTCGGCCGCGAGCAGCGGGCCGGCGCAGGCGATCGGTGCATAACGCGCGATGCCGTAGGTGCTGGCCTCGGCCCGGTGCGCGGTGCCGAACGCATCGTGCACGAAGATGTCGCACAGCGCGGCCATCCGGCGCGCGAGGCCGTCGTCGTTCTTCTTCTCGCCCGGGTTGCTGCGGCAGTTCTCGAGCAGCACGAGGTCGCCCGGCGCGAGCGGCCGGCCGGCGAACAAAAACCCGTTGACCCAGTTCGCGACCAGCGGCACCGGCCGGCCCAGCAGCTCGGCGAGCCGCACCGCGATCGGCGCCAGCGAGTCGCGCGGCTCGAACGCGCCCTCCACCGGGCGCCCCAGGTGCGAGGCGACCATCACCGCCGCGCCGGCGTCCAGCGCCATGCGGATGCAGCCGACCGACGCGCGGATGCGGGTGTCTTCGGTGATCCGGCCGGCATCGTCCAGCGGCGCATTCAGGTCGGCGCGGATGAACACGCGCGCACCGCGCACCTGGCCTTGCGCGCACAGGTCGGAAAAACGCAGGAAATTCATGGCAGCAGCTCGCTCGGGTCCGGGGCAGCGGTGAATTTTAGTGGCGCGCGGCGGGTGTCCCAAGGACTCGCGATCGCGTCCCGATGCCCGCCCCCGCAGCGGTCCGGGTGCGCGGCGTTCCCGCTTCCGTCAGCGCTCGAAGCGCTGGCCGGGATGCAGCGCGAACCCGCGCAGGAATTCACCCGCCGGCAGCCGTCGGCCGCCGGGCCGCTGCAGTTCGGTGAGAAGCAGCACGCCGTCGCCACAGACGACCCGCACGCCGCCCGCATTCGCAGACAAAATCATGCCAACGCCCATGTCCGGCGCCAACAGTTCACTATCGATTTCAGAGCGCCAGACTTTCAGTGTCGTATCACCGAGCCGGGCGCTCGCGCCGGGAGCCGGGTCGAACGCGCGGATGCGACGCTCGATCTGCGCGGCCGGCAGCGACCAGTCGATCGCCGCTTCCATCTTGTCGATCTTGTGCGCGTAGCTGGCGCCGGCGGCCGGTTGCGGCGTCGGCACCAGCCGGCCGGCTTCGAGCGCGGCCAGTGCATCGACGATCAGCCGCCCGCCCAGCGGCGCGAGCCGGTCGTGCAGCGTGGCGGCGCTGTCCTGCGGTGCAATCGGGGTCGATGCGGCGAGCAGCATCGCGCCGGTATCGAGCCCCGCGTCCATCTGCATGATCGTCACGCCGGTCTCGGCGTCGCCCGCTTCGATCGCGCGCTGGATCGGCGCCGCGCCCCGCCAACGCGGCAGCAGCGACGCATGGATGTTCAGGCAGCCGAAGCTGCGCTGTGCCGGCCCGCCGGTTGCATCGGCGCGGCCCGTGCTCTCCGCGCCGCCTGGCCGCGCCTGCACGGCGCCGTCCATGGCGTCGAGCACCCACTGCGGCAGGATGAGCCCGTAAGCGGCGACAACCATCGCCCGCGCACCCGCGATCGAAACCGCGGCCGCGATCGCCGCGCGCGCCGCTGCCGCGTCCTGCGAGTGCTTGCCGTCCAGCCGCAGGCTGCGCGGCTGGATCACGGAAAGCCCCTGCTCCAGCGCCAGCCGCTTGACCGGCGACGGCAGGGTCTGCAGCCCGCGGCCGGCCGGCCGGTCCGGCTGGGTCAGCACCAGCGCGACCTCGTGACCGGCGCCCAGCAAGCCGCGTAGCGCAACACGCGCGAACTCCGGAGTGCCGGCAAAAATGATGCGCATGTGCGGCGGCGCCGGCCGCGGCGTCAGGCTTTTTCCGCCTCGCGCTGCGCCTTGCGCATCTTGGTGCGGATGCGATTGCGCTTGAGCGGCGACAGGTAGTCGACGAAGACCTTGCCCAGCAGGTGGTCCATCTCGTGCTGCACGCAGACCGCAAGCACGCCTTCGGCATCGATCACGCGCGATTCACCGTGGGCGTCCAGCGCGCGCACGCGCACCGCTGCGGCGCGCTCGACCTCGTCGTAGACGCCGGGCACCGACAGGCAACCTTCGTCGCCGAGCTTGCGCTCGTCGCTGGCCCAGACGATCTCGGGGTTGATCAGCACCAGCGGCTGGTCGCGCTGCTCCGACACGTCGATCACGATGAGACGCTCGTGCACGTCGACCTGGGTCGCGGCCAGACCGATGCCCTCGGCCTCGTACATGGTCTCGAGCATGTCGTCGATCAGCGCGCGGATGCGCGCGTCGACCGCCTGCACCGGTTTTGCCACCTTGTACAGGCGCGGGTCGGGATAACGGAGGATCGGAAGTGCGGCCATGGAAATAGTGCGACGAATGTCGCTATTTTCGCTACTTTTACCGCGGCGGGCTGCTGCCGGCGGCAATATGCGTTGCCCAATCAAGGGCTTGCGCGCAGAATCGACGCGATTCGCCTGACCCCTAAAGCGGGCGCTGGCCCGGGCCCAGACCGCCCGGTATCCGCCCCCAGGGCATTCGTGATGCAAAAGAACATGAGCCGTTCGTTCGAGGGAGAGAACCAGAACCGCGCCGCGCTCAGGATGGCCGCCTGCGCGACAGCCGTCGCCACCGCGCTGCTTGCGCCGCCAGCGTCGGCGCAGTCCGCGGTACAGAAATATCCGGTGACGCCGACGCAGCGCGCGACCGCGCAGCAGGTGTCACAGGCCGGCGTGCCGCTGGCGGAGCTCGCGCCGAACGCGCCCGACCACTACACCGTGCGGCGCGGCGACACGCTGTGGGGCATCTCGGGCCTGTACCTGAAGCGCCCCTGGCGCTGGCCCGAGCTGTGGGGCATGAACCTCGCGCAGATCCGCGACCCGAACCTGATCTATCCGGGCCAGACCCTGTACCTGGACAAGTCGAACGGCCGCGCTCGGCTGCGCGTCGGCGAGGCGCAGGGCCCCGGCGGGGCTATGCCGACGGTGCGGCTGGAGCCGCACGTGCGCTCGCAGACGCTGCCGCCGAACGCGCTGCCGACGCTGCGCCCGGAGCTGATCGAGCCGTTCCTCGCGGAACCGCTGATCGTCGACGAAGACGGACTCGCGCACGCGCCGCGCATCGTCGCCGCGGAGGAAAACCACGTGATGCTGGCCAAGGGCGACCGCGCCTATGCGCGCGGCGACTCGACCGAGCCGCTGGTGCTCGCCCCCGGCAAGCCAACCGTGTTCCGCGTGTTCCGCAATGCGACGCCGCTGCGCGATCCGGACACCGGCAAGGTGCTCGGCTACGAGGCGCAGTACCTGGGCCGCGCGCAGCTCGCGCGCAGCCAGGGCGACGAGACCGACCCCGATCACAAGGGCCAGACCGATATCGTTCCGGCGACGATCGACATCACCCAGGCGAAGGAGGAGATGCGCACCGGCGACCGGCTGCTGCCCGAGCCGCCGCGCCAGTTCCAGAGCTACACGCCGCACGCGCCGCAGGGCCCGATCAGCGGCCGCATCGTCTCGGTCTATGGCAGCGCGGTCGCCAATGCGGCGCAGAACCAGGTGGTCGTGATCAACCGCGGCAGCGAAGACGGTGTCGACAGCGGCACCGTCTTCGCGATCCTGAAGGACGGTCCGCGCATGGTCGACCAGACCGACCCGAAGCACGCCGAGATCAAGCTGCCCGACGAACGGATCGGGCTGATGATGGTATTCCGGCCGTTCCAGAAGCTGTCGTACGCGCTGATCCTGGAGATCACCGACGGCGTGAAGGTCGGCGACCGCTTCGTCAACCCGCGCTAAAGGGCCATGCCCCCGGCCGGCTGGCCGCGCGGCGCTCTTGACACGCCGCCGTGCAGCGCGACGAACTCTCCGCCTGGCTGCGCCTCGCGCTGACACCCGGCGTCGGTCCTGCCGCCGCGCGCCGGCTGCTGGCCGCGTTCGGGCTGCCCGAGGCGCTGTTCGCGCAAAGCCCCGCCGCGCTGCGCCAGGTCGTCGGCAATGCGCAGGCCGATGCGCTGCGGATGGAGCCGCCCGGCTTTGCCGACCAGTTGAACGCCTGCTGGCAGTGGCTGCACGAGGCCGCGCCCGGCACGGTGCGCCGCGTGCTGAGTCTGGCCGACCCGGACTATCCCAAGGCGCTGCTGCAGATCGAAGACCCGCCGCTGCTGCTGTACCTGCTCGGCGCCGACCCCTCCAACGAAAAAGCGCCGGGGGCCGATTCCGGCTCTTCACATTCAGCTATTGATTCGATAGCAACTGGCGAGCGCCGCAGCGTCGCGATCGTCGGCAGCCGCAATCCGACGCCGCAGGGCGCGCGCCATGCGCGCGGGTTCGCCCGCGCGCTCGCCGAAGCGGGGCTGACCATCGTCTCCGGTCTCGCGCTGGGCATCGACGCGGAGGCGCATCTGGGCGCGCTCGAAGGCGCCGCGCCGGATCGCCCGCAGCCCGCGACCATTGCGGTGGTCGGCACCGGGCTGGACCGGGTCTATCCGAAGAAGAACCTCGCACTCGCGCACCGGATCGCCCAGCGCGGGTTGCTGCTGAGCGAGTTCCCGCTCGGCACACCGCCGCTGGCCGCGAACTTTCCGCGCCGCAACCGGCTGATCGCCGCGCTGGCCCAGGGCACGCTGGTGGTCGAGGCGGCGCTGCAGTCGGGCTCGCTGATCACCGCGCGGCTCGCGGCGGAGCAGGGCAAGGAGGTGTTCGCGATTCCCGGCTCGATCGATTCGACCCAGTCGCGCGGCTGCCACGCGCTGATCCGCCAGGGCGCGAAGCTGGTCGAGACCGCACAGGACGTGCTCGAAGAGCTGCATCTGACCGGCGCACCGGCCGCCGCCGAAGGTGTTGCCGAGCCGAAAAACCTGACCCCGTCGCAGCAGGATCTACTCGGAGCAATGGGCCACGAGCCGGCCAGCCTGGACGCGCTGCAGGCGCGCACCGGCCTCGCCACCCCGGTCTTGCAGGCAGCGCTGCTGGAGTTGGAACTCGCTGGCCTCGTGGGCCGACTCCCCGGCGCGCTGTTCCAGCGCGTCGGCCGCGCGTGAAGTGAACGGCTGCTAGTGCAGCAGCCGCTCGGGATTCGCTTCGAGCTTGGCCAGCGCCTCGCGGGTCGCGCGCACGGTTAGCGTTTCTTCCTCGGCCGGCACCAGCAGGCCGGCCTGCAGGTAGGCGGCCAGGCGCCGCAACTGGATCAGGTAGCAGGTGCCGGCGCTCGAGGTGAACAGGTGCAGCTGGCGGCGCTCGCTGCGCCACACGTACTGGGTCTGCGTGACCGCGCCGTTGTGGTCCAGCGTAAACCAGGCGCCAAGCTCGAGCTCGCGCGCCCACGCCAGCATCGCATCGTTCGGGCGCGATCCGCCGTCGGACACGACGACGATGGCCGTTGCGTCCATGCCGAACAGCATCTCCAGGCTCTCGGCGTCGAACGGCAGTTCGCCGCTGCCGTCGTCGGTGACGAAATCCTCCAGGTTCGCGAGCCGCTCGGCCAGTTCGTCGACCTGCTGCTGCGGGATCGCCGCGGTCTTGGACAGGAACGCGTCGGTCAGCGTGTCGCCGATGATCTTCAGGTGCGCCTCCTGCACTCCTTTTTTAAGGTTCAGCAGCGCCATGCCCTGGCGCAGCTGCGCGATCAGCCGCGGCAGATCCTGGATCACCCGCGCCCGGTCGCTGCGGTTCGGCTTGGCGCTCGCGGCCCAGACCAGATCGGCGGCCGAGCGCTTCAGCGCGAGCGTCTCCTGGTGCTTAGGGCCGCTCTTGACCGCCGCCAGCGCCAGCACCTCGGCCCAGACCTTGAACAGGAATTCGCGGATCTCGTCGCGCACCGGCATGCTGCTGAGCATGTTGCGCATCTCGATCGTGTACTGGATCGCGAGCGTCTCCTTCTGCTCGACCTGCTGCGCCAGCGTCGCGACCCGCTGCGGCGCGTCGCGCTCGGTGAGGAACTTGGAGAGGAATTTCTGGAACTCCTCGTACACCAGCTGGAACACGCGGCGTCCGGTTTCCGGATACTGCTCGATCACCTGGACCACGCGCTTGATCTCGCGCTCGAGCGCGCTGCCGTTGATCGCGTGCGAGTCGAACCCCATCACGCACGATCCCATGCGGTCGATCAGCTGGCGCGCCGGATGCTGCAGCGTGCCGAAGAATTCGGGCTCGGCCAGCGCGACGCGCAGCACCGGCATCTGCAGCCGCGCGAACCAGACGCGCACGCTCGCGGGAATGCGTTCCTCGGCCAGGATGCTCTGGAACATCAGCGCGACGATCTCGATCGTCGCCTTCTCGCTTTCGGTCCCGGCCTTTTCCTTGAGTTTGGCGCTGCGCTCGCGCACCTGGCGCGCAACCTGCGCGACCTCGACCGTGTCGTAGCTGACCGCGCCGACGCCGTCGTAGCTCGCCAGTTCGGTGGCCTCGAACTGCGACATCGCCTGCGCCAGCGCCGGCGACGGCTGCGCCGGCCGCGTCATCTCGTAGCCGGCGACCCGGTCGTTCAGCATGCGCTTGAGTTGCCCGACCACTCCTTGCGCGCGCATCCGCATCCGCGCCAGCGGCGTGCTGCCGGTGAGCATGCGCGTTTCGTCGGCGAGCCGGCTGGCACCGATCCGGGTCGTGCTGCCGCCGGGTCCGCCGATGCCGGTGTACACCCCGCCGCCGGGTCCGCCGTGGCCGTCGTCGCCGGACGGCCCGCCGTGGCTGGCGCCGGCCCGGCTGGCGCTGCCGCCGGATGCGCCCGTGCCCATGCGGCCGCCACCGGAAGCACCGGCCGGCGCCGGTGCGGAATGACCGCCGCTGTCGCGCAGCGTCGCGCCGCCGGTGCTCATGCCCGAGTCCGCGCCGTGCCCGACCGAGCCGCCGCCCTTGCTGCGCCGCACCTGCGGCTTCAGATCGATCTCGGGCATCACCCCGTGCTGGACCAGGAACTCGTTCGCGTGGTGGTAGGCGTCGAGCAGGTGGTCCGCCAGGTGATGGCGCACCACGTCGTTCACCAGCGCCCAGGCCACCCGGTCGAGGCCGCTGGTGCCCCATTCCTGCACCAGCAGGCGCGTCAGCACTTCGGGGTGAAACGGGTCCTTGCCGTCCATCTCCTGGCCGCCCGCGAGCCCCTGGATGCGCAGCCGCAGGTCGTTGAGCTCCCAGCTGCACTTGTCGGTGATCGCCTGCACCAACCGCGAGGCCAGGATCTTGTCCTCGACCTCCTGGTCGCCGACCAGCGACAGCAGTTCGGTCGGTGGAATGTCACGCGCGACCGGCACCACGCGCGTGGTGGTCTTGGCCCAGCCCTGCTGCGCGGCTTCGAGCCAGCCCTGGCCGAGCTTGTTGTACGCCAGCAGCGCGTCACGCCGCTCCTGCATCGTGTGCGCGGTGCTGACCTGGTCGGCCAGCGACGCCAGCCGGTTGTGGATGGCTTCGGCCAGCGCCGGAAACGTGGCGCCGACCTCGGTGACGAACTGCTCGCGCGCCTGGCGTGCAAGCGCTGCGTCGGGCACTGACGGCGGGGCGGCGGCCATGCTGGGCAGTCGGGTCCGCGCTAGACCTGCGCCCCCGCGTTCGGGTCGTTGCGGTCGCCATCCTTGCGCGGCGGTGTCTTGATCATGTCTTCCCGTTTGATGCCAAGCCACATCGCAATCGCGGCGGCCACGAATACCGACGAGTAAATACCGAACAGAATACCAATAGTCAGCGCCAACGCAAAGTAGTGCAAGGTCTGACCGCCGAACAGCAGCATCGACAGCACCACCATCTGGGTCGAGCCGTGCGTGATGATGGTCCGGCTGATGTTCGCGGTGATCCCGTGGTTGATGACCTCGAACGTCGTCATCTTGCGGTAGCGCCGGAACGCCTCGCGCACCCGGTCGAAGATCACGACCGACTCGTTCACCGAGTAGCCCAGCACCGCCAGCACCGCGGCCAGCACCGACAGCGAGAATTCCCAGCGGAAGAACGCGAAGAAGCCGAGGATGATGACCACGTCGTGCAGGTTCGCGACGATCGCCGCGACCGCGAATTTCCATTCGAAGCGGATCGCGAGGTAGACCATGATGCCGACCACCACCATGGCCAGCGCCTTCAGGCCGTTGGTCACCAGTTCCGAGCCGACCTGCGGGCCGACGAATTCGGTGCTGTCGAGCCGGGCGCTTGCGTCGTCGGCCTTCAGGGCGGCCATCACCCGATCACTCTGTTGCGCCGAGGTGACGTTCTTCTCGACCGAGAGCCGGATGATCACGTCGCGCGAGTTGCCGAAGTTCTGCACCTGCACGTCCGAGTAGTCGAGCTTGGCCACCGCGGCGCGTATCCGCGTCAGATCGGCGGCCTGCGGATAGCTGACCTGCATCACCGTGCCGCCGGTGAACTCGACCGACAGCGTAAGGCCGCGCGTGACCAGGAAGAACACCGCGAGCAGGAACACCGTGGCCGAGATCACGTTGAACACCAGCGCATGCCGCATGAACGGTATGTCGCGGTGGATCTTGAAGAACTCCATCGTCGCGGCTCCTTGCTACTTGATCTTCCCGGCCGCTTCGGCCGCGGGCCGCCAGACGGTTCCGATCGACACGTTCTTGAGCCGCTTCTTGCGCCCGTACCAGAAGTTCACCAGCCCGCGCGAGAAGAACACCGACGAGAACAGGCTGGTCAGGATGCCGGTGACGTGCACCACCGCGAAACCGCGCACCGGTCCGGAGCCGAACGCGAGCAGCGAGACGCCGGCGATCAGCGTGGTGACGTTGGAGTCGAGAATCGTCGCCCAGGCGCGGTCGTAGCCGGCGTGGATCGCCTGCTGCGGCGACGCGCCGGCGCGCAGTTCCTCGCGCACCCGCTCGTTGATCAGCACGTTCGAGTCGATCGCCATGCCGATCGCGAGCGCCATCGCCGCGATGCCCGGCAGCGTCAGCGTCGCCTGCAGCATCGACAGCACCGCGATGATCAGCAGCAGGTTCACCGTCAGCGCGAGCGACGAGAACACGCCGAACATCATGTAGTAGATGCACATGAACACGACGATCGCGACGAAGCCCCAGGTCACGCTGTGAAAGCCCTTCGCGATGTTGTCGGCGCCCAGGCTCGGGCCGATCGTGCGTTCCTCGATGATCTGCATCGGCGCGGCAAGCGAGCCCGAGCGCAGCAGCAGCGCGGTGTCGCTGGCCTCGGCCGCGGTCATGTGGCCCGAGATCTGCACCCGTCCGCCGCCGATCTCGGTGCGGATCACCGGCGCGGTCACGACCTGGCCCTTGTTGTTCTCGAACAGGATGATCGCCATGCGCTTGCCGACGTTCTCGCGCGTCACGTCGCGGAAGATGCGCGCGCCCTTGGAGTCCAGCGTCAGGTTCACCGCCGGCTCCTGGGTCTGGCTGTCGAAGCCGGCCTGCGCGTCGGTCAGGTTCTCGCCGGTCAGCAGCACCTGCTTCTTCACGATGACCGGCTGGCCGTTCAAATCGAGGAAGCGCTCGTCGCCGAACGGCACCATGCCGGCGCCGGCGGTCGCCGCGGCGGCGGCGGAGCTCTCGTCGACCATGCGGATCTGCAGCGTCGCGGTGCGGCCCAGGATTTCCTTCGCCTTCGCCGTATCCTGCACGCCGGGCAGCTCGACCACGATCCGGTCCAGCCCCTGCTGGATGATCACCGGTTCGGCCACGCCGAGCTCGTTGATCCGGTTGTGCAGCGTCTGCATGTTCTGCTTGATCGCCTGCTCCTGGATGCGCCGCACCGCTTCGGGCTTGATCGTCGCGTCGAGCTTGTAGTCGATGCCGGACGATGCGTCGGTGACCTGCAGGTCGGGGAACTGATCGGCGATCAGGTTCTTCGCCGCATCCAGCGTCGTCTGGTCGTGGAACGAGGCCTCGACCGTCGTGCCGCTGCGGTTGATGCCGCTGTAGCGCAGATCCTTTTCGCGCAGCTGCGTGCGCAGGTCGCCGGCCAGCGAGTCGGCCTTCTGCGTCAGCGCCGCCTGCATGTCGACCTGCAGCGTGAAGTGCACGCCGCCGCGCAGGTCCAGCCCAAGGTACATCGGCAGCGCATTGATCGACGCCATCCACGCCGGCGAGCGCGACACGAGATTGAGCGCGACCACGTAGCCCGGATTGGACGGATCGGGATCGAGCGCCTTCTGGATCACGTCCTTCGCGGCGAGCTGCACGTCGGTGCTGGCAAATCGCACCTTGATCGAGTCGGCTTCCAGCGAGATTGCGTCGGACTGGATCTTCGCCGCGGCCAGCGCCTGCTCGATGCGCGCCTGCGTCGCGCTGTCGACCTTCACGGTTCCCTTCGCCGACGAGACCTGCACCGCGGGCGCCTCGCCGTAGAAGTTCGGTATCGTGTAGACGATGCCGACCAGCAGCGCGATCGCGATGATCACGTACTTCCAGAGCGGGTAACGATTCATGTTTGCGCGAGGGTGATTCGCTTCGGCTTTCGCCTGGCTGTTGCTTGGAACGAAGGGCACGCGGACCCGGGGCTTGGCCCGGTGCTGCGGCGCGGGCAGGTTCCGGCCGCCGGCGGCGCCCGGATTGGCTACTTCAGCGTGCCCTTGGGCAGCACCTGCACCACCGCGCTGCGCTGCAGCTGCACCTCGACGCCGGCGGCGATCTCCAGGCTCAGCAGGTTGTCGCCGATCTTGGTGATGCGCCCGAGCACGCCGCCGGAGGTCGCGACCTCGTCGCCCTTGGACAGCGCGGACAGCATGTTGCGCTGCTCCTTCTGCCGCTTCATCTGCGGCCGGATCATGATGAAGTACAGCACCACGAACATCAGCACCAGCGGCGCCATGCTGGTTAGCGAACTCAGCATGTCGCCCGACGCGGCGGGAGCGGCGGTCTGTGCAAAGGCGGAGGAAATGAACACGGGAAAACGACTCCAGGGCAAGGGCCGGCCAAGGCCGGCAGGGATCAACGAACGAGCGCCGGCGCGCGGGCAGCGCGCCGGGCGGTGAACTGGCGATTGTAAGTCGCGCCCAGCGCTGCGGCCGAGCGGCGGCACATACCGGCGCCAGTTGCAGCGAAATCGGTGTTTGCTATTCTATTAGTAGCCAAAAGTGCACGCCGCGCCTGGGCTTGAGGCAGATTTTGTTCACAAAAACCGGCTCAGGCGGCTTGCTTCGCCCGGTGCGGGTCACGCCACGCGCTCATCAGCGCCTGCCACTGGTCGCGCGCTGCCGAGAGATGCCGCGCCTTCACGTGCCCGTAGCCGCGGATCTGCTCCGGAATGCGCGCGATCGCGAGCGCCTGACCATGGTTGTCGGCGTCGAGCCGAGCCAGCAGTTCGTCGATGCTGGCGCGATATTCGACGATCAACGCGCGCTCGGCGCGGCGCTCGTCGGTACGGCCGAAGACATCGAACGCGGTGCCGCGCAGGCCCTTGAGCCGCGCGAGCAGCTTGAACAGCGTCAGCGTGGCCGGGCCGAAGCGGCGCTTCTGCAACTCGCCCTTGTCGTTGCGCCGCGCCAAGAGCGGTGGCGCCAGATGGTAGGCGAGCTTGTAGTCGCCCTCGAACATCGCCGCGATGCGTTCGTGGAACGCCGGATCGACATGCAGCCGCGCGACCTCGTACTCGTCCTTGTACGCCATCAGCTTGAACAGGTAGCGCGCAACCGCCTCGGCCAGCGTGGTCTTGCCCAATGGAATTTCAGCTTGGCGAACCCGCTCGACGAACAAGCGGTAGCTGGCCGCATAGGCGGCGTTCTGGTAGCCGGTGAGGAACTCGGCCCGACGCGCGACCAGCGTCTCCAGCGTCTCGCGCGGCTTGAACGCAATCACCTGCGCGGGTGCCAGCAGCGCAGCCAGTCCCTTGGGGTCGTGCGCGGCGCGCCGGCCCCATTCGAACGCGGCCTTGTTCTGTTCCACCGCAACGGCGTTCAACTCGATCGCGCGCGCGAGCGACGCTTGCGCCAGCGGCACCCAGCCGCGCTGCCAGGCGTAGCCGAGCAGCATCGGGTTCGCGTAGATGCTGTCGCCCATCAAGGCCTTGGCGGCAGTGTCGGCATCGAACGGCCCGAGCGCGTCGGCGCCGACGAGGTGCACGATCTCGGCCGCACAGGCGCTGGCCGGGTTCTTCCAGTCGGCGTCGTGCACGAAGGCCGCGGTCGGCGCGCTGTGCACGTTGAGTGCCACGCGGGTGCGGCCCTGGCGCATGCGCAGCGCGGTCTCGCGGCCGGCGGCCACGATCGGGTCGCAGCCGATCACGAGGTCGGCCGCGGCCATGCCGACCCGCGTCGTGCGGATCTCGTCCTGACTCGCTGCAATCAGCACATGGCTCCAGGTCGCGCCGCCCTTTTGCGCGAGGCCGGCAGCGTCCTGTGTGACGATGCCCTTGCCCTCCAGATGCGCGGCCATGCCGAGCAGCTGGCCGATCGTGATGACGCCGGTGCCGCCGACGCCGGCAACGACGATGCCGTAGGCGCCGTTCGCGCCATCGAGTGCCGGCAGCGCCGGTACGGGCAGCTCGCCGAAGGCGCCCAAGGACACAGGCGCTTGCGCCTGTGTTTTCTTCTTGAGGCTCCCGCCCTCGACGGTGACGAAGCTCGGGCAAAAGCCCTTTACGCAGGAGAAATCCTTGTTGCAGGTCGACTGGTTGATCGTGCGCTTGCGGCCGAACTCGGTCTCCAGCGGCTCGACCGACAGGCAGTTCGACTGCTCGCCGCAGTCGCCGCAACCCTCGCACACCAGCTCGTTGATCACGACGCGCTTGGCCGGATCGACCATCGTCCCGCGCTTGCGCCGGCGCCGCTTTTCGGTCGCGCAGGTCTGGTCGTAGATGATGACCGTGGTGCCGACGATCTCGCGCAGTTCGCGCTGGATCGCGTCGAGCCGGTCGCGGTGCTCGATTGCGATGCCGTCCGGCAGGCCGTGCACACCGTGGTACTTTTCCGGTTCGTCCGTCACTACTACGATTTTGATAGCGCCCTCGGCCCGCATGGACTGGGCAATCTGCACAACCGAGTGTCCTTCAGGCCGTTCGCCGACCGGCTGTCCGCCGGTCATCGCGACCGCGTCGTTGTACAAAATCTTGTAGGTGATGTTGACCCCGGCCGCGATCGCCTGCCGGATCGCGAGCAGGCCGCTGTGGAAGTAGGTGCCGTCGCCGAGGTTCGCGAACACGTGCTTCTCGTTGCTGAACGGCTGCTGGCCGACCCAGGGCACGCCTTCGCCGCCCATCTGCGTGAAGCCGACCGTCGCGCGGTCCATCCAGGTCGCCATGAAGTGGCAGCCGATGCCGGCCATCGCGCGCGAGCCTTCGGGCACGCGGGTCGAGGTGTTGTGCGGGCAGCCCGAGCAGAACCAGGGCAGGCGGTCGGCCTTGACCTCGAGCGTCTGCATCGCGCGCTCCTTGGCCTGCAGGATCGCGAGCCGCGCGTCGATGCGCGCGGCCGTGTCCGCGTCCAGCTCGAGTCGGCGCAGGCGCGCTGCGATCGCCACGGCGATCAGCGCCGGCGTCAGGTCGGCGTTCGCGCGCAAGAGCGTGTTCGCGGTCGGATTCGCGAGCGACCATTCGCCGCCGCCGTCGCCCGCTTCGGCGTACTTGCCGACCACGTTCGGGCGCACGTCGGCGCGCCAGTTGTACAGCTCTTCCTTCAACTGGTATTCGATCACCTGGCGCTTTTCCTCGACCACCAGGATCTCGGCAAGGCCGGTCGCGAACGCGCGCGTGAGCTGCGCCTCCAGCGGCCAGACCACGCCGACCTTGTGCAGCCGGATCCCCAATCGCCGGCAGTCCGCGTCGTCGAGACCGAGGTCGATCAGCGCCTGGCGCGTGTCGTTGTACGCCTTGCCGCTGGCGATGATGCCGAACCGATCGTTCTGCCCCTCGATCACGTTGTGGTTCAGCCGGTTCGCGCGCACGTACGCGAGCGCCGCGTACCACTTGGTGTAGTACAGGCGCGCCTCCTGCTCCAGCGCATGGTCGGGCCAGCGGACGTGCACGCCGCCGGGCGGCATCTGGAAGTCGGTGGGAAGCACGATCTGCACGCGCTGCGGATCGATCACCGCGGTGCTGCTGGATTCCACCACCTCCTGGATCGTCTTCATGCCGGCCCAGACGCCGGCGTAGCGGCTCATCGCGAACGCGTGCACGCCGAAGTCCAGGATCTCCTGCACGTTCGCCGGAAAGAACACCGGCGTGCCGCAGGCCTTGAAGATGTGGTCGCTCTGGTGCGCTGCCGTGCTGCTCTTGGCCACATGGTCGTCGCCGGCGACCGCGATCACGCCGCCCCACGGCGTGGTGCCGGCCATGTTCGCGTGCTTGAACACGTCCGAGCAGCGATCGACGCCCGGCCCCTTGCCGTACCAGATGCCGAACACGCCGTCGAACCGGTTCGAGCCCTGCGGCGCGAAGCCGAGCTGCTGCGTGCCCCAGAGCGCGGTCGCGGCCAGCTCCTCGTTCACGCCGGGCTGGAACACGATGTTCTGGCTCTTCAGGTACTTCGCCGCCTTCCACAACGCCTGGTCGTAGCCGCCGAGCGGCGAGCCGCGGTAGCCGCTGACGAAACCGGCAGTGTTCTTGCCGGCCTGCGCGTCGCGCTGGCGCTGCAGCATCGGCAGCTTGACCAGCGCCTGCACGCCGCTCATGAACGCGCGGCCCTGGTCGAGCGCGTACTTGTCGTCGAGCGTCACCGTCTCCAGAGCCTTGCGGATGTGTTCGGGCAGCGGCGCGTTCATGACTCGGTCTCCTTCGGGTGAAGCCACAGTGTAGGCGCTGGGCCCGCAGCGCGGCACACAGCGCGGCGCATGCCCGGTCATGCGCGCGTGGGCGCTGATCGCAGCGCTGCGCGCGTCGCAATTTCGCGATCTCGCAACACACGAACCTGCAAGAAGGCGCCGAACGGGCGCCGAACCCGCCGCGGCGTGACGCTGTTCACGAAACGCCGGATAGTGCTGTGGCATTAGTCCATCACCGGCACGGATGCGACGCTGCGCCGCAACGTGAAATCGCTCACGAAAATCCAGCAACAACTGCAGGTTCTGTCCATAAGCATTTGAAAACGTGTTGTTTTTCGCTTTTTCTCGGGCCGAAAACTTTGACGACACTGGTGTCCGTCTCCTACTATTCGGGCCATGCAAAGAGCACTTTCGGTTTCAAAGCACTTTGCTACTCGGTAGTAACTCTGCAAACCAACGAACTACGCGGTAACCCGCACGAAAGGAAACTGAGATGAACAAGCAACTGATCGCCAAGCTCGCTCTGGTCGCCATGGCTGCCGGCGCTTTCGCCGCCGCCCAGGCCGCCACGGTCAGCGCGAATTTCACCGTCACGATGAAGATCACCTCGGCCTGCGCAATCACGACCGCGCCGGGCACCATCGACCTTGGCACCGCCGTGGCCTCGACCACCGCCGTGACCAATAGCGCCAGCACGACCTTCAAGGTGAACTGCTCGAACAAAACGCCGTTCACGGTTGGCCTTCTGCCGTCCGCAGCGAACAGCGGCACGGCGAACGGAACCGGCAACATGCTGGGCACGGCGAATGGCGACAAGGTTCCGTACACCCTGTACTCGAACAGCGCGCTCACCACCGTGTGGGGCAACACCCCCGGGACCAATACCGTCGCCGGCACCGGCGGCGGCATGGCCGCCGGCAAGGCAGTATCGTTCACCGCGTATGCGCAGGCCGTGAACGCGGACTTCGCGCCGGACACCTACAACGACACCGTGACGGTCAACGTCAACTACTGATTGCCCGCAGACCGGCCGGCGCATGCGACCGGTCGGTCTGATTCGGCATCGCCAATGTCTGCGCAGGCTCACGCGGCACGGCGAACGAAAGGAGCCCGCAGATGAATCTGCATATGCAGCGGGTCACGCGGCTTGCGCTGCTCGCGCTGGGCATCGGCGCAGCGGCCGCCCACGCCGGGTCCGTGGCCGACGTCTTCCGAATCCAGATGACCATCACCACGGCGTGCGTGGTGACTGCCGCACCGACCGACATCGATCTCGGCTCGGTCGCGGCCAAGGCCACCGCAGTGAACGTGAGCGGCAGCACCGCGATCGACGTGAATTGCACCAAGAAGACGCCGTTCTTCATTGGCCTCGCGCCCTCCGACGACAACCGCAACGGCAGCGGCATGATGCGCGGCCAGATCTCGGGCAACAGCGATCGTGTGCCGTACCGGCTCTACTCCAACGCCGCGTTGAACCGGACCTGGGGCAACACCGCCACCAGCACGCGCCGCGGCAACGGCATGGCCGGCACCGGGGCTGGCATGGCGGCGGCGGACGCCGTGTCGTTTCCGGCCTACGCCAAGGTGACGAACGTCAACTTCCGGCCCGACAGTTATGCAGATACCGTGACGGTCAACGTACATTACTGACCGATCCGAACTGCTGATTCACAGACATGCGCCGACTCTTCTCCCGCCTGCTGCCCCGTCTCGTCGCCAGCGCTGCAATGCTGGCCTGTGCCGCCGCATTCGCCAGCGGCCTGCAGGTCGCGCCGGTCTCGCTGACGCTCAAAGCCACGCAGAACGCCGACGGCCTGTGGCTCAGCAACACCGGCGACAACGTGGTGCATGCGCAGGTGCGGGTGTACCGCTGGACACAGGAGGGCGATGCCGACAAGCTCGAGCCCACACGCGGCCTGGTCGCGAGCCCGCCGATGGTGGAACTGGCGGCGGGCGAGCGCCAGCTGATCCGTGCGATCCGGCTCGGCGCGCCGCCCAGCGGCAGCGCCGAGGAAGCGTACCGCCTGATCATCGACGAACTGCCGGTGCACGACCCGAACCAGAAAGGCCTGCAATACGTGCTGCGCTACTCGGTGCCAGTGTTCGTCGAGCCGGCCGGCGCGCCGGCCAGCGCGCCGCAACTGCAATGGGCGCTCCGGCGCGACGGCGAGAAGACGCTGCTCGAAGTCTCGAATACCGGCGGCACGCACGCGCAAATCGCCGACGTCGCCTACACCGACGCGGCCGGCAAGCGCACCGACATCGCGCGCGGCCTGCTCGGCTACGTGCTGCCCGGCGTGCAGATGCGCTGGGCCGTCAAGGTACCGGCCGCCGCGCTTGGCGAAGGCAGCCGCTGGGAGGCCATGATCAATGGCAAAACCGATCAGAGCGTTTCGCTGGCCGAGCGCCCTCGCTGAGGGCCTGCTGCTGGCTATCGCGCTGCTGGCGGGATCGGCGCATGCCGCGGGCAGCGCAGGCGCCACGCCGAACGGCCCGGCGCCGGTCGCCGGCGCCGACGACGCCAGCCTGGCCGGCGCGAACGGTCAGGACGTGTACCTCGACGTGACGCTGAACGGCAGCGCGCGCGGCATCGTGCATTTCGGCGACCGCGGCGGCCAGCTCTGGGCTTCCGATTCCAGCCTGCGCGCGCTCGGCGTCAATCTGCCGGCCGGCAGCCCGGATCCGGTGCGGCTGCAAAGCATCCCCGGCCTGCAGGTGCAGTACGACGCGCAGCAGCAGCGCGTGACGCTGACAGCGCCGCTGGCCATGCTGAAGCTGCCCGAAACGACGCTCGCCGTGCCGGGCATCGCGCCGCACAAGGTCACCTCCTCGCCCGGCCTGCTGCTGAACTACGATCTGTACGGCACCCAGGGCGAGGGCTCGGCTGCTTCAATGAGCGCATTCACCGAACTGCGCGGGTTCGGCCGCTGGGGCGTGCTCAGCAGCACCGCGCTGTCGCAGCAGACGCGTGCCGACGGCGGCCTTCCCGGCGGATCTTGGCAGCGCCAGTCGGTACGCCTCGACACCAGCTGGAGCCAGTCGTGGCCGGACAAGCTGCTGACGCTGCGCGTCGGCGACACCTTGACCGACGCGCTGACCTGGACCCGCGCGACGCGCATCGGCGGCCTGCAGATCGGCAGCAACTTCGCGCTGCAGCCCTACACGCTCACCACCCCGGTGCCGGCGCTGCTGGGGCAGGCCACGCTGCCGTCGCAGATCGACCTGTACGTGAACGGCATGCGCCAGTTCAACGGCCAGGTGCCGGCCGGCCCGTTCCAGCTGAACACGCTGCCCAACATCAGCGGCGCCGGCAACGCGCAGGTGGTGCTGACCGACGCGTTCGGCCGCAGCACAACGCTGAACTTCTCGCTGTACGGCACGCAGCAGTTGCTCAAGCAAGGTCTGTCGAGCTGGTCGGTCGAACTGGGCCGCGTGCGCGAGAACTACGGCCTGGTGTCGAACGACTACGGACACGATGCCGTGACCAGCGGCACCTGGCGCTACGGCCTGACCAACAGCTTCACGTTCGAGACGCATGGCGAGGCGACCACCGGCCTTGCGAACGGCGGCATCGGCGGCGCCTGGCTGCTCGGGCAGGCCGGCGTGCTGAGCGGCTCGGTCGCGCATTCGGGCGGCTCAGGCCAGAGCGGCTCGCAGTTCGGCCTGGGCTACAACTGGACGAACAGCCGCTTCAACGTCGGCTTCAGCGGAACCCGCACCGATGGCGCGTACCAAGACGTGGCCGCGCTGTACGGCAGCCTTCCGGCGCGCGCCGCAGGCAGCGCGACGGTCGGCTACAACACCGACCATATCGGCAGCTTTTCGCTGAGCTACCTGTACCAGCAGTACCCGGGCCAGACCGCGTCGCGCTATGCGTCGGCCGGCTGGTTCAAGTCGCTCGGCCGCTCGGCGACGCTGTCGGTCACCGCGAACCAGGACCTGGTGAACACCAACCTGCGCAGCGTGTTCGTGAACCTGACCTGGGCGATCGACGCGCGCACCAGCGCGAGCGTCGGCCTGCAGCACGACAACACCGGCAACTTCTTCACCGCCAGCACCAGCCGCGCGACGCCGACCGAAGGCGGCTGGGGCTGGAACGCCGCGCTGCGCCAGGGCGACGACCAGAACGGCGGCCAGGGCGAGCTCGACTACCTTGGCCCCTACGGCCGCTACGCCGCCGGCGTGAGCGCGTTCGGCGGCACCCGCTACGCGTACGGCGACGCGAACGGCGCGCTGGTGTTCATGGGCGGGCATCCGTTCGCCGCGCGCCAGATCAACGACGCGTTCGCGCTGGTGTCGACCGACGGCGTGCCCGGCGTGCCGGTGCTGCTGGAAAACCGCCTGGTCGGCAACACCGACGGCAACGGGCAACTGCTGGTGACGCCGCTCAATTCGTACCAGAACAACAAGCTCGGCATCGACCCGATGGGCCTGCCGGCCGATCTGCGCATCGACCGCGTCGACGCGATCGCCAGCCCAAGCGACCGCGCCGGCACGCTGGTCGAGTTCGGCATCACGCCGGTGCGTTCGGCGCTGGTGACGCTGGTCGACGCTGCCGGCAAGCCGCTGCCTTTGGGGAGCACGGTCGGCGTGAACGGCAAGCCCGGCAGCGCGCTGGTCGGCTACGACGGCGAGGTCTACCTCGACACGCTGGCCGCGCACAACGTTCTCGCGGTGCAGACGCCGCAGGGCGCGTGCAGCGTGCGCTTCGACTACCACAAGGACGCGAGCGGCGGCATTCCGCAGATCGGGCCGCTCTCCTGCACCCCGGAGGCCAGACCATGAGATCGCCCTCGCGACTTTCGATGCGCGCGCTGCTGCCGCTCTTGACGCTGTTCGCGCTGCTGCTTGGCGCGGCGCCGGCGCGGGCGGCCGGTGGCATCACGTGTTCCAGCGCGTCGATGAGCGCGCTCAGTTTCGGCACGGTGAACCCGCTGGCCAGCCAGACCGATGCCACCGCGACGCTGAGCTACAGCTGCTCCAACAGCGACAACAAGACCCATTCAGCGCTGGTGTGCTTCCACATCGGCGAACCGTTCGGCCGGCAGTGGAACCCGCGGCTGATGCTGAGCGGCAGCAACACGCTGCAGTTCCAGCTTTATCAGGACCCAGGCCGCACGACGATCTGGGGCAGCCTGGGTTTCGGCTCCCCGACGCCGCTGCCCGTTGCGATCACGCTTACGAAGAACGCCAGCACCAATGGCACGGCAACGCTGTACGGCCGAGTGCTGGGCGGCCAGACCTCGGTGATCCCAGGCAGCTATGCGGATGTCTACCAGACCGTCGACACCGCCGTGTCGGTCAACGACACCACCGGCAACACGGCCCCGACCACCTGCAACTCGAGCTTTGGCGCACCCTACTTCCCGTTCACCGTCAGCGCGACGGTCGCGGCGCAATGCACTGTGACCGCCGGCTCGACCCTCAACCTCGGCACGGTCGCGCCGACCGCCACCAACGTCGCGGGCAACACCAGCGTCAGCGTGACCTGCAGCAACACCACGCCGTACTACGTCGGGCTGCTGCCGTCGAACGGCAATAGCGTGGGCGCCGGCGTGATGTCGGGCACCGGCGGCAACACCAGCACCGTGCCGTACCAGCTATACCAGAACGCGGGGCTGAGCACGATCTGGGGCAACACCGCGACCGCGAGCAGCGCCGGCAACGGCGTGTCCGGCACCGGCACCGGCGTGGCGCAGTCCGTCTCCGTCTACGCGCGCGCCGCGTCGGCCGACTTCCAGCCCGACACCTATACCGATACCGTGGTGGTCAACGTCAACTACTGAGCCGCAGGATCGCACGACCGACCTGGCGTGCGCTCATGATTCGATAGTACACAGCGTAGGCTGGAAGCGGACTTCAGCCCGTTTTGGCCACAAATCAAGAGTCTCGAAGCTGACTTGACGCAACCCGTGGCGCGGCACGCGTCAGCGATCGTTCTTCGCGTGCAACACGACCGCGGGCAGTCCTTCGAAATGCGCATCGCAGGTGAGCAGATCGGCGCCCTGGTGCCGGGCCGTGGCATAGACGATCGCAGCGGCGGTCGCCAGTTTGTGCTCCCGGTGCAGTTCGGCCGCCAGCAGCGCGATGCCTGTGTCCAGCGGAACGACGACGCATTTCTGCGTGTACGCAATGACCTGGTCGGCCTGGTCCTCGCCCACCTCCCGTCGCAGCCACTTTGCCAGTTCGAGCTCCACGATGGTCGGCACGATGCAGTGCGCCTGCCCGGGAAAGTCCTGGCCCAGCCGGGCGCCGAGTGCGCTGCCGGTCAGCCATTCGATCCAGGCCGACGTGTCGACCACGCGCACCGGCGCCGCCATCAGTAGCGGTCCTCGCGGTCGCGGTAGCCCTCGCTGCTGGCGCCCCTGGCGATGCCCGCCAATTGGTTCAGTTCCGGCACCGGCATGAGCAGCATGCCCCGGCCCTTGGGGATGAACACGAATTCCTGGCCGGCCTTCCAATGCTGTTCTTCACGGACGGCCTTTGGAATCGAGATCTGGAACTTGCTGGAGAGGGTGGCGGTGGCAGGCATTTTCGTGCTCCATTTCGATCGATGCCGAAACGGTAAGAATATATTCGTTTCGACTTCTCGGCGCGCGGCCGTATGTTTTCAGAATTCTGATTTCATACGGCCAATTGCCGAAGCGGCTGGCGGATATCGCTATATTTTCAGGAGCATATAGCTCCTATTTCTACTGGGCTTGCGCTTGTTTTGGCCACAAAACCCAGAGTCTCAAAGGCTGTTTGAGACGGCCCGCGAGTTCGCCCGCCTGCGGGCCAGAGCCGGTGAAGTAGTCGGCGCGCACCGCGCCAGTGATCGCGCTGCCGGTGTCCTGCGCCAGCACCAGCCGTTCGAGCTTGACCAGCGGCCCGTTCGACGCGAGCCAGACCGGCGTGCCGTACGGGATGCTGGCCGCGTCGACCGCGATCGAGCGCCCCGGCGTCAGCGCCACGCCCTGCGCGCCGCGCGGGCCGAACGCGGCGTCGAACGGCGGCAGCGGCTCCTCGCGGAAGAACACCACGCGCGGGTTGCTCCACAGCAGCTCCTGCGTGCGCTGCGGGTTCTTCGCGAGCCAGGCGCGGATGCCGGGCCAGGTCGCGTCGCGCGTCGCGCCTTGATCGAGCAGCCAGCGCCCGACGCTGCGGTACGGCTGGTCGTTGGTGCCGGCAAACGAAAGCCGCACCAGCTGCGTGCTGCCGTCGGGCCCGGTGATGCGCAGCCGCCCAGACCCCTGAATCTGCAGGATCAGCGCGTCGATCGGATCGGCGAGCCACGCGATTTCGCGGCCGCGCAGCGCGGCCTGCGCCTGGGGCAGCGTGTCGATCTGCTCGCGCGTGTACCAGGGCCGTCCTGCGGCGAGGCCAGCCGGCGGGCCGTACAACGGCACCTCGAAGCCGGGCCGGCGCGTGCGCGACGCATCGAACAGCGGCTCGTAGTAGCCGGTCAGCAGGCCGTCGCTCGAACCGTCGCGCGGCTCGACCCGGTACGGCTGCAGATGCGCCATCATCCACGTGCGCTGCTCCTCGGGCGATGCGATGGACAGGCGTCGCACGTCGTCGCACAGCGACGCGAACGCGCGGCCCGGGCGCTGACAGCTCTTGATCCAGGCGTTCCAGGCTTCGAACAGCTGGTCGTCGGCGAAGCCCGGCAGATCGGCCCACGCCGCCGGCACCCAGCGGCTGTCGCCATGCGCAATGCCGCTCGGCGCTGCAGCGCCGGTCACCGCACCGGATTCGGGGCCGCGGTGTGGCGCGCTCGCGCAGCCCCACAGCGTTCCTACAATCCACAGCGCGGCGACCCACCGCGAACCACGCCAAAGGAGCCGGCTCATGATCCTGTTCGTCCTCGAAGCGCTGACCGCGCTGGTGCTGATCCTGCTGCTGATCTGGTGGACCATCGCCGGCGGGCGCAGGCACCGTGACGCCGACCCGGCTGACCCGCAGCAGGAAAACCAAGGCAAGACAGGGCAAAACGACGCATGAAAGGGCTTGTTTCCAAAGAAGGACGCGGGCCGGCAGCTACGAATTCTGCAGCAATCGGAAGCGCCTGACGATGGCGCGCGCGCAACGGCCGGCCCATCGCGCGCCGAACCATCCGGATCACAGTACGCGGTGCGACAGCGCCGGCAGCTCGCGGCGCCGCCGCGCGATCTGGCCGGTGTCGAGTTCGGCCAGCACCACGCCGGCGCCCTCGGGCCGCTGCGCCAGCAGCGCGCCCCAGGGGTCGACCGCCAGGCTGTGGCCCCAGGTGCGGCGGCCGTTCTCGTGCAGACCGCCCTGCGCGGCGGCGAGCACGTAGCACAGGTTCTCGACGGCACGCGCGCGCAGCAGCAGCTCCCAATGCGCCCGGCCGGTGACGAAGGTGAACGCGCTCGGCACCAGCAGCAGGTCGGCGCCTTGCGCCGCATAGCGGCGGTACAGCTCGGGAAAGCGCAGGTCGTAGCAGACGCTCAGGCCCACGCGCCAGGCGCGGCCAGCGCGATCTGTCAGCTCGAACAGCGCTGGCTCGCTGCCGGCCTCGAGCACCCGCGCCTCGTCGTAGCGCTGCTCGCCGTCGTCGAAGCGGAACAGGTGGATCTTGTCGTAGCGCACGACGCGCGCACCATGAGGCGCATACACGAGTGAGCTGTTTCGCACCCGCGCCGGATCGTCGGTCGCCAGCGGCAGCGTGCCGCCGACGATCCAGATCTTCAGCGCGCGCGCTGCGTCGGACAAGAACTGCTGGATGGTCCCGCTGCCGTCGGCTTCGCGGATCGCGAGCTTGTCGGTGTCGCGCCGGCCCAGCAGGCAGAAGTATTCGGGCAGCAACGCCAGCTCGGCGCCGGCCTGCGCGGCTTCTTCGAGCAGCGCCCGCGCGGCGCGCAGGTTGGCGTCCAGATCCGTGCCCGAGACCATCTGCAGCGCAGCCACTTTCATCGCGTGCCTCCTTGCCCTTCGGTCGCCTCGGCCCGGCTGCTCTTGCGTTCCACCTTGGTCACCTTGGGATCGGTCCAGGTGCCGGTCACATTGAATTCCTGCGTTGAAGCTTCGATCAGCGGGCGGCGCAGGAACAGCTGCGCGAGGAAGCTGGTCAGTCCGATCGCCGGGTTGATCGCGGTCGCGATCAGCGACACCGTGCCGGCGTTGAGTTCGGGCACGACCACCACGCGCAGGTCCTGCGTCTCGCGGCTGAGATCGGCCTGGCCGTCCATCAGCACCGCGGCGCTGACACCCTTCATCTGCAGGTTGTTCGTGCTCGCGATGCCGCGCGCGATCTTCACGTCGCCGCGCACGAAGTCGAACGCGAAGCCCTCGCTGAACAGGTCGTGGAAGTCGAGCGTGAGCCGGCGCGGCAGCGACTGCAGGCTCAGCACGCCGAGCAGCCGGGCCAGGCCCGGATCGGCCTTCAGGAACTGGCCGTTGTCGATCTCGACGTGGAACTGCCCATCCATCGTCGGGTAGTCGAGCGCGAGCGGCGAGCCGCTCCAGCCGATCTGGCCCGCGAGGCTGCCGCTGCCGCCGCGCACCACGTCCTTCATGCCGAAGCGCGCGAGCAGCGCGCCGGCGTCGCCCACCTCGAGCTTGAAGTCCATCGTGAGGCGTCGTTGGCTGGCGTCGGCCGCGACCGCGGCCCAGCGCCCCGATGCGTCGAAACTGGCATCGGGCAGCGCGATCGTCAGCTTGTTCAGCCGCCATTCGCGGCCGCCACCGTCCGTGCGGCGATTGACCGCGTCGACCTCGACCCGGCCCAGGTGCCTGCTGCGCAGCTGAAAGTCTTCCACCACGATGTCGAGCGCGGGCATGGTCTCGCTCGGCTTCTCCAGTATCCGCTCCACGTCGCTGCTCGAGCTCTCGCCGAGCCGCAAGCGCGCGAGCCGCGCATAGATGCGCCCCGGACCGGTGCCGGCGTTCTGCCGGTATTCGGCGTAGCCGTCGAGCTCGTCGGCGTCGATGTTCGCGCGCCAGGTGCGGCCGTCGCGCGAGGCGCCGAGCACCACGTGGTGCAGCACGCGGCCCTGCACCGTCAGCTCGCCCACGCGCAGCGCAATCACGTTCGGCAGCAGGTCCACCGGCGCGGCCGGCGCCGCGGTCGGCTGCGCGGCCGATGGCGCAGCCGCAGCTTCGCCTTGTGGCGCGCTCTGTGGCACGCTGGGAGGCGCACTTTGCCGCTGCGCCTGCGCCAGCACCGCCTGCCACGCGTCGATATCGAGCTGATCGAGGTTCACGTTCGCGACCAGGCCTGAGTCGGGCAGCGGCGGCGGCGCGGTGGCGTCACGCCCAACCGCGATCGCGCCGCGCAGCAGCCGCGGCTCGGCGCCCGAAGTGTCCCACCGCAGCGACGCGGCCACGATCCGGCCGAGATCGAACTGCACGTCGTCCTGCGCGGCCTGGGCAGCCGCGCCGGAACCCGCGCCGGCAACGCGACGCGCGTTGATGCGCAGCGCCATCGCGCTGTCCGCGCTCTTGGCCAGCGGCGCCGGGAAGCTCAACGCCAAGCCCTGCAGATTGCTCGTGGCCGTGACCTCGGGCGCGCCGTTCTGCATCGCGACGACCACGCTGTAGGCGGTCGATCCGCTTGCGTGCCGGGCCAGACTCGCGGCCACACCCGGTGCCGTTGCCTGCTGCAGCGCGTCGGCGCTGACGCGACCCTGCGCGCGGATCGTGGTCGGCACGCCGGCCGGCGCAGCGCCGCTGCCGAAGTACAGGCCACCGCTGATGGCTACGTCGCCGCCGAGCGCGCGCGCCTTGGCGTCGGCGATGCGAAATCCGGTCTCGGTGAAATGCACGACGCCCTGCGCCTTCGAGAGCATCGGCACCTGCGGCATCAGGTCGAGGTCGTTGCCGGCCAAGGTCACGCTGCCCTGCAGCTTCACCTTGTCCGGCTTGTCCAGCGGCAGCGCCATCTTCAGCTTCAACTCGGCCGGTCCGGTCGCGCTCGCATGGGTCAGAGCCTGGCCGGTGAGTGCGTCTAGCGGCGAATTCGCGACGAACGCGAGCATGTCCTTCAGCGGCGCGCGCGTTTGCGCATCGGCTTCCACCGTCGCGTTCGCCAGTTCCCGGATCTGCACGTCGGCGCGCGTGAGCGGCAGGCCGTTGCCGAAGCGACCGACAGCGTTCTTCACCTGCATCGCGCGCCGGTCGAAGATCAGCTGCGCCGAAAGCTGGGTGAGCGCCGGCCACGGCTTCTCGCCGGCCGCCTGCAGCCGACGCGGCACGAACGCGAAGCTGACGTCGCGCAGGTCGGCGCTGATGTGGAACACGCCCTGCTTCGCGTCGCTGAACGGAAAGTCATGCAGGTCGCCCTTCACCGCGAACTGCACCGCGCTGGCGCTGCCCCGGGTGATCGCGTCGCGCACGTAGTTGCGCACGTCGGCCGGCAGCACCAGCGGCAGGTAGCGGTAGACCCGGGTCGCCTGCGCGCGCGTGAGCTGTCCCTGCAAGTTCAGCACGCCGGGAAAGCGCGCGCGGCTTGCCGACTTGGCCGAGTCGCTGGTGTGCCAATCGGCGCCGAACTCGCCTTGCGCGTCGGCATTGGCAAACTGCACGCCCGACAGCTGCGCCGCGACGCGGCTGCCGGCCAGCTGCCAACGTAGATTCGCGGACAAGCTGTTCAGCGGCAGCGTCGCATCCTCGAACAGGCCAGGCAGCGTGAGACTGCCGTCGGCGATCGCGAGCTTCGCCTGGCCGCCGGCCTGGGTCAGGTCGAAATCGACGCTGGCGCCGCGAACGCCGGGACGGCCCAGCGTCGGATGAGGCGGCGAGCTTGCGCGCCCGCCCTGCGCCGCCGGCGCGGCCGCGATCTCGAGCCCGGTGACCCGCCCCTTGGCCGAATACGCGGCAGGGGCATCGAGCGCGCCTCTCCAGCTCGCTTGCAACTGCTGGACGCGGCCGCTCGGCGCATAGGCGGCCAGCGCCTTGTGCGCGGCCTGGCCAAGCGGAATGCGACTCGCGATGCGCCCGAGCACGGCCAGATCGAGCCGATCGGCGGCGATCTCGCCCTGCGCCGGTTTCTTCGCGCCGGCGCCCGCGCGGTACGCGACCCGCAGATTGCTCGCGGGCCATTGCAGGCCATCCGGTGTCGCGAACTGCAGCGCCCGCGTGGTGAACTCGAAACCGCCGGCGAGCCGGCGCAGGGCTAGCCGGCCCTGCACCGAACGCAGCACCAGCGGATCGAGCCCCGGTGCCAGCGTCGCGGCAAACTCCGGCAGCGCCAGGTCGACGGTGACCGAGTTGACCACGCCCTGGCTCACATCGGCCCAGGCGCGCAGCGCGCCCGCGGCCTGCGTCAGATTGGCCTGGGGCAGATCGACATAGCGGCCGAGCGCGGTCAGGTCGACGCCCTGCGCGAAGTCGGCGTAGGCCTGGCCCTGCCACTGCTGCCATTGGCCGGCATGCGTGCTGAGCAGCGGCTGCTGCAGCCGCGCCATCAGCGTGAAGCGCTGCCCCCAGTCGGGCGGCGGGGTCGCGTCGATGCGAATCTGATGGCTGCGCGCACCGTTGCGCACCACGACGTCGACCGCCTGCAGCGCCAGCGGCGGCGCGCCGCGCTCGTCGTCGGTCCAGCGCAAGGTGCCGTCATGGATCACGAACTCGGACTGCTCGAAGAACCAGTCGAGCGCCCCGGTGCCTCCGCCGGTCCGGCGCGACAGATCGAGCCCGGCGACCAGGATGCGGCCGTCGCTCGTTCTGCGCACGTCGAGATCGGGCTGGTCGATGTAGATCTGCTCGAACCCAAACCGCAGCAGCGAAGCCGGCGACAGCGCGACCAGCACCCGCGACAGGCGCAACGCGGTCTGGCCGTCGCTGCCCTGCAGCGTGACGTCCTGCAGTTCGAACGACGGAATCAGTCCGCTGGTGCGCGCGCTGATCTTGCCGATGCGCACCGGCACGCCGAGTTCCTGGCTCGCGCGCGCCTCGAGCGCCGGGCGAAACTCGTCGATTCGCGGCACAATCCAGCCGTGCAACACCCCCCAGGCCAGGCCGAGCGCCAGCCATGCAAGCACCAGCAGCCACAGCACCCATTGCGCCGCGACGGCACAGACGCGTAACAGCCGCGACGGAGCGGGGGTCAATTCATTCATCGGCAACGGAGCAGTGACGGAAATTATGACCGGCGCCAGCAGCATCGGTTCGGGGGCCGCGCGTCCATCGTCATCGGGCCCGAACCCGGATGCTGCGACACCGCCGTCCGCTGCGTCTGGGCCGTCTGCGTCGTCGGCGCCGCTGTCGTCTTATTCGCGCTTCGTGCAGCGGGTGCGGCGGCGCCATGCGTCCGAGCTCGCGCTGCTGCCGGCGGGCGCGCCGCGGCGCAGCGCGATGCAGCAGTCGCTCGCGGCGCTGCAGGCACAGGGCCTGGACGACGCGGCGGCGCTGCGCGTGCTGCGCCAGCTGGTGCTGGAACGCCTCGTCACGCTCGACTGCGAACGGCAGGCGCCGCTGGAGGTCGTCACGCTGGCGATGACCGAACTGGCCGAGGTCGCGCTCGACCGTGCCTGCGCCCAGGCCGTGGCCGAACTCGACGCGCGCCATGGTGCGCCGCTTGCGCCGGACGGTACATGCGCCCGGCTCTGGGTGGTCGGCATGGGCAAGCTCGGCGCGCGCGAGCTGAACGCGTCCAGCGACATCGACCTGATCTACGTCTACGACCATGACGGCGAAACCGCCGGCACGAGCGAGGGCCGCGGCCGTATCACGAACCACGAATACTTCGCGAAGGCGGTGAAGATCATCCACGGGCTGATCGGCGAGACCACCGAGCACGGCTTCGTGTTCCGCGTCGACCTGGCGCTGCGGCCGCACGGCAATTCGGGGCCGCCGGCGATCTCGCTCGGCGCGCTCGAAGACTACCTGCAGGCGCAGGGCCGCGAGTGGGAGCGATTCGCCTGGCTCAAGAGCCGCGTGGTCGCGCCGCGCGCCGCGATCGACGACCGCTCGGCGCAGGCGCTCGGCGCCGCGGTGCTGCCGTTCGTGTTCCGGCGCTACCTCGACTACAGCGTGTTCGACGCGCTGCGGGTGCTGCACGACCAGATTCGCGAGCATGCGAACCGGCGCAGCGCGGGCCGGCCCGAACGCGCGAACGACGTGAAGCTGTCGCGCGGCGGCATCCGCGAAATCGAATTCACCGTGCAGCTGCTGCAGGTGGTGCGCGGCGGGCAGTTCCCGGAGCTGCGCTGCCGACCGACGCTGGAGGCGCTGCAGCGCCTCGCGCACGCGGGCCTGATGCCGCAGGCCACGTCCGACGCGCTCGCGGCCGCCTATCTGTTCCTGCGCCGGGTCGAACACCGGATCCAGTACCTGGACGATCAGCAGACGCACCAGCTGCCGACCGCGAGCGAGGATCTGGCCTGGATCGCCGAGACGCTGGGCTTCGCCGACACGCAGGGCTTCCTCTGCGAACTGAACCTGCAGCGCGAGGCGGTCGCGCAGGAGTTCGACCGGCTGCTCGGCGGCGACGGCGAGAAGCGCTGCCGCGGCCACTGCGGCACCGGCGCGGCGAACGGCGGCGCGATCGAGTTCGACGCGCTGCTGGAACAACTGCCGCCGGCGTTTCGCGAGCGCATCGCATCCTGGCGAGGCGATGCACGCGTGCTGGCGCTGCGCGAGCAGGCACGCGCGCGGCTGCTGCGGCTGGTGCAGCGCACGGCACAGTGGTTGCAGGAGGGCCGGGTGCAAGAGGACGGCGCGCTGCGGCTCGCAGACTGGATCGAGCCGCTGCTGCGGCGCGAGAGCTATCTGGCGCTGCTGCTCGAGCGCCCCGCGGTGCACGAGCGGCTGCTGCACCTGCTCGGCGCCGCGCGCTGGCCGGCGCGCTACCTGCTGCGCCACCCCGGCGTGATCGACGAGCTGGCCGACGACGCGATGCTGGCCGAGCGCTACCAGCCGCAGGCGTTCGAGCAGGAACTCGAGCAGCGCCGCGCGGCGCTCGCGCGCACCGCCGAGGACGACGACGAGACGCTGCTGAACCTGCTGCGGCGCGCGCACCACGCAGAGGAGTTCCGCACGCTCGCGCGCGACGTGGAACGCCGGATCACGGTGGAGCAGGTGGCCGACGACCTCTCCGCGCTGGCCGACAGCATCCTCGGCGTGACCACGCGCTGGTGCTGGCAGCGAATGAAGAACCGGCACCGGGACGAGCCGCAGTTCGGGATCGTCGGCTACGGCAAGCTCGGCGGCAAGGAGCTTGGCTACGGCAGCGACCTCGACATCGTGTTCGTGTTCGACGACGACGACGAGCGAGCGCCCGACGCCTATACCGCGCTCGTGCGCAAGCTCATCGCCTGGCTGAGCGTCAAAACCGGCGAAGGCGACCTGTTCGAGATCGACACCGCGCTGCGGCCGAACGGCAACTCGGGCCTGTTGGTGACGAGCTTTACCGCGTACGAGAACTACCAGCAGCAGCGCGGCAGCAACACCGCGTGGACCTGGGAACACCAGGCGATGACGCGGGCCCGCTTCGTGCTCGGCAGCGACGCGCTTCGTGCGCGCTTCGACGCGGTGCGCGAGGCGGTGATCACCGCGCCGCGCGACGCCGCCCTGCTCCGCGCCGAGATCGTCGCGATGCGCGAGCGCGTGCGCGCCGCGCATCCGGTGCCAAACGGCCGCTTCGACGTCAAGCACAGTCCCGGTGGCATGGTCGACGCGGAGTTCGCGGTCCAGTACCTGGTGCTGTCCGAATCGGGCCGGCACCCCGAACTCGTGCCGAACGTCGGCAACATCGCGCTGCTGCAGCGCGCCGAGGTCTGCGGGCTGCTCGCACCGGGCCTGGGCAGCGCGGCGGCCGATGCCTACCGCGACCTGCGCCGGGCGCAGCACCGGGCCCGCCTGGACGAGGCGCCGACCCAGTTCGACCCGGCGACGCTCAAGGCCGAGCAGGGCGCGGTGCTGGCATTGTGGGCTGCGGTGTTCGGTTAGCGCCGGCGCGTTCCGAACCGCTCGGCGGGCCGCTGCCGCGAGGCGCCCGGCTGTTGCAACTCCTTACGCAGTCGGAGCCGGGGCGGGCGGAACTCCGGCGCGCGACATCGGTCCATACACACAGCGAAGGGTTTGTCGGCTTCCCGTATTGTTTGGCCGGCAACGCCCGTCGTTGGATGTACCGTTTGAGACCCCCGTTTGAGATCCGTTTGATACCGTTTGATGCTGCGAAGCCTGCTGGCGTCAAAACCCGGCGGCCCTGGAGTGCTTCTCCTCCTCCCTCACTCTCTCCTTCGCTTCGGGGTGCTTCGCAGCATTCTTGACTTTCTCGGCCCGGGACGGGCCCGTTACCCCACCGGCCGCTAGGCCGGGCGCGTGTCGATGAAGCTCTGGCGCTGCATCAGCTTGTCCTGCAGCTTGGCCAGATTCGGGTATTCCGCACGCCAGCCGATCTGCGGAAAGCGGAACTCCAGCCAGCCCAGCGCGCAGCCGACCGCGATGTCCGACAGGCTGAGGTGGATGCCGCTGCAATAGGGCTTGTCGCCGAGACCCTGGCTGATCGCCTTCAGCCCGGCGTCGACCTTCGCCAGCTGGCGGGCGATCCATGGCTGGCAGCGCTCGGCATCGGGCCGGCCCGGCCAGACCGATTCCATCCGCGCCAGCACGCCGGCGTCGAGCAGGCCGTCGGCCAGCGCCTCCCAGGTCTTGACCTCGGCGCGCTCGCGCCCCGGCGGCGGGATCATCTTGCCGACCGGCGACAGGGTGTCGAGGTATTCGACGATGACCCTCGAATCGAACACCGCTTCGCCGCCTTCCAGCACCAGGCAGGGCACCTTGCCGAGCGGGTTGGACGTCGGCACCGCACTGCCGTCGGCCCAGGGGTCCTCGACGACGAACTGGTAGTCGAGCTTTTTTTCGGCCATCACGATGCGCACCTTGCGCACATACGGACTGGAATGGGTGCCGATCAGTTTCATGGAATGTCGTGAGGGAACGCGTGGTGCTGGCCGCCGGACCGCGCGCTGGAACGCGGGCGTTTCGATTCTATAGATTCACCCCTGTCTCGCCGGGTGCTTGGCCGCGCCGCCGCCTGCGCTGCGCATCGAGCGTGGCGCGCAACCGACACAACTACAATTCGACGATGCCGACCTCCGCGCTCACGGCACTGTCGCCCCTCGACGGTCGCTATGCGTCCAAGCTTTCCGCTCTTCGTCCGCTGATGAGCGAGCAAGGCTACATGCACCGCCGCGTGCAGGTCGAAGTGGCCTGGCTGATCGCGCTGGGCGACGCGGGCTTCACCGAATACCGGCCGCTGAGCCCCGGAGCGCGCACTTACTTGCTCGGCCTGGTGAAAAACTTCTCCGAGGCCGACGCGCTCGCGATCAAGGAGATCGAGAAGACCACGAACCACGACGTGAAGGCGGTCGAGTACTGGATCCGCTCGAAGTTCGAGGCCCGGCCGGAACTGGTCGCGATCAGCGAATTCGTGCATTTCGGCTGCACCAGCGAAGACATCAACAACGCCAGCCACGCGTTGCAACTGAAGGCCGCGCGCGACCAGGTGCTGCTGCCGCGGCTCGACGCGCTGACCGCGAAGCTGCGCGAGATGGCGCACGCCTGGGCCGACGTTGCAATGTTGAGCCGCACGCACGGCCAGCCGGCGAGCCCGACCACGGTCGGCAAGGAGTTTGCGAACGTGGTGGTGCGCCTTGCGGCGACGCGCGAACGCATCGCCGCGGTGCCGCTGCTGGCGAAGATGAACGGCGCGGTCGGCAACTACAACGCGCACCTCGCCGCCTGGCCCGACTTCGACTGGGAAGCGTTCGCGCGCAAGGTGGTCGAGACGCCGCCGCCGCTCGGGCTCGGCCTGGCGTTCCAGCCGTACAGCACGCAGATCGAGCCGCACGACTACATGGCCGAGCTGTTCGACGCGATCGCGCGCGCGAACACGGTGCTGCTCGACTTCGCGCGCGACGTCTGGGGCTATGTCGGCGTCGGCTACTTCCGCCAGCGCCTGAAGGACGGCGAGATCGGCTCGTCGACGATGCCGCACAAGGTCAATCCGATCGACTTCGAGAACGCCGAGGGCAACCTCGGCCTCGCGAATGCGCTGCTGGCGCACCTCGCCGCGAAGCTGCCGGTCAGTCGCTGGCAGCGCGACCTCTCTGACTCGACCGTGCTGCGCAATATGGGCGTCGCACTCGGCCATGCGCTGCTCGCCTGGAGTTCGCTCGCCACCGGGCTGGACAAGCTGGAAGTGAATGCCGACGCGATCGCCGCCGACCTGGACCGCTCCTGGGAGGTGCTGGCCGAAGCGATCCAGACCGTGATGCGGCGCCACCACCTAGAGGGCGCGTACGAGCAGTTGAAGCAGGCGACGCGCGGCAAGCGCGTAGTGCCCGAGGCGCTGCACGCGCTGATCCGCTCGCTGGCGATCCCCGAGCCCGAGCGCGAGCGGCTGCTCGCCCTGACACCGGCCGACTACACCGGCATGGCCGCCGAACTCGCGCGCCGCTGCTGATCAGATCGGTCTCGGCTCGCCGCAGCGCCAGCATTGCTCGAAGCCGCCCTCGACCAGTTCGCCGCAGACGCAGCGCCAGCGCCGCTGCGGCAGGTGCTGGAACGCGTCGAGCAGCGCGCGCGCCTCGGCCTCGCGCTCGTCGTCCATCAGCCAGACCTCGGGCAGGCATTCGTCGGGCGGCAACTGGCCGGCGGCCGAACCGAGGAAGTAGCGCTGCAGCGACGCGTCGAAGCCGGCCTGGCGCAGCATGTCGACCCACAGCGTCGCGATCGCGATGTTCGGAGCGCGGGCCAGGCGCAGCATCGAAGGCTCAGGCAGGGCGAGCCGCGGCGCCGCGCGCCGGCGCCCCATGCGTCGCGAACTCGGGTTGGTTCGCAGCCGGATTGGCGGCCGGAGTTGCACGATTCACTTCGGCCCGGTCCGCCGCAGCTCGTTGCGTGGCGCCGCGTTCGGCCGCGCGCTCGGCGTAGCGGTTGAAGCGCCAGGCGCTGCCGTCCTGCGTGATGCGGCGCCAGACCGTGCGCTTGGCCGCCGGCCCCATGCTGGTCCAGTGCTGCACCTCGTCGTCGGTGCGACCGCAGCCCTTGCACACTGCATCGCCTTGCGCGGTCGAACAGATCGCGATGCAGGGCGTGTCGGGCGTGCTCCGGTACCAGGCGAGCCAGGCCTCGCGCGCCGGCTCCGGCATCGTCGCCTCGTCGGCCTCGTCCTCGCGGTGGTACACCAGCAGCGCGTAGACCTCGGCCAGCGCGCGCAGTTCGGGCGCAAGCGTGACCCCGTCGGGCGACGGCGAGTGCTCGCGCCAGTGGTTGATCGCGGCCTCGATATCGGTGACGTGGATGGCGGTCATCGCAATGCTGCGCCGATGCGCACCGGCATGATAGCGCCGCGCTGCGCGCAGCGGCTGGTGTCGTCGCTTGGGCCGCGTCGGCATGGCCCCGTGCGGCGCAGGGATTAGCGGCGCCATGCTCCAATTCGGTCCCAGAAGGGGAGTAGCTCCCTCGTCGATGCATCGTCAGCACGAAGGTTCGCGCAGTTCGCGCGCCACGCCTTCCGGTGCATCGGACCGGCCCGGCGGCGCGCCGCGGCCCGGTCGAGCAAGACCTTCGCGATGCACGCCGGTGCAACAGCGAAGGCCGCCCTTCTGGCGCGATGCCCCGCGCTGCGCCGCGTGCCGACGCAGAATTTTTTGCAAGTGAGGGCACGCAATGGAATTCTTCTCTGCGGCATGGTGGAGCGCATTGCTCGCCATCGTGCTGATCGACCTGGTGCTGGCCGGCGACAACGCGATCGTGATCGCGCTGGCCGCGCGCCGGCTGCCGGTGCCGCTGCAGCGGCGCGCGATCATCTGGGGCACGGTCGGCGCGATCGTGGTGCGCGCGTTGATGACGGTCGGCGTGGTCTGGCTGCTGCGTCTGCCGGGGCTGCGCCTGGTCGGCGGCCTGGCGCTGCTGTGGATCGCCTGGAAGCTGCTGGCCGACGGCGGCGAGAAGCCGCACGACGAAGAGCCGACGGTCGGCTTCTGGGGTGCGATGCGCATCATCGTGGTCGCGGACGCGCTGATGGGCATCGACAACGTGCTCGGCGTGGCCGGCGCCGCGCGCGACTCGTTCGAACTGGTGATCTTCGGCCTGCTGGTGAGCGTGCCGATCGTCGTGTTCGGCAGCACCCTGGTGCTGCGGATCGTGCAGCGTTTTCCGGTGATCATCGTGCTCGGCGCCCTGGTGCTGGGCTACACCGCCGCGCACATGATCTGCGCCGACCCGCTGCTGGCGCGGTGGTTCGAGCAGCCCGGCCAGGCCGCCATCGCGGCGCGCTGGGCGGTCTATGTGCTGGCGGTCGGCGCCGTGCTGGCGGCCGCCTGGTGGCAGCGGCGGCGCGCGCGGCCGGGGTGACCCACCCCCAGGCTGCGCGCACTGCGTGTCGCTTCGCCAACCCCCTCAAGGGGGCACGCTCAGCGGCCCGGCGAAGCCGGCCCCGCGAGCGTCCGCGCATGGTCTGCTCCGCGGCCTTTCGCTCAGTTGCGTTTCATGCGCTGCGGATGGCGCGCAGCGTCATGGAGGACTGAAGTGCCGGAAACCGATGCTATCCTTCGCAGCGATGAGACTGTTGCTCAAATGGCTGCTGCACGCGGTCGCGCTGCTCGCGGTGGCCAGCCTGTACAGCGGCGTCGTGGTCAAGAGCTTCGGCGCCGCGCTGCTGGCGGCGCTGGTGATCGGGCTGCTGAACGCGGTGCTGCGCCCAGTACTGGTGCTGCTTACGCTGCCGGTCACGCTGGTCACGCTGGGGCTGTTCCTGTTCGTGATCAACGCGCTGATGTTCTGGGCCGCGTCGGGGCTGCTGACGGGCTTTCACGTGGCCGGCTTCGGCGCCGCGCTGATCGGCTCGCTGATCTATTCGCTGCTCGGCATGCTGATCGACTCAGCGCTTCGCGTCTAGATCCTTTTGCTGCTGCTGCACCTCGCGCAGCCGCGCGTCGATGATCGATGCCTCGACGAAATCGACCGGTTGGCCGGCTGCGGTGCGCTGGCGGATCAGATCCTGCGCGGCCTTGTAGCGATCCACCGCAGCCCCGAAGTCGACCAGCGCGACCTGGCGCTCGGCCTCGGCGCGGATCGCCCGCACCGGCTCGCCTTCGGCCTGGTACGCCTGGCCGAGGAGCTGCCACGCGGTCGGGTCCTGCGGGTGCGTCGCGACCCAGTCGCGCAGCCGCTCGGCGACCGCCTTTGACTGGCCGAGGCGGATGCGCGCCTCGCTCGAGAGCACCAGTTCCGGCCGTCCGGGCGCCGTCGGGGCTATCAGTCTGGCGACCTGCGCCGCATCGCCGGCGTTCCAGGCGATCTCGGCCGCGAGCAGCCGTGCGAGCCGCGCCGCGGCCGCGTCGCCGGCGGCCAGCGGTTCGAGCCGCGCCACGAAGTCGCGCGCCTGATCGAACTGGCGCAGCTTCATGCTCGCCAGCGCCGCGCCGTACAGCGCGCCGACCTGATGCACACGGCTCTGCTGGTCGAGCGCGGCGTCCCGGCCTTCGGCGACCGCGGCGCGCAGCGCATCGACGCCGCCATGCGACAGCACCTGCGCGCGCGCCTTGATCATCGCCTGCGGCACGCTTAGCGGCGGCAGCGGCGGCCCGCCCGCGAACTGGGCGCGCGCCTGCATGTCGGCGATGCGCTCGCCGGTCAGCGGGTGGGTGCGCAGGTACGGGTACGCGTCGTCGTCGTTCAGTCGCGACGACTCGCGCAGCTTCTCGAACATTGCAGCGAACGCCTTCGGCGAATAACCGGCCTTCACCAGCACGCCGTAGCCGACCCGGTCCGCCTCGCGCTCCATGTCGCGCGAGAACTTCAGCTGCCCGCTGATCGCCGCGGCCTGGCTGCCGGCGATCACCGCGTTGCCGACATCCGGGTTCCGGCTCGCGGCGAGCGCGCCGACCAGGATCGCGCCGATGATCAACGGCAGCGTGCGGCTGTCCTGCGCCATCATGCGCGAGATGTGGCGCTGCGTAACGTGGCTGAGCTCGTGCGCCAGCACCGCGGCGAGTTCGTCCGGATCGTCGACCGCTGCGATCAGCCCGAGCTCCAGCCCCAGGTAACCGCCCGGCACCGCGAACGCGTTGATCTCGGGGTCGGCCCCGAGCACGATCTGCCACGCATAGCGCTGCTCCATCTCGGGCCCGATCTCGCCCAACGCGCGCGCCGCCGCGAGCAGCCGGGTCCAGACCCCTTGCACGTATTCGGCCAGCACCGGGTCGTCGATGTACGACGGGTCGCGGTACAGCGCACGCGCGACCTGCTCGCCCATGCGCCGCTCGGCGCCGATCGACAGATCGCCGCCGTCGCCGAGCGAAGGCAGCGGCTGCGCTTGCGCCGCCGCCGGCAGCGGCGCGGCCATCAGCGCCAGCGACAGCACGCCCGCGCCGAGCGCGCGCAGCCAGACGCGGGTTCGGCCCTGCACGTGCGCCGCATGCGCATGCGTGGCCTGCAGATGCGCCCGCGGCACCGGAGATCGATCGCTCATCGCCGTATGATGCGGGAGAACGGCCGGCGTTCCAGTAAGCGGGTTTTACCGCCGGCGCACGGCCAAGCGCATGAGCAACGACACACCGCCCCCCGGCCTGACCCACTTCGACGCGCAGGGCCACGCGCTGATGGTCGACGTCTCCGCCAAGCCGGCTACGCGCCGGGTCGCGGTAGCAAACGGGCGCATCACGATGCGGCGCGAGACGCTGGTGCTGATCGAGAGCGGCGGCGCGAAAAAAGGCGACGTGCTCGGCGTCGCGCGCATCGCCGGCATCATGGCCGCGAAGAAGACGGCCGAGCTGATTCCGCTCTGTCACCCGCTCGCGCTGACCCGTGTTGCTATTGATTTCGAAGCTGAACATGCAGATGGCACGAGGGCTTTCAGCATTTTTTGCACTGCAACCGCGGAAACCACCGGCCCGACCGGCGTCGAGATGGAAGCGCTGACCGCGGTGCAGATCGCGCTGCTGACCGTCTACGACATGTGCAAGGCGGTCGATCGCGGCATGACGATCACCGACGTGCGCCTGCTGGAAAAGCACGGCGGAAAATCCGGGGACTGGGTCGCGCCGCGTTGAGCGTTGAGGGCGCACGCACGGCGGCCCGTCCCCGGAAGCAGCGGTGCCGGACTCCGACGCCCGCCGCCCCCCTGAAGCAATCAAAGGCAGTGACAGCTTGCCAGCCGCTATGCGGGCCGGATGTTCTGGTTCACCCGGAACAGGTTGCCCGGATCGTATTCGCGCTTGACGGCGGCCAGCCGCGCGTAGTTGTCGCGAAAGCTCGCTTTCACCCGGTCTTCGCCTTCCTCCATCATGAAGTTCACGTACGCGCCGCCCGCCGAATACGGGTGCAGCGCGGTCTGGTAGGCGCGCGCCCAGTCGCTGATCCGCTTCGCGTTCTTCGGGTCTGGATCGACGCCGACGAACACCGCGGACCAGCGCGCATCGCGGTAGCTGAACGCGGTTTCGCTCTTGCCGACGCGGTGCGCGGCGCCGTCGATCGGATACAGGTGCATGGTCGAGTGCATCGTCGGCAGCCGCTGCCCATGCTGCGCGTGCAGCGCGATCGCCTCGTCCGGCAGGTCGGTGACGAAGTCGGCGCGCCAATACCATTGCAGGCCGGGGGTGTACAGGCCGTCGAACGCGCCCTGCAGCATAGGGAACGGCAGCGCGTGCACGCCGTGCAACGCCGGCCGCATCGCCTGCACCGGCGCGAACACCGCGTCGGCCTGCGCCGCGTCGCCGGTCCAGCACCAGACCACCGCGCACATTTTCTTCAGGTGCAGCGCCTCGGGGAACGGCGGCGCCGGCGGCACCGTCATCAGCGCCAGAAAGCCGTTCAGCTCGTCCGGTGCTTTGGGCATGAAGTCGCGATACCACGCCATGATTTCGGCGGCGCGCTCCATCGGCCACAGCGTCGGGCCGGCGATGACCTGAGACACCGGGTGCAGCCGGAATTCGAATGAGGTGACGACGCCGAAGTTGCCGCCGCCGCCGCGCAAGCCCCAGTACAGGTCCGGATGGCTGTGCTCGCTCGCGGTGACGAGCCGCCCGTCGGCCAGCACCACGTCGGCCGACAGCAGGTTGTCGACCGAGAGCCCGTAGCGCCGCGTCAGGTGGCCGATGCCCCCGCCCAGCGTCAGGCCGCCGACGCCGGTCGTGCTGATGATGCCGCTGGGCGTGGCCAAGCCGAACGCATGGGTTGCATGATCGACCTCGCGCCACAGGCAGCCGCCGTCCGCGCGCACGGTGCGCGATTGCGGGTCGACGCGGATGCCGCGCAGGCCCGACAGGTCGATCACCAGACCGTCGTCGCAAACCCCCAGGCCGCCGCCGTTGTGCGCGCCGCCGCGCACCGCGAGCAGCAGATCGTGCTCGCGCGCGAACTGGACCGACGCGATCACGTCGGCCACGTCGGCGCAGCGCGCGATCAGCCGCGGCCGCTTGTCGATCATCGCGTTGTAGACGGTGCGGGCCTGGTCGTAGCCGGCGTCGGTCGGCTGGATCAGGGCGCCGCGCATCTGTGCGCGGTAGGTCGCGAGGTCGGTGTCGTTGAACATGGTGCTCTCCTGTGTAACTGCGTGCGATTCAATGTAGGCGCGCCGATGACGATCGACCATCCGCAGGATTGATCAATTTGCGTCGCGCCCGGCGCCCGCGCCGGGTAGTCGAATCTGACTATCCGCTCAGCGTGGGGCCACGCTTGACGCAGCGGCTCGAAGCCTCTAAAACTCGAATCGACGTGCCATAGGGGCCACCCAGCCAAGGAGGGATCCGATGCCACTGTTTCTGATCGAACGCCGGTTCGCCGACGAGCTCAAACTGGACGCGCATGGAGTGGCCGCGATCAAGGAGATCAACGACGCGAGCGGCGTGAACTGGCTGTTCTCGTTCCTGTCCGCGGACCGGCGAAAGACCTACTGTCTGTACGAGGCGCAGAGCGCCGAGGCGATCCGCGAGGCTGCGCGCCGCGCCGGCCTACCGGCCGACGTGGTGGTCGAGGTCAGCGAGTTGCGGCCCGAGGCGGTCGTCTAGGGCCAGTCCCCCGGCGCCCTCACGTGCCCCCCTAGGCCCGCACAAACAAGCGGGAAGCAACAGCATGGAGGCTGCCACGCTGTGCCCCAGTTGCGGCCGCGAGAACCGCGCGGATGCGCGCTTCTGCGACGCTTGCGGCACGCGGCTGGACGCGCCGGCCTCGGACCCTACGGCGGGCCCAGCGATCGTCGGCCGCATAGCCGAGCTCGC
This sequence comes from Burkholderiaceae bacterium, assembly GCA_030123545.1. NCBI lineage: Bacteria > Pseudomonadati > Pseudomonadota > Betaproteobacteria > Burkholderiales > Burkholderiaceae > Burkholderiaceae bacterium. Next base: position 468,815 of record CP126124.1, on the reverse strand, counting down.
CGCGATCGACGCGCTGCTCTCGCGCATACCCGGCGGCCGCGGCGCGATCGTCGCGCTTGCCGGCGAACCCGGCATCGGCAAGTCGCACTTGGCGCAGTTGATCGCCGGCCGTGCTGCCAGCGCACGCTCGCTCTGGGGCCGCTGCAACGAGGAGCCGGGCGCACCGCCGTACTGGCCCTGGCTGCAGATGCTGCGCGGCTGGCTCGACGGCCACGACGACGACGCGCTGCGCGACACGCTGGGCGCGGCGGCGCCACCGATCGCCGAGATCCTTCCCGAGATCGGGCAGCGGCTCCGGCCCGCTGCGACGCAGCCGCTTGTGCCGACCCCTGACCCGCAGCAGCAGCGGTTCCGGCTGTTCGATGCGATCGTGGGCTTCCTCAAACGCGCCGCGGACCGCGAACCGCTTCTGCTGATCGTCGACAACCTGCATTGGGCCGACGCCTCATCGCTGCGGCTGCTCGAGTTCCTCGCTCCCGAACTCGCGGACAGCCGCATCCTGCTGCTCGCAACTTACCGCGACATCGAGCTTGATCGCCGGCATCCTCTGTCGGCCACACTTGGCGACCTCGCGCGTCACGCGCATTTCCGGCGCTTTCGGCTCGCAGGACTCGATCGCCAAGAGACCGCAGCACTGGTCGAACAGGCCGGCGGCACCGGGCTGACCCCGGCGCTGCTCGATGCGATCCACGCCCAAACTGAGGGCAACCCACTGTTCGTCGGCGAGATGACGCGCCTCTTGGTGCAGGAAGCCGTGCTCGGCGCGCGCGGTGGCGAGCCTCCGGTCGCGCCGAGCACGGCGCTTTCGATCCGGATTCCAGAAGGGGTGAAGGAGGTGATCGGGCGGCGCCTGAATCGGCTGTCGCCGCAGGCGAACCGCGTGCTGGCCTGCGCGGCGCTGATCGGCCGCGCGTTCGACCTGCAGCTGTTGCAGCGCCTGCTGGGCAAGCCGCGCGCCGGCAGCCTGCAAAAGGTAATCGCCGAAGCGCTGCAGGCGCGTGTGCTCGAGCCGGCCGAGCCGGCGGGGCATTTCCAGTTTTCGCACGCGCTGATCCGCGAGACGCTGTACGACGAAATCGCGCTGCCGACACGTAGCCAGTCGCACCTGCAGGTCGCGCAGGCGATCGAGGCGCTATACAGCGCCGACCTGGAGCCACATCTGCCGGCGCTCGCGACTCACTACGCCAGCGCGCTGCCAAGCGGCGATGCCGCGCACGCGGCCGACATCGCGCGCCGCGCCGCCGAGCGCGCGAGCCGGCTGCTCGCACACGAGGAGGCCGCCCGTTACTACCGAATGGCGCTGCAGGCGGTCGGCACGGCCGGCGCGCAAATCGCGGGGGATGGGGCGACGACGAAAGCTGCGCTGCTGAACGGCCTCGGCGAGGCGCTCGCCTCGGCCGGCGAGTATCTGCAGGCGCGCGAAGCGTTCGAGCAGGCGATGGCTCTTGCTCGCGAGAGCGCCGCGGCCGAACAGATGGCGCGCGCCGCGCTCGGCTTCGAGACCGCGACCTGGGCGCCAGGGCTACCGGGGCAGGCAGCGGTGGGGCTGCTGCGCGAGGCGCTTGTCGCGTTGGGCGCCGGTGACAGCGCGCGCAAGGCCCAACTGCTCAGCGCGCTCGTGCGCGCGCTGATCTTCAACGGCGAAGACCAGCAGGCGATGATCGTGCGCGAGCAGGCAGTGACGATGGCGCGGCGCAGCGGCGACACCGCGACGCTGGTGGCCACGCTGGTGGCTACGCTGTCGACGCGCTGGCAGCCCGAACGCAGCGCCGAGCGGCTGCGCGACGCCGACGAGGCGATCCGCCTCGCCGAAGAGGCCGGTGACGCAGCGCATGTGTTCGAGGCTCGCGCTTGGCGATTGTTCGACTTCATGGAGCTCGGCGATCTCTCGAACTGGTTGCTTGGGCTGGAACAGTTCGAGCGCGACGCGGCGGATTTGGGGCAGCCGTTCTATCGCTACATTGCAACCACTTCGCGCGCCACCCACGCGCTGTTCGAGGGTCGGTTCGACGACGCCGAGCCGCTGATCGCGCTGGCGCTGGAGATCGGCCGGCGCATGCCGGGGCTGGACGCGCCCGGCGTGTACGGCATGCAGATGTTTGCGCTGCGCAGCGAGCAGGGCCGGCTGCGCGAACTCGCACCGCTGGTGCGCGTGTTCGTCAAGACGATGCCCGCGGCCGGCACTTGGCGCCCGGGCCTGGCGCTGCTCTATGCCGAGATCGGTCAGCTCGACGAGGCGCGCCGCGAGTTCGAAGCGCTCGCGGCCGACGCTTTCGCGGTGGTGCGGCGGGACGGACTGCGCGGTGCGAGCCTCGCCTACCTGGCCCAGGTCTGCGCCGCGCTCGGCGACGCGAAGCGCGCCGAGGCGCTGTACGCGCTGCTGCTGCCTTACGATGGCCGCAACCTGCTGATTGGCACCACCGTCGGCTGCCTCGGCGCAGTCGCGTCGCTGCTCGGTCTACTCGCTGCGACGCGGCACCACTGGCACGACGCCGAACGCCACTTCGAGGCTGCGCTCGTGATGAACCGCGTCCAGGGCGCGGCGCCGGCGCTGGCGCACACCAGGGTGCGTTATGCGGCGATGCGGCTCGCCCGCGGCGCGCCCGGCGACGCCGACGCCGCGCGCTCGCTGCTCGCCGACGCAAAGGCCGATGCGGCACGCCTGGGCATGCGCGCGCTGGTCGAGCGAGTCGACGCATTGCAAGCGTCGATGGCGCCGGCACCGCGTGCAGCCGCGCCAGCGGGCCTGAGCGAGCGCGAAGCCCAGGTGTTGCGGCTGGTCGCGAGCGGTCTGGGCAACCGCGAAATCGCCGAGCGGCTGTTCGTGAGCCCGAATACCGTCGCGAACCACGTGCGCGCGATCCTGGAGAAGACCGAATCCGCGAACCGCACCGAGGCCGCGGCGTTCGCCGTGCGCCACGGCCTGACCGGGGCGCCGGAGGTCGCGCAGCGGCCCGGCGCGGACGACGGACCGCGCCCGCGCCGCCTGTAAGAACGCCGGCCCGCCGCGCGACAAACGATCGTCCCGAGGAGGACAATATCCGTTCGCGGCCGTGCGCGGACGAACGTCGCTGCGAGGGTTCGCGGAGGCGAAAGCCCGCTGCCCCAGGCGTTATCGAAAGGACGTCAATCATGAAACGCATAGCAACCGCCCTGCTGCTATCGTTCGGAGCCTGGCTGGTGGCAACGCCGGCGCTGGCCGGCACGATCGCGCCGTACAGCGCGGCCCGCTTCGATAGGCTCACCGCCGCCGGCGACCCGGTGGTGCTCGACATCCGCGCGTCCTGGTGCCCGACCTGCGCCGCGCAGAAACCGATCATCGACCGGCTGATGAAGGCCCCGCCGTACCAGCAGGTGACACTGCTGACGATCGACTTCGACCGCGACCACGTTGCGCTGCGGCGCTTCCACGTCGCCATGCAGAGCACACTGGTCGCGTTCAAGGGCCGCACGGAAGTCGACCGCTCGGTCGGCGACACCTCGGCCGCCGGGCTCGAGGCGCTGTTCGCCAAGACCGTGCACTGAAATGGCGCTGGGGCTGGCGAGCTACGGGCTCGGCTTCGCGGCCGGGCTGCTGTCCACGCTGTCGCCCTGCGTGCTGCCGATCGTGCCGGTGCTGCTGGTCTCGGCGCTGCAGGCGCATAGTCGCGCGCCGTGGGCGCTGGCGGCGGGGCTCGCGCTCTCGTACGCGCTGTTCGGCACCGCCCTCGCCTGGGCCGCGGCGAACCTCGGCTTCGACGCGGCGCGGCTGCAGGCGCTCGGCGCGATCGTGCTCGCTCTGTTCGGCCTGGTGCTGCTGTCGGCCGGGCTGCAGCAGCGACTCGCCACGGCCGGCGCGCCGGTCGCGCAGGCCGGCCACGCGCTGCTCGCGCGGCTGCCGCTCGATGGACTCCATGGCCAGTTCACGATCGGCGCGCTGCTCGGGCTGGTGTGGAGCCCCTGCGTGGGACCGACGCTGGGCGCGGCGGTGCTGCTGGCCAGTCGCGGCTCGCAGCTCGCCGAGGTCGCGCTGCTGATGGGCCTGTTCGGGCTCGGCGCGGCGCTGCCGATTCTGGCGCTCGCGTTCGTCTCGCGCGCGGCGCTCTCGCGTGCCGCAAGCCGCCTGCTGCAGACCGGCCGCGCCGGGCGCGCGCTGCTCGGCGTGGTGCTGATCGTCGTCGCGCTGCTGCTGTTGAGCGGCGCGAACCGGGCGATCGAGACCTGGCTGGTCGCACATTCGCCGGCCTGGCTGACCGCGCTCTCGACCCGGTTCTGATCTCGTCTTCAGTCCGGAGACGGCGGCGCGAGCGTCCGCGCGAACCCTGGGTTGTGCGCCAGCCAGGCCGCGCACTCTGCGGGCCAGGCCGCGCGAAATCGTGCCAGGTGAAAACGCGCGTCTTCGTCGTGCCCCAGCAGCAGATCGCTCGCGATCAGCTTCTCGATCACGCGCGGCTCGGGCGAGTAGTGCAGCAGTTCGCCGGCGAGCCGGCGCAGTTGCAGCGCGTTCTCTGGCGTCGGCTCGGTCAGCGTCAGCAGCGCGAACCGTGCCGGACCCTGGAACAACCAGGCGCCGCGCGCCGCCTCCAGCGCATCGCCGCGGTACGCGGCGGCGCGTTCGGCCGGCGGCAGGAAGATCTGGCTCACGCGCCAGTAGTCGAAGGCAGCCAGGGTGAGCAGGGTCAATGCCGCTGTTGCTATTGCAGTGATAGCGCGCTGTGCAGACAGTGATTGGCCTGTAGCCGGTTTTTTATTGAATTTCTTGCCCGGCGCGGTGCGCAGCAGCCAAAACAGGCACAGCGCGAACGCGGTCTGGAACGGCCCATACCACAGCGGGTATTCGACCAGGCTGTGCAGCAGGATCAACGCAACCACGCTCCAGGCGAGTCGCCTCCGCGCATCGAACTCGGCCCAGGGGCGCTGGCGCCAGACCCACCAGACGAACGCGCCGCAGACCAGCAGCGCGGCCGGCACGCCGAACGTCACCGCGAGCTGCAGCGGCAGATCGTGCGCGTTGTCGAGCAGTGCGCAGAAACGCACCCCGTGAAACAGCGTGATGTACTGCGCGTAGGCCAGCCCGCCCCAGCCCCAGCCGGCGAGCGGCCGCTCGGCGATCAACTGCAGCACGTTTCCCCACAACGCGAGCCGGCTCTGGCAACCCGGCACGCCTTCGCGCAGCCGCTCGAACGCGCCGCCGCCGAACGGCCCGAACCCGGCAATCCACGGCAGCACCAGCGCCGCCAGAAAATAGCCGGCGAGCGCCGCCAGCAGCAGCCGGCGCAGCGCCGGCTCGCGCCAGCCGCGCCAGACCGCGTACAGCAGGCACAGCGCCACCAACTCGAGCAGTCCGGTGCGCGACGACGCCGCGGCGTTGCCCGCGGCGAGCAGCGCCGCCGCGAGCCATCCGGGCCAACCCGGCAGCCATCGCGCGGCTCCCTCCGCCCCGCTACGCCAGCGCCGCAGCCAGGGCGCGTGCGACGCCCGCGCGGCATCGAGCGCGACCCGGCCCGACGGTTCGCCGCCGTGCGCCGGCGCCGCCGTGCCGGAAGCGAGCCCGGCCGACCGGGCCCTGCGTGCCCCGCGTGTCGTGGCCAACCACAGCAGCGCCGCCAGTGCGATGCAAGTCAGCGTCGCGAACTGGTTGCGCTGGCGCAGGTTGCCGAATGCCTGGCCAAGCAGCGTCTGATTCACCCAGGGCAGCAGCCGCCCGCCGAGGCCCAAGTATTGCGCGATGCCGATCAGGCTCGAGATCAAGCCGGCGACCAGCCACGCCCAGGCCGCGGCGCGGACCAGCGCGCCGGTCAGCGCGCGGCGCGGCAGGTGGACGCAGAGCAGCAGCAACAGCGCCGCGCAGGCCCAGGAGAACATCAGCGGCACCGCGGCCGCCGACGGCCCGGGCGCGAATGGGTTGAGCCAGGGCAGTGCGATCAGCAGGAAGATGGCGACGGAAACAGCCATGGGATGTCGAGTATCCCCCGCGACGGCCCCGGATTCCGGCCGCACTCCGCTGGCATTCCGCTGAGATAATCCCCGGCCATGCCCGACACCACCGCCACTCGCACCGATACCGCATCGCCGCCCGCCCCGCTGCTGATCACCGGCGGCGCCGGCTACATCGGTTCGCACACCGCGGTGGTGCTGATGCAGGCGGGCCGGCGCGTGGTGCTGCTCGACAACCTTTGCAACAGCAGCGAGCGGGTGCTGGAGCGCCTCGCGCGGCTGTGCGGCGACGCGTTCGACTTCGTGCGGGCCGACGTGCGCGACGGCGCCGCGCTGGACGCGGCGTTCGCGAAGTACCGCCCGGGCGGCGTGATCCACTTCGCCGGACTGAAGGCGGTCGGCGAATCGGTGGACCAGCCGCTGCGCTATTTCGACAACAACGTCGGCGGCACGATCGCGCTGCTGCAGGCGATGCAACGCGCCGCCGTGCGCCGGCTCGTGTTCAGCTCGTCGGCCACGGTGTACGGCGATCCGCAGTCGGTGCCGATCCCCGAGACCGCGCCGCTTTCAGCGACGAACCCGTACGGCCGCACCAAGCTGGTCTGCGAGGACCTGCTGCGCGAACTCGTGCGCTGTGATGCGCGCTGGCAGGTCGCGATCCTGCGCTACTTCAACCCGGTCGGCGCGCACGAAAGCGGGCTGATCGGCGAGGCGCCCAGCGGCGTGCCGAACAACCTGATGCCCTATGTGACGCAGGTCGCGGTCGGCGCGCGCGACGCGCTGTCGATCTTCGGCGACGACTGGCCGACGCCTGACGGCACCGGCGTGCGCGACTACATCCACGTGATGGACCTGGCGCGCGGGCACCTGGCCGCGCTGCGCTACCTGGAGCGCGAGCACCGGTCGCTCACCGTGAACCTCGGCACCGGCCAGGGGGTGAGCGTGCGAGAACTGGTCGGCACCTTCGCGCGCGTCACCGGCCGCGCGGTGCCGCACCGCATCGCGCCGCGCCGCCCGGGCGACATCGCCGCCTGCTGGGCCGACGCGAGATTGGCGCGCACACTGCTCGGCTGGCAGGCGGAGCACGACCTCGCCCGCATGTGCGAGGACGCGTGGCGCTGGCAGGCGATGAATCCCCGCGGCTACGAGAGCTGAGCGCGGGGTTGACAGAAACGGCGGCGCAGCCGACGCCGCTACTTGATGCAGACCGAGCGCACCTGTTTGAGGTCGGTCAGGCCGAGCATGATCTTTTCCATACCGTCCATCTTCAAGGTGCGCATGCCGCTCTCGACGGCGGCGGAGAAGATCTCGGCGACGCGGGCGCGCTCCTGCACCAGGCGCTTGATCGCGTCGTCGGCGATCAGCAACTCGTGCAGGCCCAGGCGCCCCTTGTAGCCGGTCTGGTTGCATTTGTCGCAGCCGACCGCGCGATAAAAGCGCAGCCGGCCGCCTTCGCCGTAGCTTTGCGTCCACTGCTCTTTCAGCCGCTCCGCCTCGCCGGCGGCATCAACGCGCCAGGCCTCGGTGTGGCGCAGTTCGTCGGCGTATTCGCGCACGAAGTCGTCGAGTTCGGCGGCGTCGGGCTGGTACGCCTCCTTGCAGTCGCACAGCTTGCGCGCGAGCCGCTGCGCGAGGATGCCGAGCAGCGCATCGGAGAAATTGAACGGGTCCATGCCCATGTCGAGCAGCCGGGTGATCGACTCGGGCGCGGAGTTGGTGTGCAGCGTGGAGAACACCAGGTGGCCGGTGAGCGAGGCTTCCACGCCCATGCTGACCGTCTCCTTGTCGCGCGACTCGCCGACCATGATGATGTCCGGGTCGGCGCGCAGAAACGCGCGCATCACCAGCGCGAAGTCGATGCCGGCCTTCTTGTTGACCTGCACCTGGCGCAGCCCTTTCTGCGTGATCTCGACCGGGTCTTCGGCGGTCCAGATCTTGGTCTCGGGCGTGTTCAGGTGCTTGAGGATCGAGTGCAGCGTGGTCGTCTTGCCGGAGCCGGTCGGGCCGCAGACGTAGAACAGGCCGTAGGGCTTCTCGATGGTCGCCACCAGCCGCCCGCGGTTGTGCGCGGTGAGGCCGAGCTTTTCGAGCGGGATCGGCTCGCCGCCGGCGAGGATACGCATCACCACGTCTTCGACGCCGCCGGCGGAAGGAATGGTGGCGACGCGCAGTTCGATGTCCAGGGGCCCGTACTTGCGGAACTTGATCTTGCCGTCCTGCGGCTTGCGGCGCTCGGAGATGTCGAGGTCGCACATGATCTTCAGCCGCGTCACCATCGCCTGGCGGAAATGCGCCGGCACCTCGATGTACGGCGCCAGCACGCCGTCGATGCGAAAGCGAATGCCGGTCTTGGCCTTGCCGGGCATCGGCTCGATGTGGATGTCGGACGCTTTCTGGTGGTGTGCGTCGATGATGACCTTGTTGACGAACTTGACGAGCTCGTTGTCGGCGGCGGCGGATTCGAGCGAGTCGTCCGCGCCCTCGTCGTCCATCGGCGCGGCGAGATCGGCCAGCAACTCGTCGATCGTGCCGCTGGTGTCCGCGCTCGCGCCGAACAACTGGGCCAGGGTTTCGTCGAACTCGGATTGCGTCGTCACGCGCCAGGCGAGCTTGCGCGCGCGCGGGAACACCTGCGGCACCACGCGCGACGCGCGCACCGCCTCCGGGTCCAGGCACATCACGACCAGGCCGTCGGGCGATTCCTCGAGCGGAATCCAGCCCTGCTGCTCGAGGAACTCGCGCTTGAGCGGCCCGTGCAGCGCCTCGATGCGCAGGCGCCCAAGGTTCAGCGGCTCGTACGGTACGCCGAAATAGCGCGCAAGCGCCGCGCCGAGCTGGGCCGCGCTGACCGCATGCGCGGACAGCAGCAGCGATTCGACGCTGGTTCCCTGCTCGCGCGCCTGACGCATGCATTGCGCGAGCGTGGCCGCGCTCAGCACGCCGTCCTGCACCAGCCCGTCGTACGGCGACGCGCGGCGCTCTTCGCGCTCCTTGTGGCGGCGCTGGCGAATCGCGGTGGCAAGTGTCTTGCACAACTGGCGCGCGCCGTCGAGCTCGAGCTTGCCGAACGGCCCGCCGCTCTTGTTGTTGATAACCTGCAGCACGCCGTGCAGCGTGGCGCCGTCGACGATCGGCAGCACCAGCATCTGCCGGGTGCGGTAGCCGGAACGGCGGTCGACCTCGCGCAGGAACGACAGCGCCGGGTCGATGCGGCGCAGTTCGGCGTCGTCATAGACGTCGGCGATATTGAGCTTCTGGCGACTCGCCGCGACGAAGCCGGCGATGCTTTGCGCGCCGATCGGCAGCTTGATCGCGCCGGTGGTGGCGAGGCCGGTCTTGAAGCGCGACACCAGCGAACCACCGTCTTCGCCGACGGTGTACAGCGTGAGGCGGTCGGCGTTGAACAGCTTGCAGATGTCGTCGCCGAGATCGAGCATCAGCTCGTCGAGGTTGTCGGTTTCGTGGATGCGGGTCGTGACCTGCTGCAACTGGCGAAAGAACAGCGCCTCGAAGCTGACGCCGCGTTTTTCCGGCGCCATGCGCTGCGAGTCGAGGAACGCGCGCTCCACGTCGTCGTCGGAGGAAGACGGCAGCACGGCGCTCACGTTGCCCCCACGCTCCCCCGCTCGCGCGTGGGTTCGCTGCCCCCGATCGGGGAAGGGGCCCCGACTGCGTCGGTTCCGGGGGCGTTCGCGCCTTCGGGCGGCCGGGCGGCGCTCATAGCTCAAACACCTGGCCGGCGGCGAGCTGCCGGATGTCGAGACGGCCCCCGGGGCGCGCGCGCTGCGAGCGCGCCATGCCGTCGATCTCGCGCATGATGAGTTCGGTCTCGGCCGGCTTGGTGTGACTGATGTAGATCGGAAAGCGCTTGTCCGCGGCGATCTGGCCGAGCTCGGCTGCGAGCGTGGTCGGCGACAGGTGCAGGCTGCGCTCGGCAACCGCGGTCTCCCGGTTGCTGAACGCGGTTTCGATCACCAGCATGCCGACATCGAGCTGGTTCACTCGCTGCCAGAACCGCGGATTGCGTTCGGTATCGCCGGAAAAGACCCAGGCCGAGCCGCCTGCGCTGATCGCGTAGCCGACAGCCGGCACGGTGTGCACCGCCGGCAGCACCTCGATCTGGCGGTCGGTGAAAGCCAGCTGCGCGCCGACCAGGAGTTCGTGGAACGCGACCAGCGGCGCCGCCAGCGATGGGATGCGCGAGAAATCGGGCCAGATCACGTCGTTGAACAAATGGGTCTTCAGCGCGACCAAGGTTTCGGCGAGCGCATGGATCTGCAGCGGCTCGCGCCGGGTCGATGCGGTGGCGTCGACCATCAGCGGCAGCGCGGCAATGTGGTCGAGGTGCGAGTGGGTCAGGAACACGTGCCGGATGGCACGCATCTCGTCCAGCGTGAGGTCGCCGACGCCGGTGCCGGCGTCGATCAGCAGATCGTCGTCGATCAGAAAAGAGGTGGTCCGGCAGTCGCGGGCAATGGCCCCCGAACATCCCAATACGCGCACCTTCATGCAATACCCTGGTGATCTGGATTCAATCTGGACTCAAAAACGAGCCGCCCCGTCCCTTGCGGTTTCGGCGGTGAAAGACGGTCGAAGGCTATCCGGTCGCGGCGCGGGCGGTAAAGGAATTTGTTGGCAGGGCGCGGTGTTAGTTCCATGAGCACACGCCGGTGGCGGAAATAGGTCACACCGGCCGCAGGTGTGCTGCGGCGTCAGGCCTGCTGCAGGAACTGCATGCGCGTGCCGGCCAGCTCCAGCAGGTCACCGTGCTTCAACTCCACCGGCGCTGCGCCGACCGGAATGCCGTTCAGCGTCGGCGCGTTGGCGCCTTCGACATGCGCCACGACGAAGCCCGGCGAACGCCGCGTGATCGCCGCGACCGCGACGCCCGGCTTGCCGACCGTGGTCACGGTCTTCACGAGATGCACCTCGCGCCCGGCGGCCGCGCCGGACAGCACCTTGATGGTGGCGTTGACCGGCGGCAGGCTTACCGGTCCGGAATGCCCAGACATCACCGACGCCGGCCCGGAGGCCGGCCCGGCGCGGTCCGCTGGCCCCGAGTCGGCGACGAACTTGATCTTGTACTTGCCGACTTCGACGATGTCGTTGTTTTGCAACATCTGCTTGCGGATCGACTTGCCGTTGACGTAGCTGCCGTTCGTGCTGTTCAGGTCTTCCAGGCAGACGTCGTTGCCGAACATCTGCAGCGCCGCGTGTTCGCCGCTGACCGCCAGGTTGTCGATCACGATGTCGTTGTAAGGCCGCCGCCCGAGCGTGGTGCGGTCTTTGGTGAGCTGAAATTCCTTGATGACGACACCGTCGATCGAGACGATCAGTTTCGGCATGGTCGGCTCCTGTTCGCAGTAGGCGGTGGGGGTAGACAAACAATCATATTCCGAGCCAGCGCGACACCCGGCCCAGCCGCGCGCCGCCATGGCCATTGCGTCGCGCCAGCACCACCGAGATATTGTCGCGGCCGCCACCCGCGTTGGCACCGGCGACGAGCCGGGTCGCGACCAGCGGCAGCGACTCCTCGCTGCGCAGGATCGCGGCAATCGCGTCTCGGTCGAGCATGTCGGGCAGGCCGTCGGAGCACAGCAGGTACAGGTCGCCGCCCTGGGTGCGGTGCTCGGCGACGTCGAGCAGCACGGCGTCCTCCACGCCGAGCGCGCGCGTGACCAGGTTCTTGTGCAGGCAGACGGCGGCCTCCGCGGCCGTCAGCAGCCCGGCGTCGAGTTGCTCCTGCAGCAGCGAATGGTCGCGCGTGAGTTGCGTCAGTTCCCCGCCGCGCAGCCGGTAGCAGCGCGAGTCGCCGATATGGCCGACCACGATCCGGTCCTGCTGCAGCACCGCCACCACCAGCGTGGTGCCCATGCCGGCGTACTGCGGGACCGTGCGCGCCGCGTCCAGAATCGCCCGGTTCGCGCTGTCCACGCAGATTTCCATCGCGCGCTGCACGTCGCGGCCGCTGGCCCGGGCGCCGGCCTCGGCGAGCCAGCGCCCGAGCTCGGAGCGGATGAAGCTGGTCGCCATCGCGCTGGCCACCTCGCCCGCGTTGTAGCCGCCCATGCCGTCGGCCAGCACGGCCAAGCCGAGCGACGCGTCGAAAGTGACCGAGTCCTCGTTGTTGCCCCGAACCATGCCTGGGTCGGTGTGCGCGCAAAACTGATAGCTCAAGAATGAGTCCCTGAGACGAAACGGGTGCCGCGGCCGGCGCCGCCCTCGGTGCCGTCACGGCGCATCGCGGCCGCAGGCGTTCCGGGCCGCGCGAGCCACGGCAGGCACGTTAGCAGAAGCGACCCGGGGCGCACAAGCGAGTTTTTCACAGCGCCGACGCGCCAGCAGGCGGGATTAGTGCGAACGGGCCAATGCGCGCGTCGGTGAAGGGCGGCCGCCGCTCAGGGATTCGGAAAGCGTCGTGCCAAGCGTGCAGGCCTCAGAGCAGCGACTTGAGGAGCTTGCCCATTTCCGACGGATTGCGCGTGACCTTGAAGCCGCATTCCTCCATCACCGCGAGCTTGGCCTCGGCGGTGTCGGCGCCGCCGGAGATCAGCGCGCCGGCATGGCCCATGCGCTTGCCGGGGGGCGCGGTGACGCCGGCGATGAAGCCGACAATGGGCTTCTTCATGTTCGCCTTGCACCAGCGCGCGGCGTCCGCCTCGTCCGGACCGCCGATCTCGCCGATCATGATCACCGCGTCGGTGTCCGGATCGTCGTTGAACATCTTCATGATGTCGATGTGCTTCAGGCCGTTGATCGGGTCGCCGCCGATGCCGACCGCGCTCGACTGGCCCAGCCCCAGGTCGGTGACCTGCGCGACCGCCTCGTAGGTCAGCGTGCCGGAGCGGCTGACCACGCCGATCCGGCCCTTGCGATGGATGTGGCCCGGCATGATGCCGATCTTGATCTCGTCGGGCGTGATCAGGCCCGGGCAGTTGGGCCCGAGCAGCAGCGTCTTCTTGCCGCCGGCGGCCTCCTTGTCGCGCATGCGGTTGCGCACCACCAGCATGTCGCGCACCGGAATGCCCTCGGTGATGCAGATCACCAGATCGAGTTCGGCGTCGACCGCCTCCTGGATCGCGGCGGCGGCGCCGGCCGGCGGCACGTAGATCACCGACACCGTGGCGCCGGTCTCGGCCTTCGCCTCGCGGACCGACGCGTAGATCGGGATGTCGAAAATCTTCTCGCCCGCCTTCTTCGGGTTCACGCCGGCGACGAAGCAGGCCTTGCCGTTCGCGTATTCCTGGCATTTCCCGGTGTGGAACTGGCCGGTCTTGCCGGTGATGCCCTGGGTGATGACCCGCGTGTCCTTGTTGATCAAGATGCTCATGATGTCCTCGTATTCGTGACGCTGGCTTCAGCCGGGGTCGCGGCGGAGCCGGCTTTGCCGGGCCGCTCGCGGCGCCCCCTTCGAGGGGGGAGCGCCGCAGGCGCCTCGGGGGTGGCTCATTTCACCGCGGCGACCACTTTCTGCGCTGCCTCGGCCATGGTGTCGGCGCTGATGATCGGCAGTCCCGATTCGGCCAGCATCTTCTTGCCCAGCTGCTCGTTCGTGCCCTTCATCCGAACCACCAGCGGCACGCGCAGGTTCACCGCCTTGCACGCGGTGATCACGCCGGTGGCGATCGTGTCGCAGCGCATGATGCCGCCGAAGATGTTGACCAGGATCGCGTCGACTTTCGGGTTCTTCAGCATGATCTTGAACGCCTCGGTCACCTTCTCGGGCGTCGCGCCGCCGCCGACGTCGAGGAAGTTCGCCGGCTCGGCGCCGAACAGCTTGATCGTGTCCATCGTCGCCATCGCGAGGCCGGCGCCGTTCACCAGGCAGCCGATATCGCCATCCAGGCTGATGTAGGCCAGATCGAACCGGCTCGCCTCGATCTCGGCCGGATCCTCCTCGTCGAGATCGCGCAGCGCGACGATCTCGGGATGGCGGAACAATGCGTTCTGATCGAAATTGAACTTGGCGTCGAGCGCCTTGATGTCGCCGTTGCCCTCCAGGATCAGCGGATTGATTTCGACAAGGGAAGCGTCGGTGTCCATGTAGCACTTGTAGAGCTTCCTGAACACATCGGCGGCGCGCGCGCTCGAGGTCGCCGGCACGCCGATGCCGGTGGCAAGCTCGGCGGCCTGCGCATCGGTGAGGCCGACGCCCGGATCGACGAACACCTTGATGATCTTCTCGGGAGTCTTCTGCGCGACCTCCTCGATCTCCATGCCGCCCTCGGACGAGGCGAGCAGCGCGACCTTCTGGCTGGCGCGGTCGGTAACCACCGAGACGTAGTACTCCTTCTTGATGTCGGCGCCGTCCTCGATCAAGAGGCGCCGCACCTTCTGGCCGTGCGGGCCGGTCTGGTGCGTGACCAGCTGCATGCCCAGGATCTCGCCGGCGAGCTTCTTCACCTCATCGACAGAACGCGCGAGCTTGACGCCGCCGCCCTTGCCGCGCCCGCCGGCGTGGATCTGGGCCTTCACCACCCAGACCGGCCCGCCGAGCTTCTGCGCGGCCTCGACCGCTTCCTGCACCGTGAACGCAGGGATGCCGCGCGGCGTCGGGACGCCGAACCGGCGCAGGATTTCCTTGCCTTGGTATTCGTGGATCTTCATGGCTTGTCTCTGAGGCGGATGGGATACACGGCCGCGCCCCGCGGTCGATGGCGCAGGCCGTTCATCGTTGCGGACGGGGCGCCCACTTTAGCATGCTGCGCCGCGTCATTGCAGGCCGCGCCTTACACTGTGGGACCCACTCATTCGTTGTTGCTTCGCCGCAGGAACGCTTCATGCCCACCATCTTCATCGACGGCGAGGCCGGCACCACCGGCCTGCAGATCCGCGACCGGCTGCGCCAGATGCCGCAGCTGGATCTCCTCAGCATCGCACCGGATCGTCGCAAGGACGTCGACGCGAAGCGCGAGCTGATGCGCCGCGCGGATCTGGTCGTGCTCTGTCTGCATGACGATGCTGCCATTGAATCAGTAGCAATGATCGATGAACTGGCGGCGGCTTCCGGTGGAAAAGGCCCTAAGGTCATCGACGCGTCGACCGCGCACCGGGTCGCGCCGGGCTGGGTGTTCGGGTTTCCGGAACTGGTCGCGGGTCAGGCCGACGCGGTGCGCCGCGCGAGCCGGGTCGCGAACCCCGGCTGCTACGCGACCGGCGCGATCGCGCTGATCCGCCCGCTGGTCGACGCCGGCCTGCTGCCGCCCGGCCTGCCGCTTGCGCTGCCGTCGGTCAGCGGCTATTCGGGCGGCGGGCGCAGCATGATCGAGGCCCACGAGAGCGGCCGCGCCGCGCCGTTCGAGACCTACGCGCTGGGCCTGAAGCACAAGCACCTGCCGGAGATCATGCGCTACACCGGCCTTGCGCGGCGGCCGGTGTTCATTCCGTCGGTCGGCAACTTCAGGCAGGGCATGCTGGTGCACTTGCCGCTGCATCTGGACGATCTGCCGGGGCGCCCGCGCGCCGCCGATCTGCACGACGCCTACGCCGCGCACTACGCGAAGAGCAACACGCCCGAGCAGTGCGTGCAGGTGCTGCCGCCGAGCGACGACGGCCGGCTCGATGCGGTCGCGCTGAACGACACGAACCGACTCGAGATCCGCGTGTTCCCGAACGAGGACCACCGGCACGCGGTCGCGATCGCGCGGCTCGACAACCTGGGCAAGGGCGCGAGCGGCGCGGCGGTGCAGAACCTCGAGCTGATGCTGGGGCTGTGATGTGCCGTAGGCCTGGTGCTTGCGCGGCCGCGCAGGCCCGGTCGCGGCGCCGAGGTTACTGGTCGAATGCAATGCGCTGCGACAGCTCGACGGCTCGCATGTCCTGCCGGCGATCGTCCAGCCGCGTCCAGTGACGGAACGCAATCAAGGCGCCAACGACACTCATCATCGACCCGGGTATCCAGAGAATCAGGCCGCCCAGGTGCTGGTCGGTGATGGCGTCGATGCTGGTGAACGCCCGGCCGCATATCGAGTAGACCGTGTAGAAATCGTGCGACGACAAGCCGATGACCGCGCCGAGAATGATCTGCGGAGGGATGACGGCAATCGTGAGCAGAATGCGGATCCCCGGGCGCAACCGGGCCGGTGGTGCGGAGCGGTGATCAAGCACCAGCCACCAGAACATCAAGCCGTCCACCGCCATGCTCCAGTTCATCAGCCGGTACAGGCGGACGTCGAGCATCGCATCGAAATGCACGGCCGGGATCAGCCAGAAATAAATCAATCCGACGAAAAGCAAGGCCGCCACGACCGGATGCAGCAAGACGCCCAGCAATTTACGCACTGGAGTCCAACTCAGCGTGGGCCGCAACCAGCAGCGGCGCCATTCCAATGGGATGCCAGCGTAGAGCGTGGCGCCGGGATAGCTCAGCACGATCAAGAAAGGGCCGAGATGGTGCAAGAGCAAATGCTGGATGCGATGCACGAAAAAGGCGTGTTCGGCGTAATAGTCGAGCCGGGTGTGAAGCGCAACATAAAGCAGGCCCAGCCCCGTCCAGAACGACAGCTGCCGCCAACCCGACACATGCCGCGCCCGGCATCCTCGGACATACAGGCATGCAGCAGCCGCGACGGCGATCACGACCGTGGGGGACGGCTCCCACGGCACCAGCCACGCGAGCACCGACACGGTCAATTCAGCTGATTCGCGGGCCGGACCTTCAATCGCGCGTGCACCGCAGTGCCGTCGGAGAATTGAAGTACGACAGGAACCTCATCGCCCGGAGCGACCGGGTGCTTTGCGTGCATCAGCATCAGGTGGTAGTTTCCAGGCGAAAGATCGATTTCGCCGTGCGCCGGTATTTTCAGCCGGTCGACCATTTCCATGTTCTCCATGCCGCCCGAAGTGACCGTGCGATGCAGCATCACGTCACCATAGTCAGGGCTGCTCGCCTTGACCAACGCCGAGGCCGTGGCGCCGTGATTGATGATCGTCAGATAGCCCGCGGCGGGAAGCGCACCCGGCAGCCAGCGCACCCAGCCGTGCTGGACCTCGATCGATGGATGAACGCTGCCGGCGGCGGCCGCGCATCCGATGGCCAGGCAAAAAGCGGCAAACAGGCACTTCAGTGATTTCATGATGATCGGGTCAGGCATTGGATTGAAGCAATTGACGGACATCGTGCGTTATCGCATCGATGGAATCAGTCGGGGTTGCCAGCAAATGTGCCCGCCCGTCCTTATCGAAGATATAGACAGCGGAGCTGTGGGTCACGTCATAGCTGCCGTCGGCATTCGGTTTTTCGGGTTCGTAGGCCACACGATACCGCCTGGCTACCGTGGCAATCATGCCGTCGGTCCCGGTCAATCCGACCGCATGAGGATCGAAGGCCGTGACGTAAGCGTGCAGCAGGGCAGGTGTGTCGCGCGCCGGATCGACGCTGACGAACAGTATTCTTACTTGATCAGCCCCTTTGCCTAGATGTTGCATCACGGCGGCCAGCCGTGCCATGGTGATCGGACAAACGTCCGGGCAGTGGGTGTATCCGAAATAAAGCATGACCACGTCGCCGCGATAGTCCTCGTCGGTCACGGGATGCCCTTGATCGGAGGTCAGCGAAAATTTGAGATCCGGCAAATGGCCGCTGACGTCGGTGAGCAGCCAATGCTGCGGCCGACTGCTGCAACCTACCAGCAGCAGGACACCGAGGAGCATGAGGCGAAGCAATGCCTTGAAATTCGTCATGGTCGGCAACCGGATATCTCGCTGAAAGCGGTGATGGAAAACGGCGAGAGTGTCGCACTCGTCGTGCGCACGTTCTCTCGACATGCACAAAACATCTTTCACGATTGCGGTATTTGCGCCTGGAGGAAATCGGCGCGCATACGGCCCGGCCCGTCACACGCGACGCGGAAAGTAATTCTTCTCAGCCAGCGCCTCGTACAGCGGCGGCGTGAACAGGCCGCACACGCGTGCCGAAAGAAGTGCAGCGGCCATCATCGGAATCACGATCGCATTCCCGTTGGTCATTTCCATGACGATCACGAAAGACGTGATCGGCGATTGGGTCACCGCGGCGAGGTAGCCGGTCATGCAGACCGCGATCAGCGGCGCCATGGGTGCGCTGCCGAACAGAACATGCACCCATTGCGCGATACCGGCCCCGACGGCCAGCGACGGCGAGAACAGCCCGCCCGGAATTTCGGCCATATAGCTGACCACCAGTGCAGCCCATTTCGCCAGGGCAAAGACCGCCCCCAACGGCTGCGTACCGTCCAGCAGGCGTCGAGCCTGTTCGTAGCCGCTGCCCCATGTCTGTCCCGCGCTGAGCACACCCAACGTCGCCACGCACAGGCCGATGACCCCGGCATACAGAAGCGGCTTCTCGGTGCGCCAGGCCTTCAGGGGCCCTGGCATCCAGACCTTCCAGTGCAGCAATGCCAAGTTGAACGCCGCGCCGGCCAGGCCGCACAGAAGCGAAGCGACCACCACCGGGAACACGAGGCTAAAACCCAGATCATGTGGAATCACAATCTGGCCGAAATACAGATAGTTGCCGGCCAGCGCGAGCGAGGTCAGCCCCGAGAACACTACGGCGGTGATCATCACGCCGTTGGTCCGGCTCTCGAAGTCCCGTGCCAGCTCCTCGATTGCGAAGATGATGCCCGCCAACGGCGTGTTGAACGCGGCGGACAGTCCGGCCGCGGCGCCAGCGAGCAGAAGCTGACGCTCGAGCCGGCGGCCCCGGTTCGGGTAGGCACGCCGGGATTCAGCCATGATCGCCGCCCCGAGATGGACAGTCGGCCCCTCGCGACCGATGGTCAGCCCGCCCAGCAAGCCAAGCAACGACACGACGATCTTGCCGAATATCACGCGCAAGCCGAACAGGCGCTGCATCAAGGAATCGTCCTGCGGCGCGTGCAGGGCCGCGATGACTTGCGGGATGCCACTGCCTTCCGCGCCCGAGAACCAGCGCCGCGTCAGGTACACGCACAGAATGGTCAGCGCAGGAGTGATCACGAAGGCGAGCCACGCGCGGCCCGCAATCGCGTTGCTAAAGATCTGGTATGCATCATCGCTCCAGCGCGCATAAAGGACCGCGACCAGACCGACCAGGAGTGCGGTGCCCCATGGAAGGACATATCGCAGAAGCAGGTGGCGTCTCCTGCTGCGGAAATGACGCATCAGCAGCCGCGCGCGCTGTCGTGGATCAGTCATTGTCGAAGCATTCGTTGAGCAAGGGGCCAGAGCGAACCTTCATACGGGAGGCATTGTCCGGGATCGGGCCAACGCTGCCATCGAAGTCGCTGTCTCGCGCGAAAACCAGGCAACGCCAGCCGCGTCTGTCAGATGCCGGCCAACTGCTGCCGCAGGAACACCGGCAGGTCGGTGGTCGGCGGCGCCACACCGATCTCGTAGAGGATGCCCGCCGCGTGACCGCGGTGGTAGCTGGCGTGGTTCACGACGTGCAGCAGGATGCCCTGCCGCGTCATGCGTCCGGCGCCGCCGCCGATGAACTCGAACGCCACCGGCTCGGCGAGCCCGGCCTCGGTCAGCGAGTCGGCGTAGCCTACGTACCACGCATCGATGCTGCGCTGGCTGGCCGCCAGCTCGTCGATCGCCGGGCAATGCTCGGGGTTGCGCGTGGCGAGGCCATGCGGCTTGCCGAGCAAGTGGCAGCGCCAGACATGGTCCATCGCATAGGCATGGTTCAGCGTGCGGATCAGGCTGCCGAAGACGATGGCGCGCGGCGCGGCGAGCTCGGCACCGGGAAGAGAAGCCACGGCCGACAGGAACAGGTCGTCGGACCAGGCCTTATAGCGCGTGAGGAGCTGGGTGTCTCTCATGCGGGTCTTTCACGGCCTCGCGACGGATCGCGGCGGCGGGCCGGCGCAGGCCGCGTCATGGTGCGGCCCGTCCCGCGCTGCTGCGCAGCACCCGCGCGGCGGTGTCCGCCGAGAAGCCGCGCGCGAGCAGGAAGCGCATCTGCCGGGCACGCTCGCCGGCATCCACTGGCGGCGCGCCGAAGCGGCGCTGCCACAGCGCCGCTGCGCGCTCCAACTCGGAACCCTGCAGGCCGGCCACCGCGTCGGCGACCGCCTCGGCGGCTATGCCCTTGGCCTGCAGTTCCTGGCGCAGCCGGGCCGCGCCCAGGCGCGCGGCGCGCTGGTGCAATACCGACTGCACGACGCGCCCCTCGTCGATGAAGCCACGCGCCTCGAGTTCGTCGAGCGCGCGCGCCAGCGCGCCGGGCTCGTCCTCGTGCGGCTGGAGCTTGCGCTCGAGCTCGGCGCGCGAGTGCTCGCGCCGCGCCAGCAGGCGCAGCGCGCGGCCCTTCAGCGACGGCGAAGCGGATGCCATGATTGCTATTTAATCAATAGCTACATACGAAGAATACACGGGCGCTAGAGGTCGATTTCTGTTGAAAATTGCGCGTGGAACTCACGCCTCGACCGCGTCGGCTGGCGCCGCCGCCGGTCGCTGGGTGATGCCCAGCGACTCGCGAGTGGCGTTTTAGCTCCGGCACGGCCGCTGGCGCGGCCTTCACGTGCGCTACGCGCACATGAGCTTGCGCTGAAACTGCGGTGCGCATCGCGGCCTACGCCGCGACGGCGTCGGCCGGCGCCGCCGCCGGCCGCTGGGTGATGCCCAGCGACTCGCGCACCTTGTTTTCAATCTCGCGCGCGAGGTCGGGGTTCTCGCGCAGGAACTCGCGCGCGTTGTCGCGGCCCTGGCCGATCTTCTCGCCGTTGTACGCGTACCAGGCGCCGCTCTTGTCGATGATGCGCGCGGTCACGCCCATGTCGATCACCTCGCCTTCGCGCGAGATGCCTTCGCCGAACAGGATGTCGAACTCGGCGGTCTTGAACGGCGGGCTGACCTTGTTCTTCACCACCTTGACCCGGGTCTCGTTGCCGATCGCCTCCTCGCCCTTCTTGATCGTGCCGATGCGGCGGATGTCGATCCGCACCGACGCGTAGAACTTGAGCGCGTTGCCGCCGGTCGTCGTCTCGGGCGAGCCGAACATCACGCCGATCTTCATGCGGATCTGGTTGATGAAGATGACCATGCAGTTGGTCTTCTTGATCGTCGCGGTGAGCTTGCGCAGCGCCTGGCTCATCAGCCGCGCCTGCAAGCCCGGCAGGCTGTCGCCCATCTCGCCTTCGAGTTCGGCCTTCGGCGTGAGCGCGGCGACCGAGTCGACCACGATCAGGTCGACCGCGCCGGAGCGCACCAGGCTGTCGACGATCTCCAGCGCCTGCTCGCCGGTGTCGGGCTGGCTGATCAGCAGCTCCTGCAGGTTCACGCCGAGCTTTTGCGCGTACTGGATGTCGAGCGCGTGCTCGGCGTCGACGAAGGCGCAGGTGCCGGCCTGCTTCTGCATCTCGGCGATCACCTGCAGCGTGAGCGTGGTCTTGCCCGACGACTCCGGCCCGTAGATCTCGATCACCCGGCCGCGCGGCAGGCCGCCGACGCCCAGGGCGATGTCGAGCCCGAGCGAGCCGGTGGAGACGACCTGGATGTCCTCGATGACCTCGCCCTCGCCGAGCCGCATGATCGTGCCCTTGCCGAACTGCTTCTCGATCTGCGCCAGCGCGGCCTGCAACGCCTTCGCCTTCTCGCTGCCGGGCGCCAAGCCCTTCACTGCTGCATCCATAGCTCACTCCTTGAAAGTCATCGGGTTGTGGATCGCATCTCTGCTTTTATAGCCAGCCTGGATGCTTGAACAGTAGTCTATCCGGCGTTATTGGCGGAAGTAAACCTGATTTTTGGTCAGTTTGCTTTACCATCGACGAATGGACTTGGAACCCCCTCCGGCCGGCAAACCGGAGCCCCGGCCTGTCGCGCAGCGCGGCGCCGATGCACCGCCCACGGCCGACGACTCCGACGCCTGGCGCCAGACCCATCTGGGCCGGCTGCTCGGCCACGCAATGCGCCGCTTCGACGAGCGGGTGCAGGGGCTGATGGCGCACGACATCGAGGTGCCGCTCGCGCTGTCCAACCTCGCGGCGCGAGGCCAAGTCAGCGCGGCGCACATCCACATCACGCGCCACCTGGCGCTGGCCGGCTCGCGGCTGACCGAGCTCGCCGATTCGGCCGGCATGAGCAAGCAGGCGATGGGCCAGCTGGTGGACCAGTGCGAGGCCTGGGGACTGGTCACGCGCGAAGCCGATGCGCTGGACGCGCGCGCGCGGCGCATCCGGTTCACCGCGGCGGGCCTGGCCTGGCTGCAGGCGTTCCGCAGTGCTGTGACGCAGGCCGAGGCGGAGTTTCGCGCCGAGGTCGGCGCGGAGGTCGCGACGGTGGCGACGATAGGGCTGGAAATCTACGCCGCCGGCCGCCCGCCGCGGCCCTAGAATGACCTGCACACGCAGCGCCGCAGGCGGCAAACCGCGGACAGGAGACATGCATGCGGATTCTGATTGCCGAAGACGATCAGGTGCTGGCCGACGGCCTGCTGCGCACGCTGCGCGCGTCCGGCGCCGCGGTCGACCATGTGGCCAGCGGCTCGGAAGCCGACGCGGCGCTGATGACCAACCATGAGTTCGACCTGCTGATCCTCGACCTCGGCCTGCCGCGCCTGCACGGCCTCGAGGTGCTCAAGAAGCTGCGCGCGCGCGGCTCGTCGCTGCCGGTGCTGATCCTGACCGCCGCCGACAGCGTGGAGGAACGGGTCAAGGGCCTGGACGCCGGCGCCGACGACTACATGGCCAAGCCGTTCTCGCTGCAGGAGCTGGAAGCGCGGGTGCGCGCGCTGGTGCGCCGCGGCGCCGGCGCGACCAGCAGCCTGATCCGGCACGGCCCGCTGGTGTACGACCAGGCCGGCCGCGTCGCGACGCTGGACGGCAAGATGGTCGAGCTCTCCGCGCGCGAACTCGGCCTGCTCGAGGTGCTGCTGCAGCGCGCCGGCCGTCTCGTCAGCAAGGATCAGCTGGTCGAGCGGCTGTGCGAATGGGGCGAGGAAGTGAGCAACAACGCGATCGAGGTCTACATCCACCGGCTGCGCAAGAAGATCGAGCACGGCCCGGTGCGCATCGCGACCGTGCGCGGACTGGGCTACTGCCTCGAGAAAATCAACACATGACGCCCCTCGCCGTGCGGGGAACACCGCGGAACCGGCCTTGCCGGGCCGCTGGTGTTGCACCCGGTAGAGGGCTGAGCGGCCGCGGCTCCGAGCCTGCCTGCGCAGGCTCGGACGGCCCGAAGGGACAGTGCCTCCGGCAGTGTCACCAGACGAAGCGACACGAAGTGCGCGAAGACTGGGGGCGAGCGTGAAGCTTTTCCAGCGCGCGCAGAACTCGCTGTTCGGCGAGATTCTCGACTCGCTGGTGGTGCCGGCGCTGATCGTGGTCGCACTCAGCATCGGCATCACCTGGCTGGTCGCGCGCGGCATCGCCAACGCGCCTTACGACCGCGCGCTGTCGAGCGCTGTGCGGCTGCTCGCGCGCGATGTCGCTGCGGCGGCGGACGATCGCGGTTCGCTCGCGCGCACCGCAGCGCTGATCGACGACCTGCGCCGCAGCCAGGCCGACCAGGCCTGGTACCGGGTGCAGGACGCGCAGGGTCGGCTGCTGGCTGGCGACGCCGCGTTGCCGCCGCCGCACCTGGCGCAGCCGCCGACGCCCGGCGTGGTCTACCTGCGCGACGCCGAATTCCACGGGCACAGCGTGCGCGTGGCGGACCTGTGGGTCGCACCCGGAGAGCCTGCGAGCGCCAGTGATCAGCGCATGGCACTCGAAGTCAGCGGCACCGACATCGGCGCCACCGAACCGGATGCCTTGGCCGAACCGGCGAGCCCGCCCGGTGCGTCGGAGCCGCCGCACGCCGGGCTGCTGCTGGTGCAGCTGGCCGAGACCCGCGCGCGCCAGGCGCGGCTCGCGCGCGACATCGTCTCGGGCGTGCTGCTGCCGCTGTTCGCGCTGGTGCCGCTGGCGATCCTGCTGTTGTGGGTCGCGCTGGCGCGCGGCATCAAGCCGTTGTCGGTGGTCGAGGACAGGATCCGCGAGCGCCGTCCCGACGACCTGAGCCCGATCGACGCGTCGACCGTGCCGCTGGAAGTCACATCGATGGTGCTGGCGCTGAACCTGCTGCTGGGCAAGCTCGCCGATTCGATCCGCACGCAAAAGCGCTTCCTGGCCGACGCCGCGCACCAGCTCAAGACGCCGCTCGCGGGCCTGCGCATGCAGGCGGACCTGGCGCAGCGCGAGGGCAGCAACACCGACGAGCTCAAGCGCTCGCTGCAGCAGATCGGGCGCGCCAGCATGCGCGCGACGCACACGGTGAACCAGCTGCTCGCGCTGGCGCGTGCCGAAGCCGGCGCCGGGCTGCCGGCGCACCAGCGCTGCGACCTGGCGCAGCTCACGATCGACGTAGTGCACGAGGTGCTGCCGCGCGCGATGGAGCGCGCGCTCGACCTGGGGTTCGAAGGTGCCGATCCGGGCACGCGCGGCGTGAGCCTGCTCGGCAACGCGACGCTGCTCCGCGAGCTGATCCGCAACCTGCTCGACAACGCGATCAACTACACCCCGTCGCGTCCGGGGCACCCGGGCGTGATCACCGCGCGGGTCCGCGCGGGCCTCGCGGGCGAGGTGCTGCTGGAGGTGGAGGACAACGGCCCGGGAATCGCCGAAACCGAGCGCGAACTGGTGTTCGAGCCGTTCTACCGCGTGCTCGGCAACGACGCGGACGGCTCCGGCCTGGGGTTGCCGATCGTGATGGAGATCGCGCGCCAGCACGCGGCGACGGTCACCGTGGAAGACGCCCGGCCGGGCCGGGAGCCCCCGGGCACACGATTCCGCGTGCGCTTTCCGGCGCACGACCGGGCCGCGGCCGCCGCCGCGCCGGCGCTCAGCGAGGCTGGAACAGGTTGAGCTGCAAGCGCTCGTGCTCGATCGCGCGCGCGACCGCGGGCTCTTGCGAAAGCCGCTGCACGAAGGCCCACAGCAGCGGATAGTCGTTCGGATCGATGCCGGCGATGCTGCCCCAGCGCAGCAACGTCAGCGCATAGGGGTCGAGCGGGCCGAAACGCTCGCCGCCGAGGTAGGGCCAGCCGTTCTGCTGCGCCGCTGCCAGCAGTTGCTGCAGTTCGCTCAGCCGTTCCCGATAGAGCCCGGTGTTGAACAGCTTCAGCTGCGCCTGCGCCTTTGCGTCGTCGGTGAACAGCGCGGACCGGAAGATGTGCGTGAACGTCGGATGCACGGTGTTGTTCATCCAGGCCAGCGTCTCCAGCACCCGGATCCGGGCCAGGCCCTGCGCGGGCAGGAAGCCCAGTTGCGGATAGCGCTCGGCCAGGTAGCTGACGATCGCGATCACCTGGGTGATCTTCTCGCCGGCTTCGTCGACCAGCACCGGCACCTGGCTGCGCGGGTTGATCCGATGGTATTCATCGCCGAACTGCTCCCCCTTGTGCAGCCGCACCATCACGCGCTGGTACGGCGCGCCAATGGTCTCGAGCAGCGTGTGGGGAACGAACGAGCAGGCGCCCGGGGCGTAGTACAGCGTCAAGGCCATGGCGATGATCCGGTGGGTTCAGGGGTTCACGGGGCAGGCGACCAGCGGCTTGCCGGCCAGTGCACTCTGCAGATTGTCGAGCCGCGCGCGCAGCTTGTCGTCGACCGCCGGCAGCGTCAGCAGCTGGCCGCGCTGCGCGACCCGGTCCTGCACCACCTGCGCCGGCGGCGCGCCCTGCTGCTCGAACTGGGACAACGCCCGCTGCGCAGCGGCCCGGCTGTCGTAGCTGCCGAGCGCAAGGCCCGGCGCGAGCGCCGGGTTCGCCACCGCCGTCGCCGGCACGCCTTGCTGCTCAAGCCGCGTCTGCATCGCCGCCAGCGCGTCGGCGCTGCCGTATTTGCCGAGGTAGACGATCCAGCGCGCCGGAGTCACCACCACCGGATCGAGCCGCCACGATCCGTCGGGCAGCGAATTGCCGGCCGCGCGGCGCACGATCGCGCTCTGCTCGTCGCTGAACGGCCCCGCGCGCAGGCACGACACCACCGTGGCCGCCGACGCGGCCACGGCAGCCGACTGGGGCGCTGCCGCGGCGACGCTCGGCCCGTGCAACGCGGGCGGCCGCAACTCGAGCGCGCTCGGCTCGATCTGCTGCGCCATGCGCTGCGGCTCCGACTGGCGCTGCGGCGCCCAGCCGAACAACTGCAGCAGGCCCTGCGCCCACGCGAAATACGCGAGGTTGGCGAGCAGCAGCAGCAGCGCGATCCTTCTCAGCATCGTCTTTGCGTCTACGCTGCCGCGCCGCCACGCGTCGCCGACCAACCGGCGAGCGGGCGCACGCTCACCTCGGAGCCAATCAGCTCGCGCATGCCGCTCCCGGTGTGAACCAGGAGCGCACCGGACTCGGCGACACCGCAGGCCGTGCCATGGAGCGTTGCACCGCTGCCATCGTCCATGCTGATTTCGCGCCCGCGCAACAGGTCGCGCGCATCGAACCGGCCGACGAACGGGGCGAATCCATCCGTCTCGAACGCGCGCACCGCTTCGAGCAGCCCCGGCGCGAACAGCGCCAGCGCCTGCGACGCAACCATGCCGGGCAGCAGTTCCTGCAGCCAGCCGGCTGGTGCCGCGACGCCTTGCGCTGCGTCGGCCGCGATGTTCAGGCCGACCCCGATCACCACGTAGCTCGCGGCGCCGAAATTCGCCGACTCGACCAGGATGCCGGCGAGCTTGCGTTCGCCGCGCCCGTCACAAAGCCACAGGTCGTTCGGCCACTTGATCCGGATCGCCGGGTGCAGGCGTTCGGCGATCCCGACCCCGACCGCCAACGACAGGCCGGACCAGTTGGCGGGCGCCAGCGGCAGCCCTAGCGAGAACGTCAGCGAGGCGTCGGCCCGGCTCGCCCAGGGCCGCCCGAGCCGGCCGCGCCCCGCCGTCTGCTCGCCGGCCACCAGCAGCACCGATTCGAGCCGGCCTGCACGCGCACGGCGCATCAGCTCGGAATTCGTCGAATCGATCGTGGCGAGCCGCTCCAGCCGCAGACCGGGCCAGCGCGCATTGCGCAGCCCGCGCGCGATCTCCTCCTCAGGCCACAGCACAGTCATCGGATCACGCCTATCGTCGTGCGGGCGCCGCCGCCTCGGTCAGCGCCGGCGCTTGGGCGCCAGCAATGTGCCGCGGCAATTCCTGGCGCCGCACCAGCAAGGGTACTCGGCCTTCAGCTTCGGTGTGTAGCGCTCGTCGATGATCAGCCCGTAGTCGTAATTCAGCTCTTCGCCGGCGCGGATGCGGCGCAGAGCCTTGATGAAGATGCGGCCGTGCTGCTCGTCGGCCTCGCAGTTCGGATCGCACGAGTGGTTGATCCAGCGCGCCGAATTGCCGCCGACCTTGGCGTCGATCACGTGCCGCTCGTCGATGTGGAAGAAGAAGGTATGGTTCGGGTCATTCGGGTCGTGCGGGTGGCGCGCCTGCGCCGCCTTCCAGCTGATCACCTCGCCGGTGTATTCGATGATGACTTCGCCGGCGGCGATGGGCTGCAGCGCGAACACCCCCTTGCCGTGGACGCCCGAGCGGCGGGTCTGGATGCGGCGGTGGGACACGGCGGGCGGGGTTGCGGACACGGCTGGAAAATTTGGTAAGGTGAATTTGTGCGCGCGCACGCGCGCGGGAAACGTGGAATTGTAGTCATCCGATGAAGACACTGGTCATTGCCGAAAAGCCGTCCGTCGCGCAGGACATCGTGCGCGCGCTCACGCCGGTCGCGGGCAAGTTCGACAAGCACGACGAGTATTTCGAGAGCGAGAAATACGTCGTGACCAGCGCGGTCGGGCATCTGGTCGAGATCCAGGCGCCCGAGCAGTACGACGTGAAGCGCGGCAAATGGAGCTTCGCGCACCTGCCGGTGATCCCGCCGCATTTCGACCTGAAACCGGTCGACAAGACCAGGACGCGGCTGAACGCGGTCGTGCGCCAGGCCAAGCGCAAGGACGTGACGCTACTGGTGAACGCCTGCGACGCGGGACGCGAGGGCGAGCTGATCTTCCGCCTGATCGAGCAGTATGCCGGCGGCGCGAAGCCGCTCGGCAAACCGGTGCGGCGCCTGTGGCTGCAGTCGATGACGCCGCAGGCGATCCGCGATGGCTTCGACGCGCTGCGAACCGACGCGCAGATGCAGGGCCTGGCCGACGCGGCGCGCAGCCGCTCCGAGGCCGACTGGCTGGTCGGCATCAACGGCACGCGCGCGATGACCGCGTTCAACTCGCGCGACGGCGGCTTCTTCCTGACCACGGTGGGCCGGGTGCAGACGCCGACGCTCTCGATCGTGGTCGAGCGCGAGGAGCAGATCCGCAAGTTCGTCAGCCGCGACTACTGGGAGGTGCATGCGAGCTTTGAGGCGCAGGCCGGCAGCTACCCGGGCAAGTGGTTCGACCCGGACTGGAAGAAGGCGGACGCGCCGCTGCTCGCGAGCGGGGAACCCGACCCGGAATGGCGCGCCGACCGTATCTGGAACGAACGCGACGCGAGCGCGATCGCGGAGGCGGTGCGCGGCCGTCCGGCGAGCGTCAGCGAGGAAAGCAAGCCGACGACGCAGGCAAGCCCGCTGCTGTTCGACCTGACCGCGCTGCAGCGCGAGGCGAACGGCCGCTTCGGCTATTCGGCCAAGACTACGCTGGCGCTCGCGCAGTCGCTGTACGAGCGGCACAAGGCGCTGACCTATCCGCGCACCGATTCGCGCGCGCTGCCCGAGGACTATCTGCCGGTGGTGAA
This sequence comes from Burkholderiaceae bacterium, assembly GCA_030123545.1. Lineage (NCBI taxonomy): Bacteria > Pseudomonadati > Pseudomonadota > Betaproteobacteria > Burkholderiales > Burkholderiaceae > Burkholderiaceae bacterium. The sequence continues at coordinate 440,246 of CP126124.1, read as the reverse complement.
GAAGACGATGGAGATGCTGTCCGCGAGCGGCATGAAGCATCTCGCGCCGTTCGCGCGGCAGGCGCTCGACAACCACTACGTGAAGTCTACGAAGCGCGTGTTCGACAACAGCAAGGTGTCGGACCACTTCGCGATCATCCCGACGCTGCAGGTACCGCATGGGCTGTCGGAAGCGGAGCAGAAGCTCTACGACTTCGTGGTGCGGCGCTTCCTGTCAGTGTTCTTCCCGTCGGCGGAGTTCCAGGTCACGACGCGCATCTCGACGGTAGAACGCGAAGGCAGGAAGTACAACTTCCGCTCCGACGGCAAGGTGCTGGTCAAGCCGGGCTGGATGGCGATCTACGGCAAGGAGGCCGCGAGCGAGGACGACGAGAAGGACGGCAAGACGCTGGTGCCGGTGCAGCCCGGCGAGAAGGTACGGACCGAGTCGGCCGAGCCCAAGGGCCTGAAGACCCGGCCGCCGGCGCGCTATTCGGAAGCGACGCTGCTCGGCGCGATGGAAGGCGCTGGCAAGCTGGTCGACGACGACGAGCTGCGCGAGGCGATGCAGGAGAAGGGCCTGGGCACGCCGGCGACGCGCGCCGCGATCATCGAAGGGCTGCTGACCGAGAAATACATGCTGCGCGAAGGGCGCGAGCTGATCCCGACCGCGAAGGCGTTCCAACTGATGACGCTGCTGCGCGGCCTCGGCGTCGAGGAGCTGTCGAAGGCCGAGCTGACCGGCGAATGGGAGTACAAGCTGGCGCAGATCGAGCACGGGCGCCTCTCCCGCGACGCCTTCATGCGCGAAATCGCCGAGATGACGCGGCACATCGTGCAAAAGGCCAAGGAGTACGACCGCGACACCGTCCCGGGCGACTACGTCACGCTGGCCACGCCCTGCCCGAACTGCGGCGGCGTCGTTCGCGAAAACTACCGGCGCTATCAATGCACCGGCCGCGTCGGCGACGGCGTGGGCACCTGCGGTTTCTCGTTCGGCAAGACGCCGGCCGGCCGCACTTTCGAGCCGGCCGAGGTCGAACAGCTGCTGCGCGACAAGCGCATCGGCCCGATCGATGGCTTCCGCTCCAAGGCCGGCTGGCCGTTCACCGCCGAGATCGTGCTGCGCTACGACGACGAGGCGCACAACTACAAGCTCGAGTTCGACTTCGGCGACGAGGACGCCGGCGAAACCGGCGAGCTGGTCGACTTCTCCGGCCAGCAGCCGCTCGGCGCCTGCCCGAAATGCGGCGCGCGGGTGTACGAGCACGGCAAAAACTACGTCTGCGAGAAATCGGTACCGACTGCTGCACAGCCGACGCCCAGCTGCGACTTCCGCAGCGGCCAGATCATCCTGCAGCAACCGGTGGAGCGCGCGCAGATGCAAAAGCTCCTCGCCACCGGCCGCACCGACCTGCTGGACAAGTTCGTCTCGACGCGCACGCGAAGGGCGTTCAAGGCCTTCCTGAAGTGGGACGCGGAGGCCGGCAAGGTCGGCTTCGAGTTCGAGCCGCGCGCGGGCCGGCCGCGCCCTGGGGTTGCTTCGAAAACGATAGCTGCACGTGCAGGAAATACCGGGACTACAGCCGCAAAAAGTTCGAAATCCGCGGCACCGACGGCGAAAAAGGACCGTGGCGCGCCCGGCGCCCGGAAACCCGCGGCGAAGACCGCGACGAAGAAGCCGCGCGCGGCACGTGCCGGGGGCCTCAAGCCCAGCGCCGAGCTCGCGGCGGTGATCGGCCCGGAGCCGGTCGCGCGCACCGAGGTAGTGAAGAAGCTGTGGGACTACATCAAGGCCAACGGCCTGCAGGACGCCAAGGACAAGCGCAACGTCAACGCCGACGAAAGACTAGCGCCGCTGTTCGGCAAGCCGCAGGTCACCATGTTCGAGATCGCGGGCATCGTCGGCCGGCATTTGAGCTGACCGGCGAAAAGCCGGATGATGGGGTTTGACTTGAACTTCGAAGGAGCCCCGTCGTGCAATATGTTCCCCGCAGCTGGCGTGCCGCCCTGGCGTTCGGCGCCGCCAGCCTGATCGCGCCGTTCGCCGTCGCGCCCGCCCAGGCCGCCGGCTTCACGCTCTCCAGCCCCGACATTGCGTCCGGCGGCACGATCCCGAAGAGCTTCGAATACAACGGCTTCGGCTGCAGCGGCGAGAACCGCTCACCAAAGCTGCACTGGAGCGGCGCGCCCAAGGGCACGAAGAGCTTCGCGCTCACGGTGTACGACCCGGACGCGCCGACCGGCTCCGGCTGGTGGCACTGGATCGTGGTCAACATCCCGGCCAGCGTGACCGAGTTGCCGGCCAACGCCGGCGCGGAAAACAGCACCACCCTGCCCGCCGGCGCGGTGCAGGGCCGCAACGACTACGGCACGCACGCCTGGGGCGGCGTCTGCCCGCCGCCGGGCGACAAGCCGCACCGCTACGTGTTCACCGTCTACGCGCTGGAGGTGGATCACCTCGATCTGCCGCAGGACGCGACTGCCGCGCTGACCGGCTTCATGATCCACGCGAACGCGATCAGCCAGGCGAGCTTCACCGCGCATTACGGGCGGCCGAAGTAGCCGACCGCAGAACGCCGGGGCCGTCAGCCGGTCAGCCGGCGACGACTCGTGCAATCTCGAGGCATTTGTTCGAGTAACCCCATTCGTTGTCGTACCAGGACACGATCTTGACGAAGGTGGGGTCGAGCGCGATGCCGGCCTCGGCGTCGAAAATCGAGCTGCGCGCGTCGCCGCGGAAGTCGGTCGCGACCACCTTGTCCTCGGTGTAGCCGAGCACGCCCTTGAGGCCGCCCTGGGCGATCTCGCGCTGACTCTGCGCCTTCATCTCGGCGCAGATCTCGGCGTAGCTCGCGGGCTTTTCCAGCTCCACGGTCAGGTCGACCACCGACACGTCCGAGGTCGGCACGCGAAAGCTCATGCCGGTGAGCTTCTTGTTCAGCACCGGGATCACGCGGCCCACCGCCTTCGCGGCGCCGGTCGACGACGGGATGATGTTCTCCAGGATGCCGCGGCCGCCGCGCCAGTCCTTGTTCGACGGACCATCCACCGTCTTCTGCGTCGCGGTCGCCGCGTGCACCGTGGTCATCAGGCCGCGCTTGATGCCCCACTTGTCGTTCAGAACCTTCGCGATCGGCGCGAGGCAGTTCGTGGTGCAGGAAGCGTTCGAGATGATCGCCTCGCCCTGGTACGCGCGGTGGTTCACGCCGTAGACGAACATCGGCGTGTCGTCCTTCGACGGGGCCGACATGATGACCTTCTTCGCGCCGGCCTTCAGGTGCTTCTCGGCCGCTTCCTTCGTCAGGAACAGGCCGGTCGATTCGAGCACGATGTCGGCGCCCACCGCGCCCCAGGCCAGTTCGGCCGGGTCCTTCAGCGCGGTGAGGCGGATTTTCTTGCCGTTGACGATCAGCGTGCTGCCGTCGACCGCGATCTCGCCACGGAAGCGACCGTGCACCGAGTCGTACTGCAGCATGTAGGCCAAATAGTCGGGCTCGAGCAGGTCGTTGATCGCGACCACCTCGATGTCGGGGAAGTTCTGCACCGCCGCGCGCAGCACGTTGCGCCCGATGCGGCCGAAACCGTTGATGCCCAGTCTGATCGTCATTTCACTCTCCTTAAGATCTCATTGCGAATTCACAGCGTCGCCCACGGCCAGTCCAGACTCAGCGCCCCAGCACCTTGCGCACCGTGTCGGCGACGTTCTCGGGCGTGAACCCGAAATGCTCGAACAGCGCGCCCGCGCGCGCGGACTCGCCGAAGCGGTCGATGCCGACCACCGCGGCAACGCCGTATTTCCACCACGAATCGGTCACGCCGGCTTCGACCGCGATGCGCGGCACACCCTGCGGCAGCACGCGGGACTTGTAGCCTTCGTCCTGGCGATCGAACACCGTGGTCGACGGCATCGACACCACGCGCACCGCGATGCGTCGCTTTGCAAGCAGCCGCTGCGCGGCCAGCGCCAGTTGCACCTCGGACCCGGTCGCGACGAGCACCGCGTCGGCGCCCCGGTCCACGCCCGCCGCGCCCGGCTCCGCCAGCACGTAGCCGCCGCGCGCGATGTCGGCGACCCCGCTCTTCGGTGCATAGGCGAGGGTCTGGCGGCTCAGCAGCAGCGCTGTCGGCCCGCTGCGCCGCGCCAGCGCCTGGGCCCATGCGACCGCGGTCTCGGCGGTATCGGCCGGGCGCCAGACTTCGAGGTTCGGGATCAGGCGCAGGCTCGCCGCATGTTCGACCGGCTGGTGCGTCGGCCCGTCCTCGCCGAGCCCGATCGAGTCGTGCGTGAACACATGGATGACGCGCAGCTTCATCAGCGCGGCCATGCGGACCGCATTGCGGCTGTAGTCGGAAAAGGTCAGAAACGTGCCGCCGTACGGGATGAAGCCGCCGTGCAGCGCGACGCCGTTCATGATCGCCGCCATGCCGAATTCGCGTACACCGTAATTGATGTGGCGCCCGCCGTTCGGCGCACCGGTGGCGGCATCGAAGCGCAGCGGCGGCGTGCTCTTGGTGTTGGTCAGGTTGGATCCGGTCAGGTCGGCCGAGCCGCCGAGCAGTTCGGGCAGCGCGGCGGTGAGCGTCTCCAGCGCGATCTGGCTCGCCTTGCGGCTGGCCACGGCCTCGGCCTTCGCGTGCGCGCCGGCGACCAGATCGGCGGCGAGTTCGGCGAAGCGGTCCGGCAAATCGCCTTGCACGCGCCGCTCGAACTCAAAGGCAAGCTGCGGGTGCGCAGCGCGATACGCCTCGAAGCGGGTCTGCCATTCGTCCTGGCGCTTCGCGCCGACGCACTTCGCGTCCCATTCGGCATAGGCCTCGGGCGGGATCACGAACGGCCCGTAGCGCCAGCCCAGCGCTTCGCGCGTCGCAAGCACCTCGTCAGGCCCAAGCGCCTCGCCGTGCGCCTTCGCGGTGCCGGCTCGGTTCGGCGCGCCCTGGCCGATCGTGGTCTTGCAGACGACGAAGCTCGGCAGATCACGGCTTTGCTTCGCCTGCGCGATCGCCGCGTCGACCGCGCCCACGTCGTGGCCGTCGATCGGGCCGATCACGTTCCAGCCGTAGGCGGCGAAGCGCTTGGCCGTGTCATCGACGAACCAGGGCGCAACCTCGCCGTCGATCGAGATGCCGTTGTCGTCGTACAGCGCGATCAGCTTGTTCAATTTCCACGCACCGGCCAGCGCCGAGGCCTCGTGGCTGATGCCTTCCATCAGGCAGCCGTCACCGAGGAACACATAGGTGTGGTGGTCGACGACTGCATGGCCGTCCCGGTTGAACTCGCGCGCGAGCAGCTTCTCCGCCAGCGCCATGCCGACCGCGTTCGCCAGCCCCTGCCCGAGCGGGCCGGTGGTGGTTTCGACCCCGGGCGTGAGGCCGAACTCGGGGTGGCCCGGCGTCTTACTGCCAAGCTGGCGGAAGCGCTCCAGTTCGGCCAGCGGCAGGTCGTAGCCGCTCAGGTGCAGCAACGCGTACAGCAGCATCGAGCCGTGGCCGTTCGAGAGCACGAAGCGGTCGCGGCCGGCCCAATGCGGGTCGCGCGGGTTGTGCCGCAGGTGCCGGCCCCACAGCGCGACCGCGATCTCGGCCATGCCCATCGGAGCGCCCGGATGCCCGGAATTGGCACGTTGCACGGCGTCCATGGCCAGCGCACGGATTGCGTTGGCCATCAAGGGGGTGTTTGCCATTCCAGGCGGCTCCGCAAGAAGAATCTGGGGAACCGTCGATTTTACCGGGCGCACCTGCGGCGTCCGGCGACAAAGGACATCGCGCCCGGCCGGTTGGCGTAGCCGGGGCTTGTCAGCGCTACACCACGCGCTGCCGCTGCCGCCCCAGCGGGCCGCCGTCGAGCGTGATCACATCGCCGCGCGCGAGGAACCGCGGCGGCTTCATGCCGAGGCCGACGCCGGACGGCGTGCCGGTGACGATCACGTCGCCCGGCAGCAGCGTCATGCATTGGCTCAGGTAAGACACGATCTCGGCGACACCGAAGATCATGTCGGCGGTACTGCTGTGCTGGCGCCGCTCGCCGTTGACTTCGAGCGTCAGCGGAATGCGCTGCGGGTCCGGCAGCTCGTCGGCGGTGACCAGCCAGGGGCCGATCGGGCCGAAGCCGTCGAAGCTCTTGCCCTTGACCCACTGGCCGCCGCGCTTCAATTGCCAGTCGCGTTCCGACACGTCGTTCGCCAGGCAGTAGCCGGCGACGAATTCCTGTGCCCGCGCGATCGCGACGCGCCGCGCTTCGGTGCCGATCACGACGCCGAGTTCGACCTCCCAGTCCATCGCCTGCGAGCCCTCGGGCATCGCGATGTCGTCGTCCGGCCCGGCGAGCGCGCCGAGCGCCTTGTTGAACACCACCGGCTCCTTCGGGATCTCCATCCCGGCCTCGGCCGCATGCTGGCGGTAGTTGAGCCCGATCGCGAGGAACTGGCGCACGCCGCCCACCGGCGCGCCGATGCGCGTGCCGTTCGCTACCGGCGGCATGCGCGAGAGGTCGATCGCGGCCAACGCGGCGAGCTTCGCGGGCGCCAGCCATTCCGGCGTCAGGTCCGGGACCAGCAGAGACAGGTCGCGCAAGGCCCCGTCCGCATCGACGGCGCCGGCGCGCTCGGCTCCGCGCGCACCGTGTCTGAACAGCTTCATAGCGGACTCCGTACTTCTCTTGACCCGACCATTATCGGCCGCAGCGCGGCAACGACGCACGCGGCCACGCCCTTTCGGCGGCATGGGAAACGGCGCATCATCGATGCAGGCAGTCCGAAAGGATCGATGACATGGGCAAGGCAATCGTGTTCTGCGCCGACGGCACCTGGAACGGCCCCGGCGACACCGACCCGACGCGCGACGGCGGCGACCCGAAGCTCACCAACGTCTGCAAGCTGTTCGGCTGGCTGCAGGGCACGATCAACGGCGCCTGGGGCACGAAGGAGATGGAATTGGCGCTGGGCCCGGCGGCGGCGCCGATCCAGGTCGCCAAGTACATCCACGGCGTCGGCGACAGCCCAGACCTGATCGCCAAGGTCGCCGGCGGCGCATTCGGCGTCGGCGTCACGGCGCGCATCGCGCGCGGCTACACCTACCTGTCGCGCAACTACGTGCCCGGCGACCGCATCGTGATCGTGGGCTTCAGCCGCGGCGCCTACACCGCGCGGGCGCTGGCCGGCATGGTGGCGGCGCAGGGGCTGCTGAAGCCCGACCTCGCGAGCGACCCGGCAACGAAGTACGACAACGCGGTGCGCGCCTGGTTCCGCTACCGCCACGGCAGCGATTCGCCGCTAATCTGCCGCATGCTCGACAGCCTGGACGAGTTCGTGAACATCCGTAGCGTGTTCGGCAGCGATGAGCTGCCGGACAACCCGTTCGTGCCGGTCGATGACATCACTGCGGTCGCGGTCTGGGACACGGTCGGCGCGCTCGGCATTCCGCTGTACGACATCGCCGGTCACACGCTCGATCTGTTCGGCTTCGCCGACACCCGGCTCAGTCCCAAGGTGACGCTTGGGCTGCACGCGGTCTCGATCGACGAGCAGCGCAAGAGCTTCCAGCCGACGCTATGGGACGACGCGGCCAACGTCACGCAAGCGCTGTTCGCCGGCGGCCATTCGGACGTCGGCGGCGGCTATAAGGAGCATGGGCTGTCGGACGTGCCGCTCGCGTGGTTCGTCGATCGGCTGCAGCACCCGGACGTGGGGCTCGCGTTCCAGCGCGCGCCGCCCACGCCGGTCGCGCCGGACGCCTGCGGCTGCGCGCACCGAGAGTGGCTCAAGCCGCCATGGGACGCGCTCGGCACCGAGCCGCGCTCGTTCCGCGCCGGCATGCTGGTGAACGACGCAGTGCGCCAGCGCATGGAGGCAATCACAGTGCCGCCCGACCCGCCGCCGGCGGCGGCCGAGAAATACGCGCCGACCAACCTTCCGGGTTGATGCCCGCGCCCGCAATACCTCTGTCGTGATTGGCCGGCCGCTACACTGCGCGCCATGCGCAGCGCCGCCCAGGCCATGATCCTCGCCGCAGGCCGCGGCGAGCGCATGCGCCCGCTCACCGACACCTGCCCGAAGCCGCTGCTCGTGGTGCAGGGCCGGCCGCTGATCGAGTGGCCGCTCGCCGCGCTCGCGCGCGGCGGCTGGTCCCGCATCGTCGTCAACACCGCGTGGCTGGGCGAGAAAATCGAGCATCAAATCGGCCTCAAGCCCAATGTTGATGCTGATGTTTCGCTATCAATTTCATACTCTTCCGAGGGCCGCGACTTCGGCGGCGCGCTGGAAACCGGGGGCGGCATCGTGCGCGCGCTGCCACTGCTGGACGAGGTGTTCTGGGTCGCGGCGGCCGACGTGTTCGCGCCCGGGTTCGAATTCACGCGCGCCGCGTTCGACCGCTTCGCCGCGAGCGGCCGGCTCGCGCACCTGTGGCTGGTACCGAACCCGCTGCACAACCCGCGCGGCGACTTTGGCATCGGCGCCGACGGGCAGGCGCTGAACGTGCCGACGGATGCCGGCGTGCCGCGCTTCACCTTCTCGACCATCGCGCTGTATCGGCGCGCGCTGTTCGCGCGACCATACTGCGAGATCCCCGCTGGCAACCCGCAGGGCATCAAGGCGCCGCTGGCGCCGCTGCTGCGCGCGGCAATGGACGACGCCCGCGTGACGGCCGAGCTCTACACCGGCACCTGGGCGGACGTGGGCACGCCCGAGCGGCTGGCGGCGTTGCAGTGAGGAGCCGCGGTGGCGCCAAGTGATGGTAGGGTTGGCCCGAACTTTGACCGCCTGACGTGATTCCCGGTCTGGTGTGTGGCGAATCCGGGCGCGATGTACGCATCGTGGCGATCAACGACTAGGTCGCGATGGAAGACGGCGGCAGGAATCACCTGGACATCGGCGGAATCGGTGCGGTGATTCGCCGTGCCCCGGAGGCGTGCTTTGATCGCCTTGGGCTGCGCACGACCGGGCCCCTGGCCGACGGCCTGAGCTGATTCGCCGCCCGCCGCCTTCTCCTACCCCACATATTTTGAGCGCGCATGCAATGACCGGGTTCGACGCAGCACAGGCCAGGACCGTATCGCGGTTGCCGCCCAATGTTCGTCCAGAGGCAATGGCCGCAGTGGGTCGACCGGGGCTCGTCGAGCAACTGCCCGAGTCTCTGCAACCCGAGAAACTCCGAGTGATCGCCAATCGATTGACGAGCTCACGTTCGAGGGAGCGTACGGCGTCTCCAAGATTTGGCCGAGCGCGAGTGAGACCCTATTTGTCCGAAGAGACCGTCGGGCTCTTTGCAGCGCGGACAAGACGTTGCCGTGTACCTTCATCAGCCGGCATCCAGATTTCGAGTCGGGGCGAGCTTAGAGTCAAGTCCTGCGGAAGACCGATCACGCTCTGAGCAGCGACTACCGTGATTGGTCCACCGGCCAAGTCGAAGCAAAACGAGCGCACGGGAACGGACCCGTGCGAATCTCGAGTAGCGGCCGCGCGCATCGCCCCATAGCGTTTCGTCAGCGCTGCCGCCAGGCTGTCGACTCGGGGTCCCAACGCTGGGCGCAGCCACACCTCACTGCAAAGCAGGGCCAACAGGGCCGCACCACCTGCCGCGGCGTCGCGCATGGTGCTAAGAAACCCTTCAGGATCCGCCAGCGCGTCGATCATGTCCAGCGGCATCGCCTTTCGTTCGGAGCGCGCCCAATAGGCCGGCATGATCAATCTCCACATGCGTCGGGCGCCTTGATTCATCTGGATGATGTGGCGATCGGTTGTGAAGACGAATGCAGGGAACGGCTCGTGCGCCGCAAGCAAGGCAGCCAGTTCGGGCTCAACGGAGGGCGCACGTGTCGTCGCCTCGGTCTGCTCGTCGGCGACGACGGAGTAGCCCGTCGCATTCATGACAACGTTGATTGTCGAGTGGGGAGCGTCGAGTTCCTGCAGCCAGGACCGTAGCAGCGTCTTGCTCGGACGCGTCCTGCCGAGTTCCACGAACGAGACATGTCGTTGTGACACGCCCAGGCGCATCGCGAGCTCCATCTGGCTGATCTGCCGCTGCGCACGCAGCTGCCGCAGCAACCGGTGACTTACCGAGGTATCTGTGTCGATAGGCATCTTGCTTCTGCCATCAGGGCGAACACGTGGGTGGCAGCTCGAACTGCGTAGGTTTCAATAGTACATGCAAGGTAGTTGCCAGCAACTCCGCGCGTGGCGACACTGCTTGGGATTTCAGGCACATGGAGAAGTGATGATTGACGTTGGTGCGACGACTCACTGCGAAGATCTGCCCTGGTTGCCTTTGGCCCCGAAGATTGGCATTCGCGTGCTGAGGTTGAATCCGGACACGGGGGGCTATACCGTTATGCTCCGCGCCGAGCCGGGCGGGGTGCTGCCGCGACATCGACATCTGGGTGAGGCCGAGATCTACATAATCAAAGGGAGCGGCACTCATCTGCAGACGGGCGACTACCGCCCCGGCGACTTCATCACCGAGCGCAACGGAGCGGTCCACGATCCGCTTGAGTTCAGGGAGGAAACTGTCCTGTTGATGGTGGCGCACGGGCCGTCAGCATTCTTGGCGCCCGACGGTTCTGACATGTACTTCATGGACGTGCCGATGCTGCAAGGTCTGATGCAGCGTGGCGCGGCGCACGCGAGCGCGCATTAGCGTCAACCAGCAAGGGAAGTGTGCCGCCGGCCCATCTACTTCTTAGCCAGCGCGTTGGCCACGTGAAAGCCCGATGCGCCGCTCAAGCCGGGGCCCGGATGGGTGGAAGCGCCAATGTGCCAGAGTTGTTTCACGGGCGTGGCATGGTCCTTGGTGCCGCGCAGCGGGCGCCAGAACATGTACTGGTCGACACTGCATTCGCCCGAATACGGATCGCCCCCCACCAGGTTCATGTTCAGCCGCTCCAGGTCGCCCGGCGAGATCACCTTGCGCCCCACGATGCTGGGCATGAGGTTGGGGATGACCCGGGCCAGCCGCGCCAGGATGCGGTCGGCGTAGCGCTCGCGGATTTCGGGTGTCCAGCGGCCGTCGGCCGGCGCCTCGATCTCGCCCAGCGCATCGCCCTTGATGACGCGCGGGCACTCGGGCAGCTGGATCCACAACACCGCGCCACCGGCCGGCGCGCGCGACGCATCGAGCGCGGTGGGGTGGCACGCCACGATGGTGCCTTCGGCCGGCAGCAGCCCGCGCTCGGCCTCGTTCACCGCGCGCGAGACGCCCTCCAGCCCCGAGGTGAGGTGCAGGTACACCACGTCATTGAGCTGCGCATCGTTCCACTGCGGCGGCGCCGAGAGGGCCAGGTGGATCTGCATGTTGCCCTTGCCGTAGCGGTACTCGCGCGCCTGCGCACGAATCGGCTCGGACGTGGCCTGCGGCGGGACCAGGCGGCCATACAGCTGCGTGGGCGTGACATTGCAGATCACGTTCTTGGCCTGCCACTGGCGGCCGTCGGCGCAGCGCACGCCCTGGGCCTTGCCGCCCGAAATCAGGACTTCGGCCACGTCGGCGTTGACGTGGAACTCGCCGCCGGCCTGCTCGATGACGGTCTTGAACGCATCGACGGTGCGTGCGTTGCCGCCCTTGACCAGCGGCAGGCCCACGGCCTCGAGCGTGAACGCGATCACCTGCGCCATCAGCGCCGACATGGGCGACTCGGGCCCCAGGCCCGTGTGCAGCACCCAGGGCGCCAGCACGGCCTTGACCAGGTCGGACTTGAAGCGCGTGTCCAGCCAGGCGCGGGCGCTTTGCATGGCGGCGCTGAAAAAGCCTAGCGTCTCGTGCGCGCCCTGCTTCCACACGCGCCCCAGCATCATCTTGCCGATTTGCGAACTCCACAGCTCGTTGCCCAGCAGCGCGAAGATCAACTCGGCGTTCTGCTCGACAAACCCGAGGCCGGCGCGGTAGGCGTCGCCATCGCCCGGAGCCAGTGCATTCATCGCGCGCACGTTGTCCTCGCGCGAGGTCCGCAGCACGAACGAACGTCCGTCGGGCAGCAACACGCCGGTGGGCGTAGCGCTGTTGACATAGGCCAGGCCGGCGCCGTGCAGGGCGTCTTTCAGTTCCGCGTAACCCGGCGAGGTGACGAACAGCGGGTGCGCGGTGGACATCGTGTCGTGCAGGTAGCCGGGCGCGGTGAGTTGGTCGGTGCGGATGCAGCCGCCCAGCACCGCCTCGCGCTCGAGCACGCAGACCTTCCTGCCGCGCCGCGCCATGACGGCGGCGCACACCAGAGAGTTAATGCCGCTGCCGACGATGATGGCGTCCAACTTGCTCATGATTCCATCATGCCGCCAACAGGAACTTCAGGCGGCCGGCGACCGGCGGCTGCTCGTACTCGGGCGTGGCGTAGCGGCCGCGGTAAAACAGCAGCGGCGCGGCACGGCGCGTGGTCAGGGCTTCGACCCGGCCAATCAGGATCAGGTGGTCGCCACCGTCGTAGCGGTGCTCGACCGAGCACTGAAACACCGCCGTACCGCCGGGCAGCAGGGGCACGCCGCCCAGGCCCTGTCCAACCTCGACGCCGGCGAATTTGTCATGCCCCGCCTTGGCAAAACGGTCGGACAGCGCCTGCTGGTCGTGCGCGAGCACGTGGATGGCAAAGTGGTTCGCAGCCTGGAAGGCCGGCAAGCTCCATGAGCGCTTGGCCAGGCTCCACAGCACCAGCGGCGGGTCGAGCGAGAGCGAGGCAAAGCTGTTGACGGTGACGCCGATGTGCGCGCGATCGAGCCCCAGAGTGGTGACCACGGTGACGCCAGTGGCGAAGTGCCCCAGCGCATCGCGCAGTTCACGGGCGTCGATCATGCTGCCACCTTTTGTCCGGCGGCCTCGATGGCGCGCTGGTTGGCGGCGGGGTCGAACCAATATTCGGCATAGTCGCGCGGGTCGTTGAAGCCGTTGGCCACACGCGAGGCCATGCCGGGCACGGCCTGGCAGGCGCCCATCATGTTCACGATGTATTCGGGCGGCGGGAACAGCAGGCTGTTGGTCCAGCGCACGACCTTCTCGGCGTAGCCGTTGTAGAGGTCGTCGAAGGTGCGGGTCATCCAAGCCTCGTCGAAAGGCTGGCCGCCGCGCGCCATGATGGCCTCGAAGTAGTGCTTGGCACCCCAGGTGGCGTTGTTGGAGCCCTGGCCCGTGACCGGGTCGTTGACGATCACCGCGTCGCCCAGGCCCATCACCTTGCGGCCCGAGGGCAGGGTGAGCACCGGGTTGCGCACGGTAGGCGTGATGCGGCCGGCCAGGATGCCGTTGTCGTCGGTGAGCCGGCAGTCCTTGCTGCGCTCGTACTCCCAGGGCAGGAAGGTCTTGAGGATGTCCAGACTCATCTGCAGATGGTCGGCCGCGTCCTTGCACTCGTGCCAGCGGTCCATGGGGCCGCCGTTGACGCCCTCCAGCACCATGATGTCGCACACCTTGGTCTTGCCCGAGCCATAGGGGCCGTCAACCGTGAGCGAGGGGAAAACGAAGTATTCGCCCACGCCGGGGATCAGGTTGAAGTTGACGCACTCCATGTAGTCGTGACGCGTCATGCCGGTGACGTAGGTGAGCGCCAGCTTGCGCATCGATTCCTTCACCGGCGAGCGCTCGGGGTTGGTGGACAGCAGCTTGACCACCTCGCCCTTGCCGCCGGCCAGCAGCACCAGGTCGTGCGTGCCGGCCAAGTCTTCCATCTCGGCGATGCCCACGTCCACGATATGCAGCTTGCCGCCACGGCGCACGAACTCGTCCATCCAGCCAGGGTACTTCAGGCGCTGGTCCACCGCCTGGCCGGGCTTGTTCAGCGCGGCGTACCAGTGGATGGCCTTGGTGCCCGAGCCGTCCGGGTTGGGAATGCAAAACGAGATGCCGTCGGTGTTGGGGCAGGCCGCCTCCCACTGGTTCATGTTCCAGTCGCGCTCGACCTGCAGCTTGGGGTCGAAGATGAACTGGGACGACATCACCTTGCCGTTCCAGAAGCTGGCGCCGTCGCGGTTGGTGTAGATGCTGACCTGGTGGCCTTGGTCCAGCAGGCCGGCGCCCAGCAGCAGGCCGGCCTGGCCACCGCCGATGATGGCGATGGTGCGAGGGGTTGGGGTGGTCATGATTTTGTCTCCGGTGTGTATGTGAGGGATGCGAAGGGGGGCGGGTGTCAACCCGTCAGCCGGCCAATGGCCGCGGTGCGCGCCTCGGGGCCCAGGGCCTGGTAGCCGCCGTCGACGGCGTAGTTGGCGCCGGTCACGAAGCTGGCTTTGTCCGACAGCAGGAAGGTGACCACGTTGGCCACCTCGGCGGGCAGGCCCAGCCTCCCCAGGATGTGATAGTCGGCAGCCACAGCGTCGGCCTTGGCCTTGTCGCCGCCGGCCATGCCCTCGATCACCGAGGACCAGGTCCAGCCCGGCGACACCGAGTTGACGCGGATTTTTTGCGGCGCTAGATCCAACGCGGCATTGCGCGTGAACTGCACCATGGCGGCCTTGCTGATTGGGTACAGCCAGCGCCCAGTCTGAGCCGCGAAGGCGGAAATGGAAGCGAAGTTGACCACCGCGCCGCCACCGTGCTTTTCCATGTGCGGCACACAGGCCTGCAGCATCATCGCCGCGCCGACCACGTTCACGTTCCAGGACTGGTTCCATTCGGCGCGGGTGGAGGCGGCGCCGTTATCCACATAGCTGGCAGCACAGTTGACCAGATAGTCGATGCCGCCGAAGGCCCGCGCGGTCTCTGCCACGCAGGCGATGATCGAGGCATCGTCCGAGACGTCGGTCGCGATGAAGCGGCTTCCCTTGCAACGCCCCTGCACCTGCGGGCCCTTGGTGGCGTCGATGTCGGCGACTACCACCTGGCAGCCCTCGGCCACCAGGGCAGCAACCACACCTTCGCCAATCATGGTGGCACCGCCGGTGACGATGGCCACTTTGTCTTGCATGCTCATGGATCTCCTTGTCACGGCTTCGCAGGAGGCGATGCTGGTCGGGCGAGTGTGCGCGATGATTTAGGCCTGAATTATCCGGAAAGCGCGGCGGCCTTATCCGCAATGCGCAGTCTGATGCTGCACCGCAACAAGATCAACGGCGCTGCAACGTGACCGAAGGGGATTCGCCGAAGCGCGCTTTGTAGTAGGCGGCAAAGCGCCCCAGGTGGAAAAATCCGTGGCGGTACGCGATTTCATACAGCGCAACCGGAGCGCCGCTCCCGGCTGCCGCACGCAGGTCGCCCTGAATGCGCTGCAGCCGCACCTCGCGCAGATAGGCGTTGGGCGTGGTACCCAGATGACGGCGAAAGCCTTCCTGCAGCGCGCGTTCGCTCACGCAGGCGACGCGGGCGACATCGGCCATGGTGAGCGCCTGCTCGGCTTGGGTTTCGATGAACTCCCGCGCGCGCTGCACATGGCGCGGCGGCGCCGGCGCACGCACCGCCTGCCTGCGTTCGCCCTGCTCACGGGGTTGCAGGGCGAGCAGTCCGCACAACAGGGAATCCTGCAGCGAAGCCACGGCGGCCTCGTGGCGCAGCCATGCCGTGCCATTCACGTCGATATTTCGCGCAAGGTCCAGCACCATCCGGCACCATCCCGCCGCCGGACCATCTCGCTGCGCCAACGCCAACTGGTAATCGAAGGGAGCACAGTCATCGTCCGGAGCCTCTACGGAACGCTGCTCCATCAACGCACGCGGAATGTGCAGCATGACCTGCGCGCAATCGGCCTGCCAGCACATGGTTACGGGCTGATGCGGCGACAGCACGACGGCGGTCGATGTGTCCGAATAGGCGTGCTGCCCGCCGTAGTGGATGTCAGCGTGGCCCGCAACGGGGATCTGCACGAGATAGAAGTCGCCCAGGCAGCCGGGAGTGATCTCGACGTCCGCGCCGTAGCAGAGGTAGTTGAGCGACAAAGCACCCAGGGCGACCCGGTGCATATGGCAATCCAACTGCTGCGCCGGGTCGATCTGCTCCAAGCCATGGGCGCAAAAAATGCGGGCCACCTGCGCGCGCGCCTGATCGATGTCACAGCTCGTGAAAACCGGGTGCTCATCCAGTAGCCGATGTGGCTGCGCGATGCGCGACGGTGAAAGCATCGTGAACCTCGTGGTTCATGGTCATGGATCTCGCGCAGCCTCGGTTCGGGCGCCATCGAAGCTGCGGCGCGGGTGCCGTACTTTGCCCCTTTTGTTCGGGCTTGACAATGCCGGAAATCGCGCCCCGAGGCCCAGGCAAATGCGCCAGGGCACGGCGAGCGGCATCCGCGACAGCCCTCTGCCGAGCGTCGGCGTGCCGCCCGTCGCGATCAGAGCCTGCCGCCAGATCCCAGGCGAAGAATCGGGTACAGCACCACACTGATCGGCAGCGAGGTGAAGAACTCGATCGGCATACTCTTGTTGAGCACGTAGTGCGCCAGAACGAAGGCGACGATCACGGTGATCACGCCCGACCAGTTGACCGGCGGTGTCTTGGCCGTCCCATTGTCGCTGGCGCGTTGCCTCGGTTTGACGATGAAGTAGTCGGCGAGCATCACGCCAACGAAGCAGGTGGTGAAGATGCCGAGGATCGTCAGGAACGACTGGACCCAATTGAGGATTGCGCCGACGAGCAGCAGGCAGCCGATCAGGTTGGCCAGGATGACGAACGTGATGCGCCCTGGGCGCCACGCAAAGAGAGCGTCGAAGAAGGCCGTGAGCGACAGCGACGCACTGTAGGTATTGAGCACCTGGGCCTTAGACTGGGCCAGAACCATGAGGATGGTGCCGATGATGCCGCCGAAGATGATGAACGCAGCCGCCACGCTGTCCGGGCTCTGAAGTGCAATCTGCTGCGCGGCCTCCTTGGCCATGTGGCCCACCGTGACGTGGTATTGGATGATCTGTCCCATGCCGGCATACATGACGATGCCGCCGATGCCGAGCATCAGGATGTCCATGGCGACGTTGCCCAGGAAGGCCGCGATACCGATGTCGCGCGAGGTGCGGGCGTAGCGCCCCAGATCGGCGTCCACCAGCGCCAGGGCGCCGGCCGAGCCGATCAGCACATTGACCGCGAAGGCGAATTTGCCGGCTTCGGTGCTCGCTCCCATGCCCGCCAGAACCTCGGGGGGCATCTGCGTGCCATACCGCATCACATCACGCCAAGATTGGCCCGACGTCACGATCACATCAACCACCATGTAGATCAGCACCGCGAGAAAGCCGATCAGCATCCAGGACGAGAACCGTGTCACGAGGCTGAAGCCAAAGGCCGTGAGCAGGATCCAGGCTATGGTCAGGATGCCGTAGATGACGATCTGGTTCGCCAGGGTGTCCTGGAGATGAAAATAGAACAGGAACCCCTTGTACAGAAGAGCGTTCTCCAGCGCCAGGAAACCAATGATCATGAAACCGTAGACGGCGGCGATCAGGAGCGAGCCACGCACGCCAAACCCGTGCTCGCGCGACATCACGCTGCTCGACAGCCCTGTGCGGTACGCGATGTGCCCCGCGCCCCAGCCGAGCAGGCCGCCGATAATGGTCACCAGGATGCCGGCCAGCAAGCCGAGCTTGAGGCCGGCCACGAAAGTGACCAGCGCCCCGATGAACAACTGGATGAGGGTGGTGACGATGCCCGCCGTCCCCCAGGTGATTTGCAACCAGTTCTGTCTATGGTCCTCGGGGACGGACTCGAGCGCATGGTCCTCCATGCGGTCCGCGACAAGTGCTTCTGCCATGATGTTGTCTCCTTGAGGTTTATGACAGTCTTCAGCGGTGAATCGGCAAGGCACGCGACCGTGCAGCCTGCGGGACTACGCGGGCACCTTCGTTTGGAGGCCGAGTTCGGCCTCGCGCTCCTCCAGCGCCCTGCCCTTGGGGTCGAGCAGTGCGGCGGCGCGCAACTGGGCCAGCTTGTTGCTTGCGTCGGGCAAGCCGCTGAGCTGCGGCACCGCGACCATCAGGCGATCGAACTTGCCGGCACCGCGCGTATGCGTGTCGCTGTAGCCCTTGATGAGTTGGCGGCAGCGCAGGATTTCGGCTGCCAGCGGCGCATCGCCGATCTCCAACGCCTTCTCGGCGACGGCCAGCCACGCCTGCCAGTGCGCCTTTTCCTCGGCGTGGCGACGGTTGCCTCGGCGCCAGCGCGACAGGCCCGCCAGCACGTGCAACTGCAGGTGGCCCTTGAACGTGTACGTGCGGATGCGCCTGCCCTTGTTCAGGCGCGGCGCCAGCCAGGCCTTCAGGCGCGGTGAGCGGTCGAGCCAATCGGCCCAGCCCGTCGGCAGCATGCCCATGGTCTCTTCCAGGCGCGGGTGGAAATACTCCTCCATGCCGATCACGTCATCGGCGTCGGCATCGACCTCGCCCTGAATGCGCCTGAAGCGATCGGCGCGGGTCTTCAGGTCAGCCACGCGAATCACATCGTCGTAGGACATGGCCACGGCAATCCATTGCGCCGCGGCAATGCTCAGTTCGGCCGTCTCGGGTGCCGGATCACGCTGCGCAAAGCGCGCCACGTTGTCGAGGTATTCGGTGCCGTAGTCCGCATCCTGCCAATCGACGACGCGCGACAGGCCCTCCCCCAGCCAGGACCAGGCGGGCTGCGGGAACTCGGCACGGATGCGCGCCAGCAACGGCGCCAGCGCGGGGCTGGCGGCCTTTTCGGGCAGGGCGCGCGGCGCCGTCTTCATGGCCTCGGCGCGCGCGGCCAGCGCCGGCGGCGTGGGGCGCGTGCGCGCCAGCTCGGCGCCCGCGCGCAAGGCCGCCAGGCTGGCTTGCACGCCCTTGCCACCCCCTTCGACCACTTGTTCGAATGCCTGCTGCCGAAACGGCAGCACGTCGCAGCCGGCGAGCGCGCCAAACAGGCTCGCGGAAATGACGCTGCCGTGCTTGACCGCGAGCGCCTGCATGTCATCAGCCACCACGCGCCGCGCGGCCTTGCGCACGAGGCCCAGCACGCCGGCGCTGTCGGCGGCGCCGTCGCCGGGCACCATTTTTTCCTGCACCGCGTAGGTGCGGTGCGTGCTGGTGACGACGGTGGTGCGGTTGGGCGTGACCAGGCCGCGCTGCACCGCGCGTCCAGCCTCCATCAACTCGGCCGCAATCAGGACATCGACCTCGCCGGGGATCGGCATCTGCGCCAGCACCGGCTCCTGCCCTGGCGTGGGTTCGACCATCTCGATGTAGTAGATCGTGGCGCCGGTGCGCTGCGCCACGCCGGCCACCGAAGTGGCCTGGGCGCTCCAGCCCGCATCTTCGGCCAGTTGAACGATCCAATCCTCGAGCACGCCGCCACCTTGGCCGCCAAGGGCCATGATGGCGATCGTGATCATGCGCGGCTTCATGCGCGCGCCTCGTCGACGGTGGGCGCATACAGCTGCCGCGTGGCGCGCTCGCGCTCGCTTCGGCCCTGCAGCCAGCCGACGGCGCTGCGGCGCACGCCGGCGAGCCAACGGTCCCAGCCAGTGGGGTTGTTGACCTTGTGCGCCTTATAGAACGATGGGCACAGCACGGCGGCGTCGGCCACCTCGCCGCAGTGGCCGCAGGCCACGCAGTCCTGGTCCACGCTGGCAACCGGATCAGGCTTGAGCGCGTCGCCGCTGGGCGCCAGCGTCAGACTGGGGCAGCCCGACAGGCGCATGCAGGCGTGGTCGCCCGAGCACACTGCGGCGTCGACGCCAAAGCGCTCCTTGAGCACGCGCTCGCCCTGCTTGATGGCCTTCGCCTTGAGCGGCTTCTCGCGCCGCTGCCGGTTGAGCATGCACTCGCTTTGCGCGATCACGACCTTTGGACCGGGTTCGGTCGAGGCAAGCGCGTCGTGCAGCGCTTGGCGCATCTGGGTCACGTCGTAGGTGCGCGGCACCAGCCGCACCCAGGTCACGCCCACGCCGCGCACCGCGCGCTCGATCGGGTGCAAGGTGCTGCGGTTGGGGTTGGAGTTGCGCGAGGACGGGATGTCCTGCCCGCCAGTGGCCGCCGAATAGTTGTTGTCGACGATGACGAACACGTTGTCCTGCTTGTTGAACACCGCATTGCCGATGCCCGACGCCAAGCCGTTGTGCCAGAAGCCACCGTCACCCATGAAGGCCACGGCCTTTTTGCTCGCGCCCAGTTGGCCGCCGGCGTTGAAGGCCGAGGCGCTGCTGGCGCCCAGGCCGTAGCCCATGGTCGTGGCGCCGATCTCGAAGGGCGGCATGATCTGGAACAGATGGCAGCCGATGTCCGAGGACACATGGTGCACGCCCAGCTCTTGCTCGACCAGCTTGTAAGCCGAGAAGATGGGGCGTTCGGGGCAGCCCACGCACAGGCCGGGCGGGCGCGGGGGCAGCAGCTTGCCAATGGCGGCGGCCACCTCCGGTACTTCAGCGACGGCTTCGGCCGCAGCCTCTTTCGGCGCCGCGGATGCGGGCACGGGTGTGGCGGCTTCGGCCGCGACGTCCTTGCGCCACGACACGCGCAGCGAAACGGAGCGATTCAGAGCCTCAGGACAGTTCTGCTCGAAGAAGGCCCGAAGGCCCTTGCGCAGCACGTCCACGGTGTAGTCGCCGCCCATCGGCAGCACGTCCTTGCCATGCACGGTGGTGCGCACGCGATGGCGGCCCAGGATCGTGTTGAGGTGCTGCTCATGATAGTCGGGCTGACCCTCCTCGATCATCAGGACCGCGCGCTTGCCTTTGCAAAAGCGCAGCACCTCCTCTTCGACCAGCGGGTAGGCGACGTTGAGGATGTACAGCGGCACGCGCGAGGCGCCGAACAGGTCGGCCAGGTCGAGCTGCATCAGCGCGCGCAGCGTGTTGTTGGTCATGCCGCCCAGCATGATCACGCCCACATCATCGAGGCTGCCGTCGCCGTCGTGGAATTCGTTGAGCTGGTGCTCCTGGATGAATTTCACGGCCGCCGGCCAGCGCTGCTCGATCTTCTCCTTCTCGTGCAGGAACGAGGCCGGCGGCAGCACGATGCGGCTCACGTCGCGGCGCGGGTTTTCCAGCGCATCCTTGAGCGTAAAGACGGGGCGCTTGTTTTCCTGGGTGATGAAACTGCCGTGCAGATGGCAGGAGCGAATGCGCATCTCCAGCATCACGGGGGTGTTGCTGGCCTCCGACAACGCAAAGCCGTCGTGCACGGCCTTGACGATCGAGGGCAGGGTCGGCCTGGGGTCGAGCAGCCACATCTGCGACTTCATGGCGAAGGCGTGCGTGCGCTCCTGCATGATCGAGGAGCCTTCGCCGTAGTCCTCGCCGACGATGATCAGCGCGCCGCCCAGCACGCCGCCCGAGGACAGGTTGGCCAAGGCGTCGGAGGCGACGTTGGTACCAACGGTGGACTTCCAGGTCACCGCGCCGCGCACCGGGTAGTTGACCGAGGCCGACAGGGCGGCCGCTGCGGCAGCCTCGCTGGCGGCTGGTTCGAAGTAGACGCCCAACTCTTTCAGGATGGGCTGGGCGTCCGACAACACATCCATCAGGTGCGAGATGGGCGAGCCCTGATAGCCGGTGACGTAGCCAACGCCCGCCTCCAGCAGCGCCTTGGTGACAGCCAGAATCCCTTCGCCGCGAAACACGGTGCCCGCCGGCACCTTCAGCTGCTCGACTTCCTTGACGAACGAGCGTTCTGCCATCTCTACTCTCCTTGCCGCGGACGGCGCCGATACGCCGTTCGCTTATGCGGCTGCGTCTGGCACGACGGCGGTCGCTTCGATCTCAATCAGAAATTCCGGCATCGCCAGCGACTGCACTCCCAGGAAGGTGTTGGGCGCGGGGTCGGCGCCGCCATAGAACGCGATGATTTCGGCGCTGACCGGCCCAAGTTTGTCGGGGCTGTGGTTGACAACGTAGGTGTGCAGGCGCACTACGTCTTTCGGCGTGGCGCCGCAAGCGGCGAGCACGCGGCGCAGGTTGGCCAGCGCTTGGCGCGTTTGCGTGACCAGGTCGCCGGGGCCCACCAGTTCGCGCGCCTCGTTCCAGGCGATCTGCCCTGCGAGGTGCAGGGTGCGCCCGCCGCTTTGCAATACAGCGTGCGAGAAGCCGAGCGGCACCGATTCGTACAGATCGGGCGGATTGATGGCTTGGCGTTGCGTCATGGCACCGCGCTCCTTAAGGCACGAGCGCGAGCACGCGCAGCGGGCTGCCAGAGCCCTTCTTGATCTTCAGTGGCGCACTGACGATGACTGCACCGGTGGGCGGCAACTGGTCAAGATTGGTCAGGCATTGCAGGCCGTACTTGTTCGCGCCGTGCATCAGCGTGTGGCAGGGGTAGGCCACCGGCCAGGCATAGGACTGTCCGGCGTCGGTGTTGATGGTTTCGACACCGAAGCCGCGCACGTCGCGCCCCACCAGCCATTCCACCGCTTTCTGCGTGGGCCCTGGCGTGTGCGCACCGTCTTCCTTCATGTTGACATAGGACGCCGGGTCGCTGATGCGCTTGCTCCAGTCGGTCCGAAACAGCACCCAGGCGCCAGTGGGGATGCGTCCGTGCTTGGCCTCCCAAGCCTCGAGGTGCGGCACGTCGAGGTTGAAGTCGGCGTTGGCCGCGACTTCCTTGCTGCAGTCGACTACGCAGGCCGGGCCGATGAATGCCCTGGGGTCAATGGTATCGACGCTGTTGTTCGGGTAGTCCTTGCCGGTGACCCAGTGCACCGGCGCGTCGAAGTGGGTGCCCGTGTGCTCGCCGCAGGAAAAGTTGTTCCAGTACCAGCCGGGGCCAGCGTCGTCGTAATGGCTGATGCGTTCTTGCTTGAAGGCCCAGACCTGCCCGAACTGGGGCGGCAACACCAGCGGCGGAAATTCGGGCGAAAGGACGTGGGTTAGATCGATGATCCGCAGGGTGCCAGAGCTGATGTCCTGTGCGAACTGGGCAAGCGAGGTGCTCATGGATGTCTCCTTGATGGGTCGGTGAAAGCGCGCAGCGGACTGCCCGAAGGTGCCTATTGGGGCCGCTCGACTTTCCGCCACGTCTGCGGAACATGCCAACGGCCAACCCAGAGCGCGATGCTGCGGTTTAACCGGGCGCAGCGCAAGCCACTAAGCGCATTACCCTGTCCACTTTGCGTTCGAATGGGCCACGCTACATCCGAATTGCGGGAAAACCCTGAGTGCATATCCCGCTGGTTCGCAGATACTTGAAGTTTAAAGTAAATTCCCTTTGGGATTGCTCCGCATGCGCTCGTTCGCGTCGCCCCTGTCCGGTTCGCGTTTGCTGGATTCGTTTCCGCTGATCCGCTCGCGTTCGGCCGAAGAAGCGCGCCAGTGCGTCGGCCGCGTGTTTTCGCCTCATCGGCTTGAATTACGAGGCGACACACGAGGGCTTGACATGTGGCACAACCGAGTGGCACTGGGGCAATCCTCGCTCAACGTGTTGCATTACGGCGCAGAGGTGCTGATCGACCCCGGCGAGCGCGGCGACTTCTATCTGGTGCAACTGCCACTGGCCGGGTCTGCCCGCGTATCGTGCAACGGCGATGATGTCGAGGCGAGCGATGCCGTCCTCAGCGTGCTGCAACCATGTGTGCGCAGCAACATGCAGTGGAGCAACGACTGCACCATGCTGCTGCTGCAGGCGCCAAGCAGGCTGGTGCATGACTATGTGGGTGCGGACGAGCCGCGGCCGCGCATGGCTTTGTCGCGCTGCCGGCACGAGCCCGAGGTCGCCGCCTGGTGGCAGGCGATGCTGGACCTGACCCGCAACATCGACCAATTTGGGGCGCAGTGGCGGGCTCATCCATCGGCAATTGCGGCGATCGAGGGATTCTTGCTGGCGGCCTTTTCCTGGCTGCTGTACGAACCCTCCGCTCAGACCACAAGCGCGCCAACCGAGGCACGCAGCCTACGCCGGGCCAAGGACTACATCAACGCTCATCTCGATCGCCCCTTGGTGCTCGCCGAGATCGCCCGGCATGCTTGTGTCAGCCCGCGCACGCTGGAACTGGTGTTCAAGCGCCACGGCGAACCGTCGCCCCTGGCCTACGCCCGTCGCCAGCGCCTGCAGGCTGCCCATGCAGCGCTGCGTCAGGCGGCACGCGAAGGCCATACTCTCAGCGTGACTAATGTGGCGATGGCCCATGGCTTTGTGCATATGGGGCGATTCAGCGCGCAGTACCAGGCACGATTTGGCTGCCTGCCCTCCGAGACGCTGAAGCAAGCCTGATTCGCGCAGCGCGATGGCTCGGCACGTGCTGCATGCGGCGGCAGCGCGTGTCATGATCGCATCATGAACCACGATCTGCCTTACGCCGAGCGCCGCGCCCGCGTCGCGGCCCGGATCGGCCCCGGCGGCATCGCGATCGTGCCGACCGCGCCGGAGCGGCAGCGCAACCGCGACAGCGATTTTCCGTACCGGCACGACAGCTACTTCTATTACCTGACCGGCTTCACGGAGCCGAACGCGTGGCTGGTCATCACCGGCGACGCGCGCAACACGCTGTTCTGCGCGCCCAAGGATGCGGAGCGCGAGATCTGGGACGGCTATCGGCTCGGACCGGCTGCAGCCCCGGCAACGCTTGGGCTGGACGCTGCGTTTTCAGTAGCAGAGCTGGACCGCGAGCTGCCGCGCCTCTTGGAGAACCGGGCCGCGGTCTGGTACCCGTTCGCGACGCATGCCCGGCTCGAGTCGCGCATCGACGGCTGGCTGGCCCAGGTGCGCGCGCGGGTGCGCTTCGGCGCGCTGTGCCCGAACGAGCAGCGCGACCTGTGCGCGGTGCTGGACGAGATGCGGCTCGTGAAAGACGCGACGGAAATCGCGACGATGCGCCGCGCCGCGGCGATCAGCGCGGGCGGCCATGTGCGCGCGATGCAGCTCGCGGCCCGCATGCTGCGCGCCGGCGAAGACGTGCGCGAATACCACCTGGAGGCCGAGCTGCTGCACGAATTCCGCCGGCACGGCTCGCAATTTCCGGCCTACACCAGCATCGTCGCGGCCGGTACGAATGCCTGCGTGCTGCACTATCGCGCCGGTGCCGCGCCGGTGCGTGCCGGCGAGCTGGTGCTGATCGACGCGGCCTGCGAACTCGACGGCTACGCGAGCGACATCACCCGCACTTTTCCGGCCGACGGGCGCTTCAGCGGCCCGCAGCGCGCGCTGTACGAGCTGGTCGCGGCGAGCCAGCAGGCCGCCTTCGATGCGACCCGGCCCGGCGCGCGCTTCAACGACCCGCACGACGCGGCGGTGAAGGTGCTGGCGCAGGGCCTGCTCGATCTGGGTCTGCTCGATGCGGACAAGGTCGGCAGCGTAGAGGACGCGATCGCGCAGCGCGCGTACTTTCCGTTCTACATGCATCGCACCAGCCACTGGCTTGGCATGGACGTGCACGACTGCGGCAGCTACGTCGAGCCGGGCGAAGCCGGGCAGACGAGCGAGCGGCGCGACCCGCTTTCGGGCGAGTTGATCGTCGATCGCCCGAGCCGCGTCTTGCGGCCCGGCATGGTGCTGACGCTAGAGCCCGGCCTGTACGTGCGCCCGGCGCCGGGCGTGCCGGAGCCCTACCACCACATCGGCATCCGGATCGAGGACGACGCGGTCGTGACCGAGGCCGGCTGCGAGCTGATCAGCCGCGGCGTGCCGGTAGCGGCCGACGAGATCGAGGCGCTGATGCGATGAACCAGCCCCAGGCTGCGCACTGCGTGTCGCTTCGCCCGGTGCTCGCCGCCAGAGGCAGCGGCCCTTCGGTCTGTCCAGACCTGCGCAGGCATGTCTGGAGCCGCAGACCTCAGCCCCCTCACCGGGGGCACCGCCAGCGGCCGGGCCGAGCCCGCTCCGCGGCGGTCGCTGGCTTGGCCTGCTCCGCGGCCTTCTGTGCCTTTGGGTTTCATGCGCCGCGGATGGCGCGGAGCGCGGTGAATGGCTGAAGTGGTACCACTTCAGTCGCGGAACCAATACAGCGCGGCGCACAGGCCGAGGCCAATCAGGTACAGCGCCCAGGTCCACGGCACCGCGTACGGATAGAGCATCAGCGCGACGCCCAGCCATTTCGCGACAGGGCGCTCGGTCTTCTTGCCCCAGCGCCAGGCGCCTAGGCCGACCAGGCCGAACAGGATTGCGCCGAACAAATAGGTCGGGCTCGGCAGCGTGAAGCCGAGCGATCCAAGGGCGGGCAGCTGATTCATCGGGTCGATCGCGGCAGCGCGAAGCGCAGCCATTGTGCGGCAGGTCGCTGCCGGTGCGCGGTCTAGAATCTTCGCAGCCACTTTCAAAACAGGCGCAACGGCCCGTTCCATTGCGGCGAGCATTGCAGGAGACCCCGATGTCCGATACCCCACCCACCAGCGAAGAGCAGCGCGCCGAACTGCGCCGTGCGGCGCTGCAGTACCACGAGCTGCCGCGGCCGGGCAAGGTGGCGATCGCGCCGACCAAACAGCTGCTCGATCAGCGCGATCTGGGACTCGCCTATTCGCCGGGCGTGGCGGCCCCTTGCGAAGAGATCGAGCGCGATCCAAACGCGGCGTTCCGCTACACGAATCGCGGCAACCTGGTCGCGGTCGTCACCAACGGCACCGCGGTGCTGGGCCTGGGCGACATCGGCCCGCTGGCCGCGAAGCCGGTGATGGAAGGCAAGGCGGTGCTGTTCAAGAAGTTCGCCGGCATCGACGTGTTCGACATCGAGATCGCCGAAAAACACGACCTGGACAAGCTGGTCGACATCATCGCCGCGCTAGAGCCGAGCTTTGGCGGCATCAACCTGGAAGACATCAAGGCGCCGGACTGCTTCTACGTCGAGCGCAAGCTGCGCGCGCGCATGAAGATCCCGGTGTTCCACGACGACCAGCACGGCACCGCGATCTGCGTCGGCGCCGCGGTGCTGAACGGCCTCGCGGTCGCGGGCAAGGAGATCGGCCAGGTCAAGCTGGTCGCGTCGGGCGCCGGCGCGGCGGCACTCGCCTGCCTGGGGGTGCTGCGCAAGCTCGGGCTGCCGCGCGAGAACATCTGGGTGACCGATCTGGCCGGCGTGGTGTACGAGGGCCGCACCGAATTGATGGACGAGGACAAGCGCCAGTACGCGCAGAACACCGAGGCGCGCGCGCTGGCCGAGGTCATCGGCGGCGCCGACGTGTTCCTGGGCCTGTCGGCCGGCGGCGTGCTGAAGGCCGAGATGGTCAAGCAAATGGCGGCGCGCCCGCTGATCCTCGCGCTCGCGAACCCGACGCCGGAGATCCTGCCGGAGGTGGCGCTGGCGGCGCGCGACGATGCGATCCTCGCGACCGGGCGCAGCGACTATCCGAACCAGGTCAACAACGTCCTTTGTTTTCCGTACATCTTCCGCGGCGCGCTGGACGCCGGCGCATCAACGATCACCGACGAGATGGAGATCGCCGCGGTGCGCGCGATCGCCGAGCTGGCGCGCGCCGAGCAGAGCGAGGTGGTCGCGGCCGCCTATGCGGGGCAGAAGCTGGCGTTCGGTCCCGAGTACCTGATTCCGAAGCCGTTCGATCCGCGGTTGATGACGATGATCGCGCCGGCAGTGGCGCAGGCTGCGGCCGACAGCGGCGTCGCGCAGCGCCCGGTGCGCGACATGGCCGCGTACCGCGAGAAGCTGCACGGCTTCGTCTACGCGTCGGGGACGACGATGCGGCCGATCCTGGCGGCGGCGAAGGCCGCGGCCCGAAAGCGCGTGGCCTATGCCGAGGGCGAGGAAGAGCGCGTGCTGCGCGCCGCGCAGCTCGTGGTCGACGAGGAGCTGGCGCGCCCGACGCTGATCGGCCGGCCGGCGGTGATCGCGCGGCGCATCGAAATGTTCGGCCTGCGGCTCGCGCAGGAGCGCGACTACGACGTGGTCAACGTCGAGCAGGACCACCGCTACCGCGACTTCTGGCAGACCTACCACCGCATGACCGAGCGCAAGGGCGTCACGGTGCAGCTGGCCAAGATCGAGATGCGAAGGCGGCTGACGCTGATCGGCGCGATGCTGCTGGAGAAGGGCGAGGTCGACGGCATGATCTGCGGCACCTGGGGCAGCCCGGCGCTGCACCTGCCGTACGTGGACCAGGTGATCGGCCGGCGCGCCGGCGTCGGCACCTACGCCTGCATGAACGCGCTGCTGTTGCCGGATCGGCAGGTGTTTCTGGTCGACACCCATGTCAACTACGACCCCTCGCCCGACCAGCTCGCCGAAATCACCATGATGGCGGCCGAGGAAATGTTGCGTTTCGGCATCGAACCAAAGGCTGCGCTGCTGAGTCATTCGAACTTCGGGCAAAGCAGCCAGCCGAGCGCGGTCAAGATGCGCCAGACCCTGGAGTTGCTGCGCGCCCGGGCACCGTGGCTCGAGATCGACGGCGAAATGCACGGCGATCTGGCGCTGGACCGCAAGGCGCGGAAGCAGCTGATGCCGCACAGCACGCTGGTCGGCGATGCGAACCTGCTGGTGCTGCCAAGCCTGGATGCAGCGAATATTTCTTACAACCTGCTCAAGACCGCCGCCGGCGGTAACATCACGATCGGCCCAGTGCTGCTCGGTGCCGCCAAGCCGGTGCACATCCTGACCGCCAGCACGACGGTGCGCCGCATCGTGAACATGACCGCACTCACCGTGGTCGATGCAAACATGGCCCGTTAAGCTGGATTTAGACAGCAAGCACTAACTTTTTAGAATGATTTCCCGAGCGTAGCACGCCCGAACCAAGGGTCATCGCTTGCTTTTCAGGAGCGGTTGCGGCACACTAGCGCCTTGAAATTGCCGGGTTAACCCGTGGTTTCCGAAAGGTGCGAGTGATGCTGCGGGCCGCATCCGCTAAGAACAGCAAGGCCGGATTCGTTTCACTTTTATTGGTTGCCCTGTTTTTGTGCACCACGTTGGTGCAAGCAAGGCAGCCCTTGCGGACGGACGAACTGCCGACCGTGATGGTTTCCCAGTTGCCCAGGCAGGGGCAAGAAACCTATCAGCTAATCTTGGGCGGCGGTCCGTTCCCGTATGCCAAGGATGGCATCGTGTTCGGCAACTACGAGCATCGGCTCCCGCGCAGGACGCGCGGCTACTACCACGAGTACACGGTAAAGACGCCGCGCGCGCATAGCCGCGGCGCACGCCGGATCGTGTGCGGCGGCCCGCGCGTGCGGCCGGACGCCTGCTACTACACCGGCGACCACTACGCGACTTTTCGCCGCATCGTCGAATGACGGTCGGCCCGATGGATCGGATTTGAAACTGGAGGTGCGGGCCGCAACGGCCGCGTAAATGACTATGAGTCTAGCAAGTGAAGCGGAGATTGAAATGCCGATTCGCGATGAGCAGGAGCTGCTGCTGCGCGGTGTGCGCAGCAACATCGTCCAGTCGATCCGCGCATTCCGTGTGCAGGATCTGCAGAACGCGGCGCGCCAGCTTGGCCAGCATTTCCTGTACGCCAGTCTCGCCGATGCGCAGTCCAAGCAGGACGTGCTCGACCTGATCGCGAAGCAGTTCATGTTCCCTGCGCATTTCGGCAAGAACTTCGATGCGCTGTACGACTGCATGACCGACCCGCTGTACAAGTCGGGGCCGCAACCTGGCTTCGTCATCGTGCTCGAGCATGTCCCGGCGACGCCGAAATTCGACAAGGAAGCACGTGAGCAGTTGCTCGATATCTTCCGCGACGCAGCCGACTATTGGGGGGAACGAAAAATACCCTTCCGGTGCTTCTATTCTTTTCTGTAGCCCGTTCTGCGCACACCGGCCAAGCAGAACGGGCGAAAGAGGCCCAGGGCAACAACGCGGGCGGCGCACCAGTCACCGCGGAGCCCGCCGTGACCGAAACCGGCGAGAAGATGCCGACCGATCTGCTGGTCGACATCTCGCCGCTTGCGCTGCGCATGAGCAGCCCGTTCAATTCGGGCTATTGGCTCGCGGCGGCGTGAACCACCCCCAGGCTGCGCGCACTGCGTGTCGCTTCGCCCGGTGCTCGCCGCCAGAGGCGGCGGCCCTTCGGTCTGTCCAGACCTGCGCAGGCAGGTCTGGAGCCGCAGACCTCAGCCCCCGCAAGGGGGCACGACCGGCGGCCGGGCCCGATCTGCAGTTGTTGCGCATGGCCTGCTTCGCGGCCATTTGACGCGTGAACGCGCAGCTCAAGGAAAAAGCCCGGCTTGCGCCGGGCTTTTTCATCGATCGAGCGCCTGCGCGAGCGCGACATATTCCGCGACCGGCACCTCTTCGGCGCGCCGCTGCACGTCGAACGCACCGGCGAAATCGCGCTCGGCCAGCCAGCGTCCCAGCGTATGGCGCAGCAGCTTGCGGCGCTGGCTGAATGCGACCCGCACGATCTCGCTCAAGTGCCGCGCATCGAGCGGCGCCGGCGCGGGCCGCGGCAGCATACGCAGCACCGCGCTGCTGACCTTCGGCGGCGGATCGAACGCCGATGGCGGCACCATCAGCAGCGACTCGGTCTGGTAGCGCCACTGCAGCATCACCGACAGCCGCCCGTAGCTTGCGGTCGAAGGCTGAGCGACGATGCGGTCGACCACCTCCTGCTGCAGCATGAAATGCTGATCCGCGACCACGGCGACGCAATCGAGCAGGCGAAACAGCAGCGGCGTCGAAATGTTGTACGGCAGGTTGCCGACGAGGCGCAGCCTCACGGGCTCGCTTGGGGCCGGCCCGCCGCCCGCAAGCTCCTGCGCCAGCCGCACGAAATCGACATCGAGCACATCGGCCTCGATCACCCAAAGCTGCGCATGTGCGCGCAGGCGCCGCGCAAGATCCCGGTCGATCTCGATCACCGTCAGCCGGCCCAGCCGCTCGACCAGCGGCTGCGTCAGCACGGCCAGGCCCGGGCCGATCTCGACCATCGCCTGGCCGGCGCGCGGAGCGATCGCGCGCACGATCGCGTCGACCACGGCCGGATCGGTCAGGAAATGCTGGCCGAATCGCTTGCGCGCCACATGCCGGTCGGGCAGAGCGGCCATGCGCTCTCCGCTATTGCGGCGGCTCCCGGTATTCGACGTAGGCACGGCTGCGCAGGTCCTGCGCCCAGGTGACGTAGGCCTCGTTCAGCTTTCGCTGGCGCAACATGTTGCGCGCCACTTCGCGCTGCTGCGCGCGGTCAAGCTTCTCTTCGCGCCGCCCCAACAGCTGGATCAGGTGCACGCCGTAGCGGGTGACCACCGGCTCGCTGATTTCGCCCGGTGACAGCGCGTCGACCGCCGCCTGGAACGCGGGCACGAACTGACCAGGATTGGACCAGCCCAGATCGCCGCCGTTGGCCGCACTCGCGTCCTGCGAAAATTCCCGCGCCAGCGTCGCGAAGTCCGCCTGCTTGTTCACAATGCGCTGGCGCATGTCGAGCAGGCGCGCGCGCGCCTGCGCTTCGGTCAACTGCGGCCCGGTCCGCAGCAGGATGTGGCGCACATGGCTTTGCAGGACGGTGGCCGGCACCCCGACCACCTGCCGGTCGACGACCTTGAGCACATGGAATCCGGCGCCCGATCGCACCGGGCCGACGATGCTTCCGGCCGGCGCGTCGCGCGTCGCTTCGACGAACAGCGTCGGGTACTTGTCGGCCGGGCGCAACCCCATCTGGCCGCCATCGCCGCGGCTGGCGGCCGAATACTCGTTGACCAGCGCAGCGAAGTCGGCGCCGGCGCGCGCGCGGTCCGCCACCTGTTGCGCCCGCGCCTGCAGCGCCTTCACCTGCGCGTCGCTCGCACCCTCGGGCACTGGGATCAGCACCTGCGCGAGATTGATCTCGACCCCTTGCTCCTGCGCGCTGCCCTCCTGCTCGCGCAGGAACGCGTCCACGTCCAGGTCGCTGACCTGCACCCTGGGGTCGACCTCGCGCTCGCGCAGCCGCGACAGCAGCATCTCGTCTCGCAGCTCGTTGTGGAATTCCTTCAGATCGATGCCCTCGGCAGCAAGCTTGGCGCGCAGCCCGGCCACGTCAGTCTGGTTCTGCCGCGCCAGGTTGCGCTCGGCCTGCGCAATCGTGTCCGCGTCCACCGTAATCCCTAGTGCGCGCGCCTGCTGCAACTGCACCGTCTCGTTGATGATGCGCTCGAGTACCTGGCGCGCGAGCACCGCATGCGGCGGCAGCGGCCGGCCCTGCTGTTGCAGTTCCGGCATCAGGCGCGCCAGCCGCGCCTGCACCTCGCTGTTCGTGATCGGTTCGGAATTGACGACGGCCACGATGTAGTCCGCGGTGCGCGCCGCGCCCGAGGGCTGCGCGGCGGACGCCGGCGTCGTGGCGGATGGCGCAAGACGCGGGGTGGCCGACGGCAACCGCAGGCCCTGCGCCAGCGCGGGCAGGTTGGCTGCCAGCAGCAGGCCGAGCAGGAACGAGGAAAGAGCGCGTCGAATCATGGTGCGAGCGGATGCGAAGATTGGTCGATCGATGGCGGTCGGTCGATGACGGTCAGTGGTAGTTGCTGAAGCGGCTCGGGGTGCTGACCTGCTCGCGCAGGAACTGGTAATACGGAATATTGGACTTGAGCGCCTGCAGCGGACTCGAGCCCAGCCGCGAGAAGCCGACGAATTCGAGCTGGAACTGGACGCTGGTGTTGGTCGTCAGCGCGCTGGTCTGCAGTTTCTCGAGCACGACGCGCCCGATCCAGCACCCTGCATCGTACTCGACGCCGAACACCGTGTTGACCAGCTGGTGGTCGATCATGCTGTAGTTCAGCCGCCCCACACTGTACCAGCGGCCTTCGCCCAGGCCCTGGCCGGGGCCTAGATGGCTGTCCTTGTCGCCCCACAGGTCGTTCAGCGGCCATTGCCAGCTGACGTCCCATTGCCGCGTCGAGTTGCTCGGCGTGATCGAGTCGATGTACTTGGTGTAGGCGGCGTTGATCACGCGGTACGGCCCGGGCCGGTAATGCCCGCCGATCGACGAACTCAGCGACTCGTGCGTCTTGGTATTGATCTGCTCGGTGGCATCGAGCGACCACTTCGGCGACCAGTTGATCGAGGTGCCGACCAGCAGGTCGCTGAAGCCAACCGGATCGGGCGATCCGCCCGGCAGCGTCACCTGCTGCGGCTTGAAGCGCAACCGCTGCGCGATGCCGAAGCGGGCCGCCTCGGCGCCGCTGTCCGGGTCGATCAGCCGCGTCGTCAGGCCCAGCGTCAGCAGGTCGGCGTCGGCGATGCGGTCGTTGCCGCTGAACGTGTTCTCGGTGAACACGGTGGCGAAGTTGAAGTCGTTCAGCGCCGAATCGTAGTTCGGCAGCAGGCTCTGGTTGCGGTACGGCGTATACACGTAGAACGCGCGCGGCTCCAGTGTCTGCGTGAACTTGCGGCCGAAAAAGCTCGCGTCGCGCTCGAACACCAGGCCGTTGTCCAGGCTGAAGGTCGGCACCACGCGCGAGGCGGTGGTCGCGCCGCTGACCAACGGCGTGCTGAACTCGTAGTTGGTCGCGTTCAGCATCAGCTTCGGGATCACGAACCAGCCCGGCGCCTGGAACGGATAGCTGACCTGCGCCAGCGCGTAGGACCGCACCGCATTCGGCTGCAGCGTCAGCGTGGAATCGGCGCTGAAATGGGTGGCGTCGCCGAGCACCGAGAAGTCGAAGCCGCCGGCGTCGAGCCGGGAATAGCTGCTGGTCAGTTGCGGCAGCCGGTCGTACGGCGGCGTGACCGGAGAGCCCGCCTCCTGCAGCGTCTGCCATTTGAGCGTGCGCGCGGTCGTGACCCAGTGCCCCTGCGTCCAGGTCAACGAGCCATCGTTCGGCAGCACCTGCTGGATCAGCGTCGGCAGCGCATGCGGAAAATCGATCGCGTAGTTGTCGTCGCTGACCCGGTTCAGATTCAGGTTGAACCCGAGGTTGCCCCAGCCGGTCGCCCAGCCGCCGGAATCGGTCGATGCGTACGACCAGCGCGAGCGATCGCGCAACGCGTCGCTGGGCATGTAGTTGACGGCGATCTGTCCCCGGTACGGCTGCTCCAGATACCGGAATTCGGCGCCGAGGTTGACGCCGCGCTTGGCCATCACGTCCGGGTACAGCGTCGCGTCGCGGTTCGGCGCGATGTCCCAGTAGTACGGGGCGACCACCTCCGGGCCGTTCACGCTCGACAGGCCGATCGTCGGGGGCAGAAAGCCCGACTTGCGCTTGTCGGTCAGCGGAAAGCTCATCGCCGGGACCGGCAGGATCGGGACCCCCTCGAAGTACAGCTTCGCGCCGTCGGCCTGGCCCACCTCCTCGTCCATGTCGAACTTGACGGTGTTGGCCTTCAGGATCCAGGCCGGCATCCAGCTCGGGCCCGGCTCGCGCTGGCAGGTGGTGTAGGTCGCGTTGTGCACGACCGAATGCTTGTCGTCGATGAAGTCGATCCGGTCCGCATGGCCGTACGCGTTGTTCTTCAGAAAGCGATAGTCTGGCGAGGTGAACGAGCCCTCGAACGCGTCGACCTTGAGCTGCGCCGCCGGGCCGCTGTAGACGTTGCCGTCGCGGTCGATCAGCACATGGCCCTGCGCGCGCGCGAGATCTTCGGCCTGGTCGTAATGGAGTTGGTCGGCATGGATCGCCGTGTCGCCGCGGCGCAGCTGGGCCTTGCCTTCGGCCTGGGCTTCGACGCCCACCTGCCCCCACAGCTGCTCGCCCGAAATGAACGTCGGCAACTCGCGGCGCACGGCTTCACTCGGCGGCTGCTCCTGCAGCATGGGGCTGGTCTTGAGCACCAGCGGCGGCACGTCCGACGTTTGCGCCTGCTGCGCCTGCGCGGCCAGGCCGTGCAGCATCGCGACGACCATCCAAGCCACCGGCGTGCGAACAAAACGGCAGTGCGGCGGCTTGCGTTTGATTACGTGCATCGACAGGGCCAGCGGGGCGCCAAATCCATCGGCGCCGGATCGATCGGGGCCGGCGGACCGACAGTGCGTCGATACGGCCCGGGTTTGTAGAATCGATTATCCATGAGCCCCATGAATTCCCCGCCTGCGCCGGAGGCTGCTGCGGCGCCGACCGCGGGTGCCGTGCGCTGGGACGACGCGCGGCGCGAGGCCGCCTTCCATCGCTGGCTCGCCGCGCTCAGGCCCCGCCATGGCCTGCTGCCGGCGAGCCTGCGTGCCGCGTCCGCCGACGCGAGCTTTCGCCGCTACCTGCGCATCGATACCGCCCTGGGTTCGAGCTGCATCGTGATGGACGCGCCGCCCGCGCACGAAGACTGCCGCCCATTCGTGAAGGTCGCCGACCTGATGCGGGACGCCGGCCTCGAAGTGCCGCAGATCCTGGCCTGGGACGAAGCGCTCGGCTTCATGCTGCTGACCGACCTCGGTCCGCACACGCTGCTGGAGCGCCTCGATCCGCAAGTCCCTGCCGCCGCGCAGCCACTGTATCTGCAGGCGGCCGAGTTGCTGGTCGCCTGGCAGCGCGCATCACGCCGGGGCGTGCTGCCGCCGTACGACGAGGCGCTGCTGCAGCGCGAACTCGCGCTGTTTCCGGACTGGTACCTCGGCCAGCATCGCGGCGTGAGCTTGGGTGACGACGACCGCGCCGTGCTCGCGCAGCAGTTCGATCTGATCGTCAGGCGGTGTCTCGCCGCGCCGAGTGTCTACGTGCACCGCGACTTCATGCCACGCAACCTGATGGCGCCGCGAGCGCCCGGCGGCCCGCTTGGCGTGCTCGACTTCCAGGACGCGGTGTACGGGCCGCTCTCCTACGACATCGCCAGCTTGATGCGCGACGCGTTCATCAGCTGGGACGAGGAATTCGTGCTCGACATCACGGTGCGCTACTGGGAGCGCGCGCGCCGCGCCGGGCTGATGGACTTCGAGGACTGGCACCGCGACTTCGGCGCGTTCTACCGCGCGGTCGAATGGATGGGCCTGCAACGGCATCTGAAGGTCGCCGGCATTTTCACGCGGCTGACCTTGCGCGACGGCAAGCCGAAGTACCTGCAGGACGCGCCGCGCTTCATCGGCTACATCCGCGCCACTGCGAGCCGCTACGCCGAACTCGCGCCGCTGCTGCGGCTGGTCGACCGCGCGGAAGGGCGGGTCGCCGCAACCGGTCTGGCGTTCGGCCGGATCTGATGCTTTTGCGGCGCAAGCCAAAGCGGGACAACAAGTGTCCGCTATTTAATCTATAGCGAACTCCGTGCTGCCATGCCGCCTGTGTCGCCTGCGCCGCGCCTGTACTGTCCTGGCCCGCTGACGGCTCGCGCAGTGCACACGCTGCCCGCGGGCGCTGCGCGCCATGCGCAGGTGCTGCGGCTGCAACCGGGCGATGCGCTGGTGCTGTTCGACGGCACCGGCGGCGAATGGGACGCCCGCGTCACGCGCATGGGCCGCAGCGAGGTGCTGGTCGAGCCGCTGCTGCACCGCGCGGTCGAGCGTGAAGCGGCGCGCCACGTGCACCTGGCGGCGGCCTGCATCGCAGCCGAACGCATGGACTGGCTGGTCGAGAAGGCGACCGAGCTCGGCGCGTCCGGCATCACGCCGCTGATGGCCGGGCGCAGTGCCGCGCGCTTCGGCGCCGAGCGGGCCGAACGACGCCTCGCGCATTGGCGCGCGATCGCGCAGGCGGCCTGCGAGCAATGCGGACGCAACCGCCTGCCGCAGATCGAGCCGGTGCGCAACCTGGCCGACTGGCTGACGGCGATCGCCACGCGCCCTGCGCAGCGCGGCGCCCTGGTCGCGCCCGATTCGGGCGATACCGCCGCTCGGCACGGCACCCGCGCCAATGGTGAGCTGCGGCTGCTGCTGTCGCTGCGGCCCGGCGCTGCCGCTCTGGGCATCGCCGCGGGCAACGTTGCCACGGTCACGCTGCTGTCCGGCCCCGAAGGAGGCTTCAGCCCGGACGAGGAAGCCGCGGCGCAGGCGGCGGGCTTTCGCCCGGTGACGCTGGGCGAGCGCGTGCTGCGCGCGGAAACCGCGCCGCTGGCGGCGTTGGCTGCGTTGGCTGCGTTGATGCTCTGCTGACGCGGCGCGCATGCTTCGTTTTCAGGAGCGAACGACGAAACCCCGTTCGTCGCTCGCGGCCGACTTCGCTGGGGATTCGGCGCCCGGCGCGGGGTGGTTGCCGGGTCTCGCTTGCGGTGGCCGTGGGGCGCGATCAGAATCGGGCACCACGGCTTTCATTTGCGAGGACAAATCATGGGTCTGCTCGATTCGATCATGGGTGCGGTGACCGGCGGCCAGGGAGCGCAGGGCGGCCTGGGCGGACTGATCGGCGCGGTCGCGAACAACCCGCAGGCGCTGCAGGCGCTCGGCGGGCTGTTGGGCAACGACGGCGAGCATGGGGGCCTCGGCGGGCTGATGGCCAAGTTCGAGCAGGCCGGCCTCGGCAACGTGATCGGCTCATGGGTCGGCAACGGCGCGAACCAGCCGGTCAGCGGCGAGCAGCTGACCCGGGTGCTGGGGTCAGGGGCGATCGGCCAGATCGCCGCCAAGCTGGGTGTGAATCCGGATCAGGCGGCCGGGCAGCTGTCCGGCCTGCTGCCGGCGCTGGTCAATCACCTGACGCCGAACGGCCAGGCGCCGGCGGGCGGGCTCGGCAACGCAAGTGAGCTGACCGCGATGCTCGGCAGTCTGCTTCAAAAAGCGTAGCTACAAGCATAGAATTGGCGGGGGCTTTTGGCTATTCCGCCGCTTATTTCTAGGCCGCGATGTCCGGCGGCTCGGCTTGCCGCAACTGCAGCCCGAGCCAACTTTGCAGCAGCGTGAACACCGGGCCGCTGTCCGGCTCGTTGAAGAGCTCGTGATACGCCGCGTCGAAGCAGCGCGCGGTCACGAGATTCGAAGGCGCCGCCTGCGCGAATGCGGCGCTCCCCGACGGATTGACCAGCCGGTCCTGGCCGGCCCACATCAAGAGCGTCGGCACCCGCCAATCCGGGGCCGCACGTACCGTGGCAGGGCCCGCGGTCGCAATGAAGCGGGCCAGCCGCGCCGCGATCTGGTCGTGCACCAGCGGATCGGTGCGATAGGCCGCAATCACCGCCGGATCGTGCGACAGGTAGGCGAGCCTCAGGCCATTGCCGACCCGCAGGTTCGGCGCAAGCCGCGGCAGCGTCGCGACCAGCAGCTTCTGGATGCTGTTCAGGCCGGCATCGAGCGCGGGGGACGACAGCACCAGCGCATCCACCGGCCGCAGCGCCAGCGCGACGAAGCGCGCCGCGACCAAGCCGCCCAGGCTGTGTCCGAGCAGGACCAGCGGTCGCTGCTGCAGGTGGCGGCGCGCCATGTGGGCGCGGGTGGCGTCGACGATGTCGGCCAGGTCGTCGAGCAAGCGCGTGTCCGAGCTCAAGCCGCCGCGCGGGCCGCTCGACGCGCCGTGGCCGTACTGGTCGTAGCCACGCACCGCCAGGCCCCAGTCGGTGAGCCGGCGCGCGACGCTCTCGTAACGCCCCATGTGCTCGCCCAGGCCGTGCACCAGCAGCGCGACGGCGCGCGGATGCCTGGGCCAGTGCCAGTCGTACAGCGCGAGGTTCTGGCCATCGGCGGCGGTGAAGCTGGTGATTTCGGCATGCACGGTGCCGGCTGGAGCGGAGGTCATGGTCGGCGCGACTCCCGAGGTTCGGTTGCAGCGGCAGTCGGCGGCGCCGCAGCGGGGGTGGAGGCTGGTGCCGAGCTTGGTGCGGACGCCGGCTTGGACACCAGCGTCACCTCGAGCCCCTGCGGCACGACCTTGAAGCTGCCCAGCGTATAGCCGAAGCGGTCGGCGAGCGCGACCTCGTTCGAGCTAAGGCGATGCAGCGGAAAGTCGTCCAGCAGTTGCTCGGCAACCTGGGGCGCGTACTGCTGGACTGCCGGCTGGAAGGCCGCGGGGATCCCATCGACGCTGAGGCTGTCGACCTGCACCTGGGTCATCCGGATCGTGTCGTCAAGTGGCTCGAAGCGCAGGCCGTAGTCCAGCTGCAGCGTACCGCTGTAGCCGCTCTCCAGCAGCTGCCCGGCCACCTCGACTTTCAGCGCGGTCGCGATCCGGTTGCGCTTGGGCAGCAGCGACAGACGCGGGTCGCTCAGGCGCAGCGCCAACAGGTCGCTCAGGCCCTCGCGGTACGGAAAGCGCTGCTCCAGCGCCTGCTGCAGGCGCTCCCGCGGGATCGTGTAGTCCAGCGGTCCGAGGCCAAGCTGCGGCGCCGCCGACGCGATGGTCGCCAGGCACAGTGCCCCGGTCGCGAGCCAGTAGCGCAGGAACTTCATCGGTCCGGAATGAGTCGATTGAGGGTGATTGTGCCCTTGTGGCAACGCGAACACGGCCGGATTTGGTAACTAGTTCTCGCTCATCGCCGTAACAGCAGTTGGCTGCCGGTGGCGGGCGGCGCACAATGGTCGACAGCAATGCGGCCCTGCGCGGCGCCGGGCGCAGCACGAGGGGAGTCGCCATGAATTCGAACCTGACACGGAACCCGCTTCACCGATCGACCCTCGTCGCATTGCTGTTCGCCGCCGGCGCCATCGCGCCGCTCGCCCAGGCCCGAGCCGACGGCACCGGCTTGTATGTCGGCGCCGGCGCCCTGTTCGGAAATGTCAGCGATCTCGGCGGCAAGGTCGATGCGGCGCTCGCGAGCCAGGGGCTGGCCGCGCAGACCTCGGCCGATTCGTCGAGCACCAATCCGGGCCTGCGGCTGGGCTACCAGTTCACGCCGAATTTCGCGCTTGAGGGCAGCTACGACCGGCTCGGCAGCCTGGTCCTTGCCGGAAACGTCGGCACCGGCCTTGTGTCGGGGAGCTGGAAATCCTGGGGGCTGGGGCTGCACGCGGTCGGCATCCTGCCGTTCGCATCGAAATGGTCGCTGTACGGCCGGCTCGGCGTCGAGCGCTGGCATACGGCGCTGACGATGAGCCCGGCGGCCGGCGGACCGCCTTTCGTCTCCGCCGGCGACGACAGCACCGGGCTCGCGGTCGGCGCCGGCGTCAGCTATTCGCTGACGCGCAACGTGGACGCGACCGCCGAGCTGACGCACTACACGCAGATCGGCGATCCGGCCAGCACCGGGCGCACCGGGATGAACCAGCTCAGCCTGGGGCTGCGCTACCACTTCCGGTAGCGGCGGCAGTGGTCATTCCGGCGCGCTTGTCGACGGCGTGCGCGTTGGGTGGCGCCCCATCGCGCTCGAACTTGAACACCGCAGTGCCGGCGCGCGCATTCGGCAGCAGGCGCAGCTCGCGGCCGTCCTGCAGACCGAATGCGTCGAGTACACGCAGACGGTTCTTGCGCGCCAATTCCTCGAAATCGCGGTAGGTGCCGACGCGGATGTTCGGCGTGTCGTACCACTGGTACGGCAGCCGGCGCGTGACCGGCATCCGGCCCTGCAGCACGCGCAGCCGGTTCGGCCAGTGCGCGAAGTTCGGAAACGCGACGATGCCGATGCGCCCGACGCGCGCGGTCTCGCGCAGCATCACCTCGGCATTGCGCAGGTGCTGCAGCGTGTCGATCTGCAGCACCACGTCGAACGAGGCGTCGTCGAACATTGCCAGCCCCTCGTCGAGGTTCAGCTGGATCACGTTCACCCCGCGCTGCACGCAGGCCTGCACGTTGGCGTCGGCGATCTCGATGCCGTAGCCGGAGCAGCCGCGCGTGGCCGCGAGCTGCGCGAGCAGCGCGCCGTCGCCGCAGCCCAGGTCGAGCACGCGCGAGCCGGCCGGCACCAGCCGCATGATCGAGCGCATCGTCGCGGCGTCACTCATGCTCGTGACCATGGCGCATCCCCAGCACCCGGTTGTCGAAATAGCTGCGCACGAGCCCCAGGTAGCGCGGATCCTCGAGCAGGAACGCATCGTGGCCGTGCGGCGCGTCGATCTCGGCATAGCTGATGTCGCGGCCGTTGTCGAGCAGCGCCTTGACGATCTCGCGGCTGCGCGAGGGAGAGAAGCGCCAGTCGGTCGTGAAGCTGACGATCAGAAAGCCGGCGCGCGCGTCGGCCAACGCCGCGCGCAGGTTGCCGCCGTGGCGGCGCGCCGGATCGAAGTAGTCGAGCGCGCGCGTGATCAGCAGGTAGGTGTTCGCGTCGAAGTAGTCGGCGAACTTGTCGCCCTGATGGCGCAGGTAGCTCTCGATCTGGAATTCGACGTCCTGCGTGGTGTAGCGATAGTCTGCCGAACCATTCGTCGCACTGTCCGCCGAACTCCCCGCCGCACCGGCTTCGCGCAGCACCGCGGAGCGCAGCGCGCGGCCGAACTTCTCGTTCATCACGTCGTCGGACAGGTAGGTGATGTGGCCGATCATGCGCGCGATGCGCAGGCCGCGCTTCGGCACCACGCCGTGCTGGTAGAAGTTTCCGCCGTGAAAATCCGGGTCGCTGGTGATTGCGCGGCGCGCGACCTCGTTGAACGCGATGTTTTCCGCGGTCAGGTTCGGCGCGCTCGCGACCACCACCGCATGGCGCACCCGCTCGGGATACTGCGTGGTCCACGACAGCGCCTGCATGCCACCCAGGCTGCCGCCCATCACGGCAGCCAGCTGCGCGACGCCGAGCCGATCCAGCAGCCGCGCCTGCGCGTTGACCCAGTCCTCGACGGTGACCACCGGAAAGTCGGCGCCGTAGCATTTGCCGCTGCCCGGCGGCGCGTTCGGATCGGGCTGCATCGGGCCGGTGGAGCCGAAGCACGAGCCCAGGTTGTTGACCCCGATCACGAAGAACCGGTCGGTGTCGACCGGCTTGCCGGGGCCGATCATGTTGTCCCACCAGCCCTGGCTGCGCGGCCGGCCGGCGTAGCTGCCGGCGACATGGTGCGAGGCGTTCAGCGCGTGGCAGATCAGCACCGCGTTCGACCGGTCGGCGTTGAGCCGGCCATAGGTTTCGTAGACCAAGTCATAGCCCGCGATAGCCGTGCCGCTTTGCAGCGGCAGCGCGTCGTCGAAATGCAGCGTCTGGGGCGTGGCGATCAGCATGAGTTCGAGCACAGACACCCGGTGCTGCCGATCGCCCGCTGGCGCGGGGCGCGGCGAATACCAATGAGCCGAAGGCCGGGGATGGGAGCGGGTGCCCTCTTTAGCCGTATTTCGGAACTCGCTGGAGTCCGGCGCCCGCAATCAGGAACAAATCGGCGCGTGGTCTGACAGTGGACAGTATAGCAAGGGCGCCGCTTTGTCAGCCCAGCAGCGCGATACCGCCGAGCACGGCGAACACCAGGGCCGACAGCCCATGGACCACGCGCACCGGCACGCGCCGCATCAGGCGGTCGCCGAACCAGGCCACCGGCGCATCGGCCAGCAGCATGCCCAGCGTGGTGCCGGCCACCACGGCATACGGGTTGAACCTCGCGGCGAGCATGACCGTGGCGATCTGGGTCTTGTCGCCCATTTCGGCCAGGAAGAACGCGGCCACGGTGCTGGCAAACACGCCCAGACTAGAGGTCGCCTCGCGGTCGCCGACCTCGTCCTGCCGAT
The DNA here is from genome assembly GCA_030123545.1 of Burkholderiaceae bacterium. Classification (NCBI taxonomy): domain Bacteria; kingdom Pseudomonadati; phylum Pseudomonadota; class Betaproteobacteria; order Burkholderiales; family Burkholderiaceae; species Burkholderiaceae bacterium. Next base: position 398,142 of record CP126124.1, on the reverse strand, counting down.
CGGGGATCAGCACCCAGGCCGCCATCGCGAGGAACGACAGCCCCAGCGCCCAGCGCAAGGTGCGCGGGCTGAGATGCGCGGTGATCCAGGCGCCGAACGCGCCGGCCAGCGCATGGTTCACGAGCGTCGCCGCGAAGATTCCGAGCACGATCGGCCAAGGGCGACGAAATCGGGCCGCCAGCACCAGCGTTAGCAGCTGCGTCTTGTCGCCGACCTCGGCCAGCGCGACCACGCCGGCGGAAACCAGGAAGCCCTCGATCAGCACGAGATGTGGCGCACCGTCCCGGGTCGGCGCGCACGGTTATGACACATGGTGGCCTGCTTCTTGCGTTGACTTGGTGCAAGCGCGGTCACGACGCATGCCGCGCACCGATTTGTTGCAATCGATCCGGAAATGAGAGCATGAATGCACTAAAAGAGGGCTCTGACACCTTGTTCATTCTTCTTGGCGGCATCATGGTGCTGGCCATGCATGCCGGATTCGCCTTCCTGGAACTCGGCACCGTACGGCGCAAGAACCAGGTGAACGCGCTGGTGAAGATCCTGGCCGATTTCTCGGTGTCCACCATCGCGTACTTTCTGGTCGGCTACGGCGTTGCCTATGGCACGCATTTTCTCACCAACGCAAATCAACTCGCGGCAAACAACGGGTTTGAGCTGGTTCGCTTCTTCTTTCTGTTGACTTTTGCCGCGGCGATCCCGGCGATCATTTCGGGCGGGATTGCCGAGCGTGCACGCTTTTATCCGCAATTGATCGCAACTGCGGTCATCGTCGGCCTGATTTATCCTTTCTACGAGGGCATTGCCTGGGGACACCGATTCGGCGTGCAGGACTGGATCGCGCGGCTCACGGGCGTCCCGTTTCACGACTTTGCCGGTTCGGTGGTGGTCCATGCGGTCGGCGGTTGGCTCGCGCTGCCGGCCGTGTTGCTGCTCGGCGCGCGCCGCAACCGGTATCGCAAGGACGGCGCGGTCAGCGCCCATCCTCCGTCGAACATTCCGTTCCTGGCGTTGGGCGCGTGGATCCTGACCGTCGGCTGGTTCGGCTTCAATGTGATGAGCGCACAGACCATCGACAAGATCTCCGGTCTGGTTGCGGTGAACTCGCTGATGGCGATGGTCGGCGGCACGCTGGCGGCGCTGGTCGCCGGCAGGAACGACCCGGGCTTCGTGCACAACGGCCCGCTCGCCGGGCTGGTGGCGGTCTGCGCCGGCTCGGACCTGATGCACCCGCTCGGCGCGCTCGTGGTGGGTGCAATCGCCGGGGCCTTGTTCGTGACCCTGTTCACGCTGACGCAGAACCGATGGAAGATCGACGATGTGCTCGGCGTCTGGCCGCTGCACGGGCTGTGCGGCACCTGGGGCGGCCTCGCCGCCGGTATCTTCGGCAGCACCGCTCTCGGCGGGCGCGGCGGCGTCAGCCTGACCGCGCAACTGATCGGCACCGCGATCGGTGTCGGCTGGGCGGTGCTGGGTGGGGTCGTCGTGTATGCGGCGCTCAAGGCAACCGTGGGGCTGCGGCTCAGCCAGGAGGAGGAGTTCGAAGGCGCGGACCTGTCGATTCACCGCATCAGCGCCACCGCGGAACGCGAGGTCGCGTGGTAGGCCTGATCGGTGACGCTTGTATTTCAGCGCTGCGGCGGCGACCGGTCCCACGCCAGCGCGTGGAAGTCGAATCCGGCAGCCAGCGTCGGCTTGACGACCTCGAAATACGGCGACACGTCGAAGTCGCGCGGCACGAACAGGCTGTAGTGGCGCACATGCAGGATCTCGCGTACGCTGTCGGCGTGCTGCGCATCCTGCAAGTGCACGGTCTCGATCAGCGGCAAGATCGGGTAGCGCACCGACTCGAAGCATTGCGCGATCAGCGTCGAGCAGATCGCGCGCGTCGGGTCGCCGCTGCCCAGCGCCAGCATGCGCCGGCGCCAGTGCCTGGGCACCGGCGGCTGCGGCAGCAGGTAGCGCGCGAGGTCGAGGATGTTCTTCAGGTCGTACTGTTCGCCCAGCCGCTGCAGCGCGAAGTCGCAGACGCGCTGCAGCTCGTCGGGGGTCATGCCGACCGGCCGGCAGATGCGGCAGTGCAGGCCCTGATACGCGGACAGGCCGACCATGCGCACGCCGTCGACCATGTCGGCTTCGATCATGCATTGCGGCTCGACACCGTCTCCGGAAAGCGGGCTGCGCACGCACAACGCCGCATGCGACCAGGTCGACTGCGTCAAATATTTGATCACGGTGCTGATGCGCGATACCCCCTCGACCAGCAGCACGTCGCCGGGCCGCAGGCAGGCCGCCAGCCGTACCGGGTCCATCGGCCAAGCGGTGTTGACTCCGTCGCCGGTCGCGGTGAGGTAGCGGCCGAGACGCAGGCCGATGCGGCGCGCCAGCGCGTTCACGACAGGTCCCCGCTTCGCTTTTCAACAGCGGTTTGCGTTCCAGGCATCGGTAACATCGTGGTTACATTATGCAGCCCGCGTATGATTCGGCGAGCCGTGGCGCGGGACTGCCACGCATAAGACCGCCAGCCCCGCAACCATGTCGATCCAGGACGAAATCGCCGAACATCGTGGCTACCTGCTGCGATTCGCACGGCTGCAGCTGCGCAACGACACCTGGGCCGAGGACGCGGTGTCCGAGACCCTGCTCGCCGCGCTGGCGCATCCGCAGTCGTTCGGCAACCGCGCGCAACTGAAGACCTGGCTGGTCGGCATTCTGAAGCACAAGGTCATCGATGCGCTGCGAAAGCAGGCGCGCGAAGTCCGCGTCGGCTGCGAAGGCGACGCCGCCGACGGCAGCGAGGAGCTCGACGCGCTGGTGTTTGGAAGCAGCGATCAGTTCGCGAACCTGCCGGCAGACTGGGGCGACCCGGAGCAGAACCTGCGTTCGCGCCAGTTCGCCGAGGTGCTGGAAGCCTGCGCCGACAAGCTGCCCGCGACGATGGCCCGGGTGTTCCTGATGCGCGAGTGGCTCGAGCTGCCGGCCGAGCAGATCTGTAAGGAGCTGAGCCTGACGTCGACCAATCTGTACGTGCAGTTGCACCGCGCCCGGCTGCGGCTGCGCGAATGCCTGGAGCTGAACTGGTTCGGGGGCCGACCCGCCGCGCTGTCGCCATGAAGATTTTGCCCCGCACCTGCCGCCAAGTCGCCGCGCTGCTGATCGCGCGCGAGGACCGCGCGCTGCCGGTCATCGAGCGCATCGCGCTGCGGTTGCATCTGGCCGCCTGCCAGGCCTGCCCGATCTTCGAGCGCCAGGTTCTCACGATGCGAAATGCGATGCGCCAGTGGCGGAACTACGCCGAAGAATGAACCGGGTCCGCGTCTGCGTGGCGCGCGGCTGCAGGCCACAGCACGCAACAAAATCTTGACGGCGCGCGCCGGATCGCGTTCATAATGCGGGAGTGTGGCGCCGCGAGGCGCCGCACGGGTCTGCGGTGGTCAGTCGGGTTCGCATCTCATAGGGTTGTTGACTGCGTGTTCGGGATTGCATCGCTTCGTCAATGTGTTTTGGAGAGATCCCTTCATGGGCAACAAACTGTATGTCGGCAACCTGCCTTATTCCGTGAATGATGGCGAACTGCATCAGACTTTCTCGCGCTTCGGCGCGGTGACCAGCGCCAAGGTCATGATGGACCGCGAAACCGGTCGCTCGAAAGGCTTCGGCTTCGTCGAAATGGGCAGTGATGCCGAAGCGCAGGCCGCGATCAGCGGCATGAACGGCCAGTCGCTCGGTGGCCGCAGTTGCGTCGTCAACGAAGCGCGGCCGATGGAGCCGCGTCCCCCGCGCAGCGGCGGTGGCGGCTACGGCGGTGGCGGTCGCAGCGGTGGTGGCGGCTACGGCGGTGGCGGTGGCGGCCGCAGCGATGGCGGCTTTCGCAGTCCGTACGGTGCCGGTCCGCGTGGTCGCAGCGGTGGTGGCGGCTACGGCGGCGGCAACAGCAGCGGCTACTGAAGAACGCGAACGCGCGCCTGGTTTTCCGGGCGCAACCAAAGGGCTCCTTGGCGAGCCCTTTTTGATGCGCTTCTTGTGCCCGCCTATCCGCCGCGCTGCTTGCGCGGCCGCCCGACCAGCAGCCGATCGAACAACGCATTCGGCAGCAGCCGCAGCAGCTTGGCGACGAACGCCATCTGCCACGGAATCACCCGGTAGCTCGCGCCCGCGTCGATCGCTGGAAGCGCGCGGTCGGCAAAGCGCTGCGGCGCCATCAGAAACGGCATCGCGTAGCGGTTCTTTTGCGTGAGCGGCGTGTCGACGTAGCCGGGACACAGCGTCACCACCCTGACGCCGCTGGCGCGCAACTCGCCGCGCAGGCTCTCCAGATAGCTGATCGCGGCCGCCTTGCTCGCGCAGTACGCGCCGTGCCCGGGCAGGCCGCGGATGCCGGCGACGCTTGCGATGCCGACCAGCGTGCCGCGTCCGCGTTGCGCCATCGCGGCAATGAACGGCTGGAACGTCGCGGCCACGCCAACGGTATTGACTGCGAAGATGCGCGCCATCACGGCGATGTCCTCGCGCCGTGCGGTGTCGACGCCGATGCTGATGCCGGCGTTTGCGATCACCACGTCCGGCAGCCCCTGCGCGGCGATGCAGGCCTGCGCTGCCGCGGCGATGCTATCCGGCAGCGCCACGTCGGCACTATAAATATGATAGCTGTTCGCACTTAATCCACGCGCGCTTGCCCATGATTTCATCTCAAGTTCACGGCGCGCGACGAGCGCGAGGCGCCAGCCTGCCTCGGCATAGCGCGCCGCCAGCGCCTGACCAATGCCGCTCGACGCGCCGGTGATGAAGACCAGCCGCTGCATTGCGTTCAGGGCGCGGGCTTTGGCGCAGGCTTCGATGCCGGCGCTGACGCGTCGGCGCCCGGCTCGAGCACGCCGCGTACCCGACCGCGCATGTCGAGCACGCCCGAGTAGTTGTCGTAATCCATCGAGTCCCCAGTGAAGCGGTCGTTGCCGCGCGTCAGCGTGACCGGCTTGTTCGAGGTCACGCGCTCCTGGTTCGGGTAGGCGTTGAGGAATTCGCCGCGGTACTCGAGGCGCGGCAGCGGATGCCCGGCCGCGTCCACCCCCGGCTCTCGCACCACCACCGCGTTGCCGAACAGCTGCACCTGCGACGCATCGCTGTTGCTGAGTGCGCGCCGCGCCGTCGCGACGATCACGCGGCCATCCGGGTTGATCGCGCGAATCCGCGCATTCGTGATTTCCATCGTGTCGGTGTCCGGATAGTGGCGCCCCTCGGTGCCGAACAGCTCGTTCTTCAGCCGACCCTGCGCGTCGAACGTGCGCACCGCGAAGTCGCGCATGAAGTAATCCGGCTCGTGGCGCGGCGGTGGCGGCGGCACGGCGACCCCGAAGATCGGCGTGCTGCGCACCAGCCAGTAGGTGCCGAGCGCGAGCACGCCCATCAGCACGATCGGCAGGTAGACCGCGGCCTGCTCCCACAGGTCGCGCGCGAGCGCACCGGCGGTCTTCACGCGCGCGGGTCCAGCGGGTCGAGTGCCGCCAGCAGCACCCGGTAATGGCCGCCGGCGACCAGCAGCAGGTCGCAGAATTCGCGCGCCGCGCCGTCGCCCGCGCGCGCGCACGTGACATGGTGCGCGATGGCGCGCACCTCGGCATGCGCGTTCGGCGGCGCGCAGGCGAACGCACACCTCATCAAGAGCGGCAGGTCCGGCCAGTCGTCGCCGATCGCGGCGGCCTGTCCCCAGTCGAGCCCGAGCGCGCGCAGCGTCGCCTCGGCCGCCGGGCGCTTGTCTTCGGTGCCGTAATGCACCTCGGTGACCCCGAGCGCCGCAAGCCGCGCGCGCAGCGGCGACGAGTCGCGCCCCGAAATCACGACCGGCGTGATGCCGACGCGCTGCAGCAGCTTCAGGCCGAGACCGTCTTGCGTGTTGAAGCGCTTGAGCGTCTCGCCGTGGTCTGAAAAATACAAACCGCCGTCGGTCAGCACGCCGTCCACGTCGAAGAACGCGACCCGGATCCCCTGCGCGCGCAGCAGCAGCTCCGGCGCGAAGTCCAGCACCGGCCGCAGCGGCGCCGGCGCGATCGATGAAGTGGACTCACTCGCCATCACCGAACGCAATCTGAGCCTACGACACGGCCGTTCCGCGGCGTCGCCGCGGAGCTGGCTCCGCCAGGCCGCTGGCGTCGCCCCCCTTGCACCGCAAGGGGGGATGGCGAAGCACCGTAGTGTGCGCAGCCTGGGGGGTTCATATGACCTTTGCCCGCATCAGGTCGTTGCTGTTGAGCGCGCCGCACAGGCGCCCGTCGACGTCGAGCACGAGCACGCTGGTGATGCGGTGCTGCTCCATCAGGTCGGCCGCATCGACCGCGAGCGCGTCCGCGCGGATCGTGACCGGGTCCGGGTGCATCACGTCGCGCGCGAGCGCGTGGCGCAGGTCCGCGCCGCGCTCGATCAGGCGGCGCAGGTCGCCGTCGGTGAAGATGCCCAGCACCTGTCCGGTGTCGTCGGCCACCGCCGACGCACCCAGGCCCTTCGCGCTCATCTCGCGCATCAGGTCGCTGAAGCCGGTCGCGGCCGTCACCCTGGGCACATCGGTGCCGGTCCGCATCACGTCGCTGACATGGGTCAGCAACTTTCTGCCGAGCGCGCCGCCCGGGTGCGAGCGCGCGAAGTCCTCGGCCCGGAAACCGCGCGCATCGAGCAGCGCAACCGCCAGCGCGTCGCCGAGCGCGAGCTGCGCCGTGGTGCTGGCAGTCGGCGCGAGATTCAGCGGACAGGCTTCCTTCTCGACCGCGCAGGTCAGCGTTTCGTCGGCATGCCGCGCGAGCGTCGAGGCCCGGTCGCCGGTGATCGCGACCAGCGGCACCTCGAGCCTTTTCAGCAGCGGAAGAATCCGGATCAGCTCCTCGCTCTCGCCGCTGTTGGAGATCGCGAGCACCAGGTCGATCGCCTTGATCATCCCGAGATCGCCATGGCTGGCCTCGGCCGGATGCACGAACATCGCCGCGGTACCGGTGGAGGCGAGCGTCGAGGCGACCTTGCGTCCGACATGGCCGCTCTTGCCCATGCCCATCACGACCACGCGGCCGCGCACGCCGAGGATGCGGCGCACCACGCGCGCGAATCCGTCGCCGATCTGCGCCTTCAGGCCCAGCACCGCTGCGGCCTCGATGTCGAAGCTCTCGCGCGCCAGACGCTGCGCGCGGTCCGGATCGAATGTCATAACCCGTCAGTGTAGCGACCAGCGCCGCTTGCTAGTATGGCGGCATGTCCGGGCTGCAACTCACGCTGCTGTACCTGCTGGCCGCGGTGCTCGGCGTGGTGGCCTGCCGCTCGCTCAAGTTGCCGCCGATTCTCGGCTACCTGTGCGTCGGCGTGCTGATCGGCCCGCACGCGCTCGGCCTTGCGCAGGACACGCAGGACATCAAGTACCTCGGCGAATTCGGCGTGGTGCTGCTGATGTTCGTAATCGGGCTGGAGTTCAACCTGTCCAGGCTGCGCGCGATGCGCCGCCATGTGTTCGGCCTCGGCCTGCTGCAGGTGGTGCTGACGATGGTACTGGTCACGGGCGGCTCGCTGCTGCTGACGACGCTGCTGCCGGACCGCTGGCACATGGGCTGGCGCTCGGCACTGACGCTGTCGGGCGCGATGGCGATGAGCAGCACCGCGATCGTCGGCAAGCTGATGGCCGAGCGACTCGAGCTCGACTCCGAGCACGGCCAGCGCGTGATGGGCGTACTGCTGTTCCAGGATCTCGCGGTGGTTCCGCTGCTGGTGCTGCTGCCTGCGCTCGGTTCGAGCGCAGAACTGCTGCTGCAGTCGCTGGCGCTGGCCGCGCTGAAGGCCACGGCACTGATCGCGCTGTTGCTGGTCGGCGGCCAGCGGCTGATGCGCTGGTGGCTGACGCTGGTGGCACGCCGGCGCAGCCAGGAGCTGTTCATGCTGGACCTGCTGCTGATCACGCTGGGCCTGGCCTGGCTGACGCAGCTCGCCGGTCTCAGCCTGGCGCTGGGCGCGTTCATCGCCGGCATGCTGATTTCGGAGACCGAATACAAGCATCAGGTCGAGACCGACATCCGGCCGTTCCACGACCTGCTGCTCGGCCTGTTCTTCATCACGGTCGGCATGCGGCTCGACTGGCATCCGATCGTCGGCCACTGGGCGCTGGTGCTGGTGCTGCTGGTGCTGCCGGTGCTGTTCAAGCTCGGCATGATCGCGCTGCTCGCGCGCAGCCTCGGCGCGAGCGCCGGTACCGCGTTGCGCACCGGCCTCTATCTGGCGCAGGCCGGCGAGTTCGGCTTCGTGCTGATGACGCTGGCCGAGCGCAACGCGCTGGTGCCGCCGGCGTTGCTCGATCCGATCCTTGCGAGCATGGTGTTGTCGATGTTCGCCACGCCGTTCATCGTGATGCACAGCGACCGGATCGTGATGAAGCTCGCCAGCAGCGAATGGCTGCACCAGTCGCTGCAGATGACGACGATCGCGCGCCGCGCGATCAATGCCGACCGGCACGTGATCATCTGCGGCTACGGGCGCTGCGGCCAGAACCTGGCGCGCATGCTCGAACGCGAGAACATCCCGTACATGGCGCTGGACCTCGATCCGGACCGGGTGCGCCAGGCCGGCGCGGCCGGCGACTCGGTGGTGTTCGGCGACGCCGGTCGCCTGCAGGCGCTGATCGCCGCGGGACTGGCGCGCGCCAGCGCGCTGGTGATCACCTACCTGGATGCCCAGGCGGCGCTGAAGGTGCTGGCGAACGTGCGCGCCCACGCGCCGCATGTGCCGGTGGTCGTGCGCACCCAGCACGACCAGGATCTCGAGCGGTTGCGCCAGGCCGGCGCGACCGAGGTCGTGCCGGAGGCGATCGAGGGTTCGCTAATGCTGGCCGGCCATGCGCTGGCGCTGGTCGGCGTGCCGATGCGCCGCGTGCTGCGCACCGTGCAGGAGCAGCGCAGCGCGCGCTACCGGCTGTTCCGCGGCTACTTCCACGGCGCCGACGACGACACGGTGAACGAGCGCAGCCAGGAACGGTTGTCGACGCTGACGCTACGCCCCGGCGCCGAGGCGATCGGCAAGGTGCTGGGCCAGCTCGGGCTGATGGAACTGGGCGCGCGCGTGGTGAGCTTGCGCCGCGGCAACGGCCGGCCGGTCGCGCCGCACGATGCGCTGACGCTGCAGGACAGCGACACCCTGGTCCTGTCGGGCACGCCGGAGGCGCTCGCGATCGCCGAAGAGAAACTGCTGAGAGGATGAAGCCATGGACGACCGTGCCGAATTCCTGCGCTCGCACATCCGCACCGTGCCGGACTGGCCCGCGCCGGGCGTGCAGTTCCGCGACATCACGCCATTGCTGCAAGACCCACGAGTGTTTCGCGTGCTGATCGAGGCGTTCACGCAGCGCTACCAGGAGCCGGCGCGTCGCCCTGCGGTGATCGCCGGGCTGGACGCGCGCGGCTTCATCATCGGCGCGGTGGTCGCGTACCAGCTTGGGCTGGGGTTCGTGCCGATCCGCAAGAAGGGCAAGCTCCCGTTCACCACGGTCGCCGAAACCTACGAACTCGAATACGGCAGCGCGACGGTCGAACTGCACACCGACGCGGTCCGCCCCGGCGAACGGGTGCTGCTGATCGACGACCTGATCGCGACCGGCGGCACGATGATGGCCGGCTGGCGTCTGCTGGAAAAACTCGGGGCGAACGTGATCGAAGGCGCGGCGATCGTCGACCTGCCCGAGCTCGGCGGATCGAAGCGGCTGCGCGATGCCGGCCTACCGCTGTATACGCTGGTGGACTTCGCCGGCCGCTAGCAGCCGGTGCGCCGGGCAGCGGCGCCGGTCAGGTCACCGCGATGCGGCGCGGCTTGTTCGACATGCGCTTGCCGATCACCTCGCCCAGCGCCATCACGACGCTGAGCGCGATATTCGGCTGGCGGTTCGCCAGCTCGGCGAAGCGCACCGGCGTCAGGCACCAGAGCTTGCAGGGCCCCGCGCCGACCGCGCTGGCATTGCGCGGCAGCCGCGAGAAGAATGCGCCCTCGCCGACGACCGAGCCGGCACCGACCAGCGCCAGGCTCATGCGGCCGTCTTCGTCCTCGTAGTGCACGCTCAGCGTGCCGCTTTCGATGAAGTACAGCGTGCGATCCAGCGCGCCCTGCTCGATCAGCATCTGACCCTGCGCGAGCGCGAACGGCTGCAAGTAGCTACCGAGGATTTCCCACTGCGCGGTGGTCAGCGTCAGATTGAGCGTGTCGTACGCGCTGTCCATGCCGACGGCCCGGACCAGATCCTGCACGTTGAACTTCACGGAGGCGGGCGCTGATTGATTCATGATGCGGCGAGTTTGCGGACCATGTCGCGACGCTTTCGGCAGGCCACTTCTGGTGGCCGGATAGCGGCGGCGGCCCGGGAATGATAAGGGAGCCGATCGAATTGCGCTGCTATTTTCCTATGCAAAATTGTGAAAAAATCACACCCAGCAGATCGTCGCTGGTGAACGCCCCGGTGATTTCACCGAGCGCATGCTGCGCCAGCCGCAGCTCCTCGGCCAGCAGTTCCAGCGCCGGCGCGCGCGCGGCCAGATGATCGGCCGCGGCGGCCAGATGGCCACCGACTCGCAGCAGCGCTTGCACATGGCGCGCGCGCGCGGTGTAGACCCCTTCCGGCAGCGCCTGCCAGCCGGCGACCTCGAGCAGCCTGGCGCGCAAGCTCTCGAGTCCGGCGCCGGTGCGGGCCGACAGCACGATGCCGTCGCGGCCGGCGGCAAGGCTGGCAGCGGCTTCGCCGGCGACCGCGTCGCACTTGTTCCAGATCGTGACGATCGGCGTATTTCTTGAGACTTTCAACGCCAGAGTCCGCGCGATCTCTGCGTCAGCCGCTATGTAATCCGGAGCATCGGCGCGCGTCAGGTCGTGCAGAAACAGCACCGCGTCGGCCTGTTCGATCTGACCCCAGGCGCGCGCGATGCCGATTTGCTCGATCTCGTCGCCCTGCGCGCGCAGCCCCGCGGTGTCGATCACGTGCAGCGGCACGCCCTCGATCTGTATCGTCTGGCGCACCAGGTCGCGCGTAGTGCCCGGCACCGGCGTGACGATCGCCAGTTCCGCGCCGGCCAGCGCGTTCAGCAGCGAACTCTTACCGGCATTGGGCTGGCCCGCGATCACGACCTTGATGCCTTCGCGCAGCAGCGCGCCCTGGCGCGTGCGCTCTTGCACCCGCGCCAGCGTTTCGCGCAGCCGCGCGAGTTGGCCGGCCGCGTCGGCCTGGCGCAGGAAGTCGATGTCTTCCTCTGGGAAGTCGAGCGTGGCCTCGACCAGCATCCTTAGCTGGATCAGCGCTTCGCGCAGCGTATCGACTTCGCCGGAAAACGCGCCGGCGAGCGAACGCGCGGCACTGCGCGCCGCGCTCTCCGTCGCGGCGTCGATCAGATCGGCCACGGCCTCGGCCTGCGCCAGGTCGATCTTGCCGTTCAGGAACGCGCGTTCGGTGAACTCGCCGGGGCGCGCGAGCCGCAGCCGGGCCAGCCGCGGCCGCCCGCCCACGGAATCCGGCTCGGCGCCGGCGGCCAGCACCCGCGCCAGCAGCAACTGCAGCAGCACCGGCCCGCCATGCGCCTGCAGTTCCAGCACGTCTTCACCGGTGTAAGAATGCGGCGCCGGGAAGTAGAGCGCCAGGCCGCGCTCGATCGCCGATCCGTCGCCGTCCAGGAACGGCAGGTAGGTGGCTTCACGGGGTTGCAGGCCACGTCCGCAGAGCGCTTCGATTAGCGGTGCCAAACCCTGGCCGCTGATGCGCACGATGCCGATGCCACCGCGACCGGCCGCGGTCGCGATCGCGGCGATCGGGTCGTGGTCGAGCGTCGGCACTGCTATCGGGCTTTGCGCCCCTTCAGCGGAACTTCGGCAGGTGGAATTGCGGTGGCACGCCCATGCGCGTGTTGATGATCCACTGCTGCAGGATCGACAGCAGGTTGTTCGTGATGTAGTAGATCACCAAGCCGGCCGGGAAGAAGAAGAACATCACCGAGAACGCGAGCGGCATGATCCACATCAGCTTGGCCTGCATCGGGTCCGGCGGCACCGGATTCAATGCGGTCTGCAGCAGCGACGTACAAGCCATGATCAGCGGCAGGATGTAGTACGGGTCGGGCCGGGCCAGGTCGTGGATCCAAAGAATCCACGGCGCGCCGCGCATCTCGACCGACGACAGCAGCACCCAGTACAGCGCGATGAACACCGGGATCTGGACCACCATCGGAAGGCAGCCGCCCATCGGGTTGACCTTTTCCTCGCGGTAGATCTTCATCATCTCCTGCTGCATTTCCTGCGGCTTGTCCTTCAGCCGCTCGCGCATCGCGGTGATGCGGGGGCCGACCGCCTTCATCTTCGCCATGCTGGAATAGGCCTTGGCGTTGAGCCAGTAGAACGCGACCTTCAGCAGGAACACCAGCGCGACAATCGACCAGCCCCAGTTGCCCAGGAAGCGGTGGATGTTGTAGAGCAGCCAGTACAGCGGCTTGGCGATGATCGTGAACCAGCCGTAGTCCTTCACCAGATCGAGACCCGGCGCAAGCGCTTCCAGCGTCTGCTCTTCTTCCGGGCCGGTGAACAGCCGCGCGTCGACCGCCCGGCTTGCCCCCGGCGCGATCTGGTTCAGCGGCACGATCATGCCGACCGCGTACAGGTCGCTGCCGACCTTGCGCACGAACAGGTTGCGCTGGATGCCGCTCGCCAGCAGCCAGGCGCTCGCGAAGTAATGCTGCACCATCGCGACGTAGCCGCTGCTCGACTCCTGCTGGATCTCGGCCTTGTTCTCGTCGATTTTCTTGAATTCGATCTTCTGGTATTTCTTCTCGTCGGTGTAGACCGCCGGACCGGTGAAGGTCGAATAAAAGCGCGTCGCTCCGGCCGGCTTGCCGTCGCGCACCAATTGCAGGTAGAGCTCGGGCGACACCGGCGCCGTGCCGGTGTTCACCACGTCGAACTTGACGCCGAGCGCATACGAGCCGCGCTTCAAGGTATAGGTCTTGATCAGCTTGACGCCGCCCAGGTCGGGCGATTCGAACCGGACGGTCAGCGTGTCGCTGCCGGGCGTCAACGTGCGCGCGTCGGGCAGCAGCGTCATCACCGTTTTGTGCGTCGGAAACCCGGCGCTGCCGGTTGCGCCGATCAGCCCGCTCTGCGCGACGTACACCGTCTGCGCGTCGTCCTGCATCAGCACGAACGGCTGGCTTTTGTCGACTTCGTCGGGCACCTTCAGCAAGGCCGAGCGCACCAGCGAGCCGCCTTCGGTGTCGAAGGTGAGGCGCAGCACGTCGGTGCTGACCACCACCTGCTGATGCGCCGGGCCGGCCGGCGCGGGCGCCGTTCCGCCCGGCTGCGCACCCGGCACCTGCGCAACTTGCGCCAGCTGACCGGCCGTGGCCGGCTGCGCCGTCGAAGGGCTCGCGGCCGGTGTCGCCGCGCTGCCGCCGGCCGCGCTGGCCGATTCGCCGGCCTTGATCGCGACATGCGCGGACGGGAAGAACGTGGCCTTGTGCCCGTTATAGACCTGCCACTGGTCCCATAACAGGACCAGCGAAAAGCCGAAGATCACCCACAGGATGGTGCGGCGGATATCGTTCATGAAGAGGGCTTGTTGTTGGACTTCGCCGCGCCGGACGTCATCAGAGAGGTAAACATTCGTGCCACTGCCGTCGCAGCGGGTCCGCGCGGCAGACGCTCCGGCACCGGGTCGCAGCCGCCGTCGCACCAGGGGTGGCAACGCACGAGCCGGCGCAGCGTGAGATAGCTGCCGGCGGCAGCGCCGTGGCGCGCCAGCGCTTCGAGCGCATAGCCCGAGCAGGTCGGCTCGAACCGGCACGCCGCGCCGAGCCAGGGACTCAGCAAGAGCCGATAGCCGCGCACCAGCGCGATGAGCAGTGCGCGCATCATGACGCCGACCCGGCAGCGGCGGGCGCAGCGGCCGGGCCGGCGGCGCCGGCAAACAGCTGCTGCAGTTCGCCGCGCACCGCGCGCCGCAACGCCTCGGAACTGGCGCTGACGAACCGAGCGCGATCGAAACCGGCGCGCAGCCGCACCAGATGAGCCGCTTGCGCGAGCCTCGGCTCGAATTCCGCGGCGACGCTGTAGATCTGCCGCCGCAGCGCGTTGCGCGTCACCGCGCGCCGGGCCCAGCGCTTGGGCAGCAGCGCGCCGATCCAGACCGTGGCCGGCGCGGCGGCGTCACGCTGATCAGCGGCTTCCGGCCCGTCGGCTTCGCGCCGCGGCACGGGCGCGAGGTGCTGCGCCGCACAGCGGTGCAGCGCGAAATGCGCGGAGCGAGAGACGATGCCGCCTGCTTGCATGACGGTCTGGAATTGCGCGCGCGTTTTCAGTCGCTGCACTTCGGCAAGGGCTTGTGGGCCGCCGGCCGCAGGCCGGCGCAGCGGGGAACGGGCTGGCGCCGCCGGCCTCAGACCGACAGACGCTTGCGGCCCTTCGCGCGACGCGCGTTGATCACGCTACGGCCGCCGCGGGTCTTCATGCGCACCAGAAAGCCATGGGTGCGGGCGCGGCGAATTTTGGAGGGTTGATAGGTGCGTTTCATTTCGTGGTCCTGCTGAGGGCCGCCCACAAGGATCAGGGCCGGCAATCAGGGTAACCGTTGATTATCCCAAATTCGGCTGCTCCCGACAATCGGGCCCGCCGCGCCGCAGGATGAGCCGACCGATCCGGCTTGTGGATAAGACCTCGGAAAAGTAGAATGCACGGCTTCGAATCGGCTTACTATCCACAACAGAGAACGACAAGGATGAACGGAGGGCGGAACAACAGCCTGGCTGGTACCGGGGGCCTTGGCAGCACCGAAGCCGGCAACAGCCTGTGGCTGAGTTGCATCGACCAGCTGGCCCAGGAACTGCCGGAGCAGCAGTTCAACACCTGGATCAAGCCACTCGCCGCGCAGGTCGCGGACGACCTGTCCAAGGTCACGATCCATGTAGCGAACCGATTCAAGCTCGACTGGATTCGCGCCCAGTACCTTGGCCGAATCGCCGGTCTACTGGAGCGGATCTACGGCCAGCCGATTCCGGTTGAGTTAGTGCTCGCTCCCAGGGAATCTATTCCCAGAACAGCACCTTTGTTTCCACAACCGGAATCAGAGGTCGCTTCGGAGCCGGCCGAAGCGGCCGACGGCAGAGAGCCGGCGCAGCCCGGCGCGTTGCGCAACCGGCTCAATTCGGCACTGACCTTCGAGACCCTGGTCGAGGGCACCGCGAATCGCATGGCGCGCGCGGCCGCGATGCACGTGGCCGGCATGCCGGGCCATCTGTACAACCCGCTGTTCGTGTACGGCGGCGTCGGCCTGGGCAAGACCCATCTGATGCACGCGGTCGGCAACCGGCTGCTCGCCGAGCGCCCGCAGGCCAAAGTTCTCTACATCCATGCCGAGCAGTTCGTCTCCGATGTGGTCAAAGCCTATCAGCGCAAGACTTTCGACGAATTCAAGGAGCGCTACCACTCGCTCGACCTGCTGCTGATCGACGACGTGCAGTTCTTCGCGAACAAAGACCGCACGCAGGAGGAGTTCTTCAACGCCTTCGAGGCGCTGCTGGCTAAGAAGTCGCACATCGTGATGACCAGCGACACCTACCCGAAGGGCCTGACCGACATCCACGAGCGTCTCGTGTCGCGCTTCGATTCCGGCCTCACGGTCGCGATCGAGCCGCCGGAGCTGGAGATGCGCGTCGCGATCCTGATCAACAAGTCGGCGGCCGAGGGCGCCGAGATGCCCGAGGAGGTCGCGTTCTTCGTCGCAAAAAACGTGCGCTCGAACGTGCGCGAGCTGGAGGGCGCGTTGCGCAAGATCCTCGCGTACTCGCGCTTCAACCAGAAGGAAGTCTCGATCCAGCTCGCGCGCGACGCGCTGCGCGACCTGCTGTCGATCCAGAACCGGCAGATTGGCATCGAGAACATCCAGAAGACGGTCGCCGACTATTACAAGATCAAGGTCGCCGACATGTACAGCAAGAAGCGCCCGGCCAGCATCGCGCGGCCGCGCCAGATCGCGATGTACCTGGCGAAGGAGCTGACGCAGCGCAGCCTGCCCGAGATCGGCGAACTGTTCGGCGGGCGCGACCACACCACGGTGCTGCACGCGGTGCGCAAGATCGGCGCCGAGCGCCAGAACAACGCCGAACTGAACCAGCAACTGCATGTGCTCGAGCAGACGCTCAAGGGTTGATGCGATTGCGACGGACCGTGCAGACGACCATGCCCGCACTTGCCGCAAACCCTGGGGACAGTTCCGGAACAACCGGGACCTTTTCCACAGCCCGGGCCGGATCGATGGACTTGTCCCGCTTTGCGGAGCACGCGGCGAGCACGGTCACCCACAGCGGTTGCCATGGTCCAAGTGCTTGAAGAAAAAAGAGAAAATGCAGATATCCCCAGCCGGTGCCGGCCCTTACCTACAACTACTAAATTAAAAAAGGCAGAAAACCAATGATCGTCCTGAAGGCCACGCAAGAGAAAACGCTCGCCGTGCTGCAAGCGGTCTCGGGCATCGTCGAGCGCCGGCACACGTTGCCGATTCTGGCCAATGTGCTGATCCGCAAAACGAGCGGCGCGCTGCAGCTCACCACCAGTGACCTCGAAATCCAGATCCGCACCACGGCCGATCTCGATGGCGACCGCGGCGACTTCACGACCACGGTCGGCGCGCGCAAGCTGATCGACATCCTGCGCACGCTGCCGGCCGAGCAGACCGTGTCGCTCGAGTCGAGCCAGAACAAGCTGATCCTGAAGGGCGGGAAGAGCCGCTTCACGCTGCAAACCCTGCCGGCCGAGGACTTTCCGCTGGTGCAGGAGGCGGCGAACTTCGGGCCCGTGTTCAGCGTGCCGCAGAAGACTTTGAAGAGTCTGCTGAGCCAGGTGTCGTTCGCGATGGCGGTGCACGATATCCGCTACTACCTGAACGGCATCCTGTTCGTCGCCGAGGGCAAGCAGCTCAGCCTGGTCGCCACCGACGGGCACCGGCTCGCGTTCGCGTCGGCCAAGCTCGAGGTCGAGGTGCCGAAGCAGGAGGTGATCCTGCCGCGCAAGACGGTGCTCGAGCTGCAGCGGCTGTTGTCCGACGCCGAAGGCGCGATCGAGATGCAGTTCGCCGCGAACCAGGCGAAGTTCAGCTTCGGCGGCATGGAGTTCGTCTCGAAATTGGTCGAGGGCAAGTTCCCCGACTACAACCGCGTGATTCCGCGCAACCACCGCAATCAGATCACGCTCGGTCGCGCGACGCTGCTGGCCGCTCTGCAGCGCACCGCGATCCTGACCAACGAGAAGTTCAAGGGCGTGCGGCTGAACATCGAGCCCGGCACCTTGCGCGTCGCGTCGAGCAACGCCGAGCAGGAGGAGGCGGTCGACGAACTCGACGTCGACTACGGCGGCGACAGCATCGAGATCGGCTTCAACGTCAGCTACCTGATCGACGCGCTGGCGAACATGGAGCAGGAGATGGTGAAGGTCGAGCTGTCGGACTCGAACAGCTCGGCGCTGTTGACCATCCCCGACAACGCGCAGTTCAAGTACGTCGTGATGCCGATGCGCATCTGAACGAACGCAAAATGCTACTATTTATGTAGCATAAAGATAAGTATAGACGTTGGCTTCAGCGGGTTTTTATTGATATTTTCGCGGTCGCCGCCACGCTTTCGTCATTTCCCGTTTTCCCTTGTCCTCCTCCGTCATGTCCGAACAAAACGAGCCGATTTCGCCTGCCAACTCCGCACCCGAGGAGGCGGTGTCGGCGCAGTCGGGCGAGGGGGCATCGAGCTTTCGCCCGGTGATCGACGCGCATCAGGCGGGCGCGTCCGAAGCTTACGGCGCCGACTCGATCCAGATCCTCGAAGGCCTGGAGGCGGTGCGCAAGCGCCCTGGCATGTACATCGGCGACACCTCGGACGGCACTGGGCTGCATCACCTGGTGTTCGAGGTGGTAGACAACTCGATCGACGAAGCGCTGGCCGGCCATTGCGACGACATCCTGGTCACGATCCATCCCGACAACTCGGTCAGCGTGGTCGACAACGGCCGCGGCATCCCGACCGACGTGAAGATGGACGACAAGCACGAGCCGAAGCGCACCGCCGCCGAGATCGCGCTGACCGAGCTGCATGCGGGCGGCAAGTTCAACCAGAACAGCTACAAGGTGTCGGGCGGGCTGCACGGCGTCGGCGTGAGCTGCGTGAATGCGCTCTCGAAGATGCTGCGCCTGACGATACGCCGCGAAGGCCTGGTGCACGTGATGGAGTTCTCGCGCGGCGTGGTGCAGAACCGAATCGTCGAGACGCAGGACGGCGCAGAGGTCTCGCCAATGAAGGTCACCGGCAAGACCGACAAGCGCGGCACCGAGGTGCACTTTCTGCCCGACGCCGAGATCTTCAAGGAGAACAGCGACTTCCACTACGACATCCTGAGCCGGCGCCTGCGCGAGCTTTCGTTCCTGAACAACGGGGTGCGGATACGGCTGAAGGACGAGCGCACCGCCAAGGAGGACGACTTCGCCGGCGCCGGCGGCGTGCGCGGCTTCGTCGACTTCATCAACAAGGGCAAGACCGTGCTGCACCCGAACGTGTTCTACGCGACCGGCGAGCGCGAGAGCGACCAGGGCACGGTGATCGGCGTCGAGGTCGCGATGCAGTGGAACAGTGGCTACAACGAGCAGGTGCTGTGCTTCACCAACAACATCCCGCAGCGCGACGGTGGCACGCACCTGACCGGCCTGCGCGCGGCGATGACGCGCGTCATCAACAAGTACATCGAAGAGAACGAGCTCGCGAAGAAGGCCAAGGTCGAGATCAGCGGCGACGACATGCGCGAAGGCCTGACCTGCGTGCTGTCGGTGAAGGTGCCCGAGCCCAAGTTTTCGAGCCAGACGAAAGACAAGCTGGTGTCGAGCGAGGTGCGCGGCCCGGTCGAGGACCTGGTGGGCCGGCTGCTCGGCGACTACCTGCAGGAACGCCCTCAGGACGCGAAGATCATCGTCGGCAAGATCATCGAGGCGGCGCGCGCACGCGAGGCGGCGCGCAAGGCGCGCGACATGACGCGGCGCAAGGGCGTGCTCGACGGCATGGGCCTGCCCGGCAAGCTCGCCGACTGCCAGGAAAAGGACCCGGCGCTGTGCGAGATCTACATCGTCGAGGGCGACTCGGCCGGCGGCAGCGCCAAGCAGGGGCGCGACCGCAAGTTCCAGGCGATCCTGCCGCTGCGCGGCAAGATTTTGAACGTCGAGAAGGCGCGCTACGAGAAGCTGCTGTCGTCCAACGAGATCGTCACGCTGGTCACGGCGCTGGGCACCGGCATCGGCAAGGCCGGCGGACCGAACGGCGGCGACGACTTCGACGCGGCCAAGCTGCGCTACCACCGCATCATCATCATGACCGACGCGGACGTCGACGGCGCGCACATCCGCACGCTGCTGCTCACGTTCTTTTATCGCCAGATGCCCGAGCTGGTCGAGCGCGGCCACATCTACATCGCGCAGCCGCCGCTGTACAAAGTCAAGGTCGGGCGCGACGAGCAATACCTGAAGGACGACGCCGAGCTCGACGCGTTCCTGCTGCGCGTGGCGCTGAAAGACGCGAGCGTCATCACCGGCGTGTCGCCTGACGGCTCCGTGCCGGCGGCCAACGTCATCAGCGGCGACACGCTGGCCGAACTCGCACGCAAGCACCAGCTGGCCGAAGCGGTGATCAACCGGCTCGCCGGCTTCATGGACGTCGAGGCGCTGCGCGCGGTCGCCGACGGCGTCGCGGTGAACCTCGACACCGTGGCCGACGCTGAAGGCAGTGC
Organism: Burkholderiaceae bacterium; assembly: GCA_030123545.1. Taxonomy (NCBI): domain Bacteria; kingdom Pseudomonadati; phylum Pseudomonadota; class Betaproteobacteria; order Burkholderiales; family Burkholderiaceae; species Burkholderiaceae bacterium. The sequence goes on along the minus strand of CP126124.1, from coordinate 378,357 downwards.
CATCGCGTTGCAGGCCGCGCTGCCCGACGCCGAGGTCGCTGGCGAATTCGACGCGCACCACGACAAGCCGCTGCTGCGCATCAGCCGGCGCCATCACGGCAACATCAAGAGCAGCGTGCTGACGCAGGACTTCGTGCACGGCGCCGACTACGCCGCGCTGGCCGAGGCCGCGCACACCTTCCGCGGCCTGCTCGGCGAAGGCGCGCGCGTGATGCGCGGCGAAGGCGAGAAGCGCCGCGAAGAATCCGTTGCCGATTTCCGCCAGGCGATGCGCTGGCTTCTCCAGGAGGCCGAGCGCGCCACCGCGCGCCAGCGCTACAAGGGCCTGGGCGAGATGAACCCCGAGCAGCTGTGGGAAACCACGATGGACCCGGCCGTGCGCCGCCTGCTGCGCGTGCAGATCGACGACGCGATCGAGGCCGACCGCGTCTTCACGATGCTGATGGGGGACGAAGTGGAGCCGCGCCGCGACTTCATCGAGACGAATGCGCTGAGGGCGGGGAATATCGACGTTTGATGGTTGTTGTAGGGCGCCAATGTCTTGTTAACGAAGTCCTGGGTTGAATGGCAAAGCACAAGCCCGAAGAACCGAAGACTGGCTTAGCGGCTTTGTCATGAAGACCGCGTTGGCATATCGCAGAAGGCGCTCGAGCCTCAGAAATGCTTCGGAAGCCCCGCCTGCTTGAGCACGGCATTTGCCGTGTGCCTCGACCTGATCTTGTGATCCACCGGGAACCGGGTGCCCGTGTGCGGCGAAAACCAAATGTCGTGATCGCCCTTGCCGGGCCGTTCAAAGTGGCACCCGGCGTCTCGAAGCAGGCGGACCAACTCGGGCGTGAAGCTGGCGCCCATCCCGTCAAGCGGCAGCCCGTTGGGCGACGCTGAACTTTCTGGCGAGCAGTTCGAAATGAACTTCCTGGCTTTCGGGCCACCCGTTGGCGTCCAGTAGTTCGGGAACCATGCTCTCGAGCTTGGCGGACAACGCCTCCAGCGTGTCGGCCTCGGTGGCAAGCCCCGGAACGTCGTCGGAAGTCGCGACCCACACGCCGGCCTCTTCGTCCCATTCGGCATGAATGAAGAAGACTTTCTGCATCTGAAACTCCTCGTTGGAGATCGATTGTTCGTTCAAAGGCGACTTCACGCAACTCATTGGGAGGTGGCACCGTCCGTTTGAATACGGATCTGGCAATGATATGGATTCTTTCCCTCGCCGGTGGCACGATGCCCCAATGCCGTCGAACATGCAGACGCCGATCGACGCGGCGCTTGACCAGATCTACCGCCGCGATTCGCGCCGCGTGTTCGCGACGCTGGTGCGGCTGCTTGGGAGTTTCGATCTCGCCGAGGAGGCGCTGCACGACGCGTTCATGGCTGCGGCCGAGCGCTGGCCGCAGGGCGGCGTGCCGAACAATCCGGTGGCCTGGCTGGTGTCGGCGGGCCGCTTCAAGGCGATCGACGGGCTGCGCCGCAATCGCCGCATGGTGGTGTGGGACGAGGTGGCCGAGGAGGCCCTCGCCATTGCGAGCGACGACGCGGCGCCGGGCGAGCAAGGAATTCTGGAGGACGACCGGCTGCGCCTGATCTTCACCTGCTGCCACCCGAGCCTGTCGCAGCAGGCACAGGTCGCGCTGACGCTGCGCGAGGTGTGCGGGCTCAGCACCGAGGCGGTCGCGAGTGCGTTCCTGCAGACGCCCGGCACCCTCGCGCAGCGCATCGTGCGCGCGAAGGCGAAAATTCGCGACGCGCGCATTCCGTACCAGGTGCCCGAGGCCGATGAACTGCCCGCGCGGCTGGCGAGCGTGCTGCGCGTGATCTATCTGGTGTTCAACGAAGGCTATTCGGCATCGTCGGGCGACGCCGCGCTGAATCCGGATCTGAGCGGCGAGGCGATCCGGCTCGCGCGACTGGTCGCCGGGCTGCTGCCCGAGCCCGAGGCGATCGGGTTGCTTGCGCTGATGCTGCTGCACGAGTCGCGCAGCGCGGCGCGCGTCGACGCCGACGGCGAGCTGGTGGCGCTGGACGAGCAGGACCGCAGTCTGTGGAACGCGGCGCTGATCGAAGAGGGCCGGCTGCTTGCGCAGCAGGCGCTGGCCACGCGCCGCTTCGGCGGCTACACGTTGCAGGCGGCGATCTCGGCGGTGCATGCCGCGGCCTCGCGTGCAGAGGACACCGACTGGGCGCAGATCGTCGGCCTGTACGACGCGCTGCTGCGCGTCGAGCCGTCGCCGGTGGTCGAGCTGAACCGCGCGGTCGCGGTCGCGATGGCCCGGGGGCCAGGGCAGGGGCTGGAGGCCGGGCTGACGCTGGTCGACGCACTGATCGCCGAGTACCCGGCGCTCGCGCGCTACCACCTGGCGCATGCGGCGCGCGCCGACCTGTGCCGGCGGCTCGGCCGCGCGGACGAGGCGCGGAGCAGCTACGCCGCCGCGCTCGAACTCGCACAGCAGGAACCGGAACGGCGCTTCCTGCGCCGGCGGCTCGCGGCGCTGGCGGTGGGCCGTAAAGAACGCGCCTGAAATATTTTCGGGCTGCTTGTCGAATGCGCTGGCCGGCGTTCGACTATCGGGTGTGCAGCCATTGCTGCATCGCTGCAACCCACGCTGACTCAAGGAGACACCATGCAACAGTTCATTCCATATCTCGCGTTCGACGGCAACTGCGCCGAAGCGATGCGCTTCTATGCGAAGGCGCTCGGCGGCAAGCTCGAGATCATGACGAACGCGCAGTCGCCGTATGCCGAGCAGACGCCGAAGGAGCATCTGGACCGCGTGATGCACGCGCGGCTCGAGATCGGCGGCGGCCAGTCGCTGTACGCCGGCGACTGCCCGCCCGGCATGCCGTACACCGGCATCCACGGCGTGTCGATCACGCTCAATTTCGACCGGGTGGCCGAGGCCGAGCGCGCGTTCAACACGCTGGTCGAGGGCGGCAAGGTGACGATGGCGTTGGGCGAGACGTTCTGGGCCAAGTCCTTTGGCATGCTGATCGACAGGTACGGCTGCCCGTGGATCGTCAACGGCGAGATGATTCCGGTCGCGATGACGCGCGCCGCCGGCTGACGACCAAGCACAACGACACAGCCAAACCACCTTCGAGGAGCCAGCATGAAAGTCATGGTGATGGTCAAGGCGACCCAGGACAGCGAGGCCGGCGTGATGCCGCCCGCGGAGCTGTTGACGGCGATGGGAAATTTCAACCAGGAACTGGTCGAGGCCGGCATCATGCTGGCGGGCGAGGGGCTCAAACCGAGCCGGGAGGGCAAGCGGGTGCGCTTCTCGGGCACGAGCCGCACCGTGACCGACGGGCCGTTCGCCGAGACCAAGGAGCTCGTCGCCGGGTATTGGCTGTGGCAGGTGCGCTCGCTCGACGAGGCGGTGGAATGGGTGTAGCGCTGCCCGAACCCGATGCTGACCGATTCCGACATCGAGATTCGCCCGGTGTTCGAAATGGAAGACTTCGCGGACATCATGACACCGCAAGCGAAGGAACAGGAAGAGAATCTCCGGCGTCGCACGTCGACGTGGAAGTAGCTTGAAATAGGCGGAAACTACCGGCCCCTGCGCCGCTGCGGACCCGATTGATGAAATACCTCTGCCTCGTCTACCTCGACCCGGAGCACTGGAGCGCCTGCCCGGACCGCACCTGCCTCGAGTTCGCGCAGGGCCTGGCGGCGAGCGGCCGCATGCTCGCCGCCGAGCCGCTGCACCCGGCCGACACCGCGACCACGGTGCGGGTGCGCAATGGCCAGACCGCGCTGTACGACGGGCCGTTCGCCGAGACCAAGGAGCAGCTCGCCGGCTTCTACCTCATTGACGCGCGCGACCTGGATGAGGCGCTGCAGATCGCCGCGCAGATCCCGCCAGCGAAGGTCGGCAGCATCGAGGTGCGGCCGGTGCGTGAGTTGCGGCCACAGTAGAAAACGGCGCGGGCCGCGCGCGGCTCCTTCGAGACGGGTGCGCTAGCTCTGCGCTCAGCCCCCGCCGACTCACCCGCGCAGCGGCAGCACCAGCCCGATCGCGATGAAGATGCCGCCGCAGGCCAGCCATCCGCGCCGCTGCCCCGCTGCGCCGATAATCGCGCGAACCAACGAAGGAGAACGAGCGATGGGCCTGCTGGTGCTGGGGCTGGTGATCTTCCTGGGCGCGCATTCGACGCGCATCTTTGCCGACGACTGGCGCGGGCGCCAGATCGCGCGCATCGGCGAGCGGCCCTGGAAGGGGCTGTACTCGGTGGTGTCGATCGTCGGCTTCGCGCTGGTCATCTGGGGCTACGGCCAGGCGCGCAATCTGCCGGGGCTGCTGTGGCTGTCGCCGCAGTGGCTGCGGCACGTGACCGCGCTCTTGATGCTGATCTCGTTCGTGCTGCTGGTGGCCGCCTACGTGCCGCGCAATAGCATCCGCGCGCGTCTGCACCACCCGATGCTGCTCGGCGTGAAGACCTGGGCGTTTGCGCACCTGCTGTCGAACGGCAGCGACGCGGACGTGCTGCTGTTCGGTGCGTTCCTGGTCTGGGCGGTGGTGGCCTTCCGCGCCGCGCGCCGACGCGACCGCGCGGCCAACACGGTGTATGCGCCGGGCACCGCGCGCGGCACCGCGATCGCGGTGATCGTCGGCATCGTCGCCTGGGCGGTGTTCGGGATGTGGCTGCACGGCCCGCTGATCGGCGTCAAGCCGATTGCGTGAGAACGATCGTCCGAGCGGCGCAAAACAACCCGAAATTCTTAACGAAATTTGCCACAAGCCCAGGATTGGCCTGCGGTTATAGCTACAAAATACGTAGCATCACTTCGGATCGGGCAACTCGATCTTGACTTCCAGCACCTCGAGGTTGTCCTGCCGCTCGAGGTGCACTCGGATGTCGTCCGGGTCGATCTTCACGTACTTGCCGATTACCGCGATCAGATCCCGCTGCAGCGCGTGCAAAAAGTCGGGCTCGCGGCGGTTGCCGGTGCGCTCGCGCGCGAGGATGATCTGCAGCCGCTCCTTCGCGACGCTGGCGGTGTTCTTCTTCTCGCCGAGCAGGAAGGACAGGAAGGATGACATCGCCATGCGTCACTTCCCCCCGAACAGGCGCTTGAGGAAGCCGGCCTTTTGCGCGTCGATGAAGCGCATCGGCTTGTCGGCGCCGAGGAAGCGGTCGACCACGTCCTTGTAGGCTTCCGACACGTCGGTGCCGGCCAGGTGCACCGCGGGCAGGCCCTGGTTCGACGCCTGCAGCACCGCCTCGGATTCGGGGATCACGCCGATCAGCGGGATGCGCAGGATTTCCTGGATGTCGACGAGCGACAGCATCTGGCCCTCGCCGACCCGGTTCGGGTTGTAGCGGGTGATCAGCAGGTGCTCGCGGATCGGCTCCTTGCCGTCGATCGCGCGCTTGGTCTTGGAAGACAGCATGCCGAGGATGCGGTCCGAGTCGCGCACCGACGAGACCTCGGGGTTCGTCACCACCAGCGCCTCGTCGGCGAAATGCATCGCCATCAGCGCGCCATGCTCGATGCCGGCCGGTGAATCGCAGACGATGTATTCGAAGCCCATGCTGGCGAGCTCGCGCAGCACGCGATCGACGCCGTCGCGCGTGAGCGCGTCCTTGTCGCGCGTCTGCGAGGCGGCGAGCACCGCGAGGTTCTCGCACTGCTTGTCCTTGATCAGCGCCTGCTGCAGCTTGGCCTCGCCGTGGATCACGTTGACCAGGTCGTACACCACGCGGCGCTCGCAGCCCATGATCAGATCGAGGTTGCGCAGTCCGACGTCGAAGTCGATCACGACCGTCTTGTGCCCGCGCAGCGCTAGGCCGCTGGCGAAGCTGGCGCTGGTCGTGGTCTTGCCGACCCCGCCCTTGCCGGACGTCACGACGATGATTTTTGCCATGAATGAGGCTCCTTTGAAGAAGGGGTTAGAGCTGGATCGACTCCATCACGAGCCGGCCCTGGCCGGGCTCGCCCTGCAACCGGATCTGCGTCGGCTTGGACCACAGCTGCGGCGGCAGCGGGACCTCGCTGGTGCGGTACACCCCGGCGATCGAGACCAGCTCGGGTTCCATGCACAGCGAGAAGATGCGCGCGTCCACGTTGCCGCGCGCGCCGGCGATGGCCTTGCCGCGCAGCGGTGCGTAGACGTGGACGTTGCCGTCGGCGATGACCTCGGCGCCGGCGTTCACCATCGCGAGCAGCACCAGGTCGCGTCCGCGCGCGTACACCTGCTGGCCGGAGCGCAGCGGCCGATCGACGATCAGCGCCGACGCCGGCGCGGCTTCGATCGCCGGCATCTCGGCCGGCGCCGGCGGCACCTGCGAAACGGACTCGCGCGGTGCCGCCAGCTCGACATCGGGCGCGAGCGCGAGCCCGACGGCCTGCGCCGCCGCCATCTGCGCCGGGCTGCCGCCGCGCACCGCGATCGGCACGAGTCGATACGGGCGCAGCAGCGTGATCAACGCGGAGAAGTTCGGCACCACGTCGGGCGCGACGCCGGCCAACGCCAGCGGCGACAGGTCGATCACCAGCGGGTCCTGGTCGAAGAAATTCGGCATCTCGCCATAGTGGCGGGCCATTTCATCGGACAGCTGGGCGAGGTCGGTGGACTTGAGAAGCAGCGCGACCAGGGACAGGTTGGCGCTCTTGATTTCAAAAGTAAGGGGAGCGCGTCCTGCGAGGGCAACGGTCATGGACGAGAGGATCGATGCGATTGCATGGCGAAGCGATGCCGGATTTTATCAGCGATACACGGTGATTCAGCCGCGGCCATTGTGTGCGTGTGAAACATCGTGACGAACGCAACATCGTGTCCCACGTTGGCGGCTTGTCAGCGCAGCGCGGGCGCGGCACACTGTGCGGCATCGCGCTGCGCTGTTGCGGATTTTGTAGCGCGGCCGCCATGCGCGCCGCCGGCCGCCAGCAGGCGCTTGCAACACAGCGCGTTGGCGAAAAAGTATTCCAATGCGTCCGCGGCACGCCGCGCGGCCGCTGCGATGACGAGGAGGCCGACATGCGGAGCAGCCGATCATTGCCGCAGGATGCCGACTGGCACCACGCCGAGGCCGCGCGCGTGCTCTGGCGGCGCGGCCTGATCGGGCAGCCGTCGGACGCGATGCGCGCCGGCCTTGCGCTGTCGGGCGGCGGCATCCGCAGCGCGACTCTGTCTCTCGGCATGCTGCAGGCGCTGGCGCGCACCGGCCGGCTCGAGCGCTTCGACTATCTGTCCACCGTCTCCGGCGGCGGCTACGCCGGCAGCTTCATGTGCAGCCTGTTCACGCCGGCGCAGGTGCGCGACGGGGAAACCATCGGCCCATCGGCCGACGTGCTGCTGCAGGCGCGGGACGCCGCGCTCGCGCAGCTGCGCGCGGTCGAACAGCGCGCCGAAGACGCGGGGCCCGCGCAGGCCGGCGATGCGCGCGCGATCGAATGGCTGCGCGACAGCAGCCGTTACCTCGCGCCCGGCGGCGGCGGCGACTACTTCTATGCGCTGGTGCTGTGGCTGCGCAACCTGGTCGCGGTGCATTACGTGATCGGCATTTCGTTGCTGCTGCCGTTGTCCCTGCTGGCGGTGCTGAACCTTGGCTTGCAGCCGCTGCAGCCGCCGTGGCTGCCGGCGCTGCGCGACCCCTGGGATGCCGGTGCGCTGTACCTGTGGCTGGCGTTGGCGCTGACGCTCGTCGCGGTGCTGCCGCTCGGCGTCGGCTACTGGTGCACGCAGATCCCGCAGCGCGCCGGCAGCTCGCGCTGGGGGCGCTGGAGCGCCGGGCTGTTCACCCGCTCGTCGATCCTGGCGTTTCTGGCCGGCCCGCTGATCGCGGCCAGCGGCTGGGGGCAGCCCTGGGGCCGCTGGACCCTGCTCGCCGGCGCGATCGCCTGGCTCGGCTGGCTGTGGTTCGTGCTCGGCTGGAGCCGCGGCTTTTTTCCGGACGACGGCAACCGCGCCGCGGAACTGATGCGGGTCAACCGCACCCGCTTGACGCAGTGGTTGACGCGCGCTGCCGGCAGCGCGCTGGCGTTGCTCGCGGTGGCGCTGGTGCTGGTTGCGGCGACCTGGTTGCGGCGCTGGCTGGTGCTCGGGCATGGCGCGCAGGGGCTGTCTCTAGCCGGATTCATCGCGGTGCTGCTGAGCGCGACCAAGCTGTGGTCGTCGCACCGGCAGATGCCGGAAGCCGACACCCGGCGCCTGCTGCTGCGGGTGGTGCCGGTGCTGCTGGCGTTGCTGTTGGGGCTCGCGCTGCTGTGGTTCTGGGGGGCGTGTGCGAGCTGGCTCGTGGGCGACACGCTCGCCGCGGTGCCGTGGCCCGCGCTGGCCGGGCTGTTGCTGCTGGGCCTGATCACCGGGGTGACGTTCCAGTTCCTGAACCTGTCGACGCTGCAGAATCTCTACACCGCGCGCATCGTGCGCGCCTACCTTGGCGCGAGCAACGCCGCGCGTGCCGCCAGCCGCGGCGGCGATGCGATCACCGAGCCGCATGCGCGTGACGACCTGTCGCTGGACCAGTACTACGGCAGTCAGCCGCGGCACCCGACCTCGCTCGCGCCGCTGCACCTGATCAACGTCACGATCAACGACACGATTGCGTCACGGCATGCGCTGGTCTATCAGGACCGCAAGGGACTGCCGCTGGCGGTCACGCCCGAGGGCTATATGGTCGATGGCCGAATGCATCGCCGCAGCGACGCGGCGCAGGGCGGATTCGAGCGTTTGTCTCTGGGGCGCTGGGTCGGTATTTCGGGCGCGGCGTTCGCGCCCGGTCTCGGGCGCGGCACCACGCCGGAGCGCGCGCTGCTCGCGGTGATCCTGAACGTGCGGCTGGGCTACTGGTGGCGCACCGCGAAGGCGCGCGGGCGCGACCTTGCGTCCTGGGCGTTCGCGACCCAGGTTCACCTGTACCGCGAGTCGCGCGGCCGGTTCTTCGGCACCGACGAGCGTTACTGGTACCTGACCGACGGCGGCCATTTCGACAACACCGGGGTGTACGAGCTGCTGCGCCGGCGCGTCGAGTTCATCCTGGCGCTGGACAACGGGGCCGACCCCGACTACCAGTTCGGCGACATTGCGAACCTGATGCGGCTCGCGCGCGTCGATTTCGGCGCGGTGTTCGAGCCGCTGGTGCCGCCGGCGGCGCTGGCCGAGCTGTTCGGCGACCCGGGCGGCTTCGCGCGCGGCTCGCGCGAGGGGCACTATTTTCTGCTCGGCTATAGAGTCGCGTTGCCGGCGGCGCAAGGCATGCCGGCGGCAACCTGCACGCTGGTATTCGTCAAGCCGCGCCTCACGCAGAACGCGAGCCTGGACCTGGTGCAGTACCAGGCCACGCACCCGGCGTTCCCCCAGGAGCCGACCGCCGACCAGTTCTTCGACGAGGCGCAGTGGGAGAGCTACCGCAAGCTCGGGATGAGCCTGGGCGACGCGCTGCTCACGCGCCTGCCGTCCGGGCCCGATCCCTGGCGGGGGGTATGAAACACCCCCAGGCTGCGCGCACTTCGTGTCGTTTCGCTACCCCCTCAAGGGGGCGCGCCCAGCGGCCTGGCAAAGCCAGATCCGCGGGCGCCGCCACGGCTTGGCTTCGCCGTGCTCGCCCCTGCGGTGGTTGTCGGCAGGGCCTTTCCCGCGGCGGTCGCTCGCTTGGCCTGCTCCGCGGCCTCTCGCACCCGTTTCATGCGCAGCGGGTGGCGCGCGGCGCCATGAAGAAGCGACGCCCAGGCTGCCGCGCAGCCCCGCTCAGCTCTTTGGTCCGTGATGCCAGCCGTGGTGCCCGTGCCGCTGCATCATGCGCAGCGTGGCCTCGTCGAAGGTTTTCTGCTGCGTGGGCGAGAGCGCGGTGTAGAAGGTCTTGGTCGCGATGTCGCGCTGGTCCATCAGCGCGGCGCGCCGGTCGCGCAGCGCGCGCATCTGGTCGATGCGCTCGGGCGTGGTCATCTGCGCGAATTTCTCGCGCATCCGCGAACGCGAACCGTGCTCAGCGGACGCGGGTGGCTGCAGCGCCTCGGCAAAGCTGTTCCACGCGCCTTCCTGCTGCGGCGTGATCTTCAGCTCCGTTTTCAGCCGCGCCATCTGCTTCGCGTGACGCTCGGCCATCTTCGCGTGCCATTGCGCCGGATCATGCCGTTGCATCTGCGCTGGCGCCGCGGCCGGCGGGGGTGGCGGAGCGGGCGGCGTCTGCGCGACCGCGGCGAAGCTCGCGCCGGCGATAGCGGTGGCCAGCGCGCCGGCCAGCGTCATGCGTCTGAAACAGGTCTTCATCGGTTCCTCCTTGTCGGACCCCGGGAGCAGGAACGCCCCCGTTGCAGCCGCAGTGTCGGGCGACCATGTATCCGCCCGGTGCCACGCCGATGTGGCTTTGTAAAGCAGTGCGACCGGGCCGTTACCGACCGCCCGCGCGCGCCTGACCGGCGAGATCGTCGAGGATCGGGCAGTCGGGCCGCTCGTCGCCGTGGCAATGCTGCAGCAGGTCGCGCAGCGTGCGCTGCATCGCCTGCATCGCCTCGATGCGGGTGTCGAGCTCGTGCAGGTGCTGCTCGGCAATGCGATGCACGCTGGCGCTGGTGCGGCGCCGGTTCTGCCACAGGCTGACCAGTTCGGCGATGTCGGTCATCGCGAAGCCCAGGTCGCGCGAGCGCTTGATGAAGCGCAGCGTGTGCACGTCGGCCGCGTGGTACTGGCGGTAGCCGCCTTCGGTGCGCGGCACGCGCCCGAGCAGGCCCAGCGCCTCGTAGTGGCGCACCATCTTGGCCGAAACGCCGGAGCGCGCCGCCGCCTGTCCGATGTTCAGCGGGGTGTCGGCCACTGCATGCGCCGACAGCTCAGGCGACGGCGACCTCATAGCCTTCTTCGGTGATCGCGTGCGCGATCGCGTCACGCGGCTTCTGCGATTGCACCTCGACCCGGCCTCGGGCAAGGTCGATTTTGACCTCGGCCTGCGGGTCGATGCGCCGGACCGCGCGGGTGACGGCCTGTTCGCAGTGCGAGCAGCTCATGCCGGAGACGTCGAAAATCTGGTTCATCATGGCTCCTCTGCGCCGATGGCGGATCATCACTCTACACACTGTGGACCTTGCCATGATGACAAGGTCAAGGCCAGGGGCAAATCCCTGTAGCGCATGGGGTCGTCCGGCGTCGCGGGTTGACCTTGCCATGATGGCAAGGAATACGCTTGGATCTCATGAAAACAAAAGGAGCTTCCGAGATGACGAACCCCGCAGGCACTTCCGCGCCGGCCGCCGCCGCTTCGCTCGACCTCGGCATTGGCGGCATGACTTGCGCGTCCTGTGTGATGCGCGTCGAGAAGGCGCTCAAGAAGGTACCCGGCGTGCAGGACGCAAGCGTGAACCTGGCGACCGAGAGTGCGCGCGTCGCGTACGCGGCGCCCTCCGGCGTCGATCGCGCGGCGATGGACACGCTGCTGCGGCGCGCGGTGCGCGGCGCCGGCTACGAGCCGCGCGCTGCGGAAGCGGCGCTCGAAGCGGACCCGTCCCCCTGGGCCGGCTTCGGGCCGGTCGCGGCCGGGCTGCTGCTGTCGGCGCCGCTGGTGGCGCCGATGTTCGTGTCGCCGCTCGGCGGGCATGCGATGCTGCCGGCATGGCTGCAGTTCCTGCTCGCGACGCCGGTGCAGTTCATCCTTGGCGCGCGCTTCTACAAAGCCGGCTGGCACGCGGCGCGGGCGCTCACCGGCAACATGGACCTGCTGGTCGCTTTGGGCACCGGCGCGGCCTGGGGCCTGTCGGTGTGGCTGTGGCTGACCGCGCCGGCCGGCCATGCGCCGCATCTGTATTTCGAGGCGTCGGCGGTGGTGATCACGCTGGTGCTGCTCGGCAAATGGCTGGAGGCGCGTACCAAGCGCGGGACGGCGGACGCGATCCGCGCGCTGCATGCGCTGCGGCCGGAAGTCGCGCACCTGATCGGGCCGGATGGCGAGGTCGACGTGCCGCTGGCCGAGGTGCTGGCCGGTGACCGTCTGGTGGTGCGGCCCGGCGAACGGGTGCCGGTGGACGGAACGGTGCTGGAAGGTCGCACGCAAGTCGACGAAGCCATGCTGACCGGCGAACCGCTGCCGGTCACGCGCGAGCCGGGCGGGCCGCTGACCGGCGGCGCCATCAACGGCGACGGGCGCATCGTGATGCAGGTCACCGCGGTCGGCGCCGAGACGGTGCTGGCGCACATCATCCGCCTCGTCGAGGACGCGCAGGCCGCGAAGGCGCCGATCCAGCGTCTCGTCGACAAGGTGTCGGCGGTGTTCGTGCCGGTGGTGCTGGCGATCGCGCTGCTGACGCTGTTGGGCGGCCTCTGGTTTGGTTTGGACCTGGAGCAGGCGGTGATTCCTGCCGTCGCGGTGCTGGTGATCGCCTGCCCCTGCGCACTCGGCCTCGCGACCCCGGCCGCGATCATGGCCGGCACCGGCGTCGCGGCGCGGCACGGCATCCTGATCAAGGACGCCGAGGCGCTGGAGATTGCGCACAAGGTCGACACGGTCGCATTCGACAAAACCGGCACGCTGACTATGGGCCGGCCGCGCCTCGTCGCGTTCGAGGCCGCGCCGGGCCAGGACGAGCGCGCGTTGCTGGCTGCGGCCGCCTCGGTGCAGAGCGGCAGCGAGCATCCACTGGCGCGTGCGGTGGTGGCTGCGGCAAGTGAGCGCGCACTAAGGGTGAGCGCGCCGGACGACGTGCGCGCGGTGCCGGGACGCGGCACCGAGGGCAAGGTCGGCGCGCGCAGCTACCTCGTTGGCAGCCTGCGCTGGATGGAGGAACTCGGTGTCGCGCTGGGGCCGCTTTCGGCGCGCGCCACCCTATTGCAGTCGCAGGGCGCGACGGTGTCGGTGCTCGCCGAGCGCTTGACGGAAGGACTGAGCGGCGCACGGCCGCCCGAAGCAGGGAACGCCCCCGGCACCGGCGCGGCCGGGACCCCTTCCCCGGCTGGGGGCAGCGAGGACACGGCCGTGCCGAGCGTGGGGGCGCACCATGCCGTGCGTGCGCTGCTGGCGTTCGGCGATGAACCCAAGCCGGGCGCGCGCGAAGCGCTGGCGCTGCTGCGCGCGCGTGGGCTGCGCACCGTGATGATCTCCGGCGACAACCGCGGCGCCGCCGAGGCGATGGCGCGCCGTCTCGGCCTCGATCCTGACGCCGGCGAGGTGCTGGCCGAGGTGCTGCCGGGGGACAAGGCCGCGCAGGTGGTGGCGCTAAAACGCGGCGGACACCGGGTTGCGATGGTCGGCGACGGAGTGAACGACGCGCCGGCGCTGGCCGCGGCCGACGTCGGCTTCGCGATGGGCAACGGCACCGACGTCGCGATGCACGCGGCCGGCATCACGCTGATGCGTGGCGACCCGATGCTGGTGCTGGCGGCGCTCGAGATCTCGCACCGCACCGTGGCCAAGATCCGGCAGAACCTGTTCTGGGCGTTCGCATACAACGTCGCCGGCATTCCGCTCGCGGCGCTCGGGTTCCTGAACCCGATCCTGGCCGGCGCGGCGATGGCGCTGAGTTCGGTCAGCGTGACGACGAATGCGCTGCTGCTGCGGCGCTGGCGGCCGGCCGCGGCGGAACCGACCGGGCTTGATTCTCGTCAAGACCAGGCGCTGCGGCGGGCCGTATCATAGGCTGACCTTACGAGCGTTCAGGAACCACCGCCATGACCCACGAAAGCCTGCAGATCATCCGCGACGAACATGCCGCGCTGGCGGCGATGTTGCGCTCGCTGACCATGATGGTCGAGCGCGGTCCGGGCGACGACCCGCAAGCGTTCTTCGACGTGCTGCGCGCGATGCTGTTCTACATCGACGAGTTTCCCGAGAAGCAGCATCATCCGAAGGAAGGCGCGCTGCTGTTCCCGCCGATCGCGGCACGCGATCCGGCGATGGCCGCGACAATCGCGACGCTCGATGCGCAGCATGTGCGCACCGAGGGCTGGGTGCGTGAACTGCAGCACCTGTTGCTGGCCTGGGAGTGGCTGGGCGATTCGCGGCGCGGGGCCTTCGAACGCGCGGCGCGCGACTATGTCAAGTACTACCTCGAGCACATGCGGCTGGAAGAGGTCGAGGTGCTGCCGTCGGCCGAGCGCCATCTGTCGGAGGACGACTGGAACGCGCTCGACGAAGCCTTTGCGCAGAACCGCGATCCGCTGACCGGCAAGTACCCGGCCGATCCGGCGTTCGACCGGCTGTTCACGCGGATCGTGATGAAGGCGCCGGCGCCGATAGGGCTCGGCCCGTCGGCGACGGTGTAGGCGACGGCGTAGGCGATGTAGACGCCGGAGCGACCGGCGCCTCGCCGCCGACTACCGGACTACTTGGCGGCCTGCGACTCGACCTGGCGGGCGCGCTGCACGCCCGGCCGCTGCGCGACGCGTTCGCGGTACGCGGTGAGGTTCTTCAGGCCGGAGAGGTCGATCTTCATCGGCGCGGCCCAGTTCGTGACGGTGAACAGGTAGCCGTCGGCGACGGTGAACGCGTCGCCCATCAGGTACTGGCGGCCGGCGAGTTCGCCGTCGACCCATGCCAGCCGGCCGGTCAGGCGGTCGATGACCGCGTTCTTGTAGTCGCCGACTGCGGGGTTGAACAGCGGCGAAAAGCCCTTGTGGATTTCGGTGCCGATGAAGTTCAGCCACGCCTGCAACTGGTAGCGCGCCGGCGTGCCGTTCGCCGGCGCTAGGCTTTTGTCCGGCGCCTGGTCGGCGATGTACTGCAGGATCGCCGGGCCTTCGCGCAACCGGGTGCCGTCACCCAGTTCGAGCAGCGGCACGTAGCCGAGCGGATTGATCTTGTAGTAGTCGGTGCCGTCGGGCAGCTTGTGCGTCTTGGTCGGCGCGAGCACCGGTTCGTAGCGCAGGCCGGCTTCTTCGAGCGCGATCAGCGGCGACAGCGAGCAGGAGCCGGGGGAAAAGTACAGCTTCATGGGTTTCCTTTGGTTCGATGAGAGTGGAGCCGGAGCGCGGCCGCGACGGTCTTTCCGCCCAAGCCGTGGAACGGGTCGCGCGCACAGGCCGGTTGCGTGGCGCGCCAGCACATGCCGGCCGAAGTATCGGCCCGCGATAGTCCGGCACCGGCGTCGATGCTAGCTGCTGCGCGCAATCCGCGCTCGCGGCGCGGTCATGGCCTCAGTTTCGAAAGCCCGGGTCGATGCGCTCGACACGGCGCAGCAGCGCCGGCCAGACCAGCGCGCCGCCCATGCCGTGGGTGACGACGCGCACCGCCTCGGCGACGCCGGCGACGATCTTAGTATCGACCTCGGTCAGCGCGCCGCCGGCCTGCGCCGCGACCTGGATCTGGCAGGTGTTCTCGAACGTGTACATCGCGAGGAAGGCTTCGGCGATCGTCGGCCCGACGGTCAGCAACCCGTGGTTGCGCAGCATCAGGAAGTTGGCGCGTCCCAGGTCGGCCTGCAGCCGCGGCTTCTCGTCCGGGCGCAGCGCGATGCCTTCGTAGTCGTGGTAGGCGAGCGACGCGAGCACGATCGTCGACTGCTGGCTGATCGGCAGCACGCCGCATTTTTGCGCGCTGACCGCGATGCCGGCGCGGGTGTGGGTGTGCAGCACGCAACCGGCCTCGGGCCGCGCCTCGTGCACCGCGCTGTGGATCACGAAGCCGGCCGGGTTCACCGGGAACGGACTGTCGTGCAGCTTGTTGCAGTGCATGTCGACCTTCACCAGGCTGGACGCGGTGATCTCGTCGAACATCAGCCCGTACGGGTTGATCAGGAAATGGTGCTCGCCGGGCGGCGTGATCGATGCCGGCAGCTTCGCGCTGATGTGGGTGAACACCATGTCGCTCATGCCGTAGGACGCGACGAGCCGGTAGCAGGCGGCCAGGTCGACGCGCAGCGCCCATTCCTCGGCGCCGACCTGGTCCTTCATCGAGGGGATGTTCATGGTTCGGGCCTCCTTGTCCAAAGTCGCGGCCAGCCCCGGCGGCTGGTGATGGAGCATCGTAACCGCGAAAGCATTGCCGCAGCGGCGCCGGGCTTTCGCAGGCTGATATGAATTTGATAGCAAACTACCTAGGTGGGATATTGGCTTGCGACGGTTTTATCGACGTATCCGCGAGCGTCGCGCGATCGCTGCGGCGCCGGTAAAATCGACCGTTCCGGGCGGCTGTGCGGCTGCGCGCGCAGCGCCCAACTCCCGCCCAACCCTCGCCCAGGCGGCGCCCCAACATGCTCCATCCAGAAGTCTTCGACGTGATCGTGGTCGGCGGCGGTCACGCCGGCACCGAAGCCGCGCTCGCCGCTGCGCGGATGGGTTGCCGCACGCTGCTGCTGACGCACAACATCGAGACGCTGGGGCAGATGAGCTGCAACCCCTCGATCGGCGGCATCGGCAAGGGCCATCTGGTGAAAGAGGTCGATGCGCTCGGCGGCGCGATGGCGCTCGCCACCGACGAGGCCGGCATCCAGTTCCGCATCCTCAATTCCAGCAAGGGACCGGCCGTGCGTGCGACGCGCGCGCAAGCCGATCGCCTGTTGTACAAGGCGGCGATCCGGCGCCGGCTCGAGAACCAGCCGAACCTGTGGCTGTTCCAGCAGGCGGTCGATGACCTGCTGATCGAAGGCGACGGCGATGGCGCGCGCGTGGTCGGCGCGGTGACCCAGCTCGGCATCGCGTTTCGCGGCCGCGCCGTGGTGCTGACCGCCGGCACTTTCCTCGACGGGCGCATCCATGTCGGGCTCGACAACTACGCGGCGGGCCGCGCCGGTGATCCGCCGGCCGCGTCGCTCTCGGCACGGCTGAAGGAGCTGAAGCTGCCGCAGGGGCGGCTGAAGACCGGCACGCCGCCGCGCATCGATGGGCGCAGCATCGACTTTTCACGCTGCGAGGAGCAGCCGGGCGACGGCATGCCCGGCGGCGAGCGCGACGCGATGCCGGTGTTCAGCTTCGCCGGCAGCGCGGCGATGCATCCGCGCCAGCTTCCGTGCTGGATCACGCACACCAACGAGCGCACGCACGAGATCATCCGCTCCGGCTTCGACCGCAGCCCGATGTTCACCGGGAAGATAGACGGCGTCGGCCCGCGCTACTGCCCGAGCGTGGAAGACAAGATCAACCGCTTCCCGAGCAAGGACAGCCACCAGATCTTCCTCGAACCCGAAGGCCTGACGACGCACGAGTTCTACCCGAACGGCATTTCGACCAGCCTGCCGTTCGACGTCCAGATCGCGCTGGTGCGCTCGCTGCCCGGGCTGGAGAACGCGCATATCCTGCGCCCCGGCTACGCGATCGAATACGACTATTTCGATCCGCGCGCGCTGAAGTCCAGCTTCGAGACGCGGCAGATCGCCGGCCTCTTTTTCGCTGGCCAGATCAACGGCACGACCGGCTACGAAGAGGCGGCGGCGCAAGGGTTGTTCGCCGGCATCAACGCGGCGCTGCAATGCCGCGACGACGAACCCTGGCTGCCGCGGCGCGACCAGGCGTACCTGGGCGTGCTGGTCGACGACTTGACAATGCAGGGCGTGACCGAGCCATACCGCATGTTTACCAGCCGCGCGGAATTCCGGCTGCAGCTGCGCGAGGACAACGCCGACCTGCGGCTGACCGAGATCGGCCGCAGGCTCGGCTTGGTCGACGATGCGCGCTGGGCCGCGTTCGCGGCGAAGCGCGACGCGGTTTCACGTGAAACAGAGCGGCTGAAGTCGACCTGGGTCAATCCGCGCAATCTGCCGGCCGACGAGTCGTGCCGGGTGCTGGGCAAGGCCATCGAGCACGAATACAACCTGGCCGACCTGCTGCGCCGCCCCGACGTGAGCTATGCCGCGCTGATGTCGCTGGACGGCGGCAAATACGCCGCGCCTGACGATGCCGGACTAGGCAGCGCGGAAATCGAGCAGATCGAGATTGCCGCGAAGTACGCCGGCTACATCGATCGCCAGCACGACGAAGTGGAGCGCTCCGCCGCCTTCGAGAGCCTGGCGTTGCCGCCGGACCTGGACTATTCGCAAGTGGCCGCGCTCAGTATCGAAGTGCGGCAAAAGCTGGTCAAGCATCGGCCCGAAACGCTGGGGCAGGCGTCGCGCATCTCCGGCGTGACCCCGGCGGCGATCTCGCTGCTGCTGATTCACTTGCGCAAGCGCGTGCACCGCAGCGCCGTCACGGCGCCGACGGGCGAGTCGACCGCGAGTGCGGTCGCGAGTACGGCAGCGCAAGCCGCCGCCGAATGACCGAGTTCGATGAAACGGCGCTGCGCCAAGGGGCGCAATCGCTGGGCCTGTCGCTGTCGAGTGAGCAAAGCCGAAGGCTTCTGGCCTACGGCGCGCTGATCCTCAAGTGGAACAAGGTCTACAACCTGACCGCCCTGCGCGATCCGGCGCTGGTGCTCACGCACCACCTGCTCGACAGCCTGGCCGTCATCGGCCCGTTGCAACGCGAGCGGGCGGCGGCAGGGCGTCTGCTCGACGTGGGCTCGGGAGCCGGACTGCCGGGGGTCGTCATCGCGATCATGCGCCCGGACTTGTCGGTGAGCTGCCTGGACGCGGTTGCCAAGAAGGCGGCGTTCGTGCAGCAGGTGGCGGCCGAGCTGGCGCTGCCCAATTTGCGTGGCGTGCATGAGCGCGTGGAGATGTTCCAGGGCAGTTTCGACGTCGTCAGTTCCCGTGCTTTTGCGTCGCTCGCCGACTTCTTTGGCGGATCGCAGCGCTTGTTGGTGCCAGGCGGGGTCTGGCTGGCCATGAAGGGCAAGATGCCGGCCGACGATGAGCTGGCACTGCTGCCGCCGGGCACACAAGTGTTTCACGTGGAACGGCTGGTTGTCCCGGGCCTGGATGCCGAGCGTTGCATCGTGTGGGCTAGAAGAATCGCGAATTGAGACTGTGTTGAGTGCATTTCGGGCGCATCTGACTGCCCTAACGAGGTGCGCTTCGCTTAGACTCGAAACCCCGCCCAGATTCTGCATTCTCCATGTTCGGCATAGCTGACTACGGCGCGTCTGTTGCCGCGATCATCCTGTTCCTCGCCATTCCAGGCCCGGGCAACCTGGCGCTGATCACTTCGACCGGCAAGGGCGGGGTTCGTGCCGGCGTGGCGGCAAGCTTGGGGTTGATTCTGGGCGACCAGATCCTGATGTGGACGGCGGTAGCGGGCGTCGCCGCGTTGTTGGCTGCGTACCCGGCAGCTTTCAGCGCGGTGCAATGGGCCGGCGCCGCCTACCTCGCATGGCTCGGCTTTCGCATGCTGCGCGCCAAGCCGGGCGCTGCGCCGGTGCTGACGATCAAACCGCACCACTACCTGCGGCAAGCGCTGATTATCACGCTGCTCAACCCCAAGGCCGTCGTGTTCTACATGGCGTTCTTTCCGCTCTTCGTCGATCCGGCCCGGCATCAGGGTTTGCTGACTTTCGGCGTGATGGCCGGAACGATCGCGGCCTTGACCTTCTGCTACTGCACGACGGTCATGCTGCTGACCCATTTTCTGGCGGAGCGCATGCGCGCCAATCCGCGCATCCGTGTCGTGCTGGAGCGGCTGGCGGGTGTGTTCCTGATCGGTTTCGGCGTCAAGCTGGCGATTTCCCGGTAACGCGTACGGCGTCAAAATGGCCAAGATTTTTTGCGTCGCGAACCAGAAGGGCGGGGTCGGCAAGACCACCACCACGGTCAATCTCGCGGCCGGGCTCGCGAAGGTCGGGCAGCGCGTGCTGATGGTCGACCTCGATCCCCAGGGCAACGCGACCATGGGCTCGGGCGTCGACAAGCGCAAGCTCGAACTCTCCGTGTACGACGTGCTGCTCGAAGCGGCGTCGGTCGCCGAGGCCCGCGTGCGCAGCGACAAATGCGGCTACGACGTGCTTGGCGCGAACCGCGACCTTGCCGGGGCCGAGGTCGAGATGGTCGGCGTCGAGCGCCGCGAGCGGCGGCTCAAAGCCGCGCTTGAAGCAGTGCAGGAGCAGTACGACTTCGCGTTGATCGACTGCCCGCCGTCGCTGTCGATGCTGACCCTGAACGGCCTGTGCGCGGCGCACGGCGTGGTGGTGCCGATGCAGTGTGAATACTTCGCGCTCGAAGGCCTGAGCGACCTGGTGAACACAATCCGCCAGGTGCGCGCGAACCTGAACCCCGATCTGGCGATCATCGGGTTGCTGCGTGTGATGTTCGACCCGCGCATCACGCTGCAGCAGCATGTCAGCGAGCAGTTGAAGGCGCATTTCGGCGGCAAGGTGTTCGATGCGGTGATTCCGCGCAATGTACGTCTCGCCGAGGCGCCGAGCTACGGACTGCCGGGCGTCGTGTTCGACCCGGCCGCAAAGGGCGCGCAGGCCTATGTCGCGTTCGCGCGCGAGATGGTCGAGCGCATCCGCGCGCTGTGACTCGGGATTTGGCATAGAAATCGACTGCAAGCCATTGAGTAGACTGCATAGTTTGCTATCAATTAAATAGCATGAAGGCGTCGAATGTGCTGATCCTGCCGGGCTGGCAGGGAAGCGGACCCGAGCATTGGCAAAGCCGCTGGGAACGCGCGTACGGCTACCGGCGCGTCGAGCAGCACGACTGGATGCGCCCGCTGCGCGGCGACTGGATTGCCCGGCTGGAAGACGTGGTACTGACCTGCGACGAGCCGGCGGTGCTGGTCGCGCACAGCCTCGGCTGCATCCAGGTCGCGGCCTGGGCCGCGCATTCGGCGAACACGCGACTGGTCAAGGGCGCGCTGCTGGTCGCGCCCGGCGACGTGGACCGGTCCGACATCGACCCGATGCTGTGGAGCTGGCCGCCGGTCCCATTGATGGCGCTGCCGTTTCGCAGCGTGCTGATCGCGAGCCGCAACGACCCCTGGTGCAGCTTCGAGCGCGCCGAGCAGCTCGCCGCGGCCTGGGGCGCGCAGCCGATCGACCACGGCATGGCCGGGCACATCAATGCCGATGCCGGCCTCGGCAGCTGGCCCGAGGGCCACGTGCTGCTCGACGACCTGATGAGGGATTAACAGAGATGGTCACGAAGAAACCGAAGGGACTGGGACGCGGCCTCGAGGCGCTGCTCGGCCCGCGTGTCGCCGACGTCACCGACGACCCCGGCGCTGCGCTGCAGCCCAGCACGTTGACACTGGACGATCTGGTACCGGGCCGCTACCAGCCGCGCACCCGGATGGACGAGGGCGCGCTGTACGAGCTGGCCGAATCGATCAAGGCGCAGGGCATCATGCAGCCAGTGCTCGTTCGTCGCCTAAGCGACGACGATGCCCGGCTGCGCCGCCGAAATGGAACTGCTCAGGGGCAAGCCCCCGAGCAGGCTGGTCCGCCTTCCTCCCCCGAGCCGCCGCTGTACGAGATCATCGCCGGCGAGCGGCGTTTCCGCGCGGCACGGCTCGCCGGCCTGGACAGCGTGCCGGTGCTGGTGCGCGACGTGCCCGACGAAGCGGCGGCGGCGATGGCGCTGATCGAGAACATCCAGCGCGAAGACCTGAATCCGCTGGAAGAAGCCCAGGGCCTGCAACGGCTGATCAACGAGTTCGGACTCACTCATGAAGCTGCGGCGCAGGCCGTCGGGCGCTCGCGCAGCGCCGCCAGCAACCTGCTTCGGCTGCTGCACCTGACCGAGCCGGTGCAAACCATGCTGATGGCCGGCGACATCGACATGGGCCATGCGCGCGCGCTGCTGGCGCTCGAGCAGGGCACGCAGGTCACCGCCGCGAACCAGATCGCCGCGCGCAAGCTCTCGGTGCGCGAGGCCGAGCGGCTGGTGAAGAAGCTCAGCGTCGAGTTCAGCCTCGCGGCGTCGCGCAACCGGCGTGCCGGCCGGCCGGAAAAGCCGCGCGATCTGCAGCGGCTGGAAGAGGAGTTGTCCGACCTGCTGACCGCAGCGGTCGAGGTGCGGGTGAAACGCCGCACCAAGCGCGCCGGCCGTACCGATGAGGCAGGCGAACTCGCGATCCAGTTCGGGTCGCTCGATGAGCTGAACGGCCTGATCGAGCGGCTGCGTCAGTCCTCCGGCCCGTAGCCCGGCGGATAGTAGGCCGGCGGATAGTACGGGCCCGGCGGCGGCGCCTGGATCACCGGCGGCGCGCCGGCGGGGGGACCATAGGCGGCAGGTGGCGCATAGGCCGGCGGGTCGGCCTGCACCGGCGGGCGATACGCCTGCCTGCGCATGCCCGGCACCTGGTTGCCGCGCGCATACATGCATTGCACATAGGCGTTGTTGTACTGGGCCTGGATCGAGCCCTGGCCATAGGCGGCCGAGTTCGCGCCGGCGCCGGTGCCGGCGATCGCGCCGGCCGCCGCGCCGATGCCCGCGCCCTGGTGGTTGCCGATCGCCGCGCCGAGCAACCCGCCGAGCACGGTGCCGACCGCGACCGAGCCCGCGGTGCCGGCGTTCACCGCGTCGGCCTGACCCGCGACCTGTGACTGCGCGTATTGCTTGCAGCTGTACTGGTCCTGCTGGAACGCGTCGAACGGCTTGGTCGTCCCCGGCAGCACCTGCACCGTCGGCCCCATCGGCGGCGATGCGCAGCCGGCCAGCACGAACGGCACCGCGAGAAGCAGCAACTTGGCCGTATGCATGTTCATCCCTCTTTGAATGCGCTGTAAATGCTGAGATCGGTACGGGCCGTGGCGGTTCCTGACGCCCTCACTGCGTGGGCGGCGGCGGCGGAGGCGGTGCCACCTCGCGGAACGGCACGCTGCAGCTTTGCACCACCGGAAAATACCCCGGAGGATTGTCGCAGTAATACCAGTGCCGCGGCGCCGGCCGCGCGATCAGCGGCGCCGGCTGCGCCGGCACCACGACCGGCGGCGCGACCACCACAGGCGCAGCGACAACGATGCCAGACACCAGCAGCGGATAAGGGTAGACCGGCCGGTCGTAGAAATACCACTGGCCACCCGAGGCCCACCACCAGCCGCAGCGCCCGCCATAACAACTGTTGCGCCAGAAGCCGCCGCGCCAGTGCCGGAGCTCACGCTCGTCGAAGCGGCGCACGTCGTGGCCGCGGAATTCCCAGCGCTCCGCCGGCCGGGCATGCATAGCCCCGGCATGCGCCGGCGGCCCACCCTCGCGGAATTCGTGCCGCGGCTGGGCCCAGGCCGCCGCGGCCAGGGCGCCGCCCAGGCTCACGACCAGAGCCTGGACCAGCCGGGCAGTGAAACGCTGCATCCTGTGTCCCTGCAAATGTGACAGCCGATCGCTCGGATCCTTCTCGCGCGCCAAGAGCGCGGAACTCGATTCATCGTAGCCCCGCAGTCCTAACATTTGGTAAAGCTCGGTCGCCCGAGCATGGGTATTTGTAAGTTTTGGATTCAGCCGCCCGGCGTCAGCGCGCGCCGGGGTGGCGGCGCGGCAACCCAGTCGCAGCGACCCTCGGAGTCGGCGGGGCCGGCTTGTGCCGGTCCGGTGGTCGGCCCGGCGCCGGTTCCCGGCAGCCCGACCGCTTGGCCGGGGTCGCGCTACAGCGCGAAGATCTTGCCCGGGTTCATGATGTTCTGCGGATCGAGCGCGCGCTTGACGGTGCGCATCATCCCGACCGCGCCGCTGCCGGCCTCGGTCAGCAGGAAGTCCATCTTGTGCAGGCCGACGCCGTGCTCGCCGGTGCAGGTGCCCTCCAGGCTCAGCGCGCGCGCGACCAGCTTGTGGTTCAGGTCTTCGGCGGTCTCGCGCTCCTTCGGGTCGTCCGGGTTCAGCAGGTAGCCGAAGTGGAAGTTGCCGTCACCGACATGTCCCACCAGGAAGTACGGAATGCCGCTCGCGTCGGCCTCGGCGACCGAGTCGAGCAGGCAGTCGGCGAGCCGCGAGATCGGCACGCAGGTGTCGGTGGAGATCACGCGGCAGCCGGGGCGCGACTGCACCGCGGCAAAGTAGGCGTTGTGCCGCGCGGTCCACAGCCGCGTGCGCTCCTCGGGCGTCACCGCCCATTCGAACGCGTTGCCGCCGTGGTCGCTGGCGATCTCCTGCACGGTCTCTGCCTGCTCCTTCACGCCGGCCGGCGAGCCGTGGAATTCCATCAGCAGCATCGGTTCCTCGCGCAGCGAGAGCTTGCTGTGCGCGTTCACCATGCGCACGCTGTTGCGGTCGATCAGCTCGACGCGCGCGATCGGCACGCCGAGCTGGATGATCTGGATCGTCGTGCGCACCGCCGCCTCGATGCTGGGGAACGAGCAGATCGCCGCCGACACCGCCTCCGGCAGCGGATAGATGCGCAGCGTGATCTCGGTGATCACGCCGAGCGTGCCTTCGCTGCCGACGAACAATCGCGTCAGGTCGTAGCCCGCGCTGCTCTTTTTGGCGCGGGTGCCGGTGCGGATCACCTCGCCGCTCGCGGTCACGACTTCGAGCGCGAGCACGTTCTCGCGCATCGTGCCGTAGCGCACCGCGTTCGTGCCGGAAGCGCGCGTCGCGCTCATGCCGCCGATCGATGCATCGGCGCCGGGGTCGATCGGAAAGAACAGGCCCGTACTTTTGATCTCCTCGTTCAGTTGCTTGCGCGTGACGCCCGGCTGCACCGTCACCGTCAGGTCTTCCGGGTTCACCGCGAGCACCTTGTTCATCCGGCTCACGTCGATGCTGATGCCGCCCTGCACCGCGAGCAGATGGCCTTCCAGCGACGAGCCGACGCCGAACGGAATCACAGGCACCGCGTGCCGGCTTGCCAGCTTCACCGCATCGGCCACGTCGGCCGTGTTTTCGGCGAACACCACCGCCGCCGGCGGCGGCACCGTGGTGTACGAGGATTCGTCGCGCCCGTGTTGCTCGCGCACCGCCATCGCGGTCGAACAGTTCGCGCCGAAGCGCTTTTTCAGCGCATCGATCAGCGCCTCGGGCACCGGGCGCTGATGGATTTCGGGGATCAGATGCGCGGGCGCGGCGGGGGCATTCATCGACTGGCTCCGGAAAGAGTGTTCCGGAGGTCAGTTTAATCCGGTGGTGCCCCCGCCGCATGCGCGACCACGCGCGACGGCGTCGCTACTTCTTCACCAGCACCTTTTCGTATTCGTCCTTCGTGATCGAGCCGTCGTGATTCGCGTCGGCCTGGTCGAAGTGCTCGGCCAGCGTGGGAATCGCAGCCGCTTCCTCGCGCGACAATTTGCCGTCGTGGTTCGCGTCGGCACGCTTGAACGCGCTGTCGGCATCGGCCCTGCTGGTCGCCTGCGGCGGATCCATCGCGCCGGCCGGTGCGGTCATCGGCGCACCGGGGCGCGCCGGCTGCGCGGGTTGCGTGCCGTAGGTCTGCGCATGCACCGCGGCTGCGCTGCTGAGGGCCCAGGCTGCGATGATCATCAGGCTGCGCGCCTCGAAGTTCGAGATGCGTTGCTGCTTGGCTTTCACCTTCATGGGGTCGACTCCACTGATTTGGTTGAACACGCGTCCATTGCAGCGCAGCAGAGGCCATCAGGCCAGCACTCTTGCCCGGTGTTTCCTGAGCACCCAAACACTTGCCGCGACTGACATTTCCATGCCCGAGGTAACGCAATCGCGCAGGCGGCACAATGACGTCACAACCGTAAAGATGGGGAACTCGGCATGGGCAAACGACTCACGCAGATCGCCACGCGCACCGGCGACGACGGCACCACGGGCCTGGGCAACAACACGCGCGTGCCCAAGGACAGCGCGCGCGTGCAGGCGCTCGGCGATGTCGACGAACTCAATTCGCAGATCGGCGTGCTGCTGTGCGAGGACATGCCGGATGCGGTGCGCGCGTTGCTGCGCGAGATCCAGCAGCAACTGTTCAACCTCGGCGGCGAGCTGTCGATTCCGGGTTACGAGCTGCTGAAGTCCGACGCGCTGGGCGTGCTCGACCAGGCGCTGGCCGAGCACAACGCGGCGCTGCCGCGGCTGCAGGAATTCATCCTGCCCGGCGGCACGCGCGCGTCGGCGCAGGCCCATGTGTGCCGCACGGTCGCGCGTCGCGCCGAGCGCGCGGTGGTCGCGCTCGGTCGCAGCGAGACGCTGAACGACACGCCGCGCCGCTACCTGAACCGCCTGTCGGACCTGATGTTCGTGCTCGCGCGCGTGCTCAATCGCAGCGGCAGCGCGCCGGCCGACGAGACCTACTGGAAGAGCGAAAAACTCGGTCAGCAGGCTGGCGGCTGAGGGCCGCGAGCCGTCAGATCCAGTTGCCCGGGCCCGGCATCTGGATCGTCGTCGCCGGGTTGCCGCTGCCGAGCAGCGAGCCGATCACCGCGCTCAGGATCGAGATGAACAGGCTCGCGAACAGCGCCGTCCAGAAACCCGAGATGCGAAAGCCGCGCACCATCGCCGCGACCAGCAGCAGCATCAGCGCGTTGATCACCAGCAGGAACAGGCCGAAGGTCAGCAGCGTCAGCGGCAGCGTGAGCATGATCAGGATCGGCTTGACCAGCGCGTTCACGAAGCCGAGCAGCAGCGCCGACACCACGAGCGCGGAGCGGCTCTCGAAGCGCAGCCCCTTGAACACGAAGCTCGCGACCCACAGCGAGAGCGCGATGACGGCCCAGTAGAGCAGGAACGAGGCGATGTTGTCGAGCATGGTTGCTACTCAATTCGAAGCGTGATGTTCAGATTGCACAAGGGCTTGCGGGTGGTTTTGCTTGAAATTCAGCGCCGCGACCCGCGTACCTCTGGCGCCAAGCTATTCAAACAATAGCATGCCGCGCAAGTGGAATAAGCGCTTGCGGCCGATTCATTGCTTGCGCGGCGCGAGCACCGCCATCGTGATGCGCGACACGCAGGTGAGTTCGCCGGCCGAGTTGCGCAGGTCGATATGCCAGACCTGCGTGGTGCGGCCGATGTGCACCGGGCGCGTGGTGCCGGTGACCCAGCCGTCGACCGCGCCCTTGATGTGGTTCGCGTTGATGTCGAGCCCGACCGCGCGCCAGCCCTCGGGGCAGCTGTACGCGGCGCCGCACGAGCCCAGCGTCTCGGCCAGCACCACGCTGACGCCGCCGTGCAAGAGGCCGTACGGCTGGCGCGTGTGCTGGTTCACCGGCACGCGCGCGCTGATGAAGTCGTCGCCGACCTCGAGGAATTCGATGCCCAGGTGCCGCACCGCGGTGTCATGGTGGGCGGCGGTCAGGATCTCGACCGAGATCGGCTTCTGCCAGACGCGCATGGCGCTTCCCTCAGGTTGTTCTGTTCGATCGAGCGTACCGCAGAAACGCGGCGACGGTCGCGGCGTCGGTGCCGATCAGGATCGGCGCGAGCGCGGTCGAAACGGCAATGGGCCTGGACGGGCGCCTCCCGGTCAGTGATAGTCCTCTTCGAGTTGATGACGCACGGCGAGCACGGTGACCGTGTCGGCGTCTTCGATCTCGAACAGCGCCACGTAGCCGGATCGTCCAAACGAGATGATCAGTTCGCGAAAGAACGGGCTCGAGCTTGCCTTGCGGCAGGTGAACGGAGACGTCGAAAGTGTTCCGAATCCGGCACGGATGGCGGCGAGCGCTTCGTCCGCCAATGCAAGGTCACCGCCACCTGGCCGCGCGAGTTCGCGTTCAATGACGAAGTCGAACAGCCGATCCAGGTCGGCTTGCGCGTGGCGTGTGAGTCGGACCTTGAACGTCACTTGCGCTCTGTCGGGGTCTTCTTACGCGCGGCCTCGATCTTCAACTGTAGACCGCGCAACATGACTTCCGCGTCGACATAGGCGCCGTCGCTCCGGGCTTCGTCACGTGCGCGCAAACCGCGCGCGATGAACTCTGCGCCGATGTGCCGGCGCCGAACGCTCGCACGCACCGCAGCTTCCACGAACTGCGAAAGCGTTTCGCCTTCGGCCAGCACGGCCTCGACCTCGGCGCGAAACGCTGGCTCGATCCGGACCGAGGGAATAGTGGCGTCTTTCATGAACTCATCGTATCGCAAATGCGATGCGTGGACGACTCCCGATGCCCGTGCAGCGAACCGGCGCCGCGTCACGCGACGCGGAAGAAGCTCATCTCGACCCGGTCCGGGTGCCGCGCGCCGGTGCCGATGAACAGGCTCGCGGTGAGCCAGGCGAGCTTCGATGACGAGACTTCGAAGCGCGGCGTGCAGCGGAAATAGATCGCCGCGGGATCGACCGGCTCGCCGCGCACCAGGCGCGCCATGTCGGCCGGCGACGCGCGGCGCAGCGCGCGGTTCTGCACGTACAGGTGCTCGCCGCCGAACTCGGGCCCACCCAGCGCGACCAGGTAGCGCGCGTCGAGGTCGGCCGCGGTGTCGGACACGACGAGCTGGAAGTCCGCGCCGCCTGGCAGCACCCGGCCGCTGAGGCGCGGGCCGCGCAGCGTGCCGCCGGTGATCGGGATGATGCGGCGCAACCCCTGCAGCCCCAGCCCGGTGACGCGGCCGGCCTCGAGCGGCGCCGCGACGAACACGGTCAGGTCGGCGATATGTTCCAGCGTCGGTGCGGGCAGGGTTGTCATCGTTGAGGCGGCGCGGTCTTCGTGCCATTATCGCCACCATGCGTACCGACCGATCCGCGCCGCATGTCGCCCCAGATATCCCCCCAGATATCCCATACGTCCCGCAGATCCGGCTGTACCAGGACTGGCTGCGCGAGCAGCGCGGCCTGGCATTCGACGACTACGAGGCGCTGCGCCGCTGGTCGGTGACCGACCTCGAAGCGTTCTGGCAAAGCATCTGGGATTACTTCGACCTGCAGTCGCCGACGCCGCACGATGGGGTGCTGGCCGACCCGAACATGCCGGGCGCGCGCTGGTTCCCAGGCGCGAGGGTCAACTACGCAAGCCAGGTGTTCCGCCACGCCGACGCGGCGCATGCGGCCGGCATGCCGGCGATCGTCGCGCAGGGCGAGATCGGCGGAACGCACGAGCTGTCTTGGCCCGAACTCAAGCGCCAGGCCGCGTCGCTCGCGCTGCACCTGAAGGCGGCCGGGTTGCAGCCGGGCGACCGGGTCGCGGTCTACCTGCCGAACATTCCGGAGACCATGGTCGCGTTCCTCGCGGTCGCGAGCATCGGCGCGGTCTGGAGCCTGTGCGCGCCGGACATGGGCAGCAACGCGGTGCTCGACCGCTTCCGCCAGATCGAGCCCAAGGTGCTGATCGCCTGCGACGGCGTGCGCTACGGCGGGCGCGAGCTGGACCGCACCGGCGTCGTCGCCGAGTTGCGCGCGGCGCTGCCGACGCTCGAGCACGTGATCGCGCTGAACCTTTTGTCGTCGACCAACACGATCGCCGACAGCGAGATGTTCTCGCGGCTGGTCGCGCGGAGCGACGCCGAGGTGCTGGCGTTCGAACCCGAGCCGCTGGCGTTCGACCACCCGCTGTGGATCGTCTACTCCAGCGGCACCACCGGCCTGCCGAAGGCGATCGTGCACGGCCACGGCGGCATCGTGCTGGTCGCCCTTGCTGAAGGCGTGCTGCACAGAGACGTGGGCCCCAGCTACGCGGCCAATTCGTTCGGCGAGCGCTTCCACTGGTACAGCACCACCGGCTGGATCATGTGGAACGCGCAGGTCAACGGGCTGCTCGGCGGCGCGACCATTTGCCTGTTCGACGGCAGCCCCGGCGGCAGCCGCGAGCGGCCCGACTGGGGCCGGCTCTGGCGCTTCGTGGCCGAGACCGGCGTGACCTTCTTCGGCGCCGGCGCCGCGTTCTACGCCAGCTGCATGAAGGCGGAGCTCGATTTGCGCGAATGCGGCGACCTCGGGCGTGTGCGCGCGCTCGGCAGCACCGGCTCGCCGCTGAGTGAAGACGTGCAGCGCTGGGGTAGCGAGCAGTTCCGCAACCTGAGGGAGCGCGCAGGCGACGATGCGCGCCGCGCCGGGCCGCCCCAAGCAAGCGCGGCCCCCTCGGGGGGCAGCGGACCACGCGCAGCGGGGGAGCGTGGGGGCGATGCGCGCCGCGCCGGGCCGCCCCAAGCAAGCGCGGCCCCCTCGGGGGGCAGCGGACCACGCGCAGCGGGGGAGCGTGGGGGCGATGCGCGCCGCGCCGGGCCGCCCCAAGCAAGCGCGGCCCCCTCGGGGGGCAGCGGACCACGCGCAGCGGGGGAGCGTGGGGGCGATATCTGGTGGTGCAACATCTCCGGCGGCACCGACTTCGCCGGCGCGTTCATCGGCGGCAATCGCGAGCTGCCGCAGGTGTTCGGCGCGATGCAATGCCGGCTGCTGGGCTGCGCGGTCGAGGCCTGGAACGAGCAGGGCGAGCCGGTGACGGATGCGGTCGGCGAGCTGGTCTGCACCCGTCCCATTCCCTCGATGCCGCTGTATTTCTGGGGTGACCATGACGAGACGCCGGTGCCGCGCGACGCTGCTGCCCCGGCCGGCGCTCCGGCGCCGGGCCCGCGCTACCGGGCCAGCTATTTCGACGTCTATCCCGGCGTCTGGCGCCATGGCGACTGGCTGAAGATCGGCTTTGATGGCAGCTGCGTGATCTACGGCCGCAGCGACGCGACGATCAACCGGCACGGGTTGCGCATGGGCACGAGCGAGCTGTACCGGGCGGTCGAGGCGCTGCCCGAAGTGATCGACTCGCTGGTGGTCGATCTCGAGTACCTGGGCCGCGCGAGCTACATGCCGCTGTTCGTCGTGCTGCGCGAAGGGCTCGCGTTGGATGACGGCCTGCGCCGGCGGATCGGCGACGCGATTCGCAATGCCTTGAGCCCGCGCTTCGTCCCCGACGAGGTGCTGCAGGTGGCCGAGGTGCCGCGCACGCTGTCCGGCAAGAAGCAGGAACTGCCGATCAAGAAGCTGTTGCTCGGCCAGCCGGCGGCCAAGGTGCTGAACCGCGACGCGATGGCGAACCCCGGTTGCCTG
This sequence comes from Burkholderiaceae bacterium, assembly GCA_030123545.1. Taxonomy (NCBI): domain Bacteria; kingdom Pseudomonadati; phylum Pseudomonadota; class Betaproteobacteria; order Burkholderiales; family Burkholderiaceae; species Burkholderiaceae bacterium. The sequence continues at coordinate 347,752 of CP126124.1, read as the reverse complement.
GACTGGTACATCGCGTTCGCAAAGCAGCGCTTGGCCGAGCAGGCACGGCACGGCGGGCAGTGACGCGCGGGCGATGAGGGACGACGAGGAGAGAGCGATGGCACGATCGATGCGACACCCTCTGCTTGCGCTGTGCGCGGCGCTTTGCGCGCTGATGTGGAGCGCCGCCGCGCTGGCCGCCCCTGCGGCGGATGGACGCGTCGGCGAGCAGCTCGCGACGGCGGGCAAGGCGCCGCAGGTGCCGGCCTGTGCCGGCTGCCATGGCGCCGACGGCATGGGCGTCGCGACCTTTCCGCGGCTCGCCGGCGCGGGCGCAGGCTATCTGGCCGCGCAGCTTGCGGCGCTGGCCGACGGCGGCCGCAGCAATCCGGTGATGTCGCCGATCACGAAGGCGCTGAGCGCCGAGGAGCGCAGCGCCGTCGCGCTCTACTACAGCCGGCTGCCGGCGCGCGCGCTCGTCGCGCCGCAGGGCGCGGCCCACGACGCCGGCGCCTGGCTCGCGGCGCGCGGCCACTGGTCCGCCGACATTCCTCAATGCAGCCAGTGCCATGGACCCGGCGGCCAGGGAGTCGGCGAATCGTTTCCGCCGCTGGCCGGTCTGCCGGCCGCCTACATCGAAGCGCAGCTCGGCGCGTGGCAGAAGGGCGAGCGGCCCGCGGGGCCGCTCGGCGTGATGCAGGCGATCGCGAAGCGGATGCAACCTGAAGAGATCGCGGCCGTTGCGCAGTACTACGGCGCATTCGCGGCGCCAGGCACGGTATCGACCACCCCTGCGGCGCCGACCGCGCCCGCCGCGTCGGCGGCAACATCAGGATCGGCTGTCCCGGCACCGGCTTCGGCGCAGGGTGGCGCGGCCGGCAAGTTCCAGCCGCCCGACGCGCATGCGATCCCGGGCACCGAAATGGGCAAGGTGATCCGCCAAGGCGAGCAGATCTTCCTGCACACCGGCATGGTGGCGAAGCGCTATGTCGGCAACCGCCTGGCCTGCGTGAATTGCCATCTCGACGCGGGCCGCTTGCCGAATGCCGCGCCGATGTGGGGCGCGTACGTGATGTACCCGGCGTACCGTTCCAAGACCAAGGAGGTCGACGACTTCGCCAATCGGCTGCGCGGCTGCTTCATGTACAGCATGAACGGCAAGGCGCCGCCGTACGGCTCGGCGGAACTGGTCGCTCTGGAGGCCTATTCGTACTGGATGGCGCACGGCGCGCCGACCGGCGAGAAGCTCCCTGGCGCCGGCTACCCGAAGCTGCCTGCACCTGCGCAGCCGCCCGATTTCGCGCGCGGCCGTGCGGTCTATGAGCAGCATTGCGCGTTGTGCCACGGCGCCGAGGGCCTGGGCCAGCGCGTCGGCAGCGCGCAGGCGTTCCCGCCGCTGTGGGGCAGCCAGTCGTACAACTGGGGCGCCGGCATGACCAGCGTCAGCACCGCGGCCGGCTTCATCAAGGCCAACATGCCGTACGGCCTGGGCGGCACGCTGACCGACCAGCAGGCCTGGGACGTCGCGCAGTTCATGGACAGCCACGAGCGCCCGCAGGACCCGCGTTTCGACGGCAACGTCGCGAGCACGCGCAAGAAGTTCCACGACTCGCGCTATTCGCTGTACGGAACGATGGTCGACGGCCGCCTGCTCGGCGAGTAGGAGTTGAAGTCTGCGCGCGTCCGAGGGCCGCGGAGCAGGCCGTTCCAGCGACCGCCGCGGAGCGGGCTTTGCCTGGCCGCTGGCGGTGCCCCCTTGTAGGGGGTTGGCGGAGCGACACGAAGTGCGCGAAGACTGGGGGTGTTCAAGTTGTTCGTCGCGTAACGAGCACGATGCCGCCGGCGACCAGTACCAGCGCCGCCAGCAGGCCGAGCGTGACCGGCTCGTGCAGCCACAGCGCGCCGAACAAGAGCGCGAACAGCGGCGTCAGGAACACGAAAGCCGACAGCCGCGTGGCCGGGTAGCGGGTGAGCAACCACATCCACGCGAGGTAGCTGACAAAAGCGCCGACCACGGTCTGCACCGCCAGCGACACGGTCGCGAATGCGCCGATGTCCCAGATCCAGGTTTCGCCCAGCGCGAGCGAAATCAGCGGCAGCGCGACCGCGCTGAACGCGACCTGGTAGAACAGCGTCTTCTCGGGCGACACGCCGATCAGCCGCGTGGTGCGGATCACGACCGTGGTCAGCCCCCAGGTCATGCCGGCCCCCAGCGCCAGCAGATCGCCGATCCAGCGCTGCGCCATGCCTTCGTGCATGCCGCCCTCGAACGCGAACAGGATCGCCGCGAACGCGCACGCGAGGCCCAGCCATTGCAAGGCGCGCATGCGCTCGCTGCGCACCCAGATCGGCACCAGCGCGGCGACCCAGAACGGCGAGGTGTAGAGAAAGATCGTGAGGCGCGACGCGGTGGTGTATTTCAGCCCAAGATACAGGCAGGCGAACTCGGCCGCGAACAGCGCGCCAGCCACGAGCCCGGGCAGCAGCGTGCCGTCGCGCTCGAACAGCGGCACGCCGCGCGCCGCGCACCACAGCCACAGCAGCACGGTCGCGCCGACGAAGCGCAGGCTGGCCTGGAACACCGGCGGCACCAGCGGCACCGTGGCCTTCACCAGCACCTGCTGGAAACCCCAGAACAGGCAGCAGGCCAGAAGAATCGAGACGGCGAGGGTGTCGAGTTGGTCTTTGCGCGCGGTCATGGACGACGCACATCATACGGGGGGCGCCCTTTGGCGCCGACCAGCAGCTGCGGCACCACCGCATCGACGTCCGGCACCGCCTGCGCCGCCCGCTGCAATGCGCCCGCCTGCGCTTTTGTTCGCACGCAACCCTGCAGGAACACCCAGCGCCGCTGGATCGTGACCCAGACGCTGTCGGCCTGCACGCCGGGCACGGCCGCAAGCGCCTTGGCCACGGGCTTTGCGAGCCCCTTGTCGTACAGGTAGGCGTTCGGCTCGCGGCACTGGCCGTGCAGGTAGCAGCTGGTGCCGCGCTCGGCGCGCCAATGCTCCGCTTCGCGCGCCTCCTCGCGGGTCAGCAGCGGCCCTTCGGGCACGGGGCAGGCGGACAGCCCCGACGAGACCTGGAAGAACGGGTCGCCGAACCAGTTCTGCTTCTCGGGCGCGCCCTGCGCGTGCGCGACAGTGGCGCCGAGCAGCCAGGGCAGCAGCCAGCGCCAGGCCGCGGTGCGGCGCTGCGGCACGCCGCTACAGCGGATGCTCGGTGTAGTACTTCGCGCCGTGGAACAGCAGCGGCGATACGCCCGCGCGATGCGTGCAGTGCTCGACTTCGCCGACGAAGATGACATGGTCGCCCTCCTCATAGCGGCTGCGGTTGAAGCACTCGAAGGTGGCAGCGGCGCCGGCCAGCAGCGGCGCGCCGCTCAAGCCGTCGGCGTAGGCGACGCCGTTCCAGCGGTCGTCGCCCTTGATCGAGAAGCGCTCGGCCAGCGCCTTCTGGTCGGCGGCGAGGATGTTGACCGCGTAATGCGAGGCGCCGGACAACAGCGCGAGCGCGCCGGCGGAACGCGCCAAGCTCCACAGCACCAGCGGCGGCTCCAGCGACACCGAGTTGAACGAATTCGCGGTGAGTCCGACCGGAACGCCCGACGGGCCGCGCGCGGTGACGATGGTCACGCCGGTGGCGAACATGCCGAGGGCGGCGCGGAACTGGCGCCGCGAGAAGCTCGGCGGGGAGGCGGTGTGCGGCGCCATGGCTGGAATTTACCCGAACCCCCGTCGATAATGAGCGTCCATGAAGCGACAGCGTAATGGCGCGAGCTGCCGCGGTGCCGGCCAGCCCGGGCCCGGCTTGCCTCGGGTGCAGCACCGCACAGCCGTCCCCCGACCTGTGTCAGGTCGTGCAGCCGCGCTCCCCGTGCCCACGGCGCCGCGATGACGCCGCTGCCCACGTTCACGACGCTGGGCGCGGGGCCGACCGTGCTGATGCTGCACGGTGTCGATGGCGGCAGCCTGGCCTGGGCGCCGCAGGTCGAGAGCTTTGCATCGCGCGGCTGGCGCGCGGTCGCCTGGAACATGCCGGGCTACGGCCACAGCGCGCCGATCGAGCCGTACAACTTCAAGGGGCTGGCGCAGAGTTGCCTCGCGCTGATCGACGCGCTGGCCTGCGAGAGCGTCGTGCTGCTCGGCCACGACGCCGGCGGCATGGTCGCGCAGGAGGTGGCGCTGCGCTGGCCGCAGCGGGTGAACCGTCTCGTGCTGTGCGCGACCGTGGCCGCGTTCGCCGGCGCCGACGCACCAACGAACGGCGCAGACCGCGACCCGGAGCACGATGGACAGTGTCGTTTCATCGCCGAGCGCAGCGCGCCGCTGGACGCGGGCCAGAGCATGGAGGTGCTGGCGCAGCAGTTGGTGCCGCGCCGCGCCGGCGCGGCCGCGCTGCGCGAGGGCGTGGATCTGGCCGCGCACTGCCTCGCGCAGGTCAGCCCGGCCACGTACCGGCGCGCGCTCGAAGCGCTGGCGGCGTTCGACCGCCGCGCCGATCTGGCGCGCATCCGCGTGCCGACGCTGCTCGTCGCCGGCGAATCCGACCGCGACTTCCCGCCGGCGCAGATGCGCGCCATCGCCGACCGCATCACCGACAGCCGGCAGGTCGAACTGCGCGGCATCGGCCACTGGCCGCATCTGGAAGCGCCGGACGAATTCGACGGTCTGGTGCTGGGCTTTCTCGCCGATTCGCAGCAAATCGCGCCGTAGCCTAGACAGGGTAATGATTTGCAGCTATCTAATCAGTAGCATCCCGGCGCCCGCCGCAGTTGGCGCGAGCAGGCCCTACGGTGTTTCGACCGCGGCCGCGACCTCGTCCGGGTCGATCTCGGCGCCGGCCTTGGGCGCGGCCGGCGCCGGGTGCGAGCCGCGGATCACCAGCAGCAGCGGGATCACCGCCAGCGTGATCCACATCATGAAGCCGAAGTCGTCGATGTAGCCCAGCAGCGCGCCCTGGCGCGTGACTTCGGCGTTCAGCACCGCGAGGCCGACCGGGTTGCTCGGATCGACCAGTTGCGGCAGTTGCGCCAGTGCATGGTTGCCCGGCGCGACCGTCGCGGCGATCCGTGCATGCGCCGCGCTCGCGCTCTCGGTGAGCCGGGCCTGCACGATCGAGATGCCGACGCTGGAGCCGATGTTGCGCAGCAGGCTGTAGATCGGCGTGCCCTGGTGGCGCAGCCGCGGCGCCAGCGTCGCGAAGGTCGCGGCCGACAGCGGCACGAAGGTCAGGCCGATCCCCAGGCCCTGGATGAAGCCGGAGACGATGATCAGATTCGCGTCCATCTGCAGCGTCAGGTCGGTCATCTGGTACAGCGCGAACGCGGTCAGCGCAAAGCCCACGGCCATGATCGCGCGCACGTCGATCCTGTGCACCAGCCTTCCCACCACGATCATCGCGAGCATCGTGCCGATGCCGCGCGGCGCGGTCACCTCGCCGGTGTAGACCACCGGGTAGTCCATCAGGTTCTGCAACAGCGTCGGCAGCAGCGCCATCGTGCCGTACAGGATCATCCCGACGATGAACGCGAACAACAGGCCGGTGACGAAGTTGCGGTCCTTCAAGAGATCGCGGTCGAAGAACGACTCGCCCTCGACGGTCCAGGTGTGGACCACGAAGAACGCGAAGCTGACCACGGCGGCCGCCAGCTCGAGCCGGATCTCCCACGACTGGAACCAGCCCTGCTGTTCGCCCCGGTCGAGAAAGAGCTGCAGCATGCCGATCGCGATCGACAGCGTGATCAGGCCGAACCGGTCCAGCCGCTCGCGCGCGGGCCGGCTCTCGGGCAGAAAGGTCTCGATGCCCCACAGCGCCATCAGCCCGACCGGCAGATTGATGTAGAACACCCAGCGCCAGTTGTAGTTCTCGGTCAGCCAGCCGCCCAAGAGCGGCCCGAGGATCGGCCCGACCATGATGCCGGCGCCCCAGATCGCCATCGCCTGGCCGATCTTCTCGATCGGGTTGATGTCGAGCAGCACCGCCTGCGACAGCGGCACCAGCGCCGAACCGAACACGCCCTGCAGCAGCCGCGCGGCGACGATCTCGGGCAGCGAGTTCGCCATGCCGCACAGCGCCGACGAAATCGTGAACCCGATCACCGACGCGAGGAACACGCGCCGCCGGCCCCATTGGCCGCACAGCCAGCCGGTCAGCGGCATCGTGATCGCGGACGCGACGATGTAGGAGGTCAGCACCCACATGATCTGGTCCTGCGACGCCTGCAGGCTGCCTTCCATGTGCGGCAGCGCGACGTTCGCGATCGTCGTGTCCAGCGCCTGCATGATGGTCGCCAGCATGATCGAGATCGTGATCATGCGGCGGTGCGGCACGCGCGCGTGTTCGGCGACCGCGGCGTTCATCGCGCCTCCCCGGCGGCCGGTTCGAGCAGCCGCGCATGGACCCGGCGCAGCAGCGCGAGCAGCTGTGCGCGTTCGGCGGCGGTCAGGCCCGTCAGCGCCTCGGCCTGCAGGTCGTCGCCAATTGCCAGCGCCGCGTCGAGCGCGGCCTCGGCCTTCGGCTCCAGATGCACCTCGTTGGCACGCCGGTCGGTGGCGCTCGGCACGCGGCGGATCCAGCCGGCGGCGGCCATGCGGTCGCACAGGCTGGCCACGCCCATCGCACTCAGGCCGAGCCGGTTTGCCAGTTCCGCCTGCGACAGCGGCTGCGCATCGCCGTGCCGCGCCAGCACGCCGAGCAGGCGGCATTGCGCGCGCGACAGCCCGATGCGTTCGCGCGCGAGCCGGTCGAAACGCTCGCCGTACTGCTTCGCGACGTCGCTGACCAGAAACCCGAACCGCCAGCTGAAATCGCGCTTCATACGCCTATTTAGTAAAGGCGCTGATTATAAGTATATTTACTAAATGGCGCGTTGAAAGTCGTCCGGCGCCGAGCGACCGGGCGCCGGCGTGCTCTGAGTGAGGGGTGCTTACTTGGCGAACAACTGCGTCAAGTCGGCAAAGGCCTTGAATTCGAGCGCGTTGCCGCTGGGGTCGAGGAAGAACATCGTCGCCTGCTCGCCGACCTGGCCTTTGAAGCGCACATGCGGCTCGATCACGAAACGCGTGCCCGCCGCCCGCAGCCGATCCGCCAGTTGCTGCCACTCGTCCATCGGCAGCACCACGCCGAAATGCCGTACCGGCACCGCGTCGCCGTCGACCGCGCTGGTCTTGCGGTGACCCGCTTCGCCTGGCGCAAGGTGCGCGACGATTTGGTGGCCGTAGAGGTCGAAGTCGACCCAGTCGGGCGACGAGCGCCCTTCGGGACAGCCGAGCAACCCGCCGTAGAACGCGCGCGCTTCGGCGAGCGACGTGACGGGAAACGCCAGGTGGAATGGGTGCAGGCTTGCTGGCATGACGGTCGCGCGCGATTTCACCGCGCAGGTGGAGGCGGATGCTTCAGTGTAGAGCCAGCAGGCGCCGGCTGCTGACCCGGTGGCGGCGCTTCATCGGCCGGGCCGTATCGGGGAAGGAAGCCGTTCAGTCAGGTGCGGCCGCTATGCCGGCGCCCGCACCCAGCGCCCCGGCCGCGCCGCGGTGATTTCTCCATGCTCGATCACCGTCTCGCCGGAAACGAAGGTGGCGATGTAGCCCTCGGCCTTCTGGATCATGCGCCGCCCGCCGGCCGGCAGGTCGCGCACCACTTGCGGCAACTTGAGCGCCAGCCGGTCCAGGTTCACCAAATTGAGGTCGGCTTTCTTGCCCACCGCGATCGTTCCCCGGTCGTGCAGCCCCAGGTGCGCGGCATTGCGCTGGCTCAGCATGTGCACCACCTGCGGCAGCGGCAGGCGCGGCCCGCGCGTGCGCTGCAACGCCCAGTGCGCAAGCATGGTGGTCGAGTAGCTGGCGTCGCAGATCGTGCCGACATGCGCGCCGCCATCGCCGAGCGCGACCAGCGCCAGCGGGTGATTCAGCATCTCGCGCACGGCATCGAGCGATCCGAGCAGATAGTTGTAGATCGGGAAGTAGATGAGGTTCGTGCCGTCACCGCTCGCCAGGTAGTCGTAGACCAGCTCCTTTGCGCTGATGCCGCGTGCTTTCGCCTGCGCGCCGAACGAGGTCGACGGGTCCGGTTCGTAATCGACGTTGCCGCTGACCTCGCGGTACGGAAAGAACTGGAACGCGACGCGCTCGAAGCCGGCGATCAACTGGTCGACCAACGGCGGCACCGTGTTGCCGGGCTGCGAAAGCTGCACCGGCTGTTCGGCCAGGATGCGCGCGCGCAACGTCGGTTCGCGCAGCCGCGCCGCGCGCTCGGCCGGCGGTAGCTGCGCGATCTGCTGGTAGCCGGGAAAGGCCAGCAGCAGATTCATCGTGGTGTCGAGGCCATTGAGCACGCCGATGCCGCGCGGCGAGCATTGCAGCCGGATCGTCAGGCCCTTGCGCTGGCTCGCAAGCGCCGCTTCGCCCAGCCACTGCCAGTTCTGCGGGATCTGCAGCCGCTGCATCCAGGTCATCGACAACGGCCGGCCTGCCGCGCGCACCATGTCTTCGAGCTTCGCGTATTCCTGCTCGAATAGCGCGCGGCTCTCGCCCTCGGGCGTCGCGGTCAATGAAAAATCGTTCACTGCCTGCAGCACCCGGTACGGAAGGCCTTGCAGCGCCGAGGCGAGCGCGTTCAGCTCGCGCCCGGCGACGCGGAACGACGGCGTCATCCGGCCCCGGCTGGTGCGGTGCACTTCCGAGCTGCCCATGCCGAAGCCGATCGCGCCGTCCTGCAATGCCTGGTGCAGCAGCATCTTCATCTGCGCCAGGTCGTCGTCGGTCGCGTTCTCGCCGCGCTCGGCGCGCTCGCCCATCACGTACAGGCGCAGGCTGTCGTGCGGCACCAGCGTCAGGAAGTCCAGGCTGTGCGGCATCGCGTCCAGCGCGCGGCAGTATTCGGAAAACGATTCCCAGCCCCAGCGGATACCTTCGGCGAGCGCGGCGCCGGGGATTTCCTCGACGCCCTCCATCAGCTCGATCAGCCGTTGCTCGCCGCCGGGCCGCACCGGCGCGAAGCCGACGCCGCAGTTGCCCATCACGAGCGTGGTGATGCCGTGGTAGATGCTCGGCGAAAACACTTCGTCCCACGAGGCCTGGCCGTCGTAGTGCGTGTGCAGGTCGACGAAGCCCGGCACCAGATGCAGGCCGTCGGCGTCGATGACACGGCGTGCGCCGCCGCCGATCCGGCCAACGGCGGCGATGCGCCCGCCCTCGATCGCGACGTCGGCGACGTAAGGCTCGGCCAGCGTGCCGTCGACCACGGTTGCGTTTCGGATCAGCGTGTCATGCATGAAGGGCTCCTGGATCGGCAGCGGGACGGGGCCTGACCGCGCGCGCCGCCGCCAGCGCGATGAACGATCCGATGATGGGGAAGAACGCGACCAGCTGCAGCGCGGCCTGCAGGTTGAAATGATCCGACAGCACGCCGCCGACCAGCGGACCGAGCGCATAGCCGATCAGGTTCGACGACACGTTCAGCGCCGCCAGCGAAGTGGCCCGCATGCCCAGGTGCACCAGGTCGGTGACCGCCGACATCGCCGGCGCCACCACCGCGCTCGCGAACAGGCTGCCGCACAAGAGCAGGCCGTATTGCGACGGCCCCGCGCCCAAGCTGAACGCGGCAACGTTGAACAGGCCGCACAGCAGCGCGTAGACGGCGCTGGCGAGGATGCGCCGGCGCGGCGCGATGCCGAACAGCCGGTCGGCGACATAGCCGGAGAGCGCCAGTCCTGCCGCGGTGGCCAGAATCAGGATGCCGGTGCGCGCGCCCGCCTGCTGCAGATCGAGCCCGTAGAAGCGGTTGAAATAGCTCGGCAGCCAGTTGACCATCGCGCCGACGAAGAACTGCTGCACCCCCTGCGCGGCGAACAGCAGCCACAGCGCCGGGACCCCCAGCACGCTGCGCGCGAACTGCGCTATGGCCTGCCATGCGCCCGGCCCCGGCGCATCGACTCGCGCCGTCGCGTAGTCGCGCGTGAAAAACACCAGCAGTGCCAGCAGCAGGCCCGGAATGGCGACGATGCCGAACGCGTGGCGCCAGCCCCAATGCGCGCCGATCACGCCGCCGGCGACGACGCCGACGATCGATCCAAGCGCCGCCGCCGACAGAAAGATGCCGATCACCGTCGCGCGCAGCCGCTCCGGGAAGATCGTCGCGAGCAGCGCGTTGCCGCCGCTCGAGTAGCCTGCTTCGCCCGCGCCGACGAAGAACCGGGCGGCGAGCAGATGCGCGTAGCTGCCGGCGAACGCGCAGGCGCCGGTTGCGGCGGACCAGACGACCGCCATGATGCCGATCGCCTTGGTGCGGCTCCAGCGGTCCATCACGAAGCCGACCGGTAGGCCCAGCACGGCGATCGCGATGTTGACGGCGGCGATCAACAGGCCGAGCTCGGCGTCGCTCAGTCCCCATTCCGGCTTGATCAGCGGCAGCAGCGCCGACAGCACCTGACGGTCGATGAAGTCGAACGCCATCAGCAGGAACAACAGCGCCAGCATCGCCCAGGCGCGGGCGCGGCCGCCGAGGTAGCCGGTGGGGTCGCGCACAGCGTCGGCGTCGCCAGGGGATGCGGGAATCATCGGACGGTTTCCAGCGCGGATGCTACCGCAGCATCGGCGCATCGGGCGGGGTCCGCGCCCGGCGCGGCGCGGCCATGCGTGCCGGCATCGGCCGCGCCATCGTGCGCTTTGCGGTCTAATCGGACGCTGCGGCCCGACCCGGCAACCGCCGTGCACCGGGGCCCGCACGGAGCACCCTGCATGACGACGACCAACCCATACGCCCGCTTCGGCAGTGGCCAGGCGGTGCATCGCATCGAGGACGATGGGCTGCTTGCGGGCCGCGGCCGCTATGCCGGCGACCTGAGCGCGCCGCAGCTCGCGCACCTCTTCTTCCTGCGCTCGCCGTATCCGCATGCGCGCATCGCGGGCATCGACGTTGCGGCCGCGCGCACGATGCCCGGCGTGCAACTGGTCGTGACCGGCGCCGAGCTGGTCGCCGCCGGCGTGAAGCCGATGCCCGGCCCCGGCTTCGGGCGCGCCGATGGCTCGCCCGGCGCGAGCCCGCCGCGGCGCGCGCTTGCGCACGGGATCGTTCGCTTCGTCGGCGAGCCGGTGGTCGCGATCGTTGCCGCGACGCTGGAGCAGGCGCGCAACGCGGCCGAGGCGGTGCAGGTCGACTATGACGAACTGCCGGCGGTGACCGACCCGGTGCGCGCAATGCAGCCCGGCGCGCCGCGGCTATGCGACGCCGCGCCGGACAACGTCTCGGCCGAGATGCGCCACGGCGACGCGAAGGCGACCGCGGCCGCGTTCGCGCGCGCCGCGCATGTGGTGACGCTCGACATCAAGAACCAGCGGGTCGCGGCGCTGACGCTGGAACCGCGCTCCGCGCTTGCGGTATTCGATACCAAGGACGAGCGCCTGACGATCCATCTGAGCACGCAGATGCCGACCGGCGCGCGCGAAACGGTGTGCAGCGCGCTCGGTCTCAAGCCCGAGCAGGTGCGGGTGTTGGTCGGCGATGTCGGCGGCGGCTTCGGCATGAAGACCGGCGCTTATCCGGAAGACGTCGCGCTGGCGTACTGCGCGCGCAGCCTGCGCGGCGCGGTGCGCTGGGTCGCCGAGCGCAGCGAGGAATTTCTCGCGAGCACGCACGGCCGCGACGTGCAGACTCATGTCGAACTCGCGTTGGGTGCTGACGGCCGCATCCTCGCGCTGCGCTTGGCCGGCGTTGCGAACGTCGGCGCGTACGCGACCGGCACCGCGGTCGCGATCCAGCTGTTGATCGGCCCCTGGGTGCAGACCAGCGTGTACGACATCCAGACCATAGACTTCGACTTCAAGGCGGTGCTGACGAACACCGCGCCGACCGGCGCGTACCGCGGCGCGGGCCGGCCCGAGGCGATCTACATCATGGAACGGACGATGGACGAGGCCGCGCGCCAGACCGGCATCGACCGCGTGGCGCTGCGCCGGCGCAATTTCATCCGGCCCGAGCAGATGCCGTACAAGAACCCGATGGGCCAGACCTACGACTGCGGACGCTTCGAGCATGTGATGGATCAAGGGTTGGCGCTCGCCGACTGGAACGGCTTTGCGGCGCGCGAGGCGGAGGCTAAGGCGCGCGGAAAACTGCGCGGCCTCGGCCTCGCGACCTTTTTGGAGTGGACTGGCGGCAACGTGTTCGAGGAGCGCGTCACCGTTAGCGTGCAGGGCGATGGGGTGATCGAGGTCTATTCGGCAGTGAACCAGATGGGCCAGGGCATCGCGACCTCGCTCGCGCAACTGGTGGTCGACGTGTTCCAGGTGCCGATCGCGCGCGTGCGCGTCGTGCTCGGCGACACGGATCGCGGCAACGGCTTCGGCAGCGCGGGCTCGCGCTCGCTGTTCACCGGCGGCTCGGCGATGAAGGTCGGCGCGGACCGCACGCTGGACCAGGCGCGCCAGCTTGCCGCGCGCGAACTCGAAGCGGCCGCGGCCGACCTCGACTACACCGGCGGGCGCTTTTCGGTGCGCGGCACGGACCTCGGCATCGGCCTGTTCGACCTCGCCGCGCGTCAGAGCGAGCAGCGCATCTTCGTGGATTCCACCAGCAGCGTTGCCGGGCCGACCTGGCCGAACGGCTGCCACGTGTGCGAGGTCGAGATCGATCCGCAGACCGGCACCACCGAGGTCGTCGCCTATGCGTCGGTGAACGACGTCGGCCGCGTCGTCAATCCGCTGATCGTGCGCGGCCAGCTCGACGGCGGCGCGGTGCAGGGCATCGGCCAGGCGCTGTTCGAGCAGGTGCTGTACGACCCGGACAGCGGCCAGCTCGTTACCGGCAGCCTGATGGACTATGCCGCGCCGCACGCCGACGAGGCGCCGCCGTTCCTGCGCACCGAGATGGACGAATCGACGCCCTGCCTGAACAACGCCATGGGCGTGAAGGGCGTCGGCGAGCTCGGCACGATAGGCGCGACGCCCTGCGTCGTGAACGCGGTCGCCGATGCGCTCGCGAGGAACGGTCATGCGGCCGAGGCGCCGGGTCTCATCATGCCGCTCACGCCGGCCAAGGTCTGGGCGCTGCTGCACGAGGCCGCGTAGGTCGCGCGCCGCTGCAAGGACGTTTCATGAAGCCGTTGGTCACGCTGATCACGCTCGGCGTCGACGATCTGGAGCGCGCGGTCGCGTTCTACCGCGACGGCCTCGGCCTGGCGACGAAAGGCATCGTCGGCCGCGAATTCGAGAACGGCGCGGTCGCGTTCTTCAACCTGCAGCCGGGGCTCAAGCTCGCACTGTGGCCGCGCGCGAGCCTCGCCGCCGACACCGGCCTGGCGCAGACAGCCGGCTGCGCGACCGAGATGACGCTCGCGCACAACGTCGCGTCGCGCGCCGAGGTCGACGCGACGCTGGCGCAGGCGCAGGCCGCGGGCGCGGCCATCGTGCGGCCGGCGCACGACACCTTCTACGGCGGCTACGCCGGCTACTTCCAGGACCCGGACGGGCACCTGTGGGAAGTCGCGTTCAACCCGGGCTTCGCCGAACTCGGCTGACGGGACCGGCGCGTACACTGCCGCGCATGCAAACGATCACCTGGGACGAATTCACCAAGGTCGAACTGCGCGTCGGCCGCATCGTCGCCGCCGAAGTGTTTGAGCAGGCGCGCAAGCCCGCCTACAAGCTGCAGGTCGATTTCGGCCCGCAGCTCGGCTTAAAGAAATCGAGCGCGCAGATCACCGCGCTGTACCGGCCCGAAGAGCTGGTCGGCCGACTCGTCGTCGCGGTCGTCAACTTTCCGCCCAAACAGATCGGGCCGTTCATGTCGGAGTGCCTGGTCACCGGTTTTCACGACGCCGAGGGCCGGGTGACGCTGTGCACGCCCGAGCACGAAGTGCCGCTGGGGACCAAGCTGTTGTGAGCACGCCGCCGCGTCGCTCTTCTCTGATACAGAAGGAGACTCCATGCCTACCGCAATCCTAGCTACACCGGCTCCGACCGCGCACGACGCGCTCTACGCCAAGATCACGCGGCGCGTGCTGCCGTTCCTGTTCATCTGCTACGTGGTCAACTTCATCGACCGCGTGAACATCGGCTACGCCAAGCTGCAGTTCCTGCAGGACCTGCATCTGAACGACGAGATCTACGGCATCGCGGCCGGCATGTTCTTCATCGGCTACCTGGTGTTCGAGGTGCCGAGCAACCTGCTGCTCGCGCGCATCGGCGCGCGCAAGACGCTGACGCGCATCATGGTGCTGTGGGGGCTGATCACCGTCGCGCTGATGTTCGTGAAGACGGCGGGCGTGCTCTATGTGCTGCGCTTCCTGCTCGGCGCGGCCGAGGCCGGCTTCTTTCCCGGCATCATCTTCTACCTGACGTTCTGGTTCCCCAACCATCGGCGCGGCCGCTGCACCAGCCTGTTCATCCTCGCGGTGCCGATCGCCGGCATCATCGGCGGGCCGCTGTCGGGCTGGATCATGAGCAGCTTCCACGAGTTCGGTGGCCTGCGCGGCTGGCAGTGGCTGTTCCTGCTGGAAGGCATCCCCGCGGTCGTGCTCGGCGTGCTTGCGCTGTTCGTGCTGACCGACCGGCCCGAGAACGCGCACTGGCTGACCGATGCCGAGAAAAGCGCGGTAGCGGCCGACCTGGAACGCGACCGGCAGCAGGACCACCGGTCGGCGGAGCCGGCGCGCCTCGTCGAGGCGCTGCGCGACCCGTACCTGTATCTGTTCTCGGCGGTCTATTTCACGATGTTCCTGTACCTGAACGCGCTCGGCTTCTGGGTCCCGACGATTCTGAAAAGCGTCGGCGTCAGCTCGCTCGAACATATCGGCCTGCTGCACGGCGCGATCTCGGTCGCGACCGCGATCGGCATGGTGCTGATCGGCCGCAGCTCGGACCGCCGTCTCGAGCGGCGCTGGCACGCGGCGATTTCGGGCGCCGTCGCGGCCGTGTGCTTTCTGCTGCTGCCGCTGGCGGCGCACAGCGCGGCCGTCACCACCCTGCTGCTCGCGATCGGCTCGGTCGGCATCTTCGGCGTGCTGATCACGTTCTGGACGATTCCCGCGAGCTATTTCAAGGGCACGGCGGCGGCCGGCGGCATTGCGGTGATCTCTTCGCTCGGCGCGATCGGTGGCGCGGTCAGTCCGTCATTGGTCGGCACGATGAAGGTGCACACCGGCAGCATCTATGGCGGGCTGTCCATCGTCGCGGTGCTGCTCGCGCTGGGGATGCTCGCGCTGCTGGTGTTCGTGCCGCGATCGTTCGGGCGCAAGCCGGCGTGATCCCGCCCGGCCTGCATCGCACGAGATCCGGCGAGTCCGCGCCGGTCCGCGTCAGGCCGGCAGCCTGAACGCCGCGCGCTCGGCCAGCGCCGCGGCGCGTGCGGCGCAGCCTTCCAGGTGATCGTTCACCAGCCCCATCGCCTGCATGAAGGCGTAGGCGGTGGTCGGCCCGACGAAGCGCCAGCCGCGTTTGACCAGGTCTTTCGACAACGCCTGCGCCTCGGGTGAGGGCGGCTGAACCGCAAGCGTTGCCGGCGTGATGCGTTTCGGCCGATGGGCTCGATTGGGCTCGAAGCGCCAGACGTAGGCGGCAAGCGAGCCGAATTCGGCACGCAGCGCCGCCATGCGCTGCGCGTTGTTGATCGCCGCGCGGATCTTGCCTTCGTGGCGCACGATGCCGGCGTCCGCCAGCAGGCGCCGGACGTCGCGCTCGCCGAATGTGGCGATGCGGGTCCAATCGAAATCGGCGAACGCGCGCCGGAACGCTTCGCGCTTGTTCAGGATCGTGAGCCACGACAGGCCCGCCTGGAAGCCTTCCAAGCACAGCTTCTCGAACAGGCGTTGGTCGCTTGCCACGGGACGGCCCCATTCGTGGTCGTGGTAGTCGCGGTACGCCGGCGTCGCCTGGCACCAGGCGCAGCGCCAGCGGCCCGAGTCGTCGGCGAACAGCCCGTTTTCAGTGGTCATATTTGGCTTGAGTCCAGGTGGGATATTGGCAGATAGCTATCAATTAAATAGCAATCAAGATCGATCAGCGGCTGTACCCTGCGCCAGATACTGCTCGGCGAGGCGCGTCCAGTACGCGGCGCCAATCCGCAAGTTGCGGTCGTCGAAGTCGTAGGCCGCGTTGTGCAGCATCGCGCTGGCCTCGCCGTTGCCCAGGCGCAGCAGGCAGCCGGGCCGCTGCTGCAGGAAGTAGGCGAAGTCCTCGCTGCCGGTCACCGGCGGGAACGGCAGCGTCGCATGCTGCGCGCCGACCAACCCTTCGGCGATGCGGTGCGCGAACGCGGTCTCGGCCGCGCTGTTCACCAGCACCGGATAGCCGTGCCGGTAGTCGATGTCCGCCTCGCCGCCGTAGCCGTGCACATGCTGCGTGACGAGCGCGTCGATGCGCTCCTCCAGCTGCGCGCGCACCTCGGCTGAGAAAGAGCGCACGCTCAGGCCCAAGCTGGCGCTGTCGGGGATCACATTGGTCGCGCTGCCTGCTTGAATCGTCGCGATCGTGACGATCGCGGTCTCGAGCGGGTCGATGTTGCGCGAGACCACGCTTTGCAGCGCCATGATGAGACTCCCGGCGATCAGCACCGGGTCCACCGCCTGATGGGGACGCGCCGCGTGGCCGCCGCGTCCCCGCACGGTGATCCGGACCGTGTCCGACGCCGCCATGAACGGCCCGCTGCGGAACATGAAGTGGCCGACCGGCATGCCCGGCGCGTTGTGCAGCGCGAAGATCGCGTCGCACGGGAAGCGCTCGAAAAAGCCGTCCTCGATCATGCGCTGCGCGCCGCTGCCCTGCCCCGCTTCTTCCGCCGGCTGGAACACGAGGATCACCGTGCCGTTGAAGTTGCGCGTGCGCGCGAGCTGGCGCGCCGCGCCGAGCAGCATCGCGGTGTGGCCGTCATGGCCGCAGGCGTGCATCACGCCGGCGTTGCGGCTCGCGTGCGCCGCGCCGCTCGCCTCGTGGATCGGCAGCGCGTCCATGTCGGCGCGCAGCGCAACGCGGCGCGGACCGTCGCCGACCTTCAGCGTGCCGACCACGCCATGACCGCCGACACCCTGCGCCACCTGCCAGCCCCATTCGGTAAGCCGCGCCGCGACCAGGCCGGCGGTCGCCGCCTCCTGGAACGACAGTTCGGGGTTGCGGTGCAGCTGGTGCCGGATCTCGGTCAGCAACGCCTCGGAATCGGCGAGATCGGCGACGCTGCAATAGGGCTTGTACGCTGTGTTCATCGGCGCCTCGTGGTTGCGCTCAGGCCGGGATCACCGCATCGTAGCCCGATGCCATCGCCATGCAGTTGGCGGCGCTGTGCCTGAGCCTCAGCGGTCACTCAGAAAGCCGAAGTCGATCGCCGGCCTGCGGCCTTCGACCAGCTCGGCCAGCGCGCGCCCCGAGCCGGCGCCCAGCGTCCAGCCCAGCGTGCCGTGCCCGGCGTTCACCCACAGCCCTTTGATGCGTGTGCGACCGATGAACGGCACGTTGCTCGGCGTCGCGGGGCGCAGGCCGGTCCACCAATGCGGCGCACCGCCTTCTTCTTCGCTGCGCGTGTCGCAGACGCCGGGCAGCACCTGCGCCACGCGTTCGGCGAGCAGCCGGCAGCGCGCGCGTGCGGTCGGGGTACCCAAGCCGAGGTCGAAGCCGGCAAGTTCGATCGTGCCGGCCGCGCGCAATTGGTCGCCGAGGCGCGTAAACGCGCATTGCAGTTCGTCGTCGATCAGGCTCACGCTCGGCGCGCGCTCCGGCTGCACGATCTTGAACGTCGCGCTGTAGCCCTTGCCGGGGTAGATCGGCAGATCGACGCCGGCTGCGCGCAGCAGCGGCGCGCTGGTCGAACCGCACGCGACCACCACCGCGTCGGCCTTCAGCTTCAAACGTTTCGACGCGCCAGCGCTCGTGCCTTCTGCATGGACAGCGACATGATCGACAGCATTGCCGGTGCATCGAAGCCGCAGCACGTGATGCCGGTACAGCAGCCGCGCGCCACGTGCCGCGCAGCGCGCGGCAAGCTGCTGCGTGAACACGCGGGCGTCGCCGGTCTCGTCGCTGGGCGTGTAGGTCGCGCCGACGATGCGCGGCGCGAAGCGGGCCAGCGCCGGTTCGATCGCGAGCAGCTCTCTCGTGTCGATCATGCGCCGATCGACGCCGTGGCGGCGCATCAGCTCGGCCGCGGTCGCCGCCTCGTCGAACGCGCGGCGGTCGGTGTAGTACTGCGCGATGCCGCGCTCGAGCCGGTGGTATTCGATGCCGGTCGCGGCGACGAGCTCCTTCAGCGCCGCGTGGCTGTAGCGGCCCAGCGCGACGAGCTGGCGCAGGTTGCGCTCGTACGCCGCATCGTTGCATTCGCGCAGGAACGCGAGGCCCCAGCGCCACTGCTGCCAGTCCAGGCGCGGGCGAAACAGCAGCGGCGAGTCGCGCCGCAGCATCCAGCCGGGGAGCTTGGGCAACAGCTGCCGGCTGGCCCAGGGTTCGCAATGGCTGACCGAGATCTGCGCCGCGTTCGCAAAGCTGGTTTCCAGCGCCGCATCGCCGCGCCGCTCGACCACGGTGACCTCGTGCCCGCCCTCCAGCAAATGCCAGGCGGTGCTGATGCCGATGATGCCGGCGCCGAGGACGAGAACCTGCACTGTCCGGTCAGGTCCGCGGCCGGTTCATACCCGGCCTTTCACAGGGATCAACGCGCCGGTGATGACCGAGGCCGCGTCGCTCAGCAGGAACACGATCACCTGCGCCAACGCGGACGGCGCGACCCAGCGGCCGAAATCGGCCTGCGGCATGTCGGCGCGGTTCGCCGGTGTGTCCAGCGTGCTCGGCAGCAACGCGTTCACGGTGATGTTGCGATCCTTCAGCTCCTCGGCCAGCGCTTCGGTGAATCTCGCGACCCCGGCTTTCGACGCCGCATACGCGCCCATGCCGGCGCCGGCTTGTCCAGCGGCCAGCGCACCAATGTTGACGATGCGCCCGCCGCTGCGCGCAAGCAGCAGCGGCAGCGCGGCCTGCGACGCCAGCACCGCGGTGCGCAGGTTCATCGCATAGAGCCGGTCCCAGGTGGCGATGCTGCCGCCTTCGATCTTCTCCCAGGCAAAGCCGCCGGCGATGTTGACCAGGCCGTCGAGCCCGCCGAAGCGTTCGGCGACCTTGGCCAATGCACCGTTCGCCGCGTCGGGTTCGCCGAGGTCGACGCCGCCGAGCGCCAGTGCGTCGGCAGGCAATCCCGTCGGCGGATTGCCGCGATCGAGCAGCGCGACCTGCGCGCCGGCACTGACGAGCACCTGGCCGACCGCGCGCCCGAGCGCGCCGAAGCCGCCGGTTACCGCGCTGGTCTTGCCGGCCAGCGGCGCTTGATTTTGGGAGGCTGGATCGCTCACGGTTTGCTCCTTGGACGACGCACGGTTACGGACGCTTTTCATTCAGCGGCGCCGGCGTGGGTTGCCCCGCCGCCGGATCGGGCTTGCCGAGCAGCAGTCTGCGCGCGAGCCGTTGCACAACGCCGCCGTACGGCGGGTAGAACAGGCCGATCGGATAGAAGCGCTGACGCTGGAACACCGTGCGCGCGTGCGACAGCTCGCGAAAGCCCTCGACGCCGTGGTAGCTGCCCATGCCCGAGTTGCCGATGCCGCCGAACGGC
Organism: Burkholderiaceae bacterium; assembly: GCA_030123545.1. NCBI lineage: Bacteria > Pseudomonadati > Pseudomonadota > Betaproteobacteria > Burkholderiales > Burkholderiaceae > Burkholderiaceae bacterium. The sequence goes on along the minus strand of CP126124.1, from coordinate 328,186 downwards.
GCGTCGTGGTTCACAACGTGCCAGCCCCAGTCGTTGATCGTCACGCCGCCCGAATGGGTGCGCTCCAGCACCTGGCGTCGCGCCGCCGCGTCGCGCCCGAAGCAGTAGAGCGCGAGCGGCCGCGGCCGGCTGGCGATGAACCGGATCGCCTCGTCTTCGGTGTCGTAGCCGACGACCGGAAGGATCGGGCCGAAGATCTCCTCGCGCATCAGCGCCATGTCATTCGTGCAGCCGGTCACGATCTGCAGCGGCATGCGGCGCCTGGCTTCGACCGGGCCGCAGGGCGTGACTTCGGCGCCCTTCGCGCGCGCGTCGTCGAGCAGCGCGGCCAGCCGCGCCGCATGCCGGTCGCTCGCGATCGAGGTGTAGTCGGGGTTGTCGGCGGCACGCTCGCCGTACAGCGAGGTGAAGCTGGATTTGACCTCGGCGGCGAACGCGGACAGTTGGTCGCGCGGCACCAGCGCGTAATCCGGCGCGACGCAGATCTGGCCACTGTTGGTGCCCTTGCCGTGCGCGATGCGCAGTGCGGCGTCGGCGAGCGGGTAGTCGCGCAAGACGAGCGCCGGCGACTTGCCGCCGAGCTCCAGCGTCACCGGCGTCAGGTGCTCCGCCGCCTGCCGCATCACCGCGCGACCTATCGTTGGCGAGCCGGTGAACACGATATGGTCGAACGCGAGCGCGGTGAACGCGCTCGGGTCCAGCAGTTCGCCGCCGACCAGCGCAACCTCGGTCTCGTCGAACACCTCGGCCAGCAACTGGCGCAGCACGGTGTTCGTCGCCGGCGTGACGTCGGGCATCTTGATCATCACGCGATTGCCGGCGGCCAGCGCCGCGACCAGCGGCCCGAGCGACAGATAGACCGGGAAGTTCCAGGTCGCGACCACGCCGACCACGCCTTTCGGTTGGTAATGCACGCGCAGCCGGTTCGTCAGGAACAGCAACTCGGTGCTGCGCCGCGCGGGCTTCATCCAGCGTGCCAGATGCGACAGCGCATGGTTGATCGCGAGCGTGGTCGGGATCAGGTCCAGCGTCGCCGATTCGTCGGCCGAGCGGCCACCGAAGTCTTGCGCCATCGCGTCGGTCAGCCGGTCCTGGTAACGGCCGATCTGGCGCTTCAGCGCGCGCAGCCGCTCGCGTCGCTCGTGGGCTGAAGGGTACGGCCGGGCCGTGAACGCCGCGCGTTGCGCGGCGAGCAGGTCGGCGATGCGACGGGTCGCATCCGGAGCCAGGGTTCGATCGTTCATGGTGGGGTACCTGTCCAAAACCGCTTCAGGCGGCGCGCGTCGGCGGGGTCAGGGTCGCCGGCGCTTCCTCGTATGGTAGACCGCCGGGGCGCAGCGCGCTGTGCGCGCGGCTGGATTGGGCGAGCGGGTAGAACATCTGGTGTGCCCAGCGCTCATCGCCGAACAGCCGATCGTCCTGCAGGCCGACCGCGGCCGGATAGCGACGCGTGATGTGGGCGGTGCCGAACAGCATGTCCCAGACGAACAGCAGGTTGCCGAAGTTGCCCTTGTAGTGGCCGATGCCGTCGCTGTTCGTCAGCGCATGGTGCGCCCAATGCGTGGCCGGCGTCGAGATCGTGCGCTCGACGATCCACATCAGCGGCCGCAGCGCGCGGATGCGGTACAGCGGCTCGTCCCAGCGCCAGGCGCAGTGCGCACCCATGATCACGGCCAGCTTGACGACGATGTAGACCACGTACACCGGGCCCAGGCCCAGGTACACCAGCACGCCGGCGCTCCACAGGCCGGGCATCAGCAGGTAGTAGAAGAAGTTGTTGCGATAGGTGATGCGGATGCTCATGTAGCTGGCGGAGTGGTGCGCGCGGTGCAGCGGCCACAGCAACCGGGTATGCGAGGCGCGGTGCCAAAGGTACTGCGTCAGGTCGTCGGCGACGAGCAGGATGCCGACCATCGCCCACCAGGGCAGATGCGCCCAGGCGCCGCGCTCGGCCGGCATGCCCCAGGCGCACAGCGCGTTGGTCACGAGCAGCGCGACCGGCTGCGCGATCGCGATCAGGCTGACGAACATCGCAGCCTCCAGCTTGGTGTCGTTCGCGGTCGCGTGCACCGTGGTCTGGTAACGGCGGGTCACGAACTCCATGATGGCGAAGCCGAGGATCAAACTGATCACCAGCAGGTTCTGAATCAACGGACTCATAGGGGGTCTCCAGGGTTGCGCCGCCAGTGACCGGCGGCATGTGATGCGGGTGCTGGAGTTATCGGCGACGGGTGTCAATTCGTCCAATGCAATGTCTATAATGAATCGATGCATGAGACGCATACATTGCGTAGATTGGTTGTCGATCTGAAGCGCCTCGAGCATCTGGTGGCGCTGGTGGAGGAAGGCCATTTCGGTCGTGCGGCGGAGCGGGTGCATCTGAGCCAGCCGGCGTTCAGCCGCAGCATCCAGTCGATCGAGAGCGATCTGGGGCTGCGGCTGTTCGATCGCGGGGTGGAAGGGGCGAAGCCGACGCCGGCCGGCGGTTTCCTGATCGAGCGCGCGCGCCGGCTGCTGTTCGATGCGCGCTGCCTGCAGCGCGACGCTTCGCTGTACCGCGACAGCGAACTCGGCGACACCGCGTTCGGCGCAGGGCCGTTTCCCGCGGCCGCGCTGCTGCCGCTGGTGGTGCCCAGCCTGCGCCAGCGTTATCCCGGCGTCGCGCTGCGGCTGGAGATCGGCAACTGGCCGTTGCTGCAGCAGCGGCTGCTGGTCGAAGACATCGAGTTCTTCATCGCCGACGGGCGCGACATTCCGGCCGACCCCCGGATCGAGGTCACGCCGCTGGGACGGCTGCCGGGCCATCTCTATGTTCGCGCCGGCCATCCGCTCGCCGGCCGTGCCTGCCGGCTGGCCGACGCAGCCGTGTTCGGCATCGCTGCGACCAAGCTGCCGTCGGCGGTCGAGGAGTTGTTCGGGCGGTTGAGCGGTAGCGCCGACGGTTCGATCGGGCTCGTGCTGCAGTGCGACGACACCTCGCTGCTGCGCACGCTGGCAACGCAGACCGACACGGTGATCGGCCTGCCCGACGCCTGGGTCCAGGGCGGTGCCGGCGCCGATGCGCTGGTGCAGTTACAGGTGGACGATCTGCCTGCGGTCTATTCCGACACCCGGGTGGTTTCGCTGCTCAACCGCACCTCGTCGCCGATGGCGCGTCTTGTGATCGACTGCGTGCGCGAGGTGGCAGCGCGGATCGGCATGCGGCCCGAGCCCTGACGCATCGGCCCGATGCGGCGGCTTATCGGTCCGATCCGCGCAGGGTTTCGAGCAGCGCCTGCGCCCGGTCGGCGTCGTACGGCCCTTGCGCGCGCGCCAGCACGTTGCCGTGCCGGTCCAGCACCAGCACCACGGCGTGATCGGTATCGGTCACGCCGGTCGCGCGCACAAACGCCGCGCGGTCGGTGAACACCGACAGCAGGCTGGCCCGGTCGGCGTCGTCGGCGTAATACTGTTCGAGCCGGGCCTGCACTTCCCGGCGGCGCAGCGCCCCGCCCTTGTCGTCGATCACCGGCATCCGGATCCAGGCAATGCCGGCGTTGCCCTGCAGTTTCAGACCGGAAATCCAGCTGTCGACCTCGCCCTTCTGGCTGTGCCGGAAAGCGACCAGCGCCAGTGTGCGATGCGCCGGAAGCGCTTCGGGCAGGCTGACCGGCTGGTCATGCCCGAGCCGGTAGGCCTCGACCGCCGGCAGGCGGCCCATCATCTCGCGCTCGTTCGGCGAGACATACGCGAGGCTGAGCGCCAGCAGCGTCGCTGCGGTCCAAACCATCCCGTATATCCAGACCTTCTTCATCGCGGCCTCCGAACCCACGCCGGCACTCCCCAGGGCTGCAAGCAAGATGCATGCACGGCAGCCTCGATCAGATTGTTTCACATCGCGCGTTTCCGTCACGCCCGCGCGGTCGTAAAAATCCTTATCGCAATGTCTTAGGATGCAACGGCCCCCGGCGCGATTACGACACATGAAACGGATTCGAGAGGCCGCGGAGCAGGCCGTGCAAGCGACCGCCGCAGATCCGGCTCCGCCGGTCCGCTGGCGGTGCCCCCTGGAGGGGGTTGGCGGACCGACACGCAGTGCGCGCAGCCTGGGGGTGGTCTATCTACCGCACGATCAGCACCGGCACGGTGCATTGCGCCAGCACCTGGGTCGCGACCGAGCCCAGCACCAGATTCTTTAGCGCGCCGTGTCCGTGCGAGCCCATCATCACCAGGCCGAAGCGCCCGGTCAGCGCGACGCGGGCGATCGTCGCGCCGGCGGGGCCGACCCGCCACTCGGCCTGCGCCGCGATGTTGCTGCGCTGCAGTTGCTCGCGCAGCGGATCGAGCACCTTGTGCGCCTCGTCGGCGTAGTAGTCGTCGACCATGGTCCGGCCGGCGGCCTGCCGCACGCGCGGCGGAAACGGCGGCAGCACGGTGAGCGCGGTGAATTCGTTGCGCACGGTGAACAACTCGTCGTGATCGATGACGTAGCTCAGCATCCTGCGCGTGTGGCGGCTGCCGTCGACGGCCAGTAGAATCTTCATGGTCGCGTTTCCATTCGGCAGTCTACCGCTGCCGGCGCAGCCGGGCCGGCTCCGCGGCTTCAGGCGCGCGGAGCGGCCGCAAACGCTTCGTGCGCGGCGCCGGCGACCGCCTGGCGCAGCCAGCGGTGCGCGCCGCTGTATTCGACGCGGCGGTGCCACAGCGCCGTCACCCGCACCGCAGGCACCTCGAACGGCAACTCGCGCTGCACCAGCTCGCCGCCGAAGCCGATCAGCGGCACGAAATGCTGCGGCAGCACGGTCAGCAGGTTCGAGCGCGACACCACCTGGCCCGCCGTATAGAACTGGTTCACGGTCAGCACCACCCGGCGCTCGCGGCCCAGCGCGGTCAGCGCCTGGTCGGTGAAGCCGAACGGCTCGCCGGAGAAGCTCACCAGCAGATGGCGCGCGCCGCAGAACCGGGCCAGCGTCAGCGACTGCGCCGCGAGCGGATGGCTCTGCCGCATCACGCAGACATAGCGGCCCTCGTACAGCGGCTCGTGCGCGAACGCCACCGCCTTGCCGACCTGGGCGCGCGCGGTCAGGTCGGCCAGCACCGCGGGGAAATAGCCGACCGCGAGATCGGCGGATTCGTCGTCGAGCAGCCGGCGCGGGTCCCGCGTGAGCAGCGGCACGACGCGCAGCGACACCCCGGGCGCCTCGTTCTCCAGCGTCTCGGCCAGATGCGGAATCAACTCGGCGCCGGTCGCGTCGGCCATCGCCAGCACGAAGCTGTTGTCGGCGTCGGCCGGCACGAACGCGCTCGGCGCGAGCGAGGCCTGCAGTTGGCGCAGTGCGTCGCGCACTGCCGGCCACAGCGCGCGCGCGCGCGGCGTCGGCTCCATGCCCTGTCCGCCGCGGCGCACCAGCTCGTCGCCGAGCGCCTCGCGCAGCCGGCGCAGCGCATTGCTGACCGCCGGCTGGGTCAGCGACAGGTTGCGCGCGGCCCGGGTCAGGCTGCGCTCGGTCATCACCTCGTCGAACACGCGCAGCAGGTTCAGGTCGAGGGTGCGGAAGTTCGGGCTGTCCATGAACACGAATTCTGCGCCGATACATCACCAATGTGAATATAGAAGATCACAAATATAAACTTGAACGATGCTGGTGTTAACCCTAATATGCGGACATCAGCAATGGAGAAGAAAGGGAATTCATCATGAACAACCTGAATGCAGTCATTGATAGCCGGGACGCGGCCATGGCGGACCCCACCGCGGTGGCGCCGCGCAAGGGCTCCCACAGCAGCCGTGCGCTGGCCGCGCTGCTTCTCGCGGCATCGGTCGCCGCCTTGATCGTGGTGGCCGACCAACTGGTCAGCAGCTGGTCCGACGACAACCTGTTCGTCGCCTGGGTCGTGATGTGGGCGGTCGCTTTCGCGGCGCTGGGGCTGCTCTCAAGCCCGGCACGCCGTCTGGCCGGTCGCCTCGTGGTGCGGCTCGACGCCCGGTCGGAGCGCGCTGCGCAAAAGCGTGCACTGGCGCATTACCTCGAAGCGGCGCGCCAGGACCCGCGCATCCGCGCCGACCTGCAATACGCGCTCGACGCCGCTGAATGGCGCAGCGAGGGCCAGCCCGAAGCCGCGGCCGAGATTGCCGAAACCCGCCGCTACATCCAGTGGTTCGACCAGTACCGGCCGATGCACGACTGGCGCGCCGACAGCGGGCAGTCGGCGAACGTCGGAGCCAACTGGTGGGGCGCGTACATCGAGCCGGCTGCGCAGCGGCTGGACGGGAAGGTTGCCCAGGAGCAGCGGACTGTCGCCGAGTCGGTCAGGGCCCAGGCTTCCAAGGCGTGGCAGCGTGAGCTGCAGTGGAACGAGCAAGGCGAGCCGAAGCAGGAACCGGGCGTGAAGGCCGGCAACAAGGCGAGCAACGCCAATCGCTGGCGGCATTCGCTGCTCGAAGGACTGCTGCACTACCGCGTCAGCGCCTGACCTCTGTCAAACATGGCCTGTGCGGTCAGACCCGGAACGTGCACGGCCCGTTCGATGCCACCCCCTCCCGATCGGAGGGGGTTTTGTTTTGCATCGTCGGTGATTGCTCCGGTGGCGACGGAGCCTTCGCGCCGCATCGACCGACGCCGCCCGAGGCCATCGACGCTTCAGGGATATTCGCGCGGGGCCGCGGGTCGATGCCGCGAGTTGGCGACAGTAGCGCTGCCAACCTCCCCGACCGACGATGCCCAATGCCGCGCGCTCCCCATCCATCCGGAAGTCAGCAGGGCTGGAACAGCCACGCATCGCTGCGCGAATCCCGTTCTACACGATCGGCCACTCGACGCGCTCGGTGGACGAATTCGCGGCGCTGCTGGCCGCAGCCGGCGTGACCCAGGTGGTCGACGTGCGCACCGTGCCGCGCTCGCGCACGAACCCGCAGTACAACGGCGATACGCTGCCGCAATCGCTGGCGCGGTTCGACGTCGGATATCGGCACCTTGCGGCGCTCGGCGGCCTGCGCGGCAAGGATCGCAACGTGCTGCCCGAGGTCAACGGGTTCTGGGAAAACGCGAGCTTTCACTACTACGCCGACTATGCGATGAGCGATGCGTTCCGCGCCGGGTTCGCGCAGCTATGCGAACTGGGCCACCGCCAGCCTTGCGCGATCATGTGTGCGGAGGCCGTGTGGTGGCGCTGCCACCGGCGCATCATTGCGGACTACCTGCTCGCCGCCGGTGAACAGGTGTTCCACCTGATGGGCCCGGGCCATATGGAACCGGCGCGCATGACGCCGTGCGCGCAAGCGCTCACCAGCGGCGCGCTGGTCTACCCCGCCTCGACCGAGTCCCGAAGAGATTTTTCCTAACCTGCGCGTCACCCATATCGCGAAAGCTGTGTTCGAGTGGCCGCGGAGCAGGCCGTTCAAGTGACCGCCGCGGATCGAGCTTGGCTCGGCCGCTGGCGGTGCCCCCTCGCAGGGGGCTGGCGAAGCGACACGCAGTGCGCGCAGCCTGGGGGTGGTTCTGTCACGCCGCGAGACGTTGCTCGATCGCGGCCTTGGTTTCCTCGAGCTGGCGCGGCAGGTGGTGCCGCAGCCGCTCGAACAGCTCGGCGTGCAGCGCGAGTTCGCGCTGCCAGGCCGCCTTGTCGATGCTGGTCACGGTGCGGAACTGCTCGGGCGTGAACGCGAGGCCGGCCCAGTTCAGCTCCTCGTACACCGGGCTGACGCCGAACGCATTCGAACGGCCCTGCGCGGTGCCCTCGATCCGGTCGATCATCCACTTGAGCACGCGCATGTTCTCGCCGTAGCCGGGCCAGACGAACTTGCCATCGTCGCCCTTGCGGAACCAGTTCGTCGTGTAGATGCGCGGCAGCGCGGCGCCGGACCGGGCCAAGCGCTCGCCCAGGCGCAGCCAATGCTGGAAGTAGTCGGCCATGTTGTAGCCCATGAACGGCAGCATCGCGAACGGGTCGCGCCGCACCACGCCTTGCTGGCCGGCGGCGGCGGCGGTGGTCTCCGAGCCCATCGTCGCGGCCATGTAGACGCCCTCCTGCCAGTTGCGCGCCTCGGTGACCAGCGGTACCGTGGTCGAGCGCCGGCCGCCGAAGATGAAAGCGTCGATGCGCACGCCGTGCGGATCGTCCCAGGCCGGATCGAGCGCCGGGTTGTTCGTCGCCGCGACAGTGAAGCGCGCGTTCGGGTGCGCGGCCGCGCGCGGCTTGCCGCCGACGGCGTTTTCCTGGGCGATCGCCGGAGTCCAGTCGCGGCCCTGCCAGTCGGTCAGGTGCTCCGGCAGCACGCCGCCGTGGTCCTTCTCCATCCCTTCCCACCAGACGTCGCCGTCGTCGGTCAGCGCGACATTGGTGAAGATTACGTCGCGCCCGAGGCTGGCCATGCAGTTCGGATTCGTGTGAAAGTTGGTGCCCGGCGCGACACCGAAGTAGCCGGCCTCCGGATTGATCGCGCGTAAAGATCCGTCGGGCTGCGGCTTGATCCACGCGATGTCGTCGCCGATGGTCGTGACCTTCCAGCCCTCGAAACCTTCGGGCGGCACCAGCATCGAGAAATTCGTCTTGCCGCAGGCGCTCGGGAACGCGGCGGCGACGTGGTACTTCCTGCCGTCGGGTCGGGCCACGCCGAGGATCAGCATGTGCTCGGCCAGCCACCCCTGGTCGCGGCCCATGGTCGAGGCGATGCGCAGCGCGAAGCACTTCTTGCCGAGCAGCGCGTTGCCGCCGTAGCCCGAGCCGTACGACCAGATCTCGCGCGTCTCGGGGTAATGCACGATGTACTTGGTTTTGTTGCATGGCCATTTCACGTCGGCCTGGCCGGGATCGAGCGGCGCGCCGACCGTGTGCACGCAGGGCACGAACTCGCCGTCCGTGCCGATCACGTCGTACACCGCGCGGCCCATGCGCGTCATGATCTTCATGTTGACCGCGACGTAGGCGCTGTCGGAGAGTTCGATGCCGACATGCGCGATCGGCGAGCCCAGCGGCCCCATCGAGAACGGCACCACGTACATCGTGCGCCCGCGCATGCAGCCGTCGAACAGCGGCGCGAGCGTGGCGCGCATCTCGTCGGGCGCCATCCAGTTGTTGGTCGGGCCCGCGTCATCCTTGTTCCGCGAGCAGATGAAGGTGCGGTCTTCAACCCGCGCCACGTCGAGCGGGTCCGACCAGGCCAGGTAGCTGTTCGGGCGCTTCGCCGGATTCAGGCGCTTCAAAGTTCCCGCGTCGACCAGTCGCTGGCACAGCAGGTCGTACTCGGCCGCGCTGCCGTCGCACCAGTGGATGCGCGCCGGCTTGCACAGCGCCACCATGTCGGCCACCCAGGCCAGCAGCTTCGCGTTCTTCACATGGTCGGGCGCATTCAGATCCAGGCCCTGCATCGCCGGTGCGTTCATGGAAAGCTTCCTCGAGTTGAAAATCGTCTTGTCAAAGGCGCTGGCCTTTGAGAAAACGGCTGCGCAAGCTCAGAGCCTGTTTCCCGGAGCGTCGTTTCGGCTGGGGGTCCATGCAATCTCGGCCAGTTCGCGGTCCGGCTTGCTTCCGGTCCGGACGCCTGGCCGATTTGGCATTTTAGGAAATCGGGCCGTCATCATCACGGCGGCGCCGTCGACGAGCCCGCGCAACCCAGGGGCAAGTCCGAGCGGCATTGGCCGCTCGCGCCGGCGTCCCGCAGTGCAGCGATTGCGACGCCGTTTTCGAATGCTATTGAATACGTAGCGCACGGCACATGACTGGTGCCGGCTTGTGGCCCATTCAAGCCATGGTAATCGCGATCATCGCAATCAGGAAGATCATGATGCCGCCGGCAATCGGAATCACGAACGGGATCGCCGGCATGATTTCGTCCAACGGATCATGGTCCTCCGCGCCGGGCTGCTCGCTGGCGGGGGTGCTGGTATGAGTGTCGGGGCTGGCCATGGCGGTTCGTGTTCTGCTGCGAGGGCCCATTCTAGCGCCGGCCTCGCGACGCGCGCAGCGGGCAGCCTGGGGGTTTCATCTCTGCTCCTCGGCCGACAGGCCGGCAGCCTGCAGCGCGGCCAGCACGTCGGCGATGTGTTCGCGCCCGCGCGTTTGCAGCACCAGCTCGATCTCGACGTTCTGCGCCGACAGCGTGGAGAACGCGCGCTGGTGATGCACCTCGTCGATGTTCGCGCCGGCATCGGCGACCACGCCGGTGATGCGCGCCAGCACGCCGGGGATGTCGCGCGCGCTGACGCGGATGCGCGCCAGCCGCCCGGCGCGCGCCATGCCGCGCTCGATGATCGCGGCCAGCAGCAGCGGGTCGATATTGCCGCCGCACAGCACCAGGCCGACGCGGCGGCCGCGAAACCGGTCCGGGTGCTTGAGCAGCGCGGCCAGTCCGACCGCGCCGGCGCCCTCGACCACGGTCTTCTCGATCTCGAGCAGCATCAGCACCGCCTGTTCGATGTCGCCCTCGTCGACCAGCAGCAGGTCGTCGACCTTGTCGCGGATGATTTCCTGCGTGATCCGGCCCGGCGCGCCGACCGCGATGCCTTCGGCGATCGTGCTTGCCCCCTGCGGCAGGTGGCTGCCCTTGATCGCGTTGACCATCGCCGGAAAGCGCGCGGTCTGCACGCCGACCACCTCGACGCCGGGCTTCATCGCCTTCGCCGCGGTCGCGATGCCGGCGATCAGCCCGCCGCCGCCGACCGCGATCACCAGCGTATCGAGCGTCGGCACGGCCTCGATCATTTCCAGGCCGATCGTGCCCTGCCCGGCGGCGATCGCTTCGTCGTCGTACGGATGGATGAAAGTCAGCTTCTGCTCGGTCGCCAGCCGATGAGCGTGGCTGCTTGCTTCCTCCAGCGTGTCGCCGTGCAGCACCACCTCGGCGCCGAAGCTGCGCGTGCGCGCGACCTTCACGCCCGGCGTGAAGCGCGGCATCACGATCACCGCGCGCAGGCCGAGCCGCTGCGCGTGGTAGGCCACGCCCTGCGCGTGGTTGCCGGCGCTCATCGCGACCACGCCGCGCGCGCGCTCGTCGGCCGAAAGCTGGCTGAGCTTGTTGCACGCGCCGCGCTCCTTGAACGACGCGGTGAACTGCAGGTTCTCGAACTTCAGGAACACCTGCGCGCCGGTGACTTCGGACAGCGTCTTCGATTCCACGCACGGCGTGTTCAGAACCTGTCCCGAAAGCCGCGCGGCGGCATCTCGTATGGCGGTGATGTCGATCATTTCACGATTCTCGGGCATATCTCGGTGGCCGCCCCGCCAATTTCCGGGGGTGTCTTCCCATGGCCGGCGGTCTGCGTTATCGTGCAACGGCACTGTCGTCGCTGGAGGCCGTCATGGTCAAGCGCTTGGTTGATTTGAAAGATTCTCAGCTGATCCCGTCCCCGGGCCTGAAAGGAGCGCCGGTGCTCGACCTCATGTGCTCGCATTTCGTGCTGACGCTGGCGGCCAAGCAGGGCGCGAAATTCAACGTGCGGCGTGACCTGAACGGCCTGCTGTCGCTGTCCGGGCGGCATCTGGTGTGGCCGGTGCCGGTGCTCGCGCGCGTGCGCGAATTCCTCGCGCGCCGCTGCAAGGACAACGAATTCTGGCGCGGCCACGAGCAACTCGCTCACCTTGACTTCATGGAGCGGCACGCGGTCTGGCGCGGCCCTTACGAAGAGGGCACGCTGTTCTTCTATCTCGACGAATACGCGAAGGACCAGCCCAAGGATCTGCTGTCGGTGCTGGCGGTGACCGGCGCGTGGCTGACCCATGCGCTGAAGAAGCAGAGCACGCTGGTCGAGAAGAACATCGACGCGCTGGCGAACCTGCTGCAGCTCAATCGCGCCGAGCGCGCGCTGCTGCTGTACGGCACGCTGGCGCGCTACCAGCGCGACCTGCGCAGCCTGCTGGTCGAGTTCAAGGTCAACAACGCGCCCGAGGCCTATGCGGCACTCGCCGAGATCGCCGGCGTGAACGCGACCGAGGTCGGCGAGGCGCTGCGCGCCGGCTCGCGGCTCGAGCGCATCGGCCTGGTCGAGAACCTGATCTCCGAGCACAACATCACCGATCTGGCCGACCTGATGAAGGTCAGCGAAAAGCTGCCGCCGGTGCTGATGCGTGAGTACCGCAGCCAGAACGAGTTGATGGCGGTGTTCACCCGGCCCGCGACCAAGTCGCAACTGGCCCCAAGCGACTTCCCGTTCGCGAAGGACGACCTGCAGGTGCTGTGCGCGCTGCTGCGCAACGCGGTCGAGCGCCACGAGCCGGGCGTCAACGTGCTGCTGTACGGCCCGCCGGGCACCGGCAAGACCGAGCTGGCGAAGGTGGTGGCGCAGACGGCCGAACTCGAGCTGTTCGAGGTCGAATACGCGGACCGCGACGGCAACTCGCTGTCCGGTCGCGACCGCTACCGGTCGCTGCAGATCGCGCAGGTGTTCCTCAAGGGCAGCCGCCAGGTCGCGCTGCTGTTCGACGAGGTCGAGGACGTGTTCCCCGCGGTCAGCGTCGACGCCGCCAGCCTGATGGCGCGCCAGGAGCAGCAGGCGCTCGCCGCAGCGGTCGGCCACAGCGTGAACGGCAAGGCCTGGGTGAACCAGATTCTCGAATCGAACCCGGTGCCGACGATCTGGGTCACGAACCGGGTCGAGCAGATCGATCCGGCGTTTCGGCGCCGCTTCGCGTACCACCTGGAGCTGAAGAGTCCGCCGCCCGGCGCGCGCGAGCAGCTGGTGCGTAAGACGCTTGCCGGCGTCGCGGTCAGCGACGCACTGGTCGCGAAGCTCACCGAGCGCCGCGGCCTGACGCCCGCGCAGATCCGCACCGCGGTGCGCTTTGCCGGCCTGGCGCAAGCCGAGGGCCACGACGTCGAGGCGCTGATCGAGCGCCAGCTGCGCAACGCCGACGCGGCGCTGGGCAACCCGGACGAGGCCGTGGCTGCGCGCCCGTCGGTCACCACCTACGACCTGGCGATGCTCAATGTCGAGTCGCGTTTCGAGATTCCGCGCATGGTCGACGCGCTGCGCGCGCGCGGCCACGGCACGCTGTGCTTCTACGGCGCGCCCGGCACCGGCAAGACCGCGCTGGCCGAGCACATCGCGAAGACGTTGGCGCAGCCGCTGATCATCAAGCAGGCGAGCGACCTGATGAGCAAGTATGTCGGCGAGACCGAGCAGAACATGGCGGCGATGTTCCGCGAGGCCGAGGCCGAGCGCGCGGTGCTGCTGCTCGACGAGGCCGACAGCTTCCTGCAGGATCGGCGCGGCGCGCAGCGCACCTACGAGGTGACCGAGGTCAACGAGATGCTGCAGGGCATGGAGCGCTTTCGCGGCATCTTCGTCTGCACCACGAACCTGCTGGACCGCATCGACCAGGCGGCGCTGCGGCGCTTCACGTTCAAGATCAAGTTCAAGCCGCTGCTGCCTGAGCAGCGCGAGCGCATGTTCGTGACCGAGGCGCTGGCGGGCGATGCGGCGCGGCTCACGCCCGCGTTCGCGCGGCGCCTCTCCGCGCTCGATCAACTGTGCCCGGGCGATTTCGCCGCGGTGAAGCGCCAGATCGAAATCCTCGCGGCCGAGTTCAGCGCCGACGAATTCCTGACGCAGCTAGAGGCCGAGCACCGCATCAAGCCCGAGGTGCGAGAGGCGCGGAGCATGGGGTTTCTGCAGTAGGCGACAGTGCAGCCGCTCTTGCGCGGCACAGCGCCGAATTGCTATCGAAAAAATAGCGCAATACGCAGAGTGAACAAGGGTCTCTGCCGTATTCGATCGATATTTTCAGTACGCCGCGCAGACCTGCAGCACCGCATCGCCGTAGGCCTCGAGCTTCCTCGCCCCGATGCCGCTGATCCCCTGCAGGTCTTGCAGCGTGGCCGGCGCGCGTTCGGCGATCGCGGCCAGCGTCGCGTCGTGGAAGATCACGTAGGCCGGCAGGTTGTGCGCCTTCGCGACCTCGGCGCGCCAGGCCTTGAGCGCGGAAAAGCGTGCCTGCGCCGCAGCGTCGAGCGCGGCCGCGGCCGGCGGCGCGGTCCGGCCCTCTCCCCGACCTTCGCCGCGGCCACGCCTGCGCACACCGGCTCGCGGCGTCGATGCCGATTCGCGCAGCCGCACCGGCACCTCGCCGCGCAGGACCGCACGCGAACCGCCGGTGAGCCGCAGCGTGTTGAACTTCTCCGCGTCCACCGCGACCGCGCCGATCGCGATCAGCTGGCGCAGCACGCCGCGCAGCTGCGCCTCGCTCAAATTCGCACCGAGGCCGAAGGTGCTGATGCGCTCGTGGCCGAACTGCTTCACCTTGTCGGTCGCCTTGCCGCGCAGGATGTCGATCAGGTGACCGGCGCCGAAGCCGATGCCGCTCGTCTGCTGCGCCCGGTACACGGTGGACAGGAGTTTCCGCGCGGCGTCGGTGCCGTCCCACACGGCCGGCGGCTGCAGGCAGTTGTCGCAGTTGCCGCAGTAGGGCACACCGTCGCGCCAGCCATAGTTGCCCGAAATGTCTGAACGTTTTTGACCAGAAGTCCTTATGAGATCTGGATTTTCAGCTATCAAATCGAGAGCATTGTTGTTGCCGATGTCCGCGCCCACGGCCGGCGGCCATGCCTCGCCGAAATAGGCCAGCAGCCGCGCGCGCCGGCAGCCGGTGGCTTCGGCCAGCGCCAGCAGCGCGTCGAGTTTGCCGCGCATCACCTGCTTGAAGCTTTCCTCGGCCGGGCTCTCGTCGATCATGCGGCGCTGATTCACCACGTCCTGCAGGCCGACCATCATCCAGGCATCGGCCGCGTCACCGTCCCGGCCGGCGCGTCCCGTTTCCTGGTAATAGCCCTCGATGTTTTTCGGCAGGTCCACGTGCGCGACGAAGCGCACGTCCGGCTTGTCGATGCCCATGCCGAACGCGATGGTCGCGACCATCACCACGCCGTCGTCGCGCAGAAAGCGGTCCTGGTTCTGCTTGCGCACGTCGGCCGGCAGGCCCGCGTGATACGGCAGCGCATCCAACCCGTGCGCGCTGAGCGTGTCGGCGAGTTCCTCGACGCGCCGGCGCGACTGGCAATAGACGATGCCGCTGTCATGTGAATCCGGGCCCGCGTGCTGCTGCCCGATGAACTGCAAGAGCTGGCGCGCGGGGTCCCTCTTCTCGACGATCGCGTAGCGGATGTTCGGCCGGTCGAAGCTGCTGACGAACTGCCGCGCGTCCTGCAACTGCAGCCGCTCCACGATGTCGGCGCGCGTGGTCGCATCGGCGGTCGCGGTCAGCGCGATGCGCGGCACCGCGGGCCAGCGCTCGTGCAGCACGGTAAGCGCGCGGTACTCGGGGCGGAAGTCGTGCCCCCACTGGCTCACGCAATGCGCCTCGTCGATCGCGAACAGGCTCAGCGCCCCGTGCGCCTGCAGCGTGTCCAGCAGGCCCAGAAAACGCGGCGTGGTCACGCGCTCGGGCGCGGCGTACAGCAACGTGAGTTGGCCGGCCAGCAGACGCCGCTCGATGTCTTGCGCCTGTTCCCAGTCCAGCGTGGAGTTGAGGAACGCCGCCGCCACGCCGGCCTCGTGCAGTGCGCCGACCTGGTCGTGCATCAGCGCGATCAGCGGCGAGATCACCAGCGTCACGCCGTGCCCCTGCTGCTCGCGCAAAATCGCCGGAATCTGATAGCACAGGCTCTTGCCGCCGCCGGTCGGCATCAGCACCAGCGCATCGCCGCCGCCGGCTACGTGGTCGACGATCGCCGCCTGCGGGCCGCGGAACGCGGCGTAGCCGAACACCCGATGCAGGATCTGTTCGGATGCCGTGGCAAGGGGTTCTGGATTCGGGGTCGACAAGGTGGGAGCGGCTCGGGATCGCGTGCGGCACACGGCAATGCCGTGGCTCGCGCCGCCGATTGTCCTCGACCCGGCCGCCGCAGGTTGCAGGGCACTCTCGCTGCGGCAGTCGGGTTGGCATGGGCGCCGCATGTCTAGACAAGCTTCGCCGCTCGATTCCCTGGTTCCTTCACCCGAAAGCAGGGCGATCCGGCAAGCGAAATCGTAAACCAGGGTTAACCAGTATATACAAGTATGGTCATCGAACCTAGACTTCGCGGCGACGCTGGTGCTCGTCAATGGCGGTCCGGCGCGGCGACAGTCATTCGGTAACGCAACAGGAGAATCTCGATGACGAAGTGGGCTGGAAGCATCGCCTCGATGCTGGTGGCGGGCGCATGTCTTGCGGGTGTGGCAACGAGCGCGAGCGCGCAGGAGACGAAGGTGGCGCTGGGCATGTCCGGCTGGACCGGGTTTTCGCCGCTCACGCTGGCCGACAAGGCCGGCATTTTCAAGAAGAACGGGCTGGATGTCGATCTGCGCATGATCCCGCAGCAGAGCCGGCAGCTCGCGCTCGCTTCCGGCGCGATCCAGTGCGCCGCGACCACCGTCGAGACGCACGTTACCTGGAACGCCAACGGTGTGCCGATCGTGCAGATCTTCCAGATGGACAAGTCGTACGGCGCCGATGGGCTGGCGGTGCGCAACGACGTGAAGAGCTTCGCCGACCTCAAGGGCAAGCGGGTCGGTGTCAGCGCGCCCGGCACCTCGCCCTACTTCGGATTGGCCTGGATGCTCGACAAGAACGGCATGAGCATGAAGGACATCCAGGTCGTCTCGCTCGAGCCGCAGGCCGCGGCGCAGGCCTTCATCAGCGGCCAGATCGATGCCGCCGAGACGTACGAGCCGTATCTCTCCACCGTGCGCGCGAATCCGTCCGCCGGCAAGATCCTCGCCACCACGCTCGACTACCCGATGGTGATGGACACCGTGGGTTGCACACCGACTTGGCTGAAGGCCAATTCGAAGGCGGCGAAGGCGCTGACCGAGTCGTATTTCGAAGCGCTCGACATGATCAAGAAGGATCCGACGAAGTCCAACGAAATCATGGGTTCGGCGGTCAAGCAGACCGGCGAGCAGTTCGCGAAGTCGGCGGCCTATCTGCGCTGGGCGGACCGCGCGGAAAACCAGAAGTTCTTCGCCAGCGGCATCGTGCCGTTCATGAAGGAATCGAGCGCCATCCTGCTCGAGGCCGGCGTGATCCGCAAGACGCCGGACGACTACAGCGCGATGTACGACGCGAGCTTCATCAAGTAGCGGTCGCGAGCATTCATGGACGCACTGTCAGCAATGAACTCCACCGAGCTTGCAAGTCGATCCGGCCCAGTCGGCGCGCCAGTGGCGCGCCGCCGCCGGAGGCTGGCTCCGCTCGAGCCCACCAGCGCGCGGGCGCGCTGGTTGCTCGGGGCGGGCTTCTTCGTGGTCTTCGTGGGTCTGTGGGGCTTCGTGACCTTCGGCGGCTTCGTCTCGCCGACCTTTCTCGCGAGCCCGGCCACGATGGTCAGGGAAGGGGTGCACCTGTTCACCCGGTACAACTTCAGCTACGACGTCGCAATGACCGTCTGGCGCGTCTTCGGCGGCTTCGCGCTGGCGGCGTTGGTGGCCGTGCCGCTCGGCATCGCGATGGGCACCTGGAAGACCATCGAGGCGTTCTTCGAACCGTTCGTTTCGTTCTGTCGCTACCTGCCGGCGTCGGCGTTTATTCCGCTGCTGATCCTCTGGGCCGGTGTCGGTGAAGTCGAGAAGCTGCTGATCATCTTCCTCGGCGCCGTGTTCCAGATCACGCTGATGGTGGCCGTCACGGTCGGCGGCGCGCGGCGCGACCTGATCGAGGCAGCCTATACGCTGGGTGCCAACCGCCGCGGTATCGTGCTTCGGGTGTTGATTCCCGGCGCCGCGCCCGACATCGCCGAAACGCTGCGCCTAGTGCTCGGCTGGGCCTGGACCTACGTCATCGTCGCCGAGCTGATCGGCTCGTCTTCGGGGATCGGTCACATGATTCTCGACAGCCAGGCGCTGTTGAACACCGGCCAGATCATTTTCGGCATCATTTTGATCGGCGTCATCGGCCTGATCTGCGACTTCGCGTTCAAGGCGCTCAATCGCCGGATCTTCACCTGGAGCACGCTGTAATGAGCCAGCTTTCCATTCGCGGCGTGTCGCGCATCTTCGCGGGCACGCGCGGCCAGCGCACACAGGCGCTGCTGCCGATCGATTTCGAGGTGCGGGAGAACGACTTCGTCACCATCCTGGGGCCGTCGGGCTGCGGCAAGTCGACGCTGCTGCGCATCGTCGCGGGGCTGGACTATCCGACCGAGGGCAGCGTGCTGCTCGACGGCGAGCCCATCGAAGGCCCAGGCGCGGACCGCGGCGTGGTGTTCCAGAGCTACACGTTGTTTCCCTGGCTCACCGTCGCGCAGAACATCCGCTTCGGCCTGCGCGAGCGCGGCCTGCCGGAGGCCGAGCAGCGGGAACGCAGCGACTACTTTGTGGCCAAGGTCGGGCTGCGCGGCTTCGAAAACCACTTCCCCAAGCAACTGTCGGGCGGCATGCAGCAGCGCACCGCGATTGCGCGCGCGCTCGCGAACGATCCGAAAATGCTGCTGCTCGACGAGCCGTTCGGCGCGCTCGACAATCAGACCCGCGTGCTGATGCAGGAACTGCTGCTCGGCATCTGGGAGTCGGCGCGCAAGACGGTGCTGTTCGTCACGCATGACATCGACGAGGCGATCTTCATGGCGAACCGAGTCGTGGTGTTCAGCGCGCGACCGGGCCGCATCAAGGCTGAAATCCCGGTCGACTTCGCTCATCCGCGCCACTACACGGTCAAGACTTCGCCCGAGTTCATGGCAATCAAGGCCCGGCTCACCGAAGAAATTCGCGCGGAAGCGATGGCCGCTGCGGAGCACTAATCGATACTGGATCGAGGACAACGTCATGACCGCCGTCAACCTGCGCAAGATCGCCGCTCTGAGGAACGCCGGGGCAGCGCCGCGCGCTTCGGCGGGGTCAACGCCCGGGCTGGCGTTGTACGAACAGATCAAGGCCTTCATCACGCACAAGATCGCCAGCGGCGCCTGGCCTCCCGGCCATCGACTGCCGTCCGAGAGCGAACTGGTCGCGCAGTTCGGCGTGGCGCGCATGACGGTGAATCGGGCGCTGCGCGAGCTCGTGGAGCGGCAGCGGATCGTACGCGTGGCGGGCGTCGGCAGTTTCGTCGCAGAAAACAAGCCGCAATCGACGTTGCTGCAGATTGCGAACATTGCGAACGAGGTACGCGCACGCGGCCACAACCACAGCTGCCAATTCCTGATCGGCGAGCGTGTCGCCGCTCCGCCGGAGGTATCGGTGTGGCTCGACATGCGCCCTGGCGAATCGGTGTTCCATGCGGTTTGCCTGCATCTGGAGAATGGCACGCCGGTGCAGCTCGAAGACCGGTATGTGAATCCGCGTGTGGTGCCGGATTTTCTGGAACAAGATTTTTCGCTGCTGCCGCCGAGCGAATACCTGGTGCGCAACGTGCCGTACGACGAGATCGAGCATGTCGTCGACGCCGTGCTGCCGACGCCTGAGCAGGCTTCTCGCCTTGCGATGCCACCGGCCGAACCCTGCCTGCAACTCACGCGCCGCACCTGGACGCGCGGCACCCCGGTGACGATGGTCCGCTGCCTGCACCCGGCATCACGCTACCGCCTCGGCAGCCGCTTCCGCGCCGCAGGCAATTCCGATCTCGGCTGACCCCATCGTCCCGCAACGACTCGCGACGCGCTTACTTGTATAGACAGGACCATCGATGAACGACACGACGCAAACCACCGCACCCATCACGCTGACGCCGGGAGAAGTCAGCCTGAGCGCGCTGCGACGCGTGCATGCCGGCGGCGTCCGGCTTGCGCTGGATCGGGCGGCCCGCGCCCACTTGTCGGCTGCGCAGGCCACGGTCCGCCGCATCGTCGATGCCGGCGAGGTCGTCTACGGCATCAACACCGGCTTCGGCAAACTCGCGCAGACCATCATTCCCGCCGAGCGCCTCGCCGAACTGCAGCGTAACCTGGTGCTGTCGCACAGCTGCGGCACCGGCGCGCCGCTGGATCCCGGCGTGGTGCGGCTGGTGCTCGCGACCAAGGCGGTGAGCCTGGCGCGCGGCCATTCGGGCGTGCGGCCCGAGATCGTCGACGCGCTGCTCGCGCTCGTCAACGCCGGCCTGCTGCCGCGGATTCCGTCCAAGGGCTCGGTCGGCGCGTCGGGCGACCTGGCGCCGCTCGCGCACCTGGCCTGCGTGCTGATCGGCGAGGGTGAGGTCGCCACGCCGCAGGGCGAGGTGATCGGCGGCGCCGCAGCGCTGGAGCGCATCGGTTGCGCGCCCTTCGTGCTCGGACCCAAGGAAGGGCTTGCGCTGCTCAACGGCACGCAGGTGTCGACCGCGCTCGCATTGGCCGGCCTGTTCGGCGCCGAAGAGGTGCTGGCGGCGGGACTGGTCGCGGGAGCGCTGTCGCTGGAGGCGATCCGGGGTTCGGTCAAGCCCTACGACGCGCGGATCCATGCCGCGCGCGGTCAGCCGGGCCAGATCGCGGTCGCCGCGGCGCTGCGCGAGCTGCTCGACGGCAGCGAGATCGTGCCCTCGCATGCCGACTGCGGGCGCGTGCAGGATCCGTATTCGATCCGCTGCGTGCCGCAGGTGGTGGGCGCCTGCCTCGACAACCTCGTGCACGCGGCACGCGTGCTGCGCACCGAAGCCAATGCCGCGTCGGACAACCCGCTCGTGTTCGACAACGGCGACGTGATCTCCGGCGGCAATTTCCACGCCGAACCGGTCGCGTTCGCGGCCGACATCATCGCGCTGGCGGTCAGCGAGATCGGCGCGATTTCGGAGCGCCGCACCGCGCTGCTACTCGACAGCGGCCTGTCGGGGCTGCCGCCGTTCCTCGTGCGCGACGGCGGCGTCAACTCAGGCTTCATGATCGCGCAGGTCACCGCCGCCGCGCTTGCGTCCGAGAACAAGTCGCTCGCGCATCCGGCCAGCGTCGACAGCCTGCCGACCTCGGCGAACCAGGAGGACCATGTGTCGATGGCGACATTCGCCGGTCGCCGTCTCGCCGACATGGTCGAGAACACCGCGGTGGTGGTCGGCATCGAGGCCATGGCAGCCTGCCAGGGCATCGAACTGCGGCGCGGGCCGAAGTCCTCGCCGCTGCTCGAAGCCGAATTCGCCGCGATCCGCGAGCGCACCGCGTTCATCGACCAGGACCGCCTGCTCGCGCCTTCTATAGCCGCCATGCGCAACTGGGCGCGGCAGGACCGCTGGCCCGACACGGTGCAAGCGATCTTGCCGAGCCGCGCCTGATTCATCGACCCACTTCGTCCCCGAGAGGAGCCATCCCCATGAACGCCCCCGAGAAATTGCCCGCCGCCGATTCCACCGATCCCCGCCACGACGCGAGTCGCGTGATCCGCGCGCCGCGCGGCACCGCCCTGAGCTGCAAGAGCTGGCTCACCGAGGCGCCGTTTCGCATGCTGCAGAACAACCTCGATGCGGAGGTGGCCGAACGTCCGCAGGACCTGGTGGTCTACGGCGGTATCGGCCGCGCGGCGCGCAACTGGGCCTGTTTCGATCAGATCCTCGCGACGCTGAAGCAACTGAACGACGACGAAACGCTGCTGATCCAGTCAGGCAAGCCGGTCGGGGTGTTCAAGACCCATGCCGACGCGCCGCGCGTGCTGCTCGCGAACTCGAACCTAGTGCCGAAGTGGGCCACGTGGGAGCATTTCAGCGAACTCGACCGCAAGGGCCTGATGATGTATGGCCAGATGACCGCCGGCAGCTGGATCTACATCGGCAGCCAGGGCATCGTGCAGGGCACGTTCGAGACCTTCGTCGAAGCCGGCCGCCAGCACTACAACGACGATCTCTCGGGCAAGTGGATCCTGACCGCCGGTCTCGGCGGCATGGGCGGCGCGCAGCCGCTGGCCGCGACGCTGGCAGGCGCCTGCTCGCTCAATATCGAGTGCCAGCAATCGAGCATCGACTTTCGCCTGCGCACCCGCTACCTCGACAAGCAGGCCAAGGATGTCGATGACGCGCTGGCGCTGATCGCGCGGCACACCGCCGCGAAGGAGGCGGTGTCGATCGGCCTGCTCGGCAACGCCGCCGAAATCCTGCCCGAGCTCGCGCGCCGCGCGAAGGCCGGCGGCATTCGCCCCGATCTGGTGACGGATCAGACCTCCGCGCACGACCTGATCAACGGCTATCTGCCGGTCGGTTGGAGCGTCGCGCAGTGGAAAGTGGCGCAGCGCGAAAGCGACCAGCACGCGAGACTGACCGATGCCGCGGCCAGGAGCTGCGCCGTGCACGTGCAGGCCATGCTCGACTTCCAGGCGATGGGCATTCCGACGGTGGACTACGGCAACAACATCCGCCAGGTCGCGTTCGACCAGGGCGTGAAGAACGCGTTCGACTTTCCCGGCTTCGTTCCGGCCTACATCCGTCCGCTGTTCTGCGAGGGCAAGGGGCCGTTCCGCTGGGTCGCGCTCTCGGGCGACCAGGAAGACATCTACAAGACGGATGCGAAGATCAAGGAGCTGTTACCCGAGAACCGGCACACGCATCGCTGGCTCGACATGGCCAGGGAGCGCATCGCGTTCCAGGGCCTGCCGGCGCGCATCTGCTGGCTCGGTCTGGGCGAGCGCCATCGGGCGGGCCTGGCGTTCAACGAGATGGTGAAGAGCGGTGAACTGAAGGCGCCGATCGTGATCGGCCGCGATCATCTCGACACTGGCTCGGTCGCGAGCCCGAACCGCGAGACCGAGGCGATGCGCGACGGCACCGACGCGGTTTCCGACTGGCCGCTGCTGAATGCGCTGCTGAACACCGCGGGCGGCGCGACCTGGGTCAGCCTGCACCATGGGGGCGGCGTCGGCATGGGCTATTCGCAACACGCCGGCGTGGTGATCGTCTGCGACGGCACCGATGCCGCCGCGCGCCGCATCGAGCGCGTGCTGTGGAACGACCCTGCGTCCGGTGTGATGCGGCACGCGGATGCCGGCTACGAGATCGCGGTCGCGACCGCGAAGAAGCAGCGGCTGAACCTGCCAATGATCGGTTAACGGACTACGTGGCGCTCCATCGCTTCGACATCGCCGCGCTCGCGGCGGCCCCGTGGAAGAACGGCGGCGGCAGCACGCGTGAAGTGCTGTGCTGGCCGCCGGGCAGCGATCTCGACCACTTCGACTGGCGCGTGAGCATTGCCACCATCGCTAAGGACGGTCCGTTTTCGGTCTTTGCCGGCGTCGACCGCCGCATCATGCTGTTGCGCGGCGCCGGCGTCCAGCTTGCAGGAGAAGGCGTGCGCCACCACCTCGACACACCGTTCGAACCCCTCACTTTCAGTGGTGACCTGGCGCTGCAGTGCGCACTGCTCGGCGGCGAATCCACCGACTTCAACCTGATGACGCGTCGTGCGCGTGGCCGGGCGGACCTGAACGTATGGCGTCAGGCGGGGGAGTGGGTCGCGCGCCACGGCTTGCTGCTGGCGCTGCGCGGCCGCTGGCAGGTGAACTTGAGCCACGGAACGCGCACTCTGGCCGACGGCGAGGGTTTGTGGTGGGCCGATGAGCCGCTGACCGCGCGCTGCACACCGGAAGGCGCAGCCGCCCGCCTGGCCGCCGTGCGCTGGCAGCCGATTTTCAAGGCAAAGTGAGCTCGAAGTCCATATCTATCAAGCATGGATAGCTATATTATTCATAGCAAACCGACCATGATCATGTTCTCCTCCCTTCCTTCGGCCGACGGACTCTGGACCGGCTTGCGCACGGCCGAGGGAGTTCCGTTGGCGATCGTGGTGGCGCAGGGCCGCATCGAATGGATCGGCGATCCGCGCGCGCTGCCGGTCGCTTGGGCCGCCGATCCGACCCTGCCGCGCCACGACGGCGGCGGTGCGCTGGTGACGCCCGGCCTCGTCGATTGCCACACGCATCTGGTCTACGGCGGCCAGCGCGCCAACGAGTTCGCGATGCGGCTGGCCGGCGCGAGCTACGAGGAGGTTGCGCGCGCCGGCGGCGGCATCGTCTCGTCGGTGCGCGCGACGCGCGAAGCCGATGAAGACGCGCTCTATGCGCAGTCGGCTGCGCGCCTCGAACAGCTGCTGGCCGACGGCGTCTGCGCGATCGAGATCAAGTCGGGCTACGGCCTGGCGCTCGAACACGAGCGCAAGCAGTTGCGCGTCGCGCGCCGGCTCGGCGCGGACTACGGGGTCACGGTGTGCACTACCTTCCTCGGCGCGCATGCGCTGCCGCCCGAATACGCGGGCCGCGGCGGCGACTACATCGATCTCGTCTGCCGCGAAATGATGCCGGCGCTGGCCGCCGAAGGGCTGGTCGACGCGGTCGACGTGTTCTGCGAGCGCATCGCATTCAACCTGGCCGAGACCGAGCAGGTGTTTCAGGCCGCCCGCGCGCTGGGCCTGCCAGTCAAGCTGCACGCGGAGCAACTGTCGGACATGGGAGGGGCCGCGCTGGCCGCGCGCTACGGAGCGCTCTCGTGCGACCACATCGAACACCTGTCGGCCGACGGTATCACCGCGATGCGCGCGGCCGGCACCGTCGCGGTGCTGCTGCCCGGCGCGTACTACACGCTGCGCGACACGCAGTTGCCTCCGGTCGAGCAGTTGCGCGCCGCCGGCGTGCCGATGGCGGTGGCCACCGACCACAACCCCGGCACTTCGCCGGCCCTGAGCCTGCTGCTGATGGCGAACATGGTCTGCACGCTGTTCCGGCTCACGGTGCCCGAGGCGCTCGCGGGCATCACAACGCACGCGGCGCGCGCGCTGGGCCTGCAGGACACGCATGGCCTGCTCGCGGCGGGGCGACCGGCCAACTTCGTGCTCTGGAATGTCCAGGACGCGGCCGAACTGGCCTACTGGTTCGGCCAGCGGCCGGCGCGCTGCGTGGTACGCCAGGGCCGCATCGCCGAAGGGTCGGTGTGATGACGGCCGCGCTGTTCACCGCCGACGCGCTGCTGCCTGCCGGCTGGGCGCGCAACGTGCTGCTTGAATGGGATGCGGCGGGCCGTTTCACGCAGGTGCGGACCGACGCGCCGGCGCCGGCGGGCGTGCCGGTGGCGGCGGGGCCGGTGCTGCCCGGCCTGCCGAACCTGCATTCGCATTCGTTCCAGCGCGCGTTCGCCGGCTTGACGGAATTTCGCGGCGCGGCGCAGGACAGCTTCTGGAGCTGGCGCATGCTGATGTACCGCTTCGCCGCGCAGGTCTCGCCGGCGCAGCTCGAGACGATCGCGACCTGGCTCTACATCGAGATGCTCGAGGCGGGCTACACCTCGGTCTGCGAGTTCCACTACCTGCACCACGACACCGACGGCCGGCCCTATGCCGATGACGCCGAACTCGCGCTCGCGCTGCTGCGCGCGGCCGAGCGCGCCGGCATCGGCCTGACGCTGCTGCCGGTGCTGTACCAAGCCAGCGGCTTCGGCGGACAGCCGCCGAGCGAGGGGCAGCGCCGCTTCATCCGCGGCACCGATTCGATGCTGCGATTGCTGGAACACCTGCGTCCGCACTGTGAGGCGCAGCGCGCGCGGCTTGGCCTCGCGCCGCATTCGCTGCGCGCGGTGCCGCCGGACGCGTTGCGCGATGCGCTCGCCGGTCTGGACGCGATCGACGCGACGGCGCCGATCCACATCCACATCGCCGAGCAGACGGCCGAAGTCGACGCCTGCCTCGTTTGGAGCGGCCAGCGACCGGTGGCCTGGCTGCTCGACCACGCGCCGGTCGATGGACGCTGGTGCCTCGTGCATGCCACGCACATGGATGCCGACGAAACCCGCCGCGCGGCGGCCAGCGGTGCGGTCGCCGGCCTGTGCCCGACCACCGAGGCCAACCTCGGCGACGGCATCTTCGACTTCGGCGCCTGGCGAGCCGCCGGCGGCGGACTGGACGACCCCCACGCTCGGCACGGCGTGTCCTCGCTGCCCCCCGAGGGGGCGGCGCCCGCCTTGGGGCGGCCCGGCGGCGGCGCCTGGGGCATCGGCTCCGACAGCCACGCCTGCGTCAACGCGGCCGAGGAACTGATGTTGCTCGAATACGGCCAGCGCCTGGCCACGCACCAACGCGCCATCGGCGCCGACAGCACGCAGCGCGAGGTCGCGACCGCGCTCACGCTAGGCGCGGTGCGTGGCGGCGCGCAGGCAGTGGCGCGTGCGGTCGATGGCCTGGCGGCGGGGCAGCAGGCGGACTTCGTCGTGCTCGACGCGAATCACGTTGCGCTGCACGGGCTCACCGCGCCGCAGATGCTGTCGGCGCATGTGTTTGCAAGTCACCGCACATGCGCGATCGATGCGGTGTGGGTCGCCGGCCGGGCGCAGGTCTCTGCCGGCCGCCATGCCTTGCACGACGAAGCGGCCGCGGCCTTCGTCGCCGCGCGCAGCGCGCTTCTCTCCAGGGAATGAACGCCATGTCTTTCACCACCACCGAGCCGCCGTTCCGCTTCCGGCGCGGCACGCGCCCGCTGCTGATCTCGATTCCGCATGTCGGAACCCATATCCCACCCCAGCTCGCGGCGCGACTGAGCGGCGAGGCACGTCAGCTGCCCGACACCGACTGGCATCTGGAGCGCCTGTACGACTTCGCCGACGCGCTCGGCGCCTCGGTGCTGGTGGCGACGCATTCGCGCTACGTGATCGACCTCAACCGCCCGCCCGATGGCGCGAGCCTCTATCCGGGGCAGAGCGTCACTGGCCTGTGCCCGATCGACAGCTTCGACGACACGCCGCTGTATCCCGCGGGCGACGTTCCCGGCGAGGCGGAAATCGCCGCGCGGCGCGAAGCGATCTGGCAGCCGTACCACCGGCAACTTGCGGAGGAACTCGCGCGCATCAAGGCGCGGCACGGCATTGCGGCGCTGTGGGACGCGCATTCGATCCGCTCCGTGCTGCCGCGCTTCTTCGATGGCAAGCTGCCCGATCTGAATCTCGGCACGGCGCAGGGCGACAGTTGCGATCCGGCGCTCGCGCAGAAGCTGCTCGACATCGCGCGTGCGGCCAGCGGATTCACGAGCGTGCTCAACGGCCGCTTCACAGGCGGCTACATCACGCGCCACCACGGTCAGCCGACCACGGGCGTGCATGCGGTGCAACTCGAGATGACGCAGTGCAGCTACATGGAAGAGGCATCGCCGTTCGGCTACCTTCCCGAGCGTGCAGCGCGGGTGCAACCGCATCTGCGCCGCATGCTCGAAGCGGTGCTCGACTTCGTCGACGCGCGCGTCGCCTCCTGAACCATGGCAGGGTTTTGACTCATGAACGCATCCGTCATCCACCAACTCGTGCGCCCGGAAGTGCCTGCCCTTCCGTCGTACAACGCGGGACTATCGTCCGAATCCGTGCGGCGGCGCTACGGCGTCGAGCAG
Organism: Burkholderiaceae bacterium; assembly: GCA_030123545.1. Lineage (NCBI taxonomy): Bacteria > Pseudomonadati > Pseudomonadota > Betaproteobacteria > Burkholderiales > Burkholderiaceae > Burkholderiaceae bacterium. The sequence goes on along the minus strand of CP126124.1, from coordinate 301,001 downwards.
ATATCGCGCCTCGCGAGCAATGAAAACCCCTACGGCGCCAGCCCCGCGGTGGCGAGCGCGCTGGCCGATCTGGCGCGGCATACGGGAACCTACCCGGATGCCAACTGCTCGGCGCTGCGCTCGGCCATCGCGCAGCGCATCGGCGCGCACGCGGAGCAGATCGTGATCGGCAACGGCTCCGAAGCCATCCTGCAGATGCTGTGTCTTGCCTTTCTCTCGCCTGGCGAGCGTGTGCTCACGCAGCGTCCCACGTTCGGCCTGCACGAGATTCATCCGCGCATGATGGGTGCGCAGGTCGAACTGCTGGCGCTCACGCCGGCGCTCGAATTCGACCCCGATGCCTGGTGCGAAGCGCTGGCGCGCGAACCGAAGATCGCGATGCTTGCCAACCCGTCCAATCCGGTGGGCTGCATGTTCGATGCGCGGTCGTTCGAACGCCTGGTGGATGCCGCGCCCGAGCGCACGTTGCTGGTGATAGACGAGGCTTATTACGAATACGCCCGCCTCGCGCCCGGCTTTCCGGGTGCACTGGTCATGCTGCGTTCGCGGCGGCGCCCCTGGATCGTGCTGCGCACCTTCTCGAAGGCATGGGGGCTGGCGGCGCTGCGCGTCGGCTATGGCATCGCGTCGGACGCCGCGCTGATCGAGTGTCTGGACCGGGTGCGCACGCCGTTCAACGTGAACGAGGCCGCGCAGGCCGCGGCCTTCGCCGCCTGGGGTGACGAGCCGTTCATGGAGCGGGCCGTTCGGGATACGGTGCAGCAGCGCGAAGCGATGGAGCGGCAGCTGCGCGCGATGGCCCTGCCCGGGTTGCGCGTCGCGCCGTCCGTGGCCAACTTCCTGTTCATTGATCTGGGGCGTGCGAACGGTCCGGTCAACGAGGCGCTGCTGGCGCGCGGCATCATCGTCAAGCCCTGGAAGGAGCCTGGCTTCGAGACCTTCATCCGCGTCTCGATCGGCACCGCCGATGACAACGCGAGGTTTCTGCAGGCTCTCGGCGAGATCATCCAAACGGCACCGGGATAGGCGCCCCGCAACCTCGCTGCCGTTCCGGTCCGCAGACGTTTCCTACAATCGGCGCATGAAGCCGATTGTCTACACCCGGGCCCAGGCGCTGCCCGGGATCCTGTCCCAGCGCATCCTGATCCTCGACGGCGCGATGGGCACGATGATCCAGCAGCTCAAGCTCGATGAAGCCCAGTACCGCGGCGCCGGCTACGCCGGGCCGGGCAGCGTCGGCGCGCGCTTCGCCGACACGCCCGGCCACCTGAAGGGCAACAACGAGCTGCTGTCGCTCACCCGCCCCGACCTGGTCCGCGACATTCACGAGCGCTATCTCGCGACCGGCGCCGACATCGTCGAAACCAACACCTTCGGCGCGACGTCGGTCGCGCAGGCCGACTATGGGCTGGCCGATCTCGCGCGCGAGATGAACCTGGCCTCGGCGCGGATCGCGCGCGCGGCCTGCGACAAGTTCAGCACGCCGGACCGGCCGCGCTTCGTTGCCGGCGCGCTGGGCCCGACGCCGAAGACAGCGAGCATCAGCCCGGACGTGAACGACCCCGGCGCGCGCAACATCACGTTCGAGCAGCTGCGTGCGGCCTACCGCGAGCAGGCGCTGGCGCTCATCGAGGGCGGCGCGGACCTGCTGCTGGTCGAGACGATCTTCGACACGCTGAACGCGAAGGCCGCGCTGTTCGCGATCGACGAGGTGTTCGAGGCCACCGGCGAGCGGCTGCCGCTCGTCATCAGCGGCACGGTCACCGACGCGTCGGGTCGCATCCTGTCGGGCCAGACCGTCACCGCGTTCTGGCACAGCGTGCGCCATGCGCGGCCGCTGGCGGTGGGGCTGAACTGCGCGTTGGGCGCGGCGCTGATGCGGCCCTATATCCAGGAGCTGGCGCGGGTCGCCGGCGACACCTTCATCAGCTGCTATCCGAACGCCGGGCTGCCGAACCCGATGAGCGACACCGGCTTCGACGAAACGCCCGAGGTCACCGCGCGGCTGCTGCACGAGTTCGCGGCGGAAGGGCTGGTCAACATCGTCGGCGGCTGCTGCGGCACCACGCCCGAGCACATCGCCGCGATCCGCGCTACGGTCGCGCCGCTGCCGGCGCGCGCGCTGTCGCCCGGGCCGTTCTACCGCGAAGCGGCCTGAGCGCCCGGTCCGGGCGCCTCCGGCGTCTCTGATCCCTCCAGCGCATCCTGCGCGTTGGCGGTCGATGGGGTCCGCCGGGCCCGCTGCATCAATTCGACGAAGCGCTGCGCGCCGCGCGCCAGCGGCCGCTCTTTCGACCAGACCAGATCGACCCAGAGCTCGAGCGCGTTCGTCAGGTTCTCCAGTGGCAGCGTCACCAGCCGCCCATCGGCTATGTGCGTGCGCACGAACGACTGCGGCAGCCAACCCCAGCCGAGACCCGCTTCGATCAGTTCCAGCGCGGTGATCGCGTTGTCGGTGCGCCAGCGGTGGCGCGCGAACACGAAGCGCGGGTCGCTCAGCGCCGGGTCGCGGCTCGCAACCACGATCTGGCGCGTGTTGTGCAGATCGGCTTCACGCAGCCCTGCGTCGCCGGGCGCAGCATGCGTCGGCGCGAGCAGCGCATGATTCGGCGCCGCGACCGCGACCAGGGTTTCGCTGCCGACTTCCTGGAAGCCTTCGCGCCCGTCCAGGCTCGGTCGCTCGAACACCAGCGCCAGTTGCACCCGGCCTTCGTGCAGCTGCCGCAGCGCATCGGCCTGCGGCGCGGCCAGCACCTCGACCTCGAGCAACGGATACTCGCGGGCCAGCGTCGCCAGTGGCGCGCACCAGGCGCCGGCCAGCAGTTCCGGCGCGATCGCCAGCGTCAGCCGGGTCTCCAGCCCCTGGGTCAGCGCGAGCGCATGCGCCTGCAGCTCCTTCAGCTGCGCGGCCAGCAGCCGCGCCTGCGGCTCGAGCGCGCGCGCGGCCGGCGTCGGCCTCGGCTCGCGGCCGACCCGCTCGAACAGCGCGAGGTCCAGCTCGGCTTCCAGGTTCGCAATCGCCATGCTGACCGCTGACGGCACCCGGCACAGCGCGCGCGCCGCGGCCGAGAACGAGCCGTGGTCAAGCACCGCGAGAAACACCGCTGCGCTGTCGCTGGAGAAACTCATCTGTCAGATCAATTGAAATAATCTGACTTTTTATATCAGAAATATGGACATATAGTCTGCCAAAGCCGTGCGGATCGCCGGCGGCGAACGGATAGTGAAAGAGGAATGCAATGCAGGGCTTGAAGCGGAAAGTGGTCTACGTGACCTTGTACGAGGCGATCGCGATCGCCGTGGCCAGCCTGGGCCTGGCGTCGATGTCCGGCAGCAGCGCCGCGCATTCGTCGGTCGCGGCGGCGCTGGCCTCGGGCGTGGCGATCGCCTGGAACATGGTGTTCAACCACCTGTTCGAGGTCTGGGAGTCGCGCCAGCCGGTGCGCGGGCGCGGCCTGCGCCGCCGCATCGCGCACGCAGTCGGGTTCGAGGGCGGGCTGATCCTGATGCTGGTGCCGCTGTTCGCCTGGTGGCTGGACACCACGCTGTGGTCGGCGCTGGTGATGGACCTGGGCCTAGTCGTGTTCTTCCTGGTCTACAGCTTCGTGTTCTGCTGGAGTTTCGACCGGGTGTTCGGCCTGCCGGCGTCGGCGGCGTGAAACCGGCGGTCGGCGGGATCGGTTGACGGGCCTGCGGCTAGTCACGATGTGCCCGTCAGCGTGCTCCATCATCCTCAGAATTCATTGCCTGGATTGCGGGTTCTACCGGGGTACGCTGCCGCAGTTTGCCGATTAGATTCCAATCTCTCGGCCGGTAGCGGCGCAATTTGAGTCCTGGCCCGCCGCGGGCGCAGTGACGCCAGCGCCGCACTGCCGGTACAACAACCCCATCACTTGTATGCGAGGTCAACAACGATGAAAACATCTCTTCTCGTCGGTTTGTTCGCTGCGGCGGCCATCTCGATGCCTGCGTTTGCAGCGTCACCGGAACCCGTCGTCATCGGCGCGTCCATCGCCCAGACCGGCCCTGCATCGTCGCTGGGCGCGGGTGAGGTCAAGGCGATCAACCTGCTCGTGAACGAAACCAACGCCAAGGGCGGCGTCGCCGGCCATCCGCTGAAGGTTGTCATCCTCGACAGCGCCAGCGACCCGCAGAAGAGCGTCCTGAACGTGCGCAAGCTGGTCACCGAGGACAACGCGGTCGGCGTTATCTGCTGCACCACCTCGCCCGAATCGATGGCGATCCTCGACACCGTGCAGCGCGCCAAGGTTCCGAACATCTCCCTTGCCGCTTCGGCAGCCGTCGTGGAACCGGTCGCCGAGCGGCACTGGATCTTCAAGACGCCGCCGCTGGATGCGACGATGGTTGGCGCTGAAGTCAAGGACATGCAAAAGCAGGGTCTCACCAGCGTCGGCTTCCTCGGCTTTTCCGACGCCTACGGCCAGGGCGGCCTGAACGAGTTCAAGAAGGCCGCCGAGCCGGCGGGCGTCAAGCTCGTCGCCACCGAACAGTTCGCGCGCACCGACACCAACCTGAGTTCGCAGGCGACCAAGCTGGTCGCGGCGAATCCGCAGGCGATCCTGATCTGGGCGATCCCGCCGGGTGCGAATGTCGCGCAGAAAGCCTTGCAATCGGCAGGCTACAAGGGCGTCATCTATCAGAGCTACGGCGTCACGAACGAAACCTTTCTACGCCTGGGCGGCGCCAGCCTGAACGGCACCCGCGTCTCGGTGCTGCCGGTTATCGTCCATGACAAGCTGCCGGCGTCGCTGCCGTTCAAGTCCGTCGTAGAGCAATTCGTCAAGGATTACCGCGCCGCGAACGGCGGCGAAACCCCGAGCTCGTTCGCCGGGCATGCGTACGACGCGGTCAAGATCTTCGTGGCGGTCGCGGACAAGGTGCTTTCCGCCGGCAAGGTCAAGCTCTCCGACACCGATGCGTTCCGAGTGGCGCTGCGCGACGGCATCGAACACGTGGACAACTTCCAGGCGGTGGACGGCACCTACAACTTTTCCAAGGACGACCATGGTGGGTTGGGGCCCAGTTCGGCGATCATGGTGACGATCGAGAACGGCGGCTACCAAGTGATCCACTGATTGTCCCCGCCGTCCGCCGGGGGCCGCTTCGGCGGCGGCCCCCGGCTTGGTTTGACGAGGGTCAAACTTTCACGAGATCGCCGATCCAGTTGGCGACAGCTTAGGGTCTGACACTATGGGCGCCACTGCGGGGTCGAGTGCAGAATCTGGGCGCTCGTTTCGCCATCCGCATTTCGACACATCCCCGAAAGAACACAATGAAAAATCGCTGGATCGCTGCCCTGCTCGCTGTCGCCGCAATTTCGGCGCCTGCCTTCTGCCTTGCCGCGCCGGATCCCGTCGTCATCGGCGCGGTGATTGCGCAGACCGGTCCGGTTTCGTCCCTGGGTGAAGGCGAAGTGAAGGCCATCAACATGTATGCGAAGGACGTCAACGCGAAGGGCGGCATCGCCGGCCATCCGCTGAAGGTCGTCATCCTGGACAGCGCGGGCGACCCCCAGAAGGCCGTGCTGAACGTACGCAAGCTGATCAGCGAAGACAACGTGGCGGGCGTCATCTGCTGCACGACCACACCGGAGTCGATGGCGATCATCGACACCGTGCAGCGCGCCGAGGTCCCGACCATTTCGCTCGGTTCCGCGGCGACGATTGCGGAGCCTGTATCCGAGCGTCACTGGGTGTTCAAGCCGTCGCCGACGGACGCGATCATGATCGGTGTTGAAGTGGGTGACATGAAGAAACGCGGCGTGAAGACCGTCGGATATCTCGGCTTCAATACCGCCCTTGGCCATGCAGGCCTCACCGAGTTTCAGAAGGCTGCGCCGGCGGCGGGCATCAAGATCGTCAACGTGGAGCAGTTCGCGCCGTCGGACACGAACCTGAGCGCGCAAGGGGCCAAGCTGGCGGCAGCGAACCCGGATGCGGTCCTGATCATCGCGAATCCGCCAGGGGCCAACGTGGCGCAGAAAGCGATCCAGGCGGCCGGCTACAAGGGCACGATCTACCAAACCTACGGCGTCACGAACGAAACCTACCTGCGGCTCGGCGGCGCCAGCCTGAACGGCACCCGCATCTCGGTGCCGCCGATTACGGTCTATAACCATCTGCCCGATTCGCGTCCGTTCAAGCCGGTCGTGGAGAAGTTCGTCAAGGACTACAAGGCCGCCTTCAACGGAGAAGTTCCGAGCAACTTCGCCGCGTTCGCCTATGCCGGCATCCGCATCTTCTCGACGGTCGCCGGCAACGAACTTTCTGGTGGCAAGGCCAAACTGTCCGACACCGCTTCCTTCCGCAAGGCATTGCGCGACGGCATCGAGAACCTGCACGGATTCCAGAGCGTGAACGGCACCTACAACTTCTCGAAGACCGACCACGTCGGCCTCGACGCGAGCTCGATCACGATGGTGACCGTCGAAAACGGCGAATACGTGGTGGCGCACTGAAGCCGCCGGGCTGCTCGGACGCTCGATAGCCTTGCGCGATGACACCGGGAGCCCGGGCGCCATCCAGAATGCGGCCGCCCATGCCGGATCCTGGACGGATATCTGTGCGCCGCGTCGTGCCATGCAGCGCGGATGAGGTAAACGTAGCGCACGGCAGCGGGAACCCTACAATCCCCCGATCGGATGAATGGAATCAGGCGCGATGACGACCAACACCGTCCTGTTTCTGTTGATCAACGGCCTGACCAATGGGGCGATCTACGCGCTGCTGGGTCTCGGCCTGGTGCTGATCTACAACGTCACGCGGGTCATCAACATCGCCCAGGGCGAGTTCGTGATGCTGGGCGCGCTGACGGCCGTCGGCCTGACCGGCGGGGCGGCAGTCGGCGGCATTCACCTGGCGATCGCGGCCGGGGTGGTGTGGGTGGCGCTCGAAGCCTTTCGCCGTCGCGCCTGGTTCCTGATCCCCGTGGCATTGATCGCCGGCGCGGCGCTGTGGTGGCTCGTGCGCCAGCTCGAACCGTTTCACCTGCCGCCGCTGGCCGCCGCCGCGCTGGCCACCGTCGTGGTCGCTTTTCTGGGCGCGGCGATCTACCGGATCACCATCCAGCCGGCGGCGCGCGCCAGCGAGCTGGTTTTTCTGATCATCACCACCGGTATCTTTCTAGCGGTCGAGGGGCTGGGGCTGCTGTTCTGGGGGCCGAGCTCATTCAGCTTCCCCACGGTGCATGCCGGTGGCCTGGCGTTGGGTGCGGCCCAGATCAGCTACCAGAGCCTGCTGGTGTTCGCCGCCACGCTGATCCTGCTGTTCCTCGTTTGGCTGCTGCTCGAGCGCAGCTTGCTCGGAAAGGCGCTGCGCGCGTGCGCGATGAACCGCCTGGGTGCGCGGCTCGTCGGCATCTCGCCGGAGCGGGCGGGCCTGCTTGCGTTCGCGATCAGCGCCGGGCTCTCGGCCGTGGCCGGCGTGCTGATCGCGCCGATCACCTACGCGACCTATGACATGGGCCTGTTCCTCGGGCTCAAGGGCTTCGTCGGTGCGGTCGTCGGCGGGCTGTCGGGCTACGGCGGGGCGGTGCTGGGCGGGCTCGCGGTCGGCGTGCTCGAGGCCTATGCCTTCTACGCCGTTTCCGCGTACGGCGAGGCGATCGTCTTTGCACTGATCATCGTCATCCTGCTCATTCGCGCGCTGACGCAGCGCCGCGCACGGGTCGCATGAAAAGCTTGCCGGCCCGTATCGCCGTCGCGGTGGTCATCGCCGCGTTCCTGCTGGCGCTGCCTCGTTTCGCGCCGCCGTTCTATGTCAATCTGCTGGTGCTCACGGCGATCTACGGGTTCGTCACGACCGGACTGATCCTGCTCACCAGCTACGCCGGTCTGGTCAGCCTGGCGCAAGGGGCGTTCTTCGGCTTCGGCGCATACGGCGCGGCCGTGCTGGCCGGCACCTACGGACTCAATCCCTGGTTGAGTTTGGTTGCCGGCACCGCGATCGCCGCGGCGTCCGCCTACGTCGTCGGCCTGCCGCTGCTGCGCCTGTCGGGCCACTACCTGGCGCTGGCGACGCTGGCGTGGAGCATCATTGCCACCACGCTGTTCACGCAGCTGGCGCCCATTACCGGCGGACCGGACGGCTTCACCAACATTCCCGTCCTCTCGTTCTTCGGCCTCCAGCTCGGCGGCCCGCAGCGCTTCTACTACCTGGTGCTGGCCGTCGCCGTGCTCGGCGTCATCATGCTCGCAGCGCTGCTTTCCAGCCGCGATGGGCGCGCGATCCGCGCGCTGCGCAGCAGCGAGGTGGCGGCTTCCAGCCTGGGCGTCAACGTGAGCCGCCTGAAACTCCAGGTCTTCGTGCTGTCTGCCGCGTTCGCCGGGCTCGGCGGCGGTCTGTACGCGTATTTCATCGCGTTCATCGCGCCCAGTTCGTTCGACATCGGCGCGTCGATCCGGCTGTTGACGATGACCATGATCGGCGGCGCGCATCCGCTGGGCGGCATCTTCGGCGCGGGCATCATCACCGCGCTCGACAACCTGCTGCAGGACGTGCTGCCGAATGCCAGCGGCCAGGCCGGACAGGTGCAGATCATCATCTACGGTGCCCTGCTGGTCGTGCTGATGATCGCCAGTCCCAAAGGCCTGGCGCCGCTGCTGCGCCGCCTGTGGAAGCCCAGCGTCGGCGTCAAGCCGGCTGCGGGCGCGGCCCCGGCGTCGAACTTGCCGCCGGTGCGGCTGCAGGTCAAAGAGGTGACCCGTCGCTTCGGTGGACTGGTGGCGGTGAACGAACTGTCGCTCGACGTGCAGAGCGGCGAGATCGTCGGACTGATCGGCCCGAACGGTGCGGGCAAGACCACCGCGTTCAATCTGATGAGCGGCGTGCTGGGCCCGAGCGCCGGCACGGTGCTGCTCGACGGCAAGGACGTGACCGGCGTGCCGGCGGAGCGCATGGCCAGGTTGGGCCTGACCCGGACGTTTCAGAACACCGCGCTGTTCGACATGAGCGTGCTCGAGAACGTGATGATGGGGTGCTACACCCACACACGCGGCAATCTGTGGACGGGCTTGATCGGCCTCGGCCGCTCGGGCGAGGCGCGCTCCAAGGCGGAGGCGTTGAGTCTGTTGAAGCGGGTCGGCCTGGAGAACGTCGACGCCGAGGCCGAATCGCTCACGGTCGGACACAGGCGGCTGCTGGAAGTGGCGCGCGCGCTGGCGCTGCGGCCGCGCGTGCTGCTGCTGGACGAGCCGGCCGCCGGCCTGCGTTTCGCGGAGAAGAACCATCTTGCCGACCTGCTGCGCGACCTCAGGAAAGACGGTATTGCGCTGCTGCTGGTCGAGCACGACATGGCCATGGTGATGAACCTGGTCGACCGCCTGGTCGTGATGAACTACGGCAAGATGCTGGCCGAAGGCGATCCTGGTCAGGTGGCGCACGACCCGGAGGTGGTGAAGGCCTATCTGGGGAGCGAGGTGCCGTGAACGAAGCCGAGGCAACGCGCCAGCAGCACCCGGACCTGCTGCTGAAGATCGAAGGGCTCGAGGTTCACTACGGCGGGGTGCAGGCATTGACCGACGTGTCACTCAGCGTGCGCCGGGGCGAGGTCGTCACGGTGATCGGCGCGAACGGTGCCGGCAAAAGCAGCCTGCTGAACGCGATCGTCGGCGTGGTGCCGGCGCAGGCCACGGCACTCCGGTATGCCGGCGCGGACATTTCCCGCATGTCGCCGGAGGCTCTGGTGCGCCGCGGCATCACGCTGGTGCCGGAACGCCGCGAGCTGTTCGCCGACCTCACGGTCGAAGACAACCTGCGCCTGGGCGCCTACACCCGCAGCAAGGACGGCAGCGTGCGCGAGGACCTGGCCCAGGTCTATTCGATCTTTCCGCGGCTGGCCGAGCGCAAGCGCCAACGGGCGAACACCATGTCCGGCGGCGAACAGCAGATGCTCGCCGTCGGCCGCGCGATGATGGCCAAGCCCCAACTGCTGCTGCTGGACGAGCCCAGCCTCGGCCTCGCTCCGCTGATCGTGCAGGAAATCTTCCGCGTGCTGGGGCAGCTCAAGGAGGCTGGTACGACGGTGCTCGTGATCGAGCAGAACGCCCGCGCCGCCCTGAACCTGGCGGACTATGGCTACGTGCTGGAAACCGGCAAGGTCGTGCTAAGCGCGCCCGCCGACGAACTGTTCAATGACAGTCGCGTGCGGGAGGCGTATCTGGGGGTGGCGCCTCGGACGGGCGAATAGCCAGTCTTCGCTGAGCATTCGCCGTTCGATCCTGCCACGCCGTGTACTCTCGCGGCGTCAACCATTGTCTCTGCAGTTCTTGGCTTCGATTGCGTTGCGTACAGCCTCGCGCTCGCCACGAACGTTGGCCAACTCACTTGCTTCGATGCCGTCACCTTGACCGTAGCCATACCAAAAAGCCTGCGTCTCGCTGGTTTTTATTCTTTGGCTCTGGGCAGTGACAAGCTGATTCTCGCGTCGAGAAAGAGACGACAGTTCCGCGGACAGACGAGGGCACGTGACCCCTTCATACTTGAGAGGGGAGACATAGGCACCTGTGATCTGTGTAGGCGGGGTTGGCATATTCATGCAGCCCGTGAGAGCAACGGCAAGCGTCAATAAAGCGAAAGAGGATCTTGTCTTCATAGGTTTCTCGCAGTAGTGATGAACGTTTGGTCGCTGTGGTCGCATATCAACCAAACCCATCGCCCAGATTAGTTTGAAGGTGCTGCCGGGAAAGCCTGAAGGGCATCTCCCGGACAAGCGTTGCCGATGGGATCTACTTGCTACCGACGTAAATGAACCCGTCGGTCTTTGCGGCGTTGACGGCCAACACTTCAATCTGCTTGCTTGCTGCGTCGTAGTACCCCGTTCCGGTAGTCGAGACGCCATTGCCAAGCGCGCAGTCGACACCTGTGAACGTTGCGACCACGTCGTACACATTCTTCCCTGATGGGCGCGGAGCGATGGTGCCGGACACGGTGCAGTTCTGTGACAGTTGCCCGTTGATTTGGCCAATCGCCGAAACGATGACGGAGGCAGTCTGCACCGGACTCGTGCCGGAGACCCCGGAGCCCGTGAAGGTGCCTGCTAGCGTGCTCAGCGAGGCCGGCACCTGGTCGTAAGCAGCGTCGTAGGAGCCCGTGAACTTGGCGCCTGTGGACATCGTCACGTCGACGGTCCCCTTGGCTTCAAAGGTGCCCGAGTAGCTGCCTGGAGTCACAGTTCTCGACGGAATATTGAAGTCGAGACCCGAGCCGGACAGCGTGGAATCGCTGGATTTGGTGGCGCCATAGAGTGCGCCGACGATGTAACCGCTCTGGCTGTACAGCCCCCAGGTTTCCCCGTTTTCCAAGACCGCCAACGCGACCGAGGCGCCAGTCGATGATTTGCCTTACCAAAACCCTTCCGCGGTGGGCGTTGCGACAGGTGTGCTGTCCTTGCTTTCTGCCCCTGCGGGAGTGCCGTCGCTGCCACCTCCTCCGCATGCAGCCAAAATGATGGACAGACCGATGGTCGTGATGATCTTTTTCATAGAAGCTTCCCTCTTCGTGAATTGAACCAGGTGCTGACTCCCTGCCAGTACCAGTGCGAAAGTATATTGAAATATAAGTAACGAAAAGATTTTGAAAGACTAGTCGGTACCTCTGGGTGCTGGTTCCGTGAATTTGCACACGTTGTAGGCGGTTGCAGAACGAGCCCGCGATCGCGGTCAGTCAGAAATCGACCGCAACTACGACCGCTGCGCAGAGCATCTGGTCGTTTCGTGCCGAGGGCTGGCGCGACGAAGCTCGGCAGGCGCGCCGGGTCCATCAACCAGTAGGTTGGGTCTGAAGGGCCGTCAATCGGGCGTCAGAAGCTCAGGAATAGAAGCGATGCGCTAATCGGCGCGTCAGGGTGATCGACGACCCCGGGAGTCCGGACGCCGTCCCGAACTGCGAAGCGCGCGCTGGATGGGGCAGCTATGTCACAGCGAACTTGGCCTCGCACCACGCTCACAGCACCGTCGGCCGATTGATCTCCTGCTGCATCGCCTGCGTCAGCTGGGTGTACATCTTCAGCTTCTCGGTGCACTCGCGCAGCCGCTCGGCAATCCGCATCGAGATTGCCATCATCAGCTTCGCCGCGGTGCGCGGATCGTCGCCGAGCAACTGGCCCAGCGCCTCGCGCGTGAGGATTGCGCCGCGCACATCGGTCGACGTGGTGCACGAGGCCGAGCGCGCCTCGCCGTCGAGCAGGCCCATCTCGCCGATCAGGCGGCCGGGGCCGAGCACGGTCAGCGTGATCGGCTCGGAGCGGCTGACGACGATGGTCTCGACCGTGACCTCGCCGTCGAGGATCAACAACATGAAATCGGTCTTGTCGGCATCGCCCTCGCGGATCACCGTGGTGCCGCGCGCGATCCGGCGCGGCTGCATGTGGCTGACGATGATGCGTGCCTCGTCCAGGCTGAGCTGCATCAGCGCGGCCGGGCCGATCAGCATCTCGGCGGCACGCTCCGCGCTGGATGACCCGGCGACCGCGCGAAGCCGCTCGGCCTGCGTCATGGTCGGTGCGGCCGGCGTGTCGGCCAGCTCGAACCTCTCGGACAGCCCTGTCGGCTCGGCGCCTGCCGACCTGTCGAACTTCTTCTCGTTCCTGCCGAACAGCTTGCTGAACATCGCGATGGCTGGCCCTGGGGAAGGATTGCAGGGAGATTGCGCTCGCCGCGGACGCGGCGAGCGCGCTTGGAAATATACAATCATGTTAACTCAAGGAGCGTTGCAGCAGACCGGCTGAGGGGCCGGTGCCAGGCTTGAGTCGTGATCAACGACGCTCACCGGACCGCCGCCGCACGCGGCGCGCAAGACCCGAGGTGAGCGATGCCAGACCCTTCCAACCTTCCCGCCGTTCCCGCTGCCGCGGTCCCCGCGATGCGGCTCTCGGGCCTGGAGCCCGTGACGATAGGCGCGACCGATGCCGCGGACGCGGCTGCCGATGCAGGCGGTGGCGCGCCGCGCGCGACCTTCGTCAACGTCGGCGAACGCACCAACGTCACCGGCTCGAAGGCGTTCGCGCGGATGATCCTGCAGGGCGAGTTCGAGCAGGCGCTGGCCGTCGCGCGCCAGCAGGTCGAGAACGGCGCGCAGGTGATCGACATCAACATGGACGAGGCGATGCTCGACAGCCGCGCCGCGATGGTGCGCTTCCTGCAGCTGATCGCCGGCGAGCCCGACATCGCGCGTGTGCCGATCATGATCGACAGCTCGAAATGGGAAGTGATCGAGGCCGGGCTGCGCTGCATCCAGGGCAAGGGCATCGTCAACTCGATCTCGATGAAGGAAGGGGTCGATGAATTCAAGCGCCAGGCCGCCTTGGTCCGGCGCTACGGCGCGGCCGCGGTGGTGATGGCGTTCGACGAACAGGGCCAGGCCGACACCTACCAGCGCAAGATCGCGATCTGCGAGCGCGCGTACCGCATCTTGGTCGACGAGGTCGATTTCCCGCCGGAAGACATCATTTTCGATCCGAACATCTTCGCGATCGCGACCGGCATCGAGGAGCACGCGAACTACGCGGTCGACTTCATCGAGGCGACGCGCTGGATCAAGGCGCATCTGCCGGGCGCGAAGGTGTCGGGCGGCGTCAGCAACGTCAGCTTCTCGTTCCGCGGCAACGACCCGGTGCGCGAGGCGATCAACACCGTGTTCCTGTACCACGCGATCCGCGCCGGCATGGACATGGGGATCGTGAATCCGGCGATGATGGGCGTGTACGACGACCTCGACCCCGCGTTGCGCGAGCGCGTCGAGGACGTGGTGCTGAACCGCCGCGCCGATGCGGGAGAGCGCCTGGTCGAGATCGCCGAACAAGCCAAGGGCGCGGCGCGCGACGAGTCGCACAAGCTCGACTGGCGCGGCACGGCCGGGCAGCCGGCGAGCGTAGCCCAGCGGCTCTCGCATGCGCTGGTGCACGGCATCACCGACTTCATCGTCGCCGACACCGAGGAGGCGTGGCAGCAGATCCGCGCCGCCGGCGGGCGGCCGCTCGGCGTGATCGAAGGTCCGCTGATGGACGGCATGAACATCGTCGGCGACCTGTTCGGCCAGGGCAAGATGTTCCTGCCGCAGGTGGTCAAGTCGGCGCGCGTGATGAAGCTCGCGGTCGCGCATCTGGTCCCATACATCGAGGAGGAAAAGCGCCAGCACGAAGCGGCCGGCCGCGACGTGCGCAGCAAAGGCCGGATCGTCGTCGCGACCGTGAAGGGCGACGTGCACGACATCGGCAAGAACATCGTGACCGTGGTCCTGCAGTGCAACAACTACGAGGTCGTGAACATGGGCGTGATGGTCCCGTGCCACGAACTGCTGGCCAAGGCCAAGGAGGTCGACGCCGACATCGTCGGCGTGTCCGGCCTGATCACGCCCAGCCTCGAGGAGATGCAGCATGTCGCCGGCGAGATGCAGAAGGACGCGCATTTCCGCGAGCGCGATATTCCTCTGCTGATCGGCGGCGCGACCACGAGCCGGGTCCACACCGCGGTCAAGATCGCGCCGCATTACGACGGGCCTGTGGTCTACGTGCCCGACGCGTCGCGCAGCGTCGGCGTCGCGCAAAGCCTGCTCGGCGACGGCCGCGAAGCGTACCTGGCCGAGGTCCGCGCCGACTACGAGCGCGTGCGGCGACAGCACGCGAACAAGAAGCTGCCGCCGCTGTGGCCGCTTTCGAGGGCGCGCGCGAACAAGACGCCGATCGCCTGGGCCGGCTATCGGCCGACGCGGCCGGCGTTCATCGGCCGGCGCGTGTTCGCCGACTACGACCTGCAAGAAGTGGCGCGCTACATCGACTGGGGTCCGTTGTTCCAGACTTGGGATCTGGCCGGGCATTTCCCGGCCATCTTGAAAGACGAGGTGGTCGGTGTGGAAGCGACCAAGGTCTACGACGATGCGCGACGCATGCTGCAGCAACTGATCGAGGAGCGTTGGCTGAGCGCCGCCGCGGTGGTCGGCCTGTATCCGGCAAACAGCGTGAACGACGACGACATCGCGCTCTATGCCGACGAGCGCCGCGACGAACCGGTCCTGACCTGGTACGGCGTGCGCCAACAGACCGAGAAGCAGGTGGTGAACGGCGTGCAACGCCCGAGCCGGTGTCTGTCCGATTTCGTCGCGCCAAAAGAGAGCGGCATCGCCGACTACGCCGGCCTGTTCGCGGTGACCGCGGGCCTCGGCGCCGACGCGAAGGTGCAGGAATTCGTCGACGCGCTCGACGACTATTCGGCGATCATGCTCAAGGCGCTGGCGGACCGGCTCGCCGAGGCGCTGGCCGAATGCATGCACCATCGCGTGCGCACCGAGCTTTGGGGCTATGCCGCCGAGGAGGCCCTGAGCAACGACGAGCTGATCGCCGAGAAGTACCGCGGCATCCGGCCCGCGCCGGGCTATCCGGCCTGCCCCGATCACAGCGTCAAGCAGGCCATGTTCGCGCTGCTCGGCTGCGACGAGATCGGCATGCAGGTGACCGACAGCATGGCGATGACGCCGCCGGCCAGCGTCGCCGGCTTCTACATCGCGCACCCGGACAGCACCTACTTCACCGTGGGACGGATCGCCGCCGACCAGATCGACGACTTGGCGCGCCGGCGCGGCGTCGCGACCGAAGAGCTGAAAAGACTGCTGGCGCAGAGTCTGTAGCGGGACGCGCGCTGGCAGCTACAATTTATGTAGCTAATAACCTAGATCACACCTGGGCTTATGGCCGATTTGACATGAGGTTTTCCATGTGGCGCGTGTGTAAGCGCGCGTGCAGGCGCGGCGTGCCGCGGCCAAGCCCTGGCGCCTGATGCGTTGGCGACCGTCGCGCCGGCGAACGCGGGTGTACGCTCGGGCCGCGAAATACTCCACATGAGTTCCCCGGCCCCACCTTCCTCGTCGTCGCTGCAGCCGACCGCCGCCGGCGCGCGCTCGCTGTGGCCGATGCTGCTTGCGCTGACCGCGGCGTTCGGCATGAGCCAGGCGTTCCGCACGGTCACGACCATCATCGCCGCGCCGCTGGAGGCCGACTTCCACATCGGCGCGCAGGCGCTCGGCGTGTTCGCCGGCGCCTACCACTTCTCGTTCGGCGTGATGCAGATGTTCGTCGGCATCGGCATCGACCTGTACGGCGTGCGCCGCACCGTGCTCGCCGCGTTTCCGCTCGCGATTCTTGGCTCGGTGCTGACCGCGCTCGCGCACAGTTTCCCGCTGCTGGTGCTGGGGCAGGCGCTGATCGGCCTGGGCTGCGCGCCGACTTTTCTGGCGAGCACGGTGTTCATCGCGCGGCACCTGCCGCCGGCGCGCTTCGCGGTGGTGTCGGGCCAGGTGCTGAGCCTGGGCGGCATCGGCATGCTGCTGACCGGCACGCCGCTGGCGTGGCTGATCGAGGCGAGTTCCTGGCGCGGCGGCTTCTGGGTGTTGGCGGCCTGCGCGATGGCGGCATGGCTTGCAATCTGGGCGCTGGTGCGCGAACCGGCACCGCTGCACGCGGCCGATTCCGCGCCGCAGCGCGAATCGCTGCGCGAGGCGTTCGGCAAGTTCGGCGCGCTGCTGCTGTTGCGGCATACGCTGGGCATCGTGCTGCTGGCGGCGGTCGGCTATGCGTCGTTCATCTCGCTGCGCGGTCTCTGGCTCGGGCCGATGCTGATGCAGCGCCACGGCTTCTCGCTGGTGCAAAGCGGCAACGTCGCGCTCGTGATGTCCCTGGTTTCGCTGTTCAGCCCGCCGTTGTTCGGCCGGCTCGACCCCGGTCCGGCGCGGCGCCGCGCGTGGATCGTCGGCTACACGCTGGTGATGGCGCTGCTGTTCGCGGCGCCGGCGCTGCTGCACCTGGCATGGCTGGACGTCGCGTCGCCGCTCGTGATCGGCCTGCTATCGGGCTACATGGTGTTGCAGTACGCCGACGTGCGCAGCGCGTACCCGGCCGCGTTGACCGGGCGCGCGATGGCGCTGTTCACGATGGCGATGTTCCTCGGAGTCGCCTTCATGCAGTGGTTCACCGGCTTCATCGCCTCGGTCGCGATCGCGCATGCGATGGAACCGTATGCCGCGGTGCTCGGCGCGATCGCGGCGCTGCTGGCGCTCGGTGCGCTCGCGTTCCTGCTGTTGCCCGGTCCAACGACGCAGCGTTGACGGCGGGTGCTTGCATCTTCGGTCAGAATGGTCCGATGACCAATCTCTCGCAGTTCATCATCACCCGCAAATGGCCCGCGCTCCATCCGGAGCGGCTTCAGCTGTATTCGCTGCCGACGCCGAACGGCGTCAAGGTGTCGATCATGCTGGAGGAGACCGGCCTGCCGTACGAGCCGCACCGGGTCGGCTTCGAGAACGCCGAGCAGAAGTCGCCGGCGTTCCTGTCGCTGAACCCGAACGGCAAGATCCCGGCGATCGTCGACCCGAACGGTCCCGGCGGCGCGCCGCTGGCCTTGTTCGAATCCGGCGCGATCCTGCTGTACCTTGCCGACAAGACCGGCCAGTTCATCCCGCAGGACGGCACGCAGCGCTGGCAGACGATCCAGTGGCTGATGTGGCAGATGGGCGGCATCGGGCCGATGTTTGGCCAGGTCGGCTTCTTCAACAAGTTCGCCGGCAAGGAGATCGACGACAAGCGCCCGCGCCAGCGCTACGTCGACGAGTCGCGCCGCCTGCTCGGCGTGCTCGAGCAGCGGCTGGAAGGCCGCGCCTGGATCATGGGCGACGCGTACACGATCGCCGATATCGCGGTGTTCCCGTGGGTGCGCAACCTGATCGGCTTCTACGAGGCCGGCGAGCTGGTCGGCATCCAGGGCTTTACGAACGTGCTGCGCGCGCTCGCCGCGTTCGTCGCGCGGCCCGCGGTCGCGCGCGGGCTCAATATTCCGGCGCGCGACTGACGCGGAGCCGGTGCGTCGCCGACCTGATGCGTCGCGCGCTCGCCTGCCACGGCAACACAGATTACCGGCCGCGCAGCGCCAAGCCGAGGCGGCGGATGCCTTCGCCGATCCGTTGCGCATCGATCGCGCCGAAGCCGAGCGCGAGCCCGACCGGGCCGTCTCGCTTGGCCGCATAGCGGCTCAGCGCCTCGGCTGCGACGCCGGCGGCGCGGGCGCGCTGCACGACGGCGTCGATGTCTTGCACCTGCGGCAGCAGCAGCCCCAGATGCAGGCCGGCTGCCGCGGGCACGACTTGGGCGGCCGGTCCGAGCGCCGCGCCGATCGCATCGATCAGGGTTTCGCGCCGCTCTGCGTAGAGCCGCGTCATGCGGCGCAGATGACGCAGCAGGTGACCTCCGTCGATGAAGGCCGCGACCGTATCCTGGGTCAGCCGGTTGCAGCCGAAATCGGCGACCTGCTTCGTCTGCAGCAGCGCCGCGCGCGCCCACGCCGGCGCCACGATGAACCCGAGCCGCAGGCCCGGAAGCATCGTCTTGGAGAACGTGCCGACGTAGAACACGCGGCCGTGCTCGTCGAGCGTCTGCAACGCATCGAGCGGGCGGCCGGCATAGCGGAACTCGGCGTCGTAATCGTCCTCGACCACCACCGCATCGCGCTGCCGGGCCAGTTCGAGCAAGGTGCGCCGGCGTGCAGCCGACATCGCCATGCCCAGCGGGAACTGGTGCGACGGGGTCACGCAGATGATCCGGCAGGTCCGTGGCAGCCGATCCACGCGCAGACCCTCTGCATCGACCGGGACCGCAGCCAGCCGCGCGCCAGCCACCGCCATCGCGGCGCGCAGCGGCGGGTACCCCGGGTCTTCGACCGCGACCATGGTCTGCCCCGGCCGCACCAGTACGCGCGCCAACAAGTCGAAGGCTTGCTGCGCGCCCGCGGTCACCAGCACGTCGTCCGGCGTGCAGGCGACCGCGCGCGACGCCGACACATGGCTTGCGATCGCACGGCGCAAGCGCGGCGATCCCTGGGGGTCGCCGTAGTCGGCCGGCTGCCGCGCGAGCGCCTGCAGCGTGCGCGCTGAAAGGCGCCGGTAGACGTCGAACGGGAAAAGGTCCAGAGCCGGAACGCCGGTGTCGAAACGGAATGCGGGGGCAGGCCCGTGGGCCGGTGCCGGATTCGACAGGGTGTCGCTCGCCGCGAACCGGAGGGGCCGCACCCATGGCGCGATCGCAGCGCCCGGTCCCTTTGCGCGCCGCTGCTGCGGTTCGCCGGTCACACGAGTGCCGGCGCGCCCCGCTGCCCGCAGGTAGCCCTCGCTCGCCAGCAGGTCGTACGCGGCGACCACGGTGTTGCGTGACACGTTCAGCAGCCGGGCCAGATCGCGGCTCGACGGCAGCCGCTGCCCGGCTGCGAGCCGCCCGGTGACGACGGCTTCGCGCAGCGCGCCGTGCAGCGACTTCAGGATTGCACGCGACCCCGGTTGCGCCAGCGTCAGGTCGAGTGCCAGGATTGGATCCATAAATTTTTTGGATTATGGAACTTTTCAGGAGCCAATATCCGAGGCATCCTGAGCACAATTCCATCGACAAGGAGTCGCAATGCAAGCTTCGAATCAACTTCCCGTGCTGCCCACCCAGCCTGCAGTGGCCCCGCATGTCTGGTCGGCGATGCGTCGGGCCGGCATCGACGACTGGATCTCCGAGGGCGAAGGCAAGTGGTCGCTGCCGATTCAGTTCCTGCCGGACGGCGCGGGCTGGGTCGAGTTGATGCGCCTTAGCCCCGGCGTGCTGGTGAGCCGGCATCGCCACCGCGGCGAAGTGCATGCGCTGAACCTGCAAGGCGTGCGCCGCCTCAGCGACGGCCGCACGATCTTTCCCGGCGACTACGTGTACGAGCCCGCCGGCAACGTCGACTTCTGGCAGGCGGTCGGCGAGGAGATGCTGATCGTGCAGGTGGTGGTGCGCGGCGATGTCGAGTACCTTGCCGAAGACGGCAGCGTCACGCAGCGCATCGACACCCTCGGGCGCATCGCCGACTATGAACGCTATTGCCGCGAGACCGGCCGCGCGTCGCGTGACCTGTCCGCGTATTGATGCCGCGCCTGGGCGCGCTGCATCGGGGCGGGGCGTGCCGCACTTGGGTCGCTCGCCCCCGTGAACTTCAAGAGAAACTACGTCAAAGTCGGCATGAGTTATAGGTTTGATGCTATCAGACAAGTAGCAATCGAACTCACTGCACCGGGCACTGCGATGCCCGCCAACCCGGACATGGCGACACCCGCGTTGCGCGCGGCCACCTCGAGCGGTCAGTCTTTGTCGGCGTTCGAGTTCGGCAGCCGCCGCAGCGAAGACAACTGCATCGCGGTGTCCCATTTCGCCTCGAGGCGGGTGATGCGCCGGTCGTGCTCGCGCAGTTCGCGCGAAACGTCCTTGAGCAGTTCGCCGGCGCGCTTCACGTCATCGGTCAGCGTGAGGACTTCCTTGATCGCCTTGGCGGCCTCGGTGACGGCGCTCATGTTCGCCCCGGCGCTCCCCGCTCGCGCGTGGGTTCGCCGCCCCCAGCCGGGGAAGGGACCCCGGCTACACCGGTGCCGGGGGCGGTCCCGCCTTCGGACGGCCGGGCGGCGCTCATGCCGCGGCCTTGGCCTTGCGGGCCGGCGCCTTCCTGAGCGCCCGCAGCGTCTGCTCGGCCTCGGACAGGCCATCCCGCAAGCTGGCCCGCGCCTCGGCGACGGCGGTGTGCAGGTCGGCCGTCAGCGCCCGCAGTTCGCTCTCCTGCGCGGCCGCCGCGTCGCCCCGGGCGCGCTCGAAGCGGCCGCGGATCACCTCGCCCACGCTGGTGTTCTCCCGGCTGGCCAGCCGGGTCAGATTGGCCTTGAACTCGGGTGTCGCCAGGAACGTGATGCGTTCGGATTTCATGCTGCACTCCTAATCATGCTCATGAACATGATAAGGTCGAAACGGGCGAAGTCAACCGGCTTGGCCCGATGACCTCGCCCGCATTCGGCGGCGGCATCGTCGGCGCCCGATTGAACGTCAGCCGATTTTCACGTAGTGCTTACCGCGCGGCGACGCCGGCGGTAGGGACGTCGGAGAAGTCGCTGCCGCGGCCCAGGTCGAGTGGATCAGCTTTCTTCCGGCGGCCTGACATGCCGGAACTGCACCAGCAACAGCAGGTCGTAGACGATCTTCAATGCGCCGCAGATCAGCAATGGCCATGCGAAGGGCGACGCGGCGAACAGTGCGCCGGCCAGCGTCGGGCTGACGGCCGAGGCCAGGCTGCGCGGCACCGAGGTGAAGCTCGCCGCCGCGGGGCGCTCGGCCTCGGTCACCACCGCCATCACGTAGGACGAGCGGGCCGGCACGTCCATCTGGGACAGCGCCGCGCGCACCAGCAGCAGCGCCAGTGCCGGCGCGAGCGACGGGGCAAAGGCGGCGAGCATCAGCGCGACGCTGGACGGGATGTGCGTGAACACCATCGTGTTGACCAGTCCGAAACGCCGCGACAGCTGCGCCGCGACCGGATACGACAGCGCCGCCAGCAAGCCGGCGCAGAAGAAGAACGCGCCCGCTTCGGCCAGCGAAAGCTGAAAACGCTGGAACAGCCAGAGCGCGAGCAGCGACTGCACGACGAGGCCGCCGGCGAACGCATCCAGGCTGAACAGCGCTGCGAGCTTGATGACGATCCCGCGCGACGGTCCGAGCAAGGCCGTGTTCCGGGCCTGCGGTGCGAGCGGTCGCCGCGGCAGGCGCGCGTAGAGGATGCGCCCCGCAACGCCGAGCAAACCGTAGAGCACGAACATGGCTCGCATCGCGGTCAACCGATCGAGGCCGAGCGGTGCCAGCATGGCGGGGATTGCCGCGGCCAGCGAACCCAGCGCGGCGGCCAGGGCCCCGGCCAGGCTGTACTGCGCGAACATGCGGGTGCGGTCGGCATCACCGGCCTCGCGTGCGAGCGCGGCATGCTCCAGCGGCACGAACAGGCTGACATTGCCGGCGGACGGGTTGATCGTGCCGACGCATGCGATCACCAGCAGCACCGCGTAGTCGTGAAAGCTGGCGAACGCGATCCCGGTGGTGATCATCAGCAACGAGGCGGCCAGCAGCAGGGCGCGATAGCCATAGCGGGCGCCGAGCAGACCGGCGGCCAGGGTCAGGCCGGCCGAGCCGAGCAGCGAAGCGGTGGCGAGCACACCGACCGCGAGCGGCGAAAAGCCCAACGCCAGCAGGTAGGCCGGCAGCAGGATCGCGACGAAACTGTCGCCGAAGTCGCGCAGCGCGCGTGCGGCGAACAGGTAGTTCACAGGTGGGGAGGGCCGTCGCGACGGAATCCCGGCGGCGTGCATCGAAGCATCAAAGAGGCGTTGAAGAAGCGCCGGGCAGTCGCGGGGTTGGCGCTACGCGCAGTGCGTGAAAAGCCGGGGGGCCAATCACTTCTCCACAAACGCCCGCTCGACGACGAAATCGCCGGGCGTGGTGGTGTTGCCTTCCTTGAAGCCACGTTTCTCCAGCAAGTGCCTGAGATCCACCAGCATGCCGGGGCTGCCGCAGATCATCACGCGGTCGTGCGCGTGGTCCAGCGGCGGTAGTTTGAGGTCCTTGAACAGCTTGCCGTTCTCGATCAAATGCGTGACCCGGCCCATGTTCTTGTACAGCTCGCGCGTCACGGTCGGGTAGTACAGCAGCTTGTCGCGGATGGTGTCGCCGAGCAGCTCGTGCCGCGGCAAGTGCTCGACCAGCACGTCGTGGTACGCCAGTTCGTCAACCTGGCGCACGCCGTGCACCAGCACGATCTGCTCGAAACGTTCGTAGGTTTCCGGGTCGCGGATGATGCTCATGAACGGTGCGATGCCGGTGCCGGTCGACAGCAGGTACAGGCGTTTGCCGGGCAGCAGATAGTCGATCAGCAGCGTGCCGGTCGGCTTCCTGCCGACGATGATGCGGTCGCCGACCTGGACGTGCTGCAGCCGCGAGGTCAGCGGCCCCTCCTCGACCTTGATGCTGAGGAATTCCAGATGGTCCTCATAGTTCGCGCTGACGATGCTGTACGCGCGCAGCAGCGGCTTGTCATGCACGCGCAGCCCGATCATCGTGAAATGGCCGTTCGAGAAGCGCAGCGAGGTGTCGCGCGTGGTGGTGAAGGTGAACAGCCGGTCGGTCCAGTGGTGCACGCTCAGCACCTGTTCTTCGTTGAATGCACTCATGATGTTGTCGGGCAGATCGGGGAAAGGTCGGGGAGGCGGTACGGCGCCGGCGCCGCCGGTCGTCGTGCGAACGCAGTCTAGCCCTTTCGTTACAACCACCGGGCATAAGCAGAATGAAGCAAGCGGCGCGAAAGCACCCGTAGAACTTGGCGCACACTTCGCGCCTCGAATCTCATTTCGGCCCAGGACGATCCGTGCCGACGGTGCCGTCCGGCCCATCTTGGTTTCCGTTTCGACTTTTCAATCCACCGAAGATTCAGGAGCATTCGATGACCATTCTCAGAACAGCGATTTTCGTGGCGGCCTTCGCGGTCGGCAGCAGCGCGCTGCTGCCCGCCGCGCGGGCGCAGGGCGTGATCCGGATCGGCGAGATCAACAGCTACAAGGCGCAGCCGGCCTTTCTCGAGCCGTACAGGAAAGGCATGGAACTGGCGCTGGAGCAGATCAACGCGGCCGGCGGCGTGGCCGGAAAAAAGCTCGAACTGATCACGCGCGACGACAACGCGAATCCGGGCGACGCGGTGCGCGCGGCCGAGGAGCTGATGTCGCGCGAGAAGGTCGATCTGCTGGCCGGCGGCTATCTGTCGAACGTCGGCCTGGCGCTGGCTGACTTCGCGAAGCAGAAGAAGGTTTTCTACCTCGCCGGCGAGCCGCTGACCGACAAGCTGACCTGGGAGGGCGGCAACAAATACACGTGGCGCCTGCGGCCCGGCACCTACATGCAGGCCGCGATGCTGGTGCCCGAAGCGGCGAAGCTCGGCAAGAAGCGCTGGGCGCTGGTGTACCCGAACTACGAGTACGGCCAGTCGGCGGTGGCGGCGTTCAAGCGCCTGCTGAAGGCGGCGCAACCCGACGTGGAGTTCGTCGCCGAGCAGGCGACGCCGCTCGGCAAGATCGACGCCGGCAGCGTGGTGCAGGCGCTGGCCGACGCGAAGCCCGACGCGATCTTCAACGTGCTGTTTGGCGCGGACCTGGCCAAGTTCGTGCGCGAGGGCAACACGCGCGGCCTGTTCCAGGACCGCACGGTGGTCAGCATGCTGACCGGCGAGCCCGAATACCTTGACGCGCTGAAGGGCGACGCCCCGAACGGATGGATCGTCACTGGCTACCCCTGGTACGGCATCCACACGCCCGAGCACGAGGCGTTCCTGAAGGCGTACCAGGCAAAGTACAACGACTACCCGCGCGAGGGCTCGGTGGTCGGCTACAGTGAGATCGAATCGATCGCCGCCGGCATCAAGAAGGCCGGCAGCGCCGACACCGACAAACTGGTCGCCGCCTTCGCCGGCCTGCAGGTCGAAACGCCGTTCGGCAAGATCACTTATCGCGCGCAGGACCACCAGTCGACGATGGGCGCGTTCGTCGGGCGGACGAAGAACGAGGATGGCAAGGGCGTGATGGTCGACTTCAAGTACGACGACGGCGCGAAATTCCAACCGTCCGACGAGTTGGTCAAGAAGATGCGCACGCCGGAATGACCGGTTGCCGGCCGTGAGCTTCTCGGGCTTGCTGGTCCAGCTGCTGAACGGGCTTGCGGCCGCTTCGTCGCTGTTCCTGGTCGCGGCCGGGCTGTCGCTGATCTTCGGCGTGACGCGCATCGTCAACTTCGCGCACGGCTCGTTCTTCATGGTCGGCATCTATCTCGCGTACACGCTGGCCGAGCGCCTCGGCGGCGGCCTCGGCTACTGGGCGGCGCTCGCGCTGTCGGCGCTCGGTGTCGGTGTGTTCGGCGCGGCTGTGGAGTTGCTGCTGCTGCGCCGCATCTACCGCTCGCCCGAGCTGTTCCAGCTGCTCGCGACCTTCGCGCTGGTGCTGATCATCCGCGACGGGGTGCTGTGGCTGTGGGGCCCGGACGATCTGCTCGGGCCGCGTGCGCCGGGGCTGGCCGGCGCGGTCACCATCCTGGGGCGGCGCTTCCCGAGCTACGACCTGCTGCTGATCGTCGTCGGCCCGGTGGTGCTGGGGCTCCTGTGGCTGCTGCTGACGCGCACGCGCTGGGGTACGCTGGTGCGCGCGGCGACGCAGGACCGCGGCATGGTCGGCGCGCTCGGCGTGAACCCGGCGTGGTTGTTCACCGCGGTATTCGCGCTTGGCGCGCTGTTGGCGGGGCTCGGTGGCGCGCTGCAACTGCCGCGCGAGCCGGCGACGCTGGGGCTGGACATCGGCACCGTCGTCTCCGCGTTCGTCGTGGTCGTGGTCGGCGGCATGGGATCGATCCCCGGCGCCTATCTGGCGGCGCTGTTGATCTCCGAGCTGAAGGCGATCTGCATCTGGCTCGGCGTTGTGAACCTGCTCGGTTTCAGCGTCGCGATGCCGAGGCTGACGCTGGTGGTCGACTTTCTGGTGATGGCGGTGGTGCTGGTGGTCCGGCCTTGGGGGCTGCTCGGGCGGCCGCAGGCGCCGAGCCGGCAGGCGGGTGCGATCGAGCAGCCGCTGCGCCGCGCCGGCAGGCGCTACCGCTGGGCGGTTGCCGCACTCGGCTTGCTGCTCGCGGCGCTGCCGCTGCTCGCCGCGCACGCGCCGTACGCGCTGGTGCTGGCGACCGACATCGCGGTGGCCGCGCTGTTCGCGGCGAGCCTGCACCTCATCATGGGACCGGGCGGCATGCCCTCGTTCGGCCATGCCGCCTACCTCGGTCTCGGCGCGTACGCGGCGGCGCTGCTGGTGCAGCGCGCCGGCCTGACCATGGAAGCGGCGTTGTTGCTTGCGCCGTTCGCCGCCGCGCTCGGTGCGCTGCTGTTCGGCTGGTTTTCGGTACGGCTGACCGGTGTGTACATGGCAATGCTGACGCTGGCGTTCGCGCAAATCGCCTGGGCCGTCGTGTTCCAGTGGGACAGCGTCACCGGCGGCAGCAACGGCCTGACCGGCGTCTGGCCGGCGCAGTGGCTTTCCGGTGCGAGCGCCTACTACTGGCTGACGCTCGCGTTCGTTGCGCTCGGCGTGGTCGGTCTGCGCCGCCTGCTGTTCGCGCCGTTCGGTTATGCGCTGCGCGCGGCGCGCGACTCGGCGCTGCGCGCCGATGCGATCGGCATCGACGTGCGGCATGTGCAATGGGCGGCGTTCGTGATCGCAGGCGCGGCCGCGGGCCTGGCGGGCGCGCTGGCCGCGTTCTCCAAGGGCAGCATTTCGCCGGACCTGCTGGGCGTCGCCAAGTCGGTCGACGCGCTGGTGATGGTGCTGCTCGGTGGCGTGCAGACGCTGGCCGGTCCGGTGGTCGGCGCCGCCGCGTTCACCTGGCTGCACGACTTTGTCGCGCGCAACACCGACTACTGGCGCGCGGTGCTCGGCGGCATCATGCTTTTGCTGGTATTGCTGTTTCCGCAGGGTATCGCCGGCGCGTTCCGCCGGCTGGGCGAGCGTTGGACGATGCAGCGCGCGCCGGCATTCTCCGCGGGCCCGGCCGAGCCGGGCCATGCGACGACCGAAGTGAAGTCATGAGCGCCGCTCGGCCGCCCGAAGGCGCGAACGCCCCCCTGGGGGGCAGCAAACCACGCGTAGCGGCAGTCATGAGCCTGCTGCGCGTGGCCGATCTGGCCAAGTCGTTCGGCGGCGTGCAGGCGGTCGACGGGGTCGGCTTCGAGCTCGCGGCGGGCGAGTTGCTGGCGCTGATCGGTCCGAACGGCGCCGGCAAGTCGACGCTGTTCAACATCGTGAACGGGCAACTGAAGCCGGATCGCGGCTCGGTGCTGCTCGGCGGCGACGAACTCGTCGGCCGCACGCCGCGCACGATCTGGCGCCTCGGCGTCGGCCGTACGTTCCAGATCGCCGAAACCTTTGCCTCGCTGACCGTCGTCGAGAACGTGCAGATGGCGCTGCTGTCGCACGACCGCAGGCTGTTCGGGCTGTGGCGCCGCGCCGCCGACTGGCGCAAGGGCGACGCGCTGGCGCTGTTGGAGCAGGTCGGCATGCGCGCGCAGGCGGATCGACCCTGCGCCGTGCTCGCCTATGGCGACGTGAAAAGGGTCGAACTTGCGATCGCGATCGCCCATGACCCGAAGCTGCTGCTGATGGACGAGCCGACCGCCGGCATGGCGCCGCCCGAGCGCAACGCGCTGATGGCGCTGACCCGGCGTCTCGTCGCCGAGCGCGGCATGGCAGTGCTGTTCACCGAGCACAGCATGGACGTGGTGTTCGGCTACGCGGACCGGGTGATCGTGCTCGCGCGCGGCCGGCTGATCGCCGAAGGTCCGCCGCAGCAGATCCAGGGCGATCCGCAGGTGCGGCAGGTCTACTTCGGCAGCGGTAAGGGATTTGCTCACCCCCAGGCTGCGCGCACTTCGTGCCGCTCCGCCCGGTGCTCGCCGCCGGAGGCGGCCCTTCGGCCTGTCCAGACCTGCGCCGGCAGGTCTGGAGCCGCAGACCTCAGCCCCCTCGCCGGGGGCAGTGTCAGCGGTCCGGCAGAGCCGGCACCGCGGCGCTCGCTGGAGGGACCGCTGTGACGAGCGAGACCCTGATCGAAGCGCGCGCGCTGTGCGTCTGGTACGGCGCGGCGCAGATCCTGTTCGACCTGGACCTCGAGGTGCGGCGCGGCGAGGTGGTCGCGCTGATGGGGCGCAACGGCGCCGGCAAGTCGACCACGCTGAAAGCCTTGATCGGCCTGGCGGCGAAGCGCCGCGGCACGATCCGCTTCCTCGGCCACGACATCTCGAAGAGCGAGCCGTACCAGGCGGCGCGGCTGGGGCTGGGCTTCGTTCCGGAGGACCGGCGCATCTTCACCGACCTGACCGTGCTGGAAAACCTCGAGGTCGGCCGCAGGCCCGCGCGAGCGGCCCCGGGGAGTCGGATCGGTGCCGCAACCGAATGGACGCCCGAACGGCTGTTCGCGCTGTTTCCGAACCTCGGCGAGATGCGCGATCGCCTCGGCGCCCGCATGAGCGGCGGCGAGCAGCAGATGCTGAGCCTGGCGCGCACGCTGATGGGCAACCCGCTGTTGCTGCTGCTCGACGAACCGTCCGAGGGCGTCGCGCCTATCGTCGTCGAACAAATGGCGCAGACCATCGTCGAACTGAAGGCACAGGGCGTGGCGATCCTGCTGTCCGAGCAGAACATGCATTTCGCCGAACTGGTGTCGGACCGCGTGTACCTGCTCGAGAAGGGGCAGATCCGGTTCGCGGCGACGATGGCCGAGCTGGCCGCGAGCGATGAGGCCCGGCGCGCCTACCTCGGCGTCTGAACGGGATCGCCGTCGAGGTCGACATTTCTGCAGCAGGAGTGATGCCATGCAACGCGGAATCTTCTTTCCCACCGCCGCCGCGTTCGGCGTGACCGCGGTCGCGCCGTCGGCTGCCGCGGCAAGGATCAGGCCCGGCAGCGACGCCGCGCTGATCGCGGTCGACGTGCAGAACGGCTTCATAGCCGGCGCGCTGCCGGTTCCGGGCGGCGCCGAGGTGGTGCCGGTCATCAACCGGCTCGCCGGCGCGTTCGAGAACATCGTGATCACGCAGGACTGGCACACGCCGGGCCACGCGTCGTTCGCGAGTTCGCACCCGGGCAAGAAGCCGTTCGAGACGATCGAGCTCGACTACGGAGCGCAGGTGCTGTGGCCGGACCACTGCGTGCAGGGCACCGAGGACGCGGCGCTGCACGAGGGTCTGAAACTGCCGACCGCGCAGCTCGTCATCCGCAAGGGCTTTCACCGCGGGATCGACAGTTACTCGGCGTTTCGGGAGGCCGACCGCAAGACCGCGACCGGCCTCGCCGGCTACCTGAACGAACGCCGTATCAAAACCGTGTTCGTCGCCGGCCTCGCGACCGACTTCTGCGTCGCGTGGACCGCGATCGATGCGCGCGGCGCGGGTTTCGATGCCTGCGTGATCGAGGACGCGACCCGCGCGATCGACCTGAACGGTTCGCTCGCCGCAGCCTGGAAGCAGATGGCCGCGGCCGGCGTGAAGCGGATTCGGTCGACGGACATCCGGTGCTGATGTAGTCAGACCGAAAAAGGACTATATTCAGTCCTATTTGAATCACGGGAACAAAGCCATGCGCTATTCGTCTCAAGTCAAGCCCATCAGCTACCTGAAAGCCAACGCCGCCGAAGTGCTGGCGCACCTGTCCGAGCAACGCGAACCCTTGGTCATCACTCAGAACGGCGAAGCCAGGGCCGTACTGCAGGATGTCGTGTCCTTCGAGGAGACTCATGAGACGCTGGCACTGCTGAAGATTCTTGCACTCGGCAACCGGGACGTGGATGCGGGCAGGATCAAGCCGGTGGCTGACGTGGTGGCGCGCCTGCGCGCGAAGCGGGTGAAACAGGGCAAGCAGGCCTGATGGCCGGCAAGCCAAAGCGCTATGCGGTCCTGCTCACCCGGGGCGCGGAACAGGACCTGGAGTCCATCCACGACTACATCGCCGAGTTCGACTGCGTGGCCAGTGCAGACTACGTTCTCGACCGATTGATGAAGGTCGTGGAGGGCTTGGCGCAGTTTCCCGCCAGGGGCAGCTACCCGAAGGAGTTGTTGGCGCTGGGCATCAAGGACTACCGCCAGACCGCGTTCAAGCCGTACCGGGTGATCTATCGGGTCTTGGGCAAGCAGGTCGTTATATATCTCATCGTCGATGGACGGCGCGACATGCAGTCGGTGTTGGCGCGTCGGCTTCTTGGCGCTTGATCCTCGACAGCCCGCACGCATGCGCATAAGCTCGGGATGACGGGCTTCGTTTTCGTCGGCACCGCAACGAGGCGAAACTGGTGGGCTGGGCACATATCTGACGGTCAAACGTGTTGAAGCCGTTGATATGTCTTCTATGGTAGCTATAAAAATAATAGTAATGCAGACGCCTACGTCGACCGCAGCGCGCGCCGGTACTGCACCGCCTCGGCGACATGCGCGAGCTCGGTCGCTGGCGAGCCGGCGAGGTCGGCGATGGTTCGCGCGACCTTCAGCACGCGGTGCATGCCGCGCGCCGACCAGCCGAGCCGCGCCGCCGCGCTGTTGAGGAACTTCGCGGCGGCGCGGTCCAGGCCGATCCGCGCGTCGATCTCCTGCCCCTGCAGCGCCTGATTGAGCTTGCCCTGGCGCGCCAGCGAGCGTTCCCGCGCGGCGCCGGCCCGGGCGCGCACCGCCTGCGACGCTTCGCCGGCCGGAGCTTGCACCAGGTCCTGCGGCGCCACCGCCGGCACTTCCACGTGCAGGTCGATGCGGTCCAGCAGCGGGCCTGAGAGCCGGCCCTGGTAGCGCGCGACCTGGTCCGGCGTGCAGCGGCAGGCGGCGAGCGGCGAGCCGAGATGGCCGCAGGGGCAGGGGTTCATCGCCGCGATCAGCTGGAACCGCGCCGGGAACTCGGCACGCCGCGCGGCGCGCGAGATCGTGATGCTGCCGGTCTCCAGCGGCTCGCGCAGCGCCTCGAGCGCGGCGCGCGGAAACTCGGGGAACTCGTCGAGAAACAGCACGCCGTGGTGCGCGAGCGAGATCTCGCCCGGCCTGGGCGGCGAGCCACCGCCGACCAGCGCGACCGCACTCGCCGTATGGTGCGGGCTGCAGGTCGGCCGCTGGGCCCAGCGCGCGAGCGAGAAGCGTCCGCCGACGCTCGCGATCGCCGCGCTCTCGAGCGCTTCATGCGGCGTCATCGCCGGCAGCAGGCCGGCGAAGCGCTGCGCCAGCATCGACTTGCCCGATCCCGGCGGCCCCATCAGCAGCAGGCTGTGGCCGCCGGCGGCGGCGATCTCGAGCGCGCGCTTCGCCGCGACCTGGCCCTTCACGTCGGCCAGGTCCGCATAGGCGGTCTGCGTCGACGGCAGGCTCGGCGCGACGCGCGCCCAGCCGTCGTCCGCGTCGGCGGCGCCGGACGTTGCGCCGTCGGCATGGTCCACGGGCTGCGGCAGAAAGCGCCGCACCACGTCGAGCAGATGGCGCGCGCGAAACACCTGCGCCTGCGGCACCAGCGCGGCCTCCTCGGCGCTGCCCGGCGGCAGCACCAGCCGCGTGGCGGCGCCCGCGGCGTGCAGCGCCAGGCTCATCGCGAGCGCGCCGCGCACCGGACGCAGTTCGCCCGACAGCGACAACTCGCCGGCGAACTCGTGGCCGGAAAGCTCCGCTGCGTCGATCTGGCCGCTCGCGGCGAGGATGCCGAGCGCGATCGGCAGGTCGAACCGGCCCGAATCCTTCGGCAGATCGGCCGGCGCGAGGTTGACGGTGATGCGCTTGTTGTGCGGAAACGCGAGGCCCGCGTTCAGGATCGCCGAGCGCACCCGCTCGCGCGCCTCTTTCACCTCGGTCTCGGCGAGGCCGACCAGCGTGAAGCTCGGCAGCCCGTTCGCCAGATGGACTTCGACCGTGACCGCGGCCGCCTCCAGACCCAGCAGCGCGCGGCTTTGCACCAGTGACAGACTCATCGCAACACTCCTCCCCAAACTGGGGCGGCCAAAGCACCGCCGCAGTGCGGACTGTTCATTCGTACAGTCATGATAGCGCGGCTTGCCGGGGCGTGGGTGGTCCAGGCCGGCGCTGCGATGCCTGGCACGTTTGCTGCTTGAAGAGGTTACGACTCATTGCGCGGAGGAACGCATGACCTCGAATACCAGAAGCCTTTTGCTGTCCGCCACGCTGGCGCTGGCCTGCGCCAGCGCCTTCGCGCAGAGCGACGCCACCGCGAGCGGCGCGCCTGCCACACCTGCGGCCGCACCGCCGTACACGCTGGCGTTCAACATCGGCGCGGTCACCGACTACCGCTACCGCGGCATCTCGCAGTCGCACCTCGATCCTGCGTTGCAGGGCGGGGTCGACTTCACGCATTCCAGCGGCTTCTACCTCGGCGCCTGGGCGTCGTCGATCCGCTGGATCAAGGATGCGGGTGCGAGTGACGGCTCGATGGAGCTCGACCTGTACGGCGGCTGGCGCGGCCAACTTACGAAAGACTGGGGGCTCGACGCCGGCTACCTGCGCTACCAGTACCCGAGCAACACGCTGGGCCGGGTCAGCGGCTTCGCCGACGCGAACACCGACGAGCTGTACGCGGCGCTCTCGTGGCGCATCGTGACGCTGAAGTATTCGGTCAGCCTGTCGAACCTGTTCGGCACACCCGACAGCAGAAACAGCGGCTACCTGGACCTCTCCGCGACCTTCGATCTCGGCGGCGGCTGGTCGCTCACGCCGCATGTCGGCCGCCAAACGGTGCGCAACAGCGGCGCGCTCTCGTACACCGACTATGCGCTGACGCTGGGCCGCGACTTCGGCAACGGGCTGTCGGCCAGTCTGGCGCTGGTCGGCACCGACGCGAGCCAGTCGCTGTATGTCACGCCGCAGGGACGCTTCACCGGCCGCACCGGCCTGGTCGCGGGCGTGAAGTACAGCTTTTGATGTTGCCCGCTGCTTTAGGAGGAGCCCACGCCATGAAACTCGTCACCGCCATCATCAAACCGTTCAAGCTCGACGAGGTGCGCGAAGCGCTGTCGGCGATCGGCATCCAGGGCATCACCGTCACCGAGGTCAAGGGCTTCGGCCGCCAGAAGGGGCATACCGAGCTGTACCGCGGCGCCGAGTACGTGGTCGACTTCCTGCCCAAGGTGAAGATCGAGGCCGCGCTGGACGACGACCAGGTCGAGCGCGCGATCGAGGCGATCGAAGCGGCAGCGCGCACCGGCAAGATCGGCGACGGCAAGGTGTTCGTCTACGCGCTCGAGCAGGTGGTGCGCATCCGCACCGGCGAGACCGGCGCCCAGGCGCTGTAGCCGCGCGACCGGCACGAATCCATTCATTGCAAAGAAAGCGAAACTCCAATGAAGAAGCTGTTCCTGTGCTGCGCGCTCGCCCTCGGCTTGGCTTGCAGCGGGCTCGTCGCGGCGCAAACGCCTGCCGACGCGACCTCCACGACACCTGCTGCTGCTCCCGCATCGGTCGCCCCCGCCGCAGTGGCGCCGGCCGCCGCTGCGGCCATGCCGGCGGCGCCAGCGGCGGCAGCCACTGCCGCGCCCGCCGCCGCGCCGATCGTCGACACCGTGAACAAGGGCGACACCGCGTGGATGCTGGTCGCGACGCTGCTCGTCATCATGATGAGCATCCCGGGCCTCGCGCTGTTCTACGGCGGGCTGGTGCGCTCGAAGAACATGCTGTCGATCCTGATGCAGGTGTTCGTGATCTTCTCGCTGGTGATCGTGCTTTGGTGCCTGTACGGCTACAGCGTCGCGTTCACGCCGGGCAACCCGTTCTTCGGGGGATTGAGCAAGATTTTCATGAAGGGCGTCACGCCCGATTCGCTGGCCGCGACCTTCAGCAAGGGCGTCGCGATCCCCGAGTTCAGCTACGTCGCGTTCCAGGCGACCTTCGCCGCGATCACGGTCGCACTGGTGGTCGGCTCGCTGGCCGAGCGCGCGCGCTTCGCCGCAGTGCTGCTGTTCGCGCTGATCTGGTTCACGTTCAGCTACCTGCCGATCGCGCACATGGTCTGGTACTGGGACGGCCCGGACGGCATCGTGAACCAGGCCGGGCTCGACATGGTGACGGCAAACGCGGGCTGGCTCTGGGCCAAGGGCGCGCTGGATTTTGCCGGCGGCACCGTGGTGCACATCAACGCCGGCGTCGCCGGTCTGGTCGGCTCGTACGTGCTCGGCAAGCGCGTCGGCTTCGGCCGCGAGTCGATGGCGCCGCACAGCCTGACGCTGACCATGGTCGGCGCGTCGCTGCTGTGGGTCGGCTGGTTCGGCTTCAACGCCGGCTCGGCGCTGGAGGCGAACGGCTCGGCCGCGCTCGCGTTCATCAACACGCTGGTCGCGACCGCGGCGGCGACGCTGTCGTGGATCGGCGCCGAGGCGCTGCTCAAGGGCAAGGCGTCGATGCTCGGCGCCGCGTCGGGCGCGGTCGCCGGCTTGGTCGCGATCACGCCGGCGGCGGGCTTCGTCGGCGTGATGGGCGCGCTGGTGCTCGGTTTGCTGGCCGGCGTGGTCTGCCTGTGGGGCGTCAATGGCCTCAAGCACATGTTGCGCACCGACGACGCGCTCGACGTGTTCGGCGTGCACGGGATCGGCGGCATGCTCGGCGCGCTGATGACCGGCGTGCTCGCGTCGCCGGCGCTCGGCGGCACCGGCATCTGGGACTACGTCGCGAACAAGGTCAGCCCCGACTACTCGATCCTCGGCCAGCTCTGGATCCAGTTGCAGGGCGTGGTCACGACGGTGGTTTGGTCGGGCGTCGTCGCGTTCATCGCGTTCAAGATCGCCGACCTCTTGATCGGGCTGCGCGTGCCCGAAGAGGCCGAGCGCGAAGGGCTGGACACCACCTCGCACGGCGAAACGGCGTACGTGCGCTGACGCCGGGCACGGCGCTGCGCTGCCCTCGGCCCGTGCCACGCGCGCGGGCGACGGGCACAATCCGGATGGCCACGGCGCCGGCGCGCCGTGGCTCCTGTGCCTCGACCCGAATCGACATGAACTGGCAGCCCGCCTTCGGCCCGCCCTGTGAACTGGGCGAATCGCCGTTCTGGCATCCGGCCGAGCAGCGGCTGTACTGGGTCGACGTCGCCGCGCGCTGCCTGTTGCGCGCCGACCCTGTCGCCGGCACGCGCGAATGCTGGGCGATCCCGGACGAGCCCGGCTGCATCGCGCCGGCTTTGAGCGGTGGTCTCGTGATCGCGCTGCGGGACGGCATCTACCGCGCACGAGATTGGGGCGGTGCGCTGACGCTGCTCGCACCGGCGCAGCACGATACGGCGACCACCCGCTTCAACGACGGCCGCGCCGATCCGCTCGGGCGCTTCTGGGCCGGCACGATCTACGAGCCGCGCAACCGTCCCGCCGCCGCGCTGTACGCGCTCGACGCGCGCGGCGGCCGGCCGCCCGAACTGCTTTGCATGGCTGGCGACGCGATCAACGGCAACGGCCTCGCCTGGTCGCCCGACGCGAGGACGCTGTACTGGGCCGACACCAGCCGGCACCTGATCCGCGCCTGGGACTGGGACGCGCAGGCCAACTGCCTGACGCGCGAGCGGGTGTTCCACCGCTTCGCGCCCAAGCCCGCCGGCTGGCAGCCGGGCGCGTCCGACCAGCCCGGGCAACCACGCTACGGCGGCCGCCCCGACGGCGCGGCGGTGGACGTGGAAGGCAACTACTGGTGCGCGATGTACGAGGGCGCGCGGCTGGCCAAGCTCGCGCCAGATGGCGCGCTGCTCGCCGAGATCGAACTGCCGGTGCCGTGCCCGACGATGCCCTGCTTCGGCGGGCCCGATCTCTGCACGCTGTTCGTCACGACCGCGCGCCACGGCCGCAGCAGCGCCGAAATCGCGGCGCTGCCGCTGTCGGGCCATGTGCTGGCGCTGTCGGTCGCCGTGCCGGGGCTGCCGGTGAACTTCTTCGATGACGGAGCGGCGCCAGACTAGCCATCAAAAAATTACTATTAAAATGATAGCTAAAACACCAGATTCATAAAGGGCTTGACAGCGATTCGATGCAGATTCACGCAGCCAGCGCGGCCTCGATGTCGCGTTTCAGGCTCTGCGGCGTGTCGGTCGGCGCGTAGCGGCGGATCACCGCGCCGTCCTTGCCGACCAGGAACTTCGTGAAGTTCCACTTGATCGCGCGGCTGCCGAGCAGGCCCGGCGCCTCGGCGGTGAGCCAGCGGTACAGCGGCGTCGCGCTCGCGCCGTTGACATCGATCTTCGCCATCATCGGAAAGCCGACGCCGTAGTTGGTCTGGCAGAAGTCGGCAATCTCTTCGTTGCTGCCCGGATCCTGCGCGCCGAACTGGTTGCACGGAAAGCCGAGCACCACCAACCCGTTCTTGCCGTAGGCCTCGTGCAGCTCTTGCAGCCCGGCGAACTGCGGCGTGAAGCCGCAGGCGCTTGCGGTGTTGACGATCAGCAACACGCGGTCCTTGTACTTTTTCAGCTTTATCGTCCTGCCGTTCATCTGCAGTGCGTCGAAATCATAAATAGTTGGCATGCTGGCTCCTGCTCCGCGTTGTCAGGTACGGTGTCTTGCCGCAAGATTGCCGGCACGCATTCGATGAAAGCAGCGGCGGCAGCGGCTGAACCGCGCGTTGCACATCATCCGACTTTTTTCACCGGTCCGTCACACCAACGCATGAATTCACCGCTGTCTCTCGCACTGCTCGGCTTTCCGCCCAACGAGCTTGCCGCCTTCAATGCGCTGTTTCGAATCGCCGCACGCCACGGGCCCGGCGTCGCGATGGTCGAACACGGAGCCGAGGCCGACGTGGTGCTCGCGAACGCCGACGACGCGGCGCTGCTGCAGCGATTGCGCGCCGAGCGGCCGGCGCAGGTGCTGCTGATCGGATCGTCCGACGACGGGACCGGCTGGCCGGTGCTGGCGCGGCCGATCCAGTTGCTCGAGGTGCTGAACACGGTGCAACGCCTTGGGCGGGCGAATCAGCCCGGGACGAATGCCGGCGCCGCCACGCGCCGTGCACCGCAGGTGGCGGCGCCGATCGCGGCCAGCGACGCCGTCACCGCCTACTCGGATCTCGGCGCCATTCCCGCGCCGCAGCTGCGCGATGCGGCGCTTGCCAGCGATGCCGACGTTGCGGCCGCGTTCGACGCCACCGTGCCGTTCGAGATCACGCAGGCGCCCGCCGACGAACCGGCGGCTCCGGCGTTCGCGGCCACGGTTCCGTTCAGCCGCACGCTGCCGCCCGCGGCGCCGCAGCGCGTGCGCGCTGCAAGCGCAGAACCGGCCTTTGCCGCGACCGAGCCGTTTTCGGCCAGCCTGCCGCCGCGGCCGGTCGCCGCCGTGCCATCCGCGTCACCTGCGCTGCGGCACGACCCCGTGTCCGCCGTGTTCGCGGCGACCGTTCCGTTCAGTCCGACCGAGCCGGCCTTTGCCGCGACTGAACCGTACGTCCCCGACGCGGCGGTGCTGACCGCGCGCGCGCTGCCGATCGAACGCGGGACGACCGACGTGATCGACCGCGCGAGCATCGCGCTCTGGCGCGAGGCGCGGCGCGTGCATGTGCCGTCGTCCGCGGATGCGACAGCGATCGGCGCTACCGCTGCCGGACCGCGGCCAGCGCCGGCCACGCCGCGCGCCGCCGACCGGATTCAGGAGCGCATCGAGCCCCGGCTCGATCCCATTGCCGACGTTCCCGCCGCTTTGCCCGGCCCACGGCCGTGGGCCGGGCCCGATCGGGGCGCCGCGACGTCTTCGCCGCAGGCGCTCGACAACCTGCTGGTGGTCGATGCCGGCGATCGCTCGCGCCGCTCGCTGCTGAACCTGCTGCAGCAACAGGGCTGGCGTGTCGACCTGGTACGCAGCCATGACGAAGCCCGGCGCCAGCTCGCGCGCAGACACTATCGACTGGTGGTCGTCGGTGAGTCGGTCCAGGGCGCGAGCGTGTTCAAGGCCTGCCGCGCGTTGCGCCGGCATCCGGGCATGAACGGACGCAATCTGCAGATCGTGCTGGTGCTGGATCGCAGCCGCGGCTGGCTGGCCAGGTGGCGCGCGCGCTGGGCCGGCTACGACCTGTGCGTGTTCGGCGCGTTCGACCCGGCCGCGCTCGGCGGCATGCTGGGGTCGGCGGTCCGGGCCGGCGCTGCGGCGTGATACGAACCTCCCCCAGGCTGCGCTACTTGCGTGCCGCTTCGCCAACCCCCTCGCGGGGGCAATACCAGCGGCCCGGCCAAGCGGGAGTCGCGGTATCCCGGGCATCTGGCTGCGCCGGTTTCATGCGTCGCGGGTGATGTGATGCACCGGCGTCAGCCTGGCTTGCCGATATTTCCGGCGCGCGGCTTCAGCGCCGAGGTTTGAGCACCAACCCGGCCAGGCTTGGCGCCTCTAACGGGGCGGCGGGGCTACCGGAGCGCACGGCGGCGAAGCGGCCGGCATTCCAATCATGGAGTGCGGCCTGCATCTCGGCCTTGGTGCGGGCGACGAAGTTCCACCACACGAGTACGTCCTCGCCGAACGGCACTCCTCCGAGCAGCAGCAGCTGGGCTGCAGCGTCGCAAGCCACGGCCAGCGTGGTGCGGCCCGGCGCGAAGTACAACCACTCGCCCGGCGCTATCGCCTCGCCACCCGCCGTGGCCGCGCCGCGCAGCACCATGACGGCGTATTCGAACCCGGCTTGCAGCGGGAGTTCGGTATGCGCCACGCCGGTGGCGGTCAGATCGATGCCGACCAGCGGCGTGTAGATCCGGGCGGGTGAGGTCTAGCCCAGCGCGCTGCCGGCCAGCACGGTGGCGCGAAAGCCGCCTGCGTCGACCACCGGCAGATCGGGGTGGTTCTGGAACGCCGGCTCGCGCCGACGCTCGCCCTCGGGCAACGCAATCCACAACTGCGCGGCGTGCAGACGCACACCATTCACCACCGAGTCCTCGGTATGCGCAATGCCGCGCCCCGCAGTCATCAGATTGACCTGTCCGGGGCGGATGACCTGCTCGTTGCCCAGCGAATCGCGGTGCACGACTTCGCCCTCGATCATCCAGGTGAAAGTCTGCAGCCCGATGTGCGGATGCGCGCCCACATGCATGCCCTTGCCCGGCGCAAACTGCACCGGGCCGGCATGGTCCAGGAAACACCAGGCGCCCACGGTGCGCCGCGCGCGATCCGGCAGCGCGCGCGCAATGGGCGTGTCCTCGCCGATGATGGCGGTGCGCGAGGTGTAGCGTTCGGCGGCGAGGATCTCGTTCATGGGGACTCCGTGCGGTCAGGCCGCAGGTTAGCGCGGATCGGCCGGCGGCGCCGAGCTCCTCTGTCAGACGGCAGCGGCGGCGCTGGCCGGCGATGCCGTGCAGCCACTGGGCCGCCTTCTGGCCGAAGCGCGCGCTTCGCGCGTGCTGCCGATGATGATGCCGATATTGAGTTTGTCGCTCATGGAAGAGCTCCCGTGGGTCGAGCTTGCAAGGTCGATCCCAGCCGCGCGGATGGCAGGGCCTGCGGGCAAGGGGAGAGCCGGGCGCCACGCGGGCACCCGGCGTTTCGGTCAGTGCGGCTGCGTGAAGCGCCCGCGGTTGAAGTCGTCGATCGCCTGGTGGATCTGCTGCTCGGTGTTCATCACGAACGGCCCGTAGCCGACCACCGGCTCGTCGATGGGCTCGCCGGCCAGCAGCAGCAGCTTCGCATCGTTATTGGCTTCGATGCGGAGGCCCGTGCCGGTGGTCGACAGCGTGGCCATGTCGGTGGCGCGCAGGATCAGGTCGCCGTTGATCTGCACCGTGCCGGCCAGCACCACCACCAGCGTGCTCCAGCCCTCGGGCTGAGCCAGCTCGGCGCTGCGGCCGGTGGCCAGGCGCACGTCCAGCACGTTCATCGGGCTGTAGGTGCGCGCCGGGCCTTTCGCCTCGCCGCTCTCGCCCGCGAACCTGCCCGCGATCACGCGCACCCGGCCTGCGTCACCGGGCAAGGCGATGGCGGGAATCTGCGCATCGGTGATCGCCTGGTAATGCGCCGGTGTCATCTTGTCCTTGGCCGGGAGGTTGACCCACAGCTGCACCATCTCGAACGGGCCGCCGCGCGCGGCGTAGTCGGCCGAGTGGAACTCCTCGTGGACGATGCCGCCGGCGGCGGTCATCCACTGCACGTCGCCTTTGCCGATCACGCCGCCGGCGCCGGTGGAATCGCGGTGCTCGACCTCGCCGTCATACACGATGGTCACGGTCTCGAAGCCGCGGTGCGGGTGGCTGCCGACGCCGCGCCGGTGCGTGGTGGGCTTGAAAGTCGTCGGCGCCGCGTAGTCCAGCAGCAGAAACGGGCTGCGCTCGGCCACGCCCTCGCCGCTGTAGCCGAACAGGCCGTGCACGGGAAAGCCGTCGCCGACCCAGTGGCGGCCGGGGGCACTGTGCGTGGACAGCACGCTCTTGCGCGTCAGGGTGTCGCTCATGAGGAATCTCCAAGTGATGAGTGCCGGTCCCGATCCGGGCTGCGGCGGCACTCCGAGGCGCCAGTCGATCTGCCAGCGCGGTAGTTGAATGATATGGGTTGATTAATAGGGGATAAATAGGCTAAATATGGCTTCAGTGTTCTGTTTTTGAAACGATGGTGATCGCGACCTCCGATGCAAAACCTGGATGACCTCGCCTTGTTCGCTACCGTGGTCGAGCACGGTGGCTTCGCGGCGGCCGAGCGCGCCACCGACATCCCGAAGTCGAAACTCAGCCGGCGCCTGACCGCGCTGGAGACCGAACTCGGCGTGCGGCTGATCCAGCGCAGCACGCGCCGCTTTGCGATCACGCCGATGGGCGAACAGGTGTTGCAGCATGCGCGCGCGATGCTGGCCGAGGCCGAGGCGGCGCGCGCGCTGGTGCGCGAGCAAACGCGCGAGCCGCGC
Source organism: Burkholderiaceae bacterium (assembly GCA_030123545.1). NCBI lineage: Bacteria > Pseudomonadati > Pseudomonadota > Betaproteobacteria > Burkholderiales > Burkholderiaceae > Burkholderiaceae bacterium. Next base: position 260,740 of record CP126124.1, on the reverse strand, counting down.
GGCACCGTGCGCCTGGCCTGCCCGCCAGCGCTGCTGCATGCGGCGGTCGGTCCGCAACTGACCGCGTTCCTGAATGCGTGGCCGCAGGTGCGATTGCAGGTCGAGGCGACCAATCGCAACGTCGACGTCTGGCAGGACGGGGTCGATCTGGCGCTGCGCGTGCGCGCGCCGGGCGCGCCGCTGCCGCAGGATGAAGTGGTGCGCGCGCTGGCGCTCAGTCCGCATCTGCTGGTGGCCGCGCCGCGGCTGCTGGTCAACGCGGCGCCGCCGGCCGCGCCCTCTGAGCTGAGCCGCCTGCCCACGCTGGGCCTGGGCAATTCTCCCGAAACCGGGCGCTGGCACCTGCGCCATGCCGACGGCACCGAAGTCGAGCATGCACATCAGCCGCGGCTGGTGGTCGATGACGCCGACGCTTTGCTGCAGGCCGCGCTGGCCGGCGTCGGCTGCGCGCTGCTGCCGCCTTTGCTCGCGCATGACGCGCTGAAACAGGGGGCGCTGCAGGAGTTGCTGCCCGGCTGGACCGCGCCGCCAGGCGTGATCCAGCTTGCCTACGCCAGCCGGCGCGGCCTGCGCGCGGCCGTGCGCCAGTTGATCGACACCTTGGCCGACGGGTTCGCGCGCCTGATCGAGGAAGGGCGCTGTCTGGCAGCGCCGGATGCGCCACGGGCCTGAGCGCTTCAGCTGACTTGTTCGCTCCGCAGCGCGGGCGGCGAGTCCGCGGTCAGCGCCGACCACAGCGCGGCGAGCAGGATCAATGCGCCGCCGATCCAGATGCGTTCGTTCAAGGCAGCGGCGCCGAGTGCGACCGACGACGCGCTGGCGAACACCACCTCGGACAGCATGACCAGCGCGGTGCCGTGGGCGGACAGGCGTGCCGCGCCGTACTGCAACGCAAGGTTCGCACCCAGGAACGCGACGCTCAGCGCCGCGGCGTACGGCAGCCACGAGGCGGCAGGCGCCGGCGGCAGCGCCGCGATGCCCTGCGACGACGCGAGCAGCGCGGCGCCCAGGCCGATCAGCGCGCCGCCGCCGAACATCGCCAGCGCGCGCGAGTCCGATGGCGCGTGGCCGAGCTTGCGCAGCATGATGTTGGTCAGCGCAAAGCTGAATCCGCCGCCGAGCGCGAGCCAGTCGGCCACGCTTTCGGGCACCGGCCACGGCGAATCGGGCGCCTTCAGGATCACTACAACGCCGGCGAGCGCGAGCAACATGCGCGCCAGCGATGCGGGGCGCGGGCGCTCGCCGAGCAGCGGCCAGGCCAGCAGCACGGTCCACAACGGCATCAGGTAGAACAGCAGCACCACGCGCACCACGTCGCCGGTCGCAACCGACCAGTTGAAACAGACATTGGTCAGGCCCGAGGCCGCGGTCAGCAGCCACAGCTGCCGATGCGCGGCATAGCCGCGCCAGGCGCGCGGCCGGAGGACCAGCAGCGCGGCGACCGACACCAGGTAGATGATCGCGGTGGCCCACAGCGGATGCACGCCATCGTCCTGCAGCCGGCGCAGCGGCCACCACGACAGGCCCCAGACCGCTGCGTTGCACAGCAGCGCGGCCGTCGCCGGCAACGCATCGCGACGCGCCGAGGCCGTCATCCGTGCCGCACGTCGCTGCGCGCGATCGCGAGCAGGTGCTCGACCTCGTCGGCGTAGTGCTTGCAGTTGTAGCGGTGGCGCCGGCCGATCAGCCACATCATCACCGCGACGATCACGCCGAAGCCGGTGATCGCGGCGAACGCCGACAGGCCGAGCCCGGCCGCGAGGCTGTAGAGCGCGCCCAGGATCAGGATGCAGGCCTGCTCGTTGAAGTTCTGCACCGCGATCGATCGGCCGGCGCCCATCAGGTTGTGACCGCGGTGCTGCAACAGCGCGTTCATCGGCACCACCAGATAACCGCCGAGTCCGCCGAGCAGGATCAGGAACGGCGCCGCGACCCATACGTTATGGATCGCGTTCAGCAGAATCAGCAGCAGCCCCATCGCGATGCCGAGCGGAATCACGCGCGTTGCGCTGTCGAGCCGCATCTGCATCGACGCGATCACCGCGCCGGCCGCGGTGCCGATCGCGATCACGCCGATCAGCGACGACGCCTGTGTCATGCTGTAGCCGAGCGCGACCGCGCTCCATGCGAGCACGATGTAGCGCAGGTTGCCGCTGACGCCCCAGAACAGCGTGGTGGTCGCCAGCGAGATCTGGCCCAGCTTGTCGTGCCACAACCTTGAGTTGCAGCGCAGGAAGTCCGGCACCAGCTCGACGAAGTTGCGCGCCATCGGCCGCATCTCGACACCGGTGAGCGGGATGCGCAAATTCAACCCGGCGGCCAGCGAGTAGACCCCGATCAGCACCGCGATCGCGGCCTGCGGCGGTGTGTGGATGCCGGTGTCGAAGACCGGGAAATCGAATGACAGCAGCATGCTCGAAACCCGGTGCCCGATCAGTTGCCCGCCCAGCAGCACGCCGAGAATGATCGACCCGATGGTCAGCCCCTCGATCCAACCGTTTGCCTTCACCAGCAGCGACGCCGGCAACAGCTCGGTCAGGATGCCGTACTTCGCCGGCGAGTAGGCGGCCGCGCCGAGGCCGACCACCGCGTACGACAGCAGAGGGTGCGTGCCGACCAGCATCAACGCGCAGCCGACCATCTTGATCGCGTTGCTGATGAACATGACCCGGCCCTTGGGCTGCGAGTCGGCGAACGCGCCGACGAACGGCGCGAGGATCACGTAGAACAGCGCAAACATCGGCACCAGCGCGGCGCTTTGCCACGCCTTGCCGCCTCCGACCTTGATCAGCTCCACCGCGGCGACGAACAGCGCGTTGTCGGCGAGCGAGCTGAAGAACTGCGCCGCCATGATGGTGTAGAAACCGCGCTTCATGAAATGAAGTGAACTACCCCCAGGCTTCGCGCACTGCGTGTCGCTCCGCCAACCCCCTGCGAGGGGGCACACTCAGCGGTCCGGCAAAGCCGGCCCCGCGAGTGTCCCCGCCTGGCCTGCTCCGCGGCCTTACGAACCTGTTTCATGCGTCGCGGGTGACGCGCAGCGTCATGGACAACTGATGCGAAGTCATGGTCGATCTCTGCGGGTGCCGGCGGTTATAGCATGGCCCCTGCGGTGCCAAAATCGCCGTTGTCCCCGTCAACCCTGCCTTCCGGCACTCCTTGCCATGCCCCGTCCGATCCAGGCAACGATCCATACCGCAGCGCTGCGTCACAACCTCGAGCGCGCACGCCGCGCGGTGCCGGATTCGCGCGTCTGGGCGGTGGTCAAGGCGAACGCCTACGGTCACGGCATCGAGCGTGCGTACGAAGGCTTGCGCGGCGCTGACGGCTTCGCGCTGCTCGATCTGGACGAGGCCGAGCGCGTGCGGGGCCTGGGCTGGCGCGGGCCGGTGCTGCTGCTCGAAGGCGTGTTCGAACCGCGCGACCTCGAACTGTGCTCGCGCCTGGAACTCTGGCACACGGTGCACTGCGACGAACAGATCGAGATGCTGGCCCGGCACAAGACCCATGCGCCGCACCGCGTGTTCCTGAAGATGAACTCGGGCATGAACCGGCTCGGCTTCCCCCCAGAGCGCTACCGCGCGGCCTGGACGCGCCTCGCCGCGCTGGCCCAGGTCGGCGAGATCACGCTGATGACGCATTTCAGCGACGCCGACGGGAACAAGGGCGTGGCCGAACAGGTCGCGGTGTTCGACGAGACCACGCGCGGTCTGCCGGGCGAGCGCACGCTGTCCAACAGCGCGGCCACGCTGCGCGAAGGCGGCGCGCTGCGCTCGGACTGGGTGCGCCCGGGCATCGCGATCTACGGCAGCTCGCCCGACTTTCCCGAGCACGACGCGGCGCACTGGGAACTGCAACCGGCAATGACGCTGGCCGCCAAGCTGATCGACACGCAGCAGCTCGCCGCCGGCGACACGGTCGGCTACGGCTCGATCTTCACCGCCGATGCGGCCATGCGCATCGGCATCGTCGCCTGCGGCTACGCCGACGGCTACCCGCGCCACTGCAGCACCGGCACGCCAGTACTGGTGAACGGCGTGCGCACGCGCATGGTCGGCCGCGTCAGCATGGACATGATCACGGTCGACCTGACGCCGGTGCCCGATGCCGGGTTCGGCGCCGAGGTCACGCTGTGGGGGCGCGCAGGCAACGGCGCGCTGCTGTCCATCGACGAGGTCGCCCATGCCGGCGGCACCGTCGGCTACGAGCTGATGTGCGCGCTGGCGCTGCGCGTGCCGGTCAAGGTCGACTGACCCGGCGCTGCGCTCAATACAACCCGAGCACGCGCGCGCGCAACCTGGAGAGGCCGAACAGCGAATCGATCGCGGGCGTCGCGACGCCGGTCAGGCGCCCCAGCTCCTGCACCGCGCCGACCAGCGCGTCGAGTTCGACCGGGCGGTGGGCCTCGACGTCCTGCAGCATCGAGGTCTTGAACGCGCCGAGCTTGCGTGTCACCTGGTGCCGGTCCTCGGGCCGTTCGGCGATAGTCACGCCGATGCGCGCGCCGATCTCGCGGGCTTCCAGCATCATGGTCGAGACGTAGCCGCGCACCAGCGCATCGTCCATGATGAGATCGGTGGTGGCGCCGGTGAGCAGGCTGATCGGGTTCACCGTCATGTTGCCCCACAGCTTGTACCAACAGTCCTTCTGAATCTGCTCGGCGATCCGCGCCTCGATGCCGGCGCGTTCGAGCAGCGCGGCCAGCCGGCGCACCCGCGGCGTGACCGCGCCGGACGGCTCGCCGATGATCAGCGCGTTGCCGAAGCGGTGGTGCACGAAGCCAGGGCCGTTCAGCGCGCAGCTTGCGTGCACCACGCAGCCGATCACATGGCTAGCGGGTATCGCACGCGCGATTTCGCCATGCGGATCGACCGATTCGAGCCGCGTGCCGGCGAGCTGCCCGCCGAAGCCATCGAGGAACCACCACGGCACGCCGTTCATCGCGGTCAGCACGACGGTGTCCGGCGTCAGCAGCGGCGTGATGCGACGCGCGACCTCGGCCAGTGCCGGCGCCTTCACCGCGATCACGACCAGGTCCTGCTCGCCGAGTGCGGCCGGGTCGTCGCTGGCCGCTACCGGCGCGGCGGTCACCTGTTCACCGCGCTGCACGCGCAGCCCGTGTTGGCGCAATGCGTCCAGCGTCGCGCCGCGCGCGACCACACTCACGCTGCAGCCGGCCTGTGCCAGCGCGGCGCCGATCCAGCCGCCGATCGCGCCGGCGCCGTAGATGCAGACGCGCCGCAGGGAGTTGCCCTCATTTTTTTCAGTCATTTCGGCCGCAAGCGCAGATGCATTCTACGCAGTACGCTCTAGTTTTTGTAGCTAACGTCGATCCGGTCGACCTGGCGCAGCAGTGCGTCGAACACGTCCTGGCCGGCGCCGAACTTCGCGTCGAACTGGAACGAGTCGCGCGTGGTCTTGCGCGCGACCGCTTCGCTGACGGGAATCGCGGCTCCGAGCGCCGCCTGCGCCATCTGGATTTCGCAGGCGCGCTGCAGCGTCCACAGGCGCACGAACGCGAGCGGCAGCGTGGCCCCAAGCGCCAGCAGGCCGTGGTTGCGCAGGATCATCAGCGGCTTTTCCCCCAGGCTCGCGAGCAGGCGCGGGCGCTCGTCGTCGTGCACCGTGATGCCCTCGAAGTCGTGGTAGGCGACCATGTCGTGCAGCTGCGCCGAGTAGAAGTTGTTCTGCGCAAGCCCGCCGCGCGTGCAGGCCACCGCGATGCCGGCGGTGGTGTGCGTGTGCATCACGCAATGCGCGCCGGGCACATGACCGTGCACCGCGGCGTGGATCGTGAAGCCGGCCGGGTTCACCGGCCAGGGGTTGTCGCCATCGAGCTTGCGGCCTTCGATGTCGATCTTCAGCAGGTTGCTCGCGGTGACCTCCGAGTAGTGCAGGCCGAACGGGTTGATCAGGAACTGCATCGCACCGCCGGTCACGCTGTCGGGCAGGCGCAGCGTGATGTGGTTGTAGATCATCTCGGTCCAGCCCAGCATCGCGAACACGCGGTAGCAGCCGGCGAGCTGCATGCGCGCGGCGCGCTCGTCGGGGTGCATTTGCTGCTGGGGCGAAAGCACGGCGTTCATTGCGGGGGTCTCCAGTGAGGTCGGGAATGCAGTCGGGGGCGGGGCGTGCGATCAAAGGCCGCTTCGACGTCGTCCCGCGCGAAAAGCTCGACTGTGCGCGGTTCGCGCTCGGCCATCGTCCGGTTTCAATATACCTTGCTCGCCGGCGCCGCACTCATGCCCGATTTGAACTTCGCGACGAGCACGCTGGTGCCGCGCATCAGCAGGTTGGTGTCGAGACCGACCGCGACGAAGGTCGCGCCCAATTGAAGGTAGTGCCGCGCCAACGCCTCGTCGGTGGACAGGATGCCGGCGGCGCGGCCGGTACGGACGATGCGTGCGATCGCGTCGTCGATCGCCGCCTGCGCGTCGGGGTGGCCCGGATCCCCCGGGTGGCCGAGCGAGGCCGACAGGTCGGCCGGACCGATGAAGATGCCGTCGACACCGTCGACCGCGGCGATCGCCTCGAGGTTGGCCAGCGCTTCGCGCGACTCGATCTGCACCAGCAGGCAGACCTGCTCGTTCGCTTCGCGCACATAGGCCGGGTAACGCCCCCAGCGCGATGCGCGCGCGCCGCCCATGCCGCGGATGCCACCGTTGCCGTCGCTTTGCGGGTAGCGCATGGATCGAACCACGGCGGCCGCCTGCTGCGGCGTGTCGACCATCGGCACCAGCAGCGTCTGCGCGCCCAGGTCCAGGTACTGCTTGATCAGCGCCTGGCCGACATGACCGTGCCCGACCGGCACGCGCGCGATCGCATGCGACGGGTACGGCGCGATCGCCTGCAACTGCGCCAGGATGCTCTTGAGGTCGTTCGGCGAATGCTCGCCGTCGATCAGCAACCAGTCGAAGCCTGCGCCGGCGCATAGTTCGGCGCTGTAGGCGTCGGCCAGACCCAGCCACAGGCCGATTTGCGGCTGCCGGTTTCGCAGCGCGAGCTTGAACGGATTGACGGGGGTTTTCATAAGTTCTGACGGCCTTGGCGTTGCAGGCCCGTTGTTTCCGAGGGTTCCCAAGTCGGGGAACACCGCGGATCCGGCTTTGCCGGGCCGCTGGTGTTGCCCCCTGGAGGGGGGATGCGGCTACGCGAAGCGAGCAAGCAACGGGGGTGGTTCATATGAAACGAAAAGCGATTGCGCCCAGCGGCCCGTAGTCGGCATGGAAGGTGTCGCCGGCCTGCGCCGGCGTCGGCCGGGTGAACGAGCCGCCGAGCACGATCTCGCCGACCGCCAGGTCCTCGTCCCAGGCGGCGAGCTTGTTCGCGAGCCAGGCGACGCCGTTCGCCGGATGGTTCAGCACCGCGGCGGCGAGGCCCGACTCCTCGATCACGCCGTTCTTGTACAGCAGCGCGCCGACCCAGCGCAGGTCGAGCGCATCGGGCCGTACCGGGCGCCCGCCGGTGACGATGCCGGCGTTCGCCGCGTTGTCCGAAATCGTGTCGAACACCTTGCGCGGCGCGCGCGTGTGGCGGTCGAACTGCTCGATGCGCGCGTCGATGATCTCCAGCGCCGGCACCACGTAGTCGGTTGCGGCCAGCACATCGAAGATCGTCACGCCCGGGCCACGCAGCGGGCGCCCGAGCACGAACGCCAGCTCGACCTCGACGCGCGGCGCGATGAAGCGCGAGAACGGGATGTCGCTGCCCTGGTCGAAGAACATGTCGTCGAGCAGCGTGCCGTAGTCGGGTTCGGTGATCTGGCTGGAGAGCTGCATCGCGCGCGAGGTGAGGCCGATCTTGTGGCCACGCACCCGGCGCCCCTCGGCGATCTTCATCCGCACCCATTCGCGCGAGACGCTGTAGCCGTCGGCGATCGTCATCTCCGGGTAGCGCTTGGAGAAATGCTCGACCTGCGCCCGCGTTTGCTCGCTCTGGTGCAGTTCGGCGGCGAGCTGCCGGATCAGGTCTTCGGAAAACATTGCGCGCCCTTTTCTTGGCTACTTCTTGAACAGCGGATGGATATTGCTGTGCTTCGCGTCGAACACTTCCTGCCCTTCGTCGACCTGCAGCGTGATCCCCAGGTGGCGCTGCTCGAACAGCGTCGCGAAATGCGCGCGTGCGCAGGCCATCAGCGCATCGCCGGCCGCCTTCTTCACCGGGTCCGAGCGTCCGCGCGCGATGCGCAGGTTCAGGTAGACGAACGCATAGTCGCCGTTGCCGCCGGCCGCGCGGCCGGCGGCGCCGCCGTCGGAGACCGCGTAGTGCGACGCGGGAAAGGCCAGCACCCGCGTGCCGCCGGGCGGGAACACGGCCAAGCCGGCCTCGTCGCGCTGCGCGAGCATGGTGTCGGCGAGGCTGCGGCACAGCACCGTCATGTCGGTGTCCGCGTCGAGGTTCGCGGTGTAGAGGATGACGAGATGCGGCATGGTGTGCTGGCGCAGTTTTACAGCCGGGTCGCGACCGAGGTGTAGCCCTCGGCGCTGGACGCGACCGGAGCCGGGACCGCGCTCCCGTCCTGCTTTGTCACCGGAAAGACCACGTTGATCTGGCCGGTGCCGGACGCGCCGAAGTACGGCGTCAGGATTTCGGCCTTGCCGTCGTAGGCCGACCAGCCCAATGCGCCGAGCAGCATCGCGGTGTCGTGCATGAAGCCTTCGCCGTGACCTTTCGGCGCGTACTCGGGCAGCATCGCGCAGAAGTCCTGCCACTGCCCGGCCTTCCACAGATCGATGACTTTTTCGTCGAGCCGCTCCAGGAACGGGCTCCAGATCTTGAACGCGTATTCCGGCGCGAGGCCATTCTGCGCAAAGCGGTGGCTCAACGATCCGCTTGCGAAGAACGCGACCGTGCCGTCGTAATGCTGCTCGACCGCGCGCCGGAACGCCCAACCCAGGCGCGCGCTGTCGTTCAGGTAATGCACCATGCACAGCGCCGACACCGAGATCACCTTGAAGTGCTGGTCCTGGTTCATGTAGCGCATCGGCACCAGCGTGCCGTACTCCGGCGCCAGCGTGGTCTGGTCGTGCGCCAGCGTCTCGACGCCCATCTCGTTCGCGGTCGCCGCCAGAAGTTTGCCCAGCGCCGGGTTGCCCGGAAATTCGAACGGCATGTTGCTGATGAAATGCGGCAGCTCGTTGCTGGTGTACAGACCCTTGAAGTGCGGCGCGCAGTTGACGTGGTAGTTCGCGTTCACCAGCCAGTGCGTGTCGAACACCACGATCGTGTCGACGCCGAGCGCGCGGCAACGCCGGCCGATCTCGATATGGCCGTCGATCGCGTCCTGGCGCGAGCCCTTGCGCGGGCCGTCGAGTTCGCTCAGGTACATCGACGGTACATGCGTGATCTTTGCGGCTAGAGCTAGCTTACCCATGGTCTGTGTTTCCTCATCGCTGATTTGCTGGGTTGGGCGCGGGCGGCTGCGGCGGGTGCCCGTTGCCGCTCATGTCCCCCGGGCAGTCCTTCGGCCTGCCCTCCTCCTTTACTTCGCCGCAACGGGCACCCACCGCAGCCGCTTACCACCTTCGCGGGTTTGCGCAGGCAGTCCACCGGGTCACAAAGCAGGGCGATGTGGGGTGTCCCGTGTAGCGAAGTAAAGGAGGAGGCCCGGGCAAAGCCCGGGCCGGGGGACATGAGCGGAACGGGGCACCCCGCAGCGCCCTGCCGGCACGCGCTTCGCAAGCACTTCATCAAACTCCCCAATGCGGAATGTGGTGCGACCCCATCGACACCGCCACGTTCTTCGGCTCGAGGAACACCTCGTAGCTCCAGGTGCCGCCCTCGCGGCCGGTGCCGCTGGCCTTGGTGCCGCCGAACGGCTGGCGCAGGTCGCGCACGTTCTGGCTGTTGACGAAGCACATGCCGGCCTCGATCGCCGCCGCGACCCGGTGCGCGCGGCCGAGGTTCTCGGTCCAGACGTAGCTCGACAGGCCGTACTGGATATCGTTCGCCTTGTCGATGGCGTCAGCCTCGTCCTTGAACGGGATCAGGCAGGCGACCGGGCCGAAGATTTCCTCCTGCGCGATGCGCATGCGATTGCCGACGTCGGCGAACACGGTCGGCGCCACGTAGTTGCCGCGGCGCACCCGCTCCGGCAGGCCGGCCGGCGTCTCCAGCCCGCCGCACAGCATCGTTGCGCCCTCCTTCGGCCCGAGCTCGATGTAGCTGCGCACCTTGGCCAGATGGCCCTGGCTGATCATCGGGCCGACGACGGTCTTCTCGTCGAGCGGATCGCCGACCGTGATCTTCTTCGCGCGCTCGGCGAATTTCTGCGCAAAGTCCGCATAGACGTTCTGCTGCACCAGGATGCGGCTGCCGGCGGTGCAGCGCTCGCCGTTGTTCGAGAAGATCATGAAGATCGCGGCGTCGAGCGCGCGCGCCATGTCGGCGTCGTCGAACACCACGAACGGGCTCTTGCCGCCGAGCTCCATGCTGAATTTTTTGAGGCCTGCCGTCTTGACGATGCGGTTGCCGGTCACGGTGGACCCGGTGAAGCTGATCGCGCGCACGTCGGGGTGCGCGCACAGCGGCTCGCCGGCCTCCTTGCCGTAGCCGTGCACGAGGTTCAGCACGCCGGGCGGAATGCCGGCTTCGAGCGCCAGCTCGCCCAGCCGCGCGGCGGAGAGCGGCGAGAGCTCGCTCATCTTCAGCACCGCGGTGTTGCCGAACGCGAGGCAGGGCGCGACCTTCCAGGTCGCGGTCATGAACGGCACGTTCCACGGGCTGATCAGCGCGCACACGCCGACCGGATGGAACAGCGTGTAGTTCAGGTGCGTCGGCGTCGGGTAGGTGTGGCCGTCGACGCGCGTGCACATCTCGGCGAAGTAGTAGAAGTTGTCGGCCGCGCGCGGCACCAGGCCCCTGCCGGTCTGCGCGATCACCTGGCCGCAGTCGTCGGTCTCGATCCGCGCGATCTCGGGCACGTGCTGCGCGATCAGGTCGCCGAGCCGGCGCACCAGCCGGGCGCGTTCGACCGCGGGCAGGCCGGCCCATTTCGGGAACGCCGCCTTGGCCGCGGCGACCGCCGCATTCACTTCGGCTTCGCCGCCGGATGCGACCTCGGCCAGCACCTCCTGCGTGGCGGGGTTCACGGTCTCGAAATAGTCGCGGCTGGCGACCGGCTTGCCGTTGATGAGGTTATCAATTTTCATAGCTGCTCGTGCAATGTGGGTGCTGGCTACAGGCCGAAAATGCTTGAAAAATCAGGCGCGGAGGGCGATGGTGTTCTGCAGCGCGCCGACGCCCTCGATCTCGGTGACGACCACGTCGCGGGGCTGGCAGTCGACCACGCCGTCCGGCGTGCCGGTCAGGATCAGGTCGCCCGGCGCGAGCGTCATGAAGCTCGTGAAGTATTCGATCAGCCACGGAATCCCGAAGATCATGTCGCGCGTGTTGCCCGACTGCGTGAGCTTGCCGTTCACCGTGGTCTTCAGCGCGCGTGCCATCGGCCCGCCCGGCAGACCGTGCACATCGGCCGCATCGACGCGCCAGGGACCGATCGGCGTGCAGGTGTCGCGGTTCTTCACGCGCAGGTTCGGGCGGTACCAGTTCTCCAGGTAGTCGCGGATCGCGTAGTCGTTCGCGACCGTGTAGCCGCCGACGAAGTCGTAGGCGTCGTCCTGCCGCACCCGGCGCGCGGTGCGGCCGATCACCACCGCGAGTTCGCATTCGTAGTGCATGTTTTCAACACCGGCAGGGCGCTCGGTGAACCGGCGATGGCCGATGAGCGTGCTCTCGCCCTTGACGAACACGAGCGGCTCCTCCGGCGCCTTGAACGCAAGCTCCTTCGCGTGGTCCGCGTAGTTGAGGCCGAGCGCGAGGATGGTGCGCGGCCGCGGCGTGGGAACGAGCGGCGGCAGCCAGGTCACGGCGTGCGGTTCGACGCGACGGCCGTCGTCCAGCAGCAGCCGGCCGTGCTGCTCGGTCGCGTCATGCGTCGCATCGTGCGTCGCGTCGTGCAATTGGCCGTCCAGCATCACGCGGGCGTGCTTCATCGCGCTTCTCCCGCTGCATCGTGCGCCGCCAGCGTGTTGACCAGCGGCGCGAAGCCCGGCGAGGTGATCTCGATCCGGTCGCCGGCGCCGGCCAGCGGGCGGCCCAGGTCGCAGCCGAGCATCAGCAGGTCGCCTGCCGCCAAGGTCATGAACTCGGTGACGTCGACCAGCAGCTGCGCGGCGCTGCGCACCAGGTCGCTAAAAACGACCGACTGGCGCAGCGCGCCGTTGATCCGCACTTCGAGCGTGAACTGCGCCGGATCGCCGGCCTCGCGCGCCGGCCGCGCCTGGGCGCCGACACCGAGAAAGCCGTCCACGCATTTGGTTTTGACCGGCGGCCGGTAGAAGCTTTGGTGCGGGATCGACAGGTCGTTCAGCAGCACGTAGCTCGCTACGAAATCGAGAGCATTCTGAGCAGATATAGCCTTGGCTTCGCGGTCAATCACCATCGCAATGGTCGCGCCGACCTCGGCCTCGCGCACGCCCCCCGGCAGCATGATCGCGCTGCCGTGCGGGCTCCAGGTGTTGGCGGTCTTGACATACAGCACCGGCGCGCGCGGCGCGGCCTTGTATGGGGCCGCCAGCATCTGCGACGCGAGCGCCAACCGTTCGCGCCGGAAGTTCAGCAACACGCCGTAGACGGTGCCGGCCGGCAGGAAGGAGGGCCCGGTGTTCATGCAGGCACCCCGTCGGTGCGCTCAGGTCGCGCGCCTTTTGCTTCCGCGCGGCGGCCGGCTGGCCGCGGACGTTCCAGTTCGATCACCTCGTCCAGCAGTCGGTACAGCTGTGCCAGCTTGTCCTGGCTCAGCGCCTGCTCGAGCCAGGCATAGTGCGCTTCGAACGTGCGCGCCAGTTCGCCGGCGAGCCGCTGGCCGAGGGCCGTGGCCTCGACCACCGTGCGGCGCTGGTCTTCGGCGTCGCGTTCGCGCCGCACCAGCCCGTCGCGCTCCATGCGGGCGAGCACGCCGGTCAGGCTCGGTCCGAGCAGATGCGCCTCGCGCGCGATGCGGCCGGTCTCCATGCGCCCATGCTCGGCGAGCACGCGCAGCACGCGCCACTGCTGGTCACTCAGGTTGTGGGTGCGCAGCGACGGGCGGGTGTGCGCCATCACAGACTCGCGTGCCCGCAGCAGCAGGCCGGGCAGGTTGCGGTGCAGGAAGGCGGTGCGCGGAGCCATTTAGTTAATATATTAAATATCTATGGCCTGCGCGCTATCCGGGTAAACCCTGGTTCCGAGGCGCGACCCGCGACGCATGAAAACCGGCGCAGCCAAAAGCCAGGGATACTGCGGATCCGGCTTCGCCGGTCCGCTGGTATCGCCCCCTTGAGGGGGTAGGCGAAGCGACACGCAGTGCGCGAAGACTGGGGGTGGTCCAGCTCGGGCGATGGTAGGCTCGTCGGATGGCCAAGGAGCGAAGCGTCTACGTCTGCACCGAATGCGGCGGCACCAGCCCGAAGTGGCTGGGCAAATGCCCGTCATGCGGCGCCTGGAACACGCTCGTCGAATCGGTCGCCGATCTACCTTCGGCGCAGCGCCATCGGTTCGCGGCACTCACGCCTTCGGCCCCGGTGGCGGTGTTGGCCGACATCGAGGCGGCCGAGGTCGCGCGCACCCCGACCGGCATCGCCGAGCTCGACCGCACGCTCGGCGGCGGCGTGGTCGACGGCGGCGTGGTGCTGATCGGCGGCGATCCGGGCATCGGCAAATCCACGCTGCTGTTGCAGGCGCTCGATGCGCTGCAGCGCGCGGGTCTCGCCACGCTGTACGTGACCGGCGAGGAATCGGGCGCGCAGGTCGCGCTGCGCTCGCGCCGGCTCGGGCTCGACAAATCCCAGGTGCCGGTGCTGGCCGAAATCCAGCTCGAGAGGATATTGGCCGCGCTGATCTCGAACCGGCCGCAGGTCGCGGTGATCGACTCGATCCAGACCGTCTATTCGGGCGAGCTGACCTCGGCGCCGGGATCGGTCGCGCAGGTGCGCGAATGCGCGGCGCATCTGACGCGTGCCGCGAAATCGTCCGGCGCCGCGATCGTGCTGGTCGGCCACGTGACCAAGGAGGGCGCGATCGCCGGCCCGCGCGTGCTCGAGCACATGGTCGACACCGTGCTGTATTTCGAGGGTGATACGCATTCGAGCTTTCGCCTGGTGCGCGCGATCAAGAACCGCTTCGGCGCGGTGAACGAGATCGGCGTGTTCGCGATGACCGAACGGGGCTTGAAGGGGGTCTCGAATCCGAGCGCGATCTTCCTGTCGCAGCACCGCCAGCCGGTGCCCGGCAGCTGCGTGCTGGTCACGCTCGAGGGCACGCGGCCGATGCTGGTCGAAGTGCAGGCGCTGGTCGATGCCGGCGGCGCCAGTCCGCGCCGCCTCTCGGTCGGGCTCGACCGGGACCGGCTCGCAATGCTGCTGGCGGTGCTGCACCGGCATGCAGGCGTAGCCTGCGCCGATCAGGACGTGTTCGTGAACGCGGTCGGCGGGGTGCGGATCGCCGAGCCCGCGGCCGATCTGGCGGTGCTGCTAGCGATCGCGTCGAGCCTGCGCGGCAGGCCGTTGCCGCGCGGTTTCGTCGCGTTCGGCGAGGTCGGCCTGGCTGGCGAGGTGCGTCCCGCGCCGCGCGGCCAGGAGCGGCTGCGCGAAGCGGCCAAGCTCGGCTTCGCCACCGCGATCGTGCCGCGCGCGAACGCGCCGCGCCCGAATGCGAGCGGCTTCGACGGCCTGGCGATCCATCCGGTCGACCGCATCGAGCAGGCGATCGAGGTCGTGCGCGGCCTGGCTGGCTGATCGCGCCGGGCAACGCGAAAACCTCCTGCCGCGACAGGGAGTTGTCGCTGCTGCGAAAATGACGGCATGGGAGACGTTCGCCTGCTGTGGCCGATTACCGGTGCGGTGTTGATCGCCGCCTCCTACCGCTTCTATGGGTGGGGCGGCGTTGCGCTGGCGAGCGGCGCGCTGCTGATGTGGCTGCTGCTGCGCTTCAACCGCATGATGCAGGTGCTGGGCCGGGCCGCAACGCGGCCGGTCGGCCACATCGACAACGCGGTCATGCTCAACGCCCGGCTGCGCGCCGGCATGACGCTGCTGAACGTGCTGTCGATGACGCGCGCCCTGGGCGAAATGCGCTCGCCGAAGAACACCCAGCCCGAGATCTTCCGCTGGACCGATACCGGAGCGTCGCACGTGACGGCTGAATTTCGCCGCGGCAGACTCGTGCACTGGACCCTGTTTCGACCGATTGCGGCGGAGCCGGTCGAGATCGCCGCGGCCCCGTAGAATCGCGGGATCGGCCGACACCGGCCCCACTTCGGCGCGCTTGCTGCCGCTTGGCGCGCCCCGATCTCGAAGGAGCCTCCATGAGCCCAGCGCAACCCGTAGCTTCGATGGCCGACCGCGACGGAAAGATCTGGTTCGACGGCGAACTGGTCGACTGGCGCGACGCCAAGATCCACGTGCTGACGCACACGCTGCACTACGGCTGCGGCGCGTTCGAGGGCGTGCGCGCGTACAACACCGTGGGCGGCACCGCGATCTTCCGGCTCGCCGAGCACACCGACCGGCTGTTCAACAGCGCGAAGATCCTGCGCATGAAGCTGCCGTTCAGCAAGGAGCAGGTGAACGAAGCGCAGAAGGCGGCGGTGCGCGCGAACCGGCTGGAGAGCTGCTACATCCGCCCGCTGGTCTGGATCGGCGACGAAAAACTCGGCGTCAGCCCCAAGGGCAACAAGATCCACCTGATGGTCGCGGCCTGGGCCTGGGGCGCGTACCTCGGCGAGGAGGGCATGAAGCGCGGCATCCGCGTGAAAACCTCGAGCTACACGCGGCACCACGTGAACATCACGATGACGCAGGCCAAGACGGTCAGCAACTACACGAACTCGATCCTCGCGAATGTCGAGGCCACCGACGACGGCTACGACGAGGCGCTGCTGCTCGACGCCTCCGGCTTCGTCAGCGAGGGCGCCGGCGAGAACATCTTCGTCGTCAAGGACGGCGTGGTGTATACGCCCGACCTGTCGGCTGGCGCGCTGAACGGCATCACGCGCAACGCGGTGCTGCATGTCTGCAAGGACCTGGGGCTCGAGGTGGTGCAAAAGCGCATCACGCGCGACGAGGTCTACATCGCCGACGAGGCGTTCTTCACCGGCACCGCCGCCGAAGTCACGCCGATCCGCGAACTGGACCGCATCGAACTCGGCAGCGGCAGCCGAGGCCCGGTGACCGAGCGCATCCAGAGCGCGTTCTTCGAGATCGTGAACGGCCGCAATGCCAAATATGCGCACTGGCTCACCAAGGTGTGAGCCCCAAAGGGCCGGGCGCGTGGCGCCTGCCGCGAACGAGAGAGAAAGCGACGCGCAATGAGCAGACCCTTCGTCGAACTGCTGGCGAAAGACCTGACCGACATGGGCGGCATCTTCTGCCCGAACCCGAAGGCCGACATGAAGCTGTGGAACACCCATCCCAGGGTGTTCCTCGACGTGGCCAAGACGGGACGCGTCATGTGTCCGTATTGCGGCACCGAGTACCGGCTCAAGCCCGGCGAGGACGCCGGACTCGCGCACTGAGCGTGAGCGCGCCGCGTTGAGCATAAGCGAGCCCGCCGCCGGCGCCGACCTGCTGGCGCAGGTCACGGTGCTGGTCGTCACCTACAACAGCAGCCATTGCATCGCCGCGCTCGCCGCGGGGCTGCGGGCGCTGCCGTACCTGATCGTCGTCGACAACGCCAGCCAGGACGACACCTGCGCGGCGGTGCGCGCGCAGCTTCCTCACGCTACGTTGCTGCAACTGCCGGCGAACCGCGGCTTCGGCGTTGCGAACAACGAAGGCTTGGCAAGGGTGCAGACGCCGTTCGCGCTGCTGCTGAACCCGGACTGCCTGATCGCGGCCGATGCGATCGCGGCCTTGGTCGATGCTGCGCGGCAATGGCCCGACGCGACCCTGCTCGTGCCGCAGCTGCTCGACGGCGCCGGCCGCCGCCAGCTCAACTACAGCTGGCCGCGGCATTGCTGGCGGCCGCGCGGCGGCGCGAGCGAGGGGGCGCTCAACGTCGGCTTTGCCTGCGCCGCCGCGATGCTGATCAACCTGGACCGGCTGCGCGCCGTGCTGGCCGACGGCCCCGGGTTCGACCCGCGCTTCTTCCTCTACTACGAGGACGAGGACTTGTGCCTGCGTGTGTTCCAGCGCCGCGGGCAGATCCTGGTGCTGCCCGAGATCACCGCCGTGCACCATGCGCGCGGCTCGGTCCGCGGCGCGCGCCCGTGGCGTGCCGAGTACTGGCGCGGGTTCCATCACGCGCAGTCGAAAGTGCGCTTCGTCGCCAAGCATTTCGGCGCCGCTGCCGCTCGGCGCGCGCGCCGGCGGCTGCTGGGAACGGCGACCGCGAACCTGCTGGCGCGCACACTGCTGCTGTCGCCCAAGCACCTGGCGCGCGCCTGGGGCCGGCTGCGCGGCGTCTGGCAGCTCGGGCCCGAGGCAGCCTGACCTGCGCTGAGCGCGACATGAGTGATCCGTCGCCACCTCCCGTTGCGGACCACGACGCGGCGGCGTCACCGCGGCTGACGATCGCGGTGCTGACCAAGAACGAGGCCGCGCGCATCGCGCGGTGCCTGCGCAGCGCGGCGTTCGCCAACGAGCTGATCGTCGTCGACAGCGGCAGCAGCGACGACACGGTGGCGCTCGCGCGCAGCCTGGGCGCGCAGGTGTTCGTGCATGCCGATTGGCAGGGCTTCGCGGTACAGCGAAACCGTCTGCTGTCCCATGCCAGTGGCGACTACATCTTCTTTCTCGATGCCGACGAGGAGATCACCCCTGCGCTGCGAGAGGAACTGCAGGACGCGGTCCGGTCAGGCTTCGATGGGGTCGGCTGCGTGCGCTGGCGCGTCGTCGCGTTCGGGCGTGAGCTGCGGCATTTCCGGTCGCAGGCGCCGGTCGAGCGGCTGTTTCGCCGCGCGCAGCTGCAGCGCTTCGACGGCGCGGTGCACGAGCGCGCGCTGCTCGCCGGCGAGCCGCTGCCGAGGACAGTGTTCGGCGCGCCGCTCAAGCACTATTCGCGCGACTCGGTGCACTCCAGTTTGGAAAAGCTGACCCAGTACGCGATGCTCGGCGCCGCCAAGCGCGCGCGCGCCGGCAAGCGGGGCGGCGTGCTGGTCGGCATCGCATACGGCGCGTCGGTGTTCGTGCGTCTGTACGTCTTCAAGCTCGGGTTTCTCGGCGGCGGGCCCGGGTTCCTGTTCTGCTATTTCATCGCGCTCGAATGCTTCTTCCGCTGCGCCGCTCAACATTACGACAGCGCGGCCTTGAGCAACACGATCGGGCGCTGAGTTTGAATGAAATAGGGCTGTAGCCAGCTATGTACCTTTATAGTTAGCTACATAAATCATAGCGATGGCGCGTGACCTGGAAGCACCCTATTTCCGTGCCGGTCGCGCAGGTCTGCAGCCAGCACCGGACCGGCCGCGAGCAGCGCCATCATGAACATGAAGAAGTGGTTCTCGCGCGACGAAAACAGCGGCGAGTTGAACAGGCTGTCGGCGATCAGCGCGCAGGCGAGGGCGTAGACCAGGCAGCGCTCCGGCCCGTCGCGGCTGCGGCCGACGCGGATGATCGCGACAATCAACCACAGGTACGCGAGCAGTCCGGGCAGGCCGTTCTCGACCCAGAAGAACAGGTACTGATCGTGCGGATGCCAGCCGAACAGCGCGCATTGCGCCTTGTCCACGATCACCCGGCACGATTCGCGGTCGTACGAACCGGTGCCCCAGCCCTGCAGCGGTCGCTCGCGGATCAGCGTCAGCACGATCTTGTAGTTGTAGAGCCGGTGCCCGATCGAGCTGGTGATGTCGGTGTTGTGGTTCTTCGCCTCGGTCCAGGCCTGCTCGTAGCGCTGCCGCATGGTCTTCGAGCCGAGCAGGCTGGCCGCCATCGCCACGACGAGCAGCAGCAGCAGTGCGTAGCGGACGCGCCCCGGAAACGCCGTCAGCACGTAGGTCAGCAGGCAGGCGCCGAGCACGAAATAGCCGGTGCGGCCGAGCGACAGGTCGGTGACGCTGAGGACCGCGAGCAGGGCCAGCACCGGCCACGTCCATTTCCAGACCGATCTGGCGGCGACGTCGCGCTGCACGAGGCACAGCACCGCAAAGAACGACATCATCACGTTCTGCGTGATGTAGTCGCCGACCACCGTGTGGTCCACGCCCCAGCCGAGTGCTTGCGCCGGGTTGGCGCGCGCGCTGACCCAGGGCAGCCGAAACCAGATGCTGGCGTAGACCGACGCCAGGATGAACAGCATGCCGGCGATGAACGCAATCAGGCTGCGCCGGCGCCAGCGCGGCTCGTCGAGCAACGAAAGAAAGACCAGCGCCAGCAGCAGCTTGATGTACTTTCCGACGTGCAGCAGGATGTGCGAGGCGTCGCCGCTCGAATACAGCGCACCGATCAGCACCAGGCCGTACAGCAGCAGCGCCGGCAGCGTCACCGGGTTGTGCCGGAGCGTCTGCCAGCGCTGCCGGAACTGCCCGGCGCCGAGCCAGCACAGCAGCACGACCGCCGACAGCGTGTTGGCCAGGCCCATCGCGACCGGAAAACTCAGGAACACGCCGACCAGCGCCCATCGGGCGGCCACATCGAGGCGTTGCTGGATTCGCGTCATATCGTCGGTCGGAACAGGCGTTCAGGACGTCATGCCCGGCCGCGCCGGATTATCCCGTGTCGGCCCGCCACCGGCGCGCGCCGGTCTGCGCTGTCATCGTTGTCGCTGCAGCGAGACCCGCAATCCGCGTGTATTCTTGCAGCAGGCTCCATACGTCGCACCACATCATCATGCCGCGCATCCATATCGTCTCTGGCAGCACGACTCTTGCCGTCGAACTGAACGACTCGCCGACCGCACAGCGGCTGCTGGCGCTGCTGCCGTTCGAATCGTCCGCGAATCGCTGGGGGCAGGAGATCTATTTCGGCACGCCGCTCGCTATGCAAGAGGAAAGCGATGCGCGCGCCGAGGTCGAGGTCGGCGCGGTCGCGTACTGGCCGCCGGGCAAGGCGCTGTGCGTGTTCTGGGGTGCTACGCCGGCGAGCCGCGGCGACGACCCCTGCGCCGCGAGCCCGGTGAACCTGGTCGGCAAAGTGGTCGGACCGGCAGCGGCGGCCGCGAAGGTCAAGGAAGGCGGGCCAGTGCGCGTCGAACGCGCGCCCGCCGGCTGACCGAGGTCGGCAAACCCTAGCGGCGTCCGAGCAGCGCCGCGGCGTCCGCCGCGATGCGCTGCACCAGTTCCTCTGCCGGCGGGCAGTCGCGGATCAGCCCGGTCGCCTCGCCGACGGTCACGTGGGCGCCCGCATAGTCGCCGGCCGCGAGCGCCGCGTCGTATGCGGCACGCGCCGGGGCCGGGTCCGCGCGCAGTGCGTCGACGCGGTTCTCCCATTGGCGGTGCAGATCGTTGCGGATCGCGCGAAAGTCGTACGGCGCCGGCCAGTTCTTGCGGCGCAGGATGTCGAACACGGCGCTGCGCGCGGTGCCGTCGCCGTCGCAGGCCGCGGCCTGCGCCTTCGCGGCCGGCTTGGCCAGGCTCTCTTCGGTGGCCCACAGTCGGGAGCCGATCAGCGCACCGTCGGCGCCGAGCAGCAGCGCCGCCGCCAGCGTGCGGCCGTCGGCAATGCCGCCGGCGGCGAGCAGCAAGGTATCGGGCGCATGCGTTGCGAGCCAGTCGGCCAGTTCCGGCACGAACGTGATCGTCGCGCGGCCGTTGATCGAATTCATGCCGTGGCCGCCGGCTTCCGCGCCCTGCGCGACGATGGTCTTCGCGCCCGCTTCGAGCGCCTGCGGCACCTGCTCCAGCCGCTGCACCTGGCAGATCAGCGGGATGCCGGCGCGCTCGATTCGTGCACGGTAGGGTCTCGGGTCACCGAACGACAGCATCAGCGCACGCGGCCGCTCGCGCTCGGGCAGGTCGAGCATCCAGTCGAGCGCTGACGCGTCTTCATCGAGCTTCCAGGTGATGAAGCCGCAGCCGATGCGTGCGCGTGCCGCAGGCGTGTGCGCCTCTTCGAGGGCCAGCCGGTATTCGCGCTCGGTCCAGGCCAGATCGCCATAGCCGCCACCGACCAGGCCCAGCGCACCGGCACGAGCGCAGGCACCGGCGAGCCGGCCGCCACTGGCCAGCGCCATTGGCGCCAGGACGATGGGCATCGTCAGATCGAACAGACTCGTCAACCGTGTTTTCATGGGGCGATTGTGCGGCCTGCGCGAATTCCGGGTTGCTCGTGCCGCCATCGGCCCGTGCTCAGGCGGATTACGTCCAAATCGGTCTGTGTACAGATTAGTTCGAACAGACCATTCCGGTAGTCCGTTTGGTCCAGTCGTCGATTTTTTCGAGGCGCTCACCGCTACAGTCCGTCGCCTGACGCGCCGCACGAATGGCAACCGCGGGACACCGATCCCCGGCTTCAATGTCCCGAGCTCGGGGTAGCCACCGGCAAGGCGCGCGGCGCCGCCCATTGGCGCATTGCTTGGACTGGAGAGAGTTCGTGAGGGGAAATTCTGTCTGCACAACCGGCGCGGCTGCACTGGCGGTTGCGATCATTCCGATGCCCGCCTGCCATGACGATGGCTCGGCCTGTGGGCTTCTGCCGGGCGCGAGACGGCCAAGCCGACGTCTCGCGTTGGCCGCAGCAATCGTCGCGCTGGGCTGGTTCGGAGTCGCCGGCACGGGCTTTGCCCAGATCGCCACGCCGCAGGGCACGATCGGCGCAACCGGCACCGATCAGTCGTTCGGCATCGGGGCCGCGAGCGCGACGGCCGCCGGCTGCTTCGCGATCGGGGCGCAGCCCGCGTTCGTCGCTGGAACTTCGAACTGCACCGGCACCGACTCGTTCGTGATCGGCAACGCGGCTGGTGCAGCCGGGGCCTATTCGTTCGGACTGGGCTTCGGCGCCTTTGCGGGCGGCGTGCATTCGATAGCGCAGGGCCTCTATGCGTTCGCCACCGCCGACAACGCATTGGCGATCGGGACCTACGCGCGAGCGACCGACACCTATACGACCGCGCTCGGCTACAACGCGCAGGCGACCGCATCGAACGCGGTGGCGATCGGTCAGAGCGCCTTCGCGACCGGCACCCAGGCGATCGCCGTCGGCACCAGCGCGCTGGCGTCGGGCCAGAATTCGATGGCGCAGGGCGCGTTCGCGTTGGCGGCGGCGCCGCAGGCGACGGCGCTGGGCAGCGGCGCCCAGGCGACGGCCGCGAACAGCGTGGCGCTGGGCAGCGGGTCGGTTGCGGACCGCTCGAACACGGTTTCCGTCGGGGCGCCGGGTGCCACGCGCCAGGTCGCGAACGTGTCGGCCGGCACCGCGCCGACCGATGCGGTCAACGTGCAGCAGTTGAACACGACGGCGCAGCAAACGCAGAACGCGGCCCAGGCCTACACGGACAAGCGATTCGCGTCCATCTACGGCGCGGTCGACGACGTGGGGCATCGCGCCGATGCCGGCGTCGCGTCCGCGATGGCGGTCGCGAGCCTGCCGCAGCCGTACCGGCCGGACCAGAGCATGCTGGGTGTGGCGCTCGGCGGCTTCAATGGCCAGGCGGGCTTCGCGCTCGGCGTGTCGCGGATCACGGGCGACGGCAGCTGGGTTCTCAAGGCCAACGCCAACGTCAACACCAACGGCAACGTCGGCGTCGGTGTGGGGGCGGGCTTCACCTGGTGACCCAGGCCGGCCCGGTGCCGGCGGCGCGAGTCGGACCCACAAAAAAAGGCCACCTTGCGGTGGCCTTTGAAGTCCTCGGAAGGACGTCGTTGGGATGCTCGAATTCCTGTTCGACGCGAACCCGCGTGTTATGCCTTCATATCCTGTGACAGCAGTGAGGTAACTCTAGACAATCCGGCGCGCGAATGCACCCCTCTGCGGCCGGAAAATCACGTTTCGAGCACGGCTGGCCGGCAATTGTTGTGCGATACCGCACAACTCCTGAAATCGGCCCGCAACGCGCGCTAGCCGTGGTGGCGGCAGCGCGCGATCACCCCGCCTCGCACGGCAGTTCCAACACGAAGGTTGCGCCGCCGCCCGGGCGCTCCTCGCAGCGCACCGTGCCGTGGTGGCGTTCGGCGATCGCCTTCACCAGCGCGAGACCGAGGCCGACGCCGCCTTCGCGCTCGCTCGCGCCCGGCAGCCGGTAGAACGGCTCGAAGATGCGCTCGCGCAGCGACGCCGGCACGCCCGGTCCGCGGTCGCTGACGCGCAGCACCGCGCGGCTGCCTTCGCGCCGCACGCTGGTCGTGATCGCGCCGGTGCCGTAGCGGCGCGCGTTCTCGAGCAGGTTGCGGATCGCGCGGCGCAGCAGCTTCGGTATCCCCTGCACCGCCGCCGATGTGCTGTCGGCGTCGAGCTCCAGGCCGAGTTGCGCGCATTCCTCGGCCGCGAGCGCGGTCAGGTCCACCGCCTCGATGGTGCCGACGTCGGCGGCGCGTGCGTCGAGCCGGCTCGAGAGCAGGATCTCGTCGATCAGCTGGTCGAGCTCGGTGATGTTGCGCGAAATCTCGTTCTGGAACATCGCCGATGGCGTGCTGCCCATCAGCTCGAGCGCCATGCGGATGCGCGTCAGCGGCGAACGCAGTTCGTGCGATGCATTCGCGAGCAGCGCCTTGTGCGAGTTCATCAGCGCCTCCAGCCGCGCGGCGGCGTCGTTGAAACGCTCCGACAGGTCCGCCACCTCGTCGCTGCCGCGCACCGGCACCCGCACCGACAGGTCGCCTTCACCCCAGCGCTGCACGCCGCGCTGCAGCGATTCCAGGCCGACGGTGAGCCGGCGCACGATCGGGTACACGCCCAACGCCACCGCGAGCCCGACCAGCGCCAGCAGCCAGGCGAAGCCGTACGGCGAGCGGGTCCAGACCGGCGGCAGCCCGACCGGCCGGTTCTTGCGCGGAGCCAGCTGCAGCAGCAGCACCTGGCCGTCGTCGAGCGTGACGACGAACTCCAGCCCCTGCCCCGGCACGCGCGCGATCTCGGCCTGCGCCGAGCCGATTTCCTGCCCCGAGATGTTGCGCACCGTCACATCGCGCGGCTCGCGCCGCTCGTAGTGCCGCACCGAAATCTGCCAGGCCCAGCCGACGACCAGCGTCAGCACCGCGACGCCGACGACCACCGACAGCCAGATGCGCAGGTACAGGCGTCGCGACAGCGCTTTGAACATCGGCGGGAAAGCGTCTGCGGGGCGAGCCGGCGTGTGGCTCCTAGTCCTGCTGCTTCGCGAACACGTAGCCGACGCCGCGCACCGTCAGGATGCGCTTCGGGTTCTTCACGTCGGCCTCGATCGCCGCGCGGATGCGCCCCATGTGCACGTCGATCGAGCGGTCGAACGCGTCGATCTCGCGGCCGCGCACCGCCTCCATGATCTGGTCGCGCGTCAGCACGCGGCCGGCACGCTCGGCGAGCGCGACCAGCAGATCGAACTGGTACGAGGTCAGCTCGCTGGCGTGGCCGGCGACGGTGACCGTGCGCGCGTCGCGGTCGATCTCGAGCGAGCCGAAGCGGATCACCTTCGCGGACGATGGCGCCCCCTCGCCGCGCCGGCGCAGCACCGCGCGGATGCGCGCCAGCAGCTCGCGCGGCTCGAACGGCTTGGGTAGGTAGTCGTCGGCGCCCAGTTCCAGCCCGATGATCCGGTCCATCGGGTCGCCCTTGGCGGTGAGCATCAGCACCGGCACCCGGGCCGCCTCGCCGGACAGGCCGCGGATGCGCCGGCACACATCCAGGCCGTCGATGTCGGGCAGCATCAGGTCGAGGATCACCAGGTCCGGCGGGCTTTCCTGCAGCCGCGCCAGGCCGCCCAAGCCGTTGCCCTCGTGCGTGACCTCGTAACCCGAGTTGCGCAGGTATTCGCCGACCATGCCGGCCAGGCGCTCGTCGTCTTCGATCATCAACAGCCGTGAGCTCATGAGCGGGAGTGTAGGGCCTCATTCGGGCCTGGTCGTGGGCCTGTTCGCCGCATCGTCGCGGCTCTGCTTCGCGCGGCGTTGAAGCCACAGTAAATTTCGGTAAACCCCGTTGCGGATCGGGCTCGCCTCGCGTTCGAGCGCGTAGCCGCCAGCGGTATCCATATACTATAAAAATAGTAGCATACTATATAGATGTATCAACGGCTTGCGGCCTCTTTTGCTCTTGAAGTGAGCCAGACCAGCAGCAGCACCGGCAGGCCGAGCAGCGCGGTCGAGGTGAAGAACTGCACGTAGCCGTATGCGTCCACGTAGCGGCCCGAGTAGCCGGCCAGGAACTTCGGCAACAGCAGCATCAGCGAGCTGAACAGCGCGTACTGCGTGGCCGAGTAGTTCACGTTGGTCAGCGACGACAGGTACGCGATGAACGCTGCCGACGCGATGCCGCTCGACAGGTTGTCGGCCGAGATCACCGCGATCAGCGCCGTCAGGTCGTGGCCGCGCGTCGCGAGCCAGGCGAACAGCAGGTTGCTCGCGGCGCTTAAGCACGCGCCGAGCATCAGCACGCGCAGCACGCCGAGCCGCACCGACAACGCGCCGCCGAGGAACGCGCCCGACAGCGTCATGATGACGCCGAACACCTTGGTCACCGCCGCGACCTCGTCCTTGGTGTAGCCCATGTCGACGTAGAACGGATTCGCCATGATGCCCATCACCACGTCGCTGATCCGGTACACCGCGATCAGCGCCAGGATCAGCGCCGCCTGCCAGCGGTAGCGGCGCACGAAGTCGGCGAACGGCTCGACCAGCGCGCCGCGCAGCCATTCGAGCGCACCCTTCGCCGGCGGCAGCTGGCGCGGCAGCGGTTCGGGCGACAGCAGCACGGTCAGGATGCCGACCGCCATCGAACCGGCCATCACCAGGTATGCGGCGTGCCAGGCGCCGTGCTGGTAGCCGGCCGCGCCCGATCCTTCCGCGCGCGCCGCCAGCCACAGCACACCGGCGCCGGCCCAGATCATCGCGAGTCGATAGCCGGTCTGGTAGGTCGCCGCCAGCGCCGCCTGCCGCTCCATGCTGGCCGACTCGATGCGGAACGCATCGAGCGCAATGTCCTGCGTGGCCGAAGCGAATGCGGTCAACAGCGCGCACCAGATGACTCGCTCCAGGCCGAGCCGCGGATCGCTGCCGGCCATGCCGGCCAGGCCCAGCACGATCGCCAGCTGCGCCAGCAGCAGCCAGCTGCGTCGGCGTCCGAGCCAGCGCGTGAGCAGCGGGATCGGCAGCCGATCGACCAGCGGCGCCCAGGCCCACTTGAATCCATAGGCAAGCCCGACCCAGCTCAGGTACCCGATCGTCGTGCGGTCGATGCCCGCCTCGCGCAGCCAGAAGCTCAGCGTGCCCAGCACCAGCAGCAACGGCAGGCCCGACGAAAACCCCAGCGCCAGCATGCGCAGCGTCGCCGGCTCCAGATACACCTTCAGCGCCTGGCTCCACGGCGCCTTGGCGCGGGGTTCGGCGCGGTCCGCGCGCGCATTGCCGGCGCTCGTCGGGTTCGGATTCATCGGCCCGATGTTACGCGGCCCGGTGTGGCGGGGAGCGCGACATTTCTACGCGTCATTTCCGCGGCCTGCATGGGGTTTAAGCCCCGTTTAAGCCGTGCGCGTCATTCTCTTTAGCACCGGCTGGGCGTTGCAACTTTGGCCGCGGTATTCCGGCGCTCGCAGGTGGGCCCGGCACGAGCGGATGCGCCTGCAGTTGTTGAAGGAGCGATGAAATGAAAACCAACTTTCGTCATACGGCCATCACGGCCGCCCTCGGGTTCGCGCTGTTCGGCATCGGCCTGGCCCAGGCTGCGCCGCTGCCGCCGATGCAGAAGGCCGACGGCATCGAGTTCATGACCGGCGGTATCGGCGAAGGGCAGTCGAGCGCGATGGAGAACGAAGGCAGGCACTGGCCGCTGATGCTCGAATTCGCTACACGCGATCATGCCAAGTCGGACTTCGCGGCGAACGTGAAGGTGATGGTGAAGGACGCCAAGGGCCATACGGTGCTGGACACCACGTCGAGCGGCCCGTTCCTGCTGGCGCGGCTCGATCCGGGTCAGTACACGGTCGACGCGACCTTCGCCGGCAAGACGATGCAGCAGAAGGTCGAGGTCGGCAAGACGCCGACGCGCCATCTGTTCCTGTGGCCGCAAGGCACCGGTGAGTAAGCTCGCGTGACGCCGTCGGCGCGTGACGAACAACAGCAGCAGGCGCCGCGCCAGCGTCTGCTGCGCTCGCCGCTGGGTGGGCTGTCCACCCACATCCTGCCGACCTCGGCGACGATGGTCGGCGTGTGCATGACGGTGCTGTCGATCGTGCATCTGGGCCGTCACGACGACGCGCGCGAGGTGATCGACAAGCTGCTCGCGACCGACGCGGTGGTGTTCGTCGCCAGCAGCCTGCTGTCGTTCATGTCGATGCGCAGCATCAGGCCGAACGGCCGGCTCGAGAGCCGCGCCGAACTGGTGTTCGTCGTCGGGCTCGGCATCCTGGCATTCGTCGCGATTGCGCTCGCGTTCGCGATCCGGTGACGCGGCTGCCGTGCCGCTACTCGAACCGGAACATCAACTGGCGCTCGTGCTTGAGCGACAGCAGCACAACAAGGTCGTCGCCGTGTGCGTAAAGCAGGACATACGGATGGATGACCAGTTCGCGCAATTGCGGCACACCGTGCGCGCTGGCAAGGGCGACGGCGCGCACTGCCAGGGCCTGACCCTGGGCCGCGTGCAGATCGAGGAATCGGGCCGGGCGGCCGGCGGCCGGGTTCCAGCGCAGCAATTCGCGCGCCCCTTTCAGCTGAGTCAGCAGCCCCTCGTATCGCGCCGCGGTACTGGCACTGTCCTGTGCAAGTAAAAACTCCCGGGCGGACTGAACGCTTCGGACGAAAGACTGCGCCGCCTGAATGCGCGCATTGACCGGTAGCGACACGCCGGCTCAGGCCTTCTTGCGAGACCGTGCGGGAGGAGCCGAAAGGGCTCGGTCGAGGTCGGCTTCGTCCAACACGCGGCCCGCCGCCAAGTCTTCCAGGCCTTCGAGAGCAGCTTGTGCAAGCACCCATCCCGCGTGTTCCGTCTCGAGCGCGTGGTAGTAGTCCAGCTTGCGGGCGTCGACCAGCGCCACATAGCTGGCGCCGTTCTTGGTCAGCAATTTTTCAGCGCCATGGCCCACGACATCCTCGGCCAACTCAGTGAGCCGCGCCCGAGCCTCGCTGATGGGAACCACGTCGCTGGCACGCAGAGTCACGGCGCTCTCCTTGCAAGTATTCATTAAAGGATAGTGTAACGTATTTCGTGTTGAATCTGAATTTGCACGAGCTGAATTTGCACGGATAGACAGCGCCTTCCGCATGCCATCCGACACGTCAGGCGAGAGGCCTCGAACATCCGCCCTGCCAACGACACGGCTTTTTGGTAGAGCCGTTCGTTCCGGATCTGACCGGCGCTACCAGCAGCCGCTGCCTGCGATCTGCGTGCCGCTGTTCCAGTTCGTCTGCGTTCCGAGTTGATCGATCTGGTAGGTGGCGCAGGTGGTGTCGGCTGTCTGGTCGCCGGTCGGCACCGCCTGTGCGACGAAGCCGGGCGGCACCGCCGTCGCACCGGAGCCGGACGCGGCCGTGACCGTGGGCGCGGTCAGGTTGTAATAGCTCTGCCCGGAAGCGTTGATCGCGATCGGAAAGGCGCTGCCGGCGCCATAGCCAAGCTTGGTCGGGTCGTTGGTGTAGGTGTTGTTCACGCTGAAAAAACGTTCCTCGCGCGTCGCAAGGTCCAGCAGCCCGTTCTTCGCGTCGGTGCGGCGCGACTTCATCACGTAGCTGCGGTACGACGGCAGCGCGATCGCGGTGAGGATCGTGATCACGACCACCACGATCATCAGTTCGACCAGCGTGAAGCCGCGTTGGCGGCTCGTCACGATCCGGGTTGCAGTTTTCATGGCGGCCTCCGAGGCTTCAACGCAGCCTGATCCAGTTCAGGCGCTGGCCGATGCCGGCGGCGCCCGGGTTTACCTGGGTGATTGAGCCTTCTCCCGTGACGGTCTGGTTCACCATGTATGGCTTGGTCATCGCCGAGACGAACGATGGCGTGCCGACCGCGTTCAAGCCGATGCCGGCGACGACCGCGCCATTCGCCGACACGTAGTTGTTCGTCGCGCTGGCGAAGAACGAGCTGGTCGGTGCGCCGCCCGTGTCCGCGGCGATCGCCATCGTGTAGCCGCTAGGCGGAGGGTTGGCGCACGTAATGACGTTGTTGACCCCTGGAATGGTGGTGTTAACTACGAAGAGGCCGTAGGCGATGGTCGGGTTGTAGATGATCTGCTCGCCGCTATCCGGCAGGTTCAGCTGCCAGCCGAATTGCGTGTTGCTGGTGGCGGGACTGCAAGTCGCGGAGCCAGCCCAGCAGATCTTGTTCTGCGTCACCGTGCGGTAGTTCGTCGTGGGCACGTCGCTTGCGGTCTGGGCCTGCAGCTTCGCCGTCGTGATCGCCTGTGGCGCTGCCAGGCTCGCGTATTGCACCGAGCCGAGCGCATTCCATGCAGTCATGTTCCAGTCCCAGATGCCGTACAGCGTCTGCACGCCGCTGGCATAGCTGGCTGCGCTGGTCAGCGTCTGCGGCAACTGCTGGCCGGTGCCGAACGAGATCATCACCCGCCCCGGATTGCTGCCGGCGAGCGCGCTTGTCACCGTAACGCGAGTCGTGATCGGTTGACCGACCAGCGTGGAGATAACCGTGGAGCCAACCGTGGTGGTTATCGTGGAGATTGGCGTGGAAAACAGTGGCGCGCTGCCAGCCTTCCAGTTCCCGGCGGTGTTACTGGTCAAGTCGAATCGCCATAGGTTGCCGAAGCGGTCGCCGGCGTACACATAGTCGGTGACATGGTCGCCGTCGAGGTCGGCCGACGACACGTAGGAGATGCCGTTCTTGTTGCCAGCGCCGAGTGGATCCTGCGACGGCCCGTAACCAGTGTCGAGGAAGCGGAAGGTGATTGCGCCGGTGGAGCTGACCTCCATGATGTAGATGCCTGCGGTGCCGGTCGGGCTGTTCAAGCCGTTGCCGAATATCACGCCCCAGTTACCGTCGTGCAGGCGCCGGATGATCGGCGTGCCGTAGGTATTGCCCAGGTTGTTGCCGCAGTTCGCAGGCGTGTTCGCTACGCAACTGATCGGCGTGCCGTTCGGACCCCAGTCCCCGATCACGAGGGTGCTTGCATTCGCCTCGCTGAAGTTGCCCGGGTCCGTGATGTCGAGCGCGAAGATATCGCCGCCGGTCGCGGTCGTGGTGTTGTCGCCGATCGGCCCGTTCGCGTTGCCGCCGCCGCCCATGCCGCCGACCAGCCAAGTGTGCCAGGCGCCGTTGTAATACAGGTCGCCGGTGCCGGGCGTCGCGTCGACCGACAGTGCATGAGCGTAGTTCGGCGAGGAGACGTCCAGCATCGAATTCGTGTTGTGGATCGTCGCCAGCGCGGATGAAGGCATGTAGCCGATCAGCTCCTGTCCGTCGTTCGGAGCGATCGAGCCAGTGGTGTCGAATTGTCCGTTGGCGAGGTAGGCGCCGGCACGAAAGCCGTGCATCAAACCGTCGTTGCCGCCGACATAGACCACGTTGGTTCGGGTCGCGTTGCTGGTGGCGAAGGTCGCGTAGCTCGTGCCCTCGGGCATCGTTGTCGTCGGGTTGAGCGCGTCGCGCCACGGCCCCTTGTACGGCAGCGACGGTGGCCCGACCCAGGTCGGGCTGGAATCGACGAGGTCGCCGAGCACGCCGTTGCGCGCGCGGAACACCGCATCGGTGCCGCTGCCACCGATTTCGTTCTGCCGGTCGCCGCGCAGCCAGCCGAGCCGGTCCGCGTTCGGCGAGCCAGGCATCGTGTCGCCTGCGGTGAGCAGACCCTGCTGCGTGGCATTCAGGTTGCTCCATTGCAGCGGAACGCCTGCGGCAACGCCCGAACTGTTCGTGCTCCAGGTCATCAGTTGTCGCGTGCCGCTGCCGGCGGCGCCGGTGCCGCTCGGCTGAACGGTGTTGCTGCCGCCGGTCGCGTTGCAACTACCGCCGGTGAGCACGCAACTCGCGTCCCAGTTCGCCAGCGGCGCCAGTTTTACCGTGTCAGTCGAAGCGTAGTAGACCAAGTTGGTTGCTGTCAGCTGGCCCCACCAGTTCGTCGGGTGGTAGTAAGCTAGGTAGACCTGCGTACCCTCCTGTACCCGCGCCGACTGCTGCACGTTGACGCCGGCGGAACTCGAAGCCGCGTTCAGCTGCGCCGCCTTGAAGCAGGTGATCTCGTGCACGTTGCTGCCGCCGCCCGTGCCGGCTGAGAAGCCGAAGCGGAAGGTGGCCGGCACCGCGCCGTTCGAGGCCGAGATCGACTGGTTCGAGATCACTGGAACCGCAGTGCCGCCGTTATAGCTGTACGACATGTTCAGCAGCCCGTTCTGCGTGATGCTGAGGGCATAAGTGATCGGCACCGCGCTGCCGCGCAACGGGGAGTTCGTCGCCTCCTGGTTGTAGATCGTCGTGCCACTCGGCAACTGACTGGTCGCGAGCAGCGGGTAGTCGGGGACCGCCGTCGGGTAGTACCCGCCGGCCGGCACGGTGACGCCGTTGACCGTTTGCGCCGAGCCGGTGTTGTTGTAGGGGAATCCTGCGGCACAGGTCTTCTGCACCGCGGTCTGTTGGGCGCCAGAGGACATACCGCTGTTCGGAAACAGCGCAGGATAGGTCGCGTTCAGCCAGGCCCAGTTGACGTTGCCCGCGCCGCGCACGCTGATGCGGCCCGGATGCGGCCCGCTTCCCGCAGGGTCGCTCGATGCAGTGTTGTCGCCAGTGGAAATGGAATAGGTAGTGGCGAGCGTGGTGGTTTGGGTGGACTGGCCAGCTGTGGTGTAAGTGCCGACGGCGCAATAGGCACCCGACGAGCCGCATCTCGAACTGCCAGATCGGATTGAGCCAGTGCGGTTCCAGTTCGCGGGCGTCGCGATGGCGCTGCCACTGGTACTGGTCGTCGTCGGGTTTGGTGCCGTGTTGGTGACGATCGCGCTGCTGCTGGTGGGGCTACCGGTGACGGTGCCGACCGGAATCGTCGCGGGCGTGCTGCCCACCCAACTTGGTGACGCCATGCTGGTGGGATTACCGGATGAGTCGGTGAGCATGTTGCCCGTCTGCGTGCCGGCGGTAGATGTGGTGCTGACCGTCGTCGTCGTGGTTTGCCTGACACTGGCGCCGTTGACGAAATTGCCGTACTCGTCGATCCCGACGCCGAGGTAGCCGCCCTGCACGCCGTTATACGTACTGTTCACATTGGAGCAGCTGTACCCCAGGCTGCCCCCCAAGCCGCCCACGCTCGGCGATTGCGACCCATCCGCAAGAAAAAACGTGATCCCGTCCGCACCGGACTTCTGGCCGGACGAATTCGTGTACGCGTTCCCCCCATACGTGACCGTCGAGAACGTGACCTGCAGGCCCTGGTTCGACGGGAAGGTGAAGTTGGAGACGACCGCGCCGGTCTGGTTGTTGCCGTTGCTGCCGGTCGTGGTGTCGCCGTTCGTCAGTCGCAGCGCTCCCTGGCCGACCGGGTCGGGCAGGCGGCCAGTCACGCCGCCGACCAGCGTTGTGCTGCCGTAGTAGCTGAGGCCGGAGCAGGCCGGGATGTTGCCGGTATTGTTTCCGGCGGTCAGGCAGGCGCCGTTCAGGCTCTTCCAGTCGTAGGTCGACGCCGCGCCGGTCAGCGTGTCGCTGATCACCAGCTGGGCCCGCGCGGCCGGCGCCAGCAGCGCGCATGCAGCCAGCAGCGGAGCGAGAAGCGCAAGTCGGAATGGACGGATGTTGCTCATGATCGGCCTCCCTCAGGGTTGATCGAGCGGTGGATTCTTGTAAGTAACCGCATAGGTGCTCTGCACCACCGAAGCGCCGTTCGCGCTGCCGCCGTAGCCGGCGCCGGTGATCTGGTACAGCTGAGCCTTCCCGGTTGGATCGAGACCCAGGTACTGGATATACAGGCTGGGCTTGGCGTAGTAATTGACGTCGCCGACGTTTCCGCCGGAGCTCACCACGCCGCCGCCGCTGGCAACGGTCATCGTCGGCGGCAGGTAGTCGCCGCGCGCGCTCCAGGGCAGCGTGGTCGGGCTGGCCAGCGCGTTGGTGCAGACCTGCATGTTTGCGATGGTGTTTGCGTTGTAGACCGTCGTGCAGGTGTTGCCGGTGCCGCCGTTGCCCTGGCCCAGCCACCATTCGCCATACTCGAGCGCGCTCTGCGCAGACTGCAGCGAGCGCTGCTTCTCGCGCGTGTTGCCGGCGATCGACTCGTCCAGGCCGATGCTGCGGAACATGGAAAGTGCAAGCAGCGTCATCACGATCAGCATCAGCAGGCTGGTGACCAGCGCGATGCCGCGCTGCGCGGCAGGACCGGCTGCCGACTGTCGGCCCGCGATCGGCGTTTTCGGGATCGTACGTGCGCGACTCATAGCATGTTCTGCAGCGCGATGGTCTGCACCCAGGGGGTCGGGAGGGTGGCGGAACCGCCGGTCTGGCTCGCCAGCGGGTTCACGAAGGTCAGCGTGACCTGTGCGCTGCGCACGCTGGCCCACAGGTTGCCAGCGCTGATCGTCGTCGCGTCCAGGTAGCTGTCGGCGAAGCCGTCGGCATTGACGTCGACGCCGTACAGCACGGTCATCTTCGCGACGTTGTTGACCAGCACCACCGGCGTGCCGCCGTTCACCGCGCACTGCAGCTCGTTGTTCGCGTCGACCGAGAAACTGTTGATCGAGATCTGGTTCGAGCCGGACGTGTTCGTCTGCCCCTGGCAGTTCATCAGCCCGTCGCCGTTGGCCGTCACGAAGCGCACGTCGAGCGTGTGACTGCCGCTCGAGCCCTGGGCGCCGGTGCCGGTGATGCCCTGGCCGGCGGCAAAGGTCGTGCCGTCGGTGTTGGCGGTGGCGCTGGCCGGCAGCGCGACCGCGCGGGTGTTCGCGACCGGGTTCGGAAAATACGCCGCCGACTGCACGGTAGTGGTCAGCATCGTCACCGCGAGCCGTTCGGCGTCCTGGATCTGCGCCATCTGGTCCTGCGAGTTGAACGCCGACTTCATGTTGACGTAAACCAGCGACAGCCCGAGCACGATGAACAGCGCGATCGTGATCGCGACCATCAGCTCGACCAGGCTCAGGCCCTGCTGGCGCAGGTGCCGCATATGAAACTTGGAGCTACTCATGGCGACACATACAGCGTGTACGACTGGGTCGCGGTCTGCTGGCCGCCGCTGGCAGCGGTGCCGGTCGCGGTGGTGCGGTTTAGCGCCACGTATTTCTCGGCCCAGGTGATCGTGATCGTGCAGGTGACCGGCGCGCCGGCAACGTTGTTGCAGGCAAAGTTCGCGCCGTAGCCGGGGAACAGCGCGTTCATGTTCGCGGCCCAGGCCTGCACGTCGTAGGCGGCGAGTTGAGCCGGCGTGCAGACCGGTGAGGATGGGGCGCTGCCGCTGGTGGCGACGCAGGTGGTGACGGTCTGATTCAGCACGCCGCTCGCGTCGGTCACCGTGGTGCCCGCGGTCGAGAATACGGCCGGGGCCACGCCGGCCGCCCAATAGCCGGTGTTGCCCTGCATCGCGGCGGCCAGGCTGCTGGCCTGCAGCGCGATCAGTGAACGGCTGCTGGAGATCTGCGTGTTCGAGATCGCAAGTGCCTGCATCTTGGCCAGCCCGAGCAGGCCGAGCGCGACCACCAGGATCGCGACCAGCACTTCGAGCAGCGTGAAGCCTTGCTCGCGTCGCGTTCCCCGATTCGTACGCACGGCTTTGCTCCCGAGTCGGATGTTCGGCCTGCCGCTCAGCATGGCTGCACCTGTTGATGGCCGATGATGTTGAGTGTCAGTTGGCGGCATGCCGACGCATTCGCCGGCACCGTGGCGAGCGTCCAGGTCACCGTGCCGGCCAGATTGACTGCAAAACCATCGCGGCTGTAGGTGATCGCGCCGACGGTGTTGCTGCTGCTGTCCGCGCTGGTGAAGGTGTCACTGCTGGTCCATGGCTGCTGCTTGCGCAGTACCAGATCACCGCTGTCGACGGTCTGGTTGCCGTTCGCGTCGGAGAACACGATCCAGCCGCTCTGCCACGGGGTGCTGGTGGTCGCGCAGCTGGTTCCGGTCGACGAGACACAGACCGTGACGGGCAGGCCTTCCTTGACCGCTTCGGCGCGGGCGTATTGCAGCGCGGCCGACAGGCCGTTGATCTCGGCCGCGACCCGGTTCGTCTGCGTCAGGCTGACGAACGAAGGCACCGCGATCATCAGCAGGATGCCGGCAATGACGATCGTGATCAGCAGCTCGATCAGCGTCATGCCGCTTTCAGCTCGCGTGCGAATGGCCTGCCGTGGTTTCACCGGGTTTCCTGCGGACATATCCTGTTGCGACGAATTTAGGCTGGTCGTATCGCTGCCCGCAACGCGAACCTGATGAACGGCAGTTCCTGACCGACGGGCGGGGACATTGAACCCGCCGAGCGTGAATTTGTTGGCGAGTCACCAGTGGAACCGCCCCAGCGCCCACAGAATGCCGCTCAGGCTGAAGAACGCGGCCGCCGTGGTGACCAGCAGCGCCGGCGCGCTGCGTTGCGCGAGGCGGCGCTGCCACCCCGGGCCTGCACGGTGCGCGTCGCGCCGGAGTAACTCGGCGTAATGACGCCGTCATTACGTTGTGCTAGTATGTAGTTGAATCACAAGACGGACAGACACCATGACGACTGCCATTCTTCCCACCAAGCCGAGCCGGGGCACGTTGAACCTGCGGATCCCGGCATCGGAGCGTGATCTGATCGACCGCGCGGCGCAGTCGGCAGGCAAGACGCGCACGGACTTCATCCTGGAGGCCGCGCGCCGCGCCGCCGAGGAGGCGCTGCTCGATCGGGCGCTGCTGGTCGTTGGTCCGCGGGCGTACAGGGAATTCCTGAATCGGCTCGACCGCCCGACGCAGCCGAATGAGCGGCTTCGCCGCACGATGCGGTCGAAGACGCCCTGGTCGTCGGCCTGAACCGGATGCTGCGCGCCCCGGAACCGCTCGACACAGGCCACACTGTTGCCGGATTCGACTGCGGAGTCGCTTCGCTTGATACGTGGCTGCGGCGCCGCGCCGCCGCCAATCAGGCCAGCGGCGCCTCGCGTACCTTCGTCGTTTGCGAGAGCGGAGGCCGGGTCGTCGGCTACTACGCGCTGGCTTCCAGCGCCGTCACTCCGGCGGCCGCGCCGGGGCGGTTCCGGCGCAATATGCCGGACCCGGTTCCGGTCGTCGTGCTCGGCCGCCTGGCCGTCGCGACGAGTCACCATGGGCAGGGGCTCGGCCGCGCCCTGTTCCAGGACGCGGCGCTTCGCGTCGTCCATGCAGCCGACGCGATCGGCATCCGGGGCATGGTCGTGCATGCGCTGTCCGATGAGGCCCGGGCCTTCTATCTGCGCCTCGGCCTCGACCCGTCCCCGTTGGATCCGATGACTTTGATGGCGACGGTCGCGGACCTGTGCGCGGCGATGCGGGGGTGATGGCGGACCGCCGGCCTTGCTTTGCCAAGCGAGCCGTCTCCGGGGTTCCTAGAAATGGAACCGCGCCAGCGCCCACAGAATGCCGCTCAGGCTGAAGAACGCGGCCGCCGTGGTGACCAGCAGCGCCGGCGCGGCGAAGCGTTCGTGGCCGTAGGCCTGGGCCAGGATCGGGTAGATGCCGAACATCGGCATCGCGGCGGTGAGCAGCGCGGCGGTGCGCAGCGTGGCATTCAGCGGCGGCAGGCCGAGCGCGGGAACGGCCAGCACCGCGAGCAGCACGGCGAGCGGATGCAGCAGCAGCTTGCCGGCGGCGATCGGCACGACGCGGCGCCAGACGCTGGTGATGGGCAGGCCGACCAGCGTGCCACCGATCACGAACAGCGATGCGGCGCCGCTGGCCAGCGCGAACATCTCGATCGCCCGGTCCAGCGGCCCGGGTGGCGTCCAGTCGAACAGCGACGCGACCAGTCCAGCGACGATCGCGAGGATCAGCGGATTCACTGCGAGCCGCCGCAGCGTGCGGCCGACCGAGGCGTGCCACGGCCCTGCGCCGCCACGTCCGTGCTCGGCCAGCGCGAGCAGCAGCGGGATCACGACGATGTTCTCGACCATCATGTTCAGCGCCAGCACGACCCCGGCAACCGGCGCGAGCGTCAGCAGCAGGATCGGGTAGCCGACGAAACCGCTGTTCGGGCAGGACATGCCCATCGCGACGAAGGTGCTGGTCTGCGGGTCCAGACCCGCGAGCCGGCGCGCGCCGAAGCGGCTGACGGCGATCACCACCAGCGAGCCGACCGCATAGGCCAGCATGTAGCTCGGGTTCAGGATCTCCGCGATGCGGTGTGTCGCCAGCGCGCGAAACAGCAACGCGGGCAGCGCGATGTCGATCACGAACTTGCCGAGCACATGCATGTCGGCCTTGGAAAACAGCTCGAACCGAACCGCCGCGAAGCCGACCGCGATCGCGATGTAGATCGGGCCGGTGATCGCGAGCACGTTCAGCATGACGGCCTGTCGGTCGGCTCAGAGCGCGAGTTCGTATTCGATCGTGATCGGCGCGTGGTCCGAGAACTTCTCGGCCTTGTAGATGGATTCACGTCGCGCCTGGGCCGCCAGCGCCGGCGTCGCCAGATGGTAGTCGAGCCGCCATCCGACGTTGTTCGCATAGGCCTGGCCGCGGTTGCTCCACCAGGTGTAGGCGGTGTCGGTCGCGTCGGGCTGCAGGCGCCGGTACACGTCGACCAGACCCGCTTCATCCAGCAGCTTGGTCATCCACGCGCGTTCCTCGGGCAGGAAGCCGCTGTTCTTCTGGTTGCTACGCCAGTTCTTCAGGTCGATTTCCTTGTGCGCGATGTTGACGTCGCCGCACAGGATGAACTCGCGCTTTGCTTTGAGCGCGAGCAGATGCGGGTAGAACTCGGCGAGGAACCGGTACTTGGCCTGTTGGCGCTCTTCACCCGAAGACCCGCTCGGAAAGTACGCGCTGATGATCGACAGCCTGCGCCCCGGCCGGTCGTAGCGCAGCTCGACATAGCGGCCCTCCAAGTCGAACTCGGACGAGCCGTAGCCGATCAGCACGTCGCTGGGTTCGGCCCGGCAGTAGGCCGCGACGCCGGCATAGCCCTTCTTCTGCGCGAAGTGGAAATGACCTTGCAGGCCGGCCAGCTGTTCGAAGCGCCCGGCGACGTCGTCGGCCTGGGCCTTGACCTCCTGCACGCATAGGCAGTCCGGCTGGTGCTTTGCGAGCCAGTTCTCGACTCCCTTGGAGGTCGCGGAACGGATGCCGTTGAGGTTCAGGCTGGTGAGGCGGAATGGTGTCGTGCGGGCCGGGGCTTGCGCGGGCGGGGCTGCGGGTTTGCGTGCGGGCTTGCCTGTTGTCTTGGCTGAGGGTTGGCGCGGGGTGGTCATGGTCTGTTCCTCGAAGCCGGGATGTTGCCAGAGCGCTGGAGCAGGCGTCGGTACAGGAGCAGCGGCAGTCGCAGCGCGAATCCGAACAGCAGGCGGATGTGCATCCAGGTCAGCAGGCAGTTGTCACGCAGGTAACGGAAATGCGAGACGCCGCCCTCGTCGGCGCGCAGATACCTGACCGGCGCCGGCAGATTGATCGGCGGCAGGCCGCGCCAGCAGAGCCGGACCGCGGCCTCGGGATCGAAGTCGAAGCGGCGCATCCAGCGCTGGCGGGTCATGACCTGGTGCAGCGGCGCCATCGGGTAGACGCGAAACCCGTACAGCGAATCGCCGATCCCGGCCCACAGGGTTTCCAGGTTCGCCCATGCGTTGGAAATCTTCCGTCCCCGCACGCGCAGTGCCGGTGCGCTCGCGTCGAACACCGGCACGCCGAGCACCATCGCTGCGGGGTGTGCCTGCGAACGCGCCATGAACTCGGGGATCAGCTGAGCTGGATGCTGGCCATCCGCATCCATGCAAAGCGCATGGGTAAAGCCTCGACCGAGCGCGAGCGTTATGCCGTGCAGCAGCGCGGCGCCTTTGCCCTGGTTGTGGGGCAGCACGATGACGGAGAGGCCCGGGTCGGACGCGGCCATCGCCTGCAGCCGCTCGGCGCTGTCGTCGTCGCTGCCGTCGACCACGACCCAGACCGGATTCCATTCGGCGCGCGCCGCGCGCACGGTCCGGACCACCGCATCGCCCGGGTTGTAGCTCGGGATCAGTACCAGATGGGTGGAAGAGGGAGCCACGGCTCAGACCGTCAGGCCGGGGTCGATCGACGACGGCAGTTCGCGCTCGAAATAGCGTTGCAGCCGGACCATCGTCTCGTCGACCGAACAGGTGACGGCGATGCATTCGCCCAGCCTCGCCTGATAGACCAGCGGAAACCGGGGGGCGCGCCAGATCGGCCAGTCCTTGCCGAGATACGGTGAATTGGTGCGGATCAGGATCGTCTGCAGCGGTGCGCCGCTGCGCCGTGCGATCAGGGCGATACCGGGTTTGAGCGGGTTCAGCGGCTGGCGCACAGTGCGCGTGCCCTCGGGAAACGCCAGCAACACGGCGCCCGATGCGACGACTCGGGCCGCTTGCCGGATCATGCGGTCGGTATGGCGGGTAGAGACATAGCCGGCGAGATGCGCGCCGACCGCGAGAAACGCGTTCGCGCCCAGGCTCGCCTTCATCATGCACACCGCGTTGCGCACGCGGGAGATCACCAGCAGCACGTCGATCATGCTCGGGTGGTTCGCGACCAGCAGCAGGCCTTGCTCCGGCACCGCCGTCTGGTTCAGCCGGTCCAGCCCGGTCAGATCGAGCTGCAGCAGGCCGAACGCCGTCGCGCCTCGCAGGAACAGCCGAAACGTCGCGCTGATCAGGCGCTGCACCGGCGCCCGGCATAGCGATCGGGGCAGCAGCAGCAGCGGCAGCAAGGCCAGGTTGCCGAGCAGCAGCATTGCGCCCAGCCACAGCAGCGCGAGGTAGAACAGCAGCAGTTGCAACGCTCGCGGCATCCGTTCAAGCCATTGCGCCGTTGACCGAAATCACCTGGCCGCTGATGTAGCCGGCCTGGACCGACACCAGGAACCCGACCAGATCGGCGACTTCGTCGGGTCGGCCGGCGCGGCGCATCGGCACCAGGCGGGCGATGGTCTCGGCGTCGAAGCTGCCGGCGCTCATCTCGGATTCGATGATGCCTGGCGCCACCACATTGACCGTGATGCCGCGGCTGGCCAGTTCCAGTGCCAGTGATTTGCTCGCCGCGTGCAGTCCGGCCTTGGCCGCCGCGTAGTTGGTTTGGCCGCGGTTGCCGATCAGCGCCGCGACCGAGGAAATCGTCACGATCCGGCCCCAGCGGCTGCGCGCCATGGGCATCGTGAGCGGTTGCGTCACATTGAAGAAGCCGTGCAGCGAGACGTCGATGACGCGCGTCCATTGGCGCGGCGTCATGCCCGGAAAGGCGGCGTCGTCGTGGATGCCGGCATTGTTGACCAGCACCTGGATCGGCGCGTCCGCGACCAGCGGCTCCAGCGCCGCCCGCGCCGCGGCGCCGTCGGTCACGTCGAACTGCACGACCTCTGCGCCGGCGCCGGCCGCCCGCAACTCGGCGCACAGGCGCTCGGCGGCATCGCGCCGGCGATGCGTATGCACGATCACGTGCAGGCCGTCCTGCGCGAGGCGGCGGCAGATCGCGGCGCCGATCGCGCCGCTGCCGCCGGTGACGAGCGCGCGCCTGTTCGAGATCATGGACGTGCTCATCGGGTTTGAAGCCCCGGCGCCGCGGCGTTCAGCATCACGGTCGCCCGGCCTTCGAGCAGTATGTGTCCTCCCGCCTGCAGGTCGAATCCGTAGATGACGCAGGCGTTGTCGCCCGCCAGCCGCTGCGCGCCCACCCGCAGCGGTTTAGCGAGGTCGTCGAGGCGTGCAACCCACCAGCGCACGTCGCGCGCGCTGGCCAGATAACCATGGCCGTGCGATGGCCGCTGCGCTGCGAGCAGCGCGCCGTGCACGGCCATCGCCTGCGCCGCGTATTCGATGCCTGCCGCGATGCCCAGTCGGCCGGCGCCGCGCAGCGGGTTGTCGGGCGAGCGGTGGTTGCTTGCGACGCAGACGATGGCCCTAGCGTCCCATTGCAGGACCCGCTCGAGCAGGCACATGCTCCCGCCGTGCGGAACATGCGCAGCGATCCAGTCGCGATCGAGCAGGGTCATGGCAGGTTCACCCGCAGTTGCAGGTCTTCGAGGTAATCGATCACGACTTCACCGGCTTCGCCGCGCGCGATTCGCTCGAGCAGCGGCAGGCTGCGCGCAGTCGGCACCTGCCGGCGCAGCCGCTCCAGTTCGGCTTCGACCATCCGCGTCGGCACTGCATCGGCCAACGTCACAGTGATACTGGCTTGCGTCGCCTTCGATCGGACCGGACTGAGCATCAGCCCCAGGCCGAACGAACAAGGGAGGGGCCGCACCGCGTGCAGCGGAGGTGGGTAGACGGTATCGAACACCACCAGCAGACGCGGGCGCTCGGTCGTCACCACCTGCGTCGCGGCTTCGAGCAGTCCGGCCGCGAAGCTCGCGTCGTAGGCGCACAAGCTGGTCGAAGCCGCCATGGAGCCGGTGGCGATGCCCCAGTAGCCGGCCGCCATGTTGTGCACCGAGTTGTGGAATCGGGTAGGCGACATCGCGCGCTGAGGAGCCGCCAGAGATTCGAGAAGATGGTGACAATTGTCCCCGTCGCTTTCGCCGGACGAGAACACGGTCGCAAGCGTGCCGGCATCGGCGCCGGCGTTGCGCACTGCATCGAAGCCGGCCGCCATCGCCAGTTTCAAAGGCAGACTCACGCGGCGCCGCTCGGCCGGCGGCAGCGCGTCGGGCGCGGGCAGCACGAGGCCGGCTTCTCGGTACGTGGCCTGCCCGCGCAGTACTTCGCTGGCCTGCGCCCACCCGTTCAGCCCGGGGCCGTAAAGGCCGATGCCGTCGATATGGATGCGCAGCATCGCGGTGCTCATGTACCAACCTTGGAGAACACCAGGCTGCAATTGCTGCCACCGAAGCCGAGGGCGTTGCTCATCACTTGTCGCATCGGCTGTGCCAGGTTTTCGAGCAGGTAGCGGCCCGGCAGATCCGGGTCCAGCGCTTGCGTGCCGACGCCAGCCGGCGCGAAGTCATGCTGCAGCGCCAATGCGCACGCCACCGCATTGACCGCGCCGGCTGCGCCCAGCGTGTGGCCGACATGACCCTTGACCGAACTGCAGGGCGTGCCCGCGCCGAACACCGCTTCGACGGCGCGGCTCTCCGCGCGATCGTTGCTCGGCGTCGCGGTGCCGTGCAGCGCGATGTAGTCGATAGCGTGCGCGCCGATGCCGGCCGCCGCGAGCGCAGCCCGCATCGCCTGCTGCGCGCCCAGGCCCTCGGGGTGCGGCGCGGACATGTGGTACGCGTCGCTCGATTCGCCGACACCAGAGAGCAGCAGATCGCCACGTTGCACGTTGCGCGCCGGCTCCAGCAGCGCGAATGCAGCGGCTTCGCCGATGGAGAGACCGTCGCGGCGCAGGTCGTACGGCCGGCAGGGCTGCGCGGAGATGAGTTGCAGCGAATGAAAGCCGTACAGCGTGGTCAGGCATAGCGAATCGACGCCGCCAACCAACGCGGCGTCGATCAGGCCGCTCTCGATCATGCGCTGGGCGGTGCCGAAGACCTTGGCGCTCGACGAGCAGGCGGTCGATACCACCCAGGCCGGGCCGCGCAGGCCGAAATAGCTGCGCACGAAATCGCCGACCGAATAGACGTTGTGTGTGCGGCGGTAGTCCAGCGTCATCGGCAAGGCACCGGTGACCGGGTCGCGCTGCCGGTACGCAAGCTCGGAACTGTGAATGCCCGAGGTGCTGGTGCCGAGGAACAGGCCGACACGCTGCGGCCCGACGCGCGCCGCAGCCTCTTGCACCGCGGGGGCAAAGCCATCCTGCTCCAGCGCCAGCTGCGCCAGCCGGTTGTTGCGGCAATCGAAGCCGACCAGGTCGCCGCGCAGCCGAACGGCATCGACCCCTTCGACCTCACCGATGCAGGTGTCGATC
Source organism: Burkholderiaceae bacterium (assembly GCA_030123545.1). Taxonomy (NCBI): domain Bacteria; kingdom Pseudomonadati; phylum Pseudomonadota; class Betaproteobacteria; order Burkholderiales; family Burkholderiaceae; species Burkholderiaceae bacterium. The sequence goes on along the minus strand of CP126124.1, from coordinate 217,763 downwards.
TCCGAGGTTTCCCAGTTCCGATGCGCGAGTCCGCCGCGCCGCTCGCGCAGCGCAGCAAGGGTCGGCGCCAGGCCGATCCCGATGGCGCTTGCGATGGTGTAGGCGCGAAGTCTCAGGGCTTGCAAGCGGGCTCTCTCGGAATGGCCGGGTTGGCATGTGGCGCCGCGAACGGTATCGCGCCGCCGCTGCCGCACGGCGAATTTTCATTCTAAAGGGGGGGCTGGTGCCAGCTGCCGTGTTGGCCGCCCTCGGTCTTCGTGCATGCGCAAGCAAGTGTGACAGGCCTGAGCCCGCGCGATGCCAGCGTGTCCAGCAGTCGGGGCAGCACCGCCAGGATCACCGGCTCGCCGCCTTCGGTGCGCGCGGCATGGCCGTCGTGGAGCAACAGAATGTCGCCGGGCGCGAGGCCGGCCAGCAACCGGGCCAGCACGCGGTTCGAGTCACCGCTTCGGGTGTCGAAACCGCGCCGCGTCCAGCTCGCGAGCTCGAGACCCAGGCCGTGCAGCACCGGGTCCAGCCATGGGTTGCGCAGCCCTGCCATCGCGCGAAAGAAGCGTGGAGCGCGCCCGGTGATCGCGGTGAGTTGGCGCTGTGCCTCGCCGACCTCGCGCCGCCAGCCGGAGAGGCCCAGCAGCGGCGCGGCGCGGCGGTGCCGCTGACCGTGGTTCCCGATCTCGTGACCAGCAGCGACGATCGCGCGGCACAGGGCGGGGTGCTGCGCCGCGCGCTCACCGATGCAAAAGAACGTCGCCTTCGCACCATGCTGCGCGAGCAGCGCCAGCACCACCGGCGTGACCTCGGGGTCGGGGCCGTCGTCGATCGTGATCGCGACCTCGCCGCGGGCCGCCGCGGCCGCCGGCAGGCGCACCAGGTTGGCGCCGAGCAGCTGGCTGCGCGGCCACAGGCTCTGGGCGGCGATCAGCGCATGGTCCGCGAGCAGCACGGCCAGCAGCACCGGCCACCAGCGCCAGTGCCACGCAAGCAGCAGCGCGAGCAGCGCGTGAAGCGCCACGCTCGCGGCGACGGCTGGGGTCGGGCGCCAGGAACGCAGGCCCGGTGGACCGCCGCGGTCAGCGCCCAAGATCGCCCCAGAAGTCGTAGAAATTGAACCAGTTGTAGGGAGCAGCCCGGCAGTGCCGCTCCAGTGCCGCGACATAGCGCTGCAGCAGCGCTTGCGCCTGGGCCTCGCGGTCAGGCTCGGTCTTCGGCAGTGACGGATCGGCCAGCAACTCGAAGTGCACCTCGTAGCGCCTGCCGCCCCGGTACAGCCCGGCCATGAAATAGGCCGGCTGGCGCAGCATCGCCGCGAGCCGGAACGGGCCAAGCGGAAAGCGCGCCGGCGCGCCGAGAAAGTCGACTTCCTGGTCCTGGTCCGAGCGCAGCGCGCGGTCCGCCAGGATCCCGACCATCGTCCCTTCGACAAGCCGATGGTGGACCGCCAGGATCGATTCGGCACGGCCGAGCGCAATGATGTCCGGTCGTGCCCGCGGGTTGATCGCGGCCAGCGTCTGGTTGATGCGCGCGGCGTTGTCCGGATACATCGCCAGGCTGACCCGGATTCGCCTGTCTTCGCGCGCCACCGCGCGCAGCACCTCGAAGCTGCCCAGATGAGCGCCGAACAGCAGGCAGCCGCGATGCTCCTCGCCATTGAGTCGACTGAGCGGCTCCAGGCCGCTCGAGCGGATGTCGAACAGATCGTGCCGGTCGCAAAGCAGGTAGATGCGGTCGTGGATCGTGCTGGCAAAGGCCAGCATGTGTCGGTATTGATCGATCCAGGACGGCTCGCGTCCGAGGCAGCGCGCCAGATACCGGCGCGAAGCGCGGCGTGCGGCCGGCGCGGCGAACAGGAAATAGAGCGCGATGCCGTACAGCACGATGCGCGACACACGGCGACCGAGAGCGAGCGACAGCCGGCTCATCACGCGCAGCCAGAACTGGCTGCCGCGCTCGGCGCGGCGCATCCATTCGGGGGTGCCGTGCGCCGCGCTCATCGGGGGACCGGTTCGATCACGAAACGCCCGTTCGCCACGGCCTGCCCCGCGCAGCGCAGCTCGAACGTGACGGCCTCGGCGCCAGGGGTGTAAGTCAGCTGCAATGCATCGCCGGGCCGCACCGGCCGGAGGAATTTCGCGGTCGCCAAGCCGTGGAGACGATGGCCGATGCCGACCTCGATCGCCTGCTGCGCCAGGTCGAGCAACACGACCCCCGGCAGCACCGGATCGTCCGGGAAGTGGCCGCTGAACGCCGGGTGGTCGGCGGCGACCTCAAGCAGCAGCGTCGGCATCTCAGGTCTTCGCCCCGAGATGGGTCGCGGCCAGCTGTCGCAGCGTTCGCGCCAGCACCTTGCCGTTCGCATCGCGCGGCAGTTCGTCGATCAGCACCAGCGGACGCGGCAGGAACACCGGGTCGACATAGGGCCGCAGCGCGGCGACGATGTCGGCCGCGCTCTGACCAGGCGCGACGACGAAGGCGGCTGGCCGCACGTCGTCCTGCTTTGACTCGGGCAGATAGAACGCCCCGTCCTTCACGCCCGGGATCTGCAGCAGCAATTGATTCAGAAACCCCAGCGAACTGCGTTTGCCGAAGATGTTGATCAGATGCGCACCGCGGTCGATTAGCCGGAAATGGGTCGAGTCGAGTAGTTCGACCACGTCGTTCAGCGGCTGCGGCCGGTGCAGCGCGGCGCCGCTGACGAAAGTCGCGTCCTGCCGGCGCGTGAGGGCGAGGCCGTCCAGCGCCGTCCACTCGGCGCACTGGCCGGGCCGGCGCGTGGCCACCTGCCCGACCTCGGTCGCGCCGTAGATCTCTAGCAGCGGCGCGCCCAATTCGGCCTCGGCCTGCCGGGCCAATTGCTGCGACAGCGGCGCGGTGGCCGACAGCAACGCGGCCAGTCGCGGCAGCTTCAATCCGGATTCGAGCAGCTTGCGCAGGTGGAACGGCGTCGTCACCAGCAGCCGTGGTTCGGGCAGTTCATCCAGTGCCGTCGCGATGTCGGCCGGCAGGAACGGTTGGCTGTCGGCGAGCCGCCCGGCGCCGAACAATGGCAACAGCACCGTCGATTCCAGCCCGTACATATGGCGAAAGCTCGGCGTGCCGACGACCGTGCAGGGCGCCCCGGCGACGGTCCAGACCCGGCGCGACGCCGCGGCGACGCTTTCCATCAGGCAGCCGAAGAATTTGTCGTGGCCCTGCGGCTCGCCGGTCGAGCCCGAGGTATAGACGCGGGCGACGCATTGCGCCGCGCGGATCCGCGGCAACTGCTGCGGCATCGCGCGCGCCGCCCCGGCCGGCGTATCGATGCGCACGCAGCGCAGCGGCGACAGCGGCGCCGCGTCGTGGTCGAGCAGCACCAGCGTTCCAGGCGCCTGGGCGGCCAGGGCCGCCAGATGTTCGGGCGCGCTGGAACTGGGCAACAGACTGACCACGCCGCGCGCAATGCAGGCGAGGAAGGCGATGGAGAACCAATAGCGGTCGCCGCATAGCGGGATCGCGTGCGTCGCATCGCCCAGCCGTGCCGCACAGACTGTCAGGTCCGCGATGAACTGGTCGCGTCGCACCGGCCGGCCGCTGCGGAACGCGATCGTGGCCTCGCCCGGCCCATCGGGCAGTAAAGGGTAGCTCGGCGACATGGTGTCGATCGGCGCGTTCGTGATCAGCGGCTCATCCGTGGTTGCGCCGGTAGTCGCGGTAGGCCCGCAGCGTCTCGGACAGGCCGAGATGCGGCCGCCCCGGCAGCACGCGACGGCGCACCAGATATTCAACGCCGAACATTGCACCGACCAGGGCCGGTGTCAGTACGTTCGCGAACAACGACCAGTGCGCCATCGTGCCGAAGAAGAACAGCAGCAGCGACAGCGCGCCGGTCGCAACGAAGAAGAGTGTCCAGGCCAGCGTCACCTGCCAGGTGTAGCGCAGCCGGCGGGCGTCGGGCAAGTCGACCGACTGGAACGCCGCGACGCGCGAACATAGCGCATTCGCATCGCCGCCACGCAGCGTGCTGCCGAACATCACCGCAAGCAGCGCCATTGCGCCTGCGTGCTGCGCGAGATAGACCCAGGCCGCATGGCCCTGCAGCAAATCTCGATTCCAGACCACGGCGATCAACACGGCCAGCCACAGCGCGAGCGCCGGCAGGCGCAGCCTGGAGCGCCAGCAGAGCAGCAATGCAAGCGCCGCCAGCGGCAGCAGGCCGGCCAGCACGGCCAGTGCCGGGGCATTCGGCGTGGCGCAGGCGATGTAGCTCAGCGCCATGAAGAGGGCGCCGGCTGCGGCGATCAGCGCCGCGCTGATCATGGTCCGGAGGCGTCGGATGCCGCCTCGTCTGCCATTCGCCTGGGCCGGCGGGGCCGCGGTGCTGGTCATTGGGTTCTCGGGTCGGTCGCGCTGCCCTTGCGTCGAGGGTGGCGCAAGGCTCTTCGATTGTATGGGTCGGTGCGGCGCGTGCCCTCCCCGTGTTGTGACCGTCCGTTGCGGAAATAGAATCGTGGAGTCGCTGGCCGTTTGCGCCGGCCTCGGTTGTTTGATCGGCCGGGTGGTGGGTGTCGACATGGAGGGATGCTGCTTGGGCAACGATGTTCCGGAACCGACCGCGGCCGAGCTCGCGCAGGAGTTCGTTCAGTTCTCCATGGACGCGGGTGTGCTGCGCTTCGGCGAGTTCCGGACCAAGGCCGGCCGCCTCAGCCCGTATTTCTTCAACGCCGGCCTGTTCGACGACGGCGCGAAGCTCGGACGGCTTGCGCAGCTCTATGCCCGGGCGCTGGTCGCGAGCGGGATCGAGTTCGACCTGATCTTCGGGCCGGCATACAAGGGAATCGCATTGGCCGCAGCGGTTGCGATCGAATTGGCGCGGCTGGGACGCAACCGGCCGTTCGCGTACAACCGCAAGGAGGCGAAGGACCACGGCGAGGGCGGGACGCTGGTCGGCGCGCCGCTCGCCGGCAAGGTTCTGATTGTCGACGATGTGATGTCGGCCGGCACCGCGGTGCGCGAGGCGATCGGCCTGATTCGGGCCGCGGGCGCAACGCCGCATGCAGTCGCGATCGCACTGGACCGGCAGGAGAAGGCGACCGAGGGCGGAGCCGATCTGGACCACAGCGCCGTGCAATATGTCCGCGGACAGCTCGGCTTGCAGGTCTGCGCGATTGCGACTCTGGGGGATTTGCTGCAGTATCTCGCGCACTGCGGCGACCCTCGGGTCGCGGCGTTCCACGCACCGGTGCTGGCCTACCGCCAGCGCTATGGCGTGGATTGAAACCGAGGATGGAAGTGAGCTCATCGATTTCCCATCGCGCCTGGATCGCGCTGCTGTTTGCCTGCGCTGCGGCGGCGTCGGCGGCGCAGCAAGGAGCGGCACCGCCGCCGACGCAGGCGATCTACACCTGTACCGATGACCGGGGGCACGTGATCACGTCGGATCGACCGATCGCCGCGTGCATGGACCGGCCGCAGACCGAGCTCAATCCGAGCGGCACGGTGCGCCGCACCATCGGTCCGTCGCTGACCGGCCCGGAGCGCGCCGCACAACAGGCGAAAGAAGGACTGGCGCGCGAGGAGCAGGCCAAGCAGGCGGAGGAAAAGCGGCGCGATCGCGCGCTGTTGATTCGCTACCCGAACCGCGCCGCGCACGACAAGGAGCGGGCACAGGCGCTGGGGCAGGTCGACGACGTGATCCGCGCGGCGCAGAAGCGCCTGGCCGAGTTGCAGACGCAGCGCCAGGATATCGCCGCCGAATACCAGTTCTACCAGAAGGATCCGTCGCGCGCGCCGGCGTCGCTGCAACGCGAAACCGCGGACAACGCGCACAGCATTGACGTGCAAACCCGCTTCGTCGCCGAGCAGGAGGCGGAGAAGAAGCGCATCAATGCGCGTTTCGACGACGAGCTCGCGAAGCTGAAGCAACTCTGGGCGCTGCAGGCGCCGGTCGCGCGCTGAAGCGATTGCTGGCGCGGTCGGCGCCGACCGGGCTCAGGCGCCGAGCTTGGCGCGCAGCATCTCGTTCACCTGCGCCGGGTTTGCCTTGCCGCGGCTGGCCTTCATCACCTGGCCGACCAGTGCGTTGAACGCCTTGTCCTTGCCCGCGCGGAACTCGTCGACCGATTTCGCATTGCCGGCCAGCACCTGGTCGACGATCGCCTCCAGCGCGCCGGCGTCGCTCATCTGCTGAAGTCCCTTGGCTGCGATCGCCGCGTCCACGTCGCTTGCTTCGCCGCTCCACAGCGCGTCGAACACCTGGCGCGCGGCGTTGTTCGAGACCGTGCCGTCGGCGATGCGCCCGATCAGCGCTGCCAGCTGCCCCGCCGACACCGGCGCTGCGTCGATGTCGATCTCCTGTGCGTTCAGCCGGCGCGAGACCTCGCCCATGATCCAGTTGCTGGCCAGTTTGGCCTCGTTGCAGGCACGGGCCGTCGCTTCAAAATAGGCCGCCATCTCACGACTTTGCGTCAATGCCGTCGCGTCATAGTCTGATAGGCCATAGTCGGCAGCAAAGCGCGCAGCCATCGCGCGCGGCAGCTCGGGCATTGCAGCGCGTACCTGGGCGATCCAATCCTGCGAAACGGCCAGCGGCGGCAAATCGGGGTCGGGGAAGTAGCGGTAGTCGGCCGCGTCTTCCTTGGAGCGCATTGCGCGCGTCTCGCCGGTATCCGGGTCGAACAGCACCGTCGCCTGCTGTATTTGCCGGCCGTCCTCGAGCTGTTCGATCTGCCAGCGCAGTTCGTAGTCGATCGCCTGCTGCATGAAACGGAAGCTGTTCAGGTTCTTGATCTCGCGCCGCGTGCCCAGCGGCTGTCCCGGCCTGCGCACCGACACGTTCGCGTCGCAGCGGAAGCTCCCTTCCTGCATGTTGCCGTCGCAGATGCCGATCCAGGTGACGAGTCGGTGCAGTTCCTTCGCGTAGGCCACGGCTTCGTCGGAAGACCGCATGTCGGGTTCGGTGACGATCTCGAGCAGCGGCGTGCCGGCGCGGTTCAGGTCGATGCCGCTCATGCCGACGAAGTCCTCGTGCAGCGACTTGCCGGCGTCTTCTTCCAGATGCGCGCGCACCAGCCGCACCGAGCGCCGCTCGCCGTCCAGCAGGAACTCGACGCTGCCGCCCTGCACCACCGGGATCTCGTACTGGCTGATCTGGTAGCCTTTCGGCAGATCGGGGTAGAAGTAATGCTTGCGCGCGAACACGCTGCGCGGCGCGATCGTCGCCCGGATCGCCAGGCCGAAGCGGATCGCGCGCTCGACCGCGCCGCGGTTCATCACCGGCAGCGTGCCGGGCAGCGCGAGGTCGACCGCGCAGGCCTGGGTGTTCGGTTCGGCGCCGAACGCGGTGGCCGCGCGGCTGAAGATCTTGCTTGTCGTGGAAAGCTGTGCATGGGTCTCGAAGCCGATCACGACCTCGTAGCCCTGGATCAACGGGGATGCCATTTCAGAGGCCCTCCGGTTGCCGCAGATGGAAGTCGGTCGCCTGCTGCAGGCGGTGCGCGGCGTTCAGCAGCCGCGCCTCCTGCAGGTGATTGGCTATCAGCTGCAGCCCGACCGGCATGCCGCCTTCGCCGAAACCCGCCGGAACGCTCATGCAGGGGAGACCTGCGAGCGAGGCCGGCAGCGTGTAGACGTCGGCCAGGTAGTCGGCCAGCGGGTCGCCGCCGTGCGCGCCGAGCTTCCAGGCGACCGTCGGCGCGACCGGCCCTGCTATCAGGTCGCAGGCCTCGAACGCCTTCTGGAAGTCGCCCGCGATCATGCGGCGGATCTTCTGCGCCTGCAGGTAGTACGCGTCGTAGTAGCCGTGCGACAGCACGTAGGTGCCGATCATGATGCGGCGCTTGACCTCGTCGCCGAAGCCCTCTGAACGCGACTTCTTGTACAGGTCCTGCAGGTCGGCGTATTCCGCCGCGCGGTGCCCGTAGCGCACGCCGTCAAAGCGGCTCAGATTGCTCGACGCTTCCGCAGGCGCAATGATGTAGTAAACGGGAATCGCCAGTTCGGTGCGCGGCAGCGTGATAGGCACGAGTCGCGCGCCGAGCTTCTCAAATTCGGCCAGCGCCGCGTCGACCGCGGTGCGTACGTCGGCCGCCAGGCCCGCGCCGAAGAATTCGCGCGGCACGCCGATGCGCAGGCCGTCGATGGAATCGTTCAGGCGGCGCGTGAAGTCCTCCGGCGGCACATCGAGCGAGGTCGAATCACGGTCCGGATCGGGGCCACACATTGCGGAGAGCAGCAGCGCGCAGTCTTCGGCGCCGCGCGCGATCGCGCCGGCCTGGTCCAGGCTGGACGCGAACGCGATCATTCCGTAGCGTGATGCGCGGCCATAGGTCGGCTTGATACCGGTCACGCCGCAGAACGCGGACGGCTGACGGATCGAGCCGCCGGTGTCGGTGCCGGTCGCGCCCGGCAGCAGCCGTGCCGCGACCGCGACCGCACTGCCGCCGGACGAGCCGCCCGGGACGCGGTCGGGGTCCCAGGGGTTCCGCGCGGGGCGATATGCTGAATTCTCGGTGGACGAGCCCATCGCGAACTCGTCGCAGTTCAGTTTTCCAAGCGTTATCGCCCCAGCGTCCGCTAGCTTGTTAGTGACTGTGCTATCAAAAGAGGATCGATAGCCGTCCAGCATGCGCGACGCCGCAGTACTCGGGAAGTCGCGGGTGACGAAGATGTCCTTGTGCGCGAGCGGCACGCCCAGCAGCGGCGCGTCGTCGCCGCGCGCGATCCGCGCATCGGCCGCGCGCGCCTGGGCGAGTGTGATCTCCTCGTTGGTTGCGAGATACGCGCCGAGCGCGTCGTGCTCCGCGGCGCGTGCGAGGAAATGCCGCGCAGCCTCGACCGCCGAGAGGTCGCGCCGGCGCAGCCGCGCCGCGAGTTCGACGAGGGGCAGCTCGTGCAGCGCGCTCATTCGGCGGCCTCCGATTTCCTCAGCGCGGTTTCAATTCCCGGGTGGTCGGCCGCCCGATCGAATTCGCGGTGCCGATCCCCGCGAGCGGGGCCCCTCGTCGTTGCGCTCATTCGGCGGCCTCGGTAGCGCAGTGGCGCGTTTTCCTGCGGCGGATGTCGCCCGCTTGATCGAATTCGCGGCGCCGATCCCCGTGCTGCGGGGCCCCTCGTCGTTGCGCTCATTCGATCACCCGCGGCACGAGGTAGAGGCCGCGCTCGACTGCCGGCGCGCTCTGCTGGTTCGCCTGGCGCTGGTCGGCCTCGCGCACCGCGTCGTCGCGCAGCCGCAGCACCACCTCGTCGCGGCCGGCCAGCGGATGCGCCATCGGGTCCAGGCCGGTGGTGTCGACGGCGCGCATCCGCTCGACGATGTCGAAGAAGCCGTTCAGCTGAGCTAGCATGCGCTCACTCGCGGCGGAGTTCAGTTCCAGTCGGGCCAAGTGGGCGATTCGCCCGATGTCCTGCAGCGTCAGAGCCATCGCGAGAGCGGGTTTGAAAGCGGAAGATCAGGGGATGCGCGGACGCCGGGAAAACCGGCCGCGCGCGGGGGATACGGTATTATCTCGCCTTTGCCGCGACACCCCACGACTGCGCCGGTGTCTGCGCCAACAAGACGAATAACGACCCCTCGCGTTCCCCGTTTGCCCGGGCGATGATGCGCCCCAAGCGCGCGCCATGCCCGAGAAGGATTCCCTGATGTTCGGAGCATTCCGCCGGTATTTCTCGACCGACTTGGCGATCGACCTCGGCACGGCCAACACCCTGATCTACGTGCGCGGTCGCGGCATCGTGCTCGACGAGCCGTCGGTGGTCGCGATCCGCCACGAGGGAGGCCCGCAAGGCAAGAAGACGATCCAGGCGGTCGGCGCCGAGGCCAAGGCGATGCTCGGCAAGGTGCCGGGCAACATCGAGGCGATCAGGCCGATGAAGGACGGCGTGATCGCCGACTTCACGGTCACCGAGCAGATGCTCAAGCAGTTCATCAAGATGGTGCACCCGCGCGGCATCCTCAAGCCCAGCCCGCGTATCATCATCTGCGTGCCCTGCGGCTCGACCCAGGTCGAACGGCGCGCGATCCGCGAGTCCGCGCTCGGCGCCGGCGCGAGCGAGGTCTACCTGATCGAGGAGCCGATGGCGGCGGCGATCGGCGCCGGCCTGCCGGTCAGCGAGGCGTCGGGCTCGATGGTGGTCGACGTCGGCGGCGGCACCACCGAAGTCGGCGTGATCTCGCTCGGCGGCATGGTGTACAAGGGCAGTGTGCGCGTCGGCGGCGACCGATTCGACGACGCGATCGTCAATTACATCCGCCGCAACTACGGCATGCTGATCGGCGATCCGACCGCCGAGGGCATCAAGAAGCTGATCGGCTCGGCGTTCCCGGGCTCCGAGGTCAAGGAGATCGAGGTCAAGGGCCGCAACCTGTCCGAGGGCGTGCCACGATCGTTCACGATCTCCAGCAATGAAATCCTGGAGGCGCTGACCGATCCGCTGAACAACATCGTCAGCGCGGTGAAGAACGCGCTCGAGCAGACCCCGCCCGAACTCGGTGCCGACATCGCCGAGCGCGGCATGATGCTGACCGGCGGCGGCGCGCTGCTCCGCGACCTCGATCGCCTGCTGGCCGAGGAGACCGGCCTGCCGGTGCTGGTCGCGGAAGACCCGCTGACCTGCGTGGTGCGCGGCTGCGGCATTGCGCTCGAGCGCATGGACCGGCTCGGCTCGATCTTCACCTCGGAGTAGTCCGCAGGGTCGCCGGCCCGCGCAGGTACCGCCGGCCCGGCGAACGCGGGACAATACGCGAGCCATGCCACTCGGGACACTGGACCGGACGCCGCCGCCCTTCTTCAAGCAGGGGCCGTCGGCGCTGTCGAAGCTGATGTTCTTTGGTGCGCTCGCGCTGTTCCTGATGGTGGCCGACACGCGTTTTCGAATCACCGAACCGCTGCGCGCGGTGGTCGCGGCCGTGCTCTACCCCGCGCAGTGGCTGGTGATGCAGCCGGTGTTGCTCGCGCGCGATGGCGCCAGCTATTTCGAATCGCTGAAGGCGGCGCAGCAGGACGCGGCAGCCGCGCGGCGCAAGCTCGCGCTGCAGTCGCTGCGCGCGAGCCAGGTCGAGCAGTTGGAACTGGAGAACCGCCAGCTGCGCCAGCTGCTGGCGCTGCACGAGCACACGCCCACGCCTTCGCAGGCGGCCGAGGTGCTGTACGACGCGGCCGACCCGTATTCGCGCAAGATCATCGTCGACAAGGGGATGGCGCAGGGTGTGCAGGCCGGCTCGCCGGTGCTCGACGAATCGGGCGTGCTCGGGCAGGTGACGCGGGTGCTGCCGCTGCTGAGCGAGGTGACGCTGGTGACCGACCGCGACCAGGCGATTCCCGTGCTCGACGCGCGCAGCGGCGTGCGCGGCGTCGCGTTCGGCGAGCCGTCGCAGGGCGGGATGATGGAGCTGCGCTTCATGCCGGTGAATGCCGACCTGCAGGTCGGCGACCTGCTGACCACCAGCGGCATCGACGGCGTCTATCCGGCCGGCCTGCCGGTGGCGAAGATCACGAAGGTCGAGCGCCGCGCCGATTCGACCTTCGCGCGTGTCGAACTGCAGCCCGAGGCGCGTGTCGATTCGACGCGCGACGTGCTGCTGCTGACGCCGGTCGCGGTGCAGGTGCCGCAATCGCCGGAGCCCGCGGCCAAGCCGGTCGCAAAGCACAGGGGCCAAAAAGGGAAATGATTCCGTCGCCACTTGCCATCACACGGAGCTGGCGATGCTGATGCGTCCCGGCCAGCAATTGCTGCTGCCGGCGAATCCGGTGTTCATCTGGGGCAGCCTGGCGGTGGCGCTGCTCGTCAACATGCTGCCGCTCGGGCGCGCGCCGTGGCGCCCGGACCTGCTGATGCTGCTGCTGGTGTTCTGGAGCGTGCACCAGCCGCTGCGCGTCGGTATCGGCTCGGCATTCGTGTTCGGCCTGTGCATGGACGTGCAGCAGGCCGGGCTGTTGGGCCAGCATGCGCTCGCCTACACCGCGCTCAGCTACTTCGCGATCATGATCCATCGGCGGCTGCTGTGGTTCGGCGTGCCTTCGCAGGCGCTGCAGCTGCTGCCGATCTTTGCCGCCGCCCATGCGATCGAACTGGGTGTGAGCATGCTGGCCGGCGCGGGATTCGGCGGCTGGCAGGCGCTGTGGGCGCCGCTGATCGAGGCCGCGCTGTGGCCGGTGGCCAGCGTGCTGCTGCTGGCGCCGCAGCTGCGCGCGCCCGATCCGGACAAGGACCGTCCGCTGTGATGCGGGCCGCCGCGCGATGACCGAGCTGCGCAACATCCGGGCCGAGCTCGCGCGGTTTCGCGCGCGCGTGCTGGTCGCGGGCCTGGTCGTGCTGTTCGCGTTTTCGCTGGTGATCGCGCGGCTGGTGGTACTGCAGGTGGTGCGCCACGACGAGCTGGCCGAGCAGGCCGAGACCAACAGCACCGCGATCGTGCCGGTCGTGCCGGCGCGCGGCCAGATCGTGGACCGCAATGGCATCGTGCTCGCGACGAACTACTCGGCATACACGCTGGAGATCACGCCGTCGAAAGCGGGGCCGCTGGAGCAGACCATCGATGCGCTGTCGAAGGTGGTCGAGATCACCCCGCGCGATAGGCGCCGCTTCAAGCGGTTGCTCGAGGACTCGAAGAGCTTCGAATCGGTGCCGATCCGCATGCGCCTGTCGGACGAAGAGGTCGCGCGCTTCGCAGCGCAGCGCTTTCGCTTCCCCGGCGTCGAGGTCAAGGCGCGGCTGTTTCGCAGCTACCCGTTCGGCAGCCTCGCGAGTCACCTGATCGGCTATGTCGGGCGCATCAACCAGGCCGAGAAGGACCGGATCGACGACTCGGACGACGAGGCCAACTACCGCGGCACGCAGTACATCGGCAAGCTCGGCGTCGAGCAGAGCTACGAGAATCAGTTGCACGGCACCACCGGCGTGCAGGAGATGGAGACCGCCGCGTCGGGACGCGCGGTGCGCCTGCTCGGCAGCGTGCCGGCCAAGCCCGGCGACACGGTGCAGCTGTCGATCGACATCCGTCTGCAGCATCTGGTGGAAGAGATGTACGGCGACCGGCGCGGCGCGATGGTCGCGCTCGACCCGAAGACCGGCGAGGTGCTGGCGCTGGTGAGCATGCCGACGTTCGATCCGAACCTGTTCGTCGACGGCATCGACTCGGACAACTGGAAGGCGCTGAACGAGTCGCCCGACAAGCCGCTGCTCAATCGCGCGCTGCGCGGCACCTACCCGCCGGGCTCGACCTACAAGCCGTTCATGGCGATCGCCGCGCTCGAGACCGGCAAGCGCACGCCGCAGCAGACGATCCAGGACCCGGGCTACTTCTGGTTCGGCGGCCACAAGTTCCGTGACGACAAGGAGGGCGGCCACGGCACGGTCAACATGTACAAGTCGATCGTCGAATCCTGCGACACCTACTACTACATGGTCGCAAACGATCTCGGTGTCGACACGATTCACGACGAGTTGAAACCGTTCGGCTTCGGCCAGTTGACCGGCATCGACCTGCCGGGCGAGTCGCGCGGCCTGCTGCCGTCGACCGCGTGGAAGCGCCGCGCGTACCATCGCCCCGAGCAGCAGAAGTGGTATGCGGGCGAGACGATCTCGCTCGGCATCGGTCAGGGCTACAACCACTACACGATGCTGCAAATGGCCACCGCCCTGAGTGCGCTGGTGAACCACGGGCTGAAGATGCGACCGCATGTCGGCGTGGATCTGATCGACCCGGTCACGCACAAGGAAACGCCGGCACAGCCCGACACCGGCGTGCAGCTCAACATCAAACCCCAGTACCTCGACGTGGTGCGCAACGCGATGGTCGGCGTGAACATCCAGGGCACGGCGGCCGCGGCGTTCCGCGGTGCCGGCTACACCAGCGGCGGCAAGACCGGCACCGCGCAACTGGTCGGGATCAAGGAGAACCAGAAATACGATGCGGCCAGGCTCGCCGCGCGTCTGCGCGACAACGGGCTGTTCATCGCCTACGCACCGGCCGACGATCCGAAGATCGTCGTCGCGCTGGTGGTCGAGAACAGCGGCTTCGGCGCGGAAGCGGCCGCGCCGATCGCGCGACGCGTGCTCGACTACTGGCTGCTGCACGAGATTCCGAACCCGCAGGACATGGCGGCGGTGCAGAAGGGCCAGGCGACCGCGCCGATCGGCACGCCGCTGCCGGCGTCCAGCGTCCCCTGGCCGCCGCAGCCGTAATGACCACCCCCAGGCTGCGCGCACTGCGTGTCGCTTCGCCCTCCCCCTGCGAGGGGGCACACCCTACGGCCCAGCAGAGGTTCTATGGTTCTTGTCAAGCGCTATGGGTGACGAGATGAGCTTGGAAGGGCTTGGAGGGGCGGTAGCCGTGTCTTCAGTTTGCTATTCTAAATATAGCAAACTATGAAGGTGGTACCTCGGCTTGAGCCGCATTTTCATGAGGACCATGAAAAAAGCGCCGGGGTGTCCGGCGCTTTTTCACTGAATGCATCTTAGGCGGCGGATAGCGCGCCCGCGTCGCGGTTGTTGTCCCCTCGGCTCCTCGCGCCAGCGCGGCCGTAGGCCTGCTGCGGAGTGGCGCAAATTGTAACTGTGGCGGGTCGTCGCCCAGGTCGGTGTTTACCCGTAGCCGGTCGGTCAGCCGGCGCGCGATCCGGCCTCGGCGATCCACTCTGCTGCCCGCTCGGCGATCATCAGCGTCGGCGAATTGGTGTTGCCGCTGGTGATGGTCGGCATCGCGCCGGCGTCGACGACGCGCAGCGCGGCAATCCGGCCGCCGCGCCCATCGCGCACGCGCAGCCGGCTGTCGAGCACCGCCTGGCGGTCGTCGTCGCGGCCCATCGCGGTGGTGCCGACCGGGTGGAAGATCGTGGTCGCGATGTCGCCGGCGAGGCGCGCGAGTTCGTCGTCGCTCTGGTACTGCGGGCCAGGATTCCATTCCTCGGGCCGGTACTTCTCGAGCGCCGGCTGTGCCGCGATGCGGCGCGTGACGCGCAGCGAGTCGGCAGCGACCTTGCGGTCCTCGAAGGTGGCAAGGTAGTTCGGAGCGATCGCCGGCGCATCGTCCGGCCGCGGGCTCTTGATCTGCACCATGCCGCGGCTGGTGGGCTGCAGGTTGCAGACGCTCGCGGTGAACGCGGGAAATCGATGCAGCGGTTCGCCGAATGCGTCGAGCGACAGCGGCTGCACGTGGTATTCGAGGTTCGGCCAGTCGTACTGCGGCGCGCTGCGGGTGAACGCGCCGAGCTGTGACGGCGCCATGCTCATCGGCCCGCTGCGCGTGAGCGCGTACTGCAGGCCGATGCGCGCCTTGCCGAGCAGAGAATTGGCCATCGTGTTCAGCGTCGGCACGCCCTGGACCTTGAATACCGCGCGGATCTGCAGATGATCCTGCAGGTTCGCGCCGACGCCGGGCAGATCGGCGCGCACCGCGATGCCGTGGCGCTGCAGCAGTTCGCCAGGCCCGACTCCGGACAGCTGCAGGATCTGGGAAGAGCCGATGCTGCCGGCGCACAGGATCACCTCGCTGGCGGCGTGGGCGGCGACCGAGTCGCTGCCGGTGCGCACCTGCACGCCGCTGCAGCGCAGGCTGCCGCCTTTGTTCGTCTCGAACTGCAGGCGCTCGACCTGCGCGCCGGTCCACAGTTCAAAGTTCGGTCGGCCGTAGCAGGTCGGCCGCAGAAACGCGCGCGCCGCGTTCCAGCGCCAGCCGGCACGCTGGTTCACCAGAAAGTAGCCGACCCCTTCGTTGCTGCCGCGGTTGAAGTCGTCGGTCGCCGCAATGCCGGCCTGCTGCGCGGCGGCGGCGAACGCGTCCAGGATGTCCCAGCGCAATCGCTGGCGCTCGATGCGCCATTCGCCGCCGGCGCCGCGCTCGCGCAGGCGCCGAAAGTACGGGCCGGCCGCGCCATTCAGCAGCTCGGGAAGCTGGCCCTTGGCACCATGCAGCGCGTCGGCCCCGGCAAAGTAGTCCTCGTGCAGCTTGAAGTACGGCAGCACGTTGGCCCAGGTCCACGCGTCGTCGCCGGTGAGCCGCGCCCATTCGTCGTAGTCGCGCGACTGGCCGCGCATGTAGATCATGCCGTTGATGCTGGAGCTGCCGCCCAGCGTTTTGCCGCGCGGGTAGCGCAGGCTGCGCCCGTTCAGGCCCGGGTCGGGTTCGGTCTGGTACAGCCAGTCAGTGCGCGGGTTGCCGATGCAGTACAGGTAGCCGACCGGAATGTGGATCCACGCGTAGTCGTCTTTCGGCCCGGCCTCGATCAACAGTACGCGCTTCGAGGGATCGGCGCTGAGCCGATTCGCGAGCAGGCAGCCGGCAGTGCCGGCGCCGACGATGACGTAGTCGAACGTCGCATCGCTCATGCTCCGTTGCTTCCTTGCCTTTTTCTTCGTGAGCCGATTCGGCCCAGGGCCGCCGCGGCGCCACAGGCACCGCCCCTTCGGGCCGTCCAAGTCTGCGCAGGCAGGCTTGGAACCGCGGTCCTCGGCCCCCCAGCGGAGGGAGGCGGCCGAAGGCCGCTTCGGGGGGAGTTCATTTATGCGTCGGCATCGCGAATTCGGCGCCCTTGGGCGTGCTCTCGGGCCAGCGCTGCATGATCGATTTCTGTCGCGTGTAGAAGCGCACGCCTTCCTCGCCGTATGCGTGCATGTCGCCGAACAGCGAGCGCTTCCAGCCGCCGAAGCCGTGCCAGGCCATCGGCACCGGGATCGGCACGTTGATGCCGACCATGCCGACCTGGATGCGCCGCGCGAACTCGCGCGCGACGTGGCCGTCGCGCGTGAAGCAGGAGACACCGTTGCCGAACTCGTGCGCATTGATCAGGTCGACCGCGGCGCCGAAATTCTTCACGCGCACGCAGGCGAGCACCGGGCCGAAGATTTCTTCCCTGTAGATGCGCATCTCCGGCTTGACCTGATCGAACAAGGTCGCGCCGAGCCAGAACCCCTTCTCGCAACCGCGGCCGGCGTCGCTTGCGCGAAAGTCGCGTCCGTCAACCACCAGTTTTGCGCCTTCCTGCGTGCCCAGCTCGATGTAGCCGGTGATGCGCCGCTGCGCGGCCTCGGTTACGACCGGGCCCATCTCGGCGTCGGTCGCGGTGCCGTTCTTGATCTTCAGCGCGCGCGCGCGCCGCACCAGCTTCGGCAGCAGCTGGTCGGCCACGTCGCCGACCAGCACCGCGACGCTGATCGCCATGCAGCGCTCACCGGCCGAGCCGTAGGCGCTGCCGATCAACGCGTCCACCACCTGGTCCAGGTCGGCGTCGGGCATCACGACCAGGTGGTTCTTCGCGCCGCCCAGTGCCTGCACCCGCTTGCCGTTGCGCGCGCCGGTCTCGTAGATCTGCTGCGCGATAGGGGTCGAACCGACAAAGCTCACCGCCTGCACGTCGGGGTGCACCAGCAGCGCGTCGACCGCCTCCTTGTCGCCCTGCACCACGTTGAACACACCGTCGGGCAGGCCGGCTTTCTTCAACAGCGCGCCGATCAGCAGCGACGGGCTCGGATCGATCGGACTGGGTTTCAGCACGAAGCAGTTGCCGCAGGCCAGCGCGACCGGGAACATCCACATCGGCACCATCACCGGGAAGTTGAACGGCGTGATGCCGGCGACCACGCCCAACGGCTGGCGCAGGGTCCAGTTGTCCAGGCCGGCGGAGACCTGCTCGGTGAAGTCGCCCTTGAGCAGCTGCGGCACGCCGCAGGCGAACTCGACGATGTCGATGCCGCGCGCGACCTCGCCCTGTGCGTCGGTGAATACCTTGCCATGCTCGGCGGTGATCAGCTGCGCGAGTTCGTCGCGGTTCGCATTCAGCAGTTCCAGGAACTTGAACAGCACCCGCGCGCGGCGCAGCGGCGGCGTGTCGGCCCAGGCTTCAAACGCGTTGCGCGCGACGCTGACCGCGCGGTCCACCTCCTTCGCGGTGGCCATCGCGACGCGTCCGGTCACGACACCGGTTGCCGGGTTGAACACGTCCAGCGCGCGCCCCGACGCGCCGGCCGCAACGCGCCCGCCGATGTAATGGTCAATCGATGCAGTGCTCATGGTGGGTCTCCTTGCCGCCGCCGCAGGCGGCCGCGGTGTGAGGATGCCGCCTTGCGCGCACCGCCCGGCGCAGCGCAGGAAATCGGCAGGGTTGCGCGGCGTGCCGCGCAACCCTCGACTCTACGCCTTCCGCGCCCCCGCCGCCGACCACCACCGCGTGTCGCCGCGGCCGGCGTGACATCGCGCGGCGCCGGCCGCGTCACTTGCTCATCGCGTCGTGGCCCATCGCGTCGTGAGACATCGTGCCATGAGCCATCGCGCCGTTGTCCATCGTGTGACCCATCGCATCCTTCTTCGTCGTATTGCCCATCGCGTCGTGCTGCATCTTGTGCGTGGTCCCGGGCTTGGCCATGTGGTCCATCGCCATCGAGTCCTTCTTCATCGTGGCGGCGTGCGTGGTGTCGGCGGGCATCGTGTCGTGCCCCATCGCGTCTTGCGCGAACGCGCTGGCGCCGGCGAACAGGAAAGCGCCCGACAGCAGCGCAGTGGTGAGTTTGTTCATGATGATTTCCTTTCAAAAGGGATGCGTTGAAGAGTGGCAGTGATGCCGCATGTCGAAGAGCGCCGAAAGCCCGCGGGGCCTCAACTGCCCCCGAACCAGTTGTAGCCCTGGTCTTCCCAATAGCCGCCAGGGTAGGTGTTGGTGACGAAGATGGTCTGGATGTATTTCGGGTTCTTGTAGCCGAGCTTGGTCGGAATCCGCAGCTTCATCGGGTAGCCGTATTTCGCCGGCAGCGTGCGCCCGTCGTAGCTCAGCGCGAGCAGGGTCTGCGGATGCAGCGCGGTCGCCATGTCGATGCTGGTGTAGTAGTCGTCGAAGCAGCGAAAGCCGACATACTTCGAGCTCAGGTCGGCGCCGACCCGGCGCAGGAAGCTCGCGAACGGCACGCCGCCCCAGCGGCCGATCGCGCTCCAGCCTTCGACGCAGATGTGGCGCGTGATCTGATCCGCCTGCGGCAGCGCGCGCAGATCGGCGAGCGACCAGCTGCGCCGGTCGGCGACCCGTCCGGTCACCTGCAGCCGGTAGCTGGCGCCGTCGACATGGCGCACCTCGTCCTCGCCGTAGTACGCGTTGAACGGAAACGGCCGCGTGATCATCGATTCCGGGTAGGTCGGCGCGAGCCGGTTCGGGTCGAACAGCCAGGCCTGCGCGTCGTCGTTCAGGCGCGAGATGCGGGTCAGCGCCGCCTGCACGCCGGGCCGGTCGGTCAGCGTGCAGCCGGTCAGCATCGCGAGGCCGCCGAGGGTGAGGCTGCGGCGCAGGAAGTCGCGCCGTCCCGGCGCCGCCAGGCGCTGCACCGCTTCTTCCAGGACCGCTTGCTTGTCGAGTACAACCGGGGTCGGGGTCTTGATGCTCATGTCGATCTCCTCAATGGCCGCGCAGCATGTGCAGCAGCG
This sequence comes from Burkholderiaceae bacterium, assembly GCA_030123545.1. Taxonomy (NCBI): domain Bacteria; kingdom Pseudomonadati; phylum Pseudomonadota; class Betaproteobacteria; order Burkholderiales; family Burkholderiaceae; species Burkholderiaceae bacterium. The sequence goes on along the minus strand of CP126124.1, from coordinate 198,385 downwards.
TGCGCGGCACCAGCGCGACCATCGTCAGGTGCATCGCGATGAACGCGACCAACAGGCCCATCGCCGCGAAATGCACGCGCCTAGCGCCTTCGTAGCCGCCCAGCAGTTCGCGCAGCAGCGGGAACTGCACCGATTTCCACAGCACCAGGCCGGAGGCCACCAGCAGCGCGATGTCGACCATCACGAACAGGTAGGCCATGCGCTGCACCGTGTTGTAGTGGCGCGGGTCGTCGTGCGCGAGCCGGCCGGCGAGCGCGGCGCGCAGGTCCGTCCAGAGCGCGCGCGGCGACAGCGGAAAGAATTTGCGGACGAGACGGCCGGTCGCGAGATTCAATGCGAGGTACAGCAGGCCGTTCGCGACCAGTAGCCACATCGCCGCGAAATGCCACTGGATCGCGCCTGCGAGCCAGCCGCCGAGCGTGATCCCGGTCGGGATCTGGAAACCCATGAAGCCGGTCGCGTCGTAGATGCGCCAGCCGCTGGCGATCATCACCAGCACCGCGGCCGCGTTGGTCCAGTGCATTGCGCGCAGCCAGCGCGGGTGAATGGTGTCGGCGCGTGCAGCCATGGTCCGGTCTCCTGTGAGCAGACCGGGCTGGCGCCGGAGCGGTGGGTACCGGATCGGCGGGGGCACCGCGGTTCTGCGATGCCGAGTAGTCGGACGGAGGCGGCGGTTCTTACAGCGCCGTTGGGCTCTGCGTCAAAGTTTTTGCAGAGCGCGCGCCATGTCGGCCTTCAGGTCGTCGATGTGCTCGACGCCGACCGACATGCGCACGAAGTTCGGCGCGATGCCTGCCGCCAGCATCTGCGCCTCGCTCATCGTGCCGGCCCACATCGCGGCGGTGTGCACGATCAGCGAATCGACGCCGCCCAGGCTGACCGCATGGGTCGCGACGGCGAGCGACGCGACGAAGCGGCTGGTCGCGTCGAACCCGCCGCGCAGCGCGAAAGCGATCACCGCGCCGAAGCCGCTCATCTGGCGCCGCGCGAGCGCATGCTGCGGGTGGCTTTCCAAACCGGGGTAATAGACCCGCTCGACCTGCGGCTGTTCCTCCAGCCACCGCGCCAGCGCGAGCGCGTTCGCGTTGATGCGTTCGACGCGCAGCGGCAGCGTGCGCAAGCCCCGCAGCAGCAGCCAGGCGTCCATCGGCGACAGCACGCCACCGAGCGTGACGTGCATGCGCCAGATCTTCTCGGCGAGTTCGCCCGAGCAGCAGATCGCGCCGGCGGTCAGGTCGTGATGGCCGCCCAGGTACTTGGTCGCGCTGTGCAGCACGATGTCGATGCCGAGCGCATGCGGGCGCTGATTTAAGGGCGACGCGAAGGTGTTGTCGGCCAAGGTCAGGATGCCGCGCGGCCGCGCCAGCGCCGCGACCGCGGCCAGGTCGGTCAGCACCAGCGTCGGATTGACCGGGCTCTCGACCATGATCAGCTTCGTGTTCGGCCGCAGCGCAGCGCGAAAAGCTTCGGTGTCGGACTGCTCGACGATCGAGACCTGCACGCCGAAGCGCACCAGCACCTCCTCGAACAGCTTGGTCGTGCTCATGTAGTGCCGCCCCTGCGCAATCACATGGTCGCCAGCCGCCACCAGCGCCAGCACCGTGGTACTGATCGCCGCCATGCCGGACGCGGTCAGCAGCGCGGTCTCGGTGCCTTCGAGCTGCGCTAGCAGCGCCGCCGCATGTTCGTGCGTCGGGTTGCCGTAGCGGCTGTAGAAGCGGCGATGGCGCGGCGTGTTCGCCATGTCCGCGAACGTCCGGGGATCGTCGGCCTTGAACGTCGCTGAATAGTGGATCGGCGGCACCAGCGCCGAGTCCGACGACAGGCCGGCGTCGCCGTGCAGCACGCGGGTTTCGTCGTGCCAGTCGGCCGCGTTTGCGGTGGAATCGGGGGTGGTGCGGGTGATCATGCGTTGATTTTTGTAGTGCGACGCGGACTGCGAGCGCGGTCCGGTGCTTGCCAGTCTACCGGCTTCGCCTTATCCGGCGCGGTACCATGGCAACCCAGCCATGCCAAAGCAGATTGCGCCATGGAGGAAGCACGCCCCAGTCTCACGCAGCAGGACACGCCCGACGGGCCCTGCGCGGTGCTGGCCGGGCGCTGGACTGCGGCGCAGCTGAGCGGCGCGGGCGTCTGGCGCCGGGTGTCGCATCTGCTCAACGGGCTGCCGGCGCAGGCCGGCTCGGGGGAGGCGATCGGCTGGGACTTGCAGCCGCTGCAGCAGTTCGACCATGTGGCCGCGCAACTGCTGTGGAACCATTGGGGCCGGCGCTGGCCGGCACGGTTGCAAGCGAGCGCGGACCAGCGCGCGGTGCTCGAGCGGGTGGCGCAATTCAGCGCCGAGCCTTTGCCGCGCGCGCGGCACGCGGCGCTGTGGGACGAGTACCTGCGCCTGGGCGCGGCGGTGCTGGGCGCGCTGGGGCGCGCTCGCGACATGGTGCAGATGATCGGCCAGCTGCTGCTCGACACAATCCGGCTCGTGCGCGCGCCGCGGCGCGGCCCGTGGCGCGACCTGTCGGGCCATCTGTACGCGATGGGCGCGACCGCTCTGCCGATCACCGCGCTGGTCGGCTTCCTGATCGGCGTCGTGCTGGCTTACCTGAGCGCGCAGGTGCTGCGCCGCTTCGGCGCCGACACCTTTATCGTCGACATGCTCGGCATCTCGCTGATCCGCGAACTCGGCCCGGTGCTGGCCGCGGTGCTGATCGCCGGGCGTTCCGGCTCGGCGATCACCGCGCAGATCGGCGTGATGCGGGTCACCGAGGAACTCGACGCCATGCGCGTGATGGGCATCGCGCACGGGTTTCGTCTCGTGCTGCCGCGCGCGTTCGCGCTCGCGGTCGTGATGCCGCTGGTCAGTCTGTGGACCACGCTGGCGGCGCTGATCGGCGGCATGCTCGCGGCCGACGCGACGCTGGGCATCACGCCCGCCTACTTCGTCGAGGCGCTGCCGCGCGCGGTCGAGGTGTCGAACCTGACGTTGGCCTGCGCCAAGTCGGTCGTATTCGGGTTGATGATCGCGCTGATCGGCTGCCATTTCGGGCTGCGCGTCAAGCCCGACACCGAGAGCCTGGGGCGCGGCACGACGGCGTCGGTGGTCGTGTCCATCACCACCGTGATCCTGGTCGATGCGCTGTTCGCGGTCGTGTTCAAGAACGTCGGTCTATGAGCGGGACGGGCACGATGCAACATCGGCCGCTGGCGGCCGCGGACGACCTGGTGGTCGCGATCGACGGGCTGTGGACCCGGTTTGGCCCGGAGATCGGCGGCGTGGTGATTCACCGCGACCTGGATCTGCAGGTGCGGCGCGGCGAAATCCTCGCGCTGGTCGGCGGCTCGGGCAGCGGCAAGACCACGCTGCTGCGCCAGATGCTCGGGCTCGAAACCCCGACGCGCGGCAGCGTGCGCGTGCTGGGCGAGCCGGCCGCGAACCTCGGGCTGCATCGCAATGCAGCCAGCCGGGTCGGCATGCTGTTTCAGCACGGCGCGCTGTTCTCGGCGTTTTCGGTGCTCGACAACGTGGCCTTGGCGCTGCGCGAGGCCCAGGTGCTGCCGGATGCGCTGATTCGCGACGCCGCGCTGGTCAAGCTGCAGATGGTCGGTCTCGCCGCGGCCGACGCGGGCAAGAAGCCGAGCGCGCTCTCGGGCGGGATGGTCAAGCGCGCGGCGCTGGCGCGTGCGCTGATCATGGACCCGCCGCTGCTGTTGCTGGACGAGCCGACCGCCGGACTGGACCCGGAGAGCTCCGACGCGTTCTGCACGCTGCTGGGCTCGCTGCACCGCGAGCTCGGGCTGACCGTGGTGATGGTGACGCACGACCTGGACACGGTGTTCGATCTCGCGACCCGGGTCGCGGTGCTGGCCGATCAGCATGTGGTGGTCGATGGTCCGCCGCGCGAAGTGGCCGGATTCGATCATCCGTTTGTGCGCGCGTATTTTCTGGGTCGGCGCGGCCGCCGCGCGATGGCGCCGCTGCCGGTTGGCGCGGACTGACCGCCGCGCCTGGAGAAAGAGAGGCTGACGATGGAAAACAAGGCTCATGCGCTGGCTGCCGGCGCGTTCGTGTTGCTGGTCACCGCGCTGCTGATTGCACTGGCGGCCTGGCTGATGCGCGACACCCAGGTGGTCCGGGTCTACGAGATCTCGACCCGCGAGCCGCTGAACGGACTGCAGCTGCAGGCGCCGGTGCGTTTTCGCGGCATCAATGTCGGCAAGGTGTCGTACATCGGCTTCGACCCTAACGTGAAGGGCAATGCGCTGCTGCGCCTCGCAGTCGACGAGGACGCGCCGGTGACCCAGTCCACCTATGCGACGCTGAACTTCCAGGGCGTGACCGGGCTCGCGTTCGTGCAGCTCGACGACACCGGCAAGTCGACCGAACCGATCCCGCGCGTCTACGGCGGCGGCTACCCGCGCATCCCGCTGCGGCCCAGCTTGCTGAGCAGTCTGTCGGACGAGGGCGCGAGCATGATCCGAGAGGTCGCCGAAACCAGCAAGCGCGTGAACCGGCTGTTCGCGCCGGAAAACCAGCAGGCGCTGATTGCCGCGATCGACGGCCTGGGCCGCGCCGCCGATGCAATGACCCGGCTCGCGAACGGGCTGGATCACACCGTGACCGAGCGGCTCGACCCGGCGCTGGCCGGGTTGCCGGCGCTGGTCGCCGGCAGCCGGCAAGCCATGGCTTCGCTCGATGCGACCGCCGGCGCGTTCGACCGGGTTGCGCAGCGGCTCGGCGAGAAGAACGGCGCGCTCGACCAGCTGGCCGACGGCACGCGCGCGCTGAACCAGGCCGCCGCGACGCTGAACAATGCGACCTTGCCGCGGGTCGGCCGCGCCAGCGACGAGGTCTCGCGCACCGCGCGCCAGTTCGACCGCACGGTGCGCGTGATCGGCGACAACCCGCAGTCGCTGCTGGTCGGCAACGGCGCGGTGCCGCCGGGGCCCGGTGAGCCCGGTTTCGTCGCGCCGGGGGCGGCGCGATGAGCGGCCCGCTGCGCCACGGCACCCGATTCGCTATCGAGAAGATAGCAATCTCCGCAATCAAATCGGGGGCGAGAACGCTGATTTGCTTGAGCTTGGCACTCGCAGCGACCGGTTGCGCGGTGCTCGACAAGCCGCAACGCGCGCTGGTCTATGACTTCGGCGCCGCTCCGGCCGACGCGGGCGCCCCAGCCGCAACCGAAGCGCTGCCGCCGCTGGTGCTCGCCGCCGTGGAGACGAACCACGCGCTTGACGGCCAGGCCGTGTTGTACCGTCTTGACTATGCCGATCCGCAGCAACTGCGTCGGTATGCCGAGGCGCGCTGGAGTGCGCCGCCGGCCGAACTGGTGCGTCAGCGGCTGCGCGAAATCCTCGGCCGCCAGCGCGCGGTGCTGGACGCCGGCAGCGCTGCGCTGCCGCTGGTGTTGCGCGTCGATCTCGACGAGTTCAGCCAGCAGTTCGCGTCGCCGCAGCAAAGCGCCGGCGTGATCCAATTGCGCGCGACGCTGTTGCGCGCCGCGCCGGGTGGCGCCACGCCGGTCGCGCAGCGCCGCTGGCGCATCACGCGGCCGGCGGCCAGCCCCGATGCGCGCGGCGGCGTGCAGGCGCTGGCCGCGGCCACCGATGCGGCGGCCGAGCAGATCGCGCAGTGGCTGGCGTCGGTGAAATGAACCACCCCCGGGCCTCTGTTTCGTGCATCGCGGGTCGCGCGCCCGCGCGGTGGAGCAATTGAGATGGTGTGAGCGCGCCGGTTCGCGCAAGACCCGGCCGCTGCAGAAAGGCGGCATCTCGGTTACAACGCTGTCATACAGCGCCCCGAGGAGACCGACTTGAGCCATGCCGTCGATTACTACTTCGCGCCGCACAGTCCGTGGACCTACCTCGGCCACACGCGCTTCGTCGCGATGGCGCGCGCCGCCGGCGCCCGGGTGCGGGTGCTGCCGGTCGATTTCGGCCAAGTGTTTCCGGTCTCGGGTGGGCTGCCGCTTCCCAAGCGCGCGCCGCAGCGCCAGGCATACCGGCTGGTCGAGCTCAAGCGCTTTTCCGAGCATCTGGCGCTGCCGCTGCATGCGAAGCCGCGCTACTTTCCGGTGTCCAGCGACGATGCGGCGCGGCTGATCATCGCGGTCGATCGTCACGACGGCACCGACGCGGCGCTGAAGTTCGCCGGCGCGGTGCTGGCGGCGGTCTGGGCCGAGGAGCGCAACATCGCCGACGAGAAGACGCTGCTCGCGCTGCTGGCCGAGCAGGGCCTGGACGCCGAGCGGCTGGAGCAGTCGCACAGCCAGGCCGCGCACGAGCAGTACGACGCGAACACGCACCAGGCGATCGAGGCCGGGGTGTTCGGCGCGCCCAGCTACATCGTCGACGAAGAAATGTTCTGGGGCCAGGACCGGCTCGATTTCGTCGAGCGCAGGCTGCGCGCCTGACAACCGCGGTGCCGGGTCCGCGATCCGGCGCGCGGATTCGAATCCACGTCATTTGCAAAGGACCGGACCATGGGACAGTTCATTGATCTGAAAGCGACGGACGGCTTCGTCGTTCCAGCCTATATCGCCGAGCCGAGCGGCCGGCCGCGCGGCGGCCTCGTGGTGCTGCAGGAAATATTCGGCGTGAACTCGCACATCCGATCGGTGGTCGACGGCTTCGCCGCCGAAGGCTATCTGGCGGTCGCGCCGAGCACGTTTCAGCGCGTCAAGCCGGGCGTCGATCTGGGTTACACGCCGGACGACATGAGCGCCGGCAGCGCGTTGAAGGCCGCGGTCGAAGCGCTGCCCGCGCCGGGCGTGCTCGCCGACATCCAGGCTGCGGTGAACCGGGCCGCGTCGGCCGGCAAGGTCGGCGTCGTCGGCTACTGCTGGGGCGGGTTGCTGACCTGGCGCGCGGCCGCGCTGGTCGATGGTGTCAGCGCCGCGGTGCCGTACTACGGCGGCGGCATGACGGTCGGCGCCGAGGTCCAGCGCCATCCGCGCTGCCCGGTGCTGTGCCATTTCGGCGAGCGTGACCGCCACATCACGCTGGAGAGCGTGCAGGCATTTGCCCGGGTCCAGCACGGCGTGCGGGTCGAGGTCTACGCGGCCGACCACGGCTTCAACTGTGACCAGCGCGCCGCCTACGACGCCACCGCTGCGCACCAGGCGCGCGGCCGCACGCTCGCCTTCTTCGCCCAGCATTTGGCCTGAGCGGGCTGCGGCCCGGCGATCGATGCTGCGCCTGCACCACTATCCGGGCTCGGCCAGCATGGCGCCGCAGATCCTGCTCGAGGAGATCGGCGCGCCGTTCGAACTGGTGCTGGTAGACCGCGCGCAGGGGGTGCAGAAGACGCAGCAATACCTGCGGCTCAATCCGAACGGGCTGATCCCGACGCTGACCGACGGTGACCTGGTGCTGTACGAGGCGGCGGCGATCTGCCTGCACCTGTGCGACCGGTACCCCGAGGCGCAGCTCGCGCCGGCGCTCGGCACCGAGCAGCGCGCGCAGTTCTACAAGTGGCTGGTCTGGCTCACGAACACGCTGCAGGCGACACTGATCGTCTACTTTTATCCGGAGCGCTGGGTCAACGCCGGCAACTCAGCCGGTGTCAGCCAAGTGCGCGCGCATGCGGAATCGCGGGTGCGGGTGCTGGTCGACCTGCTCGAGCGCGAATTCGCCGCCAGCAACGGGCCCTGGCTGCTCGGCGAGCGCTACAGCGCGGTCGATGCCTATGCGTTCATGCTGTGCCGCTGGACGCGCAACTTCCATCGGCCGGCGCGCGCGCGCGCGTATCTGGGACCTTACCTGGAGCGCGTGCTGGAGCGACCCGCTGTGCAGCGGGCGATGAAGGCGGCAGCAATATCCCCGCCGTGGTTTTGAGCCGACGCTAGGCCGGACCCTGCGCGAGCAGCCGCGCCGCGTCGAGCGCGAAGTAGGTCAGCACGCCGTCGGCGCCGGCGCGCTTGAACGCGAGCAGGCTCTCCATCATCACCGCGTCGTGATCGAGCCAGCCGTTCTGCGCGGCAGCCTTCAGCATCGCGTATTCGCCGCTGACCTGGTACGCGAAGGTCGGCACGCGGAACGCGTCCTTCACGCGCCGCACCACGTCCAGGTACGGCAGGCCGGGCTTGACCATCACCATGTCGGCGCCCTCAAAGATGTCCATCGCCACCTCGCGCAGCGCCTCGTCGCCGTTGCCGGGGTCCATCTGGTAGGTTTTCTTGTCGGCGCGGCCCAGGTTGCCGGCCGATCCCAGCGCGTCGCGGAACGGGCCGTAGAACGCGCTCGCGTACTTCGCGCTGTACGCCATGATGCGGGTATGAATCGCGCCGTGCGATTCGAGCGCAGATCGAATCGCTCCGATCCTGCCGTCCATCATGTCGCTCGGCGCGACGATGTCGACGCCGGCCTCGGCCTGCACCAACGCCTGCTGCACCAGCACCGCGACCGTTTCGTCGTTGACGATGTGACCGTCGGCATCCTGCAGGCCGTCCTGTCCGTGGCTGGTGTACGGATCGAGCGCCACGTCGGTCATCACGCCCAGCGCCGGGAACCGTGTTTTCAACTCGCGCACCGCGCGCGGCACCAGGCCGTCGGGGTTCACGGCTTCGCGCCCGTCCGCGGTCTTGCGCTTTGGATCGATCACCGGGAACAGCGCCAGCGCCGGAATGCCACGGCTTGCGCATTCCTCGGCCAGCGGCAGCAGCAGATCGACGCTCAGGCGCTCCACCCCCGGCATCGATGCCACGCTGTCGCGGCGGCCGCGGCCTTCCTGCACGAACACGGGATAGATCAGGTCGTGCACGCCGAGCGCGTGCTCGCGCACCAGGTTGCGGGTGAAGGCATCGCGGCGCAGCCGCCGCGGGCGGCCCTGCGGGAACGGAGCGTAGGGAGTCATCGGACGATTGTCACCGATAGTGCGCCCGACACGGCGCCTCAGGGATTACCATGAATGCATCGCAGAGCGATCCATAGAAAGTACTCAGTCCACCGGTTTCATTTGCAGGTTGTCACAAATTGTTGGTACGCCAGCTTGAAGTTTGTAAGCGGCTTTGTTAGATTGGCTACGGGTGGTTCGCCGCCCCCCGCTTTTCCTCCCTGAGCGGGTGCCTCATTGTGTGACAGCAAAAAGGCTTCTGACCCCGGCCGCGTTGCCGGGGTTTTTTTTCCTACCGTTCTCTGCATGCCGCGGCGCACTGACGGTGTGAGCCTACACTCTCATGATGCCGTGGGTGAAGTCGCTGCACATCGTGTTCGTCGTCGGCTGGTTCGCCGGCTTGTTCTACCTCCCCCGTATCTTCGTCAACCTGGCGCTGGTGCCGCCCGACTCGATGGCCGAACGGGCGCGGCTGCTGCTGATGGCGAGGAAGCTGCTGCGCTTCATGACGATGATCGCGCTGCCAGCCCTGCTGTTCGGCCTGTGGCTGTGGCTGGGTTTTGGCATCGGCCGCGGACCGGGGAGCGGCTGGCTGCACGCGAAGCTGGTCGTGGTGCTCGGCGTGATCGTGTACCACGTCGCCTGCGCGCGGCTGCTGCGCCGCTTCGAGGCGGGCGGCGCCACGCCCGGTCATGTCTGGCTGCGCTGGTTCAATGAGATTCCGGTGATCCTGTTGCTGCTCGCGGTGGTGCTGGTTGTCGTCAAACCGTTCTGAACGCGGCGCCCGGCCGAGGATGTCGGCGAAGACCTCGGCCTGGCCGCTGGCGCTGTGCTACACCGCGCTGATCGTCTACGCCAGCCTGTACCCGTTCTCGGACTGGCGCGACCAGGGCATCGCGCCCTGGTTCTACCTGAGCGAGCCCTGGCCCAGGTACTGGACCTGGTTCGATCTGGTCTCGAACCTGCTGGGCTACGCGCCGCTGGGCTTTTTGTATGCGCTCAGTGCCCTGCGCAGCGGCCGGCCGCGCCGTGCCGCCCATGCAGTGCTGATTGCAACGGCGACAGCGGGACTGCTGTCGCTTTCGATGGAAACGCTGCAGACCTATTTGCCGGAGCGCGTGCCGTCCAACGTAGACCTGACGTTCAACACCTGCGGCGCCTGGATCGGCGCGACGGCCGCTTATGCGCTCGAGCGCCTCGGCGCGATCGACCACTGGAGCCGGATTCGCGCGCGCTGGTTCGTGCCGCACGCGCGCGGTGCGCTCGCACTGCTGGCGCTGTGGCCGATCGCGCTGCTGTTTCCAACCCCGGTGCCGCTGGGCCTGGGCCAGGTGATGGAGCGGCTGGAAGCCGGACTGGGCGACCTGCTGCAGGGCACGCCGTTCCTGGCCTGGCTGCCGCTGCGCGAGATCGAGCTGCAGCCGCTGCTGCCGCGCGTCGCGCTGCTTTGCGCGTTGCTCGGCGTGCTGCTGCCGAGCCTGCTCGGCTACAGCATCATCCGCTCGAAATGGCGGCGCACGGTGTTCCTGCTCGGCACGCTGGCGCTCGGTGTCTGCGCGACCGGGCTGTCGAACGCGCTCAGCTTCGGGCCGACGCACGCGTGGAACTGGTTCTCGCTGCCGGTGCAGCTCGGCCTGGTGCTCGCGCTGCCGGTGGGCCTGGCGCTGCTGCCGCTGCCGCCGCGCGCCTGCGCGTTGCTGCTGGCGCTGGCGATCGTGCTCGATCTGGTGCTGCTGAACCAGGCGCCGGCCAGTGTCTATTTTTCGCAGACGCTGCAGACCTGGGAGCAGGGCCGCTTCATCCGCTTTCACGGCGTGATCCAGTGGCTCGGCTGGTTCTGGCCGTACATGACGCTCGCGTATCTGACGCTGCGGGCCTTGCGGCGGCCCCGAAACCTACAATAGCCCGATGGATTCGCCGCAAGCTCCCGCCACCCGTCCCGGCTCGTACTACGAGCGCCACGTTTTCTTCTGCCTGAACCAGCGCGCCAACGGCGAGAACTGCTGTGCCGACCATGGCGCGCAGCGCGGCTTCGAGCGCTGCAAGGCGCTGGTGAAGGCCGCCGGGCTGACCGGCCCGGGCCGGGTGCGGGTGAACAAGGCCGGCTGCATGGACCGCTGCTCCGCCGGCCCGGTCGTCGTGGTCTATCCGGAGGCGGTCTGGTACAGCTACGTCGACGAGCAGGACATAGCCGAGATCGTCGAGTCGCACCTGAAGCAAGGGCGCGTGGTCGAGCGTCTGCTGATTCCGCCGCACATGGGACGATGACGATGCGGCCGGTGCGCGCAGTCGGGCGCTGACCGTATTTCACAAGCAAAACATGGATGAAGCCCGCTCGGGCTATGTGTATTTAGCTACTCTAATGATAGCAAACGAGTGAACATCCGAACCCGCAGACTGATGCTGCGCGGCGCCGCCGGCGCGATCGAGGCGGCGTCCGACGATCCGCTGGACGAGGCCGCGTCGCGCGGTGTGGCCGTGATCGCGCATCCGCATCCGCTGTTCGGCGGCACGATGGACAACAAGGTCGTGCAGACGCTGGCGCGCGCGTTCGTGCAGTCGGGCTGGAGCGCGGTGCGCTTCAATTTCCGCGGTGTCGGCGCCAGTGCCGGCGTGCACGACGAAGGCCGCGGCGAGTGCGCCGACATGCTCGCGCTGATCGACCAGGTCGCGCCGGGTGGGCCGCTGGCGCTGGCCGGGTTCTCATTCGGCGCGTTCGTCGCGAGCCATGCGATCGCATCGTTCTGGCCCGCACGCGCGGTCGAGAAAATCGTCCTGGTCGGCACCGCCGCAACGCGTTTCGAGGTGGCCGCGCTGCCGGCCGAATTGCACGAACGCAGCCTGGTGCTGCATGGCGAGCAGGACGACACCGTGCCGCTCGCGGCGGTGATGGACTGGGCGCGGCCGCAGACGCTTCCGATCACGGTCGTCCCCGGCGGCGGTCATTTTTTTCATGGACAATTGCCGCTGCTCAAGAGCCTCGTGCTGCGCCATCTGCGCGCCTGAAGTCCCGGGTTGATGCCCTGCGCGCGTGAAACTTCACGCGGCGCGCACGGTCTGAACGGCAGCGCCGCCTTCCCGCTCTTCGTCTGTTTCACCTTTTCCGATCCCGTTCTTCCCTCTTTCGACCCTGCGGTCGCCCAGCCTCATGAAACGCCATTTCTCCCTGCTTCATTCCATCGTCCTTGCCGCCGCGATCGCGCCCGCGGCCCTGCTCGCCGCCACCGCCACCGGCGCGGCTGAGCCCGCAGCAGTGCCGGCTGCGGCCACGCCTGCGCCTTCAACGCTGCCGCAGCCGCCCGACGTTGCGCTGCCCACGTACCTGGTGATGGACGTCACGGCGCACCAGATCCTCGCGCAGAAGAACATCGACGCGCCGGTGGAGCCGGCCTCGCTGACCAAGCTGATGACCGCCTATCTGGTGTTCGACGCGCTGCGCGCGAAGAAGATCACGCCGACGCAGGCGCTGCCGGTCAGCGTGCGGGCCTGGAAGACCCTGGGCTCGCGCATGTTCATCGATCCGAAGATGCAGGTGCCGGTCGACGATCTGCTCAAGGGCATGATCGTGCAGTCGGGCAACGATGCCTCGGTCGTGCTGGCCGAAGGCGTGGGCGGCAGCGTCGAGCACTTCGTGCAGATGATGAACGACGAGGCGAAGGCGCTGGGCATGAAGTCGACCACGTACAAGAACCCGGACGGCATGCCCGAGCCGGGACACGTGACCACCGCGCGTGACCTGAGCATCCTGGTCAGCCACCTGATGAACGACTTTCCGCAGGACATGCATTACTTCGCGATCAAGAAGTACCACTATCCGGGCACGCCGCCGAGCAACGACACGAATCGCAACGGCCTGCTGTTCAGCGATCCGTCGGTGAACGGCATGAAGACCGGCCATACCGCGGAGGCCGGCTACTGCCTGATCGCCACCGCCGCGCGCGACTTCCCGAACGTCGGGCCGCGCCGGGTGATGGTGATCGAACTCGGGGCGAAGTCCTGGAACGCGCGCCTGAGCGAAACGCAGAAGCTGCTGAACTGGGCCTATACCGCGTACGACGACATCCAGTTGTTCGGACCGAACCAGCCGGCGGTCACGCCCAATGTCTGGAAGGGCAAGGAAAACGTGCTGAAGCTGGGTCGTCCGCAGGGCATCGTGGTCGCCGTGCCTTCGGGGAGCGCGGCCAAGATCAAGACCGAGGTCGCGCGGCCCGATCCGCTGGTGGCGCCGTTCGCCAAGGGCCAGCCGGTCGGCACGCTGAAGGTGTCGCTCGGCGACCAGCCGCTGGTCGACGTGCCGCTGGTGGTGCTCGCGCCGGTCGAGCAGGCCGGCGTGTTCGGCCGCGCCTGGGATGCGCTGCGGCTGTGGATCAAGTAGCGGCTCCGCCGGCCGTGGGCCGGCGCCAAGCCGCGGCCCGCGCAGTAGCTTTGGCGCGACGGCCGCGCGGCTGATATACTCTCAGGCTTTTCGGAATTTCCGAACGAATACCTGTTGCCGCCGGACAGCCCGGCGCATGTCCCCAGACAAATTGCCAAACGTTTAAGGCCGTTTCATTCATGCCGACCATCAATCAGCTCGTACGCCAGGGGCGCACGGTCGAGAAGATCAAGTCCAAGAGCCCGGCGATGGAGAATTCCCCGCAGCGCCGCGGCGTCTGCACCCGCGTCTACACGACCACGCCGAAGAAGCCGAATTCAGCGCTGCGCAAGGTCGCCAAGGTGCGCCTGACGAACGGGTTCGAGGTGATCTCGTACATCGGCGGCGAAGGCCACAACCTGCAGGAGCACTCGGTGGTCTTGGTGCGCGGCGGACGCGTGAAGGATCTGCCGGGTGTGCGCTATCACATCGTGCGCGGTTCGCTCGACCTGCAGGGCGTGAAGGATCGCAAGCAGGCGCGTTCCAAGTACGGTGCGAAGCGGCCGAAAAAGGCCTGACCGCCTGGTTTCTGGTGTCCGGTGCGCCCCGGCAAGGCGCTTTGGACGAAATGGCCCGCGCACCGGCTGCTGAAGTCCGGACGGGTCGAGTAAGTGAGGGTCCCATGGCCCTCGCGGCGTTCTCCAAAGGACGCCAACTGAAGCACTGAGAGGTACCCATGCCACGTCGTCGCGAAGTTCCCAAGCGCGAAATCCTGCCGGACCCGAAGTACGGCAATGTCGAGCTCGCCAAGTTCATGAACGTCATCATGCAGGGCGGCAAGAAGGCGGTTGCAGAGCGCATCGTCTATGGCGCGCTCGAGCAGATCGAGAAAAAGTCCGGCGGCAAGGATCCGCTGGAGGCATTCACGATCGCGATCAACAACGTCAAGCCGATGGTCGAGGTCAAATCGCGTCGCGTCGGCGGCGCGAATTACCAGGTGCCGGTCGAGGTGCGCCCGGTACGACGGCTCGCGCTGTCGATGCGCTGGATCAAGGAGGCCGCGAAGAAGCGCGGCGAGAAGTCGATGGCGCTGCGTCTGGCGAACGAACTGATCGAGGCCACCGAGGGCCGCGGCGGCGCGATGAAGAAGCGCGACGAGGTGCATCGCATGGCCGAGGCGAACAAGGCGTTCTCGCACTTCCGCTTCTGACGGCGGCATCTGCGCGGCCGTGGATCCTCGTTGCGGGGCCCGTCCGGAAATCCTCACGACCCTCGAGGTCGCTCCGGTTTCCGGCCACCCGCGCCTAGGCTGAAGGCCGCTCGCTACGCCGCTGGAGCGCGCGTGGCGTTTTCCAAGACTTCCTGAAAGACCATCATGGCTCGCAAGACTCCCATCGAGCGCTATCGAAACATAGGCATCTCGGCGCATATCGACGCCGGCAAGACCACGACCACCGAGCGCATCCTGTTCTACACCGGTGTCAATCACAAGCTCGGCGAGGTGCACGACGGCGCGGCGACGACCGACTGGATGGAGCAGGAGCAGGAGCGTGGCATCACGATCACGTCGGCGGCCGTGACCTGCTTCTGGAAGGGCATGGATCTGTCGCGGCCCGAACACCGGATCAACATCATCGACACCCCGGGCCACGTCGACTTCACGATCGAGGTCGAACGCTCGATGCGCGTGCTCGACGGCGCGTGCATGGTTTATTGCGCGGTCGGCGGCGTGCAGCCGCAGTCCGAGACGGTGTGGCGCCAGGCGAACAAGTACAAGGTGCCGCGTCTCGCGTTCGTGAACAAGATGGACCGCACCGGCGCGAACTTCTTCAAGGTGTTCGACCAGATGCGGCTGCGCCTGAAGGCGAACCCGGTGCCGGTCGTGATTCCGATCGGCGCCGAGGACAAGTTCACCGGCGTGGTCGACCTGATCAAGATGCGCGCGATCATCTGGGACGATGCCTCGCAGGGCATGAAGTTCGAGTACCGCGACATCCCGGCGGAGCTGATCGAGGCCGCAAAGGAGTGGCGCGAGAAGATGGTCGAGGCCGCCGCCGAAGCGAACGACGAGCTGATGAACAAGTACCTCGAGGAAGGCGACCTGGCCGAGGATGAGATCCTGCTCGGCCTGCGCACGCGGACCATCGCGACCGAAATCCAGCCGATGCTGTGCGGCACCGCGTTCAAGAACAAGGGCGTGCAACGCATGCTCGACGCGGTGCTCGATTTCATGCCGTCGCCGGTCGACATTCCGCCGGTGGCCGGCGTCGACGACGACGAGGCGCCGACCGAACGCCGCGCCGACGACAGCGAGAAGTTCTCGGCGCTCGCGTTCAAGCTGATGACCGACCCGTTCGTCGGCCAACTGACCTTCGTGCGCGTCTATTCGGGCGTGCTCTCCAAGGGCGACAGCGTCTACAACCCGGTGCGCGGCAAGAAGGAGCGCATCGGCCGGATCGTGCAGATGCACGCGAATGACCGCCAGGAAATCGAGGAAATCCGTGCCGGCGACATTGCCGCTTGCGTCGGCCTGAAGGACGTGACCACCGGCGAAACGCTGTGCGACCCGTCCGCGATCGTCACGCTCGAGCGCATGGTGTTCCCGGAGCCGGTGATCGCGCAGGCAGTCGAGCCCAAGACCAAGAGCGACCAGGAGAAGATGGGGATCGCGCTGCAGCGGCTCGCGCAGGAGGACCCGTCGTTTCGCGTGCAGACCGACGAGGAATCGGGTCAGACCATCATTTCCGGCATGGGCGAGTTGCACCTGGAGATCATCGTCGACCGCATGAAGCGCGAGTTCGGCGTCGAGGCCAACGTCGGCAAGCCGCAGGTCGCGTACCGCGAAACCATTCGCAAGACCGTGACCGATGTTGAAGGCAAGTTCGTGCGCCAGTCGGGCGGCAAGGGCCAGTACGGCCACGTGGTGTTCACGATCGCGCCGCAGGAGCCGGGCAAGGGGTTCGAGTTCGTCGACGCGATCAAGGGCGGCGTGGTGCCGCGCGAATACATTCCGGCGGTGCAGAAGGGCGTCGAAGAGGCGCTCACCACCGGGGTGCTGGCCGGCTATCCGGTGGTCGACGTCAAGGTCACGCTCACGTTCGGCTCGTACCACGACGTCGACTCTTCGGAGCAGGCGTTCAAGATGGCGGCGATCTTCGGCTTCAAGGACGGCTGCCGGAAGGCGAGCCCGGTGATCCTCGAGCCGATGATGGCGGTCGAGGTGGAAACGCCCGAGGACTATGCCGGCAACGTGATGGGCGACCTGTCGTCGCGCCGTGGCATGGTGCAGGGCATGGAAGATCTCGCTGGCGGCGGCAAGGCGATCAAGGCCGAGGTGCCGCTGTCCGAGATGTTCGGTTATTCGACCACGCTGCGATCGATGTCGCAGGGGCGCGCCACCTACACGATGGAATTCAAGCATTACAGCGAAGCGCCGAAGAACGTGGCCGAAGCCATCGTGGCGGCAAGGGCAAAATAATGATCAGTGTGCCGGACCAGAATTCGCGAAGCGGATTTTGCTCGGGCACCTCTGATCAGGTGGTTTTTTTGTGGTCTGCGACGTTGCGCCGCCCTGTCCCCGTGCAAGGCGAACCAGCAGTAGCGTGCAGACGTTAAACCGGTACACGGGGCCTGTTCTTTGGAGTAAATGAGATGGCGAAGGAAAAATTTAGTCGAACCAAGCCGCACGTGAACGTGGGCACGATTGGTCACGTGGACCATGGCAAGACCACGCTGACGGCGGCCATAGCCACCGTGCTGTCGGCCAAATTCGGCGGTGCGGCCAAGAGCTACGACCAGATCGACAACGCGCCCGAGGAGAAAGCGCGCGGCATCACCATCAACACCTCGCACGTCGAATACGAGACCGCCAACCGCCACTACGCACACGTGGACTGCCCCGGCCACGCCGACTACGTCAAGAACATGATCACCGGCGCGGCGCAAATGGACGGCGCCATCCTGGTCGTCTCCGCCGCCGACGGCCCGATGCCCCAGACCCGAGAGCACATCCTGCTGGCGCGCCAGGTCGGCGTGCCCTACATCATCGTGTTTCTGAACAAATGCGACATGGTCGACGACGCCGAACTGCTGGAGCTCGTCGAGATGGAAGTGCGCGAACTGCTGTCCAAGTACGAATTCCCCGGCGACGACACCCCGATCATCAAGGGCAGCGCCAAGCTCGCCTTGGAAGGCGACAAGGGCGAGTTGGGCGAGAAGGCCATCATGAACCTGGTCGACGCCATGGACAGCTACTTCCCCACCCCTGAGCGCGCCATCGACGGCGCCTTCCTGATGCCGGTGGAAGACGTGTTCTCCATCTCCGGGCGCGGCACCGTGGTCACCGGCCGCGTCGAGCGCGGCGTCGTCAAGGTCGGCGAAGAAATCGAAATCGTCGGCATCCGCCCCACGGTCAAGACCACCTGCACTGGTGTCGAGATGTTCAGGAAGCTCCTGGACCAGGGCCAGGCCGGCGACAACGTCGGCATCCTGTTGCGCGGCACCAAGCGCGAGGAAGTCGAGCGCGGCCAGGTCCTGTGCAAGCCAGGCTCGATCAAGCCGCACACCCACTTCACCGCCGAAGTCTATGTCCTGTCCAAGGACGAAGGCGGGCGCCACACCCCGTTCTTCAACAACTACCGGCCCCAGTTCTACTTTCGCACCACCGACGTGACCGGCGCGATCGAGCTGCCCGGGGACAAGGAGATGGTGATGCCCGGCGACAACGTGACGATCACCGTGAAACTCATCAACCCCATCGCCATGCAAGAGGGCTTGCGCTTTGCGATCCGCGAAGGCGGCAAGACCGTGGGCTCGGGCGTCGTGGTCAAGATCATGGAGTGATGGGGTCATGGCAACCAAACAGAAAATCCGCATCCGGCTGAAGGCGTTCGACTACAAGCTGATCGACCAGTCCGCCGCCGAGATCGTCGACACTGCGAAGCGCACCGGCGCGGTCGTCAAGGGGCCGGTGCCGTTGCCGACGCGAATGAAGCGCTTCGATATCCTGCGCTCGCCGCACGTCAACAAGACCAGCCGCGATCAGTTCGAGATCCGCACGCACCAGCGCCTGATGGACATCGTCGATCCAACCGACAAGACCGTCGACGCGTTGATGAAGCTCGACCTGCCTGCCGGGGTCGATGTGGAGATCAAGCTGCAATAGCGGATCGGGCTGGACGGCGCTTCGCTGCGTCGAGCCCGGCCCTTTCTCGCACTCGGGGCGTCGTGGTGTCCGAGCGCCGTTGCCGATGAACCGGGTTCGGCTTATAATGCACGGCTTCGCGTTTTCGCTCTCGGGCCGACGCGAAGCATATCAACCCACTTCCGCATCGAAACGCCGCGGCCAATTGAAGTCGCGGCGGCGGAAGTTCTGGAGAAAACAATGAGTCTGAGCAATCGCTTGGGGTTGCTGGGCCGCAAGGTGGGCATGATGCGCCTGTTCACCGATGACGGGGACGCCGTTCCCGTCACGGTGGTCGACGTGTCGAACAACCGCGTGACCCAGGTCAAGACCGAGGACAACGACGGCTACGTGGCGCTGCAGCTCACGTTCGGTTCGCGCAAGCCGTCGCGCGTGACCAAGCCGCTCGCGGGCCATCTTGCGAAAGCAGGCGCCACGGCCGGCGAAATCATCCAGGAGTTTCGGGTCAGCGTGGAAACCGCCGGCAAGTACGCGGCCGGAGCCGCGGTGCCGGTGGCCGACGTGTTCGCCGCGGGCGAAAAGGTCGATGTGCAGGGCACGTCGATCGGCAAGGGCTTTGCCGGCACGATCAAGCGCCACAACTTCGGCTCCCAGCGCGCGTCGCACGGCAACAGCCGTTCGCACAACGTGCCGGGATCGATCTCGATGGCGCAAGATCCGGGGCGCGTGTTCCCGGGCAAGCGCATGAGCGGACAGCTCGGCAACGTCACGGTTACGACGCAGAACCTCGACCTGTTCCGCGTCGACGAGGCGCGGCAGCTGCTGCTGATCAAGGGCGCGGTCCCGGGCGCCAAGGGCGGTTTCGTGACGGTCCGTCATGCGGTCAAGGCCGTCGTGCAAGCGCCGGCCGAGGCGAAGGGAGCGAACTGATGCAGCTTGAACTCCTGAACGAGCAAGGTCAGGCCGCGTCGAAGTTCGACGCGCCGGAAACCCTGTTCGGCCGCGAATACAACGAGGCGCTGGTGCACCAGGTGGTCGTGGCCTACCAGGCCAACGCACGCCAGGGCACGCGTGCGCAAAAGGACCGCGGGCAGGTCCACCATTCGACGAAGAAGCCGTTCCGCCAGAAGGGCACCGGCCGCGCGCGCGCGGGCATGACCTCGTCGCCGTTGTGGCGCGGCGGCGGGCGCATCTTCCCGAACAGCCCCGACGAGAACTTCAGCCAGAAGATCAACAAGAAGATGTACCGCGCCGGCATGGCGGCGATCCTTTCGCAGCTGGCGCGCGAGGGTCGCCTCGCGGTGGTCGATTCGTGGAAGGTCGAGTCGCCGAAGACCAAGCCGCTGGCCGCGCGCCTGAAGGCGATGAATCTGCAGTCGGTGCTGGTGATCGCCGACGAGATCGACGAGAACCTGTACCTGGCAGCGCGCAATCTGGCGAACCTGCTCGTGATCGAGCCGCGCTACGCCGACCCGGTGTCGCTGGTGCACTACAAGAAGGTGCTGGTCACCCGAGGCGCGGTCGACAAACTCAAGGAGATGTTCGCATGAGCGCCGCCGCGAAATTCGACGAAGGCCGCCTGATGCAGGTGCTGGTCGCGCCGGTCGTGTCCGAGAAGGCGACCATGCTCGGCGACAAGACGAACGCGGTTACGTTCCGCGTGCTGCAGAACGCGACCAAGCCCGAGATCAAGGCCGCGGTGGAGCTGATGTTCAAGGTCGAGGTCAAGGGCGTTTCGGTCGTCAACATCAAGGGCAAGACCAAGCGCTTCGGCAAATCGATCGGCCGTCGCGACAACCTGCGCAAGGCCTACGTGACGCTGAAAGCCGGCCAGGAACTGAACCTGTCCGGGGAGGCCGCTTAAATCATGGCTGTGATCAAACTCAAACCGACTTCGCCGGGCCAGCGCGGCGTGGTGAAGGTGACGCGCGCCAACCTGCACAAGGGCGCGCCGCACGAACCGCTGCTCGAGCCGCAGTTCCAGCAGGCCGGGCGCAACAACAACGGCCACATCACGACGCGCCATCGCGGCGGCGGGCACAAGCACCACTACCGCGTGGTCGACTTCCGTCGTAACAAGGACGGCATTGCGGCGAAGGTCGAGCGCATCGAATACGACCCGAATCGCACCGCCCATATCGCGCTGGTGTGCTATGCCGACGGCGAGCGTCGCTACATCATCGCGCCGCGTGGACTCGAAGTGGGCAGCCAGCTGATGAGTGGCGCGGAAGCGCCGATCCGTGCCGGCAACACGCTGCCGATCCGCAACATCCCGGTCGGCTCGACGATCCACTGCATCGAACTGCAGGCCGGCAAGGGCGCGCAGATCGCGCGCTCGGCCGGTGCATCCGCGACGCTGCTCGCGCGCGAAGGCAGCTACGCGCAGGTGCGCATGCGCTCGGGCGAGGTGCGCAAGATCCACATCGAATGCCGCGCGACGATCGGCGAGGTCGCGAACGAGGAGCACAGCCTGCGCCGCTTCGGCAAGGCCGGCGTGAAGCGCTGGATGGGGATTCGCCCGACGGTTCGCGGCGTGGTCATGAATCCGGTGGATCACCCCCATGGTGGTGGTGAAGGCAAGACCGGCGAAGGCCGCCATCCTGTCGATCCATGGGGCAACCTGACCAAGGGCTATCGCACCCGCAACAACAAGCGTACGCAGACGATGATCGTGTCGCGTCGAAAGAAATAAGGCATCACAGATGACTCGCTCTGTCAAAAAGGGTCCGTTCGTCGACCATCATCTGCTGGCCAAGGCCGACAAGGCGGTGACCGCGAAGGACAAGAAGCCGATCAAGACCTGGTCGCGCCGCTCGATGGTGCTGCCCGAGTTCATCGGCCTGACGATCGCCGTGCACAACGGCAAGCAGCACGTGCCGGTCTACATCACCGACCAGATGGTCGGCCACAAGCTGGGCGAGTTCGCGCTGACCCGCACCTTCAAGGGCCACCCCGCGGACAAGAAGGTCCAGAAGAAATAAGGAATGACCATGGAAACACGTGCAGTCCTGCGCGGCGTCCGGCTCTCGGTCGACAAGGGCCGGCTGGTGGCCGATCTGATCCGCGGCAAGAAGGTGGACCAGGCGCTGAACATCCTCAGCTTCACGCCGAAGAAGGCGGCGCTGATCGTGAAGAAGGTGCTCGAATCGGCGATCGCGAACGCCGAGCACAACGACGGCGCCGACATCGACGAGCTCAAGGTCAAGGCAATCTACGTCGAACAAGGCGCGTCGCTGCGGCGCTTTGCCGCGCGCGCCAAAGGGCGTGGCAACCAGATCCGCAAGCCCACGTGCCACGTGTACGTGACGGTCGGCAACTGAAAGGCTGAAGCGAACTATGGGACAGAAAATCAACCCCACCGGCTTTCGCCTCTCGGTCAGCCGCAACTGGGCGTCGCGCTGGTACGCGAGCAACCGTGACTTCGCCGGCATGCTGGCCGAAGACACCAAGGTGCGTGAGTACCTGCGCCGCAAGCTGAAGAACGCGGCGGTGTCGCGCGTGCTGATCGAGCGCCCCGCGAAGAACGCGCGCATCACGATCCACTCGGCGCGGCCGGGCGTGGTGATCGGCAAGAAGGGCGAGGACATCGAGAACCTGAAGCGCGAACTCGGGCGCCAGCTCGGCGTGCCGGTCGCGGTCAACATCGAGGAGGTGCGCAAGCCCGAAATCGACGCCAAGCTGATCGCCGACTCGATCACCCAGCAGCTCGAGAAGCGCATCATGTTCCGCCGCGCGATGAAGCGCGCGATGCAGAACGCGATGCGCCTGGGCGCGCAGGGCATCAAGATCATGTCGTCGGGCCGCCTGAACGGCATCGAGATCGCACGCTGCGAGTGGTACCGCGAAGGCCGCGTGCCGCTGCACACGCTGCGCGCCGACATCGACTACGGCACCTCCGAGGCCAAGACCACCTATGGCGTGATCGGCGTCAAGGTCTGGGTCTACAAGGGCGATACGCTGGGTCGCAACGACGCGCCGGCGGTAGCCGACACCCGGCCCGAGGAGGAACGCCGCCCGCGCGGTCCGCGCCGCGATGCGCGCGGCGGCGAACGCCCGGGCGGACGCCCGCGCCGCCTGACCGCTGGCGCGCCGAGCGACGGCAGCGACAAGCCGGCCGAGGCAGGCGCCGCCGACGCGCCGGCGCCTGCCGCCCGGCGCGTGCGCAAGGCTGCTGCGGCGCCAGACGGTGGCGCGAAGACCGAATAAGACGGAGAGAATCAAGATGCTGCAACCCGCACGCAGGAAGTACCGCAAGGAGCAAAAGGGACGCAACACCGGCATCGCGACCCGCGGCAATACCGTGGCGTTCGGCGACTACGGGCTGAAGTGCACCGACCGCGGGCGGCTGACCGCGCGCCAGATCGAAGCCGCGCGGCGCGCGATTTCGCGCCACGTCAAACGCGGCGGCCGGATCTGGATCCGCGTGTTCCCCGACAAGCCGATTTCGCAGAAGCCCGCCGAAGTGCGCATGGGCAATGGCAAGGGCAACCCCGAGTACTACGTCGCCGAAATCCAGCCCGGCAAGGTGGTGTTCGAGATCGTCGGCGTCCCCGAGGAACTGGCGCGCGAGGCGTTCCGCCTGGCCGCGGCCAAACTGCCGCTGCGCACCACCTTCGTCAGCCGCATGATCGGTGCCTGACCTTTTCGGAGAACCCACGATGAATACCGCTGAACTGCGCCAGAAAGACGTTGCCGGCCTGCAGGCCGAGGTCCGTGCGCTGCAGAAGGCCCATTTCGGCCTGCGCATGCAAAAGGGCACGCAACAACTGGCCAACACCGCGTCGTTGCGCCAGGCGCGCCGCGCGGTGGCCCGCGCCAAGACCATTCTCGCCGAGAAGCAGGCGGCGAAATAAGGAACCGAATCCATGACGGAAGAGAAGAAATCCCTCAAGCGCACGCTGGTCGGCCGCGTCGTCAGCGACAAGCGCGACAAGACCGTGACCGTGCTGATCGAACGCCGGGTCAAGCACGACCTGTACGGCAAGATCGTCGGTCGCTCGAGCAAGTACCACGCGCACGACGAAAAGGGCGAGTACAAGCTGGGCGACCTGATCGAGATCACCGAAAGCCGGCCGATCTCAAAGACCAAGAACTGGGTCGCGACCCGGCTGGTGCAAAAGGCGGCCGCAGTCTGAGCTTATCGCCGGCATGGCGGCACGCCGCCATGAACAGGCAGACAATGAATGGTCCGCTTGGTCTGGCGGGCCATTTTGTTTTCCGGATCGGGACGGCGCCGGTGCCGCCTGATTCCATCACTCTCGAGGAGCGCAGCATGATCCAAGTCGGCGACAAACTTCCCGCCGTGACGCTGATGGAGTATTCCGAAATCGAAGGCAACGGCTGTCAGATCGGCCCGAACCCGGTCGATGTCGGCAAGGCCGCCGCAGGCAAGACCATCGCGCTGTTCGGGCTGCCGGGCGCGTTCACACCGACCTGCTCGGCCAAGCATGTGCCGAGCTACCTGCAGAACGCCGACGCGCTGCGCGCGGCCGGCGTCGACGAGATCTGGTGCGTCAGCGTGAACGACGCGTTCGTGATGGGCGCCTGGGCGCGCGACCAGAAGACTGGCAGCAAGGTGCGGATGCTGGCCGACGGCGACGCCGCGTTCGCCAAGGCGACCGGGCTGACGCTGGACTTGAACGGCAAGGGCCTGGGCCTGCGCAGCACCCGCTATTCGATGCTGGTGAAAGACGGCAAAGTGACCACGTTGAACATCGAGGCGCCCGGCAAGTTCGAGGTCAGTGACGGCGCGACGCTGCTGGCGCAGGCAAAGGCCTGAGCAGTTTGCTATCTACACGATAGCAAGCAGTGTAGATTGTTCGCTGGCTTCAGTTCGATTCGACTGAATTTTTTCAGCGCAGATCGAGCTTCAGGTAGCGCGCGCCGGGAAGCGGATTGTCGTAGTAGCGCGGAATCTCGACGAAGCCGAGTTCGCGGTACAGCGATTGTGCGGAGCGCATTGGCTCCAGCGTGTCGAGCAACATACAGGCGTAGCCGGCGCTGCGTGCCGCCTCCAGCACGGCATCGGCCAGCCGGCGCCCGAGCCCGAGTCCGCGAAATGCGGGGCGCACATACAGCCGCTTCATCTCGCAGGCGTTCGGGTGCTCGGCCAGTGCTATGCCGCGCATCGCGATGCATCCGGCCGCCGCTTCGCCGACCCGTGCCAGCAGCAGCGCGCCGCGCGGTGCGGCGTATTTGCCGGGCAGCGAAGAAAGCTCCTGCTCGAAATCCTGGAAGCACAGGTCTATGCCCAAGCCCCGTGCGTACTCCAGAAACAGCGTGTGAACGAGTGCCATCTGCGGCGCGCCGGCCGCGGTGATGCGTATCGACTGCGAAAGTGGGTTGGTCATCGCCGCCGATTCTGCGCTCGATCCGGCAGGCGATGCCGCAGGCCGCCGCGGCGCGGCCCCGCGCCTCAGGTTTCTGCCAGCAGCTTCTCGATCAGCCGGTGCAGGTCCGCGAAATCCGGCGCACCGACGTAGCGCTTCACGATCTCGCCGTGCTTGTCCACCAGATAGCTGGTAGGGGTCAGTTGCACGTCGCCCCAGGCCTTGGCGACGGTGCCGGTGTTGTCGATCGCGACCTTGAACGGGAGCTTGCGCGTTTCGCTGTAATTGACCACGTAGCTCGGCTGGTCGTAGCTCATCGCGACCGCGATCGTGTCGAAACCCTTGCTTTTGAACCGATCGTAGGTGGCGGCGATCTGCGGCATCTCGGCGATGCAGGTGGTGCAGCTGGTGGCCCAGAAGTTCACCAGCGTGACCTTGCCGTGGAAGTCCGCGGTGCTTTCCCGGGAGCCGTCGAGCAGCACGAAGGTCGATTGCGGCGCCGCAGTGCGGCCGGCATTCAGGTAGATCACGCCGCCGGCGATGGCCAGAACCAGCACGGCCGCGATGCTGTAGAGCGATCGTTTCATCTCGAGGTTTCCCGCGTCAGGCGGCCATTTTAGCGCCGTGGCCTGTTTCGTGCCGGTGGCATCCCCGCGCTTGGCCGGCGGCCGCGGCGTAGCGGCCGCGACCCGGGCGTCGTGCCCCGCACCCGATAATGAACCCATGCTCCGTCTCGCATTGCTTTGCGCCTGCGCCATCACCCTGCTGGCGGCCTGCCAGCCGACCTTCGACTGGCGCGTGGTGCATCCGGCGCACGCGGCGCTGTCCGCGCTGCTGCCGTGCAAGCCGCAGCGGGCCGAGCGCTCGGTCGATCTGGACGGCCAGCAGGTGCTGATGGAGATGCTCAGCTGCGAGACCGGCGGCGCGCTATTCGCGATCGCGCATACCAATGCGATCGCCGACCCGGCGCGTGCCGACGCGCTGCTCGCGCATTGGCGCGCACTCACGCTGGCGAACCTGCGCGCGCATCCGGCCAAAGACCAGCCGTTCGTTCCCGCGGGCGGGCTGGGCCTGCCCGGGTCGGTGCGCGTCAGCGCGCAAGGGCAGCGGCTGGACGGCGGCGCGGTGACGGTGCAGGCGGCCTGGTTCGCGCAGCGCACGCCGGACGGCGTGCAGCTGTTCGATGCGGTGGTGTACGCGCCGCGGTTGCAGGCGCAGGTCGGCGAGACCTTCTTCTCGTCGCTGAAACTCCAATCGACAGGCGCAAATCCGGATAATCGATCGCAGTGAACAGCATTTTCATCATCGCCCACGCTCCG
Organism: Burkholderiaceae bacterium; assembly: GCA_030123545.1. Classification (NCBI taxonomy): domain Bacteria; kingdom Pseudomonadati; phylum Pseudomonadota; class Betaproteobacteria; order Burkholderiales; family Burkholderiaceae; species Burkholderiaceae bacterium. The sequence continues at coordinate 172,410 of CP126124.1, read as the reverse complement.
CTGGCGAGCGCGCTGCGCGAATGCGCGCTGCACGTGTTTGCCGATTGTGCCGGCGGCGTGGTCGCGCTCGACGTGCCGCCGAACGAGCCGCCGGAGCAGACGCTGGCCGCGGCGCAGAGCGCGATCGCGGCCCTCGCCACCGACAGCACGCTGGTGCTGACCGACGTGTTCGGCGCGACGCCGTGCAATGTCGCTCAGAAGCTGATCGACGGAGTCCATTCACGGCTCGTCAGCGGCGTGAATCTGCCGATGGTGCTGCGCACCGTCTGCTACTGCCACGAGCCGCTGGACGCACTGGTGTCGCGCGCGGTGGTCGGCGGCAGCCAGGGCGTGATGCAGGTGGCGCCGGCGGTGCCGCAGAACCAGGCAGTGAAGATCAATGATCCGAGCCGACGTGACCATCAGCAATAAGCTGGGGCTGCATGCCCGCGCTTCGGCGAAGCTGTCGAAACTCGCCGGCAGCTTCCCGTGCGACGTCTCGATGCGTAGGGGCGAGCGCCGCGTCAACGCGAAGAGCATCATGGGGGTGATGATGCTGGCCGCCGGTGTCGGCACGCAGGTGACGGTGGAAACCGACGGCGAGCGCGAGCAGGAGGCGATGGACGCGCTGCTGGCCCTGATTGCCGACAAGTTCGGCGAGGGCGAATAGCATGACGCCGCGCCGGCCCACCGGATGGCGCTTGTCCGGGCAGCGCGCGCGGGAGTGCCGGCCATGACGCTCGCGCTGCACGGCCTGCCGGTGGCACGCAACATCGCGATCGGGCGCGCAGTGCTGGTCGCATCGAGCTGGGCCGACGTCGCGCACTACTTCATCGAGCCCGCACAGGTCGAGGCCGAGATCGACCGGGTGCGCAGCGGCCGCAACGCGGTGGTCGACGAGATCCACCGGCTGCAGCAGAGCATCGCGCAGATGGCGGCGAAGGACGCGCCGCAGGAATTACGCGCGCTGCTCGACGTGCACCTGATGCTGCTGCAGGACGAGGAGCTGATCAGCGGCGTCAAGCAGTGGATCACGAAGCGCCTGTACAACGCCGAATGGGCGCTGACCACGCAGCTCGAGACCATCACGCGCCAGTTCGACGAGATGGAGGACGACTACCTGCGCGAGCGCAAGGCGGATCTGGAACAGGTGGTCGAGCGAATCCTGCGCCACATGAAGGGCGGCGCGCTGCCGATCGCGTCGGCCGGCGCGCGGCGCCGCACCGCGCAGGACCTGCTGCTGGACGACTCGGTCGACGTGCCGCTGGTGCTGGTCGCGCACGACCTGTCGCCGGCCGACATGCTGCAGTTCAAGCAGAGCGTGTTCGCCGGCTTCGTCACCGACGTCGGCGGCACCACCTCGCACACCGCGATCGTCGCGCGCAGCCTCGACATTCCGGCGGTGGTCGGCGCGCGCTCGGCGAGCCAGCTGGTGCGCCAGGACGACTGGGTGATCATCGACGGCGACGCCGGCGTCATCATCGTCGACCCGTCCCCGATCATCCTGGCCGAATACGGCTTCGTGCAGCGCCAGGGCCAGCTCGAGCGCGACCGCCTGACCCGGCTGCGTGACACGCCCGCGGTCACGCTCGACGGCCAGAAGGTCGAGTTGCTGGCGAACATCGAGTTGCCCGAGGACACCGCCGCCGCGGTACGCGCCGGCGCCGCCGGCGTCGGGCTGTTCCGCAGTGAATTCCTGTTCATGGGCCGGCAACACCGCTTGCCCGACGAAGAGGAGCAGTACCAGGCCTATCTGCGCGCGGTCGAGGGCATGCAGGGGCGCCCGGTCACGATACGCACGGTCGACATCGGCGCCGACAAGCCGCTCGAGCGCGGGCAGCCGCGCGACGGCGCCGGCCTGAATCCGGCACTGGGCCTGCGCGCGATCCGCTGGAGCCTGACCGACCCGGCGATGTTCCAGACCCAGCTGCGCGCGATCCTGCGCGCGGCCGCGCACGGGCCGGTCCAGTTGCTGATCCCGATGCTCGCGCATGCCGGCGAGATCCGCCAGACGCTGGCGCAGATCAACGCGGCGCGCGCCGACCTGGACCGCCGCGGCGTGCGCTGCGGTCCGGTGCAGATCGGCGCGATGATCGAGGTGCCGGCGGCCGCGCTCGCGCTGCCGCTGTTTCTGCACCATTTCGACTTCCTGTCGCTCGGCACGAACGACCTGATCCAGTACACGCTGGCGATCGACCGGGCCGACGAAGCGGTCGCGCACCTCTATGACCCGATGCACCCTGCGGTGCTGCGCCTGATTGCCGACACCATCGCCGGCTGCAACGCGGCGGGCAGACCGGTCAGCGTTTGCGGCGAGATGGCAGGCGACGCCCGCTACACCCGGCTGCTGCTCGGCCTGGGGCTGCGCAGCTTCTCGATGCACCCGGCCCAGATCCTCGCGGTCAAGCAGGAGGTGCTGCGCGCCGACACCGGCCGCCTCGCGCCCTGGGCGCGCAGCGTGATCGCGTCCGACGATCCGGCCGTCGCGATGTGCGGGGGAGGGCGTTGACAAGCTTCTAGCGCGCGCGTGTGCCGAACAGCGCCGCGCCGACGATCAGCAGCGCCGCCAGCAGAATCGACGCGCTGGGCCGCTCGCCGCGCAGCGCGAGCAGCAGCAGCGTCGACAGGAGCGGCGTCAGAAAGCTCAGCAGGCCGATCGCGCGCGGGTCGCCACGCTTCAGCGCCGCGTCCCACAGAAAGAACGCGCCGCCGAGCGGCCCCAGCCCCATCAGCGTGATCAGCAGCCAGTCGCGGCCGGCGAGCGTTGCCGCCGGCTCGAGCAGCAGATGGCACAGCAGCGCCAGCAGCCCCGATGCGGCCGCGAAGCCACCGACGGCGGCGGTCGGAAACGCGGCGACGCGCCGGGTCAGCAGCGAGTAGCTGGCCCAGACCAGCGCCGATCCGGCCGCCGGCAGGTAGCCCCAGGCGAGACCCCCTTCGAGCCGGTGCCCGCCGGCGATCGCCAGCGCCGCGCCGGCAAAGCCAATCAGCGCCGCCACCACATGCGCAGGCCGCAGCTCGATTCCGCGCAGCAGCAGCGGCGCGAGCAGCACGATCAGCAGCGGCCATAGGTAGTTCACCAGGTTCACCGACACCGGCGGCGCATTGCGCAGCGCGATGAACAGCAGGAAGTGGAAGCCGAACAGCCCGTACACGCCGAGCGCCAGCGTCGCTGGCGGCACGCGCCACTGCCGCGCCAGCGGCCAGGACGGGACGCTGCCGATCAGCAGCGCGACGCCGGTCAGCAGGAACGGCGGCACATGCCGCAACGTCACGCCGAGCGAGGCCAGCGTGGCCCACAGCAAGATCGCGCCGAGCGCGAACAGATTGGCTTGCAGGGCGCGCGAGCTCAAAGCCCGGCCCAAAGCCCGGCCGCCGCGACGCGCGCTGCAAGCTGCGATTGCAGCCGGCGCGCCAGCTGGTCGGCCGCCTCCTGCCAGCTTGCCGACACGCCGACCGCGGCCAGGTCGACGGTCTGCAGCCCGGGGTAGCCGCAGGCGTTGATGCGCGTGAACGGCTCCAGGTCCATCGCCACGTTCAGCGCGACGCCGTGGTAGCTGCAGTTGCGGCTGACCTTGATGCCCAGCGCCGCGATCTTGCCCAGGCCGCGAAAGTCGGGCGCCACGTCGGCCATGCGCTCGCCGGGCGCGAGGCGGCGCGGCCGCTGCGGCAGCAGTTCGTGCGAGCGCGGGTCGTCCAGGCGCACGTAGATGCCGGGCGCGCCGGCGACCCGGTGCCCGGTCACGCCGAAGTGATCGAGCGTGCCCAGCACCGCCTGCTCGAGCCGGTACACGTATTCCTTGACGAAGTAGCCGGCGCGGCGCAGGTCGATCAGCGGGTACGCGACCACCTGTCCCGGGCCGTGAAACGTGACCTGGCCGCCGCGGTCGGTGGCGACCACGGGGATCGCGCCCGGCGCGAGAATGTGCTCCGGTTTGCCTGCAAGCCCTTGCGTGTAAACCGCAGGGTGCTCGCAAATCCATAGCGCGTCCGGAGTCGCCGCGGTGCGCTCGGCGGTGTACGCGCGCATCGCGGCATAGGTCGGCAGGTAGTCGACCCGGCCCAGCGACTGCACCGTGATCGCCATCGGCTACAGCACCACCTTGACCATCGGGTGGCTGGTGAGCGCGCGGTACAGGCCGTCGAGCTGCTGGCGCGAGGTCGCCGTCACCGTGACCGTGACGCCCAGATAGTTGCCGGCGCTGCTGCTGCGCAGCTCGACGGTCGCGGCGTCGAACCCGGGGTCGAACTGCCGCACGATGCCGACCACCGTGTGCACGAAGCCGTCGGCCTTCGGCCCCATCACCTTGATCGGGAACGGGCTCGGGTACTCGATCAGCGAGTCGCGTCTTGGGTCGGAGGGAGGGGCGTCGTCATTCATCGTGCGGGTCCATTGCTTGCCAGGACTGGATTTTCGCCTGCTGATAGCCTTGGTACAGCCGGGCGTAGACCGGACCGGGCACGCCGGCGCCGACCGGGCGGCCGTCGAGCCGGGTCACAGCCAGCACCTCCTTGGTCGCAGACGACAGCAGCAGCTCGTCGGCCGCCAGCACTTCATCGCGCGTGATGCGGCGCAGCTCGAACGGGATGCCGGCCTCGGCGCACAGCGCCTCGATCAGGCCGTAGCGTACGCCTTCGAGCACGAGGTGGTCGCGCGGCGGACCGAGCACGCGCCCCTGCTGCACGACCCAGACGTTGCTGGCCGATGCTTCGCTTAAGAATCCGCGGCGGAACATCACGGTCTCGGCCGCGCCGGCGTCGACCGCGATCTGCCGCGCGAACACCGCGCCAAGCAGGCTGGTGGTCTTGATATGCGCCTTCTCCCAGCGGAAGTCGTCGGCCGTGACGCAGGCGGCGCCCGCGCTGCGCAGCGCGTCCGGCACCGCGGGCAGCGCGTTCGCCATCATGAACACCGTGGGCGTGAGCCCGGGCAGCATCGCGTGCTCGCGCAGCGCGACGCCGCGCGTCACTTGCAGATACAGAAGTTGATCGATATTTTGCGGCGGAGCCTTTATGCAATCTGCGTGATTAGCTATCAATTGAATAGCAACATCGTGCCACTCGTTGGCTGTCATCGGGTTCGCGATCCGGATCTCGGCAAGCGAGCGCGCAAGCCGCGCCATGTGCGCGTCGAAGCGGAACATCCGGCCGCGATAGACCGGGATCACCTCGTACACGCCATCGCCGAACACGAAGCCGCGGTCCATCACGCTGACCTTTGCGTCGGGCAGCTGCGTGAACTCGCCATTCAGATAGCAGGGCAGATTGGGCAGATCGCTCATGGGGTCAAGGGTGTCGATGCGGCGCCGAATCTCAAGGCGGCAGTGTCGGATTTTGACTTCGGACGTTATTGATCCGCAAAGTTGCGCCAGTTAAAACTTGCACCACAAGCGGCACGCGCTGCCGGACAGGCGTCGAATGCGGGCGAATTTCTACATATAATCAATGGCTTTGCGGACGAACCCGGCTGTAACCTGAGCGTAATCTGAGATGCCGAGAATCGGGCCGGCGAGTGACGACGACGCGGCGCGCGACGAGTGGGGAATGCCGCCGTTCAAGCGGCTTTCCGCCGAAGAGGCACGCCGGTTCCGGCAGCAGCATCCGCCGCTGTCCCCGTGGCGGGTGGTGGCGTGGCAGCTCGGAGCCATGCTGGTGCTGGCGCTCGGCGGCTGGTTGCTGAGCGGGCGGCGCAGCGTGGGCTGGTCGGTCGGTTACGGCGCGTTGGCGGTCGTGGTGCCCGGGGCGATCGTCGCGCGGGGCTTGACGAGCGGGCTGTCGTCGATGAACGCGGGTGCCGCGGTGCTCGGGTTCTTCGTTTGGGAGGCGGTGAAGGTTGCCGTGACCGTCGCGATGTTGTTCGCGGCGCCGCGGTTGTTGCCCGGCCTGAGTTGGCCGGCGCTGTTGGTCGGATTGGTCGTGACGATGCAGGTGTATTGGGCGGCGCTGCTGTGGCGCCCGAAGCGTGGAAATTGACGAGCGAAGCGATGGCTGCTGAAAACTCACTCACGGCGGGGGAATACGTCCTTCATCACCTGACCCATCTGGAGAACGCTCCGGCGAAGTCGCTGATCGACTTCTCGGTGATCCACTGGGATTCAGTATTCTTCTCGATCGTGCTTGGCGCCTTGTGCTGCTGGGTGATGTGGCTGGTTGCTCGCAAGATCACCTCCGGCGTGCCGGGCCGCCTGCAAGCCTCGGTGGAATTCCTGGTCGAAATGGTCGACAACGAGGCCAAGGGCATCGTTCACAACGCGAACAGCCGCAAACTGGTGTCGCCGATGGCGCTGGTGGTGTTCGTCTGGGTCGTGCTGTTGAACACGATGGACCTGCTGCCGGTGGATCTGCTGCCGGTGATCTGGCAATCGATCTACCGCGTCCTCGGCCTCGATCCGCACCACGCCTATCTGCGCATCGTCCCCACTGCGGACATCTCGGTGTCGATGGGCCTGTCGATCGCGGTACTGATCGCCAGCCTGATCTACAACGTGAAGATCAAGGGCGCCGGCGGCTGGGCGCACGAGCTGATTGCGGCTCCGTTCGGCTCGGTCAAGCTCACCGCCAATCCGCTGAGCTGGCTCGGCTTCATCGCGCTTTCAGTGGCCAACTTTGCGATGCAGATACTCGAGTTCGTCTCCAAGACCTTTTCGCACGGCATGCGGTTGTTCGGCAACATGTACGCGGGCGAGTTGCTGTTCCTGCTGATCGCGCTGCTGGGCGGCGCGTTCACGCTATCGGTGGGCGGCTTTGGGCTGGCGCTGCTGCATATCTTCGCCGGCACCGCCTGGGCCATCTTCCACATCCTGATCATCCTGATCCAAGCCTACATCTTCATGATCCTGACGCTCGTCTACATCGGTCAGGCGCACGACTCGCACTGATCGCGGGACTTTTCGCTTTCACGCTACGTTCTCTCCCACCCTTGCAACCTTTCACTCACGAGGAAATACAACATGGAACTCATCGGTCTCGTCGCTATCAGTGTCGGCCTGATCATCGGGCTGGGTGCCGCCGGCGCCTGTATCGGCATCGGCATCATGTCCAGCCGGTTTCTGGAATCCGCTGCTCGCCAGCCCGAGTTGATGGGCGAGTTGCAGACGAAGGTGTTCCTGCTGCTGGGCCTGATTGACGCGTCGTTCATCATTGGCGTCGGTATCGCGCTGTGGTTCACGACGGCCAACCCGTTCCTCGCGCAAATCGCGAACCTGCCGAAGTAATCGGCGCGCAAGGTACCACCGTCCCGGCGTGGCCGGCCCACGTGGGTCGACTTGGCCTTCCCTGATTGAGGTCCCACAACCGTGAGCATCACCAGTACCCTGATCATCCAGATGATCGTGTTCCTGATCCTGATCTGGTTCACGATGAAGTTCATCTGGCCGCCGATCGCCGCCGCGCTGGACGAGCGGGCCGAGAAGGTCGCCGCCGGCCTCGCTGCCGCCGAGAAGGCCAGATCCGAACTGTCACTCGCGAACAAGCGGGTCGAGGAGGAACTGACCAAGTCGCGCGCCGACTCGGCGACGCGGCTGGCCGACGCCGAGCGCCGTGCGCAGGCGATGATCGAGGAGGCCAAGACCCGGGCGGTCGACGAGGGCAACAAGATCATCGCTGCCGCCAAGGCCGAGGCCGACCAGCAGACCGTAAAGGCGCGCGAGGCGCTGCGCGAACAGGTGGCGGCGCTCGCCGTCAAGGGCGCGGAGCAGATTCTGCGCCGCGAGGTCGATGCGCGGGTTCATGCCGACCTGCTCGGGCGTCTGAAGGCCGAGCTTTGAGCGCGTACCATGGCTGAGATTTCGACCATCGCCCGCCCTTATGCCGAGGCGCTGTTCCAGGCGACCGCCGGCGGCGACCGCGAAGCCGTGCAGGCCTGGCTCGACCAGCTTGCCGTGGTGGCGGCCGATCCACAGATGAAGCGTTTTGCAGACAGTCCTGCGACCACGGTCGACCAGGCTTTCGAACTGATCGCCGGCCTGGTGCAAGCTCCATCCGCCGCCACGCGCAACTTCCTGCGCACCGTGATCGAAAATGGTCGCCTGGTGGCACTGCCCGAAGTGGCAGCGCAGGTGCGCGCCCTGACGAATGCGCAGCGCGGCGCATCCGAGGCGACCGTCTACAGTGCGTATGCGATGGACGAGGCGACGCTCGCCGGCGTCAAGGCGACGCTGGAAAAGCGCTTCGGCCGCCGGCTCAACCTCAGGGTTGAACTCGATCCCGCACTGATCGGCGGAATTCGCGTGGTGGTCGGCGATGAAGTGCTCGACACTTCGGTGAAGGCGCGCCTGGAACAGATGAAGATGGCCCTGACCGCTTGACGCACTGCCGGCGGTCCCGGCCCGCAATCCCGGCCCGAGGCGACTGCCCCGGGCGATTGGCCCATCAACGAAACAAGGAAAGAGTCATGCAGCTCAATCCCGCGGAAATCTCAGAACTGATCAAGAGCCGGATCGAGGGGCTGTCCGCCAGCGCCGACATCCGCAACGAGGGCACGGTCGTGTCGGTCACCGACGGCATCTGCCGTATCCATGGCCTGTCCGACGTGATGCAGGGCGAAATGCTCGAGTTTCCCGCCGGCCCGGACGGCGTGCCGACCTTCGGTCTGGCGCAGAACCTCGAGCGCGACTCGGTCGGCGCGGTGGTCCTCGGCGAGTACGAACATATCTCCGAGGGCGACACGGTCAAGTGCACCGGACGCATCCTGGAGGTGCCGGTCGGACCCGAACTGATCGGTCGCGTGGTCAATGCGCTGGGCCAGCCGATCGACGGCAAGGGCCCGATCAACGCGAAGATGACCGACGTGATCGAGAAGGTCGCGCCGGGCGTGATCGCGCGTCAGTCGGTCAGCCAGCCGGTGCAGACCGGCCTGAAGTCGATCGACTCGATGGTGCCGATCGGCCGCGGCCAGCGCGAGCTGATCATCGGCGACCGCCAGACCGGCAAGACCGCGGTGGCGATCGACACCATCATCAACCAGAAGGGTCAGAACATGACCTGCGTCTACGTCGCGATCGGCCAGAAGGCGTCGTCGATCAAGAACGTGGTGCGCGCGCTCGAGCATGCCGGTGCGCTCGACTACACGATCGTGGTTGCTGCCACCGCGTCCGAATCGGCGGCGATGCAATACGTCAGTGCCTACTCGGGCTGTACGATGGGCGAATACTTCCGCGACCGCGGGCAGGACGCGCTGATCATCTACGACGACCTGTCCAAGCAGGCGGTCGCGTACCGGCAGGTGTCGCTGCTGCTGCGCCGCCCGCCGGGCCGCGAAGCCTATCCCGGCGACGTGTTCTACCTGCACAGCCGGCTGCTAGAGCGCGCGGCGCGGGTCAACGCAAAGTATGTCGAGGACTTCACCAAGGGCGCGGTGAAAGGGCAGACCGGCTCGCTGACCGCGCTGCCGATCATCGAGACCCAGGCCGGTGACGTGTCGGCGTTCGTGCCGACCAACGTGATCTCGATCACCGATGGCCAGATCTTCCTGGAAACCAATCTGTTCAACGCCGGCATCCGTCCCGCGATCAACGCCGGCATTTCGGTGTCGCGCGTCGGCAGCGCGGCACAGACCAAGCTGATCAAGGGGTTGTCGGGCGGCGTTCGCACCGACCTCGCGCAGTACCGTGAACTGGCTGCGTTCGCACAGTTCGCGTCGGACCTGGATGAAGCCACCCGCAAGCAGCTCGACCGCGGCGCGCGCGTGACCGAGCTGCTCAAGCAGAACCAGTACAGCCCGCTGTCGATCAGCCTGATGGCCGCTTCGCTGTTCGCGGTCAATCACGGTTTCCTCGACGACCTCGAAGTGAAGAAGGTGTTGCCGTTCGAGGCGGGCCTGCATGCGTACCTGAAGGACAAGCACGCGGGCTTGCTGGCCAAGCTGGAATCGAGCCGCGCGATGGACCAGGACGCGGAAGCCGAGCTCAAGGCCGCCACGACCGAATTCAAGAAGTCGTTTGCGTGACCATGCGCACTTCGCATCGTCGATCGGGAGGTTGAGATGGCCGCAGGCAAGGAACTCCGCACCAAGATCAAATCGGTGGAGAACACCAAGAAGATCACCAAGGCCATGGAAATGATTTCCGTGTCCAAGATGCGCAAGGCGCAGGACCGCATGCGCTCGGCGCGTCCCTACAGCGAGAAGGTTCGCAACATCGCGGCGAATCTCGGGCAGGCGCACCCCGAATACGTGCATCCGTTCATGCGGATCAACGCGAACGCCGGCGCGGTCGGATACATCCTGGTGTCGACCGACAAGGGCCTGTGCGGCGCGCTGAACACCAACCTGTTCCGCGCGCTGATGGCCAGGATGCGCGACGAGCAGTCCGCGGGGAAGTCGCTGCAATCGGTCGCTATCGGCGGCAAGGGCCTCGGGTTCATGAACCGGATCGGCGCGCGCGTGGTGTCGCAGGTCACGCAGATCGGCGACAAGCCGCACCTGGACAGGATCATCGGTCCGACCAAGGTCCTGCTTGACGCCTACGCGGCCGGTGAGCTGTCGACGGTCTATCTGGCTTACAACCGCTTCGTCAGCACGATGAAGCAGGATCCGGTGATCGAGCGCCTGTTGCCGCTGTCCGGCGCCGAGATGAAGGCGCAATCGGATGCCAGCGAGGCGGCCACCGGCACCGCGCACGGCTGGGACTACATCTACGAACCGGATGCGCAGTCGGTCATCGACGAGTTGCTGGTGCGTTACGTGGAAGCGCTGGTGTACCAGGCGGTCGCCGAGAACGGCGCATCCGAGCACGCGGCGCGCATGGTCGCGATGAAGGCCGCGACCGACAACGCCGGCAACGTGATCAACGAGCTCAGGCTGGTCTACAACAAGACGCGCCAGGCGGCGATCACGAAGGAATTGTCCGAGATCGTCGCCGGTGCCGCGGCGGTCTGACGGGAATCTGAATTTTTTTGGAGCAGAGCATGGCTCAGGTTGAAGGAAAGATCGTTCAATGCATTGGCGCCGTGGTGGACGTGGAATTCCCGCGCAGCCATATGCCCAACATCTACGACGCGCTGAAGATGGAAGGCTCGGCGCTGACGCTCGAGGTGCAGCAGCAGCTCGGCGACGGCGTGGTGCGCACCATCGCGCTCGGATCGTCGGACGGTTTGCGTCGCGGCATGATGGTGCAGAACACCGGGAATCCAATCACCGTGCCGGTCGGCAAGGCGACGCTGGGCCGCATCATGGACGTGCTTGGCAACCCGATCGACGAGCGCGGCCCGATCGACCAGACGCTGACCGCGTCGATCCATCGCAAGGCGCCGGCCTATGACGAGCTGTCTCCGTCGCAGGAACTGCTCGAGACCGGGATCAAGGTGATCGACCTGATCTGCCCGTTCGCGAAGGGCGGCAAGGTTGGCCTGTTCGGCGGCGCCGGCGTCGGCAAGACCGTGAACATGATGGAGCTGATCAACAACATCGCGAAGGCGCACTCGGGCCTGTCGGTGTTTGCCGGCGTCGGCGAGCGCACCCGCGAGGGCAACGACTTCTACCACGAGATGATGGAATCGAAGGTGGTGGTCGAGGACAACCTCGGCGAATCCAAGGTCGCGATGGTGTACGGCCAGATGAACGAGCCGCCCGGCAATCGCCTGCGTGTCGCGCTGACCGGCCTCACCATCGCCGAGTCGTTCCGCGACGAAGGCCGCGACGTGCTGTTCTTCGTCGACAACATCTACCGCTACACGCTGGCCGGCACCGAGGTGTCGGCGTTGCTCGGCCGCATGCCTTCGGCCGTGGGCTACCAGCCGACGCTGGCCGAGGAGATGGGCCGGCTGCAGGAGCGCATCACCTCGACCAAGGTCGGCTCGATCACGTCGATCCAGGCGGTCTACGTGCCGGCCGACGACTTGACCGATCCGTCGCCGGCAACCACCTTTGCCCACCTCGATTCAACCGTGGTGCTGTCGCGCGACATCGCCGCGTTGGGCATCTATCCGGCGGTGGACCCGCTGGACTCGACCAGCCGCCAGCTCGACCCGCTGGTGGTTGGCCAGGACCACTATGGCACGGCGCGCGCGGTGCAGGGCACGCTGCAGCGCTACCGCGAGCTGCGCGACATCATCGCGATCATGGGCATGGACGACCTGGCGCCGGAAGACAAGCTGGCCGTGGCGCGCGCCCGCAAGATCCAGCGCTTCCTGTCGCAGCCGTTCCACGTGGCCGAGGTGTTCACCGGCTCGCCGGGCAAGTACGTGCCGCTGGCCGAGACCATCCGCGCTTTCAAGATGATCGTCGCCGGCGAATGCGACCACATGCCCGAGCAGGCGTTCTACATGGTTGGCACGATCGACGAGGCCTTCGAGAAGGCGAAGAAGATCCAGGGGTGATTCCGATGAAGACGATCCACGTCGATGTCGTCAGCGCCGAGGAGTCGATCTTCTCGGGCGAGGCACGCTTCGTCGCGCTGCCCGGCGAGTTGGGCGAACTGGGCATTTACCCGCGCCACACACCGCTGATCACCCGTATCAAGGCGGGTTCGGTGCGCATCGAGAGAGCCGATGGCAGCGAGGAGTTCGTGTTCGTCGCCGGCGGCATCCTCGAAGTGCAGCCGAACTGCGTGACCGTGTTGTCGGACACCGCGATCCGCGGCAAGGATCTGGACGACCAGAAGGCCAATGCCGCGCGCCTGGCAGCCGAAGAGGCGCTGAAGAACGCGAAGAACGAGATCGACATCGCGAAGGCCCAGTCGGAGCTTTATGTGATCGCCGCCGAGATCGCGGCGCTGCGCAAGTACCGGCAGAAGAAGTAGCCGCCTGTTCGGTCCCGCCACGGCCCGGTTCGCGCCCGCGATCCGGGCTTTTTTCACGCCGGCGGGTAGCAGGTGCCGCTCGGGTTTGCGCCGACTGCCTACAATTCGTTGCATATGATGCTCGATCTGGCGATGCGCGGCGAATCCGCCCGGGAAACGGCGGCGCAGTTGCTGGTCGCGCCGGACGGCCTGGTCGAACTCAGCCTGGCCGACGCGCGCGAGGTGGTCGGCTTCATGCATCCGAAGCGCTTGCGCCGCGGCACGGTCTTCATCCAGCAGGGCGAGGCGACGCAGGTCGACGCGATGATGCTGGTGCTGGAGGGCGAGGTCACCGTCGAGTACGAAGTCGCGTCGAACGACGAAGCCATGGTGGTCTCGATCATGGGTCCGGGCAGCCTGATCGGAGAGATGGGCCTGCTCGACGGATCGCCGCGTTCCGCCACCTGCATTGCCGCGACCGACCTGGCGGTGGCGGTGTTGACCCGCGATGCGCTGCTGCGCCTGATCGACGAATGCCCGGACGTGGCTGCGCGCCTGCTGCTGACCATTTCCAAGCGCGTGTCGGACCGGTTGCGCGAGACCAGCCGCAAGCTGCGCACCTTCGCGCAACTGAGTCGTGCTCTGCAGCAGGAGCTCGACGCGGTGCATTCGGTGAACCAGCGGCTGCTCGGTACCGGCGCCGCGCCCGGCTGAGCGCCGGGCTTTTAGCGCAACACCGGCAGGTCGGGCAGTTCATTCGGCTGCCGCTGCCCCGGCGTACGCGGGAAATACCGGACCAGCAACGCCGAAACCTCCTCGATCGCCTGGGTCAGACCGTCTTCGAACCGACCCTCGCGCAACGCGCCGCCCATGCGCTGAATCAGTTCGTGCCAGAAGCGTGGCGCGACATGTCGCGTGAGGCCGCGGTCCGCGACGATTTCGACCACGCGCTCGGCCAGCAGCAGATAGATCAAAACGCCGTTGTTGTCGTCGGTGTCCCAGACCCGCAGCTCGCCGAACACCGCCAGCGCGCGCGTATGCGTCAACGCACCCGTCGCTTGGCCGCGCCACAGCAGGTGCAGTGGCAGACCGGCCTCGACACAGATCCGGATCTGGCCGCTGTGGCGCTGCTCGCTCGCCGCGACGCGCGCTTTCAGGCGCTCGGCCATCGCCGGCGACACCGCACGACGTGCATGGGTTTCGTCGAACCACAGGTGCCTGAGAAATCGCCCGATCTTGCCCGCCATTGCGCTGCTTCCTGGCCTCACCAGCGCCCGCTGGCGCCGCCGCCGCCGAAATCGCCGCCACCGCCGGAACTGAAGCCGCCCCCACCGCCGAAGCCGCCACCACCCCCGCCAAAGCCGCCGCCGCCAAAGCCACCGAAGCCGCCATAACCACCGGACCCGCCGCGCGATCCGAACGCCGGCGCCAGTCCCGACAACAGCACGAACAGCAGCGCGAGCAGCGCGGCGATGCCGGCGATCACCAGGCTGGAGGTCAGCAGCAGCGCGACCAGGCCGATGCCGCCGCCGGTCAGCAGCGCCCCCAGGTTGCGCCCGAACAGGCGGCGCGCGACGGAGCCGGCCAGCGGCAGCGCGAAGAACAGAAAGAACACGAGATTGGTCCACGGCACGCCGCCGCCGTGACTGGTCGGCTGCGCCTGCGCCTGCGTCGGCGCCGGCAGCGGCTCGCCGTTGATCAGCCCGATCAGGCGGTCGACGCCGGCGTCCAGGCCGCCGGCGAAGTCACCGCGCCTGAACGCCGGCGTGATCACCTCGTCGATGATCCGGTACGCGGCGAGGTCGGGCACCGCGCCTTCCAGCGTCTTCGCGACTTCGATGCGCACCCGGTGGTCGTTCTTCGCGACGATCAGCAGCAGGCCGTCACCGACGCCCTTGCGGCCGACCTTCCACTCGTTGCCGACCCGGTTCGCGTAGCTCGCGATGTCCTCGGGCTGGGTCGTGGGCACGATCAGCACCACCAGCTGCGACCCCTTGGTCTGCTCGAACTGCGCGAGCTTGGCGTTCAGCATTTGCTGCTGCGCCGCGGTCAGCGTGCCGGTCGCGTCGATTACATGCGAAGTCAGCGCCGGCACCGGCTGCAGCGGCTGCGCCCACGCCGCCGCACCCGGTAGCCACGATGCTATGAATAACAGAGCAACTACCCAACGTACCGTCAGGGCTCTTGCCACTTTTCTGCCTTACTTCTTGTCGAAGTCGACGGTCGGCGGCGTCGAGAGCTGCACCTCGTCCTGCACCGTGAAGTTCGGCTTGGGCTGGTAGTGGAACGCCATCGCGGTCAGGTTCGTCGGAAAGCTGCGCACCAGCACGTTGTACTGCTGCACGCTCTGGATGTAGCGGTTGCGCGCGACGGTGATCCGGTTCTCGGTCCCTTCGAGCTGCACGCGTAGGTCGGAGAAGGCCTGGTTCGACTTCAGATCCGGGTAGCGTTCCACCGTCACCATCAGCCGGCTCAGCGCGCTGCCGAGCTCGCCCTGCGCGGCCTGGAACTTCGCGAACGCGGCCGGGTCGTTCAGCGTTTCGGGCGTGACCTGGATCGACGTCGCCTTCGCGCGCGCTTCGATCACCTTGGTCAGCGTGTCCTGCTCGAACTGGGTCTCGCCCTTCACGGTGGCGACGATGTTCGGCACCAGGTCGGCGCGCCGCTGGTACTGGTTCAGCACTTCGCTCCACGCGGACTTGGTCTGCTCGTCGAGCCGCTGGAAGTCGTTGTAGCCGCAGCCGGACAGGCCGCTGACGGCGACGGCGGCGAGGAGGATGAGCAACCAGCGTTTCATGGGATCCTTTGGCGGGCAGGGTGGACAGAGGGCGCGAAATGCCGCCATCATAGTTGGGATGCCGCCGGCCGGATTCAACGGCAGAATCACAGCTTCCGAGTGGTTCAGGTGAATGACGATGCCCAAAGCCAGACTCCAGGCCGCAACCGTCGGCGGCTCGGCCGACGACACCGAACTCGCGTTCTACGAAGCGCTGCAGGCGGGCGACCTCGACCGGCTGATGGCCTGCTGGGCCGACGAGGACGAGATCGTCTGCGTGCACCCCGGCGGGCGCCGGCTGATCGGCGCCGCGGCGATCCGCGCCGGCTTCGAGTCGCTGCTCGCGAACGGCGGCCTTCCGTTGCGGCCCGAGCGGGTGCATCGCGTGCGCGCGTTGGCCAGCGCGGTGCACAGCGTGGTCGAGCGCATCGAGGTGATGACGCCCGACGGGCCGGCGCAGGCGCATGTGCTCGCCTGCAACGTCTACCACCGCTATGCGCAGGGCTGGCGCATGGTCGCGCACCATGCGAGTCCCGGTACGGCCGACGAACCGCTCGAAGAAGGCGTGATATCAAAAGTGCTGCATTGAAGTGATGGCCTACGCCGCGCCGTGGTGGCTGCCGGGCGGCCATTCACAGACCATCTGGCCGGCCACCTGCGCGCGCCGCGTGAACGGTGTGCCCGCGCTGTTCAATCGCGAGCGCTGGGACACGCCGGACGGCGACTTCATCGACGTCGACTTCGGCGCCTGGGCTGCTCCGCCGGCCGCGCCGCTGCTGGTGCTGTTTCATGGCCTCGAGGGCTCGTCCGCCAGCCATTACGCGCAGGCCTTTGCCGGTCAGGCCCGCGCGCTGGGCCTGGGCTTTGCGGTGCCGCATTTCCGCGGCTGCAGCGGCGAGATCAACCGCGCGCCGCGCGCCTATCACTCGGGCGATTTCGAGGAGGCCGACTGGATTCTGCGGCGGCTGCGCCAGCGCGGCGACGGCCCGCTGCTGGCGGTCGGCATCTCGATGGGCGGCAACGTGCTGATGCGCTGGGCCGAGGAAGCGGGAACGCTCGCCGCAAACGTCGTCGCCGCGGCGGCAGCGGTGTGCGCGCCGCTGGATCTGGCGGCCGGCGGGCACGCGATCGGGCGCGGCTTCAACCGCGTGGTCTACACCCGGATGTTCCTGCGCACCATGGTGCCGAAGGCGCTGCAAAAGCTTGCGCAGTACCCGGGCCTGTTCGATCGCGCGCGGCTGCTCGCGGTGCGCGACCTGCACGGCTTCGACGATGTGTTCACCGCGCCGCTGCACGGCTTTCGCGATGCCGATGACTACTGGTCGCGCGCTTCGGCCAAGCCGCAACTCGGCCGCATCCGCATCCCGGCGCTGCTGCTGAACGCGCGCAACGACCCGTTCGTGCCGGCTCGCTCGTTGCCGCGGGCAGCCGACGTGCGGGCGCCGGTCACGCTGTGGCAGCCGGCAGAGGGCGGCCATGTCGGCTTCGCCACCGGGCGGATGCCGCCCGGCGAACTGCAGACGCTGCCGCGGGCCGTGCTCGGCTGGTTCGCTGAACGGCTTCGATGATGCTATGGTGCCCTGATCGCGGCCGCGTGCAAGGAGCGTGAATCAGCGATGGACGACATCGTCAGACAGGCGCTGGCCAAGTGGCCCGACGTTCCCGCGTGCTACGGCTGGCTCGGGCTCGATGCGCGCGGCCGCTGGTACCTGCGCGACGAGCGCGCGCAGGCGGCCGGGCCGTTCGCGGGCGGCACACCGCGCGCGCGCGGCACGCTGCTCTTGCACGACAAGCTGATCGAATTCATCCACCGCAACTACGAGGCCGACGTGGCGGGCCAGTGGTTTTTCCAGAACGGCCCGCAGCGGGTCTACGTGGAACTGGAGGCCGCGCCGATCGTCTGGCGTGTGCAGGCCGATTTCCAGGTCGTCGCGCACACCGGACGCGCAGCGCGGATGCGAGAATGTGTGATCGACGAACAGGGCCGCCTGTTCATCGCCACGGACTTCGGCTTTGGTCTGGTGCACACGCTCGACATGGGGCTGGCGGCTGACGCGGTCGAGCAGCGCATCTGGCAGCCACAGCAGATCGCTGCGGGCGACCTTCCCAAGCGGTTCGGTTACGTCTGCAGCCCGGCGGCCCGGCACAATGCGCGATCGCTACAATAAATGTAGCAATAAGTCATTGCTGTGTCTGGGCCGCTGGCCGATTTGTTTGATAAGTCTGGCGATCGCCGGTGGCGCCGGCGCGGTCATCGCGTCGCCTTACTTGGCGGCGTTCACCATGTATTCGACGGCGGCGCGCATCTCCGCGTCGCTCGCGGTCGAGCCGCCGCGCGGCGGCATCGCGCCGATCCCCGAGATCGCCTTCGCGACCAGTGCGTCGACGCCGAGCTTGATGCGCGGCGCCCACTCCGCCTTGTCGCCGAACTTCGGCGCACCGGCGGCGCCGGTCGCATGGCAGGCGAAGCAGGTTTCGTCGTAGCGCTTCTTGCCCAGGTCGGCGGCGGGCGCCGCGGCCGTCGCGGGCGCCGCGGCCGCGGTGGTCGCGGCAGCCGAAGCCGCCGCTGCGGCCTGTGCCACCGCCGCTTGCGCTTCGCTGGCCGACAGGACCGTAACCTGGCCGACGCGCTGGATGCGCTGATCCGCGGACTTTTGCACGTTCACCGCGTCGGGGCCGGTCATGTTCTCCAGGCTGATATAGCGCGCGATTCCGATCGCTCCGAAGATCGGGATCAGGAACGCGAAGATCACGGTAACCAGCAGCTGCTTCGGAGTCTTGATCGGGCCTTCGGCATGGCCGGCTTCTTCGGCGTGGTTGTTCTCACTCATGACATCCTCTGTTGGTCTTGCTGCTGATGCGTCCGACAGTCGCAGCGCATTATACGAGCCGCCCCTCGTGGCACGCGGCGCAGCGCGGCGTTGCTGCTTGCGCCGAAGCCGGCGCGCAAAGGCAATGGGCGATAATGATCCGAGGTTCCCGACCACGACGGCGGGCAAGCAGTCCCGAACCGGCAAAGCCGATCACGGCAGATGGAAAAGCAGCACAGTTTCACGCGCGAGGAATTGCTCAAATCCGGCAGGGGCGAGCTGTACGGGCCGAAGAACGCGCAGTTGCCGCTGCCGAACATGCTGATGATGGACCGCATCGCGCTGATCACCGACAAGGGCGGCGCGCACGGCAAGGGCGAGATCGTCGCCGAACTCGACATCCATCCCGATCTCTGGTTTTTCGCCTGCCATTTCCAGGGCGACCCGGTGATGCCGGGCTGCCTCGGGCTCGATGCGATGTGGCAGCTGCTCGGCTTCTTTCTGTGCTGGATGGGCGGGCCCGGCAAGGGGCGCGCCTTGGGCGTCGGCGAAGTCAAGTTCACCGGCCAGGTGCTGCCGACGGCGAAGAAGGTCGTGTACCGGCTCGACATCAAGCGTTTGGTGATGCGCAAGCTGGTGCTCGGCATCGCGGACGGGGCGGTGGAGGTCGACGGCCGGCGCATTTACGAGGCGACCGACCTGCGCGTCGGCCTGTTCGTCTCGCCCGAGAGTTTTTGAGATAGGGGCGCAGCGATGAGACGCGTCGTCGTCACCGGAATGGGCATCGTCAGCAGCATCGGCAACGACCGCGGCCAGGTCGTCGACGCACTGCGACAGGGGCGATCCGGCATCGTGTTCTCCGAGGTCTACCGCGAGCTGGGATTCCGCAGCCAGGTGCATGGCCCGATCGTGATCGATCTCGACCAGTTCATCGACCGCAAGATCAAGCGCTTCATGGGCGACGGCGCGGCGTTCAATTACATCGCGATGCGCCAGGCGATAGCCGACGCCGGCCTGGCCGAGACCGAGGTGTCGAACGAGCGTACCGGCCTGGTGATGGGCTCGGGCGGGCCCTCGACCTCGAACCTGGTCGAGGCCGCCGATATCCTGCGCGCCAAGGGCATCCGCAAGGTCGGCCCGTACATGGTGCCGCGCACCATGTCGAGCACGAACACCGCGTGTCTTGCGACACCGTTCCGGATCCGCGGGGTCAACTACTCGATCAGTTCCGCCTGCGCGACCAGCGCGCATTGCATCGGCCACGCGGCCGAGCTGATCCAGATGGGCAAGCAGGATCTGGTGTTCGCCGGCGGCGGCGAGGAGGTGCACTGGACCATGTCGCTGCTGTTCGACGCGATGGGCGCGCTCTCGAGCGCGTACAACGACGCGCCGGCCACCGCCTCACGGCCGTACGACGAAACGCGCGACGGCTTCGTGATCTCCGGCGGCGGCGGCGTGCTGGTGATGGAGGCGCTCGAGCACGCGAAGGCGCGCGGCGCGAAGATCTACGCCGAACTGGTCGGCTACGGCGCCACCTCCGACGGCTACGACATGGTGCAGCCCTCGGGCGAGGGCGCGGTGCGCTGCATGCAGCAGGCGATGGCGACGGTGACCGAGAAAATCGACTACATCAACGCGCACGGCACCAGCACGCCGGTCGGCGACACCAAGGAGTTGGAGGCGCTGCGCACCGTGTTCGGCGCGGATCGCGTGCCTTGGGTGAGTTCGACCAAGTCTTTGACCGGCCACGCTTTGGGCGCGGCCGGCGTGAACGAGGCGATCTATTCGCTCTTGATGATGCAGGAGAATTTCCTGAGCGCGTCGGCGAACATCACCCGGCTCGACCCTGCGGCCGAGGGCATCCCGATCGTGCGCGAGCGCCGGGACGGCGTCCTGCTCAACACGATCATGTCGAACAGCTTCGGTTTCGGCGGCACCAACGCGACGCTGATCTTCCAGCGCTGGCACGACTGACGCGGCGGTGTGCCGGCGCGGACCGGGCGCGGCTCGCGCAGTTGCGGCAGGTACAATCCTGCAGCACGCGGCTGTAGCTCAGTGGATAGAGTATTGGCCTCCGAAGCCAAGGGTCGTGGGTTCGATCCCCGCCAGCCGCGCCAGCCGCAGGCTTCAACTCAATCGGCTTCGTTCTTCAGCGCGAGCGCACTCTGATACAGCGCGTTGCGCGCCGCGCCGGTGATCTCGGCCGCGAGCCGCACCGCGGTCTTCAGCGGCAGTTCATGCAGCAGCAGACGCAGCACACGCTGCGCGTCCGAACCGTCTTCTGCGTCCGCTGCTGGGTGCAGCACCAGCACGAATTCGCCGCGCAGGCGCTCTGGCGCGGCGGCGAGCCAAGACGGCAGCGCGACAGCGGCAATCGTCGCGATCTCCTCGAACTGCTTGGTCAACTCGCGCGCGACCGTGATGTGGCGCTCACCCAAGGCCGCGAGCGCGCTGGCCAGGGCTTCGATGCGGTGCGGCGCCTCGAGCAGCACCACCGCTTCCGGTCGCTGCTGCAGCGTCTGCACCGCTGCGACCCGCTCCGCGACCCGGGTCGGCAGGAATCCGGCGAACAGGAAGCCGCTGGCCTGCGCGATGCCGGCGACCGACAGCGCGGCCGTGACGCTGCTCGCGCCGGGCAGCGGCACCGTGGCCAGCCCCGCGCCGCGCACCGCGGCGACCAATTTCGCGCCGGGGTCGCTGATCGCCGGCGTGCCGGCGTCGCTGACGTAGGCCACGCGCTCGTCGCGGCGCAGCCGCTCGACGACGGCCTGTGCCGCCTCCATCTCGTTGTGCTGGTGCAGCGCGATCAGCTGCGCGGCGGACTTGGTGATGCCGTAGGCGCGCAGCAGCGCGTGCGTGCGGCGCGTGTCCTCGCAGGCCACCGCGTCGGCCAGCGCGAGCAGGTGCAACGCGCGAAGTGTGATGTCGGCCAGGTTGCCGATCGGCGTCGCGACCACGTACAGCGCGCCCTGCGGATAATGCTGCGCCGAGGCCGCGTCGTGCGCGGCGGCCAGGGCACGGGTATAGGTGGCAGCCAATGGGACTCCTCGATCGACGAACACCGGCGCGGGCCGGCGCAACAGTGACTGTGACGGTGACCACGAAGCAGGCCGGCGACGCGGCAGAGGATCGCGCGCTCGCGCATCTGCGCTCGGCCGGGCTGCGGCTGGTCGAGCGCAATTATCGGACGCCGGGCCGCGGTGGCGGCGAGATCGACCTGATCATGCGCGACGGCGCGGGCACGTTGGTGTTCGTCGAAGTGCGACATCGTGCCAGCCGCGCGCAGGGCGGCGCGGCAGCCAGCATAGGCTCCGCCAAGCGCCGCCGCATCCTGTATGCGGCGCGCCGCTACCTGATGCGCCTGCCCGATGCGCCGCCGTGCCGGTTCGACGTGGTCGGCATCGACGCCGGCGAGCTGGTCTGGCTGCAGGCGGCATTCGACGCCGACTAGGGTCAGCCGCGTCGACCCGTTCACGTGAACCGGCCTGGATCGCCGTCGCGCGCGGGCCTCTCTAAGGTGGCGCGGTTATCATGCGGCGGCATGATCGAGCTTCGCATTCAGCAGCAGTTCATCGACAGCGCCGACCTGAAGTACCAGTCGGCCGAGGCGCTGTCCAAGCCGATCGCGGCGGCGCTGCAGGCGCTGCTGGCCTGCGTCACCAGCGGCGGCAAGGTGCTCGCCTGCGGCAACGGCGGATCGGCGGCGCAGGCGCGCCACCTCGTGGCCCAGTTCGTCGGCCGGTTCGAGCGGGCGCGGCCCGAGTTGCCGGCGATCGCGCTGGACGATGGCGCGGTGCTGAGCGCATTGGCGGGCGAGCAGGATTTCGCGCCGGTGTTCGCGCGGCAGGTGCGCGCGCTCGGCCAGGCCGGAGATCTGCTGCTGGTGATGTCGCCCGGGCCGGACGCGGCGAATCTGCTTGCTGCCGTCGAGGCGGCGCACGAGCGCGAAATGACGGTGGTGGCGCTGACCGGCCGCGGCAGCAACAGGATCGGTGCGGCGCTGCGCGAGATGGACGTACAGGTGAACGTGCCGCACGAGCGTGCCGCGCGTGTCGAGGAGGTCCACCTGCTGATCCTGCACTGCCTGTGCGACGGCGTGGACACGCAATTGTTGGGCGAACAGGAGGTGACGACATGAAGGGTTTCGATACGAAGCGGGCGGCGCTGGTCGCGGCGCTTGGGATTTCCGCGCTGACCGGCCTGACGGGCTGCTTTCCGATCGTGGCGACCACGGCGGCCACCACGGCGCTGGTCGCGACCGATCGCCGTACCGCCGGTGCGCAGCTCGACGACCAGCGTATCGAGTTCCGCGCGAACCGACTGATCGGCGACAGCCCGCTGCAGCCGTGGCATGTCGACGTGACCAGCTACGACCGGCGCGCATTGCTGACCGGCGAAGTGCCGAACGAGGCGGCGAAGCAGCAGGCCGGACAGATCGTCTCTGGCATCGAGAACGTGCGCAGCGTGGCGAACGAACTGCAGATCGGTCCGAACGCCTCGCTGTCCGAGCGCTCGCAGGACACGGTGATCACCGGCCGCATCAAGGCGTCGTTCGTCGACGCGCGGGACCTGAACGCGAATGCGTTCAAGGTCGTGACCGAACTCGGCGTGGTCTACATGATGGGCCGCGTCACGCAGCGCGAGGCGGACCGCGCGGCCGACATCGCGCGCAGCATCAGCGGCGTCAAGCGCGTGGTCACGCTGTTCGAGCTGATCAGCGACGCCGACGTCAGCAAGCCGCCGAGCGATACCAACTGATGCGGCGCGGGTCTGCCGGTCGCGGCCGATGGCGCCCTGGCCGTGGCCTGGGCTCTAACGCAGCCGCCGGATCAGGCTCGAGTTGTCCCAGCGTCCGCCGCCCTGCGCCTGCAGGTCGGCGTAGAACTGGTCGACCAGCGCGGTGAGCGGCAGCCGCGCGCCGTTGTGCCGGGCCTCGGAGAGCACCAGCGCGAGATCCTTGCGCATCAGATCGACCGCGAAGCCGAAGTCGAATTGATCGGTGGCCATGGTGCGGCCGCGGTTGTCCATCGACCAGCTTTGCGCCGCGCCCTTGCCGATCACGTCCAGCACCTGCGCGATGTCCAGGCCAGCGCGCTGGCCGAACGCGATCGCCTCGGCCAGGCCCTGCATCACGCCGACGACGGCGATCTGGTTCACCATCTTGGTGAGTTGCCCCGCGCCGCTTTCGCCCATCAGCGTGCAGGCGCGCGCGTAGGCCATTATCAGCGGCCGCACCGCGTCGAACGCCGCCGATTCGCCGCCGCACATCACCGTGAGCTGGCCGCGCTGCGCGCCGGTTTCGCCGCCGGAGACCGGCGCATCGACGAACGCCAAGCCGCGCGCGGCGGCCACGGCGGACAACTCGCGCGCCACTTCGGCCGAGGCGGTGGTGTGGTCGACGAACACCGCGCCGGGCTTCATGCCGGCGAACGCACCCGTGTCGCCGCGGTCGCCGCCGGGCTGTGCTTCGCCCAAGGTGATCGAGCGCAGGTCTTCGTCGTTGCCGACGCAGCAGAACACCGCATCGGCCCGTTGCGCCGCGGCCCGCGGGGTTTGGGCATGATTTACGTTGGAAGCCCCCGCGAATTCTTCGCACCATGCTATCGATTTTGAAGCAGTCCGGTTGTAGACCGTGACTTCGTGACCGGCGCGCGCCAGATGGCCCGCCATCGGATGGCCCATCACGCCCAGGCCCAGAAAGGCCACCTTGCGCGGCGGCGTTGCCTCGTAGCTTCGGGATTCGATCCGGGCCATCGTCCTGTCCTAGACGATCGAAAGATGCTCGGTGCCGGCGGACAGGTCCTGGGTCTTCGCGCGCTGCGAGCCGAGTTTGATCTGCAGCCGCAGGTCATTGACCGAATCCGCGTTGCGCAGCGCGTCCTCGTAGCTGATCTCGGCGCCCTCGTACAGGTCGAACAGCGCCTGGTCGAAAGTCTGCATGCCCAGCTCCCGGCTCTTTTTCATGACTTCCTTGATCTCGCCGACCTCGCCCTTGAAGATCAGGTCCGAGATCAGCGGCGAATTGAGCATGATCTCGACCGCGGCGATGCGGCCCTTGCCGGCCTGGCGCGGCACCAGCCGCTGCGACACGAGCCCGCGCAGGTTCAGCGACAGGTCCATCAGCAGCTGCTGGCGCCGCTCCTCGGGAAAGAAATTGATGATCCGGTCCAGCGCCTGGTTCGCGCTGTTCGCGTGCAGCGTGGCCAGACACAGGTGGCCGGTTTCGGCGAACGCGATCGCGTGCTCCATGGTTTCGCGGTCGCGCACCTCGCCCATCAGGATCACGTCAGGCGCCTGGCGCAGCGTGTTCTTCAGCGCGGCTTCCCAGCTGTCGGTGTCGATGCCGAGCTCGCGCTGGGTCACGATGCAGTTCTTGTGCGCGTGCACGAACTCGATCGGGTCTTCGACGGTGATGATGTGGCCGTAGGAGTTCTCGTTGCGCCAGTCGACCATCGCGGCCAGCGACGTGGTCTTGCCGGAACCGGTCGCTCCGACCATGATGCACAGGCCGCGCTTGGTCATCACCACGTCCTTGAGCGTCTGCGGCAGGCCGAGGCCGTCGATGGTCGGGATCTGGTTCGGAATCACCCGCAGCACCATGCCGATCATGCCCTGCTGCATGAACGCGTTCACGCGAAAGCGCCCGAGGCCGGACGGGGAGATCGCGAAGTTGCATTCCTTGGTGCGCTCGAATTCCGCCGCCTGCCGGTCGTTCATGATCGATCGCGTCAGCGCCTGCGTGTGCGCGCCGCCGAGCGCCTGCGGCGACACCTTGGTCAGCTTGCCGTCGATCTTGATCGCCGGCGGAAATTCGCCGGTGATGAACAGGTCCGAACCGTTGCGACTGATCATCAGCCGCAACAGATCGTTGATGAACTTGCTGGCTTGATCGCGTTCCATCAGATCTCTCCTTGCACGGGAAAACCGCCGCTCATGCGCAACGAAGCGCCAAGGCCTGCCGGGGACGAGCGCAGCGAAGCGCGTCCGGGAACACCGCGGATCCGGCTTTGCCGGGCCGCTGGTGTTGCCCCCTCGCGGGGGGGATTCGAGCTACACGCAGTGAGCGAGAAACGGGGGTGGGTCTTCATCCTGGGAAGTTCTCGGGGATCTTGGCCTTGCCGCGCGCCTCGGCCGCGGCGATCTGGCTGCGCTTGACCAGATCGGCCAGGCACTGGTCCAGCGTCTGCATGCCGACACTGTTGCCGGTCTGGATCGTCGAGTACATCTGCGCGACCTTGGCTTCGCGGATCAGGTTGCGGATCGCGCTGGTGCCAAGCATGATCTCGTGCGCAGCGATGCGGCCGCTGCCATCCTTCATCTTGCACAGCGTCTGCGAGATCACCGCCTGCAGCGACTCGGACAGCATCGCGCGCACCATCTCTTTTTCCTCGGCCGGGAACACGTCGATGATGCGGTCGATCGTCTTCGCCGCACTCGAGGTGTGCAGCGTGCCGAACACCAGATGGCCGGTCTCGGCCGCGGTCATCGCCAGGCGGATCGTTTCCAGGTCGCGCATCTCGCCGACCAGGATCGCGTCCGGATCCTCGCGCAGCGCGGATTTCAGCGCCGCGGCAAACGAGAGCGTGTGCGGGCCGACCTCGCGCTGGTTGATCAGGCATTTCTTCGACTCGTGCACGAACTCGATCGGATCTTCGACCGTCAGGATGTGGCCGTACTCGGTCTCGTTCAGGTGATTGACCATCGCCGCCAGCGTCGTCGATTTGCCGGATCCGGTCGGGCCGGTCACCAGCACCAGCCCGCGGGGTTTGAGCGCCAGTTCGCCAAAGATCTTCGGCGCGCCGAGCTGCTCGAGCGTGAGGATCTTCGACGGGATGGTGCGGAACACCGCGCCGGCGCCGCGGTTCTGGTTGAACGCATTGACCCGAAAGCGCGCAAGCCCGTCGATCTCGAACGAGAAGTCGATCTCCATGAACTCCTCGTAGTTCTTGCGCTGCGAGTCGTTCATGATGTCGTACACCATCGCGTGCACCTGCTTGTGCTCGAGCGGGTCGACGTTGATGCGGCGCACGTCGCCGTGCACCCGGATCATCGGGGGCAGGCCGGCGGACAGGTGCAGGTCAGAAGCCTTGTTCTTGACGCTGAAGGCGAGCAGTTGGGTGATATCCACGGGTCTCCCGTCGGTGGTTTGCTATTCTGGCGCGATTATGGCGAGGATCGCGGGCAATCTCGATCGGATTCGTGCGCGCATCGCGGCAGCCTGCGATGCCGCGCGGCGCGACCCGGCCGGGGTGACGCTGCTGGCGGTGTCCAAGACCGTCCTGCCGGACGCGGTGCTCGAAGCGCTGGCCTGTGGTCAGCATTGTTTCGGCGAGAACTACGTGCAGGAAGCGCTGGCCAAGATCCGGCTGCTTTGCGAGCATGCCGGCGCCGAATCGTCCTCCGCGGCGCCGCCGCGAACACCGATCGAGTGGCATTGCATCGGGCCGATCCAGAGCAACAAGACCCGGCTTGTGGCCGAACATTTCGACTGGGTCCAGACCATCGATCGGTTGCGCATCGCGGAGCGCTTGAGTGCGCAGCGCCCGGCGGGCAGCGCGCCGCTGCAGGTCTGCGTCCAGGTGAACATCGACGGCGGGCCGAACAAGGCCGGCGCCGCGCCCGAAGAAGCCGAGGCGCTGGCGCAAGCGGTCGCGGCGCTGCCGCATCTGCAACTGCGCGGGCTGATGACGATCCCCGAGCCGGTGCCCGATTTTGCAGCGCAACGCGCGGTCCATGAACGGGCGCGGGCGCTGTTCGAGCGCATCGCGGGGGCCGGCGGGCGTGGTTTCGAGCGCTTCGATACCTTGTCGATGGGCATGACCGCGGACCTGGAGGCGGCGATCCACGCCGGCAGCACGATGGTGCGCGTCGGCACCGGGATTTTCGGTGCGCGCGCTTGATTCGCCGACCCCCTTCACTGGCGCAGACCCCGCAGCCAGCCGAAGGCGCGATCGGCGATATGGCGTGGTGACAGGCTGGGCCACTGCGCGCGCACCGTGTTCGTGACGGCCATGCCGGCCAGCGTGCGCATGAACAGCGCCTCCGGTAGCTTGCTGCGCTCGCGCAGTTGCGCCGCGCTCAGTGGGCCGGTCGCCAGCAGGTCGAGCAGCGCCTGCCCCTGTTCGTCCAACGCGGTCGCGGTCGGGTGCGCGCTCACCAGCGGCCCGCGCAGCAGCGCCGGCGGCAGCAGGCCGGGCAGCGCTTCGTCGTTGCAGCGGCGCGCCAGCTCCCACAGCATCGCGGGCAGCGGCATCGACTCGAACTCCGGGGACGGCGCCAGCGTGCGCGCCGGCACCACCTTCAGCGCGACGCGCTCGACCTGGATCGCGGTGGCGGAGCGACGCAGATGGGCCAATCCGCCGGCCGGGTCGATCACCGTCATGATCTGGCCGTGGCTGAGCAGATGCAGCTGGCTCGTGCTCCAAGCCTCGCGGTTCAGCCACGCGGTACGGCCGATCGCGTAGCGGATCCGCTGCGGCGACAGCTGGGCCGCCGCAAAGCGCAGGCCGGCGTTGAGCTCGCCGACTGACTCGGCCTCGCGTGCATTCCAGGCAAGGTGATTGCTCTCGCAACCGCCGATCAGGCAGACCGGGCGGCCCTGATACAGGCCGCGCTCGTCGACCGCGATGCGGGGCGGATAGCGGTCCACGTTCCACGGCGGTGCCGAATCGCTGCCGTCGTCGGGCAGATCGATCGAGCGCAGATGCGCGACATAGACGTCGGGCGGACAGCCCGGCGGCGATCGCTGCCATCGCACCGCGCCGTTGTTGCGTGCCGCGACCTCGAGCACCGCATTCGCTTCCATCGGCGACAGCCCGATCGGCTGCAGATAAGCCTGTGGAGAGATTGCCGGATCTGGAACGCTCGCCGCCATGTGTTGCTTGTGCCGGGACGTTCGCACTTTACGCAAACCTCGGCCGTTATGGTGACCGAAGCCACGAAAAGATGTTGCGTTGCGGCATTTCCGCACGGTTGCGCCGCGCCCCCGTGTGACTGTAGCGCAGCATGAGTTGCCCGCGACGGATGAAATTCAATGAGACCGATGGCCGCGGAGCAGGCCGTGCCAGCGACCGCCGCGGAGCGGGCTCGGCCCGGCCGCTGGCGGTGCCCCCTTGAAGGGGGTGGGCGAAGCGACACGCAGTACGCGAAGACTGGGGTGGTTCATCCCAACGGCAGGCGGGTTTCGTGCTTGACTTCCTCCATGACCGCGTAGGTCCGGGTCTCGCGCACGCCGGGCAGCTGCCAGAGCACGGTGCCGGCGAATTCGCGGTATGCGGCCATGTCGGCCATTCGGGTCTTTAACAGATAGTCGAAACCGCCGGCCACCATATGGCATTCAAGAATCGCTTCGTGCACCTGCACCGCCGCCTTGAACGCGTCGAACACATTCGGCGTGGTGCGGTCCAGCAGCACTTCGACGAACACCAGCAGGCCGCGGCCGAGCTTGTGCGGGTCGAGCCGCGCCTCGTAGCCGGTGATGAAGCCGTCGCGGGTGAGCCGCTGCACCCGCGCCAGCACGGCGGTGGGGGATAGCGCGACCGCCTCGGCAAGCTTCAGGTTCGAAATCCGGCCGTCGTCCTGCAGCACGCGCAGGATCTTCAGGTCGATCCGGTCCAGGCGATCGGAAAACTCGGCTTTTAATGGCGATTCATTCTGCATATTGCATAAATTTAGTCAAAAATTCATCGAATAATATTGGAATATAGTTACATTGACAAAACCAGGAATGCCCTATGCGCCTGCCCACCCCGTACCGGCCGGAGGCCGAGATCGTCGCCCGGCGGCTTTCGTCGCTCGCCGGCTCGCTCGACTGGGCCGACGCGGCCCGTACCGCGCGGCCCTGGGTGCAGGCGGTGCGCCGCCATCCGGCGCCGTTCTGGGCGATGGAGAGCCTGCTGCGCGAATACCCGATCTCCAGCGCCGAAGGGCTGGCGCTGATGCGTCTCGCCGAGGCGCTGCTGCGCGTGCCCGACGCCGAGACCGCGATCGCACTGACCGCCGACCAGCTCGGCCACGCCGACTTCCACCATGCCGGCGACAAGGCGTTGGCGCGGTTGTCGGCGACCGCGATCGCGATGTCAAAAAAGCTGCTGCCCGAGGCCGATGCGCCGTCGGGCCTGGTCGCCAAGCTCGGCGCGCGCTCGGTGGTCGCGGCCACGCTGCGCGCGGTGCAGCTGCTCGGCCGCCAGTTCGTGCTCGGGCAGAACATCGCCGACGCGCTCGAGCAGGCCGGCGCGGCGCGACGCCGGCGCGCGGGTCTGCGCTTCAGCTACGACATGCTGGGCGAGGGCGCGCGCACCGCGGCGGACGCGCAAAAATACCTGGACAGTTATCGCAATGCTATTCAAACAATAGCGCAAAGCGCAGACATGTCGGGCGCTTGCGAGCGAAATGACGGGATTTCGATCAAGCTCAGCGCGCTGCACCCGCGCTACGAGGACGCGCAGCGCGCGCGCGTGATGACGGAACTCGTGCCGCGCGTCTGGGAGTTGTGCGAGCTCGCCGCCGCGGCCAACATGAATCTGACGATCGACGCCGAGGAGGTGGACCGGCTCGAGCTCTCGCTCGATGTGTTCGACGCGCTGGCCGCTCGCGTCGCGCAACACTGCCCCAAGTGGCAGGGTTTCGGCCTTGCGCTGCAGGCGTACCAGACGCGCGCGCTGGAGCTGATCGAATGCGTCACCACGATCGCGCGCCGGCACAAGCTGCGGCTGATGTGCCGCCTGGTGAAGGGCGCGTACTGGGACGCCGAGATCAAGCGCGCGCAGGAGCTGGGCCTGCCGCATTACCCGGTGTTCACGCACAAGCACCACACCGACATCAGCTACCTCGCCTGCGCGCGCGCGCTGCTCGCCGCGCCCGATGCGATCTACCCGCAGTTCGCGACGCACAACGCCGGCACGATCGCCGCGATCCTGCAGATGGCCGCGAAGAGCGGCGCCGCGTTCGAGCTGCAGCGGCTGCACGGCATGGGCGAGGGCATCTACCGCGAGGTGCTGAAGAACCCGTTGCTCGGCTGCCGCGTCTACGCGCCGGTCGGCGCGCACCGCGACCTGCTCGCCTACCTGGTGCGCCGGCTGCTGGAGAACGGCGCGAATTCCTCGTTCGTGCACCAGCTCGCGGATGACGCGGTTAATCTGGATGAACTGCTGGTCTCGCCGCTGCGGCTGGACCCGGAACCCTCGCTGCCGCTGCCGGCCGAGCTGTACGGGCCCGGGCGGCGCAACAGCGCGGGGCTCGATCTGACGGTCGAGACCATGCGCGCGCCGCTGCTCGCGGCCTACGCGGCCACCGAGGTGCCGGTGGTCGACCCGTTCGATGTCGCTCGCATCGGACAGGCGGTCGATGCCGCCGAACGCGGCTTCGCAGAATGGACTGCGCGGCCGGTGGTCGAGCGTGCCGACATATTGCGCAGCGCGGCCGACGCGCTGCAAGCGCAGTTGCCGCGCTTTTGCGCGCTGATGGTCAAGGAGGCCGGCAAGACCTGGGTCGACGCGGTCGCGGAAGTGCGCGAGGCGGTCGACTTCCTGCGCTACTACGCGCAGGAGGCCGAGCGGCTGATGGCGCCGCGCATCCTGCCAGGGCCGACCGGCGAGCGCAACGAGCTGCGGCTGTCCGGGCGCGGCGCCTGGGTCTGCATCAGTCCCTGGAATTTCCCGCTCGCGATCTTCCTCGGCCAGGTGGCGGCGGCGCTCGCGACCGGCAATGCGGTGCTGGCCAAGCCGGCCGAGCAGACGCCGGCGGTGGCATCGGAAGCGGTGCGGCTGCTGCACGCCGCCGGCGTGCCCGAGCGCGCGCTGCAACTGGTGCACGGCGCGGGCGAGACGGTCGGCGCGGCGCTGGTCGCCGAGCGGCCAATAGCCGGCGTGGTGTTCACCGGATCGACCGAGGTCGCGCGCGTCATCTCGCGCGCGCTCGCCGCGAAGGACGGCGCTATCGTGCCGCTGATCGCCGAGACCGGCGGCATCAACGCGATGCTGGTCGACTCCACCGCACTGCCCGAGCAGGTGGCCGACGCGGTGCTGCAGTCGTCGTTCCGCAGCGCCGGCCAGCGCTGCTCGGCGCTGCGCCTGTTGTGCGTGCACGAGCGCATCGCGTCCCGCGTGATCGAGATGATTCGCGGCGCGGCCGCCGAACTGGTGACCGGTGACCCGGCCGAGCTCGCGACCGACGTCGGCCCGCTGATCGACGCCGACGCGTGCCGATCGATCGCAACCCAGATCGGACGCCTGAATTCAGAGGCAAAACGGCTGTATGCCGGTGCACCACCTGCGCATTCAGCTATCAATTTGCTAGTACCTCAGATGTTCGAGGTCGCTTCTGTCGGCGCGCTGCGGCGCGAGATCTTCGGACCGGTGCTGCACGTGGTGCGCTGGCGCGGCGATCCGGCGGCGGTGATCGACCAGATCAACGCACTCGGCTACGGCCTCACTTTGGGCATCCAGACCCGGATCGACTCGCGTGCGCAGGCGCTGGCCGCGCGCGCGCGGGTCGGCAACGTTTACGTCAATCGCAACATGATCGGCGCGGTGGTCGGCGTGCAGCCGTTCGGCGGCGAGGGGCTGTCGGGCACCGGCCCGAAGGCCGGCGGACCGCATTACCTGCTGCGCTTCTGCGCGGAGCAGACCGTCACCATCAATACCACGGCCGCCGGCGGCAACGCGGCGCTGCTGGCCGCGGTGCACTGAGCCGCTGCGCTCTCAGTGCGTTTGCGCGCGGATGTACGCCTCGAGTTCGTCGATCGGCAGCGCCGGACCGAACAGGTGCCCCTGGTAGCCGTGGCAGCCGTAGCGCGCCAGCAGGTCGCGCTGCGCCTCGGTCTCGACGCCCTCGGCGATCACCGACAGCCCCAGGCTCTGCGCCAGACCGATGATGGTGCGTGCGATCGCCGCGTCGTTCGGGTCGCTCAGCATGTCGCGCACGAACGAGCGGTCGATCTTGAGCTGGTCCAGCGGCAGGCGCTTGAGGTAGGACAGCGCCGAGTAGCCCATGCCGAAGTCGTCGATCGCCAGCGTAACGCCGGCCGCCTTCAGCACCCCCATCTTCGCGATCGTCACTTCCATGCCGGTTGCCAGCAGGCTCTCCGTCAGTTCCAGTTCGAGCCGGTCCGCGCGCACGCCGCTTGTCTCGATCACGCGCATCACCTGGTCGACGAAGTCCGCATTGCCGAACTGGCGCGCGCTGACGTTCACCGAGATGCTGAGGTGCTCGGTCTCGGGCCGGCCGGCCCAACTGGCCAGCTGCGCGCAGGCCGCCTCGATCACCCATTCGCCCAACGGCAGGATCAGGCCGCTCTCCTCGGCCTGCGGGATGAAATCGTCCGGATTGACCAGGCCGCGCCGCGGGTGCTGCCAGCGCACCAGCGCTTCGACCCCGAGCATGCGGCCGTCACGCCCGACCTGTGGCTGGTAGTACAGCACGAACTCGCGTTGGCGCAGCGCCTGGCGCAGCTCGCCGGTCAACGCCGCGTTGGCGGTGGCCAGCGCCTGCATCTCGGGGTCGAAGAAGCACATCGTGTTGCGCCCCGCCGCCTTGGCCTGGTACATCGCAAGATCAGCTTGCTTGAGCAGGTCCTCGATTCCGAGCTCCTGCTGGCCGAACGCGGTGATGCCGATACTGCAGGTGCCGTGGTACGCATAGCCCGCAAGATCGTACGGTTCGCCGAGCGTCTGGAGGATCCGCTGACCGACCTCGCGCGCCTGGTCGGTCGCCTGCTGCACGCTTTCGCCCAGGTCCTGCAGCATCACCACGAACTCATCGCCGCCGAGGCGGGCCACGGTGTCCTTCGCGCCGACGCAGTTGTGCAGCCGGGTGGCGGCATGGCGCAGCAGCATGTCGCCGCGATAGTGACCCATCGAATCGTTCAGAAGCTTGAAGTGGTCGAGGTCGACGAACATCAGCGCGCCGACGCTCGCAACCCCATCGCGCTGCGCCAGCGCGTGGCGCAGACGGCTCATCAGCAACTGGCGGTTCGGCAGCTGGGTCAGCGCGTCGTAGAACGCGAGATGCTCGATCTCGCCTTCGTTGCGCTTGCGCTCGGTGATGTCGCGCGCGACCGCGATCCAGTGCGTCAGGTCGGGGCTGAAATATTCGACCCCGACGATTTCCAGCTCGGTCCAGAACCGCTCGCCATTCTTCTTGTACAGGATCAGCTCGGAGCGCACCGGCGCCGATTGCGGCTGCGACAGCGCCTGCGCGATGCGGTCGATTTCGTTGCGCTGCGTGACCGGGCCGGCGAGCATGCGCGGCGTCTGGCCCAGCACCTCGGCGCGGCTGAAACCGGTGTGCCGCTCGAACGCGTCGTTCACGAACACGATGTGCGGCTCCGGGTCGCTCAACGGACTTCCGGCGGCGATCAGCACGATGTCGTTCAGTCGGTTGATGCTGGTCTGCAACAGCAGCGACTGTTCCCGGGCCTGACGCAGCGCGGTGACGTCGCGCAGGTACACGGCCAGGCCTTCTTCGAACGGATAGGCGCGCAGTTCGAGCCACTTGCCGAGTTCGGGGAAATACAGTTCCAGTTCGACGCCATGCCCGGTGCCCAGCGTCGTGCGCAGTTCGCGCCGCAGCCGGCTGGCGTCCTCGGCAGCCAGCTCCTCCCAGATCGCGTGCCCTAGCAGTTCGGCGCTGCTGCGTCGCAGCAGACGTTCGCTCTCGCGGTTCACGAACGTGAAGCGCCCGGCGCGGTCGATCGTGACGCTGGCCAGCGTCAGGCTCAGGCGCAGCGTCGCATTCAGGTTTTCCTGCTCGGCGCGGCGCTTCTCGGTCAGATCCTGCACCATCCCCTGGACCCGGACCAGCGCGCCGGCGCGGTCGCGCACGGCCCGCCCGATCGTCCGGACCCACAGTCGCTCACCGGTGTAGGTGACGAGTTCGGATTCCAGGTTCAGCGGCGCCGCCTGTGCCAGACAGGCGTTGAACGCAGCGGTGATCGCGGCGCGCGATTCCGGCGCGTAGAACCCGAGCGCCTCGTCCAGCGAGATCGACCGCGCCGCGGTGCGCGGCCGTTTCAGCATCGCCGCCAGCCGGTCGGTCAGCGCCATGCGACGGTCGGACGGCGTGAGCAACCAGGCACCGCAGCCCGTGACCCGCTCGACCAGGTCCAGCAACTGGGGCGCGTCCCGATCGGTGCCGGTCGGATCGATTCCTTTAAACAGGGAGAGCTGGATCGCAGCCATCGACGAAGCTCAAGCAGTCGGGGGGTATCACGGTGGGCCGATCATAGAGAGTCGAACGACCTCCCCCTCGAGGGCGATCTCGAACTCAGCGCCCGGTTCTGAGGCCGCGCCCGTTAGAACCATAAGTCAGTAAATGCGCACTTTCGGATATTGTCATTCCCAACTGAGGGATTGAGCGTCTTCGTTGGGTGGTTCCAGATCGTGTGTCGCGCTGTCCGATCCTCGAATCGCGAAGCCCGGTGGCCCGGCGATGGATCATTCGGCCTATTGCGATTTGTGACATTAGACTGCAAAGTTGCTACATATTGAAAGGGAGATGAAGATGAATCACAGCTCCTTTCTTGCAGTCGTCTTCGCCGCATGCATGACGGCAGCCAGTGCTTCCGCCGCGCCTGCGACGAGCACGCCGGCGGTGAATGGAGTCATGCCGGCGGCCTTCAAAACCGCGGGCGACGCCGGTGGCAAGGTTACGAGCGTTGATGCCACCGTGCGGGCGACCAAGGATTCTGCGGGTGAACAGAGTGAAGCTGGCGATTCCGATTGGCGCAGCTACGGCATGGTGCTCGGTACCTTGGTTCTGATGGGAATCATCGCCGTGAGACGCCAGCGATCGTGACACCGAAGGGCTGAGGCATGGGTGAGCTCGGCCGCTCGGGGGTGTCTGCGGTCAAGTGGAGTGCTGTCTCCACCGCCGTTCGGTTCGTGCTGCAACTGGCCGCACAAGTCGTGCTGGCGCGCACACTCGGGCCGGATGTCTACGGCGTGTTCGCGATCGGCACCGTGGTGCTGACGTTCGCCAATTTCGTTTCGAGCTTCGGCTTCAGCTGGAGCCTGCTTCAGCGCAACGTGCTGCACGAAGAGGACGTGCGCTTCGCGTTCACCTGGCAGGTTATCGTGGGGCTGTTGACGATGGCGGCGTTGTACCTGTCGGCGCCGGCGCTGGCGACCTATTTCAACGAACCTCGGGCCAAGGCCGTGATCGAATGGCTGTCGCTGGCCAGTCTGCTCGCCGCAGCGGCATCGCCATCCGGCTACATGATGCAACGCGATCTGAATTTCCGTGCAGTCGGCCTGATCCAGATCGGAAGCTACGCAGTGGGGTATCTTGCAGTCGGTGTTCCGATGGCGCTGTCCGGCTGGGGCGTGGATGCGCTGGTCGCGGCCTGGCTGGTGCAGGCTGCTGTGATGCTGGTGGCAAACTTCGCGGTCCGCCCGCATTCGCTGCGTCCACTTCTCTGGTATGCGGATGCGGCGCATGCGGTCGGCACCGGTCGCGCGGTATTCTTCACCAATATCGTCAACTGGTTTCTGAACAATATCGATCGGATCATGATTGGGCGCCTGCTCAATGCCCACGCCCTCGGCCTCTACAACGTGGCCTACAACGTCGCCACCATGCCCAACACGCTGCTGCTCGGGGCTTTGCAACCGGCGTTCCTGTCGGCCGGTGCCAGACTCCAGACCGATCCGCAGCGGCTCGGCCGTGCCTACCACCAGATGGTTGCGGTGGTGCTGGTCCTGGTGCTGCCGGCGTTCGTGTTCTTGTCGCTGGTATCAAGCGACCTGGTCAGGTTTCTTTACGGAACGCGTTGGACCGGCGCCGCCTGGGTGCTCGGCCTGCTGTTTCTCAGCATTCCCGCCTATGTGTGGTGGGGGTTGTCGACGCCAGTGTTGTGGAACACCGGGCGCAAGAATCACGAGTTCCTGCTGCAGCTGCCACTGCTGGTGTTGGGTACGATCGGCTTCTATCTTTTTGCGGGCCGGGGCCTGCACGCGGCTGCGGCCGTGACTGTCGCATTGTTGTTTGGGCGGGCCGTCGTGATCGGCTTCGCGGCGTTGCGTGCACTGCGGCTGAGCGCCATTGCGCTGCTGCCGCATGCGCTGCGCGGGCTGTTGCTGAGCGCGTTGTGCATCGCGACGGTCCGTACGGCCCAGTATGCGGTCGCGCAATTCACGATGCCGTTGCTGTCGCTGGTGGCCAGCGGCCTGGCGGCGCTGACCTTGCTGCTGCTGCTGCTGATCTTTCGACCGCAGATTCTCGGCCAGGAGACCGCGGGGATGCTGCTGCGCTTCTTTCCGCGACTGTCGAACGTGCTTGCTCGTGCAGGCGGCGCGTCGCTGTCGAATGGCGCGGGTGAACGCGGGGGTTGAGGTTCGCGGTGATGCAACTCGTGATGACGTCGGGCCTGATCGTTGCAGCGATCGCGGCGGCGCTGGTGGCGCTGATCGGCCTCGCCACCGCGGTGCATTCGACGCGGTTGCGTCCGCACGGCTACATGCACCTGATTTTCTACGTGATGCTGCTGATGGTGGCAGTGACCAGCCTGCTGTCGGGGCGCAACCTGAACAGTCTCGACCTGTCCTCGGTCGACGCAGGTGCCACGGGATCGCACGTTCAGGTGATGATGCAGCGCCTGGTGTCACTGGTGCTGCTCGCGGTGTCAGGCGAGCGCATCGTCAGCTATCTGGTACGGCGCGACCGGCCTGCTTGTGGATCGCCATTGCTGCTGGCGGTGTTCGTGTTGTTCTGGATCTGTACCGTGGCGGCGCCAGCGCTGTTCGGCGCCCATCCCACGTTGGGGCATGAATACTTCTATTCGCTGATCATCGGAATCGCAGCAGCGTTGACAACGCCGACCGAGCGCGATCTGGCGCTGAATGCCGTACGCGATGCGCTGCTGCTGTTCATCCTGGTCGGTCTCTTGCCGATCCCGTTCAAAACCACGCTGGTTCTCCAAACCGCCTATGCACAGGGGTATCTGCCGGGGGTGCCGAGGCTGGCGGGGCTGGCTCCCCACGCGGTGTCATTGGGCGCCTTGACGCAATTGTTCCTGTTGTGCTTGATGGTCCGTCCCTACCCGAAGGCGTGGCTGAACCGACTGGCATGGACGGTCGGTTTGACTGTGATCGTTCTGGCGCAAGCCAAGACTTCGTGGATCTGCTTCGTTGTCTGCACCGGCTGCGTCATCGTGGTGCGAGATGGTCCGACATTCTGGCGTCGCGTCGGCGACCCGTTCCGGCCTGCATTCGGTGTGACATGGATCACCGTATTCATGGCGATCGTGTTGACCATTGCATTGTTTCTGATGTTCGGGCACCTCGGTCAGAGGTTGTCCGACTTCTTCAGCAGTTCGGAAGGTGAGCAGTTGGCGTCGTTGACCGGGCGCGCCAAGATCTGGGCGGTCGCGATTGACGTCTGGCAGCGCAACCCGGTCTTCGGCTATGGGCCGAATCTCTGGGATGACAGTTTCAGGGCCGCGATCGGCATGCCGTTTGCGACCCATGCACACAACGAACTGCTGGACGCGCTGTCGCGTTCCGGCACGGTCGGCGGGGCCGGCCTCGTGATCTACGCAACGGTGCTTCTGGTGTTGTCGCTGCGCTATGCGCGCGCGACCGACGGCCTGTCGCTGGCGCTGTTCGCGATCCTGTTCCTGCGCTCGATCAGCGAAGTTCCACTGATACTGTTCGGTTATGGAGCCGAGCTGATCACCCCAATGCTGCTGATCATGACGCTCTCGGGCGCCGCCGCCGAGGCGCGCGCGCGCCGCAGCAGCAGCAAGACTGCCACCGGTCTCGTCGTCCCGGCACGGTCCGCCCGCGCGGGCCCACTGACTTCCACTCCGCTCCGCTGATGAAATTCTCCGTTGTCATTCCGCTCTTCAACAAAGCGCCGTATGTGGGCGCTGCAATCGATTCGGTGCTTGCACAAAGCGTGGACGACTTCGAGATCGTGGTGGTCGACGACGGCTCGACCGACAGGGGTGCCGAAGTGGTGCAAGCCATTGCCGACCCGCGTGTGCGCCTGATACGTCAGGAGAACGGAGGCGTCTCGGCGGCACGCAATCGTGGGATTGAGGCGTCGCGCGGCGAATGGGTCGCGTTTCTCGATGCGGACGACTGGCATCATCCGCGACACCTCGCGACGCTGCTGCTGGCGCAGCAGGCGTATCCCGAGGCGGACACGGTTGCGTGCGACTATGTGTATGCACCACATTCCGAGACCGACTGGCCGCCGCGCTGGCAGGTTGCCGACGATTCACCGGCAGTCGAACGGATCACCGATCTACCTTCACGTTGGTTCAGGGGGCCTTCGCTATTCACCAGCGCTGTCGCCGTGCGCAGCAGCAGACTGCGATCGATGCAGCCTTGTTTTCCCCCGGGCGAATCGTATGGAGAAGACTTGGATCTCTGGTTCCGCCTTGCCGAGAAAGCACCGATCGCGCTCGCGCACGCGCCGACCGTCGCCTACCGTGCCAAGGTCGCGGGCAGCTTGGCTGCGGGGAATCTGACGCTTCCGATGCCGCCATGGATCGACCGTATGCGCGAGCGCGCACGCTCGGGCGCGTTGACGCCCGCGCAGAGCAGATCGGCGCTGCGATTGCTTGCGCAGTTCGACGTGACGCGGGCCCGCAAGGCGGTCGCCACCGGCGAGCGGCGTGAAGGGCTGCGTCGGCTTTTCCGTGGACGCCGTGCGGCCAACAGCCTACGCTGGTGGCTGACGCTATCGATGGCCTTGCTTGTACCCGGACACCTTGTCGAATGGTGGCAGACCTGGCGCGTGAACCGGAGCAGGCCGGCCCTCGAGGCCGCGGATGGCGGGGTTGAGCGGTGAATTCGGCGGATCCGACCCGCGCCGCGGCCGACCCGGAGGTGACGTGCCGAGTGTCGATCATCATCAAGGCACTGAATGAGGAGCGGAATATCGCGGCAACCATCGAGAGCGCGTTGCGTGCGGCCGCCACGGTCGCAAGCGAGGTGGTGCTGGCCGATTCTTGCTCGACCGACGCAACAGTGGAGCTGGCGACACGCTATCCGGTGCGCATCGCGCAACTGGCGCATGCCGGCGAACGATGCTGCGGCGTCGGACCCCAACTGGGGTACCAGCATTCGAACGGTGAGTTCATCTTTGTCATGGATGGCGACATGCTGTTGCGCGCGGGATTCCTGGAACAGGCCCTTGCGTTCCTCGTGGCACACCCGCAAGCGGCCGGTGTCGGCGGATTCGTGGTCGAGCGCAACACGGCCAGCCTGGAGTACGCCGCGCGGATCGAGCGCAAGCCGGCGCACCTGGCGGCGGGACAGGTCGATCGACTCGACGGCGGAGGACTGTATCGACGCAGTGCGATCGAGGCCGCCGGATATCTGTCCGACCGCAACCTGCATGCCTACGAGGAGTTCGATCTGGCCGCCAGGCTGCGCGCGCTGAACTGGCAACTGTGGCGACTGCCAGTGCCTGCGGTCGATCATTTCGGCCATGACGAACCGCCTTATCGGCTGCTGATGCGGCGCTGGCGCAGCCGTTACGCCTGGGGGCTCGGCGAGTTGATCCGTGCCGCGGTTGGCCGGCCGCATCTGCACCTGGTGCTGCGTGGGCTGCGCGAGCTGTACCTCTACATCTTGGTGCTGATCTGGTGGCTCGTTCTGGTCAGCGTGCCGTTATGGCCACTGTCCGCGCCGCTACGGATCGGTGCTTTCTGCACGCTTGTCGTCATCCCGATGATGCTGATGGTCTGGCGCAAGCGCTCGGCCGACAAGGCGTTGTATTCGGTTGCATCCTGGTGTGTCAATGCCGCAGGTCTGGTATGCGGCGTGCTGCGCCCGCGCCAGCCGGTGCGCGACCCGGTTCCAAGCCGGGTGCTGCTGGACCGCGTGGGTAGTGCGCCGCAGTCGTCCCGGCATGCGAATTCCAGCGGCGACGCGAGTCGTTTCGTGCGTTCGTGCTGATGCGGTCAGGCGAGACAGGCGAGAGGGATGAAATGCGCAGCGAGATGATGCAAGCAACCGCCGGGGTCGAGCACGCCTGTCGCTACATCTATATCGCCGGCCCGTGGGGGCCGAAGGGCGGCGGCATGTACAAGGTGGCCGACTATCTGATCCAGGCGCAGGCTGCGCAGACGCCGGTCGGCGCGGCCCAGTTGCGACACCTAGACACCCGGGGTGGTGCCGGCCCGGTCTATTCGCTGTGGGTGCTGGCGATCGCGCTGGTCAGGTTGTTGCAGGGGCGTGTCAGTGGCCAACTCGCCGGGGTTCACGTCAACGTGGCGGAGCGACTCAGCCTGCTGCGCAAGGGAGCAGTCATCGCAATGTGCCGCGTGCTGGGTGTGCCGGCCGTGCTGCATCTGCATGCGGCGCAGCTGCATCATTTCTATGCCGCACTCCCTGGTCCATTGCAGGCCATGGTCCGTTGGATGTTTTCGCTGCCGTCGGGCTGCGTAGTGCTTGGGTCCGCGGCGCAGCAGTTCGTCACGCGTGAACTGCGCGTCCCTGCGGACCGCGTCACGGTCGTCTTCAACGGTGTTCCGGAACCCACCGAAGTCAGGCGCGCCACTGCCGCTGAGGCCGTCCGGCGCGTGCTGTTCGTGGGCAACCTGTCGGAGCGCAAAGGGGTCTCAGACTTGTTGCGAGCGCTGGCCCTGCCAGGGTTTGATCGCGATCGCGTCGAAGTTACGCTGGCGGGCGGGGGCGATGTGCAAGCATATCGGACGATGGCACAAGAGCTTGGCATCGGCGAGTTCGTTCGCTTCGAAGGCTGGGTGGACCAGCGCCAGGTTGCCCGGCTGATGGCAAGTGCTGACGTTCTGGTGCTGCCGTCCTACGACGAGGGGCTACCGCTGGTGATCCTGGAAGCGATGGCAAACGGCGTTGCTGTTGTTTGCAGCCCGGTCGGTGAAATACCCGCGGTGTTGACCGACGGCATCGATGCGCTGTTCGTTCGACCTGGCGACGTATCCGGTTTGGCAGCCGCGTTGCAACGAGTGCTGCAGCATGACGAACTAATGGAAGAACTGGGGCGAACGGGGCGTTCACTCTACGAGCGGCAGTTCTCCGCAAGCCGGTTTTTCGATAGCATCGCGCGCACCCATATGCGTCATTTCGGTGTTGCTGCCGAGCCGCAATCCAATGGCGATGATGCAGCGGGCAACGTATCCTGATCGCCAGCGGTCACGGAGTGCGGTTCTGATGCGCCGGCGAGACGGCCGCGACCGACCGCGCTATTCGGAGCATATCCCTGGCTTGAGTGCCGATGATGATGATGAGAAATCATTGCCCGGGCTGTCTGTCGACCACGTTGTCGGTTGTTTACCGGGAACGGTTTTCGAGCCCTGACATTCAGAGCTACCTGCGCAGGCAATACGCAGGCAGGAATACTAGCGTAGCCACCGCCGGAGACTACGCGCTTGCGCGCTGCGGCCGATGCGGCTTGACGTTCCAGCAGCAGGTGCCCGATGGCCAGTTGCTGCGCGAACTCTACGAAGACTGGGTATCGGATTCGAACCTCGCGTGCAGCCGTGGCGACTACGACCTGGATGACTACCGTTACTTGGCCGAGCAGGTCGGTTTGATCATCCAGCATTTCGGCATCTCACCGAGCCGCATCAACATTCTGGACTTCGGCTTCGGCTGGGCGCAGTTCTCGAGAATGGCGATGGGATATGGGTGCAACGTTTCTGGCGCAGAGTTGTCAGGCGCACGGATCAGTCATGGAAGGTCGATTGGACTCAAGATCGTCGAACTCGATCATCTGCCGAAAGGCGAGTTCCAGTTCATCAATACCGAGCAGGTATTCGAGCACCTGACGGAGCCGCGCTTCGTGCTCGAACGGTTGCTCGCATCGCTCGCGTCCGACGGGCTGATCAAGATCAGCGTGCCAGACGCCGCCGCTTCACTCAAACAGATTGGCAAGCGACAAAGCTTCGGCGCGCTTTCGGCAGCGCAGCAGATGTCGATCGCACCGCTCGAACATATCAATTGCTTCAGTCGCGATTCGCTGATGGCGTTTGGCCGTGAGTTCGGCCTGAAGCCGCTGCGCCCCCGATTTTCGCAGCTGGTCAACAGTGCTTCCGGCCTACTGCGGCCCAAGTACCTGGCACGAACCCTGTTGCGCCCGGTCTACCGACACATCCTTTCGCGCGGCACGTTCGTCTATTTCACCCGCGGATAGATCTTGCGCTGCAGACACCGAGCTGTCCCTGGTTTCCTCGGTACGCTCACCCTTCAACAACAGGGTTGGCCTGACGCCTATGGCAGCCGATGGCAGTGCGCACAGGTCCACCTGGCAACGCTACGCCGTGGCAGCAGATCGGGATACCGATTCACCATCAGGCGGCCATGCCTTTCGATGCCGTCAGCGACGCCTCGAATCAGCTCCCGGCCGACAACGCCAACCAGAGCGCGCGTGTCAGGAATACCGGGTTGCCTATTACGTAGCGCCGAAACAGCCGGCGCGGCTCCATGACCAGACGAAACAGCCATTCCAGCCCGGTTTTGCGCATCCACAGCGGCGCCCGCGGGGTCTTGCCCGCCAGGAAGTCAATGATCGCGCCGCCACAGACGATCAGGCAAGGGAAAGTAAGCGCCGAACGCAGCGCCGCGGCGACCTCCTCTTGCCGCGGCATGCCCATGCCAAGCACGATCAACGCGGGCCGGTGTGCACGGGCGAGTTCCAGGTAGGCCGGGAGGTCCATGAAGCCGTGGGCACAGGCTAGCGTACCGTGCGGGGCCAGATCCGTGCTGACTGCCTGCGCACCACGTTGCAGGAACGGTTCTCGGGTGCCGAACAGCGCGATACAGCGACCATCGAACAGCCGGATCAGCCGCGGGATCAGGTCGGTCCCATTCAGATTGCGCCCAGGCGCCATGCCGAATAACCTGAACAGCGTGGACATGCCGGAGCCGTCGCGCAACACCATGTCGGCCGAATGCAGGGCATCGTAGAACGAAGCCGACGCGACGATTGAATTCATCGCGTGCGCATTCGCGAAAGCCAGCACGAACGGCTGGCTGGGCTCGCTCATTCGCGCAAGAAGCCTTTGTTCCTGTCCCTCGTTGTGGATGCGCTCGATCTGCGACAGCACCGCTCTCCAGCGCTGCTGCCAGCCTTCGGTGCTTGATGCGGCCACGCTGCAGGGGCTGACGAGGCAGTTGCGCTCGCTAGGTGTCGTTCAGTACCGAGCCGACTAGGCTGACGCCAAATTCGCGCAGCCGCTGCGACAGCCGCGCGACCTGCGGCATCGAACTTGCGCCCTGTCGTGCGACCAGTAGCGCGGCACCGGCCTGCGCAGCGACGGTCTGAGCGTCGGCGCAGGCGCCAGCGGGCGGCGTGTCGATGATCATCACGCTGAAGGTCTCGCCGAGGGCTTCGAGCAGCGTCGAAAATTCGGGGCGACCAAGCAGTTCCTGCGGGTTCGGCGGGATTGTTCCGGCGGGCAGCACCGCCAGATCCTTCAAGTCGGGGATCTCGGCGATCATCGACAGCGCGTCCGCTCGACCGGCGAGCACGTCCGAGAGACCCGCGCGCGGACCGAGACCGAACAGCAGATGCTGGCGCGGCGCGCGCATGTCGGCATCCACCACCAGGGTTCGCTCTCCCATCTGCGAGAACACGATCGCGAGGTTGGCGGCCAGGTAGCTGCGACCCTCCCTGGCACCCGGACTGACGATGGTCAGGCCCTTGTGACCGGTGCCGATGCTGAACCAGCGCAACATCAACTGGCTGCGCAGCGACCGCAACTGTTCGACGGTCCGGCTCTGGGGCCGAAATGCGGCGACCAGTTCGTGGCTGAGTTCGCTCTCCGGTGCAAGATAGGGATAGTCGAATTGGAGAGACAGCGCGAAGCGGACGTCGTCATCGGTCAGCAGCCCGAGCGCACGGCCCGACTCGCCGAAGCGCAGACCGTGCTCTTGCTGGAATCGCAGGATCTGTTCGACTTCGGGCGCCGAGATACGGCCGGCATCGACCAGGATCTCGCCCATCGGCCGGCCCGTCGTTACGGGGCGGCCGGGAACCGGCAGCTGGGCCGATCGCACCACCGGCGCATTGTTGTTCATGCGGAGTCCCCGTGGCCCAGCAGCAACTGCGGGCCGGCGAGGCGGCGCGGCTCCCGACTCGAGCTGATGCTGCCCAGCACCGGCAGGTCGAGCATCTGGGTCAGGTCTTCGGCGGAGCGCACACGCCGGTTGATCAATTCCAGCAGCACGGCACAGGCAACGCCCAACATGGTTCCCGCGAGCGCCGCAATCAGCAGATTCAGCCGCGACTTCGGACTCGACGGCAGCAGCGGAGCGACCGCGCTGTCCATCCGTACCACGTTGGTCTGGGTGGTCAGGCTCTGCAGCCGAGTCTGCGACGCGCTCTGGCTCACGGCTTCGTATTCGCGCTGGGCCGCCTCGACGTCACGGCGGTACACATTCAGGGCATCCCGCTCCTTGTTGAGCTTCAAAACCCGCGCCTTCTGCGCAGCGAGCGCCGCCTGCAGATCATGTTCGCGCTGTCGGTTCACCTGGTAGGTGGTATTGATCGACGATCTGATGCGCCCGGTTTCGCTGGCCAACTGGCTGCGGGCGGCTGCAAGCTGCGCTTCCGCACGCTCGCGCCGCGGATTGTTCGGTCCCAGGTTCACGCGCA
Organism: Burkholderiaceae bacterium; assembly: GCA_030123545.1. Classification (NCBI taxonomy): domain Bacteria; kingdom Pseudomonadati; phylum Pseudomonadota; class Betaproteobacteria; order Burkholderiales; family Burkholderiaceae; species Burkholderiaceae bacterium. The sequence continues at coordinate 127,543 of CP126124.1, read as the reverse complement.
GTTCCTGCACCTGGCCTTCCAATCGCGCGACATCGGCCTTCAGGCTGTTGATCAGCGGGCTTTGCATGACCTCGGCGACCGTGCTGCCACCGGCGTTGCGCTTGCTCTGGCTATCGGCCACCTCCGCCTGCACCGCGGTAAGCTGTGACGAGATCTGAGCCAACTTCGCGTTCTCGTAGTCGACATTGCCATCGGCGCTGACGATGCCGGCCTTCTGCTGGTAGGCCGATAGGCGCGACTGCGCCGCTTCCAGCTTCGCCCGGGCCGCCTTGGTCCGCTCGTCGAACCATTCCGCGTACTCGTGTGCCGGATCGGTCTTCAGCGCGAGGTTGACATCCATGTAGGCCTGCGCGAATGCGTTCGCGGTCTGCGCCGCTTTCTCTGCGCTGTCGCTTTTGTAGATGATGTCGATCACGTTGCTGTCGCGCGCCGGCCGCACGTCCAGCCCTTGCTTCAGACCGTAGATCAACCATGCATTGAAATCGCCGCGCCCGTGGGTGGCTTTCATCCACGCGTCCTTGGCGCGTGGGTCTTCGTCGAGCTTGAGGATCTCCACGACACGTTGTGCTACACGGTCTCCGCTGATAATGCTGACCTGCGTCGCAAGATAGTTCGCGGCGAGCGTGCCGCCCCAAGCGCTGGCGCCGGTCGGATCGGCCGCACGAAGGTCGATTAGTACCGAGGTCTGCGCGGTGTACTTCTTGGGCAGCACCAAATTGGCAGCCAGCGCCGCCAACAGCGCCCCGACCACGAACAGCGCAATGACGCGGTAGCGGGCACGCAGGATTCGCAGGAACTGGTAGAGCGTCATTGCAACTTAGAAAATGCTTTCGCCGACGTACAGCACGTCGCCGGGCTCGATTGGGTCGGTCATGCGCGGGTCGATGGTCACGGTCTTGCCCGATGCGTCACGACGTTCCAGCTTAAGACGGTTCTGGCTGCCGCGGGCGGTGGGACCGCCGCCCTGCGCGAGGGCCTGCATCACGGTCATGCCGCGTTCGACCCGGTACTGGCCGGGCTTCTGCGCCTCGCCGTAGATGTAGAACACCGGCGCCTTCGGCACATACAGCGTGTCGCCGCTGTCGAGCACGATATCGTCTCCGGTCTTGCCCTGTGCCAGCATCGTCGGGATGTCGATCGTTCTGCGGAAGGGCTTGCCGTCGCGTTGCCCGGTGACGATCAGCGTGTCGCCCCCGGCAGCGGTAATGCCGCCGGCCGCGGCCAGAACATCGCTGACGCGAGTGCTGCGCGTCTCCAACGGAAAACGACCCGGCCGGGCGACCTCGCCCAGCACCGACACCTGGCTGCCACGCGCCTGCCGCAGCACGATGTTCACCTGCGGCGCATTCACGAAGCCGCCGGTGCGCAGTCCGTCCGCGATCTTTTTCTCGGCATCGGCAATCGTGAGTCCGCTCAGTTGCACGCTGCCGAGCAGCGGGTAGGTGATCGCACCGCTGTCGGAGATGCGCGCATCCACCGTGAGGTCAGGGTTCTGGTACACCTGAATCCCGATCATGTCGTCGGGGCTGAGGCGATAGTCTCGATTGCCTGATTGCACCGGCGCACCGGGCTGGCCGTTGTCGGTCGACTGCAGCGGCACGGCTGGCGGCAGTGACAGCCCGGCCTGCGCCAGCGCGGCCATGGCGGGCAGCCACAGCAGCGCGGCGGCAAGGCAACGGAGCAAAACCTTCATTTCGGTCTCTTCGATATCAGGCAGTTCGCCGAATGGTAGGCGCCCTCAGAAATTCGCGATGGCGGACAGGCTAATCCCGATGTTCTTGTAGTCGAAGCCAGCCAGGTTCGAGGTACGCCATTCATGGACGAGGGCGCCGGTCAGCGTCACAGTCCGAAGCGGCTTGTATTCCACCGATCCCGATACGGCGTTGGTGGTGTCGCGGCGTCCGTCGCTCGCGAATCCGGGCACCGGTCCGTAGAAGCTCAACTCGCCGCGCTCGAACCGTCCCCGAAACGTCGTCTTCTCGGTTGCACGCCATGCCGGCGAGAAGTAAACCGAGTTCAGCGCAAAGTAGCTGTCGGTGTTCGTCTGGTAGCTGATCAGTTGGCGCGACAGCCCGCCGGACAGGCTGGTCTTGGCGGTGGCTGCCCATGTGACATCGGCACCGCCGACGACCCCGGAAAAATCGCGTACACCGCTACCTTCGTTGGTGCGCGACTGGTAGGCCAGCCGGGCGGCCAGCGTAGTCCTGCCGGTCGGTGCCCAGTCGAGGCGGAACTCGTGTGTGCGGTCGCGGAAGTCGCTGGAGAAAAATAGTGTTCCAGGCGGCAGGTTGCTGTATTCGCCGTGGTCGAACTTGTATCGGTAGGCCAATGAGGTGCCGGAGGCGAACACGTAGCGCAGCCCGGCCTCGCCTCCGGTCATGCCGTAGTCGCCCGTAGATGTGAAGGCGACGCTGCTGGCGCTCGACTGGTGGTACACGCCGCCGAGCAGGCGCCAGGCACCGGTCAGCTCGTATTCGCCGTCGAATGCGGTGCTGCGGTCGGTGCGATGGTTGAGCTCACCCAGGTTCTGAATGTCGGAGTAGTAGTCGATGTACTCGCGCCGGTCGGTCGTCAGATTGCCGTGAAACTTCGGTGTCAGGCTCCAGCGCCAGGCCGCGGCGTAGTTGACGGCGGTGTAGTCGAGTTGCGAAAACCGGTTGTAGTGGAAGTTGTCAGCGGTCGCGCTGAGTTCGAAGCGCTGCAGGCTGTAGCGCTTGTCGAGCTTGATGCCCAAGGTCGTGTCGAAGACCGTGTCGGAGCGGGCCGAAGTGCCGAGCAGAGCCTGGGCGTCGGCTGAGGGCGACAGACGGAACACGTTGCTGTCGTGCCGCACGGTTTCGCCGGCTGTGAACTGCAGCGTATCGAGTTCGTCGGCCTGCGCGAACGGTGAAGCGAGCACCAGCACGGCAGGGATGAGCAGGGACAGACGGCGAATCAGCGTCATGAAAAAACCTCGGGGCCGCAATCGGCACGGTCGACGGACGGGATCCGGCCGACAGGCCGGACCGGCAAGAGTCCCCGGATTGTGCACGATGCCATGGCGGGGTTGCGGTGGGGTGGCAGGGGATGGGTTGGTGTGGCGACCGGCCTCAGTACGCGGCGCTGTCCTTGAACACGAGCCGGATGGTCTTCAGAATGATGACCAGGTCGAGCGTCAGCGACCAGTTGCGCAGGTAGTCGAGGTCGTAGTCGATGCGCGCCTGCATCTTCTCGAGCGTGTCGGTTTCGCCGCGCTGGCCGTTGACCTGGGCCCAGCCGGTGATCCCGGGCCTGACCTTGTGGCGCACCATGTAGCCCTTGATCAGCCGGCGGTATTGTTCGTTGTGTGCGACCGCATGAGGCCGCGGACCGACGACGCTCATGCGGCCCTGCAACACGTTGATGAACTGCGGTAGCTCGTCGATCGAGGTCTTGCGCAGGAACGCGCCGAGCCGGGTCACGCGCGGATCGTGCCGGTGCGCCTGCGCGATCGTCGCGCCGTCTTCGGTCACTGCCATCGACCGAAACTTGTAGACCACGATCTGCTCGCCGTCGAGGCCATAGCGGCGCTGCCGGAAGATGGCCGGCCCTGGCGAGCTCAGCTTGACCGCGACCGCGATCAACAACAGGAACGGCAGGATCAGCAGCAAGATCAGCAGCGCCAGCACGAAGTCGCTGGCGCGCTTCAATGCGCCGTCGTATCCGCGAAACGGAGTGTCGCAGACCGAGATCACCGTGGTGCCGCAAACCGTGTCGCTGCGAGCCTGGATCAGGTCGGTGATGAACATGTCTGGCACGAAATAGATCGACGCCGTGGTGTCCTTCAGGCCGTCGAGCACCTGCAGGATGCGCGGCCGCGCCGTCATCGGCAGCGAGAGGTAGATGAATCGGACCCTGTGCTGCTTGACGTAGCTGGGCAGGTCGTCGATCCGCCCGACCAGCTTGTGCTTGCCGGCCGCGACCCGACGCTCCTCGCCGCGGTCGTCGAAGAATCCCAGCATCTCGATCCCGGAATACGGCGAGCCGGCGATATGGCCCGCCAGCGCGACGCCCTGTTCGTTCATCCCGACGATGACCGCGCCGCGCGGTGGTCCCTGCAGTTTCAGCAGCAGCGGCGCGGCGGCGCGCAGCGCGAGGTTCGCGCCGATCAGGGTCGCCGGCGCGAGCCACAGCCAGTGGATGATGACGGGCCTCGCGAAGTCGAACAGGAATCCGGTCGCGTAGCCGGTCAGCAGCAGGGCGCCGGCGATCCAGAACCAGCGCAGCGCAATGTTGAACAGCACCTTGTGGAATGGCAGCCGCAACTGCGAGGTTCCGGGGAACGTCAGCGAGAACACGATGACCGCGAGGATCAGATAGGCCGGCCGCACCGAATCCTCGAAGTGGTAGGCCAAGGCCCACAGCGTGAACACCAGCGTCAGCGGATCGAGGCCGGCCTGGATCGCAGTGAACAGGTGGCTCCCGCCCAACCCCATCGAGCGCGGTTCGCGGCGCTCGTTCCAGACCGACGCGGAGCGAAGCGGGTGAATCTCAGCCATCTGCCGCCACGCTCACCACTTTCGAGACCGCCTGCGCACGGCTGTAGACGTTGAGCTTGCGGAAGATCCGCTGCATGTGATTCTTCACCGTGAACCCGCTGATGTTCAGAATGGTCCCGATTTCGGAATTGGTCTTACCCATCGCGACCCAGGCCATGATCTCGGCCTCGCGCTCGCTTAGCCCGAATGCGTCCTCCGGGATGACCGGCTGCACCGGTGGACGGCGCCGGCTTTGCTGCGGCAGATGCTTGACCTGGCGCAGCGCGGTGTCGATGTGCGGCAGCAGCACGGTCAATGCATTGCCAGTGCATGCGACCGGGATCTGTTCGTGGCGCATCAGCGCGTACAGGCAGTCGAAGCCGCCGCGCTCGTCGCCGATCCCGCAGATCAGCACCGAGCGCATCGTGCGCAGCGTGCCGCACAGCGAGCCGGGCAGGCTGTCGCTGCCGAGCAGGTACTCGAACTCGCGGAACGGCAGCAGCAGCGGCTTGCGCTGCGATCCGGTCCAGTGGTCGTGGAATTTGCCGAGCAGGAACGGCAGGCTCTCCGCGCCGATGCCGTACGAGCGCACACCGGGGAGTTCGGACAGGATGTCGTGCTGAACGGCGCCTTGCTCGAAGTCGCCCCATCCGGCCAGCAGCACGTCGTGCGGAAGGTAGCGCTGTACGTCCCCCTGAAGCCAGCGCAGCAGATCGATGTGGCGCTCTATCGAGACGCTTTCGCAGACCAGCTTCAGCAGGCGGGCGGAATCTTCATCCGGCCGAGGGCTTGGAAACTCCATGACTGAACACCTTCCCTGTCGTGCTCATGCGCTCAATATGTAACTTAGTATCGGGCTGCAGGTGAATTTGTAACCAGCGTGTCCGCTTGCTACAGGAAATTAATGATAAGCGAACACCGTAGCTTGACAAGCCCCAGGGAGACGTGGCATGTGAGTTATCTCACACGATGCGGCTCCAAATGAATGTTCGTCCGGCCGACAGGGTTCCGAGCGGCGCTTCGGGCGCTCCCCCGGGCCGGCCGAAGGCGGCCGATTGCGCCGCCGCTTCGTACCTTGCTCACGATGGCTGCTCTGTTCGCTGACCGCGCAGAGGCGGGCCGGGCCCTGGTCGGACCGGTGCGCGCGCTGGGCCTGGCCGAACCGGTGGTGCTCGCGTTGCCACGGGGCGGCGTTGCGGTCGCAGCCGAACTGGCGCGTGCGCTCCCGGCACCGCTCGATCTGCTGCTCGTGCGCAAGATCGGCGCGCCCGGGCAGCCGGAGCTGGCGGTCGCGGCCGTCGTCGACGGGGAGCCGCCGGACATCGTGCTGCATCCGGCGACCCGGGCGCTGCCCGGAGTCGATGCCGACTACATCAAGCGCGAGGCGCAGCGCGAGCTTGCCGAAATCCGCCGGCGCCGCCGCGTCTATCTGGGCGCGCGGCCGCCGGCCGATATAGCCGGCCGCGCGGCGATCGTCGTCGATGACGGCATCGCGACCGGCACCACGGTCCGTGCGGCGCTGCGCGCGCTGCGCCGGCGCGCGCCGGCACGGCTGGTGCTGGCGGTGCCGGTCGCGCCGCCCGACGTGCTGCACGAACTACAGCGCGAAGTCGATCATCTGGTCTGTCTGCAGGCGCCCGACGACTTCATCGCGGTAGGCCTGCACTACGACGACTTTCACCAACTGGGCGATGACGAGGTGCTGGCCCTGCTGGCGGACGATTCGCGCCGGGGAAGCACGGCTGCGGCGCCGCGGCGCGAGCGATAGCTGTCACCGCACCGTTACGCCGGGATCGAGTACGCCGCTGCTCGATCCGTGCGTCACCGGTCGGCAAGGCTTTGCGCAACCCGTATCGCCGCTCGTCCGGATATCCTTGCTTGATGTCTTCGGCATCCCGGACCTCCAGGAGCATCGCATGACCACTCCCGATCCGATCCCGCTGCACGAACAACTGCGCCGCCACGCGCGCGCCACGCCGGACCGGATCGCCTATCTCTGGTACGGCCGCGCGATCAGCTGGCGCGAACTCGACGCCGCGAGCGACGCGTTCGCCGCGCGCCTGCAGGCGCTGGGCGTGAAGAAGGGCGAGCCGGTCGCGCTGTTCATGAACAACTGCCCGCAGTACGTGATGGCGCACTACGGCATCCAGAAGATCGGCGCGATCGTCTGCCCGTGCGGGCCGCTGAACAAGGAGCACGAACTCGCCTACCAGCTCGGCGACCTGCGCGCGCGCGTGATCGTCGCCGCCGACGTGCTGCTGCCGGTGGTCGAGAAGGTGCGCGGCCAGGCCGCGCTGGAGCACGTCTTCGTGGTGCGCTACGCCGACCTGTTGCCCGAGGGCGATGCTGCGATCGACATCCCGGCCGAGCTGCTGGCCCAGCGTGCCGAGCCGGCCACAACACCGGCAGGCTGCGAGGATTTCCTGGCCGTCGCGCGCGCCGGCGGCACGCCACGGCCGGTGGCCATCGCGATCGACGACATCGCGCTGATGACCTACACCTCGGGCACCACCGGACTGCCGAAGGGCGCGATGCTGAGCTACCGGAACGCGCGCTTCAAGACCGCCGCCTCGGGCGACTGCAACGGCGTGCGCGCCGGCGACGTGCTGCTCGCCGTCGCGCCGCTGTACCACATCGCCGGCATGCTGATGGGCGTCGATCTGCCGGTCTACAGCGGCGCGACCTGCGTGCTGATGCACCGCTTCGATCCGGTCGCGACCGCGCAGGCGCTCGCGCGCCACCGCGTGACCTGGTGGTACAGCATCGCGCCGATGAACGTCGCGCTGATGCAGCTGCCCGGCGCGCGCGACATGGACTGGAGCGCGCTGCGGCTGAACCCGGTCACCAGCTTCGGCATCACCTTCACCGAGGCACTGGCGCGGCAGTGGCGCGAGTTCGCGCCGAACTGCATCTCGTGCGAGGCGGCCTACGGCCTGTCCGAGACGCATACGATGGACACCGCGATGCCGCCGGACGCGATCCGCTGGGGCACGCACGGCAAGCCGGTGCCGGGCAACACGATACGCATCGTCGACCCGGACACCGGCGCCGAGCGGCCGACCGGCGAGGTCGGCGAGATCACCATCAATGGCCCCGGCAACTTCCGTGGCTACTGGAACAAGCCCGAGGCGACCGCCAAGACGCTCAAAGACGGCTGGGTCTGGACCGGCGACATGGGGCGCGTCGACGCCGAGGGCTACCTCACCTTCATCGGCCGCACCAAGGAGATGATCAAGGTTTCCGGCTACAGCGTGTTCCCGGAAGAGGTCGAGACCATCCTGAGCAAGCACCCGGTGGTGGCGCAGGCCGCAGTGATCGGCGTGCCCGACGAGAAGATGGGCGAGGTGGTCAAGGCCTTTGTCGTGACGAAGCCCGGCGCCGCGCTCGAGGCCGACGCGCTGATCGCCTGGTGCCGCGAGAACATGGCGCCGTACAAGGCGCCGAAGTTCGTCAGCTTCATCGCCGCGCTGCCGACCACAGGCGCCGGCAAGGTGCTGCGGCGCCTGCTGAAGGATCAGGCGTGAATTCATGTGCAAAATCGGCATGTAGCCGGCGTGTTTATTTGATATTTAGCTATCAACATAATAGCAATCCATTTGTGAACGTCGCGCTCCGCTGGACTGCCGTCGGCGGCGCATCGGTCGGCGCGGCGCGAGGTCGCGATGTTTGAACGGGTGCTGATCGCCAATCGCGGCGAGATCGCGCTGCGCATCGCGCGCGCGCTGCAGGAGCTCGCCGTTGCCAGCGTCGCGGTGTACGCCGACGACGATGCCCAGGCGCCGCATGCGCGCGCCGCTGGCAGCGCGGTGGCGCTGGGCGCGACCGGCCCGGCGGCCTATCTGGACGGCGCGCACCTGATCGCGATCGCGCGCGAGCAGGGCTGCGACGCGGTGCATCCCGGCTACGGTTTCCTGAGCGAGCGCGCCGACTTTGCGCGTGCCTGCGCCGCGGCGGGCCTGGTGTTCATCGGCCCCAGTCCGGAGCAGCTCGAACTGTTCGGTGACAAGGCCCGTGCGCGCGCGCTGGCGCAGCAGCAAGGCGTGCCGGTGATGCCGGGCAGCCGCGGCGCCGTCACGCAGGATGAAGCGCAGGCCTTTCTGGCCGCGCAGCGCGGCGCCGGCGTGATGTTGAAGGCGATCGGCGGCGGCGGCGGGCGCGGCATGCGCGCGGTGGGTACAAAGGCGGAACTGGCGGCCGCCTACGAGCGCTGCCGCGGCGAGGCGCGCGCGGCCTTCGGCGTCGACGGCGTTTACGCCGAACGGCTGATGGACGGTGCGCGCCACATCGAAATCCAGGTGCTGGGCGACGGGCGCGAAGTAATCGCTCTAGGCGAGCGCGAATGCACGCTGCAGCGGCGCTTCCAGAAGCTGGTCGAGATCGCGCCCAGCCCCTCGCTGACCGAGGCGCTGCGCCAGCACCTGATCGAGGCCGCGCTGACGATGGCGCGCGAGGTGCGCTACCGGAGCCTCGGCACCTTCGAGTTCCTGGTCGACCTGACGCCCGGCGAACTGCCGTTCGTCTTCATCGAGGCGAATCCGCGGCTGCAGGTCGAGCACACCGTCACCGAGGAGGTGTTCGGCGTCGATCTGGTGCAGGCACAGATTCAATTGTCGGCCGGGCGCACGCTGCGCGACCTTGGCCTCGATCCCGCCGCGTCGCCCGGCCCGCAGGGTTTTGCGATCCAGTGGCGCATCAACGCCGAAACGCTGGACGCCTCCGGCCAGGCCACGCCCGGCAACGGCACGCTTACGCGCTTCGACCTGCCGGCCGGTCCCGGCGTGCGCGTCGACACGCACGGTGCGATGGGCGCCGCGCCGTCGCCGCATTACGACACGCTGCTGGCCAAGCTGATCGTGCACGCGCGCGGCGGCTTCGACGATGCGTTGCGCCGCTCGCAGCGCGCGCTTGCCGAGTTCGGCATCGAGGGCGTTGCGACCGACCTGCCGTTGCTGCGTGCGTTGGCGGATCGGCCCGAGATGGCGAGCCAGCAGGTGCACACGCGCTGGCTCGAATCGGTGCTGCCCGAACTGCTTGATGCTACCAAATCAATAGTTGATAACGAAGCAACGGCGCGGGCTATGGGCCAAAAACGCACTCGAATCCTGGCCGAAGCGCCCGCAGGCGCGATCGTCGCGCCCATGCCCGCGCGCCTGGTGCAGCTCAGCGTGGCCGAGGGCGACGAAGTTCCCGCCGGCGCGGAACTCGCGGTGCTCGAAGCGATGAAGATGGAGCATCTGCTGACCGCGCCGAACGCCGGCCGCGTGGGTCAACTGCTGGCCGTGCCCGGCGGCTACCTGGCGCAGGGCCAACCGGTCCTGATGCTCGAGGCCATCGAAGGCGAGGTGCAGGCGCGCGCCGCGGATGCGGTGGCGCACGACCCCGACCACATCCGCGCCGACCTGCAGCGCGTGCTCGAGCGCCACGCGCTGACGCTCGATGCCGCCCGGCCCGATGCGATGGCCAAGCGCCACAGGCAGCGCAGCCGCAGCGCGCGCGAGAACATCGCCGACCTGTGCGACGAAGGCAGCTTCATCGAATACGGGCAGCTCGCGATTGCCGCGCAGACGCGCCGGCGCAGCGTCGAAGACCTGATCGCCAAAACGCCGGCCGACGGCATGATCACCGGCATCGGCGGCGTCAACGGCGTGATCTTCGGGTCTGAGTCGGCGCGCACCGTCGTGATGGCGTACGACGCCACCGTGCTCGCCGGCACGCAGGGCATGCGCAACCACGCGAAGACCGACCGCATGTTGGGCATTGCGCTGGACCAGCAACTGCCGGTCGTGCTGTTTGCCGGAGGCGGCGGCGGGCGCCCGGGCGACACCGACTCGAACGTCGTCGCCGGCCTGCACGTGCACACCTTCGCGGCGTACGCGGCGCTGTCGGGCCAGGTGCCGGTGGTCGGCATCGTGCACGGGCGCTGTTTTGCCGGCAACGCCGCGCTGGTCGGCTGCAGCGACGTCATCATTGCCACCCGTGCCAGCAATATCGGCATGGGCGGGCCGGCGATGATCGAAGGCGGCGGCCTGGGCGTGTTCAAGCCCGAAGATATCGGGCCGAGCGGCGTGCAGCACGGCAACGGGGTCATCGACGTGCTGGTCGAAGACGAAGCGCAGGCGGTCGCCGCCGCGCGGCACTATCTGTCGTTCTTCCAGGGCCGGGTCACCGATTGGATCGCGCCGGACCAGCGCGGCTTGCGCGCCGTCGTGCCCGAAAACCGCCTGCGCGTCTACGACACGCGCAAGGCCATGACCGGGTTGGTGGACGAGGGCAGTCTCTTGATGCTGCGCACCGGTTTCGGCATCGGCATCCACACGGCGCTCGCGCGCATCGAAGGCCGGCCCATCGGTCTGCTCGCGAACAACCCGCTGCACCTGGGCGGCGCGATCGACGCGCCTGCCGCCGACAAGGCCGCACGCTTCATGCAGTTGTGCGACGCGCATGGGTTGCCGATCGTCAGCCTGGTCGACACGCCCGGCTTCATGGTCGGTCCCGAGGTGGAAAAGACCGCGCAGGTGCGGCATGTGAGCCGATTGTTCGTCACTGCCGCCGCGCTGCGCGTGCCGTATTTCAGCGTGGTGCTGCGCAAGGGTTACGGCCTGGGCGCGATGGGCATGACGGCCGGCAGCTTCCACGCGCCGGTGTTCACCGTGTCGTGGCCCACCGGCGAGTTCGGCGGCATGGGGCTGGAAGGCTACGTGCGCCTGGGCTTTCGCAAGGAACTGGAAGCGGCGCCGGAAGGCCCCGAGCGGGACGCGCTGTTCGCGAAGCTGCTGGCGCGGCAGGTCGCGCATGGCGAAGCGATCAACATGGCGACCACGCTGGAGATCGACGCGGTGATCGACCCCTTTGATACGCGTGCCTGGCTTGCGCGCGGGCTGGCGTCGGCGCGCGTGGCGGCAGGCGGGCGCCGCTTCGTCGATGCGTGGTAGCAGCGCAGCGTACTGCGCCGCGGGTGCCGGCCCTCAGTGCAACACGCGCTGCGCCGGTGTGCCGCTGCTGGCGTCGAGCACGAACATCGGGATCTCCGCGTCGAACCGCTCGCCGTCCTCGGCCACGCAGAAGTAGCTGCCGTGCATCGTGCCGCTGGCGGTGCGCAGCCGGCAGCCGCTGGTGTAGCGGAACGATTCGCCCGGCTGCAGCAGCGGCTGGTGGCCGACCACGCCCAGGCCCTTGACCTGCTCGACCTGGCCGTCGGCGTCGCTGATGAACCAGTGGCGCGCGATCACCTGGGCGGCGACCTCGCCGGCGTTCGTGATCGTCACCGTGTAGGCGAACCCGTACAGGTTCTGCAGCGGCTCGGACTGCTCGGGCAGGTAGCGCGGCTCGACTTCAACCGTGATCCGGTACTTCGCCATGGCGGCAATGGTAGCGGCCCCGCGGACAAGCCGCCGCCACCTGCGACAATTCGCGCCATGAGCCCGACCCCGCCGCGCCAGCACCCGCAATACCGGATCGCACCGTCCATCCTGTCGGCCGACTTCGCCCGTCTGGGCGACGAACTGCGCAGCGTGATCGCCGCCGGCGCCGACTGGATCCATTTCGACGTGATGGACAACCATTACGTGCCGAACCTCACCTTCGGGGCTATGGTGTGCCGGGCGCTGAAGCCCCACGCGCGGCGCGCAGACGGCACGCCGGTGCCGATCGACGTGCACCTGATGGTGCAGCCGGTCGACGCGCTCGCCGCCGCGTTCGCCGATGCCGGCGCGGACCTGATCAGCTTCCACCCCGATGCGAGCGCCCACGTGCACCGCAGCATCCAGGCGATCAAGGCGCGCGGCTGCAAGGTCGGGCTGGTGTTCAATCCGGCCGCGTCGCTGGACTTGCTCGATTGGGTGCTGGACGACATCGACCTGGTGCTGGTGATGAGCGTGAACCCGGGCTTCGGCGGCCAGAGCTTCATCCCGTCCGCTCTGCGCAAGATCGAGGCGGTGCGCCGGCGTATAGCCGCCAGCGGCCGCGACGTCCGGCTCGAGGTCGACGGCGGCATCAAGACCGACAACATCGCGCAGGTGGCCGCTGCCGGCGCCGACACCTTCGTCGCCGGCAGCGCGATCTTCGGGCAGGCCGACTACGCGGCGACGATCGCGGCGATGCGCGCGGCGCTGGCCGGCGGTTGATCGGCGGCGCGAGCCACGACGGCGCGCCCATGCGTGACGCACGGATCAGCCGGCGCTCGTTTCCGTCCTGTGCGTGCCCAGCGCCTCGAAGATCGGCGCGTCGGAAAAGCGGAACAGATCGAGGCCGCGCGCATCGCTTCCCGACGCGGCCTGCGCGCTGAACGGCAGCCACGACGGCACCACGAACAGGTCGCCGCGCGCCACCGCCCAGCGCTGCTCGCCGACAGTTACCGTGCCGGCGCCGTCGAACACCTGCCAGACCGACGAGCCGACCTCGCGCCGCAGCGCCGTCGCGCCACCGGCGCGCAGCCGGTGCATTTCGCAGCGCATCGTCGGCAGCGCGTCGCGGCCGCTGGCCGGATTGACGAAGCGCACAGCGGCGTGGCCGGGGCCGAGCGTCGCGCGGACGCCCTCGGCCTCTAGCGCAAGCTGTTCGGCGAGCGCACGGTCGGTGTCGGCCCAGCGGTAAGCCAGCAGCGGCGTGGCAGGCAGCGGCTCCGCGACGCCGGCCACCGGACGCAGGCCCGGATGGGCCCACAGCCGCTCGGAGCGCGAACGCTCGGGCGTGCCCCGCTCGGCGTCGCTGATATGCTCGCGCCCGAATTCGAAGAACTGGCTCTCGGTGTAGTACGAGAACGGAATGTCGAGCCCGTCGATCCAGGCCATCGGCGCGCTCGCCGCGTTGTGGTGCGCATGCCAGTTCCAGCCGGCCTGCGGCAGGAAGTCGCCGCGCGACATGCGCACCGCGTCGCCGTTCACCACGGTCCACACGCCTTCGCCTTCGAGCACGAAGCGGAACGCGTGCTGGCTGTGGCGGTGCTCGGGCGCATCCTCGCCCGGCATCAGGTACTGGATCGCGGCCCACAGCGTCGGTGTGGCGTACGGTTTGCCGCCGAGCGCAGGGTTGGCCAGCGCGATCGCGCGTCGCTCGCCGCCGCGCCCGACCGGCACGATGCGTCCCGCCTCGGCCGCCAGCGCCTGCAGCCGGTCCCAGCGCCACAGGTGCGGCGCGGCCCGGCTCTTCGGGTGCAGCGGCATCAGGTCACCGATCTCGGTCCACAGCGGCACCAGCAGCTCGCGCTCGAAGCCGCGGTACAGCTGCTCGAGCGCGGGCGTCGGCTCCGGCTGGCCCGGTGCGGCCACGGCCTGCAGCCGGACCGGGGAGGGGTTGATGGCGTCCGTCATGTTGCCAGCGGCGCGGTCGTGGCCTCGATCTGCTCGACCACGGCCGGGGTCAGGCGCGCGAGCAGCTCCGCCGCGGCCAGGTTTTCCTTCAGCTGCGCGAGCCGGGACGCGCCGGTGATCACCGTGCTGATGCGCGGGTTGCGGGCGGCCCAGGCGATCGCGAGTTGGGACAGCGTGCAGCCGAGTTCGGCGGCGATCGGCTCGATCTGCAGAACCGCTGCGTTCTTCGCGGCGTCGGTGAGATCCTTGACGAACGCGCCCATGCCGCCCAGTGCGGCACGGCTGCCGGGCGGCACGCCGCCGCGGTACTTGCCGCTGAGCAGTCCCCCGGCGAGCGGGCTCCAGGTCGTCAGGCCCAGGCCGATGTCGTCGTACAGCCGCGCGTACTCCTGCTCGACGCGGCGGCGGTGGAACAGGTTGTATTGCGGCTGCTCCATCACCGGCTTGTGCAGGTGGTGCCGCTCGGCGATGTCCCAGGCGGCGCGGATGTCGGCGGCCGACCATTCGCTGGTGCCCCAGTACAGCGCCTTGCCCTGGCGGATCATGTCGCTCATCGCCCAGACGGTTTCCTCGATCGGCGTCTGCGGGTCGGGCCGATGGCAATAGACCAGATCGATGAAGTCCAGCCCCATGCGTTTGAGCGATCCGTCGATCGCCTGCATCAGGTACTTGCGGTTCAGCGTGTCGCGGTGGTTCACCGGCTGCGCGTCGCGGTCCAACCCCCAGTAGAACTTGGTCGACACGATGTACGACAGGCGCGGCCACTCGAGCGCGCGCAGCGCGTCGCCCATCACGACCTCGCTCATGCCCTTGGCATAGGCCTCGGCGTTGTCGAAGAAGTTGACGCCGGCGTCCTTCGCCGCCGCCAGCAACTCGCGCGCGGCGGCGGTGTCGACCTGGTTGTGGTAGGTGATCCACGAGCCGACCGACAGCTCGCTGACCTGCAGGCCGCTGCGGCCGAGACGACGGTATTGCATGCCCCGCCCCTTTCAGCGCCAGACCAGTTCGTGCCGCATCACCAGCGGATCCAGCCGCTCGTTGGCCTGCTGCGCGAGCCTTGCGCGGTCCGCGTCGGCGACGCCGCTCCATGCGACGGTGATCAGGCTGCCATGCTCGGGGTGCGCGCCGACCTCGACCGACAGGCTGGCACCGTCTGGCGTCAGGTCCGCCAGCATGCCGGCCACCGCATGGCGCGCCGCCTGCCAGCGCAGCGCCGGCTTGAACACCTTGCCGACCGCGGTCAGCGGGATCGCGTCGACCAGGAACAGATGGACCGGCACCGCGGCGCGCTCGGGCGTCTGCTCACGTACATGGTCGAGCAACTCGTCCGCGGTAATTTTGGCTCCTGGTTTCAGTTGCACGAATGCGACCGGCAATTCGCCGGCATACGGATCGGGCTGGCCCACCACCGCCGCCAGCGCAACCGCCGGGTGCCGGAAGAACACCTCCTCGATCGCGAGCGGGTCGATGTTGTGGCCGCCACGGATGATCAGGTCCTTCGCGCGGCCGGTGAGCCACAGGTAGCCCTCGTCGTCGAGTCGCCCGAGGTCGCCCGAGTTGACCCAGCCCGGTTCGACGAACGCGCCGCGGTTGTTCGCTTCGCTGACATAGCCCGAGAACACGCCGGGCCCGGCCATCGCGACCACGCCGATTTCGTTCGGCGCGCAGTCGCCGGCAAAGCGGCCTTCGGCGTCGATGCGCACGATGCGCACCCGGCTGTACGGCGCAGCATGGCCGGCCGAGCCGAGCCGCACCGGCCGGCTGGCGTAGCTCATGGTGAGCACGCTGGAAGTCTCGGTCATGCCGTAGACCTCGAGTACCGGCACCTTCAGCCGCTGCTCGTACACGCGACCGACCGCGACCGGAATCGCCGAGCCGCCGGCGCAAACGTAGCGGATGCTGGACAGGTCCGCGCCGTCCGCCGGCACGCCCAACGCGGCCGCGATCACGGTCGGCACGCCGCCGAACACGGTCGGCTTGTAGCGCTCGACCAGTCGCCACACGTTACGGATCGCCGCCGGATCGCGCCAGCCCGCGGGCGAGACGATCACCAGCGTACTGCCTATCGTCAGCGGCCCTAGCCCCTGGGTCAGCGCGCCGCCGACATGGAACAGCGGCAGCCCGAACAGAAGGTTGGCGCCGGTCGGCAGCAGCAGGCCCATGGCCCAGGCCTGGTACACCTGGTTCGCATGTGTGTGGCGCACGAGCTTGGGCGTGCCGGTGGTGCCGCCGGAGTGGAAGTAGCCGGCGATGTCGCTCGCCGCGATGCGCCGCCCGCTGGTCAGCCGGTCCGCAGGGTACTTGGCGATCAGCGCATCGAAGTCGTGCACGTTCTGCGCGGCCTGCTGCGCGCCGTGCACGACCAGGATCGCTTTCAGGCTGGGCAGGCTGTCTTTGATCTGCTGCACCTTGTCCCAGATGTCCGAACCCGGCACCGGACCGAGCGCGACCAGCACTTTGGTGTTCGCCGCACGCAGGATTTCGCCGATCTGCTGCGCCGACAGCAGCGGGTTCACCGGGTTCGCGATGCCGGCCGCCTGCGCGCCGAACAGCGTAAAGAACGCCTGCGGCACCAGCGGCAGCAGAAAGCTGACCACGTCGCTCGGTGCGACGCCGAGGTCCGCGAACATATTGGCCGCCTGCGTCACGCGCGCGATGAACTGGCCGTACGAGATCGTCAGCGGCGGCTGGTCGGGATCGGCCTCCGGCAAGAACTGGATCGCCGCGGCCTGCGGATCGCGCGCGGCGCCGATCTGCAGCGCCTCGTAGGTGCTCTGCGGAATGATGCGCTCGGCGTATGGCGTCGCCTCGAACGCCGCAAGCTCGGCCGCGTCGCGCAGCGCCGGTAGTTCGTCGCCTATGAATCGGTCGAGCAGATGCGCATGGGCCATGGTGGACTCCGCAAAGATTGGCCGGCGGGCCGGTCGGCTCGACCGGGGTATGTGCCGAAACATTCTAGGCCGCTGGTCTGGTCTGCGGCGCAGAGGAACCTAGTCAGTCCATCGCCGACTTGCCTACTACCTCACTCGCCCGTCGCATACGACGCGTCGTGCGATGGACAGTCATTGGAGCGCTTCGCAGGCGCAGATGAAGCGAAGGCGTGAGACAACACGAAGGCGCCGACCCGTCTTTACTCGCTTTGAAATCAGGGCTGGCTTGAAGCCAATGCCCAATCGGTCCTAGGCCGCGCCGTTTGCGTCTTAATCCCTTTGAAATCAGGGCTGGCTTGAAGCCCACCGGCCTATTCTTCCTGCGAACCGCGCCGTAGTCTTAATCCCTTTGAAATCAGGGCTGGCTTGAAGGCCGAGCTTCCCTCGAAATAAACTGACCGACTGGTCTTAATCCCTTTGAAATCAGGGCTGGCTTGAAGCAGCTTCAGCAGCCTAACCAAAAGCCAGCAAGCATTGTCTTAATCCCTTTGAAATCAGGGCTGGCTTGAAGCCTTGATGTTGCCCTTAGAGATGAGGGAGTGACTGGTCTTAATCCCTTTGAAATCAGGGCTGGCTTGAAGCCCACCGAAGCCAAGAACAAGAACAAGAACAAGAAGGTCTTAATCCCTTTGAAATCAGGGCTGGCTTGAAGCGCCATTTCGACGCCAACTTCCCGAAGTGGTCCGTCTTAATCCCTTTGAAATCAGGGCTGGCTTGAAGCAGACGAGGAAGGAAACATGATCGGCATCTTCGATGTCTTAATCCCTTTGAAATCAGGGCTGGCTTGAAGCGAGAAACACAATGCCCTCCGGCAACTCACTTCCGTCTTAATCCCTTTGAAATCAGGGCTGGCTTGAAGCTTCGCCGAGCGCTTGGTGCGACGCGACCGCGAGTCTTAATCCCTTTGAAATCAGGGCTGGCTTGAAGCAGTCCATCGGATCGCGAGGTGCGAAGCTGGACACGTCTTAATCCCTTTGAAATCAGGGCTGGCTTGAAGCCCGAGGCGGCTGCACACTACGCCGAGGCGCGCTCGTCTTAATCCCTTTGAAATCAGGGCTGGCTTGAAGCGCAGTAATCGTCGGCCACAATGGCATTGAGCCGTCTTAATCCCTTTGAAATCAGGGCTGGCTTGAAGCCTATTGCGGCGGCAACAGGCACGGATTCGTGTCTTAATCCCTTTGAAATCAGGGCTGGCTTGAAGCCTTGCGCTGGATGTTACGCGTTCGGTTGAAGGTCTTAATCCCTTTGAAATCAGGGCTGGCTTGAAGCCCACTGATGCAATGGTATCTATTGCGGCGGCAGTCTTAATCCCTTTGAAATCAGGGCTGGCTTGAAGCCGTTGCGGCGGCAACCCAGGCAGCGGAAGCGGGTCTTAATCCCTTTGAAATCAGGGCTGGCTTGAAGCACTAGCGCGCGCCATCGTGCGCGCACCCCGTGCGTCTTAATCCCTTTGAAATCAGGGCTGGCTTGAAGCCGGACCGACTGGAAGGCCGAGGCGGAGCGCCTGTCTTAATCCCTTTGAAATCAGGGCTGGCTTGAAGCCGCTGGCTGCGCGCCGACGTGCTGCGATGGGATGTCTTAATCCCTTTGAAATCAGGGCTGGCTTGAAGCGCATCGCGATTGAGATTGATCGTCGCCCCCGTCTTAATCCCTTTGAAATCAGGGCTGGCTTGAAGCCTGACGATGCCCGCATAGCGGCCCGCTTCGCCTGTCTTAATCCCTTTGAAATCAGGGCTGGCTTGAAGCCGCGCGCGATGCTGCCTTTGCGCTGGCCCGCAGTCTTAATCCCTTTGAAATCAGGGCTGGCTTGAAGCGGTCTTGTCCTGCGTCGATGACAACGATCAGGTCTTAATCCCTTTGAAATCAGGGCTGGCTTGAAGCGATGCTGTGTTCTGCTCCAAGCTGTACAACGGTCTTAATCCCTTTGAAATCAGGGCTGGCTTGAAGCACTTGCCGCGTGCAAGGCTGCCATGGTCGCCGTCTTAATCCCTTTGAAATCAGGGCTGGCTTGAAGCGCCCAGGGTGCCGCAATCCAAGCGATGCGCGAGGCGTCTTAATCCCTTTGAAATCAGGGCTGGCTTGAAGCCCCCCGCGCAGCGTGCGCCGTCGGCGCGGACAGACTGTCTTAATCCCTTTGAAATCAGGGCTGGCTTGAAGCAATGCCCGGGATGCTGCCTTCGCACTGGCCCGCGTCTTAATCCCTTTGAAATCAGGGCTGGCTTGAAGCGAGGAATTGACGTGAACATGAGCCCAGAAAATACGTCTTAATCCCTTTGAAATCAGGGCTGGCTTGAAGCAACCGGCAGTCCGTGGTCGACGCCGTGACCAAGTCTTAATCCCTTTGAAATCAGGGCTGGCTTGAAGCGCGCGCCGTCTGCGCGAACCGACTGGAAGGCCGTCTTAATCCCTTTGAAATCAGGGCTGGCTTGAAGCTATTTCCGGAAATCGACTTCATGGTCGATGACAGGTCTTAATCCCTTTGAAATCAGGGCTGGCTTGAAGCGATCTACGGGATAGAAGCCCAGATTCGGAAGCGGTCTTAATCCCTTTGAAATCAGGGCTGGCTTGAAGCGTAGCTGTCGTTTCAGCATATCAAGGCACGGCTTGTCTTAATCCCTTTGAAATCAGGGCTGGCTTGAAGCCAGTAAAATTCGGATTCGACTTCCACGTCAACGTCTTAATCCCTTTGAAATCAGGGCTGGCTTGAAGCAAAGTCAGTGTATTGAATTGAACTGACAATATTGGTCTTAATCCCTTTGAAATCAGGGCTGGCTTGAAGCAACACATCAAGGCGAAGGACTTCTTCGACGGAGGTCTTAATCCCTTTGAAATCAGGGCTGGCTTGAAGCTGCCCGGGATGCTGCCTTTGCGATCGCCCGCAAGGGTCTTAATCCCTTTGAAATCAGGGCTGGCTTGAAGAGTGAAATCGAAGTCATGAACGATTACTCCTGTCTTAATCCCTTTGAAATCAGGGCTGGCTTGAAGCGCAGCAGTAATCGCAGGACTCGTCGGCATCGGCGCCGTCTTAATCCCTTTGAAATCAGGGCTGGCTTGAAGCGCTCATGACGCCGAACTTCATCGTGGCAATGACGTCTTAATCCCTTTGAAATCAGGGCTGGCTTGAAGCCGTCACCGTGCGCATGATGAACAAGAACGCCTGTCTTAATCCCTTTGAAATCAGGGCTGGCTTGAAGCCAGGACGGGTTCACGCCCATGCGCTGCTGATTGGTCTTAATCCCTTTGAAATCAGGGCTGGCTTGAAGCACATGAAACGACGAATTGATGGGGAAGACCCGTGTCTTAATCCCTTTGAAATCAGGGCTGGCTTGAAGCGGCACGACGCTCCGGCATCCGGCGCTGCTGGCCGTCTTAATCCCTTTGAAATCAGGGCTGGCTTGAAGCGCGGCGCCTAAGCAACTTGAGATGAACGTCACTCGTCTTAATCCCTTTGAAATCAGGGCTGGCTTGAAGCCACAAGACGCGAGCGATGCGCGCGAAACTGCAGGTCTTAATCCCTTTGAAATCAGGGCTGGCTTGAAGCGCTTTTCGATCAAAGAAATCCCTGACGACCTAGCGTCTTAATCCCTTTGAAATCAGGGCTGGCTTGAAGCCGATCATGAGTGAAAAACAAATCAACCCGTATCGTCTTAATCCCTTTGAAATCAGGGCTGGCTTGAAGCTTTATCGGTGGTTTCAATGAATCAGCGCTCGCAAGTCTTAATCCCTTTGAAATCAGGGCTGGCTTGAAGCGTTCCAAACGACGAATTCGTAGCACTGCCCGTCTTAATCCCTTTGAAATCAGGGCTGGCTTGAAGCCTATCGCTCATCGTATTCGGCTTTCAATAGGTCTTAATCCCTTTGAAATCAGGGCTGGCTTGAAGCCCTCGAACTGCGCGCCGCGGCCGGACTGCCCAAGTCTTAATCCCTTTGAAATCAGGGCTGGCTTGAAGCGCGCAGCCAGATCACGCCGATCGCATTCGCCCGGTCTTAATCCCTTTGAAATCAGGGCTGGCTTGAAGCGCCTACGCAATGGGGTCATTTAGCATTGCGGCGTCTTAATCCCTTTGAAATCAGGGCTGGCTTGAAGCTGAAGTGACGAGTGCTTTTAGAAAGGATCATCATGTCTTAATCCCTTTGAAATCAGGGCTGGCTTGAAGCTAGAATGGGCATCTATACCGCACACATTAAAACGTCTTAATCCCTTTGAAATCAGGGCTGGCTTGAAGCTAGAATGGGCATCTATACCGCACACATTAAAACGTCTTAATCCCTTTGAAATCAGGGCTGGCTTGAAGCGCCGCGGGGCGCTGAACTTCGATCCGTTCCGGGTCGTCTTAATCCCTTTGAAATCAGGGCTGGCTTGAAGCCCAATGAGCAGCGTGCCACCGCCAGATCGAGCGCGTCTTAATCCCTTTGAAATCAGGGCTGGCTTGAAGCCTATGGCGACGGCGTCTTTGCGCTGATCGATGGTCTTAATCCCTTTGAAATCAGGGCTGGCTTGAAGCCGCAACGCGGCCAAGGCGCGCACCGAGAAGTCTTAATCCCTTTGAAATCAGGGCTGGCTTGAAGCTTACAAATACGCGGCAATGCAGTCATTCGCGTCTTAATCCCTTTGAAATCAGGGCTGGCTTGAAGCGCTACGACGCCAACGAG
This sequence comes from Burkholderiaceae bacterium, assembly GCA_030123545.1. Classification (NCBI taxonomy): domain Bacteria; kingdom Pseudomonadati; phylum Pseudomonadota; class Betaproteobacteria; order Burkholderiales; family Burkholderiaceae; species Burkholderiaceae bacterium. The sequence continues at coordinate 106,156 of CP126124.1, read as the reverse complement.
GCCATGAGCCGCGCCGTCTTAATCCCTTTGAAATCAGGGCTGGCTTGAAGCGATCATGGAACCCCAATTGGCCCAACTATATTGTCTTAATCCCTTTGAAATCAGGGCTGGCTTGAAGCCTTGATGGAGCATGCGGCATTGAATCGGTTCTGAAGTCTTAATCCCTTTGAAATCAGGGCTGGCTTGAAGCGCTCAGGCTGCGTCAATTTCAATCACCAGGGATTGTCTTAATCCCTTTGAAATCAGGGCTGGCTTGAAGCTGTTCTGGCGGCGGCTATGACGTGGTAGGGTCTTAATCCCTTTGAAATCAGGGCTGGCTTGAAGCCGTGAAGTCGCTGGGCTGGAATTGGCCGATGACGTCTTAATCCCTTTGAAATCAGGGCTGGCTTGAAGCCGTGCTGACATAATAATCCTCGCTAAACAACAGCTTACGTGAGTATTTATGGACGTTGTTCCGCATCACCGGAGATGTCTTGCGCCAAGATCGGGGGACGGCTGCAATGAGTTGGAGATACTGGCCAGTCTACTGCGGTGAGGGTCACCACCGAAGCGACAGCTACGGGGCGGGTGCCCCCCAGGGACACGGCAAATCACCCCAGTGAATGCCTTCCGGCAACGTCGCACGTCCCAACCAGAGGCGCAGGCCGCGCTTGGGCAGCGGATAGGCACGTATGTCGTCGCAGCGCCGATCCATGAGCTCTTCAAGGTGCATCAGGCAGCTCTGCATTGCCTGTTCCGTGCCGGTGAACAGGAACACCGAGTACTGCAGTGCGCAGGCCCGGCGCTTGAGGTAGCGGTGTATCTGCGCCAGCCGCCTGGGGCAGCTGATGTCATAGCAGACGATGTAGTCGCGCACGTATTGAACCCGCGGCTGCGGGCTGGGTCATGTGGAGGAGTCGGCGCCTCGGCTGTCAGTGTTATCGACGCCCTCCTCGGGCGTCTGGCTGTGCGGGCTGGGAATCCATGGGGCGATGTAGGCACTGGGCTCAGGCAGCTCTGGGGCGACGTGCCGCGCCAGATACTTGACTTCTTCCTGTATCGCTCTGCGCAGCGCAGGCGCGTGATCTTCGTAGGCGCTGTAGTAGCGTGTGCGCCCGGCCTTGCCAAGCAGGCATCCGGCTTCGCTGTTTCCAAAGTGCTCGCTGGTAAGGGTTTGCCGGGCTACCAGTTCCAGGCAAAAGCGGTCGGCGAGAGGGCGTACTGCTTCCATCACGTCGCAGGCAAGTGATTCGCGTGCGTGGCTGATCTGGTGATAGAACCCCACGCAGGGATCAAGCCCTGCGGCATGCAGCGCCAACGCGGTTTCGGCGTGCGTGAGGGTGTAGGTGAGCGACAGCAGTGCGTTGAAGGGGTCGCGCGGAGGCCGCCGGTTCCGCTCGTTGAAGCCCAGGCTGGCTGGCAACACTGCGCGTAAGCCGTCAAAGTATGCGCAGGCGGCGGCACCTTCTTGGCCGCGCAGACTGTCCAGGTCAACGGCGCGAGGCAGACGGGACTGCTGGTCTTGCAACTGGCGCATGGCCTGGGTCAAGGCATAGCGCGCCCGGGGGTACGGGTCGCGCAGCGCGCCAAGCCATTGATGCTGCCCCTCCAGTTTGCGGTGGACGAGCCTGCGCGCGTAGGCCAAGCAAAAGCTGACATCCAGGCTGCGGCGGCATTGTTCCACGCGCAGGCGGGCGTCGTTGTGCGGGCGTCCGAAGAACAGCGTGGCCTGTCCCTTACGACCCGAGAGGATGACCACGCCGATACCGCGCTCGCCCAGGTGGCCCAGAACGCTGGTTCGCAAGGTGACGCTGCCACGAAGAAAGACGCGCGTGATAGGCGCGAGTGGCACGGTGCCGATGCGGGTGCCTCGATCCCTGATGACCAAGGCGCCGTCGTCATGTTCGAGCTCGATGTCGCGGCGATCAACGAAGAGGGTGCTCATGATGCGGGGCTCCCCGTACAGCGTGTCTGTGGTCGCGACACCGCCTGCGCGGGCGTATTGAGGTCTGCAGTTGCAAATGGGGCTCAGGTGATGCAAAAGTGGGTCGCGCTGAAGGTGGCGGCTTGCCCAAGGCAGCGCGGCTGCATGCGCGGGTCAAGGGCGATGACTTGCAGGCGGTCGGTGCTTGTATCCAGCAGGTGCGGCAGGTCCGCCTCGATCGCGGTCATTTCGGCAGCGGTGACCCAGATTTCAGGCACGGACTTTTGCCCGGCCACGCGCCAGCTGTTGAAGTAGCGCGTGACGCGCGCCAGACGTCGCGGTTCGCATATGTCGTAGGCCACCAGATAGAGGGTTCGAGCCATGAGGCAATGTGGGAGGGTGTGGTTGGGCGATTTTGTTACCTGCAAACCGTGGCAAGAGCGATCGCAAGCTTGCCAACCAGAACAGGTTCGGTGGTGTGCCCAGAGTTTGATGCTGGCAAAAGCCGTTCCCCGACGGCATCTGCAGCAAACAAGCGGCGCGATGGCTTCAGCGTTGCGCGGAGCAGTCGCCCACTTGTGCGTGCTGGTGGATGTGGAGTAACAGGTTGAAGCGTTCCCGCGCCGCCGGGCACCCGGTATTCAGCATCGAAGGTCTATGAACTTAGGATCAACGCTGAGATAGCGAGCGGTGTGCGGGCGCTTGCCGATTGTGGCCAGAAGATACGGGCTGGCGGCCAAGCCGAGCTGAGTCTTGAGCTGGCGTTCGAGCTTGGCGTTGTTCTGCTGGAAGAACTCTTTCTCCATGCCGTCTTTCAGGCGCGCCCGAGCGTTCTCGTACGCGACGGCGTCGACGGTGACGACGCGTTCATACAGAGCCAGAAATTCTTGCGGGTCGGCGCTGAGCCAGCTTTGCGAACCGCGCCCTTGCAAAGCGCTTTGTGCCCACCAGGCCAGCCAAGCAAGCAGCGCAGGCGCCAATTGCACTGCTTTGCCCCCGCATTCAACGCGCTGCTGGTTGAGGTCGATCAGCAGATGCGGCGGTTCAAGGCTGCGCTGGATTGCGGCAACGGTTTCGCCAAAGCTTGCCTGACGATCGAGCAGCGCCTGAGGCTGGCCGTGACGCAGGCGCACAACCGGAATGCGCGCCAGGGTGATGGAGGCGTCGGCGGTGTCGATGTGCTGGCCGTCACGTGTGGCCAGCCGCCGCGGCGTGGCGGGCGGAAAGAAGAATTCGGGATGTCCTTCAAATGGGCTGGAGACCAGCACGTGGGAAAGTTCGTCCTGCGGCCGGGCAAAGAGCGAAAACGCGTAACCGAGATAAAAGCCCATGGTCTTGCGCCCGCCCGCAATCGAGACGTGCAGTTGCGCGTCGTCGTCGCGGGTGAGTTCGCTCATGAGTGCAGTAATGCTGTCGGCGGCCAGCGCATTCTGCTCGGGAGTACGGATGTCCGCGAGCGGATCACCGGCGCCGTCGCGGATCACGTGGATGTGACGTTCATTGAATACGGGCTGGCCCAGTTGGGGATAGTCGGCCAGCAACGCATGGAATTGACCGCCATCGGGATGCAGCAGGGCGGTTCGCGCCAGTCGCGCGCCGCTGTCGGTCGTGACAAGGTGAACTTCGGTTGGAATGAAGGCGGTGTGGCCAGTGTTATGCGCCACGCCCAACGCGTAGAGGGTTTCGGTAAGGATCTGCGGCGAGAGGCCCGTGACGGCTAGCAGGATGCGGCGGAAATAGCTCTTGGGCATGGGGCGGCGTTCAGACGGCGGGTCGCACCCAGTCCCTGAGTTTCTCGGCCAGGCGGGCGATGTCCGAACCGGCGACGACAGCAATGCCCAACCCACGGGCCAATTGCAGTTCGGGCTCACGTAGTTTGCGATAGGTGAGCAGCATGCCGCGCGTACCCAGGCCACCGATGCGGCGGCAGTTGTCGGAGAGTTTGAACAGTGTGTCGTTGGCCTTTGGAGCGCTCACACGGCTATCGCCGCCTTGCGCGCGGTCGATGCGTGCGGTCTTGCATTCGATGACGAACAAGCGGTTGCGCGCCATGAAGGCAATGTCCAGTTCGTTGCGCGCGCCGCTGGCTTCGTCGGTGATTTCCAGATTGACGGCCTTGTCGCGGATGCCCAGGGGGCCGGTCATCTGGTGCACGACGTTGATGGCGTGCAGTTCTAGCCATCCTCCCTTGACGAAGGCGCGCGCGGACTCGCTGGGGAAGTGGATGCGATCGCCGTCGAGCGTTAGCATGTTCGCGTGCTCAAAGTCGCGCAGCAGCACATCAAGGCTGCGGCTGTCACGCTGCCACGCGTTGAGCTGCACGCTGAGGCTGCGGCGGTTTTCCGTGTCCTGGGCGAGCGCGTTGAGCGTGGTGATGGCGTCTTCGAGGCTGCCGACCTGCGTCACTAGGTTTTGCGTCAGCTGCTGCTGGGCAGAGTTGGCTTGGGTTCGTTGAGGCCTGTCAGCCAATGAAAAACCGTAGCTGCGCAGATAGTGGGGCAATCGCAATTGCTCCCGCAGTTGCTGTGGCGGCTTTTTCGCTGGCCCGAACCAGATCACCTGATCAGTATCCGCATCCACATAAAACATGCTCCAGCCATTGGCGTCGGCCGCGAACTGCGCGGCCACCGACATGAGCTTGGTGCCACCGGTGATGTTGAGCGTCACGGTGTCATCACCCAGGCTCTTGTCTAGTTCCATCAGGGCATTGGCGATTTGGTCATAGTCCCGTTCGTTGTCCAATTTCAGATACTCGACCTTGATGCCGCCTTCCTTGAAAACGGCACCCAGGTATGCCGCCTGCGACTGCATCTTGCGGGTGACAACGAGAACGACTTTCTCAGGTTTGAGCGTCGGGTCGAGGGCCGGCAGCAGGTTTGCGGCGGCTTGTTGCGAGACGAGGCAGATCTGTGTGGACACGGCAGGCACGGAGGGCAGATCAAAGACAACGAACGTCGAACCGTTGCAGGTTAGCACCCAACGCCGCGAGGTCCTCGGCACCAAGTTCACGCCCGCGTGCTTCGGCAGGCAGCGCAAGTGCCAAATGCCAGCAAGCCGCCCCGCGCGCGCAAACCTGCGCGGCCAGGTTGACGGGCAGCGTGCCCATGACAACGTCGCCTGGCTGCAGATGGGCGGTATCGAGGTGGATTGTGTGTCGGTCGAACCCGGGGCCATGCTGGGTCATCCAGTGCAGGGCGCCGGGGTGACGGCTGACGAACCAGGTGGTCATGAGGAGGCGCTCTGCGCGGTGCAGGTATTCACGTACGAGGCGTGATTATCTTGGGGGCGCCGGAAGCTCCGTCGTCTGACAAGCTTGCCGGCAGCAGGGGCGTCTGGGCCGATGACTATTCGATATGAAACGCGCGCAAGGCACGGCAGCTTGGCTGGCGCTCGCACCTACATCCGTACGACGTTCAGAGTCGTGCCGAGAGCCGCTTGCGCCAGTGGAACCAAGTGCTCGGGGTGCGTGAGAACAATCACCTGCTGCTGCCGCGAAAGCTCGCCAAGCACCTCGAGCCCCGCCAGAGTGCGGCCATCGTCGACGTTGATGAACAGGTCGTCGGCGATGAAGGGTATGCCAGCTTGGCGCAGGCGCCCCATCTGGCGCACGAAAAGCAGGCCGGCGTTGGAGTCCTTCCAGTCGCCGTCATATACCTCGTCGCGCGATCACCATGAAATCCACCTGCTAGTCGATGGCGCGGACCACCAGCCTATCCAGCGCCTCGCGCGTGGCCGTGCGCACGCGCGCGGCGGGGGCGTCGGGGTAGGCCGACAGGCCGATCAGGGGGCTGTCGAGGTGGATGTCTGCGGCGTGGATGAATTTCATGAGGCTTGCAGCGTGTAGCCCCCCAGCCCCATGGTGGCGTTCTTGCCTACATGCAGCCATTGGCCAAGGTGCAGCAATTCGGCAAAGGGAGCCAGATCGCCGCGCAACGTGATGGAGCCGAGCAGGCCGCCGAGCTTCATCTCCTGCTGCTGGCGCTGCGAGTAGCGGCCCCAGTCGAACCAGCGCAGGTCTTGGGCGTGCAGCTCGATGGCCTGGGCCTGCAGGGCGAGGGCTTTGAAGTCGTATTGCGGTGCGCCTGCGCCCAGGTGCACGTCGCGCAAGAGCTGGTGGCGCCGCGCCAGGGCAATGAGCAGGTCGCGTGCGGTGATCTGCCCTGCGCGCGCCGGCTTGCCCTGTACCTGTAGGCGCAGCGGTGTGTGAAAGTGCAGCGTGGCGCTCGTTGCCGAGTTACTCAAATTTGATAGCTGCTTGCGCTTGTCATATAAGGGCTCCAGTTCCTTTTCATCTTGAATTTCAAGCAAGGTGCAGGGCGCGTGGCCTGCGCCCAAACCAGTGCGCAGCGCCCGCTGCCAGGCCTGAGCCACCGTGGCGTGCAGGACCAGCGCGCGGCCGATGAGCACCAGGCCAAAGCCAAAGGTCTGCCCGGCAGCCAAGCGCTGCGCTCCATTTGTTGGCGGCTCGATCACATAGGGCTGGGGCATGTGGCTGAACTTTTGCAGGCTGTGCCCGGGCAGGGGCGGCGCGGCAAAGAGCTGGCAATAAGGGCAACTGGCGTGCAGGGCGCAGGGATTGCCATCTGCATGCGGTAGCGGTGACAGCGCCAACAGTGCGTGGCCAAACGCGCCGCGCAGCATGGAGCCGGCGTAGGGCGGCAGCTGCAGCGGGGCCTCGGCGCGTGCGATGAGATGCACGCGGGTGAGGGGCAGCTTGGCGGTAGTCATTGGCCTTTAAGCGCAGAGAGTTTGAGCTTTTTACGCTCGTCCTTGATGTCCACCGCCACCAGCTTTGGCAGCCATTCTTCGATGGCCTGGGCAGCAGCGAGTTTCTCCTCGGCGCTCCAGTCCGCACCTTCGTGCGCCGCCTTGGCCAGCTCGCGCGCCTTGCCGTGGTAGCTGCCGTTGGGCTTGTCCTTGAACTTGGGGTATTGCTCATGCTGGCTGCGCAGGGCATCGACAAAGGCGGCAATGCGCTGCTGCGCAGGCGAGAGGCTGGCGATTTGCTGGGCCTTGGCGGCCTGGGCTTGTGCTTGCTGGCGCTGGTGGCGGGCACGCTCGTTGACCTGCATGGCACCGTAGCCCACGGCGGTCTTGGCGCCAAAGCCCAGCCATTCAAAGGCATGCTCGAAGGCGGCGGCGAGCAGGGTTTGCCAGCGCTGCTCGTGCGCCAAGTCGGGCGCCAGGCGCGTGAGGTGGGCCAGGTCGCACACCACATGAAAAGCAAAGCCGGTGCCCGGCGGCACGGTGAGGAAGCTGATGGGGTTGGGTGCGCCGCTGTCATGCGGGCTGGTGCTGTCGCGGCTTTTACGCTCCTTGCGCTGCGGCTGGTAGTAATGGCTCTGATGCGGCGTCATCACGTCCACCGCCAGGCTGTCGCCGGGGATTTGCGGGATGGCGTCCCAAAAACTCAAGGCGCCGCGTACATGCTCGCTGTCGCCATCTTCGGTCTCACGGCCAAAGAGAACGTCGATGGTCGAGAGTTCGATGCGCCCGAGCAGGTGGATAGCCTCGTCGCTCCAGCCGTGCGTGTCGCCCCATTCGCCGCCGGACAGCTCGCGCGCGGCCCGGCGCAGCACGCCCTTGATACCGCTGCCCGGCAGGTAGGGCAGGCCGTAGGGGTTCAGGAAAGCAAAGCCGTTTTCCAGCGGGTGTTCGTTGCCCAGGCCGGTGGTGAAGGGAGCGGTGGCGATGACGTCGAGCGTGAGCACGTCTGGCGTGGCTTGCGCGCTGTGGGCCTGGCGCTGGGCCAGGGCTTTCATGGTGTTCTTGTCAATCGTGCTCAGCTTGCACGCTTGCTGCAGAGCAGTGACTTTGTTCTCCACCTTGATTTCGCGCTCTTCGCGCTGCTGCCCGCGCACGGCGTAGTCAAGATCGCTGGTGCTCCACAGCAGTTCACGCGTGCGGCGGTTCACGCCCCACAGCGGCAAATACATGCCAAAGCGCAGCCCCGGCGAGGCGCTGCTGAAGTCCTGGCCCAGGTAGCGAGGTACGGCGGCAATGGGCATGGCTTATTCCCCTTTGCTGTCGGTCTTGTTGCGCGCAGCGGCCATCTGGCGCAACCATTTGAGCCAGGCGAAGGCTTCGGCGTTGATGGCCTGGTAGTCGGCGGGGCCGGCCTGCATCAGTGCCTGCATGAAGGCGCTGAATTCGGCGTTTTTCTTGAAGCATTCAAAGCGCCCGGCCAGCCAGGCGCGCAGGTGATCTGCCACCGTGGCCTGGGCCTTGCCTTTTTCGTGGCAGAAGGCCAGCACCTGCATCAGACCGCTGTTCATGATGAGCGCGGGCAGGCCTTTGGCGGCGTTGACATGGTCTTTGCTGTAGCGCTCGCAGGCCTGCCAGGCGTTTTGGGCGCGTTGTTGTTCCAGGGTAGGCTTGCTCATGGCTCAACCCTCCACTTTGGCCAGAACCAGGCCACGACCTGTCGTGGCGTCGCCGCCGATTTGTAGCAGGCGGCCATCGAGCAAGGGGCGCAGCTTGGCAAACACCTCTTCGGCTTGCAGGTGGTTGTCCCGCTTGCCGGTGCGCGTCTGGCTGGCCATCAGCGGGGCGATCAAGAGTGATTCGGGCGGCAGGTTCTCGGTGTAGAACAGGCCGCCGTCGCTGGCGGTGCCGGTTTCAGGATCGATGCGCACATGCGGCTCGACCAGCATGGCGTTCTGCGCGAAGTAGCCAAAGTCGGTGTCGGATAGCAGCACCAGGTCGGTTGTCAGCTTGCCGGCAAAGAACTGGTAGGCCTCGCCCACAGGCAGGGCGCGGGTTGCCAGATCAGCGGCGATTTTTGCCAAGTCTTCGCTGGCCTTGGCGCTGTACTCAAAGGCTTCCAGGTGCAGCTTGTCGCCCGACAGCAGGTCCGGGTTGGCGATCAGGCAGGCACCATCCTGAACCTTCACGCCGGGCCATTCGGCCTTGCTGCCGGTCAGCGCCAACAGGCGCTGGGCGCGCGCCAGGGCTTGCGGGCAGGTGGCATAGACGTAGCTGCCCTTCAAGCTGCGCACCGGCAGCGCCAGCATTTGCGCGTCGCCAAAGCTGACGGCGCCGGCGTGCAGGTCGCCGCTGTTGGAGTCGGGGCCGAGCAGGCGGGCGATGTCGGCCTCGTCGCCGCCCAGCGCCTGGTAGCTGTGGCGCACCGCGCCCTTGATGCCGGAACCGGCAAAGCACGGGTGTTTGGTGTGGCGCTCGCGCTGGATGGGGTTGTCGATCACATCGACGGCCTGGCCAGCGCCCATGTGCACGGGGCTGACGGCGTAGAGGAAGACGGCGGCGGTTTTCTCGAACATGGCGGGTTCCTGGTTTTCTTAGAAAGGGGCGAAGCTGAAACGGTTGAAGCCTTCGGCGCGGCGCTGCGCATCTTCACAGGGATCGGCCCACAAACCCTGAGCGGCAAGCTTGCGCAGGGCGTCGGGCGTGGCATCGAGTTCTTGCAGCCAATAGACGCTGCCGCTGCCGGCGGTTTTTTGCGCAGGCTTGGGTTGGCGCGCGGCCAAGTCCCAGCCGGAGACGGTGTCGGCACGGCTCACCGCTGCGGCCACCACGCGGGCAGTGAGGCCGGGCAAGCTAATGCGCTGATCGTCATCCATGCCGGGCGGTCGCCAGCCCCCGGCAAAGATGCCGGGGCTGGTGAGCACGATGCGGCAGCGCTGAGCGCGGCTGAGTGCGGTGTAGTCGGGCTCGGGCCAGACAAAGGCGGCTTTCTGCACGGCAGCGGCGCGGCCATCGCCGCCCAGGCGCAGGCTGCCGCTCTCGGGGAGATCGGTGCCCGCCACGGCAAAGCCCACGCCCTCCTTGAATGCAATGGCGCGCGTGGTGAAGAGCTTGCCGTCGGCGGCGCCACGGGTGTCGCCATCGAGCCCGACACCGACGCGTTCGTCAAAGCTCCAGAGATCGCGGGTATGAACCAGATCGGCACCAGACAGGCTGTGGCCCTGCAGGTATTTCTGCCAGCCGCTGCCGGTGAGCCACCAGCCGCTGGCGGGTTTGGAGCGCTCGTCGCCCTGCGCCAGCACCGGCGCGAGTGGCAAGGGGTTGGAGCTGGCGATGCCGGGGTGCAGCGCGCTGGGGCGCAGCGCCGTCACCCGTGGTGGGCCGCTGCCTTCCACGCTCACCACCAGATCGGCGGGCAGGGGCATGAGCAGCTCCACCCCGGTGGGTGTTTGGCGCGCCACCTGAAAGCTTTGCAGCACAAAGCTGCCTGGGGCCTGGGGCGTGCCCAGCTGTGGGTGCGTCACCCGCCCGACGGCAAAGGCGGCGAGGTCCACGCCGTCGTCCGCCAGGATGCGAGTGCGCAAGGCGCCAGCGGCCACCGAGGGCCAGGGCGGCATCAGCGCCTCGCCGTAGCTGCCGGGCTCGCCGAAGAGCTGATTGCCGCGCAGAAACAGCACGTCCAGCGGCTCGATGAAGCGGGAGGCGGGAGTGTCTGGGATGGTCATGGGTTGGGGCGCTTTTGGGAATGCAAGGCGGTCATGGGAGCGGAGCTCATGCGGCAGATTCGCTGCTGCGCACTTCGCGCGCAAGGAATTCGGCCACGCTGATGAAGTTGCGCAGCCACTCGATGTGCTGGCTGCCGGGCTGCTTCAGGGTGAGCGCGGTCAGGCGCCGGGCCAGAGATACCGCATCGGGATGGCCGCCGGATTGGCGGTCGAGCTGGTACGCCAGCAGGCTTTGCAGCATGGCACCGTCGCCCTCGGGGGTGGGCAGGGTCTGGGCATCCAGCCATTGCAGTGTGTGGTACGCCGCACGGCGCGAGACATCCTCATGGGCGAGGAATTGGCGCAAATCCGCCAACAGCGCCACCGGTTCGCCCCACTTCGCCGTCAGATGCAGTGCGCCGCCTGAGCGTTTGATGATGGTGATGGAAAACGCGTCGCGCCCGCCTTCGTTCTTGGCACGCTGCTCGGCCGCGGCCAGTTCACGGCGCACGGCGCTCAAGGGGGCCTGGTGGTGGGCGACGACGGCGCCGCAGGAGGCGGTAGCCTTGGTGCCCATCATGCGCAGCAGGCGGCCGTTCAAAAAGGCAAAGCCTTGTTGCAGGGTCAGGCCGCGCGAGTCGCGCCTGCCCGCGTGGGCCGGATCGTGCCCACTGTAGGCGTGGCGCAGGCGCTGCATGGCGCTCAAGAGGTCGGCCACGGGCAGCATGGCAAACACGTCGTCGCCACCGGCGTAGATCAGGCGGCCCAGGTGTTCGCGCTCCACTACATGGCGCACGACGGTGAGCGAGAAGTCGTTGAGCGCGCCGGAGATAGCCAGATGCCGGTTGGGCGAGAGCGCACGTTTTTGCGCGCCGTAGTGGCGCAGCTCGGCATGACGCGCGGCGCGTTCGTCAAAACCTTTTTGTACCTGCGGGTGAAAGCTCTCGCGGTAGCTGATTGCGTAGTCCTCCCCACCCGAGAGCCAGGCGCCCATGCGGTCGCCGTCCAGGAGCAACAGGCCGTAGTAAGTTTCCAACCGGTCGTCGCTGGCGTTCTCGCGTACGCTGGCCAAGGTCTGCCGTACAGCGCGACGAATCTTGGCAGCCTCGCTTTCGCTGATGTCCCGATCGTTGGAGGCCAAATCGAGCAGTGCCGGCAGTTGCGCCGCATCCTTGAGCGCGGCTTCTTGAGCCTGGGCGTAAGCGCGCAGGAGCTCTTGTGGCAAGGCGACGCGGTCGAGTTTGTTCTTGTACTGCTCTTGCAGCTGGCTCAGGCCACCGGCGCATTGCCCGCCGTGTTGCAGCCACTGGTCGAGTTGGTGCGCCAGCGCCATGGTGTGGGTGGAGACGACGAAGCGACTGATGGCGTCCGTCTTGCCCTGTGCTGCGCCCACCTCCTCGGCGAACAGCGTGGGCCACAGGCGTTTGAGGGCAGACAGCGCTCCCAGGTGTTCGCCGTTCTTGGCCCAGGCGGGCTTGGCGTTGGCAATGCGCGCCCACAGGGTGCTGGTGCGCTGGCCAGGGGTCAGGGCAAGCTGGCTGCGGTCGGTGGTGAGCCATTCGGCCTCGCCGCTCAGGCTGTCGCGCCAGCCCTCCTGCCTGCTTTGCGCAAACGGGCGCAGCGCCTTGGCGGCAGCCAGCGCCCGCTCGGCCAGGTCGTGCACGGCGGGATAGAGCACGCCGGGGTTGGGCGTGAAGAAAGTGAACCTCTGGCCGCTGTCGTCCTGCGCATGCAACTCCTGGCGCAACAACTGCCAGGCCCGGGTGGCCAGAAAGCCGCAGTCCTGTCCTTCGGCAGCGCCGAAGAAGGGACGCATGGCCTCGGACAGTTGCGTGGTGTCCAGCCCGGTTTGCTTTTGCGGGTTGCCAATCTTGATGAGCGAGAACGGCACGGCCGCCCAGTACACTTCGGGGAAGCCCTGCAACTGGACGTGCATTTGTTCGAAGCAGGGCAGGCTCTCGTCACTTTCGATGCGCACCGCACCCAGCAGGCGCCGGACAACTTCTTGCCCCTTGTCTTGCAGCCACTGGCGAACCTGGTTTTGTACGGCCTCAGCCAGTTCCTTGGCCTGGCTGGCAGGCACCACGGCGACGAAGCGATTGGGCAGGGCGGCGGCAAACAGCGGGTTGCTGTCGGTGCTGCCCTTGTTCCATTCGCAATCCTTGAACAGATCTTTGGGCAAGCCGCAGGCATCGCGCAGCCACAAGTCCACTTGCGGCACGCCGCGCAGGCGCGGGAACAGGATGGCGTCGGGCCCCAGTAGATCGGCCACCACGCGCATGGCCTCCCACGACAGGCGCGCCAGCAGGTGCGAGCCGGCCCACAGGTCTTCCATCTTGCGCGCGCTGGCGATGAAGGGCTGCACCGGGCCGATGGCGAGCGTCAGCAGTGCCACTTCGCCCTGCGGGTCGGCCGCAAAGGCGCCGGCGAAGGCGCTGGTCAAATCGAGATGATCCCAGATGGAGTGGTCGGGCACGCGGGTGTCGGCGGGCAGCAGCTTCCACAGTTCGCCGAGCACGCCGTTGTCGGCGTCTTCGCTCAGCTCGGGGCCGAAGCGCCACATGGCCAGCAGGCTGCGCCTGAAGTCGGTGGCGCCATCGTTGCGCAGCAGCAGTGTTGACAGATGCGAGAACGCACGGGCCTTGATGTCCTGGAAGTCCGTGTCCGAGAGACCGCCGCGCGCCCCCAGGTCGTATTGTTGGCCGGTGAGCGGATGCACCAGCACGGGCTGCTTCGCCCAGCGCACCTGCGCCCAGGAAGCCACGCCCAAGGTCTTCTCTTCCCCGCTCTTTGTGGTGACAGTGATTTCGCGCAACGGCCACTGCGGCCGATCGGCCGCCGCAGCCCACCAGTCGGCGCGCTGCACAGTTTTGTAGGTGCCGGGCTTGATGCCACCGGAGAAGGCGACCGCGTGCAGCACGTTGTCGTTGTCGTTGTCGATGTTGCCTAGAGCGGTTTGCGCGTCGTGACGTGCCATGCGCCAGAGAACGCGCGAATTACCGCCTTCATGCCCCGCCGGGTCGCGCAGCAGGACAAGTGCTTTTTCGGCCGGGTCGTGCAGGCGGGCGTGCAGCTTGGTTTGCCAGAGGATGTCGTTGTTCATAAGGCGGCTTAGGCGGAAATGCGGGTAAGTTTTTGTGCGGGCTGGTCCAGAAAGGCGTGGACGGTTTGCCACACGCGTTCAATGCTGGGCCGGTGCGGCTGAAAGACGGGTGGTGGCAGACAGGGCACATGAAAGACCACGCCGACGAGTTTTTTCGGGTCATGCGGCGCCGGGCGCGCCTTGAAGCGCAGGCTGTTGGGCAGGCGGGCGTTGTTGCCCCACTCACGGACGCTGTGGTTGGTGACGGGGTAGCTGAGCCAGTGGCGAGCTTCGGGGGCGGTTGCATCGCGCCCCGTGTTGAACCTGAACTGCGTGCGCAGCGCAATCTTCAGCCGCGCCAGCTCCTGCATCAGCTTTTTCCAGTCGTCAAAGGCGGTGGTTTGCCAGATCAGTGCGCCTTGGGCATCGCCGCCGATGGCGTGGGGCCAATCGAGCTGCAGGGCTTCTTTCCATGGCCTGACTGGGAGTACGCCTTGCAAGGGGGCTGTGCCCTCATCCGCAGGTTCCAGAGAAAAAGAGCCCCAGCCATTGCGGCTGCGCCCGCCCAGGGCGCCGTAGCGATCCATCAGCCACAGGGCGGTGGTGATGTGTGGCGCGTGCTCTTTGGGTAGGGCGATGCTGAGGGAGTTGGTGTCACCCGCCTGGATCGCAGCCTTGTTTTTGATGGCGGAGCTGCGGCTGTCGCGGTTGTATTCCAGCGGGCCGAAACCGAGGTACAGGTCGCTGCCGACGGGCTGGCGCACTTCCGGATGAATCACCGTGCCGGTGCTGACCCAGTCCTTGAGCTTGCCTTCATTCCACTGCCCCAGCCGAATCCGCACTCGGCTTTGCAGCGACTCGCCCCCGTCATCGGCAGCCGTGCCAAAGAGCTGGCTTTCCTGCTGGCGCAGGCGCTCCACGTTGTAGCCCAGCTCCTGCGCCACGGTCACGCGCCACCACTGGCGCAGCAGCGCCTTGACCGGCGGCGTGCGCCACTGAGCTTGTTGGCTGGCATTGCCTAGAAATGCCGGGGTCGTGAAAATGAATCGATGGCGGTATGTATCCATGCGTCGGGATTCTGGCGTCGGGATGTGATTGCCTCTGGCTGCTGCGTTCTGGCCGGCCAGATGTGACCTTTTTTGTCCAAGCACTTGCTGGATGCGCTGCATTGTCGCTGCAACAGAACTGCGCTCAGCCTTTGGCAAGCTTGCGGCGCTTCGGAGATGAGGCTGATCCGGAAGATGCTGCCGGCGAAAGTCGGCACATACACGTAGCTGAATCCTGGAGAGCAATCGTGCACACTTCGGTGATGCTGTCCGATCACCGCGCTGCCCATGCGTCGCTTGTGCCCGTCCGCTCGCCGATCGAAGCGGCGATCCTCGACCTCGACGGCACGCTGGTCGATACGCTGGACGATTTCGTCGCGGCGCTGAACCTGACGCTGGGGGAGTTTGCGCAGGGCCGCGACGCGCCGCGGGTCGACCGCGCAGCCGTAGCCCGGCTCGTCGGCAAGGGCTCCGAGCATTTGCTGCGGTCGGTGCTGAATATGCCGCAAGCCAAGGTACCGCTTGCGCGATTCGCTATCAATCCAGAAGCGCTCGCAGAACTGATGGCCAGCTACCAGCGCCACTACCGCGCGGTGAACGGCCGCCATGCGCGTGTCTATCCCGGTGTGGCAGAGGGGTTGGCATTGCTCGAGCGCCGCGGCCTTCCGCTCGCCTGCGCGACGAACAAGCCGACCGAGTTTGCGCGCGCCCTGCTGGGTACGAAGGGGTTGGCGCGGCATTTCCGCTTCGTGTTCGGCGGCGACGCGTTTGCGCGCGGCAAACCCGATCCGCTGCCGCTGCTGCAGGCCTGCGCGGCGCTGGGCACGACTCCCGCGCGCACGTTGATGATCGGCGACTCGCGCAACGACGCGCAGGCGGCGCGTGGCGCCGGCTGCCCGGTGCTGCTGCTCTCGTACGGCTACAACCATGGCGAGCCGGTGCATGGCGTCGGTGCGGACGGCGTGATCGACTCGCTGGCCGAGGTCGATGCCTGGCTCGACCGTCGGGTGCGTGCCGGCCCGCCGGCCAGTGGCTGAAGCCGGCGGCAGCTGCCTTTGCGCACGCCCGGAGTGCTTTGCTACACTGCGCCCACGATGTTCGTTCCGAGCCATCCTTGCACTGCCGCATCGGGCGCGCACCCGGGTCCCAGGGGCCGGGGAGCCTGGCCCTGGCGCCGGCCGACGCAACGCTGACCGGCGCGGCCCGCCTCATTCCCCGGTACGCCGCCGCGCCCTCGCCGCTCCGCCACGGAGCATGGGTAAAGAATGAACGCTCCGCGGCCTGCGGGGCGGGGCAGCAGGAGACCCCGATCGTGATCACCGAACTCGAATTCAAGAGCCTGTCCGCGCAGGGCTACAACCGCATTCCGCTGATGACCGAGGCGTTCGCCGACCTGGAGACGCCGCTGTCGCTGTACCTGAAGCTCGCGTTCTCGCGCGACGGCGGCCGCTACAGCTTCCTGCTCGAATCGGTGGTCGGCGGCGAGCGCTTCGGGCGCTACAGCTTCATCGGCCTGCCGGCGCGCACGCTCTTGCGCGCGAGCGGCTTCGGCGACGCGGCCGCTACCCAGGTCGTGACCGACGGCCGCGTGGTCGAGACCTTTGCCGGCAATCCGCTCGACTTCATCGCGGCCTACCAAAAGCGCTTCAAGGTCGCGCTGCGTCCCGGCCTGCCGCGCTTTTGCGGAGGCTTGGCCGGCTACTTCGGCTACGACGCGGTGCGCTACATCGAGAAGAAGCTGGAAGGCAGCTGCCCGCCCGACACGCTGGGCTGCCCCGACATCCTGCTGCTGCACTGCGAAGAGCTGGCGGTGATCGACAACCTCTCGGGCAAGCTGTACCTGATCGTCTACGCCGACCCGAGCCAGCCCGAGGCCTATGCGCGCGCGAAAAAGCGCCTGCGCGAGCTGCGCGAGCAGCTGAAGTATTCGGTCAGCGCGCCGGTGCTGCGACCGACCGAAGGCCATCCGGCCGAGCGCAGCTTCGCGAAGGCCGATTATCTGCAGGCGGTGGCGCGCGCGAAGGAGCTGATCGCCGCCGGCGACTTCATGCAGGTGCAGGTGGGCCAGCGCATCCACAAGCGCTATACGGAGAGTCCGCTGTCGCTGTACCGCGCGCTGCGTTCGCTGAACCCCTCGCCGTACATGTACTACTACCATTTCGGCGACTTCCACGTGGTCGGCGCGAGCCCCGAGATCCTGGTGCGGCAGGAGGCCACGCCCGAAGGCCAGAAGATCACGATCCGCCCGCTCGCCGGCACGCGGCCGCGCGGCGCGACGCCCGAGGCGGACCGCATCGCCGAGCACGAATTGGTGAACGACCCGAAGGAGCGCGCCGAGCACGTGATGCTGATCGACCTTGCGCGCAACGACATCGGCCGCATCGCGAAGACCGGCAGCGTCAAGGTGACCGAGGCGTTTGCCGTCGAGCGCTACAGCCACGTGATGCATATCGTCAGCAACGTCGAGGGCCTGCTTCATGACGGCATGAGCAACATGGACGTGCTGCGCGCGACCTTCCCGGCCGGCACGCTGACCGGCGCGCCCAAGGTGCACGCGATGGAGCTGATCGACCGGCTCGAGCCGACCAAGCGCGGCCTCTATGGCGGCGCCTGCGGCTACATCAGCTATGCCGGCGACATGGACGTTGCGATCGCGATCCGCACCGGCATCGTGAAGGACGGCCAGCTCTACGTGCAGGCCGCGGCCGGCGTGGTCGCCGACTCGGTGCCCGAGCTCGAATGGAAAGAGACCGAAGCCAAGGCGCGCGCGCTGTTGCGGGCGGCCGAGCTGGTCGAGGAAGGGCTGGAGTGAGCGTGATGAAGCTGCTATCCAGACGAAGCAATCAGGCAGTTGCCGCCTGCGGGACTTCACGGCGCGCGCAGCCAGGCAGCATAGACCGTGCTCTGTTCAGCGTTTCACCGCCAACTCGTCGGCTACCGTCTGGAAGGCCTCCAGCGCCGCCTGCAAGTTCTCCACGATCTCGGCCGCGATCACGTCGGGCGCCGGCAGGCTGTCCACGTCGTCGAGGCTCTCGTCCTTGAGCCAGAAGATGTCCAGGTTCAGCTTGTCGCGCGCGAGCAGTTCCTCCACGGCGAACTTCTTGAAGCGCTCGGTTTCGCGGCGCTTGCCCGTCTGCCCAACCTGGTAGCAGGCCACGAAGTCCTGCAAGTCGCTCGCCTGCAGCGGGTTCTTCTTCAGCGTGAAGTGCAGGTTGGTGCGGAAGTCGTAGAGCCACAGTGCCTGGGTGTTCGGTTTGCCGTCGGCGCGCGGCGCCCGCTTGTCGAAGAACAGCACATTGGCCTTCACGCCGGGTTTGTAGAAGATGCCGGTGGGCAGGCGCAGCAGGGTGTGAAAGTCGAACTGCTCCAGCAGGCGCCGCCGGATGCCTTCGCCCGCACTGCCCGCTTCGAACAGCACGTTGTCGGGCAGCACCACGCCGGCACGGCCGTTGCTGCCCATTACCGTCATGATGTGCTGCATGAAGTTGAGCTGCTTGTTGCCGGTGGTGAACTTGAAGTCCTCGCGCTCGTAGTCCTCGCGCTCGGTGTCGACCTCGCCGTCCTCGCCGATCACCTTGTAGCTGCTCTTCTTGCCGAACGGCGGGTTGGTCAGGATCACGTCGTAGCGCTCGCCCGGGTCAGCGGCCAGAGCGTCGGTGCTCCGGATCGGGCTCTCGCCATTGCCGATGCCATGCAGGTAGAGGTTCATCGCGCACAGGCGCACGACTTCGTCGACGATGTCGTTGCCGCTGAAGGTCTGCTCGCGCAGGCGCCGCTGCGCGGTGCGATCGCGCGCCTGCGCGCCGCCGTGCTCCTTCATGTACTCGTAGGCCGAGAGCAGAAAACCGCCGGTGCCGCAGGCCGGGTCGTGCACGGTCTCGCCGATGCGCGGGGCCAGCACCGTCACCATCGCCTGGATCAGCGGGCGCGGTGTGAAGTACTGGCCGGCGCCGCTCTTCACTTCGGCGGCGTTGCGCTCCAGCAGGCCTTCGTAGATGGCGCCCTTTACGTCCACGCCGATGCCGATCCAGGTTTCGGCGTCGATCAGCGAGACCACGCGCTTGAGCTTGGCGGGGTCGGTGAGCTTGTTCTGCGCGCCGCGGAAGATGGTGCCGATCAGCCCTTTCTCGCGGGCCAGCGCCTCCAGCGCGTGGCGGTACTGGATCTCGAGCGCGTCGCCGGCCAGCGGCGCCAGCTTGTCCCAGCGCCAAGCGGCCGGAATGGAGCTGGGCTCGCCCAGCAGCTCGGCGCGTTCCTGATCCATCTTCAGGAACAGCAGGAAGGTGATCTGCTCGACGTAGTCGCCGTAGCCGATGCCCTGGTCGCGCAGGACGTGGGCGTAGCTCCAGACCTTGCCCACCAGGGCGGTGTAATCGTTGCTCATGGATCGTTCACCTTGCCGTCTGCGGCACCGGAGCTCGGCGCGACGTAGCGCTGATCCGGGTGCTTTTCCATTGCGGGGATCGTGTAAGCCAGCAGCCCCTCGGTCACCATCGGACTCAGCAGCTCCTTGACTAGGTGTTTATGGTCCCGGCGCCCCAGCAGGCTGGCCAGCTCGCGGGCGCTGTGGGGCTTCCAAGCGCACAGGTCCAGCACTAACTGTTGCAGCACGGCTCGCCGGGGCCGGCTGCCCGGCTCGGGCAGGCGCTGCGCGAGATCTGCGGGCATCGGCGTGTCTGACTGGGGGGTTTGTCGGGCGGCCTGGGGGGTTTGAGCGCCAAGCTGGGGGGTTTGTCGGCCAGCCTGGGGGGTTTGTGCGCCAGCCTGGGGGGTTTGTGCGTCTTCGAGTGCCCGCGGCTCAGCCCGGAAGCCGGGGCCTGGCACGTAGTAGGTACGGCTGCCACTGCCCCTCATGGCCAGCAGGCCCAGGTCGCGCAGCCGCCGCAGGTGGACCGAGGCATTGAGCGTGTCGGTGCGGTTGACGTTGCGGTAGGCCGCGTTGTCAATGGCGCCCAGTTCGCGCACGACCACCAGCGCGCGCGCCTCCTCGTCGGAAAGTGCCTCGGCGGTCAGCGCGCGCAACCACGACAGGTCGTCCTGCCCGAGGAAGTGGTGGAACAGGAACGTGGCCACGAACTGGTCGGGCCGACGCGTGGATTCAAAGGTCGGCGGCAGCAGGTCGTGCGCCTGCATCAGTTCGCGCATCGCACGTATGCCGCTGCCCTTGGTCTCCGCCACGTTCACTTCGTGCAGCACGGCGGCAATGCGCGGGTTGCGCGTCTCGCTGCCCGGCTCGCCGAGCTGCTCCTCGGCCTTGATCGAGTGGCCGGGGTTGCGCACCTCCAGCCGGTTGGCGTAGCGGATGATCTGGATCGCGCCGTGGATGCGGTAGCTGCGATGCATCACCGCGTTGACGATGGCCTCGCGGATCACCCGTAGCGGCAACGCCGGCTCGTCCTCGCGGGTGAGCGAACCTTCGGGCAGCGAGAACGATTGCATCAGCTCGTCGCGCACCGCGCCTTCGGCGCGCCGGATGGCCGTCAGCAGGGGGGCGCGGATCTCCAGCGTGTCGAAGCGGTGGTTGGGGTCTTCCACCCACTGCCGGCCCGGCACGCGGATGTAGTCGATGCGCATCATCGGAAAGCACCGCCGCAGCGCCTGCGCCGTGCCGAACAGCAATAAGCCGGCGACGGTGGGCCGCAGCGCGCTGCCTTGACGCACGCCAGCGCCCAACGCGCGCAGCAGTGCTTCGTCGTCCCAGGTCAGCTCTTCGGCACTGGCGTTGGCGCGCTGCCGCAGGCGGCGATACTCCTGCACCGCAGCGGGGTCGATGTCCGACAGGTCGGTATCGGGCAGTACCGCGCCGTCGAAGGTCTCGACCTGCTGGCCGGCGTACAGCGCCACCAGATCGTCCTCGCTGCCTTCCTGGTCGGTCGACCCCACGCGGCGGAATGCGCCGCGCGGCAGGCCCAGCTTCGTCAGATAGATCGGCTTCTCGGCAGCGGCGGCTTCGGGCACAAACACGACCAACACCGTCTTGCCGCGCAGCGTCTCCACCGACAGGCGCGGGCGAACCGGGCGGTTGAGCATGCTGGCGCACTGGCTGGCCAGGTCGGATTGCAGCTTGTCGGGGTCGGCCACGCCGACCACGCGGTAGGAACCGCCGAACAGGTCGTCGGGGTCGCGCTCTACACCCAGTAGCAGGTAGCCGCCGCCCAAGCCGGGCTCATTCGAGAACGCGACGACGGTCTCCATCGTCGAGCGGTCGATCTGCGAGGCGCGCTTGGCCTCGATGCGATGCGACTCGTCGACGGCGGCGAGTTCCTGCAACAGGTCTTCGGCGCTACGGGTCATGGGGTGGTGGTGCGGACGCGGCGATCTCGCCGCCGCGTTCCGTTCTGCCCTTCGCCCGCCTCGGCGACGAGGCGGGCGAGCAGCGCGGAGGCGGGTTCGTCGGCGGGGTCTTGCGGGACAAGTTGGCCGGAGAAGGCGGCTTTGAGGATGGTTTGGCGCAGGGCAGCTGAACCGGCGACGCCCGCACTGCACTCCTTCAGCGCCGACTCCATCCGGGACGCTGCGAGTCGCGATGCGTCGAGCAGGGCCGCACGCTCGCTTTCAGGTGGAATCGGGAGCCGGATCGAGCGGAGCTTCGATTGCGACACGTTGTACTGCCCGGCGCTCGTCGCCTTGTGCTTGTGCACAAAACGCCGAACGACGTCCGATTGCCAGACAAGATTGATCCACTCGGCGAGCAACGGCTGGGGATGCAGGCGGAATCGGATGAGATAGGACGCGAAATAGCTCGGCGTGGGTAGCGCGCTCAGCACGACGGCACCCACCCCGATGAGGCTTTCGCTGCCGTTGGTCCGAACCACCAGCAAATCTCCAGGCGCAAGCGCGTCGGCGGCGGTCATGTCGAAGTCCGCGGGGGCCCATTTGAGGTCGCGCAGTGCGATCCGCCCCTCACGCACGTTGGGAATTCGTAGAACAGGAGTCGCTCCCTCAGCGGATGAGCACTTCGCCGATGTGCCGTAGGACGTGGCCCAGGAGAGTTCGTCAAGACTGCGCCAAGACCATCCTGGCGGAAGCGAGTACTTGTCGCCCTCGCGATCGCCTGGACTCGATGATCTAGTGTCACGGTACTCCCGCGTCAACTCGCCCGTGACAGCGGCCTTGAGGACGGATTGGCGGTAGCACTCCACCAGCTTCTGCACGCGTTCCAGCGCGCGTTCGCCCTCATCGATCTCGCTGAAGAGTTCTTCGATGCGGGAGACGATGCATTGCTGTTCGCGCGCGGGCGCGAGCGGCAGCAAGAGCTGTTCAGTGCGTGCGCCTGATAGCTCAAGGAACGTCGTCCCGCTGGCTTGGCTTTCGAGATATCGTTTCGAACCTAGGAGGTAGTGCCGAACAAACTCGGGAGAAATCTCGGCCGAATGAAGAACAAGGCTCTTGAATCCTTGGTTGGTCGCGATGTCGCTCGCCGCGATCGCGCAGTAGCCAACAGGCGCTCGCGAACTGAGCAGTACTGTGCCCTTGGGCAGAAGTCGGGCTGAGCAGGAGTTGAATCCTTGCGTCGAGAGATTTCGTGCTCCTCTGGCAATGTAAGCGTGCTTGTAGCCAGACAAATCAGCCGGCGTGATCCACGGTATGCCGTCAACCGAGTAGTTCGACTCATCTCTTGCGTTGGTGGGTGTCGCTCCTCCAACAACGCTTGCGACTTGGTGCGTTGTTGTCCAGCACCAGGAGGCAGGGAGTTCCCAGCGACCATCTTCACTCATGCCACCAACACCTCGCTCAACTCATCCAGCATCCCGTTCAACTCCGTCCCGAACATCCGCCTCGCCGCCACCACCCCGCCCCAGTCGCTGAACGGCTGGTCGCGCATCAGGTCGGTCGGCGCGATTTCCACGTTCGCGGCCAGGTAGTCCTTGATCGCCTTCAGCCACGCCATCTGCTCGTCGCTGAACACTTTGCCCGCCTTGATCTGCCGCCCGATCCACAGGTTGAAGCGCTGCTCCACGCGCGCCGCATACGGCTCGAGCAGTTCCGCCTGGCCGGTGGCAAAGCGCACCAGGCTGATTAGGTCGGTCAGCACCTTGTCGCTGGGCGCGCCGCGCACGAGCGCGGCGTTCAGCCGCTTGTAGGCCTGCCAGACATCGGCCGTGGTCAGGTGCTGCGGCGGGTCGGCGAGCTTCGCCGCGAGTTCGCGGATGCTGGCGTAGGTGAGGCGGCGCTTGGGATAGGGCTGGCTGTAGAGAATCTGCAGCGCCAGCAGCTCGTTCTTGTTTGCTTCGATGAAGACCTTGAACGAGGTGGTGCGCTTCTCGGCCTGGCCCTTGTCGTATTCGGCCACGTGCAACGCGTCGAGCGTGCCTTCGTCGATCACGATGTCGGCTTTCTTCTTGATCGCCTTGATCAGGTTGCGCAGTTCGGCGGCGTCCAGCGGCGCGCAGGCCTGGTCGCGCAGGTCGGCTTCCACGGTTTTCACCTGCGCCGCCGTGGCCATCTCCACGCTGCCGTGGCGCTGGATGACGGCCGCGTCGATGACCTCGGGGGTGATCGCGTCCAGCAGCCCGCGGGCCAGCGCTTTCAGGCTGGTGCCCTCGGCGGCCTGTCTGATGCGCTGGCGATCCTCGGTGTCGATCTGCCGGTCCAGCGCGGCCAGCCGCGCGGCCAGGGACGACAGCGCGTTCTCGTCACGCCGGCCCTGCGCGATCTGGTCGATCAGCTTGTCGAAGGACACCGTGCGCTTGCGCTCCATCGGCTGCGACAAGGTCTTCTTGCCCTCGGTCACGCCCACTGCGTCGATCAGCACGAAGCGGGTCTTGGTCTGCGCGTCGGGCGTCACCTGCTGCAGGCTGGCATCAGCGATGGTCCGCACACCGCGGCCCTTCATCTGCTCGAAGTAGCTCTCGCTCTTCACGTCGCGCATGAAGATCAGGCACTCCACCGGCTTGATGTCGGTGCCCGTGGCGATCATGTCCACCGTGACCGCGATGCGCGGAAACGGATCCACGCGAAAGGCCTTGATCAGCTCCTTGGGCTTCTCGCTGGTCTGATAGGTGATCTTCTTGGCGAAGTCGTTGCCCTGACCGAACACCTCCCAGCAGGCCTTGACGATCTCCTCTGCGTGGTTGTCGTCCTTGGCGAAGATCAGCGTCTTGGGCACCCATTGGCCGCTGCGGCCTGGGAACAACTCGGTGAAGAGCTTGTCGTGGAAGGTCTGCAGCACCAGGCGGATCTGGTCAGGCACGGTCACCGAGGCATCGAGGTCCTGCCGCACATAGGGCAGGTCGGCGTCGAGCTGCTTGTAGCGCAGCGCACGGGTGCGGCGATCGCGCACCGGCACGTGGTAGCTCGCGTCCACCGTGCCGCCTTGTTCGCCGACCCGCGTGCGGATGCGGTAGACCTCGAAGCCGACGTTCACGCCATCCACCACGGACTGCTCGTAGGGGTACTCGGCCACCAGGTTGCGCTGGAAGAAGCCCAGCGTGTGCGCCGAGGGCGTGGCCGTCAGCCCGACGAGGTGTGCATCGAAGTATTCGAGCACCTGTCGCCACAGGCCGTAGATCGAGCGGTGGCACTCGTCGGTAACGATGAAGTCGAAGTGTTCGATCGGGACGGTCGGGTTGTAGACCACCGGGCGCAGTTCGCCTTCGTTGTCGACTTCGCGGTGGCCCCAGGTCTCGAAGGCGGACGCTTCCTCGGCCGACTCGTCCAGTTCCTCGCCGCGCAGCATCGCGTACAGGCGCTGGATGGTGGTGATCACGACCTTGGCGTCGGGGTCGATCCGGTTGCCGTGCAGGTGCTGCACGATGTAGGTCCTGTCGAACTTGTGCGCCGCGCCGGGCGGGTCGAAGTTCTGGTACTCCTTCAGCGTCTGGTCGCCTAGGTTGTTGCGATCCACCAGGAACAGAATGCGGCGCGCCCCCGCGTGCTTCAGCAGTCGCCAGCTGAAGTTGCAGGCGGTGAAGGTCTTGCCTGCGCCGGTGGCCATCTGGATCAGCGCGCGCGGGCGATCGTCGGCCAATGACGTTTCGAGGCCGGTGATGGCCTCGATCTGGCAGTCGCGCAGGCCGGCAGTGTCCAGCGGCGGCATGCGGCGCAGGCGCTGGCGCAGGGTGTCGGCCTCTTTCAGCCAGGCGTGCAGTGTTTGCGGTTGATGGAAGGCGAAGACTCGGCGTGAGCGGGGCTTGGGGTCGCGCGTGTCGCGAAAGTAAGTCTCGTCGCCGGTGGATTCGTAATCGAAGGCGAGCCGGTCGGCCCAACGCGCCAGGTGCTCGGGCAAGGCCGCCATGTAGCGCGCGGCCTGTTCGGCCACGCCGCTGAGCGTGACGCCGGCCTTCTTGGCCTCGATCACGCCGCAGGCCTTGCCGCCGACGAACAGCAAGTAGTCACATGGGCCGCTGGGCAACTGAAACTCACGCACGGCCACACCCTCGGCGGCGTTGCGGTTGAAGTCGGCCATGTCCTGCACGACCCAACCCGCCGCCGTCAACAGGCCATCAATGGCTGCGCGCGCTTGCTCTTCAGGTGCCAGACCCATTTGCCAGTTGCTCAGCGTGCTCTGCGCTCGGCTGGGCCCGCGGTGGTGTGGCGATCTGCTTCAGATTCGCCGAGCGAAATGCCCCGGCAGGCTACAGCCGCAGCGGGGCGGATATTGGTGCGTGATGGGATCGTGCCGAACGGTGCGCGAAGTTCGGTGCGCTTTTCGTCGATCGCCATTTCGAGCTGAGCACTGACGCGGAGGTTGAACTGGGTTCGGGCCATGGTTCGATGCGCCGCAGTGTAATTCCCTTGCATCGCATATCCATCAACGGGCTGCGTTCGGCAGGCGCCGTGCTCGGCCGATCGCTCTTCAGGCGTGAGTGCACGCGATGCGACCATAATGCAGCCCATGTCTGCGATTCGTACGATCACCGCAGCGCGCTCCGGCTGGCGTTGGCGCAAGCCATCAGCCTGACCTGCTCCCATACCCGGCGCCTGACATCGGCGCCATCAATCACCGCCCGGCAAGCCGCATCGGCCTCGCCAGCGCCGCAAAATGCGGATACCAAAGCGGGCGCCGAAGCAGGATGTTCCTGGAACTTCCGATCAAATCGAAGGGGTAGAGCGCGATGAAGCTCTTGATGATCGACAACTACGACAGCTTCACCTACAACCTGGTGCAGTATTTCGGCGAGCTCGGCGCCCCGGTCGAGGTGTTCCGCAACGACGAGATCACGGTGGAGGGCATAGCCGCGCGCGCGCCGGACCGGCTCGTGCTGTCACCGGGGCCGTGCACGCCGGCCGAGGCCGGCGTCTCGGTCGCGGCGATCCGGCATTTCGCCGGCAGGCTGCCGATCCTCGGGGTCTGCCTCGGGCATCAGAGCCTGGGCGCGGCGTTCGGCGCCGAGATCGTGCGCGCGAAATTGCTGATGCACGGCAAGACCAGCGTGATCACGAACAGCGGCCACGGCGTGTTCGTCGGGCTGCCCGGCCGGTTCACGGTGAACCGCTACCACTCGCTGGCGGTCGCGCGCGCGAATCTGCCCGAGGTGCTTGAGGTCACCGCGTGGACCGACGACGGCGAGATCATGGGGCTGCGGCACAAGGAACTGGCCGTCGAGGGCGTGCAGTTCCATCCGGAGAGCATCCTGACCGAGCACGGTCATGCGCTGCTGAAGAACTTTCTTGCGGCAAGTTGATGATTCGTTGCTATTACATTAGTAGCTAACTATCAAGATTCATCAAAGGCTTGAGGCGGATATGACCGATATTTTCAGACAGCCGCGGGTCGATCTGCGCAGCGACACGGTGACCCGTCCGACCGACGCGATGCGCGCGGCGATGTTCGCTGCGCCGCTCGGCGACGACGTGTTCGGCGACGACCCGACCGTGAACGCGCTGCAGGAGAAGATCGCGGCGCTGCTCGGCTTCGAGGCGGCGCTGTTCGTGCCCAGCGGCACGCAGAGCAATCTGTGCGCGGTGCTGTCGCATTGCGAGCGCGGCGACGAATACATCGTCGGCCAGATGGCGCACTGCTACCGCTGGGAGGGCGGCGGCGCCGCAGTGTTCGGCAGCGTGCAGCCGCAGCCGCTCGCGCACCAGAGCGACGGCACGCTGCTGCTCGCCGACATCGAGGCCGCGATCAAGCCGGACGACCCGCACTTCGCGCGCACCCGGCTGCTTGCGCTGGAGAACACGCTGGGCGGGCGGCTGATCGGGTTCGACTACCTGCGCGACGCGACGCAGCTCGCCGCGCGGCACGGCCTCGCGCGCCATCTGGACGGCGCGCGGCTGTTCAACGCCGCGGTCGCGCAGGCCGCGGCGGGGCAGGCGGGCGCGCACCCGAAGCGGGTCGACATCGTCAGCGAGGCGCGCCGCATCGCGCAATGCTTCGATACGGTCTCGGTCTGCTTCAGCAAGGGGCTGGGCGCTCCGATCGGCTCGGCGCTGTGCGGCTCGCGCGCGCTGATCGAGCGTGCGCGGCGCATCCGCAAGAAGGCCGGCGGCGGCATGCGCCAGGCCGGGCTGCTGGCGGCGGCGGCTTCGTATGCGCTCGATCATCACGTCGAGCGGCTGGCCGACGACCATGCGCTGGCGCGCCGCCTTGGCCAAGGCTTGGCCGGTATCGCGCAGCTCGCGGTCGAGCCGCCGCAGACGAATATCGTGTTCGCGGATCTGGTCGGGCCGGCGCGCGAACGCTCGGACGCGCTGCTCGCGCATCTGGCGGCGCGCGGCGTGCTCGTGACCGGGCTGTACAGTCTGCGCTTCGTCACGCACCTGGACGTCGATGCGGCCGGCGTCGACCGGGCAGTTTCCGCAGTACGCGAATTCTTCGAAGCCTGAACACCACGACGATACGAGGAGCATTCCCATGACCCAGGGCATCCGCATCACGCCGCAGGAGGCGCTGCAGCGCACCATCGAGCACCGCGAGATCTTCCACGACGAGATGCTGCACATCATGCGGCTGATCATGAGCGGCGAGATGTCGCCGGTGCTGACCGCGGCGTTGATCACCGGCCTGCGCGTGAAGAAGGAAACCATAGGCGAGATCACCGCCGCCGCGCAGGTGATGCGCGAATTCGCGACCAAGGTGCATGTGGCGGACGGCACGCACCTGGTCGACATCGTCGGCACCGGCGGCGACGGCGCGCACACCTTCAACATCTCGACCTGCGCCATGTTCGTCGCCGCCGCGGCCGGCGCGAAGATCAGCAAACATGGCGGGCGCAGCGTCAGCAGCAAGAGCGGCAGCGCCGACGTGCTCGAGAGCCTGGGCGTCAACATCCATCTGAAGCCCGAGCAGATCGCCGAATGCATCGCGCGCGTCGGCATCGGCTTCATGTTCGCGCCGAACCACCACCCGGCGATGAAGAACGTCGCGCCGGTGCGCAAGGAACTGGGCGTGCGAACGATCTTCAACATCCTCGGGCCGCTGACGAATCCGGCCGGCGCGCCGAACATCCTGATGGGCGTGTTCCACCCCGATCTCGTCGGCATCCAGGTGCGCGCGCTGCAGCGCCTGGGCACCGAGCACGCGCTGGTCGTCTACGGGCGCGACGGCATGGACGAGGTGAGTCTCGGCGCGGCGACCATGGTCGGCGAGCTGAAAGACGGCGAGATCAGCGAATACGAGATCCATCCCGAGGACTTCGGCATGACGATGGCGAGCAACCGCACGCTCAAGGTCAGCGCGCCCGAGCAGTCGAGCGCGATGGTGCGCAGCGTACTGGAGAACGACCACGGCGCGGCGCGCGACATCGTGATCCTGAATGCGGGCGTCGCGCTGTACGCGGCGAACGTCGCCGAGTCGATCCAGGCCGGCACCACGCTCGCGCGCAGCGCGATCGAGTCCGGCGCGGCGCTGCGCCAGCTCGAGCAGTTCGTCGAAGCGACGCGCGCGATTGGCGGAGCTTGACGCGCGATGTCCGACATCCTGCAGCGCATCACCCTCGCCAAGCGCGAGGAACTGGCGCAGGCGATGCCGCGCATGCCGCTGGCCGCGATCCGCGCCGACGCCGAGTTGCGGCCGAGCACGCGCGGCTTCGAAGGCGCCTTGCGCGCGAAAATCGCTGCCGGCCAAGCGGCGGTGATCGCCGAGATCAAGAAGGCCAGCCCGTCGCGCGGCGTGCTGCGCGAGGCGTTCGTGCCGGCCGACATCGCGCAGAGCTATGCCGAGGGTGACGGCCGGGTCAGCGCCGCCTGCCTGTCGGTGCTGACCGATCGCCCGTTCTTCCAGGGCCGGATCGACCACCTGAAGCAGGCGCGCGCGTCCTGCCTGCTCCCGGTGCTGCGCAAGGACTTCATGATCGATGCGTGGCAGATCTACGAGTCGCGCGCGATCGGCGCCGACTGCGTGCTGCTGATCGCGGCGATCCTCGATGACGCGCAGCTCGCCGAGTTCGAGGCGATCGCGCATGGGCTCGGGATGGCGGTGCTGGTCGAGGTGCACGACGCGGCCGAGCTGGAGCGCGCGCTGCGGCTGAAGACCCCGCTGATCGGCATCAACAACCGCAATCTGCGCACGTTCGAGGTGAGCCTGGACACGACGTTGTCGCTGCTGCCCCAGGTACCGCCGGACCGGCTGCTGGTCACCGAATCGGGCATCCTCGCGCCGACCGATGTGCGGCGCATGCGCGCGGCCGGCGTGCACGCGTTCCTGGTCGGCGAGGCGTTCATGCGCGCCGAGGAGCCGGGGCTGGCGCTGGCGCGGCTGTTCTCGGTCTGAGCCGCGCGGCGGAATCCACCATTAACTGGGATGCTCGCACGGCAGCGTGATCACTAACCGGAGCACCCTCCTGTTTTGATAGCAGTACGTCTATATGGAATCTAGGCTTGAGGCGGATTTGCTGGAGGAAATCGAGCATTCCGGGCGGCCGGCAGCCCGTCTGCAGCGCTGGGAACCCGGACGCTGGGCAGTGGCGGATGACTGGCGGGGGCTGGTGGACGGGTTTCTGGCTAGTGCGGCGGGCCGGCAGCTCGCGCATTTCGTGCAGCGCCGGATCGCCGCCGGCGTGGTCGTCTACCCGCCGCAGCCGCTGCGCGCGCTCGAACTGACCGCGCTCGCGGCGGTGCGCGTCGTGATCCTGGGCCAGGACCCGTACCACGGACCGGGGCAGGCGGAAGGGCTGGCATTCTCGGTCGCGCCCGAGGCGCGACTGCCGCCGTCGCTGCGCAATATCTTCGAGGAACAGAAGCGCGACCTCGGGGCGCCGCCGCCGATGGACGGATCCCTCGCACGCTGGGCGCGCCAGGGCGTGCTGCTGCTCAATACCTGCCTGACGGTCGAGGACGGAAAGCCCGCCAGCCATGCGAACCATGGATGGGAAGTGCTCACTGACCAGATCGTCGAGGCGGTGGCGGAGCGTCCCGGCCCGGTTGCATTTTTGCTGTGGGGCGCGCATGCGCAGGCCGGGCGTGCGCGCATCGCCGCAGGCGCGGCGCGCCGGATCGGGGTGCCGCCGCTGGTGCTGTGCGCGAACCACCCGTCCCCACTGGCCGCGCGGCGCGGGCCCAAGCCTTTCATCGGCTGCGGCCATTTCGGCCGGGCCAATGCGTACCTCGTGGACCACGGCCGGCCGGCGATAACCTGGTAGCGGGCAACGGTGGTTCGGGGCCCGGCGCGCGGCGCTTTCGCCCGGATTCCGTGGCATAATCCAGGGTTCGCCCAAGGAGAGGTGGCCGAGTGGTTAATGGCAGCAGACTGTAAATCTGCCCTCGTACGAGTACGCTGGTTCGAATCCAGCCCTCTCCACCAGCGAGGCATGGCTGGCCGGCAGGCGTTGATGAGATGCAGGGTTGAATACCGGGCGCGCGGCGTGCCGGGGGCGCGAGGCTTGTTCGAGCTTGGGTGAGTCGCTCCGATGCGGGAGTAGTTCAATGGTAGAACCTTAGCCTTCCAAGCTAATGACGCGGGTTCGATCCCCGTCTCCCGCTCCAGGACCCGCTCGCGGTCGTAGCGTGAGAGGTCGAGGGAACGGCTTATCAGCCCATTTGGCTCAGTGGCAGAGCACTCCCTTGGTAAGGGAGAGGTCCCGGGTCCGATTCCCGGAATGGGCACCAGTCGAAGGGCGGCGCCGTGTGGCGCGGTCCGGGTTTTGTTGAAGATCGGCGTATTGCATTCCGTCTGGAGAAACTGAGCATGGCGAAGGAAAAATTTAGTCGAACCAAGCCGCACGTGAACGTGGGCACGATTGGTCACGTGGACCATGGCAAGACCACGCTGACGGCGGCCATAGCCACCGTGCTGTCGGCCAAATTCGGCGGTGCGGCCAAGAGCTACGACCAGATCGACAACGCGCCCGAGGAGAAAGCGCGCGGCATCACCATCAACACCTCGCACGTCGAATACGAGACCGCCAACCGCCACTACGCACACGTGGACTGCCCCGGCCACGCCGACTACGTCAAGAACATGATCACCGGCGCGGCGCAAATGGACGGCGCCATCCTGGTCGTCTCCGCCGCCGACGGCCCGATGCCCCAGACCCGAGAGCACATCCTGCTGGCGCGCCAGGTCGGCGTGCCCTACATCATCGTGTTTCTGAACAAATGCGACATGGTCGACGACGCCGAACTGCTGGAGCTCGTCGAGATGGAAGTGCGCGAACTGCTGTCCAAGTACGAATTCCCCGGCGACGACACCCCGATCATCAAGGGCAGCGCCAAGCTCGCCTTGGAAGGCGACAAGGGCGAGTTGGGCGAGAAGGCCATCATGAACCTGGTCGACGCCATGGACAGCTACTTCCCCACCCCTGAGCGCGCCATCGACGGCGCCTTCCTGATGCCGGTGGAAGACGTGTTCTCCATCTCCGGGCGCGGCACCGTGGTCACCGGCCGCGTCGAGCGCGGCGTCGTCAAGGTCGGCGAAGAAATCGAAATCGTCGGCATCCGCCCCACGGTCAAGACCACCTGCACTGGTGTCGAGATGTTCAGGAAGCTCCTGGACCAGGGCCAGGCCGGCGACAACGTCGGCATCCTGTTGCGCGGCACCAAGCGCGAGGAAGTCGAGCGCGGCCAGGTCCTGTGCAAGCCAGGCTCGATCAAGCCGCACACCCACTTCACCGCCGAAGTCTATGTCCTGTCCAAGGACGAAGGCGGGCGCCACACCCCGTTCTTCAACAACTACCGGCCCCAGTTCTACTTTCGCACCACCGACGTGACCGGCGCGATCGAGCTGCCCGGGGACAAGGAGATGGTGATGCCCGGCGACAACGTGACGATCACCGTGAAACTCATCAACCCCATCGCCATGCAAGAGGGCTTGCGCTTTGCGATCCGCGAAGGCGGCAAGACCGTGGGCTCGGGCGTCGTGGTCAAGATCATGGAGTGATTTGAAGTAATTTTGTGGGTCAGACCACTCGCCGCAGGCGATGTGCTCTGACCCCAACTGGCTTGACCCAACTGATTGAAAACTGATCTCGTGCAGGGGCGTAGCTCAATTGGCAGAGCGCCGGTCTCCAAAACCGAAGGTTGATGGTTCGATTCCTTCCGCCCCTGCCACCCGCCTGACCGGCGGGTGAAACCGGCCCGCCCCCGATGGCGGGCATTGGCGCCTCCTCAAGGCGCCGGATGAATTTGCAGCAGCTGCACTCGCAGGAACAAATCCTGAACATGGCTACGTCACAAGTCGAAACCGTCAGCACGGGCGCGGACAAGATCAAGCTCGCGGTTGCGGCGTTGCTGCTGGTCGCCGCGCTGGCGGCTTATTACCTGCTCGGCGCCAAGGGTGCGCTGATCCAGTGGGCCGCGCTGCTGATCTGCCTCGCCGTGGCGGTCGTCGTGTTCCTGGTTTCCGAGTCCGGCAAGCGTCTGGTCGCGTTCGGGCGCGATTCCTGGCGTGAGGTGCGCAAGGTGGTGTGGCCGACGCGCAAGGAGGCGATCCAGATGACGCTTTACGTGGCCGCGTTCGTCGTGATCATGGCGCTGTTTCTCTGGCTCTCCGACAAGACCCTCGAGTGGGTGTTTTACAACCTGATTCTGGGGTGGAAGAAGTAATGACGGAAATCATCGAGACCCTGGGGCCGCAGGTCACGACGGCGCCGGCGCATCCCGACATGCACTGGTACATCGTGCACGCGTATTCGGGCATGGAAAAGGCGGTCGCGCGCAACATCGCCGAGCGCGTCAACCGCAGCGACATGGGCCCGAAGTTCGGGCGCATCCTGGTCCCGACCGAAGAGGTGGTCGAGGTCAAGAACGGGCAGAAGAAGACCGCCGAGCGCCGCCTGTTCCCGGGCTATGTGTTCGTCGA
This sequence comes from Burkholderiaceae bacterium, assembly GCA_030123545.1. Taxonomy (NCBI): domain Bacteria; kingdom Pseudomonadati; phylum Pseudomonadota; class Betaproteobacteria; order Burkholderiales; family Burkholderiaceae; species Burkholderiaceae bacterium. The sequence goes on along the minus strand of CP126124.1, from coordinate 73,536 downwards.
AATGGTGATGGACGACGAGAGCTGGCACCTGGTCAAGCACACGAACAAGGTCACCGGTTTCGTCGGCGGCGCGAAGAACCGCCCGGCGCCGATCTCCGACGGCGAGGTGCAGAAGATCGTCGACCAGATGCAGGAAGGCACCGAGAAGCCGCGGCACAAGGTCGAATTCGAGGTCGGCGAGTACGTGCGGGTCAAGGAAGGCCCGTTCACCGATTTCAACGGCTCGGTGGAAGACGTCAATTACGAAAAGAGCAAGGTGCGGGTGTCGGTCACGATCTTTGGTCGCGCCACGCCGGTGGAACTGGAGTTCAGCCAGATCGAGAAAACATGAAACATTGCGGGACAGACCACGCGAAGCGTGCTCTGTCCTCAACTGATCAAACCTCATCTGGCTAGTTTGACTTCGCGCTTCCCGACTCGGCGCCAAGTCCAGGACAACAAGAGTCGTCAACCCCGGGGAGCCGAGGGATCGGCCGTCTGGCCGGAACCCGGCGTCAGTACCCGCAAGGAGCAAGCATGGCGAAGAAGATCGTCGGTTTTGTCAAGCTGCAAGTGCCAGCGGGCAAGGCCAACCCGTCGCCCCCGATCGGCCCGGCACTGGGCCAGCGTGGGCTGAACATCATGGAGTTCTGCAAGGCGTTCAACGCGCAGACTCAAGGGGTCGAGCCCGGGTTGCCGCTGCCGGTGGTGATCACCGCCTACGCCGACAAGAGCTTCACCTTCATCATCAAGACGCCGCCATCGACGATCCTGATCAAGAAGGCGGTGAAGATCGACAAGGGGTCGGCGCGACCGCAGAGCGACAAGGTTGGCAAGATCACGCGCGCGCAACTCGAAGAGATCGCGAAGACCAAGCTGAAGGACATGACCGCGGCCGATCTGGACGCCGCGGTGCGCACGATCGCAGGCTCGGCCCGGTCCATGGGCGTGACGGTGGAGGGCGTGTGATGCCTAAGCTCACGAAACGTGAAAAGACCTACGAAGGCAAGGTCGACAGCGGCAAGCTGTACCCGCTCGCCGATGCGCTCGCGCTGGTCAAGGCCTGCGCCACCGCGAAGTTCGACGAGTCGATCGACGTGGCGGTGCAACTCGGCATCGACGCGAAGAAGTCCGACCAGGTGGTGCGCGGAGCGGTGGTGATGCCGGCCGGCACCGGCAAGACCAAGCGGGTCGCGGTGTTTGCGCAAGGCCCGAAGGCCGAGGAGGCGAAGGCTGCCGGCGCCGACATCGTCGGCATGGACGATCTGGCCGCGCAGGTAAAGGCCGGCAACATGCCGTTCGACGTCGTGATTGCCGCGCCGGATGCGATGCGCGTGGTCGGCACGCTGGGCCAGATCCTGGGGCCCCGCGGGCTGATGCCGAATCCGAAAGTCGGCACCGTGACGCCTGACGTCGCCACTGCGGTGAAGAATGCGAAGGCGGGCCAGGTTCAGTTCCGGGTTGACAAGGCCGGCATCGTGCATTCGACCATCGGCCGTCGCTCGTTCGACGCCGACAAGCTGCAGCAGAACCTGCAGGCGCTGGTCGAGGCGCTGACCAAGGCCAAGCCGGCGGCGAGCAAGGGGGTTTATCTGAGGAAGATCGCGGTGTCGTCGACGATGGGTGTCGGTGTCCGGGTGGACACGCAGACCCTGTCGGGCTGATCGCGTGGGATTCGTGCCGGCCGCGAGGCCGGCGCGTGAGGTGGTGGGCCGCGGCCGGTGAAGGCTGTCCGCGGGTCATCCAAGACCGTTGGCGTGCTGGTGCACTTAATTCGCAAGCCGAGCCAACGCAGATGGCGGTCCCGCTGACGAGGAATTCGCGAGATTTCCGAAACAGTTGATCGCTGCAATGGGCGCGTCGTCCGGTCGTCATTGGCCGGCGGCGCATATTGAAGGAGCAGACCTTGAGTCTCAGTCGCAGTGAGAAGGAAACGGTCATCAAGGAAGTGACCGATCTTGCCTCTACCGCCCAAACGCTGGTGATGGCGGAATACCGCGGCATCACGGTTGCGGACATGACCCGCTTGCGCAGCAACGCGCGCGGCAATGGTGTTGCCTTGAGCGTGTTGAAGAACACGCTGGCACGCCGTGCCGTTGCCGGCAGCGCATTCGAAGTCGTGTCGGATCAGATGACCGGCCCGCTGATCTACGGCTTCTCCGCCGATGCAGTGGCCGCCGCCCGCGTGGTGGCCGAATTCGCGAAAACCAACGACAAGCTGGTGATTCGCGGCGGCGCATCGAGCGGGAAGGCGCTGGACGTCGCAGGCGTGAAGCAGCTCGCCAGCATTCCGTCGAAGGATGTGCTGCTGGCGCAGTTGCTGGGCTTGATGCAATCACCTGTGTCGCGCATGGCCCGTGTGTTGGCCGCGCTCGCGGAGCAACGGGGCGTCGGCCAAGCTGCCGAGGCAGCGGCCTGAATCAACTTTCCAAGGAAATCAAAATGGCATTCGATAAAGACGCATTTCTGACCGCGCTCGACAGCATGACGGTCATCGAGCTCAACGACCTGGTGAAGGCCATCGAAGAGAAATTCGGCGTGAGCGCCGCGGCGATGGCGGCTCCGGCCGCAGGCGGCGGCGGCGCGGCGGCGCCGGCGGCGGAGGAACAAACCGAATTCAACGTGATGCTGCTGGAAACCGGCGCGAACAAGGTGTCGGTGATCAAGGCGGTGCGCGAGATCACCGGCCTGGGCCTGAAGGAAGCGAAGGATCTGGTCGACGGCGCGCCGAAGGCGGTCAAGGAAGGCATTGCGAAGGCCGACGCCGAAGCCGCGAAGAAGAAGCTCGAGGACGCCGGCGCCAAGGTCGAACTCAAGTAAATCGGTCTGGAGCTGCTGCGCGGCGCGATCCCGGTCCTGCGATGCTCGCCGTACGTCAGTACGGCTGCGCTTCTCGAACCAGCCTCGCGCCGCTCGCCACGCTTCGTCCTCGATTGACAGGCCGGTTGTCGGACCGGCCGATTGCGCTCCCAGAGCGCACCAACAAGCAGCGCGTATGGCGCTTCTTGTTAGTGTCTTCTGGCTCCGACTGCAGAAGATGCCTTGGTTCGGGCGATGCGCAATGCATCGCCGTCCGCCAACGGTTGGTAGTGGCCAGCCACCAAGACGAGCGTGCAGCGAACGGCTGGTGCCGCGCCGATGGGCGTGCATCAGGCCTTTCGGCTCACCGCGCTCGACGCGACAGTCGCCAAGGACCTCAACGCCCGGAGATCTCATGGCCCAGACATCCACCTACAGCTTCACCGAACGCAAGCGCATCCGCAAGAACTTCGGCAGCCGCGACAGCGTGCTGCAAGTGCCCTATCTGCTGCAGATGCAGAAGGACGCGTACACCGCGTTCCTGCAAGCCGACGTTGCGCCGACCCGGCGCACGAACGACGGCCTGCAGGCCGCGTTCCTCGCGGCGTTCCCGATCGTTTCGCACAACGGCTACGTCGAGATGAAGTACCTCGAGTACAACCTGGCGAAACCCGGCTTCGACGTGCGCGAGTGCCAGACGCGCGGCCTGACCTATGCCTCCGCGGTGCGCGCCAGGGTGCAGCTGATCATCTACGACCGCGAGTCCTCGACGCCGCAGTCCAAGGTGGTCAAGGAAGTGAAGGAGCAGGAGGTCTACATGGGCGAGGTGCCGCTGATGACCGACAAGGGCTCGTTCATCATCAACGGCACCGAGCGCGTGATCGTGTCGCAGCTGCACCGCTCGCCGGGAGTGTTCTTCGAGCATGACAAGGGCAAGACGCACAGCTCGGGCAAGCTGCTGTTCTCGGCCCGCATCATTCCGTATCGCGGCTCGTGGCTGGACTTCGAGTTCGACCCGAAGGACATGCTGTATTTCCGGGTCGATCGCCGGCGCAAGATGCCGGTGACGATCCTGCTGAAGGCGATCGGGCTCAACCCCGAGTCGATCCTGGCGAACTTCTTCGTCAACGACAACTTCCGCCTGATGGACAGCGGCGCGCAGATGGAGTTCGTCGCGGAGCGGCTGCGCGGCGAGGTCGCGCGCTTCGACATCACCGACAAGTCGGGCAAGGTGATCGTCGCGAAGGACAAGCGGGTGACCGCGCGCCACACGCGCGAGCTGGAGCAGTCGGAGACCACGCACATCAGCGTGCCCGAGGACTTTCTTGTAGGCCGCGTGGTCGCGCGCAACATGGTCGACGCCGAGACCGGCGAGATCATCGCCCGCGCGAACGACGAGCTGACCGAGGCCCTGCTGAAGAAACTGCGCGCCGCCGGCGTGCAGGAGCTGCAGTGCATTTACACGAACGAACTGGACCAGGGCGCGTACATCTCGCAGACGCTGCGCATCGACGAGGCGGCCGACGAATTCGCCGCGCGCGTCGCGATCTACCGCATGATGCGCCCGGGCGAGCCGCCGACCGAGGACGCGGTGCAGGCGCTGTTCCAGCGGTTGTTCTACAACCCCGACACCTATGACCTGTCGCGCGTCGGGCGCATGAAGTTCAATGCCAAGATGGGCCGCGCCGAATCGACCGGCCCGATGGTGCTGACGAACGAGGACATCCTGGCGGTGGTCAAGATCCTGGTCGATCTGCGCAACGGCCATGGCGAGGTCGACGACATCGACCACCTGGGCAACCGCCGCGTTCGCTGCGTCGGCGAACTGGCCGAGAACCAGTACCGCACCGGCCTGGCGCGCATCGAGAAGGCGGTGAAGGAGCGGCTCGGCCAGGCCGAGCAGGACCCGCTGATGCCGCACGACCTGATCAACTCCAAGCCGATTTCCGCGGCGCTGAAGGAGTTCTTCGGCGCGTCGCAGCTGTCGCAGTTCATGGACCAGACCAATCCGCTGGCCGAGATCACGCACAAGCGCCGCGTCTCGGCGCTGGGGCCGGGCGGCCTCACGCGCGAGCGCGCCGGCTTCGAGGTGCGCGACGTGCACGTCACGCATTACGGCCGCGTGTGCCCGATCGAGACACCGGAAGGCCCGAACATCGGCCTGATCAATTCGCTGGCGCTCTATGCCCGGCTGAACGAGTACGGCTTCATCGAGACCCCGTACCGCCGCGTGGTGGACAAGCAGGTCACGAATGAGATCGACTATCTGTCGGCGATCGAGGAAAGCAAATACGTGATCGCGCAGGCGAACGCCGCGCTGGACCGGGACGGCCGCCTCACCGGCGATCTGGTCTCCGCGCGCGAAGCCGGCGAATCGATCCTGTGCAGTCCGGAGCGCGTCCAGTACATGGACGTGTCGCCGGCACAGATCGTGTCGGTGGCCGCGTCGCTGGTGCCGTTCCTGGAACACGACGACGCCAACCGTGCGCTGATGGGCGCGAACATGTCGCGTCAGGCGGTGCCGGTGCTGCGTCCGGAAAAGCCGCTGGTCGGCACCGGCATCGAGCGCGTCGCCGCGATCGACTCGGGCACGGTGGTCACCGCGACCCGCGGCGGCATCGTCGACCATGTCGACGCGACCCGCATCGTGGTGCGGGTCAACGACGACGAGGCGGTGGCCGGCGAGGTCGGCGTCGACATCTACAACCTGATCAAGTACCAGCGCTCGAACCAGAACACCAATATCCACCAGCGTCCGATCGTCAAGCGTGGCGACAAGCTGGCCAAGGGCGACGTGATCGCCGACGGCGCGTCGACCGACCTCGGCGAGATCGCGATCGGCCAGAACATGCTGATCGCGTTCATGCCGTGGAACGGCTACAACTTCGAGGACTCGATCCTGATCAGCGAGCGCGTGGTCGCCGACGACCGCTATACCTCGATCCACATCGAGGAACTGGTCGTGATGGCGCGTGACACCAAGCTCGGCGCCGAGGAGATCACGCGCGACATCCCGAACCTGGCGGAGCAGCAGCTCAATCGCCTCGACGAGTCCGGCATCATCTACGTCGGCGCCGAGGTGATGCCCGGCGACACGCTGGTCGGCAAGGTCACGCCCAAGGGCGAGACCACGCTGACGCCCGAGGAGAAGCTGCTGCGCGCGATCTTCGGCGAGAAGGCTTCGGACGTGAAGGACACGTCGTTGCGCGTGGACCAGGGCTCGCAGGGCACGGTGATCGACGTGCAGGTGTTCACGCGCGAGGGCATCGTGCGCGACAAGCGCGCGCAGCAGATCATCGACGACGAACTCAAGCGCTTCCGGCTCGACCTGAACGACCAGCTGCGCATCGTCGAGGCCGACGCGTTCGCCCGCATCGAGAAGCTGCTGGTTGGCCGGCTCGCGAACGGCGGGCCGCAACGCCTGGCCAAGGGCACGAAGATCGACGCCGCGTACCTGGCGTCGGTCGAGAAGTTCCACTGGTTCGACATCCGTCCGGCCGAGGACGATGTCGCGGCGCAGCTCGAGAGCGTGAAGAATTCGCTCGAGCAGACGCGCCACAGCTTCGACCTCGCGTTCGAGGAAAAGCGCAAGAAGCTCACTCAGGGCGACGAACTGCCGGCCGGCGTGCTGAAGATGGTCAAGGTCTACCTGGCGGTGAAGCGCCGGCTGCAGCCGGGCGACAAGATGGCCGGGCGCCACGGCAACAAGGGCGTGGTCTCGAAGATCGTTCCGATCGAGGACATGCCGTACATGGCCGACGGCACGCCCTGCGACGTGGTGCTCAATCCGCTCGGCGTGCCGTCGCGGATGAACGTTGGGCAGGTGCTCGAAGTGCATCTCGGCTGGGCGGCGAAGGGCATCGGCCAGTGCATCGGCGACATGCTGCAGCGCCAGGCCCAGAGCGCCGAGCTGCGCAGGTATCTGGACCAGGTATACAACGCGTACGGCCGCAAGGAGGACCTGGCCAAGCTGTCGGACGCGGAAGTGCGGGAGATGGCGGAAAACCTGACCGGCGGCATTCCATTCGCGACGCCGGTGTTCGACGGCGCGTCGGAAGACGAGATCCGCGCGATGCTGCAGTTCGCCTATCCGGACGAGAGCGCCGCGCGCAAGGGTCTGACGGCGACGCGCACCCAGGCGCGGCTGTACGACGGCCGCACCGGCGACCCGTTCGAGCGCCCGACTACGATCGGCTACATGCACTTCCTGAAGCTGCACCACCTGGTCGACGACAAGATGCATGCGCGCTCGACCGGCCCGTACTCGCTGGTCACGCAGCAGCCGCTCGGCGGCAAGGCGCAGTTCGGCGGCCAGCGCTTCGGCGAGATGGAGGTCTGGGCGCTCGAGTCGTACGGTGCCGCTTACACGCTGCAGGAAATGCTGACCGTGAAGTCCGACGACGTACAGGGCCGCACCAAGGTGTACGAATCGATCGTCAAAGGCGAGCACGCGATCGAGGCCGGCATGCCGGAATCGTTCAACGTGCTGGTCAAGGAGATCCGCTCGCTCGGCCTCGACATCGAACTGGAGCGTTCGTAAGGCCTTGTGGGTCAGACCACGATTTTGCGAAGCAAGACTCGTGCTCTGACCCCAACCGATCAAGAACGAGCTCCACTGTTTAAGCATGAAATCGTGCTCCAGCCCGCATGGCGCAAGCGCCAGCAGCTACCAATTTTGATGAAAAGGGAAAGAGTCACATGAAATCGCTACTCGACCTGTTCAAGCAATTCACGCCGGACGAGCATTTCGACGCCATCAAGATCGGCATGGCGTCGCCAGAGAAGATCCGTTCCTGGTCCTTCGGCGAGGTGAAGAAGCCCGAGACCATCAACTACCGCACCTTCAAGCCCGAGCGCGACGGTCTGTTCTGCGCGAAGATCTTCGGGCCAATCAAGGACTACGAGTGCCTGTGCGGCAAGTACAAGCGCCTGAAGCACCGCGGCGTGATCTGCGAGAAGTGCGGCGTCGAGGTCACGCAGACCAAGGTGCGCCGCGAGCGCATGGGTCACATCGACCTGGCCGCGCCGTGCGCGCACATCTGGTTCCTCAAGAGCCTGCCGAGCCGCCTCGGGCTGGTGCTCGACATGACGCTGCGCGACATCGAGCGCGTGCTGTACTTCGAGGCCTACGTGATCACCGACCCCGGCATGACCCCGCTGAAGAAGTTCGGCATCATGAGCGAGGACGACTACGACGCGAAGCGCCGCGAATACGGTGACGAGTTCGTCGCGAAGATGGGCGCCGAGGGCATCAAGGATCTGCTGCAGAGCATCGACATCGATGTCGAGATCGAGAAGCTGCGCGGCGACCTGACCGGCTCCGAAGTCAAGGTCAAGAAGAACACGAAACGCCTGAAGGTGCTGGAGGCGTTCCGCAAGTCCGGCATCAAGCCCGAGTGGATGGTGCTCCAAGTCCTGCCGGTGCTGCCGCCGGACCTGCGTCCGCTGGTGCCGCTGGACGGCGGCCGCTTTGCGACCTCGGACCTGAACGATCTGTACCGCCGCGTGATCAACCGCAACTCGCGGCTGCGCCGCCTGCTGGAGCTGAAGGCGCCCGAGATCATTGCGCGCAACGAAAAGCGCATGCTGCAGGAAGCGGTGGACAGCCTGCTCGACAACGGCCGCCGCGGCAAGGCGATGACCGGCGCGAACAAGCGTGCGCTGAAATCGCTGGCCGACATGATCAAGGGCAAGGGCGGGCGCTTCCGTCAGAATCTGCTCGGCAAGCGGGTCGACTATTCGGGCCGCTCGGTGATCACCGTCGGCCCGACGCTGAAACTCCATCAGTGCGGCCTGCCGAAGCTGATGGCGCTGGAGCTGTTCAAGCCGTTCATCTTCTCGCGCCTCGAAGCGATGGGCATCGCGACGACGATCAAGGCCGCGAAGAAGGAAGTCGAATCGGGCACGCCAGTGGTGTGGGACCTGCTGGAGGAGGTGATCAAGGAGCACCCGGTGCTGCTGAACCGCGCGCCGACGCTGCACCGCCTGGGCATCCAGGCGTTCGAGCCGATCCTGATCGAAGGCAAGGCGATCCAGTTGCACCCGCTGGTGTGCGCGGCGTTCAACGCCGACTTCGACGGCGACCAGATGGCGGTGCACGTGCCGCTGTCGGTGGAGGCGCAGATGGAGGCGCGCGCGCTGATGCTCGCGTCCAACAACGTGCTGTTCCCGGCGAACGGCGAGCCATCGATCGTGCCGTCGCAGGACGTGGTGCTCGGGTTGTACTACGCGACGCGTGAGCGCATCAACGGCCGCGGCGAGGGCATGATGTTCACCGACCTCGCCGAGGTGCAGCGCGCGCTCGACTGCGGCCAGGTCGAGCTGACCGCGAAGATCGCGGTGCGGCTGACCGAGTGGAACAAGAACAAGGAAACCGACGCGTTCGAGCCGGCGACTTCGCTGGTCGATACCACCGTCGGCCGTGCGCTGCTGTCGGAAATCCTGCCCAAGGGCCTGGCCTTCTCGAACATCAACAAGGCGTTGAAGAAGAAGGAAATTTCCAAGCTGATCAACGCGTCGTTCCGCAAGTGCGGCCTGAAGGAAACCGTCGTGTTCGCCGACCGGCTGCTGCAGAACGGGTTCCGGCTCGCGACCCAGGCCGGCATCTCGATCTCGATCGACGACATGCTGGTGCCGAAGGAAAAGCCGCAGATCATCGAGCGCGCCGAACGCGAGGTGCGCGAGATCGAGCAGCAGTACGTATCGGGCCTGGTCACCGCCGGCGAGCGCTACAACAAGGTGGTCGACATCTGGGGCAAGGCCGGCGACGAGGTCTCCAAGGTGATGATGGGCCAGCTCGCGAAGCAGAAAGTCCGCGATCGCAACGGCGCGGAGGTCGATCAGGAGTCGTTCAACTCGATCTACATGATGGCCGACTCGGGTGCGCGCGGCTCGGCCGCGCAGATCCGCCAGCTTGCCGGCATGCGCGGCCTGATGGCCAAGCCGGATGGTTCGATCATCGAGACTCCGATCACCGCGAACTTTCGCGAGGGATTGAACGTGCTGCAGTACTTCATCTCGACGCACGGCGCGCGCAAGGGCCTGGCCGACACCGCGCTGAAGACCGCGAACTCGGGCTACCTCACGCGCCGTCTCGTCGACGTGACGCAGGACCTGGTCGTGACCGAGCAGGATTGCGGCACGCACAACGGCACGCTGATGCGCGCGATCGTCGAGGGCGGCGAGGTGATCGAGTCGCTGCGCGACCGGGTGCTCGGGCGCACCGCCGCGGACGACGTGTTGCACCCCGAGACGCACGCGGTGATGGTGCCGGCCGGCGCGATGCTGGACGAGGACCTGATCGACGAAGTCACGGCTGCCGGCGTCGACGAGATCAAGGTGCGCACCGCGCTGACCTGCGAGACGCGTTTCGGCATCTGCGCGAAGTGCTACGGACGCGACCTCGGCCGCGGCGGCCTGATCAACATCGGCGAGGCGGTCGGCGTGATCGCGGCGCAGTCGATCGGCGAGCCCGGCACGCAGCTGACGATGCGCACCTTCCACATCGGCGGCGCCGCGTCGCGCGCGGCGGTGGCGTCCAGCGTCGAGGCCAAGTCGCAGGGCGTGATCGGCTTCAACGCGACGATGCGCTACGTGACGAACAGCCGCGGCGAGCTGGTCGTGATCTCGCGCTCCGGCGAGATCGTGATCCACGACGAGCATGGCCGCGAACGCGAGCGGCACAAGGTGCCGTACGGCGCAACGCTGGCGGTGAAGGCCGACCAGAGCGTCAAACCCGGCACGCCGCTGGCGAACTGGGATCCGCTGACGCGCCCGATCATCACCGAGTTCGCCGGTCGCACCAAGTTCGAGAACGTCGAGGAAGGGTTGACCGTCGCGCGCCAGGTCGACGAGATCACCGGCCTGTCGACGATGGTCGTGATCGACCCGAAGCGGCGCGGCGCGACCAAGGTGGTGCGGCCGCAGGTCAAGCTGATCGACGCCGCCGGCAGCGAGGTCAAGATCCCCGGCACCGACCACTCGGTGACGATCGGCTTCCAGGTCGGCGCGCTGATCCAGGTGCGCGACGGCCAGGACGTGGGCCCCGGCGAAGTGCTGGCGCGCATCCCGGTCGAAGGCCAGAAGACGCGCGACATCACCGGCGGTCTGCCGCGCGTGGCCGAACTGTTCGAGGCGCGCAGCCCGAAGGACAAGGGCGTGCTCGCCGAGATGACCGGCACGGTCTCGTTCGGCAAGGAGACCAAGGGCAAGATCCGGCTGCAGATCACCGATCCCGAAGGCAAGGTCTGGGAAGAACTGGTGCCGAAGGAGAAGAACATCCTGGTGCACGAGGGCCAAGTGGTGAACAAGGGCGAATCGGTGGTCGACGGCCCAGCCGATCCGCAGGACATCCTGCGGCTGCTGGGACCGGAGGAGCTCGCGCGCTACATCGTCGACGAGGTACAGGACGTGTATCGGCTGCAGGGCGTGAAGATCAACGACAAGCACATCGAGGTGATCGTGCGCCAGATGCTGCGCCGGGTCGTGGTCGACAACGCCGGCGACGCCCCGTACATCGCCGGCGAGCAGGTCGAGCGCAGCGAAATGCTCAACACCAACGACGCGCTGCGCGCCGACGGGAAGATGCCCGCGACCTACACCAACCTGCTGCTGGGCATCACCAAGGCCTCGCTGTCGACCGACAGCTTCATCAGCGCCGCGTCGTTCCAGGAGACGACCCGGGTGCTGACCGAAGCCGCGATCATGGGCAAGCGCGACGAGCTGCGCGGGCTGAAGGAGAACGTCATCGTCGGCCGCCTGATTCCCGCCGGCACCGGCATGGCGTACCACCAGGCGCGCAAGGCCAAGGACCAGATGGACGAAGCCGAGCGCCGCGCGATCGCCGAAGCCGAGGCGGCGGAACTGGCGAGCCTGTCGGAGGCCGCGCCGGCGACCGAGACGAACGAGGGAGCAGCCGCCGATTGAACCCGGCTTTTATTCCGATGATGCTATTGAAAGCGTAGCGAACTGTGAAGAATCCACCTGGACTTAACCCACTTTTCGCTACACATTTCGAGTGGATCCCGCGCACGCGGCGCTTTCGGGGATAAGCACCTTGGCCTGGACCATCGCGCGCTGGGCCGGACTGGCCGCGGTGCTGTTCTGGGCGGTCGGTGCGTACAGCCGGCTGAAACGGCTGCGCACCACGGTGCGGCAGGCGTTCGTCGCGCTCGACGCGCAGCTGCTGCGCCAGCTTGAGCTGCTGCAGTCGTGCCTGCCGGCCGCGGCCTTGTCGGCTTCGTCGACCCGGCCCGCCGACCTGCTGGACGAGGCCACGCAGCACTGGCTCGGCGTGCGCAGCGCGGCGCTGCAGTTCACCGCGTCGCTGGCCGCGGCGCGCGCGCAGCCGCTGCATGCACCCGCGCTGGCCGCGCTCGCGCAGGCGCATGCGGTGCTCGAGGCAAGTTGGCACCGTGTCGCGCCGGCCGGCGACGCGCTGCTGCAGCAATGGGAGGGGCTCGGACTACAGGCGCGGGTGATGGCCGAGTCGTTCAACCAGGCGGTCGCGCACTACAACGCGGCGATCACGCAGTTCCCCGCGCTGCTGCTGGCGCGGCTGGCCGGTTTTCGGGCGGCGCAGCCGCTGTGACGCCGGATCGGCGCGCGACCCGTTGGTGGCGCCGGCCGCAGCCGCAGATCGGCGTGGACGGACGCGGATGACGGCGTCGCACAAGCCGCCGCCGCAGCCACCGCTTTGGCGCCAGTTGGTCGCGGCCGCCCAGGTGCTGGGCGCGGTGCGCGCCGGCACTTCGGGCACCGCGGCGCTGGAAGCCGCACCGCCCCTGCTCCGCGCCGGCGTGCAGGCGATCGTGTTCGAGACGCTGCGCCGGCTCGGCCGCGCGACGGCGCTCGCGCGCCATCTCGCGCCGCGCACGCCGCCGGCGCCGGTCGATGCGCTGCTGTGCACCGCGCTCGCGCTGGCGTTGGAGGGCGCGGCGAACGCCTCGTACGACGACTTCACGTTGGTCGACCAGGCGGTCGAGGCGGCGAAGCATGGCGGCGCGACGCGTCGGCACGCAGGCCTGATCAACGCCTGCCTGCGCCGCTTCTTGCGCGAGCGCGAGACGCTGCTCGTCGCCACCGACGACGACCCGGTCGCACAGTGGAACCACCCGTGCTGGTGGATCGACAGTCTGCGGCGGGATTACCCCAACGAGTGGCAGCAGCTGCTGCGCACGAACCAGGAACCCCCGGCGCTCACGCTGCGCGTGAACCGCAGAAAAACCAGCGCAACCGCCTATCTGCAAGAACTCGCTGCTATGAATATAGAAGCATGGCACGCCGGCGGCGACGCGGTCGTGCTGGCGCAGCCGCGGCCGGTCGCGGCGATTCCCGGCTTCGCGGAAGGGCGGGTGTCGGTGCAGGACGCGGCGGCGCAACGGGCCGCGCCGCTGCTGCTCGGCGGTTGGGAAGGCCGGCGCGGCCTACGCCTGCTCGACGCCTGCGCCGCGCCCGGCGGCAAGACCGCGCACCTGCTCGAACTCGCCTCCGATGCGCATGTGGCTGCGCTCGACATCGATCCGGCGCGCTGCGGGCGCATCCGCGACAATCTGCAGCGCCTGGGCCTGGCGGCGCAGGTGCTCGCCGCCGATGCGCGGGCGCCTGAACAATGGGCCGCGCAGATCGACGGAGCCGAAGGAGAAGCCGGGTTCGACGGCGTGCTGCTCGATGCACCGTGCAGCGCCTCCGGCATCGTGCGGCGCCATCCGGACGTGCGCTGGCTGCGCCGGCCCGGCGACATCGCCCGGCTCGCCGCGCAGCAGGCTGCGCTGCTGGCCGCGCTGTGGCCGCGGGTCAAGTCTGGCGGCCGGCTGCTGTACTGCACCTGCTCGGTGTTCAGCGCCGAGGGACACGACCAGATACAAGCGTTTGTTGCACGCAACACCGACGCTCGATTGATGCCTTCGCCGGGCCAGCTGTTGCCGCAAATCGAGGAAAAGGGCGCTCTGCTCCGGGACAATCGGACAGGTGACCACGACGGCTTTTATTACGCGCTGCTGGAGAAGCGCGCGGCCTGACTTTGCCGCGCTCGTTGCGCTGCTGGTCGGCCTGTGGCTGCTGCTGGCGCCGCTCGCACCGGCGCATGCCGACAGCAAGGGCGCCGAAGTCAGCCAGATGCGCATCGAGGTCGACGGCGACGGCGTTTATCTGACGGCAGCGGTCCGGTTCGAGCTGTCGGCGATCGTCGAGGATGCGCTGCAAAAGGGCATTCCGATGTTCTTCGTCGCCGAGGCCGACCTGCTGCGGCATCGCTGGTACTGGACCGACAAGCGGGTTGCCGGCGTCCAGCGCTACATGCGGCTCGCGTACCAGCCGCTGACGCGGCGCTGGCGCCTGAACGTTTCGCCGCAGCCGATCTCGGACGCGGGCCTGGGCGTCACGTTGAACCAGAACTTCGACAACCTTGCCGATGCGCTGGCCGCGATCCAGCGCTTCTCGCACTGGAAGATCGCCGATGCGTCGGCGATCGAGCCGGGCGAGCGTTACAACGTCGACTTCCAATTTCAGCTCGATGTGTCGCAGCTGCCGCGCCCGTTCCAGATCGGGGCGGTCGGCGAGGCCGACTGGAACATCTCGGCGAGCCGGAATCAGCGCCTCGCGCCGGAGAGCGCGAAGTGAACCGGCGCCGGGGCCGGCCCGGCAGCCGGGCCGAGCGGCTGTTGCAGCGCCGCTCGCGCGCGTTCCGATGGGCGTTCGGCGTCGGCGTCGCGGCGATGGTCGCGATCGGCCTGGTGCTGATGTTCCTGCTCGCGCAGGCGACGAACAACCGCGAGCTGTACGAGCGCAATTACGGCCGCCTGTTCGTGGTGAACGTGGTGGTGGCGGCGCTGCTGCTCGCGGTGATCGGCTGGATGGCGGTGCGGCTGGCAATGCGGCTGCGCCGCGGCAAGTTCGGCAGCCGGCTGCTGGTCAAGCTCGCGGCGATTTTCGCGCTGGTCGGCTTCGTGCCGGGGCTGTTGATCTACGTGGTGTCGTACCAGTTCGTGTCGCGCTCGATCGAGAGCTGGTTCGACGTCAAGGTCGAGACCGCGCTCGATGCCGGCGTCGGGCTCGGGCGCGCGACGCTCGATGCGCTCAGCACCGATCTGGCGAGCAAGACGCGCGCCGCGACCAGCCAGCTGGCCGACGTTCCGAACGTTACCGCCGGCCTCACGCTGGAGCGCATCCGCGACCAGCTCGCGGCGACCGACGTGGTGCTGTGGAGCGCGAACGGGCGCCTGATCGCAGGCGTCGGCCAGTCGCGGTTCGAACTCAATCCGGACCGCCCGAGCAACCAGCAGCTGCGCAGCGCCCGCATGCTGGGCGTGGTGTCGCAGATCGAGGGGCTGGACGACGTCGGGCGCGGCCCGATCACCAATGCCCGGATCAGGGTGCTCGCGGTGGTCAACTCGAGCAACGTGGCCCTGCTGGCCGAGCCGCGCATCCTGCAGGTCACGCAGACGCTGCCGCCGGCGCTGGTGGCGAACGCGATCGCGGTGCAGCAGGCGAACCGCGAATACCAGGAACGAGCGCTCGCGCGCGACGGACTGCGCCGCATGTACATCGGCACGCTGACGCTGAGCCTGTTCCTCGCGGTGTTCGGCGCGGTGCTGCTCGCGGTGCTGCTCGGCAACCAGCTGGCGCGGCCGCTGCTGGTGCTGGCCGAAGGGGTGCGCGAAGTCGCCGCCGGGGATCTCAGTCCGAAGGCCGCGCTGCAGGGCCGCGACGAACTCGGCGGCCTGACCCGCTCGTTCGCCGACATGACGCAGCAGCTCGCCGATGCGCGCGCGGCGGTGCACCGCAGCATGGACCAGGTCGACGCCGCGCGCGCGCACCTGCAGACGATTCTGGACAACCTCACCACCGGCGTGATCGTGCTCGATGCGAACGGCACGATCGAGTCGTCCAACCCCGGCGCGACGCGCATTCTGCGCGCGCCGCTGGCTGCGCACGAGGGCCAGCCGCTGGCCGCGGTGCCTGGCCTGGAGGCGTTCGCGCACAGCGTGCAGGCGCAGTTCGACGCGTTCCTGCGCGGGCGCATGGAGCACGGCGTCGACCATTGGCAGCACTCGTTCGAACTCGACACCGCAGCGCCGGGCACGCCGCACAATACTATTATTTTGGTAGCACGTGGCGCAGATTTACCGCCGACTTCCAGGCTTTTGGTGTTCGAAGACATCACCGAGATCGTGTCCGCGCAGCGGGTGCAGGCCTGGGGCGAGGTCGCGCGCCGGCTCGCGCACGAGATCAAGAACCCGCTCACGCCGATCCAGCTTTCGGCGGAACGGTTGGCAGTCAAGCTGGGCGGCAAGCTGGCGCCCAACGAGCAGGCGCTGCTGACGCGCTCGGTCAAGACCATCGTCGACCAGGTCGACGCGATGAAGCGGCTGGTGAACGAATTCCGCGACTACGCGCGGCTGCCGGCGGCCGAACTGCGGCCGCTGGACCTGAACGCGCTGATCGACGACGTGGTGCATCTGTACCAGAGCGAGCATCTGCCGACCCCGGTGCGAACCGAGCTCGATCCGAACTGCCCGCTGATCCGCGGCGACGCGCAACAGATCCGGCAGGTGGTGCACAACCTGCTGCTGAACGCGCAGGACGCGACCCAGTCGCGCGCGGCCGAGCGCCCGCAGCCGCCGCCGCTGGCGGTGATCCGCACCCAGTGGCTGCAAGCGGCGCGGTGCGTGCGCATGACGGTGCAGGACAACGGCGCCGGCTTTCCCGAGCACATCCTCAATCGCGCGTTCGAGCCGTACGTCACCACCAAGGCCAAGGGCACCGGGCTCGGGCTCGCGGTGGTCAAGAAGATCGTCGACGAGCACAATGCGCGCATCGAACTTTCGAATCGCACCGAGGACGGCGTCGTCCAGGGCGCGCAAGTATCGTTATCATTCACGGCGGACGACATCCCGGCGCAGTGACGCCGCGGCGCGGCCGAGTGCAAGGGACCGAAGCGCAATCATGGCAAACATCCTGGTGGTGGACGACGAACTGGGCATTCGTGATCTGCTCTCCGAAATCCTGAACGACGAAGGCCACAGTGTCGAACTGGCGGAGAACGCCGCGCAGGCCCGGCTGGCACGCGGCCGCGCGCGCCCGGACCTGGTGCTGCTCGACATTTGGATGCCGGACACCGACGGCGTGACGCTGCTCAAGGAATGGTCGATTGGCGGCCAGTTGACGATGCCGGTCATCATGATGAGCGGCCATGCGACGATAGACACCGCGGTCGAGGCCACGAAGATCGGCGCGCAGGCATTCCTGGAAAAGCCGATCACGCTGCAGAAACTGCTGAAGGCGGTGGAGGCCGCGCTGGCGCGCGACAACCCGCGCAAGCCGGCCGGCGTGGCGCTGCCGGCCAGTGTCGAGCTGGCCGCCGAGCCCTCGGCGAATGGCGGCAAGACAGCGCCGCCCGGCGATCCGGGTCCGCAGGCGAGCAAGAGCTTCGAGCTCGACAAGCCTCTGCGTGATGCGCGCGACGAGTTCGAGAAGTCGTACTTCGAATTCCATCTGGCGAAGGAGGGCGGCTCGATGACCCGGGTCGCGGAGAAAACCGGCCTCGAGCGCACTCACCTGTACCGCAAGCTCAAGCAGCTCGGCGTCGACCTGTCGCGCGGCAAGCGCAGCGCCGCCTGAACACACGCGGCAGTGCCGCTAAGCGGCCCTTGCGGCTGCTATACTTCGCGGCCTGCGGCCCGGTAGCTCAGTTGGTAGAGCAGAGGACTGAAAATCCTTGTGTCGGTGGTTCGATTCCGCCCCAGGCCACCAGATACATTCCTTGAGAAATCAAGGACTTAGACGGCCTCCTCGCGAGGCCGTCATCGTTTGAGACGCAGAATCTGCGGCAGTTTCTGAGACAGGGCTCGGCGAGCCGCTGCGCCCAGGCTGCCCTCCGGTGCGCTTCATTGCGCTCGGCTGCGAGCTCTGGTGGCCTCGACGTGGACTGTATAAACCTCGGTCGCTTCACGCAGCTCCATTTCAGGAGTTGTCATGTACCGAGGTCAAATGCGCGGGACGCACCGGTCCCGCTCCCAGTTCCAGATTCCGGCGGTGCGCGCCCTTGGCGAGCCGGTCACCTCCAAAGAACCGATTTTCTGGGGGGTGTGCCATGGCTAACCCGGATATTTCACCAATAGTGGGTCGGCAGCCTCGTGCGTGAGCGCGTTGACATTGGTATCTGACGCCAATTTCAACCGAGGACTGCCGATGCCAAAGTGTACCGATGGGACGATGGATTTGGGGCGCGTGGGCCGGCGCATCATCGAGGCCAACTTCGAAGGCGGTGACATTGGCTCGGACGGTGGAGTTTTGCTGCTGCGACGCGTCGATGAGCGCATTGGTTTGAGCCGATCTGCCGCAGCCGTGCTCAGCGACCCACGCGATCCGGGGCGCATCACGCATGGCCTGCGCGAGCTGCTGGCGCAGCGCGTCTACGGGTTGTGCTGCGGCTACGAAGACCTCAACGACCACGACATGCTGCGCTCGGACCTGCTGATGCAGACCGCCGTAGGCCGGGTCGATGCACTGGCCTCCTCGCCCACACTGTGCCGCCTGGAGAGCCGGGCCACACGCGCGCAGGCGCTGGCCCTGCATGGCGTACTGATCGAGCAGTTCATCGCCAGCCACCGGAGCGCGCCCGCGGAACTGGTGCTGGACATCGACGCCTCGGATGTGCCCTTGCACGGCAGCCAGGAGAGTTGCGAGTTCCACGCCTACTACGACCACCACTGCTATCTGCCGCTGTACGTGTTCTGCGGCCAGGCCATGCTCGCTTGCGTCTTGCGGCGCAGCCGCATCGACGGGGCGAAGAACGCCGCGGCCGTCATCAAGCTGATCGTTGCGCGACTTCGCCGCGCGTGGCCCCAGGTGCGCATCATCGTGCGCGGTGACTCGGGGTTCTGCCGCCAGCGCCTGTTGCGCTGGTGCGAGCGCTCGGGCGTGAGCTACATCGTAGGTCTGGCGCGCAACGCGCGGCTGCAGGCCATCGTGCAGTACGCCGAGGCGATGCTGGCCGACGAATACGAACGCACGGGCGCCAAGCAGCGCCTGATCGGCGAGTTCGTCTACGCAGCCGATAGCTGGGACATCGAGCGGCGCGTGATCACGCGGCTGGAGTACGGTGCCCAAGGCAACAACCCGCGCTTCGTGGTGACCAACCTCCAAGGCGACGCCGTCCAGCTGTATGAGCGGCTGTACTGCCAGCGCGGCGAGGCGGAGAACCGCATCAAGGAGGCCCAGCTCGACCTGTTCGGCACCCGGGCCAGTTGCCAGCGCTTCGCGGCCAACCAGCTTCGCTTGTTGCTGGCGGCGCTGGCCTACACGCTGATGCAGCGGCTGCGCGATCTGGCGCTCAAGAACACCGAGTTGGAGCGCGCCGCCGCGGCCACGATCCGCGTGCGACTGCTCAAGATCGGCGCGGCCATCGTGCGCAACACACGCCGTGTGCGCGTGTTGCTGGCTTCGCACCACCCGATGCGCAGCATCTTCCTCAGCGCCGCACAGGCCCTGGCCCCCTGAACCTCATCCAGTGCTGTCCCCGGCACACTGACAAACAACGGGGGAAAGGGGGTGCTGCGCCCCGAAACAGCCAACAACCCCATCCAGTAGCTCGCATCGGCCCAAAGGGCCGCGCTCAATGCCCGCCAGCACGCCCGGTCAACAGCCATCGGCTTGCTGATGAAATATCCGGGCTAAGCCGTATCGGGAAGGCAGAGGCTGGTGCATCCGCACGCAGTACAAGGGACGCGAGAATTACCTGTCCGGCTTCGGCACGGCCAAGCAGGCTGAGGCAGCCGAGCGTGCGTGGAAGGCGCAGATTGACAAGCTCGGCATGCCACACGCGGACGGCCCCGACCGGACGCATCTGGCGCAGGCCCTGCAGGACTACGCGCTCGAACGGTTGCCGTTCCTCAAAGGGGCGAAGCAGGACGCGTGCCGAATCAACACCTACTTGCGTCTGGCGGGCCTGGCCACTGTCGTGGTGACTCCGGTGGCTGCCGGCGCGCCCAAGAAAGACGGGGCGGCGGCTGACACCGTGTACTTCGATGTCGCGCTGGAACCGTACGCGGGAGAGCGTCGCATCCCAAAGGGACTGGCTGCGCACCGCAAGGGGCTGCTCACGAAGACCGCTGGCACCGAGCAGCATCGCCGCTTCCTGGCCACGCGCTGGATGGCCGACATCACACGGCAGGACCTGCAGGTGCTGGTGGACGCCATGCGCCGCGATGATATTGCGCCGGCGACCATCCTGCAGGAGAAGGCGCTGCTGAGCGTCCTGTTCAATCATGCGCGCAAGATTTGGCGCTGGGCCCTGCTGCACGCCGAGCGCTTCACGCTGCTGCAGGCGCCGCTGCTGCGCCCCGCCGCCAAGAAGCCCGTATCCCCGGTGAACTACGCCGACATGCTGCTGCAGGCAGGCTATGGCGACGGCGCCGCGCTGGCCGGCGCGCTGGCCGGATGGCGCACCCTGATCGAATTGGTCCGCCCCGCGCTCCTGGTCTACAACCATGCGCCGACCGCGCTGCTGGCGGCGCGCATGACGCAGTGTCCGGTTCTGCTGACAGGCACCGGGTTCGAGATCCCGCCGGCCGTGGCGCCGCTGCCCAGCTTTCGACCATGGCAGGACACCCCTGATTCGATGCTGCACGATACCGAGGCAGCCCTGCTGGCGCAGATCAACCCGCATCTGGCGCGCTGCTGCGGCCAGGCCCCGCTGGCGAGGCTGTGCGACCTGTTCCCGCCGGAGCAGGTCCAGCTCACCACCTTCGCCGAGCTGGACCCGTTCGGGCCGCGGCCTCGGGCAGACTACATCGGCCCGGTGCATGCCCTGTCCAGCGTGCCGGCCATCGCCTGGCAGGGCAGCGCCGCGCGGCGCATCTTCGCCTACCTGCGGCCCGGCGTCCCCGGCTGCGAGAACCTGCTGGCTGCGCTGCAGGCGCTGGACGCCGAGGTGATCTGCGCCGCGCCCGGCCTGCCGCCCGAATGGCAGGCGCGCCATGGCCGGATACGGTTTCTGCCACACCCTGTCGATCTGGCGGCGCTACTGCCGCAGGCCGACCTGGTCATCACCTACGGCGCTGGCACCATCGCGACCGCGCTGCTGGCCGGCGTGCCGGTGCTGCTCGCGCCCCAGGTGGTCGAGCAGTACCTGGCGGGCCTGCCGCTGGAACGCACCGGAGCCGGGCGAATGCTGCGCGCGCAGCGCACGGCCGAGCAATGCGCGTCCCTGCTGCACGAACTGCTGACGGACGCGCGCTACCGTGAGGCCGCGCGGCGCTTCGCGCAAAACCATTCCGACTTCAGCACCGAGAACGCGCTGCGCAGGCAATGGCAGGCGGTGGCGACCCGCCCGGGCTGTGAACCGTTGCTGCCGACGGTGGGCGGCGCGACTGTGGCTGTCGCGCGCATTCAACACGCGGTGTGAACTTTTGCGCAAAGAAGGCAGATTTGTGAAATGCAGTAGCTCGCGAAAGCCATTTGGTAGGTTAGCGAATTCCCGTTTCCGATCAACAACTTTGTCTGCGAGTTCGATGCCACACATGGACCGCTAACCTCGGCCCGCGACCGGCGGATGGCCGATTTCTGCGCTTTTCCGCATTGCGATCACGCGACAGGGCGGTGTAAGCTCGAACGAAACATTTAGCGACAGTTGAGACATCAAGGGCCGTTCCACGGCCCCCGAGGGAGGCCAGCAGGTGAGTGACATCCAAGGTCAAGGCGTGCGCGTGGCGCACGCAACGCATACGCGCGCCCGCGGCATCGCCGGGTACATCCTTTATCTTTATCGCAAAGCATCACCGCACAGCGTCGGCGCAGCCTTGCTCGCCGCACTGCTACTGACGCTGGCCGCTTTGCTTATTTCCACGCCGGCCCGGGCCGGGTTGCTCAGCATCCTGCCGGGCGCGCAGGAGAGCAGCCGTCTCGCCAAGGCCTATGCGGTGCTGCGCGAGGACTTTTATCCGACCTCGGTGGCTTGGAGTCCAGACGGGCGCTACATCGCCGACACCGGCATACTGACCAATACTATCCACGTCTGGGACGTGAACACACGGCAGGCGATACAGACTCTGCAGAACACATTCCCGGCAACTGGGTTCCAGGCACTGGCCTGGAGCCCGGACGGCCGCTACCTCGTGGGCTGTGGAAGGGGCCTAAAGGTTTGGGATACCTCGACTTGGAGCCTCGTCAAGGACATAAAGACGGACCCGCCGAACAGTCCGGGCTGCACGGCCATCGCATTCAGTCCGGACGGGCGCTGGTTGGCCAAAAGCCCGACTGGGCCAGTGAACGTAGAAACTTGTATCTACGTAACCCAGACGTGGACGCTGAAGTCATGCACGAACTTTCGTGCATTGCCGACACTCCACGGTTTTGATTTTTCAACGGACAAAGCTACCTTCCGCCCCGGCACCGATCAACTGGCCATTGCTACTACGGGCTGGTTTAGCCCGGATATTTCATCAGCAAGCCGATGGCTGTTGACCGGGCGTGCTGGCGGGCATTGAGCGCGGCCCTTTGGGCCGATGCGAGCTACTGGATGGGGTTGTTGGCTGTTTCGGGGCGCAGCACCCCCTTTCCCCCGTTGTTTGTCAGTGTGCCGGGGACAGCACTGGATGAGGTTCAGGGGGCCAGGGCCTGTGCGGCGCTGAGGAAGATGCTGCGCATCGGGTGGTGCGAAGCCAGCAACACGCGCACACGGCGTGTGTTGCGCACGATGGCCGCGCCGATCTTGAGCAGTCGCACGCGGATCGTGGCCGCGGCGGCGCGCTCCAACTCGGTGTTCTTGAGCGCCAGATCGCGCAGCCGCTGCATCAGCGTGTAGGCCAGCGCCGCCAGCAACAAGCGAAGCTGGTTGGCCGCGAAGCGCTGGCAACTGGCCCGGGTGCCGAACAGGTCGAGCTGGGCCTCCTTGATGCGGTTCTCCGCCTCGCCGCGCTGGCAGTACAGCCGCTCATACAGCTGGACGGCGTCGCCTTGGAGGTTGGTCACCACGAAGCGCGGGTTGTTGCCTTGGGCACCGTACTCCAGCCGCGTGATCACGCGCCGCTCGATGTCCCAGCTATCGGCTGCGTAGACGAACTCGCCGATCAGGCGCTGCTTGGCGCCCGTGCGTTCGTATTCGTCGGCCAGCATCGCCTCGGCGTACTGCACGATGGCCTGCAGCCGCGCGTTGCGCGCCAGACCTACGATGTAGCTCACGCCCGAGCGCTCGCACCAGCGCAACAGGCGCTGGCGGCAGAACCCCGAGTCACCGCGCACGATGATGCGCACCTGGGGCCACGCGCGGCGAAGTCGCGCAACGATCAGCTTGATGACGGCCGCGGCGTTCTTCGCCCCGTCGATGCGGCTGCGCCGCAAGACGCAAGCGAGCATGGCCTGGCCGCAGAACACGTACAGCGGCAGATAGCAGTGGTGGTCGTAGTAGGCGTGGAACTCGCAACTCTCCTGGCTGCCGTGCAAGGGCACATCCGAGGCGTCGATGTCCAGCACCAGTTCCGCGGGCGCGCTCCGGTGGCTGGCGATGAACTGCTCGATCAGTACGCCATGCAGGGCCAGCGCCTGCGCGCGTGTGGCCCGGCTCTCCAGGCGGCACAGTGTGGGCGAGGAGGCCAGTGCATCGACCCGGCCTACGGCGGTCTGCATCAGCAGGTCCGAGCGCAGCATGTCGTGGTCGTTGAGGTCTTCGTAGCCGCAGCACAACCCGTAGACGCGCTGCGCCAGCAGCTCGCGCAGGCCATGCGTGATGCGCCCCGGATCGCGTGGGTCGCTGAGCACGGCTGCGGCAGATCGGCTCAAACCAATGCGCTCATCGACGCGTCGCAGCAGCAAAACTCCACCGTCCGAGCCAATGTCACCGCCTTCGAAGTTGGCCTCGATGATGCGCCGGCCCACGCGCCCCAAATCCATCGTCCCATCGGTACACTTTGGCATCGGCAGTCCTCGGTTGAAATTGGCGTCAGATACCAATGTCAACGCGCTCACGCACGAGGCTGCCGACCCACTATTGGTGAAATATCCGGGTTTAGAGACCCTGATAAATGGGACGGCCGGCTGTCCGGTCCTCCCTCGGGCCGCGTGCTGTTCTGGGACGTGAACGGCCCTCCGCCAAACCTGCGGGGAGATGGCTTGGCGGACGGCCTGCTGGCCTATCCGCAAGGCAGCGTCCGATCAATCGCCTACAGTCCCGACGGCAGGCAACTGGCCACCGGGAATATCCAGACGACGAAGTCCTCGCCAGACATTGCGGTGGCTGTCTGGGATGCCAATACCCACGCGCTGCTCGCCACCCCGCTCGGCGGCCCGAGCGAGGATGCGGCCGACAACAGCGCGCTCGCCTACACCGCCGACGGCCGCTACTTGCTTGCGGCGTTCCGAGACAAAGATGGCCCCATCGACATCATCGACGCCCACACATTGCGGTTGGTCGACACCGTGCACGCGTTCAGCGTGAGCATGTTTGCGATCGCCGTCGAACGGCGTGGCCCCCGATTTGTCGTGACCTCAGGACGCAATCTAATGATCTGGACCCTTCAAGACAACCCGTGATGCCTTTCAAACTTCAAGGAGGAATTTCATGTCGAGCATCGACCCGTTGACCGTGAACCTGGACGCCGCGACGATCCAGGCGGCAGAGACATTGAGCGCCGCGGCCTACGACCCGCTGGGCGCGCCGGGCCAAAGCATCGCCGACCTGATCGCAGACGGATGGACCGAGGTTCCGGTCAGTGACCGATACAGCACGGTCTCCAATGACAACTACCAGGGCATCGCGTTCTACAAGACCATCAACGGCGTCACCCAGGTCATCATCGCCAACCGTGGCACGACAGGGTTCGCCGATGCCGCGTCGGACTTCGATGTCGCGCTCGGGATCACAGCCCCAAGTGACCAAGATGCGGAGGCTTACTACAACTACGTCGTGGGCTGGGTGAAGGGCAATGTCAGTGCGAATATCAACGTCATCGAAACCGGCCATTCGCTGGGCGGGCAGGAGGCCGACTATGTCGTCGCGCACGGTACCAACCTTGCTCCGACGGAAGCCGTGACCTTCAACGGAGCGGGCATCAATGCCGGCGTGGCGGCAGGCGCGACCAACCACAACGCGGTCAACATCGTCAACGCCGGTGAAGGCGTTCACATCGCGGGAACCTACGACGGAAACCTGGTGACGGTGAACGGGCCCTCCGTCACCGTCGGCGGCAGCGTGGCGGCGGCGGCCACGGAAGGTTTCGCGCTGGCTGGCCTGCTGGGCGCTGCTGCCGGCACCATCATCGGACTTTACGAGTCTGCGTTCAACTACAACCACAAGATCCAGCGCATCACCGACTACTTGCGAAGCGATCCGGCGCTGGGCGGCGTCGATTTGCAGAGCTATGCGCCGGACCAGCTCAACCAATCCATCGTCGACTTTTTGGCCAATCTCTCGCCCAGTCAGTACTACGGGATGACGCCGAGTCAGAAGGCCGCGCTCTACAGCAGCCTTTTCAACCCGGGCGGCTCCGCCGGCAGCCCGCCGCCGTCGAATTCCGGTACCGTCGCGGAAACCTTCACTGCGAGCGGCGACTCGACCGGCCAGACGCTCACCGGCTCCATGGGACACGTCATCACGACGGCGTTTACCGGGACGAACGGGACAATCTCGAACAACGACGGCTTCCAGGAGACGCTGAATTTCAGCGCGGACGGAAGCGCCGTCACGTCCGACACCTGGAGCAACGCCAGCGGCGCCAAGGGCATTGACACCTACAACCCCGATGGTTCTTCAACCAGCAAGGTCACCTACGAAAGCGGCGCCTACGCCACCGTGGTCGACGACGGCCAGGGCAACATCACCACCGACTACTTCACCCAGAGCGGCCAGGAGACGCGCTCGACCTGGGTGCACTCGGACGGCAGCTCGGGCAGCGTGGCCCAGTTCAACGATGGATTGACCGAAGAGCCCGGCGGCGGCCCCCTGTCGGTGCCGCAGTCGGGCGCCTACATCCTGCAGAACCCAGACGGCAGCTACAGCACCGACGAGTACAACGCCTCCAACGTCGGCACCACCAACAATTTTGCCGCAGGCGGCAGCCAGACCTCCCAGTCCTCGTCCAGCGGCTCGGGCGTGAACGACCTCACCGTGGCTCGCACGACGCAGAGCTACAGCGGCGGCTCCGAATACACCAACCAGTACAACAGCGCCGGCGCCTTCATCGGCGACACCTGGGTCAACGCCAATCCGGACGGCTCGCCCAACGGCGCGGCGGTCTACGTGGGCTGGGCCCAGGCCGACTGCACCTCTGGCTCGGAGGTCCTCAACGCCAGCGGCGTGTACGTCAAGAACGACACGGCGGTGGACGGCAGCACGTACCGCCAGACCGCGGAGCTCAATGGCACCACGGTGAGCCACTACAGCGCCCAGGGCGTGCTGTTGTCCGACAAGTGGTCGGACACCGATGGTTCAAGCACCACGCCCTCGGTCACCGGCAGCGACAGCTTCAACGCCGACGGTTCGGGCTCGGGCACGTTCAGCGATACGCGCGACGGCACCACGGGCACGGTGACGCTCAACGGGCAAGGCAGCATCGTGGTCGTCAACACCAATGCCGGCGGCACCGTCACCAGCGAAGACATCTGGAACGGCGATGGCACCTACGAGGTGGCGATGCTCAACGCCGACGGCAGCACGCAGGCCACCTACGACTACCTGGCCAACGGCGACGTGACGGTGACCGACTTGGCGCCCGGCGGCACCGCCATCGCCGACCAGCAGACCGTGGCCGCCGGCCTGGTGATCGACCCCGACGGCGCGTCGTTCAGCAAGGTGGCCAATGCCGACGGCAGCTACAACGTGTACTACCAGGATGCCCAGGGCGACACCACGGCGTTCCAGTACGGCGCCAGCGGGCAGCTCACCGGGAGCTATCACACCACGAGCGATGGTGTGCAGGAAGGGGATTGGTCCGGCACGCTGCCCAACGGCACAGTGTGGACGGGCACCATAAACGACTACACGCCCACCTACACCGATGCCCAGGGCGAAGAGGCTGTCATCGATCGGTCTGGATCAATGCTGGTTCCAAGGCTGCCCGCAGCCGATCCACGATGGCGGCCAAGGGTTCGGGGACAAGTTCGTTCTTCTTGGCGAATGCCTGCCACAGTGCCTGCCGCGACGCATCGCGCGCGAACTCGTCCGTGAGGCCGACCGGCAGTTCGTCGGGCACGGCCATGCCGCGCCGCTCGAACGTCGCCTTGATCGCTTGGGCCAGTAGGCCGGCGTCGAGGTTTTCGCGTTCCAGCAGCACCGACAAGTCGAAATAGTCCTTCACGCGGCTGTTCGTCATGCCCAGCAACGCGATGGCATGAAGCTTTTCCGCGACGACGGTGTAGGTTGGATAGGCCCGAAGCCGAGGCGCAGGCAAGTCGTCCAACAGCACGGGATAGACCGAATCCACCGGGCCGGGCGTGACGGCATCGCCGAAGCCGACGTCGATCTGGGTCTTGCAGCGCGCCTTGGCCAGTTCGCCCGCGATGATCACGCGGACACCGCCGTAGCCTGCTTCCTTGCGGATTTCCAGGGCGGTGACGGAGGCAGGATCGAACACGATGCCATCGTCCACGGCGACGGCGGCGATTTCGCGGAAGACCTGCGCGACCGACTCCAGATCGCTCGCGCCGAAGCCCAGCAGGTCGGCGTCGCGCGTGGCCCGGTGCGGTATGTCGTACCAGAGCGTGAACAGCAGCGCGCCCTTGAGCAGAAAATGATCCGCGTGCTGCGATTGCGTCAGTCGGTAGAGCATGCGTTCCAGCGCGAAGCGCACCAGCACCTGATTGAAATCCACGCCCTGCGCCTTCGCGACATTGAGCAGGCGAGCACGGACGGAGGCGGCGATATTGCTCACTCGACAGCCTCCAGATAAGGACGCATCACGTTTGTCACCCGGCAGACTTTCGCATAGCGCCAGAGGTCGTCGGCCGAGGCCTTGCGTTTGGCGCGCACGTCCTTCAGCGCCTCCAGCGCCACGTCCAGACCGATCTTGTTGCGATGCTTGAAGCAATCCACGACCGTCTTGGCCGCGCCGTAGACCCGCAGCTTCACACCGTCACGCAGATGCTCCTCGATGCCTGCCGTGTAAACATCGCCGGTCATCTGCACCATCTTGACCGGCGGGTAGTCGATACGGGGCACATGGCTGCCGCGCGGCATGGCGATCCAGATCTGGCGCGGTAGTTGAGTCGTCAGCTCGTGGAACTGGAGCGCGGTCAGCAGGCAGAACACGGCCTGCGGGACTTTGGTGGCGATGGTCGCCAGTCCTTCGTTCTCCGACCCTGGATGGCGGGGCAGGCGGTAGAGGCCGCGCCCGACCTTGTCCAGCAGGCCCGCAGCGGTCAGGCGTGTCAGGACGACCCGGGGCGCTTCGATGGCGCCCAGATCGCTGGCGCGCAGCAGTCCCTTCTGGCTGGCCAGGTCGAGGACGCGCTGGGCGTGGGTGTCGGCGAGCATGGTGGGAGTATGTTCCGTTTATTCGTTCGATGCAAGTTTTCGACGAAAAATAGGAACTAGCGGTAGCCGTCTCCGATTCCGTCGTTTGGGGATCGAACCGTAGGTCACTCATTGCCTACGACAGCGAGGAAGTGCGCGGGCGCACCCCGCGTTCCCTCGGATGCGCGCCCAGTGTAGAATCACGCTTACGGTAGCAATGCCTGCGTGGCAGGAAGGTTTCCTCTAGCAGGGAACTCCGCCACCACCTCACCTGATTCCCTGATTCTTCAGGGCATTTTCGTTTCTGGCCTACCGCTACCAGACGAGAATTCCAATCAGTGATACCATCGAATAAGTTGCAGCCATTTGCTTACCTTCGCTGCAGCAAGGTTTGATCCGGGCAGCGGTTCCCCAACACCGCACACCTCCACTGCCGCCCAATCGTTGCGGGCGTGTCCAGTGGTCACACTTTCCCATTTGGCAAGCCCCACTCTCGTCGGCCGTTGAGCCGACGCTGTTGCCCATGCTTTCCGCTCCGTGCGAGAGGCATGTACCTGGGCCACCACGGCCCGAATCCCATCGTTTTTTCATGCCATCTTATTCTTCGTTGCCATTCACCGTTGGCAAATTCCAGATCACGCCGCTGATCCATGCGACAGCGGTCGGTCGTTACATCGCGTCGCTGTCCATCCGACGGGGGCAGGGCAGGCAGGCGCATCACAGCGTCTACACCTTCAAGCCCGAATTCACCAGCCGCGACAGCGCGCTCATGTACGCCTCTGCGCAAGGCCGTTACTGGCTCATCAACCCTGCTGCATTGGCCTGAGGGTCCAGCTTCAACAAAGGAAATCCCATGGCCAAGGAAGAACTAATCGAGATGCAAGGCAAGGTGGACGAAGTGCTGCCCGATCTGCGTTACCGTGTGACGCTGGAAAACGGACACAAGTTGGTGGCCTACACCGGCGGCAAGATGCGCAAGCACAGCATCCGCGTGCTGGCGGGCGACAGGGTCACGCTGGAGATGTCGCCCTACGACCTGTCCAAGGGCCGCATCACGTTCCGCCATATTGAAAACCGCATGCCCCGCGTCGGAGCGTCCGCGTTCGTGCGCAAGCGCTGACCTGGCGACCCCCCTACTTTTTTTAACCTGCGCCCGATTTTTCGCACGGCGCTTTTTTTTAGAGGCTTCCTCATGAACAACAAACTGTACGTCGGCAACCTGTCTTTTTCGGTGCGCGACGATGATCTGCAACAGCAATTTTCCGCGTTCGGCCAGGTGCAATCGGCCAAGGTGATCACGGAACGCGATACCGGCCGTTCCAAGGGCTTTGGTTTTGTCGAGATGTCCACCGATGAAGAGGCGCAGGCCGCCATCGCAGGCCTGAACGGCAAGAACATGGGCGGCCGTGACCTGACGGTCAACATTGCCCGCCCGATGGAAGCCCGTGCACCGCGCGGCAATGGCGGCGGATTCGGTGGCGGCCGCCGCAGTTATTGATGGTCGGGCATCCGCGGCGGGCGTAGCGCCGGCAGCGGTGATTGCGTCCGATAGAACCCGGGGCGGGGCGCTATTAAGTCGAACGCTGCCGGGCTGACCGCGGTGCAGTGATAGCTCCCGCGGCGGCCGTGCGCCGCTGAGCGCGCAAAGCCTCACGTGTGCGCAACCGCCGGACCCTTGGCTTGGGCGGCCGGCCCATGGCAGGCGCACGCCTCGCCATGCGCGGCCGCGATCAATTCGTGCAGGATGCCGCATTCGGGCGTCGGGTGGCCGGCGTCGCAACGTGACCGCAGCGCGGCGAGCTGCTTTTCCAATGCATGCATCGACTGCAGCCTGGCGCGCACCCGCGCGAGCTGATCGTCGATCAGGTGATCGATGCCGCTGCAGTCGCCTGCGGGATGGGCGATGAAGTCGAGCAGGCGCTTCACTTCCGCGAGCGGCATGTCGAGCGCGCGGCAGTGGCGCACGAACGCCATGCGTTCCAGATGCAGCGGCCCGTAGTCGCGGTAACCGTTGGCCGTGCGCGCCGGCGCGGGGAGCAGGCCGGCCCTTTCGTAATAGCGGATCGTTTCCACTTCAACGCCGGTGGCCCGGCCGAGTTCGGCGATGCGCATGTCCATTCCTCGGTTGCTGCTTTCCGATGGTAGGCGCTTGACTCCGGAGTGACTACAGGGTCTTGAATAAACCCTGTGGACAGGCCAAGGATTCGAAATTGAAGCAATCGGTGTACGTCATCGCGAACATGGATTGCCCGACCGAAGAGACGCTGATCCGAAAGCGCCTGACCAGGGTGCCAGGCATCGAGCGGTTGGCGTTCGACCTGCTGGCGCGCCGGCTCACGGTGAACCACAGGCTGGTCGACGAGCAGGTGATCGTCGGCGCACTGCGCGAGATCGGCATGGATCCGGCACCGGCGCGAACGCTCGGCGCGGCGCGGCATGCGCAGGGTCACGACCATGACCACGACCACGCGGACGGCGAGCACCGAGTTGCGCGGCGCACCTGGGCGTTGATGGCGGTGGCGGGCCTGGCCGCCGCCGGCGCCGAGGTGCTGGCCTGGAGCGGTGCGTCCGACCGCTCGCCGGCCGTGATCGCGCTCGCGGTGCTGTCGATGCTGGCGGGCGGCCTGCCGACGCTGCGCAAGGGCTGGATCGCGCTGAAGAGCTTCACGCTCAACATCAATTTCCTGATGAGTGTCGCGGTGCTCGGTGCGGTCGCGATCGGGCAATGGCCCGAGGCCGCGATGGTGCTGTTCTTGTTCACGGTGGCCGAGCTGATCGAGAGCCTGTCGCTGCGGCGCGCCGGCGATGCGATCCGCGGCCTGCTGGCGCTCGCTCCGCAGACGGCGACCGTGCGCCTGGCCGACGGTAGCTGGCACGAACGCGATGCCGCCCTGGTACAACCGGGCCAGACCGTTCGCGTGCGTCCCGGCGAGCGCATTGCCCTCGACGGCGTGGTCGTGTCCGGCGCGAGTTCGGTGAATCAGGCGCCGATCACCGGCGAGAGCATGCCGGTGGACAAGGGGACTGGAGACACGGTATTCGCGGGCACGGTGAACGGGCGCGGCAGCTTCGAATTCCGTGTCACCGCCGCGGCTTCCGACACGACGCTGGCGCACATCATCCGCTCGGTGCACGAGGCGCAGAGCCAGCGCGCGCCGATGCAGCGCTTCGTGGACCGGTTCGCCCGCCACTACACGCCGGCGGTGGTGGCGATCGCGGTGCTGGTCGCGGTGCTGCCGCCGCTCTTGTTCGGCGAACCGTTCGTCGCCTGGCTGTACAAGGCGCTGGTGCTACTGGTGATCGCCTGTCCCTGCGCACTGGTGATCTCGACGCCGGTCACGATCGTCAGCGCACTCGCGGCGGCGGCGCGCGGCGGGATTCTGATCAAGGGCGGCGTGCATCTGGAAAACGGCCGCCTGCTGAAGGCGATCGCGATCGACAAGACCGGCACGCTGACGCATGGCCGACCGGTGCTGACCGATGTCATTGCGCTATCCGATCACGCACGCGACGAATTGCTGCAGATCGCGGCCAGCGTCGATGCACAGTCCGAGCATCCGGTCGCGGCGGCGATCGTGGCCGGGTCGCAGGACGGTCCGGGTCGGACACCGCACACCGCGCGTTCGTTCGAGGCGCTGGCCGGACGCGGGGCGAAAGCCATGCTCGACGGCGAGCCATACCATCTCGGCAACCACAGGCTGATCGAGGAGCTCGGCTTGTGCAATGACGAGGTCGAAGCCGCGCTCGAAGGCCTGGAACGTCAGGGCAAGACCGCCGTTGTGCTCGCGTCCGGGCAGGAAGCACTGGCGGTGTTCGGCGTCGCGGACACGCTGCGCGGCCATGGCCTTGATGCGGTCCGCGGCCTGCAGGCGCGCGGTGTGCATGTGACGATGCTCACTGGCGACAACGAGGCGACCGCGCGCGCGATCGCGACCCAGGTCGGCATCACCGATGTACGCGGCAACCTGCTGCCGCAGCACAAGCTGGCCGCGATCGACGAACTGCGCGCGCGGCACGGCGCAGTCGGCATGGTCGGCGACGGCATCAACGACGCGCCGGCGCTGGCGCAGGCGTCGATCGGCTTCGCGATGGGGGCGGCGGGTACCGACGCCGCGATCGAGGCGGCCGACGTCGCGCTGATGGACGATGACCTGCGCAAGCTCCCGCGCTTCATCGATCTGTCACGCCGAACCTGGCGCGTGCTGTGGCAGAACATCACGATCGCGCTCGGCATCAAGGCGGTGTTCTTCGCGCTGGCGCTTGCCGGCGGCGCGACGCTGTGGATGGCGGTGTTCGCGGACGTCGGCGCGAGCCTGATCGTGGTCGTGAACGGCCTGCGGCTGCTGCGCGGGCCGGTGGCCGGACGCGACTGAGCGCGCAGCGGGCCCCGGCCTCGGGCACTGCGGCCGCGCACGGCGTTGTAATCTTCCAGAACCGGCCAAACGGAAGCGAGGATGTCTCGCGTCCCGGCCCGGGCAGGTCGTGGCCGCGGCGCCGCCACCTGTGTACCCTGTTTCGTCGCGCGGCCTGCCGCCCGCACTCAACCCTGGAAAGCTCACGACCTTGGAACCTCGCGCCAATCCCACCGCAGGAAAAGTCTCTTCGGGGCCCGGTTCGACAACGGATCGGCTCGGCACCGAAACGGAAAACGGCACGGAGCCGGCGCCAACTGGCGCTGGCCGGCCGCAGCGGCGCATCCAGTCGATCGATGTCGGGATGCGCGTGCTGCAAGTGCTCACCGAGCAGCGCCGCCCGCTGCCGCTGAAGGCACTCGCGCAGCTCGCAGGCATGGCACCGGCCAAGGCCCATCCCTACCTGGTCAGCTTCATGGCGGCCGGCATGGTGAAGCAAAGCCCGCTGACCGGCCACTACGAACTGGGGCCCGCGGCCTTGCAGATGGGCCTGGCCGCGTTGCAGCAGCTCGATCCGTTGACCGAGGCCAGCCAGGAAGCGGCCCTGCTTGCCGACCGCGCCGATCTCAGCGTCGCGCTGGCGGTGTGGGGCCATCTCGGGCCCACCGTGGTGCGGCTGGACGAATCGCGCTACCCACTGCACGTGAACCTGCGGGTCGGCACCGTGATGTCGATGTTCAACACCATCACGGGCCGCGTGTTTGCCGCCTACCTGCCCGAGAAGATGGTCCGCACGATGCTGGAGGACGAGCACCGCCGCGTCGTCGGGGGCGCTTCGGCCGACTTCGACTCGCCCCAGGTCCAGCGTCTGCTCGCCGGGATTCGCGCCACCGGCATGGGGCGCGGCCTTTCGACACCGCAGCCGGGTGTGAACACCTTGTGCGCACCGGTGTTCGACGCCGACGGGCACATCGCACTGGTCTTCACCATGTTCGGCCCGCAGGGCGTGTTCGACGCGGCGCTCGACGGCCCGGCCGGACGCATGCTGCGCGAACACGCGGACAACGTTTCGCGCCGGCTCGGCTTTCGGCCGTCGCCACGCTGAACCGATCCGGGCCGGCGTCTGCCGTCGCATCGGTTACATATTCGAAATTCAACATTGGCAAATTGATTGACGTATAACGAATAACCGCCTAGAATCCGGTCCAATCGATCTCAACTCACGGAGACATTGCAATGACCGGAAAGAAGTTCGCGTCCCAGGCCGACCTGGAAGAGAAGAAGGTCAGCTGGCACAAGCTGTCCGACAACGCCTACGCCTACACCGCCGAGGGCGACCCCAACACCGGCGTCATCATTGGCGATGACGGCGTGATGATCATCGACGCCACCGCGACCCCCGTGGCCGCGCAGGGCGTCATCCAAAAAATCCGCGAAATCACCGACAAGCCGATCAAGTACGTGGTGCTGACGCACTATCACGCGGTGCGCGTGCTCGGCGCTTCGGGATACAAGGACGAGGGCCTCGAGCAGATCATCGCGAGCCGCGACACCAGGGACCTGATCGTCGAGCGTGGTCAGCAGGACATGGATTCGGAGATCGGCCGTTTTCCGCGCCTGTTCGAAGCTGCCGACAGCATCCCCGGCCTGACCTGGCCGACCCTGACCTTCGTGGGCGAGATGACGCTGTGGCTGGGCAAGCTGGAAGTGAAGATCGCGCAGCTCGGCCGCGGCCACACCAAGGGCGACACCATCGTCTACCTGCCGAGTCAGAACATCTGCTTTTCCGGCGACCTGGTCGAGGCCGAAGCAGCCTGCTACACCGGCGACGCCTATCTGGCCGACTGGCCGCAAACGCTGGACAAACTCGCCGCGATGAAGTTCGAGCAACTGGTGCCGGGCCGCGGCCCCGCGCTGATGACGCCGGCGGCGGTGCAAAGGGGTCTCGCCTATACGCGCGACTTCACCGCCACGCTCTACGAGAGCGCGCAGGAAGCTGTCGCCAAAGGCATGGACCTGAAGGCCACGATGGCGCACACGCGCAAGGCCATGGACCCGAAGTTCGGCCAGGTGTTCATCTACGAACACTGCCTGCCGTTCGACGTGACGCGCGCGCATGACGAGGCCAGTGGCGTCCGCGATCCGCGCATCTGGACGGCCGAACGCGACCAGCAGATGTGGCACGCGCTGCAACAGGCTTGATTCAGCAAAAAAAGAGGCGCAGGCCGGCGCCCATTCATGGCCGGTAGCTATCAATTTGATAGTAATCGGCATCCTCTCGCAGTCGTCGGAGACAAGTCCGTGCAAAAGACCTTCAACTATCCCAAGTTCGACTTCGTCAGGCCGCCCGAGCTGGCCGATGGCAACAGCGGCCACTACCCGGTGGTGGTGGTGGGTGCCGGCCCGGTGGGCCTGAGCGCGGCCATCGATCTGGCCCAGCAGGGCCAGGACGTGCTGCTGCTGGACAACGACGACACCGTCTCGTTCGGATCGCGCGCCGTGTGCTACGCCAAGCGCGCGCTGGAAGTGCTCGACCGCATGGGATGCGGCGACAAGTTCGTGCAGAAGGGCATCAGCTGGGACGTGGGGCGCACCTTTCTGCACGAGGGCGAGGTGTTCAGTTTCAACCTGCGCCCCGAGAGCGACCACCACCGGCCGGGCATGATCAACCTGCAGCAGTATTACCTCGAGGCGTACCTGATCGAGCGCGCGCAGCAACTGCCGAATCTGGCGATGCGGTTCAAGAGCAACGTGATCTCGGTCGTGCCCGGCGGCGACAAGGTGACCGTGCGCATCGAAACGCCCGAAGGCCCCTATGCGCTGACCACCGACTGGCTGGTCGTCGCCGACGGGGCGAACAGCCGGGTCCGCAGCATGCTGGGGCTCGACATCGAAGGCAAGATCTTCATGGACCGGTTCCTGATCGCCGACGTGGTGATGAAGGCCGATTTCCCGACCGAGCGCTGGTTCTGGTTCGATCCGCCGTTCCACCGCAACCAGAGCGTGCTGCTGCACCGCCAGGCCGACAACGTCTGGCGCATCGATTTCCAGCTCGGCTGGCAGGCCGACCCGGTGGAAGAGCGCAAGCCCGAGAAGGTGATCCCGCGCATCAAGGCGATGCTCGGCGACGAGCGCGAGTTCGAGCTCGAATGGGTCAGCGTCTACACCTTCCAGTGCAGGCGCATGAACCGCTTCAATCATGGGCGCGTGCTGTTCGTCGGCGACGCGGCGCACCAGGTCTCGCCGTTCGGCGCGCGCGGCGCCAACTCGGGGATTCAGGACACCGACAACCTGGCCTGGAAGCTCAGGCTGGTGATGGATGGCAAGGCGCCGGCGACGCTGCTCGACAGCTACAGCGAAGAGCGTGGCTACGCCGCGGACGAGAACATCGTGAACTCGACCCGCTCGACCGACTTCATCACGCCGAAGAGCAACACCAGCAAGATTTTCCGCAACGCGGTGCTGGAGCTGGCCGCGAACTACCCGTTCGCCCGCGCGCTGGTCAACTCCGGGCGCCTGTCGGTGCCGAGCTGGCTGGCCACATCAAGCCTGAATACTCCCGACAGCGATGCTTTCGGCGGCGACATGATCCCCGGCGCGCCGATGGCCGATGCGCCGGTCAAGACCGTCGCCGGCGACAGCTGGCTGCTGCAGCAGGTGGGCAACCGCTTCCAGGCGCTGCACTATGTGCCAGACGCGAGCGGACTCGACGCCGCCACGGCCACGAAGCTGGCCGACCTGAATGCGGGCGGCATCCCGGTCGAGGCTATCGTGGTCGCTCGAACCGGCCAGGCGCCGAACGGGCTGAAGACCCTGATCGACACCAAAGGTCGCGTCGCTGAGCGCTACGACCTCGCGCCCGGTTCCACCTATCTCGTGCGTCCCGATCAGCACGTGACCGCGCGCTGGCGTGTCTTCGACGCCGCGAAAGTCCAGCACGCGGTGGCGCGCGCCACAGGCAACGTCTGAAACGAAAACGGAGGCATGTCATGAGCTTGAACACCCAACCCAACTTCAGCGAAGCCGGCAAGCGCTATTTCCAGGCGTACACGCCTGGCGACGATTTTTACGAGGCGCTGATCGAGATGCATCGCGACCTGAGCGACGAGCAAAGTGCGAAGGTCAACGCGCGGTTGGTCCTGCTGCTCGCGAATCACATCGGCGACATCGGCACGCTCGCTGAGGCGATGCGGATCGCGCGCGAAGGCGTGTGAGTCTGCGCGCACGCCGCCGGCCGTAGCGGAACGCGGGCCACAGCCCGCGCAGCATCAAAGTTCATTGCCTTGCCAGCACTGGCCGGGACTGGCAGCATCAGCGAACGCTCGGCGCTGCGGCAACGCGCGTACTGCAAGTGCCGGCAGGGCCGGCGCCAGACCTTCAACCCGACCCAGCACTGAAAGGGTGACCATGATCCGACTCAACGAAACCCACGACCCTGCGCTGCGCAGCTGGGTGCCGAGCGCGAATGCGGCCGGCACCGATTTCGCTATCCAGAACCTGCCGTTCTCGGTGTTTCGCCGGAGCGGGGCCGCGGAAGACTGGCGCGGCGGCGTGGCGATCGGCGACCAGATCCTGGATCTTGCCGCGGTGACCGCCACCGGTGCGGTCGGGGGCGCGGCCGCGGAGGCCCTGCAAGCGGCGACCGGCGCCGTGCTGAACCCGCTGATGGCGCTTGGGCCCGCCGCATGGTCGGCGCTTCGGCAGGCGCTGTCGCGTGCACTGCGCGAGGGCTCGGTCGACCAGGCGAAGCTCGGCACCTGCCTGGTGCCGCAATCGGCGGCCGAACACCAGGTGCCGGCACGCATCGGCGACTACACCGACTTCTACACCTCGGTCTACCACGCGACCAACATCGGCCGCCAGTTCCGTCCCGACAACCCGTTGATGCCGAATTTCAAGTGGCTCCCGATCGGCTATCACGGCCGCAGTTCCAGCATCGGCGTGTCCGGACAACGGTTCCTGCGCCCGGTCGGCCAGACCATGGCGGCGGGCGCGGCGGCGCCGGGCTTCGGCGCGTGCCGGCGGCTCGACTACGAACTCGAGCTCGGCGTCTTCATCGGCGCCGGCAATGCGCTCGGCGAGCCAATTGCGATCGCGCAGGCGGAGGACCATGTGTTCGGCCTGTGCCTGCTGAACGACTGGTCGGCACGCGACCTGCAGGCCTGGGAATACCAGCCGCTCGGGCCGTTCCTCGCGAAGAACTTCGCGACCACGATCTCGCCGTGGATCGTGACCCTGGAAGCGCTGGCGCCATTTCGCGCGCCGTTCCTGCGCCCCGCCGACGATCCGCGGCCGCTGCCGTATCTCGATTCGCAGGGCAACCGCGAGCAGGGCGCGCTCGACGTGCAACTCGAAGTGCTGCTGCAGACGGCGCGCGCGAGCGAGCAGGGCGCACAGCCTGCACGGCTGACGCGCACCAGCTATCGGCACGCGTACTGGACCGTGGCCCAGATGGTCGCGCACCACACGGTCGCCGGCTGCAACCTGCAGAGCGGCGACCTGCTCGGCACCGGCACGCTGTCGGGACCGACCCTCGACCAGGCCGGCGCGCTGATCGAGTTGACCGTTGGCGGCAAGCAAGCGCTGGCGCTCCCCAACGGCGAGTCGCGCACCTTCCTGGAAGACGGCGACACCGTCATCTTCAAGGGCTGGTGCGAAAAGCCCGGCGCGGCCCGCATCGGCTTCGGTGAATGCCGCGGCACGGTGCTGCCGGCGCGCGCCGTAGCCGCCGCCACTCCCCCATGACCTACATCCACCCCCGCAACAGGAGACAGACATGACCCCCAACACCGCAACGAGCACCATCGGTTCCTCGCCGCCGGACCCGCTCAGCACGACGACCACGCGCGAAGAACGAAAGGTACTGGCCGCGACGCTGGTCGGCACCTCCGTCGAGTGGTACGACTTCTTCGTCTACGCCCAGGCGGCGGGCCTGGTGCTGGCACCGGCGTTCTTCGGACCGATGGTCAAGGAAAGCCCGGGCATGGCGCAGCTGCTCGCGTTCGCGACGATCGGCATCTCGTTCGTGTTCCGCCCGCTCGGAGCAGTGGTCTGCGGCTACCTCGGCGATCGCTTCGGCCGCAAGATGGTTCTGGTGATGACGCTGTTGCTGATGGGGGCGTCGACCGCGCTGATCGGCGTGCTGCCGACCTATGCGCAGATCGGCGTCTGGGCGCCGATCCTGCTGATCGTGCTGCGCCTGGCGCAGGGGTTTTCCGCAGGCGGCGAATGGGGCGGCGCGGCGCTGATGTCGGTCGAACACGCACCGGTCAACAAGCGCAGCTTCTTCGGCTCGTTCCCGCAGATCGGCGTGCCGATCGGCATGCTGATCGCGACCGGCGTGCTGCTGCTGATCCACGAACTGATGGGCAAGGAGCAGTTTCTCGCCTGGGGCTGGCGGCTGCCGTTCCTGTTCTCGATCGTGTTGATCTTCGTCGGCTCGTGGATCCGACGCACGGTCGAGGAGTCGCCGGTGTTCGCGCAGATGGCGCAACGGCGCAAGGAATCGTCGGCGCCGCTCGGGCAGCTGTTCAAGCACAACACGCGCGAGGTCGTGCTGACCGCGCTGATCTTCATGGCGAACAATGCCGCCGGCTATCTGCTGATCGCGTTCTTCATCGCGTACGGTGCGAAGACCTTGGGCATGCCGCAGAGCGAACTGCTGATGATCTCGACTGCTTCCGCCGTCGCGTGGCTGGTCTTCACCGTGATCGGCGGCCTGCTCGGCGACAAGATCGGGCGCGTGCGCACGTTCCAGATCGGCTACGTGATCCTCGCGCTGTGGGCGATCCCGATGTGGTTCCTGATCGACAGCAAGGATCTCGCGCTGTTCGCGGTGGCCGCGCTGGTGCTGACCGTGCCGCTTGGCCTCACCTACGGGCCGCAGGCCGCGCTCTATGCCGAGATGTTCCCGGCGAAGGTGCGCTACTCGGGCGTGTCGATCGGCTATGCGCTGGGCGCGATCATCGGCGGTGCGTTCGCACCGACGATTGCCGAGTGGATCATGACGAGCTGGGGCAAGACGTCGATCATCGGCGTGTACATGGTGGTGTTGTCCATCATTTCGCTGATCGCGGTGTCGCTGGTGAAGGATGTGATGGGGGTCGACCTGCACGTCAAGGAGGTGCACGAGGAATACCTGCACGCGCACCCGGAGGCGGCGAGCCGCGATCACGGCGTCGCGGGCGAGGTCCAGCGCTGACGTTCATTGCGCTGCGCGCCACCTGCGGCGCATGAGACGCAACGGTGCCGCAAGCCGCGGAGCAGGCCGTTCGCGGGCACCCGCGGAGCCGGCTCCGCCGGTCCGCTGGGTGGCCTTGCAGGCCGCGGCGGCGCCAGAGGCACCGCCTCTGGCGGCGAGCACCGGGCGAAGCGACACGCAGTGCGCGCAGCCTGGGGGTGTTTCATCCCGCGACGATCCCGATCCCGTGTATCTGGCCCGTGCCCGCCGCTGCCGGCCGCGGATAGCGATCCGGTCGCCAGCGATGCATCAGCTCCGATTCGCGCGCCTTCGCGATCGACGCGTTCGCGAGCTTCACATGGCCGTAACCGCGGATCGAGAGCGGAATCGCCGCGATCTGCGCGGCAAGCAGCTGGTTGCCGGCGTCGAGGTCTTGCAGCAGTTCGTCCAGCCGCTGCTCGAACGCTCCGATCATCTCGCGCTCCATGCGCCGCTCGCTGCTGCGGCCGAACGGATCGAAGCGCGTGCCGCGCAGCCGCTTGCCGCGCGCCAGCCACTTCATCGCCGGCATCATCCAGCCGCCGAGCCGGATCTTCGCCGGCGGCTTGCCGCCTTTGGCGCGGGTCAGCACCGGCGGCGCCATGTAGAACTCGAGCTTTAGCTCGCCTTCGAACTGCTCGTGCAGTTCGCGCAGGAATGTGCCGTTCGTGTACAGCCGCGCGACTTCGTACTCGTCCTTGTAGCTCATCAGCTTGATGAGGCTTTGCGCCGCGTTGCGGGTCAGCGGCAGCGCCGCGTCACCGCCCGCGAGCGCGCTCTCGGCCTGCCGCACGCGCTGCACGAGGGCCGCGAACCGGTCCGCCCAGGCGGCGTCCTGGTAGCCCCGCAGGTGGTGGGCGCCGCGCGCGATCAGCGCATCCAGCGGCTCCACCGGCGATTCCGCTCGCGTACTTTGCGCCGAAGCATCGCGCAGCGCGGCCAGCGCCTCGGGCGCCGCCGCGGCCATCCGGCCCAGCGCGAATGCCAGCAGATTGGTCTGCACCGCGACGCCGTTCAGTTCGATCGCGCGCTGGATCGCCGACTCGCCGACCGGCACCAGCGCGCGCTGCCATGCGTAGCCGAGCGCGAGCACGTTCGCGGTGACGGTGTCGCCGAGAAAGCGTTCGGCCAGGGTCTGCGCGTCGAAGGTCTCGACTTGGGCAACGCCTGCGACGAAGCGGATCTTTTCGAGCAGCGACGGGGCTTTCAGGTCCGCGTCCGGGTTGTGCAGGAACTCGGCGACCGGCATTTCGTGCAGGTTCGCCAGCACCTGGGTGCGCCCATGGCGCACGGTCTGCAGTGCCTCCGGCGATGCCGCGACCACCAGGTCGCAGGCCAGGATCGCGTCGGCCTGTTGCGTGTCGATGCGCACCTGGTTCAGGCGCTCGGGCCGATCGCCAAGCCGCACGAAGCTCAGCACCGCGCCGCCCTTTTGCGCGAAACCCATGAAGTCGAGCACGCTGGCCGACTTGCCTTCCAGATGCGCCGCCATCGCGACCACCGCGCCGACCGTGACCACGCCGGTGCCGCCGACGCCGGTCACCAGCAGGTCGTACGGCGCGTCCCAGCGGTGCGGCGCGGGTTGCGGCAGTTGCTCGACCTGCGCCAGGAATGGATCGTGGCCGCCCGACAGCACGCCGCTCCTGCGGCGCGGCACCCCGCCGTAGACGCCGACGAAGCTCGGGCAGAAGCCCTTCGCGCAGGAGTAGTCCTTGTTGCAGCTCGACTGGTCGATCCGGCGCTTGCGCCCGAATGCGGTCTCGTGCGGAAGCACCGCGACGCAGTTGCTCTGCACGCCGCAGTCGCCGCAGCCTTCGCAGACCGCGTCGTTGATGAACACGCGCCTGTCCGGCTCGGCGAGCAGGCCCTTCTTGCGGCGCCGGCGTTTCTCGGCGGCGCAGGTCTGCTCGTAGATCAGCACCGTCACGCCGGGGATGTCGCGCAGCCGGCGCTGCACCGCGTCGAGCTGGTCGCGGTCGTGGAATTCGGTGCCATCGGGGAAGCGGCTTCGGATGTCGCTGTACTTGGCGATGTCGTCGCTGACGACGACGACCTGCTTCACGCCCTCGGACTCGACCTGGCGCGCGATCGCGTCGACGCTGATCACCCCGTCGACCGGCTGGCCGCCGGTCATCGCGACCGCGTCGTTGTACAGGATCTTGTAGGTGATCGTCGCGTTCGCCGCCACTGCCTGGCGGATCGCGAGGTAGCCCGAGTGGTAGTAGGTGCCGTCGCCCAGATTCTGGAACACATGCGGCGTCTTCGTGAAGCGCGAATGCGAGACCCAGTCCACCCCTTCGCCGCCCATCTGGATCAGGCCCGCGGTGCTGCGGTCCATCCAGCTCGCCATGAAGTGGCAGCCGATGCCGGCGCCCGCAGTCGAGCCTTCGGGCACCCGTGTGCTGGTGTTGTGTGGACAGCCGGCGCAGAAATACGGCAGGCGCTTGACCGAGTCGCCGGCGTTCGAGAGCAGTTCGGGCGGCGTGAAGTCGCGCACATGCCGCAGGTGGTCGCGGAACATGCTGTTGTCGGGGAAGTGGAACGACAGCCAGTGCGCGACCAGCTCGATCAGCCGCGACGGGCGCAGCTCGCCTAAAGTAGAAACCAGCGGCGCGCCGCCCTGATCGCGCTTGCCGAGGATCGCCGGCCGTGCCTGCGCCGGGGCGTTGTAGAACAGGTCGCGCAGCTGGGTCTCGACCACCGGACCCTTTTCCTCGATCACCAGGATTTCGGTGAGCCCCCGCGCGAAGTCACGCATCCGCGTCTGCTCCAGCGGAAAACTCAGCCCGACCTTGTAGACGCGGATGCCGGCACGCGCAAAGTCGTCGGCGGTGATCTCCAGCCGGCGCAGCACCTCCATGAAGTCGTAGTGCGCCTTGCCGCAGGTGATGACGCCCAGCGTCGCCCGCGGCGACGCGATGACCTCGCGGTCGATGCTGTTGACGCGCGCGAACGCGGCGACCGCGCGCCGCTTGTCGTCGAGCCGCGATTCGATGCGCAGCGACGGCAGATCC
Organism: Burkholderiaceae bacterium; assembly: GCA_030123545.1. NCBI lineage: Bacteria > Pseudomonadati > Pseudomonadota > Betaproteobacteria > Burkholderiales > Burkholderiaceae > Burkholderiaceae bacterium. The sequence goes on along the minus strand of CP126124.1, from coordinate 30,729 downwards.
GGCCAGCGGTAGTGCAGGCCATCCGGCGGCGGCTGGTAGCCGGTGCGCGCGCGCACCTGGTCGGCGTCCAGCCATGCGGCAACGCGCGCGTCGATCGCATCCAGATCGACCGTGGCCGCGCTTTCGACGATCTCGGACAGCGCCGGCATCGCGACCCACGCGCCGGAGAAGCGCGACAGCGCCCAGCCGTACAGCCCGAATTCCAGGTACTCGGCGACGCAGGCCGGTTGCAGCACCGGCAGGCCCCAGGCGATGAACGCCTGATCGCTCTGGTGCGGCATCGACGACGACACGCAGCCGTGGTCGTCGCCGGCGACCACCAGCACGCCGCCGTGCGGCGACGAGCCGTACGCGTTGCCATGCTTCAGCGCATCGCCGGCGCGGTCCACACCCGGCCCCTTGCCGTACCACAGGCCGAACACGCCATCGACCGTGCGCTGCGGGTCGGACTCGACGCGCTGGGTGCCGAGTACCTGCGTCGCCGCCAGCTCCTCGTTCACCGCGGGAACGAACTCGATGCCTTCCTGCTTGAAGCGCTCGCCGGCTTTCCAGATCGTCAGATCGACCATGCCCAGCGGCGAGCCGCGGTAGCCGCTGACGAAGCCGCGCGTGTTCCAGCCGCGCGCCGCGTCGCGCCGGCGCTGCATCAGCATCAGCCGCACCAGCGCCTGCGTGCCGCTGAGAAAGACCGCGCCACCCTGCGCCCACAGGTTGTCCGAGAGCGCATAGTCCGGCCGGCGAAGCGGTGATGTGCTGACTGAAGCGGCCATCAGTGGTACTCCTGTCGAGGGTGGCGAGCCCGTTGATGCAACGATACGCCGAAAGCAGTTTCCCGCGGCGCCAGCGAAGTCGGTCGGATCGGGGTCGGGGACTGGCCGGCGCTGCCCGTTCGCAGCGTGGTCAGCGGATGAACAGCCAGACCGTCAGCGCGATGCCGATCAGCACCACCAAGCCGCGCAGCAAGCGCTCGGGCAGCCGGTGCATCAGCCAGCCGCCGAGCAGCGCGCCGACGATGCCGCCCAGCGCGAGCGCGAGCGCCGGCAGCCAGTGGACGTCGCCGGAGAACACGAAGATCGCGACCGCCGACGCGTTCATCGCCATCGCCAGGATGTTCTTGGTCGCGGTCGCCATGCGCGCCTGCTGGCCGGCGAGCGTCAGCGCCGCGAGCATCAGAAAGCCGATGCCGCCGCCGAAGTAGCCGCCGTAGATGCCGATCAGGAACTGCGCCACGGCCAGCAGCGGCATCGGCATCGCGTGGCCATCCGCCGATGGCTTGTTCCGGAAACTGCCCCACGCGTAGACCGCGGTCGCGAACAGCACCAGCCACGGCACGAGCCGTGCGAAGAAGCTGGCCGGCGTCTCCAGCAGCAGCACCGCGCCGACGACGCCGCCCGCGATGCTGAGGCCGAACAGACGGCGCAGGCTTAAGGCCGTGACGCCGCCGGCGAGGTCGCGGCCCGCGAGCGACGCGGTAATCTGGTTCGGGAACAACGCGACGGTCGAGGTGATGTTCGCCGCGAGCGGCCCCAGGCCGGCGAGCAGCAGCGCCGGAAAGGTGATGAACGAGCCGCCGCCGGCCAGCGTGTTCTGCGTACCGGCCCACAGCCCGGCCAGCGCGATCAGCAGCAGCACCGAAATATCGGGATGAATTGGCATGGAAGCCCGCGTCAGCTCTGCGTAGAGTGCTTCAAAAATGATAGTAACGCGCGGCGCATCGATCGTAACCAAGTGCGCCACCCGTGGCGCATGAAACCCATAGGTATCGAAGGTCGCGGAGCGGACCATGCCAGGGCACCCGCGGAGCTGGCTTTGCCAGGCCGCTGGGTGCGCCCCCTCGAGGGGGGATTCGAGCTACACGCAGTGAGCGAGAAACGGGGGTGGTTCATCAAGCCACCGACACCAGGCGGTCCAGCGTCCGCGGGTCGTCCAGCAGGCTCCGGCTGCTCGACTGGTGCACGATGCGCCCGCGGTCGAGCACGATCGCGCGCCGGGTGAGTTCGAGCGCGAGGCGCGCATGCTGCTCGACCACGATCACCGCCATGCCTTCGTCCTGGATCAACCGCCTGAGCACATGCATCAGCTCCTGCACGATGATCGGCGCGAGCCCCTCCATCGGTTCGTCGAGCAACAGCAGCCGCGGGTTCGTGATCAGAGCGCGCGCGATCGCGACCATCTGCTGCTCGCCGCCGGAGAGCTGGTTGCCCATGTTCGCGCGCCGCTCCTCGAGCCGCGGAAAGACCTCGTACAGCCGCGCGAGCGTCCAGCGGCCGGGCCGCGCGACCACGGTCAAATGCTCCTCGACCGAGAGCGACGGGAACATCATCCGCTCCTGCGGCACCCAGCCCAGGCCCGCGTGCGCGCGGCGGAACGTGGGCACGCGCGCGATGTCGCTGCCACGCCAGCGCAGGCTGCCGGCATGCACCTGGGTCAGGCCCATCAGCGTGACCAGCAGCGTCGTCTTGCCGACCCCGTTGCGGCCCAGCAGCGCCAGGCTGTCGCCCTCGGCGAGCGCGAGCGTGATGCCGTCGAGCACCACCGACTCGCCGTAGCCGGCGCGCAGGTTCTCGAGTGCCAGCAGCTCAGCCATGAGGCTCAGACATGAAGGGCCGCCTCGCCCAGGTAGACCTGGCGCACGCGCTCGTCCGCCGCGATCTCGGCCGGCGTGCCCTCGACCAGCACGCGCCCGCCGACCAGCACGGTGATGCGCTCGGCGAAGCGGAACACCAGCCCCATGTCGTGCTCGATGAAGACGATCGTGACTTCGCGCGGCAGCTGCGCGATGACTTCGAACAGCTCGGCGCTCTCGGCCGACGGAATGCCGGCGGCCGGCTCGTCGAGCAGCAGGATCTGCGGCGTGGTCGCGAGCGCCAGCGCGATCTCGACCAGGCGCTGGCGGCCGTAGGGCAGGCTGTGCGTAGTCGTGCCGGCGTCGTCCGCGAGTCGGAGCCGTCCGATCAGTTCCATCGCCTCGTCGATCACGCTGCGCTGCGCCGCCACCGTCTGGTGCCAGCGGCGCTGCAGGCCGCGGCGTTCGCAGATCGCCAGCGCCACCGATTCGAGCACGGTCAAGCCGGCGAACAGCGTGTTGATCTGGAAGGTCCGGGTCATGCCCAGTTTCACGCGCTGGTTCTGCGTGAGCTTCGTGATGTCGTGGTCGCCGAGCAGCACCTGGCCGCGGGTCGGCGCGAGCGCGCCGGTCAACAGGTTGATGAAGGTGGTCTTGCCGGCGCCGTTCGGGCCGATCAGCGCGTGCCGCGCACCGGGTGTGAAGGTCAGCGAGATGTCGCTGTTCGCGTTGAATTCGCCCCAGGTCTTCGACAGGCCGACGGTGCGCAACTCGGGCGTCGGTTGGCTCACGGCGCGGGCTCCCGCGCGCTGCGCAGCTTGCCAAGCAGCCGCTCGAGCCCGCCGAGGATGCCGCCGCGCGCGAACAGCACGATCGCGACCAGCAGCAGCCCGAGCCAGAACTGCCAGTACACCGGGTTCAGGTCCGAGATAGTCGACTGCGCCAGCATGAACAGCGCGGCACCGACCAGCGCGCCGTACAGGCGCCCGGTGCCGCCGAGCACCAGCATGATCAGCAGGTCGGCCGAGCGCGCGAAGCCCAGCGTGTCGAGGCCGACGAACTGCGTGGTCTGCGCCAGCAGCGCGCCGGCGACGCCGGCGATCGCCGCGCCTAAAGTGAACGCCGCCGTCAGGCGCCGCGGCACGTCGGCGCCGATCGCCGGCATGCGCTTGCCACCCTCGCGAATGCCGGTCAGGCTCAGGCCGAACGGCGAAGCGACGATGCGCCGCAGCAGCACGAACAGCACGAACAGCACGATCAGGCTGTACCAGTACGCGGTCTTGCCGAACAGGTCGAACGCGAACAGGCCGAGCACCTTGCCGGACGCGATGCCCTGCAGGCCGTCGACGCCGCCGGTGATGTCGGTCGCCTTGTTCGCGCCCTCGAACAGCATCAGGCCGATCCCCAGCGTCACCATCAGCCGCGTCAGGTCCTGCCCCGGCACCACCAGGAAGCTGACCAAGTAGCCGGCCAGCGCGGCCAGCAGCGCGGCGGCGGCGAGGCCCAGCAGCGGTTCGGGCCAGCCGTGCGCGGCGAGCAGACCGGCGGTGTAGGCGCCGATGCCAAAGAACGCCGCGTGGCCGAGCGAGACGATGCCGGCATAGCCGAGGATCAGGTCCAGCGACACCGCGAACAGCCCGGTGATCATGATCTGCGACAGCAGCGACAGGTAGCCGGGAAACACGAAGTACGCCGCCACCGGCAGCAGCCAGAACAGTACTTCCAGCGGCCGCCAGCGATCGGTTGGGAGCGGCGGCCGCGGCGGATCGAGCCAGCGCGCGATCATGATCGTTTGCCCACGAGGCCGGTCGGGAACAGCACCAGCAGCAGCACCATCATCCCGTAGATGATGAACGAGCCGATCGCCGGCACGTAGTACTTGCCGGCCACGTCGACCACGCCGAGGATCAGCGCGGCGATCAATGGTCCCTTGATCGTGCTCGCGCCGCCGACCGCGACCACGAGCAGGAAGTACACCATGTACTTGATCGGAAAGTTCGGATCGAGGCCGAGCACGTCCAGCCCCAGGCCGCCGCCCAAGCCCGCCAGCCCGGAGCCGAGCGCGAAGGTCAGGCTGAACACCCGCCCGACGTTGATGCCCAGACCCGCCGCCGCCTGCTGGTTGTCGACCGAGGCGCGGATCTGCGCGCCGAAGCGCGTGCGCTCGACCAAGGCGCGCAGGGCCAGTGTGATCAGCACGACCAGGCCGATCAGATAGAGCCGGTACACCCCGACCTCGACCCCGAGCAGCGAGACCTGTCCCGAAAGCCACTGAGGCAGCTTGGACGGCTGCTGTTGCGCGCCCCAGAAGTAGGTCGCGGCCGCGATCGAGATGAAGACCAGGCCGATCGAGAACAGCACCTGGTCCAACGGGTTCGCGCGGTACAGCCGGCGGTACAGCAGGCGTTCCAGCACCAGGCCCGCAGCAGCGCCAGCCGCGAACGCCAGCACGAGCGCGATCGGGAACGGCACGCCGTAATGGTTCATCGCGATCACGCAGGCATAGCCGCCGATCATCGCGAACGATCCGTGCGCGAGATTGACGAAGTTCATCAACCCCATCGTGATCGACAGGCCGACGCTGATCAGGAACAGCAGGCTGCCGTAGGCCACGCCGTCGAACAGCACGCCGATGAAATGGCTCAGCATGAATACCGCCTGCCGCCGTCCGGGCTTCGTTGATACTGATACAAATTGTACGTATGATCACCCGTCATTTCGAACCGGCGCGAGCCGCATGTCCAACGGAGAACCTCTCATGCAACCCATCAAGCAGTTGATCGCCGCGCTCATGATCGCAGGTTTGGCCGCTGCGGCCTATGCGGCCGAACCCTTGAAGATCGGCCTGATCCTGCCGATGTCCGGTCCGTTCGCTGCCTACGGCAAGCAGATCCAGCACGGCGTCGACCTGTACCTGCACGAGCACGGCAACCAGCTCGGCGGCCGCCCGGTCCAGATCGTGCTGAAGAACGACGACCCGGGCACCTCGGGCGACGTCGACAAGCGGCTCGCGCAGCAGCTGCTGGTGCAGGACAAGGTCGATTTGCTGGCCGGCTTCGCGCTGACCCCGTCGGCGCTGGCGGTCGCGCCGATCGCGACCGAGGCGAAAAAGCCGATGATCGTGATGAACGCGGCGACCTCGATCATCACCACGAAGTCGCCTTACGTGGTGCGCGTCTCGATGACACTGCCGCAGACCACCGCGCCGGTCGCGACCTGGGCCGCGAAGAACGGCATCAAGAAGGTGTTCATCCTGGTCGCCGACTACGGACCGGGCTACGACGCGGAGGCCCAGTTCAAGAAGACCTTCGGCGCGGCCGGCGGCGAGATCGTCGGCGACGTGCGCGTGCCGGTGAAGAGCCCCGACATGGCGCCGTACCTGCAGAAGATCAAGGACGTGAAGCCCGACGCGGTGTTCATGTTCCTGCCGCCGGGTGAACTGACGATCGGCTTCATGAAGGGCTTCTACGAGCGCGGGCTGGACAAGGCCGGCATCAAGATCATCGCGACCGGCGACCTGACCGACGAGGACGTGATCAACGCGCTGGGCGACAACGCCCTGGGCATCATCACCTCGTTCCACTATTCCGAGGACCACAAGTCGCCCGAGAACAAGGCGTACGTGGCGGCCTATTACAAGGCGTACCCGAAGGATCGGCCCAACTTCATGTCGGTCGGCGGCTACGACGGCATGCAGCTGATCGACCTGGTGCTCAAGAAAACCGGCGGTGACGCCGAGGCCGACAAGTTTCTGGCCGCGGCCAAGGGCATGAAGTGGATCAGCCCGCGCGGCCCGGTCGAGATCGATCCGGCCACGCGCGACATCATCCAGACCCTGTACATCCGCAAGGTCGAGAAGGTCGACGGCAAGCTGCAAAACGTCGAGATCGAGAGCTTCCCGAACTTCAAGGACCCAGGCAAGCCGTAATCGGTGCCCGGCACCGGGTCGGCCGGGATTTACCAGTCATTTCGGTCTCAAGCCAAGGCTTGGCGCGCGTAGTTCGCTACTAAAACCATGGTAAACCGCATCGAATTCAGGATTCGCCCACGGGCTCGGCCCGCAGCTTCTCGCGCGGGTCTTCGCGAATGGTGGCTTCATCGAGCGTTATCCCGGTGACGAAACATCCGCCCGACGGTTTGATTTCAGGGCGCCGGGCGATTGCCACTCTGGCGAGTCGTATCCGTATCGCACGTCCGATCAAAAATCACGGTTGCCAGATGCGAGCAGGCCGCTTTTACGGCTTCCCACTGATGCCAGCGAGGGTCGAGGTTTTTGTATTCGCGCAGCTCCGCTCCGACGTCTTCAAGATCGTAGGGCAGCGCATTGGCCAACTGCACCTGCAATTGCTGCAGGGGCGATTCGCCGTTGTCCTGGGGGTAGAGCCGGTCGAATGATTGCAGTGAGTTCGCCGCGCGCTCTTCACCCATGTGGTGAGCCATGGCAACGAAGTCGATGTAATCGCGCGTGGCGTTGCGCTTCAGGATCAAGATGCCCTTGATACGCAAGATTTCGCCTTCGGTCGGAACCGTGATCGGCGATCCGTGCAAATTCACGGTGGTGGTTTCCAGCGGTTCTTCCCGTATGAGCTGACGCACCCCCGTTTCGATGCCGTCGAGGCTGCCAAGAATTTGCACAGGACGCCGCACGCGCGCCGTCTTCCAGCCGGCGACTGACTCGAGTTGCGCCAGTACGTCGTCAAAGCGATGACGCAGATCGGGAACGACATGATCAGCGTCGCGGGAGAAGCGATGCCCTGCATGGATTGCCGATGCCGTTCCTCCGACCAGCACGGCATCCGGCAGGATGCGCTGGAGCCGCGCCGCCGAAGACAAGACCAATTCCCAATCAGGCAGGGGCGCGATGTTCTTCGGCATAACGCATCCAGAAGTGATGGCGTTGAGCGTAGGGGTCGGCGATGTAAGGGCGACAAACGCGCTCCACCTTGGCCAACAAGGTGCGATCAGCCAGAACGGCCTGGCGTAGTTCCGCCCAGTCCTGCCACCGGCCGCGTGAGATCACGTCGTCTATCGCGGCGAGAGTGAGGCGCTGGTGATCCAGGTGGCGGTGGAGCATGGCAATTCACGCTGTTGCGATGGTCATGCATGAATCTTGCGCGAATAGACCGAGAGAAGCAACCCGATTGGTCGCAGCGCACTGCGTCCGTGATGGGTTGACCCGATCCCGGCAGCCGCCGCCCGATGGCGGTTGATCGCGGCTGCGTCAAGGAGCAGCGGAAGAATCGTTCACTTGCTCGGCCCGGCGCGCGAACTCGGCGCGCAGCGCACGCAGTTTCTCGCGCGGGTCTTCGCGCGTCGTCGCTTCATCCTGCGCCATCTCGGCGATAAAGCGGCTCGGTCGCCCCGGCACGCTCTCGCGGCCCTTTTTGCGCCGCTTCGTCCAGCTGACGCCAAGCGTGCGCTGCGCGCGCGTGATGCCGACGTACATCAGCCGGCGCTCTTCCTCCAGTCGATGCTGGCCGTCCGGCGTGCTCCCTTGGCCCGCGTCGTCGCCGGTCTTGAACGGCAGCAGCCCCTCGTTCACGCCGACCAGCAGCACGTGCGGCCATTCCAGCCCCTTGGCCGCGTGCAGCGTCGACAGCGTGACCAGGTTCTGCTCCCGATCGCGCTCGGCGATCGACGAGATCAGCGACACGGTCTGCGCGACCTCGAGCAGTGATTTGGCCTCGCCCACATCGCCGGCGCCGGTCGCGTCCTGCGCCTGGCCGCCGCAGCGCTGCGCGATCCAGTCGCAGAACTCGAGCACGTTGCTCCAGCGCGCCGCCGCGAGCTTCTCGCTGTCCTCGCCGTCGTACAGATGCCGTTCGTAGGCGATGTCCTTCAGCCAGTTGGCCAGGAACGCGCGGGCCTCCTCGGCACCGCGGGTGTGGCGCGCGCGGAATTCCAGATCGTTGATCTCGCGGCCGAACTCGTGCACCTGCGCCAGTGCGCGCGTAGACAACACGCTTCCCAGGCTGTTCGAGAACATCGCCTCGAACAGGCTGATCTTGTATTGCCCGGCAAACCGGCCCAGGCGCTCCAGCGTCTGCGCGCCGATGCCGCGTTTCGGGGTGGTGATCGCGCGCAAGAGCGCCGGGTCGTCGTCGTTGTTGACCCACAGGCGCAGCCAGGCGCACAGGTCGCGGATCTCGGCGCGGTCGAAGAAGCTTTGGCCGCCCGACACCTTGTACGGAATCTGCGCGCGCCGAAGCGCCTGCTCGAACACCCGCGCCTGGTGGTTCGCGCGGTACAGCACCGCGAAGTCGCGCCATGCCTTGTGGGAAGAGTTCTCGCGCAACGACAGGATGCGCTGCACCGCGCGCTCGGCCTCGTGCTCCTCGTGGTCGCAGTCGATCACGCGCACCGGTTCGCCCTCGCCGAGCTCGGAGAACAGCGTCTTGGGGAACAGCTTCGGGTTCGGCCGGATCAGCGCGTTCGCTGCGCGCAGGATCGCGTTCGTCGAGCGGTAGTTCTGCTCGAGCTTGATCACCTCCAGCGCCGGATAGTCCTTCGGCAGCCGCTGCAGGTTGTCCAGCGTCGCGCCGCGCCAGCCGTAGATGCTCTGGTCGTCGTCGCCGACCGCGGTGAAGCGCGGACGCGCGCCGGCCAGCAGCTTGAGCAACTCGTACTGCGTGGCGTTCGTGTCCTGGTACTCGTCGATCAGCAGGTGCTCGAACGCGGCCTGCCATTTCGCGCGCGGCCCGGCGTGGCCCTGCAGCAGCTTGACCGGCAGCACGATCAGGTCGTCGAAGTCCACGCTCTGGTAGGCGGACAGCCGCTCCTGGTAGCGCGCCATGATGCGCGCCGCGATGCGCTCGGCGTCGCTTTGCGCCAAGCTTTCAGCTTGCGCCGCGTCCAGCCCCATATTCTTCCAGCGGCTGATCGCCCATTGCCATTGCCGCGCGGTCGCGGCATCGGTGCCGGCGCCGCAGTCCTTCAGCAGGCTCGTCACGTCGTCGCTGTCGAGGATCGAAAAGCGCGGCTTCAGTCCCAGCGCCTCGCCATCGGCGCGCAACATGCGCACGCCCAACGCGTGGAAGGTGCAGATCAGCGCCTCGCGCGCCGCGCGGCCGATCAGTCCGGCAGCGCGCTCGCGCATCTCGGCCGCGGCCTTGTTCGTGAACGTGATCGCCGCGATCTTCGAAGGCGGCGTGCCGGTCTGGATCAGCCGCGCGATCTTGTGCGTGATCACCCGCGTCTTGCCGGACCCGGCGCCGGCCAGCACCAGGCACGGGCCGCGCAGGTGGTTCACGGCTTGCTGCTGCGCAGGGTTCAGGCCGGCGGACATCGGAGCGGGAGGGGTGGAAGAAACGGAGGCGGTCGGTGCCGCGGACGGAAACCATTGATGATAGCCGGCGTGAACAGGCCGTCGGCCGAGCACACTCACGGAGACACGCGATGAACGAGCAGTCGCACGCCCGGTTCCGGTCCATTCTGTCGGTCCTGACCACGCTGCTGGCCTTTCTGCTGGCAGCCTGCGCGCTGCAGGGCTGCGCGCTGCGCGCACGGGGTGCAGCCAGCCTAGCGCCGCCACCGACCGATGTGGCGCAGATTGGCGAACTCAAGCCCGGCCTGTGGCGCGGCTACCTGACGCAGAGCGAACTGCCCGACAGCCTGGCGCTGCTGCCGCCTCCACCGGCCGCAGGCAGCGCCGCGCAGCAGGCCGACGCGGCCGCGTACCAGGACACGCGTGCCCTTGCGCGCGGCCCGCGCGGGCTGCTTGCGACCGAGGACGCGAACCTGAAGTTTCCCGCGTCGGCAAACGCGTTCGCCTGCGCGCTCGGCTTCGAGGTCGATCCGGCGCGCTCGCCGCAGCTCGCGGCGCTGCTGCGCCGTAGTTTCACCGACGCGGCGCGGGTGACGCTGCGCGCCAAGCGGCACTACCAGCGCGTGCGGCCGTTCGTTGCGAACCATGCGCATTCATGCACGCCGGACGACGACGCGGCGCTGGCGAAGGACGGCTCGTATCCGTCGGGCCATTCGTCGCTCGGTTGGACCTGGGCGCTGATTCTGTCCGAACTGGTGCCGGACCAGGCGAACGCGATCCAGCAGCGCGGCGTCGCGTACGCCGAGAGCCGCGTCATCTGCGGCGCGCACTGGCGTAGCGACACGGTAGCGGGGCGCCTGCTCGGCAGCGCCACCGTCGCCAGGGAGCATGCCGATCCGGTGTTCGAGGCGCAGCTGCGGGCCGCGAAACCCGAGGTGGCTATGCTGCGTGCGCGCCCGCAGCCGATGCAGCGCGACTGCGCGGCCGAGGCCGCGGCTTTGCGGTTGAGCGGCAGTTCGGCGCCTTGATATCTGCTTCCCCCTGGGAGAGGGCGGAGGTGAGGGCATGGGCGCATCCGAACGCGCGGCGCTGGCCAAGCGCTGCTGCTGCCCCTCACCCCTCCCTCGGTGCTGGCGGCGAGACGCCGCCGCTCTTCAGGCCGTCCAGTTCCGCACTGGCGGAACTGGAGCCGCGGCCTTCAGCCCCAGAGGGGCGAGGGCGATAGTCCTGCGCCGCATTGGCCCCCTCTGGCCCTTTTGCCCCTGGCAGACGGAGCGCAACGGCTTGCGTTTCATGCGTCGCGGGCGGCGCGAAACGCGGTGAGAACCGATGCGACGCCGCGCCATCAGATCGCGAGCGGATCGACGTCGATGATCCAGCGCGTCACAGTCCGATCGCGCGCCGCGTGCAGCAGCGGCTGCCACGCAGCGAGCAGCCGCTGCAGCGCGGCGCGCGACGGGCTCTCGAGCAGCAGCTGCGCGCGCTCGATGCCGGCGACGCGCTGCAGGCTCATCGGCACCGGCGGGTACAGCGTGACCCGCTCCGCGCCGGCGAGTCCGACCGCGGCCTCGGCCGCGCGCTGCAGAAAGCCTTGCGCCGCCTGCTGGCTGCGCGCGTCGGCGCGCAGCAGCGCCTGGTGCGAGAACGGCGGCAGCCCCGCCTGTTCGCGCTCGGCGAGCTGGCGCGCGGCGAAGCCAGCATAGTCGTTTCGCACCAGCGCCGCGAACAGCGGGTGCCGCGGCTGGCGTGTCTGCACCCACAGCTCGCTCGTGCCCCCGTGCGCCGCGTCGCGCCCGGCGCGGCCGCCCGCCTGCATCAGCAGCGAGAACAGCCGTTCGGGCGCGCGAAAGTCGCTGGAGAACAGCGCGCCGTCGGCATCGACCGCCGCGACCAGCGTGATGCGCCGAAAGTCGTGGCCCTTCGCGATCATCTGCGTGCCGACCAGCAGGTCGATTTCGCCGCCGTGCACCCGCGCGAGCCGCGCTTCGAGCGCGCCGCGGCGGCGCGTGCTGTCGGCGTCGATGCGCTCGATCGCGAGCGGCCGGCCGTCGGGACGGCTGACATCCGCGAGCAGCCCGGCCAGATGTTCTTCGAGTCGCTCGGTGCCGCGTCCCAGCGGCGCGATGTCGAGTTCGCCGCAGACCGGGCAGGCGCGCGGCACGCGCTCGGCCAGGCCGCAATGGTGGCAGCGCAGCGTGCGGTCGATCTTGTGGAACACGCGGTACGCGCTGCAATGCGGGCAGTCGCTTTTCCAGTCGCAGTTCGGACACGCCAGCACCGGCGCGTAGCCGCGCCGGTTGAGCAGCAGCATCGCCTGCTCGCCGCGGGCGACACGCTCGGCGATTGCAGCGACCAGCGCCGGCGCGAGCACGGTGCCGCGCGGCTCGCGCCCCATATCGACGAGTCGCACGCGCGGCGGCGCGCTACCCAGGCCGATGCGCGATGGCATTTCGATACGCGCATAGCGCCCGCCGTCGTTTGCCGGCCGCGCGCGGTGCCAGCTCTCCAGCGACGGCGTGGCCGAGCCGAGCAGCACCTTCGCCCCGTCGACCCGGCCGCGGTAGACCGCGAGATCCCGCGCCGAGTAGCGCGCCCCTTCCTGCTGCTTGTAGCTCGGGTCGTGCTCCTCGTCGACGACGATCAGGCCGAGGCCGGGCAGCGACGCGAACACCGCCATGCGCGTGCCGAGCAGGATGCGGGCGCTACCGGAGTGCGCCGCGAGCCAGCTCTTCAGCCGCTGCGCCGGCGTCATGCCGCTGTGCAGCGCGACCACGGTGGCCGCGCCGAAGCGGGCCGTGAAGCGCGCTTCGAGCTGCGGCGTCAGGTTGATTTCGGGCACCAGCACCAGCGCCTGCGCTTCGGCGTCGCGCGCGAGCAGCGCCTGCACCGCGCGCAGATAGACCTCGGTCTTGCCGCTGCCGGTCGCGCCGAACAGTAGGAACGGCCCGGTTTCGGCATCGATTCGGCCCAGAGCCGAGGCCTGTTCTTCGCTGAGCACTATCGAATCAATAGCATCCGGCGCCGCGGCCTTTGCGGTGGATGCGTCGGCGCGCGCGAGCCGCCGATCGAGCTGCACGCGGCTCAGATCGCGCAGCTGCGGCGGCAGCGCCGCCAGCGCCACCTCGCCAAGCGAGCGCTGGTAGTAGCCGGCGGCGAATTCGACGAGACGGCGCCAATTCGCGCTGAGCGGCGGAAGCAGATCCAGCACGGCGGCAATCGGCCGGATCGCGGTCTGCGGCGCATCGTTCGCCGGCGCGCCAGGCACATCAGCCACGTCGGGCGCATCCCAGACCACGCCCAGCACCTCCCGCGCACCGAGCGGCACCCGCACCAGCGTGCCCGGCGCGAGTGGGAACTCACTCTGATAAGTCAGCAGCCGACCGACCGCGCTGTGCGTCGGGGTTTGCACTGCGACCGCGACGCAACAGCTCATACACCGGCCCTGCGGGCGATCGCGAATTGAAGTGAAATTGCGGAACCAGCCTCAAGCCGTTGATTTGGAAACAATTTCGTCACAATCCAACTTTTCTGTGGATAACTTTGTTGATAGCTGCGCCGGCTGGTGCGCGAAGCCTTGAAAATCAAGGCTGCGGCCGCGCTGCACCGAAACCGAGCAATTTTCAGAAACCCATGAAAATCAATCACTTAGCAAAGCTATTCGTTTTGTAGCATCACCAGCTTCCGAAGCTGTTGCTTTTGCGCGGCAGCATCGCAAGTGTGCATAAGTGGCGCTTGACGAGGGCCGTTCTGTGGTAAGCACTGCGGCACTTTGTCACGCCGCTGGCGGCGCTAGGCGGACTATCGCCGCAAGCGCCGCGATAGGTCGTGCACCGATTCGACCAGCACGGCCACGTGCTCGGGCGGCGTGTGCTGGTCGATGCCGTGGCCAAGGTTGAAGACATGCGTTGGGCCGGTCTGGGACGGGCTCGCACCATCACCTCCACCATGCGGCGTGCCGAAACTCTCCAGCACGCGCAGAACCTCGGCCTGGATTTGCGCGGGCGGCGCGAACAGCACGGCCGGGTCCAGATTGCCCTGCAGCGCCTTGCCCGGGCCGCCTGGGGCGCCGCCGATGCGCCGGCGCGCCTCGGCCAGGTTCACGGTCCAGTCCAGCCCCAGCACCTCGCAGTCGAGCCCGGCCATCGCGTCGAGCCAGGGCCCACCGCCCTTGGTGAACACGATGCGCGGCACGACCCGGCCCTCGTGTTCGCGCTGCAACTGCGAGAGCACCCGCGCGGTGTAGCCCAGGCTGAATTGCCGAAACGCGCCGTCGGCCAGCACGCCGCCCCAGCTGTCGAAGATCATCACCGCCTGCGCGCCGGCGGCGATCTGCGCGTTCAGGTAGGCGGCGACCGCGTCGGCATTGACGGCGAGGATGCGGTGCATCAGGTCGGGCCGTGCGTACAGCATCGTCTTCACGAGCCGGTAATCGCTCGAGCTCGCGCCCTCGACCATGTAGCAGGCCAGCGTCCACGGGCTGCCGGAAAACCCGATCAGCGGAACGCGACCGTGCAGCGCGCTGCGAATCGACGCGACCGCGTCGAACACGTAGCGCAGCTTGTCCAAGTCCGGCACCGCGAGCCGCGCCACCGCCGCTTCGTCCCGCACCGGGTGCGCGAAGCGCGGGCCCTCGCTGGGCTCGAACGACAGGCCCAGGCCCATCGCATCAGGCACGGTCAGGATGTCCGAGAACAGGATCGCCGCATCCAGCGAGTAGCGCGCGAGCGGCTGCAGCGTGACCTCGGTCGCGTAGTCGACGTTGGTCGCGAGCGCCATGAAGCTGCCGGCCTTGGCGCGCACCCTGCAGTACTCGGGCAGGTAGCGGCCGGCCTGGCGCATCAGCCAGACCGGGGTATGGTCGGTCGGCAGGCGCAGGCAGGCGCGCAGGAAACTGTCGTTTTCAAGGGGGGGCGGTGGCATCGCCCGATTGTCTCAGGCGCTGTGCCGCGCGTGCTCGACCATCAGGCAGCGGTCCTGCACCGCAAGCAAGCCGGCGGCGGCGGCGCGCGCCAGCGCGGCGTCGTGCGCGATGCCCAGTTGCAGCCAGATCGCGCGCGCGCCGATCGCGATCGCCTCGTCGACCAGCGCCGGCACCTGGTCGCTGTGGCGGAACACGTCGACCAGGTCGATAGTCTGCTCGCGCGCGGCTTCGGTCAGGTTGGCGTAGGCGCGCTCGCCCAGCACCTCGGTCGCGTTCGGATTCACCGGCACGATGCGCCAGCCCTGCTGCTGCATGTAGCGCGCGATGCGCCAGCTGTCGCGGTGCGGCTTGGGCGAGAGTCCGACGACCGCGACGGTGCGGCAGGTCTGCAGGATCTGGGTGATCGTGTCGGATTCGTTCATACCGTTACAGCTTCGCAATGGCCGCCCGCAGCTCGGCCACGGTCGGCAGTTCGGACAGCAGCCGCGGCGCGCGGCCGGCCTCGTACAACACGTAGGCCGGCACGCCGCTGCGGCCGAGAGAGCGCAGCGCGGCGCCGATCGCCGGATCGCGCCGGGTCCAGTCGGCGCGCAGCAGCACCACGTTTTTCGCCGCCAAGTCGGCGAGCAGCGCCTTATTCGAAAGCGTGGTCTTCTGGTTGAACTGGCAGGTCACGCACCAGGCCGCAGTGAAGTCGACGAACACCGGCCGGCCGCTCGCGAGCACCTGCTCGACCCGGCCCGGCTCCCACGGCTGCCATGGCCCGTCGGCCGTCGCCTGCGCCGTGGCAGCCGGCGGTAACTTCGTGATGTTCGGCCCCAACGCCACCGCCAGCCATGCGAACGACGCTATCGAAATCGAAGCAACGACGATGCGGCTCGTGCCCGCGAGCGTCGCCGCCCACAGCACCGCGCCCAATGCGACCAGCAACGCGAGCAGCGCGGCCGCGCCGTCGATTCCGCTTTGCCGGCCCAGCACCCAGACCAGCCAGACCACGGTCGCGAACATCGGGAACGCCATCAGCCGGCGGAACACCTGCATCCACGCGCCGGGCCGCGGCAGCAGCCGCGCGACCCCCGGCACCAGAGCAGCCGCGAGGTACGGCAGCGCCATCCCGATCCCGACTGCGCCGAACACCGCGAGCGCCTGCGTCGCCGGCAATCCGACCGCGAGCCCGATCGCCGCGCCCATGAACGGCGCGGTGCAGGGCGAGGCGATCAGCACCGTCAGCACGCCCGCCAGGAACGAATTGACCACCGGATGCCGCGCCTCGGTCGCGGCAAGGCCGGCCGGCACGAAGCGCCCGAATTCGAACAACCCGGCCAGGTTCAGCCCGATTACCGTGAACAGCGCGGCGAGCGCAGCGACCACCAGCGGCGACTGCAGCTGAAAGCCCCAGCCGAACTGCGCGCCGAGCGCGCGCAGCGCGAGCATCAAGGCGCCGAGTGCGAGGAACGACCCGAGCTGGCCGGCGGTGTAGGCCAATGCGGAGACGCGGTGCGCGCGCCGGTCGTTCGCATGGCGCGTCAAGCCGAGCACCTTGATCGCCAGCACCGGGAACACGCAGGGCATCAGGTTTAGCAGCAGGCCGCCGAGCAGCGCGCCGAAGAGCGCGGCGAGCAGCGCCGGCGCCGCAGCCGCGGTGAGAATGCCGCCCGCGGCAGGCGCAGCAGTATTCGCCTGCAGCGCCGCCGCGAGCGCGGGCGACACCGCAGCGGCCGGCGCGAGCTTCGGCCAGGTGCCGGTCACCGCCGGATCGGCGCGGTAGCCGGTGCCTGGCTCGCCGGCGCCGGCCGCGGCGAGCACGACCGGGAACTGCGCCGGGCTCGCGCTGCGCTGCGGGGACAGCGGCAGGCTCGCGGTCCAGACGCCGCCCTGCCACTGCTGCGTGATCGGCGCCGCGTTGTCGATGACTTCGGACGTCTCGGGGAAGATCTGCAGTGGCTTGCCGACCAGAGCCGCCGGCAGGCCGGCGACGCGCAGGCGCAGCGCGCGGTCCGCGACCTCGGCTTGCGAGCCGTTCGAAAGCGGCCGCGGCTGGGCAGCGTGCGCCGCGTCGAACGCCGCACGGTTCAGGCTGGTCGAGCCGGCAATCGGGATCGCGAGGCGGAAGTCGCCCTCCTGCGGGATGCATTCGGTGCGGCACACCAGCCACGATGCGTGCAGCTTCACGTCGAGGTCGCGCGACAGCAGCGCGGCGTGGAAGTCCGGCGCCACGTCGAGCGGCACCGGCAGCAGCACGGTGCCGTCGTAGCCGTAGTTCACGAGCGGGCCGACCGTGATCCGGCGCGGCATCGGCCAGGCGATGTCGCCGGCGCTCACGCCCTTGGGCAGCGTCCACTGCAGGTGCGTCGGCAGCCCCGAGTCACCGGCGTTCTTCCAGTAGGTGTGCCAGCCCGGCGCGTGCGTGAGTTTGAGGCCGACCCAGAGCGCATGCCCCGGCGCGACGCCGTCCGGCGCCTGCGCGATCAACTCGGCGCGCACCTGCTCGGTCGTGACCACACTGCCGGCCGCGGTATTTGACGAAAACTGCGCCAGAGCCCAGGTGGGCATTACACAGGTTGCTATCAACAAAATAGCAAACCGGAGCCGGCGCAGGCGTTGGAGCCAAGTCATGTCGATCGGGCCGTGCGGACAAATGAAGAGGGTGGGGAAGGCATGGTAGGCGACGCGGCCTGTCCTGGTTCTGTCGTCACCGCGCGAGCGTTCTTACGCGAACCCCAGCACCACGCGCCGCGTGCCGGCGCTCTTCTTCTCGATCTTGGTCACCAGCACCGCGCCGATTTCAAAGGTGCTGTGCACATGGGTGCCGCCGCAGGGCTGGTAGTCGATCGCGGGTTGCGCAGCGTCGCCAGTGCCAATGTCGCCACCCTGGCCTCCTATGCGGATCGTGCGCACGCGCCCCGTGCCGCGCGGCGGTTGCACGCTCATGCTGCGTACCAGCGCCGGGTTCGCGTCGAGTTCGGCGTCGCTGATGCTGCCGACCTCGACCGGATGCGCGGCGGCGACCAGGCGCGCGATCCCTTCGCTTAACGCCACCTTGTCCAGCGGTTCGGTCATGTGGAAGTCGAGCCGTGCGTAGTCGGGCGTGATCGAGCAGCCGTCGACCGGATGCGGCACCAGATGGCACAGCAGGTGCGTGGTCGTGTGCAGCCGCATCATGCGATGCCGCCGTTCCCAGGCTATGCGGGCGACCACGCGCGCGCCCGGCGCTAGCAGCGCGAGCAACGCCGCCTGGTCCGCGGCCGGTACGTGCACGATCTCGCCGTTCGGGCGGCCGTCGGCGTCCTTGCCCTTGCGGGTGTCGGCGATGACGAGTTCGCTGCCGTCGGCCAATACCAGCACGCCGCTGTCGCCGGCCTGCCCACCGCCAAGCGGATAGAACACGGTGCGGTCCAGCACCACGCCCGGGTCGCCAACAGCGACCACGGTCGCCTCGCATTCGGTCATGTAGCCGTCGCTGCGGAAGAGCTCTTCGGTCATCGCGGGGATGATAGCGGCGGCACCTTAAGCTTTGAGGCGCGGTGGGTATGACGGACCGCGCCCGCCGACGACGCGCTCACCGGGCCCCGCACCGTATCCCGACATTCGTGCTTCGCGCTCGCGTTCCGGCATGAACAGGCCCTAAGATCGCTCGATGGCCACCCGCCGCACCTCTCGCCCCGCCGCCCGCCCCGCGTTCCGCTCCCGCTACTGGGCCGATCTCTGCACCCGCGACTTTGCGCAGCTCGACCCCGAGCGCTGCGTCGCGGTGCTGCCGGTCGCCGCGACCGAGCAGCACGGGCCGCATCTGCCGCTATGCGTCGATCAGGCGCTGGTCGACGGCGTGATCGCGGCGGCGCTGCCGCGGTTGCCGGCGGAGCTGCCGGTGCTGCTGCTGCCGACGCAGGCGGTCGGCTACAGCCCGGAGCACCAGGCCTATGCCGGCACGCTGACACTGCCCGCGGCGACGGTCGCGGCGACCTGGATCGGCCTGGGGCAATGCGTGGCGCGCGCCGGGGTGCGTAAGCTCCTGCTGTTCAACGCGCACGGCGGCCAGGTCAGCCTGATGGACATCGTCGCGCGGGAGCTCCGGGTCGGCTGCAACATGCTGGTGTATCGCAGCAGCTGGTTCGACCTGCCGCTGGGCGCGGCAGTCGAGAAGCTGATTTCCGCCGACGAGCAGCGCTTCGGCGTGCACGCGGGTCAGGTCGAGACCTCGATGATGCTGGCGCTGCACCCCGATTGGGTCGACATGGGGCGCGCGCGCGACTTCGCGTCGAGCTCGCGCGAGCGCGCCGCGAAGTACCCGGTGCTCGGCAACGGCAAGAGCGCCAAGCTCGGCTGGGCGATGCAGGACTACAACCCGCAAGGCGCTGCCGGCAACGCGGCCGCGGCGAGCGCCGAACTGGGCCGCACGCTGCTGGACTCCGCGGGCGAACAGCTCGCGCGGCTGCTGCAGGAACTTGTGGACTTGCCGCTGTCGACGCTGGCCGACGGGCCGGCGCGCGGCTGAACGCCCGGTCACTCGCCGACGGCTGGCGTTCCGGCGTCGGCCGGCTGATTCCGTTGCCCCGCCCAGGCTAGCAGCGCCAGGCTGATCGCGATGACCACGATGCCCACGAGCTCGACCCGGCTCGGCTGCTCGCCGATCTGCAGCCACGAGAAGAACACGCCGAGCACCGGCACCGCCATCATCGACAGCCCGGCGATGCCGGCTGGCAGGCGGTTCAGCAGGTACATCCAGAGGAACCAGCCGACCGCGGTGCTGAGCACGACCATGTAGCCGAGCAGGAAGCCGAAGTACGGCGTCCAGTGGATCGGGTGCGATGGAACGAACCATGCGATCGCCGCGAGCACGAGGCCGCCGAGCAGCATCTGCCACGCGGTCGCCGACAGCAGGTCGTAGTCCTCGCGCGCGCGCCAGTACTTCGCGACCACGGCACTTGCGGCCCAGCTCACGCCGCCGGCGACCGCCAGCACCTTGCTCGCGATCGTGCCCGCGAGGTGCCACGGCTCGAGCACCAGCACCAGCCCCAGGCCGGCGAGCGCGACCGCGCACCATTGCAGCGCGCGCAGTCGTTCACCGAGCACGACGCGCGCGAGCAGCAGCGTCCAGAACGGCATCGTGTAGCACAGGATCGCGCTGCGGCCGGCGCCACCGGCGAGCAGCGCCCAGTTCGTGAAACCGATGAAAGCCGTGGTCTGGAACAGGCCGAGCAGCAGCGCGTAGCCGGGCCGCGTCGGGCGCAGCGGCCGGCGCAGCACGATCATCGCGCTGAACAGCACGAGCGCGCCGGGCAGCGCGCGCAGCGCGCCGTAGTCGAGCGGCGATGCAAAGCGCAGCCCCTCCTTCTGCACGATCCAGGTGTAGCCCCAGATCAGCGACAGCACGGCGAGCGTCGCGATGCCGGAGCGTGTGGTCTTGTTCAACGCAGCCTCATCGGTCGCGCGGCGGGTCGGGCGAACTCAGGTGCCCAGGAAATAGTCCTTCAGCCCGGCCAGGATCATGTTGACCGCGATCGCGGTCAGCACCAGGCCCATCAGCTTCTCGATCGCGATCACCACCGAATTGCCGAGCAGCCGGTGGATCGGGCCGGCGGCGATCAGCACCACCCCCGACACCGCCATCGCCGCGGTCAGCGCGGCGATCCAGTACGGCATGCGCTGCGGATCGCTCGAAGCGAGCAGCAGCACGGTGGCCATCGCCGAGGGCCCGCCGAGCAGCGGCACCGCGAGCGGAAAAATCAGCGGCTCGCGCTGCTCCTCGGTCGCGTACAGGTCGCCGCCTCCGGCGAAGATCAGTTTCAGCGCGATGATCATCAGGATCACACCGCCGGCCACCTGCAGCGAGCGCTGCGTCAGGTGCATCAGCTGCAGGAACGACTGGCCGGCCAGCATGAAGGCCAGCAGCACCGCGTAGGCGATCAGCACCTCGCGCAGCGCGACCCGGGTGCGCCGCGCCGGGTCGACCTTCTGCATCACCGACACGAAGATCGGCAGCGAACCGAACGGATCGAGCACGAGCAGCAGCAGCACGAAGGCCGACAGAAAACTGTAGGTCACGGACGGATTGTGCCGGCACCGCGCGGGGCCCCGGCTCAGGCGTAGGTTACCCAGTCCGCGTATTGCGGCGCGTCCAGGTGCGGCAGCGTGTTGTAGGTGACGAGCCGGTGGTGCCGCGGCGTGACCGCGAACTCGGTGATCGACGCGTTGCGGATGCGCAGGTTCAGCTCGATCGTGGTCTCCGCCGGGGTGCCGAGGGTGTGGCCGACCGCGGTCGAAATCGGCCCGCCGCTGGAGACGATCAGCACGCGGCCGCCGGGGCAGCTCGTGCGCACATGGTCGAGTGCGCTGGTCACGCCGCGCACGAACTCGGGATAGCTCGGCATGCCGCGCGGGCTCACCACGCCGGCCATCCACTGCGTGAGGCCGTCGCGCAGCAGCCGGAAGTGGCGCCGGTAGGCCTCGGGCGAATCGGGGTGCGGCAACGCCTGCGGATGGATCGCCGCGATCACCGCGGCCGCGTCGTATTCGTCGAGCCCGGGCCAGATCTGCGGCTCCACGGCAAAGCCGCCGCCCTCGCGGATCGCGTTCCAGGTTTCCAAATGCCGGCGCAGCGTGCCGGTCAGCACCACGTCGAACGCGACATCCTTCGTCTTGAAATATTCGCCCAGCCGCAGCGCCTGGCGCCAGCCGAGCGTGCTGAGCCGGTCGTAGTCGTCGGCGCCGAACGAAGCCTGGCCATGGCGCACGAGATACAGCGTTCCCATGCGCGGATTCTTCGGCAAATCAGCGCGATGTGGTTGTCGCGCTTGCGACTATTGCTATGAAAATGAAAGCAAACGCGCAATGCGGGGCGGCCGCGCCGCGCAGCAGTCGTGTTGCATCAACACGTGCTCAGTACGAGGTCAGTACGGGGTCAGTGCGAGGTCAGGACGCGCGCGAACACGGCCGCGTCCACGTTGCCGCCGGTCAGCGCGAGGCCGACGCAGCGGCCGGCCAGCTGCGCGCGCTCCTGCAGCGCCGCCGCCAGCGCCGCCGCGCCGGCGCCCTCGGCGACGTTGTGCGTGTCGGTGTAGATCGCGCGCATCGCCGCCGCGACCTCGTCGTCGTCGACCCGCACCACGTGGTCCAGTTCGCCTGCGAGGATGTCGAGCGCCGAGCGTTCGGCCACGCGGCAGGCCATGCCGTCGGCGAGCACGGTGCTGGCCGGCACTTCGACCACGCGGCCGGCGGCCAGCGATTCGGCATAGGTCGGCGCGAGGCTGCTGACGACGCCGACGATGCGCACGCTAGCCCTAAGCGCGCGCCGCGCCGCGATCGCCGAACAGGCGCCGGAGCCGAGGCCGATCGGAACGTAAGCGACGTCCATCTGCGGCACCGCGCGCAGGAACTCCCACCAGCAGGTCGCGACACCGCGCAGCAGGTCGGCGTGGAAGCTCGGCACCATCAGCGCGCCGCGCTCGGACGCGAGCCGGTCCGCGTGCTCGCGCGCCTGCTGGAAGTCGTCGCCATGCTCTATGAGCAGAGCGCCGAGTGCGCGCATCGCAGCGTTCTTCTCGACCGAGTTGCCGTGCGGCACGACGATGGTGCAGGCGACGCCATGGCGGCGCGCGGCCCAGGCGATGCTCTGGCCGTGGTTGCCGCGCGTCGCGCTGATCACCTCGCGCGGCAGCGCATCTGCCTTCGCAAGCTGGTCGAAATAGGTGAGGCCGCCGCGGATCTTGAACGCGCCGACCGGCGTGTGGTTTTCGTGCTTGAGCCAGCATTCGGCGCCGAGCCGTTCGCACAGCAGCGGCCAGCGGTATTGCGGCGTCGGCTGGAATTCGCGGTAGACGAGCTGCGCGGCGGCTTCGATGTCGGGCAGGGTGGGGAGCAAGGTTTGCGAATGGGTCATGGTGGATCCGAACGAAGGAGCGGCGCGTGCATCGCCGCGTCAGATCGATACCAGTCCGCGCGGCGTCAGCAATTCAGCCCGCAGCTCCGGGGTCGCGGCCGCTTGCACCGAGACGCCTTGCAGGCCGATTCTCGTCAATGCCGATTGCAGACGCGCCGCATCGGGGTGCTGCAAGCGCAGCGCCCGCAGGCTCAAGCCGCTCGCGGGCATGCCATCGGCTGGGTGCGCAGCGCCCCATTGGATCAGCGTCGGCAGGCAACCGTCGAACGGGCGCCGGCCGTCCGGCCGCACGACGATCTGCCACTCGAGCAATCCGCTCGGCGTCATACGGCTGGCCTGCAGGCGCTCGCCGCAGTCGATGTCCTGCGCCGCCAGCGCAGCGGCGGCCTGAGCGAGGTCGGGCACGCGCGCCACCCAGTGGATCAGGCGCGGGCCGTGAGCGCGCACCTCGCCGCGCAAGCGCTCGTCGTCGATATCGAACCAGCGCGCGCGCCCGGGATCGCCGGCGTCGGGGTCGATCGCGATGACTTCCAGATAGGCGCGCACAAAGCGTTCACCGGCTATGGCGAGCAGCCGGTTGTGCGTGCCGAACAAGGGATGCTGGCCGCCCGGCCCGGGGCTGATACCCAGCGTGGCGTCGCACCAGGCGGTGCCTTGCGCCAGCGTGTCGGCCAGCACCACCAGATGATCGAGCTGCGCGGTCATCGGGTGGCCCGCGTTCAGAGCAGCACTTCGCCGCGGATCACCGGTACACAGTCGCCGCCGACCCACACCGTGCCGCTCGCATCGCGCTCGACGTGCACGCGACCGGCGCGGCCGAGCGCCGTGCCTTGCGCCGCCACGTAGCGCGTGGGCAGCTCGCCGGCTTCGACCAGCCACTGCGCCAGGCTCGCGTTCAGGCTGCCGGTGACCGGGTCTTCCGGCACGCCGATCGGCGCGGCGAAGGCGCGCACCTCGATCAGCGGCGCGTCCGGTGCGGCGCCGAAAGCGCGTGCCTCGCGGTTCGATCTCGCTATCAATTGAGAAGCATCAATTCCTTGATGGATGCCGGCTAAGCCGATCTTGAGTCCGATGGCGGCGAGCCGGGCGTGATCGGGCGCCAGCGCCAGCACCGTGTCGGCGCTGTCCAGCCACAGGACTAGCCACTTGGGGCCGTTGTCGAGGCACTGCGCCTGCCTGACGCGGGCGGGCGCGAGGTCCAGCGCCTGCAGCACGGCAGCCAGCGTCGCGGCATCGGGGGCGCTGCGCTGCATCGGCGGCGCGGCAAAGGCCAGGCGTGCACCGTCGGTCCGGATGTCGATCAGACCCCTGGCGCACTGCTGCACGATGCGCCCGGGCGCCTTCGGCGCGCCGCCGGCGGCACGCCACGCAAAGCACGAGCCCAGCGTCGGATGGCCGGCAAACGGCAGTTCGCCGCCGGGCGTGAAGATGCGCAGCGCGTAGTCGGCGCGCGCGTCGGTTGGCGGCAGCACGAACGTGGTTTCGGAAAGGTTCGTCCAGCGCGCAAAGCGCTGCATGGCGGCCTCGTCCAGGCCGTCGGCACCCTGCACCACGGCGACCGGATTGCCATAGCCCGGTCGGGCCGTGAACACATCGACCTGCGCGAACGGGCGGCCAGTGGACATGGATCGACGCTACAAAATCAGGAGCATTCGGCTCTTGATCGACGCAGGGATTGGCCCTGTTTACTCATGAAATCGCGGTGCGCACCGCGCGCGCCAGCGCCGCGATGCCGATCTCGATCTCGTCGCTGCTCGCGGTCACGTAGGAGAGGCGCAGCGTGCGCGCATCGCCCGCGCCGGCGTAGAACGGCGCGCCGGGCACGTAGGCCACGCCGTGTTCGACCGCGCGCGGCAGCAGCCGGGTCGCGTCCAGCCCTTCGGGCAGCCGCGCCCACAGGAACATGCCGCCCGCGGGCTGGTTCCACTGCACGCCGTCCGGCATGTGGCGGACCAGCGCGGCGAGCATCGCGTCGCGCTGCGCCCGGTACAGCGCACGGATCTTCGGCACGTGGCGCGCGAGGAATCCGTCGGCGATGACCTCGGCCACCACGCGCTGGTTGAAGCCGGCGCTGTGCAGGTCGGCCGCCTGCTTGGCCTGCAGCAGCTTCGGGTACAGGACTTTTGGCGCGACCAGGTAGCCCAGGCGCAGCCCCGGCGCGAGCACCTTGGAGAACGAACCGAGGTAGACGCAGCCCTCCGGGTTGCGCGCGGTGAGCGGCGCCGGCGGCGGCGCGTCGAACCACAGGTCGCCGTACGGGTTGTCTTCGACCAGCGGCAGGCCGATCGCCGCCGCGCGCTCGCACAGCGCCGCGCGGCGCGCCTCGCCCATCGTGCGGCCGGTCGGGTTCTGGAAGTTCGGCAGCACGTACAGGAAGCGCGCGTCGTCGGCAGCCTGCGCGAGCGCGTCGATCTGCACGCCCTGTTCGTCGCAGGCGACGCCGAGCACCTCGGGCACCATCGCCGCGAACGCCTGCAGCGCGCCGAGGTAGGTCGGCGTCTCGACCAGCAACCGGCTGCCGTCGTCGAGCAGCACCTTGGCCAGCAGGTCCAGCCCCTGCTGCGAGCCGGTGGTGATCAGCACCTGCGACGCGTCGGCCTTCCACGGCAGGCTGGCCGCGACCATTTCGCGCAGCGGCCCGAAGCCCTCGCTCGCCGCGTATTGCAGCGCGGCCTGCGCGTCATCGCGCAGCACCTTGGCGCAGGCCGCGGCGAACTCGGCCACCGGGAACGTGCGCGGCGAAGGCAGGCCGCCGGCGAAGCTGATGACGCCGGGCTTCTCGGTGAGCTTCAGGATCTCGCGGATCACCGACGGGTTCATCGCGCCGGCGCGCGCGGCCAGGCGCCAGCCGCCCGGCGTGCCCGGCGTTGCAGTGGATGCCGGTGCGGCTGCGGATGCAAGGCGGGAATTCATCGGAGGTCTCCGGGGGCGGGAGCGTGAGTGCGGCGTGCGCCGACCGGCATTTTGCGCCCGACGAACACCGTGGCCAGCACCGCCAGCGCGAACGCGATGCTCGTGGCGTCCAGCGTCTCGCCGAGCAGCGGCACCGCGAACAGCATCGACAGGAACGGCTGCAGCAGCTGCACCTGGCTCACGCGCACCGTGCCGCCGAGCGCGAGGCCCCGGTACCAGGCAAAAAAGCCGATCCACATCGAGAACACCGCGACGTAGCCGAACGCCCACCAGGCCGGCGCGGAGATCGCGCGCGCGGGCCAGAGCAGCGCCATCGCCGGCAGGCTGACCGGCAGCGCGATCACCAGCGCCCAGCAGATCACATGGTCGGCGCGCAGATGCGCGGCCAGCTTCGCGCCGCTGGCGTAGCTGATCGCGGCGCACAGCATCGCCAGCAGCAGCAACCCGTCGGCCCAATGCAAATCCACCCTCGATGCCACGCCCGACTCTCCCGAGCGCAGCAGCGCGAACGCGCCGACCAGCGCGCTGCCCAGCGCCGCGCACAACCAGAAGCCGGCGGACGGTCGCTGGCGCTGCAGCCAGGCGCCGGCCAACGCGGTGGCGAGCGGCAGCACGCCGACCATCACGCTCGCGTGCACCGCTTCCACGTAACGCATCGCGATCGAGCTGAACAGCGGAAAGCCGAACACCGCGCCGAGCGAGACGGCGACGAGCAGCGGCCAGTCGCCGCCGCGCGGCCGTGGCGCACGCGTTGCCGCGAGGAACAGCAGGCTCAACAGCCCGGCCACCGCGGCGCGCCCCATCGCGATGAACGCGCCCGAGAGCTGCGGCGCGGCGACCGAGCCGACCGCGAGCCGCGTCATCGGCAGCGTGAGCGAGAAGATCACGACGCCGAGCGTGCCGAGCCAGAGGCCGCGGACGGCGTCGGGCGTCGCGTGCACGGCCGGCGCGGCGGGCGTGTCGGGCTTTGCGGACGATGCGGCTTGCGTATCCATCGCACTCAATCTAAAGTAGCGACCGGTACATGAGCAGTACAGATAACAATCTCACTTCGGATGCTGTATTGGCGGTTCCGCCGGTACAGCGGACCGTGCAGCAACCTGGAGACTTGCCGCGATGCTGACCCGCTCCGCCGCCGCCACCCTGAGCGAGCAACTCGCCGAGCGCTTCGCCGAGCGCATCCGCGACCGGCTGCTCGCGCCGGGCGCGCGGCTGCCCTCGGTGCGGCAATGCGCGGCGCAGCAGCAGGTCAGCCCGTCGACGGTGGTCGCCGCGTACGACCGGCTGCTGGCGCGCGGGCTGATCGAGGCGCGGCGCCAGCGCGGCTTCTTCGTGCGCGACGCGGGGCGGGACGGCGCCGCGCTGCGTTCCGCCGAGACCGGCTCGGACGGCACGGGGCAGCCGCCGGAGCGACCGGGGCCGGCGCGCGTGCCGGTCGACGCCGCGGCGCTGATCCGCAGCATGTTCCAGGGCAGCGGCGAGCGGCCGCAGCCCGGCATGGGGGTGCTGCCGTCGGACTGGCTGGCGGCGGACTTCCTGTCCACCGCGGTGCGCCGGGTCAGCAGCGCGCGCGAACTGCAGTCGTTCTCGCTGCAGTACGGCGAACCGGCCGGCGACGCGAGTCTGCGCGAGGCGCTGTCGCGCAAGCTCGCGCGGCTCGATGTCCACGCGGCGCCGCAGCAGATCGTCACCACGGTCGGCGCGACCCACGCGCTGGATCTGGTGAGCCGCACGTTGCTGAAACCCGGCGACCCGGTGCTGGTCGAGGAGCCGGGCTGGGCGGTGGAGTTCGCCCGGCTCGACGCATTGGGCATGCGCATCCTGCCGGTGCCGCGCGGCGCCGACGGCCCCGATCTGGCGGTGATGGCGCAGTACTGCGCGGCGCACCGCCCGCGATTGTTCGTCAGCGTCAGCGTGCTGCACAACCCGACCGGCTATTGCCTGTCGCCCGGCGCGGCGCACCGGCTGCTGCAGCTCGCCGGCGCGCATGACTTCCGCATCGTCGAGGACGATACCTACAGCCATTTCGCGCCCGAGCACGCAACGCGGTTGTCGGCGCTCGACGGCCTGCAACGCACGATCTACGTCGGCGGTTTCGCGAAGATCCTCGCGCCGAACTGGCGCGTCGGCTTCCTCGCCGCGCCGGCGGCGCTGATCGAGCCGTTGCAGGACACCAAGCTGCTGTCCACGCTGACCACGCCGGCGCTGCTCGAGCGCGCGCTCGCCTGGTGCATCGCGCAGGGCCAGCTGCGGCGCCACGCGGAGCGCATCCGCGACCGGCTCGACCAGGCGCGCGCGCGCAGCGTGCGGCTGGCGCTTAGCGCTGGCTGCAGCTTCGCGGCCGAGCCGGCCGGCCTGTTCGGCTGGGTCGAGACCGGCGTCGACACCGACGCGCTCGCGCAGCGCATGCTCGACGAAGGCTATCTGCTCGCGCCGGGATCGCTGTTTCACGCGCGCCGGCGCCCGAGCACGCTGATGCGGATCAACTTCGCGGCGACGCAGGACGCGGCGTTCTGGAAGGCGCTGGCGCGGCTGCGCGAGCGCGGATAGGCTGCGCGCAGTCGCGGCGTCTTCAGCCCGCGAGGCTGCCCAGCGCCTCCCAGCGTTCGAGCGCAGCCGTCAACCGCTCCTCGATCGCGCTGCTGCGCTCGGCCAACGCGCCGGCGCGCCGGGCATCGCTCGCGTACAGGCTGCCGTCGGCCAACGCATCGTTGATTTCGCGCTGCTCCTGCTCGAGCGCGTCGATCAGTCCCGGCAGCGCCTCCAGTTCACGCTGTTCCTTGTAGCTCAGCTTCGTTTTTCGTAGCGGACTGTGCACGACTGGCGCCGGCTTCGGCGTGTTTTTTCTCTCAACCGGCGCAGCGGCGACGCGCGCGCGGGCCGATTGTTCGAGCCAGTCGGTCACGCCGCCCTCGTACTCGCGCCAGCGCCCGTCGCCCTCGAACGCGATCGTGCTGGTCACCACGTTGTCGAGAAAGCGCCGGTCGTGACTGACCAGGAACACGGTGCCGGCGTAGTCCTGCAGCAGTTCCTCCAGCAGTTCGAGCGTGTCGATGTCGAGGTCGTTCGTCGGCTCGTCGAGCACCAGCACGTTCGCCGGGCGCGCGAACAGCCGCGCGAGCAGCAGCCGGTTGCGCTCGCCGCCCGACAGCGAACGCACCGGCGACGCCGCGCGCGCCGGCGCGAACAGGAAGTCGCCGAGGTAGCTCTTCACGTGCGTGCGCCGCGCGCCGATCTCTATCCATTCGCTGCCGGGGCTGATGAAGTCCTCCAGCGTGGCGTCGGGATCCAGCGCTTCGCGCATCTGGTCGAAGTACGCGACCTGCAGCGCGGCGCCGCGCTTCACCTGGCCGCTGTCGGGTGCGAGTTCACCGAGGATGATTTTCAGCAGCGTGGTCTTGCCGGCGCCATTCGGCCCGATCAGCCCGACCTTGTCGCCGCGCAGCACGGTGGTGCTCAAATTGCGCACGATGGCCCGCTCGCCGAACGCCTTGCCGACCTGGGTCAGTTCGGCCACGATCTTGCCCTGGTAGCTGCCGGCTGCCCCGGCGTCCAGATCCATCCGCACCCGGCCGGGCGCGCTGCGGCGCTCCGCATGTTCAGCGCGCAGTCGCTGCAGGCGCGCAATGCGTGCCGCCGCGCGCGTGCGGCGCGCCTCCACGCCTTTGCGGATCCAGACCTCTTCCTGCGCCAGCAGTCGATCGGCGCGCGTATTCGCGAGCGCTTCCTGCGCGAGTTGTTCGCGCTGCAGTGCAGAAAAGCGCGCGAAGTTGCCGGGGTAGGAGCGCAGCCGGCCACGGTCGAGCTCGACGATGCGCGTCGCGACCCGGTCCAGGAACGCGCGATCGTGCGTGATCACGACCACGCTGCCGGAAAAATCGAGCAGCAGCTGCTCGAGCCAGGCGATTGCGTCCAGGTCCAGATGGTTCGTCGGCTCGTCGAGCAGCAGCACGTCGGGCCGCGCGACCAGCGCCTGCGCCAGCGCGACGCGCTTTCTCGTGCCGCCGGACAGCGTGGCGACCGTTGCGTCACCATCGAGCCGCAGTCGCTCGAGCGTCTCGGCGATGCGCTGCGCCCAGTGCCAGCCGTCCTGCGCCTCGATCCGGCTTTGCAGCGCGTCCAGGTCGCCGTCGCCGCGCGCGTGCTGGGCTATCAGCGCCAGCGTGTCGGCCAGCGCGCTGCGCAATGCCGCGAAAACGGTCGCGTCCGGATCGAGCGCCGGTTCCTGCGCGACATGCGCCACGCGCAGCCCCTGCTGCAGTTGTAGCCGGCCGTCGTCGGGCCGGTCGAGGCCGGCCAGAATCCGTAGCAGCGACGACTTGCCGGTGCCGTTGCGGCCGATCAGCCCGACCCGCTCGCCCGCTTCGAGCGCGAAGCCGGCGTGGTCGAGAAGCAGGGCATGACCGTAGGCCAGCTGGGCGTCGAGCAGGGTGATGATGGCCATCGGTTTCGATTATCCAGGCGGCACCCATGCGCTGGCGGTCATGCTGCCCGCGCTTGCACCGCGCCTCGTGCGCCCATGGCGTAGGCCTGCGGCCTCCGTCCGGTCGATCGCCGGTTTGCGCCGCGCACTTTACGCCCGCCGCGCATGCGCAGGGTTGGGCTGCGTCGGCTGCCCGGAGACCCGGTATATAATTTGCGGCTCGATCGACGACGAAGGGCCGCGTGCCCGCAGCGAATCGCTCGAGGCCCCGGGCGGTGAGAGACCTGCAAGCTTGACAGGTCTTTAAAAACCGGGCGATAATGCAAGGCTTCGCTGATCGTGGCGAAGATTGCCGCGGAGCAGTTAGCTTCGCGCAGGCTCGTTAACAACATACAGCCGATAAGCGTGGGCGTTTGACGGCGATTGCCAAGTTCTTCGGAACTTGAGTCCTTCGGGGCTCACAGACGCTCATCAGAACAGAAGTGAAGTTCACTTCAATTCCGTTTTATGAGCTGCCTGAGAAATCGGGCAACATTTCAAGATCGAACTATAGAGTTTGATCCTGGCTCAGATTGAACGCTGGCGGCATGCCTTACACATGCAAGTCGAACGGCAGCACGGGAGCAATCCTGGTGGCGAGTGGCGAACGGGTGAGTAATATATCGGAACGTGCCCAGTCGTGGGGGATAACGTAGCGAAAGTTACGCTAATACCGCATACGATCTCTGGATGAAAGCGGGGGACCGCAAGGCCTCGCGCGACT